>OZ244933.1:0-2025000 GCA_965222065.1 Pseudomonadales bacterium
GCCGGCGGGATTCGTCGCTGGATGATACCGACAGCTTTCAAATTATTATTGACGGCCTGCTGGATAGGCAGAATGGCTATTTGTTCGGCACCAGTCCGGCGGGCGTCCAATACGATGCGCAGGTCATCAAGGAGGGATCAGCTGGAGGGTTCGGGTCGGGCGGAGGGGCGTTCAATCTTAATTGGGACGGAAGCTGGAAGGTAGAGGCGCGACTCACGGATACCGGTTGGGGTGCAGAATTTGAAATTCCGTTCACAACATTACGTTATGGCAAGAGCGATGAGCAGAATTGGGGTATTAACTTCCAGCGCAACATTCGCAGCAATAATGAGATCGTCTTCTGGGCGCCACTGAATCGGCAGCGCGATATCAATCGAGTGTCCGAAGCGGGAACCCTTCAGGGCATTCGCCCACCAGATTCGCGCAACCTTCAGATTACCCCTTTCGTGCTGGCAAGCCATGAAAGGGGCGGCAACATCACTGGTAGTGAAAATGATCAGGAGTTCGGCTTCGACATAAAGTACTCGCTGACACCAAGCTTGACACTGGACGCAACGTACAACACTGATTTTGCACAAGTGGAGGTAGATGACGACGTCGTCAATCTTGATCGCTTCAGCATATTTCTGCCTGAGAAGCGGCCATTTTTCCTCGAAAACGCTGACCAGTTTTCGGTGGGCACAGCGGAGCAGGTTGAGCTGTTCTTTAGTCGCAGAATTGGGATAAACGATGGCGCTGAAGTACCCATCGAAGGCGGTGTCAGACTCTCCGGTACCGTTGGAACCGGGACAAACCTCGGCTTTCTGTATATGTCCGACGAGGGTTTGCCGGGCGTTGCCGCGCAGAACGATTATGTCGTTGCTCGCATCAATCAGGAACTGCCGAACCGTTCCTCCATCGGTGCGATTTTCGTGAGCCGCGATGGAGACGGCAGCATAAGTGATTCCCCCTCAGATGATCAAAATCAAACTTACGCAATCGACGGTGCCTTGGGCGTCGGTGAAAATATGTTGCTGCAAGGATATTTCGCAAAAACGGATACGCCCGGGCTGACCGGTGACGACTTTGCATTTTCGACCCGCATGGTCTATAGCTCGTCTGAGTGGTCTGCGCGGCTGGCGTATACCGAAGTGCAAGAAGATTTCAATCCGGAGGTGGGTTTTTTGCGGCGTGACGATTATCGTCGTGGTGAGGGGCTGATTATGCGCCGCTTCCGACCAGAGGGTGCATTACTTGAAGTTCGTCCGCATATATTGATCAGTAACTATTGGGATCTCGACGGATTTCTGGAAACTGGTTTTCAACACTATGATGTACACTGGGAATTCAAGAACGGTTATCAAATCGACACCGGCATGAACTATCTAAAGGATGGGTTTAAGGATCCATTCGAGATTATCGATGATGTGTTCGTGCCTGCAGGGGTCTACTCCGGGCATGAAGCACAATTCAGGGGCAACACAAATCGGGGGGTCCCGCTTAGTTTTGACTTTCTGCTGAAAGTTGGCAATCGTTTCGGCGGCGACCGTGTCGTGTTCGAGCCGTCAGTCGATTATCGAATTGGTGAGAGTTTCAGTACAGAACTGGCTTACGTCTATAATAAATTCGACCTGCCCATCGCAGGCGGCGATTTTGATGTCGGCCTGACCCGTCTACGTTTGTCGTACTCGTTTACCCCGCAGATGTTGCTGCAGGCATTGATACAGTATAACGATCAGGAAGAAGCGCTCTCAACGAACGTACGTTTTTCTTTACTACGTACCGCAAACTCAGGCTTGTTCGTTGTTTACAACGAATTCGATGAACAATATCCGGGAGCGCCCCCAACCGGTCGGGAAATTAAGATCAAATACAACTACTTGTTCGACGTTTTTAATTGAATTAGTTCAGACCAAATCTGACAGATTCCCTTAAAAAAGAGAGGGTTGCCTATTAAGCCGGAAGCCATGATTATCTATCCCGGCGGTCAATGACGTGCACCAAGGCTCGTCATTCACAAACCAATGTTATCTTGTGAGTGTTTCCTAAAGACTATTTTGCAGGAGTATTGCTAACCGGCACTGAAGCGAGAGATCCATGAATCTATCGATCAGTTACAACAGGATCTGGATGGGTGGATGGTACGATAATAAAATTACCCATCAGGGCAAGAAGTGCTGTGGCAGAATGCGATGAAGACGCTCCTGGATGGTAAACGAATATGGATGGAAAAGTTCGTAAACTGAACCTGAACTGACAGAGACCATCCGCAAAAATGGTTACCTGTCAGATCAAGTCTGAACTGCTAAATACATTTGAATTAACGAAGCCGAACCACAAACACAAACTATTCGAAAGCCTTGCCACCAGTGGCAGCCCACCAGACCGCGCCGAGAATATGTTGTCTATACCAAGGATTGTCATAGATGCCTTCGGGATGGCCCAAGCCTGTGTGATATGATCTTCCACCTTCAAAATCTTCCTGATACCAGGCTATTGGGTGGTGGTCAGGCATTTTCCCCCCGGGAAAGGTGGTTTCGTCTATAGTCAAGGCAACTTCAATATTGTCTGACAATTCCAAATAATTGTACCACTCTTCAGAAACTACCCATTTTTCCGGTATATGGGATGTCGCTGGATGATCCGGTTTTTCATTATTAACAACTGCGGTCCAAATGCCTGGATTTGGATGACGGTTCCAAACGCCGCCAACCAGTTTTACATACCATGGCCATTCCATCATCGTGAATGAGGCTGAGTGTATTGCTACAAAATTTCCACCTTGGTGAATGTAATCTTGCAGTGCTCTTCTTTGATTGTCATTTAGGATATCTCCAGATGTATTCATGAAGACAATGACATCCATGCTGTTCAGCTGTTGTTGGTCATCAAAAAAGTCGGATTGTTCAGTCCAGGTAAGGCCAAAGTGATTATCCTGGCTTAACTCTTTGAACATTTCCACACCACTTGTAACTGAAAGGTGCTGATAGTCCAGAGACTTCGTAAACAAAAGAACCTGGAACTGTTCCTGGTTCGTCTGTAACCGTTGTGCATACGCATTGGTAGCAACGAATGTCAATAATCCAGCGAGAACAACTATTGTTTTCCGATACATGATTTTTATGGTTGATTTTTTCTGAAACATAATAACCCTTTATCTTGGCCTAATCTTAGTGGGAAGAAGTTTGTTGTCAGATGAGCGAGTTCCAAGCTTACCTGCGCTGCCATTTCCCCAACAGTAAACGTCATCGTTTGAAGAGATCCCACATGTGTGATCAACTCCAATAGACATATTATTAAAGTCGGAATCGGCTATTACAGCTACAGGTTCGACTCGCATTGTCGTAGTACCATCGCCCAATTGGCCTGATCCATTTCTTCCCCAGCAGTATGCCTTGCCATCAGTTGCAGTCCCGCAGGTCTGAAATACCCCGGTAGTAATTGAAGTAAAAGATATGTTTCCGTTTATTTCTCTTGGCGTCCTCAGATTTTCAATTACCCCCAAACCCTCGCCAGAACCAATACCCAATTTGCCGTACCTGCCGCGTCCCCAACAGACAGCTTTATCCGACGTGTTTAGGGCACAAACGTGATCAAGGCCAACACTGATTGAGTCTGGTTTGAAATTGAACTCACCTGCCACAAGCCCTGGAGCTAATTTTTTGTCACGATCATCATCTCCCTGTCCTAACAAATTGCCAAAATCACTGGCACCCCAGCAATACGCATCCCCATTGGTTGTAATGCCACATGTTGTTGCTGATCCGGCTTGTAATGATCCAAAAGTATGTCCACCCGAAACGGGCACAGGGACCACTGAGCTTTCAACTGAATTATTTCCAAGAATTCCATCTTCTCCTCTTCCCCAGCAGAAAGCGGCTCCGTCGGTAGTTATTCCACAGGTATGCGCCATCCCGGAATCGACTGACTGAAAAGACAATTCACCGGACACAGGGGTTGGAACTGTGCTATTTTCAGAAGATCCATTTCCCAGTCTTCCATATCTGCCCCGTCCCCAGCAGTAAGCTTCGTTATCAACTGTAACGCCACAGGTATGATCCCAGCCAACACTGATTGATTTTAATTGGAGATCTCCTGAAACAGCGACAGGTTTCATGCTGGACTCAGTAGAACCGTTTCCCAGCTGACCTACTGAATTATCTCCCCAGCAGTAAGCCTCTCCATTTGAATTTAGTATGCATGTGTGGTCCTCACCGGCGCTAATATCAATTGGAGTTTGCGAATAAGCTGGTACAGAAGCGATGAACAATACAAACGACAAGGATGAGAACAAGTAAATTGTGCTAAATGTAGTTTTCATAATTATAGTTTTCTGTGTTTGGGTGCAATGTCTTCCCCGGCCTGAAAACGATAAAATTTGTTATCGAAAAATTCACGGCGATACATCAATGAGTAGTCAACATTAGCCTGTTTGTATACCCTATGCAAACAAAATTTGTAATTATTTTACTTGTTATGGAAAAAATGTAATTTAGATACACTAATTGTTTTGTTGCAGGCAAAAGTAATTAATTACCTTTATGAAATTCAATGCCTTCGCGACGTTGGTATCGCTAAATGCTGATGATGGAGCACGGCTATTCGTTGCCTGATAATAGATACGGCCTTGACCATGCTCATAAATCGGACTCTAGTATTGTGCAATACTGATTCTCAATACGCTGCAGTTAGGTTGCATGCGCACAAATTTAATAAAGACTGGTGATTATCATGTCCAATAAAATTCTTATAGCGGTTTCTCTTGCTGTCGCCTCTCTTGTTAGCACTTTCGGCGTAGCCGCTGAAACTGTCGACTTGCTAATCAAGAATGCCACTGTCCTCATCATGGATGAAGACAGGAATATTTATGAAAATGGACTTGTCGCTGTTAAAGAAAATAGAATTTTTGCAGTAACCGATGGCAGCGACCTTAACGAGTTTGAGGCTAGGAAAGTCATAGATGCTGAAGGAGGCATTGTCATGCCCGGCATGATCAATACCCATACACATGTATCAATGACGGTATTTAGAAGCCTGGCGGATGATGTGCCAGATCGCCTTCAGCGTTATATCTTCCCCCTGGAAAATAAAATGGTCTCTAAAGAGATGTCATATCTTGGTGCTCTGCATGGCAGTATTGAAATGGCCAAATCTGGCGTAACGACCATGGTTGATATGTATCTTTATGAAGAGAGCGCAGCTGAAGCGGTTAAAAAAATTGGCTTAAGGGGGATAATGACCCAAAATATTATCAAATACGCCACGGCAGATGGCAAAGATGCTCAAGCCAAAATTGATTTGGCCATCGAGTTCATCGAAAAATATAAAGATGATGAGTTAATCACCCCGGGATTTGGGCCTCATGCTCCACACACTGTAAATACGGAAGATTTAGAAAAAATCAAAAACCTTTCTGAAAAATACAACTTGCCAGTATCGATGCACGTTGCAGAAACAGAAGAGGAGTTTAATGATTTTAATGAGAATTATGGCATGACACCTGTCGAGTACCTTGATTCTATCGGTATTCTTAATGACCGCTTTATTGCCGCTCACGCTATATTTGTAACAGACAGCGATATCGCATTAATGAAAGCAAGAGATATTGGGGTTGCCCATAATATGGTTGCGAATATTAAGTCGGCAAAAGGAATTTCACCTGCCTTAAAGATGCACGATCAAGGGCTAAGAGTTGGGCTTGGTACAGATGGCCCGATGAGTGGCAACACATTAGATATCATCGGTCAAATGGGCTACGTTGCAAAGCTCCACAAGTTAGATAACAAAGATAGATCTGTAATGCCTCCCGTCAAGGTCGTAGAAATGGCAACCCTGGGTGGCGCCAGAGCAATCCATCGTGAAGATGAACTTGGCTCATTAGAGAAAGGCAAGTTAGCAGATATCGTAATTATTGAAGTACAGTCAGCCAATATGGTGCCAATGTATAGCCCGTATTCTGCATTGGTTTACTCTGCTAATGCATCCAATGTTGATACGGTGATCGTGAATGGCGAAGTTATCGTCGAAGACAAAGTGCTGTTGACTTATGATGAAGCCAAGTCAAGAGAGGCGATGCTTGATTTTAGTAAGAAAGTATCCGCTATTGCCGACACTCTATAGACAGTAGTTGTCACTATCAGTAAATAGCCTTTTTCAAACCCGAACCTTCGACGCTTTCAGGTGTATCCAAGCCCTTAAATTGCGGCATTGGTTCAGTATGGAATGTCCAGTTTTCCTGACGGTGCTGGTCGGTTGTCTCCGACCCGTTTAAAGGGCCGTCCGTCAAACAAGTGCCTTTCGAAACTCGCCAGTGAACCTGCCCCGAAAAGAAATTGGTGGGTTATTCACCGACTGGATCATTTATACCTGAAACCAGAAACCACCGGCTATGCCGGTAGAGTAGGTGACTGGTCTCAAGACGGGCAATGCGAATTGGCTTACCGGAAATCGTGTACACAAGCTGGTCATTAGGCAGTCCGTTGCCAAGCCAGCCAGTACAAAAACTGACTTAAAAATTTTGCTGACGAGCCAAGATTCTTAACTTTTTGGCTCGTACTAGCAGCTGGTAGCAACAAGCAATTACTGGTTTCCAAAATTTTCGATGCGGACAGGCTGAGCTTTTTCCCATTCTTCCTGGTCGACGTTTCGAACCTTTTGGGTAAAGAGAAAAGCGCCTTTTTTATTGCCGACCACAAAATCGACCAGCCCGTCTCCATTGATGTCTCCACTTACCAGTTGACGCCCGATACCCGCCTCATCATCAATCAGATGGGGAATGTACTCAACCTGGCCATCCTCCTGGCGCGTAAGCCGGAAATAATAGACTACCGGGTCCTGTCGGGCCCCGGGGTCACCGAAGTCGTGAGCCCGGTAGGTTTTTCCGGTCAAAATGTCTTTCAGTCCGTCGCCATCGATGTCGACAAGCTCAACTGCGTGGAGCTGGGAGAATTGAACCCCGTAAGGGTTATCGGTATTTTCTTCCTGCTTGCTTAGAATGACATGCTCCTGAAAAGTGATTTCATCACCGTTTCGGATCTGTTCAAACCAGCTCAGGCCCCAGCCGTGTGCGTCCAGGCTGGTGATGACGTCGTTGAGGCCGTCGCCATTCACGTCATAGGCATACATGTTGGCCCCCCCGGTTAAACAACAGAACTCTGAGTCAACCGCCCGATTAACGAACGCGAAGGGGTGGTATTCCCAATCCGGGTCTCCTTCCAGGGAGGCGGGTTGTCGCATCCATCCATCCCCGGTTAGGTAGTCTTTGCGTCCGTCGCCATCTATATCCCCAATACCCATACCGTGGGTGTAGTGATGAATCACTTCCTCGTGAGTTGATATGGGGTGAAAGATCCAGGGCAGCGTCGGTGCTACAGGGTTCGGCGAGACATAGCCATAATGTTCGTCGTATGCCGTCAAAAGTTCAGGTACTCCATCACCGGTAAGGTCTTTAAAATCAGGGGCTTCGTTCTTAACAGCGTCTGTAACAAAATGGCGCTCCCAGTGTTCGGGCCGTTCCGGGCCTGGACCACTGAAAGATTTGCCCGGGTTCTGGTACCAGTAAGCAGGGGTATTGGGAAGCCCCGCCGTCAGGACGTCAGGCCAGCCGTCCCCGTTGATGTCGTAGACGAATGAAAAGAAATTGTCGTTCGCATAATACCCGAAGTCATACGGGAGCCGCTTGGTTGGCGCCACGGGGGGGTAGTATTCGTAACGGTGCTCGAAATCGGGTCCCAGCCATATATGCGGTCCACTGACAACATCCATATGACCATCCTGGTTAAAGTCGCCGTAACTGGCGCCTTCAGACCAATAGACGGGGGTCAGTTGTTGTTTCTCAAATTCACGAATAACAAATTCGTCGGCTTGCGCATGCGCACCGACTGTTAAGTATAAGCAGCTATAAATCAATGCCGCGACGCGCAAAATTGTGTTCATCTTAGTGCCTCACCTCTACTCGATTAGTACTAGCAGTTACTGGTTTCCAAAATTTTCGATGCGGACAGGCTGAGCTTTTTCCCATTCTTCCTGGTCGACGTTTCGAACCTTTTGGGTAAAGAGAAAAGCGCCTTTTTTATTGCCGACCACAAAATCGACCAGCCCGTCTCCATTGATGTCTCCACTTACCAGTTGACGCCCGATACCCGCCTCATCATCAATCAGATGGGGAATGTACTCAACCTGGCCATCCTCCTGGCGCGTAAGCCGGAAATAATAGATTACCGGGTCCTGTCGGGACCCGGCATCATTAAAGTCGTGAGCCCGGTAGGTTTTTCCGGTCAAAATGTCTTTCAGTCCGTCGCCATCGATGTCGACAAGCTCAACTGCGTGGAGCTGGGAGAATTGAACCCCGTAAGGGTTATCGGTATTTTCTTCCTGCTTGCTTAGAATGACATGCTCCTGAAAAGTGATTTCATCACCGTTTCGGATCTGTTCAAACCAGCTCAGGCCCCAGCCGTGTGCGTCCAGGCTGGTGATGACGTCGTTGAGGCCGTCCCCATTCACATCATAGACATACATATTTCCTCCCCCCACCAGGCTGCCCGCCACCTCCAAGCTCCCCCACTTATGGGAACCTGCCCGATCGATGAAGGGAAATCGGTGAAACTCCCAATCCGGATCCCCTTCCAGAGAGGCGGGCTGTCGCATCCATCCATCCCCGGTTAGGTAGTCTTTGCGTCCGTCGCCATCTACATCCCCAATACCCATACCGTGGGTGTAGTGATGAATCACTTCCTCGTGAGTTGATATGGGGTGAAAGATCCAGGGCAGCGTCGGTGCTACAGGGTTCGGCGAGACATAGCCATAATGTTCGTCGTATGCCGTCAAAAGTTCAGGTGCTCCATCACCGGTAAGGTCTTTAAAATCAGGGGCTTCGTTCTTAACAGCGTCTGTAACAAAATGGCGCTCCCAGTGTTCGGGCCGTTCCGGGCCTGGACCACTGAAAGATTTGCCCGGGTTCTGGTACCAGTAAGCAGGGGTATTGGGAAGCCCCGCCGTCAGGACGTCAGGCCAGCCGTCCCCGTTGATGTCGTAGACGAATGAAAAGAAATTGTCGTTCGAGTAATACCCACGAGCGTAGGGCGACACCTTGGTTGGCGCCTGGGGGGGATAGTATTCGTAACGATGCTCGAAGTCGGGTCCCAGCCATATATGCGGTCCACTGACAACATCCATATGACCATCCTGGTTAAAGTCGCCGTAACTGGCGCCTTCAGACCAATAGACGGGGGTCAGTTGTTGTTTCTCAAATTCACGAATAACAAATTCGTCGGCTTGCGCATCCGCACCGACTGTTAAGTTTGAGGAGCAGCCTGTTAAGTATAAGCAGCTATAAATCAATGCGACGATGCGCAAAATTGTGTTCATCTTAGTGCCTCACCCCGGTTCCAGCTTTGCACTCTGGCGGCATCAAGCGTCAGCGCAAAGTCTGTTTATAATCTTCACGCCACGTAAAATGGCAGAGAATGTTATATATGAATAGTCAACATTATGCCTGTTAGTATATCGTCTGCAAATAATATTTGTAATTATTTTTCGTATACAAACAAATTTGTAATTTTGATACATCAATTGGTTTTGAGCTGCATATGGATATGCCCGGAGGACAAGAAATAACTTATGTAAATTAATAGGTTACGAATCCAATTGTTACTCAAGCGAGCTTTTTCTCCAGGCTGCGCCGGGCGGGGGTCTACACCGTATTCTCAGGTTTCTTTTGTGCGGTGACATGGTGGAGTGTGATGCCTATATCGACGCAGGGTTCGTGCGGTAGCTTCAGGAGATTTTCAGTTTCGAAAAGACGATACCCCCCCAACGTTGCTATTGGTGTTCGCGACGCCTGGCTCTAGCCCTGGAGCTTATCGCTTAACAGGGCTTCCAGCTTGATCTGATCGGCAATAAAGAGGCGAATTCCTTCAGCAAGTTTATCCACCGCCATGGGGTTATCGTTGAATTGCAGACGGAAATCCGCTTCGCCGCTTATTCGACAATCCTGATACTCGCCAATATTTTCAGCGCTGAGCTTGCGTTCAAGATGTCCGTCGTCGTTACTTAGCTCTTCGAGTAACTGCGGCCCGATCGTCAGCCGATCACAGCCAGCCAGTGCCTCGACTTCCCCAACATTACGGAAACTGGCTCCCATGACGACGGTTTTGAAACCGCGGTCCTTGTACAGGTTGTAAATGTTTTGTACCGAGAGCACACCGGGATCTTCATCGGCAGGGTAACTATCGACCTGATTGGCTTTTTTGTACCAGTCAAGGATACGTCCGACAAACGGGGAGATCAGGAATGCCCCGGCTTCGGCCGCAGCAACTGCCTGGACATCGCTGAACATCAGGGTCAGGTTGCAGTTTATGCCCTCGGCTTGCAGGATTTCTGCGGCGCGGATTCCTTCCCAGGTAGAGGCCAGCTTGATGAGGACACGCTCCCTGCCAATCCCGGCTTCCTCGTAAAAGCCGATAATACGTTTGGCGCGGGCAATACTGGCATCGGTATCAAAAGAAAGTCGCGCGTCCACTTCGGTAGAGATCCGGCCGGGGATGACTTTAAGAATTTCCAGCCCGGCGCTAACGGCCAATCGGTCCGCCAGGATCTCAATTCTTTCCGCATCGCTGACTTCCAGCGTTTTGGCCCATTCCACGGCCTGGTCGATCAGTGACTCATATCGTGGCAACTGGGTCGCTTTCAAAAGCAGGCTGGGGTTGGTGGTTGCATCTACCGGCTTGTATTTGGCGATGGCATCAATATCGCCCGTATCGGCAACGACTTCAGTCATTTGGCGGAGTTGATCAAGCTTGTTCATTCTGCCCTCGAATTTAGCGTGTATTTACCAGTGTACCCTGACTGTTTTGTCTACTTGGTGTAACAAAAGCAGGATACCTGTGTTTAAGCGGTTATGTTTTCCATGGCACGAGTTGATTGCAAATGCCGGGACGCATCAACCAGTATATCCAGCCCTGCGCCGGGCTTGTGGACATGTATACTCAGGTGCTGCTTGAAGCGCCGTGTCCCGGGAACGCCCTGAAAAAGCCCCAGGATATGTCGTGTCATCGAACCCAGCTTTTCGCCCCTGGCCAGTTGGGATTCTATATAGGGGTAAAAACCCTGCAAGGCATCCAACGGTGAAGAATAGTTTGGTTCCTGGCCAAAGAGCTCGGCGTCCACTTGTGCCAGCAACCAGGGGTTATGGTACGCCTCTCTGCCGAGCATTACACCATCGACAAACTGCAAATGCCTTTTTACTTCTGAGAGGTCGCGGATGCCTCCGTTGATAACAACCTCCAGGTCGGGGAAGTCCTTCTTTAACCGGTAGACCCGGTCGTAATTCAGTGGCGGGATATCGCGATTTTCTTTTGGACTTAACCCCTGTAGCCAGGCTTTCCTGGCATGCACGGTAATTGAGCGACAGCCGATATTAACCAGGTGTTCGACAAACGCCTGGAGGGCGGTCTCTTCATCCTGGTCGTCGATACCGATACGGCACTTGACGGTAACAGGGATCTGACAAGCCGATTGCATGGCCTGGACGCATTCGGCGACCAGCGCGGGATTTTGCATAAGGCAGGCGCCAAATGCACCGTTTTGTACCCGGTCGCTGGGACAGCCGCAGTTCAAGTTGACTTCGTCGTAGCCAAAACGCTCGGCCATCTGAGCACAAGTGGCCAGGTCTTCAGGGCCCGAGCCTCCAAGCTGCAGGGCGACTGGATGTTCCGTGGGATCAAATTCCAGAAAGCGATCTGCATCACCGTGCAGAAGTGCGCCTGTTGTGAGCATTTCCGTGTACAGCAGGGCATTACGGCACAATAGTCGGTGAAAATACCGACAGTGCCGGTCTGTCCAGTCCATCATGGGTGCGACTGAAAATGTTCGGGAAAGGGGTTTCTGCACGGTTGCGGGTTGTATGGATAATCAGGGCGCGCATTTTAAAGCTTTCGCGCCGATACGTGAAATCGGAAAGAATTTAAAGATTTACAGTCTAGGCGGCGAAGCCGATTACCTGGTTGCGACCCTTTTCCTTGGCTTCATAAAGCGCACGATCCGCTCGTTCATACCAGCTGGCAAAACCTTCTTCGGGTTTGTACTCCGCTACGCCAACGCTAATCGAAATACTTTCCACCACGTCAAAGTGCAGTGATTCAACGACCGTTCTCAGCTTTTCCCCCAGCAGTTGGGCCTGGTACAGGCCAGTGTCGGAAGCCAGGATCAGGAATTCTTCTCCTCCCCATCGGCAGACGCGGTCACCGGATCGCACAGAGGTCTTGAGCGCTTCGCCTACATTGGCAAGCACATCGTCCCCGATCATATGGCCGTATCTATCATTAATGTTCTTAAATCGGTCCAGATCGAGCAGCAGGATGCTCACTGTATGCTCAAATTGTTCGCGTCGACGCATGCTGTCATTAATCAGTGGCATGATGGCCCTGCGATTCAGCAGTGTCGTCAGGCCATCTATTTCTGCCAGTTCACTGAGAATGGCATTGCGACGTCGGATAAGCAGATTGCGATAGCCCTGGGCCAGGATTATAAAAATAATAACCAGTCCAACGGTGCCCAAAATAATATGGAGACGATAGTGTTCAAGAAAACTGACCGGTCTGTTGAGAATGTTCGTTCCGGCGGCAAGCATCGAGGTATCGATGCCCCATCTGTTTAGTTGATCCCAGCTGTAATTTCGTTCAAAAATACTTTGCCTGTCGAGTAGCGGCTGTTCGTTATGCAACTGGGCAGCGATAAGATCGCCAGCCAGCTCACCAATGCGCTCCCAGGAAACCTGGTATCCACCAAGGATGCTATTACTCGAGGTGCTCCAGTGGGAAAAGACTGGAGCGTTGGCATGTTCTCCCAGCATGCCCAGTACTTGAGCAGGCGTGGATTGGCTGCCATTGATGCCGTCAAAGCTGGGCATGTAGTAGATAGCGGTTCGGGGCGGTAGCTGGCCGAGCCGATCAAGGGATGCTTCCAGCGGCTGGTTTAGCAGGTAGTCGATATCGATATCCAGAACGCTCTCGTTGATCTGGTTCTGGAAAGTCTCCAGCTGATTGACAGAGGCAAGTTCACTGATGTCACCAAAAACCAGTACCCGATCTACCGGGTAAACATGCAGTATCTCCCTAAGTGCACTGACGTGATCAACCATGATTTTGTAGTCGTTCGATGTTTCCTGGCCGGGCACATTGTCTTCGATATAGCTGGAGCCCGCGGCGATATTGACTGGCAGGGAGCTCTGTTGAAAGAGGGCGGGATGATTGTCCAGGAATTCTTCAGCAGGCGCACTGACACTAATGACGGCGTCAATCGAAATGGCCTGGTATTTTTGTGACAAATAGTCTGCAAATGCGTTCCTGGTACTTGGGGCATTAAATCTTCCAGCATCAAGGTATTCCTTGTAGAGATGAAACTCCCCCAGACGCTCTTTTAGCCGGGCTTCCAGTCCCGCCTCAAATTCATTGACGTAGGTATTGTCCGTATCCCAGGAGGAAATGCTGATGATCTGGTATTCGTTTGGTTGTTCCTGGGCGAGAAGGCCCTGGGCCATACAAGCCAGCAATACGGCAAGCATCTGGCCAATTCCGGGGAAGCTTGAAAATACGTTTGCCACCATACTGTCTCCTTTGTCCGGGGCTTGTACCCTGATGATTTCCCTGTAAGCCTCAGTCGGTGTTGCAAATACTTGCCTGTGTATACTGTATACCAAGGTTATCAAGGCCAAGTTTAGACCTTTAAGCAATGAGTTCAACTCATCAAATGTGGCAGGATTCTCATTTCCTGTTAAAAATAATTGCCGGTTGTCACATCTATCATCAATAACCCCCTGGAAGCGCTGGTAGATATAAACCGTCGCCTGCATCTGTATAATGCGCGCTCTTTTCCCAGTACAAGAAATTAATCATGAGTGTGCGTGTTCGTATTGCCCCATCCCCGACCGGAGACCCTCACGTAGGCACGGCCTATATAGCCCTGTTTAATCTGGCGTTTGCACGTAGCCAGGGGGGCAAATTTATTTTGCGTATTGAGGATACTGATCGCGTTCGCAGTACAGTGGCTTCAGAGCAGGCCATTCTGGATAGCTTGCGCTGGATGGGTCTGAATTGGGACGAAGGGCCGGATGTGGGCGGAAGCTTTGGACCCTATCGCCAGAGCGAGCGGGGGGATATCTATGGGCAATACGCGCAAAAGCTATTGGATAGTGGTCATGCCTTTAAATGCTATCGCACGTCCGAAGAACTCGACCAGCTGCGGACAGAGCGACGGGAGCAGGGCATTCAGAAAGCCTTTAAGCAGTCCGATCTGGCACTCGCCCCCGAGGAAGTGGCCAGGCGAGAAGCCGCGGGAGATCCTTATGTTATTCGTATGTGCGTGCCTGATGAAGGTGTATGCCGGATCAAGGACCGCTTGCGAGGCGAGATAGAACTCGACTGGACGAATGTGGATGCCCAGGTTTTGCTAAAGGCAGACGGTATGCCAACCTACCATCTGGCGAACGTGGTGGATGATCATCTGATGGAGATCACCCACGTTATTCGTGGGGAGGAGTGGATTAATTCGGCACCCAAACACCAGTTACTCTATGAGTACTTTGGCTGGGAAATGCCTGAGCTCTGCCACATGCCCCTGCTGCGGAATCCGGACAAATCCAAGCTCAGCAAACGAAAAAACCCGACCAGCATTAATTACTATCGTGCCATGGGTTACATGCCGGAAGCGCTGACCAATTATCTTGGACGCATGGGCTGGTCGATGCCTGACGAGTCGGAAAAATTCACTCTGGAGTCCATGATTGCGCATTTTGACCTCGACAAAGTGTCCCTGGGGGGGCCAGTTTTTGACGTTGAAAAACTGGACTGGCTCAATGGTCTATGGATTCGCGAAGATCTTGACGAAGCGCAATTTGCTGCACGCGTGGCCGATTGGGCAGTCAATCCTGACTATCTTGGCAAGATCATCCCGCTGATTAAGGACCGGGTGGAGAAATTTACTGATATCCTACCCTTGACTGGCCTGTTTTTTAATGGGCTGCCAGTACTTGATGAGGCAGAATTTGATGCGCTCAAGCTTGATCGGGATACGCAGGTCAAAATATTGCAATTTGCTTCCTGGTGGCTGGATGCCCAGGCGAGCTGGGAAAGGGATGACCTTTATCAGGGGCTGAACGAACTGGCCCAGGGTATGGATATTAAGTTACGGGAGTTTTTGCAGCCCTTGTTTATTGCCATGAGTGGCAGTCGTGTGTGCCCGCCACTATTTGATGCCATGACCATTATCGGTGCCGATATTACCCGGGCGAGGGTTCGACACGCGCTAAACTTCCTCGGTGGTGTTTCCAAGAAGCAGGCCAAAAAGCTGGAAAAAGAGTACCGCGATCTCATTCCGGAGGCCACCTAGACTGCCTCAGAACTCGCGCTGGAAATCCGGTCTACACAAACTCGGTTTCTTCCCTGCTTCTTGGCAAGGTACATGGCTTTGTCTGCGGCTGAAACTACGGCATCAAAATCGATATGCATGTCGCTATGGGCAACGCCGATACTCACCGTATTTACCCCTTCTGCTTCAATTTCGTTCTTGATTTTCAGGGCCTGCGAGCCTGCGGCTTCGACATCACGTCCAGGCAGTAGTACCAGAAATTCTTCACCGCCGTAACGCACGACCAGATCGTTCAGATGGCAACAGCGAACAATACAGAGCGAAATCAGGATCAGTATTTCATCACCTTTTTGGTGACCCTGTTCATCATTTAGCTGTTTAAAGTGATCGATATCAATCAGCAACAGGCTGTAGCTTCTGCGATTGTCTATTTCATCAACGATCTCAAACAGCTTGCGCCGGTTCCACAGGCCCGTCAGTGAATCTTTAAGTGACATATCCTGTCGTTCTATCTGGTCGGCGATCGCCTTTACGATGGTCCGATGCATACGCAGAGTCAGGCTGAAAAAGACGAAATAAAAGGCTGTCAGGAAGCCTCCCAGGTAATTGATGTACAAAACATCGCTCAGAAAGCAGGAAGCAATAATGGGGATCAGGGTAATGTGCAGAAATACCATGACCACACGCAGGGAGGTAATCGAGGAGCTGACACTGCCACCGATCAGTGAGCAGAGCACCAGGCTGATAAACATCATGGCAATCAGGCCGTTTTCCTCATAGGGGAGAAATGCACTGATGGCAAAGATCAGTCCTGTAAACGCAGAGGACAGTAACCAGTAGTTTTCCCAGCGTAGTGCTTGTTGGCCTGTTAGCCTGGATTGGCGAGTGGCATGGTGAAAAAGGTATGAAACACCAAACCTGACGGGTACGGTGCTCATCGACAATACCGTCCAGGCTAACCAAACCCTAAAGGGTAACAAGTCGTAGGTAATGTAAGCGATCGTTATAGTTGCCAGCAGCATCCCGAGAACGGTATACGGGGCTTGCTCCATAAGAATCATGATTCTTCGGATGTCCAGCTGGGCCTTGGGTCCTTGATTACTGTTCATAGCTCCATCTTTTTTCTATGCATACAGGCCCAATATAGGCGGGTCGTAAGACCACCTGCGTGGTGTTTGATGCATTTTATTGTCGACTGGCTCTCAACTTTATTCTTGCGGGTCAGAAAAAAGTGAGACGCATCGCAAAAATACCCTGTTTTCACCCTATTTTACAGGGGTAACTGGCAATCAGAGCGAACAAATTTTCCGGGGTATAAAACCTGCTTTTAAAAATTTTTTACATGTGTTGCCAGGGAAATTACGTCAAACTAGGCTTTGCCGTTCCGGCCAGGTCAGAACGCATATTTTACCCTGTAACTACAGCGTTAAAGGCTTGCTACCTTGTAAACAGTCCGTACCCTTGGATACTGTGAGTGATTTCTTGAGCATAATAGACGTTTATTACACTGAGTCTGGTGCACTGATTTGAACCAGATAATCCGATTTTTTCTCGTGCTTTCGTTAGGCTGTGCCAGTCTGGCTTTTGCCCAGGAGCAGCCCTATGTCCGTGTGATTGATAGCGGGCAGAACCCGGTGCCGCAGGCAGTTGAGTCAAATATCATCAACCATCTCTCATTGCAGGACGAAGCCTGCGTACTCAGTGCGCGAAGAATGAATACGCTGGTGGATACGTTTGACCAGAAGATTGATCGCGCGCTCAGGTCACTGGGTTACTACCACGCTTCCTGGGAAAAAACGACCGAGCAAACAGATAATTGCTGGAGGCTGGATCTTCAGCTGGATGTGGGCGAACCCGTCATTATCCAGGATGTGGTGGTGGAGCTGCTTGGCCCCATCGCTGGCGATGAAAAATTAAACGCGGTCGTAAATGAAGGGTTGATGCTTGAAGGCAGGCAATTGAACCATGCGGATTATGAGAGCTTTAAACGCCGGTTGCAGGCCATTTCACAGCGCTGGGGCTATATTGAAGGACAGTATGCGGAGCAAGTACTCAGGGTCAATGTTGACCAGAACCAGGCGACAATACAGCTGGTTTTCGATGGGGGTGAACGCTACGCCTTTGGTACGACTCGCTTTGAAGGAACCAGCTTTGATGAAGCCTTTTTACGACGTTACCAGCCCTTTCGTGAAGGGCAGCCCTACGACGCCAATCTGGTAGGGGATTTTCAGCATGCGCTGCTGAATACCGGCTATTTTGACAACGTTGCCGTCGTCCAGGGTGAACCCGACCGCACTGAGCACCTGATTCCCCTGCAAGTCACCATGACGGAAACCGCCAAGTTTGAGACATCAATTGGTGCCGGTTTTGCGACTGATACCGGCCCACGTGCCAGCATGGGATTTGATCATCACCGGGTGAATGCCGTAGGGCACCAGTATTCGGCTAATCTGAGGTTGTCGCAGATCGAGTCATCGTTTGATTTTGATTACCGTATTCCGTTGGAAAACCCCCGTGTAGAACAGGCCAGTTTTCGGTCCGGCTGGACCAGCGAGAAAACGGATACCTCAGAGAGTGATATCTGGTTTGTCGGTGGGTCGCGTGCTACCGAGCAGGGGAATGGCTGGCTTAAAACGCTGGATCTGGTCTATCAGGTGGAGTCCTTCCAGGTGGGCTCAACAGATGACCAGCTCAATCTCTTGATACCGGGCATCAACTGGAGCAAAACGCGCAGTAATGATCTTTTATACCCGACGTCGGGCCTGTCACTGCTTGCCAGTGTCAGGGGATCGACGGAGATGCCCATTTCGGATGTTTCCTTTTTACAGCTCACCGGTTCGGCAAAATACATTAAAAAACTGGGTCCGGGCCGTTTGTTGACCAGGGTTAACGGGGGGATGACCTGGGTTGGCGAAACCGATGAATTGCCTGCTTCGTTACGCTTCTTTACCGGTGGCGATAACAGCGTCCGTGGCTATGAATATCAAAGCCTTGGCCCCCTGGACGAGAAGGGCAATGTTGTTGGTGGACGTCATATGGTGGCGGCCTCCATCGAATATGAATTTGAACTGTCCAGCAAGTATGGGCTGGCGTTTTTTTACGACATCGGTAATGCGTTTGATACCACTGATATTGAGATGGAGCAAAGTGTTGGTTTTGGTGGTCGATGGCGCTCGCCTGTAGGGCCTATTCGTATTGATTTCGGTTTCCCTATCGATTCCGACCAGGATTTTCGTGTTCATTTGACCATGGGGTCTGATTTATGAACCCGATCCTTCGTTGGCTAATTATTTCCCTCTTTGTTCTTTGGCTGCTTGTGGTGGCCATTCTGGCAGTGGGGTATGGACTGTTGTCGACTAACAGCGGCAGTCGCTGGTTGCTGGAAAAAGTCGATTCGTCCGTTTCACAACTTGAACTGTCCTGGCAAACAGCCGAGGGCTCCCTGATGCAGGGGCTGGATTTCCAGGACCTGAGGGTATTTGCCCAGGGCACCACCGTTGAAGCTGATTATTTTGCCTTGCAGTGGGATCTATTTGACCTGTTAAAAACCGAAATGACCTTAAATGACCTGCTCGTCAGGAATCTTGTTGTTGTATTGCCGGAAGCAGAAGAGTCCACAGCAGAGCCAGCACCCTGGCCGTCGGTGTCACTGCCGATTGCTTTTGTGATGAACACGGCCCGGGTAGAAGGAATTCGTGTGAATCAGCCCGGGGGCGAAGAAGGACTCAGGATTGATTTGCTGGAATTTTCCGGGGTACTGAGGTCGAGCAATTTACGAATTGACCAGTTTCTGATCGAGCAGGGCGACTACGGTGCAGAACTGGCAGGGCGAATAACCCTGGCGCCTCCCTACAGGCTTTCCGCGGACGTCCAGTGGCATGGTGGAGTCACCATCGATGGCGATGACCTGGTGCTGGAGGGGCGTGGTGAAGTCTCAGGGGACCTGGCCAGGATAGCGCTGGAACATCATCTTCTTGAACCGCTATCCCTGGAGACGGTCGGCACCCTGGAAACCGGCTTTGATGCCAGCCGTATGGGCCTGCAACCGAACCAATTTACAACACAACTGGAAAATTTCTGGGATATCAATAATTTTGCCTTGCCCACCCTGGCTTATCACTTGACGTCTTCGGGACAAGTTGATGTCGAAGGGGGGCTGCAAAACAGCCAAATTGATGCCCGGTTTAGGTTCTCGGTTCCCGAGCTTGGCCAGTTACCCCGGCAACAGGTGTCGCTAGGCGCGGAAATCCAGGGTAATACGGCCAATCTGCAAACCTTTGAGGTTAATACCGGATTTGGTCAATTAAATGGTCATGGTGACGTTCAGTGGGCAAATGTGCCTTCATGGAATTTCACGTTGCAATTATCAGGTATTGATCCCGGTCATTTTGTCACCGAGCTCCCGGGCTCAATTGAGGCGACACTGGTCAGTTCTGGCCAGTGGCAAAATGACGCACTGGATACTGCGCTGCAAATTGAGCAATTAGAGGGGCAGCTTCGAGGGTTCCCGTTATCGGGCGAGGGCAATCTGGCCTACCGGGATAACAGGATTGTGGTTGATGGATTACAGGTTCGCGCCGGGGACAATCGGCTCAGGCTGGATGGATTTTGGGGGACAGGACTTGAACTTGCCTGGAACCTGGCTGCGCGGCAATTAAACCAGCTCTATCCCGGTCTGGATGGGACTCTGTCCATCGAGGGTACAGCGACTGGTCAGCCGTCATCCCCGGAGGTAAGCGCCCGGGTTTCAGCTGACGCAGTGCAATATCAGGACATCTCGGCAGGGAGCATACGCGGAAGTATCCGAGGAGGGACGCGGTCATCGCAAATGCTTGACCTGTCGGTGACTGATCTTGCCCTGGGAGAGCAGCAATTCGATCTGACACTGGGCATGTCGGGGAACCTGAGTCAGCATCAGTATGATTTGCAGCTAATGCCCACGACGCTGGGCCAGGAAATGAACGCCCGGTTATCCGGAAGTGCCGTTGTTGAAGATGAACGCTGGACATCGGATATCGGTGTGCTGGATCTTGACCTCGGCTTTGCCGGCCAGTGGTCACTTGCGAACCCCGATCAAACAGGCTTATCAATCGCCAGGAGCGGGGTTTCCCTGTCTTCTTTTTGCATGCATAGCGGGGCGGCCACCCTGTGCCCGGCCCCGGCCAGTTTCGAGAATGGTGAAGTCAATCTGGCAGTGGAACTTGGCCAGATACCGATCGATTTGTTTAATGAATTTATGCCCCAGGATGTACGAATTACCGGTGGTGTGTCTGGCAACCTGGAGTTGAGTGGACCTCTGGATGAGCTGCAGGGAAACGTGGAATTGGGTGCCCCGGAAATTATCCTGACCATCAGCCAGTTGCAGCAAACCGAGTTTCACCGGCTTGAAGCCAACCAGCTTTCAGGTACTTATGAAAACTCCCAGATATCCCTGAATCTTGACAGTCAGCTTGCTGGTAACGGCCTGATCGATGGGCAGGCCCGCCTTGACCTGCGATCAGAAGAGACCCCGCTGGAAGCCCGACTGGAAGCCCGGTTTTCCGAGCTTACCTGGCTGGACCCATTTTTACCCCAGCTCAGCGAGCTTGATGGCGATACCAGGATTGATATCGACGTCTCCGGAACGATACAGAACCCGTTGGTGAGTGGGGATATGCATATGGCCAATCTCACCGCCTTTGTGCCGGAAGCGGGGATCCTCCTGGAGCAGGGGCGTCTCGACCTTGAAAATCGAGGAGCTGGTAATTGGGACCTGTCAGCCAGCGTTCAGTCCGGTGAAGGAACGATTGATCTTGAGGGTGAGGTATTGCTGAACAGCCCCGGGGACTGGAACATCGGTCTGGATATTACCGGTGACCAGTTTAATGCCTATGCGATGGATTCCACGCAGGTATACGTCAGCCCGGCACTCGACCTGCGCCTCTCGCCCCAACGCATTGATGTAAGTGGTGATATCCATTTGCCCAGGGCGGATTTTGTCATTCGGGAATTGCCTGCGTCGACGGTGAAGGTGTCCCGCGATGAGGTGGTGATTAGTGAACAGCCAGATGCCGATTCGCAGCAACGGGGAGGCCCGGATTTCAGCGCAGATGTCAATCTGATGCTGGGTGATGAGGTCATGTTTGAAGGGTTTAATATCCAGGGCAGATTGGCAGGGCAATTACGTTTGCGAGAGGCTCCGGACGCACCCCGGCGTGTCGAAGGCAGCATAGAAATTATTGATGGTACCTACAGTGCCTACGGGCAAGAGTTGACTATTGATCCTGGACAACTGGTGTTTAATGGGTCGGCAGAAAACCCCAGCCTGAATGTCCGTGCCTATCGAACCGTTGAGGGCAATCTTGTCGGTGTTCATTTGGGCGGTACTGTGGAAACGCTCTCCAGCACCCTGTATTCCGCACCGGCACTCCCCCAGACTGAAATCCTCTCGTTGCTGGTTACCGGGAAATCCCTGTCCAACACCACATCGAGTGAAGGGAATCAGCTGGTTTCTGCGCTGACCAGCCTGGGGATTGCCCAGAGTGCGTTGATCACCGAGAGTTTGCAAAATACGCTGAACCTGGATGTATTGGAAATCTCGGCCTCGGAAGATATTGAAGACAGCTCGCTTACCATCGGCAAGTACCTGTCACCCAGTTTATTCATCAGTTATGCCCAGGACATACTGACGCCGAATTCAAGCGTCAGTCTGGATTATTTTCTGACCGATAGGATCAAGATCAACGCCAAATCCGGGGCAACACAAAGCATGGATATCTATTACCGGTTTGAGCGTTGCCCCGACTGCTAGCGAACCAGAGAGTAATTCTCGCGCTGCCCTGGATTTCCAGTAAACAGGTTAAATATCCAGCAGGCACTGGTTGCAATGCAGATACTGGTTTTGCGGATCACTGAGCAGCAGGTTCGTCTGTTCCGGCAAGTCGATAAACAACGCCACTATTTTTTGGTACCAGCGCTGTTCGCCGCTAATTGAGGCCAGAGTCACGCTGAGCTGTCCAAACAAATCCCGAACAAGCTGTTCGATAAAGGTCAGTTGGGGCTCAATACGATACACCTGGTAATTATCTGAAATGCTGGCCAGGGAAGCAGCGGATTCAATGGCGTCAAACTGGTCACCCAGGCGATCCACCAGCCCAAGCTCTAGGGCCTGGGTGCCTGTCCATACACGTCCGCCAGCAATGGGTTCAAGCTGCTCCATGGGCATATCACGCCCATCGGAAACGATTTGCAGGAACTCGCTGTAGAGGAAATCAATCTGGGACTGGAATATGCTTTTGGCCTGGTCGGAAAGTGGTTTATCCAGGCGGAAAGCGCTGGAGAGCGGGGTTGTGTCCACTCCATCAGTATTCAGTCCCAGGCTGCCCAGGCTGCGATCAACAACGGGCACGACAGCGAATGCACCAATGCTGCCAGTGATCGTGGATGCTGTGGCCCAGATTTCATTGGCCGGGGTGGAAATCCAGTAACCTCCTGAAGCGGCGACAGAACTCATGGAGACCACAACAGGAATGTTCGCTTCCCTGAACAGTTCCAGCTCGCGACGAATAACCTCCGAAGCAAATGCACTGCCTCCCGGAGAGTCGACTCGCAAGACCAGGGCGCTGAGTTCATCGTTCAGACGGGCCTGTTTTAGCTGGTACGCCAGGCTATCACCACCAATCGAGCCGGGGGATTGGACTCCATCAAGGATTTGTCCCTTGGCCACCAGGTATCCCACGCGAGGACTATCCGTGGCAACATCGTTAACTTCATTGTGGTAATAACCAATGGCATTGGTGAAGTTGTAAAAATCACCTGCTTCATTGGCGCCAGCCACGGCCTGGATTTCTGCCATTAACTGGTCGCGAGTGACCAGCTCATCGACCAGGTTTAAATCCCGGGCGATTTCACCAAGAGAGCGGTCGCCCTGGAGCAGGGCCTGATCCATTTCGTGGGTGTATTTGAACAGGTCTTCGGGCGAAATTTCCCTGCGCTGCATAATCCCCTGGGTGTACTGTCCCCAGAGTTCGTCAATAAGTCGCTGGGATTGTTCGCGGGTTTCCGGGCTCATTTCATTGGCAATAAAGGGTTCTACGGCATTTTTATGAGGGCCTGTCCTGAATACGTGCACATCGACTTTCAGTTTTTCGAGCGCTTCCGCCATGTATGTGTTGTAGCTGGATATACCGACAACTTCTACGATTCCCATTGGATGCATCAGGATTCTGTCCGCATAGGAAGCCAGCAGATATTGTTGCTGACTGAAATTGTCGGCCACAGCGATGACTGGTTTGCCGCTCTCGCGAAATGCCAGGATGGCATTGCCGACTTCCTGGATTTTGGACATGCCGGCTGACTCCAGGTCATCCAGGACCAGTGTCATGGAGTTGATGCGAGGATCGCTTGCGGCAGCTTCGATGGCCTGAACCAGCTCGTAAACGAGTGTTTCACTGGGCAAATCCGGATTAAATAGCATATCTGCCGGATCAACATAGGTTTTCTGATCGACAAGGCTGCCCTCCAGGGCCACTCTTAGCGCGCCGGACTCAGGCATTTCAAAGGTATCCCTCTGGCTGAACAGAGACCCCAGGGAAAGCAGGAGGACGATCAGGACGATAGCCGTCAGTGTGTTGACCAGAACCAGGCGAACACGTTGCAGAAACGTGGAAATGCCTCCAAAAAATCGCATAAAGAGTCCTTTGTTTGACGACATGTTTTTGATCCTTTGCAAACCAGGGGTTAAGTATTATTCCCGTTCTCAAGAACATCAGCGCGCTGTTGCCAGCGACTGTAGAACATTGAGAGGGTGAACAGTATCACGATATCAGCCATGACCAGGCTTTCGATGAGTGTGTTGCCCGGCGTAAACAGACTCTGGACGGTTACCATGAAGTATAGCAACAGCACAAAACAGAGCATGCTGGCGGCGCGGTACTTGCGGTACAGGAGGCCGGGAATGAATAGCAGGAGTGGCGTAATACTAACCAGTGTTCGAAAGATCGGGTCTACTCCCGTGCTCAGGTGTGACCAGAGATAATAGAGGATAAGCAGGGTCAGGAGAGCAAGAACTATCTGTCGGGATAGTGCCGCTTTTTCAGTAAAGGTTGTCATAAACCACTCGTTTTAAGTGCAGAGGCCAGTGTCACCATGCGCTTTCCCATGGCATGGCAAAGTTGTTTTTCGTGATCGGATATGGGCAGGTCCGAGCGGCTTCCTGCCAGATGGGATATTCCATAGGGGGTTCCACCGGTACGGGTTTCTCCCAGGGCTGGTTCCGTATAAGGCAATCCAGCCACAATCATGCCGTGATGCAGTAGTGGCAGCATCATGGATAACAGCGTCGCCTCCTGTCCCCCGTGCATGGACGCAGTCGAGGTAAATACAGCGGCGGGTTTTCCCGCCAGATTGCCGTTCATCCATAGTGAGCCCGTACTGTCCAAAAAATATTTCAGGGGTGCGGCCATGTTGCCAAAGCGCGTGGGACTGCCCAGTACCAGTCCATCGCACTGAAGCAGGTCGTCTTCCTGGCAATAGATGGCGCCCTGCGCCGGTTGGTCTGGCTCCGTTGCCTCATGATCAGGTGAGACAGGCGGCACTGTGCGGATAACAGCATTCGCTTCGGCCTGCTCTACACCTTCGGCGATAAATTCAGCTAGCCGGGCCGTGGCACCGTAACGGCTGTAATACAGTATAAGAATTCGCGGAGAGGACATAGGGATGTGCCTACAGGAGGGAAAGTACGTTTTCGGGAGGGCGCCCCAATACAGCCTTGTCTTTTTTGACGACAATGGGTCGTTCGATCAGTTTGGGGTATTTTGCCATGGCGTCTATCAGATCGTCGTCACACAGTTCGGGGTCTTTCAGTCCCAGTTCCTTGTACTCGCTTTCCCCTTTTCTAAGCAAATCACGGGGCTGAATGCCCAACCGGGTGATGAGGGTCCTGATTTGACCGCTATCGGGTGGTGTCTCAAGGTAAAGAATAATTTCTGGCTCCACTCCGTTTTCCTGCAAAATGGTAAGAGTTTGGCGTGATTTGGAACAGCGTGGATTATGATAGATTGTGTATTCGCTCATTTTTTTGGATAAAGTCAGGCTGTATGTATCAAACGTCGTGCATTTTAGGCGCTATTAAATGGTCGTGCATTTTAGGCACTAATACACAGTGGGTTAAACACTAACCGTCTTATGGACAGATTTTATTCCTGGGTGCGACTGGTATGGAGCTACCTGAAACTGGTGGGCAGGCGATTCATAAAGGATGGCTGCTACCAGAGTGCCGCCGCACTTACCTATGTATCGCTTTTTGCGGTTGTCCCCATGATGACCGTAACGTTCTCGATGTTCACACTGGTACCGGCGTTCAATGATGTCGGGCTTCAGGTGCGCGAGATGATTTTTGATAATTTTCTTCCCCGGGCGGGAATGGAAATTCAGTCTTACCTAGAGCAATTTTCCACGCAAGCACGCCGTCTTAGTCTGGTTGGCGTGGCTATCCTGGTCGTCACGGCCTATATGATGCTGCGCAACATAGAGCGAGTGTTTAACAGGATCTGGAAAACGCCGGGCCCGCGTCGTGGCGTTTCGGCATTCCTGCTTTATTGGGCCATGTTGAGCATGGGGCCATTTCTTCTGGGTGCGGCGCTATTGATGAGTACCTATTTACTCTCAGTACGACTTTTTGAGGGTGATCTGGGAGCCAGCGCGCTCAGTATCGTATTTGGATACCTGCCCTGGTTACTGACGGCTTCAGCCTTTACCTTGATGTACATGGTGGTTCCCAACTGTAAGGTTTCCTTTCGCAATGCCGTCACTGGCGGGTTGGTGGCTGCAGTGGCTTTCGAAATTGCAAAAGCCGGCTTTGGCTATTTTGTCGCCAATACTTCCTATACCAGCATTTACGGGGCATTTGCGGCATTGCCGATATTTCTGGTGTGGATCTATTTGTCCTGGATGATTGTGTTGGGCGGGGCAGAGTTTGTGCGTGCAACAGAAAATTTCCGTGCGGAGTACAGACAGCCACTGCCACATAAAATGGCGGCGGTGTATGCGCTTTGGCTGTTTTGGGATGCCCAGCAACGCGGTCAGGAGATTTCCGACAGCGACTGCCGAAAAGCAGGTTTGACATCGGGCCAGTGGAGTTCCATCCGCGATACCTTGCTGGCGCATAAAATGATCAGTGTCACGGAATCGGGTAACTATCTTTTGCTGCGTTCCATGAACACATTGAAATTGAGCGACCTGAATCATTTGATGCAAACGCCCGTAAAAGAAGATCCTGCTCCTCCAGGAACCCTTACCCGACAGGAAGCACAGGGCTGGTGGGAAGAGTATTCGCGTCTGGTTGTTGAAGAGCAGAAGCAGAGTGATCAGCTGTTTGATCTATCCCTGGAAGAACTGTTTACCAATTATGAAACTAACAAAGAACATTGAGACCTGTACAGACGAGTTGAGTGAGATATGAAACCAGTAATCCGGTTGGGCGTTATCCTTGGCATTTTTTGGGCGCTCGCTTCATGCAGTAGTGAAAAGCAATTTGATGTTATCAGCGGTGATACGGCAAGCATTCGCTCTGATTCCCGCCTGATTATGATTAATTACTGGGCAACATGGTGCCTTCCATGCCTGGAAGAAATGCCCGAGTTGGCAGAATTTCGTAATGAATATCAGGACGTTGTCGAAGTTTATGCAGTGAACTATGACAACCCTGGAGAAGAAGAACTCCGCAAGCAGATTGAGGAGATCGGTGTTGAGATTCCCGCGCTGATCGAAGATCCCTCGGTTGAATTTGGTTACCCCCGTCCCGATGTATTACCGGGGACTGTTATTCTGGATCGTGGCGAAGTGAAAGAAACACTCTACGGTCCGCAAACAAAGGAAACACTGGAAGCTGTGCTGGAAAAATGGAGGTAATTCCAAATGGAGTATTCGGTTAAGGGAAATGTCCGTGGTCGCGTGCAAGGAGTCAGTTTTCGGGCATTTGTCCGGGAGAAGGCAGAACAGCGCAATCTCAAGGGCTGGGCAAAAAACCTTGAGGACGGTTCTGTGGAGGTGGTTCTGCAGGGAGACCGAAAAGCGGTAAACCTGGTGCAACACCTGGTTTCCGAAGGTCCCCCCAGGGCAGATGTTCGCTCGCTTCACTGGTCAATAGACGAATACAGGGATATTGACGATTTTTCCATCAGGTAGACAAATTTCATCTGTTGACTGGGGAGAATGTCCTGAACAGGTATAATGCCGCCTGCCATTTTTAGACGCCCCAAATGAGTGACGCCCTTCTTCAATTAAGCGACTTTTCCCTGGAAAGGGGGGATCGTGTACTGTTTGACCATTTTTCGTTGCAGCTGGTTGCGGGCGAAATAGTGCAGTTGGCCGGGGCGAACGGGACGGGAAAAACCAGTCTGATGCGCTCCCTGGTTGGCCTTTTGCAGCCTCAGAAGGCAACAATCTCCTGGCGTGGGCAAGAAGTTTTCAGTGCAAATGCCTATTCGGACGAAATTCTTTATCTCGGTCACAAGCCGGCCGTTCGGTTTCAGCTAACCCCACTGGAAAACTTGCGTTGGTACGCCAATTTACAATCCGGGCAGGTAGATAAACGTCGTGATTCAGACCTGATGTCATCGCTGAAATCACTGGGTTTGGAAGGCTATGAGAACGAGCCCTGCTCGCAGCTTTCAGCCGGACAGAAACGTCGGGTTGGCCTGGCGCGTATGGCCATATCCAAAGCCCGTTTGTGGGTGCTGGACGAACCTTTTACTGCGGTCGATGTTCACGGCGTAAAGTTACTTTGTGATTGGATAAAAGCCTTTGCACAGCAGGAGGGCACCGTGTTGTTCACTACCCATCAGAAAGTGCAGTTTGGCGAAGTCCTGCCTCGTGTTGTCGATCTTGATGCGCTCGATACCCTTTCCCGTAAAGGCGCCCTAGTATGAAGGAACTGATTTTTACAGAGCTTAGGCTCCTCTATAGGCGCAAGCAGGAACTGGTTAATCCACTGTTGTTTTTTGTGCTGGTATGCTCGCTTTTCCCGCTGGCAGTTTCGCCCGAACCGGAAACACTCGAGCGGATTGCACCGGGTATCCTGTGGGTGGCAGCCACCCTGGCTTCCATGCTGTCCCTGGACATGTTGTTCCGCCATGATTTCGACGACGGCAGTCTTGAACAATTAACCTTTGGCGATCAGCCGCTTTACCAGTTGATGTTGATAAAAATAGTTTGTTACTGGTTGATGTCAGGATTGCCTTTGGTACTGATTTCCCCCCTGTTGGGGCTTATGCTGTTTCTGCCTTATGAGGCGATGCCCGTCATGGTGATGAGTCTGCTTCTGGGAACGCCGATTCTGGCCATGCTGGGCTCGGTCGGCGCGGCATTGACGGTGTCATTGCGGAGGGGTGGTGTCATTGTGGCCCTGTTGGTGTTACCCCTTTTTATGCCCGTTATTATTTTTGGCAGCAGCGCGGTAGTTGCTTCTGCCCAGGGGCTTCCGGCTGCAGGGCAGTTGTTATGGTTGGCGGCATTTGCAGTCGCCGGTATTTGTCTGGCTCCACTGGCAACAGCGACAGCGGTTCGCATAGCCGTTGCCTGTGACTGACAGGTTGTTTATAGAGAGTTAAATGAAGATTATCTGGCGCTGGTTCCATAAGTGGACCTCCCCAAAATGGTTTTTCCAGATGAGTGCGTCCTGGTTGCCCTGGCTCGCCTGGATGGCGGTGATCCTGATCAGTATTGCCGTTGTCTGGGGGCTGGCATTTGCTCCACCGGACTACCAGCAGGGCAACAGTTTCCGTATTTTTTATATTCATTTGCCGTCAGCCATCCTGGCTCAATCTGTCTTTATCTTTATGGCAGTAGCCAGCCTGGTCTCGCTGGTATGGCGGGTCAAGCTTGCGGATATTTTTATCAAGGTCGCTGCACCCTTTGGTGCGGCCATTACCCTGCTGGCCCTGTTGACAGGGGCGATCTGGGGAAAGCCTACCTGGGGCACCTGGTGGGTTTGGGATGCTCGCCTGACATCCACCCTGATCCAGTTTTTCCTGTATCTTGGCGTTATCGCCATTTTCTCGGCGATGGAGACAATCGAATCCGCCGGCCGTGCGGCATCGTTGACCTGTCTGGTGGGCGTGGTCAACGTGCCGATTATTAAATTTTCCGTCGAGTGGTGGAACACCTTGCATCAACCGGCGACATTCACACTTACAGAAAAGCCCGCCATGCCTGCAGAAATGTGGTTGCCTGCACTTATCGCTGTGATAGGTTTTTATTGCCTGTTTGGTGCGGTCACTTTCTATAAAATGCAGTCGGAAATTATCTTTCGGGAAAGACGTAGTCACTGGGTTCAGGAGCGATTTAATGCCGATATATCCGGAGGGGAAAACGACTAATGTATTTTGATTCCTTCGCTGACTTTCTTGCCATGGGCAACCATGGCCTGTACGTATGGATGGCTTATGGCTTTTTTGCCCTGATTATGGTCTGGATCCTGGCCGATCTTCGCCTGGGCAGGAAAACAAGCCTGGAAAGAGCCCAACGCGTTTGGGACCGTGAAGGGGCAACCCGTACCAAACAAGTTACCGACAACGATTCCCGGGAGGGTTCACCATGAGGCCAGTGCGTAAAAAACGCTTGCAGTTGGTCATATTCCTGATGATTGGCGCCGCTATCGTCATCGGGCTTGTGCTGTTTGCCCTGAGGCAAAATATCAACCTGTTCTTTACCCCCTCTCAAATTGCTGCAGGGGAAGCACCCCTGGGACAACAAATCAGGGCTGGTGGCCTGGTTGTTGATGGCAGTGTCGAGCGAGCGTCGGATAGCCTGTATGTTGAATTTGTCATTAGTGATACGGCCGAGCAGGTCAGGGTAGCCTATGACGGGATATTGCCGGATCTGTTTCGCGAGGGGCAGGGCATAATCGCTATTGGCCGGTTGGATGAAACCGGCACGGTTCAGGCCAGTGAAGTATTGGCCAAGCATGATGAAAACTATATGTCGCCGGAAATCCAGCGTGCCATCGAAGAGGCCGGACACCCCGGAGCGGCCGCCGCAGATTATTGACAGGTCGAGCATGACCGATACGTCAGCGCAGGAAGACCAGCACTGGATGCGGCGATGCCTTGAACTTGCCCGCCAGGCAGCAGAAGTGGGCGAAGTTCCTGTCGGAGCGCTTGTCGTAAAAGATGGTGAGGTTTTGGGTGAGGGGTATAACCAGCCGATTCTGGCCTGTGATCCCAGTGCACATGCCGAGATTCAGGCATTGCGCCAGGCAGCAAGCAGATGCGGCAATTATCGCCTGCCGGGAGCAACACTCTATGTTAGCGTTGAGCCTTGCACCATGTGTACCGGCGCGATGATACATGCCCGGATCAGCCGTCTGGTATATGGAGCAGCCGAGCCCCGCGCTGGCGCAATCAGCTCCCGCCTGAACCTGCTGGATCAGGAGTTCTATAACCACCGGATGGCGCACCAGGGAGGTTGCCTTGCTGAAGAGTCGGCGACCCTGTTGCAGACATTTTTCCGCCAGCGCCGCTAATAATCCCCACAACCAATTTTACCCGGAGCTGCTCTTGCGTGGTATTTCCAGGGCTACAGTGGTGACAGCGGCATATCGAGAATATCCCGATAGGGGTTCTCTTCGGGCGCAGCGGGCTCCACAAACATATTTTCAATGTCCAGGTCACGCTGCCAGGTATACCACTCCAGAATGCTTTTAAAGCGGTAAATGTTTTCGACATAAACCACAGGCTCGTTGCCCCTGGCAAAGCCGTGCTCCACGGTTGAGTAATATCGACGCTGCCTGAGTAGAGGCAGATACTCGGCAACCTCGTCCCAGGAGTCGGGGTTCGCCCCGGCTCTTTGGGCCAAGATGCGGGCATCGTTAAGATGACCAAACCCCACATTGTAAGCCGCCAGGGCAAATTTGGTGCGGTCCGGTTCCGGAATGCGGCTGGGCATTCGATTGTGTAATGAGATCATGTATCTTAGCCCGCCACGCAGGCTTTGCTCGGGATCCAGGCGACTGGTGACACCCATTTGTCGAGCGGTGGGCAAGGTGAGCATCATTAAGCCCCGAACACCGGTCGGTGATCGTGCTCGCGGTTCCCAGTGAGATTCCTGGTAGGCTTGTGCGGCAAGCATGTGCCAGTCGTAATTCATTTCCTCCGCCACGGTTCGAAACAGAGGTTCAAACTCGGGAAGACGCTCGATCATGCGCTCCTTGAAAACCAGTGCCCCGCCAACATCCAGGCGTGTGTTATCGACGAAATATGCCTGTCTCAGCAACTCCAGCTCACCTTTGGCCTCGTAGTCGTTAATAAACTCGTTGAGTGCATCCAGCAGGCTGGAATCTTCCCCTTTGGGAAATGCCATACCGATCGGGGCAGGTTCAGAGAGCGCCAGGGCAACCTCAATTCTGGGAAACATGGAACGTTCCAGCTGGAAAATGGCGGAATCGACAACCGTGTAATCAATTTCCTCATTTTGAACCTGCTCCATTAGCTGAAACATAATGACTTCGGGTTGTTCATTCCATTCCAGTTCGGGATACTTTTGCTGAAGGCTTTCCAGAATCTCGGCGTGCGAGCTTCCCGCGATGACTTTGAGCTGGTAGTCGTCTGGCAGTTCTTCAAGACTCTCCATGGGTGGCTCGCTGCTGTGTTGAAGAAGCAGGGCCGAAACCTCCATGTAGGGTTCACTGAACTCATAGAGTTCCTGGCGCTCTTCGGTTTCGGTCAGGGTAGCTGCCGCGAGGTCGATGCCTCTCGAGTAGACCGAAGACAGCTGGGCTTCCAGGCTGTCATAGAGAACAAATTCCAGATTGACGCCCAGGCTTTTGGCAAAAACAGACAGGAGGTTGTAGTCCAGACCATTGGGCTGACCATCGCGTTCGAAATAGCTCAGTGGTCCCAGTCGGCTGGCAACACGTAGCGAGCCGCGTTCAATCACTGATTCCAGCTGGGTGAAATTATCCTGCCTGGGCGTAAAAGTCAGAAGGGCGGCGAGGGCAATGCCAGGAATTATCTTGCTTTTATTTAGCATCGGCCTCGCGTTACCCGCCTTTATGGGTTAACCATAAAAGAAACCCTGAATTCATTTGTGCGATAGGGAAATAAATCATGATGGTGATACCAGAGCCATTATGAGACCAACAATCTCCGGCGCCAAGGCATTTAGTGTTCAGGAACCCGCTTTCGGGGGACGCCAATGACAACTTTTTACAGTAGAATGTGCGTCTTTCCGATAAATTGAGTTTCCCCCTGAGGCCCCTGAATGATTCGCTTGCGAGGCGCACCCGCATTTTCAATTTTCCGCACTGAAAAACTTCTTGGAAAGCTCAAAACAATAAACCCCGATATTCGGGGTATCTACGCCGAATACCAGCACTTCATTGACTTGAAATCGGAGTTGACCGATACCGAAAAGGCTCATCTGGAAGGGCTGCTTACCTATGGCCCCCACTTTGAAGAGAGGACGGCTTCCGGACTGCTGCAACTGGTTGTGCCCAGGTTCGGGACAATATCTCCCTGGAGCTCTAAAGCCACTGACATTGCCCATAACACCGGTCTGGAAAAAGTTAACCGTATTGAGCGCGGTATCGCCTATTACCTGGATGGTGTTGAGCAGGTAACAGAAGCGCTTCGTGGCGCACTCCATGATCGCATGGTGGAAACAGTGCTCAATGAGTTTGATGCTGCAGAACGCCTGTTTGAATCACATGAACCTCGCCCACTCACCCGCGTTGGCATTATGCAGGGTGGACGTGATGCATTGGCCGAGGCCAACCAGTCTTTGGGATTGGCACTCGCCGACGATGAGATTGATTACCTGGTCGCCAGTTTTGAAAAACTGCAACGGGATCCGACCGACGTTGAACTAATGATGTTTGCCCAGGCGAATTCGGAGCACTGTCGACATAAGATTTTTAATGCCAGCTGGACCATTGATGGCCAGGAGATGCCGACGTCGCTGTTCAAGATGATCAAGAACACCTATGAGCAGGGTGGTGAGCAGGTACTCTCGGCCTATTCTGATAACGCGTCCGTGGTGGTTGGCAACAAGGCAGGCCGGTTTTTCCCGCAACCGGACTCCAGTGAATATCGTTATTCCATCGAAGATATCCATTTGCTGATGAAGGTGGAAACCCATAACCATCCTACGGCAATTGCACCTTTTAGTGGTGCGGGGACAGGTAGCGGCGGTGAAATTCGTGATGAAGGAGCAGTGGGTCGCGGCTCCAAGCCCAAAGCCGGGCTGTGCGGATTTACCGTGTCCAATCTGCATATTCCTGATGCTGAACAGCCCTGGGAACAGGCATACGGCAAACCTGATCGAATTGTGAGCGCGCTGGATATCATGATTGAAGGGCCAATCGGGGCTGCCGCCTTTAATAATGAATTCGGCCGGCCGAACCTCTGTGGTTATTTTCGAACGTTTGAAGATGATTTTTCCGGGGAACGCCGCGGCTACCACAAGCCGATCATGATCGCTGGGGGCTACGGTAATATCCGGGAAAGCCACATCGATCAGAATGAATTTGAGCCCGGTTGCAAGCTGGTGGTTCTGGGTGGACCGGCCATGCTGATTGGCCTGGGAGGTGGTGCCGCGTCCTCCATGGCTTCAGGAACCTCGTCCGAAGATCTCGATTTTGCCTCCGTGCAAAGACAAAACCCGGAAATGGAGCGCCGCTGCCAGGAAGTTATTGATGCCTGCTGGGCCATGGGTGAGCAAAATCCCATTGCCTTTATCCACGATGTAGGTGCTGGAGGTTTGTCCAATGCACTGCCTGAGCTGGTCAAGGATGGTGGTACCGGGGGGCATTTCCAGTTGCGCTCGATTCCCAATGACGAGCCCGGCATGTCACCGGTAGAGATCTGGTGTAATGAAGCCCAGGAGCGCTATGTACTGGCGGTGCGTCCGGCAGATTTGCCGCATTTTGAACAGATATGTCAGCGCGAGCGAGCGGTCTATGCCATTGTGGGTGAGTCCACTGCGGAAAAAACGCTTCGGGTTGACGACTCCCTGCTACCGGACCAGCCCGTCGATCTGCCGATGGACGTATTATTTGGCAAACCGCCAAAAATGCACCGAACAGTGGAAGCGCGCAAGGCAGAAACCCGGGCGCTCTCCCTGCAAAATATAACGCTGGAAGAAGCCGCTGATCGCGTTATTTCACATCCGGCGGTAGCCAGCAAAAGCTTTTTGATTACCATCGGCGACCGGTCCATCACCGGTCAGGTGGTTCGCGACCAGATGGTTGGCCCCTGGCAGGTTCCCGTCGCGGACTGTGCGGTGACCACCGTAGGCTTTGACAGTTATGCCGGTGAAGCCATGTCTATGGGAGAACGAACCCCCAACGCACTTGTTGATGCCCCGGCTTCTGGTCGTATGGCCATAGGCGAAGCACTGACCAATATTGCCTGTACACGAATTAATCATATTCGCGACATCAAGCTGTCGGCCAACTGGATGTGTGCCGCCGGGCATCCCGGGGAAGACGCCAACCTTTATCGCACTGTCGAAGCCGTGGGGATGGAACTTTGCCCACAATTGGGGCTGACGATTCCCGTGGGCAAGGACTCCATGTCCATGGCCACCCGCTGGCAGGAAGACGGGGTTGAAAAAGCAGTCGTCGCACCTCTCTCACTGATTATCTCGGCATTTACACCGGTCATGGATGTGCGCAAGACCCTGACGCCCCAGATCCGTAATGATCGGGGTGACAGTCAATTGCTGTTTATTGACCTGGCACAAAAGCATCAGCGACTGGGAGGCACCATTCTTGCCCAGACCTGGAACCAGATGGGTGAGGCTGTTGCCGATGTGGTATCTGCTGAGCTGTTAAAAAACTTCTTTCATTGCATTCAGGAACTGCTGGAAAAAGAGTTGCTGCTTGCCTATCACGATCGCAGCGACGGGGGGTTGTTTGCCACCTTGTCTGAAATGGCTTTTGCCGGACGGTGCGGGATTGAGGTCGACATACCCAAAGGCGATGCCCTGGCTTACCTCTTTAATGAAGAATTGGGGGCTGTGGTACAGGTAGCGGAAGACAAACTTTCCACAGTAAAGGCGATATTTGACCAACATGGCCTGGCCGATGCAGTGACACCGCTGGGTAAACCCAGTACGGGAACACAGATTTCCATTCGCCAGGATGGTCAACAGGTTTATCTGGTGGAGCGCTCCAGCTTGCAGGAACGCTGGTCGGACGTGAGTTACCAGATTCAAAAATTGCGTGATAACCCGGCCTGTGCCGAGCAGGAATATAAACGAATAAGCCAGGATGATCCCGGTATTCGGCCTAAAGTCACCTTTGATATCAATGATGATCCCTGTACGGCTCCAGCTATTGTTATGCAACGTCCCCGGGTTGCTGTGCTGCGCGAGCAGGGCGTTAACGGGCAACTGGAAATGGCAGCTGCATTTGACCGGGCAGGGTTCCAGTCGGTTGATGTGCATATGTCTGACCTGATCCGCGGTCGATTTGCCCTGGGCCAGTTCCAGGGACTGGTTGCCTGCGGTGGCTTTTCTTATGGTGATGTCTTGGGTGCCGGCGAAGGCTGGGCCAAGACCATCCTTTTCAACGACCAGTTACGCGATCAATTCCAGGCGTATTTTGAGCGTGGCGATGCGTTTACCCTGGGTGTGTGCAATGGCTGCCAAATGGTGTCCAACTTGCATTCGTTGATTCCCGGGGCGACAAACTGGCCAAGGTTTGTTCGCAACGAATCCGAGCAGTTTGAAGCGCGGGTATGCATGCTGGAAATCGAGCAAAGCCCCTCGCTGTTTTTCGAGAGTATGCAGGGGTCCGTGTTACCCATTGCTGTTGCCCACGGTGAAGGGCGTGCAGAATTCAGTCATCCGGAAATGGCCGCCGGGGCAGGCAATGTAACGGCTCGTTATGTGGATAACCATCATCAGCAGACCCAGCAATACCCCTTTAATCCCAATGGCTCACCGGAAGCCATTGCCGGTGTCTGTTCTGACGATGGTCTGGTGACCATCATGATGCCCCATCCTGAGCGGGTATTTCGGGCCGTTACCAACTCGTACCGACCGGACGAGTGGGGCGAAGATGGCCCCTGGATGAGGATGTTCCGCAATGCTCGGATCTGGCTGAAGTAACTGGTTCCGAATGGTTAAAAATAACCTAGGCAGGAAATCACAATGAAGATCGGTTTTATTGGTACTGGAATTATGGGCTTGCCCATGGCGGGTCATTTATTGGCTGCAGGTCATGACATGCAGGTGTACAACCGAACTGCGTCAAAAGCGCAATCCTTGATAGACAGTGGAGCGGTCCAGGCCTCCAGCCCGGCCGAGGCGGCCAGGGGGGCGGATCTGGTGATCTCGATCGTTTCCCGAACGGAAGATGTGGTCGATGTGCTGACCGGACCCGAAGGCGCGATCCAGGCAGCTTCGCCGGGCTGCCTTTTTATTGATATGAGCACTATTGATTCCGCCGCAACCGTCGAACTGGCAAATACATTAAGTACAAAAGGCATAGAGTTTATTGATGCGCCTGTGTCCGGCGGTGAAACCGGCGCGATAAATGCCACGCTAACTATTTTTTGTGGTGGCAAGGCCGAAAATGTTGAGTGCGCCCGCCCGGTGCTGGCGTGTATGGGCAAGAAAATAAATCATATGGGCCCCGGTGGTGCAGGGCAGGTTGCCAAGGCCTGTAACCAGATTCTTGTTGCCGGTGCATTGCTGGGTGTTGCCGAGGCACTGGCCTACGGCAAGAAAAACGGGTTGGATTTACACCAGCTGGTCGAGGCGACAAGCGGTGGCTCAGCGCGTAGCTGGCAGCTTGAGAACCTGGGCAATGCCATGGCCAGTGACAATTTTGATACCGGGTTTATGGTGGAGTTAATGGAAAAAGACCTGGGAATGATTCTGGATGGCAGTCCCGGAGATATTAATTTGCAGGTAACCCGGGCGACTATCGAGCGACTGCAGGCCCTTATGGAGCAGGGGCTGGGCAAATTGGGAACCCAGGCGGTATTCATGACATTTGGTTCCGATTAATGAACCTTATCTTTTTTGCCATACTGGTCTTTTTGCTGGTATTTGCCTTCGGATATCTTCCGTTCATACGCAAGATAGCCTCCGGCCCTCACATCCTTGGGCGCATGACTGCCATGGCAGGCGGATTCCTGATCGGTGCTGCGCTGCTAATTGCCCTGCCCGAAGGGTTTGAAGTGTATTTGCATGCTGTCGAGGGCGGCGAACTCAGTGGACGATCAGGCTGGATGCAGCCCGCGTTTGTTGCCGGACTGGCAGTGCTGGGGGGCTTCCTGATGATGTTGATCCTGGAAGGTTTTGGTTTTGGCCATGATGTGCACGAAGAGCATCACGACCACTCCCATGAGCACGGTCACGAACACGTAAACCACCCGGAAGGCAGTGCCAAGATGCTTGTCGTTGGTTTGAGCCTGCATGCCCTGATGGATGGTTTTGCCATAGGTGCGGCCTATGCGCTGGGAGAACTGGTTTTGTCGTTGCAATTGGCTCTGGTCATCCTGATGCACAAATTTCCGGCGGCGTTTAGTTTGTCAGCGTACAGCCTGCATGAGCGCCGCAACAAAAAACGTTCCATGACTGATTTGCTGCTTTTTGCCGCAGCAACGCCGCTGGCCATCCTGTTTTCCGCAACCCTGTTTGCCTCAATCGACCACAGCTATATTGGTCTGATGCTTCTGTTTAGTGCAGGGACATTTATCTACGTCGCGACGGTAGATGTATTACCCAATATCCATATACAGGGGAAATCCAGGGAGACACTCTGGCTGGTGCTGGGCGGTATTGTCGCGATGATTATTTTATCGGCCCTGATCAGCATGCTCGTGCCAGAAGGGCATATTCATTAATGCATCGCCCAGGAGTGTGGAGAGAGCCTGAACAGCCAAGCCAAAACAAGGGTGCCGGAGTATTCAGGCACCCTGGTTAACAGGCTAGGCTGAGTTGAGGTTTAAGATCTGCGCTAGAGACTACCTAGTGACAGATATCGAGCCCGTCTTGCCATGTTTGCGCGTAATCGTCGATAGATTCCCAGCGATCATTGGGCACACAGGCTGTGTGGTAAACACAGGTATTATTGACGACTTCCCCAAGTTCACGCCACATGCACACCGGTCTGTCGTTATAGAAGGGATCGCCGGTGACATCGACATTACGGCAGATATAGCCAAGTTCACTGCTATCTGATGCTGCGGTACAGTCTTCACCGTAAAAGCCAAGACCATCCACTTCGCATTCCGGCGGCTTTATTCGCCAGCGGGCGTCGTCAAGTTTCCTGGCATTTTTTGCGTAGGCGTCCTGGTCAAACATGTCGCTGGAAGGGTCGAGACACTCGGTGCTAAATACCGGGTCACGTCCACTGCCCAGGGCGCTTAGACTGCTGTTTGCGGCAGGTACATTGTCGGCTGCCCACAACTGGTCGATGATTTGAACGGTTCCCTCCACCAGGTCACGACCTGCCTGGGGCCCCCAGGCGCGCTGGCTTCCGTAAGCGCCACCGGCTATCGTCCTTTGCGGAGCCACATAATCACCTGAACCGGCCAGCTGGACGACAAAGGTCTGAACCGCTTCGCTGCGTTCCTGTATGCGTATACCGAAATCCAGATAGAGCTCAAAAGGATTGGTCGCCAGGGCCATGTCGCCCAGTCTCAATACATAGACCTCGACCGGCAAGACACTGCCATCCGACCTGGTTAGCGGGACATTCTCTGTCTGATGGGCAAAGTGTGGATTCCACTCAATGTTTTCCTGCATGGTAGGCAGTATGTCGGTCACGGCATGGGTAATCTGCCCGGCAATACGTTCCCGCAGGTCCTCGCCGGTCAATCTTTGCATGCGTCCCTCGGCCCGGCGATGAATCATGGGCCGCTCTGACTGATCACCTGCGGCTGAAGTCTGGGGCAGGATATACAGATCATCACCCAGCTGATTACGCAGTGACTCACGAGTCTCATGCCAAAAATCGGCGCTGATCTCGAACCGGACTTCATCATTCTGGGAAGGTGATGCCAGGTTGATAAGAACACCCGTCAATTCGCCACGGGCATCCCAGGTATAAAGCAGGTTCACCGTATGATCTTCCCAGCCTTCCACATTCGCAAAGTCCGGGTGGTCCGTTGCACCGTACATGGTGGTGCTGCCATCTGTGTAGGACATGATCCGGTTATGGCCGACAACGGCGTGACTCAAACCAAAGCTGACACCACCGGGTTGTCTCGATTGCCAGGCTTCAATTGCAGCCTGGGCAATAATCGGGGCGGCAAAGTTCACGTATTCATAGGGCTGCATGACGGTATCCATTTTGTCGGCCCACTCCTCTGCCTGTCTTGGTCGAAGCTGCTCGGCAAGACCGGCTGCCTGCCCGGTTGGGTCCAGCTGCTCCGGTACACGTCCGCGCACATTCAATTGTGGCCCGGCATGGGTGTGTGTGGCGTTGAGTACGATTTCCGGAACTTCCTCACCTGGCAGGGCCTGACGAATCAACTCCCTTATTTGTCCACGCATGTCGCCACCACCCCGGACGCCATCAGGAATACCTACAACGTCAACACTCACAAGGATGACACCTTCGCCGGAATCGGATTCAAGTGCCAGTGCCGTGGCCGTAATGGGGTCTTTTACCCCTTCAGAAATTCGGGAATAGCGTTGCCCCGCCAGGTATATAGGCGCATCCGGTGTGATATCGACAGAGGACCAGCCGATTTGCATCATTTCCTGGTTAGAGGCAGTCGCTGGATTATCAGATGCCACATTAGAGCACGCCGTCAGAACAGTGATCATTAGCAAAGCCAGTGAAGTGGCTTTAGCCAGACTATGGATTATCGAACGTTTCATCTTCTTCCCCCCCTTTGGGAATTTGAGGGCCAAAACCCTTTGTATACTATATTCATTTGCCCGGCATCAAAATGCAAGTTCTGGATAATTGGCAACCTTGCAAAGCTGTGGTAGTTTCCCGGGCTGCTTGTGCCATCTGCACAAAAAATACACCAGTTATTAACCAGCCATACTGCATGAGAGATGAGGCCAACGATGAGCGACACTGCCGTCCCCCGGGAAATTACGATTGAAATGATGCGCGAGTCGCTATACAGCGCCGTAGTCGCTGATGCACTCGACAGTCTGGGCTATAAAAACAGCTCGCCCCGCATCCAGCTACGTTCGATTACGGAACAGGGCATGTTGGTGGGACGTTGCAAGACGACGCTCTGGGCCGATATGGCGCACGTTGACCCGAGTCCCTACGATCTCGAGCTCAAGGCGGTCGACGGCTGCCAACCCGGCGATGTGCTCATCGCAGCGGCGGGTGGTTCGATGCGTTCCGGCATCTGGGGGGAACTGCTCTCCACTGCCTCCCGTAACTCCGGTTGTATTGGCACCATTGTTCACGGTGCCGTTCGCGATGTCGCCAAGATGAAGGCGATGGGGTTCAATGTCTATGCGATGGGTACCTGTGTCTACGACAGCCAGAATCGACAGCGTGTGGTTGATGTGGACGTTCCGGTTGAGATCGAAGGCGTCGTCTTCGATTCAGGCGACCTGGTATTCGCCGATGACGACGGTGTCGTGGTCGTTCCCAAAGCCATCGAAAAAGAGGCAATCGCCACCGCCTGGGCCAAGGTGAATGCAGAAAACATCACCCGTGATGCGATCAAGGACGGGATGAAAGCGACTGCAGCTTATGAAAAATACGGCGTGCTCTAGTTAACCGGTATATCTGACAGGAAGCATCCGCCCCCGTCAGGCCGGTTTGCGGGGGCTGATCTGCACGTGATGCACGTCGGTGTATGTCGCCGGCGTATCTTCCAGGTAATTTTTTAGTGTTTCGTTCATTACCTTGAATGCCAGGTCATCCCAGGGAATCTCATCGGCTTTTACGAGTTCAATCTGGGAGGATTCCGGTGTTACTTCAAAGTAGGGAGAGCGCATTTTTGCCAGGTAGATGAAATAAACCTGGTCGATATGCGGAATGTTGTACACACCGTGGAGTCGCTGGATATCAACTTCAGCCCGCGTTTCTTCCCAGGTTTCCCGAATGGCACCCTGTTCTGTGGTCTCCCCGAGTTCCAGAAAGCCCGCCGGGAGAGTCCAATAACCCAGTCGTGGGTCAATTCCGCGTTTGCATAATAAAATCCGGTCTTCCCAGATGGGCAGACAGCCTACGATGATGCGTGGATTGAAGTAATGTATGCTGCCACAATTGCCACAGCAATGACGCTCTCTATCATCGCCCTGGGGAACCAGTAAAGTAATTGCGTGGCCGCAGTGAGAGCAGTAATTCATGTCATTCAGTGTCGTTTAATGTTTTTTGGAAAGCGAGTAATTTTATCTTTGTTGGTTGTACCAGACTGTGTTCCATCATAATCGTTTTTCTCTGCAATTCGACAACCTCAGCCCCTTAAAGGTCGGGCCCTTGGCAGAAGATATGTCGACATCGGCTGCGGTACTGCTAATTATTGCCAACATGGATCACAGCCCGGAAATTATATATACCCGCCGAGCCGATCATATGACATCACATAGCGGGCAGGTGTCTTTTCCGGGAGGTCGTTGGGAGGAGGGTGATGAAGATCTCTCAATCACTGCACTCAGGGAGACCGAGGAGGAAATCGGGCTGCCCCGTTCAGCCATTGCGCTCAAGGGTGTACTAAAGCCACGTATCTCTGCGAACGCCCTGGATGTTCTCCCTTATGTTGGTGTGCTCGAGGAGCCTGTGGAGCTGGTGCCAAATCCCGAGGAGATCGCCAGTATTTTTCATGTGCCGCTGAGCTACTTTATTGAAAACCAGCCGGACAGGATTGACCTCTTGTCACGACACGGGGTTCGCATTGCTGCACCGGCGTGGAACTTTGAGGATTATGATATTTGGGGACTGACCGCTATTTTTACCCAGGATTTATTACACAGGCTGGGGATCAAGCTTGATTTTACCGGGGTTCCCAGAGAGAAAAGGGGGAATCGCTGATGAGTGGTACGGATGAAAAAGTGATTGCTTCTCCCTGCCGTTCACTGTGCAAACTTGATTCCAATAATATTTGTATGGGGTGCTTTCGAAAATCCGTGGAAATTAATTTCTGGACAACCTACAGCAACCAGGAGAAAGAGGAGGTTATCAGGAAGGCGGAAGCTCGCAGGATATTGGCGGAAGAGGGAAACTCAAGTGAGTAAGTCAGTTTTCGGATTCTTTTTTAATACTGGGGGCAGTCCTGGATACCCGCATTTTCTCAATAAAGTTATTGCCCATCGCCAGTGTTTCTATGCGGTATTGCCCTTCCAGGGTCAGGCACACCAATCCGTCAGGTAACATTTCCATATATTCCAGGGCCAGGCCGTTCAGGGTTTTAGCCCCCTCTGTGGGAAGCTCCCACTGGGTTTCCTTGTTGATTTCCCGCAGTGCCATACCACCGTCAATGAGATATTCGTTCTCACGAATTCGGGTAATGGTTTGGTTCTCTCCCTCCTGGGTCATGGTGTAACTGCCGACGATTTCTTCCAGCAGGTCGTCAATCGTGACCATTCCTTCAATATCCCCGTACTCATCGACAATAAAGCCCAGTCGGCGTTTATGCTTTCTGAAATTCAAGAGTTGCACGGAGAGCGGGGTGTTTTCCGGAACGAAATAGGGCTCTTTGGAAAACCGCTTGATGGCTGCCTTGGTGATCGATTCGCCACCTGCATGGAGAATACGGTTGAACTTCCGCAGATGGAGCGTCCCGATCACATTATTGATATCCCCCTGGAAAACAGGCAAGCGTGTATGGTCACTGGCGGTAATGATTTGCACCAGATCCTCAATGGGCATCTCCAGGTTTAGACCGATGATTTCACTGCGGGGCACCATGATATCGTTCACCGTGACCCTCTCCAGGTCGAGGATGCCCAGCAGCATGTCCTGGTCATGGTCGGGAATCAGGTTGCCTGCTTCGTCAACAACCGTTCGCAACTCTTCCGAACTCAGGTGATATTCATTCAGTTTGGTGGGATCGATACCAAACAGGCGTACCAAAGAGTTGGTCACCCAATTCAGTGTTGTTACTGCCGGGCCAAGGATCCATAAAAGGAATTTAAGCAATCGACTTATAGGAAATGCGATAGGCTCGGGATGCACTGCTGCAATGGTTTTAGGCGTTACTTCGGCAAAAACCAGCATGATAAATGTCAGCAGGAAGGTTGTTACCCATACACCTGCCTCAGCACCAAACCAGCGTGTAAAAAGAATGCCGGCGACCAGTGCAGCAAGAATATTGACGGCGTTATTGCCAATCAGGATCAGGCCGATCAGACGGTCCGGCCTATCGAGCAGGCGTGCGGCCCTGTCAGCGGCGGGCTGGGTTTTTCTCAGGTGTCTAAGTCGGAAACGATTGAGCGACATCATCGCTGTTTCCGAACTTGAGAAAAGGGCTGAAAGTAAAATTAAAAATACGAGCAACCCTAACAGGAAGCCCGTCGAGGCGTCGTTCAACGCAACTCGTCCTCAATGATCATGGGCTGTTTATACTGAAACACTTATCGCTTAAACGCAACATGCAGAGTTCATTCAGAAGGCACAAAGGGCTATTGATTGAGCCCCTTGATCATGGCCTCTCGTAGTTCCCTGGATTCTACCGGCTTACACAGTGTTTCGACATTGGTGTAGTTTGCTACGTTCACAGCCTGCACCATTGAGGCTCCAGTGATAATGATACTGGGAACGTCCACACCAAGCGATTCGCGAACGAGATCAATGATCATATTGCCGTTTTCCTCATTCTGTAACTGAAAGTCGGTCAACAGGATGTCAGGTGAAAAATCCCCAAGGAGTTCGGCCGAAGTCTTCAGGCTATCAGCCACCTTCACCTGGCAACCCCAGTCTTTAAGCCGAAGTGCCAATAAGTGCCGTATGTCTTCGCTGTCATCAACAACCATGACAGACACGCCGGTAAGATCGAGATCCAGTTGGCCTGGGCTCTTTTTCCCCGGCGGATTTCGGGGTTCAGGGATCGTTGTAAAGGAAATGCTAAATCTGGAGCCGATACCTGGACGACTGGCGAGTGATACTTCCAGTCCCAGCAGTCTGGCCGCTCGTTGAACAATGGAGAGTCCAAGACCGATTCCCTGCGACCGGTCTTTGTTGGGATTGTTTACCTGGTGAAATTCATCAAAGATTTTTTGTTGTTCCCGGGGGCTAATTCCCAGCCCGGTATCCCAAACCTCCACGGTGATGTGCCCATGATAATGGCGTATCGCGACGAGTACGCCACCTTCCTCTGTATACTTGATGGCGTTCCAGATCAGGTTGCGCAATATCTGCTCAACAAGGACAGGGTCTGAATATACCCAATGATTGCCTGTCCTTTTGTGCAGATCCAGGTTTTTCCCTGCGGCCTGGGCCCCGTATTCGTCAACCAGCTGGTCGACCAGCTTGCCCAGGTTAAAAGTCGAGTATTCCGGGGTGATCACCTCAGCCTCCAGGCGTGAAATGTCCAGCAGGGAATTCAACAATCCCTGCAGTGAATCAATAGATGTGCGCAGTTGCTTGAGAATACTTTTGGCGTCTTCTGTATTTATTCTCTGTGCCAGACTGTCGGCAAAAAGGCCCATGGCATGTAGTGGCTGGCGCAAGTCGTGACTGGCCGCTGCAAGAAAGCGGGATTTGGCCAGATCGGCGTTTTCAGCAATCATTTTTTGCTGCCGCAGCTCTCTCAGGAGATGCTGGTTTTCATAGCGCAGTCTGAGTGAATCAACAACTGAGCGTCCCTGGTTCATGGCGTAAAGCGTGTTCACCACAACAAAAAACAGGCCGAGAATCGCTATTTGTATATAAAACCAGCGATAGTCTCCCGGATGAACCAGGATGAAGTAGGTACAGGCAGGTAGCCAGAGCGCACCAGTAAAGGCATTGAGAACCCATGGGTGTGTCGAAAGTCCTGTGACGGAGGCGGAAATATGGGCAAAGACAGTGGCGACAATCACAATGGAAAGCCCCGGGGTTTCAGGACTGATAAATAGAATACAGGCGGCCGACCACAGAAAGCCGTTCAGCAGGTAGAAAAGTACCAGCTCAAATTCCCACTGCCTGATAGATTTGGCCAGTTGCTGAAAATTGGCCAATTCCTGATGGTGCAAAAGGCGTGCACCGCCAAGTATCAATCCAAAAAGTGTCCAGGCCAGTACCTGGTATAAAGTGGCATTTGATAGTCCGGCAACAAGGCCGATCAGGGGAGGAGAAACCAGGTTGGAAATAACCAGGTTGGGTAAATTTTGCTTAACCAGAAGTTCCAGTTTGCTTTGCCCAACCAGGTCATCGATCTTGATGAACAGGTCGGGTAGGCGGGCTTCCTTGCTCATGACAGTTCTGTTAGCTGCTGTGGGTCTGGATTAATCCGCGTCGACCGGCTTCCCGGACGCACCAGGTGCGGTTATTGACGCCCAGTGTGGTAAAAAGGGTACGGACATGGAACTTTACGGTGGTTTCCGTGATATTCAGGATGGCGGCGATCTGCTTGTTGGATTTTCCCTGGGCAAGCAATTCCAATACTTCCATCGGTCTTTTCGCTAACAGGCCCGCATCTTTTTTAGGGGTGCTTTCGGGCTGGACAGGGTCGGATTCGAGCAGCTCCCAAAACTCGCCAGGAAAACAGGTTTTCCCCATCAGCAGGTCGTTTAATTTGGTTTGCATGTCAAAGGAGGCTTCGGATTTGCAAATATACCCCCGGGCGCCCAGCAGGTAAGCCTTGCGGATATCCTGGAAATCAGTCGATGCCGAGATGACGGCAATATAACTTCCCACTGCCCGGTTGGAAAACGATTGGAGCAGCTCATAACCGCCAATTCCGGGCATGTCCAGATCTGTCAGGATAAGGTCGTATTGATTGCCGGTGTTAACAAGGTCGATTGCGCGCTGGGCACTGTATGCCTGATCAACCCTGTATTCGTCCCGTCCCATATCCTGGACAAGGAGCTTAAGTCCATCGGCAAATAGTCTGTGGTCATCAATGATGAGTATATTCATGTCCCTTTGATAGTCCTTTATACAATTTGCAGCAGAGGCTAGGCGAGAATCAGCTCAATAACAAATTTGCTCCCAACGTAAGCGAGTAATAACGTGATAAAACCAAAGACGGTCAGTTTCATTGCCTTGTTACCGCGCCAGCCAAAGAAATGATGCCCGGCAAGCAGAACGGCAAATATAAGCCATGATAGCAATGAGAAAAATGTCTTGTGGATCAAATGCTGCGCAAAGAAATCCTCATGAAAAAGGACGCCGGACAGAATCGATGCCGTGAGGAATAGTTCTCCGGCCAGAATCATCTCAAAAAGCATTTTTTCGATGGTTTCCAGCGGGGGCATTAGTGAGCCGAGCGCATGGATGTGTTTATGCTTTAGTTGATAACTGGCATAGGACATGACCAGGGCGGATGCAGTGGCAATGGTTATAAGCCCGTAGGCCAGGATGCTAAGCACCACGTGGGCGGAAACCCCTGGAGATAATTCGATAAGTTTGGTTGGCTGGATAATCAGGCTGGCAAGGATCAGCCCCATGCTGATGGGCACAATAACCAGCTCCAGTGCATGCACCGGCTTTTTTAGGCTGCCCAGGGTGATGATGCCGCCTGTGACGGCAAATATGAGCGAGCCGCTGGTAAACAGACTGACGTCGACAGACGTTCCTGAAAACATCAACAACAGAGCCCCAAGCAGGTGCAATCCGCTGGCGGCCATGCCTATACCCGACAGCTTCTTTTTGTTGATCGATGCCTGGCCAAAGATTCCCCGGCAAAGCAATACCAAATTAGCGCCATATAAAACAAAGGCGATAATTAGCGACGGGAGCTTGATGAGATCGGTAATCATGTGCGCGGAGTTTGTCACACAACGGGTGTCCAGCAAAGCCTCAAAAATGGGTTAACACCGGTTAATGGCCGCAAATGCGGGCACAGGCACGGCTGCGATATGGTATGCTCCGCGACCCTAAAAATCACGTTGTATCCAGTTTAATTATGTTTGACAACCTCCAGGATCGACTCGGTCAGACGCTCAAAAAAATTCGCGGCAACTCCCGCCTGACGGATGCCAATATCCAGGCAACGTTGCGCGAAGTTCGCATGGCGCTGCTTGAAGCAGATGTTGCGCTACCCGTTGTAAAAACGTTTGTGGACTCGGTGCGTTCGAAAGCACTGGGTCAAAATGTCAGCAAAAGCCTCAACCCGGGCCAGCAATTCCTAAAGATTGTCCAGAACGAGCTGGTGGCTGTCATGGGGCAGGGCGCAACGCCCCTCAATCTGGCCGCACAGCCTCCCGTGGTTATTCTGCTCGCGGGTCTCCAGGGGGCGGGTAAAACCACATCTGCCGCCAAACTGGCCCGCTTTCTGAATGAACGGGAAAAGAAAAAAGTCATGATGGTGAGCGCTGATGTATATCGCCCGGCTGCCATCGCACAGCTGGCTACGCTGGGGCAGGAAATAGGTGTGGATGTCTATCCCAGCAGCGCGGACCAGAAACCGCTGGCCATTGTTGAGGGGGCCATCACTCAGGCAAAAAAACAGTTTGCTGATGTCCTGATCGTGGATACGGCAGGGCGCCTTTCGATTGACGAAGCCATGATGGCTGAGATCGAACAACTGCAAAAAGCCATTAAGCCATCGGAAACACTTTTCGTGATTGACGCCATGATCGGCCAGGATGCTGTCAACACGGCCAGGGCTTTTGATGAGGTTCTGGATTTGACGGGTGTGGTTCTGACCAAGGTCGATGGTGATGCCCGCGGCGGTGCCGCTCTGTCAGTTCGTCACGTAACGGGAAAGCCGATCAAGTTCCTTGGGGTGGGCGAAAAGACCGATGCCCTGGAGCCTTTCCACCCTGACCGTATAGCGTCACGAATACTCGGCATGGGCGACATGATGAGCCTGATCGAGGAAGTGGAGCGTAAGGTTGACAAGGACAAGGCTCAAAAGCTGGCCAAAAAACTGTCCAGCAACAAGGGGCGCGGTTTTGACCTTGAGGATATGCGCGACCAGTTCCAGCAAATGCGTAGCATGGGCGGCATGGGAGCCATTATGAAAATGATGCCCGGGATGTCTGGCATGTCGCAGATGCTGGAGCAAAAGGGCGCACAGAACCAGTTTTCGCGTATGGAAGCCATTATCAACTCCATGACCCCTAAAGAGCGTCGTAATCCGGATATCCTCAACGGTTCACGTAAACGCAGGATCACCCAGGGATCCGGAACCTCTATTCAGGACCTGGCCCGCTTGCTGAAACAACACAAGCAAATGCAAAAGATGATGAAAAAAATGGGCGGCGCCAAGGGAATGGACAAAATGATGAAAGGAATGGGTGGCGCTGGTGGCATGCCCTCCGGTTCCGACCTGCCTTCAGGAGAGTTTCCCGGAAGTGGGGGTGGTGGCTTGCCGGGACTGCCCGGCGCCGGTAGCCAGGGAGGAATTCCACCCGAGTTATTGCAGGGGTTGGGCAAGCCTAAAAAATAGCGGTTGGAAGCATAGCCCGGCAGCGTCCAAGCCCCAGAAATAAAAGGCTTTTTTGCTGTTTTTTGCTTTCAATAAAGGCGTGTTTTCCGTAGAATACGCGCCTTTTTAGGGCCCGAGTGGCCGACAAAGAATTTTTATTTTGTTCCAAGTTATTGTTTTAACTTGGAAAATTAGACACTTACTTAAAGGTAATTACATGGTAACTATTCGCCTTTCTCGCGGCGGTGCTAAGAAGCGTCCTTTCTATCACCTGACTGTGACCGATAGCCGTACCTCTCGCGATGGCCGTTACATCGAGCGTGTTGGTTTCTTTAATCCGGTTGCTCGTGGCAATGAACAACGTCTTCGTGTGGACCTGGATCGAATTAACCACTGGGTTGGCCAGGGCGCACAGGTATCCGAGCGAGTTGCTTCTTTGGTTGAGGAAGCCAAGACTGCCGCTCAATAAATCACCTGTCTTCTGACAGGTGTGACTGAAGACCGCGGTCATCCGGATGGGACTCAAGCAACGTTTGCCCGAAGGGCAGTTGCCATTGGGCCGGATTTCCGGAATCCACGGTGTTCAGGGTTGGGTCAAGGTCTATTCGGAAACCCAGCCACGGGAAAATATTTTTTCCTATAGCCCCTGGAATATATGCATCTCGGGGGAAACGCGACAGCTGGAGGTGCTCCACTGGCGCAAGCAGGGAAAAACCCTGATTGCCAAACTTGAAGGGTTGGATGATCGGGACGAGGCAAGAGCATTTATCGGCGCGCAAATAGCCGTTGATAAAAACCAGCTGCCTTCGCTGCCAAAGAACGAGTATTACTGGCATCAGCTGGTTGGCTTGACAGTATTTACCCGGCATGAAGGCCTGGATCAGGCGCTGGGCGAAGTAGTAGATTTAATGGAGACAGGATCCAATGATGTCATGGTGGTCCGGTCTGAAGATAAAGAGCATCTCGTCCCCTGGATTGTTGGCGAGTTTGTTTTGAATGTGGATCTCGACAGCGGTCGTATAGACGTTGACTGGGATCCCGAATTTTAGCTCTGGCACAGCCGGACGGGGATGAAACAGCATGCACATTGCAGTTGTCACCTTGTTTCCGGAGATGTTCTCCGCGATTACTGAATACGGAGTCAGTGGCAGGGCAGTAAAGGACGGCCTTCTACAGGTCGCGTGCTTTAATCCGCGAAGTTTTACTTCCGATAGGCACCAGACGGTAGATGATCGACCCTACGGTGGCGGCCCGGGCATGGTTATGCTCTGCGAGCCACTGCTGGCGGCGGTAAACGCAGCCAAAGACTGGATAGGCGAAAAAGACACAAAAGTGGTCTATATGTCGCCTCAGGGAGTGCCTTTTACGCACAAACAGGTAAAAGAGCACGCCTTGCCGGAACAGAACCTGATATTGGTCGCCGGCCGCTACGAAGGTGTCGATGAGCGCTTCATCGAACTGGCGGTCGACGAGGAATGGACCATCGGGGACTACGTCCTCAGTGGCGGTGAATTACCCGCCATGGTGGTGATGGATGCCCTGATCCGGCATTTGCCAGGCGCCCTGGGGCACGATGATTCGGCAGTTCAGGATTCTTTTGTAGAAGGAATACTGGATTGCCCGCACTACACACGTCCGGAGACATTCTCCGGCAGGAAAGTGCCAGAAGTTTTATTAAGTGGCGACCACAAGCGGATAGCACAGTGGCGCAAAAAGCAGGCTGAGGAACGTACCAGAAAAAGACGCCCTGACCTGCTCAACTAGGTTTAATTGGTTTAACAGCCCTGCCAGGTGCAGGCGATATATGACATTGGAGACTGCCATGAGCGGACGTAATGCAATCATTGATGCCCTTGAGAAAGAGCAAATGAACAAAGAAGTACCCGAATTTAGCCCCGGCGATACCGTGGTGGTTCAGGTTAAGGTAGTGGAAGGTAACCGTGAGCGTCTTCAGGCTTTTGAAGGTGTTGTACTTGCCAGGAAAAACCGCGACGTCGGTTCCTCTTTCACTGTGCGCAAGGTATCCCATGGTGTCGGTGTGGAGCGTACTTTCCAGACCTACAGCCCCCTGGTGGACAGCATCAGTGTCAAGCGTAAGGGTGATGTTCGCCAGTCCAAGCTTTACTACCTGCGTGACCTCTCTGGCAAGGCTGCCCGAATCAAGGAAAAGCTCGGTTAAGTCTTTTCTTCAAAAAAAGGCGCGTTAACGCGCCTTTTTTTATGCCTGTATTTTGTTGCCTCCCTAGGAAAACTGGTCGTATCTGCGCATAATTCCTGATAAACGAGGCTTTTAAGGGAGGGCCAGGTAATGAAAGTGACCATAGATATCGACCTCACGCCGGAGGAAGCCCGGAAGGTAATGGGACTTCCGGATGTGGAGCCATTACAGCAGGAAATGATGGAAAAAATTCGCGAGCGCATGTTGCAAAACCTGGAAGACATGAATGACCCGGAATTTTTCTTTAAAAAAGTATTCCCTGTCGGTGTACAAAACATGGAGAGCTTCCAGAATTTCTTTGGTGAAATGATGGCCGCTTCAACCCGCACAAAAACAAATAAAGATTAGCTTTTTACATGCTTTTTCGGTTTTGCCCCGGCTGTGGAAGTGAACAGTCAGAAGCAGCGTTTAACGAACAAACACAGCAGTTCCAGTGCCCGGATTGCGATTTCATTCTCTACCGCAATACCTCGGCGACGGCATCCATGATCCTGCGCTGTGGAGATGAGTTCCTTTTCAGTGTGCGTGCCAATGCGCCCTCAAAGGGGTTGCTGGATTTTCCTGGTGGTTTTGTTGATCCTGGCGAGTCGATAGAAGAGGCGTTTGTCCGAGAAATGGACGAAGAGCTCGGATGGTGTCCGGAGGATTTTCAATACGCTTTTTCTTCACCTAATACATATTTATATCAAGGGGTTAACTATCATACTTCAGACGTATTCTACTATTCTGAGGTGGAGGAAAAACCCGTAATACAGGCGGCTGACGATGTGGCCGAATTGCGCTGGATCCGCTTGCCTGAATTGCAGGAGGACAGGCTGGCTTTTGACTCCATGAGGCTGGCGGTAGCGCAACTAAAGGACGTCTTTGGTGTCGCCTGAGAATACCGGTAACGGTTCTGGCAACCCTGGCAATGGGCCCTTAAAAGGCATTCGGGTTCTGGAACTGGGGCAGTTAATTGCTGGCCCCTATGCTGGCAGTGTTCTCGCCTATTTTGGTGCCGAGGTAATCAAGATTGAATCACCGCGAGGCGGCGACCCGCTTCGTCGCTGGCGGCAAATGCACGGCGAAAATTCTTTCTGGTGGTATAGCCTGGCGCGCAATAAAAAGTCCGTAACCCTTGATCTTAACCAGGAAGAAGGCAGGCAAATTCTTGAGCAGCTTGTCCCCCATGTGGATGTGGTTATAGAAAATTTCCGCCCGGGTGTACTGGAAAAATGGAGGTTGGGGCCGGAGCGACTAAAAACACTTAACCCCGGTGTGCAGATTGCCCGGATATCCGGTTATGGGCAGGATGGCCCACTGGCCCAAAAGCCCGGCTTTGCCTCGGTTTGTGAAGGGTTTAGCGGGTTTCGCTATGTGAATGGTTATGAAGGGGAGGCCCCGGTACGTCCCAATCTGAGTATTGGCGATACCATCGCCGGGATGCATGCAGTGATGGGGATTCTGATGGGGTTGTTGCACCGGGAGCGTCTGGGTAAAAGGGATGATTCTGCAGGGCAGGTGATTGATGTGTCCCTGTTTGAGTCCATGTTTAGCTTGATGGAAGCCGTGATCCCTGAGTACACCGGCGCCGGTGTTGTCAGGCAGCCTTCAGGTACGACGGTCACAGGTATTGTGCCCACCAATACCTATCGTTGTGCGGATGGAAAATATTTGATCATTGGTGGCAACGGGGATTCTATTTTTAAACGGTTAATGGCGGCGATAGGTCGCGAGGATATGGCCAACGATCCGGAATTGGCCGACAATCCTGGCCGGGTTCTCCATGAAGAGCGTATTGATAAAGTGTTGGCCAGTTGGTGTGAGAAGCGTCCTGTAGAGGATGCCATGAAGGTGCTGGAAGAGGCGAGGGTTCCAGCGGGACCGATTTATTCCGCTGAAGATATGGTTGACGATGAGCAATATGCCTCCCGCAATACTCTCGAACCTGTTTCGGTCGATGGAGTAAACTTTTCCATTCCTGCCTATGGGCCAAAATTTGAACGAACACCGGGAAGCACCTGCTGGGTTGGGCCCCAGTTGGGTGAGCATAATTCTGAAATTTACGAGCATATGTTAGGAATTCCGGAGACGCAGTTATGCGCTCTCAGGGAAAAACAGGTAATTTAGTGGAACAGCAAAACCAGCAACCGGAACCACAACCGGAAAATAATTCACCAGAACCGGAAACCAGGAAAACGCCGGCCTATCCACTTGCGTCCCGTGCGCATCGGCTGGCAGCCGCCTTGCTCGATGATTTGGTCGCCCTGTTAGTTGTGTTGCCTCTTGCGAGCTATTACGACGTGTTTGGGATGATGGAGCGTACCAACACCATTCCCATAGGGATCATCGTCAATATCAACATTATTGCGTTTGCGGCGTTTGTCTGTATTCATGGCTATTGGCTATACAACTACGGGCAGACGCTTGGTAAAAAGGCGATGGGAATCGCCATTTCCACGCTGGATTTCCAGGTGCCCGCGTTCAATAAAGTCATTGCCTTGCGTTATTTGCCGTTTCGCGCAGCGGGGGTAATCCCCGGACTGAATGTACTTCCCATTATCGATGTGTTGTTTATTTTTCGGAAAGATCGCCGCTGTCTACACGATTTTCTTGCAGGCACCCAGGTGATCGATATCAGTGGCAAGTACGATACTGCCCAAGGCTGATCAGGCAGGATAAAGTCTCGAAAGCAGGACCGGAATGGCGGTTTCGACCCGCAAGATGCGTCGTCCCAGATGCACCGCCTGTACACCAGCCTCTTGCAGTTTTTTTGTCTCGTACTCGGTAAAGCCGCCTTCAGGGCCGATGATCAAACTGCATGGCTCCTGAAGATCTACCGGGCATCTGCCAGTGGCTAAAGGGTGACCTGCCAGTGCCAGTTTGCCTCGAATCAATCCGGGAAGAACATCTTCAACAAAGGGCTTGAAAAGCTTGTGGATCGTCACGGAGGGCAGGAGCGTATCCATACTTTGTTCCAGACCGAGAATCAGGTTTTCCCGTATAGAGTGTTCCGATAGCCATGGAGTCTGCCAGTAGCTTTTTTCCACTTTCCAGCAGTTGATCAGGTGAACCTCCTTGACACCCATGGCGGCTACCGTTTGCAGTACACGTCGCATCATTTTTGGACGGGGCATGGCCAGAATTAGCTGGCAGGGAAGTGGTTCCGGTGGTGCAAGGAAGGAATCCTGGTCCAGTTCCAGTGTCACTTTGTCCGGAGCCAGATCCACGATACTGGCCTGTCCGATAGATCCATTTAGCACCCCGGTTCGTAATTTATGGTTAACATCCACACGTAGTACTTTGGTGAGATGTTCGGCGCGTCGACCCTGCAGTATGACAAGATTTTGGGGCGTAAGCTCCTCCGGATGAATAATAAGCAGGTTCATTTATTTGCGAGATCTGATTAAATGACATTAGCTTAACTTGCTTTCGGTCATTCGATCTTCAGAATTTTGTAAAAAACAGGACTCTAGGAATGCGGGCATTATTGATTGAAGACGACTCGACGGTATGTAACTACATAACCAAGGGTCTTAAAGAACAAGGTTACTCTGTCGATGTGGCTAATGACGGTCAGGAAGGGCTGACCAAGGCGACGCATGAGAGCTACGATGTCATGGTGGTAGACCGCATGCTTCCGAATGTAGATGGCCTGAATATTCTCAAGGCTGTGCGTACGGCAGGTAACAACACACCGGTCATTGTGCTAAGTGCGCTTGGTGAAGTGGATGATCGTGTTAAAGGACTCAAGGCCGGTGGCGACGATTACCTGGTGAAGCCATTTGCCTTTTCCGAATTGCTGGCACGTATTGAAGCGGTTGTTCGTCGTTCCGAATTCAGTTCGGAAGTGGTTACCGAGCTCTCAGTCGGCGACCTGAACATGAACCTTCTCAGCCGCAAGGTGACTCGTGCCGGGCAAAAAATTGATCTGCAATCGCGCGAGTTCAAACTGCTCGAATATCTGGTGCGTAATCAGGGCCAGGTGGTTACGCGGACCATGTTGCTTGAAAATGTCTGGAATTATCATTTTGACCCCCAGACCAATGTTATTGATGTTCACATCAGCCGCCTACGATCAAAGATAGACAAGGACTTCGATCCCCCCTTGATCCGAACTGTCCGTGGCGCTGGCTATATCATCGAGGCCTGATACCGGTAACCTGTTTTGCCCAGACCTACCCGCAATGCTGTTGTCCGTCGTTATACCGACAGTACGAGTTTCAAAATGGCAGCGTTGTTTACGCTGTTTCTGGGTATTTCTGCGGCAGTACTTGCCTATTTCATCAACCAGTTCAATACCAGCACGCTAATTGACCGCGTAAGCGTGCGAATTGCTGCGGACTGGACGTCATTTAATGACTGGCGCGAAATGGCACCATTGCAATCTATTCCCGAAGTTATCGACGGTCTGGCCCAGCATCACAATTACACCTTTTTTGGCTATGAAAATGAGGATGGCCAATTTGCCTATGGTGCGATCTCGCCAGAAGGCCTGGAAACCATGTCCCTGGAGGATGATCTTTTGATTATGCTGGTGACATCGGACAATATTTTTTCAACGTACGAATTTGAAGGTGAACACCGCTTCGCCGCTCGTTTCTACGAGCTGGAAGAGGGCGGGCGCCTGCTGATTGCCCGCGATATCGAAGACCTTTTGCTGGAGCGCAGGAAGATGCAGCAACTGGGTCTCTTGACCATTTTCCTGATGGTTGCCGCTATTGCCATTGGTTTTTATATCAGTACCTATGTAGCCGGGCTGACCAACAAGATCAGTCAAACGGCCCACCAGATTATGGAAACCGGTGACTTCAGCCAACGCATCCCGGTAGAAGGCGGGGGGGATGACCTGTCCGAACTGGCAAAAGTCCTCAATGACATGTTGGCAAAAACCGAAGAGCTTGTCGGCAGCGTCCGCCAGGTATCGGACAATATTGCCCACGATTTGCGTACCCCTTTGACGCGTCTGAGAAACCGGCTGGATGATCTTGATGATCGGCTCATTAACATTGGCGATGCCGAGACCAGCGATATTGTGGAGTCGGTGATACGGGAGGCCGATCATATTCTTGGCACATTCGGGGCATTGCTGCGCATTGCCCGGATTGAGTCCGGCAAAAAAGAGAAGGAATTCGACCTGGTTGAAATGGCGCCTTTACTGGAAGATATATTGGAACTCTATGAACCGGTCGCCGAGGAGAAGCGCATAAATATTGTCTCTCGGGTTGAAAACTATTCGACCTGGGGTGATGCGGACATGCTCTTCCAAGTGTTTGCCAATCTGATGGACAATGCCATCAAGTTTACACCGGAGGGAAGCTCAATCGAACTGGTGTGTCGCCAGGAAAGCAGCCGTGTTGTCGTCGAGGTTGCCGATCATGGCTGTGGTATTCCTGACAAGGATAAAAAACGCGTATTTGAGCGCTTCTACCGAGGGGAAGAAAGCCGACACACGGCAGGCAATGGCCTTGGCCTGAGTCTGGTGCAGGCAGTGATGAAGCTTCATAAAGCCAGTATCTGGATTAAGGACAATAATCCGGGTACACGATTCTTTATCAGCCTTCAGCTATCCAAATAAAACGCTTTATCGGTTCCGTGGCCGGTATCGTCCCGAGAGATTTGGCCTCCCCACCAGGACTCGAACCTGGATCTAGGGCTTAGGAGGCCCCTATTCTATCCCGTTGAACTATGGGGAGGCTGAGCTCAACTCGAGTGGGGCAGCAGTATAAAGACTGACTTCCTGTATGACCACCGACGTTTGGCCTGGGTTGCAAAAAACGAATTATTTTTTGCCGGGTTTATTTGTTGCCCATTAGATGGTCCCTGGCCCGATTGAGCAGTGACGCCAAAAAGTCGTTACCGCCACGGTCGGGATGCAAACGTTGCATCAGGCGTTTGTGAGCGTCCCGGATCTCCTTGTCCGTGGGCGAACCTTCCAGGCCAAGAATTTCCAATGCTTCCGCGGTAGTCATTTCTCCGCTGACACTGGTCGATTGGTGATTACCCTGTGATTGATAATTACCGCTAAAGCGTTGCTGCATATACATGCGCAAAAAATAGGCGCTGCGCTTGTCATTGCTGCATTCTTCCAGAAGCTTTTGCAGACTGGACTCATCCATATTTCCCAGTTTTTCACCCTGGAAACTTCCTTTCAGCACTTCGCCATCAACCTGACCGGATTTGAAATCTATCTGGATGTTTAACCATTCAGTCTTGAGATTACGTTTTTTGCCCAGGCCAAACCCGCCGGTCACTCCGTAAATGCGCGCGATAAAGGGAAAATGGCGGATAAGAAATGCCAGGATGTACTTAAGCCCGAGTAACACACTGGCAAACACGGCGCCCAGCATATCGATGCGCCCGAAAACGGCGAGACCGATAATAAAAACCACCAGGCCGATCACCAGCCCTTTGTATAAAAACTCCTTGCGTTCCTCGGTGTTTTTTAGTTTTTTCCAGCGTCGCCAGATGATAAAGACGCCGATCAGTACCAGGATCAAAAAAATGCGAGACATTATTTTGCTCCCGGGTAGGCCTGGTAGATGCCGTTTTTCTCAACCAGGTGCACCGGCGCATCAAAGAGGTCGCTGAGGCGCTGGTCTGTGAGAGCATCACTCTTGGCTCCATCAAAAATGGATGTGCCATCTTTGATAAGTACGAGGCGTTGCATACTGGCCGGAATCTCATGCAGATGGTGCGTCACCAGGATAATGGCCACTCCCTGTGAAATCAGTTGTTCCACGAGCTGCAAATATTGAAAGCTGGCCTTGATGTCCATGCCAGTCGTTGGCTCATCAAGAATAAGTGTATCAGGCCGGTGCACCAGGGCCCTTGCCAATAGCAATCGCCTTTGTTGTCCAGTGGAGAGATGACCAAAAGGGGTGTCCTGAAGGTGTTCCACGCCAAGCAGGACCATCATCTCTTTGGCGGTCTGGATCTGGATATCCTCGATATGGTGGTGCTGCCAAAGGCTGATTGAATCGAAGAAGCCGGAAATCACGACCTCCAGGCCGGGTGTGGCAGGTTCGTAATTGGCTTGCAGGTCCTGGGAAATAATACCGATGCTGCTGCGGTAATCACGTATATCCAGATGTTCCTGGCCACAGATTTCGACCCTGGTTTCCGGTTTCACCAGTGGATAAATTTCACGCCCGATCAGTTTCAGCAGGGTGGTTTTGCCGGCACCATTGGGGCCTAAAATGGCCAGGCTTTCGCCCTGGTCGATTCTCAGGTTGAAATTTTTCAGGCCGGGATGATCACCGCGCATGACAGTCGCGTGTTCAATATTTATCAGCGGCAGATGGTTGTTGGATTGTGCTAAAGTCAAAACGTAAATCGCACGATGTTTTTGAAGCCGCGGAGTATAGCGGTTTCGTGCTTCAATCCCTACCGTCTTGATGGCTATGCTCGCTCGACTTTGAATTAACAGGGTATCTGATGATGTTTCAAAAAGTGACTGAATTACTGCCAGACCAGGCTTGTCTCCCAGGTCGGCAGGGAGAAATGCCTGTCTCAGGCAAGCACCTGGTGCTGGGGACGTACTATGTCGAACCCTTTCCCTCCAGTACTCGCTCAATTCTTTTTGGCATGGGGTGTTTTTGGGGGGCTGAGCGCCTCTTTTGGAAGTTGCCCGGCGTCTATACCACAGCGGTAGGCTATGCCGGCGGTGTGACCTCAAACCCAAGTTATGAAGAAGTCTGTAGTGGCTATACCAACCATGCCGAAGTCGTGCTGGTGGTATACAAGCCGGAAGAAATACCTCTGGAGACCCTGTTAGCCACATTCTGGGAGGAGCATGACCCTACCCAGCTCATGCGTCAGGGCAATGACGTGGGTACCCAATATCGTTCGGGTATTTATGTAAACACAGAAGACGATTTACAAGCCGCCCTGTCCAGTCGGGATGCCTATCAACAAAAGCTTTCGGAAGCGGGCAAGGGAAAAATCACGACCGAAATCCTTTCCGGGCAGGCGTTTTACTACGCTGAGGATTATCACCAGCAATACCTTTACAAAAATCCCAACGGATATTGTGGATTGGCCGGGTGTGGCGTGGCCTACTAGCAAAAAAAAGGGAGCCAAACTGCGGCTCCCCAAAGATCACCAGAATTGTTGTATTAGCCGATTGGCTTCATCCACATTCTAGAACCGTACTTTCATGCCAAGCTTGGCTGTAAAAGAGTATTCTTCATATTGCAGCAGTCGATCTGCTTCAGGACCTTTTTGATAAGCGATATAGGGCTCATCAGTGAGGTTGATAAGCTTCAGGTAGAACTCTGTGTTCTCGCTGTATTTGTAGTTACCGGTGAAGTCCAGTTGCATGTGATCTTTTACATAGCGATCTTCATCGGCACTACCGCCCAGCTCATCAAGGTACTCGTCGCGATAGGCAGCGGTTAGTCGGGCGCTGAAAAGATCGTTCTCGTAACCCGCCATAACATTCCAGGTCACCTCGGACGAGGCAGGTAAGGGAATGGTGCGATCATCAATATCGCCTTCAGCATCCGTGTAGGTGTAGTTGATACCCCACAGCATGCCGTTGTCGAATGCCTGGTTATAGGCCAGTTCAAGCCCCTGGACATTTGCACTGTCACCATTTTCCGGCACTTCGGCTTCTACGAAGGAAATGCCATTGTAGCTGCCAAAGTAGGGGGCGTCGGTGTCGTCGTACTCGCGATCAACAATGAAGTTATCAATATCCTTGAAAAATATACCCGCTTGAATGACCGCTGCCTCAGCAAAGTAATACTCAGCACTAAAATCAAGGTTGTTGGCTTCGTACGGTTGCAGGTATGGGTTGCCAAACGCTGCTTCGCCATCTTCATTGATTTCAAATCTGGGTGCCAGTTTGCTTAACTTGGGGCGCACCAGTGACTGGTAAGTCGCTGCGCGGAGAACCACCTGCTCGTTCAGGTTGTACTTCAGGGTAATACTTGGCAGCAGGTTATCGTAGCTGTTACTGAAGTTTTGTGGTGTTGCGACTTCGGCATCCGTGTCGACCAGGTTGCCTTGCAGTTCATTTTCCGTGTCTTCAAAACGCAGGCCACCGATCACCATCATTTGCTCATTTTCAAAGCGACCCTGCACATAGGCTGCAGTGATGTCTTCATTCACGCTAAATGCTTCCAGGGTTCCCTCAACAAAGTCTTCTTCAATGGTGGTGAAGTTGTCCCGGTTGCTGTTGTTAAACGCACGGACGGCGGCTACATCAGGCAATACACCAAGATCAAGAAGGCCATAGCTTTGTCTGCCAGGAACATCGGCCAGAGAGTAGCCATCATTCAGATAGTCTTCCAGAACCAGCAATGTTACGTCGAAGTTTTTCTCACGCTGACGCAATTTGGTCCCGGCCTTGACTTCGAGTACACCATTAGCCAGATTGAATTCGCGCGCCAGGTTATATTGCCACGTGGTTTCTTCGTCTTTCGCCAGGCCATCAATTTCCTCTACCTTGTCCAGCAGGTAGACAGACGGGTCATCGAAGGTCGCAGAAGTGACATCAAAAGTAGGAAGCTCAAGGTTGCTGTAATCGAAAGTGACGGCCAGGTCGCCGGCACTATCAAAATCGTTACGGAAACGGGTAGGATCCTGGGATCGGTATTCGTGCTCGCTGGCTTCGGCCAGGCTGAAACTGTAATCGGATACCCATACGCCATGCCTGGTTTCACCGCCCAGTTCGAGACTGGTAATCTCCTGTGACTCGAAGCGATCTTTAAGACCACGTCTAACAGAGATTTCGCCATCGTCAGACAGGAAAGTCGCCGAGGAATTGGTACCTGATGAAGGCGCTTCGTCCATTTCGAAAACCAGGCGACGACGAAATTCGGTGTCATCAAACTTGCTGTACATGCCGCGGGCATAGAGATCCGTGTTCTCTGTGGCCATGAAGTCCAGGGTCAGGGAGACACCTGTTCGATCGCGCTCTACATCGTAGTCGCGATACTCGACCGCTTCGGCGTAAACAATGCCCTCATCGGTTTGCTCCCAGCCGTCCATTTCAATATTGTCGGTAGAGGTTTTGCGGTTGCTGTACTGAAAGCCGCCGGCTATTCCCACACGGTCACTGATTCTGTGAGAGAAATCGATACCCACTTCCGGGGAGTTCTCTTCATTCAGGTCGTTGTAGCTTCCCGCCAGGTTGACCTTGATAAAGTCTTCGCGCTCGGTGGCGCTGATGGTATTGATGCGAATGGTTGCGCCCAGGGTTCCGGCATCCATTTCCGGGGTAAGCGATTTAATCACTTCGATAGAGTCAACCAGCTCGGACGGTATGACATCCAGTGCTACTGCACGGGTATCAGATTCCGGCGCAGGCAGTTGAACACCATTCACTGTTGCTGCGTTCAGCTCAGGGTCGAGACCGCGAACCGAGATAAAACGACCTTCGCCCTGGTCGTTAAGTACATTCACACCGGGCAGGCGCCGTACCGCTTCAGCCACGTTTTGGTCGGGCAGATTGCCGATTACATCGTTGGTGATCACACTGGATACCGTGTCTGCGTCACGTTGCTTGGCGATGGCGCTGGTTATCAGGCCGCGTTGCCCAACGATGATGGTTTCTTCAAGTTCCTGTGAGTGGACACTGGGTGCAAAGCAAGCCAGGGCCACTGCCAGTGCAAGGGGTTTTTTGGTTAGGGATAGGGGGGATAACATATTGACCTCCGTTATAGTATTCCCGGCACTCTATTGAAGACACATGACAGAAACTAAACAGAAGTATGTCGATTTAAAGACACGAACGTGTCAGTTATTTCAGGTTTGGATATTGCCAGAATCTACTATGCTAGTATCTATTTCATTGCGGCCATTATCAAAAGTAACTTTTGTGTTTAATGGCTAACACATTGCTGCCAACGACATTTTTTATGATCAAATATTTATTCGCTACCTGGATGGTTTTGGCCATGGTCGGCTGCAGTCAGGGCGAAACCCGTGTGGAAGAGGGCAACCGGCTGGGAATTTTGCATATAGGCAATGGCGCTGAGCCACAAAGCCTTGACCCGCAAGTAGCGACGGATGTTTCTTCTGCGCAAATAATGCGTGCTATTCATGAAAGCCTCATTACGTTAAATCCCGAAACACTTGATCCAGAGCCCGGCATAGCTGAAAGCTGGGAGATCAGTGATGATGGTAAGGTTTATACATTCACAATTCGTTCTGATGGTCGCTGGTCGAACGGTGATCCAATTACAGTTGATGATGTTTACTGGAGTTTTTCCCGATACCTCAATCCGGCGCTGGGTAACCCCTGGTCGTACATGCTTTTCCCGGTTGTCAATGCAGAAAGGTATGTAAGTGGCGAAATCGATGACTTCTCGCAGGTTGGTTTCGAGGTTGTAGATGAGAATACATTCCAAATTGAGCTAAGAAACCCCACACCCTATTTTTTACAGCTAATTGCCCATTCCTCTTCAGCCATTGTTCCCAGAAAGGTTATTGAACAATACGGTAGTCCGACAGCGCGCTATTCCCAGTGGACAAGAGCAGGAAACATGGTTGGGGCCGGGCCGTTTATTCTTGAAAGGTGGGATATTAGCCAGCCAATCGTGGTTAAAAGAAACCCCCATTACTGGGGGGCGGATCGTATTAAATTAAATGAGATATGGTTTCACCCTATCGAAAATGGTGCCACGGAAGAGCGATTATTCCGTGCGGGCCAGCTCCACATTACAGGTGGGATCCCCACGGATAAAATACCGGTATACGAGGACAGTGGCTCTCCGGCATTTCACTCCCAAGCCTATTTGGGTACCTACTATTACAAGGTAAACACTACCCGCCCGCCCTTTGATAACGTCAAGGTACGTCGTGCTCTGGCCATGAGCATTGACCGCGAAGCCATTACTGAACGTGTTCTCCAGCGAACAGGAACGCCTGCATACGCCTTTGTCCCCCCGGGGACACTGGGCTACCAGCCTCCTAAAACATTCGACTACGATCCTGAAAAAGCCCGACAGTTGCTCGCCGAAGCGGGCTACCCAAATGGAGAGGGGTTCAGGGAGTTTGAGTTGATGTACAACACTTCAGAAGGCCACAGGCGTATTGCTGTGGCGATACAACAAATGTGGAACAAGGAGCTGAATCTGGATGTCACACTCGCGAACCAGGAATGGAAAGTGTTCCTGGACACGATGGATAATCTCGACTTTGATATTGCCAGGGCCGGCTGGATAGGGGATTACGTAGATCCGCTAACCTTTCTGGATCTTTCAACCTCTGCAAATGGCAATAACAACACAGGTTTTGCCGACCCGGTTTTTGATGAAATGATCTACGAATATGTGCCTGCAGCGCCTACTGAAGAAGAACGACTTGAGCGTTTTTATGAGGCGGAAGAATATTTGATGCAGCGCATGCCTATTATTCCGCTTTATACCTATGAATCCAAGTATTTGATGGACCCTTCGGTAAAAGGCGTCTACCCAAATATCAGAAAGCTCATTAATTATCGGTACGTCTATCTGGAGGCCCAGTAAGTGTTCAGGTTTATTGTTGGACGCCTTTTACAGGCGATACCGGTACTGTTTGCTGTTGTCACCATTACTTTTTTTCTCGTCAGGGCAGCACCGGGGGGGCCGTTTGATGATGAAAAAGCCGTTGTGCCGGAAGTCAGGGCTGCACTAGAGGCCCAGTATCAGCTGGATCAACCGCTCCACAAGCAATATTTTTCATACCTCGGCGACCTCTTGCGAGGGGATCTTGGCCCTTCATTTAAATATCCTGGAAGGTCCGTTAACGAAATCATCGCTGCCGGGTTTCCGGTAACAGCCGAACTGGGGATTTACGCCATTTTAGTGGCGATCATGATTGGTGGTGCCGCCGGGGTGACAGCCGCCCTTAGGCCCAACACGCTTCAGGATTACTTGCCCATGTCCGCGGCGATGATTGGTATATGTATGCCTGCTTTTCTTCTGGGGCCATTACTCCTGCTGGTTTTTGGGGTGAAGCTGGAGTGGCTGCCAGTTTCCGGATGGGGCCAACTTCCTGGCGACAAGCTATTACCAAGCCTGACACTGGGTGCCGCTTATGCCGCATATATCGCACGACTCAGTCGGGGAGGCATGCTGGATGTCATGTCACAGGACTATATTCGTACCGCGAGGGCAAAAGGGCTTCCAGAACACGTCGTTGTTGCCAAACATGGATTGAGAGCCGGATTTATTCCTGTTGTTGCCTTCTTGGGGCCCGCCTTTGCAGGCATTCTGTCGGGTTCATTTGTCATTGAAACTGTTTTCCAGATTCATGGCCTGGGCCGTTTTTATGTGCAGGCTGCCTTTAACCGGGACTACACCCTGATTATGGGATGTACGCTCTTTTTATCCGTTCTGATTATTCTGTTTAACCTTCTCTCAGATATTGTCGCTGCATGGATGAATCCGCGTTTGCGTGCGCAAATTGGTGGGGGGCAGAAAAAATGAATCAGACCCTGACCCTGGAAAAATATGAGAAGGGCACTTCGCTATGGGCTGATGCCTGGGTACGCCTTAAAAAGAACCACCTGGCCATTACCGGCCTGGTATTCCTGATTGTGTTGGCGCTTTTGTGTCTGTTTGCTCCCTTGTTAACACCTTACGGTTACGAGGAGCAGAATATTGCGCTGGGGGCCAGTGGGCCCTCCCTGCAGCATTGGTTGGGCACGGATACCTTTGGCCGGGATCTGCTCACACGTATTCTTTATGGCGGTCGAGTCTCCCTAACGGTAGGCCTGGTGGCCACGGCGGTGTCACTGGTGATTGGCGTGACCTATGGTGCGATTGCCGGTTATGTCGGCGGGCGGGTAGACGCCGTGATGATGCGTTTTGTCGATATCGTCTATGCGTTACCTTTTATGATTTTTGTGATTCTCTTAATGGTTGTTTTTGGACGCAATCTGATCTTGCTGTTTCTTGCCATTGGTGCCGTCGAGTGGCTGACCATGGCCCGGATTGTTCGAGGCCAGGTTCAATCCTTGCGCCAGCAGGAGTTTGTCGAAGCCGCCATTGCCATGGGGCTGTCCAACTGGACCATTATCCGCAAACATCTGATTCCCAATTCACTGGGGCCAGTGATTGTCTATACGACCCTAACGATCCCTAGCGTCATGTTGTTTGAAGCGTTTTTGAGCTTTCTCGGGCTGGGTATCCAGCCACCACAATCCTCCTGGGGCGTACTGATCAGCTACGGAGTGGAGACCATGGAAGAATACCCCTGGCTGCTTATTTTCCCCGGACTGGTGTTATCCATGACACTGTTTGCCCTGAATTTCCTGGGTGACGGTTTGCGCGACGCGCTGGATGTTCGTTCCTCAAAAGATTAATGCCCAAGTGAGATAGATGAAATGAGCTTGCTCGATGTAAATAATCTCTCAGTGTATTTTCATACCCGCGACGGTGTGGTCAAGGCTGTTGAGGACGTCAGTTTCTCGGTAGACCAGGGTGAAACCCTGGCAATCGTCGGGGAGTCGGGATCGGGCAAGTCGGTTGCCTGTTACTCGTTGCTGGGGTTGATACCCATGCCACCGGGCAAGATCGAATCCGGTACTGCCTTGTTTGAGGGGCGTGATCTCCTGAGCGCTTCCATGGATGAGCTGCGTGCGATTCGCGGGGACGATATCTGCATGGTATTCCAGGATCCCATGACCTGCCTTAATCCTTACATGACCATTGGCAAGCAGCTGGTGGAGCCCCTGATTTACAAGCGTGGTTATAGTAAGGCCGATGCAAAAGAACGCGTGATTGAATTGCTGCACGAAGTCGGTATTCGCAATCCGGAATCCAATTTCGATGCCTGGCCACATGAGTTTTCCGGTGGCATGCGCCAGCGAGCCATGATTGCCATGGCCCTGATCTCGGAGCCCAAATTATTAATTGCCGATGAACCCACGACCGCATTGGATGTCACCATACAAAAGCAGATTCTTGAGCTGGTCGTAAATTTGCAGAAACGTCGCAATATCGGCGTGATTTTTATCAGTCATGATCTGGCTGTAGTCCGCTCACTGGCCGACAAGGTCGTGGTGATGGAGTCCGGAAAAATTGTCGAGCACGGAAAAACCACGGACATCTTTGATCATCCGGCCCATGCCTATACCCGTAAATTACTTGCTGCGATTCCCAAGGGTGCCAAGACGGTGCCAGGCAGGGCCGAAGAGGAGCTTTTGCTCGATGTCGCTGAGCTGACCACGACCTTCCATGATCGAAGCACACACCAGCCATTTAAGGCCGTGGACTCGGTCAGTTTCACCATGAAGAAAGGAGAAATACTCGGCCTGGTAGGGGAGTCAGGCTCCGGCAAGTCGACCCTTGGGCGAAGTATTCTCAATCTAGTGCAGCCCGCATCCGGGTCTGTGCTATACCGTGGTCAGCAACTGGTTGGTATGTCCCCCAGGGAGATGCGGCCATTGCGCAAGCACATGCAAATGATTTTCCAGGATCCCTATTCCTCCCTGAATCCGCGCATGACTATTTTTGATACGCTGGCTGAACCCTTGAAGTTGCAGGGTGTAAAAAGCCGGTCTGAGATTATCGATACGGTCTTTGAGATTATGGATGACGTGGGACTCAAGCGATCCTATGTTCGCAAATACCCCCATGAATTCTCCGGCGGGCAAAGGCAGCGTATTGCCATTGGACGAGCGATCGCCACCCGGCCGGAATTTATCGTGGCGGATGAGCCCGTATCGGCGCTTGATGTCACTATCCAGAAACAGATACTGGATCTGTTGCTTGTCCTGGTAGAAAAGCATGACCTGAGCATGCTGTTTATCTCTCACGATCTCGCGGTAGTGCGAGCGATATGCGATCGCGTGCTGGTGATGAATTCCGGAAAAATACTGGAAGAAGGGGAGACCGAAGCACTCTGGGCTTCACCCCGGGACGCCTACACCAAAACCCTGTTGTCGGCCTCACACCTTTAGCCAGGGACTCAGGCCCTGATTAGTTGTCCTGAAACTTTTTGACCTTGTTGGCGGCCTCGACCAGTGCCTCGTAGGCTTTTTTCTGGTTGTAATTGGGCATGGCGTCCAGGTCCAGGTATAACGAAAAGCCATCAATATTCAGATTGGAATAGCGTCGCTCCTGGCTGGCAGCATTGCGCTTGCCCAGAACCTGAAACACAGAAACCGGCTCGCTGAATCCTTTCACGCTGATTTCGCCCACGCTCTCGGTTAAAAACTTGTCCCCGATCAGCAAATTGGTGGCCGAAGAGATATAGATGCTATCTACCTTCGCGTTGGATTCCAGGCGGCTGGCCAGGTTCACTTCAGCGCCCAGTGCGGTGTAATCCAGCCGATTGTTGGAGCCAAAGTTACCCACCGTGGTAAACCCGCTATTGATCCCCATACGAATATGCAAATCGGCATCTATACCGCGCTCACGCCATTTTGCGCGCAACTTGGGCATGCGTCGCTGCATCTCCAGTGCCATGGCCACACATTGCACTGCGTCTTCCTTGGTGCCTTTTGATTGCGGATCACCAAAGAACGCCATCATGCCGTCGCCCATAAACTTGTCGATAGTGGCGCCATACTCAATGGCGACGGTAGACATCTCGTTCACGTAGCTGTTCAGGACAAAGTTGAGGTCTTTGGGGTCCATGTTTTCCGACATCTTGGTGAAACCCACCAGATCTGAAAAGAAAATAGTCAAACGCTTGCGCACGGTGCCCGGCTGAATATCCCGTGGGCGAGAAAGCTTTTTGCGCAGGCTGGGCGACATGTATTTGGATACCTGGTACAACTGGAACTTCAGTTCCACATGCTTGCGTTCCAGTTCAGCGTATTCGTCCTTTGTTTTGGTAATTTTCTGCGCGTGTTGATGTAGAAAAAGCACGGCGTAAGCCACCATCAGTCCTGAACAGACCATGGCCGGCAAGTTGTACTCCCAGCGTATGATTTCCGGCAGGCTATAGATAGGCGACAAGTACCAGGTGCCCGCCGCACCGATTGCGGCAAAAATAATGGCGGTGCTTAAAGAGCGGAATCGAGTGGTAATCGTGGCGCAGATAACCAGGAACCCGAAAGACTCAATGCCATAAACCACTGATTGCGTAAGCCAGCTTACGACACCCAGGGCCAGCCCATCCGCACATAGAATAATGCTGCGAGTCAGACCACTGGCAATAAACGGAGAAAAGGTGACGACCAGCGCGATTAGCAGATAGGTCACCAGAGCTGTCATTAACAGCTGTGCAGACAGCGCTGAGCTCTCTTGCACAAAAACAAGAGGAAGCGCGATATAGGACGTTAGCAGAAAGCGGGCGAGCTTGAGTCTGTACTCAAATTTTTGGGGCTGTGACTCGGCTACTTCCTCTAGGGAATCTTTTAGTTGTTCAACCATTTTTTATATGGAAAGCAGCTAAAAGCTACTGCCCCGTTTATTGTCATCAACAGTGGAGTTGTGTAGAGTGTGCGCCCTCCTTATCGGTGGGTCAATTCCCTTGGCACACCAACGTAGAGTCAAGTCAATATTCGCTAGCTGGGTCACACTATTTTTAGCGGTTTTTGAATGGGAGTATTTCATCCCATACAAGTTTGGCTTTACAAACAATTTGAACATGGTGAGGTGTCCGAGTGGCTGAAGGAGCACGCCTGGAAAGTGTGTAACGGTTTATCCCGTTCGAGGGTTCGAATCCCTCCCTCACCGCCATAAATAAAAAGCCCCGCAGCGCGGGGCTTTTTATTTATGTGGCTTGGTCAGGGCTCGAACCCGAGCAGAGGGTTCGACAAAATGCACTGCATTTTGGGCAACGGCTTTGCCGTTGGGCCGAAGGCCCGAAAATCGTTTCAAACGATTTGAGCCAATCCCTCCCTCACCGCCGCTGAATTATCTGCTTTTGCGGGCTTTTTTTATTTATATAGATCAGTCAGGCGAATACTCCAGAATATCCCCCGGCTGACAGTCGAGCTCAGCACAGATTTTTTCCAGAGTCTCAAAACGAACGCCTTTCACTTTGCCAGATCTCAGCAGCGACAGATTTTGTTCGGTTATACCAATAGCTTTGGCTAACTCCTTGGACTTCATTTTCTTGATGGCCAGTTGAACATCCAGACGAACAATTATTGGCATAACAGATTCCTATACGAAGGATTTGTTTTCTTTGGCCAGTTCGTGGCTGACAGACATCACCATGGCAATAACGCGCAGCAATGTGGCCGAAAAAAGTGCCAGAGCATGAGCGTGAGTTAAGGATATCGTCAAAACAGGTGACGCCGAGTCATACGACATGGCAACACTCATTAACGATTGAGAAACGATCCAGACGATAACAAACCAGAGTGCTGCGGAAGAACACTTGCTATACAGCCTTACTATTGTTTCTGAAAAAAATTCACCCCGCGAATAGAGAGTAAACAGATGCTTTAGATGCCAGAGGCCTTTAACAATAAAGAAACCTGGCAGAAAACTGATCAGAATCCCCAGAATCTGTTTATCAATACCTGGTGGCCAGGATTCAAAATAGTGCGTCTGTGAGCCAAAAGGCATCCCGTCCAGCCAAAGATGCACAGGTAGAAGCCAATGGTGAGCGAAATAGAAAGGAAGGCAAATAACCAGCATTAGGCAAATAACGGAAAGAACTCTGCTTAGGGATGTAATCTTTTGGTAGCTGTACATGGCGAAAGTCTTCAATGAATCGATTAAAATTATCGTAAAACAATAATAAATATATGTAAATAATTTATTTTTAGTGTCTGAAGCAGACTTTGCTATGATCCTGAGCACTATTTTTATGGGAACCCTGTTGAAAACTATGATTTCCCACTTTGATGCTTATTTACACGTTCCCATCTTTTAAAGATTTTGCATTTCGGTATAGTACCGCCCTCACAGCAAAGCGCCCGTAGCTCAGTTGGATAGAGCACCTGGCTTCGAACCAGGTGGTCGGGAGTTCGAATCTCTCCGGGCGTGCCAGATACCTGTTTCAGGGCAACTTTTCTTGCTCCTGAACGCGTCAGAAACACGATGTAACACATTGTTTTATAAGGAAAATAAAGCAATGTGACGCAAGAGAAAGCAATTTGCTTCGTGATTCGACACATTCCGCAATTGCGGGTAACTTTGTGGGTAACTTGATCCCCAGAGACGGAGTTACCCGCAAATGGCCCAGCTCAATAAGCTCACCCAGAAAGTCTTAGACACTTCAAAACCCACCCCAAAAGGCTTCACTTTGGCCGATGGTGGCGGATTAATTTTGCAGATCACCCCATCCGGGGGCCGTAGATGGCGTTTCCGGTATCGTTTCCATGGCCGGGAAAAGATGTTGAGTCTGGGTACTTATCCAGATACCAGCCTAGCGTTGGCCCGTAAGAAACGTGATGAAGCCAAAGCTCTACTATCAGAGGGACTAGACCCTAGCGGCCACAGGCAGGCTGAGAAAGCCACCCACGCGATTACATTCAAGGCCGTGGCCGAGGAATGGCTGAAGGAAGAATATGCCCCCAGTGTGGTAGAACAGACCTACACAGAAACATGCAGGCGTTTTGAGGTATATGTTTATCCTTATGTGGGCAATCTTCCCATCAATGAAATTACCGTCCCTGATGTTAGGGCCATACTGGACAGGATTCATGCCCGGGGTGCTGCTGAGACTGTTAAGAAAACCCGACAGGGCATGAGTGCTGTCTTTCGTTATGCCCAGATGGATGGCAGGGCAGAGCTAGACCCTGCGGCTGTTTTGTCCCGGGCTAAAAAATACAGTGTTAAGAATATTCGTCGGCATCGTCCCAGTATTGTCGATAGAGAAGATGGCACCCAGATTATTGATCTGGTGAAGATCGGGGGACTGCTTCGCAATGTCGATGCCTACCATGGAGACTTATTCACCAAATACGGTTTGCAATTGCTTGCCTATTTGTTCGTTCGCCCTGGTGAACTTCAACATGCTCGTTGGCAGGACATAGACTTTAAAAATGCCTATTGGGTGATTCCCGGCTACACCAAGAAAGAGCGCCGGGATGACTTGGTGGTTCCCTTGGCCCCTCAAGCAATGAGGATTTTTCGGGAGCTATACAAAGCCACAGGCGATAAAGAATATGTCTTCCATAGCTTCAAGGGTAAGCACGGGGTTATCAGTGAGAATACCTTCAATCATGCTTTGCATAAGCTCGGCTATAAGGGGACTCACTCAGCACACGGATACAGGGCGTTAGCTAGAACCGTACTCCCTGAGATTTTAGGTTTTGACAGGGAGTGGGTTCGGGTTCAACTGGCTCATAAATCTACCGACCCATTGGGTGGGGCCTATGATCGAATCACATGGATTGCCGAGCGTTCACACATGATGCGAGTCTGGGCTGATTTCTTGGATGCGGTACAAAACTCCCAGCCTATCAATCCGTCAGTGATCGCCTCATTGAAAATGAAGCATGGGGGCAATAACAATAACGTTATTCAGTTTGCGGCCTATAGGAATGCCTAATGAGCACAGATGATGAACACGAATTCACCTCAGAATTTAAGGGGATGCGTACCTTCATTAAAGGGGAAGATGGAAAAGTCACTCTTCAGGAGTTAGATGACGAGGCTACAGATAAATGCCTTAAAGCGCGTTTTGCTCGTATAGGACGTTATATCAAGAAAAGAAAAAAACTAAGTATGGAGATAACCGAAGATATTGAAGCCGAACGCGTTGATAATCGTGAGTATCAAAAAAATCTCACACAGGCTAAAAAGGAAGGCCCGAGAATGGATTTTTTTAATAAGGAGTTTGAGAAAGAATTGAATGAAGGTAAGAGTGAATATCATGCATACAGAAATGCACGGTCTAGGGCCGCCATAAAATTCAAAATCTCAATTAAGCAAATGGAGAACACTATAGAAAAGAACACCCCCTCTTAATCATTTCCATCTTTTTGATTTCCCTCCGTGCACCAAGGGGCTGTAATACAGCGCAAGATGATTCACGGAGAGCTAAATGCGTTATCTAACATTTACTGAAGCCCAAAAATTTCTTGGGGTAAGTCGTTCTACGTTTCTCAGATTGAGGAGCAGCTCGAAAAGTGATTTCCCACAGCCTGACATTGTTCTTCCATTTGGAGGAGCACGGTACACCGAGGAAACTTTAAAAAACTACCTCAAAGCTCGGGAAGCGAAAGCCCCGAAGAAATACATTCCCCGTCCCCCCAAAAAAAATAAGCAGGCTGAGAAATGATCACCAAAACGATATATCTAGACGAAGAGGCCGCCAAAAGACTTGAGGCTTTTGCAAAGGTTATGGACTGCTCTGAATCGGGCATTGTCACAGGGGCGCTAACAGTGATGCCTCATGCAGTAAGCCCGCCAATTAGATGCCAGCTCTTAGAAGCCCTCGAAAACCATCACACTAGTAAAGGAGACAAACAATGAATCAAGTAAATATAGCTATTGAAGAGGCTTATCAAGACTTTTTAGAAGAGGCTTATGAGTCGGAATACCAGCGAATATTTAAGTCGCTTTATAGCAAGGAAATTAAGCGAGGGAGCACCCACGAAGAGGCTCTTGAGCTTGCCAAAGAAAATGCCCAAGAAGAGGCAACTGTACTTGCAAAGGAAATTGCAAAAGATCGTATCAAAGATGTTGAACCAGACATCAGGGCTAGATTTGATGCATAAAAAAGCCGGTGCTTAAGGGCTGCAACCCACACCGGCTATGTTCAACAGAACGGAGCAATTCTAGCACAGGCTGACCTCCGTTCCCTACATGGAGGGCCCTAAAAATGGCTAATTCCCAGCTTGCTGAAGTAATACCAATCACCCAATTTTCTAAGCAAAAGGACATGTCCGACTCAGGAGAATATCTGTCCTATCCTGTAGAAAATCCAATCCTAGACCAACCCGTTATTGATGATGAGTTGTTGGCTGATATAGCAGATATGTCGGCCACAGAGTTATCCCAGAAATACAAACGTGAGTACAACTCACACAAGAACAGGAAGGCCAAATCCAAGAAACACTTTGCCCCAGAGTTCCAAAAGTTCAGTGACTTCTTGGCCCATGTTGGCCGTATGCCTGACAGTAGAAAATGGACGTTAGACCGTATCGACAATAGCAACCCCAAATATGGCCCCGGACTAGTACGCTGGGCTTTGCCCCAAACCCAAAACAACAACAAAGGGGACACAATCATGTTGCGTCCTTTTCCAGATAAGCCTCCAGCGTCTTTGACCTACTGGGCTGATAAGTTCGGTGAGTCACCCGACACCATGAGGAAACGTAAGAAACGTGGCTGGACAGACTACCAAGTTGTATTTGGCAAAGGTCACCAGACACAAACCAAGTTCAATTGGTCTCCATTACTCCCAGAAGAATTTCGCTCCCACAACTGGGAAGCTGCTTACATGACAGGCAGACAGAGGTTCCAGTGTCTTAAACCAGAGAGCCGGGAGATTTGGTTGTTGAGAGTAGCCCTGACCAAACTGGCCCAACTGGAAGACATCCTCGTTGATGAATCTGAGCATGAAGGGTTTTGCTTGGAGAGGGGACAGCCAGCCCAAATTTGCAATTCAATTGCAAATATAGAAATCCAATACAACCACTGGCGTTCAATAGCTGAAGCCTGTTCTACCTCCATAAAAAACAGGGGAGGTACAACCATCTATGCCTCCCAATATAAGGCACGTCTCCCCGAAAATTTCTCCATGTGAAGTTGATTGCAGGGTATGTACTCAAAAAGTTGGTGGCCCATTTTGAATGCTGTACAAGGTTTAGAAGAGGTACAGCTATGAACATTGAACCTAATACATCACCTAAACCTAGTTTGCTTTCATTTGCTGAACAGCAGGAGGCTCAGATTGCGTCAAGCAAACTGGTATTAGCGACCACCAAGGAGATATGTAAACAGTTCTCTCTTGATGAGTCCCATTCTCGCACTGTGTTTAAAGAAGCACGTATTCGTGCTGGGACGCCAAGAAAGCCTAGCCTTTATGACCGGGCCATGGTTTGTGAAATCCTCAGCCAAATGAACGGGCGTGAAATTGGTTACCCAGTCGAGCCACTTCTAAATCAGGCCCAAGCGATTCGTTTGCTGAATGAGTTAGGAACGCCAAGAAAGAAGGGCACGTTTCGGCGACTCGAAGAACAGGAAATCCTGATTCCTATCCGTATACATACAGCCCTCAGGTACAGGCCTAAGGATGTGATTGAGGCCAGTAAATCGCTAAAACGTTGGAGTCGTGTATGACAAGGAAAAAAACCGGACACAACTATGAGCGGGCTCTCCTCTGGGAACAGCGCAACACTGGGCGCGTAACTGAAGAGCATGAAAAATTTCGTGCTGAACCGGCCTTTACGCTGCCCACAACCATTCATACCGAGCTACACCCCAAGCCTAGACGCTGGGTTCGCTGGAAGGACTTACCATGAAATTAGAAAAACTTACCAAAATTGCGAAATTTGATTCTGAGGCCCGAGTTGCAGAAGGCGTTGTTTATCAACCACTGACTGTCGATTCCCAAGGCGATTACGCTACGGCTGAAACCATCGAACGAGCCGCCTACGCCTTTTTGGAAAATGGTCTAACCAAATCTATAGACCTAAACCATAACAATGTCCCTAGTGGCAGTACCGTTGTGGAAAGCAGAATCGCCAAGGCCAATGACCCGACTTATCCGGCAGGCTCTTGGGTCTTGGCTGTAAAAACCCCATTGAAAATCTGGGAGCTTATCAAAGCTGGGGAGTTACAAGCGTTCTCCTTGGGCGGTAAAGCTCAGAGAGTCAAAAAGAGTCTCCATGGCCGTGAAGCGAATGAACTAATCGACTTAACTATCTCAGCTGTCTCTCTCGTTAAGCGAGGGGCTAACCAACAGACATTTTCAGTTTTGAAATCGGAGACAGAAATGAATGAAGAACAAATTGTGCAATTGATTGCAAAATCGGTCAGTGATGCAATTGCGCCTATTTTGGACAGGCCATCACTATCCACTTCCGTTGATGTGCATAAGCAGCAGGAAGAAATGGACAGGATTCAGATTCAGAAATTATCTGATCGTCGTCAGGTTTTACAGAATCGACTGGAACAAATTTGGGAAGGTGACCATGTAACTAACAGGGTTGCCCGACAAGATGAGCTAATTGCTGAAATCGAAAAGTGTGAGGACGAACTGAACATTCTCCGTGGGTACCAGGGCGTGGACTTTGATTCCCCTGATCGCTCAGCGTTTGTGTTTCGTGGTGGCACAAGTCAGGACTTATCCAGCAACCTCATGTCTCCTGACCCCTTGGGCGTGAGACAAACTGAAGAGATGCGAAAGGCCGAGTCTGAAATTGATTTATCTGCCATGGGCATTATGAAAATCTAGGTTTTGCCGGTTTGGTGCTTTTGGCTCCCTCTGATGGCTTTATGGGTTTCTCCCCCAACAAACCGGCAACTTAGGGGCTTTCTATGTCTGAGCTTTATGAATGTAATGGTGCGAGGTTTTCCGACCCTGATGAAGTCGATAGGCTCATTGAAGCGGGGGCAATCGTTCGCGTAGTTTCCCCTGATGAACAGCAAGAAGAGAAAGCTCAGCAGGGTGCAAATAAGCTCATACGGCAACAGTTGGAACTCAAGCGAGCCAGTGACCTGTATGAGGAAACTATCGAAGGCCAGCGAGAAATAGCCCTCTCAGGTGGCTCCCGAGTAACAGTTGTCGGGGGTTCCGATGACTGGCCGTTCTAATGAACCAACCCCAAAGATGCGTGATGTGTTGGAGGCTGTACGCCTTCAGCCTGACCTTTCTATCTATGAAGCAGCTAGGCGTGTAGATGTTCCCCGGAACACGGTTTGGAGTTGGCAGAACCGAAACACACGAGGTTTTAGAGACCTGCTAGAAGCAGCCCGGAATGGTGGCGGCTATACCTCTGAAGATATTCCCAATATTGAAATTGCTTGCAAATCTGAGGATTGGCTAAACCTTGGGGATGATATTTGGCCGGGTGTCATGGAAGAGCTTTGTGAAATTAATTGCGGAGACTATGACCAAATTCTTCTAACTGGGGGCATTAGTTCAGGCAAAACATTCACAGCTGCCATAAGCCTTGTTTACCAGCTTCTAAAGTTATTGGTGATGGATAACCCCCATGAGGCTTTTGGGCTTTCTGATCGATCACCAATACTGTTGGCTGTACAGAACAGAACCCAAAAGCTGGCGACTCATAACGACTTTGCAGTCGTTCGCAGCATTATCGAAAACGCGCCTGTTTTTCAGAACCGTTTTCCTCACGATCAGCGAACCAAATCCCGGATCAAATTCATTGGAAAGAACATTGAAGTTTGGCCCGTAGGTGGTGACCCCAACAATGTGTTGGGCATGAATTTGCACAGCCTCATTTTGGATGAGGTGAACTTTTTCCAGAATACAGAGCGGTCTGCACGTTCGATTGATGGCAACCCATTTGACCAAGCACATGAGTCCTATGAGACAGCCCTAGCTCGTAAGCAGACGCGATTTCCGGGCGGGGCTGGCATGTTCTTCATAGCCAGCTCAAAACGCTATGCTGGCCAATTTACGGACAGGATTGAGCGTGAGCATAAGGATGACCCCAAAACCTACATATACAACCACACAGCTTGGTCTATTCGCCCTGATGCTTACCCCAAAGAACGTTTCCATGTCTTCATAGGTGACCAGTCCCGACCTCCCAGAATCCTTCAGGAGGATGAACAGGTTGCCCTGAAGGACAGGAAATTAGTTGTAGATGTTCCTGATACACCAAACCTTCGCCGCCGATTCAGCCGGAATATTAATAGGGCACTTCAGGATATTGCTGGCATTGCTACCGAACAAATTGCAGGCTTCTTTCGTGATCGTGTAAAGCTCAATGAAGCCGCTTGTCTGGGAAACTTATTCAAACTGTCAGACATTGACCTGTCAGCTACCCCAATTAGTGAACTGCTCTATAGCCATTACGAGCCCAGCGACCCAAACACATATTTTTGGGCGCACTGTGACCTTTCTCTTTCAGGGGACAGAACAGGTATTGCCCTAGGGAAAATTGATGACTATGTATTGGCTGGGGACTTATGGGTGCCCGTGATCAAAGTGCCATTCATTTTGAGAGTACACCCACCAACAGAAGGACAGATCGAACTGGATGCTATACGCCGCCTGTTATTCGAGCTATCAGACAGAGGGCTTCCTATTAAGTGGGTGAGCTTTGATGGGTTCCAATCTGCCGACTTAATGCAACGCTGTGCCAAACGGTTCTTTGTTCATAAGATCAGTACAGACCTCACTGCTCACGAGAATCCGATTGCGGCCATGGAGTGCCTTCGCTCAGCTGTATCAGAACAGCGAATCAAATTTGCTTGGAATCAGCGAGTGATTCAGGAATTGCTTAGCCTGAAACATGACCAAAAGAAAAACCGGGTAGACCATCCTCCCAATGGCTCTAAAGACATGGCGGACGCACTGGCGGGGGTTTGCTATGGACTAAGTAAATTTGTGAAGCCTGTAGATATTGGGCGTTATGACGTTTGGCAAAAGAACATTGAACCCGGGGAAATCAAAACCCTGCAAAGCCAAGTCACAAATGTTGGGGGCTATTTCGATTCTGCTTATAACGCTTTTTGATATTTAATTAAATTGTTGCGACATGAGGCTAACTGAAATGAATTCAGCTTAAATACACTATATATAGTATTTTAAGACATAAAAACACACATCATGTTGCGTTTGTCAAATCGATTGCGATATAATGTGCACAAGGCCGACACGGGCCTATAGGTTCGAAAGTTTCCTGCCTGTAGATATAGACCACCTGTGAACGCCTAGGGGTGCACTCTCCCCGCCTTGACTGCCTGCTACCCCATCGCTGTGCGAAGGTAGCAACAAGCTTTAACGAGCGGCCAGAGTGGTACGACACCCTGATGTTAGGATTCGTACTCTTAACAAACTAAACCATAGGAAGGCTTCGAACACCTTGTTATGGCGTCCCGGCACGGACGTTAAGCCTTGGGTTATTAATACTCTGAGGTCGGCCACAGGGTCTAATTGGGAACAGTAAAATGTTAACCATTAAGACTTCTAAACTAGAGATTGTTGTTGATCTAAGATCAGTAGTATTGTTGTTGATCTTGATCTAATTTCGGAAAGACCCGTCTTTACAGGCGGGTTTTTTTTGCCCGTTTGGAAATATTTTACTTATAAGAACACAGTCTATTTTTTGCAGGTGAATACGTCTCTGGCATTAGTAGATTCACCTACGTCTACATTAGAAAAATCGTAAAAAAGGCCAGTGCCATCTGGTTCTATAACGAATGCATAGCTATTTCTTTTTTCACTATTATCTTTCCAGTCCCATCGGTGATTAATTCCCCGCCTTTGATAAACAGATACGGTACCTGAGTCCGTCCCCTCGTAAAGGATGAAACCTAAATTTTCAATTTCGTTGATAAATCCAACCTCGACGAGCGTCTTGGGGTTAGATTCGGTGGAATAACTTTCATGGCATTTCCATGTTTCGAAACTAATATATTCTGATTCTGTGACAGGGCCTTCATCTTCCAAAAAGATTGTTCTGTAGTTGTAATAACTGTCAGGTATTTGAGGTATTGGAGGTGCTTGAGATGTCTGAGGCGCTGGAGAAGATGTACTTTGCGAACCGCATCCTGCTGAAAGAATAAATGGCAATATCAATATTGTTTTCAGATTCATTATCTTGGCCTAAATCCATAGGAACCTAAGATTAATAATGCACTCTGGTTTTTCTGCAAACAAGTATCTGTGCAGTCGAATACAACAGTTATAAGAAAGATCAGCTACAAGTAGCCAGTCATTAGCCCATATTTCACATTTGCAACTGATTGCAAAAATCAGCCATAAATTGAGCCTTCAGACACCTCTAAACCCTATAAGAAAATACAATGAAAATTTTTCACTTGTGGGTAACTTTGCGGGTAACCCTGATTCGAAAAGAAAATAAAACCTTTAATATCAATAGGATAAGAGGGTAATGTGACTCCCTCCGGGCGTGCCATTAAATAAAAAAGGGCCACCAATCGGTGGCCCTTTTTTATTTAAAAATGTTTGCGAGATTTTGGTTCGAACTCCCCAGTTCGACAAAACGCAAGCGTTTTGGACAACGGCTTTGCCGTTGGGCCGAAGGCCCGAAAATCGCTTCAGTCGATTTGAGTCCATCTCTCAGGGCGTGCCACTTTCCCGGACCTTCCGAGGCTGTTTGCTTGGGAAAATGCCGTTTAACGCGATTTTTTGCAAGGAACTATTATGACGGTGCCCAAACTGTTGTTACTTATGATCTATAGCTTTCAGTAGACGATAGACCGATCTGGTGCAGGGAAAATCTTCGTCCTGATTAGAGTACTTCAGTACCTGACTAGATATAGCTTCAATTTCCGTCAGCCTTCCACTTTCCACGTCCTGAAGCATGGAGGTTTTATTGTCAGCCGTCCGCACCAGGTTTTCCATTTGGGCATCCCATATCTCTGCAAAATCCAGCACTACGCCAGCTCTGCGCGCCGCTTCAACGGTCTCCCTACCAATTTGCTCCATTAAATCCAGCGCAGCAGGATTGGATCGTAATTCTCCATTCTTTTTCCTGGTTAGTGCCGTTACTGTATTTACCATGGCGTTTATAGCCAGTTTTTTCCATACAGCCGGACGGGGATCAGTAAGGTAATCTGCGTTCAATCCACCTTTTTGCAGCAGATTGCTTATCCAACTCATGTCCAGTCCCTGTTGCCAGGGGCCCAGACTAATTCGTCCGTCTCCTCCCCAGCCGATAACACCAGGAGAGATCCTGTATGCACCGTAAGTAGCTACCCCCACTGCAAGCCTGTCTTCGCTAAATATGGAAGCGAGTTTTTCCGCATTACCCAGACCATTCTGCAAAGTCAGGACTGCTGTATTTTTCTGCAATAAATGGGCGGCAGGAAAAACCTCCTCTGTGCTATATGCTTTTACAAGAACTATTATCAGCTGAGTTGACGCCAGTTGCGTGGGATCGTCCGTTACTTGGGTTAATTTAAAATTCCGTTTTACACCGTCTCTATCCGGGTCGATTGTTATTCCTGATTTTTGTAGAGCGAGAAGCTGGGCTCCTGATCTATGCAGACACTGCACTTCTATTCCGGCTTCCAGCAGACGGGCAGCAATTAAACTGCCTAACGCTCCACATCCAACAATGGTAACCATTAACTTATTTCCTTAAAGTCCAAGTGCCAAACTACGTACTGCAATTTTACAGTGATATTTTTTAGCAACTCTAATGAACAAAAAAATTTAGGGAAAAGGATTCCTGAACGCTTTCACTGATAATAGCCAAACATAATGTAATTCGCTTATTTGAGCTTTGTCGTTATGCTGCGGGAATCTGGTTCATACGCCCCGATTCGAAAACCATGTCTGGTTAAACCAAAATGTCATTTCAATTGTCTAAGCTATTCCTTAAATGAGCAGCTTTTTCCCTAAAGCCAGCCTGATATGATTATTACATCTCTTTTTGTGAGGATAACCAGTGATGTCCAAGCCTGATACGCAAACCACCAACCGTCGCCAGTTTCTTAAATATAGCGTAGCCACCGGCGCCGCCAGCATGGCTTTTTCGGCGTTAGGGCAGGGGGCAAATTCCCAAGGTGGCGGTCGTGGTAAAAATGCTGGTTATGGTCCTGTCAGGCCTGCCAGATGTATGGCGACCGGACTGGAGTTGCTGGCCTTGCCTGAAGGTTTTGAATACATGAGCTTTGGCTGGAATGGGCAAATAATGGATGATGGCCGACCGACACCTGCAGACCCTGATGGCATGGCGGTTGTTGCCCAGCGGGGCAATACCATTGCCCTGGTTCGCAACCACGAGCTTTCGGCCGGAGAGGGCAATCAATGCGTTGTAGAAGGCAGCATGTACAACAGTGCTGAGTATGGTGGAACGACCAACCTTTTGTTTGATTTTGTCAAAGGCGAGTTTATTGAATCCTACACAAGTCTTGGCGGCACTATCCGCAATTGTGCCGGGGGACGTACTCCCTGGGAATCCTGGATTAGCTGTGAGGAAACGTACCATGTCTGGGGCGAGCGTGAGGATGGCTTTAATCATGGTTATGTGTTTGATGTTCCGGCGTTTGGCGTTAGCAACGGGGTACCGATTAAGGCCGCTGGCCGGTTTGCGCATGAGGCAGTTGCCATCGATCCAAAGACCGGTGTGATGTATGAAACCGAGGATGCGGGAACCAGCGCTTTTTACAAGTATGTACAGCCAGGCGCAGGTCATAGTGACTGGCGTGCCGGGCGCGAGAAAAATGAACCGCTAAGAGATGGTGGCGAGCTGTACGCCATGATTGTGGATGGTCAGTCACGCAAGGATATGAGCGTGGGTTATGAACCCGGTGTTACTTTCCCGGTCAGTTGGGAGTTGGTCGGCGATCCGGAAGGAGTCGAGGTGCGGGCCTTTGACTCCGCACCCAACGCGGCAAATTTCTCTCGGGGTGAAGGCTGTTGGGAGGACGATGGCAAAATTTATTTTGTTTCCACCAATGGCGGAGCTGCCGGCCTGGGGCAGGTATGGATGTATGATCCTGGTGCAGAAACAGTGACCATGTTGTATGAGTCTGCCAATGCCTCTGATGTGGATGGGCCGGACAATATCGCCATCAGCCCACGTGGGGGCGTTATCCTGTGCGAAGATGGGGGATCTAACCCCAAACGCTTGATCGGCCTGTCACACGCAGGTGAAACCTTCACCTTTGCGGAAAACCATATTGTGCTTAAAGAAGGGGATATTGATGCGATTGATGCGGTATATCCCGGTACAAAAGCCAACTGTAGCGTTGCAGTAGTGGAAGATTATAGAAGTAGGGAGTGGGCCGGGGCGACATTCTATGGTGATTGGTTATTCGCCAATATCATGTCGCCTGGAGTGACCTTCGCCATTCGCGGTCCCTGGAATCGCGGAGTTCTCTAGTCACGCCAACAGACGCTAATCCCTGACAAACACTTTTCACGGGCGGGCCTACTCTCCATAATTCAGCCCTTTACATTGTGGAGTGGCATGTTGGCCTCAACCCCTGATCTGTTAATTGAATTACTGGCCAAGCCGGGCGTCCATTCCGGCACAGAGCTGGGTGAAAAGCTCGGTATATCCCGGGTCGCCATCAAAAAGCGAATTGATCGCCTGATAGAAGAAGGGTTCCCGGTGGAATCCATAGCTGGCAAAGGCTATCAGCTGGCCGAGGGGATCGACCTGCTCAATGCAGAAAAAATCCTCTCGCATATAGGGTCGACCGAGCATGCTCCGCCAGATGTGGAGGTGTTTGCCTCGCTCGGTTCGACCAATGTCTACCTGACAGAATCGCCCACAAGTGCTGGCAAACTTCGTGTTGCTGCTGCCGAAATGCAACCTCAGGGACAGGGCCGACGTGGCCGGCAATGGGTGGCAACACCCTATCGCAACCTGATGCTTTCCCTGTCACATGTCTACGAGAGCTGGCCGCAAAACCCTTCCGGGTTGAGCCTCGCCTTTTCCGTCTCAGTTCATAGCGCATTGACTTCCCTGGGTGTGAAAGAGGCGGTTCTCAAGTGGCCCAATGACATTGTTGCCAACGGCGGTAAACTTGGTGGTCTCCTCGTATCTGCTTCGGGTGAGGCCGGAGGCGAGCTCAAAGTGATTATGGGTGTGGGCCTTAATCTGGAATTGCATGAGCCCGATCGTCTTCACATTGATCAGACAGCCATCGACCTGAAAGAGCTGGGCTACGCTATTTCACGAAACCGGTTAGTCGCGGAAATTGTTGCCAACACCCGGGAAATGCTGGCGCTTTATCCCCGAAATGGGTTTTCAGCGTTTGCCGACTATTGGAACCGAAATGCCTGCTTCATCAATGAACAGGTTCGTTTGTTTGATGGTTCTGTGGAACATCGTGGCGAGTTATTGGGCGTGGATGCTGAGGGTCAATTGCAGTTGAACACGTCCGACGGGATCGTTCGATTTACAACCTCTGAATTGAGTTTGAGAAAAATTTAACAAAACCGCCTGATGACGCCGCAACGATACCGAAAATTCCGTGCTGTGCTGGAGAAACGCCAGCCAGACCTGACTGTTATTGCTGACCATATCCACAAAGGCAGGAATATGGCGGCCATCCGGCGTACCTGCGATGCCATGGGTGTGCCCAAAATGCACGCCATTTTGCCCGAGGGCTTTGAGCAAAAGCGTTTTGCCGGGACGACCCAGGGAACACATAAATGGGTGGAGCTGGTCAAGCACCGGTCTCTGGAATCATGCCTGGACGAGGTAAAAGGGCAGGGGATGCAACTCTGTGTTGCCGATCTTTCGGCGCAATCTGTCGATTACAGGGAGGTCGATTTTACCCGGCCGACGGCCATATTGATGGGGGCGGAAATCGTCGGCCCCAGCGAACAGGCGAAAGCCAGGGCTGATATCCACTTTCATGTACCCATGCTGGGTCTGGTGGAATCCCTGAATGTCTCGGTGGCCTGTGCCCTGATTCTGGACGAGGCCATTCGCCAGCGGCAATCGAAGGGAATGCTGGATACGCCATCCATGTCGGAAAGCGAAATGAAGCGCCTGGCCTTTGAGTGGGGCTACCCCAAACTGAAGCGCTATTATCAGTGGAAGCAGCTTCCTTATCCGGAAATGGACAATGAAGGGCAGCTCATCGACTAGTCTACTCGGGGTTGTCCCCAATCAGGCAGTGTCCAGTTAGCTGTCGATTCCTCCAGGGCATTAAAGGAAAGTGTGCATAGCAGGGGAGCAGAAGTGCGCGACTGAATACTGTTGATCTGGTCTTGCGGTCGGCCCGTGTCCGGGTCGCAGCAGTTGGCTACCCATCCGACCAGCCGGGCGCCGGAATTCCGAATTTTTTCGATACTGAGCAGGGCATGATTGATACAGCCCAGCTTTATGCCCACGACCAATATGACGGGTAGTCCCAGAGTCAAAGCCAGTTGTTCGACATCCAGCCCCGCCTCGGTGTTGCCCTGGGGGGAGCTAAGGGGAACCTTCCAGCCGCCGACGCCTTCCACGATACAAATATCCGCTTGGGAGCAGGCGTGTTCTACATCTGTCTTGATCAGGCCAGCCTCTATATTTATTCCCTTATCAGCGGCGGCGATATGTGGCGAGATCGGTGGTTCGAATGCATAGCGATTAACCACTGAATATTCGAGTTGGACGTTTGCCGCCTGCATGAGTTTAAGGGCGTCATCGTTGCGCCATTGCCCGTCAACCAGTTCGCAACCACTTGCTATCGGTTTTAGCCCCGCCACAAGATAACCCTGCCCGATCAGGTGGTTCACCAGGCTGACACTGGTGTAGGTCTTGCCAATTTCCGTGTCTGTACCGGTAATAAAAAAACCGTTCATTGATTTTCCTGTTCCGGGATACGTGCAACGAAACTAATGGCTTCGTAGCTTAGTGCCAATGGTGATTGCTGGCCCAGGCTGTAGAGGAATCTTGCGTAGGTATGACGACTAAGCAGTCCCTTGTCGCGCCGGGAAGCCGCATTGGTTGCTCCGGTTTTTTTTACCGAGGAAAGCAGCTCAGGGAGAGAATCAAAGGTCGGTTGCAGCAGCTGTTTCTGATGGCCCAGAAGCTCAAAACCGGACTGTTTCAGGGCATTCAGGTGATCAGAGTCGCTGAGAAAATCAATATGGTGCACCTTGCCGGGCTGGACCGTGTTCCAGGCTTTGGCGATTTCCCGGTGGGTGGATGGTCCAAAGCTGCTGTAGGCAAAATAGCCGCCGGGCCTGAGTGATTTTTTAACGTTTTGCAGTACGGGAAAAAGGTCGCACCACTGGATACTGGCATTGGAAAACACCAGATCAAACCGGACTCCAGGCTGGAAGTTTTCCATATCTGCCTGAATAAAGTCTGCGGTGGGTACCCGGTCGCGTGCCCTCGTCAACATCTGGTGAGACAGGTCCAGGCCGGAAAGCCGGGCTTGTGGAAAGACCTGTTGAAGTTGCGCCATGCTGTAGCCGGTCCCACAACCCAAATCCAGAATACGTTGAGGCGGTTTTGCAATGTGTTTGGAGATCATTTGCAACAACTGGTCCGACATCTGGTGTTGGACCTGTGCCGCTTCATCGTAAGTGCTGGCCGCGCGCGAAAACTGCCGTTCGACCTGTTGTTTATCGATTCCAGCCATCATTGGGACACCTTGCCCGGACGATCTGGAGTATTCGGGCAGTTCAACGTCTCCAGTAACAGGTTGGCCAATTCCTCGGTGTGCGACAGATGTGGCGCGTGCCCGCTGTTAAATTCGATAAGTTCGGCGTTGTCCAGCATCCCGGATAGTTGCTGGCCGATGTCGGGATGAACTATCCGATCGCGTCGACCGCTGAGAATACGACAAGGCACAGGCAGTTCGCTGAGTCGGTCGCGAAGGTCACTGTTGTCCAGTATATGCAGCCCTTTTCTCAACGTTTCGCTGCTGGGTTCCGGGTGCTTCTTCAGCAAGGATGTCGTTTTTTTAACCGCGTCGCGCGCAACGGTTCCCGAGCCGGCCTGTAGTAACAAAAACTTCTTGATGCCACTGTGATAATCGGCTTCCAGCTCGTTGTAAAAATTTTTAAAGATCCTGGCTGGCATACCAAGGGGCCAATCTTTCTCCCGAATAAATTTGGGAGTGGAGCAGATCAGGGTAAGGCTTTTAAAGTACTCATGGTTTGTAGCGGCTGCTTCCAGGGCTGCCATGCCGCCCAGTGACCAGGCACACCAGTGGGCCTGTGGCGGTGCTTTCTGCAGGAGGTCATGGGCAAGTTCAATCAGGCTTGAGGGACTGGCTTCGTTTGCCCGTGTGCCATATCCGGGCAGGTCGATACAGAGACACTCAACATGCGGCTCAAGCTGTTCTATCAGGGGTTGCCATACACCGCTGTGCAATCCCCAGCCATGCACAAAGACCATTAGGGGTTTATTACTCATCCTGCGCCTCCAAGCTGCTGGAGACCTTCGAGCAATTGATCGATATGTTCACGTTTGTGTTCTGCTGTGAGGGTAATGCGCAAACGCGAAGTTCCGGCAGGAACGGTTGGCGGGCGAATCGCCGATACCCAGATACCCATGGTTTCCAGAACCTGGCTGGCATTGAGCGCACTTTGTTCATCCCCCAGGACCAGTGGCTGTATGGGCGTTTGCGAGGGCATCAGCTCCAGGCCGGTGTCGGCAATACCCTGGCGAAAGTAGTCAATGTTTTGGTGTAACTGTTCCAGTCGCCAGTGCTCATCCTGTATTACACAAAGAGCCGCTCTACTGGCTTCGGCCACGGCGGGCGGCAATGCCGTGGTATAGATATAGGGGCGTGCGAACTGTTTCAGGTGATCAATGTATATGCGGTCCCCGGCAACAAAGGCGCCAAAGCTGCCAAGGGCCTTGCCCAGAGTGCCCAGCATAAGCCGCGGTCCTGTGGGCGACAGGCCATTGGCTTGGTAGCTGCCGCGTCCTTCATGTCCCAAAACACCCAGCCCATGTGCATCATCAATCAGCAAGACGGCCTGATATTTTTCAGCGATGTCATTGAGTTGGCTGATGGGCGCCTCGTCGCCGTCCATGCTGAATACGGCATCGACAGAAACCAGGGCGCGTCGATACTTTTCGCTGTCCAAAAAATGTTCCAGCTGACCAAGATCGTTGTGGCGGTAGCGCTTGAAAGAGGCGCGGCAGAGAGATGCGGAATCAATCAACGAGGCGTGGTTGAGTTTGTCCTGTACAAGCAGGTCGCCCCTGCTGAGAAAGCTTCGGGGAACGGCCAGGTTGGCCATGTAACCGGTTGAAAAAAGCAATGCGCTCTCGGCGCCGACAAATTCGGCGAGCTCTTCTTCCAGCCGGTGGTGGCTTTCCTGATGGCCGCAAACCAGATGGGAAGCACCTGAGCCCGTTCCCCAGGTTTTGGTGGCCGCAACGGCGGCTTCCTGAAGCTGGGGGTGGTTGGCCAGTCCGAGATAATCGTTGCTGCAAAAGTTCAGGAAACGATCGCCATCACGGATAACCTCGACAGATTGCGGGCTATGCAATTGACGCCGGTTTCTCCACAGGAGCTGTTCCCGGCGCGCTTGATGTTCGGCGGCGAGAGATTCCTTCCAGGACATATTGGTAGTCGTCTATTCAGTCGTTATTTTTAAACGCTTGAAGAGCGCCTGGTCATGGTCAGCTGACGGGTTTTCGGTAGTTAATAGCTCATCGCCGTAAAAAATGGAATTGGCGCCGGCCATAAAGCAAAGTGCCTGCATCTCGTCGTTCATTTCTTCGCGACCGGCGGAAAGACGAACATAGGATTTGGGCATGATGATGCGGGCCACGGCAATGGTGCGAACAAAATCGAAATTGTCGAGTTTCTCAACGCCTTCCAGTGGGGTGCCTGGGACCTGAACCAGGTTGTTTATGGGCACACTTTCCGGTGGTTCGGGCAGGTTGGCCAGTGTCGTCAGCAGTCCGACACGGTCATCCGTGTCTTCACCCATTCCCACAATACCGCCGCAGCAGACATTCATGCCTGCGTCGCGCACATGTTGAAGGGTGTCCAGACGATCCTGGTAGGTGCGTGTGGTAATAATGTGATTGTAGTACTCGGCGGAGGTATCCAGGTTATGGTTGTAGTAATCCAGACCGGCGTCAGCCAGTCGTTTGGCCTGTTCCCCGGTCAGCATGCCCAGGGTGGCACAGGTTTCCAGCCCCAGTTCTTTTACTGCTTTTACCGTGGCTTCCACTTGCGGCAGGTCACGATCACTGGGTGAACGCCATGCAGCCCCCATGCAAAAACGGCTGGCACCCTTGGCCTTGGCGGCTTTTGCGGCTTCCAGGATTTCCGGAATCGGCAGTAACTTTTCCTTTTCCAGGCCCGTATTGTGGTGGCCTGATTGTGGGCAGTAGGCGCAGTCTTCCGGGCAAGCCCCGGTTTTGATGCTTAGAAGGCTGGAGAGCTGAACCTTGTTTGCCGTGAAGTGCTCGCGATGGACATGTTGAGCCTGGAACAGCAAATCCATAAAGGGTAGTTCGAACAGGTCGCGAACCTGTTCGCGAGTCCAGCGATTGCCCACATGGGCTTCTACGTAGTGAACGGCGGACTTATTGATTGGGGTGGTTTCAGTATCTGTTGATAATGAGCTTATGTTACTCATGAAAAATGCGCCTGACGTTAACCTTAAAAGAGTGCACAGGTTAACACCGGTACGGGCTACAGGGAACTATGACCAGTAAATCAGTAAATTGAATACTGTGTATGTAAAGTCCCCGGGCTGTATAAAATTTTTGATATTTTCTCCTGAAGGTATTGGCTTCGGGTCAATTTTTAATGCAAGGCTTTTGAAATATTATTCACTTGATTGATTTATAAAGAAATATTGCCATAATCGCTAATTGGCAGTACCCATTGGACAGGTCACAGGGAGCCGGCGGGTTATGAGTAATAATAAAAATAGCAAGAATGAAGACGAGGGGTCTTCACGTGTCATAGACAGTTTTATCCGCAGGGCCGTCGATGAAGGTGAGCTTGATCCGGATGAATTTGAACATGGTTCCAAAAATGTTTTTTGGGACCGAACGACCATACGTGCGGCCTTGGGTGGTTTGGCCGTGTTAATCGTCGTTAACCTGCTTTTTTATTACAACATGCGCCTGGAACAGGTGGACAATACCTCTGACTGGCAACCGGAACGTCGTGGCTTTTTGGTGGAATACCGAGAAGGACGCGGCACCCCACCTGCGGGCAACTCTTCTGAAGCCTCATCGCCACGCCCGGAAAGACCGCTTACCCAGTCTCAACAGAACGCGCCTGGCGCCGCACAAGCCAATCTTGCGGAAAGTCCCAATGAGAACCCACAGGAACGCTCTGTAGAGACCACTACCCAAACAGAGCAAGAGCAACCGGTGGAGCCGGACTTGTCACAACGGGGCAGTTCAACGCAGGAAGCCGCGGAGGTTGAAATGTCGGTTGCAGACAACCTTGAATTTAGTTCTCCCGCCTCCGAAATACCCGGTAACCCGGCGTTGTCTCCTCGCGAACAGGTAAGGGCGAGGGTTGGTTCTTGGGCGCAGGCCTGGACATTTCAAAATGTCGGTCGCTATCTGGAACATTATTCTCAAGACTTTATTTCCCAGGGTGGTGCGCCTTTTGAGCCCTGGGCCGAGCTCAGGTATGAACGTATCGAATCGCCCGAGTGGATTCATGTCAGCGTCGATCAGCTCAATGTCTCTGTTAATGAGGAATCTGCTGTTGCCGAATTTATTCAGGTATATACCTCCTCTGAATTTAGTTCGGAAAGCAGAAAAAACCTGGTCTTCAGGCAGGAAGGTGACACCTGGAGAATTATCAGGGAGACCGTGCAGCCGCAGTAAATAAATTTATTCCTGGTGGTTGACTGGGCTTTAATATGTCCATTATTCTAGACATATGGACATAAATAATGCGCTTACCGTTTTTGACACACTCTCACAAGAGACGCGTTTAAAGACGTTCCGGTACTTGATCAAGGCCGGACCTGAGGGTGTACGGGCGGGGCAAATTGCGGCTGCCCTCAAGGTTCCCCACAACACCATGTCTTTTCATCTTGGACACCTGGCGCATTCCGGACTTGTCTCTGCGCGCAAGTCAGGTCGGTCAGTGATCTACTCGGCCAATTACGATGCAGTTCGTGACCTGATCGAATTTATTGTCAGCGACTGTTGCAGTACTTCCTTTGCCAGCATTCGAGAGGACGCAGTTTCGGGTTGCTCCGTGATTGAGTTGGCCAGCTGTTGCCCAGAGTCGAAGTAAGAGCGTCAACCAGAAATCCCAAAAAAGAGGTTTTTTATGAAACGCATGCATATTCATATCGGGGTGGAAAACCTTGATCAGAGCGTTCAGTTTTATTCAGCATTGTTTGGTCAAGAGCCCAGCAAGACGCGCGTGGATTACGCAAAGTGGATGCTGGATGATCCACGGCTTAATTTCGCTATTTCAACTCGTGCCAAAAAAGGGCTGGATCATTTAGGTCTGCAGGTTGACGAGGCCTCTGAGTTGGCGGAGCTGCGGGAGCGACTCAAATCGGCAGATATGTCGCTTGTCGACCAGGGAGAAACTGTCTGTTGCTACGCCCGATCCGATAAATCATGGCTGGAAGACCCCGCAGGCATTGCCTGGGAGGCATACCAAACCATGGATGATGTACAACTGTTTTCCGGGGCTGAAACTGATACCGGATCCGCAGGCGAGTCTGCCTGTTGTGTGCCGTCTGCGACAGAAAAAGCCGGGTGTTGTAACTAATGAAGAACGTACTGGTTTTATGCACCGGCAATTCCTGTCGCTCGGTAATGGCCGAGGCGTTAATCAATCAATTGGGGCAGGGCAGATACCAGGCATTTAGTGCGGGAAGCCAGCCTGCAGGCTATGTCCACCCCAAATCCATTGAAACCCTGAAGCGTCATGGAATAAATCCCGGCGAGCCCAAAAGCAAGTCCTGGGATGACTTTATTAACCAGCCGCTGGATCTGGTGATCACTGTGTGTGATTCCGCCGCCAATGAGTCTTGCCCACTGTTCCCGGGTTCACCGGAAAAATTGCACTGGAGCACGCCCGATCCGGCCAAAGCCGAAGGCACAGAGGCGCAAATAGAAGCGGCCTTTGACGAAGCCTTCAGTATGTTAAAAACCAGAATCGAAAGTGAACTGCTATGACATCAGAATCTTCTCCCATGGGCCTTTTTGAACGTTACCTGTCATTGTGGGTGGGCCTGGGCATTCTGGCTGGTATTGCGCTGGGCGTATCTATTCCGGGTGTTTTCCAGGGTATTGCTGCCATTGAGTACGCCAACGTAAATCTGGTCGTGGCCCTTTTTATCTGGCTCATGATTTATCCGATGATGGTCAATGTGGATTTTGCATCCATCAAGGATGTGGGCAAAAAGCCAAGAGGTTTGTGTATTACCCTTGTGGTTAACTGGCTGGTGAAACCTTTCACCATGGCCGCCCTGGGGATTCTTTTCTTTGAATACCTGTTTGCCGGACTGGTAGAACCTGAAACGGCCAAAGAATATATTGCCGGAATGATCTTGCTGGGGGTTGCTCCCTGCACGGCCATGGTGTTTGTCTGGAGCCAGCTTGTTCGTGGCGATGCCAATTACACACTGGTTCAGGTATCCATTAATGACCTGATTATGGTGGTTGCCTTTGCTCCCATTGCGGCAATGCTTCTCGGAGTGACAGATATCATTGTTCCCTGGGAGACCTTGCTGCTGTCAGTGTTTCTGTACGTGGTTATCCCTTTGCTGGCAGGCTATTTCACTCGAAAGTTACTGGACAGATCCAGTGATCACCATGAGATTGCGGCATTTACTGATCGGGTAAAGCCTTTTTCCATCATGGGGTTGCTGGCTACCGTTGTGTTGCTGTTTGGGTTTCAGGCACTGACCATACTGGACAAGCCCCTGGTGATTTTGTTGATTGCCATTCCCCTGCTAATACAGAGCTACGGTATCTTCGCTGTGGCTTTTGGTTGGGCCTACCTCTGGAGAGTTCCTTTCAGTACCGCTGCACCAGCTGCCTTGATTGGCACCTCCAATTTCTTTGAATTGGCCGTGGCAGTTGCCATCAGCTTGTTCGGGCTCAATTCGGGTGCTGCGCTGGCAACCGTGGTCGGGGTGCTGGTGGAAGTGCCGGTGATGCTGTCACTTGTTGCACTGGCAAATAGAAGCAGGAAGTTTTTTCCGGAGTCCTGAAAGTATGGGGTCAGAGTAAAAAGTTACTCTGACCCCAATTGTGTTCTTGTCATTCCCGCCTTCGCGGGAATGACGGAAGTAAGGTTGTGAGGTTCTTACCTGACCAAGCGTGGAAACAAAAAAGCCCGGCAAGGCCGGGCTTTTTTGTTTGTATGGCGCGCTTGGGAGGATTCGAACCTCCGACCGCCTGGTTCGTAGCCAGGTACTCTATCCAGCTGAGCTACAAGCGCTATGTTTTTGAATCTTTACCCCTTTCTACATCACTGCATGATTCGGGTGCAATGATGGATAGAGTACCAAGGTACTCGATTTGGGCCTTCGACCAAATCCCCAGTCACTTGCTCTGGCAAGTGCCGCTCCGGCAAGAAAAGCTGTGCTTTTCGTTACGCCTGCGCCCAGCTGAGCTACAAGCGCTTGATTCGTCTGGGTTTTCAGCAGGAGGGGCGCCCCTGTGAAGGCGCGCTACTATAGGGATTCGACCCTGTCCAGTCAATACCGGGAAGCCACAAAAACCCATGAAATGCTAGAATAGCCCCAGGTTTCCATAAGAGCAGCGCAAGCGTTGATAAGATCCCATGATTATTGAGCAGCAGTTAACAGAGCGAATCCGGCAGGCATTTCATCCGGAGTATCTGGTCGTGGATAACGAAAGCCATATGCATTCGGTTCCGGAAAATTCGGAAACCCATTTCAAAGTGGTAGCTGTCTCCGAGGAGTTTGCTGACAAAAGAGCTGTGCAGCGGCATCAGGCCGTGTATGCCTTATTGCCGGATTTGATGAGAAACCCCATTCATGCGTTGTCGCTTCATCTATACACGCCAGGGGAATGGGCCGAAAATTCTGAGGTGAAAGCGTCCCCCAATTGTCTGGGTGGCAGCAAGGCAGGCTAGGTCAGGTCTGCCCTGGTTTTTAATTCTTCCAGATAACGGGGGACAATGTCCCCGGCCAGCCCGTAGTAGCTTTCGTCAAATCCCGAATACCGGTTCGATGCCTCGAGATTGAGTTCAGCGGTTCGGGCGCCAAATGAACTGGCAACCTGCTTGAAGCCGGCGGCGGGGTACACGGTGCCAGAGGTACCGATCGACAGGAACAGGTCACAGCCCGCCAGCAGGCTCTCAATTAGGTCCATGGATTTGGGTATTTCGCCAAACCACACAATATCCGGCCTCAGGGTGCCCTCCATGCCGCAACACTGGCATTGGGTGCGCGTATCAATAACACCGGAGCATTCAAAGCGCTTGCCCGACCGGGTACAGACAATCTTGAGTAACTCGCCATGCATATGAATCACGTTGGATGAGCCTGCACGTTCGTGCAGGTTGTCGACGTTCTGGGTGATGATGCTGAGTTTGCCGGCAAACTGTTTCTGAAAATCGGCAAGTGCCTTGTGCGCTCTATTTGGCTGAACCTCTCCACTGAGCAATTGTTGGCGGCGCAGGTTGTAGAAACGATGTACGAGTTCCGGGTTGGCTGCAAAAGCCTCGGGAGTGGCGACCTCTTCCACGCGATGATCTTCCCAAAGACCATTGTTATCCCTGAAGGTTTTGAGGCCTGATTCAGCGGAGACACCAGACCCGGTTAGCACCACGATGGATTGGATTTTGGACATGTTATTAGTCGCGTGAAATTTGCCCATATTACTGGAGAAAGATGACATTTCTACCGCTTTTTTGCCCCCGTTTTAAACATGAAAAAATTGTGAAATTTATCGCCAAAATTATGTTGACCTGCCGAAAAAACGCGATTACCTTGCGCCCTGTTGAAGACAGGCAGTTTTGGTGGTCTTCAACAGGGCATCCTAAGTTTTTAGGTCGCGGTTTGTAGTGTCATTTTGTAGTGAGGTGACATTGTGAGTGATGAAGATCTAGATCTTGATGAAGAACTTGAAGAGGATGAAGAAGTCGAAGTCCTTGTAGCAGGAAAGTCACCCGTATTTAGTGGCGATAGCCGCCGTCGCCTTGAGGATAAACTTGAGGAAATGAGGCTGCGAAAACTGATGCAGGATTACGATTTTGACTAGTTTTCTCTGATATTCATCTGACCCCCAGATCGGGCTGCAAGCTTGCTTGCAGCCACAATCCACGATTGCAGTTATAATCCCGCTGCAATTTTTAGTATTTACCTCTCATGATCCCTGAATTTGGTCATTTGGCGCTGATATTGGCGCTGTGTTTTTCGCTAGCCCAAACGTTTGTCCCCATGTGGGGCGTACGTCAACAATCCAGTGTTCTTATGCACACCGCTGTGCCTTTGACCTGGATGGTCTTTCTTCTGACCCTTCTGAGTTTTATCTTCCTCGAAATCAGCTTTCTGAATGATGATTTCAGTCTGGTCTATGCCGCGAATAACTCCAATTCGCTGTTGCCCTGGTATTACAAATTTTCGGCCGTCTGGGGAGCCCATGAAGGCTCCATGTTGCTCTGGGCGCTGGTTCTGGTGGGCTGGAGTCTGGCTGTCGCGTTGTGCAGCCGGAACTTGCCGAGGGAAGTTCGCGCGATTGTTTTGTCTGTACAGGGCGCCCTTGCGGTGGGTTTCTTCCTTTTTATTGTACTGACCAGTAACCCGTTTGATCGATTGCTGCCATTTCCTGCCAGTGAGGGATCAGACCTGAATCCCCTGTTGCAGGATTTCGGGCTGATTGTGCACCCGCCACTGCTGTACATGGGTTATGTGGGATTGTCGGTGGCCTTCAGCTTTGCCGTGGCAGCGCTCATTCTTGGTCGCCTCGATGTAGAGTGGGCAAAATGGTTGCGACCCTGGACCAATGTGGCCTGGGCATTTCTTACGGGCGGGATCGCCCTGGGTAGTTGGTGGGCCTATTACGAACTTGGCTGGGGCGGCTGGTGGTTCTGGGATCCGGTAGAAAATGCGTCATTGATGCCCTGGTTGTTGGGGACGGCGCTGGTACATAGTCTGGCGGTCTCAGAGAAGCGCAACATGTTTAAACGCTGGACCCTGATTCTGGCCCTGTTTGCGTTCAGTCTGAGCTTGCTGGGCACCTTCCTGGTGCGCTCGGGTGTACTGACGTCGGTGCACGCTTTTGCTTCTGACCCGGAGCGTGGTGTTTTTATCCTGATCTTTCTATGTATTGTGATTGGGTCTTCACTGCTGTTATACGGCCTGAGAGTGAAAGACCTCGAGGCCACTCCGGGGTTTGTCCCTGTTTCCCGGGAGACGGCGTTATTAATCAATAATGTGATGTTTGTCCTGATGTGTGCGGTCGTGTTGCTGGGCACGCTTTATCCGTTGGTGATTGATATGTTTGGCCTGGGATCAGTGTCGGTGGGTCCCCCTTATTTTAATTTGTTTACGGCACTGATCTTTGTGCCCCTGTTGCTGATTATGGCGCCGGGACAAATCCTGCGCTGGAAACGGGACCAGCTTGGCCGAATTAAATGGATCAGTGTCTTTGCCGGCGCGTCTGCCCTGGTCGTCGCCTTGCTGCTGGGTTTCCTGCTTCCCCAAGAGTTTTCCCTGTTGCTGGCTGCGGGTGCCTTTTTGGCACTCTGGATATTGATGCATGGTTTAAGCGATCTGCGTGGCCAGACGCAAAAGGCAGACAGCTTTTATTCCGGTCTAAAGCGACTCAGCCTGTCCTACTGGGGTATGCAGCTGGGACATTTCGGTGTGGCTGTATGTGTTGTAGGGGTAACGTTTTCTGTCGCGCTCAGTGATTCGCGTGATGCGAGGCTGGCCCCCGGGGATTCGTTTGACCTGAATGGCTATCATTTTGAGCTCAGGGAATACCGTCAGGTACGCGGCCCGAACTACATGGCCGATGAAGGGGTAGTGGAAGTGAGCAGGAATGGTCGCCCGGTAGTCGATATTTTTCCGCAGAAGCGACATTACATGGCCAGTGGGCAAACGATGACCGAAGCAGGTATTAGCGGCAATCTTTGGCGGGATCTTTACGTTTCCATGGGCGAGCCGCTCCAGGGAGGCGCCTGGGCCGTCCGTCTTCATGTGAAACCCTTTGTTCGCTGGATCTGGTACGGCGCGATGCTAATGGCCTTTGGCGGACTACTGGCCGTCGCAGACAAGCGGTATCATCGCCACAAGGCAAGCGTCGATTCGGGAGCAATATCATGAAGAAAGTATTGGTTTTTTTGCCGCTGATTCTTTTCATACTGGTAGCCAGCTTCTTCTTTTATGCACTGCAAGTGCGCAAGGAGCGTCCGGTCAGTGAACTTGCCTCGGCGCTGATTGATCGTCCGTTTCCGGAGTTTGAGTTGCAAACCCTGGAAGGGGCGGCAGTGACGCGCGACACCCTGGTGACAGGAGAGGTTACGCTGGTAAATGTCTGGGGCTCCTGGTGTATTGCCTGTCGGGCAGAGCATCCATACCTCAAGGAGCTTGCTGATTCCGGCGTACGCATCGTAGGGATTAATTACAAGGATCCAAGGGAGTCAGCCATCGAGTGGCTGAATCGCTTTGGCGATATTGCCGAATTTCATATTGTCGATCGTGACGGCCGGCTGGGAATCAACCTTGGAGTCTATGGTGCACCCGAGACCTATGTGGTCGATTCAGAAGGGTTTATCCGCTACAAAAAAGTAGGCATTGTCGATGATCGGGAATGGGCAGTGATGGGCCCTATCTATGAGCGACTGGTGGCCGAAGCAGAAACGGGGGATTCCGATGCCTAGATGGTTATGCAACGGCTTGTCTGTGCTTGCATTGCTCTTGATCAGCCTGAACACATTGGCCGTGATTGATGTGCATGAATTTAGCAGTGAAGAGATCCGGGAGCGCTATGAAGCACTCATCGAGGAACTGCGTTGCCCCAAGTGTCAGAACCAGAACCTGGCAGGATCGGATTCACCAGTGTCGGAAGACCTAAGGCGGGAAATACTTATTCTGCTGGAAGATGGTCGCACTGATCAGGAAATCCGGGATTACATGCGCGACCGCTACGGTGATTTCATTCTCTATGACCCGCCTGTGGAAGGTAAAACCCTGCTGGTATGGGTGATTCCAATGGTGATGTTCCTTGTCGGCCTGCTGGTGATATTCCTGGTTGTGAAATCGGCTACACGGAATGCTGCTACTAATGTTGAGGTGGATCCGGATGTGGAAGAGGATGAATTCATGAATGATGAAGGCGGGAGCCGCTAATGTACTGGCTGTATATTTTCGCCTTTACCGGGCTTGTTGCCCTTCTGTTTCTGGCACTTATGTGGCCACTTATTAAAGAACAGTCAGCGCGTAGCAAAAAGCTTTTGCTTGCCCTTGTTGTCGCCATTCCACTGGTTTCGCTGGTGATATACCAGCAGAGAGGGGCCATGGATGAGGTCCTGCTGCTGACAGACCTGCAAATGATTGCTTCTGATGCTTCCGGTACCACGGAAGACGTGAATGCCGGCGTGCTGGACAAGCTTGAAGCTTATCTTGAGCGCAATCCCGAAGATGCCGAATACTGGTTTTTGCTCGGCGAGATGCAAATGGATATGCAGGACTTTGAAGCTGCTTTAAATGCGTTTGCCCAGGCGTCTGAACTACGGCCAGAGGATATTAGTCTTTATTCGAGAATGGCCGAAGCACGATATTTCATGGATGGGTATTCACTCAGCCAGGAAGTTCGGAACTATATCGATGTGGTCCTGGCTGAAAACCCAAACGACACCACGGTGATGGGCATTCTTGGGATTTCTGCCTATCGCGCGCAGCAATTTGAAGCGGCAGTCCGCTTCTGGGAGCGCGCCTTACAAAATCTGCCGCCTTTTTCGCCGGCGGCACAATCCATACAGTCGAGTATCGAGCAGGCAAGAATTGCCGGTAATCTCGCCACCGGCGGAGGAGCACCAGATCAAAATAACAATGCAAACTCATCGCCGGTCAGCCTGAACCTGGTCGTCAGTCTTGACGAAAAGATAGAGGTAACCCCCGAAGACACGGTCTTTGTCTTTGCCCGCCAGTACAATGGCGGCCCCATGCCGATTGTGGCCCAGAGACTGACCGCGGGAGCACTGCCAGCCCAGGTCGTGTTGGATGATTCCAGCCTGATGGTTCAGGGTCGTTCCCTGGCTGACTTCGAGCAACTGGAGCTGGTTGCCCGGCTAAGCTTTTCCGGGTCGCCGGCACCGCAACCTGGCGATTATCAGGTACTTCTGGGGCCAATTAACCCCGTCGAAACGGACCAGCAAATCAGGCTGGAGATTGCCGATTTAATCGAATAGCAAGAAAGCGCATTTGAAGCCTTTCCAAGGCTCCGTAAAACTGTACAATCGTGCGTTTACTTATAACAATTACAAGCGCCCGGGATTTCTAAAATTGCGCCTCAAGTCGATCAAGCTGGCTGGTTTCAAATCCTTTGTCGATCCGACAACGGTTAATTTCCCTTCGAATCTTGCTGGTGTCGTTGGCCCTAATGGTTGCGGCAAATCCAATGTTATTGATGCCGTCCGCTGGGTGATGGGAGAGACCTCTGCCAAGCAGTTGCGTGGCGACTCCATGACGGATGTTATTTTCAATGGCTCCGGTGGACGAAAACCTGTTGGCCAGGCCTCAATTGAACTGATCTTCGATAATTCGTCCGGCCGTGTCAGCGGTGAGTACGCTGGCTATAACGAAATCTCTGTTCGTCGACGGGTGACTCGCGAGGGTCAATCTGATTATTTTCTCAATGGCGCTCGTTGCCGCCGCCGCGATATCACCGATATTTTCCTGGGAACCGGTCTGGGGCCGAGAAGCTATTCGATTATCGAACAGGGCATGATTTCCAATCTGATCACGGCCAAGCCAGAAGATCTGAGAGTTTATATTGAGGAAGCGGCGGGAATTTCCAAATACAAGGAACGTCGTCGTGATACGGAGAATCGCATCCGGCGTACCCGCGAGAATCTTGAGCGGTTGACCGACCTGCGTGAGGAGTTGGGTCGGCAGTTGCAGAGGCTCGAGCGACAGTCACAGGCTGCAGAAAAATACCGGGAATACAAAAAGGAAGAGCGTCAGGTCAATGAGCAGCTGCTGTCCCTGCGCTGGCAGGCGCTCAACGACGAGCTGGTTCAGCGCAAGGAAAAAACATCCAAAACCGAGCTGGAAATTGAAAAGCTGGTCGTTGCCGAGCTTGCCTGCAATAACGAAATCGAAAAACTGCGCGCGGATGCCAGCGAAAAAACAGACACCCTGAACAAGATCCAGTCCCGCTACTATGAGATCGGGGCTGAAATCGCTCGCCTTGAGCAAACCATCAAGCATCACGAAGAGCGCAAGCAGCAATTAGCCAGCGATATTGAGCAGACAGAACAGTCCTACCAGGAAACCCAGGCCCTGTTAAAGAGCGATGAATCCAAGCTCGATGGCTGGAAAGCAGAGCTGGAAGAGCTGGCGCGCCAGAAAGCCGAGGCAGATATCGCCGCAGAAGCCGCTGCCGAAGAACTGGCTGAGCTGGAAAACCAGGCAGCATCAGCGCAGGAAGCCTGGGACAGCTTCCAGACCGCAGCTGCAGATACCCGGCAAAAGGCCGAGGTGGAGCAGTCCCGGATCAAGCATTTTGAACAGTCGATGCAGGCTATTGCGTCGCGACGAGACCGGATAAAATCACAGATGGGGGATGATCAATCCGTCAACCAGATTGACGAGAAATCCCAGGCGTTGACCACGTCTCAGGAAACGTTGCAAACGCGCGCTGAAGAGGCTGCCGCCATCGAGGAATCGGTGATACAGAACATTACGGACGCGCGGGCAAAAATAAACCAGCTTTCCACCGAGCTGGATAGCCTGCGCAACGAACTGCAAAAGTCCCGCGGCCGACTTTCTTCCTTGCAGGCGTTGCAGGAGGCGGCCATGAGTGACGGGCAATCCGGCGCCGAAGCCTGGCTCGCGGCCAACAACCTGGGTGAAGCCCCAAGACTGGCCGACGATCTAAGGGTTGAAGCCGGCTGGGAAATGGCCGTAGAAACGGTTCTGGGTGGCTCGCTGAAAGCGGTTGTTGTGCCCAATATTGATGAAGTGTTAGCCCGACTGAAAGATTTTTCCAGTGGTGAACTGGGGCTTGTCGAATCAGTGCAGTCGACAGGAGAGCCAGCCACTCTGGCTGCAAAAGTCCAAAGCGGTGCTGTTCCGGCGGCACTGGCAACGGTCTATGTCGCTGACTCTCTCGATGATGCCCATAAAAAGCGGGGCACGCTGAAACCCGGTGAGTCCGTGATAACGACAGAAGGTATATGGCTGGGCCCGAACTGGTGTCGGGTCAGTCGTGACGAGGTGGAAAGTGCTGGTGTCATTGAACGCAAGGCAGAAATTGATTCCTTGTCTGCGCAGGTAGACAAGCTGGAAGCGACGGAAGCCCAACTGAAAGACACCATTGCACAGCAGCAGTCAGAATTGCAGTCGCTGGAAGAAAAACAGCGACAGGCTCGCCGTGATAAAGAAGCTGTATCTGAGGAGCTCTCTCGCGTGAGCAGTGAGCTATCGGCGCTGAAAGCCCGCCATGAACAGCTCATTCAGCAACTGGAACACAATCGTTCCGAACTGGCGGCAGCTGACGAACATTACCAGCATGAGGAATCCCAACTGGCTGAGGCCCGAATTGCCCTGGCACAGGCTCTTGATGGTATGGAATCGGATTCCGGCAAAAGGGACGAACTCTTGCAGGCACGTGAACAGACGCGCAGCAAGTTGTCTGAATGCAGGTCGCGGCATCAGGAAAAAAGCCAGGCCGCCCAACAGCTCTCCGCCCGTGAGCAGCTGGTACATACGCAGCTGGAAAGCCTGAAAGAAACCATGGCGCGTATGAAAGGACAGCTGGAGCGCCTGGCCGAGCGTCGACAAACCCTGCAGGTAGATACGCCAGTAGGTGATGATCCGGCCCAGGAAATCAGGGAGCAGTTACAGGAGCGACTGGAAGCCCGGCTGGAAGAAGAACATCGTTTAACCGAGGCTCGCGAGCAACTGCACTCTGTTGAGCAGGCGATTCAGGAACAGGAAACAGCGAAACAAAAGTGCGCCCAGGACTTGCTGATGGTACGTGAGCGTTTGCAGGAGCAGCGCATAAGTTCACAGGATTTGTCGACCCGAAAAACAACGCTTGAAGAGCAGCTTGGCAACACCAGCCCGGAAGCCATTGTTGCCGATTTGCCTGAAGGGGCGGATGAGGCGCAATGGGCCAGCCGGCTACAGTCCATTCAGGAACGTATCCAGCGTCTTGGGCCGATAAATCTGGCGGCCATTGATGAATTCAAGGCAGAGCAAGAGCGCAAAAGCTATCTGGATGAACAAAATAACGAGCTTGTCGAGGCGCTGGAAACCCTGGAAACAGCTATTCGCAAAATCGACCGGGAAACCCGTACTCGTTTTAAGGAAACCTTCGATAAAATTGATAGCGGGTTCAAGGTGTTATTTCCAAGACTATTTGGTGGCGGCCACGCCTATCTGGAATTGACCGGAGATGATTTGCTGGAAACCGGCGTGACCATCATGGCGCGACCGCCTGGCAAAAGAAACAGCACCATCCATCTTCTGTCGGGGGGCGAAAAGGCCATGACAGCCATTGCGCTGGTCTTTGCAATTTTTCAGCTTAATCCGGCGCCTTTCTGTATGCTGGACGAGGTTGATGCACCGCTCGATGATGCCAATGTGGGCCGTTTTGCCAATATGGTTAAGGAAATGGCCGAGAAGGTGCAGTTTATTTTTATTACTCACAACAAGATCACTATGGAAATCGCCGACCAGCTCATGGGTGTCACCATGCACGAGCCCGGTGTTTCCCGTTTGGTGACGGTTGATGTTGAATCTGCCATTAAGATGGCGGCGGTCTAGAGGATACGAAGTTGGATACGCGTGAGTGGATTTTTGTACTGGGCGTGATAGTCGTTGTGGTTGTGGCCCTGATTGCGGCAGCCAAATGGCGTCGCCAGCGCTTTGAAGATATCGGTAGCCGGGATTACCGTGGTCGCGGTGAATCCGAGGCATTCGAGGCCTCGGATGAGTTGCCCGCCGGCGGCGCTCGAACCGTGGGATATCGCGATCCCAATGATATAGAAAGAATGAACAATGAAATTCGGGCCAGGGCTGAAGCCTCCAAACCGAGACTGTCCTCATTTCGCCCGGAGCCCGTTGAGCAGCAAGCATTACTGCTGGATGCCGAAGCGGAAGATGACATCGATGATGAAGAAGACCAGGAGAGAGAAGGGGTTCCCCTGCTGCTGGATCCTTCGGACGAGCACAACCGTGAGTTTGAAGAATCTGATGAGGATTCTGAACCCGTTGAAGAAGTCCTGCCCAATGAGGAAGAAGTTAATCAGCTTCAGGAAATTGCCGATGATCTGGATGACGGGCGCAAGGAACCGACCATAGGTTCGGGCACAAAACCCAAAACAGAGCAAAAGCCCCAGGTGGCGAAAAAGCCCGAGCAAAAGCCGGAGCCCAAAGCGAAGGCCAGCCAGAAACAGGACGATATCGGGGAGATCATTATTATTAACCTGATGACGTCTCCTTCCACGCCCTATGAAGGGTCGAGCCTGTTCAAGGTATTAAATGAGCTGGGTATGCGCCACGGCGACATGGATATCTTTCATTACTGTGGACGTCACGGGGATGAGGAACCACAGTTTCGCATGGCCAACCTGCTGAAACCGGGATACTTTGAATTGTCGGAGATGGACAGCATTCGAACACATGCACTCTGTTTCTTTTTTGAGCTCCTGCCCGACCAAAACAACATGAAAGTGTACGAATCCATGTTGACTGTCATTAACCGGGTTCGCGACGAGCTGGGCGGTGAACTGCACGATGAGAACCGAAGTGTTTTTACCATCCAGACATCCGAACATTGCCGAAATCGCATTCGCGACTTTCAGCGAAGACACCTGCTCGACCGCTAATTAATTTCCAGTGATGACGCCGGAGGAAGCCAGCACCAGGGTCGAGCAACTAAGGGCTGAGCTCACGGAGCACAACTACCGCTACTACGTGCTGGATGATCCCGGCATAGCGGACGTTGATTACGATCGGCTAATGCGTGAGCTGCAGGCGCTGGAAAGCAAATTCCCCCAACTGCTTACCCCGGACTCACCCAGCCAGCGTGTCGGTGCACCACCGCTTTCCGCCTTTGAGACCGTGGAACATCGCTTGCCGATGTTATCGCTGGACAATGCTTTTGATGACGATGAAATTCATGATTTCGATCGACGAATACGTGATCGCCTGGTCAATGTTGACCAGATTGATTATGTCGCCGAACCCAAGCTCGACGGTGTTGCCGTCAGTATCGTCTACAAGGAAGGTGTCCTCGACTATGCCGCAACTCGCGGTGATGGTCGACAGGGAGAAAATATTACCGCTAATGTGAAAACCATTGATTCTGTCCCGCTGCGTCTACGGGGCAGTGGGCACCCGTCATTCTTTGAGGTTCGGGGCGAGATATATATTGACCAGGACAGCTTCGAGAAAATGAACGAGGAAGCCCGGTCAAACGACCAGAAAGTGTTTATCAATCCCAGGAATGCGGCAGCAGGCAGCTTGCGTCAGCTGGATTCCTCCATTACCGCCCGGCGTCCTCTTACCATGTATGCCTACAGCCACGGTCATGTGGAAGGGGACTTTGCTCCCAAAACTCAAATGCAAGTACTCGAACAGTTACGGGAGTGGGGGTGGCGCATCAATCCGGAAGTTGCCCTGGTTAAAGGAGCCAATGGCGCGCTTGAATACTATGACCAACTGGCTAAAAAACGAGACTCCCTAGGATATGACATCGATGGCATTGTTTATAAAGTCAATGATCTGGCACTGCAGGAGCGGCTAGGATTTGTTGCCCGAGCACCGCGCTGGGCTATTGCCCGAAAATTTCCGGCTCAGGAGGAGGCCACCGTCCTTGAGTCGGTAGACTTTCAGGTGGGACGTACCGGCTCGATTACCCCGGTGGCCCGTCTTAAACCCGTGTTTGTCGGTGGTGTCACCGTTAGTAATGCGACCTTGCACAACGCCGATGAAATTGCCCGCCTGGGAGTGCGCACCGGGCAAAAGGTCATTATTCGCCGGGCAGGTGACGTGATTCCGCAGGTCGTGAAGGTAGCGGAAGACAACACTGTCGATGGCGAACCGATTGTGTTCCCTGTGGACTGTCCTGAATGTGGTTCGGAAATTGAGTTTCTGGAAGGCGGGGCAGTGGCTCGTTGTTCGGGTGGTCTTATCTGCCCGGCGCAGCGCAAGGAAGCCATTATTCACTTCGCGTCGCGCAAGGCGATGGATATTGATGGCTTGGGCACCAAACTGGTCTACCAGATGGTCGACAATGGACTGCTGCATAATGTAGCGGATATTTACCAGTTAACGCTGGAGCAGGTTGCGGGTCTGGAGCGCATGGCAACCAAATCGGCGCAGAATCTTCTGGATGCCATTGAAGCCTCCAAACAAACGCGTTTGGCACGGTTTATCTATGCATTGGGAATCCGTGAAGTCGGCGAGACCACAGCGGCTAATTTGGCTCGGTATTTTCATGATTTCGACACATTAAAATCGGCTAATGAGGAGCAGCTGCTTGAGGTTCCTGATGTGGGACCGGTTGTCGCGCATTTTATTGCAGGATTTTTCGCCGACCCGCGCAATCGGGAGATGATCGACCGGCTTCTTGCCGCCGGTATTGAGTGGCCGCGTGAAGAGGTTAATCTGGAGGAGCAACCACTGGATGGCCAAACCATCGTTTTAACAGGCACGTTAAGTGCCATGTCGCGCTCTGAAGCCAAGGAAAAATTACAACGTCTTGGCGCAAAGGTTTCCGGTTCTGTCTCTGCAAAAACGGATTTGGTTGTTGCAGGTCCCGGCGCAGGCTCTAAACTAAAGAAGGCGGAAGCGTTGGGGATTACGGTAATGGATGAAGACGGGTTGCTTGAGTTACTGGAGAGATATCGGTGAATACGAAGTTTTGGGATGGCCTGCTGGCAAACTATAAATACCTGGTTCTATGTTGTATCGCCCTGTTTTTGGCCGGTTGTGCCGGTCCACCGCCAAAAAATCCCGAGAATCTTTGCAGTGTTTTTGATGACAAATGGAGTTGGGAGCGTTCTGCCAAGCGTGCCGAGCGCAGGTGGAATTCACCCATACCGGTGATGATGGCCATCATGAAGCAGGAATCAGCTTATGTTGATGATGCCAGGCCACCCAGGGTACGGTTTCTTGGTATACCGCTTTGGCGCAAGAGCAGCTCCTACGGTTATGCCCAGGCAAAAGATGACACCTGGCGCTGGTATGAGCAGAGTATCGGCAGGAACCGGGATCGCGATGATTTTAGTGATGCGATTGATTTTATTGGCTGGTACAACAACCAGAGTGTCAGAACACTGGGTATTTCCAGAACCGATGCCTTTTCTCTTTACCTGGCGTACCACGAAGGGCATGGTGGTTACCGACAGAGAACCTACCAGAACAAACAATGGCTGATTAATGTCGCGGCGAGAGTGCGCGACCAGGCAGCCCGATACACCCAGCAATATCAGGGCTGCTCCTGACTGTCTGATTTTTAATGCTTTTCTGGCAAACTCTACTTTTTTCCTGAGGTCTTATGTTTTGGCGTAAGAAAGGTTCGCTAGCCAGCGGGCGAAAAATTGCTTTTCGGGCGTTATTTGCCGGTGCTTGTCTATCTGCCTTTGCGATATTTGGTTATGGAGTAAAAACGGGAACAGTGCTGGAGCTGATCTCGTTTCTTTTTCTTGTTGTGCTGGCGCTGCTGGTTCCCGCCGCTGTTCTGGTGGGTATTATCAAGCTGGCTGCCTATGTGTTTAAGAGGTTAAATCGTGAAGAACCCTAGAATTTTCCTGATCACTCTTTTGTGTTTACTGTGCCCGTCGTTTGTCCAGGCCCAGTTTGCCCAGGATATAAATATCCAGTTTCAGCGCTACGTGCTCGACAACGGGTTAACTCTGCTGGTCCATGAAGACCACAAGGCGCCCATTGCCACGGTAAACATCTGGTATCACGTTGGCTCCAAAAATGAACATGAGGGTATTACCGGGTTTGCGCACCTCTTTGAGCACCTGATGTTTAATGGCTCGGAAAATTACCAGGGGGAGTGGTTCCTGCCTATGGAAAAGGCGGGCGGTACCGACCTCAATGGCACGACCTGGTTCGATCGCACCAACTATTTCCAGACGGTTCCTGTGCCGGCGCTGGATATGGTTCTCTGGATGGAATCCGATCGCATGGGACACTTTGTTGGAGCCATCACCCAGGAAGGGCTGGACGAGCAGCGATCTGTGGTCCAGAACGAAAAGCGCCAGGGTGACAACAGACCCTACGGCAAAGCCGGATACATACAACTGGAAGGCATATTTCCGGAAGGGCACCCTTACCGGTGGTCGACGATTGGTTCCATGGAAGACCTCAATGCCGCGAGCCTGGATGACGTCAAACACTGGTTTGAAACCTACTATGGCGCCAGCAATGCGGTATTGGTGGTGGCCGGGGATGTCAACCCGGATGAGGTCTTTGAGCGAGTCAAATATTATTTCGGCGATATCGGGCCTGGCCCCGCCCTGGCCAAACCGGAGCGCTGGATTGCCAAACGTACGGAAAGCTCCCGGGACATCATGTATGACGAAGTGGCCCAGGCACGATTGACCAAAAGCTGGAATACACCCTCTTTTGGTGAAGAAGATTCCGTTTATCTGGAGATTGCCGCAGAAATTCTTGCCGGCGGTAAAAACAGCCTGTTGTACAAGCGACTGGTTTATGAAGACCAGATTGCCAGCTCCGTCAATGCGATGCAGCTGCCGCTGGAAATTGCCGGCATCTTTGAGGTGGAGGCCTATGCCAAGCCTGGAGTACCACTGAGTGACATTGAAGCCGCTATCAACGAAGAACTGGCCGAGTTTCTTCGACGCGGGCCGACCCGCGACCAATTGCAGCGTGTCAAAACATCCCACTTCGCGAGCCTTATCCGGGGGCTGGAAAAAGTAGGGGGGTTCCGCGGAAAAGCCCAGTTACTGGCTACCTATGAAACCTATTTGGGTGATGCCTCGCTGTACAAGCGAGACCTGGAAGTCTTTGAAAAAGCGTCAGCTGATGATGTTCGCGATGCGGCCAGGCGCTGGTTATCCAGTGGCGATCACAACCTGGAAGTGTTGCCTCGGGCAAACTACCAGCTTGCCACAGAGGGTGCGGACCGCAGTGAACTGCCCGATCCGGGACCGGCACCGGAGCTCGATTTTCCGGAAATACAGGATTACCGGCTGGAGAATGGTATTCGCGTGCTGCAAGTCCAGCGCGGTGATTTGCCAGTGGTGTCCGTCAGTGTCCAGTTTGATGCGGGCTATGCGGCCGATCCACATGACCAGTTGGGAACCTCTGGCTTGATGTCGGCGATGCTGGATGAGGGGACCGAGGAATATGACGCGCTTGAATTTGCGGCCAGGGCAGAGGAACTGGGTGCAGTGATTAACAGCGGCGCAAGCCTTGATACCAATGCCGTGGCTATTTCCGCGTTGAGCGCCAACCTTGAAGATTCCCTGGAGCTATTAAAAGAGGCGGTCTTGGCGCCACGTTTTGATGAAAACGAACTGGAGCGTGTTCGCAGTAACTGGCTTGACCAGATTGCCCGGGAGAAAACCGAGCCCTTTAGTCTGGCGCTGCGTAATCTGCCGCCCCTGCTTTATGGCGATGACCATCCGTATGGTATTCCCTTTACCGGTTCGGGGACCGAGGAAAGCATATCCGCGATAACGGCTGAGCAGTTGCGGGCTTTTCACAGAACCTGGATCCGGCCAGACAACGCCAGCATGGTCGTGGTCGGCAATTTATCCAGGGAAGAGATTGAGCCCATGCTGAACGATGCGTTTGGCGACTGGGAGGCTCCGGGTACTGAATTGCCGGTGAAAGAGCTGTTTGATGTCAACCCCGTGGAAGAAACAGTCATTTATTTGATGGATAAGCCCGGGTCTCCGCAAAGTATGGTGATTGGGGGACATTTGTTGCCTCCCACTGAGCATGAAGACCGTGAAGAGCTGAACATGGCGATACAAATTCTGGGCGGCAATTTTAATGCCCGGCTCAATATGAATTTGCGTGAAGACAAGGGCTGGGCCTATGGTGCCCGGGCGTCATCGTCCAGTGCCGTCGGTCAACGACCGCTGATTTACTATGCGCCGGTGCAAATTGACAGAACGGTAGACTCCCTCAGGGAGCTGATCAGTGAAGCCAACGGCTATATTGGTGAAAATCCGGCAAACGCTGAAGAGCTTGGCCGCAGCAAGGACGGGATTTTGCGCTCCTTGCCGGGACGCTATGAAACCAATGGCTCCGTCGCCAGTACATTGCAGGATATTCTTTTGTATGACCGTTCGCTCGATTATGTTGAAACCTATCAGCAGGAGCTTGAGGCCATGTCCCTTGAGGACGTTCACCAGGCGGCGCAAGACTATCTGATGCCCAATAAAACAGTGTGGTTGATTGTTGGGGATCTGAGTGAAATAGAGCAGCCACTTCGAGATGCGGGTATTGCAGACGTTCGTGTCATCAACGAATAATCGCCAGGTCGGCTGATAAAAAAAGGGAGCTTTAGCTCCCTTTTTTTTGAATCTGCTTTTCCAGCGTAACCAGGGTGTCTTTCATAAAGCGGGCCCTGGCCTTGTCGTCGAGTTGCTGCATACCTGTAGTAAGTTTGTCCAGCCAGGTGGACTGATAGGTCCCTTCAACTTCGGCGACCCCCATAAAATTATCGGTCAGCTTTTCGTAGTTGGTCACATTCTTCAGCAGTGCCGAGGGCTCTATATCCAGTGCCCTGGCAATCAGCACGATGTCATCGACATTTGCCTTGCGTCTTCCTGACAATTTGTGGTTTACCCAGGATTGCCCCTTTCCCAACTCGCAGGCGAGCGCTTCCTGAGTCATACCGCGCTCCTTCATCAGTTCCCTAATATGTTTTATCCATGGCTTCATTTGAAAAATAGTACCTTTCAGGCTTAGATTTATCTCCTCCAATATGTAATAATTTAACTGCCAATTAAATAGAATATGTTTGCAGCGGCCGGAATGCCGCTTTGCCAGGTTTGGTCAAGCCTGTCAGGAACAACAAGGTAGAAAAGGGAAGCGAATGCCAAAAAATACAGAAGCCATCACGCCCCACTGGAGCCCTGATGCAAATGAACGACGGTTTGTCGTTAGTCCGTCTCATTTTTGCGCAATGCACAGGTTGAGTCCTTGCCAGTGCGGTATCGTTTTATATCTTTCTCGCTATCAATTTGAGAAAAATCCCTGGCTGGTTGAACAGTCGATCCTGTTACTTGATCTGATGCTGAGATACAGCAAGCATTGTTTGCCAGGCTACAAACGATTGCTGACCAGGTTGGGGCAACCTGTCTTTCTTGCACCGCGCTTGCGACAGCACAGCCTTGATGCCCTCAGTGTGCTGACCTACTGTGCGTTAAACGGGATTGCCAATCGACTCATGTTGCCGATTAGTATTATCTGTAATTCCCCAACGGAAGAAGACCTGAAAAAAGCCAGGGATCTGTTGCAGACCTTGACCTGATCAGGCACCAGGGTATTCAGAGACAGGCCGGGTGAGCAGGTAGGTGCTTGAGCAAAGCCCCAGTGTGCCCAGCAGTGCATATCCCCAGGGTTTGCCAATAAGCCACATGGACAAGAACAAGCTCAGCCAGAGAGTGAGCAGGGCACGATTGCGTACCTTTCTGGTTATGCTTCCATTGTTTTCCCAGTCGCGCAGGATCGGGCCAAATTGCCTGTGATTGAGCAGCCACTGGTGAAAGCGTTCTGAAGAGCGGGCAAAACACCACCCGGCCAGAAGCATAAACGGCACCGTTGGTAATAAGGGTAAAAAAGCCCCCAGGGTTCCCAAAGCGATACTTAGCCATCCCAGGCTGATTAAAAGATATTTTCTGGCCATTCAGGACTTAAAACAGTGTTTCCTATAGACGCGGTATAAAGCGAGCAGGGCGACGACTTCAGTCAATGCCAGTGTGGCCCAGTAGCCTGCTGAAAATGCCTGGAACAGGGCGAAAAAAGAACCCAGGACAAAGGTGGCCAGGGCAGCGTAAATCTTGTGCGAAGGAGCCACCATTGCTGCGACCAAAACCATGCATCCTGCAGCGATTGAGGGGAAAACAAGGAGCAGGGCTTCCTTGAGTGTATACATGTAACTGGCATAGCAGGTATTGGAAACAATAAGCTCATCAGGACAAAACTGCTCGGCGATCAGGTAACTGCCGACAGCGGTTGCCACCCAGAAATAAAACGTGAGCAATACCGCGGGAACCAACAACACCCATCGTAGAATAGTCGCTGTGGTTCCGCGGGTTGTCATGGCAGGCCTTATTGGGTTGTCTCGTTTTCAGTAAACATGCCTTCAAAAAGCGCTGTCGATAAATAACGTTCGCCGCTGTCTGGCAGGATAACAACGATATTTTTGCCTTCGTTTCCGGGCTGTCTGGAAACACGGTCAGCGACAGCCATGGCTGCGCCACAGGATATCCCGGCCAGGATGCCTTCTTCTTTCATGAGCCGTCGAGCCCATTCCATGGCTTCTTCATTAGTGCACTGTTCTACCTGATCGACCATCTTCAGATCCAGGTTGTTGGGAACAAATCCCGCGCCTATGCCCTGGATTTTGTGCGGGCCATGGACTGGCTCTTCGCCTTTCAGGGCCGCGGCGATCATGGTGGAGGAGGAGGGTTCGACGGCAACCGCGGTAATAGCTTTGCCCTTTTCACCCTTAATGTAATGGCATACGCCGGTGAGCGTACCGCCGGTGCCTACACCACTTACGAGAATGTCGATTTCCCCGTTGGTGTCTTCCCAGATTTCCGGACCTGTGGTGCGCCTGTGGATTTCCGGGTTTGCCGGATTATCGAACTGGCTCGGCATAAAGTATTTATCCGGATCTGACTCGGCAATTTCGACGGCCTTGGCAATGGCGGCGGGCATTCCCTTGGCACCATCGGTCAGGACGATGTTTGCCCCCAGTGCTTTCATTACCTGGCGTCGCTCCAGGCTCATGGTGTTGGGCATGGTAAGGGTAATTGGATAGCCCCGGGAGGCTGCAACAAAGCAGAGGGCGATGCCGGTATTCCCTGACGTAGGCTCAATAATTTCCATGCCTTTTTTCAGTTCGCCGCTTTTCTCGGCTTCCCAGATCATGCTTGCACCAATACGGCACTTCACTGAATTGGCAGGGTTGCGGCTTTCCAGCTTGGCAAAGATGTTGCCGTCGGAAATTCGTTGAATCTTGACCAGTGGTGTTTTGCCAATGGTCAGGCTGTTGTCTTCGTAAAATGACATCACTAGCCTCCTTTATCGAATGTTTATTAATAGAACATTGTGCTGCAAAGTGGAGAGTTTCGAAACCATTTGCTTCAGTACGCCAGTTTTTATACATGATCAGTATGGGCTAAAGCCGCAGATCAATTATGCAGGTAAACTGACGATAAACCATGACGACTGATTAAAAATACGAAGGTGACTGGATTGAGCGGCTCCCGTAAACAACAGACGAAACAATCTCCCGGCAATGATAAAGAGTGGGCGGCGGATGCGTTTTCAGCCCTCGAACAGGCGGTCATTGCCTTTGAACAGGACTATCCTGACCCTGATGAAGAGGAGCGGCTTGAACTTGTCGGCTATGCAGCGGAAATAGCTGCAAAGGCAAGAGGAATAACAGATCCTGAAAAAATTGAAGCTGCAGACGAATACGCGGTCGACAATGTGCTCCTGGACCTGGAAATGACGGCAGGGAACAATGACAGCGAAGCTGGCGATGCCCAGCCGGACTATGCGATTCTTTTTTTGCTTTGTTACCTTGATGTTCATGTCCACTGGGGGTTACTCAGGGAAAATCGAATAGAGCCGGTTATCCAGGCTTTGATCTCAGACTACGATCTGTCGATTCGCTAGATCGTCACCCTTTTGCCCTAGTATCTATCCGTGTCTGTGAACAAATACATTGCTTATGGTCTGGTGTTCGAGTCTGATTATGACCTGGCCCCATTAACGCCCGTTGCAGATGATCTCCCTGTTGATGTATTGGTACGTCGATCCGATGTGTCCAGTAAAGGCCTCTCTCAGCCGGATGCCGCATCATCCTATACGCAGATCGATGCGTCGGAGGTTTGGCTGGATATCCCCGGAATCTGTTGGCTGCTGATTTCAAATGGCCGTCAAATTCAGGTAGATCCCAACGCAGGCGCGGATGACGACGATGTGCGCCTGTACATCCTTGGTTCCGCCATGGGTGCCATCCTCCATCAACGGGGTTTTCTGGTGTTGCATGCCAATGCCATTTATGTGGACGATGGGGCCGTGCTGTTTGCCGGCGATTCGGGTGCAGGAAAATCAACCACGGCTGCCGTATTGCATCAAATGGGATATCAGGTGTTGTCAGACGATGTGGTGGCCATTGATGATCGTGGCTTTATTGTGGGTGGATTCCCCCAGATAAAGCTTTGGCGCGACGCCCTGGACAGTCTGAACATTTCCCCTGACGGGTTGCAGCAGATACGCTTGCAGCAACAAAAATATCGTTTTCCGCTGCCTCCGGGCAGGCAAAATCTCCAGTTGCCTGTTAAAGCCATTTATTTTCTTGAAGTTGCTGAAGAGGATGAGCAGCACATGGTCGAGAAAATACCACTGGGGGGCATGGAAAAATTCACTTATCTGAATGGTCACACATACCGACGTCAATTTATGGAAGGCCTGGGTTTGAAACCCCGACATCTGGGGCTGTGCACGATGTTGGCCGAAAAGACCCCTATGGCCAGGCTAACCAGGCCCCGAAACGGATTTACTGCCAAAGCGCTCGCCGAGCTGGTTTTACAAGACTTGCGCGAGAGAGGCTTGAGCGCATTGCCAACAACGGGGGAGGGTTAATCGATATGTTTGCCGGATGTGTGGATTTGGAAAAAACTTCTTCAGGCGCTGATCGCCTGTCTTCGAAGAATCCGACTCAATCGCCTGGCGATCAATTAATCAAACAAGCCCAGACGGCCGGCCTGGCAGGCATTCCTTTTGATGACCTGGCTATTTGGCAAGAGGGTGGTGCTACCCTGATCCAGCAGCGTCAGTGGCATACGCCCGAATGCCGACAGGAAAAAGGCGTCATGGGCGACGAATTTCTTCGAATCCTGTTTTGGGGGCGTATTGATAATCGCAAGGGACTGATAACTGCTTTGGGAGACACCGCGATCCCGGAATTAATTGCCACGGATACCGGCCTGGTGCTCAATGCCTGGAAACGCTGGGGCCCCGAGTGTTGTGAACAGCTAATCGGTGACTTCGCTTTCGTTGTCTACCAACCCCGGATTGGTCATGTGTTCCTTGCCAGGGATCACTTTGGCGTAAAACCGCTGTATATCTATCGAACGGGGAAACGCCTTTTTTTTGCGACCAGTCTGGCGATTCTGGCCGAACTGGATGCAATTGAGCTAACGCCATCCAGGCAGTGGATGGCGCGCTATATTTTGGGGATTTCTCCTGATTGGCGCTCTACGGCTTATGACGAGGTTGAAAAAATCCAGCCAGCGCATTGCCTTCTATGGTCAACAGAGGAGCTCTCCCGTGAACAAATGGCCTGGTATCGTTTTGAATCCCCGCCGCCCATAGAGCTGCAATCAGAAGAAGCCTATGTGCGTGCATACAGGGACCTTCTGGATGGTGCAGTACGCGATCGTTTGCGCGCTGCCTCTGCGATTGGAGCTGAGTGCTCCGGCGGGCTTGATTCCTCAGCTATTTGCGCCAGCGCTGCCAGCCAGCTGCAAGAGGCAACCGGTCTTGACCCGAAAGATGACCTGGGGCTGTTTGCCATGACGTTTCATCGTGATGAGCCTGAAGCGGTTGCCCTGGCAGCCGCCAATGTAAAGCATCATTTTCTCTACCTCATGGATGACTTGGAGGAAGACATATTTAGACAGGCTGAACAAGAATACGCGCAGACAGTTGGCTGCCCCCCTGAGCACGGTAATGCAATTGCGCAGGCGCCTTTTTATCGGGAGGCGCAAAAGCGAGGCACTGCTATCCTGTTGTCCGGCTTTGGTGGTGACGAGTTCTCATCAACCTATGCCACCATGGCACTGGTTGATCTCTGGCGTCAGCGAAAATGGCGGCTCTGGGCCTCCCGGTTCCGCGGCGACTGGCTTGGATCCAAATTACGCATGCTGAAGTGGCTGTTTCGCTACCTGTGTTTTGGTCCGGGGACAGAAACCTCAAGACGCCTCTTGAGACACGCCCAAAAAACCTGGTCGTATAGTCCGTTATCCAGAGAGGCTATCTGGCCGGAACTGCGCGAACAGTACATGCAGAGTTTTCGCTATGATGCCGGCGCCAAATCGCTCAATGATTTTGTCCTGAATGACCGACTTTCCCCCATGATCAGTGCACGCCTGGAATCCTGCACCCTGATGGCTGCACGGTACGGTATCGAATACCGGTGGCCGTTGTTGGATATTCGTCTGGTGGAGTTCTTCCTGGCCGTGCCGCCAGAGCATAAGCTGGGCAGGGGAGGAATAGGCCGGTTTTTGCATCGACGTGCCATCAACGATTTGTTGCCTCCGGAACTGGTCTGGCGAGATAAAGATATGGGTCCGGCTATATCCGCCGAAGAACACTGTGAATATAAAAATAAAATAAATATAAACAATAATATAGAAGATATTATTAATGTTGATTCTATTGAGGAGTTGCAGAAGAAAATGGTCTCGAAAGATGCGGTTGAGGCGGCCATTGCCGGTACATATATAGGGCAGATCCAGGCCTTGAATGGCTGGCTGGAATCCCGCACTACAGGCACTGTCGGGAAAAAATGATCGGTTATCTTTTATGTCATCCCAGCTGTTTGCTGGGACCGGGGGTCTGGCTTAGCCGGGCACCAAACGCGAGATACCATCGTCAACTGGTTTTCAGGGCCTGGCCCGCACGTCCACGCTGGCAGTGGTATTCACTCTTGATTGCCAATGGGCTGCTTTGGTATGTGTTTCTGGGCTGGTGGTCAATATATCAGTCGTTAAAAAGCGCAACGCAGGATCGAAATAATTGGGAGTTAACCATGCCCCGATTATTTTTTCGGCTGGCCTATCTGGTTTTCTGGATAGGCGCGCCGGCCGGGGATTTTTTTCGCTTTGGCCTGAATCGGGTGGAGCCCTACAACTGGCTTGATTACGTGTATAGCAGTGAGGCTATTAGCTGGCAGCGGGTTTTTTCCAGTCGTGGAGACGGTCCCTCGGCCAGCGTACTCAACGACAAGTATCAGTTTGAGCAATGGCTGCAGGCACAGGGGATGCCCGCCACAAAAACGCTTATTGTCCTGAATAGCCCGACAGATATACCCACAGCTGAGCGGCTCAAAAAAGATCTTCCCCTGTTTATCAAGCCCCGTTCGGCCAATGCCATGCGTGGCTGCATGTTGCTGTCAGAACAAGAGGGAAAACTCTTTCTGCAGGGTAAAAACCTGAAAGGTGTATGGGTACATCAGCAAGGGGATGAGCCTGTTTTTGAACACCTGTCAGGGATGCTGGCCAGCCATACTGTCCTGGTTCAGCAATTGCTTGTCAATTCGGATGCCATGCGAAACTACGCGGGGAGGGAGGACCTGGTGACGCTTAGGCTAATCACGGGTGTCCAGGATAAGGAGGTCATCCTCGGGTACGGCATACTGGAAATTCCCAACACTGACCAGCGCAGCTGGGATTTACAATCGATTACCCATTCAGGTGAGTCCGTGTTATTGGGGCCCGTGCCGGGTTTTGACAAGGCCATGGAGATTGTCCGCGAGCTGCATCTGCAGATGTCGGAGATTAAAACCATTGCCTGGGACCTGTGCCAGACCGAAGCCGGCTGGACCGTTTTGGAGGGCAATACCGGCTGGGGACTGGTGATACCTCAGGAAGTATCCGGAATACCTCTGCTTGGCTCTGGGCTACAGCATTGTTACAGCGTCTAATCGGGCTGGCCCAGTTCTATACGTTTGTGGATATGGGCAATACTTTCCTGGTCATGGGCAATGACAATCAGCGTGAGCTTTCCTTCCAGGTTCATCAGTGCCTGCCGTATGCGCGCTTCATTGTCCCGATCCAGTGCGCTGGTGGCTTCATCCAGAATCAATAAGGCAGGTTGTGCGATCAGCGCGCGCGCCAGTGCCAGACGCTGACGCTCACCGCCCGAGAGCTGGGTTCCCCGGTCACCGATCCTGGTGTCCAGCTGATGCGGTAATGATTTGACAAAATCCGCTGCTGCCAGATCCAGGTAATGCCAGATTTCCTCATCGCCTACAGGATCCTTGCGAACCCATTCCAGATTGGCGCGAATACTTTCGTTAAACAGGAAAACCTCCTGGGTCACATAGGCAACAGATTTTCTCCAGGCCAGGCGAGTGTTCGCATCCAGAGGCAAGTCATCAATATAAATCTGGCCTTTTGTCGGTTCCAGTAAACCGGCTATTAAATCGGCCAGCGTCGACTTGCCTGAACCGGAAGGGCCAGTAATGGCCAGGGTTTCATTTTTTTGGAGGGTGGCGTTCAGTCCGTTAAATAATGTTTGCGTTTTCCCAGGATATTGATAGCTGAGCCCCTCCACCCGGATCTGGCGGTGCAGGGAGATACTGACATTGTCCGGACAGCTCTGTTCCTGGTGTTCCTGCAAATCCTGACAGTGTGCTAACAGATCCTGATATTCGGGAGCGGCATGTATCAGCTGTTGCAGGTGCCCCTGTATTGCCGACAGTTGTGGCATCAGTCGCGAAAAAATGAACAGGAGAAGAATCAGGTTGGCAATGGGCAAATGAATCCATTTTAGTGCGACCCAGAACAAGAGCGTAAAAATAACGGCGGCACCCGTCAGGAAGATAAAGCGCGAAAACGCGCTAAACCGGGTAATTCGAACCTGTTGATTTTCCAGAAGGTGACTGGAACGATCCAGTTTTTCCACGTAGCGGGATTCAGCTGAAAAGCTTTTTATGATTTTCAGGCTTTGCAGCTGCTCAAAAACGTTATGAAAAATGTCTGAATGTGCCTCCAGTTCCTGGTGCCCGCTGTGCTGGATGCGGCTATTTAAAGGGAACAGGACAACCACGAGCATTAAGGCACACAAGAGCGCCAAAAGCGTCATGGCAGGAGATAGCCAGAACGATAATCCCAGGTAAACCGCCACCAGTACCAGCTTGCTGGTCAGGGTAATGATCTGAAAGACGGTAAACCCGATCGATTGCACCTGACCTGTCACCAGTCTGGCGAAATCGGACATGCGTTTTGAGCCAAGATACTGCCAGTTGGCATTCAGCAGGCTGCCATACACTAGCCTGCGCAAATTGATCACGAAATCGCGCTGTAATTTGGCCCCGGCGACTGCGTTAAGGTAATTGATCAGGGCAACAGTGACTATCAGGGACAGATAGAGCAGGAGAATGACCCCCAGCCCTGGTTGTAGCCCCAGTGTGTCGAACACATGATTGATATGGGCCTGGATTCCCCGGGATGCCGTGTCAGTTCCCAGGGAAATATCCACAGAGGCCAGAAGCGGCACGATGAGCAGGATTCCGATACCAGAAGACAGGCTGGACAGGATCATCAACGCCAGTACGTACACTATTCGACCGGGGGATTGGTGCAAGACATCCGTCAGCAACGGTTTCAGTTTTGCGAGCCTGCTGATTTGGAAGAGGCTGCGCATACTATTGGAACTCCACCATCGGGCTGACAAAGGTGGCAACTACCTGGTAATCCAGATGCTGTGGTGCGCCGGTAACAATATAGGGCCCCACAGACAGCCAGGCATGGGCCTGCATGGGATCATCGCTGCTACCGCCTTCATTGTTAATTCTTGCGCCCAGATAAAAAACGGCCGGTATCTGGTAGCGGTTTAACAGCCATTTGACGCAGAGCGCTTCGGTCAGACATTTACTTTCCCAGGGGACATTGCCGGATACAGACTGCATCAGTTTTCCCATGCGTGATGCCTTGGTGGCCTGTTCCTCGCTGGCAAGGACACAGAGTGTTCGATTCTGTAGATATTGATTGCCCATCTTGCCCGCCAGTTTGCGCGAGCTGGTAAGGCGAATGGCAAACCAGCAAAACAGGGAGCCGAGAAAAAAGGCCACCAGCCACAACTTCCGCTCCCATGGCAGCTGAATGATGTGCCGGATTTTTTCTTTAAAGGTCAAAAGTGCCTCGGACAGTGTTCAAAAACATCAATTCTGAACGTCAATCATGTTCTTTGTATGCAGCTCTTCCAGAAAAGGCAGGACATCTTCCAGGCACTGCTCAAGGTCAACGTCATATTCACTGGTTAACTGCTCGCATATTTCCCGGATGCTGTGTTTTTCCTCCAGCAATCGCCAGATACTTGTGCCAACTTCCTTAAGTCCAAAATACCTGCTGAAAGAGTCGTCCATCATCACGGTTTCACCATCAATTTCGCTGGACACAATGTGTTTGTTGCGCTGAATAACGGTGTCTGGAGAGAGTTTCATTGCTGGCATCCGGGGTTGTTTAAATCCAAACAAGTGATCATACAAAGAAACCTGTCGAGGGAGTAGGCGTGAGCTTTGTGGCGGTCGCTAAAAATGCTTGACCAAAAAACCAAAGTTGCGCACTGTACGCTTATAACCAAACGAAGCAAACATTATGAAATTGCAGCAGCTACGTTATATATGGGAGGTCGCGAGAAACGACCTGAATGTTTCTGCGACGGCGGCCAGTTTGTATACCTCACAGCCGGGTATTTCCAAGCAAATTCGACTGCTGGAAGATGAGCTGGGCGTTGAAATCTTTTCTCGTAGTGGCAAGCATTTGACCCGAATAACACCCGCGGGTGAGGAAATCCTGCGACTTGCGGCGGAAGTGCTGCACCAGGTCGATAACATCAAACAAATTGGCCAGGAACATAATGACCCGGACAGGGGTTCATTGGCCATTGCGACGACACATACCCAGGCTCGTTATGCCTTGCCGTCAGTCATTCAAAACTTTATTGCCAAATATCCCGATGTTGATTTGCACATGCATCAGGGAACACCCATGCAGATCAGTGAAATGGCGGCCGACTGGAAAGTGGATTTTGCCATTGCCACCGAGGCGCTGGAGCTGTTTGTCGATCTGGTCATGATGCCTTGTTACAAATGGAATCGTTGCATTTTGGTGCCCCGCAACCATCCCTTGACACAAACCTCCTTCCTCACGCTGGAGAACCTGGCACAGTATCCTTTAGTTACCTATGTGTTTGGCTTTACCGGGCGCTCGCAGCTGGATGAGGCATTTCAGGAAAAAGAGCTCAAACCCCGTGTGGTATTTACCGCCTCGGACTCGGATGTCATCAAAACCTATGTGCGGCTGGGGCTTGGTGTGGGCATAGTCGCGCGCATGGCTTATGACCCGGAAGCGGACAAGGATCTGGTGATGATTGATGCCCGCCACCTGTTCAAACACAGTGTCACCAAAATCGGCTTTCGACGTGGGACGTTCCTACGGGGATTTATGTACGATTTTATTCATGAGTTCTGCCCGCACCTTACCAGGGAAATGGTTGATGAAGCCCATCAGTGCAATGGCAAGGATGAGCTGGAGCAATTATTCCGGCACATTGAATTGCCCGAATATTAAAGAGTATGAAAGCGTACTAAATCCGCGAAGGCTTCTTGTATTTTCCAGTGGTTCCATTACTCTTGCCCGCCTTGATTTTTTGACGACCTAGCTGGAGAAACGCGCGTGGAAATCGCATGTCTTGACCTCGAAGGGGTATTGATCCCTGAAATCTGGATTGAGTTTGCCGAGAAAGTCGGTGTGGAAGAACTCAAGGCGACGACCAGGGATATTCCTGATTACGATGTGCTGATGAAACAGCGTCTCGGACTGCTGGAACAACATGGGCTGGGTGTTAACGAAATCCAGGAAGTTATCGATACCATGTCGCCCCTGGATGGTGCCGCTGATTTTCTCAACTGGCTGCGTGAGCGTTTTCAGGTGGTCATTCTCTCGGATACCTTCTACCAGTTTGCCGGGCCTTTTATGGCCAAACTGGGCTATCCAGCCTTGCTGTGCCATAACCTGGTTGTGGATGAGTCCACAGGCAAGGTTGTGGATTACAAACTCCGCCAGGCGGATCCCAAACGCCAGGCAGTGATTGGCTTTAAGAGTATGTATTACCGCTGTATCGCCGCGGGGGATTCCTATAACGATACCGCCATGCTGGAAGAAGCCCATGCTGGTATTCTCTTCCGTGCGCCACAAAACGTGGTCGACGAATTCCCGCAGTATCCCCTGGCTCGCAATTACGAGGAATTCAAGGCCGAATTTATCAAGGCCAGCAGTCGCAATTTGAGCCTTTAAATCCGAACAAATCCGGGGTCAGAGTAAATTTCCCTGATCCCGGTTTTTGCAGATCAGCTTTTCCTCCCTATTCCTGAAACCGGCACATACTGGCGAATCACATCGCATCAGAAGCATCGACCATAAGCAAAGGAAAAGGACTCTACCCCAAAATAGCGACAAATTTCGTATCCCAACTCTAGTCTGGATTACTGCAAGGAATGGAAAGGGGTCAGTCTTGTCAGACTTAGCGTTCAATAAGTTGAGCTGGAAGTGGTGTCAGGGGCTATTTCTCTTATATGTTTCCTCTAGTGCCTCGCGCACCTTCCGGGCCAGATCAGCTCGTCGAAACGGTTTGGAGAGCAGGTTTATCCCGGGGTCCAGACGTCCGTGGTGGACGATGGCATTCTCGGTATATCCTGACATGTACAACACCTTGAGGCCCGGTCGGAGTTCGACGGCAAGGTTGGCCAGATCGTGTCCGCTGATCCCTCCAGGCATGATCATGTCTGTCAGCAAAAGGTCGATATGTGCTTCGCTTTCCAGAATCGCTTTCGCCTCGGCCCCATTAGCTGCCGTCTGAACAGAGTATCCCAGCGATTTGAGTTGATCGAGAGTGAACTGGCGCACCATTGCGTCGTCCTCGACCAGCAGCACCCGAGCTTCCCCGACGGGTACCGGTTCGGATTCAGGGGCATGCGAGATTTTTTCCGCGGCATCGGAGCGCGGCAGATAGAGTCGTATCGTAGTGCCTTCTTCGGGCTCGGAATAGATGGCCACGTGGCCGTTTGACTGGTTGATGAAACCGTGCACCATGGACAGACCCAGGCCAGTGCCCCGGCCCGGCTCCTTGGTCGTGAAAAACGGTTCGAACACGCGCTGCAGTACTTGCCTGGGTATGCCTGTTCCGGTGTCGCTGACGGCTATCAGGACGTAGTCCCCTGGCCTCAACTCCGGCCGCGTTCGGGCGTAGCCGGCATCAAGCTGCACGTTCGCCGTCTCAAGCGTCAGCCACCCGCCGGATGGCATCGCATCGCGAGCGTTGACAATGAGATTGAGAAGCGCCGTCTCAAGCTGGGACGGATCAATCATTGCCGGCCACAAGCCGCTGTCGAATTTGAGTTCGAGTTCCACATGCTCGCCCAGCGTCCTGTTAATTAGCCCCCGCATGTCTTCAATCAACCGGTTGATGTCGACGGGTCTGGGCTCCAGCGGTTGACGTCGTGCGAAGGCCAGCAGCCGCTGCGTCAGTTCGGTACCACGGTTAGCCGCTGAATTGATCATCCCGGCCATTTGCGCCGTATTCTCATCACTGTCCCGGTAAATATCGTAGAGTGTTTCGGCGTTGCCCAGGATCACCGTTAACAGGTTGTTGAAATCGTGTGCAATGCCGCCGGTAAGTTCGCCGACAGCCTGTAGGCGCTGACTATGCGCAAGGGCTTCACGAACCTGCCGATCCTGAAGCATACGCGCCAGGTGCTTTGCGATTGAATTGAGCATTATGCGTTCTTCCGGAAGAAAGGGGCCTTCTCCGCCAGGCTGGTCCGGAAGCTCGCGTGAATAGGCCACCTCGATTTTCCCCGTTTCCTCTGCACTGATTCGGATAGGACTCGACAGGATGGCTTGCCGTTCAGTCCAGTTGCTACTGGAGAACACCTCGCCTTTGTACTTGATGCGGGCCATGGCTGCGTCCTCGTGCAGCATATGCGCCGGGATCAGTTCTGCGGTTTGTTGGCAGACTTCTGCGACAGATAGATTGTCGTCGGTGGTTAGCTCAAGCACAAGGTACAGACATTGCTGTTCCTTGATTCGCTCCTGTAACAGCAGCTGGTAGGTCTCGCGCTGCTCCATGGACCGGTTGAAGAGGTTTGCTATATCGCTCAGTTCGTCCTTCCCGCTGACAGGGAGACGCACCGAACTGTTGCCGTCACCAAAGCGCCGGATGCCATAAGAAAAATCACGTAGAGGTTGCAAAATCCGTCGGAAGAAGAGCCAGAAAGCAAGGCAGGCCAGCGCCGCGGTAGCCAGTGCGACCAGGATCAGTAGCTGCTGTGACCACAGGAGTGTGGCTACAATGTCACGGTTGCGTTCTTCGATGATTATGTTGAGTGCGTCCAGCGCACCGGTTTCATGAATGCGGATTTGATTGCCCATGGGTTCCAGGCGAGCCTCGGACACATTGCCAGCATCCAGTAAGGCTAGCGCGCCGTTGGCCAGTGTCTCAATCTCTTCTACGTGTAAGCGAGCCGTGATCGCTTCCGGGTGTCGCTCATCTTCGAGCAATGTGATCAGACGCCTCGATTGCAGCACCAGGCCGCGTAAGATATCGGGTTCCGGACGGACATGATTGAGATAGCGGATCGCGATATCGATCTTGAAAGCGCTGTCTCGTGCGTCATACAGGGCTTCGACATCGGCCAGACTGTTCCGGGTTTGCTGCCATACCAACAAACCGATCAGCGCCACACCGAGGGCGACCAACAGCGTGGCGGCGAGAATGGTGCTGGCCAGTGTCCGTAGTTTCACGGTTCGATCGGCCCCTCATGTATCCATGTCGGCAGTGTGATCGAGTCGGGGCTGAAGCGCTCCAGCGGGTCGCGTGCGATGTATTGGCGGGGGCTCAACTGAACCGGTGGCAGACCTAGCTGCTTCGCGCTCCATTCGAGCTTGGCTTCCATATTGGCGATCACCGGCCAGTTCAGCGCCAGTTTCCATGCCACACGTTTGTCTTGCAGCCAGTGTTCAGATGAAAAATCGAGTAATGCGGCTGCACGATCCGGCTCGGTCTGCAGCAGGGCAATTGCATCGGTGTATCCCTGAAACACGCGATCTACCACGTCGGGATATTCCTCAATTACACGGCGCCGGGAAACCAGCAACCAACTTACCGTGTCGACTCCCTGCAGCGGAAAGGCGCGTGCGTTCGAGCCAAGCTGTGTCATTGCTGCCTCGCTGAACGGGGTCCAGGCCACGACCACGTTAAAGCGCCCGTCAGCGAGTCCTGCAGCCAGATCGTCGGGATGAGCGTTCACCAGTTGTACCGAATCGGGGTCGATGCCGTGGAGTCTGGTGAACTGGTCCCACCCGAAATGTGCCGAAGTATTGGACAACATACCCAGGGTCTGACCGGCCAGGTCTGCAGGCTGTTCAATGCCGTGCCTGCTGTCCGCAATGACGTGATGTGTGTGGCTGGACAGGCCTATGGTTGCGAGTATCACTGGCCAGCTTTTGGGCGGCACGCCTTCATTCTGTAGACGTACAAACGCCATTGCCAGAGGGGTCGGAGCCATCAATGCAAAGTCGGCCTGGCCAGCCATCAGCCGTTCCAGCGACTGTTTGCCCGAGCTGGTAAGTTCGACACGGATAGACGGCCCCGGATCGGCCTGAAAATAACCTGCGACTGCTGCGATCCGGGTTGGTGCATCGGTGACCCACTCCGAGCCTGAAATGATGAGCTCGGAGGAGGTGGTGGGTTCGCTGAGGTACGACTGATCTGCAGCAGCAAGGTTCGGAAGGGCCATAGCCACTAACATGTACCCGAGCCACAATAGGGTATAAACCCTTCTCCCCCAGGTTTTTATCACTTCAGCGTTGCATCCAGAGTGATTTCCGCATTCAGTACACCGCTCTGAATGGAGACAAACCCCTTGCCATCCTTTAGTCCACCTTCCCAGTGTGCGTTTGCATGGCGTTTCATATGTGACCTCTTGGCGTGGACATTGCTGACGTCCGATGATTCTACAGAGTGAAATTGAGCTGGCGCAAGGACAGCGCCCGGCACGTTGTTGGCCACAAAACGTGATCGACGAATTCACGCAGTATCCCCAGGCTCGGCTTTATTGCTGTTACATAACAGTCAGGGCAGCTTAAAAAGCACTCTTAACAACGCCACCATCCACTCGAAGAGCGGCACCGGTTGTTGCTGACGCCAGTGGGCTAGCGGTGTAGGCGACCAGTGAGGCCACTTCATCGGTGGTTGCAAAGCGTTTTATCAACGATGTTGGTCGCACTTCATTAAAAAAGTCCCTTTCGAATTCTTCGATGGTTTTTCCTTCCTTCTCTGCGAATTCTTCAACAAAATCAGTAACACCACGTGATTTAGTTGGTCCTGGCAAGACGCTATTAACTGTTATCCCGGTTCCGGCGACAGACTCGGCGAGTCCACGGGAAACAGCGAGCTGTGCAGTTTTGGTCATGCCGTAGTGAATCATTTCAGCGGGGATCTGTACGGCGCTTTCGCTGGAGATAAAAATAATTCGGCCCCAGTTTCGGTCTTTCATGGCAGGAAGGTAAAGGCGGCTAAGCCGGACGCCACTTAAAACATTTACCTCAAAGAAACGCAGCCACTCGTCATCAGAAATCTCTTCAAAGTCGGCAGGTTCAAAAATACCCAGATTATTAACCAGTATTTCCACGCCCGGATATTTCTGTGCAAGCTGCTCAGCAGCCTCAGGGGTGGAGAGGTCGCCGGCAAAACCAATCAGTTCCCCTTGTACTTCCTGTGCCAACGTCTTAATGGCGTTATCTACAGTCTCCTGGGAGCGTCCATTAATAATAACCCTGGCTCCCTCGGATGCCAGGGCCTTGGCAATGGCAAAGCCAATACCGGCTGTACTGCCAGTGACCAGGGATAATTTATCAGTCAGCTTTAAATCCATATTGATTCCTGTGGGTTCGTGGAATGTATGGCCAGTTTAGCGATCTTTGGTTTCTTCTTTCAAAACCAGGTTGACCAGCCGGTTAACAAGGGGTGAAACCAGGATGATTGTTGGAAACGCTACGGCAAATGCAAACATCCAGGCTTTTATCCAGATAGAGAAGAGATTGCTAACCAGTCCCATGTTAAAAAGCGTAATAACAAAAGACATGATGCAGGACATCAGCAAGGACATAAAAAAGGAAAAAACGTATCGATGATACTTGCGATCAATCATTACATGGTTCCTGGCAATTGATGATTATGGCTTTGGTGTGGCTGGCTGGGCGAGTTCAGATAAAAAATCCTGTTCCAGGCTTTCCATCATCGGTGCCACTTTGTAGAGGGTTTCCTGGAATTCCTTTTCAATGTTTGAATCATGAACAATACCGCCACCGCCCCAGCAATGGATATGGGCACCGTCAGCAATCATGGTCCGAATGGCAATACTGGTATGACTATGACCACAAAGACTGATGTAGCCAATGCTGCCGCAATAGAGACTACGCGGCATGACTTCCAGCTCTGCGATAATCTCCATGGCCCGCTTTTTGGGCGCACCGGTGATGGAACCACCGGGATGGCAATGCCGTAGCAGTTCCAGAACGCTTACTTCCGGGCGCAGGCAACCACGAACCTTGCTCACCAGGTGATGAACATTGGAAAAGCTTTGCAGCTCAAACAGGCTGGGTACCGAGATGGATCCGGGTTCGCAGGCCTTGCCCAGATCGTTGCGTAACAAATCGACGATCATCAGGTTTTCTGCCCGGTCTTTGGCACTGGCCTGTAATACGTCTGCATTGCGCTGGTCTATTTTGGGATCTGTCGCGCGCGGAGCAGTTCCCTTGATCGGCTGGGTTTGTACCTCGCGCCCCTGAACGCGGAGAAATTCCTCCGGTGAATGGGAGATGACTGCTTGTCTGTCCAGGCCGATATAGGCAGAAAACGGCGCCGGATGTCGACGGCGCTGGTTTAAATAGGCCGACAGGGTATCGCCCTGGTAGCTGGCCTGAAAATGCTGGGCATAATTGACCTGGTAGACATCGCCGTCGCGGATATACGTTTTTATTCGTTCAAGAGACTGAAGATATCTCTCCCGGTTTTCCGACGCCTTAAAGTGGCTGGTCAGTTCAAATTCATGGTCCGGCCGGGGCTCCTCTGCATTGATCAGGTCGAAGACAGTGCGACGGGTTTCAGGGCGGCATGCCGGATGAAATACCAGGGAAGCAGAGCGGCGTTGATGGTCGTAGATCAGTGCCCAGAGATAAAGCCCCAAAAAGGCGCTGGGAAAGTTGATCTGTGGCTTATTAGCAAGATGGTTATCTGCCAAAAAAAGATCGTAGCCCCAGAAGCCTATCAGCCCGCCCTGGAACGGGCAGGTAGCCGCCTGGGCGCCGACCCTGTGTTGGTCCAGCAGGCCCTGGGCCTCCAGGCAAAAACGCTCTACGCTTTCCGGAGAGTCACCGGTATCGGCAGAAAGAACCTGATGGGGCAGGGCGCTAAGAATGTCATAACGACTGCGTGAATTTGCCGGGTAGCCACTATCCAGCCAGACAGGATGTTGTAACGATTTGATTCTCCTGAACATGTCCTCAGGAGCAACCGTGTATTCAAGATGATGGAATTCCAAGTGACTGATAGGGGCAGTTAGTGTTGCCAGTTGTTCATCGCACGGTATACACGTTCAGCGTACCAGGTTTGCGGGTAGCTGCCGTTGTAGCGAGACAGCGCTTCCGTGGTGTCTCCTTCAGAGAGCTTCAGGTAATAGCTGAGAATACTGGTACCGTAACGAAGGTTGGTGTGCGGATCCGTCAGGTTATCGTCCGGTCGTCCCAGTTCTTTTTTCCAAAAAGTCATTACTTGCATCAGCCCCTGTGCGCCGGCATGGGAAATGGCGTAACGATCAAACCGACTTTCCACCTCAATGACCGCAAGGACGAGATTGGGGCTGATCCCACTGGACCGGGATTCCCGGTGCACAGACTGCAATATCTGGAGTTTTTCCCTGTCATTGATTTCGAAGTCCTGCAGGCGCGGATACATGCTTTCGTACCAGACTTCGGCCTCGTATGAGTCGGTGAAGCCGTGTTCTTCCAGAACATCCTGTTCGAGGTAGGCAAGCAGTTCCCGGTCGATGTCTTCCGCATTCTGCAAGCCGGGCTGGGCCAGCAGCAGTCCGCTCCAGCCTGCCAAAAACAGGTTAGTTAGCAGTTTTGCCTGTCGCCTGAGACAAAAATTCAAGAAGTTGGTCACGGGGTATGTCCTGATTCTCGTCACTTTGCCTGGATCGATACTCAATCATACCTGATTCCAGGCCCCGGTCACCTACAACCAGGCGATGGGGGATACCCATAAGTTCGATATCAGCCAGCATGCCACCCAGGCGCGCCTTCGGCTCGTCCATATAAATAACTTCATAACCTGCGCCTGTGAGCTCGCTGTAGAGTGCTTCACAAGCCTCGGCGACTTCAGGGGATTTGTGCATGTTGATAGGAACCAGCGCAATCTGGAACGGGGCAATGGCTTGCGGCCAGATAATACCCCTGTCATCGTGGTTTTGTTCAATAGCGGCGGCCACAATACGTGTTACCCCGATACCGTAACACCCCATAATGACGGTTGATTCCTTGCCGTCCTCGCCCAGAACCCGGGCATTCATTGCTTCACTGTACTTGGTTCCCAGCTGGAAAATGTGTCCCACTTCGATGCCGCGTTTGATCTGGATGGTTCCTTTGCCGCATGGCGAAGGGTCGCCGGCTTCAATATTGCGAATATCCACAATATTCAGGTTGTCCCGGGATTCCCAGTTGGCATTTTTTAAGTGATAACCATCCTTGTTGGCCCCGCAGACAAAGTTGGCGGTTGCGGCCGCTGCACGATCGACCAGAACTGGCAGCCTCAGATCAATTGGCCCAAGAGAGCCAGTTCCACAATTTATCGCCGCGCGGATGTCGTTTTCCTCAGCAAATTGCAACGGGCTGGCAACACCGGGTTGCTTGGCTGCCTTGACATCGTTGAGGCTGTGATCGCCTCGGAGCACCAGTGCGACCAACGGCTGATCGTCGCTGTCTCCCTTGACGATCAGGGTTTTTACGCTTTGTGTCTTGGAGACATCAAGAAACTGGCAGACGTCGCCGATGGTTTTCTGGTCGGGCGTCGCTACTTCTTCGGCTGCCTGCCCGTTTGGTGTCTGGTTTTCCGGAGCCAGGGCTTCAGCCATTTCCACATTGGCCGCGAAATCACTGCTGTCGCTAAAGGCAATATCGTCTTCACCAGAGTCGGCCAGAACATGGAATTCGTGGGAATGACTGCCACCGATGCTGCCGGTATCGGCCAGTACCGGGCGATATTCCAGGCCAATGCGGTCAAACATGGCACAGTAGGCGTCATGCATGTCTTCGTAGGTTTCCTGCAGGGAAGGCTGGTCGATATGAAAAGAATAGGCATCTTTCATAATAAATTCGCGTGAGCGCATCACACCAAAGCGTGGGCGAATTTCGTCGCGAAACTTGGTTTGGATCTGGTAAAGATTTACCGGTAACTGCCGGTAACTGTTGATTTCATTACGTACCAGATCGGTAATCACTTCCTCATGGGTTGGTCCCATGCAAAAGTCCCGCTCATGTCGGTCCTTCATGCGCATAAGCTCGGGCCCGTATTGCTCCCAGCGACCACTTTCTTCCCAGAGCTCTGCCGGTTGTGTGACGGGCATAAGCACTTCCTGGGCGCCAGCACGGTTCATTTCCTGGCGGACGATATCCTGGACTTTTTGCAGGACCCGTATTCCCAAAGGTAGCCAGGTGTACAGACCGGAGGCCAGACGACGGATCAGTCCGGCACGCAGCATCAGCTTGTGGCTGATAACTTCGGCGTCGGAAGGGGTCTCTTTCAGGGTGGAAATCAGGAATCGGGTAGCGCGCATTGGTTCAGTCGTGGATTGAAAGGTCGCACATTCTACGTTCTGGTATGGATTGGGTACAGATTGGAAGTGAATTTACTCGCGCTCAATTACTGGATTTCCATCGAGCGGTGAAAAGCAACCAGTTGATTGCATTCCTTGAGCACATGACCAATCTCTGCTGCCTGTCTGGAAATAATTTCCAGCGAGCCTTGCGGGTCAAAGGCAAAGTCATGGACTGATGGAACAGAGCGCCTGATATCCCTGGCGGTTTTGGCCAGTTTGGCGATACGGGGACTATCGGGGTACTTCATTTCGAACATATCCACCCGCCATTTAAGGGACTGGGTCAGGTCGCGCCAGAAAATAAAATACACCCGGTCATCCAGTTCCGGATAACGATCCCTGTTGGTAAAGGTTTCCTGACGAAAGCTTAGTGTGGTGGCGGTGTCACTGGTCACCCTGACCGTCGCCTGGCGGTCTTGCACATCGAGAGCCAGAGATAGCTCGCCAATCATTTCGCCCGGGCGAATAATACCGATCTGGATGTGCTTGTTGAGCTCGTCATCGCGAACATAGGCGCCCATCTGGCCATCGACGACAAAGTACAACTCTTTGGACGCCGTGCCCTGATGCATAAGAATCTCTCCCCGGTTCAGTTCGCGCTTGCGGGAAATATTCATCAGGACATGAAACTGCGCACTGTCGACTTCGTGCACGGCACGAAGGAAGTTGATGCTGTCGAGAACATCATTGTCACCTTCGGTAATGCGCTTGACCATGGAACTAAACGTTCTGCAACGCTATTTTTTTCTGCCGAAAAACTTTTTGAAAATGCCGCCGGGCGAACTGGTACTCGACGAAGAGGCTGAGGAATCCAGTCGTTGATACTCTTGCTGGATCTCGCGCATATCAATATTAAAAGAGGCCGTGGATAAATCCTTCAGGATCCTGGCGTTTACCCCTTCGGTATTATCCGGCTGCTGGGCCGCCAGGCTGATCACCCGTTTTTCCTCCAGGGGCTGGCCTTCTTCGTCCGTGATCACCATCACTTTGGGCTTTAACCGGAATTTTTCATCCTGGTCGACCACCACGGCAACTTCGCCGGTATCCAGTTGAAGAATGGTGCCTAGCGGATAAGTGCCCAGTGATTCAATAAACTGGACCGCCAGCTCATCCTGAAATGCCCGGCCACGCTGGCTGTATATAAAACGGGCCGCTTCGGAGGAGGACATGGCATCCCGTCCCCGGTTTAGCGGGTTAAGCGCCAGATCGTATGCTGTGGCTATCGAGGTAATACGGGCCAGCAGTGGAATGTCCTCTCCAGCCAGTCCCCTGGGCTTTCCGGTGCCGTTAAATTTTTCACGGTGACAGGCGATGATCTGGATGACTTCCTTGTGCATCTTGGACATTTCCGCCAGCTTGATACTTTCCTGAACCGCTTCGTCCGCCGTGGTAATTTTTTTCCCTTCCTTTCTGCTTTGCAACTGCCCCATGTCTTTGATCATGGAGCCGATAGCCAGCCATTTAAGGTCCTGTTCATCCAGGCCAATATGCCGACCACACAGCAGGGCCCAGGTGGATGTTCGCAGGGCATGGTCATAAACCTTGTTGTTGTGGCGCTGGATGAGTGCCAGCCATGAAAGGGCAGAAGGATAGGCGACGGCACTGGAAACCAGGGTGGAGGAAGCTTTGCTGACGTCCTGGGGATTGACCAGGGAGTTTTCCGACACGCCTTTAAATACGCTGGTAAGGGATGTTTGTACCTTCTGGTAGGACTCACGGGCCAGTTTCATCTCGGTACTGGACATACGAGGTCTGGCTTGATACTTGTCCTTGTTTATTGGCAGGGGTTTTTCTGATTTTTTGTACGGATCGTTCGGGTTGCCCTTGGGTGGAGGCGGTGCTGCGGCAGCACGCTCCCTGGCGGCCTCGTCCATGTTGATGGACTGTGCGTTATCAACGTATACGTACTTGCACAAGGACTGAAGCTTGGCCAGTACCTTGGGAGAACTAACAACAAATCCCTGAAGCAAGAAAGGCGAGTCTTCCCATGGACGGTCCAGCGCAGAGACGTACATGCCCATCTGTATTTCAGAGGCGAGAATTTTGGATTGTTTCAGTTCTTGTGCCATGAGAATCCGTAAGTAAGAAAATTTTCTTTAGTGTTAGAGGCTTATAAAAGACTCTTCAAAAGTTTCATAGCAGATTATCAAGGCATTTGAACTATTTTGGTACCCATTATTGCCACAATCTTTTGTAAGGCAATATTTGCGCTGCCTATTTGATTCACTGACCTGACCGCCTCATGTATAATCGCGCGCTTTTTAAACCAGCGATCAATCGACCTGTTTAAGCGACCTATTCAAGTCAAGCGAGTATCAACATGCCGTTTTATGAATATCGATGCCAGGAATGTGGGCACCAGTTTGATGTGTTACAAAAAATTTCGGATGACTCTTTAAAGGATTGTCCCGATTGCCAAAAACCGGCACTGGTTAAGCTGGTTTCTGCGCCTGCCTTTCGACTCAGTGGGTCCGGCTGGTATGAGACAGATTTTAAAACGGACAAGGACAAGAAGAAAAATCTCGCTGATTCCCGGGGCGACTCGGGTGAGAAAAAATCCGGTAGCGATGCTGGCAAGTCGGAAACAAAGCCTGCCGTAGAGAAAAAGACAGACAAACCCAAGCCGACTGCGGCCTAAACAGACATTCGATTTAGAGAGTATTAATGCGAACAGATTATTGTGGGACCCTGGGGTCCAGTGACATCGACCGTGAAGTGACGCTTTGTGGCTGGGTGGATCGTCGACGAGACCACGGCGGTGTGATTTTTATCGATCTGCGTGACCGGGATGGCATTGTCCAGGTGGTTTTCGACCCGGATGGCAAAGAGTTTTTTCATCTGGCGGACAAGGTGCGTTCCGAGTACGTGCTTAAGGTAACCGGCCGGGTTCGCGCCCGCGATGCGGCAACGGTTAACCCCAATATGAAAACCGGCGAGATCGAGGTATTTGGTCTGGCGCTGGAGATTTTGAATACGTCTGAGACCCCCTCATTCCAGCTGGATGAGCATACGTCAGTCGGTGAAGAGGTTCGTCTTCGTGACCGTTTCCTGGATTTGCGGCGCACCGAAATGCAAAAGAACCTGCAACTGCGTGCCCGAATTACCAGTGCTGTTCGTTCTTCCCTGGAAGAGCAGGGCTTTCTGGATATTGAAACACCCATCCTGACTCGCGCGACGCCGGAAGGCGCCCGTGACTACCTGGTTCCCTCCAGGACCCATGAAGGCAAGTTCTTTGCACTGCCCCAGTCGCCCCAGCTGTTTAAGCAGCTTCTGATGGTTTCCGGCTACGATCGTTACTACCAGATTGCCAAATGTTTCCGCGATGAGGATTTGCGGGCAGATCGGCAACCGGAATTCACCCAGATTGATATCGAGGCTTCTTTCGTGGAAGAAGATGACATCATGGCGGTCAGTGAAACCATGGTTCGTGATCTTTTCAGCTCGGTGCTTTCTGTCGATTTGGGGGATTTCCCACGAATGACCTATGCCGAAGCCATGTCGCGTTTCGGTTCAGATAAACCCGACTTGCGTATCCCACTGGAAATGGTGGATGTGGGCGACCTGATGCAAGGCGTTGAATTCAAGGTGTTCTCCGGCCCGGCGACCGACCCCAAAGGCCGTGTGGCTGCCATCAAGGTGCCCGGCGGCAATGACAAGCTGACCCGCAAACAGATTGATGATTACACCAAATTTGTCGGCATATACGGTGCCAAGGGGCTGGCTTACATCAAGTGTAACGACATCAGCGATCTGGCTGAGGGACTGCAGTCACCTATTGTTAAATTCCTGCCGGAAGATGTGCGCGCCGCCATTCTGGAGCGAACAGGTGCCGAGAATGGCGACCTGATTTTCTTCGGGGCGGACAAGGCCACGGTGGTGAATGAATCCCTGGGTGCACTCAGGTGCAAGCTGGGCGCCGATCTGGAATTGTATACCTGCGAATGGGCCCCTCTTTGGGTGGTGGATTTCCCCATGTTTGAAGAAACCGATGAAGGCTGGCATGCGCTCCATCATCCGTTTACCGCGCCCAGTGTTTCTGCCGAAGAGCTAAAGGCCAATCCGGGCGAAGCTCTGTCTAGAGCCTATGACATGGTCATTAACGGGACTGAATTGGGCGGCGGGTCGATCCGTATTCACAACCAGGATATGCAAAAAGCTGTGTTTGACGTGTTGGGAATTACCAGGGAAGAAGCCGATGAAAAGTTTGGTTTCCTGTTGCGTGCCCTTGGTTACGGTGCGCCTCCCCACGGTGGTCTGGCGTTTGGTCTGGATCGTCTGGTGATGCTGATGGTGGGAGCGGATTCCATTCGTGATGTCATTGCCTTCCCGAAAACACAATCAGCACAGTGCCTGATGACCGATGCGCCGGGGCTGGTCAGTAATACCCAGCTTAGGGATCTGCATCTGCGTTTGCGGGAAAAACCCAAGGCAGAGGAATAACTCCTGTAGGGCAGGTTTCTTGCCTGCCCTTGTCCCCAACCCGAGAATCATCCAAAAGCCCGAGAATCATCCAAAAGAAAGTTCAGAGGTAAAAAGAATGGCAGGCCATTCCAAATGGGCAAATATCAAGCATAAAAAAGCCGCTGTTGACGCCAAGCGCGGCAAGATTTTTACCAAGATCATTCGCGAGCTGGTGGTTGCCGCAAAAAGCGGGCCCAACCCTGACGACAACCCGCGACTGCGTGGTGTTGTCGACAAGGCGCTGGCCGCCAATATGAAAAAGGACACCATTGAAAAGGCCATTGCCCGTGGCGCGGGTAATGCCGAAGGCGATAACTACGAAGAGTGCACCTACGAAGGCTATGCTCCCGGCGGAGTGGCGGTGCTGGTCGAATGCATGACCGACAACAAAAATCGTACCGTCGCAGAAATTCGCCATGCATTTACCAAGCGTGGCGGCAACCTCGGCACGGACGGTTCGGTTGCTTACCTGTTTGAGCGCAAGGGGCAAATCTATTACGAGTCCGTCGATGAAGACGCGCTGATGGAAGCAGCACTGGAAGCGGAAGCCGAGGATATTGAATTCTCTGATGACGGCTCTGCCCTTATCTACACTGCCTGGGAAGACTACGACTCAGTCAAATCCGCATTAATTGAATCCGGTTTTAAGCCGGATTCCGCTGAAGTCACCATGATTGCTTCCACCGAAATCCCGCTGGACAAGGATTCTGCAGAGTCCGTGCTGGGTCTGGTCGAGCAGCTTGAAGACCTGGATGACGTGCAAAACGTCTATACCAATGCCGATATACCGGACCAAGTGATGGCAGAGATTGGCGAATAGACAAGAATTAATAGAAGGTATTGAAAGGGAGCGATGGCTCCCTTTTTTATTCAGAGAGAAAAGTCTGCAAAAAAGCCTGCACGAATTCCGATCGGTGTATCTCGGCCTTATCCATCGGGTTTTCCCACCAAACTCCCTCACTGTTTGCCAACAATATAAAGCTTAGTTCGTGCTCGGGAATCTTAAGATAGAGGGCGGAATAGGCATCGTCCCACCAGCCGGAATGCCAGTTTAAAGTTGTACCCTGATAGTCCTCTACATACCAGCCCAGACCATAGGGCAGGGCGTTGCCGCTGTTTGATATCGTCGGAGACATCATTTCGGCCCGTGATTCCGCCGATATAAGCTGGCCACTATCAAACGCAATATCAAACCTGGCAAGATCCAGCACCGTAGAGATGATGCCCCCGGCTGCACCGTCGCCTTGCGGGGGCGGCAGTGGCGCCCGTTCGAGTTCTCCGGATTCACTGGTTTTGTAGGGCATGGCCAGGCGTTTTAAAAAGTTTTCCGGTAGAGGTAAATCACGATAGGTCCGGGCGGATTGATCCATCGCTACAGGCTCAAGCACGTATTCCTGGACCAGGACGGAAAAGGAGGTGCCAGCGGCCGCAGCTATAGGGCGCGATGCCCACGAATACAGGACAGGGTTGTAGGAAAAGCTGTCTCCGGGGGTGGAGACAGCGGTATGAGAAAGCAGGTGTCTTAAGGTATGCACAGAGGGCTCACACTTCAGATCTTGTGCAAAAATACTGGGTTGTTCGCTGAAATCAGAGCAAAACCCGGCCCACTCACTGTATTCGGCCATTGGCTGGTCCAGGTCCAGAACTCCGGCTTCGACCAGTTGCATGGCGACCGTGGCGGCAAGGGGCTTGGTGACCGAGGCAATGTTATAGGGAGTATCTGCGGTGGCGAGCGTTTGTTGTTCGAGATTCGCGTAACCCAAGCCCATGGCCAGAATGATCTCCTGATCCTTGACCACAGCCAGGGATAATCCGGGAATGTCGGATGCCTGGCGCAGTGTTTTTACCTGCTCGATAAGGCCGGGCAGATCCATTGACAGGGAGGTTGTAGATGATTGCTGATCTGCTGCCTGGACATTGCCAAGAGGCAAACATGCCCACAGTAAACAAATGACCCTGAACAATTTCCTTTTTTTCGTTGACGTACGCATCGCTTTTCTTATGTTTTATCCAGAGCGCGATCGTTGTTTTAGTGTCGCTTTTCTTCCATCAGCCCAATCAGATTACCATCAGGGTCCTTAAAAAAACCTATCCAGAGATCATGGTCGGGCATCTGGGCTGCAAGCTGGGGTGGCCGTTCAACGGTTGCGCCCTGACCGGCCGCCTGTGAATAAAAGCTTTCTATATCGGCAACCTGAAAATACGGAATAGAGTTTTCGCCTATAGCACCAACCCCCTGGGGCGTGCTTAGCATGATTCGTGTCGTTCCGCATTGCAGAAAGGCGAGTTCGTCAGAGGGGGAGAACAGGAACTCCAGACCTAGTATGTCCCGATAAAACGAGAGGGCCTCAGGCACATTGCTAACGGTGATGGCAAGCTGTCCAAGTTCGGATATCTTTTGTTCCATTTCCCTGGCCCCTGTGTTGTTCGTTTTGTATCTTAAATGTTAAAAAATATTTGCGCATTGTTTTTGGTGGCCCGCCTTATTTCCTCCTCATCCAATCTATAACACTCGGCCAGTTTTTTGGTTATCCAGGGCAGATAGGCAGGGTAGTTGGTTCTTGATTCCGGTTTGGGCTGAATGTTTCTGGGTAACAGGAAGGGAGCGTCGGTCTCAACCATCAGTCGGTCGAGGGGGATGGTGGAAACAATATCGGCCAGATCCTTGCCCCGTCGCTCGTCGCAGACCCAGCCGGTAATCCCGATATAAAAGCCCTGTGTCAGATAGGCGTCCAGGCTTTGCCGGTCTCCGGTAAAGCAGTGGATAACCACAGGCGGCAGTCTGTTGGAATAGTTTTTAAGGATGTCGATCTGGGTGTCAAAGGCATCGCGTTCGTGCAGAAACAGTGGTTTCTGCAGGTCAATCGCTATTTGAAGCTGAGCTTCAAAGGCGTGTATCTGCGCTTCTTTGGGCGAGTAATTGCGGTTGAAATCGAGTCCGGTTTCGCCGACGGCCACAACCTTGGAATGTTGCATAAGCTCGCGCAGTTGTTTGTCTGTGTCAGGGTGCCAGTCTTTGGCGTCATGTGGATGCGTGCCGGCTGTGCAATACAGTTCCGGGTAGTCCGGGGACACATAGGTTTCGCAAATAGCCAGGACTTCCTGGCTGGCCTGCAAGTCCGTGCCGGTTACCAGAATTTTTTCTATGCCCGCCTCGCGGGCGTCGGCAAGTACGTTGGGAATCTGGTGTCTTAACTGTGAGTTGGTGAGGTTTACGCCGATATCGATCATTTTGTGCTTTACTGAAACGAGGTCTTTGAGGCAGACGTATTCTGCCGTAAAGTGCGCCCCAATAAAAAATCAAAACTGCCGGGATGGCTGTAAATACATATGATCTGGTTGGTTCTTATTGGCGTCGGGATGTTTGTGCTGGGAGGTTTGCTGGCCGTGCAGCCCAGTAAACAACAAAAGCGCCTGGCGGCTCTGCGGGGCTCTGCCATGCAAAAGGGCGTGCATATCAAGTTGCCGGTATCCCTGAAATTTCCGGATAACGCCAAAAAAAGTGACTACCCGTACTACTGCCTGATGCTGACAGAACGAAACCAGGGCAGTAAGTATCGACATGTTTTGCGCCGGGACGACGACAGCTTGCCGAGAGTTTCTGATCCGTTAGAAAAGTTTTTCTGTGAAACACTTGATGCCCTTGGTACGGATTACAAGGCGGTTTATGTCGGCTCGGGACTGGTCGGGATCAGCTGGAATGAGTCTGGCGCAGAGCAATGTCCGGAAAGACTTCTCGAGAGCCTTGAACAATTAAAATTGAAAATCGAATCCTAAAAGGTGTTTTGTTTTTTTGGTTTTTGTTGTTTAAATAAAAAAAGGGGGCGGGATCGCTCCCTATTAATATGTATCAAATAAATTCCTGATGAACGGTACGTTCTCCCTCAGACCGATCGTTCCACACACAGTTTTCAGGCATAACTTGTAGGCGCGCATGTCCAAATCACTCGTTATTGTGGAGTCTCCGGCGAAAGCCAAGACAATTAACAAATATCTCGGTAAAGACTTTATTGTGAAGTCCAGCGTAGGTCATATCCGTGATCTGCCGACGAGTGCCTCTGGAAGCGGCCAGGTTGATGCCAAGGCGCGAGCTGCTGAAGCGGCAAAAACCAGGAAGATGCCCCCGGAAGAAAAAGCCGCCTATAAAAAGAAGAAAGCGCACGACCAGCTGATTCGTCGCATGGGCGTTGATCCGGAAAATGGCTGGAAAGCCAATTACCAGATCCTGCCAGGCAAGGAGAAGGTGGTTAGCGAACTGAAAAAACTTGCAAAGGATGCGGATGCAATCTTCCTGGCAACGGATTTGGACAGGGAAGGGGAAGCCATCGCCTGGCACCTGCGTGAAGCCATCGGTGGTGATGATGACCGTTATCGTCGCGTGGTTTTCAACGAGATTACCAAAAGCGCAATTCAGGAAGCCTTTTCCCAGCCCAGCGATATTAACCAGAATCGTGTGGAAGCCCAGCAGGCCAGACGTTTTCTGGACCGGGTCGTGGGCTTTATGGTGTCCCCGTTACTCTGGTCAAAGATTGCACGTGGTCTTTCCGCCGGGCGGGTTCAATCGGTGGCGGTGCGTCTCCTGGTTGAGCGTGAGCTGGAAATCAAGGCCTTTGTCCCTGAAGAATACTGGACGTTACATGCCGAATTATTAAATGCATCCCGGCAGGACGCCCGTTTTGAGACAGTGGAATATGCCGGCTCAAAATTCGAGCCCAAAACGGAAGCGCAAACACAGGCCGCGGTTGATGCGCTCAAGACTGCCGATTATGAAGTGGTCAGTCGTGAAGACAAACCCACCAAAAAGAATCCGTATCCGCCACTGATCACATCGACCATGCAGCAGGCGGCAAGCACCCGCCTCGGGTTTTCGGTACGGAAAACCATGACCATGGCCCAGCGCCTCTATGAAGCTGGCTACATTACCTACATGCGTACCGACTCGACCAATCTCAGTGACGAGGCGGTAGCCAATTGTCGGCAGTATATTGAGAAAGAATTTGGTCAGAAGTACGTGCCCGATTCGCCGAACAGATATTCAAGCAAGGAGGGCGCCCAGGAAGCGCACGAGGCGATTCGCCCGTCTTCCGTCGAGGTTAAGGCAGAGTCGCTGAAAGAGATGGAGGCCGATGCCCGCAAGCTCTACCAGCTAATCTGGCAACAATTTGTGGCTTGCCAGATGCCGCCTACGGAATATAACGCCACCCGTATCTCGGTCAAGGCGGGAGACTACTCCCTGAAGACCACGGGTCGCGTTATTACCTTCGATGGCTACCAGCGTGTGCTGCCCCCTGTATCGCGCAAGGAAGAAGACAAGCAGCTTCCCGACTTGCAAGAGGGAGAAACCCTGACGCTCAAGGAACTGGATCCAAAGCAGCATTTTACCAAGCCGCCGGCACGCTATTCCGAAGCGGCCCTGGTCAAGGAACTGGAAAAGCGCGGTATAGGCCGACCTTCTACATACGCCAATATCATTTCAACGATCCAGGATCGTGGCTATGTAAAACTTGAGAAGCGACGTTTTTATGCCGAAAAAATGGGTGAAATCGTCACAGAACGTTTGGTAGAAAGCTTTCCGGATCTGCTCGATTACAACTTTACAGCCCGAATGGAAGACCGCCTCGATAATATTGCCAACGGGGACAAGGACTGGATCGATGAGCTCGATGAGTTTTATGAATGGTTTTCTAGCGAGCTGGCCGATGCCGAAGTCAACATGCGGGAAAACAGCCCCACCATGACAGATGTGCCCTGTCCGCAGTGTGGCAGGCCGATGTGTGTGCGAACAGGCAGTACAGGGGTGTTTTTGGGCTGCTCAGGCTATGGGTTGCCGCCCAAGGAACGCTGTAAGGGAACACTGAACCTCACCCCCGGGGATGAAGCCATTGCGGCCGATGCCGATGATGAGGCTGAATCCCGTTTATTGATTGGCAAACATCGCTGCCCCAAATGCAACATGTCCATGACTCCCTATCTGATCGATGAGACACGGAAAATCCACATTTGCGGTAATAACCCGGATTGTGATGGCTTTGAAGTAGAGCAGGGGCAATTCAAGCTGAAGGGCTACGATGGCCCGACTCTGGAGTGTGATAAGTGTGGCAGTGAAATGCAGCTGAAAAATGGCCGTTTTGGCAAGTATTTTGGTTGCACCAATGAGAACTGCAAGAATACCCGCAAGCTTCTCAGAAATGGCCAGCCGGCTCCCCCAAAAATGGATCCCATACCCATGCCGGAGCTGCGTTGCGAGAAGGTAGAAGATCATTATGTGCTTCGCGATGGTGCCAGTGGCATTTTCCTGGCGGCGAGCCAGTACCCGAAACATCGAGAGACCCGCGCACCAACTGTGTCAGAGTTAAAGTCCCACGCAGATGAGCTTGATCCCAAATACAGCTTTCTACTCTCTGCGCCGGATAAAGACCCCAAGGGCGGGGATGCGGTGATCCGCTATAACCGAAAACAGGCGGAATCCTATGTGCGCTCTGAAAAGGATGGAAAACCCAGCGGCTGGAAAGCCGAATACATTGATGGGCGCTGGGTGGAGTCCGGTGCGGTAAAATAAGCGGATGGCAAACCCCTACATTGGTATCGTCAATCGCCAGCTGGCCTTCGCCCGCTATCAGTGCAGCTCAGAGTTGCAGGAAACCAATGCGGCCGAACGACTGCGTAACCTGGGTGCCCTTTATGCCGGCATATGGCACCTGAGTCTGGCATATAAGAACTATCTTGCCGAGGTAGGGGCAACGTACAAGTTGACTCGTCCGGAGCTTTGCAAAAACGCCAATGATTTGTGCCAGGCGCTGGAATCCATGAATAAAGGGCCGGCGGAAGCCACAGAGCTGGCCCGGCTTGAACGTCAGGGCTTCATTGCCAATGTACTTGGCGCCCTTGCCCGAATAGAGCAGGTTGCTGAGGATCAGGTTCCGCCAGCCCCTTCGGATATGGACACTTCAAATCCACTGAGGATGGTGGATGTGTCGGATTTCGAAGAGGAACTGAATGTAAAATTTGAAGACCTGTCCAGCTGGATACGCCAATTCAAGGAGCTAATCGATCGTCATCGAGAGCACATGATTGAGTATTAAGTCCATGTTTCCGGGTGAAGTGTTACAATGAACCCAGATTTCAAATATGTTCCACCCACTCAGGTTTTAGATGTCATCTACTCTTTTTGAAATAATTGAGCTCGCCAACGGTGATTTTGTCCTTCAGCGGTCAGGGACGGCAGATGAGCCTCTGGTCTCCATCAAGTTTTCACCCGAAGCAAAGAAATTTCTTTCAGAAGCCAGTTCCGAAGTCGCTCGCTCGATGATTGAGGCAGGTATTCAGGAAGTTGAGGAAATTATGGACGGCCAGATTTCAACAGAAATCCTGGGCTCATCCAATAATCGGGTAATCCACTGAGGTCCAGGCAGCGCTATTCTGATGGCTAGCGCCGTATAACGCCGACCGCTTTTCCTTCAATGGCAAATTGCTGTGTTCGCAAATCGACCTCGATCGGCGTGAAATCCTGGTTTTCAGCGTGAAGAATGATGTGACTTGAGCTTTTTCGTTCGAAGCGTTTGACAGTAACCTCGTCATCCACCCGGGCAACAACAACCTCTCCGTTGCGTGCCGTCTGGACTTTTTGCACAGCCAAAAGATCGCCGTCCATGATCCCGATACCAATCATGCTTTCGCCTTCCACCTTCAGGAGATAATCGGCAGGAGGCGCAAAAAAGTCGCCCTGGATAGGTACGTGCGTGTCAATGTTCTCGATGGCAAGAAGAGGCGCACCAGCCGCGACTTTACCCACAACGGGCAACCCTTCATTGGCCGCTTCAGGCAACCGGATTCCGCGGGAAGAACCGGGAATCATTTCAATCGCCCCCTTGCGGGCAAGCGCGCGTAAATGGTCTTCGGCTGCATTGGCTGAGCGAAAACCCAGCCGCTCCGAAATTTCCGCCCGGGTAGGGGGCATGCCAGTGTCGTTAATGAAATCCCGAATTAACTGAAGAATTTCCTGCTGTCTGGGTGTAAGGGCTTGCATCACAGTCTCCTTCGTCAGAAGACTGTGATTTTATACAGTTTTGTATATATGTACAGTAGTTTGTCGGGGAGTGACCTTGCGGCTAGTAATACTCATCAAAACCGAGCATGGATTCCGGTTCCAGGGTCGCCAGTGGGTCACTTAGATATTCGCTACCCAGATCATTGAAATCAACATCTTCCGGGGAAACCTCATATGACGCCGACCAGTCCTCGGGCGGTGCAGCAAGTTCAAGATTGAGCGCATGCCAGGTGTCCAGGTCAAATTCGCTGACTTCTCCATCCACATACTGCACTTCGACAGTGAGTGCCTGGTCATCAAACGCCACGATTTCGAACAATTGCCGGGTGTCCTGGTCTGAATACCATTCCCCAACGATTGGTGCTTTTGCAGCCATGTCGTTCACCTCACTTATCGCGTGGATATAACCTGATCCTCCTCCTGGTAGCGCGGGGAGTCAATACAATGAGATTTCGAATTGAAAGCTGTTTCAGGAAATGGACAAAAACTGATTATCGAGAATAAAACACGGGTTAAGTTTTAAAGTTTTACCGGGATTCAGATTGAAAGAGCAATTTGTCCTATAGAATGCGCCCTTAATGCAAAAATTGTCTAAGCTGTAATATTTGCCAAACTCCGAAAAACACGATCAGGATAAAAAACATTGCCACAGCGCCTGTTTATCGACATTGAAAGCACCAGGTTGACGGAGGAAGAGCGGGATCTCATACGCCATCCGGAGGTGGCGGGGCTGATCCTGTTTGCCAGAAATTACGCCAGTCGATTGCAGTTAACAGATCTTGTCGCCGAGGTACGTGAGATCCGCAAAGAATTATTAGTGGGTGTCGATCAGGAGGGAGGCCGTGTACAGCGTTTCAACGGCCATGGTTTTACCCGCTTGCCGGCGTTGCAGCTACTGGGGGATTTGTTCTCCAGGGACCAGTCGCTGGCCCTGGAGGCCAGTTTTCTGCACGGCTGGTTGATGGCATCAGAAATCTTGTCGGCCGGGCTGGATTTGAGTTTTGCCCCTGTGCTGGACCTGGACGACAATCGGTGCAAGGCAATTGGGGATCGCTCCTTTTCCCGTTATCCCCAGGCCACTATTCAGCTGGCAAGATCATATATTCAGGGCATGAACGAGGCAGGCATGGCTGCTACGGCCAAACACTTTCCCGGTCATGGCAGCGTTGAGGCTGACAGTCATTTGGCGCTCCCGGAAGATCCCCGCGCCCTGGATGAAATCAGTGCGCACGACCTGATGCCATTTAAGGAGCTGGAGGATAGTTATCGGGCCGTGATGCCGGGGCATTTGCTTTTCCCCAAAATAGATACTGAGCCCGTAGGGTTTTCAACAATCTGGCTGCAAAGGGTCCTGCGCCAGACACTGGGATTTGACGGGGTTATTTTTAGTGACGATCTGTCCATGGCAGGTGCTGCCGCCCGTGGAGGCTATGCCCGGCGTGCGGAGCTCGCGCTGGCTGCAGGTTGTGACCTTTTGCTAGCATGCAATAATCGTCAGGGGACTTATGAAATCCTGGCGTTTTTGGAACAGTCCAGCCAGGGCTCCGGCGCGGATGCCGTTAATTTTATGAGAGCGAGAAAAACGCTTGCCTACGAACGCATATTGACTGAGCCGAATTATGACCGGGCTCAACAAATGATGACTACCTTGCAGGAAGAAATTGATGTTTGAACAGTTTACAAGTTGGGTGAATGACAACTGGATTATTGTGCTTTTTGGTATCGTTGCCTTTGCACTGATGGCCAACCTCATTGCTCGCAGTATCTTTAAATTCATGATCAAGCGGGCACATAACACCTCCAACTTTTGGGACGACGCCTTGCTCGAAGCGCTACGGGCGCCGGTGGAATGGGCGATCTGGATTTTCGGGCTGAATTTTGCCGTACTGTTCACGGATAAAGTTAATGATCTGGGCTGGCATTCAGTGGTCAGCCAGATCAATACCACCTTTGTGGTGGTGCTGGTCACCTGGTTTCTGTTGCGGTTGATTTCACGTATGGAAGTCAATCTGACTTCCGACCGCTACATGACCAAGCCCATGGACCTGACTACGGCGACGGCTATTCGCAAGCTGCTAAGCGCCAGTGTGGTTATTACGGCCACCCTGGTTATTTTGCAATCGTACGGTGTCAGTGTGAGCGGGGTGTTGGCCTTCGGTGGTATTGGCGGTCTTGCTGTAGGTTTTGCGGCGCAGGACTTACTGGCCAATTTCTTTGGCGCACTGATGATTTATCTGGACAAGCCCTTTGCCGTGGGCGACTGGGTTCGCTCTCCTGATCGGGAAATCGAAGGGACGGTGGAAGATATTGGCTGGCGACGCACCCTGATAAGGACGTTTGATAAACGGGCCCTGTATGTACCTAATTCAGCCTTTAACAAAATCTCGGTAGAAAACCCCAGTCGAATGACCAATCGCCGTATCTACGAGACCATCGGTGTTCGTTACTCTGATATATCGGCCGTTGAGAATATCGTTAACCGAACCAGGGAAATGCTGGGCAATCACCAGGATATTGATACGGACCTGATTATTATCGTTAACCTGAACAAGTTTGGCGCAAGCTCTGTGGATTTCTTTGTTTATTGCTATACCAAGACCACAAACTGGTCCGAGTACCACAAAATCAAGCAGGACGTGCTGCTAAAAGTGGAGCAAATCATTAGCGAGGAAAATGCCGAAATTGCTTACCCAACGCAGACATTGCATGTGGAGCCTGTGGAGGTTCTGGAAGCGCGTCTGGCCCAGGGGTCAGAAGAGAAATAATTTTTTCTGTACTCGGCGTTCATGAGTTAGCGGGCACTGCGTAAATGGCGAAATCTGAAAAATCTCGGGAGAATTTTCTCGCGCCCCGGTATTGGGGGACCTGGGTGGCGCTGGGCATATTGCGCCTTTTGGGCAAATTAAGCCTTAAAAACCAGGTCAGGGCCGGAACATGTATTGGGTATCTGGGTTACCTGTTGGCCAAACGTCGCCGAAAAATCACCGAAGTCAATATTCGGTTATGTTTTCCCGAACTCGATGAGCAGGCCAGGAAAAAGCTGGTCAAGGACTGCATCATTGAGAACGCCATCGGACTGGTTGAGACGGCGAGGGTGTGGTTTGCCAATCCATCCACGATAGACGATCAAATGGAGGTACTCGGTTTTGAGCATGTCGAGGCCGGACTGGCCCAGGGTCGTGGGTTGCTGGTAATCGGCGGGCATTACTCGACTCTGGATATCGGGGCCCTGATGACATCCCGTTTTATGGATGAGTTTTATGGCATGTATCGTCCACAAAAAAATCCATTAATGGACAAGACCATGCGTGAGGCCAGGTTGCGGCTGGGGAAAATTATTGACCGTCAGGATATGCGCACCATTGTCCGGGCTCTAAAGACCAACAAATTTGTCTGGTATGCGCCCGACCAGGATTATGGCGCTGAAGTGTCTGTGTTTGCCCCATTCTTTGGTATTCCCGCAGCAACCATTAAAACCACGACAAAGCTTGCGCAAATCAATAATTCGCCGGTTTTGGTCGTTTCCTACCACCGGAAGGCCGATAACTCCGGTTATGTCCTTCGTTTTAATCCGATTTTGGACGATTTTCCCACAGGTGATGAAGTCGCTGATGCTACGCGTATTAACCAGGAGCTGGAAAGAGAAATCCGCCTTTGCCCGGAGCAATACATGTGGGTACACAGGCGATTCAAGACAAGACCACCAGGGGAACCGGGGTTTTATTAGTTGCGCAGTAAAAAAAGGGTGTCAGGCCGCCTGTTTTTTACTGTACAGGGGAAAGAGTTGACGCTCTTCTTCCTCAAAGCGTTGGCCAAGCATTTTGCGCAGTTCACTGAGCTCGGATTCACAGGAAACAAGCAGTGCCGAAGTCAATTGGCCATTTCCAAATTTTGCATAAAAATCATTCACCTGCCTGGCGATGTCTTTCATTTTAATCCGCATGTCATCAGCATATTTTTTCTTTGTACTGCCTTGCGGCAAGGACATCTTTAGGTAGAGATAAAGCTTGAGGTTCTCTGCCATGACGTGTGAATGAAAGCGGCCTTTAAACAGCTTTAACTCGCGTTCAAAATCGTTCACTCTGAGCTGAGCCAGGAATTGTCGACAGTTATCCAGTCCATCCAGCAGCAGTCGATGCTCGTCAGATAGCAGATCTGTCAGGTGTGCCTGATAGGCTGCACCCAGATTTGGCTCATGGGATGAAGTTCCCGCTTGCTTAAACATACTGATTAAAATAGAGAGTCAATAATTCACCCTGAATCCTATATTTGTCAGGGTTTTCAACAAGTTGCCAGGTGTAAAAATGAGAACTGGTCGATACCTTAAAACCCCTGAAATCAGGGATTTGTGGGGTATTTCTCACTAATCGGCGGAATCTTTGTGTTCCTGCTGTTTTACCAGTTTTAATTTAAGCTTGTTCGACTTGAATAGATCGCGCTCGTTGCGAAGGTCGGAGCGAATAACGGCATTGTTTTCCAGCCAGTTCTCTTCAAAAGAAAGCTCAATCTGGTTTTTCTTGATCCTGGCGCTTATGTTGGGTCGGGCGTCATCCAGCCTGCGGATATTCAGCAGGACGGCAAGTCGCAGGACAGCAACCATCATCACCAGGTTACGCTTTTTATAGAGCGTGAAATCCCCGAAGTTTTTGCGTTTAAAGTCTTTCCGATAATGCTTTAAAAGCAGGGCAAGGATATCCTGCTCTTCGCGGGAAAAGCCGGGTAATTCAGTATTGCCGATGATGTAAGATGAATGTTCCTGGATAGCACGGCGATTGATGTGCAGGCCGATTTCATGCAATTCCACTGCCCATTCAATAATTTTTTCCGCCTGCAGCCACTCTGGCGTTCTCTCTTCCGGCGGCATGCCTGCCAATAAGTCCCTGGCCGTTTTTTTTACACGCTCAACCTGGGCGCCATCAATATCGTATCGAACCGCCAGGCTACGAATGGTTCTTTCACGGATATCTTCGTGCCGCATTCTCTCGGTAAGCTCATACAAAACACCCTCACGTAGCGCAGACTCGCTCAGGGTCATTTCCTTGATTTCAAGGCGCTTGAATATGGCTTCGAGTATGGCGACACCGGCGGGCATCACAGAGCGCCGATGCTCTTCAATACCCGTAAGATTGTCGATATGACCAGCGCTTATCATGTCTTCACGAACCTTCTCCAGCATTTCAGTCCGGATAATCCCGTCAAAACTGCCATGTTTTGATTCCCAGTACTGCGCAACGGCCTTGGCCGTTCCCGAGCAGCCGATAGCGGATTCCCAGCCGGTATTTTTGAAGCGGCGATCAATAATTTCCAGACGTTGGGATGCTGCCAGTTCGCAGGCTTTAAATGCTTTTTTTCGGATTTTTCCATCGGGAAACCAGCGTTTGGTATAGGTAACGCATCCCAGGGGCAAACTGGCTATTTGCAGCAAATCGAATTGTTCGCCAATGGAAAATTCAGTACTGCCGCCGCCAATATCAACAATTAAACGGCGACCTTCCAGGTGAGTCGTATGTGCCACTCCCTGATAAATCAACCGCGCTTCTTCATCGCCGCTGATGACTTCGATCGGCACAGGCATGAATTTACGGGCGAGACGAAGAAACTCGTTGCGATTTTTTGCTTTCCTGAGTGTATAGGTCGCGACCGCCCGGACGGAATTGGAATGCAACTCCTGGATGGTTTCAGCAAAGCTGCGCAGGACTTCCAGACCGCGCAGCATGGCTTCATCACTCAATCGCCCGTTTTTGTCGAGTCCCTGGGCAAGCTGAACCATGCGCTTATCGCGAACCAGTGGTTGCATGGTGCCATTAACGACACGAACCACACTTAGATGGAAACTGTTTGAGCCCAGATCAATGGCGGCGATCGTCTGGTTTTCCGGAAGGGTTGGCGTATCTTCTGACAAACTTACTGATTCCACATTTTCAGGTATTTATAGATTTCTTCCTGCGACCGCAATTTGCGTTTGTTACCCCGGCTAACGTAATTGTTTGTTTGTTGTGGATCAACAATTCGTGCCTTCTGGTTGTCCGAGAGCTGTATTTCCAGAATATCGATGAGCCTGGACTTGATGTCAGGATCGTAAATGGGGCAGGTTACCTCAACCCGGTAATCGAGGTTGCGCGTCATCCAGTCTGCCGAAGAAATAAAGACATCGGGTTCCCCCTGATTGTGGAAAACCACGACCCGAGTATGCTCCAAAAAGCGGTCCACGATACTGGTGATTTGGATATTTTCACTGAGGTTTTTTACCCCTGCCATCAGCTCGCACATACTGCGTACGATCAACTTGATTTCCACGCCGGCCCGACTGGCGGTGTAGAGTAATTCGGAAATCTCCGCATCGACCAGGTTGTTCAGTTTCGCTGTGATTTTGCCCTTTCCGCCATTTCGAACAATCTCAATTTCGCGGTTAATGTATTCCACAATTTTTTCGCGGGTATTAATCGGCGAGACCCACAGATGTTTCAGCTTGGGCTGCTTGTAGCTTTCCTCAAGAAATCGAAAAACCGAGTCGGCCTCGGAGCAAAGCCCCGGATGGGCAGTAAACAGGGCAAAATCGGTGTAGATTTTGGCCGTGTTTTCATTGAAGTTGCCCGTGGCAATAACCGCGTACTGTTTGGGCCCCTCCGGGCTTTTCCGGGTGACGACACAAAGCTTTGAATGCACCTTGAGGCCGGGAATGCCCAGGGTGACCTTCACGTTGGAGTCAGCCAGGGTTTCGGTCATCTCCAGGTTGTGTTCTTCGTCAAAACGGGCACGGATCTCAACATTCACGGTCACTTTTTTGCCATTTCGCGCGGCATCAATCAGCGATTCCACGACGCGGGATTTACTGGCCACCCGATAGATATTGACCTTGATGTCGATTACATCGGGATCGGCGGCAGCCTGACGAACAAATTCGGTAAAGTAACTGAACCGGTGATAGGGATAGCAAAGCAGAATGTCTCCCTGGTCGATGGCTTCAAAAACATTCCTGGCCTTGTCAAAGCGCGGGTAACGCATGGCAGGCAGGGGGTGAAACTCCAAATGCGCACGGCCGGGATTTTCAAAACCGATAAAATCGCGGAAGTTACGGTAACGACCGCCAGCAATCACGCTGTCCAGGTCTTCAATACTGAGTTTGTCGCAAAGCAGCTGAACCAGCTCGCTGGGCATTTTTTTGTCGTAGCTTAGCCGCATGGGTTCAGCGGTTTTACGGCTTTTCACCCCTTCGGCCAGTTTTTCGATAATGCTGGTATCCAGGTCATCATCCATTTTGAACTCGGAATCCCTGGAAAACTTCATCGACCAGGCATCGAGAGAGTCGTAGTCAAGGAAGGGGCGGAATATCTGGTCCAGACAATAACGAATCACCTCGTCGGCGACCATAAAGTAATTACGGGCATAACCACGATCCGGCGGAATATTGATAAAGCGCTGGATTCGTGAAGGCACATCAATAATGGCGTACTGGGTATCCTTGCCGGACTTGATTTCAACCACCAGGTACGTCACTTCGGCATCAAGGTGCTGGTCCAGCTTGATTTCGTTGGTCACCCAGATCGGGACAATGTGTCGCAGTATCTTTTCTTCAAAATAAACATTCAGCCAGCGCGATTGCTTCTCCGACAGATCGGTACTTTCAATAAAGAAAATCTTCTTGATCTGCAGCTCGGCGACAACTTCCGCATAGATCTGGTCAAACTGGCGACTTAGGGACACCACCTTTTGCTGGATCTTTCCCAGCAAGCGCCGAATTTCGGTATCTTCTTCAGCGCTCAGGTTCTCCATGCTTCGACGTCGGACATCGGCGACCCGCACCTTAAAAAATTCGTCCTGGTTGCTGGAGAAAATTCCCAGAAAACGCACTCGCTCAATAATGGGGTTGTTCGTGTCAGCGGCCTCTTGCAAGACGCGCTCGTTAAACGAAAGCCAGCTGAGTTCTTTTGCGATGAGATCCTGGGATAACATGTGTTTATAGCGCCTTGAGTTCAGTTACCTGATGTTGCAGCCTGTTTATGGCACTTTCGACCTCGCCCAGGCGGTCCTTCTCTTTGGCAACGACTTGCTCAGGTGCTCGCTGCACAAAATTGTCGTTCGAAAGCTTGCCTGTAATTTTTGACATTTCCGTTTCAAGCCTGGCAATTTCCCGGTCAAGTCGTTCAATTTCAGCAGTGGCATCAATCAGTCCGGCCATGGGCACCAGTATTTCCAGATCCCCGGCCAGCGCTGTGGATGACATAGGGGCTTCCTGGCCGTCTTCCAGCCAGTCGATGGATTCTATATTTGCCAGCTTGGATAGCAATTGGTGCGATTGGGCCAGATTGTCGCGGTCGGACTGATCACCACCCCGAAGCAGTACCGGTACGGGTTTGGCTGGAGAAATATTCATCTCGCCGCGGATATTGCGCACGCCGATGATTAGTTTTTTTAGCCACGCGATCCGGGCATCGGCCTGCGGATCGATCTTGCTTTCGTCCGGCACAGGGTAACTGGCGAGCATCAGGGTATCGCCGGTTTGTCCGGCCAACTTGCCGACACTCTGCCAGATTTCTTCAGTGATATAGGGAATCAGCGGATGGCTCATTCTTAAAATGGCGTCCAGGACGCGAACCAGGGTTCGTCGGGTGCCTTTCTTGCGGGCAGCACTGGCCTGTTCATCCCACAGAACGGGCTTGGAGAGCTCAAGATACCAGTCGCAATACTGGTTCCAGATAAATTCGTAAATGGTGTTGGCCGCCAGATCAAAGCGATAATCGCCAATGGATTTGTTGACACTTTGTTCAGTGCGCTGCAGCTGGGAAATAATCCAGCGGTCCGCGACGCCCAGTTCGTAATCTTCTGCACCGTCTTGCCCGCAGTCCTCGTTCTCGGTATTCATCAGAACATAGCGGCTGGCATTCCACAATTTATTGCAGAAGTTTCGATAGCCTTCCAGTCGGGTCATGTCCCAGTTGATGTCCCGGCCGGTGGACGCCAGGGCGAGCAGGGTAAATCGCAGGGCGTCCGTACCGTGTGCCTCGATGCCTTCAGGAAATTCCTTTCGTGTGCGTTTGGCAATTTTCTCTGCGGCCTGCGGCTGCATCATATTGCCAGTGCGTTTTTCCACGAGTTCATCAATCCCGATGCCATCAATCATATCCAGCGGGTCGAGCACATTGCCCTTGGATTTGGACATCTTCTGGCCGTTCTCGTCACGAATAAGCCCGGTGACGTAGACCGTTTTGAATGGCACCTCCTTGCGAAAATGCAGGGTCATCATGATCATCCTGGCAACCCAGAAGAAAATGATGTCAAAGCCTGTTACCAGCACATCGGAGGGGTGAAAGCGCTCAAGATCGGACGTGTCTTCCGGCCAGCCCAGGGTGGAAAATGTCCAGAGCGCCGAACTAAACCAGGTGTCGAGTACGTCTTCATCCTGGCTGAGTTCCATCTCGCCAAGGTTGTATTTTTCACGAACTTCCTCTTCGGTGCGTCCGACGTAGACCTTGCCATCACTGTCGTACCAGGCGGGGATTCGGTGCCCCCACCAGAGCTGACGGCTGATGCACCAGTCCTGGATATTGCGCATCCAGCTGAAATACATGTTTTCGTAGGATTTGGGCACAAACTGAATGTCGCCATCTTCAACCGCCCTGATCGCAGGGTCGGCCAGTGGCTGAATCCGCACATACCACTGATCGGTCAGCAGCGGCTCAATGACCACGCCGGAACGATCTCCATAGGGAACCTTCAGGTTATGTTCTTTTATCTCTTCCAGTAATCCGGCAGCCTCGAAATCTTCCACGATTTTCTTGCGGGCGACAAAGCGATCGAGGCCGGCATAGCCTTCAGGCAACGCACTGCCATCGCTATCGATGATTTCACCGTTGGTCGAGTAGTGTTCAAATGCGTCGACAATCTCACCTTCCTGCGTCAGGAGGTTGACCATGGACAGCTGGTGACGTTTGCCGACTTCGTAGTCATTAAAGTCGTGTGCGGGCGTGATCTTTACACAGCCGGTTCCGAATTCACGATCGACATACTCATCTGCAATTACCGGAATTCGACGGTTCACCAGCGGCAGTAAAACCTCTTTTCCGATCAGGTCTGCGTAACGTTCGTCATCGGGGTGAATGGCAACCGCGGTGTCGCCCAGCATGGTTTCCGGGCGGGTTGTTGCGACCACCAGATAGTCTTTGCCTTCGCTTGTTTTCGCACCGTCCGCCAGAGGGTAGCGAAAGTGCCACAAATGACCTTTCTGGTCCTTGTTTTCGACTTCCAGATCCGAGATGGCCGTATGAAGTTTGGGGTCCCAGTTAACCAGTCGCTTGCCCCGGTATATCAGATCTTCTTCGTAGAGCTGGACAAAGACTTCCAGCACAGCTTTTGACAGGCCTTCGTCCATGGTGAAACGTTCGCGATCCCAGTCAACTGAATTACCCAGTCTGCGCATTTGCTGGGTAATGGTGCCACCGGATTCCGCTTTCCATTCCCAGATTTTTTCTATGAATTTCTCCCGGCCCAGTTCCTGTCGGGAAGTTTGCCCCTCGGCAGCCAGCTTTCGCTCAACCACCATTTGGGTGGCGATTCCGGCGTGATCGGTACCCACCTGCCAGAGCGTGCTTTTACCGCGCATCCGCTGATAGCGGATCAGGGCGTCCATGATGGTATGTTGAAATGCATGACCCATGTGCAGGCTGCCCGTCACATTGGGTGGCGGGATCATGATGCTGTAGGTCTCGTCTGAGCTATTTGGTTTAAAGTAGCCGCGTTCTTCCCAGAGTTGATACCACCGTGCCTCGGCAGTAGAGGGGTCAAAATTTTTCTGCATTTATCTCGTAAAAAATTGGGACACTGTGTCCAGCAGGAGTCTTGAAAACATACTGGAACAGGGATTCGTACTAGATTGATTTAATTGAAATATTATAGCGCGTCAGCGGGGGGTAACGCGCGCTTTCGCGTACAGTTTTTTTATTTTTTTGATTCGAGCAGTACCCGAAGTTTTTCCCTGAGTTCCGTTTCGATTTTCGGCAGGTACTCAGCAACCAGGGCATCCACCAGTTTGTCCAGGTTGATCTCCTTGGTGGTGTCCTTGGGTGCGGTTCTGGCAGCTTCTTCCTGTTCGCGCTTGATTTCTTCCACCCGGTTGGAAAACAGGCCTGGCTGCCGCACAGGCGCAGCGGGTTCCTCACGGGCAAGCTCTTCGGCCACAGAGGTTAGTGTGGGTACGCGGTCCTCGGGGTTTTCCTCAAACTGGCCAATAAAAAAAGAAGGATCAATTAAATCCTCCTGTTTTCCAGCATCAGTGTCGTCAGAAATAAAGCCCATCAAATCGTCCAATTCTTTGAGAATGGAGGATTCACTGGTCTTATTGTTGTCTTCGGTTGACACGCTCATAGGTATTTCCCGCTCCTCAGTCGAGAAGAACCGCCATTTTACCGATGCAATGGTGAGTGCATCCGGGTGGCAGGGCCTATTGTGACTGTTTTGGCATTATTTTGGAAAAAAATGTGTGCCAGTACAGTTTTTTTCCCTGTTCTCAGGGCGAGATATCGTGCTTTTGCAAAGGGTAGCCACGGTCTTTATAAAAACGCCACTTGTCCCGGCTCGCTTCGCGAAAGTGGTGTTCGGCGGGGACGATTTCCAGTAAACGATCAAACCTGGCAAAAACCGAAGGGGTTTCATCGGCCAAGTTTATAAGGATGTCATGAAAGTTCTCTGGCGGCGACCGGTGGCCGATTACAACAGACTCTTTTGGTTCGCGCTCGGAGGCCAGTTCGTGCGGGATGAAAGCATCTGGCCGAAAAGACCAGAGTTTCTCGTGCAATGTGGCTGCCTGCAATTTATCAACACAGTGCAGATAAACTGTTCCGGCGCGCACGGCCTTTTCAGTGAGCCGGCAGGCGATGGAAAGCGTATCGCTGGCATCGCCACCGGTCATGACATAGAAGTCAATTTTGGTCACTGTGTCTGCCCCGTTTTAAGGTCACACGCGAGACAGCAAATAATCGGTCAGCAGCCGGACGGGGCGGCCAGTAGCTCCCTTTGCCTTGCCACTTTTCCATGCGGTTCCGGCAATATCGAGATGCGCCCACTTTTGCCCCTTGGTGAAACGTGCCAGGAAGCAGGCCGCGGTAACACTGCCCGCTTCGCGCCCACCGATATTCGCCATATCGGCAAAGTTGCTTTCCAGCTGTTTGTCGTATTCAGGCCAAAGAGGCATGCGCCATGCCCTGTCTCCGGTCTTTTCCCCGGAAGTTAACAAGTCTGTGGCGAGTTGCTCATCATTGGCATAAAGACCGGATGCGTGGCTGCCAAGGGCAATCACACAGGCACCAGTCAGGGTCGCGATATCAATGGTGGTTTCCGGTTCGAAGCGTGCCACGTAGCTCAGTGCGTCACATAGCACCAGGCGGCCTTCGGCATCAGTGTTGAGTATTTCGATGGTTTGCCCCGACATGGATGTGACGACGTCTCCAGGTTTGGTGGCGTTACCACTGGGCATATTCTCGGCCGCGGCGACGATGGCCACCAGATTAATCGGCAATTTCATTTTGGCGACCGCATGGACCGCACCAAAAACACTGGCGGCACCACACATGTCAAATTTCATCTCGTCCATGGCGGCACCTGGCTTAAGCGAAATGCCGCCCGTGTCGAACGTAATGCCTTTGCCTACCAGTGCATAGGGTTTGGCGTTTTCATCCGTGCCACGATATTCCATGACAATGAGTTTTGCCGGTTCGACGGAACCTGCAGAAACCGATAATAAAGACCCCATGCCCAGCTCACGCATTTGCTCCTCATCGAGAATGCTGGTGCTGATGCCAAGTTCCTGCATTTGCATGGCCCGTTCAGCCAGATAAGTGGGTGTGCAGGCATTTCCGGGCTTGTTGCCAAGATCGCGACACAGGTTGATGCCTTGCCCGATGGATTCACCGCGTTTAATGGCGTCACTGGCATCGTTATCGGCCGTAGTGGCAAAAAGGATTTTTTGGACTTTTCGGGCGGGTTTCTTTTTGCTCTTGAATTCTTCGTAACGGTATTGCGATTGCTCCAGCGCGATGGTCAGCTCTTCAGCCATATCGAGCCCGGCGGTTATATCGTGCAGTCCGCTCAGATCAACGGTCACCGATTCTGTATTGAGCCCCAGTATTCTTGCGGCGAGTTTCCCTGAAAAATCGCGCCATTGCTGGCTTTTGGCATCAGTCTTTGGTAGCCGCCATAGAAGAATACTGCTGATCGCCGCATTTTCATCAAGTGGTACCAGAAGCGAACTATTGCTGCTACTGTCCAGCAACTTCCGTGCTTTTTCGGAAGAAAGCAGTGGTTTTAGTTCGTCGCTGTAGTGGCTTATCAGATTGCCATCATGGTCGATAAAAATTGTGAGACAATCTGTGTCGACGTTGGTTAAACCGGATGTCCATGCGCTTAGCTGCATTTTTAAGTTAGCCTCTTCGATAAGTTTTTATGATTAAAGAACACGAAACCTTCATCCCGTCTGGTGAAACAGGATCTCTGTCGCGCTAATAGCGTTGAATAGATTTGAGTACAGTGTAGCCAAGATGATAATCGCCCGATACCTGTCTACAAAAATTCTTTTTTCTACCCTGTCAGTCTCGATTGTTTTGAGCCTGGTGGTGATGAGTGGTCGTCTGGCTCGATATATTTCCGCAGCAGCAGATGGCCAACTGGCCATCAGCCTGATTTTCCCCGTTGTGTTTTTCCGTATGCCCCAGTTGCTGGAAATTATCCTGCCGGTTTCACTCTTGCTGGGAATCCTGCTATCCATCGGGGAGCTTAATGACAGCAATGAAATGACGGTGATTAAAGCCACCGGGACCAGTGAAGGCCGGATTATGGCAATAGGCATGGGGGCGGCACTGTTTGTGGCTTTTGTGGTGGCACTGTTCAGTTTCTACGTTTCTCCCAAGGGAAATGCCTACGTGGGGCAGTTGGCCAATGCCCAGGGTCTAAAAAGCGAATTGAGTCAGCTTTCCCCAGCCACGTTTTATGAGCTGAAAAACGATGGCGGTACCGTTTATGCCGGTTCCGTCGATGATGAGCGTCGGGGAATGTCTGAAGTGTTTGTCTTTCGCCCGGAACCCATTCGCGGGCTCATGGGAGCGGTGGATCGGTCGTCTTCAGGTTCGCGACAGACGATTATTTATGCGAACCGGGGTTATCAGGAATATCGGGAAGAAGGCGGTTTTTACTTCGTGCTGGAGGATGGTGTGCAGTTTGAGGGTCTTCCCGGACAGGCGGATTTTCTGGTAACCGAGTTTGAACGTTACAGCCAGCGGATTGAAGAGCCCGATGACCGCGTAAATGCACTGACGACAGATCAGGAATCGCGCGTGATTACCGAGTTACTTGACCAGGAGGACCAGCAATCCATTGCGGAATTGCACTGGCGGCTTTCACTGCCGGTTTCTGTACTTTTGATGGCAGCCATTGCCTTTCCCCTCAGTCGATCAAATCCACGTCAGGGACGTTATTATTTGCTGATTCCTGCCTTAATCATGTTTTTGCTGTACATGGTCGCCCTGAATACCGGTAAAGAAGCCCTGTCCAATGGTGAAGGGAGCGCCCTGGGAAGGATCTGGTCAGTGCACCTGGTGATCTTCATGCTGACCCTGGCTTTTTATTTCTGGCCAGCCTTCAGGGATCGTCTGAAGCATGCAGGGAATCCGGGGTAGCAGCGATGAACATTCTTGATCGTTACCTGTTTAACACGGTTGCCGGATCTATATTTGCAGTGCTACTGGTCATTGTCGGTGTTGATGCACTGGCCATGCTGATTGATGAACTGGGCACCACGCAGAATAGTTATGGCGTCCTTCAGGTCTTTTTTTATATTTTCCTGAAGCTGCCTGCGAGCCTGGCGGAGTATGCCGGATATGCCGCACTGATCGGCGTGATGCTGGGTCTGGGCATGCTGTCCAACTCGGGTGAGTTGACGGTCATACGTTCCTCCGGTGTGTCGCTGGTTGGTATTGCATGGATGGTGCTCAAGCCCGCCCTGGTCCTGATTGTGTTGACCTCACTGGTTTCGGAATTTATTGCCCCGAGACTGGAGCAAAAGGCAGAAAACCAGCGAAGCGTATTGCGGGACGAAATGACCCAGAGCATCCAGGAGTCGGGGCTTTGGATGTTTGACCGGGGGACATTCATGCACGTAAATGCCGTGTATCCGGATGGCCGTCTGTTTGGTGTGTCCAGATACCGTATAGACCTGGATCAATCAGAGCTGTTGGCGGAACAATCCGCCCAGGCCCAATTCGATCGGGATACCAGTCAATGGACAGAAACAGCCCTTCGGCAAACCAGAGTGAGCCCCGAGACGGTTGAGGTCAGTACGGAAAACCAGTCTGTCTGGGATACCCGGTTGCGCCCGGAGCTACTTAACATGTCGGTACTCAGTGCCACCCAGTTATCTGTGCGTGAACTCAATGAATTTAGTCAGTATTTGGGGCAGGATGAAAACCGTGCCCGTAAATACCGGGTGGAATTCTGGCGCAAGTTGCTGGCTCCACTATCCATCGCTTCACTGGTATTTGTCGGCATGTCGTTTGTACTGGGCTCGACCCGTCAGGTAGCCATAGGCCAGCGAATATTTGTCGGAGTGATGGTAGGAACCCTGTTCCAGCTGTTACAGGATATTTTCGGTCCGGCTTCGGTTGTCTGGGGATTTTCCGCTTTTTGGGGTGTGATGATCCCCATCCTGATCACCAGTTGTCTTGGTTTGCTTTTACTGCGACTGAAAAGCTGATTAATAAGGGTCAGTAACTAAAACAGGGCTGATTATTCGGAAAACTGGGCGTTGTAGAGCCTGGCATAGACGCCATCCTTTTCCATAAGCTCTTTGTGATTGCCCAGCTCGACGATCTCCCCGTCTTCCATCACTGCAATCTTGTCAGCGCTTTCGACGGTTGATAGTCGATGGGCAATAACCAGCGTAGTGCGATTTTTCATGATGTCGTTCAGGGCCATCTGGATATGGCGCTCGGATTCGTTGTCCAGTGCTGAGGTCGCCTCATCAAGGATCAGGATAGGGGCGTTTTTCAGAAACGCCCGGGCAAGTGCCAGTCGTTGTCGCTGACCGCCACTCAGGCTGGTACCGTTTTCGCCTATATGGGTATCCCAGCCATTGGGAAGGTCGGCAATGAACTCATCGGCATGAGCAGATTTAATGGCTGACTGTAATTGCGGTGTGGTGGCATTGCGCAGCTCACCATAAGCGATATTGGCCTTGACGCTGTCATCAAACAAAAACACCTGCTGGTTTACTACCGCAAACTGTTTGCGTAAATCAGACAGTCGGTAATCCTCGACAGGGCAACCATCGATGAGTATGGAATCCCGGGGCGTGTCGCCCTGACGGGCCAGCAGGGAGACCAGGGTCGATTTCCCTGAACCGGACCTGCCTACCAGCGCCAGTGTTGTACCCGGTTCCAGCATCAGGTTAATGTCTTTGAGCGCGGGATTTTGTGCGCCGGCATAGGTGTAGTTCAGATTGCGAAATTCAATTTTCCCTTTGGCCCGGTCCAGTTCGCGAGTGCCTTCATCAATTTCCTGGGGTTCATCGAGTACATCAAAGATGCTCTTGGCTGCGGCCAGACCGCGCTGGATGGCAGTGTTGATTGAGGTCAGCTGTCGCAGCGGGCGGGAGATCATGGCAGCGGCCGTGATATAGGCCAGGAAATCGCCAGTACCCATGCCGCCCTTAAGCTCGGGGTTAAGCCCCACCCAAAACAGTAACGAGAGCGAGCAAAATGTAATCACCTGGATGAGGGGGCTACTGATTTCTGTCACACGAGCAAGCTTCAGGCTTTGTTTCAGGTTGGCCGCACTTGCCTGGCGAAAACGTTCGCTTTCAAACTCTTGTGCCCCATAGGTTTTTACATCGGTAATGCCGCGTATGGCTTCCGAGGCAACCTGGGCGACGTTGCCCATGGAGTTCTGGATTCGGTGACTGTATTTGCGTAACAGGGACGACGCCAGACTGACAACGCCACCAATCAATGGGGCAACAAGCAGGAACACCAGCGTCAGCTTCCAGTTTTTGGACAGCAAGAAGACGATCAGGGCCAGGATGGTAAGACCTTCACGGGTCAATGTGCGTACAGCATCGGTGGCCGCGGCGGTAATTTGCTCGACGTTATAGGTGATGAGTGCAATGGTGCTGCTGCTTCCCTTGTCCAGGTAATAACTGGTCGGGAGCTGCTGTAACTTCTGGAAAAGATCCTTGCGGATGTCGTGGACCAGGTTACGTCCGACCAGTGATATGTAATAGCCACCCAGATACGAGCCCAAACCGCGAAAGATGGCAATAACCACAATAAACACCGGCAGCAGGATATGTAACTGGTCGACGGATTCGACCTGATAGAACCTATCAAATATGCCACTGACTTCCTCGGTCTCCCCAAACGCGGCGGGCAGGTATTCCATGAGTGCAGCCAGGCTGGCTTGTGTCAGACCGTAGAGGGCATAACCCATAAAACTGACGGCGAATGCGGGCCAATAAGGCAAGACATAGCTGAGCAGCCTTCGGTATAGGGACCAGCCGTTGTTTTTCTTGTCACTCACAATGGTTTGCTCGTTTATTTGTCTTTGCCCGACTTGCGTTTGGGCAGTACCACAACGCGTGTGCCTGAAGCCAAGTCATGCAGTGTACGGTGTTGTTTGTCAATCAGCGACCAGGGAAGTCCAATAATAAAGAATGTACCGACCAATGCCCGAATCCAAAGCTGTTTCCAGCCTGGTTTCTCTCCTGTTTCGGTAATCAGCCTTAAGCGCCAGGTTTGCATGCCCAGAGTCGCCGAGCGTGTGCGCCAGAAGCCCACGTAAAAAAGTGCCAGGGAAAGATAGAGGCCCAGGTTATAGAGTGGACCGCTAAGCAGGGGTTGGTATTCATCCGTGGCCGTCAGGGTCATATCTTCGCCGACAGATTCGAGCAATAAACCCTCGGATGAATCAAGCCCCAGTGTGTGAATTACCAGCATGACCATGGCCGTGTAAAAAAAGCTCACGGCAAACAGCAGAAAAAGGTCATAGATTCCCGCGACAAGTCGTCGAAAAAAACGGGCATTGGGAAGGGCTGCGAGCTCAGATTGATCCATCGGGTATGTCGTTCATGTTGCCTATCCTGCACCGGGTCGTAGAATGCAGGTAATGGCTGATCAGTTTGCAATGGCGCGCCATTCTAGCAGAGGTCCCCAAAGAGACCAGAACAATCATCCTTAAAGGGTTCAGGAATGCATTTAGGTCAGTCTGCAAATGTTCTAAAAACCGGTGTTGTTTTGGTTGCTGCCTGCCTGTTGACCAGCGCCTGCGGCACAAATACGCGCCCCCGGACTGTCACGGAAGATGAGGGCTGGATTCGTTGTCATCCCTCCGGGAGCGGCGAAGGATGGGATTGCATAAAGGGCACGGATTCCAGGGTGGGGTATCAATCGCCCGGGCAAATAGCCGATAACGAAGATGAGAATGCAACTTCGGCGATGACAACGGATTCGTCAAACCAGCCGGCGGCGACTTCTCTGACGCCAAACCAGCCTTATTCGCCGACAGATGATACCCAAAACCCGGAAGAAGCCTCTTTCGAACCAAATCAGGTACTGGAGGAAGAAAGGCTTGCCAGATACAGGATCCAGCTGGCAGCGTTCCAGACTCAAGCGCGCAGGGATGCCTACATAAAAAGCCTGTCCATTGATCGCTCCGCGTTGACATTAAGCCGGAGTCAAAGGGCAGGGCAGACCTGGTGGCTGGTTTCATATGGAAGCTACCAGGAATATGCTGATGCGCTTGAGGCGCAAACAGAGCTGGCCCAAGGGTATGGGCTGACCGATACCTGGATAAGGCCCCTGGAATAAATCTGTAAGACCTTGATTGCCAACGCTAACCAGATGTTAATATGGCGTTTCACACATTTTTCCCCTCGTACATATTAAAGTTAACAACCAAACACAACTGAACTAGAGGAATCTTCTAGATGAGAAGGACATACCAACTGCTAATCATTGTCTGCTTGTTTCTGGCGGGAATGTCTTCTGCCCATTCGCAGACCTATTACGCGACCCACCATAACTACCAGGCAGTTCCTGTTGCGGACGGACTTGTTCAGCCCTGGTCCATAAACTGGCTGCCTAACGGCGACATGCTGGTTACCGAAAAACCAGGACGACTGCGCATCATTCGTGATGGCCAACTGCTGGACGATGCAGTACCCGGCGTCCCGGACGTTTTTTACCAGGGGCAGGGTGGCCTGTTTGATGTGCTTCCACACCCCGATTTTGCCGAGAACCAGCTGCTATATCTGAGCTTTGCCAAGCCGACAGGTGGGGATGGCTCTACGACCGTGATCGTGCGGGGTCGTTTCAATAATGATCGACTGACAAACGTTGAAGAAATCTTTGCCGCCAATTCGGTAGGCCGTGGCCACTACGGCGGTCGTATTGCCTTTGACGAGGATGGTTACCTGTTCCTCAGTATCGGCGATCGCCAGGCGGCACCGGAAGGCGACCTGGAGAACCATCCGGCACAAGACACCAGCAACCACCATGGCGTTATTGTCAGGCTCAATGACGATGGCAGTGTTCCCAGTGACAACCCCTTTGTTGGTGAAAGAGGCTACGAGCCAGCCATCTGGAGTTATGGCCATCGCAGCCCGCAAGGCCTGGCATTCCACCCGGAAACCGGTGACCTTTGGGAGACAGGGCATGGTCCCCAGGGTGGTGACGAGCTGAATCACATTGTTGCCGGTAATAATTATGGCTGGCCGGTGATTGGCTACGGGGTCAACTATGGTCCGGGTAAGCCGATTCATAGCAGCATAAGAAGAGACGGTATGGAGCAACCTGAGCATATTTGGGTTCCTTCCATCGGTACGTCAGGATTGATGATCTATACCGGGGACAAGTTCCCGCAATGGCACGGCGATATCTTTGCAGGTGGCCTGGTTGGAACACAGCTGGCGCACATTATGCTTGAGGATGATTACCGCACTGTTGAAAGGGAAGAGACCCTGCTGGCTGACATCGGTCGTATCCGCGATGTTCGCCAGGGGCCTGAAGGCTATATCTACGTAGCGATTGATGGCGGTGAGGAAATGACGACTGTCTACAAACTGGAGCCGGTCGAATAAAAGCGCTCATCAATTAAAGTCAAACCAAAAAAAGCCCGCGTTTTGCGGGCTTTTTTCTTTGTTGGCACCAGGCCGAACCACTTAATTACCTAAATAGTTGATTAACAAATTCATGTTTTGGATGTATGCCCCTGTGGAGATATATTCCTGCTCCGAAGTGTCCTCGTAAGGAGAGGTATCTGTTTCGTCCCCAACATAGGTTGTTGCGTATTCATCCGTAATCTCCTGGTTTTGCCCATCGCCTATATACGGGTTGCTGGTCCTTACATTTTTAACCAGCCAGCGATTCTGGTTGTCCAGGGAATTGATGATTTCCCTTACTTCATTAGTGTCTGGCACTACATTTGAAGAGCGGGGGTTCAGGTCGTAGTAATCTTGAGGTGTCCCCTCCTGGTCAAACGTGCCAACCTTGAGAGGGGAGTTTTTTGTGGCTTCTTCCGGCGACAGATTGTTCAGCCTTTCGTACTCTTGCCATAAAACGCCAATATCAAGAGTGGATCTGTTGCCAGCCCCATAATGGCCTATGGGGTCATCGGCATTGTTGTCATAGTAGTAATATCCGTGAACGACATTTGATCCTTTCCGATGAACAAAAATAGGCTCATTAGTGTCGATGTCTACAAAGAGTGGATGAGTGTACTCACCGCCTTCGGTCATATCTTCTGGCAGTCGGGCATTTTCCAGCCAATTTATGGCATCAGGTACCCGTGCCAGGAATTTACGGTCTCCTGTGTGTTCATAGAACCTCATTAACAACATGGCATTGCCATAGGTCGTTCGTGGCATGAGGGCCGGCGGTTCATAGGTGCGGGCCCCTGTGGGTTCGAGTTCCATATTGTATTGCTGGCCCCAGGCGCCACTTCCGTGCTGGGTAATCATATAAAAATTCATACCCCGTCTGATGGGGTCAAGGAAACGCTGTTCCCCAAGGGTGAGGTAGCACTGGATCAGAAAATTAATGTTTTCCCATATGACATCATCATTAAACGTATAGAAAGAGGAGTAGTCAGGTAACCCTTTTTTTACAAAGTCGTATTTCAGCGGGTAGCGCTGGGGCCAGCCCCCAAGTGGATATTGACTCTCAAGAATAAAATCAATGGCCTTGTCGAGGGCAGGTTTGTATGCGGGATCCATTTTCTGGAGATACAGTCGTAATAAAAACCTTGCCGCATTGGAGGTTACGTCATCATCAAACGTGGAATTGCCGTAGTAATGTTGAAACTCTTCCAGGCGCCAGCCATTTTTTCCTATGGTGTCGTACCAGTGTTTAAGTGAACGGTCTCCGGCAAAATCAATAATATAGTTCCAGCCACCTTCATTACTCTGCCCCCATATCAGGGCAGCCGCCGCTTTTTCTGCTGCTTTGTAATAATATTCATCGCCAGTGACGGAATAGGCATCCAAAAATACATGGCCCATGCTGGCCGTGCCCGGATGTTGTACCCAGATCATGGTTTTAAATGCCTCCATCTCACCCCATCGACGGGAAAAATCAGGGAGATAGTTCCATAGGTATCCTCCATTGGTACTGACTTCCTCAACCATGTATTGCGTAGCACCAAGCATGGTTTGTTTTATTCTGTTCTCTAGTTCAGTTAAGGCTTGCGGGCCCTGCGCTATAGCTTGACCGCAAAGTATCAGAAAGACGATTAGTAGCTTATTGCTTAACTGTGGCTTCATTTGGAGTCCCCCCAGACTGTTGGAAGCAGTATATCCATTGATTGATATTACATCCATTTCTCGGGTTGCCGCTCACAAGGCAGTATTAATGCTGTCAGGTAGTTTCAGGTAAGATACATAAAAATAATGTTTAATCATTCCTGTGCCTGAGTAGCCCTCGCCCTGGCCGTATGCCGCAACAGGCGGATATAAGCGCATTTTAGAAAAACGCGGTCATAACCACGGGCGGCCGGAAACTCTAGAGTTTGGATATAGAACAATAATCAGGGGACATCGCGATGAAATACATCGTCACATTAATCTACTTACTTTTCGCAGTGACCGCAGCGCACGGGCAGGTCGAGGTTCTGGTCGACCAGGATAGAACCGGAGTGTACACAGATGAAAACGGCGTCTTGCATGTCGCTGTGGCACATGAAGACGTCCATGAGTTCGAGGCGAGGGGATTCGTTCGATATGGTGACTTTGGTGCCATTGGCGACGGGACGACCGATGACATCGACGCCATCGCCGCGGCCCATGCATTCGCGAATCAGCAGGGGCTTTCTGTCCAGGCCGATGAAGGGGCCACGTACTATATCGGAGGAAAAGAGCGGACAGCTATCATCCAGACTGACACCGATTTTGGCACCGCAAAATTCATCATCGACGACAGGGACGTTCAAAACCATGCTGCACCTGTCTTTGTTGTTGCTTCCAGCCTGCAGCCGGTGGAGCTCACGGGAATATCCTCGCTTAGCAAGAATCAGGAAAAGATAGACGTCTATCTGCCTGGCCCCAGCCTGATCACTGCCACCAACTCCCATGTCAGGCGCTACATCCGCTATGGTCCCAACCTGAACGATGGGGTTGCACAAACTGACATCTTTGTTGTCGACGGAGAGGGGAATGTGGATGAGGACACCCCGATTATCTGGGACTTCGACCAGATAACGGAGATCAGTGCTTTGCCCATGGACGAGACGACCCTGCATATCACGGGTGGACGCTTCACCACGATCGCCAATCAGGCTGATCAATCGAGCGCTCCCTACTACAGTCGAAACATCGACATCAGGCGTTCCAATGTTGTTGTCGATGGCCTTGAGCATCGCGTCACCGGCGAGGGAGACCAGGGCGGGCCCTACAGAGGCTTTATCAGCATCCGTGACGCCGCCAACGTGACCGTTCAGAACACGATACTCACTGGCCGCAAGACATATCGGGCCATCGGCCGGGCCGGATTGCCGGTTGCGAGGGGGTCGTATGACATCTCAGTCAACCGTGCCCTCAATGTCTCTTTCGTCAATTGCAGCCAGACGAATGACATCAATGACCCCACATATTGGGGAATCATGGCATCCAATTACAGCAAGAACATCCTCTATGACAACTGTTCGTTGTCGCGCTTCGATGCCCATATGGGGGTCGCCAATGCCACGATCCGCAACTCGACTCTTGGATACATGGGCATTAACGCTATAGGCAGCGGTGTTTTGACCGTGGAAAATTCCACCATCTACGGCCCATACCTGGTCAATCTGCGAAGCGACTATGGCAGTTCATGGCAGGGAGAGGTCATTATTCGCGATACCGTGTATGTGCCTGCCGAACAGAGGTATTCCTTTATCGAGCAACAATTCTTTCCCGTCGTCAGTCCCAGCCTGATCTTCGGCTATAACAACGGCAACCACGATTTTGGTTACGCCGCCTATATGCCGGAACAGATCACCATCGAATCGCTTCATATCGATGACTCCAGTCATGCGGGGGAGGGCTACCAGGGGCCAGTCATCTTTGCCGATTTAAACCCGGAGATGACGGACGAGTCCTACCATGAGGAATTTCCCTATGTCCGAACCGAAACGGTCATTCTCAGGGATGTCACCACCGCCAGCGGTAAGCCTTTGAGGGTGAGCGACAATCCGTTTATGTTTAGGGATGTTGAGATAGACAGGGATTGAGGTTGCGGTGTGGAGCTTACTGATTGCCCACGAAAGATAGGGCGCCAGAGGCCGGAATGACTCGCCACATCCCTGTGGCTCGGGCTTCGCCCACTGAGCTGGTGCGCAGTGCCCAAAATTGTTCCCGACAATTTTGTCGAACCGGAATACCGGTTCTCGCCAACCTCTGATGCATCAAACAAACATAAAAAAACCCGCACAAGGCGGGTTTTTTTATGTTTGGTACCAGAGGCCGGACTCGAACCGGCACGGGTTTAACCCCGGGGGATTTTGAATCCCCTGCGTCTACCAATTTCGCCACTCTGGCATTACTTTAAAATTCTTACTTCAATCCCCTAAAGGTTAAATGTCGACGGGGATTCCTGAATCCCCCAGATTGCTCCATCGCAACCTGCTACAAATTTCGCCACTCTGGCATTAACTGTAAATTCCTAATATTTTCCTTTTTGAGTTTACTCTTCCCGGGGATTTTGAATCCCCCAAACTGCTTCAGCGCAGCTTGCTACAAATTTCGCCTTTGGCATTCACTGTAAATCAGTAATGTTCCCTTTGTTGCACGTCATCCTGACGTTGTAGAGGGCGCGCATTATAGCAGCGAGTTTTGGTGCGTCTACTACCCGGAATGACTATCTTCAGGCGTATCGATTTCCTGTGTGGTTCCGGTTTCACGGATGACCAGTGTGCCTGCAAGTTTGTCGTGCCAGCCCTGTTTGCGCTTGTCGAAGGCAATCCAGATAAACCCCAGTGCCAAAAGTATTCCGGATACGTAATAGCCGAAATAGCGCCCAACCATCTGTCCGTTGCTTGGCTTTCCCCCGGTTTTTTCATCGATGATTTTGATACCGAAAACCATTTTTCCGGGGTCGGATGACTTGTAAATCCAGAAAGCGATAAATGCCACTGCCGGCAAGACGTAATTGAGGAAGAAATTGGCGGGCGAGTAGGCGAACTCATTGTTGCCCAGTTGTTCGGGCTCAAAAAAGATCAGGAGAATGGGTACAACCACGGCTGTAATCAGCAGGCTGTCGATAATAAACGCGACAAATCGTATCCAGAATCCGGCGTAGTTATATGTGTTCATAATATTTTTCGCATTTTATTTTGGGAATATGTAGCACATCAGGGTGAAACTGTATCATCATTTGCCTTGCCCGAATTCAGGGCGAGGGGTAGTGTATCGCTGTTTTTAAATGGGGTAGAAGCAGTTGCGGTTTTACAGGTTAGTTACGGTTTTTTGTCTGTTTTTCTGGGGCAACTGGGTTTATGCGCAAAGCGCAGAAACCAGTGAGATAAATATTCCGGGACGTGTTCTCGCCTCCCTGAATTACGCGGATATACCGGCGTCGTCCGTCAGCCTGGTAATACAACCGTTGAATGATGTTTCACCTCTGGTGTCGCTGAACCCCAAAGTGGCCAGAAATCCGGCATCCACGGCCAAAATCCTGACAACCTACGCAGCACTGGAAATTCTTAAACCGGCATATATCTGGCCGACCGAGGTTTATCTCGAAGGGGAACTGCAGGGCGATACCCTGGTGGGCGATCTGGGTATTAAGGGCTATGGCGATCCGATGATGCTGCTGGAGGATTTTTGGAAGTTCCTCCGTGAACTGCGCCGCAAGGGCGTGCGTCGAATTGAGGGTGACCTGTTGCTGGATGACAGCTACTTTGCACCTATCGATGAGGATATGAGTGCGTTTGATAACCAGCCCGCCCGAACGTACAACCTGCCGCCCAATGCCCTGATGGTGAACTTCCAGACGGTACGGTTTATTTTCAATGACAGGGAGTCTGGTATCGATTTGTACATGGACCCCGAGCTGCCCAATCTGCGCATAGAAAACCGGCTTCGAAACAAGCGGGGTGCCTGCGTTGGGTACAACGCGGGTATTGCCATTCGGGTGACCAATTCCCCGGCGCGTGATGTTGTGGCCATTGATGGATTGCACCCCACCGGCTGCCAGGAATACTCGTTGTCGCGAACCGTTCTGCAACCGGCCTCATATTTTTACGGATTGTTTAAAACACTCTGGGAGCAGATGGGGGGAGAGCTGGTTGGCACCTATCGTGCTGAAACGTTTAACATCCGGGAAAATGAAGACCCGTTCATGACCTGGCAGTCAAAGCCATTCCGCGAAATCCTGACGTCGACCAACAAATACAGCAATAACACGATGACCCGGAATTTGCTGCTCACCATCGCGGCCGAGACCAAAACTGTGCCGGCAACGACCTGGGATGGCATTGATGCAATTACGGAATTCCTGGAATCCCGGGGAATGGATACCACGAACCTGAACATGGATAACGGTTCCGGTCTCTCGCGTGATGTTCGACTGGATGCCCAATTGCTGGTTGATACGCTGGTTGATGCCTACCAGTCACCTAATGCGGCAGAGTTTATTGCTTCGCTTCCCATCAACGGGGTAGATGGCACCATGCGGATGCGAACCCGGGGTGAAAGCTCCGAAGGCATGGGGCATATCAAAACAGGCCGACTGGATGATGTGGTCTCCCTCGCCGGGATTTTACAGTCCAGGGAAGGGGTTCGATATGCCCTGGCCTTTATTATCAATCACCACGATGCTCATCGTGGCATTGGAGTCGATATTGGTGATGTACTGATCGACTGGCTCTATAACTACGAAACGGGTGATGGTATCTAGCGCAATCAGATACCTTGTTTCCCTCATGCCTGTGGCCGACGCTTGTCATCCACTGGCATAGACAAAAAAACAATACGACAATAAAAAGGGACCTGGATTATGTCCGAACAGATAGAAATTCTGATGACCCAACCTTTACTGCAATCCTGTGTTAATGGGCTGGAAGAGCGTTTTATGGTTCATCGGCTATACGAGCAGGAAGACAAGGCGGCGTTTCTTAAAGCCAATGGCAAAAATATTCGTGGCCTTGCCGGTCATGCGGCAAGTGCCCGGTTGATGGATGCCTTGCCAAACCTGGAGATCATCGCGAATTTCGGGGTTGGCTACGACAATATCGACACAGCAGCGGCAAAGGCCCGTAATATTCGCGTAACCAACACCCCGGACGTTCTTAATGATGCCATGGGTGAAATTACCATTGGCCTGATGATCTGTCTGGCACGAAAAATCCCGCAGGCCGAACGCTATTTCCGTGCCGGGAAATGGCCCAAGGAAGGGGTATTCGGCCTGCAATCGGAATTGAACGGGAAAACGGTTGGTATCGTTGGCCTGGGCAGTGTCGGTAAGGAAATCGCCACTCGCTGCCAGGCCATGAAAATGCGCGTTGTCTACCACGGCCGCAACAGGCAAAGGAATGTGCCCTATGTCTACTATGACAACCTGGTGGAGATGGCCCGTGATGTCGATTGGCTGGTCGTTATCGTGCCGGGCGGGGAGGTCACTAAAAACCTGATTGACCGTGAAGTCCTGACAGCACTCGGGCCCGAAGGGATGCTGGTCAATGTCGCCAGGGGATCGGTTGTCGATGAGCCCGTGCTCATTGAAATGCTGCAGCAAGAACTGATCGGTGGTGCCGCGCTGGATGTGTTCATGGATGAGCCTAATGTGTCAGAGGCCTTCTTCGAGCTGGACAACGTGGTACTGTCTCCGCATCAGGGCAGCGCAACGCACCAGACAAGATATGAGATGGGTGCCCTGGTTGTCGCTAATCTGGAGGCCCATTTCGCAGGTAATCCACTATTGACGCCGGTCGTATGATCAAGGTGTTGGTAACAAAGAATTAACCCTGTCGCTATCCCTGTTTTTTCAGGGCTTCTGTACAGTTAGCCCCTATTCGTTGAAAAATCACGTTTTCACTATTGGTTTTCACTTGGGGGAAGGCATGCGTAAGACATCCATATTCAGTATTGGCACGCTCATCATGGGGCTATCCCTGGGTTTATCTTTCGTAAGTACCGCCCAGTCCAGCTCTGAATTGCCGGAAGGCGACATGCAGCCGATGGTCCAGGCCGTCTGCTCAGCCTGTCACGGCGTCAATGTGATCACCCGTTCAACAGGCTACTCCACAGACAATTGGCGTTTGCTGATTACCGGCATGGTGGATCTTCCCGAGCCGACGCTGAGTCGGGTCGTCAATTACCTGGCCGAGCACTTTCCCCATCAATCCGGTCGTGAGCCCACCATTGTTGAGGGGGACTATCCGCTGGAGATTGTGGAGTGGCGTGTTCCCACCCTGGGGCAGAGACCCCGCGATCCTTTCATGGACGAAGCGGGCAACATTTGGTGGGCTGGTATGTGGGCCAGCCTGATTGGCCGGTTCAACCCGGAGACGGGTGATGTCCAGGAATGGCAGCTTGACCCTACGGCGCGGCCACACAGTATTATTGCCGATGAAGAGGGCAAGATATGGTACATGGGTAATGGTAATGGCACGGTAGGTATGCTTGACCCCGAAACCGGCGATATTACCGTTTATCCCATGCCGGATCCCGCCGCCCGTGACCCGCACACCCCGTATTTTGCTGATGACGGTTTGCTCTGGTTTACCCTGCAGCACAGTAATATGGTCGGTCGTATGGATACAGATACTGGCGATATCGACCTGATTGCCATGCCCACTGACAGCGCCCGACCCTATGGGATCAAGCAGGATTCTGCCGGGATGATCTGGGTGGCCTATAACGGCGCAAATGGCCTTGCCAGGGTCAGCCCGGACGATATGAGTGTCACCGAATTCAAGACCTCAACACCGGAAACCTTTATTCGAAGACTGGCCATCGATAGTAATGACATGGTCTGGTATGTGGACTCCGGCCGGGGCTACATTGGTCGCCTGAATCCTCAGAACGGTGAATTCAGGGAATGGTCAACCCCCAGCGGCCCTACGTCACATCCCTATGCCATGGAAATTGTCGACGATATCATCTGGTTTAATGAGTCCGGCATGCGACCGGATGCCCTGGTGCGGTTTGAACCGGAAACCGAGACATTCCAAAGCTGGGAAATCCCTTCGGGGGTAGGCATCATTCGTCATATGCGGGTTACGCCTGATGGGGATATTGCCATTCACCAAAGCAGCACGAATACCATTGGTCTGGCGGTTCTTCCCGATTAATCCAATTACGGGTTTTCTTGATTTATGACGGTTGGCGCCCGCCAGCCGTCTGATAAACTGGGGCGAGTTACCTGTATTTTTTTAAGGAATGTCTCATGCCCAAAAAAGAAAAACTTCAGAACCTTCTTACCGAGCTCCATGAAGCCATGGGCGATATGGAGCCAAGTGCTGCACAAATGGATTTGCTTGATTCAGTTAAACGCCATGCACATGCAGAGGGAGAGCCGGAGCCCCCGGAGCCGGATTTGCTTGATGCCCTGGAATACTGGGTTGAGGAGCAAAGGGAAGAGCACCCCAGGGCGGCTGGCGTCGTGGACCAGATTATTAGAACCCTGGCAGATATCGGGGTATAAAAATCTGGGGTCAGAGTAAATATTTACTCTGACCCCATTAGTATTGGTTTAGTTGTGCGCATGCAGCTCGTCGTTAAGTTCAATCGCTGATTTATTGGTCAGGCACTCCACCGCACCGGTCAGGGAGTTGCGTCGAAACAGCAAATCACTTTTTCCTGCCAGCTCAGAGGCTTTAGCCGTAGTTGCCACGGTGCCAGCATCATCAATCATCTGTACCTTGGTGCCTGCCGTAATATAAAGCCCTGACTCCACAGTGCAGCGATCCCCCAGTGGAATACCTATGCCACCGTTGGCGCCGATAAGACATTCCTTGCCTACGGAAATTACGATATTGCCGCCGCCGGACAATGTGCCCATGGTTGATGATCCTCCGCCAAGATCAGAGCCGGCCCCGACGAAAACCCCCGCTGAAATCCGGCCTTCAATCATGTTGGGACCTTCAGTTCCGGCATTGAAGTTAACAAAGCCTTCGTGCATGACGGTGGTGCCCTCACCCAGGTAAGCCCCCAGGCGAATGCGAGAGGCGTCACCAATACGTACGCCGGTAGGTACGACGTAGTCGGTCATACGGGGAAATTTATCGACGGAGTTCACCGTGAGCTGGCGCCCCTGGTTTCTGGCCAGGAGTTTGCGCTCGGTCAGTTCATCAATGGCGATGGCTCCCTCGTTGGTCCAGGCGACGTTGGCGAGTACGCCGAACAGGCCGCTCAGGTCTGTTCCATGTGGCTTCACCAGGCGATGAGACAGCAGATGAAGCTTCAGGTAACCACCGGGAACATCCGCGGGGGGTTCGTCGGCTTCCAGGGCGCACACGACGGGGTTGCCTTCACTGTGTTCGAAGGATGAAACAATGGCGGCCTGTTCGTCTGCGCCGACCGCCTTCAGGGCCGCTGCCAGGGGTTGCAAATGATCGCTGGTTAGCGCCCGGGTTCCGGGGCCTACCTGTTCAATAATTACGTTGGAAATGTCTTCGCTGACATTGAGCAATGGAGCAGGGTAGAAGACTTCCAGCCATTCTCCCTTTTTGCTTTGGGTGCCGATACCAATGCCAAGTGCGTAGAGTTGTGCCATCTTTATTCTCTTGTTTAGGTTTCGTTTATAAGTATTTGTATATAAAGTTATTTTAATTTCAGATAGTCTGTTTCAGAAAACCCGATCAGGAGGGCGTCGCCTGCTTCGAGAACAGGCCGTTTGATCAGCGTCGGCTGTTCATTCAGCAGCTCGACCAATGCCTCATCCGTACTGATTTGCTGTTTTTCCGGAGGAAGTTTACGCCAGGTTGTCCCGCGTTTATTGAGCACCTTCTCGGCCCCGGCGTCACGAACCCAGTGGGCAATTCTCTCTTTCTCTGTTCCATCCTTGCGAAAATCCACGAATTGATAGTCCAGATTTTGTGAATCCAGCCATTTGCGTGCTTTTTTTACGGTATCGCAATTTGGAATGCCGTACAGACGAATATTTCCAGCCACAATTAATCGGTTGTCCATGGTCAATCAGAGGGCGCGAGATGATACCAGAATCCTGCCCACTGGTTCCCGTTTTGGCAGGATTCAAGTTGAATTGCCATCAACCGCTGTTAGCATGGAGTTCTGATGACAGAGGATCAGGGCATTCATGGCAGGCGAACGCGGTAAAAATACAGAATTGGCGATAAAGACCTATTTAAAAACACTGGGCCAGGGGAAGGAGAAAATCCTGGAACTTTACGCTCCGGATGCCATTTTACTTACGCCAAAAGGGCCATTTCAGGGACAGGAAGCGATCGCTGGCTACTACGATGAATTTCTCAGGGATACACTGCCGTTGCTGGCTTCCAGTTATAACCTGCTGCGATTTGATGTGGTCGGGGAGGCCGCCTACCTGAACTGGACAGCAGAACCTTCCATCCCCGGTGGCAGTGATACGTTCCTGGTGCATAAGGGGCTTATCGTGCTGCATACAACCCACGCCCACATGGTGCAGTAGTCGACCTGTATATCTAACTATCCCGGACGGCCATCCACTCTTGGCTGGCTCAAAAGTGGCCAATAAATGAGCACAAAGACGACAAAAGCTAACGTCCAGGCTGCACCACCTATTACCAGCCCGGTTTCAAAATCAATCAGATATATCGCGGTTAACAGCCTGACGATGGCTGCAAGACTAATGGCAGCGTAGATCAGGATAGCGAACCTGGGTAATTTAAGCGGGCGGCCTGTATGGCCCAGTACCACTCTGGTCATGACCCCAAGGATCAGGGTCGCCATGGCGCCTGTCCCCAGTGCATGTTGCCACGCACTCGCGGCGGGCAGGCCAAAAGCTGTCCCCGCCTTTAAAAGAAGGGCCAGAACCAGCCAGATATAGCCAAGATGCAGTATCCAGAGCAAAGGCTCAGACAGGGTTTTCCAGCCCGACCAGCCCACCAGCCGAACAGCATTGGCTAGACAGGCTGTCAGGCTGACCATGCCTGCTATTTCCGGGCTTCTTACAAACAGGTCTGCAGGTAGCATGAGCAGGGTGCTTATCAGGGCAAGATACTCCACAGGCGGAAAGGTTTTCGCTCCGTTGGTGTCATCCTTGTTTTGTTTCAGCCAGTTGTTGGTAAAGGCGGGTATGATCCGACCGGCGATGATGACTATCAGTAGCGCGATAATATCCAGCGCAATTATTTTTCCGGTCCGGACATGCAGTAAGGACCCTTCGGCATACCCTATGTGCATATATAGATTGCCAACAAAAAGGACACCGATTATCACAACCAGGATAAGGTTGTGTTTATTGCCAGCCCGCAGAAGTACCATAAACAGGTAGGCGGCTAATATGGGTAAAAACATCAGGTCGACCGCGGCAACCAGTGGGACTGGTAAATAATAGGCATTCCAGGACACCACTCGTCCTGCCAGCCAGATGAGGGCTAAAGCCAGCAACCTGTATCCCTGTATGGGTGGCGCGTCAGTCCAGTTGCAAACGGCGGTAAGGACAAAACCGGCAATGGCGGCCGGCACCAGGCCATAGAGCAGTTCATGGCTATGCCATTGCATGGGCATGGGCCCTACCGGCAACGACCAGCCGGCGAGAAACAGTCCCAGCCAGACGGGAATAATAATTGCGCCATATAGACCGGTTAGCAGAAAAAACAGCCGGAAAGGAAATGACAACAGCACACGTGAGCGGGAATAAGCAAGAGACATGTAATAGCTTCTTTGACCTTTAAGTCTTTAGCAAAGAAGTGTATCAAATGAATACCTAAACCTTGCCTGAAGCTGCTTGTGGCGCTAATTATGTTGTCACTTTATCCAGCTATAGAGACCAGTCGTTACAGGGCCATATCTAGATTCTCCAGCGCCCCGGCTCCCTGGTGAGTTCTACCAATTCCCCGGTAGGCGTAATTTCACACTGGTACTTCACACTGTCTCTTTCCCCGGCGATTTCTTCAGTTGCATTGATCCAGAATGTATAGGACTCACCTCTTAGGGAACTGGCTGGTTTGCGAGAGAAATGGATCCTGTGTTCACCTGCATAGGCCAGATTGATTTCATCCCTGCATAATTCAGCAGCTTCGCGACCATTGAGCCGATCCTGGGCGTTCGAAGTCCAGGCAAGACTAGAGAGCAGGAGGAAAGTCAGTCCGTTAGCGATTGTTTTGGTATTCATGGCAGCACCTATAAAAGTTTTAAAATAAAACAGTTTCAAAACGCAACTATACAAACTACTCGCATAAGTTTTAAAAAGCAACTAAAATTCACTAACAACCTGAAACGATCAGAGGAGGTGCGTTTGGCACCTAAAATTAGCAGCAAACTGGACTGTCCCATTGCCCACGCACTGGATGTGGTTGGCGATCACTGGAATATGCTTATTGTCCGGGACTTGATGATATTTGGCGGAGTGCGTCGATTTGATGCACTTTGCGACGCTTTGGAAATATCTCGCAATATACTGACAGAACGCCTGCGCAAGCTGATAGATAGGGGAATTGTCGTGAAGCAGCCTGTTGCTGAAGGCGGGCGTCGAATGGAATACCGGCTAACGGAAAAAGGCTGGGACCTGATGCCGTTAATGCTGTTGTTATTGCAATGGTGCCTGGAATGGGAGGAAAGCTGCGATGTACACAGCTATGCCTTTGTGGATCGCGAGAACGGAGAACCGATTACCGCGGGAAATATTCTTTCCAAAGATGGCCGCAAACTGGGCAAGGGCGATATCCGTATGGTGCCCCTGACAGATGAAGCCCGGGATTACTTGTTGAGATACAGGTCATCAGAAAACTGAAGACAGCCCTGCCTTTAGAAGCGCATTTATCGAAGCAATAACAGGGGAACCTGGCTGCTGCTGATCATTTTCGAGGTATTGCTGCCGACAAAGAACTCACGAATACGTGAATGGCCGTAAGCGCCCATGGACTTAAGCTGAATGTTGTGGCTTTGTTGAAACGCTTCCAGAGTGGCAATGACCTCGCCCTCCAAAAGATGGGTCTCGACCTGATGGCCGGTGTCACGCAGTATTTGGGCAGCGTTTTCCAAGCGTCGACGATTCTCCTCATTGTCAACACCAACAGTGACGATGTGTCCTTCAATATCCTTGAGCAGTGGGCTGGCGGCAATGCGTTCAATGGCATTATGGGCGGTGTCACTGCCATCGTAGGCGATCAGGAAGTTGCCCGGGGCGTGAAATTCATCCACTGCCACCAAAATGGGGGTATGGATGGCACGCACCACGCTTTCTACCTGCGAGCCGATGGTCTGCATCTGTCCGGAATGTCCTTCACCCTGTCGGCCGATAATAAACAGCCGGGTTGAATCCTCATATTCGGTCAGGGTTTCCAGCAGGCCACCATGCCGCTGTTCGGTATCAATATGTTCAACACCCAGCTCACTGGCGCGTTCGCGGGCGTCAGCAAGCATATGCTTGCCGTGCTCAATCGCCAGTTTGCCACGCTGTTCGTCCAGGGCGATAAGCTCCTCAAGCAGATGCTCACGGCTGCCCAGGCCGATTGCACCGGACAGGTCTTCTGCGGCCGGGGTGACCGGTTTTTCCAGTACGTGGATAAACCTTAGCGGCGCTTTCAGGCGCGCACTGGCCCAGGCGGCTGTATCGCAAACCGAGGCTGAAATGGCGGAGCCGTCAATGCAGGCGGTAACGTATTCTTTCATGTAATTTCCCCTGAACTATTTTGCTCTTCGGCAAGAAGTATTATTAGTGTCCCGCCATAAGTTTTTCGACTTCTTCAGGCTTGTCGTAAACCCCAAATTTGTCCACGACAGTACGGGTAGCTTCGTTCATGCCCAGCACATCGACTTCAGTGCCTTCACGTCGGAATTTGATCACCACCTTGTCCAGAGCGGCCACGGCAGTGATATCCCAGAAGTGGGCGTGACTGAGGTCAATAGTGACATGGTTAAGCACTTCCTTGAAATCAAATGAGTCAGAAAATTTATCTGCCGAAGCAAAGAACACCTGTCCAATCACCTCGTAGTGACGACGGTCTTCGGTTTCGTCTTTTCGGTTTTTGATCACCATGAAACGGCCAATTTTGTTAGCGAAGAACAATGACGCCAGCAGCACGCCAACAAATACACCAATCGCCAGGTTGTGCGTGGCAACCACCACAACGACTGTCGTCAACATAACGATGTTGGTCGACAGCGGGTGTTTTTTCAGGTTCACGATGGAATCCCAGGAAAAGGTACCGATGGACACCATAATCATTACAGCGACCAATGCCGCCATGGGAATCTGTACTAGCCACTGATCCAGAAATACCACCAGCACCAACAAGAAAACCCCGGCGGTAAAAGTGGACAACCGCCCGCGACCGCCGGACTTTACGTTGATAATAGACTGGCCAATCATGGCACAACCGGCCATACCGCCCAGCAGCCCCGAGCCGATATTGGCGATACCCTGACCTTTGCACTCGCGATTCTTGTCACTTTTGGTGTCCGTGAGATCGTCGACGATAGTGGCGGTCATCATGGATTCCAGCAAACCCACAGTTGCCAGGCCGATAGAGTAGGGCAGGATGATCAGCAGGGTATCCAGATTCAGTGGTACTTCGGGCCAGAGAAATACCGGCAGCGTATCCGGCAGTTCACCCATGTCGCCCACTGTGCGGATATCCAGGCCCATCAATATGGCAGCAATGGTCAGGGAAACAATGCAGATTAGCGGCGAGGGCAGGATTTTTCCTATTCTGGGTAACAACGGAAAAAGGTAAATAATACCCAGGCCGGTCGCTGTCATGGCATAGACGTGCCAGGTGACATTGGTCAGTTCCGGCAATTGCGCCATAAAAATCAGGATTGCCAAGGCGTTAACAAAACCGGTGACCACCGACCGGGAGACAAATCGCATAAGATTGCCCAACTTGAGAAATCCGGCAAAAATCTGGATAACGCCAGTAAGCAGGGTGGCGGCCAGCAGGTATTCCAGCCCGTGATCCCGGACCAATGTCACCATAAGAAGTGCCATGGCGCCAGTAGCGGCACTGATCATGCCCGGACGGCCGCCGACAAATGCGATAACCACAGCGATACAGAAAGAAGCGTACAGGCCAACCTTGGGGTCGACACCGGCGATAATGGAAAAAGCGATGGCTTCAGGAATTAACGCCAGCGCCACGACGATACCGGCGAGCAAGTCGCCACGAATATTGGAAAACCAGTCTCGTTTTATTGTTTCTACCATGAGCATCCTGTGGATTGGGGCTCTGAGCGGGAGGGGGCCGCGGGGGAGCCAGGCAAATAATCACCCTGTCATTGAAACGCCAGGGCTCAATGAAATCGGTGATGAAAAGTTATTTGAAGGAAAGAGACGCTACAGTGACCGCTTTGTGCTGTCAGAGCGCTGAGCAATACCGCCAAAATCAGGGCGCGGATTATACAGTTTTTTTGTCCTGACCCAAGTTTGCCCTTCCCCGGAACGACTTTCTGCTGAACAGGTTTGATGGACCGGTCGGGATATCACTCGGGATAAAGTGCCCAGACATTTTCATAACACCCTTTTGCCGTCCTGTGGCGCCTCGGGGAATCCGGCGTTTCGCCGTCAATACTCTGGCGAATATCCCCGGCTATGGTACCGCCCAGATAGTAGCTATGTTCAACCAGGCCATGTACCAGGGGCTGACAGTCAACCTGGTGGATTTTGTTATGCAACTGGTTGGGTCGCGCAGCGCCGTTTCCGCCCAGGCGCTCCGGTTGTCCCTTGGTGTAATCCGATACCACCAGGGCGTTATCCTCCGCATTGTGGTAAATACTCAGGTTCCGACAAACCTGGTGAGCCATGGATAGTGGCTCTCCGGGTTCCAGCGCGTTATCGTCGACATCGGCGGCACAGAGAAAGACCTGTTCAAACAGCCGTGGGAGCGGACACCCATTGAATTTTTGCATCGATTGCAGGGCATTTTGCAGCACATAATTTCCCATGGAATGGCAAAGCAAATGAATGTCCCGGTGGCAAAGATTGCGTCGCTCGCGGCCCAGCCCAACCAGGAAGTCACGCATTTTCAGCAGCCCGCGGGCGACGGGCTTTCCGGAAATCTCTGCATCCGCGCGATCGGACCGGTAGGACGCGTAGGGAATCATTTTGCTGTCAGACGGCCAACTGAACAGCACCACAACCACCGGTTTATCGCCTTTGGCGTTTAGCATGGTTTGCAGGCCAAGGGCAGCACCAGCAGCCTCGTGCCAGCTGACGTTAAATCCATGAATGTAAATGAGCACGTCGCATTGATTGTCCATTTCCGCCTTGAGATCTTCAAACATGGCTTTGGAGCCAAGGATCGTCCTGGAGTCATTTGGCCCCTTGTCATTTTCACGGTAGGCCCGGATTCTGGCGGATTTTGCACATTTGGCGAAATAGCCGGCAAGCCCAATGCCATCACCCGGACCAGTTCCTTTTTGTGATTTTTCCAGGTATCGGTTGACATCCGCTGCCGGGGCCTGAATTCCAAGCTGTCCAAATCGCAGGTTTTCGTAACCACTGGCACTAAAACCGGGGCCATACCCATCCGGGCGAAACTGTGTGCCGTTACTGTCTTTGTGAAGCCAATGATTGCGGTTGGTTGCGTAATAAAGTTTATAGCTGGCCATGTCGTTCATCCCTGTGGTTTTTGTGTTTCTCTTCCCGAGTATACCAATCGCTTTTTGCAATGGAATTAGACGCTGCGGCGACAGGTGATTTAATCTTTAGGTCGAATGGCATACATTGTTGGTCATAAAGTCTGTTTTTATTAGTTCTCTGGCTTTAAACCTGAAGAGGGGGGGGGATATGGCAGAGCAAAGTCCCAGGAAAAAACTGGTCAAATGGATAAATACTATTGCTGACAAGCGGTTAACCGCTGAGGAAGCAGCCAGTTTTAAAAATTTTGTTAAGCAGGTCATACATGTCCACCCGGACGAAAGCCTGCTTCGCTGGGCAAAAGAGGATAATTTTGGCGCAGTGTACGGACTGTACAGCTTTGCCAAAAATAAACCCGGGGATAAACCACTGCTTAAAGTTTTTAACCCCGACCTGGAAAATGATGGCTGGTCCAGCAAGCACAGCCTGATTTATTTCTGCCAGGAAGATATGCCCTTTCTGGTGGAATCCCTGCGTATGGCGCTAAACCGCCTGCATCTGCAGATTCATCTTTTTGAGAGCAATGTGATATGGGTTCGCCGAGATGGCCGGGGTAATTTGCTCGAGGTCAGCGGTAGCCAGAAAAAAGGCTTAAGCCCCGAATGCCTTGGATACATCCAAATAGATCCCGGTACCGACCAGAAATACCTGGATGAAATCCATGCCAGATTGCTGGAGGCCTTTCTCAATGTCGATACGGTGGTCAAGGATTTTGACCCCATGATTGAGCGTGTCGATCAATGTATCGCTGAACTGTCTGCAATAGAGGGCATTGACCCGGAAGAAATTGAGTTCCTGCGCTGGCTGCGCGACGGCAATTTCACGTTTCTGGGCATGTCCGAGTTTCGCTTGAATCATCTTTCCAGCGGTATCCAGATTAAGGAAGAGCGTGATGCCCGGTTGGGGCTGATGAAAAACAGGGCACCGCTGGAACCTAAAATGCTTCATCAACTTTGCGACGGGTTTGGTCATTTTTACCAGGAAAATCCCAGTCTGGCTTTCACCAAGGCATCGCAAAAATCCAGTGTTCACAGGGATGTCTACTCCGATTACGTGATTGTTAAGCGTTATAACAAGCAGGGTGAGGCGATTGGCGAAACCCGCATGCTGGGGCTTTATACCTCACGACTTTATCACTACAGCACCGGCCAGATTCCCTTGCTACGCAGTAAGGGGCAATGGCTGGTTGAGCATTCCGAGCTGGACGATTCCAGCCACAACGGCAAGACCTTTATTGCCATTATGGAAAGCCATCCACGGGATGAACTGATCCAGGCCAGCTTGGAGGAAAGCCTGGATACGATCCTGGGTATCTGGAAGATCTATGAACGGCGAACCATTCGCCTGTTTATGCGGGTCGACCGTTTTGAAAAATTTGTCAGTTGCATTGTCTATTTACCCCGGGAATTTGTACGGGCGGAAATCAGGCGAAAAATTGAGCATATTCTGGGGCAAGCGCTGGACTCAGATGATTTTGAGGCAGCGACCCAGTTTTTGGCGGAATCTGTACTGGCCCGAATACACATGGTATTCCGGATTACCAACCAGGCTTTTAAAAAAGTCAGCCGGGAATCCCTTGAAGCCGAAATCATTGAACAGACACGCGACTGGTCGCAGAGGTTTGCAGAGTTTTGTCTTGAGCATTTTGGTGACGAGCAGGGGCGTCGCCTGATGCAAACCTACCAGTATGCATTTCCCGGTTCCTACCGGGATCGATATTCGCCGCAACAGGCGGTACATGACCTCGATCTCATGCTCGAACTGACCCGGGACAATGAAATCAGCCTGTGTCTGTTCCATGAACCGGGCGCTCCGGAAGACGAGTTGCGTTTGAAACTGTTTCATTGTGAAAGCTCCCTGGAACTTTCCAATATCATTCCCTTGCTGGAAAACCTGGGTTCTCGTGTGATGGTGGAGCACCCATTCCGTCTTCAGCCCAGGGATATGGACGATATCTGGGTGCATGACTTTACCCTGAGGCAATCCCTGCCCGAAAATCATCCGCTGGATATATCCAGCGCCCGCGAGACATACCATGATGCGTTCCGTGCTATCTGGTTGGGACATGCGGAAAGTGACAGCTTTAACCGGCTGGTATTTTCAGCGCGTCTGGACTGGCGGACGGTCGCACTCCTGCGCGCCTACGCCCGCTATCTTAAACAACTGGGGTCGCCTTTCAGTCTCGATTTTGTTGCGCATGTACTGGGCACACACCTGTCGATCTGCCGCGAGCTGGTGGCCCTGTTTTACTGTTATTTTGACCCTCGACGCACAGAGAAGGAGGCTCATGCAAAACGGGCTGAAAAGCTGATTGAAGCAGTCAAGGCGGCACTGGACCAGGTGGAGAACCTCAACGAGGATCAGGTGTTGCGCAGCTATCTGGAGATGATCAATGCCACATTGAGAACCAACTTTTTTTGTGAAGGTACGGACAATGATTATCCGGCAACCATTGTTTTCAAGGTAAACACCAAAAAGCTGGCCTTCGCGCCGGAGCCCCGGCCCGAATATGAGACCTATGTTTATTCACCCCGGGTTGAAGGGGTTCACCTGCGCGGTGGTAAAGTGGCCCGCGGCGGTATCCGGTGGTCGGATCGACTCGAAGATTTCCGAACAGAAGTCCTGGGGCTGGTAAAAGCTCAACAAGTCAAAAATGCGGTGATTGTTCCTACCGGCGCCAAGGGCGGCTTTGTTGCGCGTAATGCGCATGCCTGTGAAACGCGGGAGGCGTTTTTGCAGGAAGGGGAGGCCTGTTACCGCCTGTTTATTGGTGGGTTGCTGGATCTGGTCGACAACAGGGTAGGGGATGATGTGATCCCTCCCCAACATGTGGTTCGACGCGATGACGATGATCCCTATCTGGTGGTGGCCGCAGACAAGGGAACGGCAACGTTTTCTGATATTGCCAATGAACTTTCGGCCAAACGGGATTTTTGGCTGGGTGATGCCTTTGCATCCGGTGGCAGCCAGGGTTATGACCACAAGGCCATGGGAATTACCGCCCGGGGTGGCTGGGTCGCTGTGCAACGGCATTTCCGCGAGAAAGGGCGAAATATTCAGGAAGAGCCTTTTACCGTGATTGGCATTGGCGATATGGCAGGTGATGTCTTTGGCAATGCCATGCTCCTGTCCCGTCAGATTAAACTGGTGGCAGCCTTTAATCACCAGCATATTTTTATCGACCCCAATCCGGACCCGGAGACCTCCTGGCAGGAGCGAAAGCGGTTATTTGAGCTACCCCGGTCCAGCTGGGAAGACTACAACACAGACTGCCTTTCCAGGGGAGGAGCGATTTATAAACGCTCGGCCAAGTCCATACAGCTTAGTCCCGAAGCCAGCCAGGCGCTGGGTATTGATCAGACCAGGCGCGCTCCCACTGAGCTGATTCACCTTTTGCTGAAGTCGCCAGTCAACCTGATTTGGAATGGCGGAATAGGGACCTACGTAAAAAGCTCATCAGAAAGTCACGCAGATGTCGGTGATCGGGCAAACGATGCATTGCGTGTGAATGGCGAAGAATTGAGATGCCAGGTGTTTGGTGAGGGCGGTAACCTGGGGATGACCCAGCTGGGTCGAATGGAATTCTGTCGTAAGGGCGGGGTTTGCAATACCGACTTTATCGATAACTCGGGAGGAGTCGATTGCTCTGATCACGAGGTCAACATCAAGATTTTGCTTAATGCTGAAGTTGAGGCAGAAAACCTGACCAGGAAACAGCGTAACCAGCTGCTAAAAAAAATGACCGACGAAGTGGCTGAAATGGTACTGGACAATAATTATCGCCAAACGCTGGCCATCAGTCTGGCCGAGAGTCGTAAGGCAAAAAACCACTACGACTATCTGCGTTTTATGCAGTATCTGGAAGAAGCCGGGCACCTCAATCGAAGCCTGGAGTTTCTTCCGGAAGAAGAGACCCTCAAGGACCTGCACGTTGCAGGTAAAAGCTGGACAAGGCCCGAGCTCGCGATACTGGTCTCCTATGCCAAAGTGGTCCTCAAACAGGAATTGATGGATGACAGCCTGATGGATGACTCTGTTGTGACCTCCATGATTTTTGATGCTTTTCCCGAATCCTTGAAAGCCAAATATGGCGAGGCGATTAATTCACACCGGTTGCACAGGGAAATCATTGCCACGCAACTTGCCAATCGAATGGTCAACCGCATGGGCTTCTCCTATTGCCAGCGGCAAAACCTGTCGCTGGGAGCTAGCTCCGTTGAAACCGCCCGGGCATTTGTGACAGTGATGGCATTGTTTGGTCTGCACGCTATCTGGGAATCCATTGAAGATCTGGACTATCGGGTTTCGGCGGAAACCCAGCATGAGCTGTTTTATCAGGTCATGCGACTGGGACGGCGTGCCAGTCGCTGGTTTTTGCGCAGCAGCCTGTACCTAGAGCCAGAACAGGTTATTGAGCGCATGCAGCCCTGTTTCGACCTGTTAATGCCCCGGGTCATCGAGCTTTATCGGGAGTCCCCCAGCGGAAACCTGGCCATGCCCAGACGCTGGATCAAGGCGGGTGTTCCCGAAGATTTGGCCTATACAGTGGGCTCGTTTGATGCCTGCTTCCTGTTGCCAGGGGTGGTAGACACCGCCTTGTCCAGTGAAAATAATCCGAAAGAGCTGCTTGAACTGCGGTTTGCCCTGGGGCAGGAACTCTCACTCGACTGGCTCATGCAGAAGATGGTTGGTTGGCAGCCTGAAAGTCAATGGCAGGATCTGGCCAGGGAGTCCAATGTGGATGATCTGGAGTCTCTTGGCAGGCAGCTTACGCTGGGAGTACACAACCTTTACCCGGATTTGACCGGGCACGATCGTATCGAGAACTGGAAGGAAACGAACACCGTAAAAACCAGACGATTTATCAATATGGTGAATTCGCTGAAATCAGCCGGCACCCAGGATATTTCGGTCTTTATTGTGGCCTTGAGAGAGCTGAAGGACCTGGTCGAAACAACGCTTTAATACATAAACCCCAAACAAAAAAAGCGCCTTGAAGGCGCTTTTTTTGTTTGCTAATGGGCACTGGATTACACATACACCATAAGCAGGATGAAAACAGCGGTTAATCCAAGGCTGCAGTGGATGACTCCTTTTACGCTGGCCATAGGCCCCTGCTTGCCAAACAGAGCATTGGCCTCCAGGGCCGCAATAATGGCCACACCAATCCACAGATCCAGGCCGCCAACAGCTGTGCCATAGCCACCCGCATGGGGTCCAGCTAGCATGCCCAGTGCCATGGGGCCGGAAAATAGCGTGTTAGTGCGGGATGCAAGAAGTGCCTTGGCTGCAGCAGCAGGGCCATCGCCTTCCACCATCCCCAGGGCAATTTTTTGCTTGGGCCAGATCACCAGCCATACATTCAGAAACATCAGGGTTCCCATCAGGGCGCCCAGGATGATGTAGTTGTTAAGCAGATTATTGCGGAAGAGTGCTTCAAGAAGGATGACACCCGTAATGAATGTCAGCATGGCTCCCCAGCGAAACCACCAGAGTGCACTGGGCGCCAGTTTGGCCTTGGCATCAGCCAGCGCTTCCGGCGTGGCCTGTTTGAAATAGCCGCCCTGGACAAAGTTGAAGTAATAAAGCATGCCTATCCAGGCAATACCAAAAATCAGGTGAAGCCAGCGTGTCAGGATTGAGATGAGTTCAATCATAGGAAGTCTCCGAGTTAAGTGGGTTGGACCCAAAATTTATTGTTGTAATCCCTGTGTCAGGGTCGGGTTATTTTAATGACAACTCAACAATGATAATGCCAAAGTACACTGGATATCAAAAAAACGACCATCAGCTGCACACTGGGTATTTAATAGTTACCCAGGCAGCTGATGGAAAATCCTAGGCAATTTGTTCTTCCAGTGCTTCCAGCTCTTTTTTGATGGTTTCAGGAGACTGGGTGTTTTTCGCCATCATTCCGTAAAAGGCAGGAATAATGAACAGGGTTAACAGGGCGGAGAAAAATACCCCGAAAAAGACCACGATACCCAGTACGTTCAAGCTCTCGGAGCCCGGGCCAAAGGCCAGCATGAGAGGCACACTGCCCATCACGGTAGACAGGGTGGTCATAAGTACAGGACGCAGACGGATTTTGGCACCCTCAATGATGGCCTGGGTAAATTCGACACCCTTGTCGCGCATCTGGTTGATAAATTCGACAATGAGAATACCGTTCTTGGCAGCAATGCCGATAATCATGAGTATGCCAATCTGGCTAAAGATATTCAGCGTACTGCCAGTGACATATAGTCCCAGGAGTGCGCCGATAATACCCAGTGGCACAGTAAACATGATAATAAACGGGTGCACAAAACTTTCGAACTGAGCGGCCATAACCAGGAACAGGATGAGCATGGCAACACCAAACGTGAAGAACATGCTGCCCGAGGCTTCCTTGTACTCCAGTGATTCGCCGCGGTAATCATACTGTGCATGATCAGGCAGATTCTGGTCGACGTAGTTCTCCATAAAGGTTAATGCTTCTCCCAGTGCAACATCGGGCGCGAGGCTGCCGCTTATGGTGACCGCACGCAGTCGGTTGTAACGGTTCAGTTCGGCAATACCGGCGACATTTTGTACGCTAACCAGGTTGGACAGAGGAATAAGCTCACCACTTCGGCTTGAGCGAACATAGAGATTTTGCAAGTCTTCGGTCGTGTCCCTCTGGTCGTCCCGGGCCTGCATGACCACATCGTACTCTTCACCGTCGCGAACGTAGGTGCTGACATTGCGCTCACTAAGCAATGCCTGGAGGGTCGTCCCGACAGATGTTACCGAAACGCCCAGCTCGGCCGCCCGGTTTTTATCCACGGTAATCTGTATTTGTTGTTGGGTCTCGTCGAGATCGCTGTCCAACCGGGTAAACATGCCGGTGTCCATGGCTGCATTCATTAGCTGGTCTCGCCAGAGGGACAATTCCTCATAATTACTTCCCTGCAAAACAAACTCGACGGGCTGGCTACCGCCGCCGCGGGACAGGCCATTAGGGGCAAAGGCGAAGACTTGTGCATCGACCAGCTGGCCCCATTGGGGCATGAGCTCATTGATTAAATCATTCGTGCTCATGCTTCTTTCACTGGCAGGCACCAGGTTGATGAAACCCACGGCACTGTTTGTCTGGCCGCCAAAACCCGGTGCAAACATGATAGTACGCTGGATTATACCCTCATCAATGTAGCGGTCGAGAGGCTCATGGACTTTGGTGATTACTTCTTCCAGGCTTTCCAGTGAAGAGCCTTCTGCCACCTTGATGCGGAGTATCATGCTGCCCTGATCCTGGTTGGGTGCGTATTCCTGTTCAATGTTTTGCACAAAGAAATAACCAAGTCCCAGGGCGCCGACAAGGACGGTTGGCGCCAGCCATTTCTGTTGCAGGATAATCGTTACCGTGCGCTCATAACTATTGGATAGCCGATCGAAAGCACGGTTCATCGTTTTGGCAAACGCGGAGTCTTTGGGTTTCTGTCTCAGGATTTTTGAGCACATCATGGGCGCCAGCGACAGTGCCAGCACGCTGGAAAATATAACGGCGGCGGCAATGGTTACCGCCAGTTCGGAGAAAATCCGGCCGACGTTATCAGTCAGAAAGGCGATTGGGACAAAAACAGCTACCAGCACCAGTGTGGTCGTGATCACGGCAAAGGCCACCTGCTTCGAACCACGATAAGCAGCCAGCAGTGGGGGTTCGCCAAGGCTGACTCGCCGGGAGATGTTCTCGAGCACCACGATGGCGTCGTCCACGACCAGGCCAATGGCCAGAACCAGTGCCAGCAAAGTGATCAGGTTAATACTGAAACCAAAGGCAGCAAGGGCAATAAAGGACGAAATCAGACAGACGGGTACCGTGACCATGGGCACAAAGGTGGCCCGGAAGGTACATAAAAACAGGTAAATCACCAGGCCTACCAGGAAGATGGTAGCGCCGATGGTGATGTAAACGTTGTTCAGTGCCGCGCGAATGTATTGGGATGGATCACCGCCGGAGTAGATCCCCATGTGATCGGGCAGGCTCGCGCGAATACGGTCCACGGTGGCATTCAGGTCTTCGAGAACGGTCACTGTGTTGGCCGTAGACTGTTTCGAGACGCGGATGGTTGTGCTGTTGAAGATACCATTGCTCAGACTTAGACGCTGGGTGCTGGTGGGGCCAATACTGATATCGGCGACTTCCCCCAGTCGAACCAGGTGTCCATCTTCGCCACGACGGAGTACCAGATTGCGGAAATCCTCGGGGCTCGAATAGTTGCGGGTAATACGAACAGGGAACTGGCGCTGGTTGCTTTCAATGGTTCCGGCGGGCAGTTCCACGTTCTCTGTTCGCAGGGCATCGGTAATATCGGTGACGGTAAGTCCTTGTGCTGCAAGCGCCTGCCTGTCAATGCTCAGGCGGATGGCAGGCCTGCCACCACCGTTCATGCCAACTTCAGAAATACCAGGGACAGCGGCCAGTTGGTCGAGAATGTAACGATCTACGTAGTCCGCGATCTCAACACTGCTCATCTCATCTGTGGTCACCGAGTAGTAGGCGATTGGACGGGCATCACTTTCCGCCTTGGCGACGCGAAGATCCCTGATCTCGTCAGGAAGTCGACCGGTCACCCGGCTGATTTTGTCGCGCACATCATTGGCTGCCAGGTCCAGATCGCGATTGAGTTCAAACTCGATATTCACTGAGCCACGTCCATCACGGCTGCTTGAACGGATAGTCTTGACGCCCGCAATACCGGAAATGGCATCTTCCAGGATCTGGGTAACCTTGGTCTCGACCACAGCCGCGCTTGCACCCGGATAGTTGGCCGACACAGACACGCGCGCGGGGGTAATGTCCGGATATTCCCGGGTGGAAAGGTTTTGGTAGGCGAGCGAACCGAAAGCCACCAGTAACAGACTAATCACCGTCGCGAAGACGGGCCGTTTTACCGAAGTATCAGAAAGCCACATAGTTTATTCACCCGCTTGAGCAGAGGCAGTTTGGTGAGATTCCGATGCGGAGTCTTCTTCATTATTGTCTGAAGCGTATCCCGCAATTTCCACTTTTGCATTGGGGCGAAGCTTGAAGGCCCCAGCCGTCACGACTTCTTCACCTGCTTCCAGACCGGAATCGACAACGATATTATCGCGCCAGCGGCGGGTGAATTGAATGTTTCGTCGTTGGGCTGTCATGTTCTCATCCACAACAAACACATAGGACTCGGCCGCATTCTGGATCAGTGCCTGTTCCGGGATGACCAGCTCGTCTATCCGGTCGGTGAGGACTTCTGTCGTCATCAACATGCCCGGGCGCAGTATCAGGTCAGGGTTGGGAATGATTGCCCTGACTGTGGCCGCTCGGGTTACCGGGTCAATACGCGAATCAATGGCCGTGACTTCGCCCTCAAATTCCCGGTTTGGGAAGGCCGCACTGTAGGCGACAACAGACGCACCAACACTGACTCCACTAAGCAGGGTTTCCGGTACGGAAAAATCAAGTTTAAGCTGGGCAATATCATCAAGGGTGGTAATGGGTGTGCCAGAAGTAAGCAGGGTTCCTGGACTCACCATGCGAAAGCCCAGCAGCCCGTCAAAGGGTGCCCGGATCAAACGGTCTTCCATACGGGCGATAATGGCATCGAGTCGGGCCTGATTGGCCGATACTGCCGCCTGGGCCTGTTCAATCGCAGAGACAGAAGCCAGTTGACTGCCTATATCATTTAAACGACGCAGTTGACGTTCGGATTCATCCAGGTTGGCCTGGGCTTCGGCCAACTGGGCCGATTGTTCGGCATTGGTCAGCTCTGCCAGGATGTCACCTTCTTCCACCAGTTCTCCATCGTCAAAATGAAGATTACGGACAGTTTCGGTAACCTTGGCATTGATGGTCAGGGATTCATTGGCTGTCAGTGTGCCCAGTGATTCAATACTGTTGTAAATTTCACGGGGTTGTACTTCGATAACTTCGACCCGGGTAGCAGAGTTGCGGCCAGGCCCACCGTTTTGGCCTCCTGCCACAGGAGCGCCGTTGGCGCCTGGGTCAGAATTAAAAAAATAGCCGATCGCAGCGCCAAAAAGAACTGCAGCAGTGATTGCGGCGATAGACGTGGAAGATTTCATTCAAATTGATTCCGTGGCTGTGAATTCCTGCTGAATAGGTTAAGCGTTTACCAGGCAAACAATTGTAATTATTTGCTTAGTTTTCCTTAATATTGAGTAACAATATTTACTTGTTCGCCTCAAGGTAAGGACAGACAATTTGCAGCTTATACGTTAGAAGTACTCCCGCCGATTTTGTGGGCAGGTTATTCAAGAACATTTACAACCGTGGGTGGAAGCGTTTGCCAAAAGGCCTTATTGCAGAAGATCCATAATTTTCCTGCCGATGTCGGTATTGTCCATGTGCCCCATAAACTGTTCACTGCCTATGCCATAGGCAAAGACCTGAACATCCACACCTGTGTGGCCATAAGTCGTCCAGCCACTATTGGTGTGATGATTTGTGACGTTTTGCAGCTGTGAGTCCAGGGCCTCTTCGGAAACGTCCCTGGCCGCTTCAAGCTGCTCTATTTCCTCAGCTGTGAGTTCAAAATCAACATAAGTATTCCAGATCTCTTCCAGACTTTCGGCATCGGACATTTCCTCGGTCAACCTGCTTATTGACGCATGAATTTGACGCACAATCCCGGGCTCCCAAGCGTAGATGTCTTCCGCACCGATACTAAAGCCGCCGGTATTATGATCGGCTGTGGCAACAACCAGCGTATCGCCGTTTTGGTCAGCGAAGGCTTTTATAAACTCAAGTGTCGAGGCGAAATCCTGCATTTCCCGCATGTCACAGGCAATATCATTGGCATGCGCACACCAGTCAATCTGGCTGCCTTCCACAAGCAGGAAAAAGCCCTCGGGGTTGTTTTCTGAAAGCAGGGTCAGTGCCTTGCTGGTCATTTGGGTTAGACGATCTGCATAATCAGGGTCATCAATGGCATAAGGCAATCCGCTGGGGGCAAAAAGGCCCATGGCAGGAATTGAACCAAGGTCGTTCAGGTTGGCGAGGTTGTCGATGTACTCATAGCCCAGGCCCTGGAATTCCGCAACAAGGTTGCGATCTTCCCGAATAAAGTAATCCGTACCGCCACCCAGCATCAGGTCGATGACTGGCATGCCATTCATCTGGTTGCTGAAATAGTTATCGGCAATTTCATCGTAGTTCTGTCTGGATTCATTGTGGGCGATATAGCTGGCCGGTGTGGCGTGATTTATCTGCGAGGTCACCACGATGGCCGTATGCTTGCCGACGGCCTTGGCTCTTTCCAGAACGGTTTCCACGGGCTGCCTTTGACGATCGATACCAATGGCACCGTTGTAGGATTTTACCCCGGTTGCCAGGGCCGTGGCCGATGCGGCCGAATCTGTCACCAGCGTGTCGTCGTCCGGATAGGTAGAGGACATTCCCGTGAGGAGTTCATCGAAAATAGTCAGTTCAACCTCCGGGGTGTCGGGATTGTCAGCGTAATAGCGATACGCCGTTGTATGCCCTGGCCCCATGCCATCCCCGACGACCATAATGATGTTTTTCGGCAGGACAGGTTTGTCCTCGGTTAGCGCCTGTGGATCGGTTTCTGCAGAACAGCCATAAAGCGCTAAAAGAACACCTGCGAGCAGGGTAGAAATGAGTTTATTCATGTGTGTTTTCCAGGGTGATCAACGTCAGGCCAGTTGAATTATTTCCTGACAATAGTAAACCATGATGACAATTAATTGCTGTCGGCACTAGCGTCAGACAATTTATCCAGCTTGCGTATATTCGGGAACAGGTAATATCCACCAATAGCAACGCCCAGTGCCATTAATCCGCCGATGGCGACAGTAGTGATTGGCCCTAACAGGGCGGCGACCGAGCCGGCACGAAAATCGCCCAACTGGTTTGAGCTTGCGATAAAGATTGTATTCACTGCGCTCACCCGTCCGCGCAATTCGTTGGGTGTGGCTATCTGGATAAGGGTAGAGCGGACATTCACGCTAATGGTGTCGACGCCCCCGTATACCCACAAAGCCAACAGGCTGATCCAGAGGGTGCTGGAGTAGGCAAACACAAGAATCGAACCGGCAAAAATTACCAGGGAAAGAAACAATAATTGGCCTGAATGCCTTAGCTCCCCGATGCGGGCCATAACCAGGCCAACCATGACCGCGCCCAGTGCCGGCATGCCGCGCAGAAGCCCGAGTTCAGTCGGGCCCACATGCAAAATATCACTGGCGTAAACCGGCAGCAGGGCCATTACGCTGCCCAGCAACACAGCAAATAAATCCAGGCTGATACAACCCAGCACAATCGGGCTGCGCTTGATAAATTTAATACCACCCAGGACTTGTTCAAGTCCACGCCCGGTAGGGCGAACGTGCGCCAGCCTGGGCAGGAACGTGTATATGACGGTTGAGGCCAGATTCAGTAATGCCAGTGACCAGTAAATTTTCAGGTCAAGCCAGGCGAGGAACAGTCCGGCAATAAACGGCCCGGCGGTGGATGCCGTGTTGTAAACCACTGCGGTAATGGCCACAGCTCTGGGAAAAAAGCTCTTTTCAACAATGTTGGGTAAAAGTGCTTCCTGGGCCGGACGATAAAATGCGCGGGAACAGCCCAGCAGAAAGAGCAGGCCGAATACGAGTTCCCTGTGGACTTCGTCAGCCGTCATGATCAGGGCAACCAGGCTCATCAACAGGGTTTCGGCCGCGACGCAGGATATAAGAACCAGTTTTCGGGATACATGGTCGACGACCCAACCGGTCACGATAAATAGCGCCAGAATGGGAAGGATTTGCATCAGGCCAATCATGGCCAGATCAAAAGGGTTGCCCGTTATCTGGTAGAGATGCCAGCCAATGGCGACGGACATCATATTGGAAGTCAGGCTGACACAGGCCCGCGCCGACAGATAGGAAACAAACGCTTTGTGCTGCATTCGGGATTATGGGTGGCTTGTATTTGCAGGCAGCACTTTATCGGCATTAGCGGCCTTTTTTCCACTATGATGTTTTCCCCGCAAGATAGATGATAGGTCAATTTATAAACAGGCCTAATTGATTGGCGATAACTGTTAGGTAAAAGCTATTAAAGCAATGAAAAACCTATATTGGTCGCAATGCGTACAAAGGTGAAAAATGCTTTTGCCGTATTGGAAATACAACATCTAACCTAGACAGGAGAACCTTCCAATGTCAGAGAGTAAATGCCCATTTAGTCAGAGTGCCGGTAGGGGAACACAGAACAGGGATTGGTGGCCCAATCAGTTAAAACTGGAAATTCTCAGCCAGCAATCCGAAAAGTCCAATCCAATGGATGGGGACTTTGATTATCGTGAAGAATTTAAAAAACTTGATTTCGGCGCAGTAAAAAAGGATCTCCAAGCCCTGATGACAGATTCGCAGGACTGGTGGCCCGCTGATTTTGGGCACTATGGTGGCCTGATGATTCGTATGGCCTGGCACAGTGCAGGAACCTATCGGGTACAAGACGGTCGCGGTGGCGGCGGTACCGGGCAACAGCGGTTTGCTCCGCTTAATAGCTGGCCAGACAATGGCAACCTTGATAAAGCTCGTCGCCTGTTATGGCCGATCAAACAGAAATACGGCAAACAGATTTCCTGGGCTGACCTGATGATTCTGGCCGGTAACGTAGCACTGGAATCCATGGGGTTTAAAACCTTCGGCTTTGCCGGTGGCCGCGAAGATACCTGGGAACCGGAAATTGATACCTACTGGGGAGCCGAGGATGAATGGCTGATAGAAAGCAACAACCCCAATAACAAGGCCAGTCGTTATTCCGGCAAACGTGATCTGGAAAATCCGCTTGCGGCGGTTCAAATGGGGCTAATCTACGTTAATCCCGAGGGACCTGATGGGAATCCGGATCCTGTTGCAGCAGCACATGATATTCGTGATACCTTCGAGCGCATGGCCATGAATGACGAAGAGACTGTGGCCCTGATTGCCGGTGGACATACTTTTGGCAAAACCCATGGCGCTGGAGATGCAGCACTGGTCGGAGCTGAACCTGAAGCGGGGGAGCTGGAACAACAAGGTTTTGGCTGGGCAAGCACGCATGGTTCCGGGAAAGCCGGTGATGCGATTACCAGCGGCCTGGAGGTGACCTGGACGCAGACGCCCACGCAATGGAGCCATCTGTTCTTCAAAAATCTTTTTGAGAATGAGTGGGAACTTACTGAAAGCCCTGCCGGGGCCAAGCAGTGGGTTGCGAAAGATGCGAAGGAAGATGTTCCACACGCATTTGACCCCTCAAAAAAGCAAAAACCCACCATGCTGACCACGGATCTGTCGCTCAGGTTTGATCCTGAGTACGAAAAGATCTCACGTCGTTTTTATGAAAACCCTGATGATTTTGCCGATGCCTTTGCGCGAGCCTGGTTCAAGTTGACTCACCGTGATATGGGACCCAAGACTCGCTACCTAGGACCGGAAGTGCCAGCGGAGGACTTGATTTGGCAAGATCCGGTTCCCGCAGGCCCGGATCTTGACGATAGTGATGTGGCGGAATTGAAGGGCAAAATTGCCGACTCTGGTTTGAGCGTAAGCCAATTGGTGAAAACCGCCTGGGCGTCGGCTTCGACCTTCCGCGGTTCCGACATGCGTGGGGGAGCTAACGGTGCTCGCATTCGTTTGGCCCCGGCGAAAGACTGGGCAGCCAACGAGCCTGCAGAACTGGGCAAGGTGCTGGATGTTTACCAGGACATACAGTCCGGTTTCGGTAAACCGGTTTCTATTGCTGACCTGATTGTGCTGGGTGGTTCGGTAGGTATCGAAATGGCGGCCAGGAATGCTGGCATGGACATCTCCGTGCCATTCTCGCCGGGCCGTGGTGATGCCTCGCACGAGCAAACCGATGTGGATTCCTACAGTTATCTTGAGCCGCTGGCCGACGGTTTCCGCAACTACCAGAAGGAAAAGTTTGCGGTGAAAGCTGAAGAACTATTGTTGGACAAAGCCCAGTTGCTGAGACTGACCGCGCCTGAAATGACCGTACTGGTTGGCGGCCTGCGCGTTCTGGGGGCAAACCATGGAGGGGCTACTCATGGCGTATTGACCGACAAGCCGGAAACCCTCACAAACGACTTCTTTGTCAATTTACTGGATATGGGCACAGAGTGGAAATCTGCCGGAGGCGATATCGAAACCTATGAGGGCAGGGACCGAAAAACAGGTGAGTTGAAGTGGACGGGTACACGTGCGGACCTGGTGTTTGGCTCCAACTCTATCTTGCGTGCTTTATCAGAGGTATACGCTGAATCCGGCAACGAGCAAAAATTCATCAATGACTTTGTTAATGTCTGGGTCAAGGTGATGGAGGCTGACCGGTTTGATCTGAAATAGCCCAGGTTGTATAGCAATAGCTATTTCTCAATACTGTTCATAATGGCGTTTAATGTGAGTTAAACGCCATTTTTTAAGTTTATTTAATAAATACATTGAAAACCATTCTCATTCGTGTTGCGTAATTCTGTATGTTTCCGTTACTTACAGAGAACCCAGATGAACATAATTCGAATTGTTTTCTATATATTTTCCTTTGTTTTTCCCATAACCGCACTTTCTGATCATCATGGAGTATCAGGGCCTGTATCTGATGAAATGATCGAAGAGCAACGTGAAGCGCTCCAAAGAAATGCCGTGTCTGCCGGCTTTGGGCCGCAATCACCACGTGACATTGATTCAACTGCTGGCAGTAATCCCCGTGTATTTTCATTTGCGCCAGAGTTTGAAGACATGAACCTTTGCAATATCCATTTCCATAAAAATGCCGAACACAAGGGTGGTGAATACACGAAATACGCAGGAAATGGAGATGGTAAAGGCAACCAGACAGGTTATTTATACTCCGGACAGCTTTCAGCTTCAGAGTTAACTCCGGTCTCCAACAATATTTGCCCGAGTGAGCAGGGCGGTCTTATGGCAGGTGATACTATTGAAGTTCACTATGTGTTTTCCTCTGCCAACGTTGAGCCAGGTCCCACTTTAGGGGCCTGCTTAAGCGATGAAACCATGAACCCACAGCTAAGGGTCGAAGCACAGGTTATGGTCCTGGTAAATGATGGTTCGGCTTTAGATTTCCACGACCTAACCGAAATTGGCCTCGTGGAAAATTACCATCAGGCATTAAATATACCTGAGAACACCGGAACTCCTGTGCATTACCTCGGCTCAACTACCGGGCCCGCCTATAATGAGGAAGGGTCACCGCTTCAAGTGAGCTGGAGTGTACGGCCTGAAATAGCAAAAGTGGACATAAATACAGTTGGTGAGTGGTGCGAGAGCAATCCCTTTGATGAAAGTCAGGCTCATGGGGTGAGAAATCTGGTAATAAACCCGTTATTGCTCTCGGAAATAGATTGATTTACCAATTATAAAAATGGCGCCCTTTTAAGCAGGGCGCCATTTTTTTGCCCGGCTTTTGGGTTGATTACTACGCTTGCCTGTAGACTAGGGGTGTAAGGCGCTTTTACCGTCATGCGTCCAATTCGCTTTAACCCGGGAGGGATTCGCCACATGTGGTTACGTACCAGTTGCGACATGACGTTTGAAATTGCTGTACCTACGCCCTTTATTTTGATGTTGCGCTTGCGCAGTGGGGCCCATCAATGGGTAGGCAGTGAAAAGTTTCGGCTTAATCCTGGCATTCCTGTTTATGAGTTTACCGACGGTTACGGCAATCTCTGCCAAAGGCTGATCGCACAGCCAGGGCCGTTCTCAATACATACCGAAGCCGAAGTGGAAGTAGCCAATGAAATCGACTCGGCGCCTGGTGCCTATTTTGTCGATATCGAATATTTGCCGGATTCGGTACTAGGTTATTTGTTGGCCAGTCGGTATTGTGAGTCTGACCGGTTTAATCAAATGACCACAGAGATAACGGCAGGGGAATTGCCCGGTTATGACCAGGTAAAGGCCATTGAAAACTACTTGCGCAACAATATCCGCTACGAGCCGGAAGACAGCGATATCCCGTCTTCAGCGGTTGAGGTAAACAGGCGCGGCTGGGGCGTTTGTCGGGATTTTGCCCATATCGGCATTGCCATGTGTCGCAGCATCAGTATTCCTGCACGAATGGTAGTGGGCTATTTGCACAAGCTGGAACCCATGGAGCTACACGCCTGGTTTGAAGCCTATGTAGGTGGGCGCTGGTATACCTTTGATGCCACCCAGAAGGAGCTTAATGGCGGATACGTGATTATCGGCTATGGTCGGGATGCCACCGATGTCGCCATCTATAACCAGTTTGGGCCAGCAGTTTATCCGCTCAGTCAGGAGGTCCAGGTACAGCTTATTGAGTAGGAAAGGGTAAATATTTTCAGGGAAAATATTACACGGTCGCCTTTTCAACTCCCGCTTATTTGTCTCCAAACCCCTTTGTGCTTAGGCTGTCAGGATTGTTTAACAAACAGCAGGGGGTTATGTGAAAAAACTGATGATCATTGCAGCTGTATTGATGCTGCCCTTTGTCGCCCAGGCCGACGCATTTCAGGCCGAATGGAACAAATATTGCACCAAGATAAAAGAGTGCACTATGCAACAAATGGGTGAAAATCCGGATGATATGCCAGAGGCCATGCGTGACATGGTGATGCAAACGATGGATGGCATGTGTGCGTCTATGGAGGAACAGTTCACTGAAGTTCAGCAGACCGAATACCAGGATATTGCCGATGCAGGTGCCGAGTGCCTGCGCAGCCTTAACCAAATGAGCTGTGAGCAGATAACAGGAGGCCATCAATCATTCGAGACAGATGCTTGCCGCGAATACCAGGAAATGGCGGAGAATCATCCTGCCAATCAGTAAAGCCGTTTAATCCGGATTAGAATAGTGAAGGTTACTAGCGCTGCCGGACTTTTTATTGGTTGGAACGAATTGGGTGACCTTGTTACATACAGTTCTGAACATGAGACCTAAGTTGTGAATCTGACCACAACTCTATTTGAAGAACTGCATTGTAAGGTTCGCCTGAAAGCCTCAATACTTGGCAAATCGCGGGTTCTGTTTTTAAACCTTTGCGTTTCAGAGTGCGGATTTTTTGTTTGATGGGCTCACCACCTATATGAGCCAAACGTTGCATGATCTTGTAGTGTCTAAACGCGGACTGCTGACTGACTGGGGTTTGTGACCCATAAAATTCAAATAAAAAACCGTCCATTTTGAAATGACCAACAACGCAATCGGTGTATACGCTGAGGCTAAAAGAGTCATTATCACCAAAAGCGTCCGTGAAATCAGATGCAAATACATCCCGATGTTGATACTCACATACAATATCAATATCGCTTTTTTCAGTATCGAGCTCTACGAATATCGTGCTGACTATCTCCGGCGAATAATCATGAAGTAAGTCTTTCATTCGAGATTGCGAAATTGCTTTTTTGGCGCTGGCAATTTTAGTATTCACTGTGGCTTTGGTGGCATATAAAGCCTGCACTCAGGCGTAAATTTGGAGATGCATTGCATCGGAATAGTGGCTATTGTGCAGCCGATTATTACGTTTCAGCACCATACCAGCCCCTTGTAAGGTGACTTTTCCAATCCCGCCAAGCGAGTTACCAATGTGCCACAGTGAAGCTCTAGTCTATGGCCGTTGGGGTCAAGCAAGTACAGCGATTCGCCTTCACTAGTGTTTTGCTTCCATTCCTCGAACCCAATCTCTTCATGTTTGGCGCGCAGCTCCAAAAGAGCTTTTTCGCTGACACTGAAGGCGACATGCGTATAGTCCTTGGCGGGCTCAGGTTCGCCTAGGCTCAAACAAAGCCACGTATCGCCGGCTGTCAGATAAGCGCCGGAGTCCCAGAAAACGTGTAGCTTCATTCCCAGAAAATCGCGATAGAACTCGATTGATGAGTTTAGATCCCGTACGGAAAAAGTAATGTGATTGATTCCAGTGATCATGCTTCTGACTCTAAGAAAACCTAACATGCAAAAGCGGGATTTCCCTATGACATCCTGGATGGAAACCGGAGGCTTTTCAATCCATTGTTTTTATAAATAAAAACAGGAAATGGGATTATTGGGCAGAAGATAAAAACGGGAAGGTTTCCCTATTACATCTGAACAAAGGGTAACTAATTCCTTTTGGTATAAACCGTCGGTATTTGTTGCCATAGCTCTCCCTGACATCCCTTATGACTTGCCATTATGGTTTCAAAAAGCCGCTATTTGTAAAAATAGCTAATTGGCGACTTCCTTTTTGCAAATCTCAATAAACGCCATGGCCGCCGAAGACAGCGTCCGCTCGGCGTGGTGGATAATCCCAAGTCGCCGTTGCAGCGGCAGTTCAATGGGAATCCGGTAGAGCTTGTCGGTGTCGATAAGGGTTTCAGGAAGCATGCTCCAGCCCAGGCCGATTTCGGTCATCTTGCCCAGGGTTTGCAGAAAATTGGTACTCATTAGTGGTTTTAAGGTCAGCCCCTCGCGATTAAATGCCTCCAGCAGCAGACGTCCTGTGAACGTGGTGGTGTCGGGAATCAGACAACGGTATTCGCTTAAATCCTTGAGGGTAGGGTGTTTAAGGCTGGCCAGTGGGTGTTCGGGTGTACAGACAAAGTGCATCTGGTCTGACCAGAGTTGGATTTCCGTGATCTTCTGTTGCGGAGTAAGCGCCAGTGTATTAACGGCGACTTCCACGCTGCCATGCAATACTTCTTCGTAAGCCCTTTCCGAGTCGCTAAAGGCCACATCCAGATCTACACCAGGGTAAGTCTCGGCGTAGGTTTTCAGAATAGGTGGCAGACGGTGCAGGCCTAAATGGTGGCTAATGGCAATGGATAGCTTTCCACTGATTTCTCCCCGCAGGGAATGTAGCGCCTGACGCGTACTTTCCAGGTCATTAAGGATGGAGCGAGCCTTGGGTAAAAATACCTGGCCTGCTTCTGTCAAAAATACCTGTCTTGATAGACGGTCAAACAGTCTGGCATCCAGTTGCGTCTCCAGATTGGCAATACGCTTGCTCACCGCTGGCTGTGACAAGTGGATACGTTCGGCAGCTTCCGAAAAGCTACCCAGTTCAGCGGCGGCAACAAAAACTTTTAAATCCTGCGTATCCATAACTATTTGGAATCCAATATATTTAATATATAAATTTATCTTATTTTAACCTGCGCGTACAATGCGCAGCATCCAATTAGACAAGCGCAACGTAAGTGCGCCACACCAGTGATAAAGAGTGTTGCAAATGGCCAAGACCCTGTATGACAAATTATGGGATGCCCACGTTGTGGAATCCCGCGATGATGGATCGGCGCTGATCTACATTGATCGCCACATAGTTCACGAAGTGACGTCGCCCCAGGCGTTTGAAGGTCTGCGTATGGCTGGCCGAAAACCCTGGCGGGTTGATTCAGTGCTGGCGACACCGGACCACAACGTATCCACCGTGAAAGAAGAACGTGCGGGTGGCTATGATGCGCTGGTCGATCCGCAATCCCGAATTCAGCTGCGTGCGCTGGACGACAACTGTGATTACTTTGGCCTGACTGAATACCAGTTGGCTGACCCTCGCCAGGGTATTGTGCATGTGGTTGGACCTGAATCCGGTGCCGTGTTGCCCGGGATGACAGTTGTCTGTGGCGACTCGCATACGTCCACCAATGGCGCTCTGGGCTGCTATGCCTCAGGTATAGGCACTTCTGAAGTCGAACATGTACTGGCCACCCAGACGCTGGTGACCAAGAAAATGAAAAACATGCTGGTTCGCGTCGATGGCCAGTTGGGCCCCGGCGTAACGCCAAAGGATGTTGTACTGGCGATCATTGGAAAAATTGGCACCGCGGGTGGAACAGGCTGCGCAATCGAGTTTGGTGGCCAGGTGTTTCGCGATATGTCCATGGAAGGCCGAATGAGTGTCTGCAATATGTCTATCGAGGCAGGTGCTCGCGTGGGCATGGTGGCTGTAGATGACAAGACCATTGACTATGTGAAAGGCCGTGCCTTTGCTCCCAAGGGAGATAACTGGAACAGGGCGGTTGAATACTGGCAAACATTGCACTCCGATGAGGGCGCCGAATTTGATGTTGTGGTTGAAATGGATGGCGCCGCCATCCAGCCGCAGGTGAGCTGGGGAACTTCGCCGGAAATGGTCTTACCTGTGGGCGGTGTAGTGCCTGCCATAGAAGACGGCAAGAACGATACTGAAAAATCTGGCATACAGTCTGCATTGAAGTATATGGGGCTGCAGTCGGGCACGCCAATTACCGATATTGCGATCGACAAAGTGTTTATTGGCTCCTGTACCAACTCGCGTATTGAAGATATACGAGCAGCGGCGGGCATCGTAAAAGGCCGCAAAAAGGCAGATTCCGTCAAATTGGCGATGGTTGTACCTGGTTCGGGGCTGGTGAAACAGCAGGCCGAAGCCGAGGGGTTGCATGAAATTTTTATTGATGCCGGTTTTGAATGGCGAGAGCCGGGCTGCTCCATGTGTCTGGCGATGAATGCCGACAAGCTGGAGCCGGGTGAGCGCTGTGCCTCGACGTCCAATCGTAATTTTGAGGGGCGTCAGGGATCGGGTGGTCGTACTCATCTGGTCAGCCCACAAATGGCGGCTGCGGCAGGAATCGCCGGACATTTTGTTGATATTCGTGAATACTTAAATGAGCAGCGCGATAACGCGCCAGGAGGCAACTCGTGAGAGCCTTTACCCGGCACAAGGGAATTGTCGGCCCGGTGGACCGTGCCAACATTGATACCGACATCATTATTCCCAAGCAGTACCTGAAAAGCATCCAGCGAACAGGCTTTGGCCGCTATGCATTTGATGCCATACGCTATCTGGATGAAGGCTGGCTGGAAAAACCCGAAGAGGAGCGACAGCCCAATCCGGATTTTGCCCTGAACCAGCCACGTTACCAGGGAGCATCCGTATTGCTGGCCCGTGACAACTTTGGTTGTGGCTCCAGTCGTGAGCATGCACCCTGGGCACTGGATGATTTCGGTTTCCGCGCAATTATTGCGCCGAGTTTTGCCGATATCTTCTACAACAACTGCTTTAAAAATGGGTTGTTACCCCTGGTGTTGCCTGAAACCGTGGTTGATCAGTTGTTTAAGGAAGTCTATGCCTCGGAAGGTTATGAGCTGGACATCGACCTGGAAAACCAGACAGTAACCACGCCTTCCGGGGAGAGTTTTGGCTTTGACATTGATGATTTCCGCAAGCACTGCTTGCTCAATGGTCTTGATGAAATTGGCCTGACACTGCAAAGCGCTGACAAGATCAGGGAATATGAGAAGGCAAGGGCTGAGAAAGAACCCTGGCTTTTTAACGTTATTAACCGGGCTTCGCTATAGGCGTCTGGAAAAGAAATAGAGAAACATGAGTAGAAAAATATTGTTAATGGAAGGCGACGGTATCGGTCCGGAGATTGTTGCCGAAGCGCGCAAGGTGCTGGATGCCGTAAACGAGCTTGATGGCCTGGATATCGAGTACCAGGAAAGCATGCTGGGCGGACGTGCCTATGATAAATACGGGCATCCATACCCTGATGACGCACGTGAAAAAGCCTGGTGGGCTGACGCCATTTTGTTTGGTGCTGTCGGTGGCCCAAAGTGGGATGAACAGCAGCGGGACGGCACAATGGAGCGGCACCTGCGCCCGGAAGCGGGACTGCTGGGGATACGTTCAGACCTGGAGCTGTTTGCCAATTTCCGCCCGGCATTGACGTTTCCGCAGTTGGCAGATGCGTCCTCGCTGAAGCCGGAACTGGTGGCCGGGCTGGATATCCTGATTGTTCGCGAACTGACAGGTGGTATTTATTTCGGTGAGCCCCGGGGTATTCGCACCCTGGATAACGGTGAGCGCCAGGGCTTCAATACGGACGTGTATAGCGAATCGGAGATACGCCGTATTGCCCATGTGGCGTTTGAGGCGGCTCGTCGACGCAATAAAAAACTTTGTTCAGTTGATAAATCCAATGTGCTGGAAGTCACTGTGCTCTGGAAAGAAGTGTTGACCGAAGTGGGCAAGGAATACCCGGATGTGGAACTTAGTCATATGCTTGCCGACAATGCCGCTATGCAACTGGTCGTTAATCCCAAGCAATTTGACGTGATTGTCACCGGGAACCTGTTTGGAGACATCCTTTCTGACATTGCGGCCATGCTGACCGGTTCTATTGGTATGTTGCCTTCGGCGTCACTGGATGTGAACAACAAGGGGTTCTATGAACCGGTTCACGGCAGTGCGCCAGATATCACCGGGAAAGGCGTTGCCAACCCCCTGGCGACCATACTTTCGGCTGCCATGATGTTACGGTATTCCCTGGATGCTGGCAGTTCGGCAGATCGAATTGAAGCTGCCGTGGCCAGGGTATTGGAGAAAGGCCTGCGCACCAGCGATATTTTCACAGCGGGCATGACGAAAGTCGGCACCGCGGAAATGGGTGACGCGGTGGTCGCGGAGTTGTAATTGTTCGTGCCGGGATTCGGGCGCGAGTATTTGGAGACGTTTTTTAAATTCATTTGGGCGGTGAGTATTAGGCCGCTTCCGAAAAGAGAGCAGAGATTATTATGATGACTGTAGGTTTTGTTGGTTGGCGTGGCATGGTGGGCTCAGTCCTGATGGGCCGCATGCGTGAAGAAAATGATTTCGCCAATATCGAGCCTGTCTTTTTTACGACTTCACAGGCAGGTCAACCGGGTCCGGATGTGGGCAAAGGCTCCCAGCCGTTGCGTGACGCCAAAGATATCAGTGAACTGGCACAGATGGATGTCATCCTGACCTGTCAGGGCGGTGATTACACCAAAGAGGTCTTTCCCAAACTGCGTGAATCCGGATGGGATGGCTACTGGATTGATGCGGCCTCGGCACTCCGTATGGCCGACGATGCCATTATCGTGCTCGATCCGGTCAATATGGATGTTATCCAGCAGGGGCTTGAATCCGGTGTAAAAAACTACATTGGCGGCAACTGTACTGTCAGCCTGATGCTGATGGCGCTGGGCGGCCTGTTTAGCAACGGCCACGTTGAATGGGCTACCGCCATGACTTATCAGGCGGCCTCGGGTGCCGGTGCACAAAACATGCGTGAATTGATCAACCAGATGGGCAGTATCCGCGATTCCGTTGCGACCGAGCTGGCCACGCCGTCGTCTGCGATCCTTGATATTGATCGTAAGGTCGCCGATCAAATGCGCTCTGCCGATTTTCCAGTGGATCAGTTCGGTTACCCGCTGGCTGGCAGCTTGTTGCCCTGGATTGATGTTGAGCTTGATTCGGGTCAAAGCAAGGAAGAATGGAAAGCCGAGGTGGAAACCAACAAGATTCTCGGCCGTGCCGACAATCCGGTGCCGATTGACGGGGTATGTGTCCGTATTGGTTCCATGCGCTGTCACTCCCAGGCGTTGACCATCAAACTCAACAAAGACATTCCCATGGCCGATATTGAGTCCATGCTGGCAGAAAATAATGACTGGGTAGAAGTTGTGCCCAATCATAGAGACGTCACCCTGGAAAAACTGACTCCGGCCTATGTGACTGGCACCATGAATGTGCCCGTAGGTCGACTGCGAAAAATGCACATGGGTGGGGAATACCTGTCTGCCTTCACGGTCGGGGATCAGCTCCTTTGGGGTGCAGCCGAGCCATTGCGAAGAATGTTGAATATTTTGCAAAAGGTCTGAACTCGTCCAAAAAAACAGGCAAATTTCTCTAGGTAATCCATAAAAAACAATCGATTAGCGTTTTTTTGTGATGTACTTTTGAATTTATTCGTTCTAAAGTGAGTAGGATCACGTCTTCGATTGCTTAACAAGGGTTTTGCTGTAATCAGGATTTTTTGATTGGGGTTGCAGCGCTTAATGGAAAACTGATGAAAAATTGGCTCAGACTACTCTGTTCATTTTTGTTTTTGGGGCTTGCCCAAGTCACGTTTGGCCTCGGATTGGGCGGTATTTCTGCGGAATCCGCGCTTAACGAGCCTCTGGAAGCACGAATTGAATTGCTTAATGTGGGCTCCCTGAGTGAACAGGAAATCATTGTTGAAATCGGTAGTGTCAATGATTACCAGGTAGCTGGAGTCACCAGGGAGTATTTTCATACCAGTATTGAGTTTGAGCCGCACCTGGCCGGGCCCAATGGGCAGTCATATATCAGTCTGCGCACCACAGCCCCGGTTCAGGAACCCTATCTAAATTTTGTGCTTCAGGTGCGTTGGCCCCAGGGACGGTTGCTCAGGGAATATACGTTGCTTCTGGATTTGCCAGTATTCAGTGGACGAACCGAGACGGCACCTGTAAGCCAGCCCAGTACCACACCTTCAAGACCTTCTGCGGCGACGACACCTGCGCCAAGAGCTACGACCACACAAGCTGCTCCCAGACCAGCAACACCTGTGCCGCCACAACAAACCTTTGGTGGCTCTGCAGCTGCAGGGTCTGACTATCGCGTAGCGACAGGGGAAACATTGTGGAGCCTTGCTGGCAGAGTTTCTGCCGGTCAGCAAATGACCCGCCACCAGGCAATGCTTGCCATACGCGACCTCAATCCGGAAGCGTTCTCCAATGGTGACCCGAACACGTTGCGTGCGGGATATGTTATTCGTATTCCCACTGATGCGCAGGCGAATACGCGTACCGCCAGCCAGGCATACAATGAGTTTGTCTCCTTGCAGCAAGGCGGAAATGTGGGTTCCTCAGCGACACCAGTCAGTGCGGCAGCAACGGATTTTCGTAACCAGTCCTCAGCGCCCGCAGCCAATGGTGGACGCCTGACGCTTTCCTCCAGCGCCGCTTTGGGTTCAGGAAGTGGTAACGGAAGCGACGAAAGCATCCAGGCGCTTGCCAGTGAAAATGAGACACTGAAGGAAGAGCTGGATCGTTCCGAGCTGGAAAACGAGGATTTGCGCGAGCGAATTGCGTTGCTGGAAGAGCAGCTGGAAGTCAGTGAATCCCTGATTGAAATTGAAAGTGATGAACTGGCGGATGTTCAACAGGGTTTGGCCCAGAATGAGGCCCAGTCACAGCAAGCACAGTCGCAACCAGAGCCAGCTTCGGAGCCACAAGAAACCGCTGAAACCGAACCTGCGCCTGAACCTGCACCTGTGGTTCCTGTTGCAGCAACCCCGGAGCCCGAGCCGGGACTATTTTCCAGAATCATGTCATTGGCACCCTTCATAGGTGCTGTGGTTATTGTTGTGCTGCTGGTTATGATGTTTCTGATGAAACGTCGTAAGGCCGCCGAAGAGGACGACTTTTTACACGATGATCTGACGGACGACTCGCAAGATGACCAGGAGGGCGATGAGGCCGGAGACGACGACCATCAAACAACCGCATTTGATCAAACAGCGTCTATGCAGGCAGATGACTCGTCTGATGATGACGACAACTTCGAAAGCATGGATGAGCTGTTCGGGGCCGATAAAGAGACAGATGAAGCGGACGATGAAGAGGATCAGGATCAGGATCAGCCAGATTCAGAAGAAGACGAAGAGGCTCCCGAGGTAGCTTCCGGAGAAGATTCGGACGAAGTTGAAGACATTGATCTTGAGGCGGCCCTTGAGGATCTTGATGACTTTGCCGATCTGGATTCGTTTGCATCGGATGACATTGAAGACTTCGACCTGGAATCTGCAGAAGGCTTTGACGAAACGGATGATGAAGACTCGCTGGAAGAGCCGGAACCAGAGTCCGACGAGCAAGTGGAAGAGGACGAGGAAAAGGCCGAAGCGGATGATGATTTGGATGGAATGGATTTTGAATCCATTGACTTGCCAGATGCCGAAGAAGATGAAGAGGATGAGTCCAGTGATGATGACTCAAACTCCATGGATTTTGATTTGGGCGACGTTGATGCGCCAGAAGAAGACGAAGATGACGAATCGGATTTCTCAGGTAATGAGATGGAGTTCGACAGCGAAGATATTGAACTGCCAGAGTCAGACGAAACGGAAGACGATGAACTCGATATGGGTAACGCCACCGAGTTTGACATAGGCGAGATTGATTTGCCGGATGATGATCAGGAGGCGGAGCCGGAAACAGAGGAGCCCGCCGGCAATGAGATGGAGTTTGATATTGGTGACATTGAGGTTCCGGATACTGAAGAGGAAGCAGACGAAGACGACGCCTCTTCAGATGAAGATGATAATTCTCTGGACCTGGATATTGGCGATTTTGAATTACCAGATTCGGACGAGCCTGAAGAATCTCCGGACGGACCTGAAGAATCTGAAGAGCCAGAACTCGATGAACCTGAAGACACCGGAACTGATGAATCTGATGATGATCTGGAATTGCCCGAGGACGAAGACACCACCGAGGATATGGACGAACTCTTGTCCGGGCTGGAAGATGAGGTTTCCGGAATTCCAGAGGATGAAGATGATTCTGACTCACAGGATGACGACATGGACCTGGGCGCTGATCTCGACCTGGATGATGATTTGCTTGAAGGCCTGGGTGATGCCGATGATCAATCAGATCTTGCGGAAGAGATGAACACCAAACTGGAACTCGCCGATGCCTATATCGAAATGGGCGATGTACGAGGCGCCCGGGAACTGATTGATGAAATTATGTCTGATGGCAATGATGAGCAAAAAGCCGAAGCTGCCAAATTATCCGATCGTATTGATGAGCTTGGTTAATTAGTGTTGTGACAGACAGTTCCTTTCCTGAGAATAATCAGGAGCAAGAAGCAACCCCTGAACCCCCGGAAAAACCGGGGGTTCGTCGTATTGCCCTGGGTGTTGAATACGACGGAAGTCGTTATTGTGGTTGGCAGCGGCAAAACCATTCCCCATCGGTACAGGAACCACTGGAAGATGTGCTCAGTCAGGTAGCGAATGAGCCTGTGAGTTTGATATGTGCAGGACGCACAGACACAGGTGTTCATGCCTCAGGCCAGGTTGTACATTTTGAAACCAGGGCAAACCGCTCTGAGCACAATTGGCTGATGGGCGTTAACTCAAGTATTGATCGTTCAATTGCCTTGCAATGGGCCAGGGAAGTACCCGCCGATTTTCATGCCCGTTTCTCGGCCACATCACGAACCTACCGCTACATAATTGCCAATAGCCCCTATCGGCCAGCCATTTTGCATCAGGGGATGACCTGGATTCGTGACCCTCTTAATGAGAAAACCATGGACATGGCCCTGGCCAGAATCAGGGGAGAGCGGGATTTCAGCTCATTTCGCGGCGCAGGCTGCCAGAGTAATACACCTTATCGTTGCGTCCAGCACACGGCAGTCTTCAGGCGTGGCTCCCTGGTGATTGTGGAAATACAGGCCAATGCCTTCCTGTTGCATATGGTGCGCAACCTGGTTGGCACCTTGCTTGAAGTTGGTCGCGGAAAAGCCGATGACCATGAAATGGAGCGAGTGCTGGAACTAAAAGATCGCACCCAGGCGGGGGTGACTGCACCACCTTATGGGCTATATTTGGTCAAAGTAGGGTATCCTGCGCACTTTTCATTGCCAGAGCTTCCCCCCGGGCCAGCAATTCTGGCCGAATAACTCATTACCTGGAATAAACAGAGATGCGTACCCGAGTAAAAATCTGCGGAATCACCAGTATTGAGGATGCCCTGATGGCCATTAATGCAGGTGCCGATGCGTTGGGCCTGAATTTTTACAAGCCCAGTCCACGTTACGTGGAGCCGGAAGTTGCAGCTGAGATCATTGCGCAAGTTCCGGCGTTTGTAACCACCATGGGATTGTTTGCCAATGCCGGTAAGCAGGAAATTGAGTCTGTTCTGGCGACAACGCCGCTGGATTTTATCCAGTTTCATGGTGATGAGCCTGTCGAATTTTGTGAGAGTTTGGGCAAACCATATATCAAGGCATTGCGAGTGGGGTCAGAAGAGGGTGGTCTGCACGGTCAGTCACTGCGTAATAAGATGAACGAATACGGCAGTGCGCGTGGTCTGTTACTGGATACATACAAAAAGGGCATGCCAGGTGGTACCGGAGAGCGTTTCGATTGGGATGAAGTGCCGGAACCGGGTCCGAACGATACCCAGTACATAGTACTTGCCGGTGGTTTAACACCGGATAACGTTTCGGAAGCAATCGCCCTGGTTCGCCCCTATGCCGTGGATGTTAGCGGCGGTGTTGAATCTGCCCCCGGGCACAAAGATGCTGATAGAATACGCGCCTTTCTCAATGCCGTCCGCTTGGCGGATAGCAGACTTGACCCATAGAGAACTCATTCAGAGACCTCTCACGTAGAACTATGCAAACATCAGAAAAAAGTAATTTCGATCTCGCGCCCGATGAACTGGGCCGCTTTGGCCCCTATGGCGGTCGCTATGTTTCAGAAACATTGATCCACGCGCTCGATGAGCTTAAGGATATCTACAATCGTTTAAAGGACGACAAGGATTTTCGCGCCGAACTGGACTACGACCTGGCACACTATGTTGGCCGGCCATCTCCCTTGTACTTTGCGGAGCATCTGACCAAAAAAGTCGGTGGTGCACAGATTTTCCTCAAGCGTGAAGACCTGAATCACACCGGGGCGCACAAGATCAACAATACGATTGGTCAGGCCCTGCTTGCCAAGCATACCGGCAAAAAGCGGATCATCGCTGAAACCGGCGCAGGACAGCACGGAGTCGCCAGTGCGACTATTGCGGCCCGTTTGGGGCTTGAGTGTGTAGTTTATATGGGCGAGGAGGACGTTCGCCGTCAGGCCATGAATGTCTATCGAATGAAATTGCTGGGGGCGACGGTCATTCCGGTCACATCAGGCTCAAAAACCCTGAAAGATGCAATGAATGAAGCTCTGCGCGACTGGGTGACCAATGTCGACACGACCTTCTACGTCATCGGCACGGTAGCAGGTCCACATCCTTATCCCCAACTGGTACGTGATTTTCAGGCAGTTATCGGCCGCGAGGCACGTGTCCAATGCCAGGAAATGACCGGTCGCCTGCCTGATGCTCTTGTCGCCTGCGTCGGTGGCGGCTCCAATGCCATCGGACTCTTTCATCCATTTCTGAACGATGCTGACGTGGAAATGTACGGTGTGGAAGCCGGTGGTCACGGTATCGAAACCGGTGAGCACGCAGCGCCTCTTTCTTCCGGTAAACCGGGCGTGCTGCATGGAAACAAGACCTACCTGATGGCCGACGAAAATGGGCAGATTGTCGAAACCCACTCGGTGTCAGCGGGCCTGGATTACCCGGGCGTAGGCCCTGAGCATTCCTGGTTAAAAGACATGGGAAGGGTTAATTACGTCTCGGTTACGGATGATGAAGCCCTTGATGCTTTCCGTCATCTAACCCGTGTTGAAGGCATTATTCCGGCACTGGAATCCAGCCATGCGGTTGCCTATGCCGAAAAACTGGCAGCGGAGCGTGATAAAGACCAGATTATTCTGGTGAACCTGTCCGGGCGCGGTGATAAGGATATTCATACGGTGGCCGAAATTGACGGCATACTCGGTTAGTGGAATTTATCAGGTTCTATCTGGCGCAATGCTGCGTTAAAAATGCGCTCAAATTGCTCATTTACTGCGTGTAAACTCCACTTTTTCGAGCATTTTTGCCTTGCCTTGCATCCAGATATAACTCGAATAAATCACCACTAGTAATAAAGAAATTTTGTAAGCAATGAATCGAATTCAAGCAACACTGGATAAGCTGGCGGCAGAAAAGCGCAAAGCGCTGGTGTCCTATATTGTGGCGGGTGATCCCAGCCTGGAAAGTACGGTGCCATTGATGCATCAGCTGGTTGCGTCCGGAACCAATATCATCGAAATAGGTGTACCGTTTTCGGACCCTTCGGCTGAAGGCCCAACCATTCAGCGTGCCCATGAAAGAGCGCTGGCCAATCGTGTTGGCTTGAGCCAAATTTTTAATTTGCTCAAAGAGTTCCGACAGCAGGACCAGGAAACACCTGTGCTGCTCATGGGTTATGCCAACCCCATTGAATGGATGGGCTATGATCGATTTTGTGATCTGGCAAAAGACGCAGGCGCTGACGCTGCGTTAACCGTTGATATCCCGCCAGAAGAAGCAGGTCCCCTCAATGAAGCATTGGAGTCGAGAGGCCTTTTCAATGTCTTTCTGCTTGCGCCAACGACCACTGATGCCCGTATCTCGTCGATTGCGGAGATGGCCAGTGGCTTTCTCTATTATGTTTCCCTAAAAGGGGTTACCGGGGCCGCCTCCCTGGATATCACAAGCGTTGAGGAAAAACTGGCCCATATCCGTGCCCGAACCAAATTACCGGTCTGTGTCGGCTTCGGTATCAAGGACGCCAATTCTGCTCGTGAGGTTTCCCGTATTGCCGATGGCGTGGTGATCGGCAGTGCGATTGTGGATGCTGTGATGAAAGCCGGTTCACTGGATGATGCACTAAAAGCCGTGGACAGTTTACTGGCACCCATCAGGGCGGCCATCGACGAATAAGGCCTTCCCGGGGAGGTTCTCCTATGGCGCTCAACCTGCCATCGGGCTTGCAAGCCTGGCAACAAAAACTCGAGTCCCTTGATCCCGGCAAAATAGAATTGGGCCTTGACCGGGTTAAGTCGGTCTTTGCCCGACTCAATATCCACTTTAGCGGCAAGATTATTCTGGTTGCCGGGACCAATGGCAAGGGCTCTGCAGTGGCCGCTCTGGAAGCACTTTTATTGCGTCAGAATGCCAGCGTCGGTGCCTATACCAGCCCCCATTTGCAACAGTTTAATGAACGTGCGCGCTATAACGGCTATGTTGCCAGCGATGATGACCTGGTCGCGGCCTTCAATAAAGTGGAAGAGGTTCGCAACGATACTCCCTTAACCTATTTTGAATTCACCACCCTGGCAGTGATGGCTTATTTTGCCAAAAAATCCCCAGACTACATGATCTATGAGGTCGGTCTGGGAGGGCGCCTGGATGCGGTGAACATACTTGATGCCGATATTGCCATGATTACTGGCGTTGCACTGGACCACACCGACTGGCTGGGGCCGAATGAGGAATCTATTGGTTACGAAAAAGCGGGAATCTACCGCGCAGGCCGACCTGCGATCTTCGCCGGCAAGGATATTCCCAGTACGGTCAGGGGGAAAATTGCCAAAATTGGCGCAATTCCCTATTTGCGCGGGGACCAGATTGATTGCCTGACCTCAGGGGATTCTCTCCTGTACAAGGTCCAGGACAGACCGGACCAGGAGCAATGGCTCAGGGTTTCAGGTGCCCGATTACCAGAAGATAGCATTCTTGCGGCATTAACCGCGTACCGTTTGCTGGGCTTTGATCTGACACCGAAAACGGCTGAAATTCTCTCCCGGGTTGAATTGCCCGGTCGCTTTCAGCGAAGGACTTTCGGGGGAAGACCGGTCATTCTTGATGTTGCCCATAATCCGCAGGCAACCCGATATTTGGCCAGCAAGCTCAAAAAAGAGCTTCCACGGGATGTGCGGAAATCCGCCATTGTGGGCGTCATGAGCGACAAGCCCTTCAAGGAGATGTTTGAACCCTTGTGCCCTGACATAAGTGATTGGTACCTGGTTGTCCCCGAAATTTCCCGTGCCGCCAGTCTTGACGCGATGCGAAGTGCATTGGCTGAACTGGGCGTATCACCCACACAAATCCATGAGGTAGGCAAAATGTCGCACATGGAGCCATTAATAGAGAACATGTCGGCTGCAGTCGTCTTTGGGTCGTTCTATACTGTCGGCGAATTCCTGGATCATTTCGGAGACTGTCTTGAATAAAAAGAGATTGGCTGAGCGGGTACTTGGTGCCGTTCTGGTATGCTCTTTTGGGTTTATTTTGTATTCAGCCTTCCTGGACTATGAGGGTGAGCAATTTGTCGACCGCAACACCCGGATCCCGGTGCAAACCTCATCCATGGAACCTTTGGATTTACCTGATCCTCCCGAGCCAGTTGCCTCGCCCGATACCAGTGCTGCAGAGATTTTTGTCCCGGAAGAAGAGGTCAATGCCGACGAGGCACTTGATGCCCCGGTACTTGATCAGGGTGAACCGAACGCCTGGGTTATACAGGTCGGCAGCTTTTCGTCGCTTGAAAAAGCAGATGAAGTTCGTGACCAGCTGATAGGGCAGGATTATCGTGCCTACCACAGGGCCATATCATCCAACCAGGACACCTTATACCGGGTCCTTATTGGTCCATACACCAATGCAGAGGAAGCCGTAAGACATCAGCGTGCAGTCGATACCCTGCTGGATATCAGCACCATGTTGATGAAATTTACGCCCTAGGGATCTGGCCAGCGCTATCTCAATCACTGTTCAAGGGTATTTTCTTTCCAATTGCCGAGCAAAAAAACTTGCAGGTTTGTTACAATTACGCCTTCAGAAAATAGCGGGAAAATGCCTTGACCGGTGCCGATATCGTTATTCTGACGGTCGTACTAGTTTCAGCACTTGTAGGACTGTTTCGAGGCTTTATTAAAGAGGTTTTCTCGCTCGCAAATTGGGTGGCTGCATTAATCCTTGCCTATTTGTTTAGAGATCCCGTTGGTGCAATTTTGCCTCTGGGTGAGTCGGTGAGTCCGTTAATACGAAGCTCCATAGGCGGCGTTCTGATATTTTTGCTCACATTGATTCTTGGTGGATTACTGGTCACACTGATCCACAAAATAGCTCATGCGAGTGGACTTTCCGGCACAGACCGTACACTTGGCACTGTTTTTGGTTTATTAAGAGGTTGCGTCATTATTCTGGCGCTCCTCATTCTTCTGCCGGCAATTAGCCCCATTGAGGAGCAAGGCTGGTGGCAGGCATCGGTAACAATCCCGCTTTTTCTTGGTTTTGAAGAGTGGGCAACAACCCTGGTGGCCGACCTGGCCAACTGGGTTACTGGCAGAATTTCGGGTTGAGGAACCTCTATGTGCGGCGTTGTTGGGATTCACAGTAAAAGCAATGTAAATCAGAAGCTCTATGATGCGCTGACTGTTTTACAGCATCGCGGTCAGGATGCCGCAGGTATTGTGACCTGTTCAGAAGGGCGCTTTCACCAAAAGAAAGGCAACGGCCTGGTCAGGGATGTTTTCAACCAGGGCGATATGAATGAGCTCATTGGCAATACCGGCATTGGCCATTGTCGATATCCCACCGCAGGCAGTTCTGGCCCGGCCCTGGCCCAGCCTTTTTACGTTAACTCCCCATATGGCATCAGCCTCGCCCACAACGGCAACCTCACAAACTCCGAGTTCCTCAGCGATAAAATTTTCAGACGCGATCTCCGCCATCTCAATACGGATTCAGATTCCGAGGTTTTGCTAAACGTACTGGCACATGAACTGGGCAAGTGCGGCAAGGTCGATCTGGAACCCGACGACATTTTTGAAGCCGTCAAGGGGCTGCACAGTAAATGCAGCGGTGCCTACGCCTGTGTCAGCCTGATCGCCCGGCAAGGTTTGTTGGGTTTTCGCGATCCCCTGGGTATTCGCCCACTTGTTCTGGGCAAGCGGGAAAAGAAACGTGGAACGGAGTATATGATTGCTTCCGAATCCTCCGCGTTGTCCGTACTGGGTTTTGAGCGCATGCGTGATGTAGCCCCGGGCGAAGCCATTTTTATCGACCGCGATGGCAACTTTTTCTCCCGGCAGTGTGCTGAAAATCCGCGCCTGTTTCCCTGTATCTTTGAACATGTATACCTGGCGCGTCCGGATTCGTCGCTTGATGATATCCATATGTACAAGACCCGCCTTCGCCAGGGTAACAAACTGGCGGAAAAGATTATGCGCGAGTGGCCTGATCACGATATTGACGTGGTTATCCCTATTCCCGACACCAGTCGTGTTGCCGCTCAGGCACTGGCCGAATGCCTCGGTCTGCGCCTGAGGGAAGGCCTGATGAAGAACCGCTACATTGGCAGAACCTTTATTATGCCCGGCCAGGCAGTACGTAAAAAATCAGTTCGTCAAAAGCTCAATACCATCGTGCCGGAATTTGAGGGGCGAAATGTATTGCTTGTCGACGACTCTATTGTCCGTGGTACCACAAGTCGCCAGATTGTCCAGATGGCCCGGGAGGCAGGCGCCAACAAGGTTTACCTGGCATCTGCAGCGCCTCCAGTGCGTTATCCCAATGTCTACGGGATCGATATGCCGGCCGCCGATGAACTGATTGCCCATGGCCGTACGACCGAGGAAGTCGCCAAACTGATCGAGGTCGACAAGCTGATCTACCAGGAGCTGGACGACCTTATTGAGGCCTCGAAAGAAGGCAATCCCCACGTCGATGGATTCGAGTGTTCCGTGTTTACCGGAGACTACGTGACAGGCGATGTGGATGATGCGTACCTTGCACGCATCAGTGATCAAAGGAATGACAAGGCCAAGCTGCGCCATGAATCCAGTGGTGAGGCCTCGGTCATTGGCCTGCATAACTCGCGCAAAGTTAATTAAACGTGTAGTCTGCGCGCCCTGAAAAGTACAACCGCGCAGAAAACATCGATGAGCAAGGACAAACCAGACAATAACAGCCTGAAACAGGATACCCTGGCTGTTCGAGCCGGCGGTTATCGATCTGCCGAAGGCGAGCATTCGGAATCGCTGATACTCACCTCAAGCTTCGTCTTTGATGACGCGGCCACGGCCGAGCAGCGCATGGCGCTCAGCCAGCCCGGCAACGTCTATTCCCGCTATACCAATCCAACGGTTCGTGCTTTTGAAGAACGCCTGGCCCTGATGGAAGGAGCTGAAGCAGGCGTCGCGACCTCTTCAGGCATGGCTGCCATTCTGTCAACGTGCATGGCGTTCTTGCAGGCAGGAGACCATATCCTCTGCTCGCGTGATGTATTTGGCAGTACGACCGTCTTGCTGACCAAATATATTGCCCGGTTCGGGGTAGAGGTGACCTTTGTCCCCCTGACGGATTTACAGGCCTGGCAAGAAGGTGTCCGGAAAAATACCCGACTTCTGTTTTTGGAAACACCCTCCAACCCGCTAAATGAAGTGGCGGATATCCAGGCAATCGCTGACATTGCCCACGCTACCGGTGCGCGTTTGGTGGTTGATAACTGTTTCTGTACACCAATACTGCAAAAGCCCCTGGAGCTCGGTGCGGATTTGTCCCTGCACTCGGCGACCAAATATATTGATGGGCAGGGCAGGGCACTGGGTGGTGCGGTTGTTGGTAGAAAAGAGGATGTTGAGGAAATACACGGTTTTATACGTTCCTCCGGTCCCACCATGAGCCCTTTCAATGCCTGGATTTTTCTCAAGGGTCTGGAAACGCTCAAAGTGCGTATGCAGGCGCATTCAGACAATGCACTTGCCCTGGCTAAATGGCTGCAAGAGCAGGATGTTGTTGAACAGGTATTTTATGCCGGACTGGAGTCTCATCCCGGTCATGATTTGGCTGTCAGGCAGCAGTCCGGCTTCAGTGGTGTGCTCTCCTTTACCGTAAAAGGCGACAAGGATGAAGCCTGGAAAGTGATCGACAGCACCGAGCTGTTGTCGATTACAGCGAACCTGGGCGATGCCAAATCCACCATTATTCATCCGGCAACAACCACGCATGGGCGATTGAGTCCGGAACAGAGGGCAGAGGCAGGTATTGCCGATAACCTGATTCGGGTTTCTGTTGGTCTGGAAGACATTGAAGATATTCAGGCTGATTTAAATCTGGGATTTAACGCCATTCGCTAAAATAAAATTTTTATTGTAAAAGTGCGGAGCAGTTCAGCTCCGGGCTTGCCCCTGCTATTAATTCATGTTCATTTGGTGTTAAATACGCGCCCTTTTGTATACAGCCTGGATCGAGGTTTCCGGGTGTCCTGATCTCTTAATTTCGTTGTGAGTAACCCTTAAATGGCACTGATTGTTCAGAAATTTGGTGGTACGTCGGTTGGCAGTGTAGAACGCATCCAGGCCGTGGCTGACAAAATCTGCAAATTCAAGGCAGAAGGCCAGGATATCGTCGTCGTTGTTTCCGCGATGAGTGGAGAGACAAACCGACTGATTGCGCTTGCCAATGAGATTCAGCATGAACCGGACCCACGTGAACTGGATGTACTGGTATCTACAGGCGAACAGGTAACGATCGCCTTGCTGTGCATGGCACTGAAACAACGAGGTCAGGATGCGCGCTCCTACACGGGCGGACAGGTAAAAATCCTGACAGACGGGACTCATACAAAAGCCCGGATCCAGAGTATTGAAGACGCCAATATCCGTGAGGATCTGGCGGCGGGCCGTGTTGTTGTCGTCGCCGGCTTTCAGGGAGTTGATGAGGACGGCAATATCACGACGTTGGGCCGGGGTGGCTCTGATACATCTGCTGTTGCCGTCGCCGCTGCACTCAAGGCCGATGAATGCCAGATTTATACCGATGTGGATGGGGTCTATACAACTGACCCGCGGGTTTGCGACGCTGCCCGTCGACTGGACCAGATTACGTTTGAAGAAATGCTGGAAATGGCCAGTCAGGGCTCCAAGGTGCTCCAGATCCGCTCTGTCGAGTTTGCAGGTAAATACAAGGTTCCACTGCGGGTTTTGTCCAGCTTTGTCGACGGCCCCGGTACACTGATTTCGCTAGAGGAAAACGTATCAATGGAAAACCCAATTGTTTCCGGAATTGCTTTTAATCGCGATGAAGCCAAGGTTTCTGTCTTTAATGTTCCCGATCAACCGGGCATCGCTTCCAAAATCCTGGGAGCGGTCGCCGAGGCAAACATTGAAGTGGATGTTATTGTCCAGAACACCGCTCATGACGATAGCAACGATTTCAGTTTTACGATTCATCGAAACGATCTTAAAAAAACAGTGTCTCTGTTGGAGGGGATCAGGGAAGAAATCGGTTTTTCGGGGATCGAAACCGATGACAAGATCGTAAAAGTATCATTGGTCGGTGTAGGCATGCGATCTCACGCAGGCGTAGCGGCCAAAATGTTTGAGGCTCTTGCTTCAGATGGCATTAATATCCAAATGATCACCACCTCTGAAATCAAGATTACCGTGATCATTGAAGAAAAATACCTTGAACTCGCAGTACGTGGTATCCATTCGGCGTTCGGTTTGGACCGGGATGTCGAAGAAGAGACATTATAGTTAGATTAAATTTTTCTTTTTGTTTAACAAAATTGACACTAATGCTCTAAAATACAAGGTTCCTGACTAGGGAAGCCGAGAAAGCCCAAAAAGGAACGATGTAAAGCAGAGAGAGGAACAAATATGCTCATTTTAACTCGCCGTATTGGAGAAACAGTTGTTATTGGTGACAACATCAATATCACTGTCCTTGGCGTGAAAGGAAATCAGGTGCGCCTTGGGGTAAATGCACCAAAAGATGTTTCAGTTCATCGCGAAGAAATTTATCAGCGAATCCAGTTTGAGAAAGAAGCTGGCGGAAGTGATGAGGGCGAAAGCGATTACGACAATCGCGGTAATGTAAAACCCATCAAACCGGGTATCTAACTAGGCCGAAATCGACCGGATTTCAAGCCTTTTAAAGCCGTTTTCTTGTGGTATGATGCCGCCCCGTTGGTGAGGTGGCCGAGTGGCTGAAGGCGCTCCCCTGCTAAGGGAGTATACCCTAATCCGGTATCGAGGGTTCGAATCCCTCCCTCACCGCCAGATACAAAAAACCCCGCCTTGTGCGGGGTTTTTTGTATCTGCGTTTCGGTCGGATCTCGAGCCCGAACAGAGGCTTCGACAAAACGCATGCGTTTTGGGCAACGGCTTTGCCGTTGGGTCGAAGACCCAAAAATCGCCACAGGGCGATTTGAGCCACTCCCGACCTCACCGTCACTGAAGAGCCCCGCAAATGCGGGGCTTTTTCGTATTTGAAATTCGTAAACCTCGTTCAGAGACATAAGAATCCCTGCGAAATCTCCGAATTTCCCTAACCCCGTTTTTCGAGTTTTGGTTTGAGAGGGTCACAAGGCCGGAATCCGGCCGGTTTCGACTACCAAGCCACTACAGCAGATGAAATTTGACTATGTCTGGCCGTGAAAGGGGGGTGGTTCGGGGTAGGCGGGATGGTTGTTCAATGAAAAGATGGTTTATACTTCCTATACCTCGGACGGCTTCTTTTGTTTCTTGGCACACTCTTTGCCCCCCCCTGTTCAGGATCGTGACGCACCGGGATAAGGGTTCACACATAAATTGGGTGACGTGGTGACCATCAGCGAAGAAAATCTTGGATCGCTTCGCAACACCGTACGTTTGTCCACCCAGTGTCCTGAATGGACGATTGGAACATCCGCGCTGATGCGCAAATTGGCTGCGCTCAGCCTGCTTTAAGAAAAAATTAGGAGGACACTATGAAGGTGCTCATAATTGGCGGCGGCGGGTTCGTCGGGCAAAAATTGGCACGGCGGCTTGCAAAAGGCGGCACACTGCGCGGGCAAAAGATCGAGACTTTGGTCTTGGCCGATGTGGTCGATCCTGCAGGTATTGACGCCCCATTTGCCGTTGAAACCGCGACCTGTGATATTTCTAACCCAGCGGATGTGGACGCGCTGATCGGCTCTGATGTTGATGTGATTTATCTTCTTGCGGCAATTGTTTCAGGGCAGGCAGAGGTCGATCTCGATCTCGGCTATGAAATCAACATGAGCGGCACGATGAATGTCTTACAGCGGTGTCGTGCTCTGCCTCATGCGCCGGTGGTTGTCTTTACATCATCCATTGCGGTCTTTGGTGGCGACGAAATGAATGTCATCTCAGACACGACAATTCCAAACCCGCAAACGTCCTATGGTGCGCAAAAAGCAATTGGTGAATTGCTCGTCAATGACTTTTCACGCCGCGGTTTGATTGATGGGCGGGGCGTACGTCTGCCGACTATTTCCGTGCGCCCGGGCAAGCCGAACCGAGCAGCATCAGGTTTTATGTCTTCGATTTTTCGCGAACCTTTGAACGGTCAAACCGCGAACTGTCCCGTATCACGCGACTTCCCGCACTTCTATCTGAGCCCGCGCATATGCATTGAGAACCTGGTTAGGGTTGCAGAAGTGCCCGCCGAGGATTTTGGGTCCAACAGGTGTATGACCATGCCTGGACAGAATCTGACTATCGGGGAAATGATCGATGCGATGACGGCGGTGGTTGGTCCAGAGCCTGCCAAGTTGATCACATATGATCCTCAACCGGAAGTTTGGGAAATTGCAAAAGGTTGGCAGTTCGAAATCGAAACGAAAAAAGCGCGCGCGCTTGGGCTTGTCTCCGACGACAGCTTTGAGGACAACATCCGCTATTACATCGAGGATGATCAACCCTATCACAATGCATAGGGTTCGATAATGCACAAAAAAGGAGAGCTCGCGGCCCCCGTTGGGGCGCTCCTGGTTTGCGCGAAGGCGCCTCGGTATTATTGTGCGAGTGAATTTGAGTTGAGATCTTTAGCATGAGCGAACAAAGCAGTCTGGCGGCAGTATTTCTCGATACCGACACGGTAAAGCCCGATGAGCTCGATATGGGCGTGCTTGAAAACGCGGTGGCGTCGTTGACGTTGTATGGCAAAACCCCTGGCGACCAGTTAATGGAGCGCACAGAGGGAGCCCAGTGTGTGATTGTTAACAAGGTGAAGCTGGATCGGCATTTTTTTGAGGCCCGACCTGGGGTGCGTTTGGTCTGTATTACCGCAACTGGGACCAATAATGTCGATCTGATGGCGGCCGAAGAGCATGGTGTGGCAGTGGTGAATTGTCGTGGCTACAGCACTGACTCAGTAGCTCAGCACACCCTGATGCTCATTCTGATGCTGCTGCGTTCAGAGTCTTCTTATGACCGGCAAGTAAAGGAAGGCGACTGGAGTCGTTCGGAGATATTTTGCTTGCTCAATGATCCCATTCGTGAAACCGGAGACCTTACGCTCGGAATTGTCGGCTATGGTGATATAGGCCAGGAAGTACAGCGTCTGGGCGAGGCCTTTGGAATGCGGACGATAATCAGTGAACGCATTGGTGTCGAGCCGCGAGAGGGACGCGTCGCCTTTGAGCAGGTAGTGGCGCAGTCAGATATTCTGACGCTGCATTGTCCTCTCACAGAACAGACCCGGGCATTGATCAACGCTGATCGCCTGTCAGCCATGAAACCCGGTGCAATGTTGGTTAACACCGCGCGCGGAGAGCTGATTGATGAGGTGGCACTGAAAAATGCCTTGCTGGATGGCGCCTTGGGCGGTGCTGCGCTGGATGTGTTAAGCCAAGAGCCGCCACCTCATGATCACCCACTACTTGCAGTTGATCTTCCCAATCTGATTTTGACACCTCACACGGCCTGGGCTTCGCGAAAGGCACGTCAGGGGGCTGTGCAGCAAACGGCTGAAAATATTCGTGCCTGGCTAGACGGTCAAACACTCCGGAGAGTGGTCTGATTCCGGCAAGTTCGGGGCTACTGAATGCGTACTATAAGCTGATAAGCGATCATACATACTCGCCAGGATTATTTGTCCCTTTCTGCTTGTCACTGGTGTGGTGTTCGAAATCGCTGGCATTATGGCGCTCGTGTAACTGTTCTTCCGGCTCGCCCCAGAAACGGTTTACCATACGGCCGCGCTTGACAGCCGGACGTTGGTCAATTTCGCGCGCCCAGCGCTGTAGATGTTTGTAACTGTCTACTTGGAGGAATTCGTCGCTTCCTTCATAGAGGAGGCCAAGTACAAGCGCGCCGTACCAGGACCAGTTGGCCATGTCGGCGATGGTATATTCATCACCCGTCAGGTATTGCGTTTGCCCCAGGCGTCGGTCCAGCACGTCGAGCTGGCGTTTCACTTCCATTGTGAACCGGTCGATGGGGTATTTCATCGGCTCTGGCGCGTAAGCGTAGAAATGTCCAAAGCCTCCACCCAAAAATGGGGCTGCACCTATCTGCCAGAACAACCAGCTGAGTGTCTCCGTACGCGAGGGGGTATCTTTGGGTAAAAAATCGTCAAATTTTTCTGCCAGGTAGAGCATGATTGCCCCGGACTCAAATATCCGAACAGGTTGCCCGGCGTCGCTGTTATCCATAAGCGCCGGAATTTTGGAATTGGGATTGACGGCCGTGAACCCGGTGGAGAACTGCTCTCCTTCCAGAATGTTTATAGGCCAGGCGTCATATTCAGCTTCTATGTGATTTCGCGCCAGAAGCTCTTCGAACAGCACGGTCACCTTTACACCGTTGGGTGTCGCCAGCGAATAAAGCTGGAACGGATGTTTGCCTAATGGCAACTCTTCTTTATACCTAGCGCCGGCTTCCGGGCGATTAATGCCGGAAAATCGGCCGCCGCTTTCTTCATCTGGTTTCCAGATGCGGGGTGGCGTGTAGCTATTGTTGTTGCTCATATTGTAGTTTCCAGAATATTGCGGATTATCTTTTCGATACCCTAGCAGCCTATTTGCGACTATCGAAGCCGGCAGATATTACTGTCTGGAAATAATACCGATACGCTATTTAATCCCGATAGAATCCCATTGTCGGAATATTCCAGAATCCGGTTGCCATCATTCCCTGAATTCTTCCTCTTCCGGAATCCGGCAAAACGCAATTTTGGTTCCCACGTAACCTGCGGCTGTTACCTGGTTGCAACCTACCTGCACGGTTCCGGCACCAAATTTTTGGTTAATGCGGTCCATGGCTATCGTGATTTTGTCTCCCCTGGCCTTATCTGCCGGCTCAGCAAACAGGTCCAGGGTAAGCTGTCCCGGCTCGCAGAGGTCGTAAATCGCCACGGAGACGGATTTTAAGGGGGTTTCCTGCAAGTTAATGAGCATGGATTGCCACAGGTTCCCGAGAGCCCGAATAAAGGCCAGGTTGTCCTGTGTTGGTGCCAGTGACTGTTCAGCCCCCCAGCGCTGGTGATGAACACTGCGCACCGACAGGGAGAAACACTGTCCACAAAGTTGATAGCGTCGCAAACGGCTGGCGGCCTTTAATGTGAGCTGACGGCTAATGGCATAGGCTTTTTCCGGTGAGCGTAAATTGGGGTCAAGCACCCGGCTGTGGCCAACCATACGTCGCTGGGTTGCCAGCTCAGGAATCTCATAACCATGTAACCGGTACCAGAGTTTTTCGCCGCCTACGCTGCCCCAGATGGCTCGGGCCCGTTTGGGAGGGAGGTGCCAGAATTGTCGAATACTGTGAATGCCCGCCATATCCAGGCGTCGCATCATGCCGCGATTAATTCCTGGAAGATCCATCAGCTCGAGAGCAAACAACCGTTCGGCATATTTTCCGGGTTCCAGAATGACCAGACCGTTGGGCTTTTCCATTTCAGTGGCTACCTTGGCTAGATAGGCATTGGGAGCAATGCCGATAGAGCAGGTGACGACCTCGCCAATATTGCGCCGAAACCCTTCCTTGATGCGAACAGCAAGCTCATAGGCCTTGTGAGGTGGCCGATCATTGTTAAACAGTTGGCAGGCAGCTTCATCGATTGACCAGATTTTCGTCACCGGAGTGTGTTGCTCCAGTTCGGCCATGATTCGGTTGTGGTACTGCACATAGAGGTCGTGTTTGGCCAGCACGCAAACCAGATTTGGGCAAAGCTTCTTTGCCTCGTAAATTTTGGTGCCGGTTTTGATGCCGTAAGCCTTGGCTTCATAGCTGGCAGCAATGGCGCAGGTGCTGTCAGTCATCATGGGGACAACGGCGACCGGTCTGCCGCGCAACTCCGGATGTTCCTGCTGCTCCACGCTGGCAAAGTAACTGTTGAGGTCAAAAAATAACCATCGAAGCTCGTTGACCGGTTGAAATGTATTCGAAAAAGACTGTATATGCATACAGTAATTTTCGGCATGATTTACTCAAACTGCAAATTAAATCGTACTGAAATCAGACCTTGAAATTCTCCAGGCAAAGCCCATTTACAGGTCAGTTATGCGATAACTCTTTAATACTCTTTCAACAAATAACCAAATACCAGAAAAGCAAAACGATGACGACCAAAACCGAAACCCATGTATTTCAGGCAGAAGCCAAGCAGCTACTGCATTTGATGACGCACTCCCTCTACAGCAACAGGGAGATTTTTGTTCGAGAACTGGTTTCCAACGCATCTGATGCCTGTGACAAGCTGCGCTTTGAGGCACTGGACAAGGACGACCTCTACGAAGGTGATACGGATCTGAAGATTCGTGTGGATGTCGATAGTGACGCCAAGACAATAACTTTTACGGATAACGGTATTGGCATGTCCAAAGACGAGGTCATTGCCAATATCGGCACCATTGCCAGTTCCGGTACGGCCAAATTTCTGGAGAATCTGACCGGCGACCAGAAGAAGGATTCTGCCTTGATTGGCCAGTTTGGCGTGGGTTTTTACTCTTCCTTTATTGTGGCCGACAAGGTAGAAGTGTTTACCCGTCGGGCCGGGTTAAAGCCGGAGGAAGGGGTCTATTGGTGTGCATCCGGGGAAGCCGAATACGAACTGGGTGATGAAACAATAGAGCAGCGTGGAACCAAAGTGGTTCTGCATCTGAAAAAGGATGCCCAGGAATTCAGCAATGACTGGTCGATTCGCTCCATTATCAAAAAATATTCGGACCATATTGCGATCCCTGTGGAAATGGTCAAACCTTATTATGGTGACGAAGAAGAAAAACCGGAAACGCCGGAATACGAACCGGTTAACTCGGTAAAGGCACTGTGGACCAAATCCCGTTCTGAGTTAAAAGACGAGGATTACAAAGAGTTCTACCGACATATTTCCCATGACTTTGAAGAACCATTGACCTGGAGTCACAACCGGGTCGAAGGCAAGCTGGATTACATCAGCCTTCTGTATCTGCCCAAAAAGCCATTGTTTGATCTGTACAACCGTGAATCCCCCAAGGGCCTGAAGCTGTATGTGCGCCGAACCTTTATTCTTGATGACGCCGAGCAGTTCCTGCCCCTCTACCTGCGTTTTGTAAAAGGTGTTGTGGACTCCAGTGATTTGCCGCTCAACGTCTCGCGTGAGATTTTGCAGCATTCGCCCCAGGTAGACTCCATCAAGTCCGCACTTACCAAGCGGGTACTCGATATGTTGTCAAAAATTGCGAAAAAGGACGCGGAGAAATACCAGGAGTTCTGGAATGCCTTTGGCGCAGTCCTGAAAGAAGGGCCAGTGGAAGATCCTGCCAATCAGGAAAAAGTGGCTGAGCTGCTGCGGTTTGCGACGACCAACAGCGAGTCCAACGTCCAGGATCAGTCGCTTGATCAATATATTGAGCGCATGAAAGAGGGGCAGGACAAAATTTACTACATTATTGGCGAGTCCAGCACAGTCGTGCGTAAATCGCCGCTCTTGGAGGCTTTCAAGTCTCGCGGCTATGAAGTCCTGTTGCTTACAGACCGTATCGATGAATGGCTGATGAGCAACATGACGGAATACAAGGGAAAGCAGTTCCAGGATGTAGCGCGCGGTGAATTGCCAGACCTGGATAAAGGCGAAAAGAGCGAGAAAAGCGAAGACGAGAAAAAAGAAGACAATGCCCTGATCGAGAAAATTAAAACCTATCTCGGTGATCGCGTGTCTGATGTTCGTGAGTCTCATCGTTTGGTGGATTCACCAGCCTGTCTGGTCATTGGTGACCAGGATATGGGACTGCAAATGCGCCGTATTATGGAAGCGGCAGGCCAGCCGGTCCCGGAAGCCGTACCAATTCTTGAACTGAATCTGTCGCATCCCCTGGTCGAGCGGGTTGAGAAAACCTCGGAAGAAGGCGTTTTCGGTGATTTGACCGAGATCCTTTTTGACCAGGCAAAACTCTCTGTTGGCGAGCAACTCGACGACCCCGTCAGCTATGTCCAGCGAGTCAACAAGCTGCTGTTTAGCTAATGATTCCTGCAGGCCCAAGGTATTTTGGGTCTGCAGATTTGCCTATCATGAAAATAATGCGCTGACAGAGCCCATTGCCTACGTATAATGAACTGATGGATTCAGAGTCACTAAGCGCCAAGTCGCTCAAAACAACCGTCCTGGGTGGGGGCAGTTTCGGTACTGTCCTGGCCAGCATTGTTTCCAATAATGGTTATCCCTGCACCCTTTGGGTTCGCGACCCGGAAGATGCCGAAGCTGTGCGTGTCAGTCGCATCAACAGTAAATACCTTCCTGAATTTAAACTTCCCGATGATATGAACATCAGCTCGAATCTGGCGGAAGTGGTCAAGGATGCAGACATCGTAATGATCGCTGTTCCCGGCAACGCTGTGCGTGAAGTTGCCAAAGAGATCAAGAAGCTGATTCATACGGATGCAGTCATTCTCAGCGCCACCAAGGGCATTGAGCCCGGGACCGGGGAGTTGATGTCAGAGGTCATTGCCGAGGAATTGCCAGGTCATGCGATCGGGGTAATAAGCGGTCCCAATCTGGCCGTAGAGATTGCCGAGGGTCATCTCACGGGAACGGTCGTGGCAAGCAGGGACCCCGAAGTATGCAAGCTGGCACAAAAAATCATGGCGTCGCGGTCTTTCCGTATTTACTCCAACGATGATGTGACCGGCGTTGAACTGGGCGGTGTGCTAAAGAATATCTACGCGATTTTATCTGGTGTCGCCTCCGGCCGCGGGGACGGTGCCAATACAGTAAGTATGATGATGACCCGGGGGCTGGCAGAAATGTGCCGCTATGCCCAGGCCCTCGGTGCTAATCCGGCCACATTTATGGGCCTGTCAGGCATCGGTGATTTGATCGCGACCTGCTCCTCCGAGCTCAGCAGGAATTTTCGGGTCGGTGCACTGGTCGGTCAGGGGAAAACACTGCAAGAAGCTATTGACGAAATTGGCCAGACAGCCGAAGGTATCAATACCGTCAGTGTGGTGATTGAGCAGGCCAAAAAAATGGGTGTGGATATGCCCCTAGCCCAGGGATTGCATCAAATACTTTACTCCGGTCGCTCGCTTGAAGAGCTGGTTGAAGAGTTGATGGCGCGAGATCAAACCCAGGACGTGGTTTATCGGGTCGCGTAAGTCATTTGTTTGTTTAGGAAAACATTATGAGTATTCGAGATAACTTGTTGAGTGTTGATACCTGGCTTCGAGCCCTCTATATCCTGTTTTTCTGGATTTTGCTGACACTGGTAGGCTGGGTACTGGGGGCCGTCGTGGTCGTTCAGTTCCTGATCGTTTTGTTCACGGGAGAGCGCAATAGTCGGCTGGTTGGTTTTGGCGAGAATTTAGGGGAATATCTCAAGCAGATAGTTGAGTACGTTTGCTTTGTCGACGATGAAAAACCGTTCCCTTTCTCCGATTTTCCCGACGAGTCGGACGAGGACTAGTTCGATAGACACCGTTATAAGCCTGCGTCCGTGAAACTTTTTATATTGCGTCACGGCAAAGCCGGCGATGGTATTCCTGACGCCATGCGCAAGCTCAAGGCTCGTGGTCGGGATGATATTCGCAAGGTGATTGATTCACGCAAGTCGGAGCTGGCTTCCATTAGGCAAATCCAGAGTTCATCCCTGGTCAGGGCGGAGCAAACAGCCGCCATCGTGGCCGAGGCTCTGGGGTACCAGGGAGAAATCACCGAGAACATGCACCTCACCCCCTGGGCCAGGCCGAATGACTTTCTTGGCACTATCGATGAGGATGCAGGGGATTTGCTTGTGGCCAGCCATCAACCCTTTGTCAGCGATTTGGTCAGTTTCCTGACCAACGAGGATATCTGGATGCCCACCTCCAGCCTGGTCTGCATCGAAGCAGAACACATGTTGCCGGGAGTGGCTGACCTTCTCTGGCAGGAAAATCCCTGATTAAACCCGGTTGCCGATGAGTTGTAAAAACTCTGAACGAGTTGTCTGGTTGCTGCGAAATGACCCCAGCATGGAAGACGTTTGCATTTGTGAGTTTTGCTTCTCCACCCCACGCATCATCATGCATAGATGTCTGGCCTCAATAATAACGCCAACACCTTTTGCTCCTGTGACTTCCTGGATGGTCTGGGCGATCTGGTCGGTCAGGGACTCCTGGATTTGCAGTCGGCGGGCAAAAAGGTCGACAATTCTGGCTACTTTGGAAAGGCCCAGGACTTTACCATTGGGGATATAACCTACATGTGCCTTGCCAATAAAGGGGAGAAGGTGATGTTCGCAGAGGGAATACAGTTCGATGTCCCTGACGATGACCATTTCACTGGCATCCGACGGAAACAGGGCACCGTTGACAATATCCTCGACGCTTTGCTGATATCCCCGGGTCAAAAACTCCATGGCTTTGGCAGCTCGTTTGGGGGTATCTGCCAGTCCGGGCCGATCAAGGTCTTCGCCAATGGCTTCAATAATTTTCTTAAAATGTTGTTCCATGAAAATGGGGTATTATCAGACGCAGGCGGCCATCTTAGCCGCTTGCCAGTGAATGTAAAAATATAATTTGTATAGAAGGATTCAACTTGTCATTTAAGCTTTCACAGGTCACCAGCTATCAGGATGCGCTCGAACAAGCCGCCCATTACATGGAAGAAAACGACCTATGGTTTGGTCATGGCACTGACAATGCCTGGGATGAAAGTGTTGCGCTTCTGCGCTGGAGCGCGGCTTTGCCACTGGATACCGGATCCGAAACCCTGAAAACTACCCTGGAACCCGAAGTGCAGGAACGCTTTGTTGCCGCTGTAAACAGGCGTGTTGACGAGCGGATGCCTGCACCCTACATCACCAATGAAGCCTGGTTTTACGGTCTGCCATTTTATGTAAACAAGGATGTCCTGGTGCCCAGGTCTCCCATCGCTGAATTGATCGGCCAGGATTTTCAGCCCTGGTTAAAGCTGGATCCTGACCGCATTCTGGATCTTTGTTGCGGGTCAGGTTGCATTGGTATTGCTTCAGCCCTGCAGCTTACACGGGCAAGTGTGGTATTGGCTGACCTGTCTGCAGCTGCACTGGTTGTTGCCAAGAGCAATATTGAAAAACATGAATGTGCTGACCGCGTTACGATTGCACAGGGTGATCTCTTTGAGCCGGTCAATGGCCAGAAATTTGACCTGATTCTCTGTAATCCGCCCTATGTGGATGCCCAGGAGATGGCAAACATGCCGCCAGAATACCTGCATGAGCCCGCCATGGGACTGGGTGCGGGCGAGGATGGGCTGGATGTTGCCCGAAAAATTATTGAGCAGGCTCCCGCATTTATGACGGAACGGGCAATCCTGGTACTGGAAGTAGGGCATTCATGGCCCAATCTGGAGGCGGCTTATCCCGAACATTCGTTTTTATGGCTGGATTTTGAGAATGGCGGGGAAGGTGTCTGTGTGTTAACGCGAGAAGAACTTTTGCAGATGTAGGCAGCGAACGGCCGCGCACGGATAAACCGGATTGGTCTGAGAGCACCGCTGCACGTATAATGCGCGGCTTTCCGATCACTCGATCAGGTACCAAGAGAAGAACAACATGTCAGGCAATTCCATCGGTTTACTTTTTTCTGTCGCTACCTTTGGCGAAAGCCACGGGCCAGCACTGGGCGCGGTAGTGGATGGTTGTCCCCCTGGAATTGAGCTGTCTGAAGCCGACCTTCAGCGCGACCTTGATCGACGCAAACCGGGACAATCCAAATATACCACCCAGCGACGCGAAGAAGACCAGGTCAAAATCCTGGCCGGTGTGTTTGAGGGAAAAACAACTGGCACGTCCATTGGCTTACTAATTGAGAACACCGATCAAAAGTCCAAGGATTATAGCAATATCAAGGACTTATTCAGACCTGCTCATGCAGATTATAGCTATAGGCAGAAGTATGGTATACGCGATTACCGTGGTGGGGGACGCTCCTCGGCACGGGAAACAGCCATGCGGGTTGCGGCAGGAGCAATCGCCAAGAAGGCACTCAAACAACTTTGCGGCATTGAGATCCACGGCTACATGAGCCAGATGGGCAGCCTGAAGATCAGGCAGCGTGACCTTTCAGCGATTGAGAACAACGCGTTTTTCTGTCCGGATCCAGGCCTGGTGCCCGAACTTGAGGACGCCATTGAGCGGTTGCGCAAAGAGGGCGATTCGGTAGGTGCCCGGGTTGAAGTGATGGCGACTGGCGTGCCTCCTGGCTGGGGTGAACCTGTTTTTGACCGCCTGGATGCAGACATTGCCAAGGCCATGATGAGTATCAATGCCGTTAAGGGTGTGGAAATTGGTGCCGGTTTTGAGTCGGTTAGCCAGTACGGTAGTGAGCATCGTGATGAAATCACCCCCAAAGGATTCCTCAGTAATAACGCCGGGGGCATTCTCGGTGGCATTTCCAGTGGCCAGGATATTATTGTGGGTGTTGCACTTAAGCCGACATCCAGTATCACCAAGCCCGGGAAAACCGTGGATATTCATGGAGAACCCGCTGAGGTGGTTACCAAGGGACGCCATGACCCCTGTGTAGGCATACGTGCGGTGCCTATTGCTGAAGCCATGCTGGCGATTACGTTGCTGGACCATTTTTTGCGCCATCGTGGGCAAACAGGTATTACTCAAACAGAGACACCAATCATTCCGCCACAGGCCTAAACAGGTTTCTCATTGGCTTTTCCCTACTGGCGGCTTTCGGCGTTTTATCTCTTTTATTACGCCTGCCTGGGCACCTGGATTCCGTACTGGCCGCTCTACGTTCAGTACATTGGCCATAGTGCCCTGGTAATTGGCCTGACCAGCGCCGTTTTCCACTCTACCCGAATTATTGCGCCCAATATCTGGGGCTATATCAGCGACAGCACGGGTGAGCGTTTAAAAATTATCCGTTATGGCTGTTTCTTTGCCTTTGTTGCCATATTGGGCATGTTGCTAAGCACCAAAGTCTGGGTGCTTACCGCTGTGCTGCTAATTTTCAGTTTTTTCTGGTCTGCGGTGTTGCCCCAGTTTGAAGTCCTGACGCTGAACTACCTTGGTTCCCGCCAGGCACATAGCTATGGCCGTGTTCGACTGTGGGGATCCGTTGGTTTTATTGCCGCCGTGTTTATCTGTGGTGCCATTTTTGACTGGGTACCTCTCTCGGCGTTTCCCTGGATTATCTGCACAGTGCTGCTTATGCTTTGGTGGAGCAGCCTTATGGTTCCGCCACAAGAAGACAGTCCCGTTAGTGCCGATGGGCTGGGCCAGGAAAGCTTTCTGCAGATTGCAAAAAAACGACATATATGGGGTTATCTGATTGCCGTTATCCTGATGATGGCCAGTTTTGGCCCGTACTTCGGATTCTTCAGCATTTTGCTGAAAGATACCGGCTACCCCCTGATTTCGGTCAGCCTGTTCTGGTGTGTGGCCGTGGCAGCCGAGGTATTGATTTTTGTTTATATCAGGCAGTTATATCAGTTTGTGGGGATACGTAACCTGTTGCTGGCCAGTATTGCCCTGGCTGCCTTGCGCTGGGTGATTACCGGATCGGTACCGGAAAATGTGGCCTTGATGACATTTGCCCAGACATTGCATGCGTTCAGTTTCGCCGCATTTCATGCCTGTATGATTGAATTCATACGGCGTTTGTTTCCACACCACCAACATGGAAAGGGACAGGCCATGTTTAACTCACTGGGTTATGGTGCCGGTTCGGTCATTGGTGCCTTGTTAGCTGGTCTGGTATGGGACGACCTGGGTGCAGATACCTATTTCTATGCTGCCGGATTGACGGTGCTGGCATTTTTCTTTGCGTACAGGGCAACCGCGCATCAGGACTTCCACCAGGCGGACGATAAGGCGGCCTAAAACAATGATACGGAACTTGATTAAGTCGGCCCGCATACGGGCGCTGGTGTCAGCCCTTTGTGGCTTTTTGGGTTATGGCTCCTGGGGGTATTGGATAAATATGTCCCATGGATGGCAGGCAGGACTTAAAGCAGGCCTGACGCAGGGTAGCTACAGTTTCATGGTCACACTGTTTTATTCCGGACTGATCGAGTGGATTTATGCCAAAACACAAAAGAAAGCCCTGACGATTGTCGTTTGCTGCCTTTCGGTAGTCATGACCAGCTATCTCATACACAGTTTGGCAGGCACGCCGGAGATAATTCCAACCATTGCCCCGGGAGTCGTTATCGGCAGTATTTATGTATCCGGGTATGTGAAGTTGTTGTCTTATACGGCTGGTGTTTCGAAAGGGCAGGGACAAACAGATATAAACCCCCGGACATAAAAAAACCCGCAACCTGTGCGGGTCTTTATTATATTCTGCAGAAGCAGAGAGATTTGGTGGAGCTAAGCGGGGTGAACAACGCCCGGAGCAAGCACAGCTTGCTCAGTTGTGAACGCCATGAGCCTGTGTGCGAATGGCCGGGTATCACGCTGAAAATATTAACAACTAAATAAAAAGCCCCACCCCTGTCGGAGTGGAGCTTTGTATTTGGTGGAGCTAAGCGGGATCGAACCGCTGACCTCAACACTGCCAGTGTTGCGCTCTCCCAGCTGAGCTATAGCCCCGGAAAAGAGCGCGCATTCTAGGGAGCCTCATAATGGCTGTCAATATAGGATATAGCCGCATTGGGTTTTTGTTCGGTGTTACAAAAAGTCCTTTTTACCTATAATGTGCCACCGCTAAAGAGGGCGCCAATAAAAAAGCGGCGATGAACGTCGACTGCGTCCAGTTACAATCCCTAATTCACCGGAGATTTTTTTGTGAAAGACCCAGTTCGAGTCACGGTTACCGGCGCCGCCGGCCAAATTAGCTACTCCCTGCTTATTCGTATCGCCTCTGGCCAAATGCTTGGCCCGGATCAACCCGTTATTCTGCAAATGCTGGAAATTACACCTGCACTGGATGCCCTTAATGGTGTGGCGATGGAGCTTGAAGACTGTGCTTTCCCGCTACTGGCCGGCATGGTGCAAACAGATGATCCCAACGTGGCCTTTAAAGATGCGGATTACGCACTGCTGGTTGGCGCACGTCCCCGCGGCCCGGGTATGGAGCGTAAAGATCTGCTGGAAGCCAACGCAGCGATTTTCTCAACCCAGGGTAAAGCCATTAATGACCACGCCAGCCGCGATATCAAGGTACTGGTTGTTGGCAACCCTGCCAATACCAATGCCCTGATTGCCCAGCGCAACGCGCCAGACATTGATCCGCGCAACTTTACCGCCATGATGCGTCTGGACCACAATCGCTCGCTCAGCCAGCTGGCTGCCAAAACAGGCAAGCACAATACCGATGTGAAACATATGATTGTCTGGGGTAACCACTCCGCTACCCAGTTCCCGGACCTGCATCACGCCACCGTTTCAGGCACTCCCGCGATGGATCTGGTGGATCAGGACTGGTATGAAAATGACTTTATCCCTACCGTCCAGCAGCGCGGCGCGGCCATTATCAAGGCCCGAGGCTTGTCCTCTGCCGCATCGGCAGCCAATGCCGCAGTTGATCACATGCGCGACTGGGTACTTGGCTCTGCTGAGGGTGACTATGTCAGCATGGGTATCTACTCGGATGGCTCTTATGGTATTGAAGCAGGGCTGATGTATTCTTTCCCCTGTGTCTGTAAAGACGGGCAGTGGGAAATCGTTCAGGGGCTCGAGGTAAACGAGTTTTCCCGAGCCAAAATGGAAGCCACAGAGCAGGAACTTAAGGAAGAACGCGACGCGGTTGCGCATCTGCTTCCCTAAACCTGGCGTAAAAAGGGTGTTGGTTTCGATCAACACCCTTTTTTTGTCTAAATTTTGAGTGAGTCATTTGGAGTTTGCTAATGAGTTATCCCGAAGTGGGGCAGCCAGCCCCCGATTTTGAATTGCCGGACCAGGATGGAAATCCGTTAAAGCTGTCTGCCTTGAAAGGCAAAAATGTCGTGGTTTATTTTTATCCCAAGGCCTTAACACCGGGATGTACGTCACAGGCTTGTGGTATTCGTGATAGCAAGGCCGAGCTGGAAGCCAGGGATACGGTGGTTCTGGGAGTAAGTCCCGATGCGGTAAAGCGACTTCCCAAATTTATTGAAAAGGAATCACTGAATTTCACATTGTTGTCTGATGAAGATCATGCCGTGGCCGCAAAATATGGCGTTTGGGGCATGAAGAAATTTATGGGTAAGGAATTTATGGGGTTGATTCGCACTACCTTCATTATCGGCAAGGATGGCAAGCTGCTGGGCGTAATGGACAAATTCAAGACCAAAACCCACCATGAAGATTTGCTGGCCACTTTGGACGAACTACTTGCAGAATAACGCCTGAAAAAGTTTATGCCTAAGCCAATTGCAGGTATCCTTCGCAGCAAATTTGGCCGCACAAGTTGTGTTGTCCATACTGAATTCACTCACAGGAGATAACCGTGTTAGATCTTATTGTTCCCGCCGCCCAGGCTCAGTCTTCACCACCTTCACAGGGCAATCCCATGATTTCCCTGCTTATGTTTGGCGGCTTGTTTATCATCATGTATTTCATGTTGATTCGCCCTCAGCGAAAGCGTCAAAAGGAACATCAGGAATTAATAAACAGCCTGAATAAAGGTGATGAGGTGGTACTGACCAGTGGCATGATTGGAAAAATCACGGCACTTAATGACAATTACATCACCCTGGATACGGGTTCTGTAGAGCTGAAATTCCAGCGAGTCGCTGTTCATGCAGTACTTCCCAAGGGAACCATGAAGGGCATTGGCTAGCAGAGCTGGACAGATCTTCAGGAAACAAAAAAGGCCCACAATATGGGCCTTTTTTGTAGGTAATCGTTGCATATGCAATCCGGTCTGCGCATGATGCTTGGGACAACAATAATGCCTGTACCCATGTCATTCTCGTTTATATCTAGCTCAAGTCCTTATGCAGCCCGTGCGACTCGAATTTCCTGAACGGATAACGCTGGCCAATACGCCAACACCCATACAGCCTCTGGACAAGCTTTCAGAAAAGCTGGATTGCCGTCTTTGGATCAAGCGGGACGATCTGACCGGATCAGCAACCAGCGGTAACAAGATTCGCAAACTGGAATTTACCCTGGCCAGGGCGAGGCAGAAGGGGGCAGACGTGCTCATTACCTGTGGTGGCGTGCAATCCAACCACTGTCGGGCGACAGCGATTCTTGGCGCCCAGCTTGGCTTTAAGGTTCATCTGCTGTTACGGGGTGAAGAGCCCCGGGAGCATCAGGGCAATCTGATGCTTGACCAGGTGGCGGGCGCAACCATCAATTATTTCGCTCCCAGGTACTACAACTCACGTTTTGATTTTATTCTTTCCGAGGTTATCTCGGATTATAAATCCCGGGGAATGACTCCTTACTTTATTCCCACTGGTGCCAGCGATGCTACTGGCGTATGGGGTTACGCTGCGGCGGCAGAAGAGATTGCCAATCAGCGAGAGGTATCCTTTGATCACATTGTGACGGCAACCGGCTCCGGTGGTACCCAGGCGGGGCTGACATTAGGCGCGAGCATTTATATGCCGGAAACGACCGTCACCGGCATGGCTGTCTGTGACGATGAAGCGTATTTCCATAAAAAGGTTCTTGAGGATTTACAGGCCTGGTCGACGCTTTACAAGCACCCCCTGGATACAGAGCGTTTAAACGTCAACGTTTGTGATCGTTATATAGGCCCCGGATATGCAAAGGCAGGGCGCGAGATCTTTGAATGTATAGAGCTGGTCGCCAGAACAGAAGGTATGTTGCTTGATCCGGTTTATACGGGTAAGGCCTTTTTTGGCATGTTGGCGGAAATAGATAACGGCAATCTGGCCGGCAAAAACATACTTTTTGTTCACACGGGCGGCATTTTTGGTTTGATGGCCCAGTCCAACGAATATCAACAAAATCGACAACAATGACAGACTTTCTTTCGCAGCTTAATTCGATCGTCTGGGGCGTGCCCATGCTGATCCTGCTGTTTGGTACAGGCATTTATTTAAATATTCGCCTCCAGGGCTTGTCTTTGCGTCGAATAGGCTATGCCTTTGGGTTGTTGCTAAAAAGTGGCAAAACGGGCGAAGAGGGCGATATAGCGCCCTTCAAGGCGTTGATGACCTCCATGTCTGCCACGGTAGGTACCGGTAATATTGCCGGAGTCGCTACTGCCATTGGTATTGGTGGTCCTGGTGCACTTTTTTGGATGTGGGTAACGGCCCTGATTGGCCTGGCAACGAAATATTCAGAAACAGTACTGGCTGTAAATTTTCGCGAAAAAGATGACCGGGGCAATATTTGTGGTGGTCCCATGTATTTCATCAAAAACGGCATGGGGCCCAACTGGAAATGGCTTGCCACGGCTTATGCAGTGTTTGCCAGTGTGGCCGCCTTTGGTATTGGTAACACGGTGCAGTCGAACTCTGTTGCCGATGCCTTGCATGCAAGTTTCCGTGTTCCAGAGGTGGTGACAGCCATCGTTCTTGCCGTACTTGTCGCCGCCGTTCTGCTGGGAGGAATCAAACGTATTTCCAACGTGGCTGCTGCGCTGGTGCCCACGATGGCGATTCTGTATTTTCTTAGCGCCATTATCATCATCGCAGCGAATATTACCCAGGTTCCCGCGGCCTTTGAACTTGTAGTGACTTCTGCATTTACGGGGACAGCCGCCACAGGTGGCTTTGCCGGCGCGGCGGTATGGGTCGCGATACGGATGGGCGTTGCCCGGGGTATTTTTTCCAATGAAGCCGGTCTCGGTAGCGGATCTATTGCCCATGCAGCGGCGCAAACAAATTCTCCGGTACGCCAGGGTTTTTTCTCCATGGTCGGTACGTTCACTGATACCCTGATTATCTGTTCATTAACCGGTTTTGTTATTTTGCTGACGGGAAGCTGGACAGGGGAAGCACAGGGCGCAGCAATGACGGCAGAGGCTTTTTCGACGGTGTTACCCATGGGCAGCCAGATTGTCGCTGTAGCGCTGGTGCTTTTTGCGTTTACGACAGTGTTGGGCTGGAGTTATTACGGGGAAAAAAGTGTCGAGTACCTGTTTGGCAGCAAATCGATTTTCCCATTCAGGGTGCTTTGGGTGCTTGCCTTGCCGATCGGTGCAACCGTACAGCTTGATTTGATCTGGTTAATCGCGGACACGCTCAACGCCCTGATGGCGCTGCCAAACCTGATTGCGTTAATTGCCCTGAGCCCGGTGGTTGTCAAACTCACCAGGGAATACATAAAAAATAATGATATCAGACAGTTATAAAAACTATCTGATATTCATATTAAGTGATTTTTGGGCTAGGCTGTTCTGGGGCGAGGCGCTTTTGGACGTGCTTCACTAACACGTATTGCCCTTCCGCCCATGTCTTGTTCGTTCAATGCTTCCATTGCTGCCTTACCTTCGGCATCCGACATTTCAACAAAACCAAAACCTTTGGAGCGTCCTGTTTCCCGATCCATGATCACCACTGCACTGATTACTTCTCCATATGCTGCAAAAGCAGCATTAAGCTCTTCGTCGCGCACGGTATATGGCAAATTGCCTACATACAATTTCATTACTAACTCTCGATCTATTGGGTTGTACCTGACCTCATTACCAATTAACCAGCCCAACAAATTAGTTAGTAATGCCTGCATCTGCTGCAGGTAATGCGGATTGTTGCACGTAAAATTAGCTGACGCCATCAAATATAATCCGCAAAATGTTGCATTTTACTAAACAGGATTGGCTTTCACGCGCCGTGCCGGGCTGATTTGTAATTGCCTGGTATCCCTTGGGTTAATACATGAAATATACAGTACAGCTGCTCTGTTTGTTTTGGCTGGTATATGCAGCCAATGCGTTCGCTGATGATGTGCGGGTTGCTGTGGCATCAAATTTTTACAAACCCATGCAGGAAATTGCCAACGAATTTGAGGTCCTTACGGCACATCGGGTGGTCATTTCTCCCGGCTCTTCGGGAAAGCTTTATGCGCAGATTTTGAATGGGGCGCCATTTGATTTGTTTTTCTCCGCAGATCAGGAAAAACCCCAGGCATTGGTCAAAGCAGGCGGTGGCGACCCCGAATCCCTCTTTACCTATGCGATTGGCAAACTGGTTCTATGGAGTTCTGAAAGCGACCTGGATGTTCAAGCGAAGTTGCTTCAGGGCGATTACCGCAGACTTGCCCTGGCCAACCCTAGGCTGGCTCCTTATGGAAAAGCGGCAGTCGATACACTGGTATCGCTGGGTTTGGATGGGGCGGATGAGCAGAAAAAATGGGTGCGAGGAGAAAACATCGCGCAAACATGGCATTTTGTCAGTTCAGCGAATACGGAATTGGGGTTTGTTGCGATGTCGCAGGTACTCGACTATGGCGAAGACAGGGGATCTGCATGGATCATCCCGCAGGCGATGCATGACCCCATCCGCCAGGATGCCTTGCTTCTGACGAACAGTCGCCAAGTGAAAGCAGCGTCTGAATTCATGGATTTCGTTAAAACTCGCCGGGCGAGCGAGATCATCGAGTCCTTCGGCTATGATTCTTACGATCATTTATCAGGACAGACGCAATAATGCTTACGGATTCAGATTTTCTGGCAATTTGGTTAACGCTCAAGCTGGCGACTACGGTTACGTTACTGTTGCTCTTGATAGGCACACCCATTGCCTGGTGGCTTGCGCGTACCCGGTCCTGGTGGAAAGCCCCCGTCAGTGCGGTGGTGGCGTTGCCACTGGTTCTTCCGCCAACTGTTCTCGGGTTTTATCTTCTAGTGGCGCTTGGGCCCAGCGGATGGCTGGGACAGTTAACGCAGAGCCTGGGGCTGGGCACCTTGCCGTTTACGTTCTGGGGGCTGGTCGTGGCTTCCGTGCTCTATTCCATGCCGTTTGTCATTCAGCCAATACAGAATTCCATGGAAGCAATGGGTGAAAGGCCCCTGGAAGTGGCCGCCACGTTGGGCGCATCTCCCCTGGATCGCTTTTTTACGGTGGTTCTTCCAGTAACGCGTCATGGATTTATTACGGCCGCTGTGCTCGGCTTTGCCCATACCGTAGGCGAGTTCGGTGTTGTCCTGATGATCGGGGGCAATATTCCGGGAGAAACCCGCGTAGTATCCGTACAGATTTATGATCATGTTGAGGCGCTGGACTATGCCCAGGCGCATAGCCTGGCGGGCCTGATGGTCGTTTTTTCCCTGCTGGTACTTATAGGTTTGTATCTGTTTCAGGGAAAAGATCGGCGAACCGGGATGAAATTCGGGCTTAAACCATGAGTCCGTTTATTTCGCTAAAAGTAGCTTTGGAGCGCATGGATGCCAGTGGCAACCGTTTTCTCCTGGACGTTGAAACCCAATTTCCTGCCGAGGGCATTACCGTGCTCTATGGACCTTCAGGCTGTGGAAAAACGACCTTGTTACGTGCCATCGCCGGCCTGGAGCCCCTGGATAGTGGGTTAGTTCAAATAGGTGAGGAAATATGGCAGGACGAAACAGTCTGTCGGCCTGCTCATCAGCGATCTTTAGGCTATGTCTTTCAGGAGGCCAGCCTGTTTGATCATCTTCGGGTCAGGGGGAATTTGAACTACGCTTATAAAAGATCCACAGAACAACAACCTGATTTCTACAAACAGGTCGTGAGTTTGCTTGGCCTTGAACCTATGCTTGATCGCTATCCCGCCCGGCTTTCCGGCGGAGAGAGGCAGCGGGTTGCTATTGCCCGGGCATTGCTTGCCAGGCCAAAGTTTTTGCTGATGGATGAACCCCTGGCTTCCCTGGATGAAGAGAGCAAGCTGGAGATACTGCCTTATCTTCAGCGTATACACAGGGAATTTAGTTGCCCGATTTTATATGTCACTCACTCCATGGATGAAGTCATGCGACTCGCCGACCAGGTTTTGGTGATGAACCAGGGGAAATTGGTTGCCCAGGGCAATCCGGTCGATGTGTTCTCGCAGATGGAACCGGTGTTAAGAGGCGAGGCCGCCAGTGTTATCTTGCAGGGCAGGGTGGTTGAGCATGATGAACGCTGGCACCTGGCCCGGGTGAAATTATCCAATGGTGAACTTTGGGTCAGGGATACCGGCAGTGGTCAGGGGGAGATGCTGAGAGTCAGGGTTCAGGCGCGGGATGTGAGTCTGTCGCTAACACCTCATACAGATACCAGTATTCTCAACTGCCTGCCTGTTGACGTGGTTGAAATCCACGACAGCGAGGACCAGGCTGTAGCCCAGGTGTTGTTAAAGTCCGGAGAAGAACACTTACAGGCAAGGATTACCCAAAAATCAGCCAATCAGCTTGGTCTGGTCGCCGGGATGTCGCTTTGGGCGCAGATCAAGTCGGCGGCTGTTATTCGTTAAGCCATGCAAGCCATTGTTTGTGATTGAGGCTGGGAAAAGCCCGGTCGCGCATCAGGTGCACAAAACGAAGGGTGCGAAAGCCATCAAACCAGTCATGCATATGCTTTCGCAGGGTCTGCCCCGAAAGCGCCTGCTTCTCCGCGTGTAACAATGCATTTTCCACACCTAATTGATGCAGGCAGTGCCTGGCGTCTTCAGGTAACAAACGTATTTTCTGATTGAGCTCATTAAAAGCGTCTGCCCTGAGGCAGGCCAATAACTGCTGCAGGTGGTCAAAGATCGCTGGCTGGTAAAAAACCGGTTCGGCGTACATATCCGCGGATTCGAGTAGCCGTTTAACCGCAGGGCCGGTACCAAAGGGTGCTCGATCAGATAATCGGGCCTCTATCTGGATAATTGGCTTCTTTAGCTGGCTGACCTTCCCGACTTTTGCGAGTTTGTTCAGGAGATAAAAATCTTCTCCGCCGGATCGCCGGGGATAGCCACGAACGACGGCATAGGCAAGCAGGTTAACCGCCTGTGCGCTGCCAACGGTATGAAAGGCATAGGGCGAACCGGCTTTATGCAAGCCGTCAACATATTGATTTATGCTGGCCTCGTAGAGCTCAGTTGCTTGTCCGACCCGGTCGTTCTTGTGTGCATGGACGAAAGGGTAGGTAAGGGCGCTACTGTTAGCTGGCGGGGAGATCGCAAAATAATCTGCAGGCAAGTGAGCGTCGGCATCGGAAGACATTACCCAGTCTGTGAGCAAATTGCCTTTTGATCGCAGAGTTGCTGCTATATCGGCCCCAATTTTTCTTGCCAGCCCGACGCCCTCGTGGTCGGGAATGCTTTTGGCGTTTGTTCTGTCGACCAAAATTGTGTCAAATTTTTCACCCGGGTAAAGACTCAGGTTGCTACATGACCAGTACGACTCTCCCAGCCAATGTTTGATTTCCTCATGATCATTGAGTGCCTGATTCAGCCTGTCAGGGGAAATCTTTGTTGGATGGTTGCTGATAAGAATCAGCAAAAACCTGTCTTGCGGACCCAGGTTTTGTAAACGCTGTAAAAAAGACGTTGATTCCATGAAGGCAGGAATTAGCAGGGCATGCCTGTATGTCTGGTCAGGAAAGTCCTTTAACGCCTGTACTTCAACCTCGGCATAGTGTTTGAGGTATTTCTCCAGAATTCTGCTATCGCTGTGTTGACGGGCGTTCACTTTGTACAAGCGTCAATGCGACCCTAGTGTAGTGCTGCCCTGTGGGGCAGGTTGGCCACCAGTTCCGCTTCCAGGTCCAGCAGCTCCGATAATCGCTGGTCGATGATATTCCGGTCGAAATATTCCCCTGCAAGATCCAGGAAAAGCCCCTGGTGTTTGTCTTCCGAGCGTGTGATAGCGTCATAGAAATCTTTCATCGTACCCTCAGGCAAAGCCTCTGCAACCATGCCAAATCGCTCGCAGCCACGGGCTTCGACAATGCCGGCCACAATTAATCGATCGAGAAGCCCTTCGACCTTTCCCTGTCTCTGGAAATCTCGCATGGCATTCACGTAAGGGTCCTTTTCATCGGGCAGCAATGCCAGGCCTCGCTCATGAATAAGTCGTACACATTCGCGAAAGTGCTGGAGTTCTTCAATAGAGAGATCAATCATTTCAGTAACCAGCCGTGTTTTGTCCCGGTAGTGCAATGCCATGGACATGGCCATTCCGGAGGCTTTTTTCTCTGCGGCAGCATGATCGATCAAAAAGCTGTCGAAATCATCCAGTACAACGCTGGACCAGTCGCTGGGGGTCTTGTATCTCAGTTGTATTGTTTTTGACATAGGAATCCGTCCCCCAGCAGTGAGGGCAGGCTGAATTCGGCTTAAGTTAGAATTTTCGGGTAGAAGAGCGGCGCAGATCTTTTTCGTTACTTAGTTCGTAGGCCACATTAAGGTAGTCGGCAATGGCAATGAGTTTGCGCACGTCGATAGAAGCGTCTTTTACATGAAAACAACGAACCCATTCGTGCGATATGCCGGCGGCACGACCAATTTTACGGTAGCTGATACCGTGTTGAAGGGTCTCGGTTATCGCCCCTCTCGTTGCTTCGGCCAGGCTCTCTACGGTTGCGGAGACTTCTTCGCCGCGCGAGGAAGAACGGTTGCATATCAGGAATGGGCGATTGAAAAGCGTAGACAGGCGCTCCAGTACTTCAAACTGGAGTTTGCAGTCTTGCTTGTGAAATGCCCATATTTGCGTATGGTTCCACCCTACAATCGCTGATATTTCACGATAACTGAGTGCCGTGGAATCCAGGTCCGCACGAATAGCTTTTTCAAGCTGGTCGTAAGAATGGAGGCAATAATCAAGTTCTGTGATGGAATCTTTCATTTTCTTTCCACTTGCCTAAATAGCCTGTGCGTATTGAAACGCATTTAGTCAGGAAATTATCTTATATAGTCCTGACCTGTTACTTTGCACCTTACAATATTACATTGCAAAAGTGAAAATTGTTAACGTACTCACACTTTTAGATAACATATATACAAGTTTGGTTTAGATGGTATACAACGTCATCTGCCAAAGGAGTCTTGGTATATTGTTCAAGAAAAGGAAGTACCGTTGTAAATAAATACCAAATGGAAACAATATCTTATGCCGTCTACATTAAGTAACCAGCTGGATTCGATTGTTACGTTTAATAACAGTCAGGGAGAAAAAGCCAGCGGAACGGTGCGTGGGGTCTCCCGCCAATCTGTCTCACTTGAGGTTTATAACCCGTATTCTGTTGCCCAGATGTCAGAAATGCTGAGTGATTTCACAATTCGTCGCCAGGGACGGGTTGTGTACCAGGGTTCGGCAGTAGTAACCAGTCTGATCAATACGGGTATCTATCTGGTTATTTCGGTCACACTTACCGATCCATGGAAGGACCTGAATAACCTGCAAAATGATAAACAGGCCATGAGGGAAGAAATAGACCGTTTCCTGAGTGATGTTTCTGTTTACAAAAAAATCGATCCGGGTTTTCACATCGCTATAGGCAATTTGCGCAATAAGTTATCCGAGTTAAGTCGCTGGCTGGAGCAGATGGATCTGTTAACGGAAGGCGCGGATGATGACGAAATTATTGAGCAGATCAAGGAACCGATTTTGCCGTCCCTTTTTGAAGAACTTGCCCGCTTTGAATACGAGGCAAAACAGGTGCCGCCCGATCTGGTCGACATCCATCGCGCATTTACCCAGCGAGACCTGCATCCATTGACCATGCGCTCGCCCTTTGTGCATCGAACGTTTACCAAGCCATTGGGGTATGCGGGTGATTATGAAATGGTCAACATGATTTTTCGCAATCCCAACCAGGGCCCAAATACCTACTTTAAGCTGATTAACAACCTTTTCCTGATGGAAGGGCCGGCCGTTGCCCACAGAAACAGGATCACCATTCTTACCAAGGCACTTGAGGATCTGGTAGACAAATCCTACAAACAGAACAAGAAAATAAAAATCCTGAATCTGGGATGCGGCCCGGCGCGGGAGATTCGCCACCTGATTGCCAGTCGCTCCATGGATGACCGGATAGACTTTACGTTACTGGATTTCAGTGTGCCCACATTGGAGTACACGGAAAAACGCCTGAAAGAAACCATGAAAGAACATGGTTCTTATCCGGCAGTACACTTTAAGCGACAATCGGTGGACCAGATCCTTCGACAGTCGGCACGGCTGGAGAAAGAGGAAGGGGAGGCCTACGACTACATTTATTGCGCAGGCCTGTTTGATTACTTTTCCGACAAGGCGTGTCAACGCGTGATGCGTCTGTTTTACCACCTGGTGAAACCCGGCGGTGAAATCATGGCGACCAATGTGCATTCCAATAACCCGGCCCAGGCGGTCATGGAATACATTGCGGAATGGCACCTTGTTTGTCGTTCTGAGGCCGATATGGAAAAGCTGGTGCCCTTTGATATGCCTCACGTGATTTATTGCGATGATTCAGGCGTCAATGTGTTTCTGGAAGTGAAGAAGCCAGCCAAATAGCCAACATGGACAACAAAGGCGACCTGCAAAGGGTATTCGAGCACGAGACGGCTGACAGCCGTCTGGCCCAGTCCAAGCTTGGCTGCCTGGTCGCGCTCTTTTTTATGCCCTTGGGGGGGATTGTTGACTGGGTAACCTATCCCGATCAGCTTGGCGAACTGACCGTGGTTAGGCTTGTCTCGGTCATTGTCATATTGGCCATTTACCCCTTGCACTTTATCAAGGGGGCCAAACGCCACATAAAGCCACTCAATCTTTCCTATCCCATGGTCATTGTGATTGCCATGTGCGCCATCATCATGATGACTGACGGCATCAGTGGCCCTTATTACGCTGGTTTAAGCATGCTGATCCTCGGGGTTTCCCTTCTGCTGCCGCTGACGTTTCCCGAGGCCTGTTTCTTTGTGCTCTATACCATTTTTTGCTATGTCGGTTTTGGCCTCTTTTGGGAGCAGGATAACTTTCAGCCCGTTATGGTGTTTAACAACCTCTACTTTTTATGCTCCACGGGCCTGATTGCAACATTGGCGAGCTATTTTGCCGAACGCGCCAGGATACGGGAATTCCAGTTGACCTACGAACTGGACCAGCGTAATCGCGAGCTGGCCGAACTGGATCGAATCAAGTCGAACTTTTATGCCAATATCAGTCATGAATTCAGGACACCGCTCACCCTGATTCTCGCGCCGATTGAGGACTTGCTGGCCAGTGATTTAAACACCAAGTCCAAAAATGCCTTGCGGCACATTCGCGACAACTCTTATCGGTTACTGAAACTGGTAAATGACCTTCTGGATGTGCAGAAACTGGAAGAGAAGAAAGACTTTCTCGAGCAGCAACCCGTTCGCCTTAATTCCCTGCTTGCCAACATTACGTCGACCATGCAGACATTGGCACAGCGTAAATCCATCAATCTCGATTATCAGGAACCCTCTGAAGAGCTGGTGGTGCTGGGTGACCAGTCGGCGCTGGAAAAAGTCTTTATTAACCTGATTAACAACGCCGTCAAATTTACTGAGCCCGGCGGGGTTGTCAGGGTCAAGGTCTCCAGTGTGGAGGACCAGTGCCTGATCGAAGTATCGGATACGGGTTCTGGTATCAGCGAACAGGATTTACCCTACATTTTTGAGCGATTTCGTCAGGCGGATGGCTCGGATACACGCAAACACCAGGGCACGGGTCTGGGCCTGGCACTTGTGAAAGAACTCACCCAGCTTCACGACGGGGATATCAAGGTGGATTCCGAGTTGGGTGAGGGTACGACCATGCGGGTAAATTTGCCACGTTACCATGGCGCCACAGACGCTGATGACAGCGCGCGCGAAATCGATCCTGTTCAGCAATTACACCGCATGGCTGACCAGATGGTGATTCAGGAATACGAGCATGAGCCAGGTGAATCAGCAGTAACCCAGGATCGGGCCAGTCTTCCCCGATTACTTATTGTGGAAGATGAACCGGGTATTCGTGAGTATCTGAGTGAGATCTTTGCGGATGATTATCAGGTTACTGTCGCCAAGGATGGGGCTGAAGGGCTGTTTCTGGCGCAACAGTCATCGGTGGACCTGGTAATTCTTGACTGGATGCTTCCCAAAATGGACGGGCTAAGTATCTGTCGTGCAATCAAGGAAGACAAACAGTTAAGCCGCATCAAGGTATTGTTGCTAACGGCCAAAAGCGACGAGAAATCCAAACTGGATGCCCTGGCCAACGGGGCTGATGATTTTTTGACCAAGCCTTTTTCCACGGTGGAAATCAGGTCACGGATTCGCAATCTGTGGAATACAGCACAATTGCAGCGAGATGTTGAACAGCAGAACCAGGAACTTCAGGATACACTGACCGAACTGAAAAACACCCAGGGGCAATTGATCCAGTCAGAAAAGCTAAATGCCCTGGGGCGTTTGTCCGCAGGCTTGCTGCATGAAGTAAATAACCCGCTCAATTTCGCTTTTGCCACATTCCAGCTTCTTGAACGCGAGGAAAGTATTAAAAACGACGAGTACGCCAGCGAATTAATGAAAGATATACGCGAGGGGATGGAGCGTATATCCCAGATCGTCAAGGATCTAAAAGCCTTTGCCTACCCGGAAACGTCGGATCTGCAATCCGAGTTTAGTTTGCAAAAGGCCGCAGAGAGTGCGATGCGATTTACTGCAGCGAAAAGTTCCCAGGTAGAAGTCCGAAATGAAATGCCAGACTGGTATGTTCTTGGCTCACAAAGCCATATAGTGCAGGTTATTGTGAACCTGGTTGAGAACGCCATTGATGCCATGCTGGAAGCAGGAACAGAGTCGCCAACGGTGACGTTCAGTGCGAAACGCCTGGACAACGGGCGAATACAAATCAGGGTCTCAGATAACGGCCCCGGAATACCCAAAGAGATTCAAAATAAAATTTTTGATCCTTTTTACACTACGAAAGACGTCGGGGCAGGCCTGGGTATGGGGCTGTCTATTTGCCACACAATTGTCAGTAATCATAAAGGCAAGCTAGCCATTGATTCTTCTGACCAAAACGGCACTGTCTTTACCTTTGACCTGGGCGATGCGTTGTCCCGGCCCAAGGACACCGAAACCAATTTTGATCAAGTCTCAGGAGAGTTACATTGAAAGAGATCAGACCTATTATCTTGTTTGTAGACGATGAAGAGCTGGCCCGTCGAACCTTTGAACGCATTGCGTCAAAGGAATTCCGGGTGCTTCTGGCAGGCAGTGTGGATGAAGCCCAGAAAGTTCTTGAGCAACACCATGAAGACATCGGGGTGCTGTTGAGTGACCAGCGTATGCCGGGAAAACTGGGTGTCGATTTGCTGGAATACTGCCGCCGGGAGTATCCCGATATCGTGCGCATGCTAACCACCGCCTATTCCGAGCTGGAAGATGCCATTGCGGCGGTAAACCGCGGTGAGATATTGCGTTACATAGAAAAGCCGTGGGGCAATATCGATAGCATTCTTATCGACCTTAACCTGGCGGCGACCATGTACGAGATCCGCAAGGAAAACCGCAAGCTGATGGATGAAAAACTTCTTGCCGGATTTAAAAACAATCTTCTTGAGAAGTTACGTACATTAATCACGCTAAGTTCAAGCCAGCAAAAGGAAAATAATCTATATGCAGTGGAGTCCCTCTTGCGCCAGGTGGCTGAATATCCGGCCTGTTTTAGTGCGCCGGATATCGATGAACTGCGCTCGGCCCAAATGTTTGGACAACCCCTGGGGAATACCATTTCGGCGATAGAAATCAGCCAGGCCTATTTGCAACTGAACGGGGCAGATGATCCCAAAATTGCCGATGTCCTTTCCAATGTATCCGAAATTTCATCAGAGATACCGGAAGACACGCTTTCATCGATTGTGGCCTGTGGCTTGCTTGCTTTTCGGCAGCCCGCCAAAGTGGAATCCATGGTACAGGGAGAAAACCAGGGCCTGATCATTCGTGGCGAACAGTCCGGGTCAAGTTGTGTAAAGGACTGGTTTGGTTCGCTTGAGACCACCCCGGAAACCTGTGCCAGTATGGCTGCCTTGCTAAAGCTTTATCTCAACGTATTTGCCATGAATGGCTATGCCAACCTCAATCTGGAAGATGATGGTTCGTTGACGGCCATAGAGATTACTTTTACCGGGCCAGCCACCAAACGCAATCTGCCAGAGCATAAATCCTATGACTGGATTGATGATCTGATGATTCTCTTTACCTGATATACGAACAGGGTAAGACATTATGTCTGGAGACGCAGTCAGTATCTGGTTTGACGCGCTGGAGGAGCTGGGCGAATATATTGGAATTCGCTACGGTGTTCTCACGCCAGGAAAGGAAGAGATTGACTGGGTTTACCGTAGCCATAAAGACTACGACGGTATTGGGGCGTTTGCCGAAATTTTGCGTGAAGATGGTCTTGCCGTGCATGATTTGCCGCAGATCACTCATCCGGCAAAACCCTCAATGGTCAGGACGTTGGCTCTGGCCTCCAGAGCGTCCATGCCCAGAAGGAGGGTCGACTGGTCAGAAGACTTTAAACGGCTTGCCGACGCCCGACCTGAAGCAACCGAGCCAGAGCCCAGTACCTGTATTGCCTGGCATCTTTTTGATGCGAACCAGACAAAAGAAATATTGCGAGCAACCCGCCAGATTGATGTAACAGTCAACTCCTTCCTCTTACGCCTGCTGGACAAGGCCATTCGCCCCGATATTGCTGATCGCAGCCAGCGAGTGCCCTGGATGATACCGGTTAACCTGAGAGGTCGAACCGAAGGCAGTTCCGATACAGAAAATCACTCTGCAGCGCTGATGATCCATACGCATCCGGAACAGCGCTTCGATACCCTGCATAAGCTGGTGTATGAAAAACTGCAAAAGGGAGAGCACTGGTCAGTTTGGGAAAACTACCGGTTAACCGCCGGTCTGCCGCTAAACATCAAAAAGAAATTAATTATTTCTGAAAGAGCGATGCCGCAGTGGAATATTGGCAGTTTTTCCAATTTGGGCGTCTGGAACCTTCTCGATTCGCCCGATGAAAAGTCTTATGTATTCTTGCCGCCTGTTCTGAGATGTCAATGGCTGGGAGCGGGGGCATTAACCTACAAGGGAAAACTTGGGCTGGCGATACAGGCACATCCGTGCATCGCCACCAATCCGGAAATAGCAAAGCAATGGATGCGAAGATGGGTAGATGAAATTGCCGTTTCAATACCCGCAGATGTTTAATATCCATTTAGGGGCATTTACAAATGAATAAAAAATACCGAGTCACGCTCGCTGCGCTGATTTCTCTGGCCAGTGTCAATGTTCAGGCCGTTGGTTTTCGCCTGCCAAACCAGGACCCGGAAGGTATTGCCCGCGGCAATGCCAATGTGGCTTCGGTAGACAATCCATCCGCGATTTATTACAACCCGGCAGGTATTACCAAAGTAGAAGAGGGCAACCGTCTGAGAGTAGGGGCATACCTCATCTCGGCCAATGTCGACTACAGCGACGGTAATCAGACAGGGGAGACAGACGAAACACTGCAGCCGGTCCCCCAGGTTTACTATGTCAAAAACGACCAGAGCTCCAGATTTAGCTATGGTTTGGGTATATACGCGCCCTATGGGCTGGGCATTGAATGGCAGATGAATCCTTTTCCCACGCTGGCCAAGGAAGGAGAGCTCAAATACGTGACAGTTAATCCGGTCATTGGTTATCAGCTCTCAGATGCTGTCTCGGTCGCCCTGGGCCTGACGTATAACTACTCCGATGTGGATCTGACTCAGGCCATAGGCATCCTGCCCGGTGATGAGTTTAATATTCGTGGCTCCGGTAACGATTTTGGTTTTAACCTGGGTTTGCAATGGAGTATCAATCCCAACTGGGATTTCGGTCTGGCTTATCGCTCTGAAAACGAGATCGACTATGACGGTGAGTCCAGGGCGACATCCAGCCCTGTGTTCCAGGATTATCTGCCCACAACTGCATCGCTGGTATTCCCCCAGTATCTCGATATGGGTGTTGCCTACACGCCCAATGAAGACTGGTCACTGGAGGTCAATGTTGACTGGACGGACTGGGATTCGGTAGACCAGTCGGTCTTTGAAGGTACTGCACTGGGTGACCTGACGCTGCCATTACATTATGAATCCAGCCTGATGTATGAATTCGGGGCCACCCGAATACTCAGTGAGAAATATGAGCTTAGCTTTGGCTACATCTTCAGCGAAAACTCGGCACCTGACGCCACATTTACTCCCTTTAACTCCGATGCAGATCTGCAACTGGTCAGCGTCGGGCTAACAAGCAAAGGAGAAAGATTTGACTGGATGTTGGGTTACCACTTCGCATACAACGGTGGCCGCAATGTGTCGGGCAACCAGCAGCTCTCCCTGATTGGGGAATCCGCTGATGGCGAATACAAAATTTTTAATCAGGCGATAAACCTGGCGATTGAGTTCAAATTCTGATTAACAGATGAAAGCTCAACGGTGATTTGCCGTTGAACCCCGGGCGGTGTATCTTTCGCCCGGATTCGCTGCGGGCTTGACCTTGTTCAAAACATTCTCCAAATATCGTACCGGCGTTGTCCGGTTAGCCCTTCTGGCACTGCTCATGAGAGTACTGGTGCCGGCGGGTTACATGCCAGTGGCCGTTGCCGGTGGATGGTATCTGGAGCTTTGCCCTGATGGCATACCGGTCGACACCGTAGCGGCCCTGTTTGGGGAATCCACCCACTCGCATTCATCGACGACCGACCACCATGACATGTCTGTACATTCAGGCATGTCCATGGAGGCTTCGCATGTTTCACACGCCAGCCCAACTGGTCAGGTCAATGCAGGGCACGGTCACCCTGGACACCATGGTCACTCTGCTCACAATGCCCCCACTGGGCATGAGCAACATCAGGTAGTCCAGGCAACAGAATATTCGGACCATCCAGACCACCACGCTGAGGGGCATGGTCTGGACCAGTGTGATCTGGGCAGTTTGTTTGGCAGCTCTATTCTTTTACTCGCTAAAGACATAGAGCTTCCGCTGACCGAAAATCCGACCGAATTCCTTATCGACGCCGTCGCGTTGTTTGTTCTTGAGCAACGGCGTCCCTACCAGTCCAGAGCACCTCCCGGACTCATTCTCTAAGTATCCACAAACATTGAATGAAACCTGTTGATATCAGCGACGCCTGTGTTGCTGGTGTCTGCTATTGGGAGATAACAAATGTTAGCTTCGTTTACCTGCGCATGGCGGTTAGCCCCCGTCAGCGCTTTACTGTGGGGCTGCCTGTTTTCGGCAAGCGCCTGGGCTCAAACAATGGAAGAAATCCTGATTAGCGGAAGCAGTCGGGACCTTTCCGATGAAATCGCCATGGCTGCCAGGGTTCCCGGCGGCGTTAATGTCATTGATGCTGAAGATTTGCGTCAGCAAAATCAGCAGAGTTTTGCCGATATGCTGCGTCATGTTCCCGGCATCTGGGCGGCCAGTACCAGTGGTGGCCAGGACACCTTTTATACCAGTCGTGGGTCCAACCTGGATGCCACCAACTATGACAGCAACGGCATCAAGCTGCTGGTCGACGGATTGCCTGTCACAACGGCCGACGGCAACAATCACAACCGTGCGCTCGACCCCTTGAGTGCCCGTTCTGCAACGGTTGCCCGTGGTGCCAATGCAATGACTTATGGTGCCAGTACCCTGGGCGGTGCGATTAACTTTAACAGCCCGACCGCCCAGCATCTGGATGGTGTCAGGGTCCGCCTGAACAGTGGCAGTCATGGTCTGGGTGCTGTTCGTGTCACGGCGGCGGGCAAAAAGGATCAATTTGACGGTCTGGCCACGCTTGAACGATATTCCTGGGATGGTTATCGCCAGCACAGTGTGGAAGACAGGACAGGGCTGTACACCAATGCCGGCTGGCAAATTAATGACCAGTTATCCACCCGTTTCTATGGCACCTTGCTTGATAACGAGCAGGAGCTGGCCGGTGCGCTCACTCGGGACCAATTTCAGGTAAACCCCTCCATGGCCAATCCCAGTGCCATTACGGGTAATTTTCAGCTAAATGTTGAAACAGCCAGGCTGGCCAATCGCACCAGCTGGCAGACCAGCCCCGATCAGAGACTGGAGTTCGGTTTGTCAGTGGAAAAGCAAACGCTTTATCACCCGATCGTCGATAAGGTGCTGATCGATTTTGATGGCCCGGGTCCAATGGCACCTGTCGAGGTATTTAGCCTGCTGATTGATACCGATCACCAGAATCTGGGCGGTATGTTTCGCCTGTATAAAGATCTGGGTGAGCACCAGCTGCAATTCGGTGTGAATTACGGCAAAAATTCGGTGGAGGGGGCGCATTACCGCAACGATGGCGGCAATCGCAATGGCTTGTCTAACCGGATCGATAACAGCGCCGAAACCTGGGAGATATTTGCTGAAGATCAGTGGAGTCTGAATGATGAACTGACCATGACGCTCGCTGTTCAGGGGGTTATTGCGGATCGTGAGACCCGCTCTACTGAGGTATCCAGTGGCAATGCAACCAACCCCAGGGGCGAGTTTGAGTCGCTAAATCCCCGTTTGGGACTTTTGTCCAATATTTCCGATAATCTCGCGCTTTATGCCAACGTCAGCCGGCTCTATGAGCCTCCTACCAACTTCCAGCTGGAAGATGACGAACAGGGCTCCAATCAGCCACTGGATGCCATGAGTGGCGAATCCATCGAGTTCGGGACTCGCGGTGTTCTACCGGTAGGCGACCAGAGTTACTGGAATTGGGACATCGCGCTTTACTATGCCCGGATTAATGATGAGATCCTCTCCAGGGACGACCCCAGCGCTCCGGGAACCAGCCTTGCAGTTAATGTTGACCAGACCATTCACGCCGGTCTGGAGGTGTTGCTTGAAGGATCACTGGTTGCAGGTTCCGAATTTACCCTGGAACCCGCTATCAGCCTGACCCTGAATCATTTTCGCTTCGATAATGATCGTGATTATGGCAATAACAACTTGCCGGCGGCACCCGATTATGCGCTTCAGGGAGAGCTGATGATCAGGCACCACAGTGGCTATTTTGCCGGCCCGGTCATTGATTTGATTGGCGATCGCTGGGCAGATTTCTCCAATACCTACGAAGTGGCTTCCTACGAGCTTTTCGGCTTAAGGGGCGGGTACGAGTCTACTAACTGGCGTGTATTTTTGGATGTACAGAACCTGACCGATGAAGAATACGTGTCTACCCACAGTGTGCGTGACCAGACAGCAGCCAATGCGGCCATTCTTTATGCCGGGTTACCCCGCTCCGTTTACCTGGGGCTGGAACTGGCCTTCTAGGAGAAGTGATTATGAACAGCTCATCAAACGAGGTGGCCGCCGTACGCGGTCACCTTTATCGGGCTTTTTGGCGCTGGCATTTTTTTGCCGGTCTTCTGGTTATTCCCTTCTTAATGATTCTGGCGACCACGGGCATGCTTATGTTGCTCAGCAAACCCTTGGAGAACGTCATTTATGAAGACCTGCGTTATGTTTCGTCCGGTGGGGTTAGTGAAAGCCGTTTACCCGCATCCAGGCAACTGGATATCGTCTCTGCACAGTATCCGGATCACCGGGCCTCTTTCTATATTCCGCCAAATGCAGTCGACGAATCTTCACAGTTTTTCCTGACGCCAAAATCCCTATCCGGGGGACACGGACACGGTGCTCCGGGCACGACAGTCTCTGTAAATCCATACAGCGGCGAAATTCTGGGCGAGCTTGATCCGGTCACGACTCCCTATGCCCGAATCAAGACGCTGCACGGCACGCTCTATATGGGCAATATCGGCGACAGCCTGATAGAAATTGCCGCCGGGCTGGCCATATTGATGATTTTGACCGGCGTATACCTGGCCTGGCCTGTTGATGGCTGGAAGGCTTTGCTGCCAACTAAAAGACTTCAAAAACGCGCTGAATGGCGCCGTTTACATGGCTTTGTAGGGCTGGTTGTTGCCGTGCCCCTGCTTATGTTTCTTTTTTCCGGACTTGCCTGGACAAATATATGGGGAGGGAAGCTGGTGCAGGCATGGAGTAGCCTGTCTGTCACCAGTTACAGCGCACCGCCTTCGGAAAATGCGCCAACCCACGATTCCATGAACCAGCATGGCCAGCACCAGGTTCCCTGGACGCTGGAACAGACCCCCATGCCTGCATCCGGCTCAGATGAAAATGCCCAGGGCCTGAATATTGATCAGGTCCTGGATTTTGCCTCGGCACAGGGGATGAAGACATATCGAGTCCATATACCCAATGCGCACAAGGAGGTCTGGACCCTGTCTTCCACCACCATCGCTGGTGATACGAGAAACCCCTCGGAGGAACGTACCTTGCACCTTGACCGTGCCACCGGAGAGGTCCTCGCAGACATTCGTTTTGACGATTACCCGTTGGCTGGAAAAGTGATGGCGGCATTTATTCCCTTGCACCAGGGCGATCTAGGCAGCTGGAACCTTGTTTTAAACCTGCTTATCTGCGCGCTGGTATTGGTGATGATTTTTGCGGGCTTTGTTCTGTGGTTGAAACGTGTAGGCAACGCCAGGAACAAACTGACCGCACCTGTCACCTCCAAAACGATGGGTCGGGGAGTCGTGTTGGCTATGCTGGTTGTGGCCCTTTGTTTTCCTCTATCGGCAGTCGTCATTGCGGCAGCGACCATGATTGGTGGGTTGTGGTCGATGATCGCAGGGAACAAGAGTATCAGAAGCAATACTGGCAACCCGTAACGCCTTTAATTGAATATGGATATTAATCCTTCAAGTTCCTCGGGCGATAAAGAGCGCTTTCGCCCGTAGCAGCGAGTGCAAAAAATAATTCTTTTCGCAGGAAACAGCTCTTTGGCAGCCAGCAGTGCCTCTGAAGGGTTTTCGTGATCACCAATATAGACTTGGTGATTTTTATGCGGGAGATAGATACAGGGGAGGGGGTAAGCACGGTGTATTTGATATTCAGCCGTGTTTGTCGCGTTGTCGCGAACATCTAAAATAAAAAACATGAGGTTACACTGGCAGACAGTTGCATCTGCACATCTTTGTAGAGGGATAAAATTAAAAACAGCCCAACGAATATCGACCTAAACAGCAGCCAGGTTGAGCATGCAGTTGAAAGACGGTGTTGAGATCACTTTAAGAACATAAAGTTCACAGCGATTCCTCAACGGGCCGGAACTTTACAGAAAATTTTGGCGGGCGGTTAAACCGGGATGGATATTTGTGAGCCCTGCACGCAAATTTCGTATATGTAACCTTAATTAGGTGTATCAATAGTGGGCTTAGACGAGTGCGTTAGCCCGATGGATAGTGTAGAGGCGCCAAGACGTTTAAGATGACCCATTCAGGCGACTAAAATTGTTCAATCTGGCTGCCAGGAGGAATCTATCGTGAACGACAGCTTTAAATCAAAAAGCACCCTCGACATCAATGGTGAATCCTATAGCTACTACAGCCTGCAGGCACTGGCTGATCAATATGACCTGGATCGACTGCCTTTTTGCCTGAAAATCCTGCTGGAAAATCTGCTGCGCAAGGAAGACGGTAAAAATGTCAGCACGGAAGACATTCATACACTTTGCCGATGGAAGGGCTCGGACACAGTCTCCGAACAGGTTAACTTCACACCGGCACGGGTTGTCCTGCAGGATTTTACCGGCGTACCGGCGGTGGTGGATCTCGCTGCCATGCGTGCAGCGATGCGTGACCTTGAAGGCGACCCGGCCAAAATCAACCCGCTTGGCGCCGTGGATCTGGTGATAGACCATTCGGTCATGGTGGATTTTTACGGTAATCCCCAGGCCCTTGAAATGAATACCGAAAAGGAATTCGAGCGCAATAACGAGCGTTACCAGTTTCTGCGCTGGGGCCAGCAGGCATTTGACAACTTTAGGGTGGTTCCCCCAGGCACCGGCATCGTTCACCAGGTTAACCTGGAATATCTGGCCAAGGTGGTCATGGTTGAAGAGAGCGATGGTGAAAGCCTCGCACTGCCGGATACCCTTGTGGGTACGGATTCCCACACGACCATGATCAACGGCCTTGGCGTCCTGGGTTGGGGCGTGGGCGGTATTGAGGCCGAGGCCGCCATGTTGGGGCAGCCGATCACCATGCTGATTCCCGAAGTAGTGGGCTTTGAGCTCACCGGGGAATTGCCCGCCTCAGCCACAGCCACTGATCTGGTGCTGACCGTGACCCAGATGCTGCGGGAGCGTGGCGTCGTGGGCAAGTTTGTCGAATTCTATGGCGCGGGTCTCGCCAATCTGCCACTGGCTGACAGAGCCACTATCGCCAATATGGCACCCGAGTACGGTGCTACCTGCGGTATTTTCCCCATCGATGAAGAAACACTCAGTTACATGACGCTGACAGGGCGTAGCCAGGAGCAGATTGACCTGGTTGAAGGCTATGCCAAAGCCCAGGGCATGTGGCGTCGCGACGATGATCCTGTCGCCGATTACAGCGATACATTGCACCTGGATCTGGGCGATGTTGTTCCCAGCCTCGCCGGGCCCAAGCGGCCACAAGACCGTATTGCCCTGACCGAGTCCAAAGCGCAATTTGAAAAGTTGCTGCAGCAGGAATTCGAGTCTCAGGCTGAAATGATTGCAAGCTCGGACGACTCACGTTTTGAGGGAGAGGGCGGCCAGACTGCCATCGACAATACCAACCTTCACGAACGCGGTGCTGTACCTGTCGAAATGGACGGGCAGAAATTCATGCTTAACCACGGTTCTGTCGTTATCGCCGCAATTACCTCCTGTACCAACACGTCCAACCCGGCCGTTCTGGTGGCTGCCGGGCTGGTCGCAAAGAAAGCCCATGCCCTTGGACTAAAATCCAAGCCCTGGGTCAAAACCTCCTTTGCTCCTGGCTCACAGGTTGTCCCTGCCTACATGGAAAACGCCGGGCTGCTCGACCCCCTTGAAGAATTGGGCTTTGATATTGTCGGCTTTGGTTGTACTACCTGTATCGGCAATTCCGGTCCACTGCCACCACCTGTGCAAAATGCGGTGAGGGCAGGTGACTTGCTGGTGGCCGGCGTGTTGTCTGGCAATAGAAACTTTGAGGGACGTATCCATCAGGATGTACGTGCCAACTATCTGGCTTCACCACCCCTGGTTGTGGCCTATGCGCTGGCTGGCAATATGAATGTTGACCTGTTTAACGAGCCTTTGGGTCAGAGCAAGGACGGCAACCCCGTGTACCTGAAAGACATCTGGCCAAGTCCGAAGGAAGTGGCGGATACCATCGCCAGTGCAATGACCGAAGGTATTTACGCAGAAAAATACAGTGACGTATTCAAGGGTACCGAAATGTGGCAAAAACTGCCGGTGCCCGAGGATGAAATCTATTCCTGGCCGGAATCCACCTACGTAAAAAAACCGCCTTACTTCGACGGTATGACTATGGATCTGCCCGAGACAAAGCCTATTGTCGGCGCACGCTGTCTGGTCAAGGTAGGCGATTCCATCACCACAGACCACATTTCCCCGGCAGGGGCTATCAAGCCCGACAGCCCGGCAGGGGAGTACCTGCGCGACAAAGGGGTAGATCCCAAAGACTTCAACAGCTATGGCTCGCGCCGTGGTAATGACGAGGTGATGGTACGCGGCACCTTTGCCAATGTGCGACTGAAAAACCAGATGGCACCAGGTACAGAGGGCGGCTGGACCACCTATCTGCCTGACGATGAGCAAATGAGCATCTATGAAGCCTCACAAATGTATCAGGTGGACAACACGCCATTGATCGTACTGGCCGGCAAGGAATACGGTACAGGCTCCAGCCGTGACTGGGCTGCCAAGGGAACCAACCTGCTGGGCATTAAGGCCGTTATTGCCGAAAGTTATGAGCGCATACATCGCTCGAACCTGGTGGGTTTTGGTGTTCTGCCATTGCAGTTCAAGGACGGTGAAAACTGTGAGTCACTGGGGCTGGATGGCAGCGAAGTATTTGATTTTGACGCAATTGAAGGCGAGCCCGGAACGCTTCAAGTAACTGCTGACAAAGACGGCAAGAAAACCAGCTTTGAGGTACGTGTAAGAATTGATACAGCAGTGGAATGGGATTACTACCGCCACGGTGGCATTCTGCATTATGTATTGAGGCAACTGGCCGCCTGAGGGTAAATCCGGAGCCTGGGGTGCGCTGGACTAGCGAAATCTTTAAAACAATTTTCGCTATTCGGGGCGCATTCTTATATATTCGAGGTCGGGGTATATCCGATATCAGAGGCTTTATATGCCTGGTATCGGGCTTGTCAGGGCCTATAGGCTAAAAAGAGGGGGATAAGAATGGGTTCAAAGCAACCTACCAGGAGACAGGTACTTGCCGCCGGGCTCGGCTCATGTGTCGTCTCTGCATTGCACTCTGCGGGATTGCGTGCTTCGGGTACGACCAAGGTGGTCGCACTTATGGGGGATTATTGGCACAACCCGGTTGCTCTGGAGAGAGATACCCGACAAATATTTAAATCATCGGGATGGGAGGTCACTTTTTGTCAGGCCAGCAGATTCCTGACGCCTGACGTGATTGATCAGGCGGATGTTCTTTTTTTGCTCCGCTACGGCGGCCCAGATTCCCTGGGCTGGACGGCCGAGGGCAGGGTCACAGAGAGAAACCCTGGCGACCCCTATATGACGCCCGAGATGGAAAATGCAGTGATCAGAAATGTGCGTGATCGAGGCATGGGGCTTCTTGCCTTTCACTGCACTATTTGGAACGAGACAGAGCAATTTGCAGAACTGTTGGGTGTTGAGCCGATCATGCATGGGCAAATACAGCCTGTCGTCCTAAAAGACTTTAACCAGGATCATCCTATCACCGCCGGGATGGAACCCTTTTTCATCAATCTGGATGAACAGTTCGCTGCTATTTTGCTGAACGAGGATTACACGCCGTTGTTTATGTCGGAGGCCGTGCACGATAAACGATACGCGCTCGGAGGCTGGTGCGGTCAGTACGGCAAGGGCAGGGTTGTCTCCCTGCTACCAGGGCATACACAGTTTCCCTGGCGGCTTCCGGAGTATCAGGAAATTGTCTGGCGCTCGGCACACTGGGCTTTAGGCTATGACATTCCGCCTTACGTGACCTGATGGAAGGGATATTCATGACAATGCCTAAACTACTAAAAACAAGACTCGTGATCGTGCTTATGTCTGTCGTGCTCTTACCCATGGCCTTTGCGGATGAAAGCACTGCAGTAAAAATATCTTTCGACGAACTCGCTGAGCGGGTTGATATCGTTTCTAAAACCCCAGTGCCTGACTATGAATTCGCACAGAGGGGCAGCCTGCGTTTCTACCTGTGGGATATCAATCAACCGCAGGATTTCTTTACCTACCTGCATGATGGTGTAAGAACTGTCCCCATCGAAAATATGATTTCAATGGAGAAAGTTCATGATCCACACGGGGCCTGGGACTCGTTCGCAGTGTGGATAATCTCCATGAAAAGCGGTTTCAGGAACTCGCCGCGAATTCGCGAACTTGGTGTCTCTTTCATTCCGCTCGAACCATCTGCTTCAGGCCTGCAACCCGGTGAACGCGTGTACCTGAAAATGAGCGATATGAAAGAAATCATCTGGGAATAGAAGGCAAGCTCAAAGGGGAAATTCCATGCCATATAACCGTCGCAAGGTCATGAAAGCAGGGCTCACTGCCCTCGGTGCAGCAGCCTTATCGCCTGTTCCCTTTGCTGCCAGGGCGCAAGAAGGTGAAAAGTTTAAGCTGGTCGCCCTGATGGGCGATTACTGGCATAACCAGGTTGCCCTGGAGACACATATACGCCAGATATTTTCCAGTGTGGCCGAAATCTATTTCTGCCAGGCCAGCAGGTTCTTGACCCCGGAACTGATTGGCGAAGCCGATTTGCTGGTGACCGAGCGCTGGGACGGCTGGGATTCCCAAGGCTGGAACCCCAACGGTGTTGTCGAATCCCGACCTGAGCCTGACCGATTCATGACTGACGAACAGGAAGAGGCAATAATCTCCAATATCGAAAACCGTGGAATGGGATGGCTGGCCTGTCATTGCAGTTTTTGGAATCAGCGCCCGCGCATAAAAGAGCTTTTAGGCTGCGAACCTATCCTTCACCAGGAAATTCAGCCGCTCTTTTTTCATTCTTTTAACGAAGATCATCCCATCACCAGCGGCATGGGCAACTTTATGGTGAACCTGGACGAGCAGTTCGACGCCATCATGACCAACGATGATAACCAGATTCTTTTCCATACTACCGCCATGCACGACAAACGTGTGGCCACCAGTGGCTGGTGCAGGGACCATGGAGAGGGCAGGTTTGCTGCACTACTTCCGGGACATACGCAATGGTCATGGAGACACCCGGTTTATCAGGAGATCATCTGGCGTGCCGGTTTCTGGGCCATGCAAAGAGACATACCGACTTTTGAACCCAATAGCTAAAAGAAAGCAGCATGACTGGAAAAATCAAGGAAATATATATTGCCGAAGCCGGCGCCAATCCGAGTTATCAATCCTCAGTTCAGGTGGAAGCCAATAAAGGGATAGTAGGTGATCGTTACTACAATGGCGCAGGCACATTTTCGGAAAAGTTGTCAGGCAACAGGAAAAGTGAGATCACCTTTATTGCATCCGAAGAAATTGACCAGTTCAACGCAACCCAAAATGAATCACTGGGTTACGGTGATGTTCGCCGAAATGTCGTCACAGAAAGAGTTCAACTAAAAGACCTGATTGGAAAGGAGTTTTCCATTGGTCAGGCAAGATTTCTTGGTATTGAGCACTGTGAACCCTGTTCTCATCTCGCTGCCACCGTGAACGAAAAAGTACTTCCCCACTTGGCTCACACAGGGCTGCGCGCAGCAATTCTTGAATCTGGTGAAATCAAGACAGGGGATGCATTAACCAGCTAAGTGAGGAGGCGTTCGAAACACCACACAGCACCCCGCCTCAGTTAAATATTTCATTTAACTGATCTAATTCTTCAAGCGACAATTTCCTGATATTGCCGTAACAGCGATTGCAGAATGTAATTGTTTTGGATGGATATATCTTTTTTGCCCTATACAGTGCTGTTAAGGCGTCTTCATGATCGCCCAACTGGATTTGGTATTGGCTTTCAGGAAGGGAGAGACAAGGGCCGGGGTACGATCTGTGAACAATTAGGTCAAACACATCTGAATCGTTATGACTGTATGTATCCAGGACAAAAAACATAGAGTATCGATTCCTTAAAACTACAGGGACAATACACAAGTTTTTTAAAGCTACTGTGAGCTTTCCTCTACATATTCAGGTTTGAACCTCTTTGATAGTTGTCTTCAATTACAAACTGTGAGTTTGTTCTCAAATGTAGCAGGTCGCAATTTGGCTCACGTAGTCAGTTTGCATGATCGCCGTAAACGCTCTAATCACGCGTATTCAACGCCAATCCTTCCCCATATCAAAGACGCATAATGTATATTATGTTAAATAATATATGCATAAATACGCAACCGGGCAATCCATAAGCCCTCTTCTTAAATCTATTTCTTTGTAAAACGGTTTTACCAGGACCAGCCAGACATTTGGCAGGACTGTTTTATCCACTCATGAATTTGAGCGGATTTGGCTTCTTCAAGGTTTTTGATTTTTACGTAGCGCGTTTCGTCACCCAGTTCAGGGGGGGTATCCAGCTGGCTGCCATTTAGAAATACAATATTGACTGAGACGTCATATTACCTGAAACAAAAAATCAAATCAGTTTAGGTTCACACAAAAACCCCAACAGTGCAGCTGGAATAGCCAGGTCAAAATATCCCGAACTCAGGATTAATGGGTGTTTTTACTGCTCGTTAGATGCGTACGAGCCGAATTTAAGGGATTTTGGGATTTATTAAGTAAAGGAACCCCGCGAGTTTCTTTCAGGGTTTGTCCTTATGTTTTTTAGCCTGGATATACATAATCGAACAAATGAAGATGAATACAAAATACATCGGGTTTTTCCTGCGCCGTGTATAAAGCTTCCTGAGCACAGATATCAGATCAGTTTGGGTGATCATGAGGACTATCTGAGCGCACTAAATGAAGCAAAAAAACAATTTCCGGCAAACAAGATCATATTGTGCAGCCACTGCTGTAATAAAGGCCGTACCCTGTCCCCTTCTGAATTTGTAAAACTTATATCCTAGGTGGCAGGCTGCTTCGATTGAGTTGGAAAGTCTGGGTGATAATCCTCTCAGTATGCTCCCTGGGTATTCACGTACAGCGAATACAGGGAATGGCTGCAGGTCATGTAAAGCCTGTTTCTGTGCTCGCCACCAAACTCGACGTTGGCACAACGTTCCGGTGTGTGTATGTGACCGATGATGTCGCCTTCCGGGTTGATAACAATCACGCCGTCCATGGGTGCCGGATCGACGCCCAGGGCGCCATTACTGCCCCACCCTGCCCAGATATTACCGTCGACATCCACTTTAAAGCCATCGATAGCACCACTGTTAAAGGCTTCAAAATGCAGGGTTTTGTTCGATAAATTGCCATTTTCACCCACATCATAACGCCACAGAAGCCTGTTTGGCGTTGCCCGGGCTTCAACGACGTAGAGGTAGTTGCCATCGGGCGAAAAGGCCAGTCCGTTGGGCCCGACCAGATCATCCAGAATCAATTGTAATTCGCCTGTTTCGCCATCAATGCGGTAAACGCCATGAAAATCCAGTTCTGGCTCAGCGACATCGCCTTCGTAATAGCTGCCAAGACCAAAAGGCGGATCGGTAAACCAGATGGAACCATCGGACTCTACCGCCAGATCATTGGGCGAGTTCAGTTGTTTGCCCTGATAGCTATCGGCCAGTACCGTCACGGAGCCGTCATGGTTTGTCCGGATAACCCTACGCCCCAGGTGTTCGGCGGTGATCAAGCGCCCCTGCAAGTCATAGATATTGCCATTGGCGTTGCTGGAATCCGACTTATGAATGCTGGCTTTTCCGGTTTCTTCGTCCCAGCGGATGATCCGGTTACTGGGAAGATCACTAAACACAAGATAGCCCTCTTCTTTATTCCATGCGGGCCCCTCCCCCCAGCGAAAACCGGTCGTCAGTTGCTCGACGCTGGCGTTGAAAAGCCGGTATTTCATGAAAGATGGATCGAGTACTTCGATTGCCGGGTCCGGGTATCTTAATGAGGGATTCCAGTTTGCCGCACGGGCCTCGACATCAATCGCCGGGTTGAATTCTTCTGCCATCAAGGTGGCACTGGCCATAAGTACGGTCAGTAAAACACTTGCTAGATTTTTATTTCTCATTATTCAAGTTGGTAGATTTTTTAATTTAATTGGCTAAAACGCGGGCTTCAGGCAGGTTCGCAAAAAAGAATTAAATAATCACTGATCGCTGCACCGTCCCAAGCCAGTATTTTTCTATGGTTCTAATCACTTCCCGGTAATCATTGAGCTGAAGAGGCTTGGTTATATAGCTGTTGGCATGCAATGCGTATGAATCATTTACATCGGTCTCGGAGGAGGATGTGCTGAGTATACATACCGGGATCTTCTTGAGCGTGGGATCCTGCTTTATTTCCCTGAGAAATTCCCTGCCGTCCATAATCGGCATATTCAAGTCCACCAGAATCAGGTCGGGAGTAACGGCATCTTCATGCCCTTGCTCTTTTTTTAAAAATTTCAGGGCTGCCAGGCCGTTTTCGGCGACGTGTACGTTATGTTCGACTTGTCCTTCCTTAAATACCTCAACGGTCAGCCTGACATCGCCCGGATTATCTTCGACCAGCAACACATCACACTTTTTCGTAAAGCTCGTTAACATTTCCCTGGTTCTCCTTAATCCTTAAACAGCCACTGAGTGCAAAGTGAAATAAAACGTACTTCCTTTGCCAGGCGAAGATTCAACCCAGATTTTTCCACCATGCCGTTCAACAATTTTTTTACAGATAGCAAGCCCAATACCGGTTCCAGCATACTCCTCTTTCGTATGCAGTCTTCGAAATATAACGAAAATTTTATCGGCATGCATTTGGTCGAACCCTATTCCGTTGTCTTGTACTGAAAACACCCAGCCTGGTTCCTCTTTCTGTTGTGAGGCGGAAATATGAATTTTTGGGGTTTGCCCATGCACCCTGTATTTAATGGCGTTGGATACAAGGTTCTGTATTAGCTGGGTGAGCTGATACCTGTGTCCGGTTACTTCTGGCAGATGATCGCAGGTAATTACTGCCCCGGATGAGTTGATCTGGTCCTGGAGGTTTTCTTTTGCCGATGCCACCACTGATTCCATGGAAACCAGATCCTGCATTTTTTCGTCCATCCTGCCTACCCTGGAGTACTCAAGCAGGCTCTTAATCAATTCCTGCATTCTCACCGCCCCATTAACGGCATAGTCAATAAACTCCTTGCCATCCTTATCGAGCAGGTTTTTATAACGATCTTCGACCAGTTGAAGATAGCTGCTGACCATTCGGAGAGGTTCTTGCAAGTCATGGGAAGCCACATAGGCAAACTGTTCCAGTTCTGCATTGGAACGTTCAAGGGCCTGCAATCGCTCTTCCAGCTGTTTTACCAGTTGGCCCTCCTGTTGCTTGAGATCGTCAATGTTTTCGAAAGTGGAAATAAAATTAAGGAAATTGCCCTGCTCGTCCCTGTGGGCTGTGGCTTTTAAACGAGCCCAAATAACGGATCCATCTTTTTTGATGTATTGCTTATCGAGTACGTAGTGATCAATCTCTCCATCAACAGCCTGCTGACTTAGCACAACGCTGGTCTGCATATGGTCCGGGTGGGTAATGTCTTTCCATTGCAAAGACAATAATTCCTCTTTGCTGTAACCGAACAGGTCGCAAAGTTTTTGGTTGACTGTTATCCAGCGACCGTCCCAGGTCACTTCAGCGATGCCGGTATCTGCGTTCTCTATTATGAGTTCATGGCGCTGCGAAACATCTTTCAGGCTCTTTTCGGTATAGGCCAGCCGGTAAAGAAAATAGCCCAGAGCCAGAACACTACCAATAACGAATAAAATCAAGGCAACACTAAGAATAATGGTGTTTCGCCTTGCCTGGTTTAACTGCGCCCTGGTGATTTCCGATTCTTCGTTAAATTTCTCGTGTTCCCGCGTTTTTAGGGTTTCTGACAGATAAATATATTCACTCGCACGTCCAGCCAGAACGACATTGGTCAAATACAGATAGTTTTGTGTCTGGGAAATAACCTGATTTACAAGTTGTTGGTAGCTGGCGAGGGATGCCAAAAGCGATGTTCTGGCATCCTCATTTACCGAAGAGTTTTCTACCTGTTGCCTTATAAACTCGATGGAACCAAGAATGCCTTCTTCATTGACTCTGTCTGCTCGATAGGCATAGGTGGTTATGTTCAGTCGCGACAGTTCAATAACCTGACCTAGTTCGGCAAAGGCATTGTCGCTGTTTTCCAGACGATTGAGTTGTTCAGAAATATGCCGGGACAGTAGGGTTAAATCTTCATTGAGGATCTTTTCCGTAATCGAGGTCGATGACACAGCCTCCATAAAACTTTCCCTGTAGCCGTGAATCTCGTCGACCATCTGGTTGAGCAATTGCCGGTTTTCCGGTTCTTCAATAATCTCCACTAATTCGCTCAGTTCGGCCTGGATATTGTCGTAGAGTGATAAAAAACGTGCTTCTGAAAGATTGGACAGGCTCAGACTGGACGAAGAAAAATTTCTCAATTCTTCAACCTGGAGTGAAATTTCATGGATTCTCTCGAGCTCTGCTGAGGTCTCGAGCAAAGAGTCGAGCTCATTCAGTGCACGCTGGTGACTCAAAAACAGTTGAAAAACCAGCGCAGCCAGGATCACGCCGACAAGCAGACAGGCGGTAAGAACCAGACCTATTTCGTCACGATATAATTTGGTAAATCCAGACATAGCTTTCGCTTAGGCGATTAAAAAGTCATTCCATCCAGACAGTTTGTATTCGTAATTATGGGTGATGCCGTTCCATATTTTTATGTGCGAAAGGCGCTCCAGATAGGAGCCACCGGGACGGATTTCACCTTGCCTGACAACGGTATTTCCATCAATTCCCGGCAGGTCCGTCTCGGCCGGTTTTCCCCCATACCAGTAGTCCCACTCCGCCTTTGACAGATAGGCGCGCACGCTTTCAGGGTTTGATATGTAGTATCCCTGCCTGGCGATATAAGCGCCTGCCCAGCCTGACAGCCACCAGTTCATGTATTCATAGGCCATGTCTTTTGCCGAATTTTCAACAGTGGAAGACAAGCACATGACCCCTTGCCATGCACGACAGCCTTCGCGAGGCTGGGCATAGGCAACGTTGTATCCCAGGCTTTTCAGGCGATAAAAGGCGGGGGAAAACATACTTTGAATTCTGGTGCGTCCCGATCGGACGAAATCGATGGATTGAGGCAGTGTATGCCAGAAACCGGCAAAATGGCCGGATTTTTTTATATCGATCAAAACATTGATAAATTGGCCAATTTCGTCAGGCGTCATATTGCCCAGATCTTCAAAATGAGCCAGGCCGCTAGCCTGGGCAGCCAAGGCCAGTTCATTAAATCCTACGGCGGGGTCAATCAGTATGCCAACTTTTCCATGGTATTGGTCATCGAGCAGCCAGGACCAGCTTTCGCTGCCGTGTTCATTGTTGCCTGGGCGATCGGCCAGGTAACCAAATGCATCTACATTATGTACATAGGGCAAAAAGCTGACTAAATCCGTGGATCTTTCACCCAGTCCATTGCCGCGTGTATCCGGTATGACATTAAGTATTTTGTACGGGGCGCTTCCCGCTGCTATTGGGGTGTCCGGTGTCACGCGTCCGGTTTTCGCCAGAGAGCCAATGGCGTCCCACTCGTGAATACGTCTTTTCTCAATGGGCTGGATTGCGCCGGAGTTCCATAAAACTTCCACGTAATCGGCCGACTTTTCAAACAAATCAAAGCTTTGTGGTTGAGTGGCTGCGCGATGAGTCACCGTGGCATGTTCGCCAATAATATACTCAATGCTGAAGCCCAAATCCTGTTCTGCTTTCAGCCGGATAGGCTCATAGAGCGTTTGATGTGCGCCTAGCACCCTTAGCGCTGGTCTGTTTTGCGTGTGCACATAGGGCGCCGCCATCGCTGAGGTCACGCCCAGGGAGAGACCCTTGAGAACTTTTCTGCGCTCGATATTCTTTTTTGACTGACGCAAGTGACTCTCCTTATGGCTGTCATTGCCCCTTTGTAATACAGGTTATCTCAGAGATAAAATGACCGCCAGCGTCAAAACATTACTACTATTGGCGCGACTAATGAATTCACTGGCTGGGCAGTTTTTATGCTGTCAATAGTTTTTGACCGGGCTGCAATGCATTAATAGCCAGATATCGCCTTAATAAAAGGAGGTATTGAGTATGCATACTGGACATTATGTGTCTTCAGCAAAGACCGATTCCTGGTCTGCCAGAACGTTAAAAAGAACGTTCGCTTCAGCAGGCATTGAGATTAATGGCAATCATAGCCACGACCCGCAAGTTCATAACCCGAAATTTTATCGACGCGTACTAAACCTTGGCTCTTTGGGATTCGGGGAGTCTTACATGGATGGCTGGTGGGACTGCGCCAGGCTGGATGTTCTTTTCACGCATCTGTTGCGAGCCAGGGTCCATCGTAATCTCAAGGGATTGTCCAGGATAAAGTTTCGCACGCTTACCCTCTGGAACATGCTGGTAAATCTGCAAACCAAAGCACGCGCATTCCAGGTAGGTGAAGCGCATTACGACATAGGCAACGACCTGTATAAGGCCATGCTGGACCCTACCATGAGTTACAGTTGTGGCTACTGGCGTCACAGCCAGGATTTAAACAGTGCCCAGGAAGCCAAGCTGGACCTGATATGTCGCAAGCTCAAACTTGAGCCCGGGATGTCACTACTTGATATCGGTTGTGGCTGGGGTGGTCTGGCCGCGTTTGCCGCCAAACATTATGGCGCCAGGGTAACAGGCATTACGGTGTCCAGGGAGCAAGCCGATTTCGTGCAAAATCACTTTGCAGACCTGCCGATAAAAGTAGAACTTATGGACTACCGGGATCTGTCAGGTGAATACGACCGCGTGGTCTCTGTGGGAATGTTTGAGCATGTCGGTTATAAAAACTACCCCGAATTCTTCTCGACCGTAAAACGGGTACTCTCCCCTTCTGGCCTGTTTCTGCTGCATACCATTGGCGAGGAATATTCCGGTCGCACCAGCGATCCTTTTATCAGTAAATATATCTTTCCCAACGGCAAGGTGCCCCCGAGAAAATTTTTGAGCGCTGCCAGCCTGGAGCACTTCAGGCTCGAAGACTGGCATAATTTTGGCCCGGATTATGACCGAACACTCATGGCCTGGGCGGCAAATTTTGAGCAAGCCTGGCCGCAATTATCCGAAAAATACACGGAACGCTTTTACCGGATGTGGCGTTATTACCTGTACTGCTGTGCGGGTTATTTTCGCTCAAGGCAGGGCCAATTGTGGCAACTGGTATTTGCCCACCCGGATCGCCATGAAGAATATCTTTCAGTACGTTAGGGCCGGTTGATCCGAGAATTTTTTAGAACTGGTATTTAAGGCCGACGGATAAGGCCCTGGGTGTCCCTCCAGGCAGTGTACCCAGTTCGTCACCATGCCCACCATCGACAGCCTGGTAACTGGCGTTTTGCTCGTTATCCGTTTGTGTGTAAGCCACGTAGCCCGTCAGAGAGTCATGGATCGTCTTTTCTGCTGCCAGGCTTATCATGCGTGCCCCGCTGTCAGGGCTTACCGCGTGACTCAGCGCAGTGAGAACCTGAAACGAGTATTTCCAGGATGCGTTTGTATACGCCAGATTAGCGCCCCAGGCATTGCGATCGAGCAATCCCTGCCCTCCCCCGGCAAGATCATGGTTTATATGCTCGAAAAGCAATGCCGACGTAAAAGCCCCATAGGTTTTCCTGGCGGCGATCCGTGTGGCGTCAATTTCACCACCATAAATACCTGCCCAGGAATCATGGGCAATAACGGCAGAAAAGCTATCCGCGCGCCACTGCCCCCAGACACCCCACATAGAACGATCATTATTGTTTGGTATGCCGGTGTCATTGTTTGCGTTGGGCGAATACTGAACCATCCAGTCAACGCTGCCCGAAGCAGTTTCCTTTTGATGGCGCCACAGGATCATATTGTCCGCACGAAGATTCATCCGGTTGCCGGAAGCTGAGCTGGCACCGAGAATCGCACGGCGATCGCCGACGGTATCCGTCAGAATGCTGTATCGGGAACTGACCAGTTTAAATGGCGAATCATGGCGGCCTACCAGCACCTGGCCGAAGCTGCCAGCAATTCCCAAATAAGTGTTTCGTGTCGAAAAATCGATACGGTCTTCACTATCCAGGTCGACAAACTGCTCAACCTGGTAAAGAAAGTCCATACTGTTATCAGTTCGCAGCCTTCCCTTGATTCCCAGTTTGGTCGTATTACTGGAAATATTCATGTCACTGGCAATGAACCTGTCATTGGGGTCAGCATTGGCCAGTTGGTCGTTAACGTCGGAATCCATGTAATCAATGGATCCGTGCAAAGTGCCGTAGAAATCTAACTTCTCGCCAATAAGTTCCCGAGCCTGCGTGACATTTGGGCTAAATAAAAGAATAGTGGTTATAAAAGCAAGAATGTAAAAGGGTACTCTGTTTGAGTAGTTTAAATTGACCGATGCCACAATTTCTCCAAGCAAAATGATATATATATTCTATAATAATATATAACGATATTATAATTCTATTTACTGGCAGTCAGTTTATGTCATATATATGACTATTATGTGACATTTTAGTTTTTCTGAAACAAATCTGACTTATTTGGGGCGGTAGGGATTGGAAAGCGGACCTGGCTATCCGGTGACTAAAATGAGTAGCGTAGGCCTACTCCATAGGCTACTGGTGTCCCTCCTGGCAAAGTACCCAGGTCACCGCGAACACCGGCGATGGCCTGAAAGGCTGCATTTGCCTCATTTTTGGTTTGGGTATAGGCAATACTGCCGGATAGTCTGGGGCTGAATTGTTTCTCAACCCCGAAAGAATACATGGTTGCGCCGGTATCTGTGGTATCCGCATAGGAATCGGCCGAGAACATCTGGATACCGTAGGAAAGGGTTTCAGATGCGTTATAAACGGCATTTATGCCATATAGCTGCCTGTCAAGTGAGGCAGGGTCTGTGGCACCAGGTACCATATCCTGGTTGATTATTTCATACAAAAAGCCCAGTTCAATCGCGTTAAATTGTCGCTTTATCGAAGCACGCGTGGCATTGATTTGGGAGTCGTAGATCCTTTCCCAGCGCTCGTGGGCAAGGGCCAGTGTGTAATCACCAGAGTTTTGGTTTATACCAAAACCCCAGACGGCACGCATATCATTGTCCGGATCACCACTGGTTCGCAACGAATCATGTGAATACATAAAACGCCACTGGATATTGCTCTTACCTATTTGTGCGCGGTTTGACCATAGAATCGATTTTTCAGCTCGCCGGTTTAGTCGGTTACCCTTGTCGGCCGTGGCGCCAATCAGGGCGTGGCGGTGAACGATGCTTGTTCTCAGGATGGCAAACTGGGCGCCGAGTGTTCGAAATGGTGTGTCCTGTTTACCAATGGAGATTTCCCCAAATTGCCCACGCACACCCATGGCATAGTGTCGGGTGCGCAAAATGGTATCCCGGCTGCCATCCCAGACGAACAGTTTGCTGCCTTCATAAAAGAAAGTGTTGTCGTTATTGAGCGGGATCACACCCTCCAGGCTCAGACGTGAGGGGTTACCTCCATAACCAAATTCCTCGTACACCAGGTTATCGTCTGGATCCGCATCGGCCTCTTCGCGGCTTATATCGGAGTCCATGTAATCGTATGACAGGGATATCATTGTTTTGAATTCGAGCTTTTCGCCGATAAGCTCTATCGCGAAGGCTGTCTGACAAGGAATAAAGAAAACGCAGCAAAGTGCACGAACAAGAAGAAAATGACGCTTCACTGGTTCTCCGGGAGGGCTGTGTAATTGCTGGGGTAAAGAAGTACTTATAGCAGAAGTGTATATTGTGTACTACATAGGTTACGCGAATTTATTCTTCCAGAAAGATATACAGCGACACACTCACAATGATTGAATGTTGGCTAAACGAGCAAAGCAAGGAGTTAACGATGGCTGACACCCCTCAAAACAAGACGCTTTATGGTCAACAAACAGAGTTGGCGATAAAGAATTTCATTGTCAGCCATATGCCCATGCCCTCCTTCTTTGTCCGATCCCTGGGGCTGATTAAGTATGCCTGCGCCCGAGTGAATTATGATTTGGGGCTCCTGACGAAATCACAGGCCGACGCCATTTGCAGTGCGGCAGAAGAAGTCTGGCAGGGGAAACACGACAACCAGTTTCCTGTCGATGTGTTCCAGACCGGATCCGGGACCAGCACCAACATGAACGCCAATGAAGTCATCGCCTCGTTGGCAACCAGCTACAGCAAGGAAAAAATACATCCCAATGACCATGTCAATCTGGGACAAAGTTCCAATGATGTGATTCCCAGTTGTATCACCCTCTCTGCATCCCTGCTTCTCAATGAGCGCTTATTGCCATCTATCAGACATCTTGTTGAATGTATCGACACCCGCAGTAAAGAGCTGGATACGATCGTGAAAACCGGGCGAACCCATCTGATGGATGCCATGCCATTAACCCTGGGGCAAGAGCTAAGCGGCTGGTCCGCACAGCTGAAAAACTGCGTACAAAGGTTGGAAGATGGCCACAAAGACTTTGCCCGTTTGGCCCTGGGCGGCACGGCCATAGGTACCGGCATTAATAGCACGCCCGAATTTGGCCCAAGGGTCAGTGAACAGTTATCAGAGCTTACAGGCCTGCCGTTCACTTCCCGGGAAAACTATTTTGAAGGCATTGCTTCCCAGGATAGCTCTGTCGAGCTTAGCGGGCAGCTAAAGACCCTGGCAGTGGCTCTTATGAAGATAAGTAATGATCTGCGCTGGATGGGAAGTGGCCCCCTGGCCGGTCTGGGTGAAATTACCATGCCAAAATTACAGGCGGGAAGCAGCATCATGCCCGGCAAGGTTAACCCCGTCATCGCCGAGTCCACAGCCATGGTTTGTGCACAGGTGATTGGCAATGACACCACGATCACTGTCGCCGGCCAAAGTGGCAATTTTCAGTTGAATGTCATGTTGCCTGTGATTGCCTATAACCTGCTGCAAAGCCTTGAGCTGCTTTCCAATAGCTGTGTGAACCTGGCTGACAAGGCCATATCAATTTTTGAGGTCAACCAGGATAAGTTACAGGAAACCTTGTCGCGCAACCCGATTCTGGTTACCGCGCTGAACTCGGTAATCGGCTATGAAAAAGCGGCAGAAATTGCCCAAAAAGCATACGCGGAGAAACGTCCTGTGATCGACGTTGCTGATGAAATGACCGATATTGGTCGTGACAAACTTCAGCAGATCCTGGATCCGGCGAGCCTGACCGGAAAATCATCTAAACAGGATTAAAAAGATACTCTATCCAACTGATTATAAATATTTTTTATTTAAAATGTATTTATCAGCCAGGAAATAGCCACAATCTGGGGAACCGTCAGCAAAGGCAGAAACAGGGCGATTTTCCAGGATTTGGTGGCATCCCTCATCACCATGATTTCTGTGTAATCAGTTGAAACCCCTGTCATTAAAAACGCAAAACTGTTTCCTGGTGCATTGGCGCGCGTTAGCAAGTCGGCGGCAATAGGCGTTGAGCCTTCTGAACAAACCTCAATAATCGTTGCAGCAACAATGGTTAGACCCAGCCCGGCAAGTGTTGGCCCAAAAAAAGTGCCAAACTGCTCTGGTGAGACAAATGCCCGGATCAGCCCGGCCAGGATTACACCAAACAGAAGCCAGCGCATCACCATTTGGGATTCATGAATGCCCTTGATCAGCATGTCGCGAATCATTTTTGGTGAATAATCCGCATTTAACAGTCCGGATTTGGCTTCTTTCCAAAATTGAAAATCCTCAGGGAGATCCGAGCTTGCCGGGTTTTCCGGTAACACTTTTTTGCTGACTAACAGATCAAAAAGCAAACCAGCGATAATGGCAATTAGCATCGATAACACAATAAATGCAGCGGTCCAGCCTATACCGATGAGGGCGATCATCACCAGTGTCAGGGAAAGAGAGTTCCAGGGGCTGGCAATCAGGAACGCCATAACCTGCCCGATACTGGCACCGCGATCGTAAAGCTTTGCCCCTACCATAAGTATCCCGTGATTACAGAGGTCGAGCATGACTCCTGCCGCTGTGGCGCGCAGAATGCCACCTATTCCCGTCTTCGTGCCAAGCACTGCCATCACGAACTCCCTGGGAACCTTTGAAAGCAAGGCAAGCATGAGAATCCCGAGAAAAACGCCCCACCACATGGTGTTAATCAACTCATAGACGGAGTCAGCAAGTACCTTGTACCAGGCAAAGAAGTCGGTTGTCCCGGGAAAAAATGCGGTCTGGAAGTATAAAACCACAACGATGAGAAGAGATCCCCAGAGTAAAAAATCCGGTGCGCCGGAATCATCGTGACAGGCGCTGCCGTGCTGGTGGTGCTCACTGTGCTCCTGCTGTTGATCTGACTCATCGTGACCGCAATGCTTTGCCATTCCATATCCTTGTTGGGAAGTATTGGAAGGCAGCATACGGGATCAGAATTCGCAATGAAAACCCCTCAATAAAGAAAAGTTAACCATGTACAGGGTTGTATTCCTGGATGGCTGATAGAGAATAAAAAGCATCCAACCAACCACCAGTAATCACTTTTACAAGGATACTCACTATGAAATTGCTTCCCAATGTTGCTGTCCTGACGGCGGTGATCCTGTTTAGTACGTCTGCCTTTGCCCAGCCAACGCCACAAGAGCAAGCAGAACGGGCTGTTGACCTTCGCCAATCAATTTTAAAACTGGTCGCATCAAATTTTGGCCCCCTGCGAGCGATGGGACGCGGTGATATCCCCGTAGACGCGGAATTGGCTGCCAAAGCGGCGACACGTATCTCCCAGCTTTCGCTGATGATGACCGATTACTTTGCCTACGACACCCGTGCATTTGACGTAGAGACAGAAGCACTACCGGTAATCTGGGAAGAGCCGGAAGCATTTGCGGAAAAAGTAAATAACCTGACCGATGCGGCGGATAACGTTGTCGCTGCGGTAGCGACAGGTGACAGGGATGCGATTCGGGACGCAGCAGGAGCTGTCGGCCAAAATTGTGGCAGTTGTCATGATGACTTTCGGGTAGATTGATCAGAAGACAAAGTTATAACCAATCCAAAAAGCCCGGCAATGCCGGGCTTTTTTGTATCTGTTCATCTAGTACAGGAATAATGAGTCATTGGATGGAGGTGGTGGAAGCGGAGGCGGCGCAATAAATATCAACCAATAGACAAATCCTGCAGTGATCACCAGAATCACCAAAGCGAGCCACAGGCGGGAATGAGCGATCCCCTCCTCCCCTACGATATCTGCCTTTTTCTTTCCGGTAATCATCGGGGTGATCAGGTTTTGCTTCTTAAAAAACAAATAACCCAGAACCGCCAGAATATGCAGAACAATCAGGGCCTGAATAAAGCTAAAGTTGGTGTGATGCAGGCTGTTGAGGGTCTCCTCGGTGTCTGGGCTAACCGTATGCTCGTAGGGACCTGACCAGATCTCCCCTTCCAGGAAAAGTCCGGTCACTGCCTGGAAACCCACGAGGGCGAACATCAAAAAAACCATCAGGCTGCCCAGCGGGTTGTGCCCGATGGTTTCCTTGCCATTGCCCCTGATAAGGGCACAGAGGTAGCTTTTGACCTTGCCCGGCGTGGGAAAGAAGTATCGAAACCGGGCGTGTCGCGTACCAAAAATCCCCCAGACCAGGCGGAAGATCAGCAGAAAGATAATGAAATAGCCCAGGTACAGGTGCAGTTGCTCCTGTTGGTTTTCAATGGCGATCCAGGTGGCGATTACGCTTATGCCAAATAGCCAGTGAAATAGTCGTAGTGGCAGATCCCAAACAAGCTTCTTTTCGGTCATTGGTCAGGGTTCCTGGTGGAGCGAAGATGGCGGTTTTTGATGAGTGGATGAGGCTATCTTTTTACCATAGTTCAGAATCCGTGGAACCATAAGAAAAATAAAGATTGCTGTATAAATGCCTGGTTCAAGATAGTCCGCCCGGGTCAGCCAGATAAAATGCAACAGTACCAGCACACCAACCAGATAGATAAGCTGGTGTAACTGGTTCCAGCGGGTACGTAAACGCCGACGCCAGCCGTTGGTCGAAGTCAGGGCCAGGGTCAGCAAAATGCACAGAGCGGCAAAGCCCACCGTAATAAACGGGCGCTCAACAATGTCTTCGTAGGTGTAGGCAAAGCTCAGGCCCTGATCAAAAACCACATAGACAAGGAAGTGCAGCAGCGCATAAAAAAAGGCATAGAGGCCAATCATGCGGCGTAGCTGTGTCAGCCAGGTCCAGCCCAGTAGCTGGCGCAACGGGGTGATCGCCAGGGTGATTAACAGGAACCGCAACGTCCATATGCCGGTTTGGTCTGTGAGTGCTTCTACCGGGTTGGCGCCCAGGTTATCGGTAAAAATCCCCCAGATCATAAAAGTAAAAGGAATCAGCGCCAGCAAGTGAACGAGAGGCTTGATTCTCCAGCGAATAGTTTTTGGGCGGGGGTTCCAGCGCAGTGCGCTTACAGAAAACAACGAGCTATCCCGGTAAGCAATACGTGTGGTCAGTAATACTTTTGCAAGTCCATTCCCGCATAAAGGTGGGCGACTTCTTCCTCATAACCATTGAACATCAACGTATCCCGCTTGAAGAATTCCCCAATCCGGCGTTCCCGCGCCTGGCTCCAGCGAGGATGGTCTACGTTGGGATTCACGTTGGAATAAAAACCGTACTCTCTTGCATTGGCCATATTCCAGGATGTCTCCGGCTCGGTTTCGGTAAAACGGATTTTTACGATGGACTTGATGGATTTAAAACCGTACTTCCAGGGAACCACCAGTCTGAGGGGGGCACCGTTTTGCTCGGGTAAAGGCTTGCCATAGAGTCCGATCGCCATGAACGACAGCGGATTCATGGCCTCATCCATTCTCAGACCCTCACGATATGGCCAGTCAAGTACCGGACGACGTTGACCGGGCAGCGGGCGCGAGCGCTTGTAGATGGTTTCAAAGGCAACGTATTTGGCGTTTGAGTTGGGCTCAAAGCGCTTCAGCAAATCCGCCAGGGGAAAGCCAACCCAGGGAATGACCATGGACCATGCCTCGACACAGCGCAAGCGGTAAATGCGCTCTTCAAAATCATGGGGAGAAATAAGATCCTCCAGAGACAACTTTCCGGGCTTGTTGCACTCCCCTTCAATGGTGACTGCCCAGGGATCCGTATCCAGGGCATTGGCATTCTCACTGGGGTCTTCCTTGCCGGTGCCCAGTTCATAGAAATTGTTATAGGTCGTTACATCTTCCCAGGGAGTCAATTCTTCATCGACGGACATGGTTTTTGGCGCTGAGCCAATTTGCCCGGCAAACTCTTTAATATTCGCCCAGGCCGCCATGGGTAAAAAGCTGGCTGCTGCGATTGCGCCACCGCCATAAACGCCGGTTTTCAAAAGATGACGGCGTTGGTACAAGCGTTCATCCGTGACGTCAGACTCTTTCAGGTCGTACGATTTACGCGTTTTTAACAACATGGGTTGAATGCCTCACGAGCCTTGCTGCTGTATTGGAGACCAGTGTGCCTTATTTGTTCCAAATGTAATATTTACAAAGATTTAGAAACAACCTCGCGTACATCGGATGACAGGTTTTCCGTCGCGGCGATACGCTGTAATTGTGCGCGCATATGTGCGGCCCTCTTTTCATCCATTTTTTTCCATTTGGTCAGTGGATTAACCAGACGGGAAGCAATTTGCGGGTTGATGGCGTTCAGTGCAATCACCTGGTCCGCGATAAATTCGTAACCGGCACCATCCGGGGAGTGAAAGTTATGTGGATTCAGGCTGCAAAAAGCACCAATGACCGAACGGGCCTTGTTGGGATTCTTCAAGCTAAACGCCGGATGTTCCATCAGGGCTTTCACCCGGGCCAGGCCAGCAGGCTTTGAGGAACCTGCCTGTATGGCAAACCACTGGTTTACCACCAGGGGTTCATCTTGCCACTGGTTATAAAACATCGACAAGGCAACCTCTGCCTTGCTGTTGGCCTCAGGTGAATCGGCATTTACCAGGCTCGTTAATGCCGAGGACTGGTCGGTCATATTATCCGCCTGGTCAAACTGGGCGTTACAGGCAACCAGGGCTTCGGAATCGCCACTGAGCAGCCAGTAATTCAGGGCAATGTTTTTCAGGCTGCGGCGCGCAATCTGGTCCGCCGAGGGCTGGTATTCTTCGGTAATCTCGTTTTCCTTATAAAGACGACGGAAATCCGTTTGCAGGCGCTTGGCAATTTCCAGCCGCAGGTGTTCCCTGGCCTGCCAGAGGCTGTCGAGGTCGATCTGGTCTTCCAGTTCTGCCAGATACTCGATGGACGGTAATACCAGCATCAACGCCAGCATGGCCTTGTCTATCTCTGGATCATTCATTAGTTCGTGAAGAAGATCCATCAGGTCTTCAGAAGCCGGATTCAGACCTTCAGTCTGTAATCTCTGGATCTCATCAATGGCCAGTCGCTGCATGGCGTCCCAGCGATTAAAGCCATCGGTGTCGTTTGCCACCAGCGTGGCCAACTCTTCACGGGTAAAGTTGTACCTGAGCTTTACCGGAGCTGAGAAGCCACGCAACAGCGAGGGCACAGGTTCCGATTCAATGTTTTCGAAAACAAAGGCCTGGGAACCGCTTTTAACCTGCAGAACGGCCTCTTTTTCGCCTTTCAGGTTTGCCTGCGGGCAATTCAGCTCAAGCTCTCCGTCGCGACCAAGCAACCCCATGCGCACCGGAATAACGAATGGCTTTTTCTCCTTGCTCTCGGGTGTTGGCGGACAACTTTGGGTAAAGCTGAGAATATATTCCTTGTTGTCGGCGTCGTAGCTGGATTCGACCTCCAGCACCGGTGTACCGGCCTGCTTGTACCAGCGCTTAAACTGGGTCAGATCCATGCCCGACACTTCTTCCATGCAGGCAACAAAGTCTTCAATCGTGACTGCTTGTCCGTCGTGGCGCTCAAAATACAGATCGGTTCCCTTGCGAAACAGCTTCGGTCCCAGCAGGTTCGCCTGCATTCGAACCACTTCTGCGCCTTTTTCGTAGACCGTCAGGGTGTAGAAGTTATTAATCTCCATGTAGGAGTCGGGCTGGACCGGATGTGCCAGCGGTCCGGCATCTTCGGCAAACTGATGTGCCTTGAGCATGCGGACATTCTCAATGCGTTTTACCGTACGCGAGTTCATGTCGGAGGAGAATTCATTGTCTCGAAAGACGGTAAAACCCTCTTTCAGGCTGAGCTGAAACCAGTCCCGACAGGTAACGCGATTACCCGACCAGTTATGGAAGTATTCGTGGGCAACGACCCCTTCCACCCACTGAAAACGCATATCGGTTGTGGTTTTGGGGTTGGCCAGCACAGCGGATGTATTGAAAATATTCAGCCCCTTGTTCTCCATGGCGCCCATGTTGAAATCATCCACGGCAACAATCATGAAGATGTCCAGGTCGTACTCCCGGCCGTAGGTTTCCTCATCCCATTTCATGGCGGCCTTGAGCGAACGCATGGCGTGGTCGCATTTGTCGAGGTCTTTCTCTTCTACAAAAATTTTCAGATCGATTTCACGGCCGGACATGGTGGTGAAACTGTCCTCTACCCTTTCCAGGTCTCCTGCAACCAGGGCAAAAAGATACGCCGGTTTGCGGAAGGGATCCTCCCAGGTCACCAGATGTCGGCCATCTTCTGTATCCCGGGTTTCCACGGGGTTGCCATTGGACAAAAGAACCGGGTACTTCTCTTTATCTGCAATGACCGTAGTTGTGAATTTGCTGAGTACGTCGGGCCGGTCAATATAAGGGGTGATTTTCCGGAATCCCTCTGCTTCGCACTGGGTGCAAAACATGGTCCTGGATTTGTACAGCCCCATTAATGAGGTATTTTCTTCGGGATGAATCTCCACCAGGGTTTCCAGCGAAAACTGGTCAGGCACATTGTCAATTTGCAGGTGATCGCCCTCATGATGAAAGTGCTTGCCATCCTTTAGCTTTTTACCGTCGATACTGACAGAGAGAACCTTCATCGCCTCGGCATCAAGTGACAGGGATTTGTCCTTTGCCGCGTTGGCGTCGGGGTTGCGTCGTATATCCAGTTTGCTGCTGACGAGCGTGTGATCTTCAAACAGATCGACGTTTAACTCTGTGCGGTCTATCAGAAAGGCAGAGGGCTGGTATTCGCTTAAAAAAATAGTTTGTGGGAGATTGTCTTTGGCCATAGGTATCGTCAGGTGTAGATATTCGTTGCTCTGAAAATTCAGTCGGATAGTTCTGGTATGGGGGCTAATTTGCTAACGACAATGGTCGCAGGCGTATCAATCGGCAAAGAATTCGACTTTGTAACCGCCATATTTACGGATATTGATTACCCCGGTGTCAAACATCAGGTATTGCCCCTTGATTCCCATTAATGTGCCTTCCACCAGTGGTGTCTTGTCAAAATTCAGCGAAACCACCTTTGTCGGGTATTCCAGGACCGGATAATCAATGTCGATGGCATCAGAACTCTGGATGGAATACTTTTTTAAATCAGTGAGTTGAAGATCATTGTTAATATAATCAAGCGCCTTTTTGCTCGCGATTTCCCGTTCGGCAGACATATCAAGAGGCTCGGTCTGGTCTTTTAGCATCGCCTGCCAGCTGGTCTTGTCAGCCATTTCCCTGGCCAGATGGGATTCAACCAGGCCGGACAGCTTTCGATCTGCAACCCGGACAAGGGGTATCGCCTGAATGGCTCCCTGGTCTATCCAGCGTGTTGGAACCTGGCTTATTCGTGTGATACCGACCTTTAGTCCTGAGGTATTGGATAAATAGACTATATGGTCAGTGAAACAGTGCGTTTGCGCCCAGTCCGGCTCACGGCAGGTACCCTGGTCGTAATGGCAGGTTTCCGGCTTAACGATGCAGGTATCACATTGCGCCAGCTTGCGAAAACAGGGAAAGCAATAACCCTGGTTAAAGCTTTTGCTGGTTTTGCGGCCACAGTGCACGCAGTTGATCTCGCCCAGAAATTGCAGGGCGATTTTTTTGCCAAGATAGTCATTTAGCGCAAAACGCGCTTCATCCAGCGCCAGATGGTAGGTCGCTGTGTGCCTGCCTGATTGGTTGTCCCCATCAAGGGAGGTCGGCATTTTTACAAGATTGCCAGCGGCCAGGAAATCCGTCACGTTGCTTATGGGCCTGTGTTGTTGGTTTCATTTAAATTGATATGCGCTGATTCGGGCCAGGATTGGCTGTACAGACTATCGAAATGGTCGCCCTCCCGAAGGATCATCAGCGCGGCAATATTTGCCTGGTTTGCCAGTCGTATGCCCTCCTCCGGCCCGGCAGCCAAAAGTGCGGTTGCCCAGCCATCGGCCAGCATGGCACTTTCATGCAGGACAGTAACTGACGCGGTGGCATGACCCACAGGGCGCCCGGTTCGGGGATTCAGGATATGACTGAAATACTCGTCGTTCAGGACATAGTAGTTGCGATAATCGCCTGAAGTGGCCGTCGCCATCCCATCGAGCTCCAAAATAGAGAAGACCCCCTGGGACCAGCCATAGTCGGGCGACTCGATGCCGACGGACCAGGGGTGCCCCTGACGGTTTTCCCCCAGGCCGTAGAGTTCTCCCCCCACTTCCACCAGAAAACGTTCCAGCCCGTGGGATTTCAGCATGTCGGCGACTTTATCGACGGCGTAGCCCTTGGCGATGGCAGAGAAATTAACGTGGATAGCGCCATTGCTTTTACATAGCTGGCGTTCTGTGACGGAAAAATACCGGTAACCCGTATTTGACAACATTGATTGCAACAAGCCGGCATCAGGCGCTTCTGGTGGCTGGTTGTCTACACCGAATCCCCAGAGGTCAATAAGCGGTGACACGGTAGGGTCAAAAAAACCCTCACTTTGCTCACTAATGTCCAGCGACGCGCGGGCAACTGCTTCTGTGTCTTCCGATACCAGAAGGCAGCCTTCAGACATCCGGTTAAATGTTGATACCTCGGAATCTTCCTGCCAGTTAGACATGGCAGCTTCAATGCGGTCGAGGACCGACTGAATATCAGCGCTGACTTCTTCAGGGGAACGAATGTCATCACGGGTAATAATCTTTACAGACCAGCTGGTCCCCATGGTGCTGCCGGACAAAAGCAGTTCTTCAGGTGCCCTGGAGCAGGCAGCAAGCAGCAATACAAAGGCCAGCAACGACGTTTGGGCAAGCGTTTTCATCAATGACCAGTCAGGAATCTTTAATATCAAGTTTTTGCCACTCGTCACCCGCGGAGCCACAGTGCTGGTGTTCCTTGGGCCGGACATAGCCAATACGGTCTTCTGCTGCCTTGTTTTTCTCATCATAGGCAATGAGAAGTTGTAGGGAGTCAGAAATCTGTTGTTCGGTGAGCTTTACGCCGTTTTCCCAACGGCCCAGCTCAACGGCCTTTTTAAGGCGTTCATAAATATCGGGAGTGATTGTGCTAACGAGCTTGTCGAGATCCAAAACGAATAATTCCAAGACGGTTAAGAAAATAGGTTACGACCGCTAAAAGGATTCCGGTAATAAATCCGGAGATATGGGCGGCATCGGCAATTTCGGCCTGGACAATTATATCGAAAACCCCAAGCGGACTGAGCAGCATTAATACCGTGATAATGGCAAACAGGATATCAGGAAGCCGAACCTGGCTGTGTTTATCCAGTTTTCCGGTGCACCAGACGTAGGAAAACAGGCCGTAGACGACACCTGACAGGCCACCAAAAATCGCCCCGACCGAAAAATAGGCCTGAATGCTATTGCTGATCAAGGCAATAACCAACGTGGCTGCCAACAGCATCCAGTGGGATTGATGGCGCTCTACCAGCGTTCCCAAATACCAGAACCATAGCCCGTTAAAAACCAGATGGACCGGACCAAAATGCAGGAAAATCGGGGTAATCAAGCGCCAGTATTGACCGATAGAGATATCTATCCAGGGATCAAATCCCGAGAGGGCAAACAGGATTCGGTGGGCAGGATCCCAAAAAGTGAAGAGCTTGATAAATTCAACACCAAAAGCCGCCAGGGCACTGCCAACACAACTGGCAAAAATAAGAACCAGGGTGATATGGGCTGGCCGCTCCATAAACTGCATTTTTCGGCGTATCAGCCTGGTTTTGGGACGTGCCTGCAACTCACCGTTTTCCCAGGCATGCAATACGTTTGCCGCCACTTCAGTATCGGCTTCATCTACAAGCAATAGTTCCTGGGTGTCCCCCTTGAGTACAAAACGGTGCAGCACGCCCAGGGCGGAAAGCTCCTCGGCGACAATTCGCAGGTCGACAGAATCGGGGAAGCTTGCAAAAACGAAGGCCTGCCCTGCCCTTCTCTCTTCAGATGTTGAAATGGTGGTTTCCTCCGGGCGGGCTATTCCCGGGCCCAATTCAACTTGGTTCGACAGGTGGCATAAAAGTCATGCTCCACAGGGTGAAGCAGCTTGAGGGGTTTTTCCTTGCGACGCACCTGGATAATATCGCCCAGACGGGCTTCCAGGTAATGCTGCCCATCACAGACAACAAGAGGCTCAACGCTATTGGTTTCCGGTACGTTAACCTCCAGTACGGACTTTGCATCTACCAATATAGGCCGGTTACTCAGGGTATGCGGGTTGATAGGAACAATATCGATGGCTTCCAGGCTGGGATGAACGATAGGCCCACCACCTGAGAGCGCATAGGCTGTTGAACCTGTTGGAGTGGCGATAATCAGGCCGTCGGCCCGCTGGGAATAGACAAACTGGCCATTGATCACCAGTTCAAATTCAATCATGCGGACCGATCCGCTGGATTCCAGGATGACATCATTAAGCGCAATGCCCGAATCCACAACCACGCCATTCCTGAGGATCTCCGCTTCCAGCATAAAGCGTTCAGTCACGACATAGTTGCCATCCAGAACATCGGCGACACGGTCTTCCATTTCGCTGGGAGAGATATCGGTTAAAAAGCCCAGACGCCCACGGTTAACTCCGAGAATGGGCACATGCAGATCGACCATGTCCCGTGCCGCATGCAGCAAACTGCCATCACCGCCGACGACAATCACGAGATCACAGGTTTCAGCCATTCTTTCACGGGAACAATACTCGGTGTTTTCTACCCCGTCGTGGTCAATCGTATTTTCTTCCAGATACGCCTTAACGCCACTCGAAACCAGAAAACGGGCAAGACGAATGACGGTATCCTTGATCAGCGCCTTGTCGACAAAGCCGATAATTCCGACATTATTGAAATTTGACATGAAAACGTGCGTTCAAATTCAGGAAAAAGCGAACATTAGCAGCATGGGCAAAACTGACCAAGTTATAAATCATCCCGAAAGAAATTCGTTGGCCAGCGTGACCCATGAGCGTAGCGAGTGCTTTGGTCATCTCGCCCAGAATATTCCGGACATAAAAAAGCTCCCGCTCTCTTTAAAAAGAGGGGAGCTTCTTTCGAATCAAGTGGCGGACCGGACGGGACTCGAACCCGCGACCTCCGGCGTGACAGGCCGGCATTCTAACCAGCTGAACTACCGGTCCGCATTCCTTGGTGGGTGGTACTGGAGTCGAACCAGTGACCCTCGCCTTGTAAGGGCGATGCTCTACCAGCTGAGCTAACCACCCGTCAGGAGAGGCGTGCATTCTAGCGTGCGATTTAACCATGTCAAATGTTTTTGCCCGCTCGCTTTCTGTACATATTTTTTGTGCCGACGTACCATGCCTGCCCCAATTTTTTACCGGATTCCAGTGTGGAAATTTACAAAGAATTTCGTATTGAAGCTGCTCATCAATTGCCGCATGTTCCCGAGGGACACAAATGCGGTCGCCTGCATGGACATTCCTTTGTCGTAAAGATTTATGTGGCGGGTGAACCAGATGCCCGAACCGGCTGGATCATGGATTTTGCGGATATAAAAAAGGTGTTCAAGCCTCTTTATGACCAGCTGGATCATCATTTTCTGAATGAGGTGCCAGGGCTGGAAAATCCGACAAGCGAGAATCTGGCATTGTGGATTTGGAACAAATTGAAGCCAGAGCTTGAGCTGTTATCAAAAATCGAGGTATCTGAGACCTGTACCAGTGCCTGTATTTACGAGGGCCCAGGCAAGTAACCCTTCTCGCTTTTATGCATGCATAAAAAAAGGCGCCACCAAGGGGGTGTAGCGCCTTTTCTTTTATACAGCGATAAAATTAGCTGTTTTCAATCACATCGTTGGATTGAATGGCAATTTTTCTGGGCTTCATCGCCTCTGGTATTTCTCGTACCAGATCAATATGCAACAAGCCATGCTCAAAACTTGCACCGGTCACTTCCACGTGATCGGCCAGTTGAAAGCGTCGTTCAAAATTGCGCTTGGCAATACCCTGGTAGAGATATTTGGTTTCGACCTTGTCTTCACCTTTTTCACCGGAAACCTTGAGCAGGTTGTTCTCCTGTTCAATTTCCAGATCATCCAGGGTGAAGCCGGCCAATGCCAGGGTGATTCGATAGCGGTTTTCGTCAACAACTTCAATGTTATAGGGGGGATAACTGTTGTTGTCGGCAAAATCGACGCCATCAAGCATGCGCGCCATACGGTCAGCGCCAATGACTGAACGGTAGAGTGGTGTTAAATCAAGTGATCTCATCATCATATCCTCGTTAAGCAATATGTTTTACATCGTTATGAACCTTTCGTTTGAACAGGTTCTGTTCCACAGAGCCTCGCATGAGCGCCCTGTTCATATACTCATATAAGGTAAATCTTTTGCTTTTCAAGTCACGTATATGACCTAAACATTCCTGAATGATGAGAAGTTAATTAAAGGTGCGAGCTTTTCACTTTTATTGCAGACGTTTTTTCGATACAAAGGAACAAGTGACAAAACTGGGGCTCAAACCATGAGAGAGACAGTTTTTACAAAGGTGAATCAGTATGCTCTGTAAATGCACTGCGTTTACGTGGCGGGTATGGCTGTTTGCGGCAGGCATGTGTTTGCTGGCGGCAAAAGTATCGGCCCAGGTCGACGGCATGGAGAGCACAGACCCCATTCAACTCAACAATCAGGAACTTAGTGCCCAGGATCGGGAAGAAATACTCGCACAAATACAAACCCAGCTAGAGCTGCTGGAGTCTTCTCGTGACGCCTACGACATTGGCATCAGTGAATTAAGCCTTGAATTGGGCGCCCATTTTGCGGAACTGGGTTATTACGACCAGTCTCTGGAAGCCTATCGACGGGCACTGCATATCGCCCGAATTAATTACGGGCTGACTTCCGAACAACAGCTCCCTATTCTGGAGCAGTTCCTCTCGCTGTATGAAGAGGCAGGATACCTGGCTGAGGTTGACCAGGTTTTTGAAAAAATGCTGCTGATTTACCAGGAGAACTACGATCCCTGGTCACCTGCCATGGCAAGTATTTATGAGCGTATAGGCAACTGGCATCTGGCTGCCTACTATTATGAAATCGACCAGAAACCGCTTTCACACCTGGTCGCAGCAAACATTGCCTTATCCAATGCCCGTACCATTGGCCGTGCCCAGCGAGATTACAGCTATGATTTCAATATCTACAATCTGCTGGCAGTGACCAACTGGGGATTATCTACGTTTTATACCTCCCCCAATTCGAGCAATGATTTTACCAATGACGCAGGTAATTTTTCGCGCGATGCCAGCGCCCACGTTCACAATGCATTTCGCGATGGTTTAAGCATACTTAACGAGGGTATGGAAGCCGCTGCCCGGACCGGCGACCCGGAAAAAATGACCCGGGCAACACTGATGTATGCCGACTGGAACCAGCTTTTTAATCGCCCAAGAACGGCCAGGACGCATTACCTTGAGGCCTACAGTCATTCGCAAAAATTACCGCAGGATGATCCTTTGCGATTGTCTTTTAGCCAGCCACATGCCCTGCCGAATTTTGATGAATCGGATTTTTCCATGCGACCCAGGAATATAGAGCATCATGAAGTGGAGCTTTCCTTTAATGTGACGGAATGGGGACGCCCCCAGTCCATTACCCCGGCAGAGACAGAGGACATGGAAGACATGGATACAGTCGAAGCGACAGCAGCAGGCACCGAAGAACCGGTTGCCGATGTCGAATCCGGGGTTGAAGTCGATTCCGGGGTGGACACAGACATTGCTGAGACTGAGATTCAGGCTGTTGAAACATTATCTCCCGAAGAAGTAGAACGTCAGCGAGTGGACGCGGAAAGAACCGCCATAAGTACGATCCGAAATACAAAGTTCCGACCCGCTTTTATCAATGGTCAACCAGCGGATTATGAGAACGTTAAACAGACTGTTCTGGTCGCAAAAGAGTCCTGATACGTATGCGAATTAAATTATTAACAATCCTGCTGGTGACGCTGTTCCTTGCGGCCTGTGCCAATCCGACCATGCAGCCGCCCTCAGTGCCCTCGACTTCACAGCCTTCATCTCCTTCACAGAGTAGTTCAGGTAGTTCCTCGCCAGGAGGTTCTGGCAGTGGCTCGTCCAGCGGTGGCAGTTCGGGTGGCGGATCAGCCGGTGGCGGAAGCTCAGGTGGCGGATCAGCTGGTGGCGGTGGCCCCAGTGTTGGGATGCCTACGCCGGGAACTGGTATTCCTGGAGGTATCCCTACCCCAATGCCCGGTCCTGCTGGCGGCTCGGCCAGCGGTGAGGGAGAGCAAGGACAGGGACAGGAAGGCGATGCCGATGGCTCGGGCGAGTCCGGCACAGGTACCGCCGATGCAGAAACAGGAACCTCTGAAGCCGGTGAACAAGGCAGCGGTGATGGCGATGGGTCCATCGCAGGAGGTTCCGATATACCTGTCTGGGAACCGCAACCCAGTTTTGACGAAAACGAGAGTGACGAGTCCGGAGAACCATCTGGTGGTGGCGGTTCGGGCAATGCTAACGCCAATGTCAGCCTGGAAGAGATGGAAAAAACCCTGGAAGAAGCCATGGGCACGTTTGACGAGGAAATACTTCGTGAACAGGAAAATGCTCGCAAACAAACCGGTAATAATAGCGGTGGTACCGGGGCACGCAACCAGGATACTGTTGCCGGTGTCGGCGAATTTGAGTCTTACTCGGAGTCAGGCTCCGGCAATTCCACGCGTGGCTCTGGTCAAAACAGAGGTCCCGGGGATGGAAGTGGCAGCGGCGCTACGGCCGATGATGGCCCTCCCCCGGCGGCTGACGATGATATTGTTGCTCGTCAAATTCGTGAGGCCGCGATGAACGAGCCCGATCCGGAGCAAAGAGCTATTCTTTGGGAAGAATATGAGCGTTATAAAAGTGGTCTGTGATCTGTAAGCCGTTTATGAACCTTCGCATTTGTTTGTTACTTTCTTTTCTTGCGCTTGTGACGACAGGCTGTACCAGCTATGAGGTCAGAACCACTGATTTTCAGGAAGCCGACAAGCTCGATGTAGAAACCCCCGACGCTTACCTTTTGGATGTCGGTATTGAAGTATTGGATCCGGACATCGAAGGAACACCCGATACTGGCGCTCTTTTCCAGCGTGTGCGCCAGGCAGAATCGGTCTGGGTGGCTCAAAAGCTGAAAGAAACCCTGGAAAGCACCAACGCCTGGGGAGCTGTTCGCATTACGCCGGACGATGAAATTATTATGGATCTCCAGCTCAGTGGCGAAATTACCCAATCAGACGGGGAAACCCTGGCATTACATATCCGTGTGGAAGACCAGACAGGCAGGGTCTGGCTGGAACAGGACTATACCCAGGTCATCAGCCGCTATGCCTATGACCCAAGCTTAAAGGAAAACGAGCCGTTTCAGGGGATATACAACCAAATCGCCAATGATCTGCTCGACCAGCTGAGGCAGACCACGCTGGAACAGCGTCAGGCGATCCGCTCTGTCACTGCCATGCGCTTTGCCCAGTCGTTTTCTCCAGCCGCGTTTGATCAGTACCTGGTCAAAAATGACAAAGGTTACTACCAAATTGACCGCCTGCCTGCGGATAACGACCCGATGCTTAACCGGGTGCAGAACATCCAGGCAAGGGATCATATGTTTGTCGATGTCTTGCAGGATTACTATTTTGGCTTTGCCAATAACATGGAAGACCCCTATCGCGAGTGGCGAGCCCAGAGCTATCAGGAAACCCAGATTATCAACGAACTTGAAGAATCATCACGCAACCGCCGTCTCGCGGGCTGGCTTGCCATTATCAGTGGTGTCGCGGGCAGTGTGGAAGGCAATCAATACGTTGCGACTGCCGGGGTAGTGAGTATCATGGCCGGGCTGGCTGAACTACGGCAAAGCTATAGTGAAAGAGACGAAGCCAGCCTTCATATCCAAACACTGAGCGAGATTGGCCAGTCTCTGGAAGAAGAGCTGGAACCAAGTGTCGTGGAACTACAGGATCGAACAATTACCCTGACGGGCACTGTTCGGGATCAGTACGAAGAGTGGCGAAGAATACTTGCCAATATGTACTACGCTGAAACCGGTATTCCTCCTGTGGAGGAAGACCCTCGGCCCGAAGGCAGCACAGCAGAATAAGCGCAATTTATCTCGTCAGGCATTTTTAATGAGCGATCAAGGCAACCGACGAATACAGCCGGAACGGTTTGCACCGGCTGATAAAACCGGGCAGACATTTTCGCGCCTGGATAAAGCCATTTCCGACAGTGAAAATCAGCCCCGGTGGCAATCCTATGCTCCTGCCCTGTTGGTAGGAGCCCTCGTACTTGTGGCGATTGTCGTCATCAGTTTCCCCCTGTTTGTAGACACAAGTGCCAACAGGGCATCTATCCCCTCTTCAAATGATTCTGCCCAGGAAACTGCTAACACACCTCAGACAACGCCTTCGGAATCACCCTGGGTGGATTCCCAACTTATGCGGGCCCGTCGTGAAGCCCAGGGCATCCTGGAACAACTGCTCAATGTTCAGGAATCACTGGAAAACGGGCAGGTAGAGTTCTGGGCCGGGGATCAATATGAACAAATCAAGCAACTGGCCATCGACGGTGATGCCTTTTACCAGGATCGGCAGTTTGAACAGGCGCTAGGGCAATACCAGCAAGCACTGAAGAGTGCGCAGCGTCTGAATGACTCCATCCCGGAAGTAACCGAAAACCTGCTGACTGAGGGCCAGGAGTACCTGGAGGAAAACCGGGTTTCACTTGCACTGGAGAGTCTCAATATTGCCCGGTCACTTCGCCCGAATGACGAGGAAATCCAGGCGACTCTGCAAAGTACCGAGGTACGTCCTGACATACTTGATCTCATGGACCAGAGTGAACAGTTGGCACGTCGCGAAGAGCAGCTGGAACAGGCACGGGAAAAGCTGTTAGAAGCACGTGCAATGGATCCAGCCTATGATGCTGTTAGCAGTGCGTTGGCCGATATTGAAAACCGTATCCAGGAGCGCAATTTCCGGCAACAGATGTCAGCCGGTTTTTCCGCGCTGGCCAATGCACAATATGCAGAAGCAACCAGGGCGTTCGAAGCGGCAAGAGAAATTAAACCTGCCGATAACGCGGTCGATGAAGCCTTGCAGCAGGTTGAAGCCGCCAAGTTAAACAATGACCGCCAAACTGCCCTGTCGCGGGCAACCCGACTGGAATCCGAAGCGCGCTGGGCAGAGGCTCATGAGATTTATGAATCACTTCTTGCCGAGGACCCCAGTCTTTCGGCGGCGAGATTGGGTGACATCCGTACAGGTGCACGACTTGAGCTGGATAACCGCATACAGGAAATAATTGAAGACCCTCTCAGCCTGCAATCCGACTCTGCCTGGCAGGCAGGAAATCAGACGCTTGCTGAAGCCAGGGCCATTATTGATCCCGGTGAGCGTCTCACCAGGCAAATCAGCCAGCTGCAGAATGTGCTGAAAAATGCCAGGACCCCGGTCATGGTCAAACTCGAGTCAGATAACAGGACGGAAGTGGAGATTTATCGTGTCGGAAAGCTCGGGGCTTTTGTCGAGCAGGCAGTCAACCTGAACCCGGGAAACTATGTCATTGTAGGCAGACGCTCAGGCTATAAAGATGTACGTATTGAATTGGCTATTGACGGATCCCGCTCTGAAATACAGGTGCCCGTTATTTGTCATGTTGCGATTTAGTAAATCCGGATCAGATTGGTGTCAAAAGAACAAAACAAGGTTATAAAACCCACAGCATTTGAAGCGCCGGAAGAATCCGGCATTTCTGAAGGTTTTCGTTGGCGATGGCAATACACCGTTGCCCTGGTATCGGGCCTGCTGATTATCGGCTTCCTTGTCTTTCTGGTGTCCGCCCGGGCGCTGGTCATCACTACCAATGCCCAAAATGTTGATATTTCGCTGAATGAAGGCCTTAATTTCAGTATCGGTCCCGACCGCTTTCTTCTGCTGGAGGGAAGCTATGAAATTGCGATAGAAGCTGCAGGGTACCATCCGCTCAACTCGACTCTCGATATCTCGGAAAATACCCCTCCGCAACTGCATTTTACTCTTGACCCACTGCCCGGCTCTTTGCGGATCACATTCGCCAACGAGGACGTCCAGGCACGGGTACAGATAAATGGGGAAGAAAAAGGACCGGGCGAGGTTATCCTGTTTGAAGACCTCGAGGCGGGAAGCTATCAGCTCACGGCAGATGCCAATCTGTATGCACCACTGAGTCGTACTGTCGAAATCAGGGGACGGCAACTGACCGAAGAAGTGCAATTACAGCTACTGCCTGACTGGGGATATCTGGCAATGGACACCCTGCCAGAAGAGGCAGAAATTTACGCTGGTGATCTCAGGCTGGATAACACCGGCGAGCAAATACGCATAGAAGCAGGTGATGTCGATCTGCGAGTTGTCGCTGATGGATACAAGGAATGGACGCGCCGGGTGCTCATTGAGAAAGAGCGTGAGCTGGATCTGGGATTGGTTGAACTGGAACCGGTTGATTCCCAGGTGGAAATCCTGACCAGTCCGACCGAAGCCTCCGTCACCGTCAATGGCCAATATATGGGCGTAACGCCCCTGACACTGGATCTGCTTCCCGAGCAGACGCACCAGGTACAACTGTTCAAGGCAGGCTATCAACCCCAACAGCACAGCCTTTCAGTCGAGAGAAACGCACAGGAAACCTTTCAATATCGGTTACAGCCGGACCTAGTCGCCGTCAATATCAGCGTTTCGCCAGAAAATGCACAGCTTTACGTTGATGGCGAACTCATTGGCACAGGCACACAAACCGTAAATTTGACGGCCGTACGGCACGCTATTTCTGTGGAAGCACCGGGCTATGTCCGGAAAACGCAGGACTTCCTGCCAGTTAAGGGATCACGCCAACTTTTGCAGATGCACCTGTTAACTGAAGAACAGGCCATCTGGGCTGAAATTCCTGCCCGTTACACGACGGCCGTTGGCCAGGAAATGCTGTTGTTTCGGGATGCCGGTCTTGTTCCCATGGGTTCCAGTCGACGTGAGCCCGGACGTCGTGCCAATGAGGCCGAATGGACAGCCAATCTCGAGCGGGCTTTTTATGTCAGTTCTACCGAAACAACGAATCAGCAGTATCGGCTTTACGATTCAGAGCACAACGCCGGCCATTTTGAAACCATTTCCCTGGATGGAGCCAACCGCCCTGCCTCAGGCATGTCCTGGCAAGAGGCCGCATTGTTTTGTAACTGGTTAAGTGAGCAGGAAGGACTGGAACCCTTTTATCAAACCACCGAAGGCTTTGTTTCAGGCGTCAATCAGGACTCGGTGGGGTATCGACTGCTGACAGAGGCGGAATGGGCCTGGCTGGCAAAAATGACTCCCGCCGGTGTGCCGCAAAAATACATCTGGGGAAATGACGAATCCTTTGAGGAACCACCGGAAAACTTCGCCGACGAAAGTATTTCGCAACACATCAATTTTATACTGGAAGGCGTGAACGATGGCTTTCCCGTAGCCGCTCCTGTTGGCAGCTTCCCGGCCAATACCAAGGGTATTTATGACCTGGGAGGCAACGTGATGGAATGGATGCACGACTGGTACCAGCCGGTGTCTTACGATACAGCGGACCCCGTTGTCGATCCCCTGGGACCGGAGATTGGGGAGTTCCATGTAATTCGGGGAGCGAGCTGGGGACGTGGTTATTTGCCCCAATTACGGCTTGCCTATCGTGATTATGATTCGACCGGACGCAATGATCTTGGTTTCAGGGTGGCGCGTTATGCCAGGTAAAAAATTAATTTTTTTGATTAAAAAACATCTGTATCTGTATGTTTTTATTATTTTTTCTTCCCCTATTTTGCTGGCGCAACAAACTGAGGATGTGCCAGTATTTGATGAGCCCGCTGAGTCTGCAGCCCAGGTGCCGGAGGAAGATGCTGTGACGGAAGAACCGCCGGACAGCCCTGGAGAAACGGCAGAAGCGGCAGAGGAAACACCAGAACCCGTCACTGAGGGACAACCTACGGGAAACCAGTCGGGTGATTTTGATGTTTTTCAGCCCTCTGAGGAAATTTCGGAAGATCTTGCGGTACCCTTCCCTGCGGATATTTAGTGACAACCATATAGTGATAACAAGGCCACAACGGGAATGACGTATGTCCAAAACGCTTAATAATGAATTTATCTTTCAGATCGTGGCACTGTTGCTGTCATTTATTTGTGTGCATATTTTTTATGTAGGGGTTGTCCGGCCAAATGCAGAAACCCTGATCCTTGCGGCTGAGATGGCCGCCCAGGCGGGGCAAAACGTCAGCGCGACAGAAAGGTCTCTATGGATCGTGCTAAAAGACTACGAACAGGAAGCCTGTTTTGTCCTGGCGTTCTGGGCCATTGCCATTATGGGGTTTAAATGGCGTCGGGTCTGGATTGAAGGCAAACTTTTGCAAATGCCCCTGCTGGATATTCCGGCAGGTTCCCGCGTCCTGCCGGAAGACTCCCGAGCGCTGGCCAGGAACCTGGAATCATTGCCAGAGGAAGCCCAGGACTACCTGCTGCCCCGGGCAATATATGCCGCCCTGCAACGTTTGGGAGGTGCCAGATCTGTTCAGGAAATCGCAGAAGCCGTCAAGGACGTCTGCGAGTCGGAATCCCAGCGAATGGATACAGAGCTATCCATGATTCGCTACATTGCCTGGGCTATCCCTTCTATTGGCTTTATCGGTACCGTTCGCGGTATCGGTTCGGCACTGGCCAACGCCCACGAGGCAGTTGAAGGCAATATCGCCGGTGTCACCGCCAGCCTCGGAACTGCGTTTAACTCTACGTTCATCGCGTTGTTGATCAGCATTGTCATTATGTTCTTGTCCCATCAGTTAACGCTCCACCAGGAACGACTCGTACTGCGTACGCAACAGTATCTTGATCGAAACTTGTTGCGCCAGGTACAGGTCTAACAGATGCCTGGTCATAGAGTGACGAAAAGTAATAGCCAATGAGTCGATATAGCATCATAGAAATGTCCGATATATGTATCCGGGCTTATGAAGACGGAAAGCAGGTTTATGCCGAGCCTGGTATAGCCCTGTTGCCGCCCAATTCCGCACCTGTTCTTGGTTATGCGGCTCAAAAGGTTGTTCGACAACAACCCACTCGTATTCACAGTCGCTTTTGGGCTGACTTGAGTACGAGTCCCCTGTCGATTACCCAGACCCGTATGCGACACGGCGCTGACCTTATCTGGCATCAACTGAACCAGATCAGGGAATGTTTGAGCTCGGAGGAAGTGATCTTTTGCCTTTCATCACATCTGGGTAATGCACAGATGCAATTGCTTGCGGGTATTTGTGAATCCCTTGAGATGAAAGCCCACTTTTTCCTGAACAAGGGGTTGAGCCAGCTCGCTCATCGAGAGCATCTTGCGCCCAGGGTTACCCACCTGGATCTCCAGCTTCATCAACTGGTTTTGTCACGATTCACAAACGAGAATGGGCAACTGGAGCTCAACTCCCAGGAAACCGTACCGGGCATCAGTTATATGCAATTAATTGATCGAATGGTTCATGCCCTGCGAGACCAATTCATACAGGTTTCCCGGTTTGATCCCCTGCATTCCGGTGATACCGAGCAGCAGCTATTCGACCAGGTGGCGAATCTCATTACCTCATCCCACTTGTCACCTATTGAGATTACGACAGGCAGCCAGACTTATCGCGTTGAACCGACGGTCAAGGATTTTGGGCACGTCATTGATATATTGGAAGAGGCTCTGGAAAAGCTCATTCCCCAACAGGAACAACGAGCCTACTCCCCGATTTTTTCGCAGTTGCCCGGATTTTCCAATTACAGTGAGTCCGACCTTAACCTTGATAGTGGCGACTGTATCCAGGGGGCAGAAACACTGATCGCCCGTCAGAAAGATAGCGTCGACGGCATCCTTTACATCAGCGCCATGGAAACCGGTTCTGCTGAAATTGAAGCCCCCGAGGCTGCACAGCAACCCGAAGACCGGAACGCCGGTTCAACCGAGCTGGCAAATGCACTGGTGTATGGCGGAATAGTCTATCCCGCCAGCCGGTTTGGCGAGTTGATGGAATTACTCAATGCGCCCAATGGAGCAGTGGAAACCAATGGCAAGGGAATTAGTGGAAGCCAGGCAATCCAGGTAAATGGACAAGCCTGCATACCAGGACAGCTGTTCTCTGTGCGTGACGAAATCACAGTGAATCAGGCTAGTTTGCTGGCCGTACAGTTGCTGGAGTAACCCATGCGTCGCCGGCAGATCTCAACCTTCAGTCTGTCCTTTCTGGATATCATGTCCTGTGGGCTTGGTGCTGCTGTATTGCTGTTTCTGATTATCAAGCACAACACAGACCAGCGAATCGAATTTAATCCGGATTTAAGCTCGGAAACCAACCTGCTGGCCGAAGAGATTCGCATTGGTGAAGAAAACCTGGCCCGCATCCGCAACACGATCGCCGATGTTGACGAACAACTGGCCGAGGCGCGCGGCCTGGCCAGGCGTATTCAGGATGAAATAGACCAGTTGCGGGGACAATTGGCCGACCTTGGACCTTCCGCCTCTGAGGAAATCAGCGAGCTTGAAGAAAGGATTGCTGTACTGGAAATGCAAAAGCAAACACTGGAAGACCAGGCACAGGGAGGCAATCGGGTCCGCGAATTCCTGGGTGAAGGTGATCGCCAGTACCTAACCGGTATTAATATGGGCGGAAGCCACGTGCTTATTCTGCTCGATAGCTCCTCCAGCATGCTCGACAGCACCATCGTGAACGTCATTCGACGGCGAATAAGGCCCGATGATGTCAAAATCAACGCGCCCAAATGGCAGCAGGCACTGGCGATTGTCGACTGGATTACCGCCAACCTGAATCCCGGGTCGCGATTTCAAATATACCAGTTCAATGAAACCGCCTCCCCGGTACTTGAATCCTCGGCAGGCAACTGGATTGATACGACAGACCGGGGGATGATGGAAGCTGCCCTGCAAAGTGCACGCCAGGTTGTACCAGCCCGGGGAACCAACCTGGTATCGGCCATGCAGGTGGTCAACCAGATGTCACCCATGCCGGATAATATCTTTTTAATCACGGATGGCTTGCCTACCCAGGGCAACAACAAGCCACGCAGTACCAGTGTGTCAAATCAGGAGCGCATCAATTTTTTTAATGATGCCTATGCACAAATGCCGCGACATATCCCCATCAATACCCTTTTGCTGCCGATGGAGGGTGATCCCTACGCGGCAGTCGCTTTCTGGCGTGTTGCGCTCGAAACACAGGGTTCATTTATTGCACCATCGAGGGACTGGCCATGAGAGGTTTCCGTCGTAATTCAGAAGATTCCAGTATCGCCTTTCTCGACATCATCTGTTGCGGGTTTGGCGCCATTATCCTTTTGCTGGTGATCGTAAAAACCGGGACACCGGAAGTTCTTGAAGCCTCGAACCAGCAAGACGGAGGCCGCATCAAGGCGATGCAAGAGGAGCTTTTCCAGTTACGGGGCGAGATTGACTACCTGGAACGTGAATTAACTGTCAAGCAGGAACAGCTGGATGTCGAGACCGAGCGTGTCGCCATTATGCGCGGCGAACTGGACCAGAGCGGTCGCATTCTGGCCGCTCGCCAGACCGCGCAGATTGACGAAGAAGAACGTCGCGAAGACTTGAGAGTTGCCCTGCAAAGCCTGTCTGACGAAATGCGCAGGCTGCTAGGTGATGCCTACCAGCGAAGAGATAATGTCATCGGCGGTATTCCTGTCGACTCCGAATACGTTATTTTCATTATTGATACCTCGGGCAGTATGTACAACTACGCCTGGGGACGGGTAGTTAATGAAATCGCTAATATCCTGGATATCTATCCGAATTTGAAAGGCATGCAAGTGATGAACGACATGGGTGACTATATGTTTGGAAGTTATCGCGGGGAATGGATCCCGGATACGCCCAGCAGGCGGCAGATTATGTTGCAACAGCTGCGTACCTGGCACCCATTTAGTAACAGTAGCCCCGTGGAAGGTATTACGGCGGCGATTCGCTCATTCTATTCACCGGATCGAAAAATAAGCCTGTATGTCTTTGGGGATGACTATACGGGCAGCCTGCTTGGGCCCGTACTGGATACGGTAAAATCCCTGAACCGCGAGCATCCCGATGGTGAACCCATGGTAAGAATCCATGCTGTGGGTTTTCCCGTACAATTTCTGGGCAACGCAGGACAAAATAGCTCCGGAGCCCGTTTTGCCGCGCTAATGCGCGAACTGGCCAACCAGAACAGCGGCACCTTTGTGGGTTTGAATGACTTTCGTTAGGCTAGCCATGTCTATTGAAGTCAGGTTGATGTGAGGAGTAAAAGCGATGAGAGCTTTCCGATCAATCCGTCTCCGTATGGCAATGCTGTTTGCCCTGGTGCTTTATTTGCCCGCTTGCAGCAACAGTTTTGTCGTTGATGCCAATTTCCCCCGCCCTCTCGTTGAGCCTCTGCCGGTATCCGGCGAACTGGTCATTACGGACGAGTTCAGCAACTATGTGTTTGTGGAAGACACAGAGACCCGTGACGATCTGGAAGTCGATTTAAGCAGTGCGCAGGTCAAACTGTTTCAAACCATTACCTCACACCTTTTCTCGGGCTCGGAAGACTCCGGAGATCAACTGGTGATCACCCCTGCCCTGATTGATTTCCAGTACGCCATACCGAGGGAAACCAGGGCGGAAATTTATGAAATCTGGCTCAAATACCGAGTCCAGGTCATGTCCAAAGAGGGGGAAGCCATTGCTGACTGGCTAATTACCGGCTATGGCAAGACCCCGACGGCGTTTATGAAAAGCCGCCAGGAATCGATTGATGTCGCCACCACCATTGCGCTGCGTGATGTAGGCAGCCAACTGAGCATTGGTTTTAGCCGACAACCCGATATCAGGGCCTGGCTGGACCAGAGGGAGGAAGAGAGTTGAACATCACCAAACCCCTTATATTAAGTGTTGCGCTTCTGTGCGGCTGTACGACAGTTTCTGTCGATGAAATGCGCTGGCAGGAGACCTCTATCGATCCAACAGAAGATTCCATTGTCATTCTGGGACGGCACCATTCACCGGAATTTGAAACCGAACCGGAACTGGTGTCATGCATAGGCAGTCGCCTGAAATCTAGTATGCGCGGACTCAATGTCATTCCCGAATCCGAGTTTGTCGACCTGTTGTATCCCTGGTTTGAGCCCAGGACGGCACCCTTGAATATGGATAAATTTATCCAGGTCCTGGACGAGCCCCTGATAAAAGAAGAGCTGGAAAAGCACCGAATCCGCTACATGATCTGGGTGGAGGGCGCGACAGAAACGGTCAACCAGATCGGCAGCATGAGTTGTGCTATCGGCCCTGGTGGCGGCGGCTGCTTTGGTTTTGGCAGCTGGGAAAACCAGAGTGAATACGAGGCCAGTATCTGGGATTTCCAAAATACCCGGGAAGCCGGCCGCATCAGCACCGATGCCCAGGGGACGTCGTACATGCCGGCTATCGTTATTCCCATTCCCATCATTGCACGGGTACAAACCAACGCCTGTGAAGGCATGGGAGCGCAGATTTCAGCGTTTTTGACGCCGGAGGCCTGATATGAAGCTAAATATCTGGTTAACACGCCTCTGCTTTGCCGGGCTGCTTTTGTGTTCGTCTTCCCTGTTTGCTGAAGATCCTGAAGTAAAAATGGGCCGGGAAGCCCATGAAGAGCTTCTGAAAACCACCCATTTTTACGATGATCCGGAATTATTGGCCTACGTTGATTCCGTGGGGCAAAAACTGGCTGCCAATAGTGACTGGCCAGAGATCGACTACCACTTTTTTATTGTCGATGATCCCGGGATTAATGCCTTTGCCCTGCCGGGTGGCTATATTTACATTAATCGGGGGTTGATGAGCTATCTCACCTCTGAGGCACAGCTGGCCGCTGTACTTGCTCACGAAATTGCCCACGTGACACGCCATCATGCTGCGCGTCGAAACAGCAAGCAACGTTGGGGTAACGCCGCAGCTTTCGTCGCTTCTATCCTGACCTGGAACTCAAATGTTGGCGAAGCCATCAGGCTGGAGAACGCTGTTGCTATCAGTGGCTATGGTCGGGAAATGGAGCTTGAAGCCGATGAATACGGGGCGATCTACATGTATCGATCCGGTTATGACCCCAATGCCATGATCGAACTCATGACAATCCTGAAAGAGCACGAAATCTTCACCGTGCGAAGAGGTCGGGATAGCGGCCGTGCGCCCAGTACCTATCACGGTGTTTTCTCAACACACCCCAGAAGTGATACCCGTCTCCAGGAAGTCATCGCCCAGGCTGGACAGCTCCCGCCCGGTGAAGCGTTTCAGGGGCGCGACGTCTACCGGGAAGCAACCAAAAATATGGTCTACGGCGAAAATGTTACCCAGGTGGCGCCTCCAGGATACCAGCGTTATGCCAGTAAAGGCCTGGGGGTTACCTTTGAATACCCCTCTGGCTGGCAACGAGTCACCGAGGGACAGTCAATTGTGCTGAGCTCACCGGATAATATACAGCTGGAAATCAGTGTTGCCCGGCCTCAACCGGATCTGTCCGATCCCAAAGAGCTGCTTAAACAACGGTTCCAGGTCGAGGATCTAAAACAGGCGGAGGCCGTCACGGAAGGTCGTCAACAAGACGCGGCTCAAGCCATGATTGATACGGAGAACGGTGAAAAACGCGTAGCGGTGATTAAATCCGGTTCCTATGAATACTATTTCAATACCGTGCGGCCTGTTTCCCTGAGCGAACCCCAGGATGAGGCGGTAAAGCGTATTATTGCCAGTTTCCGGCGGGCCGAAAACCGGGACTTTCCTCCGGAGCAGGTTCGCACCATCTACTATCACCGGCTCGCGCCCGGGGAAACATTTGCTGAACTGGCTTCAAATAATATCTTGGGACAATACACCGAAGATGAGCTGCGCCTGATCAATGGCTATTACCCGTCTGGTGAGCCGCAGCCTGGCACCTGGATCAAAATGGTTCAGTAAACGCCTATCGCGCTTATTGCCGGGCCTGGCGGGGCGGCATTTCCAATACCTTGTCTGAACTTGCCCTGACAGGATTAATGTCAATGCCGCCGCGGCGGGTAAACCGGGCTGCCACCGACAGCCCTTCCGGTTGCAAATGACGATTGAGGTCACAAAAAATCGCCTCTACGCAGTTTTCGTGGAAACCTGCGTGTTCGGCGTAGGATAAAAGATACTGCGCAAGGGAAGCATTTTTTGCCCCTACACTATCCATCCTGATAAAGATGGAAGCCCAGTCTGGTTGTCCCGTTACCGGACACAGGCTGCGAAAACGGTGAAACACATATCGATTGGTTTCTTCCGGTGAGCCCACGGCTTCGACCATACCGACATCAATGTTATCCGGTGGACGCAGTGAATAGGCGTCCAGGTTTGCATAGGATTGCTCCCGGTCGTCCTGGTTTTCAGCGGCGTTTGACTTAGGCCCTGTCTCAACCGGCAATACGCGAAAGATGACGTCTCCGCCAAGCGCGTTGCCCAGATCTGTGCGAACCAGGTTTTCCAGTTCTTTTTTTGAAGAAAAGTTCTTATAAAACAGGCTATTGCAATAGAGTTTTAAGGATTTGGATTCAACTATATTAGGCGTGGTCGCCGGAACATGAAGCTGGCCGATAGCAACTTTGGGCGAGTTATTTTCATCGCGCCAGGCCAGTTCGTAGAGATTCCATTCATCGTAGCCAAAGAAACAGCCAGATTCGTAGTTCGCAAGACGGGCACGCCCCTCTTCCCGGGCAACAGAAAATAACAGCTCGGGCGCATATTGCCGGGGATAGTCGGTCTGGTTACCGAGCGGCCCTGTGGAAAAATCAGTCATGCAATTTAATACCTGTTTATGCCCGCAAGTTCTTGCCCCGGGCAAGCAAATGCAGTGCAAAAGCACCCAGGATGGCGATAAATACGACGATCATCAGCAATGCAAAAGTCACAGAGATATCCGAAATACCCAAAAAGCCATAGCGAAAGGCATTCACCATGTAGAGCACCGGGTTAATCTGGGAAATACCCTGCCAAATCTCGGGCAGCATACTGATGGAATAGAAGATACCTCCCAGATAGGTCAGCGGTGTCAGGATAAAGGTTGGAATCAGGTTGACGTCATCGAAATTTTTGGCAAATACGCCGTTAACCAGGCCGGCCAGCGCAAACATCAGCGAGGTTAGCAGCACCGTCAGTATCACCAGGGGCAGATTGTGGATATGAATCTCGGTAAAAAAGAGCGATACCAGGGTAACAATAACGCCCACAGCAAGCCCCCGGGCCATACCACCAACAACATAGCCAGCCAGAATCACATAGTTTGGGGTGGGTGAAACCAGCAGTTCCTCGATGCACCTGGAGAATTTGTTACCAAAGAAGGACGACACCACATTGCTGTAAGAATTGGTAATCACCGACATCATAATCAGGCCCGGAGCAACGAACTGGGCGTAATCAAAGCCTTCCATGCGGCCAATACGGCGGCCAATCAGCTCACCAAAAATCACAAAATACAGCACCATGGTGATGGCAGGTGGCAGCAGGGTTTGTATCCAGATTCTGGTAAAGCGGCGGACTTCCTTAATGACGATGGTGACAAATGCGTTCCATTGTTCAGCAGGATTCATTGGTCACCTCCTGCCCGATCAGCCTGGTTTTTACGCGTCATGGCGACAAACATTTCCTCCAGCCGGTTGGATTTGTTGCGCATGCTGGTGATGTTGATCCCCTGCTCGTTAAGCATGCCGAATATGTCATTTAGGGGTTTGCCTTTTTCGACATCCACCTCAAAGCTGTGCCCGTCAATTCTACGGGTCTGGTATCCATCCAGCGTTGGCGCGTCGGTAATACTACCTTCCACATCCATGATAAAGGTCTCTTCATTGAGCTCGCGAAGCAAAGCCTTGACACTGGAGTTCCGGATAATGGCACCCTTATCAATAATCGCTACATTGCGGCAAAGTGATTCGGCTTCCTCAAGGTAGTGCGTGGTCAGGATAATGGTGGTGCCCTCGCGATTGATCTTGCGTAAAAATTCCCACATGGAACGACGAAGCTCGATGTCCACGCCCGCTGTGGGCTCGTCCAGGATCAGTATGCGGGGTTCATGCACCAGCGCCCGGGCAATCATGAGTCGGCGTTTCATACCGCCCGATAGCGAACGGGAGACATCGCTCCGCTTGTCCCACAATCCCAGCAGTTTCAGGTACTTTTCGGCGCGTTCTTTGGCCAAATCCAGAGGCAGGCCGTAGTAGCCTCCTTGCGTCACACAGATATCGTAGACTTTTTCCCACATATTGAAGTTGAATTCCTGGGGAACGACACCCAGGTATTTTTTTGCCAAGGGGAAATTCTTGTCGATATCGGCATCGATAATGCGTACTTCTCCACTGGTTTTTTGCACCAGGGAAGAAAGGATGCTGATCGTGGTGGACTTGCCGGCACCATTGGGGCCCAGAAGCGCAAAAAAATCGCCCTCCTCGACCTCAAGATCAATGCCTTTTAGGGCTTCAAAGTTATTCTTGTACGTTTTGTGTAAACGTTTAATCGACAGGGCAACAGACATAAAAAACGACAGACATTAATTGCTTGGGATAAAAATTAAGCGCGCTATTGTACGCACCTATTTGATAAATAACCGGTTTTTTCCGGAACTGGTACGTTCAAAACAAATTTTTTGATCGCCTGCTTCCGATATCTCCAGCGTTTTATGCAGATACCAGACAGGCATGCGCCAGTGATTATTGGCATCGGCTGCCCGGGGTGACAGGTTCAGTCGATTCCCGGGACTGAGTTCTGTATCAAAATAGAGAATCAGTGCATTAAACTGCCCCTTTAGCCCCCCTTCAAGCGACAGACAAAACTCCGGACTCAGGGGCTGGCTATGGGTTAAATCGACATAGCCCAGGCAGAAACCTTCACTTGTTATGGCCGAGGATGCCATTTTTTGCGGTTTGGCATAAAACAGCGGTCGATCATCACTGTACTCGAGTGTAGCCAATACGGAAAAATCAATGCCGAAATCGCGTTTCCAGGAAGTTAGCATCTCTTGGTCAGGAATATAGTGAGCCAGTTGCCCGGTCGATAAATAAAGCGGGGCACAGCAAAGATCAAACCCCTGGGGAATCAGCCGGGCCTCCGGTTTGGCAAAGCGTTTGGCGGCATCTGCGTAGATCAGCAGAATATCTTCATCAAAGGGATCATTGCCGAACATTTCACTGACGATCAGATCTGCACGCTGGGGTATTTCCACCTGTGTGGACCAGCCTTCGATGACTTCAACAACATCCGAAACACCATTTTTCTCGATACAGAAACGGGCAATGTCTGCGGTCGCCGGATTCGCCTCCAGTGCATACACCTTACCCGCCCCCGCCAGCGCGGCTGTGATGGCGAGTACGCCTGTGCCTGTACCTATGTCCAACACGCAATCGCCCGGCTTGACCAGATCGCGGATGGCCTGTTGATAAGCATGGGTACGTACGCGGTCATTCAACATCTCGATATGTATGCTGGCACTACCATATTCGATGGTCGCCTGTGGCGATGACTTGCTTTCGCTGACAGGTAAAAGCACACCTATGTCGATAAGGGATTTCAGGATCGAGGTCTGGTGAATCCAGTCATTGGTTCCGGAAGCCGATAGATCAGCCGCCGCTTCAGCAAAGGTCATTGGGCGGGAAAACTGCTGCAATATACCAAGCGCGGCAAGGGGAAAATCATACTGCCCGCCTCCCTGGAAAATGCTTAGGCGGCAGCCACCCTGGACACGAAACTTCAGGTCATTACTAATTCGGTATGTGGTCTCTGGATTCAAGGTGCTGTAATACAGGATTAGATTAAGTAAATGGGTTTATGTACAGTTCGTTTTGTGCCGCGAAATGCGGGAATTCCTCACAGAACTGAACTAAATGTCCCGGCACATGCCCAAGTACTATATACATTACAAGGGGCTCCGGTAACAATTCACTCATTGTTTGTAAATGTTGACAGATTTTTTGACAACGTATGCTCGATAAATACGAGAATAGCTCTACCCCCACCAGCAAAAAAAACTGGAACCGCCCTCAACTTCTTATGCTGAGTACGCCTGAAACGTACGCGGGCAAGGATCAACGGAGGGCCTCGGAAGGCGTGTTCAGCCACCCACGTCGTGGCACTGTTATCCTTGGGCCTTCCTGATTCCCTCCTGTCAGGCTATATCAGGCGATCAATAAACGTATCCGCTGTATCCGCAACGGGTGTCTGTGGGATCTCAAGCACTTCACAATGACGAACCAGATCCGTTTGTATCCTGACAGGCCCCATGTCATCGTCTTTTTCGAACGCTTCTCTCTGATCACTCGTCACCACGATCGCCGCTATCGCTTTTTCTGTCAGTGCTGAAGTCAACTGTTCCGGTGTGAGAATACCGATTTTTCCAAAGCAGGAACGCTGTTGCCAGGAATCATTCGAAATAAACGCAATCACTTCATACTTCCTGGAGCACTGTACCAATTGTAAAAACTGATAGCTGCCAAACTCCGTGCCAAAAACGACTAACGGGATTCCGGGACGTTGGCGCTTGCGTTTAAACCAGTCAATAATCATGCGGTTATGGTAAATCACCACCCGGCAAAGACGAATAAAAAAGAATTTATTCCCTGATTCCCGGCCCTGGCCGTATGTTCAATACCAGCATTTCCGGTCATAGTCTTTGGCCATCGATCGAAGAGTGTTTAAGCTATCAAAAAGTGGTTATCCTGTTTATTGGACAGGCAAGTATAGCCACTACATTTTTCAAGAAGAGATCTATCGAGATCACGCATACGAATAACAGCGAGAACAGTTAAATAAAACTGCCAAGGAATGATAAATACCGCATGAATATCCCCATAAGCACACCGAAAGAATCCCGCGATTACCCTCTTCTTGTCACCAAGTCTGTGCAACTTACCGGCGATGACCCGGAAGCCAAACGAGCCGAAATAAAAAAATACTTTAACGACACCTATTCACTCTACGAAAGGTTGTTCGATTGCCTGGTCAGTGAAGAAGCCTGGTACACCAAGGCTATCCCCCTGCGTCATCCACTGATTTTTTACTACGGCCATACCGCGGTTTTCTTTGTTAACAAACTTCATGTTGCCAAATTGATACCGGAGCGCCTGAACGCCGAACTGGAGTCCATGGTGGCCATTGGTGTCGACGAAATGTCCTGGGATGACCTGAACGATGCCAATTACAACTGGCCCGGGGTTGCAGAAGTAAAAAGATACCGGGACAGGGTTCGCGATCTGGTCAATGATTTTATCGACAATGCCCCGTTATCACTTCCCATTCGCTGGGAAGACCCCATGTGGATTGTCCTGATAGGGATTGAACACGAACGAATTCATCTGGAAACCAGCTCGGTTCTTATTCGGCAGTTGCCGCTGTCACTGGTTCAATCCGATCCCCTCTTCCCTGTATGCGACATACAGCACACAGAGGCGCCGGAAAACTCACTGGTCCCGATCCCGGCAAAAGAAGTAAGAGTTGGCAAGGACCGAAGTGCTGATCTTTATGGCTGGGACAATGAGTACGGCGAGCAGCTCCATGAGGTTAAAAGCTTTAAAGCCAGCAAGTATCTGGTATCCAATCAAGAATACCTGGAATTCGTTGAGGATGGCGGCTACCAGACCGAAAAATACTGGACCGATGAAGGCTGGGAATGGTGCCAGTTTGCCCGTGCCACCATGCCGGAATTCTGGTTTAAGCAGGGAGACACCTACGGTTATCGAGCCATGACCGAAGCGATGAGTATGCCCTGGAGCTGGCCGGTGGATGTGAACTATCTGGAAGCCAAGGCCTTTTGCAACTGGAAATCCGAAAAAACCGGAAAACAGATCCGATTGCCAACCGAAGCGGAGTGGTACGCCATGCGCAATGAGCTGGACACGGATCAGCCCCACTGGGAGTCGGCACCGGGCAACATTAACCTGGAATATGGTGCCTCTGCCTGTCCGGTAAACCTGTTCAAGACCAGGCTGGGTAATGGTTCCGAGATTTACGACCTGATTGGCAATGTATGGCAGTGGACCGAGACGCCTATCGATGCCTTGCCAGGCTTTGAGGTACACCCTGCGTATGATGACTTTTCAACGCCAACCTTTGATGGCAAGCACAACCTGATCAAGGGCGGCTGCTTCTTCTCTACCGGCAATTACGCCATCAAGGATTCACGCTATGCTTTTCGCCGCCACTTCTTTCAGCATGCCGGCTTTCGCTACATCGAATCCGACGAGGAGGTCCAAATTAATACCAACCCCTATGAAACAGATGAACTCGTCTCCCAATATCTGGAATTCCACTACGGCGCGGAGTATTTCGGTGTCACAAACTATGCGAAAAAATGCGGCGAAGTTTGCGTTGAGTTAGCCAGGGAAATGGGATTGTCCGGTCGAGCCATGGATCTGGGATGTGCTGTTGGCCGATCCAGCTTTGAACTGGCCAGACAATTTGAACATGTCGACGGCATCGATTTTTCGGCACGCTTTATCAACTCCGCAGTGGAGCTGCAAAGTACGGGTCTAAAACGTTTTACAGCGCCGATAGAGGGTGACATTGTCGAATTCAAGGAAACTTCACTGGCCGAACTGGGCTATGCGGATATTGCCCAGAGGTGTGAATTTACCCAGGGAGATGCCTGCAACCTGAAAGACAAGTACACTGACTACAGCCTTGTCTTCTGTGGCAACCTGATTGATCGCCTGTACGCCCCCAAACAGTTCCTCAACGGCATGAAGGACCGTATTTTGCCCGGTGGACTGCTGGTACTGACCTCGCCCTATACCTGGCTGGAAGACTATACCGAGCGCGAAGAATGGCTGGGCGGTTTCAAGGATAGTGTCGGCGAGAACTTTACCACACTGGATGGTCTTAAAGAGACGCTTGGTGAGGCTTTTGAACTGGTGAGGGAGCCACAGGATATCGAATTTTTGATTAGGGAAACCGCCCGCAAGTATCAACACACTGTGGCCCAGATGACGGTCTGGCGTAAAAAATAACCAGTGGAGCTTTTCCCAGAGAATCGACTGGCAGCTTATCAGCAGCGCCACAAACCGCTGGCACAACACCTGCTTAGCGCGGCGACACCCGAATCCTTGTCGCTTAACGAGCTGCTGGACCTGGCTTCTGCTGAAGAGCGGCAGCTCTGGGATCGATTGATGCTGGGCTACAGCAGCAGCCAGGGTGAAGCGTCACTCAGGGAAGCGATTTCAGCTCAATATCCGGGCCTGGATGCCAGCAATATTGTCTGTTTTGCCGGAGCCCAGGAGGCCATCTTTGCCTGCACCCAGGCCCTGGTAGGTTCCGCAGATCACGTCTCTGCCATTACCCCGATGTTTGAGCCCCTGGTGCTGACGGCACAAGGTCTGGGTGCATGGATAAACTTTTGTCCCATGGACTACATCGCCGATACTGGCTGGACGCTTGACCTGGATAAATGGCTGTCACATGTCAATGAGGATACGCGCCTGGCAATCGTCAATTTCCCCCATAACCCCACCGGACACTTACTGACACCGGATGAACAGAACGCCATTATTGATAAAGCCCGACAGAATGATGTCTGGCTTTTTTCGGATGAGGTCTACCGGGGGCTGGAACATGACCCGAAACAGCGACTGACACCGGTTGCCAGTTTGTATGAACAAGGTATCAGTCTGGGCGTGGTGTCAAAATGTTTTGGTCTGGGCGGTGTCCGGGTTGGCTGGATAGCGACCCAGGACAAGGCACTGGTCAAACGACTAACAGACATCAAGGAATTTCTTTCAATCTGCAATGGTATGACCGATGAGGTGCTGGCAACCATCGCCATGCGAAATGCGGACAAGCTCCATGCGCGTTGTGTCGGTATTGTTAAGGACAATATTTCCCTGATCACTACCCACCAGGACGAGCTGGCCTTTGAATGGATCCCGCCAATGGCCGGATGCCTGGCATTTCCCAGGCTAAAGGATTTTGATGATGCCCGGGATTATTCGCTCGCCTTGCTACAGGCCACGGGTTCCCTGGTGTTGCCCGGTGATTGTTTTTTGCACGGTAAAGAACATATACGCCTGGGCCTGGGCGTCAAAAACCTGCCAATACGCTAAAACACCCGCCCCTATTTATCCCGTCCGGGCAGCTTGAAAAATGCTTCCTTGAGGCTTTTCAGGCCGACTGGCAATGGTTCCATATCAAGGCAGTCCGATGTCTCGGTAAAGGTACAACCGGAGACCATGGCCGGAAGCAAGATGCCAATTTCCGTGCCAAAGCAGAACAGGCGTAAAGCGTTGTTTGTCTGTATTTGCTGGACATAGAGCTCATGCCTGTCGACTGGCGTGTAAAAGTAATACTCCACCATATCGAGTTTTTCATCATTACCGAGCTGGCAGAGCGTTCTGTGAAAATCACCCAGATAATAGCTAAACCGTTCCAGAAACTGCTCTGGGGGAACATTCCCGTATTTATCGACAGCAATGGCATAGGCTGCCGTGAAATAATGCAGGTAAGAAGACAGATCCCTGGCACGTATCGCGCCTGGATCCTTAAAGGCGAGCTCGACTCTATCCATAAATACATCCGTGACTATTGCTCAAAAACTCCAGTGGTTATTCGAGGATAATCGGATAATGGCCGTTAAATAAACCAAAAAATGATTAAAAAGTGATCAGGTAGACGTTATTTTTTGTGTCCGGGGTAAAAGCAATTAACCCGCGCAAGGAAAACGCGAAAAATAGCGAAAACAGGAGAAAAAGAGAATATGAAGACAGGAAAATTGGAGCGGGATATCGGGTTCGAACCGACGACCTGTACCTTGGCAAGGTACCGCTCTACCAACTGAGCTAATCCCGCTTTTGAAGAGCCTGAAGGATATCAAACTCTTGCAAAAAAGTGGCGTCCCGTAGGGGAGTCGAACCCCTGTTACCGCCGTGAAAGGGCGGTGTCCTAGGCCTCTAGACGAACGGGACGTCGTTCTTTCGAGTTTTCCCGAGCAGCATGCTTGGGCGGCCTCATCGAAAGAGGCGCGCATTCTATGAAGCACCCCCAAGGCTGTCAAGCAAGAAAACCACCGAAATTTAAAAAATACAGACTGCTTATTCCCGATCCTTATCGTGTTTTATCGAAACCGAGTTAATGCAGTACCTGAGCCCCGTGGGTGGCGGACCATCCGGAAACACATGCCCCAGATGTGCGCCACACTGGTGACAGGTGACTTCGGTTCGTCGCATGCCAAAGCTGTCATCAAAATGTTCGTCTATACGGGCATCCTGGGCCGGCTCGTAAAAACTTGGCCAGCCACAGCCGGCATCAAACTTACTGTCAGAACGAAACAACACGGCATCGCAACAGGTGCACCGGTAGCTGCCCTCTTCCCAGCTGTCCCAGTATTTCCCGGTAAACGGACGTTCTGTACCCTTTTCACGGCAAACATAAAACTCTTCAGGGCTCAATTTCTCTCGCCATTGGTCGTCATCAGTCACGGTCTGCCTCCGTCTTGGTCAAAAGCTCTTTTACGAGGGGAATACTGAGTTTTCTCTTGGTTTCCAGGGAACCAATATCAAGCTGGTCCAGAAAATCGATTTGTTGCCGGATACTTCTGGGAAAGTGGCGCAGCAGGTATTCGGCAACCGGCCGGGGCAAATCAAACCCCCTGACACTTGCACGCAACCTGAGCGCTTCCTGGAGCTCTTTATCGTCAAGTGTCTGGAGGCGAAAAACCTGCATGGCCGCTAGACGTGATTGCAGATCCGCCAAAGGCGTACGGACCTCCGCAGGTGCACTGCTGGCGGAAACGACCAGGGCGTTGCCATGCTGCTGCAGACGATTATAGAGATAAAAAATTTGCTCAGCCCATACAGGCTCATGAAGAACTTCATCCAGATCGTCCAGAACCAGTAAATCCAGTGACTCCAGACCTTCCAAAACATAAACGGGGTTGTCACGGGAAAGCTCTGAAAGAGGCAAATACATCCAGTGTCCGGAATACTCATGGCATAGGGCCTGCAATAAATGGGTGCGTCCGCTACCTTCACTGCCCCAGAGATAAATAAAGTCTGTCTTGTCCAGGTTCCTTAGACTGTTTCGGGCCAACTCATTAGAGCTGCCGGGCACAGAAAAGTAGTTGGCAAAGGTCGCATGATCATCGAGGCGAACAGATAAGGAAAGCTGTCGCGGTTCACTCGATAGCATTAACGCAAGCCCCCCAATGCATTTGCGGGCAGAAAGTTTTGATCCGGATTAAAAAACCTCAGGGGATTTTGCTCTGAACCTGGCAAAGCCAGCCCCCGGGTTTCCCCTGCATCTTCCTCGATTAAATCCGGGCTCGGGGACGAGCTTTCCAGCAGGTGTAAACCGGTGATCGCGACGATAGAGTCTATCAGCAACGCCTGGTTGGACTGGTAGCGCAACAGGAAGCGGACCCCGCGGTCGTCGGCACGGTCCATCCTGGCCAGAACCACCTGTTCCAGACCGGCCAATTGATCCAGCAAGGTTCGATATTCGCTAAAACGGCGAACCCCTTCCACGCGCAGGTAAAGGTCAAATTCCTGATCAGCACCGCCAAGAAAAGCCAGGCTGGCGGACAAGGTATCAATGTAATCATTGATACCGGATTGGATACCGTCGATAACCGCGGTGGTATTCCTTGTTAAATGGGTATCGTTTCCGGCACTCATGAACAGAAGGTCAATATTGAATTCCGGATAATCCGGATCAATACGGATTACCGTGACAATATCTGCCGAACTGCCCTGTTGCAGGCGCTCTGCTGTTTGCTGGTCCATTTCCCATATTCGACTGGCATTGAAACCTGACATGGCCGGATTGAGCAGTGAGGCATTTACCCCTCGCTGGTAGAACAATCGTTCCAGTTGCAGAAACAGGGCCGGCTGCTCTTCGCGTGAAGGGAAATGGGGTTCGCCCCAGAGTTCGGTAACCACCAAATATTGAAGGCTGGGACGCCAGGTGGGCCAGACAGGCAATTCCATGGAAGTGGCCAACTGATCGATCAGGCTGGCGTTATATCGAATCCAGAGGCTGTCGCCCTCAGTCACTCCCAGCCCATCAGGTAGTGCACGTGCCGCCGTCTCAACCCCGTATTCGACCACATAGCGCTGGGCGTTGTTAAACTCCGACTCCAGTTCAGGAAATCCGGCAATCCCCGAATAGCCTGTGTAACGTATCAGTACTTGCTCCAGCCCTTCCCGAATGGCTTCGTTTCGGGCCGCTTCAGATCGATCCTCTATTTCGACAAGTGCCTCATAGACCCCGTCAATCCGTTCATAGGCGCTAGCCAGGGAGCTAAAAAACAAAACCAGGAGAACAACAAAAAAGCGCACAGGTGGAGAACTCGACATAACCAATGAAAGCCGCATTCTATCTTAATTTTTTACGTCAATCTGAATTGCCATCATGTAGAATGCAGCCCTCAATAAGCTTCCATAAAATCATACACATATATACCGATGTCATCCGATTCCCCTACTCCTACCGATTCCCTAACTTACAAAGACGCTGGCGTTGATATTGATGCCGGTAACGCGCTGGTCGACCGGATCAAGTCTGTCGCAGTAAAAACCCGTCGCCCCGAAGTCATGTCCAGTCTTGGCGGTTTTGGTGCGCTTTGTGAAATTCCCGGTCATTACAAGGAGCCTGTGCTGGTTTCAGGAACCGATGGCGTTGGCACCAAACTAAAACTGGCGATTGAATTCGGCATCCACAACAGCATTGGTATTGACCTGGTCGCGATGTGCGTCAATGACCTGGTGGTTACCGGCGCGGAACCCCTGCAGTTTCTCGATTACTACGCGACTGGCAAGCTGGACGTGGATGTCGCCGCCGATGTGGTCGAAGGCATTGGCAAGGGTTGTGAGCTTGCCGGATGCGCCCTGGTCGGTGGCGAAACCGCAGAAATGCCCGGAATGTATGACGAAGGTGACTATGACCTTGCCGGTTTCTGTGTTGGCGTGGTCGAGAAGTCAAAAATCATTGAAGGAACCAATGTTTACACGGGCAACAAGCTTATTGGCCTTCCATCCAGTGGTATTCACTCCAATGGTTATTCCCTGGTACGCAGAATACTGGAAAAACGCAAAATCGATGCCACAAAGACCAAACTGGGCGAGCGTTCTTTAGCGGAGGTCCTGCTTGACCCCACGCGAATCTACGTCAAACCGATCCTGGCCTTGCTCAAGCATGTGGAAGTCCGTGCCCTGGCCCATATTACCGGTGGAGGCTTGCTGGAAAACCTGCCAAGAGTGATGCCAAAAACCGCCAAGGCTCGCATAGATACTTCCAGCTGGGATATGCCGGAGATTTTTACCTGGCTTAAGCAGCAGGCGAATATTGATAACCAGGAAATGATGCGCACGTTTAACTGTGGTATCGGCATGGTTCTGGTTATTGCCGACCGCGATGAAGAGGCGGTCATTGATTTGCTGCACGCGATGGGTGAAAAGCCCGTGGTCATTGGTGAAATCGTTGCACGCTCGGGCGACGAAGAACAGGTGGAACTCGTTTAATTTATTGCCAGTAGCCGGAGCACACTCATGTCGACCACGCCGACAATCCTGGTAATTATTTCGGGTAGCGGAACCAATCTTCAGGCAATTATCGAAGGTTGCCAGCAAGGCGAAATTGACGGCAGTATTGTCGCCGTTATCAGCAATGTTCCCGAGGTTAAAGGTCTGGATCGGGCCAGATCAGCCGGTATCGAGGCCATTACGCTGGATCATCGCGACTATTATTCCCGTGACGCATACGATCAGGCGCTGGCCGCCACCATTGATCAATATCAGCCAGACCTGATTGTCCTGGCCGGCTTTATGCGCATCCTTACACCAGAATTCGTCAACCGGTACCCGGGACGACTTATAAATATCCACCCTTCCCTGTTGCCCAAATACCAGGGTTTGCACACCCATCAAAGAGCGCTGGAGGCTGGCGATCAGTGGCATGGCGCCACCGTTCATTTCGTGACCCCGGAACTCGATGGGGGCCCGGCAATTATCCAGGGAGCGGTTCCTGTGTATCCGGGAGATACCGAAGCCTCGCTGGCAGAACGGGTGCAAGCCCAGGTGGAACACCAGATTTATCCCATGGCAGTCAATTGGTGCCTCAACAAACGTGTAGAGCTTACTTCAAAGGGAGTCACACTGGATGGGGAACTCCTCCCGGCCGGCGGTTTCCAATACAAAGTGGATCTATCACAGAACATGGCATGAAATATCACTCACTGAACTATCGCCGTTTTACTTTTTATCCCCTGTGTCAGCTCATGCTTGCCGCCCTGGTCTGGGCGGTTTCTTGCCAGGCGCTTTCGCTGGAGCCTTTTTACCGGGAATACAAAAGCACCTTTGCCGGTTTTGGTGCCAAATCGACACGTGAGCTTAAGGAAGTGGAACCCGGAGTCTGGGAGCTCAGCCTGACGGCCCGCAACCTGATTGCCCGATATGAGGAAACCAGCCGCTTTATACTGGATGAAAATGGTTACCCTGTTCCCCAGAAACACTACTTCAAGGGGCGCTTGTTTGGCGTCAGCCGTGAAGAGATAACCACGTTTGACTGGGAAGAAGAAACGGCCAGCTGGCAACGGGGAGATGACCAGAGGACTGCCGAATTACATGAGGGGGTTGTCGATCGAATCCTGTACCAGATCCTGGTTCCCATGGATGTTAAAGCCGGCAAGGAAAAGACGACCTATGAATTTGTTAATCGCGGTGACGTGCGTTCCTACCAGTTTGCCACCGTCGGTACAGAATCAGTGCCTTTTGATGGTCAACAAGTCGATGCGATCAAACTGGAACGCGTCTATGATGACGGCGAAAAACAGACAATGGTATGGGTTGCCCCCGAGTTGGGCTATGAAATCGTCAAAATCATTCACGAGGATGATGACGGTGCTGACTACCGAATGGAGCTAAGGCCAGAAACCCTGGAATAATGCGTAAACTGCCCCTTCTTGTCGGCATCTGCATACTTTCGGTTTCGGCAATATCCCAACCAACCCAATACAAACAACGAACAAGAACAGCTTTTGAACAGCGAACGTATTTTTCAAAAATTTGGCAGCTACGGTATCGAACTGATTAACCAGAAAGACGATATCCGGCAAACCTCACTGTATTCTGAAAACGAACACGGGCGTGTTACCCGCACTTTTGCCACCGTCAAGTTTTTGGAACCCATCCCCGTTGAAATTAGTAACCTGCATGAGCAGATACTGGGCGGCTCCTCGATCGGCGCCACATTTAAAGGTGCGGGCTGGGAGATCAACAAGTACGGTCTTTTGATTGACCGCTTGACCATTGCTCCGCCCAACCAGGTACTCGGGCTGATGCATCTGGACTCGGCACAACAACTGGCCCTCCATCTCTATCTGTTTTCCATATCAAGAGAAAATGACTCACCACTTAACTACGCCCTGATTGCCGAGCTGCATCACCCGGACTACATGAATCTCGCTGAATTGCAGGACATTTACCTGGACAGTATGGATTTATCCCGTGGCAAAGACCTGGATGCCCAGGTGGAATCACTTCTCGCGCAGATTAAAAATCTATAATTTATTTAGAAATACTAACTATCTCATTGTTTTTATTAGATAACATTTCTGATGTCCCTGCGCCACAAGCGATAATGGTTCGCATGGCTTCTTCCGCGGTGACCCCGGTCAGATATTCGACCGAGCTGGAAGGCAAATGGTAAGTCAATCCCGAGGTTGGTACGGGCGCGGTGGGGATATATACCGTCACCATGCCGTTTTTGTGCTTGCTGGTCACTATACCGGTGACCGTGGTTTCGCAATCGGGGCCAAATATTCTGGCCAGCACTACTTCACCTTTCAGCAGGCTGCCTGTATCGGTTCCACCGATAAGCTGCTGCACCATGCCTTTAATGGTTTTATAACCGGGGGCAAGCCGGATAAGCAGGTCATCAAAAGTGTTATGCATCCAGCGGCCAAAGGCTGTGCGTACCAATACGCCCACCAGAAAACAGAGAATAATAAAATTGGCGAGCACCAGGATGTCCGAGAACAGATGCGACAGCCCAAACGCCTTACTCAGGGGATCGCTAAGGGGAGATACCAGGTCACTGAAGAGACCGAGTATCCAGCGTCCCGCCAAAATAAACACCGTCAGCGGCAAAATTACCAATAAACCACCTATAAGCGCCAAACCCACGTAAGATTTCAATTTCTGCATGAAGATTATTTCCGGTACAAAATCACAGTGAAACTCGTTGAATCCAATCTGACCAAACCACCTCTCAAGAACCTTTTTCTCGCAAGTCTGTTCCTAGCCTGGTTTATATCAGGCTTATGTGTCAGTCAGGAAACGGGTCACGTCCACAACGAGGATTTTACTCTCGAATACGCTGGTTCCAGCCCACATTCAGTAGAAAACTTTACCCAGGGGCTGTTTTTCCATGAAAACCGGCTGTTCGAAAGTATTGGGCAGTACGGGCAATCGGCATTGATTAAATACCAGGGCGATCATCAGACACCCGGCGTCCAACGAAAACTGGATGACCAGTATTTCGCCGAGGGAGCCACCCACCACAAGGGACGTATTTTCCAGTTGACCTGGCGGGCGGAAACCGCGTTTGTTTATGAAGGCGCCATGCTGACTCCATCCAGAGGCTTTAGCTACGCCGGAGAGGGCTGGGGGCTGACATCTGACGGGCAATATCTGTGGTTATCCAATGGCAGCGCTACCCTGAAACGCCTGGATGAAAATGGCGAGATACAGGGGGAAATCACCGTATCGCTGGGCGAACAACCGGTCGACCGGCTAAATGAGCTGGAATGGGTGAATGGTTGGATACTGGCGAATCGTTGGTACGACAACCGAATCTATGTGATTAACCCGGTCTCAGGCCAGATTGAGCATGCTTTTGATTTCACTGCGCTGGCAAGTCGGGAACTGCGTATAAATCGTAATCACGTACTGAACGGCATTGCCTGGAATCCCGACACGGAACAACTTTGGATTACCGGAAAAAACTGGCGCCAGTTTTATCAGTTCAAGATCACCCTTCCGGATATAAATGATCATTGATATGGCCCTTTAAATTAGCCGCGATTGCCCCATTAACAAGTACACTAGCGACAAAACCAACCCAACGATTTCAGGAAAATTTAACCCGTGACCGCATTTCAGTCATTCGAGCACCTACGCACCCGAAAAATTGACGCGCTTAATCTGGAAGTCCAGGAATATCGACACAAAACCACTGGCGCCCAGCATATCCATATCAGCGCAGACAACAGCGAAAACGTTTTCCTTGTCGCACTGAGAACCGTTCCCCAAGACTCCAAGGGGGTAGCCCATATCCTTGAGCACACAGCGCTCTGTGGCAGTGAGAAATACCCGGTTCGCGACCCTTTTTTCATGATGATCCGCCGGTCACTGAACACCTTCATGAATGCACTAACCAGCTCAGACTGGACGGCTTACCCGTTTGCCAGCCAGAACAAAAAAGATTTCAACAACCTGCTGGATGTCTATCTGGATGCTGTGTTTTTCCCCACGCTCGATCCCCTGGATTTCGCCCAGGAAGGCCATCGTCTGGAATTTGCGGAAATGAGCAACCCCGATAGCCCACTGGAATTCAAGGGGGTTGTGTTTAACGAAATGAAAGGGGCGATGAGCTCTCCGGTCTCCATCTTGTGGCACACCATGAGCAAGTATCTTTACCCCACGACGACCTATCACTACAACAGTGGGGGTGATCCGGAAGCGATTACCGACCTGGGCTACGATGAGCTGGTCCAGTTTCACAAGACCCACTATCACCCAAGTAACGCCATTTTCATGACCTTCGGCGATATGGATGCCGGGGAACTGCAACAGAAATTTGAAGAAAAGGCCCTCAACCGGTTTGCCGCACTGGATCACCAGATCAGTGTGCCTCTGGAGAAACGGTTTGATGCGCCAGTCAGGGTCACCGAAAGCTATAACGTTCCCGAAGAGGAAGGTACTGACAATAACACCCATGTGGTCATGGGCTGGCTGCTGGGTGAGAGCATTGATCTGAAAAAGGCCATGCAGGCACATTTGCTTACCTCCGTCTTGCTGGAACACAGTGCCTCGCCATTGCAGCAGGCATTGGAGACCTGCGGACTTGGCCGGGCACCCTCCCCGCTTTGCGGGCTGGATGATTCGCAGCGGGAAATGGCCTTTGTCTGCGGACTGGAAGGTGCCGGCATGGACAGCACAGAAAGCGTGGAGAAGCTGATACTGGACACCCTGGACAGGGTTGCAACCGAAGGGGCATCTCAGGAGCAAATGGAAGCCTGTCTGCATCAGCTGGAATTACAGCAGCGCGAGATATCCGGCGACAGCTACCCCTTTGGACTGCAGTTGATTATGCAATCCCTGAACAGCGCCAACCATCGAGGTGATCCGGTGGGCCTGCTGGATCTCGATCCGGTTATTGCCGAAATGCGGGAAGAAATCAAGGACCCCGATTACATCAAAAAATTATGCCGTGAATTGCTGCTCGACAATCCACACCGGGTGACACTGACACTGGTACCCGATAGCGGGCTGGCAGCAAGAAAACAGGCGGAAGAGCGCGCCAGGCTCGATCAGATTCGTGCCAACCTGGATGAGGCAGAGATACACAGGATCATCGAACAGGCCCAGGCTTTAAATAAACGACAAAGCGAGCACGACGACCCGGCAAATTTGCCCAAGGTAGGCCTGGAAGATGTTTCCAGAAACTTCTCCCAGCCCGAACCGGTTTCAGTAACCGATGCGCCAACCCCTGTGTACAGCTATGCCGCGGGCACCAATGGGCTTGTCTACCAGGAAGTCGTACTGGAGCTGCCTGATCTTACCCGGGAAGAAATTGGATTATTGCCCTTGCTGAGCCATTTCTGGACAGAACTCGGCGTTGGCGATAAAAGCTACCTGGAGGTTCAGCAGTGGCAGTCGTCTGTCTCCGGCGGGTTGAACTGTACATTCAGGGCCCAGGCAGATCCCTGGGACACGAATAAAACACGGGGCATGATCCTCTTGTCCGGCAAGGCGTTAAAACGCAATCAGCATAAATTATCGGACCTGATGAACCAGACCCTGTCTGATCTGCGCTTTGATGAGCCCGGCCGGGTGCGTGAGCTGGTCTCCTACGGTCGCGCACGTGCCGAAAACCAGGTGACTGGCAGCGGACACAGTTTGGCCATGGGCGCAGCCGCACAGAACGCCTCTCCCTCAGCGCTGCTGGCGTTCCAGACCAGTGGCCTGGCAGGCATTCACAGTCTGAAAGAACTGGATGCCTCGCTGAAAGATGATCAGGCGCTGGAGCAATTTATGTCTGCGCTGAGCGCATTGCATCAAAAACTCATCGAGGGTAGCCGAAAATTATTGCTCGTAGGCGACGCTGATGACCTGGCAGAGTTCAGGACAAGCCTGGATATTATGCAAACAAGCCAGCCCGCGACAGATAACATGCTGGCCCTGCCAGCCCCTGAGGGGTTTGCAGCCAACGAGCTCTGGGTGGCCAACTCGCAGGTTAACTTCTGTGCAAAAGCCTACAAGACAGTTCCCACGACTCATGCGGATGCTCCCGCATTGACGATACTCGGTGGGTTTATGCGCAACAACTTTTTGCATACAAGCATCCGTGAACAGGGTGGTGCATATGGCGGCGGCGCTACCCAGGATAACTTTAGCGGCTCTTTCCGATTTTTCTCCTATCGCGATCCCAGACTGGATGCGACGCTGAAAGATTTCGACAAGGCCATTGACTGGATGCTTAACACAAACCATGAGGCACGCCTCCTGGAGGAATCCATACTTGGCGTGGTCGCTGGTCTCGACAAACCCGGTTCGCCAGCTGGTGAGGCAAAACAGGCATTTCATGGGGATCTGTTTGGCCGTACGAGCGAGATCAAGAAGACGTTTCGGGATCGTGTACTGGAGACCAGCATGGACGATCTAAAACGGGTGACCGAAACCTATCTCACCCTGTCTTCTGCCAGCACGGCTGTAGTGACCGGCAAGCATGGTGAATCCTCTGCCCAACCTCTCGGTCTCATTACCAAAAAACTGTAACTCTGACCAATACCAATGAGCAGGGATCAACTCTATTCAAAGCCGCTGGGGCAGATCAGCGGCTTTGAATTTGATCAGCGTGTAGTGGATGTCTTTCCGGACATGATCCAGCGCTCGGTCCCCGGCTATGAAAGTATTATTGCGATGACCGGTACGCTGGCATCGCAATGCGTTATTCCGGGAAGCAACTGCTACGATCTCGGCTGCTCCCTGGGTGCATCCACCCTAAGTATATGCCGGGAGATCCCTGATAGCTGCCAGGTGATTGCCGTGGATAACTCAGAGCCCATGCTGCAAGCATTTGGCCGGATACTGGACGCACAACCCGAGAAACACCAGATCAGGCTAAAACTGGCTGATATTCGTGATGTTGCCATCGAAAATGCCAGCCTGGTGGTGCTCAACTTCACCCTGCAGTTTGTGCCACTGGAAGAGCGTCTCGGGCTGTTGAAAACCATCTACGATGGCATGGTCAAGGGCGGTCTGCTGATGGTCTCGGAAAAGATAAAAATTGAGAACCCGCGGCTGAATGAAATTTTTATAGATGCCCACCATGAATTTAAGCGCCGTCAGGGGTATTCTGATCTCGAAATTGCCCAAAAACGCTCTGCCATTGAAAACGTACTTATCCCGGAAACGGTTGCAGAGCATGAACAGCGCTTTAAAACAGCCGGGTTTACCTCATCGAGCATCTGGTTTCAGTGCCTGAATTTTTGTTCAATGATTGCTGTCAAGTAAGGTACTCACCGAGTCGGACCGGAAAATAACAGGACACACCCCATGATCAGTAACCATTTCATCCAAAGGCAACTGGTTCTGATAGAGCGAGTGGGCAATCGCCTTCCCCATCCGACACTACTTTTTGTTTACCTCTGTGGCTTTATCGCCGTTTTGTCAGCCATATGCTGGGCATTTGGTGCTACCGCGACCCATCCGGTCGATGGCCATAGCATTGCTGCCAGGAGCATTATCTCCGGTGATGGGATTCGCTACATACTCACATCAGCCGTCACAAACTTTACCGACTTTGCGCCCGTTGGCACCGTGCTGGTTGCCATTATGGGTATTGGCGTAGCCGAACACAGTGGACTGATCAGGGCTGTCCTTAGCGCCACCATTCTGGGCGCCCCGCAAAGACTCATGACGTTTTTGGTGGTCCTGGCGGGCGTGCTTTCCAGCCTGGCTGCAGACACCGGTTACGTCGTGCTGGTACCCTTGGCAGGTATTGTCTTTGCCAGTGCAGGACGCAACCCGATAGCCGGCATTGCCGCGGCGTTTGCTGGCGTTTCCGGCGGGTTTAGCGCCAATCTGCTCATCGGACCACTCGATGCTATTTTGGCCGGGTTATCAACAGAAGCCGCTGTACTCGTCCAACCGGGATACGAAGTAACCGCCGCCGCCAACTACTACTTTATTTTTGTCTCCACCTTCCTGATCGCCATCATCGGAACCCTGGTCACGGAAAAATGGGTAGAACCCCTGCTGGGTGAAAAGAAAGTTGGGCGCAGCCAAAAACTGGGTGAACTATCTCCAGAAGACAAGAAAGGCCTAAAGGCCGTCGGAATTTTTACCCTGGTATATGCGGCAATTCTTCTGGTCGCCCTGCTTCCGGACAATGCCGTATTACGTAATCCTGAATCCGGCAGCATACTGCATTCCCCCTTTATCTCGGGCATTGTCGTCATTATTGCACTGTACGCGGCTTTTGCCGGTTATGTGTTTGGTCGCTATAGCAAGAACTTTGATACCCCGTCCCGGGACATGATTACCGGGATGGAAAACAGCATGGCCACCATGGCGTCTTATCTGGTGCTAATGTTTTTTGCCGCCCAGTTTGTCAGCTGGTTTGGCTGGAGCCAGCTGGGCATTATCACCGCCATCAAGGGGGCGGAAATCCTTCAGGCGTTCAACCCCAATAGCACGCTGTTGCTGGTTTTGTTTGTGCTTTTATCGGCCTTTATTAATCTGCTGGTGGGCAGCGCCTCTGCCAAATGGGCATTGCTGGCGCCAATTTTTGTCCCAATGTTGCTGCTGTCCGGTATTTCACCTGAGGCTACCCAGGTGGCTTACCGGATCGGGGACAGTTCCACCAATATCATTACCCCGCTCATGCCCTATTTTGGCGTGGTACTGGCTTTTATCCAGAAATACGACCGCAATGCCGGTATCGGCACATTACTGGCCGCCATGCTGCCTTACAGCCTGATGTTTTTATTGTCCTGGTCCATCGTATTGGCCATCTGGCTGCTTGCCGGCATCCCCCTTGGCCCGGATGCTCCCGCTTTTTTGTAACACCAGAGATTCGTCATCATCTGGTAATGCACGACGAAATAGAAACTTATATAGTTCGACGAGCCGACGCCCTGCGAGAACCGTTCCGGGGCCAAAAACGATAAAAACTACCTTGTTCCAGGGGGATCAATGAAAATCCATCATTTGCTTACGGCAGCGGTACTTCTGTCACTTACCGTATCTGCCACTGCGCAAGAATTTTTACCCGTACAAATGCCCAATACGCATGACCGCCGGCTACATTCCGACATCATGGACTATACCTATGGTGTCTACGTTACGTTGCCAGACAGCTACGAAGAGAACCCCAACAAAGTCTATCCCAGCGTCTATATGATTGACGGAAACCAGTACTACGTCTTTACCGGGCAACCCCTGGGCTCTTTGTACTGGACCAATGTCGTCAAAGAGCACATTACCGTGTCCGTAGCCTATACCGCCGATGGTGGCAATCAACGTAGCCGAGATTTTCGTACCGATGTCCGGGCTCCTGACTTCGTTCGCTTTTTCCAGGAAGAGCTGATTCCCTTCATCGAGGACAATTATCGAACCTCGGCGCAAGAGCGTACTCTCTGGGGGCATTCGCTGGGCGGGCAGTTCACCTTGTTCACTATGCTTACTGCGACAGATACCTTTGACAATTACATCGCCTCTGCCCCGGCCGTCAACGAAGACATCATGAATTTTGAGGCCCGTTATGCGGCCAATCATAATGATATGCCCGTCGATTTTTATCTCGCTTCCGGTGGCCTGGATCATCTGTCCGTTGGCGGGCGTAAATTTGTCGAACAATTCAGCAGCAGGGATTATCCCAGCCTGAAATTCGATTATGTCTTCCCGGAGCACGAAAACCACGGCACGATCCAGCCAACGGCTTACATGAACGGGCTTAGAATGGTTCTGGACTCAGCGGTACATCTCCCTGCGGCCGCTTATGAGCGCCTTGCCGGCACATACTCCGATGGCGAAAACACGTACACCATCAGCTATGACGGCGGTAACTATGTCACCTTTGAAGACGTCCCGTTGAGCTATGGCACGCCACGCACAGAGTGGAGCAAAATCTACATCGACGACGAGGGGAACTATTTTCCCAAGGACTGGCCAGGCCAATTTGATTTTGGCGGGGATCCGGATCAGCCTGCCGAGACCTTTTCATTCCAGTGGAATGGCGAAACCATCACGGCTGTTCGTCAGTAATAACCCTGACAATAACTGTTACTGATGGTTTTACAGTCCGATAGCCATCAGTAACAGGCTGGTTAATGCGCAAACTGCGGCTGACCCCAGCAAGGCACCTCCCAAAAGGAATGTATAGGAGTGCGGCCAAGTTTTTTTCCCTGAGCCGTGCTCAATGGCATAGCGCCAAATGGCTTTTTTCTGCTCATCCGTAAGTGATCGCCGAGCCATGGCCACAGCGGTCACGATCCCGGCAAGGAACATCGCCACAATACTCACGATCGACGAGCTGCCGTAATACAGCATGCCTGTGAGCGCGGAAAAATAAATCAGTGTCAGGTAGGCACCAACGGCAGCAAGCTGAAAAGGCCGGGTCACTGGACGGCCGTGAATTGAAAAGGCAACACCGATCAGAAAACCACTCAGCAGGATAAAAACACCCGCTGCATCCGGATAAACCACACCCAGCAAATACCAGCCAAGCAATATCGGCGCACACCAGATTGAGGCGCCAATAACCGCCGCGATACCCCGCTGGTCCTCGACCAGCTCTTCGCCCAGATGAATGGCTCGCTCTTTTTGCATGCCTTTAGTTGTAACGAATCACCCCAGTGCGCGCAAGGATTTAAGTGGCGGCGTGGTGACCAGTGGGTAGCTTCGCATCAACCCCATAGCACTGACGATCAGGGCGCCGGCGATGGGTCCGAAAATCCATATCCAGCCATAAAGCACCAGATCCATATTAAAGACAAAATATTGCAAGGCAAAAACAGCGATTTGTGCCCCCAGCGCGCCAACCAGACCGGCCATAAAGCCCATAAAGCCGAATTCCAGAAACAGCGCGCCCAGTACCACCTTGCGGGAACTGCCCAGGGTTCGAAGTACCGCCGACTCCTGCGCGCGCTCATCAAAGCTGGTGGCAATGGCCGCAAACAACACCAATATCCCGCAGGCAAGCACCAGCAAGAGCATCATTTCCAGCCCCATACTGACCTGGTCGATCACCGTGCGAATGCGGTTAATAATCTCATCCAGAGCCACCACCAGAATGGTGGGATATTCCGACAGCAGGTCGTTAATAAACAGTTTGTCTTCGCGCTCCAGATAAGCACTGGTGATCCAGTTCGGAGAAAAATCCTCCAGCACTCCTTCGGGAAAGATAATGAAGAAATTGGGTTTCATGCTGTCCCAGTCCACGGTACGTAAACTGGTCAGCTCGGCCTCGACCTCAATTCCGCCCAGACTAAAGGTGAACATGTCTCCCAGTTCCACGCCCAATTGGCCGGCAACCTCTTCTTCCATGGAAAACTCGGCCTTGCCGGGTTCGGTCCACCATTCGCCGGCGACAATTTCATTGGAATCGGGCAGTTGCATGGCCCAGGTGAGGTTAACCTCGCGATCCAGTCCATCGGCCTGATCTAGCCTTTCTTCCAGAATCATCTCGCCGTTTTGCTTGATCAGGCGGCCACGCACCATGGGATACCATTCGGCACTTTCCAGTTGATGGCTGGCCAGCATGTCCTGAACAGGCTCCACTTCATAGGGAGCCACATTGACCAGGAAGTGGTTCGGGGCATCCTCTGGAAGTTGTAGCTGCCAATCCTGAAGCAAGGAAGTGCGCATGCTGATCATGACCAGCAGCAACATGATGGTGAAGGAAAAGGCGATCATTTGAATAATCGACTGCCATTTTCTTCGCCAGAGATTGCCTATCGATAACCGGAAGATACTGCCTGCACGTGTTGCCCAGCGTTTGAATAAAATCATCAAACCATAGGCCATACCACCGAGTACAAGTGCCACCACCGCGGCCCCACCAATAAAGGAAAAGGTCATCAGCAGGCTGGCGCTGTAGAAAAACAGAATACCCACCAACATGGCTACCCCGGCGATCACCCTCTCGCTGATGCTAAGGGCACTAGTGGGCAAATCCCGCCGCAGGACTCTCAATGGTTCAATACCTGGCAAATGCCACATGGCGGGCAGCGCAAAGCCCATTAGGCAGAAAACCCCGGTCATGGAAGCAACCAGATAAGGGCCCATACCGGCCGCCGGCAAGCCCCCGGGCAAGAGTTCCTGTATCGACCAGAGCAGGAAATGATGAATGGCTACGCCCAGTACCAGGCCGATCAACGTGCAAAGAATTCCGAGAATGGCAATCTGGCGAAACAGAATGGAACGGATACGCGAGGCGGAAAGCCCCCAGCTTTTCATCAGGGCAATACTGTCTTTGTGGCGTTCTGCGTATCGTTGGCTGGAAAGCGCCAGGGCAATAGCCGCCAGAAGCACGCCGACGGTTCCTGCCAGTAACAGGAAGCTGCGACCGCGCTCCAGGGCATTTTGCAGCCGTTCTTCGGATTCTTCCGGCAAGTGATAATGCAGATGCTCGTTGTAATCTTCGTTGATGATGCTGTCCAGCCAGTCCTGATAGGCCTGAACCTGCTCATCTTCACCCGCGACCAGCATATGGTAGCTAACCCGGCTGCCCGGCTGGACGACACCCGTCGCTGCCAGGTCGTTGGCATTAATCATGACCCGGGCACCCATGACCGAAAAGCCGCTACCGCGATCGGGCTCACTGATAATCACTTTGGTGACAGGCAGTTCCAGGTTGCCGACTTCGATAGACTCGCCCAATTCCATGTCCATGATCGGCAAAAGCCGCTCCTCTACCCAGGCTTCGCCGGCACGGGGGCCTTCATCTGTCTGGACCCAGGTGGAATCATCCGGGGCGAAAGGCACATCCGTAACTGTTAACTCGCCCCGCAATGGGTAAAGGTCACCGACGGCTTTTACTGTTCCCAGATGCGTGTGATCGTCCCGAAAAATCATGGAGCTAAACGACGTGGACTCTGCCGTCAGCAGTCCAAGTTCTTCGGCCTTGTCCCAATAAAGCGGTGGAACCTCAATACTGGAGTGAATAATCAGATCCGAAGCGATAAAGCCACTGGCTTCCCGCGACAACCCGCTCTGTACCCGCTCGGCCAGAATTGCCACGCCGGCGACAACTGCCACGGCCAGCACCAGTGATGCGGCAATCAGACTGAGCTGCCCTCCCTTCCAGTCTCGCCAAAGCAGCTTTAATTCAAGCATCGCTGGTGATTTCTCCGGCTTCAATAACCAGTTGTCGCTGACAACGTTCGGCCAGACGTGTTTCGTGAGTTACCAGAACCAGGGTGGCGCCCTCCTCCGAATTAAGTTTAAACAACAGATCACTGACCTTCTCACCGGTCTTGGCATCCAGATTGCCTGTGGGTTCATCGGCAAAAAGTATGGTGGGTTTGCAGGCAAATGCCCTGGCCAGGGCCACTCGCTGCTGTTCGCCCCCGGATAACTGCCGTGGGTAATGGTCGTAGCGTTCTGCCAGACCAACCCGGTCAAGATACATTTTGGCGTCTTCAATCGCTTCGTTATCCCCGCGCAATTCCAGTGGCAGGGCAACGTTTTCCAGGGCACTCAGACCCGGCAAAAGCTGAAATGTCTGAAAGACAAACCCCACCAGTTCCGAGCGGACCTTGGCTCGTTCCTCTTCATCCATATCAGTAATGCAGTACTGGTCGAGATAAATCTTTCCGGACGTGGGCATATCGAGACCGGCAATCAGGCCCAACAAGGTAGATTTGCCGGCACCGGAAGGGCCAATAATGGCGACACTCTGTCCGGCCTCAATGTCCAGGTTAATATTTTTTAACAGCTCTAGTTTGCCGTCGTTGGTTTCGACGGTCTTGCAAAGGGATTTTGTTGTTATCATGCAGACTAATTTCGTTTAGGACGTCTCCGGGAGAACCAATCATCCCCGGCATTCGTAGGTTTTGATACTAGCAGCACTTTTTACGTAACGGCCATGAAGATTGTTTCATTTTGTATCGCTTTTATTTGTACATTATTGGCTTCCTCGCCTGTTTTTGCCGACCGTATTATGGTTTTGGGCGACAGTCTGAGCGCGGCACATGACATTCCCTGGGATTCGGGCTGGGTGCAATTACTGACCGAGGAGCTCGAAGGTGAGCACGAGGTCATTAACGCCAGCGTCAGCGGTGAAGCTACTGGAGGTGGCCTGGCCCGAGTCCAGACCTTGCTGGAAACCCATGATCCTGACTGGGTCATCATTGAGCTTGGTGGTAACGATGGGCTGCGCGGTTACCCGCTAAACGTCATAGAGAATAACCTGATCCAGATTGGCAAAATGGTGAAACGCTGGGGCGCGAAACCCATTTATTTCGGTATTCGTATCCCGCCAAACTATGGTGATCGCTACAGCAATGCCTTTGCCGCCCTCTTCCCTTCGGTTTCTGAAGAGATGGGTGCGCCCTTCCTGAACCTGTATCAGGAAGAAATAGCCACGAATCCGGACATGATGCTGGATGATGGTATCCATCCCAATGAAGCGGCCCAGCCATTGATCAAGGACTATGTTCTGGATTTTCTGAAGCCGCTTCTGTCGGGAAGCAATTAAAACCCTTGTTTTAAAGAGTCAGCCTGACTGGCTTACTCTAACAGGTTTGCATGGGTTCTGCGTAAACCAGCTGAAGCTGCAGGGTTTCGTTCCCTCGAAATCGGTTGATGCCCAGACGATACACAGCGTTTATACGCCCCTGATCCAGCTCCAGAAACTCTGCCGGGGCGTTAAACCAGATAGCATCCAGTACCTGGGCTGTATTCATCTCACCAAGTTGCAGCTTCAGGTGCTTTTCCTTCAGGCAGCGGCTGTCCAGCACCTCAAACTGCCCCTGAAACTGTGGCTCGGGAATCCCCTGCCCCCAGGGCAGAAGGGTTTCCAGCTGAGCGGCAAAGGAGAGATTGAATTCTGACTCGTCCAGTTCACCATCCGTCCAGACAACAGATTCCAGGTCATCTTCATTCACCATATCCCTGACTGCCTGGTCAAAGGCTTCTGAAAATGTTTTAAAGTCTGTGGCAGAAATACTGAGTCCGGCTGCCATGGCATGACCGCCGAACTTGCTGATAAGCCCCGGGTTTTGGCTGTGTATCCGCTCAAGACAGTCACGGATATGTAACCCGGGGATAGAGCGCGCCGAGCCCTTGAGCTCCAACCCGTCGTCGGAAGGCGCAAAGGCAATCACCGGACGATGTATGCTGTCTTTAATGCGTGCAGCAACCAGACCCACCAGTCCCTGGTGCCAGTTCTTTTCAAAACAGCAATACCCCCATGGGAGATCCGATACCTTTTGATCCAGACCTATAGTATCCAGGCTTTGTTCTGCATCGGCCTGCATCTGGTCCTGTATCTGACGCCTTTCCAGATTGATCTGGTGTAAATCCAGGGCGCACCTATGGGCTGTTGCGGGATCATCTGCCAACAAGCACAGAATACCTTCGGTGATATCATCCAGTCGGCCCGCGGCGTTAATACGTGGTCCAACAGCAAAGCCAAGATCGGCAGAGCTGGCTCGCCCGATCTCCCTGCCCGATATTTCCAGCAACGCCCGAATACCCGGATTCCCCTGCCCTGACTGCACAAGTTTTAAACCCTGGCCGACGAGTATTCGATTAAGCCGGTCCAGTGGAACCAGGTCCGCCACGGTTCCCAGCGCCACAATATCCAGGTATTTCTCCAACCGGGGTTCCTGTCTTCCGCTTTGTCCAAACCAGTCTATTTCCCGTAGTCTGGCCCTTAGGGCTATCAACACATAGAACACCACACCCACGCCTGCCAGGTTTTTACAGGGGAAAAGACACCCGGGCTGGTTCGGATTCACAATGGCATCGGCTTCGGGAAGTTGGGAACCGGGAAGGTGGTGATCGGTGACCAGCACCTGAATCCCCCTGGTCTTTGCTGCCGCGACGCCCTCCAGGCTGGAAATACCATTATCAACCGTAATAATCAGGTCAGGATGGCGCTCGGCAGCCAGATCAACCAACTGGGGTGACAAGCCATAGCCGAAGTCAAAACGATTGGGTACCAGGAAGTCGATGTTCTGCAGCCCCATATCACGCAGTACACGAATAATAAGGGCAGTCGCTGTGGCACCGTCGGCGTCATAATCACCGCAAATAAGTACCGATTTCTGCTCGAACAGTGCGCTCTCAAGCAATTCAACGGCAGCACCAATACCGCTTAGCTGATAAGGAGACTCAAGCAAGGAAAGCCGATGGTCCAGTTCCTGGTCAGACCGGATTCCACGTGACACCAGCACTCGTTTTAAGGTGGCCGGAAATGGTTGCTCAAAACGCGCTGCATCCGGATCAAATGAGCGCGTCTTGAGTCGGGGCTTCATTGAAATATCTGCAAAAACCCGGGTTACTGGCGAATATTGGCGACCATATATTCCTGGACCTTGTCCAGATCGCCCGAGATAACTTCGTAGGCCTCTTCGCGTTCAAACAGGTCTTCCATGTGATGCGGCAGTGCCGGATCATAGCTAAAGCCCGCCTTGCGCACAGCCTCGGGAAATTTGGCCGGATGTGCAGTGGCCAGGCAAACCATGGGGATTGCGCCGGCCTGGTACTTGCGACCGGCTGCGACACCGATAGCCGTATGCGGATCGAGCAGATATTCTGTCTTTTCAAACTCATCCCGAATGACATCAATCATTTCATCATCACTTAAACGGTAACTGCCAAACAGTGTGCGTGCGCGCTTGAGGGCCAGAGTGCTCAGTTTCAGGCTACCCTTCTCCTTGAGGTTAGCCATCAGTTCGGCAATTGCTTCGGCATCGCCTTCGTACAGGTCAAACAGCATGCGTTCAAAATTGCTGGAGATCATGATATCCATGCTCGGCGACAAACTGTGAACCAGCGGATGCAGGCTGTAATCGTTGTCGCTAATGCAGCGATGCAATATATCATTGGCATTGGTCGCGACCACCAGCCGGTCAATGGGCAGGCCCATTTTGCTGGCAAGGTAACCGGCAAAGATATCGCCAAAGTTACCCGTTGGTACCGAATAGGACACCGGCCGATCCGGCCCACCTAGCGCCACGGCCGAATAAAAGTAGTAGACGATCTGGGCCATGATTCGCGCCCAGTTAATCGAGTTCACCGCCACCAGCTGGCGACCGTCTGGCAAAAAGGCCTGATTGGCAAAACTGGTTTTTACCATGTTCTGGCAATCATCAAAATTCCCTTCCAGCGCTATATTGCGGACATTGTCTGCAATGACTGTTGTCATCTGGCGTCGCTGTACCTCGGACACCCTCTGGTTTGGGTGGAGAATAAAAATATCAACGTTATCGCAACGTCGGCAGCCTTCAATCGCGGCCGAGCCCGTATCGCCGGATGTCGCTCCCATAATCACCACTTTCTGGTTGCGGCGCTTGAGAATCAGGTCGAGCAAACGGCCCAAAAACTGGAGAGCAAAATCCTTGAATGCCAGGGTTGGCCCGTGAAACAGCTCCAGAACCCACAGGTTCTGGTCAAGCTGGACCATGGGCGCAACTGCACTGTGACGGAAGTCAGCGTAACTCTCCTCGATCAGGGTCTGAAGCTCCTGGTCGCTGATGGCATCGGCTACAAAGGGCTTCATCACTTCAAAAGCGACTTCTTCATAGCGCATGCCTGCAAAAGAGCGGATTTTTTCCGCGCTGAATTTGGGTAATTCCTTGGGTACATACAGCCCCCCGTCAGAGGCCATGCCAGCCAGTACGGCGTCTTCGAAACCAAGCTCGGGCGCTTGCCCTCGTGTGCTTTGATAGATCACTTGCTTATATCTCCAATCTCACTTAATCGAGGTCTTCTACCCGGATATACACTACCTTGCTGGTAATGACGTCGAGCCGCTCCAGGCTTTTAACGACTTTACGCAACTCAGACTCAACGGCCTTGTGCGTTACCATCACGATGGTCGCTTCTGCCGAGCCTGAAACCGGCTCTTTCTGCTGGATCGCTTCGACGCTTAACTCCGCATTCCCAATTAGCTGGGTAATCTTGTTCAGCACACCTGGCTTGTCAGCCGCTGTGAAGCGCAGATAAAAAGAGGTCTCGCAGTCTTCAATATCAACCACCGGTGTGGATTTCAGTTTATCCATGGGAATGCCCAAATAGGACGAGCGCGCCGCCGGGTCAACATCTTTCTGGCGGGCAATTTCCACCAGATTGGAAATCACTGAAGACGCCGTCGGTTCTGCACCCGCTCCAGCACCATAGTAAAGGGTTGGCCCCACGGCATCGCCCTCAATCATGACCGCATTCATAACGCCATCTACCTTGGCGATCAGCCGGTCCTTGGGAATCAGGGTCGGATGAACCCGCAATTCGATCCCCTTGTCTCCACGACGGGCAATCCCCAGATGTTTGATGACATAGCCCAGCTCTCCGGCGTGAACCACATCTTCATTACGAATTCGGGAAATACCCTGGGTATAAATACGGTCAAATTGAAGCGGGATACCGAACGCAATGGAGGCAAGGATAACCAGTTTATGTGCAGCATCAATGCCTTCCACATCAAAGGTTGGGTCTGCCTCGGCATAACCAAGTTTCTGTGCTTCTTTCAGGACGGAGGCAAACGCTTTGCCCTTGTCGCGCATCTCGGTAAGGATAAAGTTACCTGTTCCATTAATTATTCCCGCTAACCAATTGATTTTATTGGATGAAAGCCCATCTCTAAGGGCCTGGATAATAGGAATTCCTCCGGCCACTGCCGCTTCGTAGGCCACGGCGACGCCCTTCTTTCCGGCGGCTTCGAATAGCTCATTGCCTCGTTCAGCAATGAGGGCCTTGTTGGCAGTCACAATGTGTTTGCCGTTATTGATGGCCTCGATCATCAAATCAAAGGCAATGTCGGTACCACCCATGGTCTCGACGAGAATATCCACATCGGGGTCTCGTGCAACGTCGAAGACATCGCGAGACATACGGATTCCCGCTGTATCGTACTCAGGCTTGTCGCTGCGAGTGGCAATATGAGTCACTTCAATACGCGCACCAGCACGTTCCGCAATCTCTGCTGCATTGCGCCGAAGCACAGTAAAGGTACCGCCACCGACCGTACCCAGGCCACATATACCAACATTCACCTGATTCACTGGAAATCCTCTAAAAACTGTATTTGGAGCTGTTAAACAAGCCTGGCGGGTGTGGACACGAAGGCTTGTGCTTTTCATTTTCGATCTTTTACTCCGCACGGGATGTATCCTGATCCGGCGGACATAAAAAAGCCGCGCATTGTAGCACGGCCTTTTGGGGAAATTTACCGGTCAATACCGGCCGGAAATGGATTAGCTTTCGGTGTCTATTCCCAGGATTCGGGCATATTCTTCAGGGGAACGGTATCCTGGCAGCAAGCTGCCATCAGGAAGGATAATTGCCGGGGTACCAGTGACGCCAAACGTGCGTCCCAGTTGATATTGCTCTTCCACAGGCGAGTCATCACAAACTTCCGCATTCACTTCCTGACCGGCTTTCAGCGCCGTCAGCACTTCTGCCCGATCCCCAACAGGTACGCACCAGGCTTTTACTGTTTCCTCGAATTCCCGGGTATAGGATCCATCCCGCTCGATACCGGAACGGGGATAGGCAAGATAATGAACTTCTATCCCCAGATCATTCATTTCCGCCATTTGCTTATGCAGTTTGCGGCAAAAACCACAGGTCACATCAGTGAATACTGTCATGACGGCCTTGGTTTCGCCATCAGGCTTATAGATGATCATGTCTTCTTCCTTGAGGCTGCCCATCATTTCCAGGCGATGTTTGGTCCGCTCCATCTCGGTGGCATTCACAAAGCGTCCCGGTTCAGAGAAATAGAGCTCTCCCGAAAAAAAGTGTTTGCCATCCTCGGAAACATAGATGGTCTGGGCGCCGGAGATGGACACTTCGTAATAACCTTCAACCGGTGCTGGCACCGGTTCACCGAACTCCAGATCGGGACGGGCATTGCGCAAACCATCCAAAATATTGGTTTCGATCGTCTCTTCAACAGACTGTGCATACACCAGTATGGCGGACACCAGTCCCAGTAAACATAGAGTGGTTCGACTTAATTTTGAAAACATGAAATATAGAACAGTCGCTGATTGCTTGGTAACAAGGATTGTAACGCCCTAACCAAAAAAAAATCAGGGCGTTCAATTAATTCTATGCAATTGTTGTGAAAGGGTTCATTCGATGATGAACTGTTTTTAGCCTCGAGGGTGATGTTCTGCGTGCAGATCTTTTAAACGCTGACGCGCAATGTGTGTGTAAATCTGGGTGGTGGACAGATCACTATGACCCAGCAACAGCTGCACAACCCTCAAGTCCGCACCATGGTTCAACAAATGGGTAGCAAAGGCGTGTCTGAGCACATGTGGCGAGATCGTTGCCCGAATACCGGCCCTTTTGGCGTATTCCTTAATCCGATGCCAAAAGGTTTGTCTTGTCATGTGTTGCCGCCTGTTGGACAGGAACAGGGCATCAGTGGCCACACCCCCGGTCAATTCGGGTCGGGCCTTTTTGACATACTGCTCGACCCAGTACACCGCTTCCTCGCCCAGTGGGACCAAACGTTCCTTACTGCCCTTGCCAAAGGTTCTGACGACCCCCTGACGCAGATTTATCTGGTTGATGTTCAGCCCTACCAGTTCACTGACTCGCAATCCTGCACCATAAAGCACTTCCAGCATGGCCTTGTCACGAAGCTCAATGGCGATATCAACGCTGGGCTCATTCAACAGCTTTTCAACGTCATTTTCGGTCAGTGTTTTAGGCAGCGACTTGCCCAACCTGGGGTTTTCCAGCAGAACGGTCGGATCCTGCTCAAAAAGGCGTTCGCGAACACCCCAGCGATAGAATCCACGCAGACAGGACAGCACGCGCGACGTTGATCGGGGTGAATAATTGTTGGCAAATCGATGGGCCAAATAGGATTGCAGATGAAACAGTTCTGCCGTATTTAACTGCGTGCCTTTTTTCTGTAACCAGGTGGCAAAATACGCCAGATCCCTTTGGTATGAATCCAGTGTGTTCTGGCTTAACCCGCGTTCTGCCCAGAGTCGATCCAGGTACACATGGATAAGCTTTCGATCTGCTTCGTGCATGGCTGGTTATCTGGCCATAATCTTGCCGATCTGCCTGATGCACTGATCAAAATAGGTGCCGCCAAACAGATTATAGTGATTCAGCAAATGGTAGAGCTGGTAGACCCTCAGGCGATCCTGCTCGCCTTCCAGTGCCGGCCGCAAAGCTTCATAGGCCTCGTAGAAGTCCTCAGAGAACCCGCCAAACAAGCGCGCCATGGCCAGATCCGTCTCGGCATGACCCCAGTAAACTGCGGGATCAAAGACAGCCGGCTTGCCATCCATGGTGGTCCCAACATTGCCGTTCCACAAGTCGCCATGGACCAGTGAAGGGGTAAATTCGTATTCCTGGAGGATATCCAGTACTTTTTCTTTTAGGGGCTCCAGTGCTTCTTCGGGAAAAGAAGAAGCCACTTCCAGCATCTGGTATATCTGGGGCTCAAGACGTTTTTCCCAAAAGAACGTCGCCCAGTCATCAGACCAGCAATTGTGCTGGACTGTGCTGCCAATAAAGTTGTTTTTCCCGGCGCCAAATTGCTGGCCAATCGGCTCATGCAAAGCGGCTAACGCTTCACCCAGGGACTGGTGATCCACTTGCGGCTGCAGATCCAGCCAGGTCATGCAAAAAAAAGCCGCATTGGCATTCTGCCCGACACTGACAGGCTCGGGTACGGCCAGTGCATTGCACTTGGCCAATTCGAGCAATCCTTCCCGTTCGGCAATGAACATGTCCAGCTTGTCCGGAGTGTTCAACTTAATAAAATAGAGCCCCTGGCTGGTATCCAGCTGAAACCCCAGGTTGATGTCTCCACCGGAGACGGGATCGGCCGAATGCAACACAAAATTGCTGCCAAAATCAGTTTTAAAGCTGTCTTCCAGTTGTGGCCAGTTAAGTAGCATTTGGATAATCAAACATGTTGAGTGAAGTCAGATGTAGCTCGTTGGAGCAAGTTGGTCAGGTAGCTCTGTCAAGTCGCTACGATAACCTATTTGTCCCCCTGGGGTTTCGATACCGTCCCGGCATTAATAACCTTCCCGCCATTTTTACGACGTGCTTCGGCGACCAGTTGCTGCCCGAGGTGGCGGAGGTACTCAAAGATAACCAGACAGGCCAATAGCGCAAAAACCGCCAGGAATAGCCCTGTGCCGCCAAGCTGTACGCGCTCTTCAAAACAGGTCCAGATAAACTGCCCTACACAGAGGACGGACACAATCAGCAGGGTTGGTTTGCGACGGATCAATTGCACCACAAAAACACCCAGAGGCGCACCGAGCGCCACGACTGGTGCGGCCGCCAACCAGTTTTCATAAACACCGGGTGCCCAGCTATTGGTCAGGGTTTTTATCAAAACACCGTACACCGAGGTAAAAGCCATAATAATGACTGACGTGGGTATGGCTATCTTGAGATCCGTACGACACAACAAAACCAGGGCAACATAAAGAGCCATATCGATGCCGACACCGGTCACAGAGACTGCCATCAGACTGGTCACCAGGCCGATGACAAACCCCACCCTGAGGTCCCAGTGCTCATCAAATTCCGTCATGCCTATGTGACTGGCGATTTCGTTGATGCGATACAGGTGCAACACGCCAAAACTGCCCCAGAGAACCGCAAAGGTCACCTTGATCCATAACTCGGGAACCACAGGTGCCAGATAGACAAGGCCCAATGGTGTACCAACCAGGGTACCAATGATCGCGCCCTTAAGCATGGAGGCCGCCAATGGCTGCCGTCGACACAGAATAAACACGCTGGCACTCACCATACCGATCGACTGCACGGCAAAGCTGAAATCCCTGCCAAGAGTTGCCGGCAGATCAAATAACAATACCAGTACCGGAAAACCGATGGTTCCTCCACCCATAGGCGTAGAGCCAGCCGCATAGCTGCCAAGTGCCATGGCAAATGCAATCGGCCAATGGTCAATAGCCGTCTGCCAGGCTCCCTCTTGCTGTACCAGATAAAACCAGACAGCATAGAAAAGCCCGATACAGAGGATCCAGACCCAAAGATGCTTTTTAGGTGGCGGAGTTAATGTCATGTAGTTGCTTCGGAAAAACGGGGCATTGTACCGGCAGGATGCACAAGGCGGGATAAATAAAAAGAAAGTGACGCCAAAATTTCAATACCCCATTTTAAAATCCACACTTATTTCCCTTTTGACAATAACTCTAAAAATAGCTTACCTTCGCCCTTCCTAATTCTTACTTGGCCAACAATAAAAAATCATGAAATCTATACTTGGACATCTGCCCGCGATATTGATGCTGGCATTGAGTATCGCGCTTCCTGTCAACGCACAGGACCTCAGAGATCGCATTGTGCATAACGATCCGGAAACGTATCGGCTAGCTAATTCGGCGCACGATGGCGCAGGCCCTATCGAATATACCGAAATTATCGGCCGACACGACCTGGCAACCAACTTCCTGTACCTACATGCAGGCCGCATTCTTCCCGAGGGGGGTATAGGACACCACTTCCACCACAGCATTGAAGAAATGTACGTACTGCTGAGTGGCGAAGCTGAATTTACCATTAACGGCCATACATCCGTACTGGAAGCACCGGTCGTTGTTCCCAATAAACTGGGCAGCTCACATGGCCTGGTCAACACCTCGGACGAGCCCCTGCGCTGGCTGAACTTCGCCGTGAGTGAAGTTAAAGCCCGGGGAGACGCTTTTGATCTGGGGGATAACCGCGTAGGTGCTGACCTCGATCCCGTGCCCGTATTTGTATACGGAAAACTGGATCAGGATCGCAGAACCGTCTACGAACAATCGGACGATGCCGTGGAATACACCCGCGTCCTGGGCCCGGAAGTGTTCAGCACAACCTGGAATCATGTGGATCAAATTATCATTCCTCCAGGAAGTGCTACCGACCCGCGCACCCTGAAAGGCATGGAGGAAGTGTATTACGTGATGGAAGGCTCTGGCACAGTTGCCGTAGACGGTGAAGCTGCCTCTGTACGCAGGGATCATGCCTTCTGGGCCACGATGGAAGAAACAGTATCTATTGCCAATAACGGCTCCGAAGACCTGAAAATACTGATTATCGGGATTGCTGCAGACAAGCAAAAAGCCGAGATTTCCTATCCTGACGCCATCGTGTTGCAAATGGACTTTGTGGTGCCAGCAGAGAACCATAAAGAATTCGAGGAGATGTACCACTCCATTTATGTACCGGCCATGAAAGTTCAAGAAGGGTACCTGAGCTCCAGATTGCTGCGGTTGTATCCGGACGAAGTAGCCGAAAGAATCCAGGCCATCCCAACTGAATTTAACTACCAGATTCAGATCTCCTACGATACCGAAGCCAATCGTCGAAGTTGGGAACTCAGTGACCAGCACAACATTGCCTGGCCTGCCGCCACCAGTCTCGTGGAGGAATTCAAATGGCGCGGTTATGACGTGATGGGCAGAGACGACAACAACTAATCCATCGATGTCGTGACTATTTAAGGGGCGTTAATCGCCCCTTTTTTGTGGCTATCCCCTGCCCCTACCTGGATACGATCAGTTAGACTTGTTTCATGATCCAGATATCCTGCCTATCAGAACTGACTGGGCCGCAGGTTTATGAATTCCTGCGATTGCGCCAGACAGTATTCATGATCGAGCAAAATTGCTCTTATGAGGATATCGACGATCTGGATACCCAAGCCCTGCACCTGCGCTATCTGAGTCAGGACAACCAGCTATTGGGCTATTTACGCATATTGCCTCCAGAAGACCGGCGCAAACTGTCTATTGGCCGTGTGGTGGTCAAAAAAAGTGCCCGAAAACGCGGAATTGGTCGCGAGATAATGGAAACCGCTCTTAAGGAATGCCAGGCCCGTTATCCAGGGCAGGATATAAATATTTCTGCACAAACTAATCTTGTTGGTTTCTATGCCAGCCTGGGCTTTCAGACACTTGGTGATGAATACATGGACGCCGGAATACCACATCAGAACATGGTTCTTTTATCGGGCGGGACAGAAAAAAGGGGCTAGTAGCCCCTTTTTTACGGATAGTAAGTTTTGTCGTATCAGAAGCTGTATCTCAACCCGATATCATAGGCCATGGATTCATTTGCGAGATTAAAATCCGCGTTAAGCAAGGGAGAATTAATGACCGCCACGCCGGAATCCCGGTACCGGAGGCTGGCTGTTATCGCCAGTGCTTCATTGAACTCGTAGGCAACACCGCCAATCACCTGGTAAGCCAGATCACTGTCGCCGCCATTGATAACCTCTACATCCGATGGCCGGTAAACGACATCCGTATCTGCACGTCCCAAACCAACTCCGACAAAGGGAACCAGCGACGAATTCAGGTTAAAGTCGTAAAACGCGTTGACGTAAAACGAGCTGGTTTCAATTTCGCCACGTCCATCGGCTACCAGATCACTTACAGATACTCCCAGATCACCGACGTTACCGGAAAGCAAAATGCCAGCGTCAATGGCTGACAGATCAATCCCCGCAGCAGAAACACCTTCATGACGAACGACATCCGCATCTGAGGAAGCATACTCTAGCTCCAGTCTGAACCCCTGCAATTTCCAGCCAAGCACCAGTGAGTAGGCCGATCCATCATCGACTTTCGTCGCCCAGTTTACGTTTTCGCCTGAGGGTATAGTCAATGGAGGGCTGACTCCTGTGACTTCGCCGGTTACAAAATCGCTGACAAATTCACCATCAGTGTCGATATCATCCTGTGCATTAATACCCAGGCTACCAGCAAGGTAATAGTCTGCAAATGCCTTTGAAGACATGAGACCAAGCAAGAGAAAAGAAATAACGGTCGTAAAAACCAGGGAAATTATTGATGAGTAAATTTTCATAGCCCTCTCCAGAACAGTTTAGTAATGAATGTTTTCCATAGCCATGTACGGCGTATTTCCTGGCAAAGTTCATTACTAAAATTTACTGATCCGGAACCTGCTTCGGGGCGTACAGGGCCCACCAAAAGTGCCTTTGTGTGCTGAAATAATCAGTCTTATTGTGCTATCTACGCGGGCGGATCGGCCTTTTGTGACGTACTGCCATTAACCCGAAACCAGCCGGCAACACTGAAACGTGATCTTTCAGATTTAAGCACTTCGTGGGGAAATTCCTCACTGAGAAACGCAACGATGGTACCGAAACCGGGAGTCACCTTGATCAACTCCTGATCGTCTTCATCATATATCACCAGCTCGCCGCCCTGGTTCGGTGCCCAGTCCCTGTTCAAATACACCACCAGGGATAAAACACGGTTGCTTTGCCCATGAAAGGCATCTACGTGCTTTTGATAAAAGTCACCCGGCTGGTAGCAGGCAAAATGGCTTTCAAATGAAAACAGCCCCAGTAGAAGCTGACGATTGAGGTATTGCTGCAGATCTGCTGTCCAGTTCAACCAGGTTTTGGCCAGAGGATCATCATTTTCGATCCAGGTGATTTTGTCACGACGCACAAAACGGTTCTGCACCTGGTCTTCGCCGCGACCAACGGCCGCACGATAAAACGCCTCTTCATCGATGTGCGCCAAATGTTCCAGCAGGGCACTGGAGATATGCTGAGGCAATGCCGATGGCAGCACGGAGTACCCCTGTGCCCTGATATCGCTGGCAATGCGGGCAAATACCGCATCGTCTTCGGGAGGAAGCTGTGAGAAGGCAAGAACAGATGTCATTAAACAAGCTCAAACAGATGTGGCAAGTTCGGTGCGGTTTGTTACGCATCTGGGTATAGAAGGCCGCGCTATTTTCACGACTTTTTGGCGAATGACAACTCTTTTCTGGCGAATCTCCCGGAAACAAAAAAGGCAGCCGAAGCTGCCTTTTTTATCTCTTATGAAAACGTTATGAGCGCCGGCTAGACAACGAAGCATAGCCAAGCGCAATAGTTTTCAGCTTACCAACCGGTGATTTCTTTCATCGCACTGCCAATCTCGGCCAGGCTGCGTACGGTTTTAACACCGGCCGCTTCCAGGGCTGCGAATTTTTCATCCGCGGTACCCTTGCCACCGGAAATAATGGCGCCAGCGTGGCCCATACGCTTGCCTGGAGGCGCAGTAACGCCAGCAATGTAGGAAACCACGGGCTTGGTGACATTGGCCTTGATGTATTCAGCGGCTTCTTCTTCCGCGGTACCACCAATTTCACCGATCATCACAATCGCTTCGGTCGCCGGATCGTTCTGGAACAGTTCCAGAATATCGATGAAGTTGGAGCCCGGGATAGGATCACCACCGATACCAACACAGGTGGACTGACCAAAGCCAGCGTCCGTGGTTTGCTTGACCGCTTCATAAGTCAGGGTGCCAGAACGGGAGACAATGCCTACCTTGCCTGGTTTGTGAATGTGGCCCGGCATAATGCCAATCTTGCATTCGCCCGGAGTAATCACGCCCGGACAGTTTGGACCGATAAGACGAACGCCCAGTTGATCGACCTTCACCTTTACTTCCAGCATATCCATGGTAGGGATGCCTTCAGTAATACATACGATCAGTTCGATGCCGGCATTGGCAGCTTCCAGGATGGAGTCCTTACAAAATGGTGCAGGAACATAGATAACCGAAGCCGTGGCGCCTGTGGCTTCTACCGCATCTTTTACGGTATTGAATACAGGCAGGCCAAGGTGCTCCTGACCGCCTTTACCGGGGGTAACACCACCAACCATTTGAGTGCCATAGGCAATGGCCTGTTCAGAGTGAAACGTCCCCTGGGAACCGGTAAAACCCTGGCAGATGACTTTAGTGTCTTTATTAATTAATACGCTCATTCGTCTTACTCCGCCGCTTTAACTACAAGTTGAGCCGCTTCAGTCAGGGAAGTGGCTGCCTGGATATTCAGGCTGCTTTCTGCGAGAACTTTTTTGCCCTCTTCCGCGTTGGTGCCTTCCAGTCGCACAACCACAGGAACGGTCACGCCCACTTCTTCCACGGCACCGATAATGCCTTCCGCAATCATGTCGCAACGAACAATACCGCCGAAAATGTTGACCAGTACGGCTTTGACATTGTCATCAGAAAGAATGATCTTGAATGCTTCGGCAACGCGCTCTTTTGTCGCACCACCACCCACGTCCAGGAAGTTGGCTGGCTTGCCACCGTGCAGATTGACAATATCCATGGTACCCATGGCGAGGCCTGCACCGTTCACCATACAGCCAATGTTACCATCCAGTGCGACGTAGTTGAGGTCCCATTGGGCCGCGTGCGCTTCACGCTCGTCTTCCTGGGAAGGATCGGCCATTTCATGAAGATCCGGATGACGGTAGATCGCGTTACTGTCGATCACCAGCTTGGCATCAAGGCAATGAAGATCGCCGTCTTCCTTGATCACCAACGGGTTCACTTCACAAAGTGCCACATCTTTCTCAAGGAAAATCTTGACCAGTCCCATGAAAATTTTGGTGAACTGTTTAATTTGAACACCTTCCAGACCGAGCTTGAAGGCAATCTCACGTGCCTGGTAAGGCTGGGGACCAACCAGTGGATCGATCTCCGCTTTCAGGATTTTTTCCGGGGTCTCGTGAGCGACTTTCTCGATTTCCACCCCGCCTTCGGTTGAGGCCATGATCACAATGCGCTGGGTACCGCGATCAACCACGCCACCGAGATAAAGTTCGTTGGCGATGTCCGTACAGGACTCCACCAAAATACGGCTGACAGGCTGGCCCTTGGCGTCTGTTTGATAGGTAACCAGTCGATTGCCAAGCCATTTGCGAGCAAATTCTTCAATTTCCGCCTTGCTGGAAACCAGTTTCACACCGCCAGCCTTGCCGCGACCACCTGCGTGAACCTGTGCTTTAACAACATATTTGTCATCGGAAATTTCATCAGCAGCAGCAACAGCTTCCTGGGCTGTAGAAGCAGCAATGCCCTGCGAGACCGGAAGGCCATAGGCAGCAAAAATTTGCTTGGCCTGATATTCATGTAAGTTCATAGGTTATGCCTATTCTCTCAATTGGTTATGTACGAGCCGGAAAGCTCTGGTTAATTATTCGCCTGCTATGAAGTCGCAAGCCTGAATCGATCAAATGAATCCTTACTTGCGCTTTTTCCTGTTAGGCATATGGATAGCATGTCCATGGACAGCGAGCGCTGCTTCATGAACGGCTTCCGAGAACGTTGGGTGACCAAAGACCATCAGGCCCAGGTCTTCCGCGCTGGAACCAAATTCCATTGCGATGGCGCCTTGCTGCACCAGTTCGGCAGCCGCCGGGCCGACACAGTGAACACCGAGGACAGCGTCTGTTTTGGCATCGGCAATGACCTTCACCATGCCTTCTCCTTCACCAGACGCCAGGGCACGTCCAATCGCCTGAAACGGGAAGGTGCCTACTTCGTATTCAACGCCCGCTTCCTTGAGCTGCTGTTCGGATTTGCCAACCGCAGCGATCTCGGGATGGGTATAAATCACGCTGGGAATCACGTCGTAGTTTATCTGGGCTTTCTGGCCGGCAATACGCTCCGCGACCATCACGCCCTCTTCCGAGCCTTTGTGTGCCAGCATAGGACCGCGCACCAGGTCACCGACTGCCCATACGCCCGGGACATTGGTTTGGCACTGATCGTTAACTTCAACACCGCCACGTTCGTTGACTTCGACGCCTGCGTCCTCGGCCAGAATGCCTTCGCTGTAGGCTCGACGACCGACACAAACAATGACCTTGTCGAAGGTTTCTGTCTGTTTTTCACCCTTGGCGTCTTCGTAAGTCAGGTCGACTTTCTTGGTCTTGCCACTGGTTTTTACTTCCGAACCAGTCACTTTGCAGCCCAGACGGATGTCCAGCCCCTGCTTGCTTAGTATTTTGTAGGATTCCTTGGAAATATCCTGATCCATGGTTGGCAGGAAGTTTTCCATGGCTTCAATAACCACGACATCTGATCCCAGACGTCCCCATACACTGCCCAGCTCCAGGCCGATAACGCCGGCACCAATCACACCCAGCCGACCAGGCACTTCATCAAACTCAAGCGCCCCGGTGGAATCGACGATGGTGTCGCCATTGTTGCGTGCAGGAGGAATATCAATGGGCACAGAGCCTGTGGCAAGAATAACGTTGTCGGCGTCATAAACCGTGGTTTTGCCGTCAAAATCGGTCACTTCTACCTGTTTATCCTTGAGCAGTTTGCCTGTTCCATAGATCGGCGCAACACCGTTGGCCTTGAAAAGACCTGAGATTCCACCGGTAAGCTGTTGAACTACCTTGTTTTTTCTCTGCATCATCTTGGCAACATCGACCTTGACCTTGCCTGTCGAAATGCCGTGATCTTCAAAGTCATGGGCGGCCATCTCAAATTTGTGTGAACTGTCCAGCAGTGCTTTTGAGGGAATACAGCCTACGTTCAGGCAGGTACCGCCATTGACGCCCTTGCCCTGATCGTTTTTCCATTTCTCGATACAGGCGGTCTTCAACCCCAGCTGTGCTGCCCGTATTGCAGCCACATATCCCGCAGGGCCGGAACCAATAACGATTACGTCGTATTTGTCTGCCATAGTTAGATAAATTCCCGAAATATATAGGTGAGTTTGTTAGCGAGTCAGCAGCATGGTGCGAATATGCCCAATCGCCTTGGTAGGGTTTAACCCCTTGGGACATACAGCAACACAGTTCTGGATACCGTGGCAACGGAATACGGAAAACGGATCCTGCAGGGCATCAAGCCGCTCCTCGGTTGCTGTATCACGACTATCGGCAATAAACCGGTATGCCTGAAGCAAGGCCGCCGGCCCCAGGAACTTGTCCGGGTTCCACCAGTACGAGGGACAGCTGGTCGAACAGCAGGCACAGAGTATACATTCATAGAGGCCGTCGAGCTTTGATCGCTCTTCCGGCGACTGCAGGCGCTCTTTCTCGGGAGCGACTGTGTCATTGATCAAATAGGGTTTGATCTTCTTGTACTGGTTATAGAACTGGGTCATATCGACCACCAGGTCTCGTACGACCGGAAGACCCGGAAGCGGACGAAGCACCAGACGATCTTTCTTGACCACTTCACTCAGGGGGGTGACGCAGGCAAGACCGTTTTTGCCGCCCATGTTCATGCCGTCAGAACCACAGACGCCCTCACGACAGGAACGACGATAGGAGAGTGTCGGATCTTCCGCTTTCAACAGCTCCAGCACATCCAGAACCATCAGGTCTTTTCCGCCGGTATCCAGCTGGTAATCCTGCATGCGGGGCTCGGAATCAACATCCGGGTTATAGCGATAAATACTTACTGTTAACACGTTAATGCCCTCCGCTTAGTATGTGCGAGCTTTCGGCTGAAAAGTATCAACGGTCTTGGGTGACAGGTTGACCTGCCGACGACCAACCTTCTTGCCTTCTTTCCAGTACATGGAATGCGTCAGCCAATTTTCGTCATCACGATCCGGGTAATCTTCTCGTGAGTGCGCGCCGCGTGATTCTGTGCGAACGGCGGCAACCTGGGCAGTAGCCTCGGCCGTTTCGAACAGGTTTTGCAATTCAAGTGCTTCTATACGGGCTGTATTAAATACCTTGCTGGTATCAGTAAGTCCGACATTCTCTGCCCGCTCACGTAGTGCTTCCAGTTCTTTTTTGCCACGCTCCATGTCTTCACCGGTACGGAAAATACCAAAACATTCTTGCATGATTCGCTGCAGCTCGGCACGAACCTCGGGGGCTTTTTCTCCACCGGGGTTGTTTTCGATTTTGTTGAGACGCGCCATGGCGGTTTCTATGTCACTTTCCACCGCATCGTCCATCTGGATGCCTTCGCCAAGCGCTTTTTCCAGGTAAAGACCAACGGCACGACCAAAGACGACGAGGTCAAGCAGGGAATTACCGCCCAGGCGATTGGCACCGTGCACTGAAACACAGGCAATCTCGCCCGCTGCATAGAGCCCTTCCACGACTACATCATTGCCGTTCTCGTCCTGGGTCAGTGCCTGGCCGTGAATATTGGTTGGGATACCACCCATCATGTAGTGACAGGTTGGTACTACAGGAATCGGTTCCTTGGTCGGATCGACATGAGCAAACGTCTTGGCCAGTTCCTGAATGCCCGGCAGACGGGAATTCAGGACTTCTGCACCCAGGTGATCCAGCTTAAGCATCACATGATCCGCGTCGGGTCCACATCCCCTGCCCTCACGAATTTCGGTAAACATTGAGCGTGCCACAACATCGCGGGAAGCGAGATCTTTGGCATTGGGCGCATAGCGCTCCATAAAACGCTCTCCATCCTTGTTAATCAGGTAACCGCCTTCACCTCGACAGCCTTCGGTAACCAGCACCCCGGCGCCATAAATGCCGGTTGGATGGAATTGCCACATTTCCATGTCTTGCACAGGAACACCTGCACGCAAGGCCATGCCAACCCCATCACCCGTATTGATATGCGCGTTGGTGGTTGATTGATAAATACGTCCTGCACCGCCAGTAGCAAGCACGGTCGCTTTGGATTTAACAAAAACCTGCTCACCGGATTCAATATCGATGGCGATCACGCCGACCACCTGGTTTTTGCCATTGCGCACCAGGTCTACCGCGTACCATTCATTAAAGAAGACGGTTTCGTTCTTTACGTTGCTTTGATAGAGGGTATGCAAGAGTGCATGCCCGGTACGATCTTCTGCTGCACAGGTGCGGGCAGCCTGACCGCCCTCACCGAAATTCTTGGATTGCCCGCCAAAGGGTCGCTGGTAAATCCGGCCATTCTCAAATCGGGAGAACGGCAGGCCCATATGATCAAGTTCGAGGATCGCTTCCGGACCTTCCTTACACATGTACTCAATGGCATCCTGATCACCAATGTAGTCAGAACCTTTTACGGTATCGTACATATGCCAACGCCAGTCGTCGTTGGGGTCAGCGGAGGCAATTGCGCAGGTAATTCCTCCCTGGGCGGAAACTGTGTGAGATCGGGTGGGGAAGACTTTGGTGATTACTGCGGTTTTATAGCCCGACTGCGACAACTGCAGTGCAGCGCGCATACCAGCACCGCCGCCGCCGACAATAACACCATCGAAAGTCATTGTTTTCATATTATTGGATTCTCCAGATTGACTGGACCCTGAACAGAATAACTGAACGCAAGACTTCCAGACACCAGGCATGCCATGTCGAACCCTCTATTCCGGGCCTTTGGCAGTGCTGTTTGGCAGTCAATTTTGGAAACACGTCAGTTTTGTTCACCAGCGGATTGGATTGCAATGATCAGCTTTGCTGACCGGGGACGTCTTCGTTGACGCACTTGTTTTTCAGGCTGTTTTTAACCGTTTTTGGTATAAAAACAGCGGCCGGAAGTTTACAGACCAGAAGCCCTGAACTCAAGAAAAAACCTATTAAGATTAATACTTTACGGCGCTTTAGGTTGAGTATTCAACGGCATGGCTGTTTCAATGCCAAAAGCAGCCACTCATATAACGTTATTGTATTGTGCAATGCATAACATTTCTGCCATGAATATCGTGGCTTCGCCTTAGCAGGTATAATCAAAAATTCCCGGAAGCTAATTTCGTATACAATTCTGGCGCTAAATCAGAATCAAGACGATGCGAGCAAAAGGTTTCTTCTGGATTCAAATGCACGAGATAGATTGCACCAAGAGGTTCAGACCTCGTCTATCAAATAAATAATGACAACTGAGGATGTATTTATGTCCGACCGTAAGGCACGGCTTTCGATCGACGGCTCAGATGAAGTAATTGAACTCGATGTACTCTCGGGCACCATAGGCCCGGATGTAATTAACGTCGCTCCCCTCTCTGCCAAAGGCTATTTCACCCTGGATCCGGGGTTTACTTCCACGGCTTCCTGTGAATCCAAAATCACGTATATCGATGGAGGCAAGGGCATTCTTCTGCACCGGGGCTACCCTATCGAGCAACTGGCAGAAAAGTCAGATTATCTTGAAGTCTCCTACCTGCTGCTAAACGGTGAACTGCCGAACGCCAAACAAAAGGCTGATTTCGATGCGACGGTATACCGCCACACGATGGTCAATGAGTGGGTACGTGAGTTTTACAACGGTTTTCGATATGACGCCCACCCCATGGCAATGCTTTGTGGTGTAGTCGGTGCACTTTCTTCTTTTTATCACGACTCTTTGGATATTCACGATCCCGAGCATCGCCAAATTACGACCATGCGTCTGATTTCCAAGATGCCGACACTGGCGGCCATGGCTTACAAGCACAGCATTGGACAGCCGGTCATGTATCCCCGCAACGATCTGGATTATCCATCCAATTTCCTTTACATGATGTGGGGAAATCCCTGTGAGGAATACGAAGTGAACCCGGTGATTGCCCGTGCCATGGACAAGATTTTCATCCTTCACGCCGATCATGAGCAAAACGCGTCAACATCGACTGTACGTCTTGCCGGTTCTACCGGGGCGAACCCGTTTGCCTGTATCGCTGCGGGTGTTGGGGCACTTTGGGGACCATCCCATGGTGGCGCCAATGAAGCCGTAATTCACATGCTGGAAGAGATCGGGGATATCTCCAATGTGGACTCTGCGGTCAAGCGCGCCAAGGACCCCAACGATCCTTTCCGTCTGATGGGCTTTGGCCATCGCGTTTACAAAAACTTTGACCCTCGCGCCAAGGTAATGAAAGAGACTTGCGATGAAGTACTGAACGCACTTGGTGTCAACGATCCGATGCTGGATATCGCCAAGAAGCTGGAAGATATCGCGCTCAAGGATGATTATTTCATTGAGAAAAAGCTTTATCCCAATGTCGATTTCTATTCCGGAATCATCCTTCGCGCCATCGGTATTCCGCTCAATATGTTTACCGTGATCTTTGCCTTGGGCAGAACCGCCGGATGGCTGGCGCACTGGCATGAGATGATTAGTGACAAATCCCGAATCGGGCGTCCACGTCAGCTTTACACAGGTAGCGATGTCCGGGATTTTGTCTCACTCGACAAACGCTAATCGACAAAATCGTCAAGACATAAAAAAACCGGCTTTCGCCGGTTTTTTTATGTCTGGGTTACTACCAGCTCATTGGTTTACCGAGCAAATTCTTCCTTGCCACGATAAGGAGCCGTTCCATCCGTCTCCGCCTCAATACGGAGTAAACGGTTGTACTTGGCGACCCGATCCGATCGACAGAGAGAACCCGTCTTGATTTGTCCGGCCGCTGTCGCCACCGCCAGATCGGCAATGGTGGTGTCTTCGGTTTCTCCGGAACGGTGGGAAATAACCGCTGTATAACCGGCTTCCTGGGCCATGTTGATGGCTTCCAGGGTCTCCGTAAGAGAGCCAATCTGGTTGAACTTGATCAGGATGGAGTTGGCGATGGACTTGTCGATCCCTTCTTTCAGGATTTTGGTATTGGTTACAAAGAGATCATCCCCAACCAACTGGACGCGATCACCAATTTTTCGGGTCAATATTTCCCAGCCTTCCCAATCTGATTCATCCATGCCGTCTTCAATAGACAGGATGGGATACCTGTCACACAGACCAGCCAGGAAGTCGGCAAACTCTTCTGCCGAGTACTTTTTGCCTTCGCCAGCGAGGTCATAGACCCCATCCTTGTAAAACTCCGTACTGGCACAATCCAGGGCCAGGCCAATATCTTCACCCAGTTTGTAACCGGCGGCTTCCACGGCTTCGGCAATGACTTCAAGTGCCGCTTCATTGGATGGCAGATTTGGCGCAAAACCACCCTCATCCCCAACGGCCGTGTTAAGGCCACGGTCGCTCAGTACTTTTTTCAGTGCATGGAATATTTCAGCGCCCATACGCAAAGCTTCCGCGAAGGTAGGTGCAGAAACCGGCTGAATCATAAATTCCTGGATATCAACGTTGTTATCCGCGTGCTCGCCGCCATTCAGGATGTTCATCATGGGCACGGGCATGCTGTAGTTTTCCGTACCGTTTATTTCGGCGATGTACTCGTACAAAGGCATACCTTTTTCAACAGCTACCGCTTTGGCTGCTGCCAGGGACACCGCCAGAATGGCATTGGCACCAAATTTGGCCTTGTTGTCTGTGCCGTCGGCATCAATCATGGCCTTATCCAGGGCCGCCTGATCTGAAGCATCTGTTTGCAACAGCAGCTCACGTATCGGTCCATTAACATTGGCAACCGCTTTAAGCACACCTTTACCAAGATACCGGCTTTTATCCCCGTCACGCAGCTCCAGGGCTTCGCGTGAGCCGGTTGACGCGCCGCTGGGTGCACAGGCCTGTCCAACAACGCCTGATGCCAGTGTCACTTCTGCACTTACCGTTGGGTTGCCGCGAGAATCAAGCACTTCAAACGCTCGGATGTCTGTAATTTGGGTCATGTTGATTGGGGCTCCATTAAGAAAAAATAGGATTTAATTGATTTCCAGCGTTTCAAATGACTTAACCAGATCGTCTATGGCTTTCATTTGCGCAAGGAAATCCTTGAGAAGGCTCAAAGGCAATGCGCTCGGCCCATCACATTTGGCTTCATCGGGATTTGGGTGTGCCTCTAAAAATAATCCGGCCAGCCCTACCGCCATTCCCGCTCTCGCCAAATCGGCCACCTGCTGCCGACGACCACCAGAAGCCGCACTGCCGGAAGACCGGGATTGGAGAGAGTGTGTTACATCAAATATCAGGGGCGCACGCTGACAGCTGGATTTCATCACTTCAAATCCGAGCATATCAACGACCAGGTTGTCATAACCAAATGACGACCCCCGCTCGCAAAGCATTAACTTGTCGTTTCCACACTCAACAAACTTTTCGCAAATATTGGCCATTTGCGATGGACTCAAAAACTGGGGCTTCTTGATATTGATTACGGCACCGGTTTTGGCCATGGCGGCCACCAGATCGGTTTGGCGGGCCAGGAAAGCCGGGAGCTGGATAACATCGCAGACTTCCGCCACGGTACTTGCCTGGTGAGGCTCGTGAACATCAGTGATTACTGGTACGCCAAACTCCTGCTTCACCGCTTCAAAAATTTTCATCCCCTCTTCTATTCCGGGACCGCGAAATGAGTGGATAGACGAGCGGTTAGCCTTATCAAAGGAAGCTTTAAATACATAGGGAATGCCAAGCTCTCCTGTCACATTGACATAGGCTTCGGCAGCCTGAAGTGCCAGATCGCGACTCTCCAGGACGTTGATACCACCAAACAGGGTGAAAGGCCGGTCGTTGGCGACCTTAAGTCCGGCGACATCGATAATTTTTTCCATCAAGGGGTTCCTTTTTCTTTCAAGATAGATCTTTCGAGAACCGAATCAGGCGATCTCGCGTGAATTCGTTGTCGCAGCCGCATTCTCCATCGCCGCTTTCACAAAACCTTCAAAAAGTGGATGGCCATCGCGAGGCGTTGAGGTAAATTCCGGGTGGAACTGACAGGCCACAAACCAGGGGTGATCCGGGATCTCCACCATTTCAACCAGTGAACGGTCTGCAGACAACCCGGAAATCAGCAATCCTGCACTCTGCAAGGGCTCCAGAAAGTTATTGTTAAATTCATAGCGATGGCGATGACGTTCCTTGATGGTCTCAAGCCCATAGAGGTTCCGTGCCTTGCTGCCCTCAATCAGATGACATTCCTGACTTCCCAGCCGCATGGTGCCACCCAGGTCGCTGTCTTTACCACGACGCTCTACCGAACCATCTTCTGTGGTCCACTCGGTAATCAGGGCAATCACCGGATTTGGCGTTTTTTCCTCAAATTCAGTACTGTGTGCGCCTTTCAGCCCGGCAACATTGCGGGCATATTCAATCACGGCAACCTGCATGCCCAGACAGATGCCCAGATATGGAATCCTGTTTTCCCGAGCAAATCGCACAGCGGCTATTTTCCCTTCAATACCGCGGCTGCCAAAGCCTCCGGGCACAAGAATGGCATTGACCCCTTCCAGCGCGGACAGATCGCCATCCTCAAGGGTTTCGGAATCAATGTAATCAATATTGACCTGGGTCTTGTTGTGAATTCCGGCGTGTTCCAGGGCCTCGTTCAGGGATTTGTAGGCATCGAGCAGTTCCATGTATTTGCCAACCATGGCAATACGTATTTGGCCGCTACTGCTGGCCTGCAACTCAACAACCTTGTCCCACTCACTCAGATCAGGTGCCGGGCTGTCCAGGTTAAATTTCTCCACGACGATTTGGTCGAGGCCATACTCCTTTAACTGCCTGGGAATTGCATAAATTGAACTGGCATCAGGCAAGGGGACAACGGCCCTTTCCTCGACGTTGGTAAAAAGCGAAATTTTACGTCGTGAATCTTCATCGACCTCCACCTCAGAGCGACAAAGGAGAATGTCTGGCTGCAAGCCGATAGACCGTAATTCTTTTACCGAGTGCTGGGTGGGTTTGGTCTTGGTTTCGCCGGCGGCCTTAATGTATGGAACCAGGGTCAGGTGCATCAGCAAGGCGCGGTTGGAACCAAGCTGGACCTTAAGCTGTCGAATCGCTTCCAGAAATGGCTGTGACTCAATGTCGCCGACGGTTCCGCCAATTTCCACGATGGCAATGTCATACCCACTGCCACCATCAAGCACGCGCCGCTTGATCTCATCGGTTACGTGAGGAATTACCTGAACGGTCCCCCCCAGGTAATCTCCCCGGCGTTCGCGGCGCAGAATGGTCTCGTAGACCTGGCCTGTGGTGAAATTATTGCGTTTGGAGGTTTTGCTGCGAAGAAATCGTTCGTAATGACCGAGATCAAGATCGGTTTCAGCACCGTCTTCGGTGACAAAGACTTCCCCATGCTGGAACGGGCTCATGGTTCCGGGATCCACATTTAAATAGGGATCCAGCTTCAAAATAGTAACTTTCAGGGAGCGGGATTCAAGAATCGCGCCCAGGGATGCGGCGGCAATTCCTTTACCCAAAGAAGAAACAACTCCACCAGTGACAAAGATATAACGAGTCATGAACTACCTAAATAGGTGCATAAAAGGCGGGAGTCTGATTCCATCTTCGGCTAGAAAAGAAAGGAATAAACCTTCCGCGAGATGGGCGTTCAGTCTACCGGAAAGCCCCTCTCCCCTCAATCTTAACAGGGCTAAAAAAACCAACTATTTGCGCACCCACTCAAACCGGTGCCCTGTGCAGTGGATACGGTCACCCACAGCAATAAGCGTTTCTCCCTGGTAAATCAAGGGGATCTGGTGACGCAGCCAGGGCTCAATATGATACTCCTGCATCAGTTTTTTCAGCGTTTGCGAGTGCTTTCTGCCTTCGGGTTTAAGCTGCTCGCCGCCTGATCGGAAACGAACAACAAAACTGTCAGGCGAGCCTTTTAACAACCTCAAAATGCCGTTTGACATTACCAGTGGCGCCCGACCGTCCCAGGTTCGTTCCTGTTCCGGGGCGCTCTCCCCCTGGGCTTTAAGTATAAACAAACGCTGGTTAAAACGTCTCAGCTCCTTGTCGCCAAGTGGATATCGGGGCTTTGCATCCGCTTTGGCAGAGAGAAACTGGGTGAGAATCTCGTCAAGATTAAGAGACTCAGGGGCCTCGTGATCACGGGATAAAAATCGCCTGATTACTAAGGTTTTTTGTCGATCAGGCAAGGTTGATAACTCCTGCAAATCCAGGCTGGCCACCACATCAATCTGTTCGTTCCTTCGGTAGTCCAGGCGTTTGAGTAATTCATCGGCATAGTCTTCCAGCAGGATGAGCTCATCTCGCAAATAACCGCTGAGCTGTTGAATTGCGGGAACCAGATTGGGCCAGCGTGGCAGAATGACGGGTAACACCTTGTTTCGAATATAATTCCGGTCGTAGGCATCATCCTTGTTACTGCTGTCCTCAATCCAGTCAACCTGCTTTTCACGGGCCATTGCCTCGATCATTTTGCGGGAGTACCCCATCAACGGGCGCAGAATCGAGCCTGAGGCAAACTTTCTGGAAACCGGGATGCCGGCCAGACCACGCATTCCAGTGCCCCGAAACAGGCGAAAAAGGACGGTTTCCGCCTGGTCATCTGCATGATGCCCCAAAAGCAAAACCGAGCCCTCTTCCATGTGACTGGCAAAAACACGATAACGGGCCTCACGGCCGGCGGCTTCGGTAAAACCCCGGGGGAAATCAAGCTGCTCTACCACCAACCGGGTATTGAGCCGGGAAGCCTGTTGCTCACAAAATTTTTGCCAGTTGCCACTTTCAGGATGTACACCATGATTACAGTGGACAGGAATTACGGGTTGATCATCGAAGGCATCACACGCGGCCTGTAACAGCAGGCTGGAGTCCAGCCCACCACTGTAGCCAACATATACAGGTTTCCCTGTCGGAAGTTGTTCACGTAGCTGGTTTATAAGTTGCTGATAGCTCACTACGACACCTAGAACGTCAGGGATACAGAGTCACTCCCAAGCAACTGTTTCAGCCGGTGAATTAACTCGTCACTGGGCTCCACTTTCCATTGCTCGCCCAAATTCAGATCACCCCCATAGCCGTTCAGTCGATAGCGAACCTGCAGTGGACATTCGCCACCAATGTAGGGCATCACCGCTTCACGCAATTTATCTATGGTCGCTGGCTCCATATCCTGTCCATCAATATTTAATGCAAGACCCTGGGCACGCTGCCGCCGCATTTCATAAAGTGCTACAACCCGCTCCCCGCGAACACGAAGCGAGCCATTGTAATCATCATGCTCTACCTGCCCTTCCACCAAAACCATGGCATCCTTCGCCAGAAAATGCCGACACTGATCGTAGGCATCAGCAAACAGGGTGACATCAATCCGGCCACTGCGATCATCCAGTGACACAATCGCCATGGTATCGCCCCGCTTGGTTTTGATGGTACGAATACCAATAACCAGCCCTCCCAGCCACTGCTTGGATCGGCTGGCTCTCAGATTGCTGATTTTATGGCCGCTGAGGACGTAGATTTCCCTGGCATAGTCATCAAGGGGATGGCCGGTAAGATAAAGACCAATCGTATCTTTTTCCTTTTGCAGCAGCTCCCGGTTGCTCCAGGGAAAGTATTCAACCGCAGTCTGATAGCAGGCACCGGCTTCGCGGTTCTCTGATCCTGCACCACCAAACAGGTCTTCAATGCCGGCACTGATATTCTGGGCATTCTGTTCTGCCGTTTTAATTGCTTCAGGCAACAATGCCAGTAATTGCGCCCGCGATGTACCCTTGCTCTCTGCCTTGGGCCCAATGGCATCAATCGCGCCGGCCAGAACCAGGGCTTCAAGCGATCGTTTGTTGACCTTGCGCAAATCCACTCGCGAGCAAAAATCAAAAAGGTCTTTATAGGGCCCGTCTTTTTGGCGGTTCTCAATAATTGATTCAATCGCGCCATCCCCCAGACCCTTGATCGCACCAAGTCCGTAAACAATATCGCCTTCATCATTCACAGAAAAACCGAGTTGACCGGCATTGACGTCAGGCGGTGTCAGGTTTAGCCCGATTGAATGACATTCGTCCACAAAGGTCACAATCTTGTCGGTATTTTGCATATCGGCTGACATCACTGCCGCCATAAATTCGGCTGGATAGTGCGCCTTGAGCCAGGCTGTTTGGTAGGCAACCAGCGCATAAGCCGCCGAGTGCGATTTGTTAAATCCGTACCCGGCAAACTTTTCCATCAGGTCAAACAGGTTGGAGGCCAGGTCGGCATCAATACCTCGCCCCTGGGCGCCCTCCATGAAAATTTCCCGTTGTTTGGCCATTTCCTCGGCCTTTTTCTTGCCCATGGCACGACGCAACAGGTCGGCACCACCGAGGGTATAGTTGCCGATCACCTGGGCAATCTGCATCACCTGCTCCTGATACAGGATAATGCCGTAGGTCGGCTCCAGAACAGGTTTCAGTTCTTCATGCTGGTACTTGGGGTGCGGATAGGTAACTTCCTCGCGACCATGTTTACGGTTGATGAAATCATCCACCATGCCCGATTGCAGCGGGCCGGGTCGAAACAGTGCCACCAGGGCGATAATGTCTTCAAAACGGCTGGGCAGCTGGCGCTTGATCAGATCCTTCATCCCCCGGGATTCCAGCTGGAATACCGCCGTGGTCTCTGCCCGTTGTAACATCTCAAAGGTCGTTGTGTCTTCCAGATCTATCCGGTCGATATTAATCGGCTGCAAACCTTCCTTCGCCCGGCGTTCGTTGACCATCTTTACTGCCCAGTCAATGATCGTCAGCGTCCTCAACCCAAGAAAGTCGAACTTGACCAGTCCTACAGACTCGACATCGTCCTTGTCGTACTGGGTAACCAGACCATCGCCTCGCTCATCACAGTAAAGCGGCGCAAAATCGGTCAGCTTGGTGGGGGCAATCACGACACCACCTGCATGCTTTCCACAATTTCGGGAAATACCTTCCAATTGCAGTGCCATGTCCCAGATTTCCTGGGCTTCACCGTCTTCTTCAAGAAACGTGCGCAGTGTCTCTTCCTGTTCGTAGGCTTTTGCCAAAGTCATGCCCACTTCGAAAGGAATCATTTTCGACAGGCGATCCGCCAGACCATAGGACTTGCCCTGTACCCGCGCTACATCACGTACTACGGCCTTGGCTGCCATGGTTCCGAACGTCACAATCTGGGAAACCGCCATTCGGCCGTAGGTGTCTGCCACGTACTCGATCACCCTGTCCCGGTTATCCATGCAGAAATCAATGTCGAAGTCCGGCATGGAAACCCGTTCCGGGTTGAGGAATCGCTCGAAGAGAAGATCGTACTCAAGCGGGTCCAGATCGGTGATCAACAACGCGTAGGCGACCAGCGAACCGGCCCCTGAGCCACGCCCTGGCCCGACGGGAATCTGTTGCTCCTTGGCCCACTGGATGAAATCCATCACGATCAGGAAATAGCCAGGGAAACCCATCTGGATAATGATGTTCAATTCAAAATCAAGCCGCTCTACATAGGCTTTTCGCCTTTCTTCGTAGTCTTCCGCGAACCTGTCGAGAATAATTTCCAGGCGCTTATCCAGTCCTTCATGGGAAATCTTGCGGAAAAACTCATCTTCCGTCATGCCTTCAGGAATTGGGTATTCCGGCAGGTAGTAACTACCCAGTCCGAGCTCCACATTGCAGCGCTGGGCTATGCGCACAGTATTTTCGATGGCTTCCGGAATATCGGCGAACAGCTCGACCATTTCCTCGGGCGAACGTAGATATTGCTTCTCTGAATAACGGCGAACACGTGCGGGATTGGTCAGCGTATCGCCATCATGGATACATACCCGGGCTTCATGCGCCTCAAACTCATCTTCCCGCAAAAAACGCACATCATTGGTTGCCACCAGTGGACAGCCTGCATCACTGGCCATCTGTACGATGGCATCTATGTACTCATTCTCATCAGGGCGACCGGTTCGCTGGATTTCCAGATAAAAACGATCCGGATACCGCTGCATCCAGTCGCCCAGACATTGCCTTGCCTGTGAGTCTTTACCCTTGACCAGCCATTGCCCTATTTCCCCTTGTGTCGCGCCAGAAAGACAAATGACCGACGCCGAAAGCTCATCCAGCCAGGATGTTTGGATTAATGTCTTGCCGGTTTTTTGCCCTTCCAGATAGGCCCTGGAAATAAGCTCAATGATGTTCTTGTATCCCTGGTCATTCATGGCCAGCAGGGTTAATTTTCCGCTGTAGCCGTCCCCCAGGTCGAGCAGGAAGTCACTGCCAATAATGGGCTTGATGCCAGCGGAACGGGCGGCCTTGTAGAACTTTACCGCGGCAAAAAGATTGGTGTGATCAGTCAGGGCAACGGCCGGCATTCCCTCCGCCTTGCAGGCATCAACAAGCGGCCCGATTCTGAGAATACTGTCGACAAGCGAATATTCAGAACGAAGATTTAGATGAACAAACTGGCTCAAACCAGATCCCCCGACACTGACAAAAAGAGATGAGACATTATCCAAAAAGCCCTGCCTGCTGAACAGGTGCAAAGCTCTTTCGATGAATATCAGAGGGACCAAATGTGCGCAACATGTCCAGATGAAGCTTTGTTGGGTAGCCTTTGTGCCGATCAAAGCCATACCTGGGGAAAAGTTGATGGTACTCCATCATTTTCTGGTCACGAGACACCTTGGCCAAAATGGATGCCGCTGAAATTGCTGGTTCCAGTGCATCACCGCCAACTATTGCGCGACACTGAATATCGATGTCCGGGTTGCGATTACCATCGACAAGAACCAGTTCAGGTGCTGGTTGTAAACTTTCTACCGCACGTTTCATGGCCAACATAGAGGCATGCAAAATGTTGATCTGGTCGATTTCATCGACACTGGCCTCGCAAATACTCCATGCCAGTGCTTTCTCTTTAATTTCGTTGAAGAAATACAGTCGCTTTTTTTCACTGAGTTTCTTGGAATCATTCAGTCCTTCAATGGGCTTGTCCATATCCAGAATGACTGCTGCTGCAACCACTGGCCCCGCCAGGGGCCCTCTGCCCGCCTCGTCTACCCCGGCAATTATTTTCATTTAGCCACCAGCTCCATTATTGCCTGCGCGGCTTCATCACTGGCATTGTGTTGCAGTCGCTTGTGCAGACGAACAAATTTTTCAATCATGGATTGTCGCGTTTCCGGATTCATCAGTGTTTTCAGGTCAGAGACAAGTTGGCTGGCATGGCATTCCGACTGGAGGCGTTCCTCCACCAGCTTTTCACCAGCAATAAGATTTGCCAGGGAAATATGCTCGCACTTGACCATTCGGCTGCCAACAAACCAGGAGAACCAGTCGGCCTTGTAAGCAACAACCATGGGACATTTCATTAGCAGGGCTTCCAGCGTTGCTGTGCCAGATGCCACCAGCGCGCCATTTGAGCGTGCCAATATCTGGCGTGTTTTGCCGGCAATAACATGAACTCTCTCTCTTTGCCCAACCAGGGACTCCAGCATTTCCTGCGCTTTACTGTGGGCCGCCGGGATAAAAATATGCAGCCCTGGTTGTTCCTGAAGCAATTGATCGGCGGCCTCCAGGAAAACGGGCGCAATTTTTTCGATTTCACCAGTGCGACTTCCCGGTAGCATGGCCAGGCATTCAGACGCTGACCCGTGGATTTCATCCAGCTGTTCATCTGCTGTAATCTCAGGCTCAATCGGTATTTCATCCGCCATGGGGTGACCGACAAACCTGGCAGGTACGTTTTCCCGGACATAAAAATCAGCCTCAAAAGGCAGCAGGCAAAGCATCAGGTCGACGGCTTTACGAATACCTTTTACCCTGCCCTGCCTCCAGGCCCATACAGAAGGGCTGACATAGTGCACGGTTGGAATCCCCGCTTTTTTTAGGGGCAATTCAATTCGGTGGTTAAACTCCGGTGAATCAATGCCAATAAATACGTCTGGTGGGTTATCAAGATAACGACGAACCAGGTCTTTTTTAATGGCCAGTAATGCGGGCAAACGCTTTAGTGGCTCGACCAGCCCCATCACAGACAGGGTGTCCATGGGATGGTACGAAACAAAGCCTCTGGCAAGCATATGCGGCCCGCCAACGCCTTCAAAGATCGCGTCGGGGCAGCGTTTTTTTATGGAGTCGATCAGCGTGGCGCCCAGAAGGTCGCCGGAAGATTCACCTGCGACGATGGCTATACGCATGACGACAGGGGTTACCGAACAATATTGCGCTTGGCGTTTGCAACAGATTCGTATAACACCCTGACTTGCGAGTTGGCCTGTGCCTGTTTTTCCAGTTCAACTACTGCATCAGCCAGGGAGAGTTTTTTCTTGTACAGGGTTTTAAATGCCGTCTGGATGGCCTTGATGTCTTCGGGGGCAAAATTGCGCCGTTTTAACCCTTCGACATTAACGATACGTGGAACAGCGGGAGCACCCTGAACGGTCACAAATGCGGGCACATCCTGAAATACTGCTGAATAGCCGGCCACAAATGCATGCGCCCCAATATGGCAATATTGATGAACTGCTGAAAAGCCCGAAATAATCGCCCAGTCGCCCATGTGCACATGACCGGCCAAACCGGAGCTGTTAGACATAATGCAGTGGTTGCCAACAAAGCAGTCATGACCGACATGGGCATAACACATAATCAGGTTCTGGTTGCCAATGACCGTTTTGCCTGCATCTTGCACCGTACCGCGATGAATCGAGCTATATTCCCTGAAGGTATTGTTATCACCAATAATGAGCTCCGTGGGCTCGCCTTTGTACTTTAGATCCGGCGTATCTTCACCAACGGTGCAAAAATGGAAAAAGCGATTGTTCTTGCCAATTCTGGTTGGCCCTTTAAAAATGTTGTGAGGACCAATAACGGTGCCCTCTCCAATGCTGACATTCGGGCCAATAATGGTGAACGCACCGATACTGACAGATTCGTGAATTTCTGCCGATGGATCAATGATGGCCTGTGGATGAATCAAGGCTGCCCTCCCTATCAGGCTTCAACGATTGCACAAGTCAGAATTCCCGAGATCGCCATATCTCCATCGACCGAGGCATTCACATCGAATTTCCAGATATGACGCTTGCGAGTAATGACCTTTGACTCCAGGGTCAGTTTGTCGCCCGGCACCACCTTGCGCTTAAAACGAACGTCATCAATACCGGCAAACAGGTAAAGATACCCATCATCGGGCGTCTGGTTCATGGTACGGAAACCGAGAATCCCTGAGGCCTGTGCCAGCGCTTCAATAATGACAACACCAGGCAATATGGGCGCATTGGGAAAGTGTCCCTGGAAAAGCTCCTCATTGTAGGTGACATTTTTAAAGGCTCGAATATGATCATCAAGCACCAACTCCTCGACACGATCGACGAGCAACATGGGATAACGGTGAGGTAGATATTTTTGTATTTCGAGAATATCCATCATGATATGGATCCAGACCTATTTTTTCTTATCGAGTAATTTTTCAAGTTTATTAACTCGACGAAACAGCTCATCAAGCTGGTTAAATCGAGCTGCATTTTTTCGCCAGGCTTTTACTTCTGACATGCCTGTACCGGAGGAATATACTCCTGGTTCGCTGATGGACCTGGTTATCCTGGCCTGACCCAGCGCGTGCACGTTGTCACCAATCCTGAGGTGTCCGGCGATACCGACCTGTCCGCCAAAGGTACAACCCTGGCCAATTTCGGTACTGCCTGCCATACCAACCTGCCCGGCAAGCGCGGTATGACTGCCAATTTTACAGTTATGGGCAATATGCACCAGATTATCAATGATCACTCCGGAATGAATTTCAGTGTTTCCAAGTGCACCGCGGTCAATACTGACATTGGAACCAATCTCGACATTATCCCCAATAATGACTGTGCCCAGTTGATGGATTTTCACATAACCGCTATCGGAAGGGGCAAAGCCAAAGCCATCAGAACCAATAACCGTTCCGGAGTGAATAATACAGTCTTTACCAACGACCACGTCGTGGTAGAGATTCACACTTGGGTAAAGCATTGAGCCTGAACCAAGTGACACACGCGATCCAACAACGGAGCAGGCACCAAGCACGCAATTATCTGCGATGGAGGCACCCTCCATGATGACCACATTGGGACCAATATAAACATTCTGGCCAACTCGGGCCGACTTGGCGATCACTGCTGTGGGATGAATTTGCGGGTCTGGCCTGGGTTCTGCAAACAAGGCTGAAAGCCTGGCATAGGCCATGTACGGGTTATCCACTACCAGCAATACAATGTCTTTAAACGAGTCCGTCAGTTCAGGACTGACGATTAGTGCAGAGGCCTGTGTATTTCTGGCGGCCTTGACATATTTCGGCGACGAAACAAAAGAGATATTTTTTGAACTGGCGAGCTCCGGGGAAGCAATTCCTTCGATCACTATCTCACTGCCAGAACCGCCAGAAGCGGAGACAAGCTCCGCTTCCAGGTAGTCAGCTAATTCTGAAAGCCGCCAGGCCATTGACGACGCTTACTGAGTATTTAGCTTGGCAGCGAGCTTTTGAGTGATGTTGTGCTCATCAGTGGCATGATAAACAGCACTTTCCTGAAGAAGTAAGGTCACGCCCTCCTCTTCAACCAGCTCCTGCAGTGCTGTTAACGCTCGCTGATTCATCGCCTGGTTAATTCGGCGAACAACTGTTTCCCGCTCAGACTGGATTCGCTGATTGTTCAGCTGCAAGTCTTCAGTCAAAAACTGACGCTGTCTGTTGTACTCGGTAAGCTGCTCCTGACTCCAGCTATTGCCATTTGCCTGGGCGTCATTATCCAGCGCCTGGACATCGGCAACCAGCGACTGGGACTCTGAAACAAGCTCTGCATATTCCGGCTTATTCTCCAGTTCAGTCAGTCGGGTCTGGGCGTAATCAGACTCAAGTATCGCTGCCTGGATATTTACAACCGCGATTTTTTGCGCACTGGCGCCTGCGGACAGACACAACGCACCCACAACAATCAGGCCACGAAAAATATGTTTAAACACTATCTACCTCCAAAGGATATTTACTAAAAGGTTTGACCAAGGCTGAACTGAAAAAATTCCGTTTCTTCTTCCCAGGCATTTCTCGCTCCTGTTCCAGCATTCTGTGTCCGGCCTAAAGAAAAAGACATCGGGCCAAATCCGCTTAGCCATGTGGCGGACAAACCGTAAGAATACCGCAATTCCTCCAGGCCAGGTTTATAACAGTATGCCTGACGTGGGCCACAATCCGTATCGAAAACGTTACCGGCATCAAAAAAGACGGTTGAACGTATGGAGTTTGGATTCGGCATAAATGACATTGGAATCAGGACTTCGGCCGTTCCTGTCACCAGGACATTGCCGCCAATCGGGCGAGCCCTGTTGAGAATGCGGACCTCGCCGTCCTCACTGATTGAATAGGCTGGCGATTCACGTGGGCCCAATGTGCTGCGCTCAAAACCCCTAACAGAACCAAACCCGCCCGCGTAATAGTTTTCAAAGAACGGCAACCGCTTCTCTGATTCAAGGCTTTGGCCAATGCCCAGGGTGGTACTAAAGCGCATGGTAAGGGGACCAACGGGAACATACCTTTGCGCATCATAGGTCAACTTGGCATAAGGGGCGTCACTACCCGGTACCGCCAAATCCATATTCAGGCTTTGACTACTGCCGCGGTCGGCAAAAATACCACGGTTTAATGTGACCCTGGACCAGCCACCACTCAGTTTATATTGGTGGAATCTGGCGTTATCGTCGACAAAGCTCTTGATTTCGTCGGAAGCAAAATTACCGATATCGACATCCAGCCTTTCATATCCAAAGCCCATCATCAGACGAGAAATTTCAGACAAGGGATAGCCAAAGTTAACACTCAAGCCTGCGATATCATTGGTATAGCTGGCAATACGCAATTCCCCGTAATCGGTATTTCGCATATACAGGGAATACCCTGCCGAGACACCATCCTCAGTGAAATAGGGATCCTGATAGCTGAAGTTCAGGGATTCCTGATACTTGCTTCGATTAACCCCGATGCTGACCCGGTTACCTGTCCCCAGGAAATTATTCTCTTGCAAACTTAATCCAAGAATTGCACCGACGGTCTGGGCATAACCAAGACTCGCACTAATACTTCCCGACGGTTGTTCTTCAACGGTGTAGATAACATCTATCTCATCGCTGGTTCCAGGCACCTGCTCAGTCTCGGACTCCACTGAGCTAAAGAAGCCCAGCCTGTCCAGCCTGATCCTGCCCGTCTCGATCAGATTGGATGATGCCACGGCAGACTCCATCTGGCGCATTTCCCGCCGCAAGACTTCTCCCTCAGTACGCGTGTTCCCACGGAACTCAATTCGTCGCACATAGGTACGTTCCTGGGGATTGATAAAGAAAGTGACGTCAACCGTCTTGTCCTCATCATTGATATCCAGGATTTCATCGACCTCGGCGAAGGCATAACCCTCATTGTTCAGCCGATTGGATATGGAGTCCTTGGAGGCGGTAATTAGCGCCTGGGAAAATTGTTGGCCTTCGCGCACAAAGGTTAAAAAGCGAATAATGACCTCCGGGATAACCATGTCCCCCAGCAGTTCTACGCTGGATACCGTATAGGGCTCCCCTTCGCTAATGTTTATGGTCACGAAAACCGAAAGCTTGTCCGGGCTGACCGACACCTGCGTAGAATCGACATTAAATCTCAGATAACCCGCATCAAGATAATGCGATTCAAGCGCCTCAAGATCGCCGGTAAGTTTCTCGCGCGAATACTTGTTTTTACTTGAAAACCAGGGAAACCAGCGAGGGACGCCGGACTCAAACAGGTCAAGCAACTCGTCTTCCTCGTAAGTCTCGTTACCAACGATATTGATTTCCTTGATTCGGGCCTGCTTGCCCTCGCCGATGTTGATATCCAGGGCGACACGATTGCGCGGCAGTTCACGTGCCACGGCATCTATCTCCGCGCCGTAATGTCCCTGGGAAACATAGACCCGGCTTAGCTCTTTCTGCAACGAATCCAGTGTCGCAGGCCGGAATATCTGCCCTTCAGAAAGCCCGTTATCCCTTAGGGAATCCAAAAGGTCCTCGTCCTTAAGCACACTGTTGCCTTCAAGGTTAATCTCGGAAATAGCCGGGCGCTCGGATACCTCAATAACCAGCACATTGGCATCACGGTATACCGCTATATCGTTGAAAAACCCGGTTTGGAATAACGAGCGGATAGTGTCCTGGATAGCCGCTTCATCGGCCTGATCACCTACACGAACAGGTACAGCGGAAAACACAGAACCGGCAGACACACGCTGTAGGCCCTCGACACGAAGGTCTTCAATGGTGAACGTCTGGGCAAGTGCAATGACTGGACACAAAAGCACTAAAGACAAAAACAGTCTAATTTTTATCATTATTTTCTTGGGGAATCTGGATATATAGCTCAGAAGAACGCGGACGTTACAGGCGCATAAAATCATTGTAAAGCGCTAATAACATAATCCCGAAAACTAACGACACACCGACACGCATTGCTGCTCCCTGGATGGCTTCACTCAACGGAGACCCCTTAATTGCCTCAATAATATAAAAAAGTAAATGCCCCCCATCCAAAACCGGAATAGGCAACAGATTCATTATGCCCAGCATGACACTCATTATGCCGAGGAAGGATAAAAAGGATTGCCAGCCCGCCTCGGCTGACGCCCCGGCAAACTTGGCGATGGAAACCGGGCCACCCAGTGATTTGGTCGACACCTGCCCGGTAATTAATTTCTTGAGCGAATCAAGTATGAACAGGCTGCTGCTCCAGGTTTTGTCGACACCGGCCTGCAGGGCACCTACAACCCCGTACTGCCTGTCTCGCAGTAATTCTTCAGGCCATTCGGCAGGTTGCGGTGCAACACCGGCAAGGCCATAAACTTCGCCGTTTTCTTCGGTTTCTCCGGGAACAAGCTCAAGAGTAACGACTTCACCATCGCGTTCAACCAGCATGCCCAGTCGCTCACCCGGTGAGGCTCGTACGATGTCGCGCCACTGCTCCCAACCCTGGATACGGATTTCAGCCGTTTCCAGAATTCGGTCGCCCACCTGCAGGCCTGCTTGTTGGGCAGGACTGTCTTCCACGACCTGACCAATGACCGCGGACAGCTCTGGGGTAAACGGGACCAGCCCCAGGCTACCCAGAAAATCCGGCTGATCGGTATCGCGCTGCCAGGCAGTAATGGGCAGACTGTAGGAGCCGGATATGCCCGAACCCGGTTGAACGGTTTCAAGTTCAATATGGCCGGTTTCACCGATACGGTTCAGCAACTGATCAAAAACCTCTGCCCAGGACGTCACAGGCTGGTTATCGACTTCAATAATTTCTGTACCGGCAACCACACCCGCAGATTCAGCGACAGAATTCGTTTCAACGGAACCGATCAGTGGTGCTACCTCGCGCGTTCCCCCAAGGAACACCATAAAATAGATAGCAATTGCCAATAATAAATTGGCTACTGGTCCTGCAACCACAATGGCCATGCGCTGCCAGACAGATTTGTGGCTGAAGCTGTATTGCTGCTCGGACGGGGGTATCGATTCCTCGTCGCTGGTCTCGCCGTACATCTTGACGTAACCCCCCAGGGGAATACCTGCCAGGACAAATTCCGTATCACCACGCTGCCATTTCAGCAGGGGCTTGCCAAAGCCAATTGAGAAGCGCAAAACCCGGACACCACACTTCCGGGCAACCCAGTAATGGCCGAACTCATGAAAAGTGACCAGTATAAAAAGCGCTACAAGCGCAAAAAAAACTATCTTTACTACGTCCATTACTACGTTGCAGAAACTCTTAAATGTCTGTTTGTATCAATCAGGGACTGTGCCACGGCCCGCGCTTCAAAATCCACTGCTATGACTTCATCGATGGAAACTGGTTCCGAAAAATTGACGGAATTTAGTGTGGCTTCAACCGTTTTGGCGATTTCAAGGAACCCAATGCGTTCTTCAAGGAACGCATTCACGGCAACTTCATTCGCCGCATTGAGCACGATAGGCATGGCCCCCATCGACTTTGCCGCTTCCTGGGCCAGCGCCAGGCAGGGGTACAACCTGATATCCAGCGCCTCAAACCCCAGGTTGAGACGGGCCAGATCAAGGGGGTCAACGCCTGCCACAATACGCTCTGGCCAGCTTAGTGCATGCGCTATGGGCGTTCGCATATCCGGATTGCCCATCTGGGCCAGAACTGACCCATCAGAATACTGAACCATGGAGTGGACGACACTCTGGGGATGAAGAACGATTTGTATCTGGTCCGCATTCACCCCGAATAGCCAGCACGCCTCAATAAGCTCCAGCCCCTTGTTCATCATGGTGGCAGAGTCCACCGAAATCTTTCGTCCCATGTTCCAATTGGGGTGGGCACATGCCTGCTCGGGGGTGATATCAGTTAACTCACTGTGTTTTCGGCCACGGAAAGGTCCACCAGACCCGGTGAGCAGGATTTTTTCAATCTGGGCATTATTGAATTTCCCGTCTGGCAAACACTGGAAAATAGCGTTGTGCTCGCTATCAACCGGCATCAATATTGCGTTGTGTCTGGCTACGGCCTGCATAAATAGTGGACCGGCACAAACGAGCGCTTCCTTGTTGGCCAGCAGTACACGCTTGCCTGCTTCCACAGCCGTTAACGTCGGCATCAAACCAACTGCACCCACAATGGCAGCCATCACGATATCGACTTCCTGGTCCCCGGCAAGCGCCTCAAGACTGGCCGCCCCGCCGAGAACCCGCGTTGGAAGTCCTTCTGCCGCTACTTGCTGTCGCACTTCCCGGGCGACCACTTCATCACAGAGCGCCGCATACTTTGGTCGAAAACGCCTGATTTGCTCAATCAATTGAACGGCATTGGCATTGGCGGTAAGCCCCCAAACTTCAAACTGGTCGGGATTACGGGCAATAACATCCAGCGTGCTTAGGCCAATTGAGCCCGTTGAGCCAAGTATCAGTACCTGTTTCATCACAGTCTAGCCAAGGGAGAAAAACAGGACACAGAATATGTAACAGGGTGTCGCCGCACAAACCCCATCAATACGATCCAGCACACCGCCATGTCCAGGCAAGAAAGTACCGCTGTCCTTGACTCCCTGGGCACGCTTAATCGCACTTTCGAGCAGGTCCCCTTCAACCGAAACAAGGCTGGTTAAAAGAATGGCAAAGACAATAACAAAGCTATGCTCGGGATCCATGTTCAAGCCAAACAACAAAACAATAGCGAAGGCGAAGTTGGCCAACAGCCCACCATAAAGTCCTTCCAGCGTCTTGCCCGGGCTGATTTGCGGGGCGAGCTTATGCTTGCCCCAGCGAATACCGGCAAAATAGGCGCCCGAATCAGCAAGGCTGACAATTGCAAACAGGCAAAGAACCAGCCAGGCGCCGTTCTCCTGGGCTTTTAGCCATAGCAGGCCGCACGCAGTAGACAGAAGAATAATCGCTCCCAGACCCATAATCACATCCCGGTGCTGGAACAGCGGTTGCGTCTCCGGATATCGAATAAGGAGTGGAATCAGCAGGATCCAGAACCAGAAAACGAGTGTGGCAATACGCAGGGCAAAACCAGTGATCTGGTCATAAAAAACAAGTGCCAGTATAAAAAGTGCCAGGATTGCTGCGACATAAGCGATCCGCCGGTATCCTGCTTCCAGTTTTGCCAGTGTTCCCCATTCCCATGCAGAAACAGCGAGCATGAACATAATCAGTACCGGGAACAGCCCCCAGGGCAGAAACAGGCTTGCCAGCAATATGGCAATTAAGAAAGAAGCGGTAACTAATCTTTGGTTTAACACGCTACCCCCCGGAAGCGTTGTTATACTCAAATTGCTCAGATAAGGGATTGGTGCCAAACCGGCGCTGGCGGCGCCGATAGTCAGTCAATGCCTTGCGTAGCCAGTTTTTATCAAAATCTGGCCAATAACAATTGGCAAAGTAGAGTTCGGAATAAGAAATCTGCCAAAGCAGGAAATTACTAATCCTGTGCTCGGCCCCGGTTCGAATGAGCAAATCCACAGGCGGAAGGTCGGCCAGGCAGCAATGTTGCTCAAGTAATGATTCGTCTATATCGGCAGGATCAAGCTTGCCTTCTGCCACCTGTGTGGCAAGTGCTTTTGCCGCTGTTGTGATATCCCATCGGCCACCATAGTCTGCGGCAACAACCAGCTGGTACTTGCCACCGGCCGTGGCGGTTTCGGTATCACTGATTAACTTTTGCAGCCTGTCGGAAAAACGATCCCGGCGCCCAATGACCTTCAGGCTTATATCCTGCGCTTTTAGCTCTTTTTTGTATCGCTTTAATACGGAGGAGAAAAGCGACATCAGCGCCCCGACTTCCTGTTTGGACCGGCTCCAGTTTTCACTGCTGAAAGCAAACACCGTTAAAATTTCGACGCCCTGCTCCAGGCATCCTTCCAGAACATCCTTCAAGCGGTCTGCACCTGCCTGGTGCCCGGCATAGCCGACCAGGTTCCTGTCCTTGGCCCAGCGGTTATTGCCATCCATGATAATGGCAACATGTCGCGGGTTCGCGTTGAGCTCTTCCGTTTTTTCTGTCACCGGGGTACCTAGATTTCCAGCAAGTCTTTTTCCTTCAGGGCCAGAGCAGCGTCTACTTCGGCGACATATTGATCCGTCAGTTTCTGGATTTCGTCCTGCGCGCGGCGCTCGTCATCTTCAGAAATTTCCTTTTCCTTGACCAGGTCCTTCAGCATGGACATGGCATCTCGACGTGCGTTTCGAATAGATACCCGGGCATTTTCTGCCTCGGCCTTGGCTTGCTTGGTATAACCACGACGGGTTTCTTCGGTTAAAGGTGGCATGGGTACACGAATGACAGTACCAGCGGTCGCCGGATTCAGGCCCAAGTCCGATTTCATAATGGCTTTTTCTATCTGGGGAACCAGGTCTTTTTCCCAGGGGGAAACCGCCAGTGTACGGGCATCCTCCACATTGATATTGGCCAACTGGTTGAGCGGCGTATCCGCACCGTAATAATCCAGATGGATACTATCGAGAATACTGGGGTGGGCACGGCCCGTGCGAATTCGATTGAAATGCCCCTGCAGGGCTTCCAGGCTTTTTTTCATTCGCGCAATGGTGTCTTTGCGAATATCGTTAATCATCTATTGTTTCCTCGACCAATGTACCTTCTTCTTCACCAACCACAATTCTTAACAGCGCGCCAGACTTGGACATTTTAAACACCCTGACAGGCATATCGTGATCGCGACAAAGACAAATAGCTGTTAGATCCATCACACCCAGTTTTTGATCAAGAATCTGATCATAAGTGAGATGACTGTACAGAACCGCATCGTCGTGCTTCATCGGGTCCTTATCGTACACACCTTCCACCTTGGTCGCCTTAAGGACCAGGCTGGCTTCAATTTCGATCGCACGCAGACAGGCAGCTGAATCCGTGGTGAAGAAAGGATTACCTGTGCCCGCAGAAAAAATAACCACGTCCCCGGCGGAAAGGTATTTCATCGCCAGACGGCGATCATAGTGCTCGACAATGCCGCCAATGGGTATGGCCGACATGACATGGCTGGCGATATTTGAGCGCTCCAGCGCATCTCGCAGTGCCAGGGCATTCATTACAGTCGCGAGCATACCCATGTGGTCACCCGTTACGCGGTCCAGCCCTGCGGCACTCAATGTCTGCCCGCGAAACAGGTTTCCCCCGCCTACGACCAGACCAACCTGTACACCAATACCAACTAACTGACCAATCTCCAAAGCCATTTTATCGAGCACTTTGGGGTCAATTCCAAAGCCCTCTTCCCCGGTGAGTTCTTCACCGCTTAGCTTTAACAGTATGCGCTTGTACTTGCGCTCCTTTTTGGTCGGTGGCATAGGGTCTCCTCGCGATGGTTAAAAATACGGCCCCTGTTAAGGAGCCGTACATTCAGTCTTATTATTGTCGCGTTTGTGAGAGTTATGCGCCAGCGCTTTCTACCTGTTTTGCAACTTCCGCGGCAAAGTCTTCTTCCACTTTCTCGATACCTTCGCCAACTTCAAAACGGACAAAGCTGTTGACATCGGCACCGGCATTGGCCAGAAGTTTGCCTACTGTCATGTCAGGGTCTTTCACAAACGGTTGCTCGGTCAGGCTGTTTTCAGACAAAAACTTGCGCATACGGCCGTCGACCATTTTTTCGATAATTTCAGCAGGCTTCCCAGACTCGGCAGCCTGTACGGAAAAAATTTCTTTCTCCTTATCAAGCAACTCTTGTGGCATATCGTCCGGCTTGGCCACATGCGGATTAACCGCAGCTACATGCATGGCGACATCCCTGCCCAGTTCTTCATTACCAGCGGTCAAATCGACAAGTACAGCAATACGGTTGTTGCCATGAACATACTCGGTAACAACACCTTCGGAGCTTACTCGCGCCAAACGCCGTACAGTAATATTTTCACCGATCTTTTGCACCAGTGCTTCGCGCGCATCTTCCAGCTCGGAAGTCATCAGCTCCTCAGCGGTCTGGGCACTGCTTTCTACCGCCTTGTCGGCAATCATGTTGACGAAAGACAGGAAACCCTCATCGCGAGCGACGAAATCGGTTTCGCTGTTCACTTCAAGCAGCAGACCTGTTTTGTTGTCCGCTGAAACACGGGCAACAACAACACCTTCAGCGGCAACACGGCCAGCTTTTTTAGCGGCTTTCATGCCGCTGGATTTACGCAGGTTTTCGATTGCGAGATCGATGTCCCCATTGGCTTCGACCAGTGCTTTCTTGCACTCCATCATGCCCAGGCCAGTTCGTTCCCGAAGGTCTTTTACTAGTGACGCAGAAATAGCGGCCATTGAAAATTCCTCTAACTTAAATTTGTGAGTTCAGTATGTGATACCGGGCTACCATACGCCCGGAAAATGAATGAAAAGTTGCGGCAGGTAGTTTTTCACCTGCCGCATCGAATCAAATGTCGATTACTTTTCTTCTTCAGTCTCTTCTTTTGCAGGGGCTTCCTCAGCATCTGCTTCGGCTTGCGCGGGCGCTTCTTCAGTCGCAGCTACTTCTTCTGCGGCTTCTGCCTTGGGCGCTTCTTCCTCGCTGGCTTCGGATTTGCTTTCCCCGGCATTGTCATCAACCTCGACAAATTCGTCCCGGGAGCTGAAATTGCTGTTAACGGATTTTCCGGCAAGAATGGCATCCGCTGCTGCTACAACGTACAGCTTGATAGCGCGAATGGCGTCATCATTTCCAGGAATAACAAAGTCAATGCCCTCAGGATCACTGTTGGTATCAACAACGCCGATTACGGGAATACCCAGCTTGTTGGCTTCCTGAATGGCAATACGCTCGTGGTCAACATCGATCACAAACAAGGCATCGGGCAAACCGCCCATGTCCTTGATACCACCAATAGAAAGCTCGAGCTTGTCCATTTCACGCTGGCGCATGAGCGCTTCTTTCTTGGTCAGCTTGGCAAAGGTGCCATCATTCTTTTGCTGCTCAAGATCGCGATATTTTTTAATCGAGGCGCGAATGGTTTTGTAGTTGGTCAACATACCACCCAGCCAGCGATGGCTGACGAAAGGCATATTGGCTCGCTCTGCCTGCTCTTTTACGATCTTGCTGGCTGCGCGCTTGGTACCAACGAACAGTATTTTATTGTTGTTGGATGCCAGCTGCTGAAGATAAGCGAGGGCTTCGTTAAATGCCGGAACCGTTTGTTCCAGGTTGATGATATGAATTTTGTTACGGGCCCCGAAAATGTATTGATCCATTTTAGGGTTCCAGAAGCGGGTCTGGTGGCCGAAGTGCACACCAGCCTGCAACATGTCACGCATGTTGACAGTCGTCATAATAACTCCAATTGTTAGGGTTAAGCCTCCAGATATTCCCTCTTTTCTGACCTTCAGGGCGAACCCTGATGGCACCCGGAAAAGGGTTGCGAATATCTGTGTGTCGTTAAGTTTGTTTTTGCTGGAAGCCCACATGGGTTCTAGCGGCGCGCTTTATACCATAAAGTCTGGCACTCTTAAAGCGTTTTACGCCAGTAAAAAAGGCGTCCGGAGACGCCTTTTTGCAATCAATGATTCGTCCGATTTATATCACGCGAACATTAATCACACCTTCCACTGAAGCAATTTTGGTTTTCAGCTCATCAGAAACGGCTGTTTCAACATCGATGATGTTGTAGGCAAGGTCACCACGACTGCGATTAAGCATGTCTGCCACGTTAATATTGCCGTCTGCGAGAATCGAAAGAACATTGCCCAGTACTTTGGGAACATTCTGGTTTGAGAAGGTAATTCGTGATTGCCCCATACGCGGCATCAGGGCCGTCGGATAATTCACTGAATTTTTGATGTTTCCGTTTTCAAGGTAATCCTTCAACTGATCCACCGCCATCACGGCACAGTTTTCTTCCGCTTCAGCCGTACTGGCCCCCAGGTGCGGCATGGGCACCACATCATTGCGCGCCACCAGCTCGGCGGTAGGAAAGTCGGTCACATACTTGCGCAATTTACCGGCATCGAGTGCCTTGATAACGGCAGCGTTATCAACGATGGATTCACGGGCAAAGTTCAGCAATACCGTCCCTTCCTTACAAAGGGAAAGACGCTGCTCATTGATCAGGTGATGTGTGGCTTCAATAGCCGGTACGTGCAGCGTAATGAAATCAGCACGACCCATCAGGGCTTCCAGGCTGTCCATCTTCTCCACGAGGCTGGACAAACGCCAGGCCGCTTCAACTGAAATAGCGGGATCGTAACCAACCACATTCATTCCAAGTTCCAGCGCCACATTGGCAACCATCGCACCAATGGCGCCCAGCCCAATGACGCCCAGGGTTTTGCCCTGAAGTTCAGAACCGGCAAAATTCTTTTTGCTGCCCTCCAGCAATTTGGCCATTTCTGCATCATCTGTCATGTCCGTCAGACCACGACAAAATGCCACGCCACCAGAGATATCACGACATGCCATTAGCATACCGGTGATAACCAGTTCTTTTACGGCGTTGGCATTTGCGCCTGGCGTATTGAATACCACCACGCCTTTTTCACTACAACGCTCCACCGGAACGTTATTCACTCCGGCCCCGGCCCTGGCAATGGCCAGAACAGAGTCAGGAATGACTTCATCATGTAATTTGTGACTGCGCAGAATATATGCGTCCGGAGAATCCAGCTCTGGACTAACGGTGTACTTGTCCACGTCAAATCGGGACAGGCCTTTCTCTGAAATCGCGTTAAAGGTCTTTACGTTGTACATGAATATTCCCTTGTTAATTATTTAACCTGTTCGTATGCCCAGTCGAGCCAGGGCATCAGTAATTCGAGATCAGTTTCCTCAACGGTTGCGCCACACCAGATTCGCAGCCCGGAAGGTGCATCACGGTAGCCGCCAATGTCATAGGCAACACCATGCTCATCCAGCATCTCAACGATTTTTTTGACCGACTCTTCAGGCAAGTCCAGCTTGAGGCATACGCTGGTGTTGGATCGGGTCTCCGGGGTCTCGGCAAGAAATTCAATCCAGTCTCTTGCCGCGACAAATTTCTCCAATACGGCCAAATTGGTATTGGCCTTGGCAATGGCTGCATTCAAGCCACCAATGGACTCAACCCAGCGCAAGGCATCCAGATAATCTTCCACGGCCAGCATCGACGGTGTATTAATCGTCGATCCCTTGAATATGCCTTCATTAATGGTATCGCCTTTCATCATGCGGAAAATTTTGGGCAACGGGCGATCGGGCTTGTAGCTTTCCAGGCGCTCTACCGCGCGAGGGCCAAGCACCAGCATACCGTGGGCGCCTTCACCGCCCAAAACTTTTTGCCAGCTAAAGGTCAGGACATCGACCTTGCCCCAGTCGATATCCATCGCAAATACGGCAGAGGTCGCATCACAAAACGTCAGCCCTTCCCGATCGTCGCTAATCCAGTCCAGATTGGGGACGCGCACACCGGATGTCGTGCCGTTGTAGGTGAAAATGCAGTCGTTGGCCGGATCGGCTTTGGATAAATCAGGCAATTGGCCATAGTCTGCCAGGTAGTTATTGGCATTCTCAAGCTTCAACTGTTTAACAATATCGGTTACCCAGCCACTACCAAAGGACTCCCAGTGGAACATATCGACTCCACGACAACCGAGCATGGACCACATGGCCATCTCAAACGCACCGGTATCTGACGCCGGAACAATGCCCAAACGGTAATCAGCCGGGATTCCCAGAATCTCTTTGGTTTTATCAATTGATTCTTTCAGTCGAGCAGCGCCGAGTTTTGACCGGTGCGAGCGTCCGAGGGTATCCGTGTTGAGATTGGCCAGACTGTAACCTGGTCTTTTGGAACAGGGGCCTGAAGAAAAATTGGGGTTGGCAGGTTTTTCCTGAGGGAGCATAGGTATAAATTTCCCGACTTAAGAATTGGGCGAAAATTTTAGGGATAGCTAGTCTTGCAGCCTGGGCTTTAAGGCTCACTAAAAAAGGGCGTGCATTGTAAACATCTTCGTAAGGCAATGCACCATTCAAGCTTTAATTAGCTCTTTTCTATGGCAACTATTGCAGCCACTTCTAGACCGGGATAGGGTCAGCGTATTGAATGACCTTCCGGGTGTGTTAATGAGCAGCTATTTTTATACTTTGGGTATCACTTTACTTTTCTCTCTAACTGCCCCGGTTCTGGCAGAGGATGCACTACCTGAATATGACGCCCAACTAAGCGGCTACCCTTACCCTTTTGACGTTCATGTTTTCGAGTTTGATAGCCAGCGACAGAGCCTGGAAATGGCGTATATGCACCTGTCCGCAAAAGGCAATCGCCCCACCGTGCTTCTTTTGCACGGCAAAAACTTCGCCGCCGACTACTGGGAACAAACCGCCAACTATCTGCACGAAAAAGGCTATGGGGTACTTATGCCTGATCAAATTGGTTTCGGCAAATCTTCCAAGCCGGCGCATTATCAGTTTTCTTTTGAAGCCCTGGCAAATAATACCCGGGAGCTGGTGAACTCACTCAATATCGACGAGTTGATCGTTATGGGACACTCCATGGGTGGCATGCTCGCTACCCGGTTTGCGCTAAATCACATCGACATCGTCGATCAGCTGGTACTGGTTAATCCGATTGGCCTGGAAGACTATCTGCGCTATGTACAATACAGGGATCCCGATTTTTTCTACGATAACGAGCTGGCCAAAACCACTGATTCAATCCGGGATTATCAACGCGAAAATTACTACGATGGCCAGTGGACAGACCGTTATGAAGCACTGATTCAAATTCACGCGGGCTGGATTAACGGACCAGACTGGGAGCGAATCGCCTGGAATAATGCCCTGACGCTGGACATGATTTTTACCGGCAGTATCGTCAACGAGTTCGACCAGCTTTTGGTCCCCACCCACCTGATTATCGGCACGCGCGACACTACCGGGCCGGGGCGCGGCTGGAAGAAGGATGGGATCGAATATCGGCTGGGACGTTATGACCAACTCGGTCAAAGAGCAGCCGAACAAATCCCCGGCGCCCGACTTTACGAGCTTGAGGGAGTTGGCCATTTGCCCCAGTTCGAAGCGTTTGACCGATACCGGCAGCAGCTGGATAAAATTTTCCAGCCGACCCGGTAAATATTAACTTGAATTGATAAAGCTGCATTAAATACAGCCCCTGTCTGTGACGACAGTCTATTCATTTCGCCTGCATGCTTTCCCGGCGTTTATATGCAAACACCACCTTTAGCCATAAAAACTGCCTGATCAGTAGGAACAGAAAGCAGTTACAGATAGAATGTGCAGCCTGATATTACCCATCCAACTAATCTGTACCCATGAGTGTTCACGTAAAAACTCCCGAAGAAATCAACAAGATGCGGGTTGCCGGCCAACTCGCCGCTGAAGTCCTAGAGATGATTGAGGAGTATGTGCAGCCCGGTGTTTCCACTGAGGAGCTGGATCGTATTTGTCACGAGCATATCGTTAACAAGCAAAATGCCATTCCGGCTCCGCTTAATTACAAGGGGTTTCCCAAATCAATCTGTACATCAGTGAACCAGGTGATCTGCCACGGGATACCTTCAGAAAAGAAAGTGCTGAAAAACGGCGATATCGTCAATATCGATGTCACCGTCATCAAGGATGGCTGGCATGGCGATACCAGTCGCATGTATTACGCAGGCAAAACACCCGATCATGCCCTGCGACTCTGCCGCGTTACCCAGGAATGCATGTATAAAGCTATCGAACTGGTAAAGCCCGGCGCTCGCCTGGGCGACATTGGTCATGTCATCCAGACCCATGCCGAAGCAAACCATTACTCTGTGGTACGCGACTACTGCGGACACGGCATTGGCAAGGTTTTCCACGAGGATCCCCAGGTACTGCATTACGGCCAGCCCAACACCGGTATGGTGCTGGAAGAAGGGATGACCTTTACCATTGAGCCCATGATTAATGCCGGTACATACCATGGCAAAGTCAAGCCGGATGGCTGGACCGTGGTCACACGGGACGGCCGGTTATCCGCTCAATACGAACACACCATTGCCGTCACCAGCGACGGTTTTGAAGTCCTTACAAAACGCAGTGAAGAGCCCTTCTAGCTAGTATGCTTTGGCGACAACCCACCCCGCTCGTTCGCCCCGAATATGGCGCGCTGTTTTTCTTTGACGAGGCCAAGTTTGTTCGTTCACTGGAAAAGAGCAACGATCTGACAGAGACCTTTCGCCTGGCACTGCAAAGTGCTGACGAGCACTTGCAAGCCAGGTTTCTCGAAGGGGAGGAAATTCACAAGATTGTCCGGGACCGTTCGGCGCTAATCGACCGCCTGCTTTATTACGCCTGGCAGCAATACGACTGGGATAACAATATCGCCCTGGTCGCTGTTGGTGGTTACGGCCGCGGGGAAATGCACCCGCACTCGGACATCGATTTGCTTTTCCTGCTTCGCAAGGACAATCCACACAAGTACAAAAACTCCATTGAGCAATTTTTAACCTTCTTGTGGGATCTGCAACTGCAAATTGGCCATAGTGTGCGCACCCCCAAACAATGTGCCCAGTCTGCCAGAGAAGATGTCACCGTCATGACCAATCTTCTTGAGAGACGAATCATTGTGGGCGCCGGAGACCTGGAAGACAGCCTGGAAAAACAGCTGCAGAAAGTATGGCCGGCGGATGCTTTTTTTAAAGCCAAACTGGAAGAACAGCAACAGCGTCATTCAAAGCACGGCATTACCGAATTTGATTTGGAGCCCAACGTTAAGGAGTCCCCCGGCGGCTTGCGGGACATCCAAACCATTCACTGGGTGGCCATCAAAGCCTATGAAGTTTCGGGGCTGGACAACCTGGCCGGCAAAGGCTTCTACACAGAGGAAGAATATAACTCGCTAAAAAGCGCCGAGATTTTCCTGTGGAAAGTTCGATATGGACTTCATTGCCTGTCGAGGCGCCCCAAGGAACAGCTGGATTTTGAAAACCAGCGGCGTCTTGCCGAGATGTTCGGTTATCAGGACACTCCCCAACGACTGGCCGTTGAGCAATTTATGCAGCGTTACTATCAAACGGCTTCCTCAGTTCGGGAGATCACGGACGTCTTGATGCAGCTGCTTGGTGAAGAGCTGGGCAATATCGGCAATCTGGACATCACGCCGATTAACGACCGCTTTCAATTGCGCGGACAGTTTCTGGAAACCACGCACGACCTCGTATTTCGCGAGACGCCATCAGCCATGCTGGAAGCCTTTGTCATACTGTCCAGGGATAAGACCATCGAAGGTATTCATGGTGAGACGATTCGTCAACTCAGGGCCAATGGCCATCTGATCGACGAGGAATTCAGGGCGAAGCCGGAAAATCGCAAGCTTTTTATGGACCTTCTGCGCAGCCCCAAGCATCTCTCAGTGCCGTTGCAGCTAATGAGTCGCTACGCGATTCTTGGTCGCTACCTGCCGGAATTTGGCGCCATTATGGGCCTGACCCAGCACGACCTGTTTCACATCTATCCCGTGGATATTCATACCATGGCCGTGGTTCGCAATATCCGCCAGTTTGGCCTGCCCGAGTCCCGTAAAAAGTTCCCTGTCTCCAGCTATACCTACTCATCCTACCCTCGCCCGGAATTGCTGGTCGTTGCAGGCCTGTATCACGACATAGGCAAAGGCCGCGGAGGCGACCATTCGGAGCTGGGTGCTGTGGATGTAAAACACTTTGCCATGAATCATGGATTTAGTCCCAGAGACACCAAACTGCTGGTATGGCTGGTACAGAACCATCTGTTTATGTCCCGTGTTGCCCAGAGGGAAGACATTTCGGACCCGGATGTAATCGCCAGTTTTGCCCGTCATGTCGGAGATGAAACACGATTAAACCTGCTATATACCCTTACCACTGCCGATATTCTGGCGACCAATCCAACCCTCTGGAACAATTGGCGTGCATCACTTATGCGTCAGTTATACAACAGCACCCGCCAATACCTGCGCCGGGGCAAAGACTCAGTGATCGACTATCAGGAACTGATCCAGGAAACCAGGGATGGGGCGACCCGCTTGCTCAAAAATGCAGGTTATTCCCGGGACCAGTATCAGGAATACTGGGACAACATTGACGAATATTACTTTCAGCGGGAAATCCCGGAAGATGTTGCCTGGCATACCAAATTACTGCTCAACGAAACCGACAAAGACGAACCGCTGGTGAGTATCAAGCCATTTGTCCACTATGATCGGGAGCGTGCCACCGTCGTTTTCGTGCGTACCAAAAAATCCGACCTGCTTTTCTATTCCGCAGCAACGGCGGTAGGCAACATGGGATTGAATATCCAGGATGCGCGATTATACGAAACGAAGGATTTCAGCTTTCTCACCCTGTATATTCTCGACGAAAACGCCAACCCGTTTAATGACAACCACCAGCGCATTGAACGTCTGGAACAAATGCTCTACAAAGAGCTGGATACAGATCACACCTCATCCGGGGTTATGAAAGCCCGAACCACGCGACGACTGAAACAGTTTCCGGTAAAAACAGAAACACGTTTGCTATGCGATGCTGACCAGACCGTGCTGGAAGTAATTACTGCCGACCGCCCGGGGCTATTGGCCGCCATTGCTGAAAAACTTATTGCTCATGGCGTGGTGCTTAAAAATGCCAAGATCACCACATTGGGTGAACGAGTTGAAGATCTTTTTGTGATTGAAAACAAAGATGGCACCCCGGTTGCCGATGATGAAAACGCGGAAAAATTACAACGCGATATTCGTCAAATCATCGACCAGCGCGTGGACGAAATTGCCACAGTATAAGCTGACAAAAAAGAATGAACCCCAGACTGCCCCTGTTAAACCCCTATCCGTTTGCGCGCCTGCGCAATTTACTAAAAGACATTGAACCCAATGCTGAACTATCGCCCCTGAAACTGAGCCTGGGCGAACCGGAACATGCACCACCTGCAGCCGCCCTGGAGGCACTTAAGTCAAGCTGCACAGAGGCCGTAGGTAAATATCCTGCTACCGGGGGAACCATTGAGCTGCAAACCGCTATTGCAAGCTGGTTGCAGTTGCGATTCCGCCTGAAGAGCATCACTCCCGAGCACCACATTCTCCCGGCAAACGGAACCAGGGAAGCACTGTTTGCCGTGGTTCAGGCCCTGGCGGGATCAGAAAAACAGGGGAAAGCAGCCTGCGTATTGATGCCCAACCCCTTTTACCAGATTTATGAGGGCGCGGCTCTTTTGGCCGGCATAGAGCCAGTGTTCTACTCCATAGATCCGGCAACCAATCAGCCTGATTTTGACTCAATCAGCGACTCTGACCTGCAACGCTGTGAGCTTATGTATATTTGCACACCAGGCAACCCAAGCGGGCAGTCGATCCCACTGGAGCAATTGAAAAAGCTGGTCGAGCTCGCCGATAAACATGATTTTATACTGGTCTCAGACGAGTGTTATTCGGAACTTTACCTGGACGAGGATCAGCCTTGCGCGAGCCTGCTGGAAGCCTGCGAAGCTGTGGGAAACAATGCGTACCGCCACTGCCTGATTTGTCACTCCTTATCGAAACGTTCAAATCTGCCAGGATTACGCTCCGGGTTTATTGCTGGTGATGCCGAGCTGATTGAACAGTTCCTTCAATATCGCACTTACCACGGATCGGCCATGCCCCTCCACCACCAGGCAGCCAGCACTGCTGCCTGGAAAGACGAAGTCCACGTAGCCAATAATCGTCAGCTATACCGGCAAAAATACAATGCGGTGATGCCCCTTCTGGAAAAAAAATTTAAATTCATCAAACCGGATTCCGGTTTTTATTTGTGGCTTGAAACACCCACGGACGACCAGGCCTTTACCCAAACCCTTTACCGCGACCAGAACCTTTTGGTTGTCCCCGGGTCTTTTCTCGCCCGACAAACGTGTACAGGGAATCCAGGCAGCCATCGAATCCGGCTTGCCCTGGTCAGTAGTGTCGATGCCTGCATCCAGGCCGCGGAGCGACTCTGTAACCACGCAAATACCTATTAGGACGTACGCGGCCGGCCATGCTCAAAAAGGAACGTGCTACATTTATTATGGATAAGCTCAATGAGCTTTACCCGGAAACCCCAATACCACTCAACCACAAAGATCCCTACACACTACTTGTGGCAGTACTTCTTTCTGCCCAGTGCACCGATGAACGGGTCAACCAGGTTACTCCAGGCCTTTTTGCCCTGGCAGATAATCCTGCCGATATGGCACAGCTGGACCAGGAAACAATCTACAAAATTATTCGCCCCTGTGGGCTTGCCCCGCAAAAATCCAAAGCCATTAAGACATTGTCGGAAATACTGGTCGAAAAATATCATGGGCAGGTTCCCGACGATATGGACGCCCTGGAGTGCCTGCCTGGCGTAGGCCACAAAACCGCCAGCGTCGTAATGGCCCAGGCATTTGGTCAACCGGCCTTCCCGGTTGACACGCACATTCACCGGTTGGCTCAACGCTGGGGGCTTACAAGCGGCAAAAGTGTTGCCCAGACGGAAAAAGACCTGAAAAGCATTTTCCCAAAAGATGCCTGGAACCGCCTTCATTTGCAGATTATTTATTACGGCCGTGAATTTTGTACCGCCAGGGGCTGTCAGGGAAATCAATGCCTGATTTGTACAACCTGTTACCCACGACGCAAAAGTCCAAAGTTGACAAAAAAGGCCTAACACTCATACTTTGTCAACTTTATGGTTGCATAAATTGACATATAACCTTAAATTAGCGGGAAATCCAATTTACAGGCACATAGATGTTAACTTTACGCGACATATTGCCGCATTTTTCCAACCGAAAATCCAAGGTAGCAAGCGCACTTGGCATTAGTCGTCAGGCAGTTTCCAAGTGGGAGCTCGACGAAGCCATCCCTGAAAAGCATGAACTGCGTATTCGGCACGAGCTTTTGCCCGATATAGAAGACAGCCAGATCATTACCGCAGACCACTTGCCTGCGCCGAGAAAAACCAATGAGCTGCTCAAATCAGAGAAGCTTGATGATGTTCTCTATGAAATACGCGGCCCTGTGCTAGATGAGGCGTTAAGGCTGGAAGAAGAAGGCTACCGGGTGACCAAGCTGAATGTTGGCAATCCGGCGGCCTTTGATCTGCACGCACCGGAAGAAATTATCCAGGATGTCATCTACAACCTGAATTCTGCCGAGGGGTACTGTGAATCCCACGGGCTCTTCCCTGCCCGGAAAGCCGTTATGCAGGAATGTCAGATTCGCGGTATTCCCGATGTCACGATCAATGATATCTACATGGGCAATGGCGTCAGTGAGCTCATCGTGATGTGTATGCAGGCCCTGATTAACAACGGGGATGAAATACTGATTCCCGCACCGGATTACCCTTTATGGACGGCGGCTGTCAGGCTGGCCGGAGGCAAGCCGGTGCATTACCTCTGTGATGAGGAAAACGACTGGCAACCGAACCTGAAAGACATCAAAAGCAAGATCAGCTCCCGCACCAGGGGCCTTGTGGTTATTAACCCGAACAACCCTACCGGGGCTGTTTATGAAAAAGACACCTTGCAGGCGTTGGTAAACATCGCCCGGGAAAATAATCTGGTACTGCTCGCTGACGAAATCTACGACAAGATTCTTTACGACGGTGTAACGCATATTCCAATGGCCTCCCTGACAGATGATATCCTGGTTATCACCTTCAACGGCCTGTCCAAATCATACCGGTTGGCCGGGTTTCGGGCTGGCTGGCTAATTATCAGCGGGGCCAAGCAACGGGCACGAGACTTTATTGAAGGCATTCATATGCTTTCCAGCATGCGCCTTTGCTCCAATGTCCCCGGGCAACTCGCTGTGCAAACCGCACTTGGCGGATACCAGAGCATTAAGGATCTGGTCCTTCCGGGCGGACGGCTCCATGAACAGCGAGATATTGCCTGCGACATGCTCAACGATATTCCCGGGGTAAGCTGTGTTAAACCCAAGGGGGCTCTCTATGTATTCCCCCGCCTGGACCCCAGGGTATACCCCATTGCCGATGACGAAGAGCTGGTACTGGAGCTTTTACAAAGCAAACATATATTGCTGGTTCAGGGGACGGCCTTTAACTGGCCAACACCGGATCATCTCAGACTGGTGTTTCTGCCGCGCAAGGAGGAATTAACGAAGGCAATTGACAAACTGGCTGCTTTCCTAAAAAAATATCGGGGATGAAACAACGATAAATAAATAAAGGGGAGCAACTCATGGCGGCACAACAAAAAACAGCGTCCAGGAAAGATGAGGTGGATTTTCACGGTGGTACCGTGATTGGCAAGGATGGCAACGAAGTAGCGATTACGGAAGATATGGTTCGCCAGGCCATTCGGGAGCTGGATCCCGATGCATTTGTCGACGCTGAAACAAATGATTCGGACAGTCCCTAAGACTTTCCATTGGTGACAAACCCATATTTTTGCAGGTCGGGGGAAATTTCCCCCTCTACCTGGTAGCTCGCAATTTCGCGTCGTTCAGGATAGTTCTTCCTGAGCTCATCAAACCATTCACCCGTTTCTTTTGACTCGTTTTTGGCAAGGGCGAACGCAGCTTTCATTCGATACATATCCGCCTGTGGGTCGTAAACCTGCAATAAAAGCGAAGCAATATTGCCAGGCAGAAGCCTTTGGGCGATAGGAGGAAGCAGCTCGACCGGTTCCACGGCGAAACCAAAATGCTCGCAAAACGCCCGATAGACTTGCCAGGTACCACGAACCTTGCCTTCCATCGAATAACCCGCGATATGGGGTGTTGCCAGCCTGACCCTGGACATTAACTTCTCGTTTATCGCAGGCTCACCCTCCCAGACATCCATAACGACATTGACGTCAAAACGTTCTGACAGGAAGTCCATCAGGTCGCTTTCGCGAACAACCCCTCCTCGTCCCGCGTTGATCAATATGGCGTCAGGAGGAAGTTGGTCCAGCATGGCCTTGTCGATCATCCCCTCCGTTGGAAATTCAGCCTGACCTTTTTTTGTCAGGGGCGTATGCAGACAGACCAGCCCGCAAGCCATGACATCAGACAGGCAATCCGTTAGTTCGGGGATATCGCTGTTGTTTAGAAACGGATCATAGACCTTCAGCTTGCAACCAATTTCCAGCAAACGATGTCGCAAAAGTCCACCCACATTGCCGCAACCGACAATACCCACTGTCTCAGGGATCTTTGCCTCATGAATAATGGCAAGCGAGGAAAGCACATAATCCACTACTGACTGCGCATTACAGCCAGGAGCTGCTGTCCAGCGAATACCACAAGTGTCCAGGTAGTTCGTATCCAGGTGATCTATGCCAATGGTACAACTACCGACGAATGCTGGTTGCGACTGAGCCATGAGACTGGTGTCTACACGGGTAATTGAGCGGGTAATCAACGCATCGACTCCCTCAAGCATCTGTGGCACTAACTGGCGGCCATGAAAACGCTCCAGTGCCCCATGCCGGCCAAATGTCTCTGTGGCGTAGGGGATATTTTCATCAATGAGTATTTTCATGAAAGATCCTGATATCGGAGCAGTGTTTCCAGTCGATGAGTGCAGCCTGTTTTTATCTTCAGGGCATCCAGATATGTTTTTCCCCTGGGAGGAAGTCCATCAGACAGCATTTTCCTTGCCTCGGCATATACCGCCTGCTTAAAGCTCTCCGGATTCGTTGGCTCGCCTGCCAGATTATCGACACTTACCTGAAAGCGTATGCCAGCGGCCAATGAAAACAACCATTCCAGTGCCTGGGGCCGGATTTCGACGGATTCAAATTCCTTCTGCTGCATGACCGTTCGCCCATCCGGTTTATACCAATAACCGAAATCCTCCAGTTGTCGCCTTTTTTCACCGGCAATGCACCAATGTGCCACCTCATGCAATGCCGAGGAAGCAAAATCTTCGCGAAAACAGAGTCGTGCAAAGCCTGATTTTGTTGCCGGAACATAAAGAGGTTCCGAATGCCCTGCTTTCAGCTGACAACGAAAACGCGTCTGGAAACAGTCATTGAACACGGAAACAAGCTCTTTATATGACAACCCGTTATGAAAGCCAACAGGTTCAGAATCTGCTGTCATAAAAGCTAAAGTCAATGATTCGAAAAGAAGGTCAGGAGGGTCGACCATTACAGCATGGATTTTGCACCTATACAAGATCTTGTGTTTTCAAAATAGCGCATATACCGTATAGGGTAGTTCTGACGCTTCTGGCAGAGCTGTACGGATGCTACAAGTGCTCCATTTATGATCGGAGGAGATCTTTTATGAAGGCATCAGCTGCTTCCCCGGACTTCAATAATGTTGTCGACATTTTCACCAGGGATAGGTGGGCACCTCCCGAAACCAGGCGAATTATTCGGTTATCTCCTGAAATGGACGGCCTGGAAATGCTTTACACAAACGAACTACATCCAGAAAAACTTTATACCGTAAAAATACTTTGCTGGGGCCTGCGTGCCGATGGCGAAGTAATAGCCATGGTTCCCTGGCTCAACAAGGTAGTGGCCTGCACCGAACTGGACGACCCCCTTCACGGTCGCTGGGAGGGTTACTATGACCCCGGCATAGAAGAAGTCTTCTTTGAATCACCGGAACACAAGGCCATGGAGCTTGAAACGGCGGCAGACTATTACCAGTATGAGTGCGACTTCCCGGACGATATCGTTCAGGAGATTCCGGACAATATTGGCACCCATGCCGTACTCAGTGATGATGGCTTCAAGTCCATTACTCTCTCAGAAGTCGTCAGCTGGCAGCTTCGACATGATGGCGAAATCGCCGCCATGCTCATTGATGAAAGCAAGGTCTCCACCACACCGGTGCTTCCCGGAGATCCCTGCCTCTATCCAGCGGCATCCAGCAATAGCTTCCAGTATTTTTTCCAGCACGGCATTGCCAACAAGCTTAAGGAAAAAGACCCTGAGGCCATTGCCGCCATTGCCATGCTAATGGATACCTGACCGCTTACTGATTTACTGGCTGATCTGCTGGCTTCAAAGACGCTGTCTCTGAGTCAGCATCCCAGTACAGGCAAGCCTTGCCATTTTTGAGCGCCTGATTTGCCGCGGTAATTTTTGCTTCGGTGGAGAGTTCAACCTCACCATAATCTGTACCATCCCTGGTCACAATTTCTTTCAGAACCTCATACAAAACGTCCTTGTCGAGCTGGTCATGGGGAATCTTCACATCATTACCCTTGGTTTAAGGCAGGTTGATCGACAATAATAGCGCCAGCTTAACGAGGCAAATAGATGATTCAACATTACATACTCACCCTGATTGGGGAAGACAAGCCCGGACTGGTGCAAAAACTGGCCGAGGTGGTCAAAGAGCACAATGGTAATTGGGAAGAGAGCCGACTGGCCAATTTACGAGGCAAATTTTCTGGCATCGTTTTGGTCTGTTTGCCCCGGGATCACTCTGAAAAATTTGAGCAAGACATTGATCAGCTGTCAGCACAGGGCCTTTCCATACGAGCTCACCAGACCACACTGAGTGAACGCCCACGCATCAAAACCAGAATGCTTGAGGTTGTGGCCAACGATCGGCCCAACATTCTTCGTGAAGTGACTTCTGCCCTCTCAAAGCTGGGTGTCAATGTTGAAGAACTCAGCACCAACTGCGAGCCTGCCCCCATGTCCAATGAACTGTTGTTTCGAGCCAGGGCCCAAATCAGTATTCCCCAGGGAGTGAATGAAGAACAGGTCGCCGAGGCACTGGAAGAGCTGGCTGATGACTTGATGGTTGAATTGCAGACCAGTTAGCCTCAAAACAATCTATGTTTAACATTCTTCTGTACGAACCGGAAATCCCTCCCAATACCGGCAATATCATTCGCCTGGCGGCAAATACCGGTTGCCATCTTCACCTGATTGAACCACTCGGCTTTACCCTGGATGACAAGCGCATGCGTCGAGCCGGCCTGGATTACAGTGAATACGCGAACCTGACCGTCTGGAAAAACTGGGATGATTGCCTTCAACATAACAGCAAATCCAGGATTTTTGGTTTAACCACCAAGGCGCAAAACCACCACACCAGTATTCATTTTCAACCCGGTGATTTTTTTCTCTTCGGCCCGGAAACCCGGGGTTTACCCGAATCCATCCGCGAACAATTACCCAAAGAACACCTGTTACGCATACCCATGCTGCCCGATAGCCGCAGCATGAACCTTTCCAACGCTGTTTCAGTTTTGATCTACGAGGCCTGGAGACAGCTGGGATTCGAGGGAGCTGTTTAGCCATGCTCAAGGAAATTGGACTGTGTTACGGCAGCTCGACGTGCTACACCGAAATGGTCGCCGAGCAAATTCAGGAAATGCTGGGTGAGGACCGGGTGGAGCTCATCGATATAAAAGAGGCTGATTTAAACTCACTCACTCAGTATAAGTTTCTTATTTTTGGTATTCCTACCTGGGACTATGGGGAATTACAGGAAGATTGGGATGAGCGCTGGGATGAGCTGGATGAGCTGGATTTTTCAGGTGTTCCCTGCGCCATTTATGGTCTGGGTGACCAGGAAGGTTATCCCGAGTGGTTTCAGGATGCCGTCGGCTACCTCTATCACAAGCTCAAAAGCCTGGGGGCCAACCCTTGCGGTTTTTGGCCAAACCAGGGATACAGGTTTGACGAATCCAAAGCACTGACGGAGGACGGCGGCCAGTTTGTCGGCCTGCCCCTGGATGACGAAAACCAGCCTGAACTTACGCCCCAGAGACTGGGCATGTGGCTAAAAGACCTGGGACTAATGCCCGGAAACCCGGATTAATCCAACCTTTTCCATTGAAGAGCGGACAAATTTACACCCGGAATCACTGAGAACCCGCCGACGAACTGCTACAATCGCGCGCCATTTCACAAAACAGAACCCATAAAACCATTTATTCATGAGCAACCGCCGTATTTTAGTTACCAGTGCCCTGCCCTATGCCAACTCGCCACTGCATTTGGGACATATTCTTGAAGCAGTCCAGACTGATATTTGGGTTCGCTTTCAACGGGCCCAGGGCAACCAGTGCTTTTACGTCTGCGCCGACGATGCCCATGGCACGGCGATCATGCTCAAGGCGCAGGAAAACGGCGTTTCGTCCGAAGACCATATTGGTGCGATAAAGAAATCGCATGAAGCGGATTTTCAACACTTCCTGATTTCTGTTGATAACTACTACTCAACCCACTCGAAAGAAAACCGTACCTTATCCGAGACCATCTATAAGCGCCTGGAAGAAAATGACCACATCATTCGCCGCAGCATTACCCAGGCATTTGATGCCGAAAAAGGTTTGTTTCTGGCCGACCGCTTTATCAAGGGTACCTGCCCACGCTGTAAAACCGCTGACCAATACGGGGACAACTGCGAGGCCTGTGGTGCCACCTATACGCCCACGGAATTGATTGACCCGATCTCCGCCTTATCCGGTAGCAAGCCGGTCGACAAGGAGTCGGAACATTTCTTCTTTGACCTCCCCCAATTCAAGGACTTTTTGAGTGAGTGGCTCGCCAGCGACGCCCTGCAGCCGGAGATAGCCAACAAACTGCGGGAGTGGATCGATAGCGGGCTGCAAGCATGGGATATCAGCCGGGATGCTCCCTATTTCGGTTTTGAAATTCCCGGTCACCCGGACAAATATTTTTATGTGTGGCTGGATGCGCCTATTGGCTATATGGCCAGCTTCAAAAACCTGGCCGACCGGGAAGGCCTGGATTTTGACGATTTCTGGTCACAGGGCTCAGCGAAGAAAACCGAGCTTTATCACTTTATTGGCAAGGATATCGTTAACTTTCACGGCCTCTTTTGGCCCGCCATGCTGAAGTCCGCGGGGTATCGCCTGCCTGACGGTGTATTTGCCCACGGATTTGTCACGGTAAATGGCACCAAAATGTCCAAGAGCCGCGGTACGTTTATCAATGCCAGCACCTGGCTGGAGCATTTGGGCCCGGAACCACTTCGTTACTACTACGCTGCCAAACTGGGCAATAGCGTCGACGATATTGACCTGAATTTTGAAGATTTTGTCGCGCGGGTGAATTCTGACCTCGTAGGAAAAGTGGTCAATATCGCCAGTCGCTGCGCAGGTTTTATCACACGACTGAACGATGGAAAGCTTGCTTCCAGCCTTGCCGATACCGATCTGTGGGATCGGGCACTAATGGCCAACCAGCGGATTCGGGATTTCTATGAAGCACGCGAATATGCCAGGGCTATTCGGGAAATCATGCAGATTGCCGATATGGCTAACGAATACATTGCCGACCAGGAGCCCTGGAAACTGGCCAAGGACGAAGCCAAGGCTGAAGAAGTGATTGGCATATGCAGCCTGGGAATCAACTTGTTCAGACTGATCATGATTTATCTCCAGCCCGTTCTGCCGGACATGGCAGCCAAAGTCTCCGAATTTCTCAATGACGAGCTGCTCTGGACAGAGGATCCGGCCCCGCTTCTTGATCATCAAATCAATAAATTCAGCCCTTTAATGCAGCGGATTGAGCTGGCAACCGTGGAGAAAATAGTGGAACAGAGCAAGGAAACCCTGAAAAAAGCGGAAGTCAAGGCACCAGCTTCGGGCCCACTGGCAAACGAACCTATCGCGGATGAAATTGAGTTTCCCGACTTTGCCAAAGTGGATCTCCGGGTGGCAAAGATTGCCGATGCCAGTCATGTTGAAGGTGCCGATAAGTTGCTGCAGTTGACCCTGGATCTCGGCGGTGAAACCCGCAATGTCTTTTCAGGCATCAAATCCAGCTACCGCCCTGAAGAACTGGTTGGTCGACACACTGTGATGGTGGCGAACCTGAAACCCAGAAAAATGCGCTTTGGGATGTCAGAGGGAATGGTGCTCTGTGCAGCGGATGGCGACGACATTTATTTACTGGATGTCGATTCTGGCGCCAAACCCGGCATGCGGGTTACCTGAATATGGCCTGAATATACTAAGTCAGGCCAATCGGCTTTGCTTAGTACGTTACAATATCGCATGTAAGCCACCGATCTTTGTATATAACAAAATGTACTAGATTCAGAGGTTTATATATGTTGAACGTATATAGGTCGGGGCGGATAATGCCCCGTCCCAATTTTCAATACATAAGCACATAGACGAGAGACCCAAGATTTGACGGACCTCCTGATCATCTTTATCGGTGCGGTACTGGTGAACAACTTTGTTCTCGTCCAGTTCCTTGGCCTGTGCCCGTTCATGGGGGTTTCGACCAAAGTCGAAAGTGCCGTGGGCATGTCGATGGCCACCGCTTTTGTGTTAACGCTGGCCTCCGTGTGCAGTTACCTGGTGAATACCTATGTGTTATCACCGCTTGACATCGAATTCCTGCAAACCATTTCCTTCATTCTGGTCATTGCGGCTGTGGTTTCCCTGTCAAAAATGTTTATCGAAAAAACCAGCCCTGTCCTGTACCGGGTTTTGGGAATATATATTCCTCTTATCACTACCAACTGTGCAGTTCTCGGCGTCGCTCTGCAAAACACGGCCAAGTCGTTTTCTTTCTTTGAGTCCACAATTTATGGATTTGGTGCAGCCATAGGTTTTTCCCTGGTCCTTATCCTGTTTTCTGCCATGCGCGAACGAATCGCCGTCGCCGATGTTCCTGTTCCCTTTAAAGGCGCTGCCATTGGCATGATCACTGCAGGACTGATGTCACTGGCATTTATGGGATTTAGTGGCCTGGTGTAGGGGGTAGTTTTTTATGCAGTCAGCATTCAACGACCCCATACTTGTCTTCGCCATCATCGCCTTGGTGGGGCTGGCGGTACTTTTTGGTGCCGTGCTGGGTTTTGCCTCGGAAAAACTCAAGGTGGAAGGCGACCCGATTGTCGACCAGATAGATAATATTCTCCCGCAGACCCAATGTGGCCAGTGTGGTTATCCGGGCTGCCGTCCCTATGCCCAGGCCATTGCCAACGGTGAGGCCAATATCAATCGATGCCCTCCCGGGGGCCAGGCCACGATCAACCATCTGGCCGATTTGCTGGATGTAGAGCCCCTGTCCCTGGACGCTGAAAGCGGCGTAGAAGAGGAAGAGACCAAGGTCGCTTATATTATTGAAGAGCTGTGCATTGGCTGCACCAAGTGCATCCAGGCGTGCCCGGTGGACGCCATTCTGGGCGCGGCGAAACAGATGCATACTGTCATCACCAGCGAATGTACAGGCTGCGATCTGTGTGTCGATCCCTGCCCTGTGGATTGCATTGAGATGATTACCGTAGAGGAAGGCCTGAACGACTGGCACTGGGATCTTCCACCCAGCACGTCCAAACAACTTTCCGGAATGAAAATTTCCGATGTAATTACCACTGACCGGGTGAAATCCAAGCAGGATGACGCGGCTTAGCGTCATGACAGAAAAATCGCCATGACAGAAAAACTGGTACAACGCATACAGACCAGGCAGATCTGGGATATTCCCGGAGGCATTCACCCGCCTGAAAACAAATCGCAGAGTCTGCAGGGACCAATTCTGGACGCACCCTTGCCCAAACAGGTCATTCTGCCACTGGCCATGCACATTGGCGCACCTGCGGAGCCTGTCGTAAATGTAGGGGAGCGGGTGAGAACCGGCCAAATTGTGGCGGAACCCAAAGGGCTGGTCAGCGCAGCGATTCACGCAAGTGTATCGGGAACCGTAAAGGCCATTGAGGAACGCCCACTGGCCCACCCTTCAGGAATGAGCGGCCCATGCATTGTGATTGACTCAGACGGCAAGGACGAATGGGTTACGCTGGAGCCTGTCAGCAATTACCGTGATGTCGAGCCCGCCACACTGGTCGAAAAAGTACGCCTTTCAGGCCTTGCCGGAATGGGCGGTGCCGGTTTCCCTACTGCGGTTAAATTACAGCCCAGGCACTCCATCGACACGCTGATTCTTAACGCCACAGAGTGCGAGCCTTACATTACCGCTGATCATGCCCTCATGCGTGAACAGCCAGACGACATTATCCAGGGAGCCCTGCTACTCGCCTACATGATCGGTGAGCCCGAACAGATACTGATTGGCATCGAAGACAACAAACCGGATGCCATTGAGGCTTTACAACAGGCGGTCGATAAAACCGGCGATTCTCGCCTCTCAATTCGTGTGTTTCCTACCAAATATCCCTCGGGCGGTGAAAAGCAGCTTATCCAGATTTTAACGGGCAAAGAAGTGAAATCCGGGGGCTTGCCCGCCGACCTTGGCATTCTTGTTCAAAATATTGGTTCAGCGGTTGCTGCCTGGGAAGCCATCACGCTAGGCAAGCCGCTGATCTCGCGGATAACCACGCTGGTTGGTGAAGCCCTGGAAATTCAGAACAATTACCGGGTTCGTATCGGCACACCTGTGGCAAACCTGCTTGAACTAACCCGGGTGGATAAAAGCAGATCGGATCGAATCATCGTAGGCGGGCCCATGATGGGATTTACCTTGCTGGATGACCAGGTCCCTGTGACGAAAATCACCAACTGCCTGTTGGTTCCCAGCCGGGAAGAGTTCCCTGCACCGCCACCGGCACAGGCCTGCATCCGTTGTGGCCTGTGTTCAGAGGCCTGCCCCGCCAGCCTGTTGCCACAGCAACTGTTCTGGTATGCCCAGGTTGAAGACCACGAGAAACTGCGCGATTACCACCTGTTCGACTGTATCGAATGTGGTGCCTGTGCCTATGTATGCCCGAGCAATATCCCACTGGTCCAGTATTATCGGGCAGCCAAGGGCGATATCCGTGAAACCGAGCGGGAAAAAATAAAGTCCGACCACGCTCGCTTGCGTTTTGAAGCACGCAAGGAACGCCTGGAAAAAGAAGCCGAAGAGCGGGAAGCCAAGCGCAAGGCCCGTATGGAAGCAGCCAAAGCCAAGCAGGCGGAGAAAGAATCCGGCGATGACTCGGCATCGGATCCGGTTGCTGCTGCCATGGAACGCGTGAAAAAAACCAGCGCTGATCCAAAGGAAACCAGGCAGAAACTTGAGCGACAAAAAGCGACATTTGAGGAGCGCATTGCCGGAATAGAAGCAAAAATTGCCAGTGCTGATTCTGACGATATTAAGGCCAAGTTTAGCTCCCAGCTGAAAAACACCCAGAAAAAGCTGGATGGCGTTCTGGACAAGCTTAAGGAAATAGACGATACGCCAAAAACTGCTGAGCCAGAAAAGCCTGACGCTGCAGCGGCGGCAATTGAGCGAGCCAAACAAAAGTCAGAGGCGATGGCCAGCATGAGTGAGGGAGAAAAACTCAGATCGACATTGACATCTCTCAAAACCCGACGCGATAAAGCCGCGTCCAAACTGGCTGAAGCAGAGGCCGCCGAAGCGGATACCGTGGAAGCACTTCAGTTGGGGCTGAATAAACTGGAAGAAAAAATTCAGGATACTGAAAAACAACTGGCCGAACTGGGAGAAGACTGAGGATGTTTAAGCAAATCAGTTCTCCCCATGCTCATGGCCCTACCCAGACATCCTGGGTCATGCAGCAGGTCAGTCTTGCCCTGCTACCTGGTCTCGCCGTCCTTACCTGGTTTTACGGTTGGGGCAACCTGATCAATACTCTGCTGGCCATCCTGTTTGCGCTGGGCTTTGAGGCAGCCATTATGGCGCTTAGAAAGCGTCCTGTGGCTTTTTACCTGGGCGATTACAGCGCGGTGGTTACGGCTATGCTGCTGGGAATGGCTATCCCTCCGTATGCGCCCTGGTGGGTTACACTCATCGGTATATTCTTTGCCATCCCCATTGCCAAGCACCTCTATGGCGGTATGGGATTTAATCCCTTTAACCCGGCCATGGTTGGCTATGTTGTCCTGCTGATTTCATTTCCCGTACAAATGGTGGAATGGGCTGCCCCCAGAACCATGACCGAACTGCCCGGACTGGCTGAAGCACTTCGCTATATCTTCCTGGGCGTTCAACCGGTTGATGGCGTGACTGCAGCAACCGCGCTGGATTTGGTCAAACAAAACAACAGCCTGCTCATAGACCAGCTGCGGGAGCAGACGCCACAGCTTGCCACTGGCAGTTTTGCCTCGGCTGGCAGTGAGTGGGTAAATGTCGCCTTCATGTTCGGCGGCCTTTATTTACTTTGGCGCAGGCTTTATACATGGCATGCACCTGTTGCCATGCTGGCCACATTGTTTGTGCTCTCGGCACTGTTTTACGATGGTGGAAGCTCTGCCAGTAAAGGCTCGCCGCTGTTTCACCTGTTTACCGGCGCGACCATGATGGGTGCCTTTTTTATCGTGACGGATCCGGTGTCCGGCTGCACCAGCAACCGGGGACGCCTGGTCTTCGGAGCCGGTGTCGGCGCCCTGGTATTTATCATTCGGGCCTGGGGTAATTACCCTGATGCGGTGGCCTTTGGCGTATTGCTGATGAACTTTGCCGCGCCACTGATCGATTATTACACCCAGCCCCGCGTCTATGGCCATGACAAGCGTACCAACGTGCGCATCCATAAGGAGTAGAACATGGGCACGTATTCCAAAACAGCCATAATCAATGCGGCCGCCCTTGGCGCCTTCGCCATTGGTGCTGCTTTTGTGCTGGGTGTGATCTTTACGGCGACCAGGGAGCCTATTGCCGAGTCCCAGCGACAGGCCGAAGAAAAGGCCTTGCTTGAAGTGATTGGCAACCTGCCTTTCGATAACGACTTGCTGAATGATCCGACGCCCCTGCCCGACACAATGGCCACGGAGCTGAATACTGAAGGAAATGCACGGGTTATCCGGCACCAGGGAGACATACAGGGCTTCATTTTGCCTGCAGTCGCTCCGGATGGCTATTCCGGCAATATCAGTCTGGTCATCGGTGTGGACACCCAGGGGACACTCTTAGGTGTTCGCGTGGTAGAACATAGAGAAACCCCGGGGCTCGGTGATAAAGTAGACACCAAGAAAAGTGACTGGATACTCCAGTTTTCCGGCCTTTCCCTGGATAATCCTGAAGAATCCGGGTGGGCAGTACGCAAGGACGGGGGTCAATTTGACGCGTTTACCGGTGCCACGATTACCCCAAGGGCCGTTGTTAACATGATCCGGACGACACTTATGGCGTATCGTGAAGAATCAGAAACCCTGATTCAACAAGCCAGGCAGGATGAAACAGTAACCGACAATATGACGGAGGCAAATACCAGTGGCGACCAATAGCTTTGCTGAAATCAGCCGCATGGGGCTATGGGATAAAAACCCGGCACTTGTTCAATTGCTGGGGCTTTGTCCGCTTCTGGCCGTCACAGGCTCGGTGGTGAATGCACTTGGTCTGGGTCTTGCCACCATGCTGGTCCTGGTTGGCTCAAATCTCGTCGTATCCATGATTCGCAACCACGTCAACGATGTGATTCGCCTGCCCGCGTTCGTCATGATTATTGCCGCGTTCACTACCTGTACCGAGCTGCTCATGAAAGCCTTTACCTATGAGTTATACCTCATACTGGGCCTGTTTATTTCGTTAATTGTGACCAACTGCACCATTCTTGGTCGCGCCGAAGCCTTTGCCAGCAAAAATTCAATCTGGCCCTCGGTCGTAGACGGTTTCATGATGTCTCTTGGCTTTATGGGCGTGCTGCTGGTTCTGGGAGCAATTCGTGAATTTCTTGGCACAGGCGCTCTTTTTGCCGACATGCACCTGCTGTTCGGGGAAGCTGCACGCAGCTGGGAAATCACATTGCTCGATATTCAATCCGGCTTTCTGGTTGCGGTTTTGCCACCAGGCGCGTTCATGGTGACCGGGCTGCTTATTGCCCTTAAAAACCTGATCGACAAACAAATCGAAGATCGCCGGGCTGCCCGTGCCGAACCGGTAAAAGTAGGTTCAAGGCGTGTCCGTACGACCGGACATATAAGCTAGAGGTTAAGTATGTCTATTGATGCCTATCTTGGCCCCATGTTTACGTCGGAGCCCTTGCATAAATCAATGCTGCATGAGGATCCCCTTGAACAGTTTCATCGCTGGTATTCAGAAGCAGAACAAAAGTGCAGCAACTATGCCAACCCCATGGCACTGGCAACCTGCGGGCTGGATGGTCAGCCAATTGTCAGAACCGTGCTGCTAAAGGGGTTTGATCACCGCGGGTTTAATTTCTATACCAATTACGAAAGCCGAAAAGGCAAACAGTTGGCTGAAAACCCCAGGGCATCTGCCTGTTTCTATTGGGAAGAGCTTGAGCGTCAGGTCATTGTTACCGGCCAGGTGTCAAAAATGAACCCGGAAGAGTCAGACGATTACTTCCTGACGCGACCACGTGGCAGTCAAATCGGAGCTCATGTTTCCAAACAGAGCCAGCCAATAGAAGAACGAAAAACGCTAGAGGACGAGGCCACTGAGCTGGAAACCCAGTATTTTGACAAGCCCGTACCCCGCCCGGAAAACTGGGGTGGCTATCGTCTCGCCCCCGATAGTATTGAATTCTGGCAGGGACAGCCTGACAGGTTGCACGACCGGTTTATATACACCAGAAAAGACAACGGCTGGATGATTACTCGCTACGCACCATAGGTGCTCGTATTTTTACGCCCCTATATATCTGCCCTTTTAAAAAAATCATAGGCCGGCTCCTCATAGGGATGGCTGTCCAGTAAAGCCTGCTTGACGCTCCCTGCTGTTTCGTCATCAACCAGGATCTCAATTCGCCATTCAGGCACCCTCTCCAGTTCATCCTGGCTGCCCAAATGCGGGTTGCTGCCTGCCAAAGGACGAAACTGCCCTTCGCCGCGCACCTGCCAGCAACACTGATCATAGTCACCCTGTTTGCCGGCACCGGCCAAAAAAAGTGCCTTTTTTACAGTTTCAAGGTGGTTTTCTGGGATATAGGCCACAAGTTTGTAGGACAATTCTTCTCTCCTGATCGGTTCAACGTTAATGTACGATTGAGTTAGCAAGTATGTTAACCGCTAAGGTTGGCGAAAAAAGCCCGGGGCGATTGTTGCAAACGGCCAGTTCGGAATCAGGGGTCACATATTCCTTCTGGTCAGTTTAATTTTCTCCGTGCATAAAACGCCAAACTTCAAAAACTATAAGAAAAGGTAAATGTCGGGTAAATCAAATGTCAGAGCTCTCCTTTCATTCTCATGGCTCTTTTTATGTCAAAGCAAGCCAGAAACTTCTATGTATCTTGTCCATGTATCTGTGCGCAGGTATTTTCAGTCATTCTGCACTGGCACAAAACTACATTACTAACGGCGTTGGCGCCTATACTGAGTTTAGCGAACAATCGCTTTTGATCAGACTGGAACTGGAAGCCCCTGCAGCAAACGCCGTAGAGGTTATGGCGGCGGATACCAACAAAAAACTATCATTTCGCCTTATGCAAAACCGGTCGCCCCGCGCCTGGAGCAAAATCTGGATTCAGAATCTGTCCATTAATAACACTGCGGACACTTTGGGCACGCAAACAGACGACCTGATCGCCATGACCCAGGCCGTCAAAGGCACACTTAGAACAGGCGATCTGGTTGAATTTGAGCGAGTCGCCCCTGACCTCACCATCATGTCGGTTAACGGGATTGAAATTGCCGATTTTGAAACACCAGGTTTCTTTGAATTCCTGTTAACCGCATTTATTGGCCCGGTCCCGCCCAGCAGTGAATTGAAAAATCAATTGCTGGCAGAGGGACAACGCTTTGGGCAAGAAGCTATTTTGTTTGACTCTCTCGGTTTTACCCAGGAAAGAGTTGCCCAAATAGCCAGCTGGAATGTGCCCGAAGTGCCTGACGTTGCCGATACAACCGAATCCGAAGAAGCAGCTGAAACCGATGTAGACGAAGCAGTCGAGCTGGCTGGCGAAGAGACAGAGGCCGCGACAACAGCCACTTCGGAAGAAGAAACGGACGTGGCAGCCGATCCAGCCACAACGGCTCTCGAGGATGAAACTGGCGAAGAAACACAAGAGGTTTCAGTCGACGAAACAGCCCCAATCGCCAGCGGGGAAGAATCTGAACCAGTCAACGAAGACGAGGATGAGGCCCCGGTGATGATTACGGCGGAATCGTTACTGGCGGCTCAAAATTACCAGCGTTCTGTTCTTCAGGCAGTGTATCGGGAACTGGAATACCCTAGCTCTGCGCTTCGCCGAAACCGGGAAGGTTCATTGCGGCTGGCGATCGCCATCAATGCAAATGGCCTGGTTTCATCTGCCGAGGTTATCGACAGCGCAGAATTTGATGTTTTCGATGAAGCAGCAATTAATGCCATTGAAGCCGCATCGCCTTTTGACCCCTTGCCCGAAGGAACCCTGGAGATCCCGATGCTACTTGAGATTCCTATCGCTTTCCGTCTGGAGTGACAGTGACTCTATAAACTCTTCAAGTGCACTTTTCGCTTCGGGCTCGAGACAAAGCCGTCTTTTGCTATCAGCATAGACGGCTTTCTTGTCGGTCAGTGCTTCGCAGGCCAGACGAATTTTTTCCAGGTCATCGTCATAACGAATGGGTACCGCGATAAATATCTCCCAATCCGATTCCGTGGCTTCTCCGGAGAGGGCCAGCTCGAAGAGAGCCAACAGGTTTTTCTCGGTCAGCCGATAGACCGGGGGTTTAAAATAAATCAGGCCAAGAAATACGATCAGCAGAAATAGAGTAATAACGACCGTCAGTCCAATCAACGACCACATATCAAACTAGCTTCGCCCGGTATAGGGGACAAAATATTCGCGGATGGTGTCCAGATCCTGATCGATATTGCCGACCAGCTCGAATGGGTCGCCAACATGAATTTGACGGGAAGGATAATCAATGGAAACAGGTACTACCGGAACACCGGTAACATAGGCCACGCGCAAAAAGCCGCTTTTCCAGCGAGACACCGATTTACGTGTGCCCTCCGGTGTTATCGCATACCAAAGCTTGTCTGAAGACTCAAACTCCTGCACCAACTGCTCTACGATGCCTGTAGGCTTGGCTCGATCAATGGGAATACCACCTGTGCGCTTGATAATCAGTGACAAAGGCCAAATCATGGCCTGTTTCTTGATCAGGTACTGAAATTTAAGCTCCAGCGCCCATAGACCACATACCCCAATAATCCAGTCCCAGTTAGAGCTATGGGGCGCAACCACGGCGATCAGCTTGGGTGCATCTACAAAACCTCCAGTAACCTTCCACCCAAGGAGATGCAATCCCCGTAGCCCGATACGGGACAACAAAGGGTGAACCGTACGAGGTGCCTCCGCCGGAATAATGATATCCAGCGGGGAACGCTTACCGGTTTTTACAGGGGTGTTGGTAGTCAACTAATGTTCTCGTGTTGCTCGGAAGGTGACATCGGGAAATCTTTCCTGCATCAATGACAGATTGACACGGCTACTGGCCAAATAGGTAATGTGGCCCGCTCCATCCACGGCAATACCATCCTGGGCCTTGCGACGAAATTCAGACTCTTGCTTATTGTCCGGAAACTCCAGCCAGCGCGACGTGTACACGTTAATGGGCTCATAAATCGCCTCAACCTTGTATTCATCTTTTAACCGGAATGCGACGACTTCAAACTGCAACACCCCCACCGCACCGACAATGATGTCATTGTTCCGCTCAGGGAAAAACACCTGAACCGAGCCTTCTTCAGAAAGCTGTTGAAGACCTTTATGTAACTGTTTCATTTTTAAGGGATCTTTAAGGACAATGCGGCGGAAAAGCTCCGGGGAAAAGTTAGGTATTCCCTTAAATCTGGCCATTTCACCTTCGGTAAATGTATCCCCGATCTGGATGGAACCGTGATTGTGCAGCCCGATAATGTCGCCGGCTGTGGCTTCAATAACTGCTTCGCGTTCGCCTGCCATGAACGTAACTGCGTCTGCGATCTTGACATCTTTACCGGTACGCACCTGCCTCATTTTCATCCCTTTGTGGTACGTCCCGGAACATATACGTAAAAAGGCCATGCGGTCGCGATGCCTGGGGTCCATATTGGCCTGGATTTTGAAGACAAACCCGGAGAACTTGTCTTCCTTTGGCTGTACTTCGCGCACTTCATTCTCACGCGAACGCGGTGCAGGCGCCCATTCAACAAAGTCATTCAACATTTCACGCACGCCAAAATTACCCAATGCCGTGCCAAAGAAAACAGGCGTCAACTCGCCTGCAAGATAGGCCTCCAAGTCAAATGCATGGGTAGCACCGCGCACGAGCTCAATTTCTTCCAGCAAATCTTCATAATAACTGCCCAGTAATTGGCGCGCCTCTTCAGACTCCAGGCCCTGGATCTGGATATCTTCAGGAACCTTGCTTCCAGAGCCATGCTTATAGACATGTATAACGTCAGTGTAGAGGTTATAAACCCCCTTGAACTCCTTGCCCATCCCCAGTGGCCAGTTAATCGGCGCACAGGCAATATTCAATACGTTTTCTATTTCATCCAACACATCGACCGGGTCTCGAATATCCCGGTCCATTTTGTTGATAAAGCTGACAATCGGGGTATCGCGCAGCCGACAGACATCCATCAACTTGATGGTGCGATCCTCCACACCCTTGGCCCCGTCAATCACCATCAGCACGGAATCCACTGCCGTCAGGGTTCGGTAGGTATCCTCGGAGAAGTCCTCGTGCCCCGGTGTATCCAGCAGGTTGACCACCCTGCCCTTGTAGGGGAACTGCATGACCGCCGTGGTGACAGAGATGCCTCTTTCCTGCTCCATGGACATCCAGTCAGAGGTGGCCTTGCGACCATCTCTCTTGGCCTTGACCGCCCCCGCAACCTGAATGGCATTGCCATACAGCAAGAGTTTTTCCGTTATGGTTGTTTTACCCGCGTCGGGGTGACTGATAATCGCAAACGTTCGTCGTTTGTCGATCTCCTGGGCTAGATTGGGCATATATCCTGATTACTTGTCTGTGCGTATTTAAACGCGTTGAAATAAAAGGCGCGCATTATACCTGTGGCAATGCCCTCTGCATGCCTCGTTTTCAAGTACAGTTAGATGCAGAAGGCTATACCCTGGAGCATTATGAACTTATGCTTGGTATATGCACTCCAATCCGGAGATTAATTACCTTGGACAGAAGCTTGAACACAAAAAAAATAAATATCCTTATTTGGGTGTTGGTTGCCTGGTCAGCTTTTGTGTTGATCCAATCCCTGTTTTTCAAGTTTCAGGGACACGAAGAAACCCGAATCATTTTCGGAACCATAGGTGAATGGATGTCCGGTATTGATCTATTGGCCTGGGCCGCAGGCCCTTTCGCAGCCTATGGCGGCTACGTGATTGGCACTGTAGAGCTTGTTGCCGCCGGTTTGCTGTTTGTGCCTAAAACCCGTATTTACGGAGCCATTCTCACTTTTGCTGTACTGTCAGGCGCCCTGTTTTTTCATTTGGGTACTCCGCTCGGTGTAGACCGGGTTATTAACGCCCAGGGAGATACCGATGGCGGAGCACTGTTTTACATGGCCTGCTCTGTGTGGCTGTCCTCAGTTGTTATACTGGGACTTGACTGGTTCAATTTACGGAAGGCCGAACTGGCGTAATTACGGCAAAATCAAAGGGGTACATTTTGCAGATATCCAAATTAATTGATGCCAATATCCATAGCCTGAAAATGGCTGAAACGATTCTGCTTCGGCTTAGCGATGCCCAGTACAGAGCGACCCCAAAACCTTTCAATGCCAACCTTGGCAAGCATCTGAGGCATATTACTGATCACTATCAGCGCCTGTTTGACGGCCTGCCCGGAGCACAGGTTGAATACGACCGGCGCGACCGGTGCGAAAACGAAGAAAAAGAGCGGTCGACGATGATTTTGCGTCTTCGGTTTATCAGCAGCCAGCTCCAGCAGTTGCAGGAAAATAAATTAGAAGATCAACCTCTTGCCGTGTTTCTCACCGTGAACGACAAGGAACAGGATGCGCCTTCCGTGCCCAGCACGCTCAGCAGGGAACTGGTCTTTCTGCAAAGTCACAGCGTGCACCATTTCGCCATTATCGCTGCCATTCTCAGAGTGCAGGGTATCCAGTTTGATCCGGACTTTGGTATCGCCCCCTCTACCCTGAAGTACGAACACGGAAAGCAATGTGCACCCTGACCTGGAACCACTCCACCAATGGCTACCACATACATTTCAACCGTGACGAAAGCCGCCTGAGAGCACGGGGAATACCACCGGAACGTCATACACAAAACGCCGTACAGTTTCTTGCCCCTACAGACCCGCAGGCACAGGGCACCTGGGCACTCTGTAACGAACACGGCCTAAGCGTTTGCCTGCTCAATAACTATGTTGATATCACCCCCCTGGCAGGACAGCGCAGCCGGGGGCTGCTTGTACGGGATCTCAGCTGTGCCAGAACATCCAAAGAAGCGCTATCCCGCATCCAGGCCGTGGATATCTCTTGCTACAGCCCGTTTGACGCCTTCTTATTTGATCGAACCGGGGCTCGTGAAATTAGCTGGAATGGCAGAGAGCTCTCTATCAGGATATCTGAAGAAGGCTTCAAGTCATCCTCAGGCTTCGATACCAGCCAGGTGATCAGTGGCCGTAGAGAGCAATTCGAACGGTCACAGAAAGATGTGGACAGTCTGCGTCAGCTCCATCGAAGTCACGACCCTGAAAAATCAGGCTATTCCGTTTGTATGCACCGTGAAGATGCCAGCACCCAGAGTTATACCGAAATCATTATGGAAGCTCAGAGGGCCACCATGTTTTACACGGATGGACCGCCCTGCTCGGCCCGACAAACCTGCTCAATTGAACTGCCTCTAAAAGCCGACCTGTGAATTACCGAACCAGAAAACTCCTTAGCTCGCGATTGAGACGCGCCCTTCGCTGGGAGTTCTGGCCTATGTGGGCCTTTTATCCACCGATCGTTGCCTGGATCCTTTTGTTGGGACTCAGGCACAGAAATCCGCTCCTTTTTACCCTGGCCAATCCGGGAATGGACTCAGGCGGACTGATCGATCTCAACAAATTTGCCAATCTGGACGCCATCCAGACGACTTATCCCGAATTCGTCGCCAGGACATTCAAGGTCACCCGACCTGAAGAATGCAGAAATCTCATGAATACAAATCAACTGGGGTACCCGATCATCCTCAAACCAAACGCCGGGCAGCGTGGTATTGCCGTAGAAGTGGTCCGGGACGAGTCCCAACTGGTCGACTACTTCTCCCGACATGACGGTAAAACCCTTCTTTTACAGGAATATATCGCCGGCATGGAATTCGGGGTGTTCTACATGCGCGAACCGGACCAGCCCACAGGACGTGTATTTTCCATAAACCAAAAGCTCTTTCCGGTGGCTGAAGGTAATGGGGTTGATACCCTGGAAACACTCATACTTAACCACCCACGCCTACACTACATGGCCGACTACCTTTTGGCGCTTCACCGGGAAAAGCTTCAAGATGTTCCTGCAAAGGATGAACTGGTTTCGCTTGTTGAAATCGGCAGTCACTGCCGGGGTTCCGTATTTACTGAAGCTTCGGAGCACATTACCCATGAGCTGCAAAAGCGTATGGACAGGCTCAGCAAAGCAATTCCGGGCTATTGTTTTGGCCGCTATGACCTGCGTGTTCCCTCCATCGACGATCTGCGTCGCGGTGAAAACCTGAAAATCCTCGAAGCCAACGGCGTGAGCTCGGAATCCGCCAATATCTATGATCCTTCATACAGGCTTCTGGATGCCTACCGGATCATGTTCAAGCAATGGCAGACCGCCTTTCGCATTGGCGCCAAACACCGCGCACAGGGACACAAGCCGGCCTCTCTGCGACAGGTTCTTGATCTTTGGTCCCGGATTAACCGGGGGTAATACAATCGGGAAGAATCAAAGGGAATATTCTAGAAACAATTTTGTCTTAGTAGACAGGCCACTTTTCTTTGAGGAAAGGCCCGCCGCTGGTATAGTTCGCCACCCAATTTCCACCCGTGGCACCAGTGAGACCAAGGGCCCAGAACCCAGATGTATATATACGACAAGATTGACCAACAAATTATTGAAGACCGCGTCAAGCAGTTTCGCGGTCAAACAGAACGCTATCTGAAAGGCGAGATCCGCGAAGAGGAATTTCTGCCGTTGCGTTTGCAAAACGGGCTATATATCCAGCGCCTGGCGCCAATGCTGCGCATCTGTATTCCCTACGGCATGCTGTCCAGTACACAGCTGCGAGCCCTGGCCGAAGTCACACGCAAATACGACAAGGGTTACGCGCACTTCACGACCCGTCAGAATATCCAGCTGAACTGGCCTGCCCTGGAAGATGTGCCCGACATTCTGGCCGACCTGGCCGAAGTACAGATGCACGCGGTTCAAACCAGCGGCAACTGTATCCGTAACTTCACTACCGACCAGTTTGCCGGTGTTGCGAGGGACGAACACCTGGATCCGCGTCCTTACTGTGAAATTATGCGCCAGTGGGCAACCTTCCATCCGGAGTTCGCCTTCCTGCCACGTAAATTTAAAATTGCCGTCTGCGGCTCCGAGACGGATCGGGCGGCAGTTCGCTTTCATGATATCGGCCTGAATCTTATTAAAAACGAGGCTGGGGAAACCGGCTTCCAGGTACTGGTAGGCGGCGGACTTGGCCGTACACCTGTTATTGGCAGTGTTATTCGCGAATTTATTCCCGAAAAACATATCCTGACCTATCTGGATGCCATTCTGCGTGTCTACAACCTGCAGGGTAACCGTGACAACAAGTTCAAGGCCCGTATCAAGATTCTTGTGCGCGCCCTTGGACCGGAAGAGTTTGCCCGCCGTGTCGAGAAAGAGTGGGAACACCTGAAAGATGGCCCGGCCACCCTGACCGATGAAGAAATCAGTCGCGCCAAGAGCTTCTTTACCGAACCGGATTATCAATCGTTCGATGCAGACAAGGCTGAAGCCGATTTGTCAGCCCAGGCGCAAGAAGACAAGGCGTTCGGCCGCTGGCTGGAACGCAATACTTCAGAGCACCGAGTGCCCGGTTATCGAGCCGTTACGCTGTCGCTGAAACCCGTTGGCGTGCCTCCCGGTGATGTGACCTCATCTCAACTGGATTCTATTGCCGACCTGGCCGACAAGTTTAGTTTTGGTGAAGCCCGCTCTACCCACGAACAAAATATCGTGCTGGCTGATGTGGCGACCAATCAACTGTACGAGCTCTGGAAAGAACTTAAGCCGCTCGGTTTTGCCACACCAACACTGGGCACCCTGCTGGACATGATCTGCTGTCCTGGTGGTGATTTTTGCTCACTGGCCAATGCCAAATCCATTCCTATCGCCGAAGCCATCCAGCGCAAGTTCGATGACCTCGACTATGTCTACGACCTAGGCGAAATGGATTTGAACATCTCCGGCTGCATGAACGCTTGCGGACACCACCATATTGGCGATATAGGCATTCTCGGCGTCGACAAAAAAGGCGAAGAGTTTTACCAGGTACAAATTGGCGGCTGCCAGTCCAATAACGCACAACTGGCCAAAGTACTGGGACCCTCCTTTGATCGCGAGGAAGTGCCTGGCGTGATTGAGAAAATTCTCAATGTTTACGTGGAAAACCGGATCGACGGGGAAAGTTTCAATGAAACCTACCACCGTCTTGGTCATGACCACTTTAAGGAAGTTGTATATGCCAAAAATAATTAAGAACTCGGCGGTTGTCGAAGACAACTGGAAGATGCCCGAGCTGGAAACGGACGACGCGCTTCCCGAAGGTCGGGTACTGGTATCACTGGAGTACTGGAACGCCAACCAGGCAAAAATTGCCGAGGCGGCTGATCGTACAGGACTGGTTCTGGAACCCACAGAAACCCCGGACCTGATTGAAGGTGATATCAAGTCCATTCCGGTTATTGCGGTGAAATTCCCGATTTTTGCCGATGGCCGCGGGTTTTCCATTGGCCGCTTATTGCGTGAACGCTATGGCTATGAAGGTGAACTACGTGCCGTGGGCGCGCCCATTCGTGATCAGCTCACTTACCTGAGTCGTGTCGGTTTTAATGCCTTCGCCCTGGCCGAGCATTACGATCCGGAAGAAGCACTGCAGTCTCTCAAGGACTTTACCGAGAGCTATCAGGTGGCCGTTGATCAGCCTGTGCCCCTGTTTCGCAGGAGAGGCTAATAATCCTGGGGGTCAGAGTAACTTTTTACTCTGACCCCGTTTTTCCTTGCCAGCCTCCTTTAGGCACTGATGTAAAACATCAGGTACAAAACACAAAAAACCAAAAAAACACGCATAACCGTCATCCCGCTCTGGCAAAAGCTTCGTTATTCAAGCCCTGACAGAATCCCATCAACGTATCCGGTTTCAAAGAGTTTGCTGCTGCACGATACGTCATGGTGTTCAATATTGTGGTTTTCTCCCGGAAACTATGTGACGAAGTGGACAAAGCTTTCTATTGTGTTGTTAAAGCTTTCAACGTAAAAAGGACCCATGCTTACCGAGTATTTTTTTCTGGTATTTACCGGGGCAGCAATTCTGGCCTGTCTGGCCATGTATGGCCGCCAGCCACTGATCATCACCTACATTGCACTCGGCGCGCTCATTGGCCCTTATGGATTTGGCTACATTCAAAACGTTGAACTGCTGAAAGGCGCCGCCGAAGTCGGCATTATTTTCTTGTTATTCCTGCTGGGGCTGGATATGCAGCCCTCGGCCCTTATCTCGGTTCTCAAAAAAGCCACCAATGTTACGCTCATCAGCTCGGCTTCATTTGCCCTGATTGGCGGTGTGTTTGCCTGGCTGTGGGGTTTTACACCTACCGAGTGCTTTGTGATTGGTGCGGCCATGATGTTTTCCAGCACCATCATCGGTATCAAGCTGTTACCCACCACGGTGCTTCATCACCGCCACAGCGGTGAACTCATGGTCGGCCTGCTCCTGCTTCAGGACTTTCTGGCCATTTTTGTCCTGATTTTGTTGCTTAGTGGCCAAACGGGCCAAATTGACTACCTCACTCTGGGCAAAGCCGTCATTGCCGTCCCACTGCTGGCACTCGCTGCCTGGCAAGTCACCCAGCGGCTACTGTTGCCCATCATGGCCAAGTTTGACCGTATTCAGGAATTTACCTTCCTTGTCGCTATCGGCTGGTGCATGGGCATGGCCGAACTTGCTCACTATTTGGGACTATCACTGGAGATTGGTGCCTTTATTGCCGGTATTACCCTGGCTACCAGCCCAATTTCCCAATACATTGCCCTGAGCCTCAAGCCCTTGCGTGATTTCTTCCTGGTGGTGTTTTTCTTTGCGATCGGCGCCGGCTTTAACCTGGGGATGATCAGCGATATCTGGTTGCCTGCCCTCATCCTGGCGGCGCTCATGCTTACCGTGAAACCTGTCGTCTTCACCTACCTGGTGCGCAATAAAAGCGACTCCGATGGCCTCGCCTGGGATATAGGTTTTCGCCTGGGCCAGATCAGCGAATTCTCCCTGCTGATCGTCTTCCTGGCGTTTGATACCGCGCTAATCAGCGAAAAAGCCTCCCTTCTTGTCCAGGCCACCGCCATCATTACCTTCCTGGTGTCCAGCTATATTGTGGTGTTTAATTTTCCCAATCCTATTGCTGTTTCCGAAAAATTGAGAAGGGATTGAAAATCCCCGTGTCGGTGGTTCGATTTCGTTCTTGTGCAGAGTTTAAAAAAAATTGATGAAAATTCATGGCATATCAATACCAGTCTGCTTGTCATCCCCCGGCAAAAAAACAATACTGCAAACCTGTATACAAGATCAGGAAACCAACGATGAGAAACAGCCTGTTGAAGATTGGCATCGCTGTGGCAATGGGGCTTAGTGCCAATCTTGCCAATGCACACTTTCAGTTGATTGCGCCGGAATCATGGATTGTTGAAGATGAGCTGGGCGATCCGCAAAAAATAGCGCCCTGTGGCGGCACACTGGCCGATGGTGGCACACGTACAGGTGCGGTCACTGAAGTCACCGGCGGACAGATGCTAAGGGTGGCTATCAACGAGACAATCTACCACCCAGGCCATTATCGGGTGTCGCTGGCCAAACGTATCAATTGGCTGCCAGCCGATACGCCAGCCAAAATGAAAGAAACCGAGAGCGGCCCCAGGTCAGATTCATTCCCGATCGAAGAGAACCCTCAGCCCCCAGTACTGGTCGACGGACTTTGGGAAAACTATGAACGTCGACTCGGCCCACAGGAAACGGAGGTTCGTATTCCCAACATCGAATGTGACGGCTGCTTTCTGCAGGTGGTTCAGTTTATGGCCAATCACCCCGGTTTTGCCGAGGGGGGCTTTACCTACCACCACTGCGCAGTGCTCAACATCACGCCGGATGAAAGCCTGCCAATAGACAAGGGTTGGTGAGGATATAGACTACTGCGACGAGCAGGCGTTTGGGCCACTACAAAGATGACACCAATTCACCATTAACCGTCACGTTGTCCAGTACCAGCCCCCGGGTATGGGTAACAATACTCGGGGCTGTCACGCCGTCAAAGTTGCAGTCTATAAGCTGGATATTCCTCACAGGCGCGCCGGGCAAACCCTGTGAGTCAATGACACGGCCAGCCTGCTTTACGTTTAATCGCTCAACTACCAGGTTGTTTAGCTCTGGAATAAATGGCCCGTCTGCCCCTTCTTCGTAATTAAAATCACAAGTGATGGCAGCATATGTGACCTGCCCGACGTCGATGTCACGCGCGTAGATATGTTCCACTTTGCCGCCACGCATGGCGTTGTTTTTAAAGCGGAGTGCATACCAGAGGTCCGAGCTGTCCATCTGGCAGTTTTCCGCAAAGACATGGTGCACACCTCCTGATATTTCACTACCTATCACCACACCTCCATGCCCTGCCCTCATTTGGCAGCCGCTAATGACAATATTTTGGGAAGGTGTGGCCAGGCGACGGCCATCGGCATTTCGCCCGGATTTGATCGCAATACAATCATCGCCGGTATCAAAGTAGCAGTTGTCGATGAGCATGCCGTCCACTGACTCCGGGTTACAGCCATCATTATTTGGGCCATACCCGGTCACGGTCACTTCGCGCACAATGACATTCCGGCACAAAACCGGATGAATATTCCAAAATGGCGAGTCCTTCAGGTGAACGCCTTCCACCATGACATTCTGGCATTCGTAGAATTCCATCAGACTGGGACGCAAATAATGCCCTTGTCCATATACCCGCTGCCCAACAGGCACGCCAGCTTCTGCCTGTGCAAATAAATTATCCCGGTCTTCATGCTGCCTGGGCATGCCTTCTGACCAGCCATACAGAGGCGAGCCACACCAGGACCACCAGTTTTCATCCGCGGCCTGGCCATGTAGTACACCAGCACCTGTGACAGCAACATTCTGTGCGTTTCTGGCGTAGATCAGTGGAGAATAGTTATAGAGCTCCATGCCTTCATATCGACTAAACACCAACGGATAATCCGCCGGGTCTGTGCTAAATAAAACAACGGCACCAGACTCGATATGCAGATCAATATTGGAATGAAGGTGAATGGGGCCTGTGAGATATTGCCCCGATGGCACAACCACCCGGCCACCACCTGCGGCGGAGCAGGCGGCTATGGCATCGGCAAAGGCGTCAGAGTTCATGAACTCACCATCCCCAATAGCCCCGTAATCCTTCACATTAAATACACGTCCGGGAATATTGGGCTCACTGATTGAGCTACGAATATCCGCAGCGCGTTGCCAGGGGTCGGTTTTTAAACCGCCGGGCACCGGCAGGGCTGTACAGCCGCCAACCAGAAGGCTAAAACCAATAAAACTACGTCGGGAAATATTATGCGACACTGACGCCCCCTTTATTTTAAATGTTCTGGATCAGGGTCAAACAGACCAGCGCCGACGAAAAACTGCCGGCGAGACTTTGTTATTTACTGAATTCTGGCCTTGAATCGTTGCAGCGCTTCCTGAATCTTCGCGGTATTCTCCGGCCCCATTCTCAGTAACTGCTTTTGCACCATATTGAGCGATTCAAGAGATTCATCCGCGTAGATATAGTTGGCTTCTGGTTGGAGGAGCTCGATCGGCCCTTCAATCACCGGCGCGGCAAGTGCCTGGTCAATGGCCCTGATCAATGTACCCCTGAAGCGGCCGGCAGGATAGCCCAGTTCCATATAGGCTTCGTCAAGCAGCGGCTCGTAAAAACGGTAAAAAGCCACCAGCAGCCCGGTATCCAGCGACGCCATAAGATCGCCGTAGACGTTGTACCTGGAATAACTATCCGGATCCAAATACAGCGTTCCTTCCTGCTCCAGGATCTGCAAATTGCCCAATGGCGCGCGTAAGGGGCTGTGCTGATAAACAAGATTGCCCCTGGCGGCATTATCCACCTGTAAAACCGCCTTGCGAATAAACTGCTCATCATTTAAGAGTCCAAGACGAACAGAGCTCAGCAACATGGAAAGGTGGTTAAACAGAACCTCATCACTGCTGTCCAGTGGAGGCAGAGTTCCGCTTAGGTTGTAGGTCGCTGTCACTTCCGGGGATGGTGCTGGCAATTCCCTGGGTGGGGAGGTGCGCTCAATTTGCTGCGGACCGGATGAGGATTGGGTGGTGTCCGGGTCTGTCTCGGGATCCGATTTCATCCCGTAATAGGCAATCAACACCAGAACGAGAAAAACGACGATTCCAATAGCCAGTTTCTTATACATACCGCACCCAAAAACGTTTTCTGTGTGACTCGATTTTAGCTCCTTTGTTTCCCGGACTTCCAGAAACCTTTTACTGTCTTAAGGCCTATTTACCCCCGGGCACAGAGGTATTGGCAACAAGCGGGGAGAAAACCCCGCTTGTTAAGCCCGAATTATTTGCCTGGATGGAAGCCAGCTCTAACTCGTATTGGTGAAAACCCGCCTCCACTGTCTCGGATTCTCGACCATTGGGAAATTCAATAGTTGCTGTGGTATTGGCAGGCACCATGACTTCCAGCAACAGATTGCCGTTTTCCTTCTTCCAGCCGCTGTATGCCTTGCCATAGGCGGTTTCCAGCTCTGCACTGGCCCAGTCAAGTTGGCCGGGGATAAGCGGGCGTACAAAAAAGTGTTTATAACCCGGGGTTTGCGGGTCAGGTGCAAGCCCGGCAATACGCTCGTACATCCATTGCCCAATGGCACCATAGGCATAATGGTTGAGCGAATTCATCCCGGCACCACTAAAGCCGTTTTCCAGTGTGTAGCTATCCCAACGCTCCCACATGGTGGTCGCTCCCTGATTTATGGAAAAGAACCAGGATGGATAGGTCTCCTTAAACAAAATGGACAATGCCAGGTCTTCCCTGCCCATTTCTTCCAACACACTGACAATGTACGGCGTTCCCAGGAAGCCCGTACGCAGATGGCCATCGGCTTCGTCAATCAGTCGCACAAGATTCTGTGTGGCCAGCTCTTTCATGCTTTCCGGAATCAAATCAAATTCAATGGCCAGCAGGTAGGACGTCTGCGTCTCTGGCACATTTTGCAGTTTCCCATCCGCATCAAAGTAATAATCCGCGAAATTTTGGGCGACGGTTTCTGCTTGCTGCGTGTATTTAGCGGCATCCTCATCTTTACCCAAAATCCTGGCAACTTCAGCCATTACCTGGGTGCTGCGGCCATAGAAGGCCAATCCGAGTATTGAGTGGGGAGTATCGCCGAACCGGTCATTCGATGAATAAGGCTGTAGCCAGTCACCATAGCCCCGGATATCTGGCATTAACCCGTTAACCAGTTGGCTTTGATACCAGTTCACCAGACCTTCCATCATGTCATAGTTTTCGGCGAGGACCTCCGTATCACCAGTACGCAGGTAGACCTCCCACGGAATAAAGGTAGCCGCATCAACCCAGCCAGGACTTCCCCCTTTGCCCAGAATATCCGGGACAATATCGGGGATATTGCCGTTTTCCATTTGGTCATCACGCATGGAAGTCAGCCAGCTTTTCCAAAATGCATGACTGTCGTAATTAAACATGGAAGTGGGAACAAATACCTGGGCGTCGCCCGTCCAGCCGGCGCGTTCATCACGCTGCGGACAGTCGGTGGGAATATCCAGGAAGTTACCACGCTGGCCCCAGGTGATATTGCGCTGCAAATGGTTCAGCTTGGCGTGCGATGATTCAAAATGGCCGGTTTTATCAAGATCGGAGTGCAGCACAACACCGGTGATCCAGTCTTTCTGTGGAGTGACGTCTTCGGGAAGACCGGCAAGTTCCACATAGCGGAATCCATGAAAGGTAAATTTGGGCTCCCATTCAACAATACCGTCCTCTGCCGCCGTGTAGGAGTCCGTCGATTTGGCTGTCCGGTAATTATCCGTGTGCATGGTACCGTCAGGGTTGAGCATTTCTGCAAAGCGAACGGTGGTGGTTTGGTCTTCTGCCACAGGAATACTGAGTTTGGCCCAGCCGACCATATTCTGGCCAAGATCAAAGATATATCGACCATCATCCTGCTCAATAATCTCTTTGACAGGTATGTACTGGGTTTCCCGGACCGGGGCAAACGGCTTGGGAACAATCCGGGCAGAACCCGGATCAGCCTCGGCGATTACGCCTCCCCATTCACTCCAGTCCTTGCGGGCATCCACATGTTCGCCATCGTAAATACTGGAAGACAAAATGGGGCCATCTGTGGACGATCGCCAGTTCTCATCGGAAATAATCTTTTCCAGACGCCCATCTTCATAAGTAACTTCCAACTGCAAAAGAAGCTCGGGATAGTCGCCATAATTTTGCCGTTGTCCACTCCAGCCAAAACGCCCGGCATACCACCCATAGGCAAGTAGCGCATCCAGTGAATTATTGCCCTGTCGCAATTGGTTGGTCACATCATACGTCAGCGAATCAAGACGGTTGGAATAGGACGTAAAGCCATTGGCAAAATGGTCATTACCGACTTTTTCACCATTCAGGCTAACTTCAAAAAGTCCCCGTGCAGTCACATACAAACGGGCTTTTTTGATGGGGCCATCCAGTTCAAACCCGCGTTGCAATAGAGAGACTTTTTCAACATCATCAGGCATATCTGCTGCAGGGCGAATCCAATTGGCCGACCAATCATTCTTGGAAAGCAATCCCAGCTCAACGGTTGCCATGTCACTCCAGATCGAGGTATTGCCCGCTTCATCCTTAAACTGCACCCGCCATTCAAGCGACTGGCGCGACTGCAGGGGCTCACCTCCATAAGGCACCAGAACGGACTGGTCTGATTCCACCCAGCCGCTATTCCAGGTAGCAGCACCACTGCTCGTCTCTATACGGTAAGCCGTTTGATGCTTGACCCCATCGGGCAGTTTCCAGGAAAACCTGGGGGTGGCGTCGTGATATCCGAGAGGATTAATAAACCCTTCACCTACTGTGAGGGAGTGCGCCTGAGCGAGAGATGCGTCACTGGATTGAAGATCGCCAAGATCTTCCCGGGCGCAGCCGGACATTGCAAAAATCTGAAAGGTAACCAGCAGTGTAGCCAGTAGTGAAGAGCGGTGTTTTCTAAACATTTTTATTTTTACCGGTTTTTCCTATACCGGACCACCCTACATCAATTTAAGTCAACTTACATCAATTTCAATCAACATGTATCAATGCGGCCTCAGGGCCTGTCCAATTGGCGGGGAAACGCTTTGATAAATGTACTGGTATTAGCAATTCGCTTCTTTGTGGCTTGTCCCTACTTCGGCAGCTTCCCTGATGGGCATGGGTGGAAGTGCAGCCAATAGCTGTCTTCCATAGGATTTGGTCAACAGGCGATTGTCGGTTATGGTCACCTTCCCTGAATCCGATTCCGACCGCAATAACCGTCCGACAGCCTGAACCAGCCGCAGTGACGCGTCCGCCAGGCTGATGTCCCGAAAACTGTTACCTCCCCGTGCTTCCACCCACTCGGCAAAGGCCTCTTCTTCGGGTTCATCCGGCACACCAAAAGGGATTTTGGCAATAAGGACATGCTCACAATATTTGCCAGGCAAATCGATTCCCTCGGCAAAGCTCGCCAGACCAAATATGGTGTTGCCTACGCCCTCGTCGATACGTTTTTTATGCAGATCAATCAAACGCTGCTTGCTGCGACTTCCCTGAACCAGTATCCGCTTCTGCCAATCGTCATCCAGGTGGTCGTACACTTCGTCCATTTGGCGGGCACTGGTAAACAACACCAGGTTGCCCATAGCTGGATCGAGAATGTCCGGAATGTGCTCAATTAACCAGGCATCGTGAGCATAGGGATCCTTGGGATCAGCTGCGTCTCGAGGAATATAAAGCTCGGATTTATTAGCATAGTCAAAGGGACTGGGCAACATCAGGCAGGCGGTATCTTCATCCAGTCCGGATCTCAGTTTCAGGCGGTCAAATGAGCCCAGGGCTGTCAATGTGGCCGAGGTGAGCACCGCACCCGCCGCACGACTCCACACCTGCTCATAAAGCATATCACCCGCCACAATTGGACTGGCGAACAGTTCGTAATCGTCAGCGGTTTCGTGCAAACGAATCCAGCGAGCGTAATCCGCGATCGACTCGCCCTGAATTCCATAATTTATCCATAGTGCGGCGGCACCTTCTATTCTGGCCAGCCATTGACCAATCACAGGAAACCACGCCGATCTGGCCTGTGTATTACCCGGATCTTCAGCCTCGTCGCTATCGCGGGGCTTGAGTGCATCCGAAACCAGCTCAAGTCGTCCGGTTATTCGGGTAAATGTTGTGGACACCGATTTTGCGATGTCCTGCAATTCCGGTGGCAGCACCCCGTTGGCGTAGCGTTTTTCCATACGTACTGGCCCAAAGTTGCGAGCTTCGATATCCACGGAGGCCATTTCTTGCGCCAGACAGTTACGAACTGGTGCGAGTTGTTCTATCAACTTAACTACCTGGGCCTGGATTTCATCCGCTGCCGAGGAGACTCCCTTTATGGTACCCGCCTCGTTTTTTAGCCGGGGCAACATTTCCGCCATTTGTTCCAGATTGGCTACTGCTGTACCCAAACGAAAGCGGGCAGCAAAATGTTTGCGTGCTTTTTCGCCAAGATGGTGGGCTTCATCAAAGATATAGATGCAGTCTTCCACCGGCGGAAGTATGGCCCCACCGCCCAGGGCCAGGTCTGACAGCACCAGATCATGGTTTGCCACCAGTACCAGAGATTCGTCCAGCTGGTTGCGGGCAGAAAAAAATGCGCACTGGTTGACGTATTCACAAGAGCGTCCAATGCACTGATAACGGTCACTGGTCAGCGGGCGCCAGTCATCTTCAGCGATGGCGTCATCCCAGTTATCCCTGTCGCCATCCCATTCACTGTGCGCCAGGGCATGTTCCATGGACTGATAAAGTTTTAACCGGTCGGCGCTAAATACCTGGGTATCCCCTTCCAGATACATGCTCATTTGATCGGCATTACTGTCGGTTGCCAGAATATTTTCCAGTTTTAGCTGGCAGAGGTAACGCCCCCGCCCCTTTACCAGTTGATACCCAAAAGAAAGTCCGGCCTTGGAGATCGCATCGGGGATATCCTTGTTCACCAACTGCTCCTGCAATGCAATGGTGCCTGTGGAGATCACCAGGGTTTTGCCGGTTTCCCGGGCAACAGGCACGGCTGCCAATAAATACGCCAGTGTTTTTCCGGTCCCGGTGCCCGCCTCAACCGCAAGAATCTTCTCCAGCGGGCGCGAATGCATTAACTGCCGGGCAATAGCGGCAATCATGTGTTTTTGCGTTGGCCTGGGTGAGAAGCCGGTAGATTCAAGGAACTTGCTATATGAACCCTGAATCTCCTGTTTGATTGTTTCCGGTATCACAGGTGAGTCACATACTTAAATCAGGATCAGGGAGCGCAGGCGTTCGACCTCGGCCTCTGCCCACTCGGCGGATTCTTTGAGGTTTCCCCAAACCGGATTAGGCCAGCAGGGATCTTCTACGTGACGACCTATGACATGCAGATGAAGCTGGGGCACCATATTACCCAGCGCCCCGATATTAATTTTTGTGGCACCAAACTCCTCGCGCAGTAACTGGGCGAATTTATCTGACTCGGCCAGCAACCTGTTTCGTCGTTGCGGTGGCATATCATCCAGATCCCGATATTCTCCCCTGGGTACCAGAATAAACCAGGGAATCAGCGCGTTTTTATGCAATAGCACCCTGGAACAGGGTAAATCACCCAGAAGGTGACAGTCTTCAGCCAACTGAGAGTGCAGTTCAAATTCAATCTCGGACTCAATGTGCCTTAAAACCCCTGCCATTAGTCGGTTTGCGTGCTCAAACCGTTCGTGGTCTGCCAGCATATCTGACTCAGACTGAATCCAGGGAGCATCAACCAGCTCATGCTGACTGCGCTCGATCAGGTTTTTGGTCGACTGGGGCGTAAATTCCAGATGGAACTGCAAACCGATCACCCGGTTATTCCAGACAAAAGCCTGGTGTTCGCAAGCCTCGCTGCGGGCCACGTGTGTGGCGCCCTGTGGAATGTCAAAAGTATCGCCATGCCAGTGCAGGCAGGTGAACTCACAGGGAAGAAGATCTGCTAGCCAGCTGTCCTGGCCAGTCTGGGTGACGGGAAACCAGCCGATCTCTTTTTCCGGATTGGGCTCGACCTCGGCACCAAGTGCTTCGGCAACCAGTTGCGCCCCCAGACAGATACCCAACACCCATTTGCCTTCGTCAATTACCTGGCGAATAAAGGGCTTCACCTCAGCCAGATAGGGATGTTTCTGTTCATCATGCACGGACATCGGCCCTCCCATGATAACCAGGAGGTCGACCTCTTCAGGGTTCGGCAACTGATATTCCCGATAGAGATGAACGATCTCTATATGGTGCACCTGTCGTTGTTCGTCTTCCCCCTCGCGTTGCTCAAAATACGGGAGGATGGTTCCCGCACCTTCAAAGGGAACGTTTTGCAAAATACAAATATTCAAGGAATCAGTGCTCCAAAAGCTCTATCGACCACAGGGGTAAAGTAACCAAATTTGGGTCAGGATGAAATCTAGAAACCGGAAAAGCCCTTCTTTTTTAAGTCCTGCATTTTACTGGTATGCAAAAACAGCTCATCCGTTGCGTGTAAACGTCGGCTGGCTTCCCGCGCAAAATTCAGGATGACTGAAGCAAATAGCGGCAAGTCTGTTTCATAAAGCTGGAACAAGCTGGCACTGGAAAAGGCCAGCACCCGGGTTTTTCCCTCGGCACGAGCGGTTGCCGCATGGGGCTGAACTCCAATGACCGAAGTCTCACCAAAACAGGCGCCAGGGTGCAATCGCAACTCGGACAGTGGATGATCATCCTGCTCAAAATCCAGCGCCACCTTGCCTTCAACAACCACATAAATACAGCTGGCACTCTCGCCCTTGCGGAAAATGACTTCCTTATCGGCAAAGGCTTTTTCATCCATTAACTGCAACAGCTTTTGCTGCTGCCCCAGTTCCAAACCACCAAATATCGCAATTCGGTCCAGAATGGAGACCAGTTCCTGATCCGGTGTAACGGACATAGGCGTTTCTCACTAGCTTCAGTAGAATGCCGGGCCATTCTATAGCAAAGCCTGCCTTAACCTGTAGCCCGGCTATAACCAACTATGAGCAATCTCTACCAACAATTTGGCTTTGACCAGCTGGAAGACTGGATGGCAAGCAATAACATGGAATCCTGGGCAAAAGTGCTGCCGAAACAGTTCAGCAGGGGGTTGTCTTTCAAGCGTTATGGCGACCTGCCCGGTTGGCTGGACCACCTGAATGCGATTCCTGAAATACCAATAGACCAGATTGAGCTAAAAGAACAAGTCAGACTGGGATCGACCTCCATCAACGATGCCCAGCGCGAGCAACTAAAAAAAGCACTCAAGGGCTTGCACCCCTGGCGTAAAGGGCCCTATGACATCTGTGATATACATCTGGATACTGAATGGCGCTCTGACTGGAAATGGGATCGTGTTCACCCCCGTATAGATTCCCTGGAGAGCAAACTGGTGCTGGATGTGGGCTGCGGCAACGGCTACCACATGTGGCGCATGCTCGGCCTGGGTGCCAGACGGGTGATTGGTGTGGACCCCTCTCCCCGCTTTTCTGTTCAGTTTGAAATGCTAAAAAAACTGATGCCTGAACAGCCAGTACACCTGGTTCCCTGTGCCATGGAAGATATCCCCCGCCCACTGCAAACATTTGACTCGGTTTTTTCCATGGGAGTGTTATATCATCGAAAGTCGCCGCTGGATCACCTCTATGAACTTCGCGATGCGTTAAAGCCCGGCGGTCAACTGATTCTGGAAACACTCGTTGTTGAAGGCAATGAACAACAATGTCTGATCCCCGAGGGTCGATATGCCAAAATGCGCAACGTCTGGTTTATACCAAGCTCAAAAATGCTTGCCATTTGGCTTCATCGAATTGGTTTTCGGGATATTTCCATCGCCGATGAAACCGCAACAACTGTCGAGGAACAGCGTCCCACTGAATGGATGCAATTTGAATCCCTGCCTGATTTCCTCAACCCCAATGATCACAGCAAGACCATTGAAGGCTACCCTGCCCCTCTCAGGGCTACGCTGGTAGCACGCAAGCCGGATTAGCCATGCGAATTTGCCTGACCCTGTTTCTCGCCCTGTGCCTCGCAGGTTGTGGTGGCAGCGGCGGCGGTAGTGGAAGCAATAACAACACAGGCGGTGGAAATAATAATCCCGGCCGGAATAATACCGATGAAGTGCCCGACGACACACTCATGCTCGTTGACAGCGGTTCCCCCTATGCTGCCGATCTGAATGCCTGTTTGAACCCGGACAACGAGTCCACGTCATGCACGCTAAACACCATCCCGCTCATTGGTCAAAACAACAGCACCATTACACCTGAAGCCATTCTGGAGAAAACGCTCGTATCGCACCCCTGGATGGCCAACCGCTGGGAAGCACTTCTGCCACTGCTACCGGATGATTTGCTACAGCTCATGGGCAGCCTCACAGGCGTGGTGATCAGCGCGGATATTCGTCCCTCCTTTTACACAACACAAACCGGTGCCATGTATCTGGATGCGGCATTTTTCTGGCTCAGTAACACAGAAAAAGCACATATTGATACCGCGCCGGACTTCCGATCCGGGTTTGGTGATGAACTTCAGTTTATTACCCTGGCCCGATATGTCCGCGGCAACGATTACGCCTGGCGCTCCTACAGCCTGGACGGCACTGAAGAGCGCAATCTTGATGACCTGGTTGAGCCGCTATCCTCGCTACTGTTTCATGAGCTGGGCCATGCCAATGACTTCTTCCCCAGATCCAGCTTTGGATCGTTAAACAACAGCAACAGCATTGTCGCCGAGGGCGATCGCCTGGCCTCCTCGAGAGTATCCAGCGCCTTGGTTAATTTCAGCCCGTTAACCTCTGATTTGCTGGGCGATGTAGCAGAAGTACTGTTTCAGGGAGTTACCGCATCTGACGCCATTTTGGAACTTACCCCTGAAGACGTCGCCGCGGAATTCAGTGTCGATGTGGCCAATGATGACTATGCCTACAGCAATCAATACGAAGATCTGGCCATGTTGCTGGAAGAAGTCATGATGAAATACCACTTCGGTATCGACCGCGATATTGCCTATATTGATCGCCCCTCCACAGCCTCAAATTTTTGTGTCGATTATCCCGTCCGCTGGGGACAACGGGGACGCATTGGCGATCCGGGCGTCAAGGCACGTACCCGCTATATGTTGCAGGTCATGCTGAACCAGTCCGATGTGTCTGAATACATCGACAGCCTCGAAGAGCCCACCCAGATGGTCAATGGCAATAACTGGTGCCAAAATGTCAATCTGTCAGCATCACCTGCCACAGCCAAGACCCTCTATCAACGGTTAGAAACACCCAACGACAAAGCCACATTCCCTGAATCTGACAAACGTCGATTCCATTAACCAGACACTTAAGTCGCAGTCTCAAGCAGGCAAGCGTTTGTTTCGCCAGCAAGATAATCTATTTGCCCGCCCAGTTGTATGATGTATTATGTTTGAACCGCAAATAACAAAAACCAGCTGGCTGCCTATATGATCAGACTGTCATGCGTAAAACTATTGCTGTCCTTTAAATTTCCTGTACGAGCTATTGTGAGCGTCTGCAGCGTTGTCATGCTTGCATCGACAAACGCATTTGGCCAGGAGGAATTCCCAAACAGGAATATTGATTTTATCGTCCCCTACTCTCCTGGTGGAGGATCAGACAACCTGGTCAGGTCTTTGCAACCTTCGCTGGAAAATGCCCTGGGCGAAACCATTGTTATTCGCAATATCGCAGGTGGTGGCGGCGCCGTAGGCTACAACCGCCTGGTCAGGGCTGAACCCGATGGCTACAGCATCACGACGACGAACAATGCCATTTTCACCCTCAGCAGTTTTAGTAATGCGCCATTTGTTAATGAGGATTTCGATCACCTGGCCGTAGTAGCTTTGATGCCCTACATATTGGCTGTCAGGAAAAATGATGCCTGGACAGACCTGGCATCCCTCAGACAGGATCTGGAAGAGAACAATAAAAAACTTTCCGTCGGCTTTGCAGGCGTTGGCTCCTCCACTCACATCACATCACACGCCATTGCCAATGCACTGGGAATGGAGTTTCTGTTTATTCCCTACGGAGGCGGAATACCTGCTGTTTCTTCGGCGATGGGCGGCCATATAGATGCTGTGGTACTTAACCCGGCAGAAATATTCTCCGCAGTTGATGCGGGCAAGCTGACGCCCATCGTGAGCACGGGTAGTGAACGATCGGTTTTTTTGCCCGATACACCAACACTAAAGGAACTTGGATACGATCTTGAGCTGGAACAGTGGCGTGGCGTATCTGCACCCAAAGGTCTGCCACCAGAAGTAAAAGCGGCCTATGTATCTGCCATAAAAACTGCCGTGCAGGATCCCCGTTTTATTAAGACCATTGAAGATTCCAGAATGGAAGTGAAACCTCTTTTTGGTGAAGAGCTCGAAGACTTTATTCAAACAACTGAAAAAATCATCTTGCCAATAGTTGAATCGGTCAAGTAAGGGGTCGTAATCGAATGCAGCGATATATTGGGGAAATTATCTGGTGTCTGGTGATTATCGCCCTGGCGGTTGCCGCACTAATTCCGCTAAATGATATTGGCGGCGGTTACTCAGGCAGCATATTAACGCCAGCGAGTTTTCCTGAACTCGTGACCTGGGGAATTATTGTTTTAACCCTGGTCAACCTGGCCGATGTATTCAGGAAAAGCTGGCAACTCAAACAATCTTCTGAAGCCGACCATGTCGAGCCGTTTTCCATGCTTTCTATAGTTACCGGCTTTTTACTGGTTACGGAACTTGTCCTTTATGCACTTCTGCTTGAGCCGGCCGGATATGTATTATCAACGTCCATTTTTATTGTGACAGTTATCGCCACGCTTACCTTCCTGTCTGGCCAGCAGTCAGTTTCCGGCCTGCTATTCCCGGCTATAAAGGTGGTTTCATTTGCCGTCCTGTTTTCCTTCGCTGTCTTTTATTTGTTCAGCCTCGGGTTTGAACTCGTCCTGCCAACGCTTTGAGGTAATCCGGAATGTTTACAGAATATATGGACGCCCTGGGTCTGGTTTTTGAGTTCAAAACCCTTATCGCGATTGCCATGGGTACCGCCCTTGGCCTGCTGATGGGTGCCTTGCCTGGCCTGACCGCAGCAATGGCCATAGCGCTGTTATTACCGCTGACCTTCGGAATGCCTCCTGTCATGGGTATTGGCATGCTGCTGGGCATCTTGTGCGGTGCAATTTCGGGCGGCTCCATTCCCGCTGCCCTGCTCAATATACCGGGCACACCATCATCAGTGGCCACCACCCTGGATGCCTTCCCGATGTCACGCAACGGTCAGGCGGGACGAGCATTGGGTATTGCCATTGTCAGTTCTTTTATCGGTGGTGTGTTTAGTGCTTTCGTGTTGAGCCTGTTGGCACCACCCATTGCCATGTTTGCCCTGAAATTCGGCCCAGCGGAATACTTCACCCTCAGTGTGTTTGGCCTGGTGATTATCACCTCGATTGCCAAAACACTGGTCAAGGGTCTCATTGCCGGATTGATCGGGTTGTTGCTCGCCATGGTTGGGGCAGATCCCATAGAAGGCGTCCAGCGTTTTACTTTTGGTCAGCCATCCCTTATGTCGGGAATCAATCTGTTACCCGCTCTTATCGGTTTGTTTGCCGTTTCCCAAGTTATCGAAGATGCCATAGCCTATCTCAAAAAGGGACAGGTTCGGCTGCAAAAGCATTTGTCCGACAGGGCCATCCCAAGATGGCGAGAGGTCTTTCGCTCCTGGAAAATTCTCTTGTCCAGTTCCTGTATTGGTGTTGTTGTGGGGGCGATACCCGGTGCCGGGGGCAGCATTGCTTCATTCCTGGCCTATGACCAGGCTAAAAAAATGTCGAAAACGCCAGAGAAATTTGGCACGGGACATCCGGAAGGTATTGTCGCCACAGAATCCACCAACAATGCCCTGACAGGCGGGTCCCTGATTCCCATGTTGACACTGGGCATTCCCGGGGAAGCCGCTACGGCAGTTTTGCTGGGTGGTTTAATGATTCAGGGTATTCAACCCGGACCCACATTGTTTGCCGAGCAAGGGCCTATTATCTACGGTCTGTTTATCGCCTTTTTAATCGCCAATATCTTTATGTTGCTGTTCCAGTGGCTAGGAATAGGCGTTTTTGTCAAAGTGCTGAATATGCCGAAAAAACTGTTGATGGCGCTCATCCTGGTGTTTTGTGTCCTGGGTGTTTACGCCGTCGACAATGACATTTTCAATATCTATTTAATGATTGGTTTTGGCGTTCTCGGCTACTTTCTCAATCGCTTTGGCTTTGGCACAGCGCCCGTTATCCTGGGACTAATCCTGGGACCCATCGCCGAGGCCAATTTACGTCGCGCCCTCCTGTTATCTGAGGGTAGCTGGTTCACTTTTTTGGAACGCCCCATCAGCCTGGCATTTCTGGTACTGGCGGGTATCTGCGTGGTTTACAGCCTTAGCCACAAGTATAAAAACAGAGTGATTTCATAGTTGCACGGCTGCCACACGCAGCCCTTATGAACCACTCATTGAAGACATTTATAGTTAGGAGACTATTGTGAAACAAACTGTTGCCTCTATCCGGGAATCCTTAAGTTATGGCTTGCTGTCCTTTCCCGTCACAGACTTTGACGAAAGCGGTCGGTTCTCCCCCGAAACTTACAAAAACCGTATCGAGAAATTCGTCCAGTCAGGCGTATCCGCCATTTTTGTCGCCGGGGGAACCGGGGAATTCTTCTCGCTTTCCACAGACGAATACCGACAGATCGTCGACATTGCCGTAACCGTAGTCGATGGACGCATTCCTGTTTTTGCCAGTGCAGGCATGAGTATTCCCGCCGCTCAAAACTATTGCCAGATTGCTGAAAAAGCGGGTGTTGATGGTATTTTGCTCATGCCCCCCTACCTGACCGAAAGCCCGGCTGACGGGCTGTGCCAATACGCCAGGGCAGTAATCAATAGCACCTCACTGCAAGTGGTCTACTACAACCGCGGCAACGGGATTCTCAATACCCAGTCTCTTTCCGAACTGGCTGAGGACTGTCCCAACCTGATCGGCCTGAAAGATGGTGTAGGCAATATCGCCGCACTTAACGACACCATTAAATCCATCGGTGACCGCCTGGTTTATATCGGCGGTGTACCTACAGCAGAAATTTTTGCCGAAGCCTATCTGTCTATCGGTGTTAACACCTACTCCTCTGCTGTTTTCAATTTTATGCCCGAGATGACACAACGCTTTTACAAGGCCTTGCGCAGTGGTGACCAAAAAACAGTCACCGCCATTATTCAGGACTTTTTTATCCCGTTTTGCCGTTTGCGCGACAAAAAATCCGGTTATGCCGTCAGCCTGATTAAGGCCGGTGCCGACATCATGGGAATTCCTGCCGGTGGGGTTCGTGCTCCTCTGGTTGACCCTTCTGCCGAACATAAATCGCAGTTGGCCAAACTGATCAAGAAAAATAGCCAGTAACCGGAAGCAAATGATGTTTACCCGCATAACCAAAATGTCCGTTATCCCGGTCGCTGGTTTCGACCGTTTCCTGTTGAATCTGAGTGGCGGTCACGCCCCCTGGTTTATCCGGGTAGTGGTCATGCTTGAAGACAACGATGGCAATATTGGTCTGGGAGAAATTCCGGCAACCGACAGAATCATCCAGACACTGGAGCGCTGCAAAACCCTGATCGAAGGCCAATCCGTGGGCGACTACAAAGCGATCGTTAACCAGGTAAGTACGGCTATTTCCGGTGGCGAAGGCGACGTAAGAGGCAACCAGACTTTTGATTTGCGCGTGGCCGTTCATGTCATTACCGGCATTGAATCGGCACTGCTGGATCTGGCTGGACAGGTCATGCAATTGCCGGTAGCCGCATTGCTGGGCCAGCGAGGCCAGCAACGCAGCGAAGTGGAAGCCCTGGGCTATCTGTTTTTCGTTGGCGATGCCGGGAAAACTGACCTCCCCTACCCGCAAACAGCGTCGCCTGTGGACGATTGGGACCAGGTGCGCGACCTGGAAGCACTGACCCCGGAAACCATTGCCCGTCAGGCCCAGGCCGCTTATGGGCGATATGGATTTAAAGACTTCAAACTCAAGGGCGGCGTGCTGGATGGCCATCAGGAGGCCGAATGCATTATTGCCCTGAATGAGGCCTTTCCCAAAGCGCGCCTTACCCTGGACCCGAACGGCGCCTGGTTGCTGGAACAGGCAATCGATTATGTCGAACCCATCAAGCATATCCTCAGCTATGCCGAAGACCCCTGCGGCCAGGAAGGCAGCTGGTCGGGTCGGGAAACCATGTCGCGCTTCAAGGCAGAGACCGGTCTTAAAACCGCGACAAACATGATTGCTACCGACTGGAAACAGCTGAAAGAAGCCGTCAGGTTAAACTCGGTCGACATCCCGCTGGCCGATTGTCACTTCTGGACAATGCAGGGAGCTGTTGCCGTCGGCGAACTCTGTAACGAATGGGGTATGACCTGGGGATCACATTCCAACAATCACTTCGATATCTCACTGGCCATGATGACGCATGTCGCTGCTGCATGTCCGGGCGACATCACCGCCATTGATACGCACTGGATCTGGCAGGATGGCCAGCGATTAACCAAAGAGCCACTTAAGATACGCGAGGGTAAGATCCCGGTACCGAACAAACCCGGACTGGGCATCCAGATTGACCAGGAAAAATTACTGGAGGCCAACAAACTGTACAACTCCCTAAGCCTATCCGGACGGGATGATGCCATGGCGATGCAATACCTGATCCCCGGCTGGCAATTTGATAGTAAAAAACCGGCGTTGGTGCGCTGAGTTTTTTCATATCGATTAGACATTTACGGGCTATCCGGGACGCACAGAGGTTATGAAAAAATCACAGACTGACAATGCCGGATTACACATAGAGCCGCTGAAACAATCTGGCAGCCTGTCCTCATATGTATCCGGTCAACTGGAGGCCATGATTTGCAGTGGCAAAATTGCCGTAGACAGCAAACTGCCTACGGAAACGGCACTGTGCGACATGTTTGGTGTCAGCCGAACCGTCATTCGCGAATCCATTGCCAAGCTCAAGTCCATAGGCCTTGTGGATACCCGGCAAGGCGTGGGTACCACAGTGATTTCCAGCCGTCCGATGGAAACTTTTTTTGCCAGTGATATTACACCCAAGACAGTCGAAGATATTCTTTGCATTCTTGAGTTGCGAATGAGTATCGAGGTAAAGGCAGCAGAGTTAGCGGCACTTAGGAGGGACGAAAAAGATCTGGCCCAGATGCTTTCCTGTCTGGAGAAATTTACCCAGGCGATAAAAGCGAAGGAACTGGCAAGAAAAGAAGACCTGGATTTTCACTGCGCCGTCGCCAGGGCCACCAAGAACGTTTATTTCGTCAAGTTCTATGACCAGATGAATAAAAACATCATTCCTCGCGAACAGATACTTGAACACAAGGTTGACCAGTTCGCTACTGAAGCATATCTAAACAAGGTTAATGAGGAACACATGGCGATTTACCAGGCCATTGAAGCCCGGGATTGTGAAGCGGCGGAAAAATCCATGTACAACCACCTCTACCGCGCTTACCATATGTATGAGCAGTACCAGGATAAATAACTACAGAAAGCCAGCGCTAGACATGAAATGCCAGGGAAGTCGCCAACGCCTGGGCCAGACACATGGATGCTGACAACGACCGGAACGAATGCACTTCGGCATCCTGAACCTCAAGACAAACAGAGCTGATTTTGTTCAGCGGACTAAAAGCACTGTCAGTAATCGTCACGACAGGAACACCGGCTTCAAAAGCATCACTGGTTACTTTCTTGGTGTCCTCTGAATAAGGGCTAAAACTCACTGCCAACAACGCATCTCTTTCGGTAATGGCACCGGTCTGTTCGTTAAGCATGCCCCCGGCCCCATCCAGCAAAGTAACTCGTGCCCCGGCATGGCTGAGAGCGTAAGTCATGTAACTGGCGATCGGCAAAGACCGTCGTTGGGCCATAATGAAAATCCGGTCGGCTGAGAGCAATATGTCACGCGCACGTTCAAGGACTTCACCATTGGCCTCTTCCTTCAACTGCTTGAGTGTCAATATATTCGCCTCTACATACTGGTGAAGCAGTCCAGCCACCAGGCCTGACTGGCTGAGAACTTTTTTGGGGTCAACTTCCTGGACCCTTTCAATGTAGCTGGCAGATCGCTCTGCTACATGGGCCTGAAATGTTCTCTGCATTTCGCTAAAGCCTGAAAAACCGAAAGCCTTAGCAAATCGAATGATCGCAGAAGGCTGCACTTGCGCCCGCTTGGCAATGACCGCAATGGTATCCATCGCCATTTCGGTTGGATGCGCCCAGGCAAAATCAGCTATTTGCTTCAGCCGCTTGCTAAGCGAATCGTATTTGGAGGTAATCTCCTGGCGCAATTTTTCATACTCGGTAGTTTCACTGCGTTCGTACATTAGGGTCCCCATGTAGGTTTAATCAGCAATAAACTACTTATTATAACCATGACTGCACTTGGAAATCCTAATTCAAAGACGTAACAGTCCACCTTATTTGGTATTTTTATTCCCTTATATTGATTTATGGATTTTTTTATTCATAATTAATTAAAACCTCTCATGCTATTGTCTTTAACGGGATTTGGCATGGAAATATTGGCAGGAGTTTCTGAATGATCAATCTATGTATTTTTGGCGCTGGGCGTATCGGCTCAGTGCACACGATTAACGCGCATAACTGTCCCGGCGTCCAGGTTCGGTACATTGTCGACACCAATGAACAGGCAGCTAAAACGCTTGCCGACAAGGTAGGAGCCGAGGTGGCCGATCTTGAGACGGTCCTGGCAGACTCGCTTGTACACGGGGTGGTTATAGCCAGTGCAACTCATACCCATGCCGACCTGATTATTGCTTCAGCAAAAGCCGGAAAACACATTTTCTGTGAGAAACCCATTGATCTCGACATTGCCAAAGTAAACCAGTGCCTGGAAGTCATTAGCAAGAGTGGCGTTCATTTAATGACCGGCTTTAACCGTCGCTATGACAAACATTTTGAGCGGCTCAGAAACGCTGTTTCCGAACAATTGATCGGAAAGCTGGAAATGGTAAGTATTACCAGTCGCGACCCATCTCCACCACCTAATGAATACATTAAGGTTTCCGGGGGCCTGTTTCGCGACATGATGATCCACGATTTTGATATGGCGCGATGGCTAATGGGGGAAGAGCCCAATCTGGTCTATGCTGAAGCGAGCTGTCATGTGGACCCGGAAATAGAACGTTTAGGTGATGTTGATACCGCTGTTGTCACACTAAAAACCCCATCCGGTATTTTGTGCCAAATTGGCAATAGTCGCCGGGCGGTCTATGGCTATGACCAAAGAATTGAAGTATTTGGGTCTGAAGGAATGATGAAAGCCGACAATGAAACACCGACCCGGGTGGCCCACTACAAAAAAGAGGGTGTTATGGAAGACAATCCGGAACATTTTTTTATGGAACGTTACGCCGAAGCCTACCGCAGTGAGATGCAGCACTTCCGGTTGGTACTTCAGGGAAAAGCCTCTCCACTGACCAATGGCGATGATGGCAGACAAGCCCTGCTACTGGCAGATGCTGCGTTGAAGTCTCTGGAAACCGGTCAACCAGTACGCCTATAAATACCCGGTCGGGCACATCCCTTCCTAAAAACCTTATACCAACCGCCCTTCCCCTGAAATTATGCGGATTCCTTGCCTGCCACCAGCCGGGCAAGTGTTTATGTGCAGAAAAAAATTATGCATATTGAACGTCCGCTATTTGGGGATCAGTAATTTCTTCTTTAATCCCTGTCGATAGTTCTAATCCGAATAAAGCCTGATTTTGCAGTGAATCATTCCACTGCCAATCCCAACACAAAAATAATTTATTCTATATATTGATTTATCGAAATATTTATTCTATCTTGTGCCCGTAATTTCATCGTTACGGATCAATAATCCTGAAACAAAGACCGCCCTGGCTGATTTTGGACAAATAGAAATTTATAAGAAATTGAGTATTACCTGTTCCATAGTCAGGGTCTCGTGGTGGCCTTCATTCTTAAGGCGTGCACTTATCAATTACCCCTGGTCCAGATGAAATTTGCTTTTGGTATGACTCCGGGTTTTTTTGCCTTTAACAAACAGAATAGTCGTTATTGCAACTACGTCTTTTCGAAACACAGGGCCTGATTATGATGACAGCACTGCTAAAGTTTTTTGCCAGGTCGCCGGATAAGCCCAGGATCGAAGACCCGTCAATTATCAGGGAGCGGTACCAGTATTTTCGGCGTAACGTCATGCTTTTGATTACTCTTTGTTACGGCTTGGGATATGTGTGCCGCCTGGCATTGAATGTAGTCAAAAAACCTTTGATGGATGCGGGGATTTTTACACCACTTGAGCTCGGGCTGATTGGTTCAACCCTGCTTTACGCGTATGCACTCGGGAAATTCACAAACGGGTTCCTTGCCGATCATGCCCACGTGGGTAGGTTTTTTGCGACCGGCCTGTTTCTCTCGGCACTGGCAAATTTTGGAATGGGTTTTTCAGACCTGGTTTGGTTATCAGCCATACTTTGGGCCCTAAACGGTTGGTGCCAGGGCTTTGGGGCGCCTGCCAGCGTGGTTTCCCTGACAAATTGGTACAGCAACCGGGAACGTGGGCGCTACTATGGAATCTGGAGTACCGCACATTCCATCGGCGAAGGGCTCACCTATCTGGGAATTGCTTTTCTGGTGGCCGCTGCCCCAAAAGGTCTGGGACTGGACTGGCAATGGGGATTCTGGATTCCTGCATTTATCGTGGTTGGCGCAGCACTTCTCGCGTTGAAATTCCTCCCCGACCGTCCCGCATCAGAAGGATTACCCAGTATCGCGGACTGGAAGCAAGATCACGGCATTAAAGTCGAGCCGCCCGGCGAGAGCGTACTCAAAACCCAATTACGAATCATGACGCTCCCGTCGATCTGGATTCTCGCCCTGGCCAGTGCAAGTATGTATATCACCCGCTACGCCATTAACAGCTGGGGAAATGTCTATCTTCAGGAGATACGCGGGTTCGACCTGTTTGATGCAAACCTGTTTGTATTTTTTAACACGGTAGCGGGCATTCTCGGTTGTGTGGCCTATGGCTTTTGCTCAGACATGTTGTTTAACGCCCGCCGTCCCCCCGTCAATCTGCTGTTTGGCATCATGGAGCTCGCGCCTCTTTTTGTCATTTTTTGGGGACCCAAGGACCCCTGGATTCTGGGCACAGCCATGGTGGTTTATGGCTTTGGGTTAAGTGGCCTGCTTGCGGCTCTCGGTGGGCTTTTTGCTGTTGATATAGCCCCAAAAAAAGTTGCCGGTGCCGCCATGGGGTTTATCGGGGTCTTCAGTTATCTGGGTGCCGGGGTCCAGGATTTTATTAGCGGGCTCCTTATCACCCGCAGCGAAACCTCGGTTGTTTTCCACACCAGTACCGATTACATAACAGTGCACTTTTATGATTTTACTGTGCCAATACTCTTCTGGGTGGGTGCGTCAATTGTCTCTGTCCTGCTGGCATTGAGCCTGTGGAACGTAAAAGAAGCGGAGTAAAACATGAACTTCAATGGTTATTTCTTCCGGCTGGCAATATTAGGTATCGCTGCGGCATCGCTCATATCCTGCAGTACCAACGAAGATGCTGATACCTGCTCCACTCATCACATCACTCATCCCAGGCATATCGACAAAGTCGTCCAGGTAGAAATGGACTACAGTACGTCTAACCGATTGAATGTATTCACATCAGTCCCCCTACAGCTCAGCAATGAATCCAACCGGGCATTGCTGATAAACAGTAAAGATGTCATCCAGGTAAACGCAAAAGGATCGTGCCAACACAACCCGGTGAGTATTACCGAAAGTGACGACCGCATTGTTTATCACTATTTGATCCAGTGTGGGGACGAAAATGAAATTGATCATATAGAAACCAGAATACTGGATGTATTACCCGAGCTCTCTGAAATCGACGTCTCTGTTTCTTCTCCTGCGGCAATCAAAAACTTCGTTTTACACAGAGATTGCTCAACCCCAATTTACAAATACCTTTAATTAGCAGAGGCGTTTTATGTCTGACCAGCTTGGTGAAAAACTCAGTACAGCCAAAGAAATAATTCGGGACGCAGGTAATATTGCGCTGGATTACTTCAGGCGCCTGGATTCCCTTACGGTATCTTCCAAAGGAATTCAGGACATGGTGACTGAAGCGGACGTCAATGTGGAACGGTTTATTACAGACCAGCTACATCTGCGCTACCCGAAACACCAGATCCTGGGAGAAGAATCCAGCCATGATTTTGTCTTGTCCGGGCAGGGTAGTGTCTGGGTTATTGATCCAATTGACGGTACTCAACCATTTATTTCATCTATTCCAAGCTGGTGTATCTCACTGTCATTTGTCGAAAATTGCACTACAAAGGTAGGTATCGTATTCGACCCCTTACACGATGAAATGTTTGTTGCCGGTTATGGGCTCGGCGCCTACCTGAACGATCGACGAATTACTGCTTCGGAACAACCATCCATAGCAAATGGCATAGTTGGAATTGGACACTCAAACCGGGTAACGGTTGAGGACACCATCGGCCCCATAACCCGGTTACTCGAGAATAATGGCATGTTTCACCGTTGTGGCAGCGGGGCACTTAGTCTGGCATGGGTGGCCAGTGGGAGATTACTAGGATATTTCGAGCCACATATGTGCTCATGGGACGCACTCGCCGGGCTTTTACTGGTTAAAGAGGCACAAGGTGAACACCTCCCCTATTTAACCTCCCGGGAAAACCTGGTTAAGGGAAATGTCGTACTGGCAGGCGGAAGCCCTGTTTACAAAAGTCTTTGCGAAATACTTTTGTGATTATTGCTATTAGTCGACTATTCACAAGACAAAATAGAATTTTTATTCCCTATATAATACTATCTTAATTATTATTCCATATGATCGCCAAATAGATTTAATGCAACTGTGGTACTGATAGCCACTTATTGACTCAAATCGAATTCCATATAAAGCGAGAACTTACTAATGATCCAAGCACATCACAGATCAACTACAGAACAACACCCACGCAAGTCTTATCTGGCGATCCCCCTGTTGGCATTGGCCGCCACAATTAGTGGATGTGCCAATTCTGACAGAGACGAATCATATGCAACTAATAATCAGGGATTTGTTCAAAGCGCATTTCGTATTCGTTCTGACGAAACCTTGCCGCTGAACGCCTCTTCAGGATGGGCTGCTAACATCAATCAAAATGCCACCATTACTGTCGATGACCCCTTTCGCATTCGGTTTGAGGTTGAAGCCAGATCCGATACAGCGCGCACTCACTCCTACAGCCTTGAGTACAGGCGCAACGATGGTATGTGGAAACCATTGACTGCTGAGGACTTTCCCTACCCTATTAAGGATTATGCCATTGACTTTTCTGAGCCCGCTGAGATGGCTGTTGATAGCAGATTTGATGTTATCAATGGCCGCAGAGACGTATTTACCAGCGAAGAGATTGATGGTGATACCTTTTTACGTGCAAAATCGGGAAACCAGCCTCTTCTGGCATTGGCCCGCTACAATACTCGCTGGGAGGCTGTAGAGTATGGAGTTTCAATGAGGCTTCCCGAGGGAAACAGCACCGGTATTGTCTTTGGCTATGAAGATGCCCAAAACCACTTTAGGCTGGATGCCACTGCCAATGGTGATATTAATATTGTAAAAGTAACAGACGGCAGTGAATCGGTCATTTCTACAAAAGCAGCTGGTGTCAAATCAGACCAATGGATTGAAGTGAAAATTGTCCGGCAAGGCAGCGAAATTGAAGTCGAGTATGAGTGGGATGAGTTCATAGAGGGGATCGTCTTTAGCGCGGATATGGGGCAACCCATCCCTGAATCCAGGATGGGCATTTATCTGCCCTCAGGTAACACTTCAGATTTCAAAGGATTTGAAATTGAAGGTCAAACCCATTCACCAAGAGTAAGCATTATCTCCAGCCCGGCGTTCGAATACGGTGAGGCTACTGAAGATCTAATCGACAACTCGGACTTGCCGTTTGCTGGTGGCCACGGTGTCAGCTATGGAGACGAGACACCAGAATGGACTGCCTCCCAGGCACAGGGCGAATGGGAGTTCCCAATTGTTGTTCGCTACTTTTCAGATGGCGCAAAGCAAAATCTTTCTGGTGATACATTTGATTTTCGGTTGGTTGACGAAGCTGGCGAGCCACTGGACTCCATAGCAAACCCAAGAATTACCGCCGAAGTCCCAATCGGCCATCTGGGGGGAACCTTTGTCGAAACACCACTTCGGGTCGGCCCCTGGGAAGCATCCAACGGCGATCTTTATTTTCTAATGGAGCCCTCAGAAACAGACAATATGATGATGATCGTCAAGTCCGAGGATGGAGGGGAAAACTGGTTTGAAGTAGATGGGGAAAATCGACCGAAAACCGGTGATCTGGAAGGGGTGGCCCAAACAATGGCCGGCAATCAAATCCATACGCTCCACCAAACCTCCGAGCATGTATTTCAGCATGTTTTTCGGACGTCAGATCATCCCGATCATCCTGACACCTGGGCCTTAACTGATGAACTTCTTGCTTCTCCAGCAGAGCCACCTACCCAGGTAGCCGATCTTGCCGTTCGCTCCGATGGCAGCGTTGTTGGTGTGTACGGCAGCCTGGAAAAAGTGCACTACAAAATTCGTTCTCCTGAAGGCGTATGGGGCAAAGAAGTCATCGTTGACAAAAATGATGACCGGGGACTTTCAGGGCCGGTGGTTACACTGGGTAAAGATGATGTGGTCCATTTCGCCTATACCGGCATCGATGGAACTGCCTGGTATCGGCAAATTTTACCCAGCGGTGAAATGACTCCTCGACAGAATATTTCCTCTGCCATGGGCAAGAGTGTCGAGTCTAATGGCGGCATCCTGCCTTTGGTTTATTTACCTGATTCTGAGACGGTTAGCATTATTTACCGACTCGATAACGGGGAGTTATGGGAACGAACCGCGAACAGCGCTGGTGAATTGTCAACGCCGACACAGGTCACTACACACAAGGTAGTAACCAGTGCGGCCGATTCCGAGCAGGCTGGCGCTGATGCCGTTGGTTATGGCTCAAGCATCCATGTTTTGTACATTGAAGATGATACAGGGCGCATCTACCACACTTATCGTGGAGAAGACGGCAATTGGCACGAGCCAAGAATCGAATTCGATGGAGCAGATGCCTTATGGGTTAGAGGCCAGGTCATTAAAAAGACTGGTCAGGGCGCTGTTTACGGGTATGTCTACGACGCTGGCTCGTATGGTGGCTCAGGTATGAATAAATATAAGGAGTTAACACTCCCTCTAAGGACGAAGTAGTTGTCCCCCTTGCCTTAAAGCTCACGGATGAGCTTATTTCACTTCATTTAGAAGCTCAGGGAAGAGCTTCTTTCCTCTTGTCAGCTGGTCTTTGTATGCTTAAAGAAATGTCAGGCTTGTTAAGGTATAAAGCTTTAAGGTTTATGGAAGGACCATCGGTCCTTATTGGTACTCTACCCAAACAGCTCCGTTATCAGCCGAACGTACACAGTTTTCTACCCAGCGTACACCTTCGATGCCCGCCTCTATCCCTGGATACCAGTTCTCATGGGGTTTGCCTTTTTTAGCGGCATCAATTGCCAGAGCAAAGCGCGCGTAGAGGTTTGACCAGGCTTCAAAGAGTCCTTCGGGATGCCCCCCGCTTACGCGATCCTCTGCCAAAGCTTCCGGGTATAAATAGTTCATGCCACGTTCAAGTATCTGAACCGGCCGACCTTGCATCTCGTAACGCAGTTGGTTGGGGTACTCATCCCACCACTCCAGACTGGCTTTTGATCCAATAACCCTTATTTTCTGGTTATGCATGCTGCCGGCATTTACTCCTGAGCACCAGACTGTACCTACAGCACCATTATCATATTCCATCAAGGTGTAGGCGTTGTCTTCCAAAGGTGCACGGGTCTTTACAAAACTTTGACGACTACAAAGTAACCTTTTGATTTTCATATGCGGCAGCATTACTCCTGCCAAATAAACAGGATGTGTGCCCAAATCGCCTAAAACATAGCTTGGACCAGAAACCATGGGATCCACTCTCCATTTCAGGCTCTCACTGTGCTCTTCGACCGCTTCACAATGAAAGCCATGGGCAAATTGCATATTGATTATCCTTATCTCTCCCAGATCTCCTTTGGCAATCATCTGACGAGCCTGCTCGATGGATTGGTAGCCTGAATAACCATACATGGTTCCGACCACAGTACCTTTTTCCCTGGCAAGGCTCTCAAGTTCTTTCGCTTCTCGTACCGTAAAGCATAAGGGTTTTTCACAAATCACATGCAAGCCCGAACAAATCGCAGCCTTGCATATTTCATAATGAGTACTGTTTGGTGTAGCTATAGAGACGGCCTCTATACCATCCTCAAGTTCCACTTCTAGGGAGAACATGTCCTTGTAGGAGGCATAGCAGCGACTTTCTTCCAGACCAAGTTTTAGGCCAAAGTCCAGACTGGCATCAGGATTGATATCAAAGGCCCCTGCTTTCAATTCAAAATTGTTATCCCGAAGTGCAGATGAGCGATGGAGGTAACCAATCTGCCCAGTGCGACCACCACCGACCATGGCCCACCTGATAGGACGGTCTAAAATTTTTTCACCATTAATCATATACAGCCTCCATCGTCTGGACAGCACTCAAGAATGATGTCCATTTATGAGTTTCTTTGTTCACTAACCGACAAAGTAATCTGAGAATAGCACTCTACTGATCATCAAATACTCTAGTCTCTTACACAAATAAAAAACCCCGCCGGTAATAACCAGGCGGGGCTAATAGATATAGGCAATAAAGCCTGATGTTACCTAATCAGAACCATTTGCCAGTAATACCCAGGGTGAACGTTGTACCGATATCGTCAAACTGTGCATTATTTCTTCGGCTACCATTCTCAAAAAAGAAATTCTGCGGTTCGCCATCCAGGTTTTGAACTTTACCGTACACTTTGAATATATCAGTAAGCTGGTATTCGGCTGTTATGTCCGAGACCATATAGTTGTCCTGATAACGATCAAACGTAGGGTCTGTGGGATCCTCCAGCGCATCCAGGTACTTGCCCCGGAAGGAAACAGCGTAACGGGCACTGAAATTTCCCTTTTCGTATCCAAGCGAGAAGTTGACTACATCCTTGGACTGGCCCGGCAGTGGAATCGTCCGATCTGCCAGTTCAAGTTCGGCTTCACCGTCTGTGTAAGTATAGTTCGCATTTATCAGAAGACCATCGAACGGTGCAGGCAGAAAGGCCAAATGTTGCTGATAGCCAAGTTCCAGGCCCCTAATGGTTGCTGCTTCGCCATTGACAGGCACGATAGCTTCTTCGAAGTCTTCAAATCGCCCGGGAGTTCCTGCCAGATTGGCAGTCACAACGTAGTTCTCAATGTCTTTTGCAAAAGCAGCAAAAGACAAAAGACCCGTATCACTGGGATAAAACTCTATTGAAAAATCCAGGTTTTCTGACTGGAGAGGCTCCAGATCAGGATTACCAAAGGATCCTTCAAGGCCATCATCGGAAACAGTTCGCTCAGCAATGGGAGCAATATAGCCAAAGTTGGGACGTGCCAGAGTATGACTGTAACCAGCATGCATGACCAGGCGATCGCTTAAGTCATAACGCATGTTCAGGCTGGGCAGCCAATCGGTGTAGCTGTTTTCCTCTTCGACAGGTAGAAGGGTAATGGTTTCCAACTCCTCATCCTCAACCAACTCTGTGCCTACGGATGAAAACTCGGTGCGTTCCATCCGCACACCACCAATAAACTGCACATTATCGAACACTATTTTGCCCATTAGGTAAGCAGCGTAGATGTCCTCCTGCATCTCAAAGTCAGCCGAACGGGAGTCAATGTCCGAGTCTTCCTCATTAACTTCCAGATCGCCTTGATTCGCTGCAAGAAACGCCCGAATCCCAGGCTCACTCGGCTGTGGACCAAAATTTCCTAGAGAGTAATCGTAGGGGTCAGACTGCAGATCAGCCAATGTGGGATCACCCGGAAAACCTTCATAAATAATGACATCCTCATTCTGGGACTTGTCCCTTAGACGGACTTTTCCGCCAAATTTGATGGAGGTCGGGTTCTCGGTAGCCGATAAGTCAAAAGTATTATTGAGTTCCATGCTCCACTCTTCATCATCGGCCGTGGAAGCTTCAATACCCACTTCGTCTAACGCATAATTATCCGGGTCATTGAGGGCAGTCATGTTGTTGGAGACTATCTGGGGCTTTCGGTAGTCATTATTTATGAGGTTGTAACCGACAAACACATCGTCGGCAAACTCACCTTCGAACAATGCATCCATGGCATCCGGGTTGTCCTCAGAAGCCTGTGAATAACCTATCTGATAGTCTATTGTCCAATTATCACCTACTGTCTCACCGCCTAGTGCAATAGACCATATTTCCTGGGTTTCCTCGCGCTGACCCAACTCTTTTTCCATCACGAAATCGCCAGAGTAAAGTGCATTGGAAGGTGATAGCTCTTCGAGATCACCGTCATCTCCCTCAAAAATATTATTTGGGTTGACCTCATCATCAGCAAAACTGGAATAGAGAGTGCGCAAATAAAGATCTGTCGAGTTGAAACGGTAGTCAAAGTTGGCAGCCAGCCCCAGTCTTTCCCTGGTTATGGTGTAATCACGCTGTTCAACCAACAGCGGAACGCTGGCCTCTGTGCCATCAAACTCGCCTGTTTCCCAGCCGTCTCCAGCCTCAACCCCATCAACTTGAAAGGTTCGCTTGTAATAGTTGCCGGACAAGGCAACGCCAACTTCACGACCTCCCCCGATGTCGAACGTGTCCATAAAAGTCAAGGAAGTCTTTGGACTGTACTCATCACTCTTATCGTCCAGGTTACCCTCTACAGACGCTGAGACGAACCTGCCATCCAAATCAAGGGCGCTGGTGGTTTCCACCTCTACGGAACCACCCACGGCATCGGCATCCATATCCGGCGTGTTTGTCTTGGTTATATTAATGCCGGACACGAGCTCAGAGGGAACCACATCCATTGCAACCTGGCGCTCATCGGCAGATGCTGATGGAACACGGAGGCCGTTTACAGAAACAGAATTGAGATTGGGATCAGCACCACGAATGGAAATAAAACGGCCCTCGCCCTGATCGGTAGTAATGGAAACACCAGTAACCCTACGCGCCGCTTCGGTAACATTCTGATCTGCCATCTGTCCTATGGCGTCACTGCTGACACCATCCTGAACGATATCAGACGCTCGCTTTGCATCCAGCGCGTTGCGCAGCTGCTGCACCTGACCTATAACCAGGATTTCCTCCAGTACTCCCTGCTCCTGATTTTCCTGGGCTGCAGATATCGAAGATGTCAGCGTCATGATTGCAGCGCAACATGCTGTAGGCAGAAAACCCGCCGACCTGGCTGGATTCACCTGAAACTTCATTTTTTTGATCAGTTCACCAGGCTCCGTTAAATATGCAGTACGAAAACGTTCATTTTGTCGTTTTTCTTTTTTTGTGTTGATCATTGGGCACCCCCCCTAATTAGTTATAAATAAACTGCTTTGTATAAAAATTTATCTCTCTCAGTGCATATAAAAAATCATTTGGTTGTCGTCACAGTTCTGACTGACTTACAAACTATCTATCAAATCTGCTACTCATGACATACCAAACTGTTTTCCATTATAGAATATTTGTTCTGACTGTCAATATTTAAAAATATATTTTCTGTTAAATGCCTGGTCAACCTCCGGGCCTCCCGGGTCCTACGATAAATTCCACAGAAATACATTCCATTAAATGGCAGTCAGATGCGAACTGACTGGATAACCTCTAGTCAGGCAAAATACAGATACATAGAGTAAGGAGCACTGGAAAAACCAGTTGCGAGCGGAGAGGATTAAGCAATGGCTTGCAGGCCCAAAAACCCACTATTAGCACTAACATACCCCATGCACCAATCATGATTGCATGTCAGTAGTGATTTATATGGATCCTCTGTTTACATCAGGCGCTGATGCAAATTGTTACAGAAACGGTTGGACTTGATATATCTACTGGGCCAATAAAATGTAAAAAGAGATGGTCAGTATCGTAATAAACAAACCCACTTTATTGGCATGACGCCAGGGTGTTAGATCAACAACACCCGATGGCTTCGCAGAATAGACCTTGTCCGATGGCTTAAAGTAACTTACAGCCAACATGGCGATTACCGTAATAATGAATACAAACGCCAATAAATGAAGGAAATGTATGTCGTCCTCGACACCAAATATGCCTTTAAGGAAGGTCTGCGCCTGGCTTTCAAACATGAACACAAGTAAATAAAAGGTTACTGGTCCTGCTATGAGCGCTATTTTTGCAGCAAGTGCTGAAACTCGTTTTGTCAGGAGTCCCAGCAGTATGACGGCCAGCATAGGACCAAAGAATGTCGCGTTTATTTTTTGCAGCACGTTGTACAAGCTTCCACTTGTATCAATTAGCGGAGCAGCTGTCATGGCAGAAATTGCCAATATCGTGCTTGTTACTCTCCCTGCCCTCACCAGTTCTCGTCCTGAAGCCTCTCTCTTTAAAAATACTTTGTAAATCCCCTCACAGAAAAGTGTAGAGGAACTATTGAGAACGCTGTTAAACGTGCTGAGCACCGCCCCGACCATGACAGCGGCAAAAAAGCCCATAAATACCGGGGGAAGAACCTCTTTAACCAACATTGGATAGGCAAGCAGGTATTCATCTTCAGGCAACACGTCCTTAAACATGTGATAAGCAATAACACCGGGAAGAACAATAACCAGTGGCCCAGCCAGCTTGAAAAATGCCGCAAGTAAAACACCTTTTTGTCCTTCTTTTAGACTTTTTGCCGCAAGGGACCTCTGCACGATGGATTGATTGGTACACCAAAAGAAAATTTGATTGACTACAAGCCCTGTAAACAACACACCAAATGGCAGGAAAGAGCCGGGTTCGTCCCCGGTAATATCGAACTTTTCTTTTTCTTCCGTGTAAAGCTCGTCAAGCCCCGCAAAAAAGTCGCCATCACCGATCATGGTAAGGGCGAGTATTGGAATCATTAGTCCTGCTATTAAAAAACCTATTCCATTAATGGTGTCTGAGATGGCAACCGCCTTAAGTCCTCCAAAAATTGCGTATAGAGAGCCAACACAACCGACTCCCCACACGGTGAGCCATAAGGCCCTGTCTCTACTCAGGCCGAAAACCTCAGATACATTGAACAGACTTTCTATGCCTGTTGCGCCAAACAATAGAACAATAGGCAGAATGGCAACGGCATAAGATAGAAGGAAAAGCAACGTGGCTATAACGCGAGTGTCCTGGTCATAGCGGTCGTTAAAAAATTGGGGGATAGTGGTTAGTCCCGCATTGAGATACTTTGGCAAAAAATACAAGGCCATCAACACCATGGCCAAGGCCGCTGTAACCTCCCAGGCAGCTACCGCAATAGTATGGTTATAAGCATCGGCGTTAAGACCAATCAGATGCTCGGTTGACAGGTTAGTCAATATCAATGAGCCCGCTATAGTCCAGGCAGTCAGGCTTCGCCCACCCAGAAAATACGCATCTGAACTGTCCATTTTGTCTCTGCGTGTTTTTAAATATGAGATCAATGCCACCAGCATTGTAAAAAACACGAACGAAACGATAGTAAACATGATTATTTTCCTTAGGCGCTTATCATCTGGTAAGGAAGCCCCTTAAACCACTTGAAAAGAGACACATCGGACTATCCCGCAAGCCTGCAAATTCATATTCGTTATATTTATTCTACATGTCAACAATGTGGGAATATTTATTTTTTTAAGTCTGGTGTACGGCTTAGTGGGAGCTTGGGACGTAAACCATCACAGCAAAACCTGCCTGGCTCAGTAGATGACCTGAATGGTTCACTATTTTCGTCAATTACAGTGCGACAAAAAAATACCCGGCTCTACGTTTTAAGTAGAGGCCGGGCATACTCATGCTGTTATGTATGGTCTTACATAGTTGGCATTACAAATGCAGAATCATCCTGGGAGAGAGTCCATCGCGCAGTAACCGTTTTTAACCTGGTATAAAATCGGATCCCCTCTGGCCCATGCATGTGATGATCTCCAAACATGGAAGACTTCCAACCCCCAAAGCTATGGAAAGCCATGGGCACAGGAATAGGGACGTTGATCCCCACCATTCCAGCCTTGACCCGGTGGGTAAAATTCTGTCCTGCCCCACCACTCCGGGTAAAAATAGAAACCCCGTTTCCAAACTCATGCCTGTTAATCAGCGCCAGGGCATCCTCAAGGCTGTTCATCCTGACCATTGAGAGCACCGGGCCAAAAATTTCTTCCTGATAAATACTCATTTCTTCAGTGACGTGGTCGAATAGAGTGGCTCCCATGAAGAAACCGCTGCTTAAGTTTTCATCATCGAGCTTCAGTGTGCGGCCATCGGCTTCAAGAGTCGCGCCCTCTTTTACGCCCTTGTCGATATAGCCCCGTACCCTTTCCAGATGGGCTTCAGTGACCAGCGGTCCCATATCCGAGGAGCTATCCGTTCCAGATCCGATCTTCAACGAGCTGATCCGTTCCAGCAGCTTCTGCTTAAGCTGATCGGCAGTAAAATCATCAATGGTAACAACGACAGAAATTGCCATACACCTTTCACCTGCTGAGCCATAAGCAGCACCCATGAGCGCATCCGCCGTACTATCCAGGTCCGCATCTGGCATTACCAGCATATGGTTTTTCGCACCTCCCAGGGCCTGGACTCTTTTCCCGTGAATGGCGCCCGTTTCGTATATTTTGCGCGCAATAGGGGTTGACCCTACAAAGCTCACCGCAGATATTCCTGGGTGATTTAACAACCCTTCAACTACTTCTTTCCCACCCTGGATAATATTGAAGACGCCATCGGGAAAACCGGCCTGACGCACAAGCTCGGCATATACCAGGGTCGCACCTGGATCCCGCTCGGAAGGTTTCAGGATAAAAGTATTTCCACACGCCAGGGCGACTGGAAACATCCACATGGGAACCATGGCAGGAAAGTTGAAAGGAGTGATGCCTGCGACCACACCCAAAGGCTGTCTCAATGAAAAACTATCCACTGCGGTGCCGACGTTTTCTGAGTACTCGCCTTTAAGCAGATGTGGAATGCCACAAGCAAACTCCACCACCTCAATGCCTCTGCGTACCTCACCGAGAGCATCAGACAGGGTTTTTCCGTGCTCTTCGGTAATAGCCTTGGCGATAGTTTCCGCCTCTTGTTCCAAAAGCTCTTTAAACCTGGACATAATTCGGGAACGGCGCAAAGGAGTTACCGACGACCACTGCTCAAATGCCTGTTGCGAGACCTTGACCGCCTGTTCTATGTCCTGCCCGGACGAACTGCGGACTTTCGCCACTACCTGACCTGTGGCCGGATTAAATACATTGGATTCATTGGCACCCGTGGGTTCAACAAACTGGCCACCAACAAAATTAGATACGATACTCATTACTATCTCCACTAGCTGATAAGTCTTGCTTCGTTCGCCATGCGGTAAAGGTTTTTGTAGCCCATGCGTGCATAAGTCAGCGGATGGGCAATTGACGGATCTTGCTCCGCTTCTACCACAAGCCATCCCTCGTAACCGGTCTGTTTAAGCACATAAAAAACCTCAGAAAACTCGCAGTTTCCATCTCCGGGAACAGTGAAAACGCCATTTAAAACAGCATTCAAAAAACTCAGGTTTCGGTTGATTGCGTCCTTAAGCACATCAAATCGGACATCCTTGCAATGCACATGGCATATTCGACTGGACCAACGCCGGGTCACTTCCATTACATCAGCCCCTGCATAGGTGAGATGTCCAACATCCAGTAGCAAACCCACCGCGTCAGACGTACTGGACATCAGCTGATCCACTTCCCTTTGCGATTGAATGACCGTACCCATGTGAGGGTGGTAAGCCACCTTCACACCACGGCTAAGAGTATATTCAGCCAATTCATTCAGCTTGTCGGCATACTCATTCCAACGATCTTTTGGAAAGGGCCTTCGTTGAGTCACGGGAACCTTGATCTTCCCATGCACACAATCTGTCACATCACAGAACACCATGACATCTGCTCCCATATCAGCAAGCAGCGCCAGGTGATTCTCAATTCGTTTTTTTTCATCTGCCACACTTGTATTTAGCAGATTTGAAGAAAACCACCCTGAAACCAGTTTCAGCCCCCTGGGCTGGAGAAGATTTGACAAAGACTCAACATTTCTCGGGAACTTGTTTCCCAGTTCAAAGCCTTCAAAGCCCGCTTCTTTGCCTTCGTCCAGACATTGCTCAATGGGTGTATTCGCTCCCAATGAAGGCATATCGTCGTTGGTCCAGGTCAACGGATTGATTCCAAGTTTTACAGACATAACACTTCCTGATGGTGCAGCTGCCCTTAAAGGCAGTCTTTTTGTTGACGTTTTCGCGCTTCGTATTCAGAGCGAACACTGTTGACTGAAGCTCTTGCAGACGTTTCTGGCACCGCAACATCCCACCACTGCCCACCGGGCGTTGTGATTTCGGCGTCAGTAAGAATGCTGATAACGTAGGTTCGCTGGGCTTCCCTTGCACGCCCCAAAGCCTGCTCGAGTTCAGCGACTGAATTGACGGTCTCGGCTTCAGCACCCAGTGCCCTGGCGTGGCTGGCAAAGTCAACGGGAATAAATTCACCGTCAATGTGGTCAACCAGGTTATTAAATTCCTCCATACCACAGCTTCCCTGTAGCCGGTGGATGCAGCCATAACCCCGATTGTCGAGTAAGACAATAATTAGTTTCTTCTTAAGCAGCACCGACGTAGCAATCTCTGAGTTAAGCATCAGATAGGAACCATCCCCCACCATCACATAAACCTCGTCGTCCGGTGACGCCATTTTGACCCCTAGCCCTCCGGCTATTTCATACCCCATACAGGAGTAGCCATATTCCATGTGATAACCATTGTGCTTACGTGTTCGCCATAATTTCTGCAGTTCGCCAGGAAGTCCTCCAGCAGCACAAACGACTATGCTGTTATCTCCGGCTGTCCGGTCAACGGCGCCGATAACCTCTGCATCAGACGGGTATTGCCTATCCGATACAGCCGTTGCTTTGTCTGCCAGCTTCTGCCAGCTCTGCCTCTCTCTCTGGTAACGCTGCGCCCAATTACTATCGGAGCGCCAGTCCGCGATTTCTGCCAAAAGGGCATCAATTGCCACCCTGGCGTCAGCCACCAAAGGCTGTGAACGATGTTTTATCGAATCGAAACCGGTTACATTGATACTCAAAATTGAGGTTCCAGGAGGCAGGAGAGCCCTTGAACCGGAGGTAAAATCGCCAAGGCGAGTGCCAATCGCGATAACAAGATCAGCTTCACGGGCTATTTCGTTGGCTGCTGTCGTACCGGTCACACCGATACCGCCCAGCAAATTATCGTTATTCCACAAAAGAGAACCCTTTCCTGCCTGTGTTTCGGCGACTGGGATATGGCATTGCTCACTAAGTTTCTGTAAAGAATCCTCCGCGAGTGAGTAATGCACACCCCCGCCGGCAATAATCAATGGGTTCTTGCTCTTTCGAATCATGTCGACAGCAAGTTTTAATTCGTCCGCATCTGGTTGCGGGCGACGCAGGGTAGTTAGCTTGTCTTTAAAAAAATGAACCGGATAATCGTAGGCCATGGTCTGAACGTCTTGTGGCAATGCCAACGTTACAGGGCCGCACTCGGCCGGATCTGTTAATACCCGTATAGCCTGTGGCAAGGATTGCATGAGCTGCTCGGGGCGGGTAATCCGGTCAAAGTATCGACTGACCGGACGAAAACAGTCATTGACCGTTAATGTGCTGTCATGGGGTGTTTCCAGCTGTTGCAGCACAGGGTCAGGAAGACGGGTAGCAAATGTATCCCCAGGCAAAAACAGAACCGGCAAACGGTTTATATGAGCAAGTGCAGCAGCTGTGACCATATTTGTGGAGCCTGGCCCGGCAGAAGCCGTGCAGGCCATCATGCGCCGACGTGCATAAGTTTTTGCATAGGCTATGGCGGCATGAGCCATTGATTGCTCGTTATGCGCACGAAAGGTAGGCAATGCTTCACGCTCATCCCACAATGCTTCGCCAAGACCTGCAACATTCCCGTGACCAAAAATTGAGAAGACTCCGCCAAACAGGGGCATTTTCTGGCCATCAATCTCTACATATTGTGATGACAGGTACCTGACCACTGCCTGGGCCGCTGTCAGTTTCACTGTGTTAGCCATAAGCTTTACCCCTTGCTACATTTTCTCTCGCCGATTTCCAGACATCTTTGAGGTGTTCGTAGTTGTTTTTAATCTGCTGAACTAGCGTCTCATCATCAATTGCGCCATTAAGCCATTCGACCGAGGGTTCCATAAAGATAGTTCGTCCCACAGCAAAGCCTTTAACGATAGACGCTGCTGCTGCTCCTTCAAATGCCTGTGTCAACTCCTCAACTGAGGATCCCAGTCCCAGAACCAGAGCACCGTGGCAATACGGGTCGCGCTCGTTGATAATCTTCTCAAGCGCCAACCAGTTCTCTCTTTGCATTTGTGGCAATTTCCACCAATTTGGCATGACCCCAAGATTGTAAAATCGCTGGACCAGCCTCAAGTAGGCAGTATCATCCCTTTCATGATGCTGGGGAGAAATCAGCTCCAGAAGCAACTCATGTCCACTGGCACAGCATGCGTCATAAAGATCCCGGACCGTTCTCTCCTGCTGGATGCGAAGCGCTGGTTCGTCCTCTGGCTGGCAAAATACCAGGCACTTGACGATATGATCTGCGGGCCAGTTTGTCAGTTCAGTTCCTACATCCCCTGCCTCAATGATGAGAGGCCTGGAAGCTGGAAGCTCCAGCGGCCTCGCAATCCACATACCCTCACCTGTCGCGGAATTCAGTGCGTCCTGCCCATATTTGCCATCGATGAATACACCGCACTCCTCCTGATCACCATTGCTATCGACAACCTCTCGGTAAGCCTTCAGGATCAGGCTCTTCAAATCCTTGATCCGGTCCATGGGCGCACCAGCTTTCGCCGCAGCTTTTTCAAGCTGGATTCGATGATCAAAGGCCAGCAGATGCAGATCTCCCCAGCAACGGCGTTTCTTTGTCACCCGATGCAGGTGATCAATTTGATCATCGACCTCCGTAGAGCCTCCCGACTGGATTCTTTGCAGATAAAAGTCCAGCTCTTCACGGGTCGGCATCGCCGGCGCACAACCATGGCGTGATACAACGATAGCGCCACAGGCATTGGCGTAAGCACAAGAAGCCTCCCAAGGCTCGCCGTTAAGATAACCACGCAGCAAGCCCGACATAAACGCATCCCCTGCTCCGAGAACATTCATTACCTCGACGGGATTGCCTCGAACAGTTATTCCTTCATCAAGGGTTGCAGGTATATCTGCTTCAAATACAGAACATCCGTAAGGGCCGCGTTTACAAACCAAAGTGGCATTAGTGGAGCGTCGAACTTCCTTTAGCGCGAGAACAGTGTCCGTATGCCCGCCCGCAATATGGAATTCTTCTTCGGTACCGACGATCAAATCAAAGCTGGAAAGAACTGATTGCAAATCCCGGGTAACCGTTTCAGATTCAATATACCTGGTCTCGCCGTCACCTATGCCAGTGAGTCCCCACAACACTGGACGATAGTCAATATCCAGAATCCGCTTTAGATCATGTTTGGTGGCAACTTCCAGGGCATGCAAAACAGCATCACGAGTCCTGGGGTTGGAAAGATGCGTCCCGGTGATGGCAATTGACTTCGCTGATGCAATATAGGTTTCACTGATATCCGTTTTATCAATAGCCATGTCGGCACAATTTTCTCTGTAAAAAATCAGGGGAAACGTGTCTTTATCCTTGATACCCAGGAAAACCAGGCCTGTAAGACGGCCCCTGTCCGTTACCAGGTGACTGGTATCTACCCCGACCGATTCAAGTTCTTGCCGAACAAACCGCCCCATATGCTCATCGCCAACACGGGCCAACATGGAGGATTTAAGGCCCTGCAAGGCAGAGCCGTAGGCAACGTTGCCCGAAGAGCCACCAAGATACTTCGAAAAGGTAGATGCATCCTCCAGGCGTGCCCCAATATTATTACTGTACAAGTCAACGGCTACACGCCCCAGACAAATTACGTCTAATGTTTTTTGTTGTTCTGTCATAGAAGCCCTTCCAAAACTTTCTCAATATAACCAGGCCTTTGATAAAGCCCCATACAAGCGCCAGGCAAACCCACTCCAGGCTTGCAAACTATATGGATCGTCGAGGATTGGGGACGTCTTCGTTATTTACCTTTGTTTTCCAGGACTCAATGCCATTTTTCAGATCGCTGGAACGTACTGTTACCGGTTCATCCCAAACTACCTGGTCAGTGATATTGATCAAATTGAACCGAACTTCAGGATCGGCCTTCGTCAAATCAAACTCCAGAATCCCGGCATTATGCCCACCCACATAAGGCTCTCTTAGACGCACTTCAGGTGTCTCGATATCCTCGGGCATGCCTACATCCTGGGCGAGTCCCGAACTGACAAATTCATAGAGGTCGTAGCCACCGTGTTCAGACCAGGGGACACAGTTGGCTTCCCCGCGATGTACGTCCCCAGACATAAGCAATACTCCATTTACTTCGTTATCCCGAATAAAATCAAAAAGCTCCTTGCGCTCAGTCGGGAAGCTGGTCCAGTTGTCCTCGCCGAAGGCTTCAGGATGGTATCCCCAGCCACTTCCGGAAATTAATACTTTAAAGGGCGCTTTGCTTTCCTTTAATTTTTTCTTCAACCAGGCTTTCTGTCTGGCTCCGAGCATGGTTTTACCTGGTCCATCCGGCTGGTCATTCGGATCGCGATACCAGCGGGTATCAAGGAAAAAGAAATCCACATCGCCATATTCATATTTGAAGAAGATTCCCTTTACATCTTCAAGGCCGTACGAAGGATTTGCCCAGAATCGATGAAACATGTCATAAGCATCATCCTTTACCGGATTTTGGCGATCGTGGTTATTAAGGGCGTAATCGTGATCATCCCAAATGGCCAATTGAGGTGTTCTCGCGCTAAAAGGTCTGTATTCGATAATATTTCGCTGGGCTTTATAGTGATCGGACATAATGGATCGTTCCAGCGTATCCGTATAAACGTTATCGCCCAGCCAAAAAAACACATCCGGATTCCACCTGCCTAGTGAATCCCAAATTTTCTGTACAGGAAATTCCAGCAAACGACAGCAAGAGCCGAACCCAATGCGAAATTTGGCGCCTACTCCGGCTGGCGGCGCTGTTGTAAAGGAAAAAGCAGGTACTGTCTCCATGTACCTGGCCGCCTCACCCCGGACAAAAGGTCGATAGTAGTACCTGGTTCCTGGCTCCAGCCCATTGATCTGAATTTTTGTAACATAATCAGTCGAAGAATCTACCTCTATTGTTTCAGACATAACCCCATCATCCAGATCCGGGCTTTTCCCATACTTCACAGCAACCGGGAACTCACCACTGGCTCGTAACCAGATAAGGGCTGAGTCCGGGTGGACGGCCCCTACTAATGGGCCTTGCATAATCAGTGGATATCCATACTCACTCCGGGCCAGTGCCTGACCGCTAAACAATGATGTCCAGGGTGCAAGCGCCGAAACCCATGCAAATTTCTGTAAGAGCGATCGCTTACTGATTTTCATGCCGAAACTCCTCTGCTAGTACTTCTTTTTTAAGACTGTATTTAAAAATGGAATATACAGTTCATTTTAATTTATGTAAAGAATTTATATTCTCTTTTTGGTTTTGAATATTGCTTTATCACGTCCGTCACTTACTGCGCCTTTGGTAAAAGCATTAAGACAGATAGAGAGCATTTCGGGCTACAAAAAACTCATTTTGAGCAATCTCAAAACCGTTCTTTATTGCCAAAGAATAAACGATACAAATCCCGACTTGCCAAAAACCGCACCTTGCCTGAAAAGCAATATTATTCTATTATTTAGATTAAATAATATTTTTATTCTATATTTTGGAGTTTTAGATTGATTACCCCCCTGATTGTCGCCAACTGGAAGATGTACGGTGATCTGGATACTTACAAGAGTGTTATTCGTGAGTTACCGGGCGGCCAAGAAGATATCGAGATAAATACGGTAATCTGCCCACCTTTCCCCTACCTGGACCTGCTTAACAGATCCTTGCCCCGGGGTATTCAATTGGGCTCACAATTTATTAGCCCACACTTCAGCGGCCCTTTTACAGGGGAAGTCAGTGCTGAAATGGTGCAGGGACTAGGGGCAACATACACGCTGATAGGTCATTCTGAGCGCCGTTGTAATTTTCACGAGGACGGTGCAGTTCTTGCACAACAATTGGCGATGGCAGTTAAATACAATCTGGTTCCTGTTTTATGCGTCGGCGAAAATAGGGATGAATATGATTCCCAAAATAGTTACCGCGCTATACATGAACAGCTGGATGAGACTCTGGGAAACTACCGGGATCAAATTGACAGATTAGTGATTGCCTATGAACCCATATGGGCTATTGGGTCTGACAACAGTGCCGATGCGAGCTACACCAGCCGCATAATTCAGGCCATTCATGAACGAGTAATCTCCTACCCCGCTACCAGGAATACATCCAAAAGCTATCTCTACGGCGGGAGTGTCAGTCCGGAGAATGCAGGCAGTTACTTGTCAAAATCCAATATTGATGGGTTGCTTATTGGACGAGCCTCATTAAATGCCAAGTACTTTAGACAGATTTGTGAGATTGCCAGCGCAAAAAACGTGGACCGGGAATACTACGGAACGCCCGTTGTCTAAGTGCCACTGAAGCAGCGATCACAGCGAAACAGACATTTTTTATAAAGGAGTAACCAATGACGACTCTATTAAGCAAAGCTAACCAATGCGACTCGGGAAAGGTGCAATCCATAAGCCGCAGCGATGCAGGATGGAAGTTCGTGGAATTTGAGTTATTGAAACTCAGGTCCGGAGAAAACATTCAACATAAAAGTGACGATCTCGAGACCTGTATTGTCGTCGTTTCCGGCATAGCAAAGATTGCATCAACAAACATCGATAGCACAATCGGCGAACGCATGTCGCCATTCGAACGTGTAAAGCCCTGGGCATTTTATGCACCTGCAGGAACAGAATACCGGATAGAAGCCGATACAGATTGTGAACTGGCTATTTGTATGGCGCCCCAGGACCCGGAATCTGATCCACTGCCTGCCAGAATAATTACGCCTGACAACATACAGGCCGAACACCGCGGAAAAGGCAATAACCAGCGCCTTGTTCACAATATCCTGCCCGAGACTGATCCTGCAAGCCGCTTGCTGGTCGTTGAAGTTTTCACCAACGAAGGCAATACAAGCTCCTATCCTTCACACAAACACGATAACGAAGATTACCCGAACGAAACCTACCTGGAAGAAATATACTATCACCGTATTGACCCCGGACAGGGCTTCGTCTTTCAACGCGTCTATACGGATGACCGCTCACTGGATCAATCCATGGCGGTCTATGACCAGGATGTGGTAATGGTCCCGCGGGGATACCATCCGGTAGCCACAGTTGCAGGGTATGACAGTTATTATCTCAACGTCATGGCCGGGCCGGTTAGAAAGTGGTGCTTCACATGGGAAGAAGACCATAGCTGGGTTAATGGCCCTGAATACCCCAAAGACGGTTCGAAATAACACAGGGCTCACATATACAAAAAGCGCTATTTTTTGCTAAATGCCTGTCGGCCGGCTTTTTTCATAGTCTTCTGCCCTAAATTCATATTTCCATAAAACCGGCCGTCTGGATGTAAATCTCCTGAAAGGTATAATCCGCGCCTGTATGGGAATAGACAGGCTATGAAAAAAAATTCTCGACTGGTGTACTCCACAGACGCTGGGCGTATCAAGCACACTGACTCACAGACGGTCAGTACGGAAACCGATGGCATTATTCGAATTCGTCGCGAATCCAAAGGACGCGGTGGTAAAGTCGTATGCGTGGTCGAAGGCTTGCCACCCGAACAGCTTAAACCCATTGGCAAAGTGTTAAAGTCCGCCTGTGCAACAGGCGGAGCGACCAAAAACGGTTGCGTGGAAATACAGGGTGATCACCGGGAGAAAATTCGCCAAATACTGGAAGACAAGGGATTCCAGGTAAAGCTTGCTGGAGGTTAACCATGTCAACCAAACGCAAGACTAAAAAGCTGGCTGATTTTGGCAGCTGGGAATCCCCGATTTCAGCCAGCCTGCTAACCACCAGGGGCGTCGGTCTTTCCGAACCTCTCATCACTGAAGACGATATCTACTGGCTGGAATACCGGCCAACTGAAAACGGGCGTTGCACCGTCGTCGCCTACAATCATGGCAACCCGACCAGCATGATCCCCATTGAATTCAGTGTTCGCTCTGGCGTGCATGAATATGGAGGCGGAGCCTGGACGATTGGTGGTGGCAAGCTGTTTTTTGTCAACCAGAAAGACCAGCGCATCTACTCGGTAGAACTAAAAGACCACAGCAGTATTCGCCCCCTGGTCAAAGGCTCTACCCGGCGCTATGCCGATCTGCAATACATGGCGTCAACCAATAGTCTTTTGGCCGTGGTTGAAGATCATAATCCCGCTTTTGACGAGCCCAAAGCCTCCATAGACAGAATCTGCTGTGCCGGACAGGGAGATGAACACTCGCTGGTCAGCGGCGCCGATTTCTATGCCAACCCGCGGCTTTCACCAGACGGCAATACCCTGTTGTGGCTGGAGTGGTTTCATCCCAACATGCCCTGGACAGAAAATGAACTCTGGAAAGCATCGATTGATGATATTGGCGGCACCAAAGTAAAACTGGCCGGGGAGCAGGAATCCATTTTTCAGCCGCAGTGGTCGCCAGACGGCGAGATTTTTTACGTGAGTGATCGTTCAAACTGGTGGAACCTTTACAAGCACATCAAGCCCGGAAAAGATCAGCCAATCGCGCCCTGCGAGCGCGAGTGTGGCCTGCCACTGTGGCAATTTGGCATGTCGACCTGGGGATTTCTCAACAACGAGGAAATACTGGCCGCCTACGTTGAAAACGGCATCTGGCGCCTCTACCGGCACCAGCTAAAAACAGGACATACCCGGGTCTATAAATCCCATTACAGTCACTTTTCTTATTTGACCACGCATCCTGCGACGGGCCGAGCGCTGGTAATTGCTTCCGATGGCCAGAGTTTTGACCGGCTTTGCGAAGTTGAAAAAAGGGACCAGATCGAACCGCTTTACTCAGACGGCGAAAACCAATTGCCGGTTGGTTCTATCTCAATGGCCCTGCCGATCACCTTTGATACCACCGACTTCCAGCAGGCACACGGCTTTTATTACCCTCCCCTTAATGCCGATTACACCGGTGCCGCAGGTGAAAAGCCGCCACTAATCGTGTTTTGCCATGGCGGCCCAACAGGCTCGACCAGCCCCTCGCTTAACTTTAAGATACAGTTTTGGACCAGTCGCGGCTTTGCTGTGGCTGATATTAACTATCGGGGCAGTACCGGCTACGGTCGTGAATATCGCCTGAGCCTGAATGGCAACTGGGGAGTCTACGATGTGGACGATGCCTGTGCCGCAGCGGAGTACTGTGTTGAACAAGGCTGGGTCGACCGGGACAAGCTGATTATTCGCGGCAGCAGCGCAGGCGGTTATACCGTACTGAGCGCCCTTTGTTTTCGACAAACCTTCTCGGCCGGATGCAGCCTGTATGGTATTGGCGATTTGCATGCCCTGGCGGCTGACACTCACAAGTTTGAATCCCGTTATACCGATACCCTGGTAGCCCCCCCCGATGAGACCGACATCTATGACGAGCGCTCACCGATCAAACATGTGGAGAACTTCAGTTGCCCGACCATCTTCTTCCAGGGGATGGAAGATCGTGTCGTCCCCCCGGAACAGGCCAAACGCATGGTATCCGCCCTGGATAAAGCCGGTTTTGCTGTCAGCCTGGTCACATACGACGACGAGGCCCATGGTTTTCGCAAGGCAAAAAACATCGAGCACTCGCTCAATGCCGAATTGGCGTTTTATGGTGCGATTTTTAATATCAGCACCGATTCCAGTGTGAAAGACCTTGAAATCCTCAACCGGAAAGCTGCACTCAACCAAAAACCCAAAGGACAGCGTCCGGGATAACCTGGCATAGACGGCATGGCTCGCTGGCGTCCCGCACCCCCAAAAACCTCTCCCTACATTACCGCTGAGGGAGCTCGGCGCTTACAGGCAGAATTAAAACACCTGTGGAAAGTTGAGCGTCCGTCAGTGACCGCCACCGTAAAAGCAGCCGCAGCCAATGGCGACCGCTCTGAAAATGGGGACTATATTTATGGCAAGATGCGTTTGCGCGAGCTGGACTGCCGCATCCGTTACTTGTCAAAACGACTGGATGTTCTCAATGTGGTCGACCGCCTGCCCGGCGATCAAAGCAAAGTGTTTTTTGGTGCCTGGGTGACGCTGGAAAATGAAGCCGGCGAAGAATTCACTGTCCGAATCGTGGGGTACGACGAAATCGATGCCAAACAAAACTGGATCAGTGTGGATTCCCCACTGGCCAAGGCAGCACTGGGCAAACAAGTCGACGATGAAGTAAGTTACAGTACTCCCGGCGGGGCCGTTGTGGCCTATATCGTCAATATCCGATACCAGAGCAACTAACCGATTTTTTAACTGCAGCAGTACCCTGATTTTTATGCCAGACAAGCCAAAACTTATTCCCCGCAACCTCGAAATTGTTCGCACCAGCGATATCACACCAAATATGAAACGGATTACCCTTGGTGGGAAGGCACTGGAAGGTTTTCCCGAAAAGCAGGAAGGCTCCTACATCAAGCTTTGGTTCCCCTGGCCGGGAGAGCACGAAATCAGCATGCCCGACGCAAACCAGCCACGCGGCCCCGGCAATGGTCCCATGATGCGCACATACACGATTCGAAGGTTTGATTCCGCTTCGCTGGAACTGGATATTGATTTTGCACTGCATGGCGATGAAGGTCCGGCCTCTCGCTGGGCCATGTATGCCCAACCCGGTGATCGCATCACGATTTCCGGCCCGGGAAGCGGGACCATGATCGACCCGGCAGCTGACTGGTTTTTTATGGTGGGCGATATGACTGCCCTGCCCGCCCTGACAGCCAACCTGAAGTTACTTCCCGATAACGCACGCGGCTATTTTGTGATGGAAGTTCTGCATGAGTCAGATATTCAGGAGCTGGCCAGACCGGAAAACATCGAAATGCACTGGATGGTTAATCCCTCTCCGGGAACTGGAGACAGTGGTTTGCTGGACCGGGTTCGCCAGCTGGCGTTTCTTGATGGTCGTCCTTTCGTCTGGGCTGCCTGCGAATTCAACACCATGCGCGCCTTGCGCCACTATTTTCGCCAGGAAAAACAAGTGGAGCGTTTTCATGTCTATGCCAGCAGCTACTGGAAAAAAGGTGTCAGCGAAGATGAGCACAAACTGCTCAAGCGCCAGGACAAGGAAGAGAACGACGGCTAGTATTCTTGTTAGAATGTAGCGCTATCAGCGTGATGGCCTCAAGGATGACTCACACAACTCCCGGGTTTCAAATAATCTGACATGCAACAACAGGTTGATCTCATTCTCAGGCCCCAGTGGATATTGCCCATTGCGCCTACCGACAACGTCTTTGAAGATTGCGCGCTGGTTGTGCACCAGGGCGTAATTGAAGCATTGCTACCCGTTGCTGAAGCAGAGCGCCGCTATCGGGCTGACAAAACCATCGACTTGCCTAATCAGGTGCTAATGCCCGGCTTGGTCAATGCACACGGACATTCGGCCATGTGCCTGCTTCGCGGATATGCCGACGATTTGCCGCTTAATGACTGGCTGGAAAACCACATTTGGCCGGCTGAAAGCCAATGGGTAAGCGAAGCTTTTGTCCGTGATGGGACACGTCATGCCATTGCCGAGATGATCCGGTCCGGAACCACCTGTTTTTCCGACACCTACTTTTTCCCTGAAGTCGCCGTCGATGCTGCTGTTAATGCAGGCATCCGTATGAGAGCGGCCTTTCCTGTACTGGAATTTCCCACCGCCTGGGGGCGTAACGCGGACGAATATATCCACAAAGGGCTGGCGCTTCGGGACGATTACAAAAATCACGAGCTGATTGATATCGCTTTTGGCCCCCATGCTCCCTATACAGTGGAAGACAAAACCTTTGAGCGAATCGCCATGCTCTCCGAAGAGCTGGATGCCCATATACACCTGCATTTGCATGAGGCGGCAAAAGAAGTCGAAGACTCCCTCAAACTACATGCCATGCGGCCTGTAGAGCGCATGGAAAAACTCGGTATTCTTGGTCCAAGAACCGAAACAGTACACATGACCCAGTTGATTGAATCGGACATCGAGTTGCTGGCACGCTATAACAGCTCGGTGATTCATTGCCCCAAATCCAACATGAAACTGGCCAGCGGTATTTGTCCTATAGCTCGGTTGCGAGATGCAGGCATTCAGCTGGCACTGGGGACTGATGGCGCCGCCAGCAACAACCGGCTGGATATGCTTTCTGAGCTAAACATTGCCAGTTTGCTGGCAAAAGTAAGTAGTATGGACCCCACTTGCCTGTCCGCCTTCGATGCCCTCAGGATGGCCACACTGGGTGGTGCAAGAATCATGGGGCTCGACGACAAAATCGGCAGTCTGGAAGTTGGCAAAAAAGCAGATATGATCAGTGTCCAGCTGGACACAATAAATTCCCAGCCGCTCTATCAGGTTGTTTCACAACTGGTATATGCAAGTGAGTCCAGCCAGGTGACCAATAGTTGGGTAGACGGCCAATTACTGATGGATAACGGCAAGCTCTCCACGATTCCCGAACAGGAATTACTTGCCATAAGCCGCGAGTGGGCAAACCGAATCTCTGGACGCGCGTAAAATAGTCGTGAAGCATTTTTTAAAACTGTTATGACAGAAACACAAAAACCCAACATTGATCAGGCGGAAATCGCCAAATTTGAGGCCCTGGCATCACGCTGGTGGGATCCGGATGGTGACTTTAAGCCCCTGCATCAAATGAACCCGGTTCGTGCCGACTATATAGATACACGCTCTGCTGTTGCCGGTAAAACCTATCTGGATGTTGGCTGTGGCGGCGGCATCCTGACCGAAGACATGGCTCGCCGTGGAGCAAAGGTCACGGGCATTGATATGGGTGAAGCCCCTCTCTCTGTGGCCAGATTGCATGCCCTGGAATCCGGTGTGTATGTGGATTATCAACGCATAACGGCCGAAGACCTTGCCCTGGCCCAGCCGGAAAGCTACGAGGTTGTCAGCTGTCTGGAGATGCTGGAACATGTTCCCGAGCCCCAGTCTGTGGTTAACGCCTGCGCCAGACTGGCCAAACCCGGTGCCAACCTGTATTTCTCTACCATCAACCGCAACCCCAAGTCCTTTCTAATGGCGATTGTCGGGGCAGAATACGTCGCAAGGCTGCTGCCCAAAGGCACGCACGAATACAAGAAATTTATCCGTCCTTCCGAACTCAGCCAATGCCTGCGTAACGCGGGGCTGGAAGTCATCGAAATTACCGGCATCCTTTATAATCCACTGACCGGAAAATTCCGTTTGGCCAGCCGTGACGTCGATGTAAATTATCTTGTGCACGCAAGAAAGCCCGACTAAGCCTGTCAGGCTCAAGCAAGCCCCTCTCAACACACCTAATGAATATGTCAGGATCAAAACAATTTTTACCCCAGGCCGTTTTTTTTGATCTGGATGGAACCCTTCTGGACACCGCCCCGGATTTCCATACAGCCACCAACATGGTGTTGGAAGCTGAAAAACGTGCACCCCTGGATATAACCACACTGCGCTGTTGGGTCACCAATGGTTCTGCAGGGATCATTCAGTCAGCGTTTAGCATTGAAGAAGACCATCCCGAGTTTGATCGCCTAAGACAAAACCTGCTGGGGCATTATGTTAATTGCCTGACGGAAAAGACCCGGCTTTTTCCCGGTCTGGAGCAAGCCATTGAGTTCCTGCAAAACACAGCCATTCCCTGGGGTGTCGTCACGAACAAGCCGGTCCGGTTTGCGGAGCCGATCATCGAAAAGTTAACCCCGGGTTGCTCTGCTTTGGTGTGCCCCGATCATGTCAAGCTAACCAAACCAGACCCTGAAGGCCTCTTTATTGCTGCCGAAAAGGTCAATGCCGATCCCCAATATTGTCTTTACATCGGTGACCACGAGCGCGATATTCAGGCCGGCAAGCGCGCCGGGATGAAAACTGTCGCCGCTGAATGGGGGTACATTGATAGCAAAGTCGATCCAGTCGACTGGGAAGCAGACTACTTGATCCAGACACCCGACCAGCTCACCGATATCATGCGTAACGCCTTTAAAGACTGAACATCATGCCGATAGACGCCAAACAGCCCCTCAACATTGAAGAAATCATGTCCCTGACCTTTCCGAAGGACTTGCTTGCAGGTCGTGTGGTATTGGTTACAGGGGCAGGCGATGGTATCGGGCGCGCTGCTGCAGTGGCATACGGGCGTCATGGGGCACGGGTCATTCTGGCCGGGAAAACCGTCCCCAAGCTTGAGACGACTTACGACCTGATCCAGGAAGCACAAAAAGCCAATGGTATAGACGCGGAACCCACCATCTACCCAATCGATTTTGCCGGCGCTGAAGAACAGGATTACGACCAGATGTCGATCGCCATAGAAGAAGGAATGGGTGGACTCGATGGAATCCTGCATAACGCCGGGGTTCTTGGAGCCCGTCGCCCTATCTCCGGTTATTACCTGAGTGACTGGGACGCCTGCATGCAAGTGAACCTGCGCGCCGAATTCCTCCTGACCAAAGCCATGCTTCCCGTACTGGAGCACAGTCCGGCAGGCAGAATTATCTTCACCTCATCCAGTGTTGGCCGAAAAGCACGAGCACACTGGGGTGCCTACGCGGTAAGCAAGTTTGCCACCGAAGGCCTGATGCAGGTGCTTTCAGATGAAATGGACGGGGTTTCGCCGATCTGCGTTAATTCCATTGATCCGGGCGCGACACGAACCCAAATGCGGGCCAGGGCCTATCCGGCCGAGAATCCAGCGTCAGTTGCCCCGCCTGAAAACCATATGCCACTCTATTTGTACCTGATGAGCGACTTGTCTGAAGGGGTCAACGGCCACGCTTTTAGCGCTCAGCCCAAATAAAGAGAAGATCTGCTCCCGGTAATCCGTGTTTTTTTGTGTATTGCCCAAACAAACCTTTACGCGCCCCTATAATGCAGTGCACAATAGATTCATCTCCTTCGTCCGGGATGAACTCAAATGATACGTGTGGTATTCAACCGCAAAGGCGGTGTTGGAAAATCGTCCATCACCTGTAATCTGGCTGCTGTAGCAGCCTCGCAGGGCAAGAAGGCCCTGGTAGTTGACCTGGATCCACAGGCCAATTCCACCAGTTACCTGGGTCACGATGGCAAGGATGATGTCGTCGGCATTGCCGAATTTCTTGAGTCAACCATTGCTTACAAGTATCGCGATTTTTCGCCAGATGACTTTGTACGCCCTACCGACTTCGAAAATCTGTTTCTCGTGAGCTCCAACGTGTCACTTGTCGATCTGGAACAGAAACTGGAATCGAGGCACAAAATCTACAAACTGCGTGAGTTTCTTCACTCACTCAACGAGGATTACGACGAGATTTTCGTCGACACCCCGCCTGCGCTGGATTTTTTCAGCCTGTCTGCCCTGATTGCCGCAGATCGGGTACTGATTCCCTTTGATTGCGACGCCTTCTCCCGCGATGCCCTGATCGATTTGATGATGGTTCTGGAAGAAATACGCGAGGATCACAATAACTCACTGGAGGTTGAAGGCGTCATCATCAATCAGTTCCAGGCCCGGGCCAAATTGCCTCAGGCGGCTGTTGATGAACTGTCGAAAACCGGCCTGCCTGTGGTTAAGCCATATATTTCCAGTTCGGTTAAAATGAAAGAATCCCATGCGTGCAAGAAACCCCTGATCCATATGGCTCCCAGTCACAAACTGAGCCTGGAGTTTGTCGATCTGTTTTCCGGGCTTGACCGAAAAGGCAGGAAACACAAAAAGGCTTCCTGAGAAAATTTAAAATACAACCATAAAAAAGCCCGGAAAAACCGGGCTTTTTACATTTAGATTGATCATTTAATGCAGCTTTAACTTCTACGGCGATCATTTCCACGCCGGTCATCAGAGCTCCGGCGGTCATCCCTTCTCCGCTCTACCACGTTCGATCGGCGCTCTTCACCAGAAATCGGGATTTTTCGAACACGTCGTTTTTCACCAGACCTGCGCTCACCACCCCGTCGATCCGAGCCACGGCGGTCGTCCTGCCGGCGCTCATCACCTGCATTATCGGTATTCATATCAGTTTGATCGTCACTCATACAAAAGGCCCCCGGAAAAATACTCAGGAAAAATACTTGTTGGCACGAAGTTTTGCCAACAGATTACCAAACAGGCTTTCCATTGTACTCTCTGCACCCTGCGAGAGGCGCTCTTGCAGGCTCTTTTTCGGCTCAAATTTCACTTCAAAAACTTCCTGGTCCTGGATTTTTGTGAAGAGGTACTCGTCGCTGGTCAACACCTCGTCAACTAGTCCCAGCTCTTTTGCCCGCTTGCCAAACCAGATTTCGCCGGTGGCAATTTTCTCGATATCCAGCTCAGGACGATGCTCCGCGATGAATTCCTTGAACAGCTTGTGCGCTTCTTCCAGATCCTCCTTGAATTTTCGTCGACCTTCGTCAGTATTTTCGCCAAACATGGTCAGGGTTCGTTTGTATTCCCCGGCCGTATGCAATTCAACATCAACTTCATGCTTGTCCAGCAAGCGGTGAAAATTGGGCAACTGGGCCACCACCCCGACAGAACCAATAATGGAAAATGGCGCCGCACATATTTTGTTGGCAACGCAGGCCATCATATAGCCCCCACTGGCCGCCACCTTGTCCACGAGCACCGTTAAGGGGACGCCTGCCTTGCGCACCCGGTCAAGCTGACTGGCCGCAAAGCCATATCCATGAACGACGCCGCCCGGAGATTCGACATTGACAATCACTTCGTCCTTTTCTGTTGCCACACCCAGCACGGCACTGATTTCCTCACGCAGACTATTGGTAGCCTTGGCATGGAGGTCTCCCTTAAAGTTCAGGTAAAAGATACGCCCTGCTCCCTGCCCTTCCTGGATAGCTTTTTCCTGCTCCTTGATCCTGGCTTTCTCGGCCTTTTTGGCCTTTTTCCTTGCCTTGCCCGTCAGCATGATGTCATTCATCTCTTCGCGTGACTGGGTAAACCGCTCATTGATCTTGGTGACCTTGAGCGTGCCTTTTTCATCGGGGTCACCATGTTTTTTGCCCAGGGCAACCAGGTTTCCTACCACCAGTAAAATGAAAAATACCAGGGTAACGGCCTTGGCCAGAAACATGCCGTATTCAGCTAAAAATTCCAAAGAAATGACTCCTTTATAAATTTACTAGTGGTCGCCCCGTGTTCCAGCCTGGATCTCGGCAACCGTTTGGGCGATCAGGCGACCGGCGATAGTATTCATTCTGGGGTGATCCGGCAAATCAAGATAGTGAAACCAGCCAGCATTCTTCAGCTCATTTTCATCCGGAACCAGCTCACCGGATGCATAATCTGCCAGAAACCCAAACAGTATTTGCCCGGGAAATGGCCAGGGCTGGCTGTCAAAGTAGCGTAGATTGTCAATTTCCAGCTGGGTTTCTTCGTAGACTTCCCGGCGAACTGCATGCTCTGCGGATTCGCCCGGTTCTACAAATCCGGCAAGGACCGTGTAAAGATCCGTCAATCCGTTCGGGCGCTGGGCCAGCAGAATTTGGTCGCCCTTCCTGACGGCCATGATGACCGTTGGTGATGTGCGCGGATAAGCCCGGTGCCCGCATTGAGGGCAATGCCGGACCCACTCCGTCTCTCCACGCAGGGTCTCAGCGCCACAAGCACCACAGAACCGGTGGCATCGATCCCAGTCAATCAGTTGCCTCGCCCTGCTGGCTTTTGAAAAGGTCTCGTAATCCGCTTCCAGAAAGTCCCTGAGATGCACCTCAGCCAGGTCTTCATGCAGTTCGAGGAGCTCTATGGCGTAGTACGACTGTCCATCGACCTTGCCAACAAACAGGGTCTCGCCGGAAGCAAACTTATCCAGCTCAATAAATTTATGGTAGAAACTTCCATTTGTCCGAATGACCAGTTTGCCCTGGTAAAACGCCAGAATTGGCGAACGATGAGGATCGAACGAATCGTGTGACTCAAACTGGGAGTCACGAAAGCTGTGCGGATTTTTTAATTGATGTGGCATAGAAATCTACAAAACGCGCTCGCTTTTCAGTGCCCCGGACAATAAGGCACTGTACCAGTATGCTTAACCTATACGCTCAGGCGACATTTTTGGGCTTTTTGCCAACAGAAAACCCTATTGCCAGAGCTGCACCGCCTCGATTTTTTCAGGTGTTTTTTCGGGCCGCTGAATTTCAAGGTTTTCAAAATCAAACAGATTCCGATCAGCCAGCTGGGAAGGCGAGACATTGCAGATCGCAGAAAAAATATTTTCTACACGACCTGGATGTTCTTTTTGCCATTCGGCCAACATGCGCTTGATGATCTGTCGCTGAAGCCCGTCCTGGGAACCACAAAGGTCACAGGGAATAATGGGGAATTGTTTATGCTGGGCATATTCAGCCAGGTCAGTCTCAGCACAATAGGCCAATGGTCGAATCACAATATTTCGCTTGTCATCACTTAGCAATTTGGGCGGCATGGCCTTCAGCTTGCCACCATGGAAAAGATTCAGGAAAAGCGTCTCAACAATGTCGTCCCGGTGGTGCCCGAGGGCAATTTTGTTTGCCCCGATTTTTTCGGCAAAACCGTATAGCGTGCCCCGGCGCAGGCGCGAGCACCAGCCACAGTAGGTTTTACCCTCTGGAACCAGCTCTTTTACCAGAGAATAGGTATCACGCTCTACGATGTGATATTCGATACCAAGCTTCGAAAGATACTCAGGCAGGATATGCTCGGGAAAACCGGGCTGCTTCTGGTCCAGGTTGACCGCAACCAGCTCGAAACTGACGGGTGCCGTCTTTTGCAGGTTCATCAGGATATCCAGCATGCCATAACTGTCCTTTCCGCCGGACAGGCACACCATCACACGGTCGCCCTCTTCAATCATATTGAAGTCGACAATAGCCGTGCCGACATGGCGTCGCAGACGCTTCTGCAACTTGTTGAATTCCAGTCGGTTTTTTCGAGGATCAGTGCTCACGTAAGTATCCTGTCAAGAAAGGCGCGTATTGTATGCATGCAGTGGGTAAAGGCCAAATAATTGTACGTTACAATGCCTTTGCATCGCCCGGAGTTAATCGATGAATATCAATAACAGCAAAAATTTTCGACGCATTTCGGCGCAGCTGACGACCTCAGGCTCGGTAAGCGAGGAACAGCTATCCTGCCTGAAAAGCCAGGGTTATGAGGCAGTTATCAACCTGTTACCGCCTGACAATAAACATGCGCTGCCGGCTGAACAAATGCTGGTTGAATCCCAGGGGATAGACTACATCCAGATTCCCGTCGAATGGGACGCCCCTACGGAGGATAATTACTCTGCGTTTGTGGCTGCCCTGGAACAAACCCGGCAACAAAAAACCCATATTCACTGTGCCGCCAATTGGCGTGTGAGTGGCTTTTACGCTATCTATGCCATCGACAAGGGCTTTTGGAATCAATCGACAGCCTGCGAGCACGTACGGGATTTATGGAACCCCAATAATTTTGCCGCCTGGAAACAGTTTCTGGGCAATCACGGATTACAGGTTTAACGACGAACAGACATGACCTCATCTGAACAAAACACCGCATCCCCTGGTTCTGTACTTCAGGTCTTTACGACCTTTCTCAAACTTGGCTGCACCTGCTTCGGCGGACCCATTGCCCATCTGGGATACTTCCGGCGTGAGCTTGTCGAGAAGCGCCAATGGGTCACGGAAAGCCAGTACACACAACTGCTGGCAATTTGCCAGTTTTTGCCCGGCCCTGCCAGCAGCCAGCTGGGCTTTAGCCTGGGCCTGCTACGAGCGGGCTGGATGGGCGCTATTGCGGCGTTTGTGGCGTTTACCTTGCCGTCGGTCATTCTGTTGATCGCCTTTGCCTCGGCCCTGCCCTCGATGGATAGCGCTTATGGCCAGGCTGCCATAGGTGGATTAAAGATCGTCGCCCTGGTTGCTGTCGCCGACGCGGTACTGGGCATGTCAAATAAACTCTGCCCGGATATAACTCGTGCGTCTATTGCAGCGCTGGCAACCTGTGTACTTCTCCTGACCGAAACGGCGGCGGCCCAGTTGGTTGTCGTTGCTGCAGGCGCCCTGGCCGGAGCACTTCTATGTCGTACGGCGGCCAGTGAAGACTCAGATCCCTTACAGATTCACTACAGTGTGAAATCCGGCTACGTTCTATTGGCCATATTTTTCACCCTGTTGCTTTTCCTGCCGCTATTTGGCTCCAGTCAACCTGGCCTGATTTCCCTGGTGGATGCCTTCTATCGCGCCGGGGCATTGGTGTTTGGTGGCGGCCACGTTGTCCTGCCACTCTTGCAGGACTCCGTGGTCCAGCCCGGCTGGATTGACCGGGAAACATTCCTGGCCGGCTATGGGGCATCGCAAGCCATCCCGGGGCCCATGTTTTCTTTCTCCGCGTATCTGGGCAACCTGATACCCACCGGGCAGCACCCCTTTCTTGGTGCATTTTTGGCCGTCCTGTTTATCTTTTTACCTGGCTTTTTACTGATCGCCGGTGTCTTGCCCCTCTGGAAAGTCTTATCCAGCAACACCATGACGGCCAATGCCATCGCCGGAATTAATGCAGCAGTCGTTGGCCTTCTGGCTGCTGCCCTGTACGACCCCATTTTTACATCAGCCGTACTCAATGCAAGCGACCTGGCCATAGGCATTATTGGTTTTTTGATTTTGAGCATCTGGAAAAAATCACCACTATTTGTTGTTGCCTGGTGCGTTATCACCAGCATCCTGGGAGTGGCGCTATAAGAAACATGGATCAGATAGCCAAAAACTATAGAAGGAATTGTGCATCTATCTGTGGAAAACAGACTTATCAGCCCCATAATAGAACTTACACATCAGTGAAAACCAAGGAGTACATTAATGCCAAATATTGATATTGGAATTCCCGAAACAGATCGCGTTGAGATTGCGGAAGGGCTGAAGAACCTGCTAGCCGATACCTACACGCTGTACCTGCAAACACATAACTTCCACTGGAATGTGACTGGTCCGCAATTTCGCGAACTGCATCTGATGTTTGAAGAGCATTACATCGAAATGGCCCAGGCTGTTGACGATATTGCCGAACGCATTCGAACCTTGGGAGTGGAAGCCCCTGGTACCTACAAGGAATTTGTGAGACTGAGCACTATTGAAGAAGTTGAAGGTGTTCCCAGCTCATCGGAAATGGTCTTGCTGCTTACCAAAGGCCATGAGGCAGTCGTTAAAACAGCACGCAAGGTATTGGCCTCGGCACAGGAAGTTGACGACGAGTCGACCGCATCGCTGGTCTCAGACCGCATGCGTCTCCACGAAAAAACCGCCTGGATGCTGAGAGCAACTCAGGAATAACACAATCAAAAAACTTTAAAAAAGATCAATAAGACAAGCTAACTATATGAATTTAAAAAATAAAGTCGCGATTGTGACTGGCGGCTCTCGTGATATAGGCAAGGCCATCTCTTTGGGGTTGGCCCTGGCCGGTGCCAAGGTCGTCGTAAACTACCTGCGCAATGAAAAGCTGGCAAAGGATACCGTCAGCGAAATACAGGCAGCGGGCGGCACCGCTGTCGCTGTTGCTGGCGATGTGACTGTCGCCGAAGATGTAGAGAAGCTCATCGCCGGAGCAAGAGAAGCTTTTGGCGACTCCATAGACATCCTTGTCAACAATGCAGGTGGACTCATAGGACGACGAACCATTGGCGAGATGGATCAGGATTTTTTTGAACAGGTCATGAAACTGAACATGACCAGTGCTTTCCTGGTCACCAAGGCGACCCTGCCATACATGAAATCTGGCAGTACCATTATTAATATCGCTTCACAGGCAGCGCGCGATGGTGGCGGTCCTGGCGTTTCCGCCTATGCGGCATCCAAAGGAGCGCTGGTTTCCTACACCCGCGCCATGGCCAAGGAACTCGGCCCATCCAATATTCGTGTGAACGCTTTGTGTCCGGGCATTATCGATACCACCTTCCACGATACCTTTACCAAAGATGAAGTCCGGGAAAAACTGGCAGCAGCAACCCCGTTAAGACGTGAAGGCACGGCGACAGAAGTAGCCAGCCTGGTGACTTACCTCGCCTCTGACGAAGCCAGTTTTATGAATGGTGCCAATGTTGATATCAATGGTGGTCTGGCGTTCTCCTGATCGGGGATCAGTGCGTTAAGTCCCCAGACAAAAGGGGGTTTATACCCCCTTTTACTTATCCAGCAACAAGGAGACACTTACCTTGCCCGTGTAAATGAGACTGATTGAGTCGAAAACAACGGCAGGACCAAGCGCCGCATTCGTGGCAATAGCGGCACTGTGCTGGGGATTATCAGGTGGAATAGGGGCTATTCTTCTGGCCGAAGGCTGGAGCCCTTTTATTGTGGCGTTCTACCGGGGTGCCATCGGTTTTTTGTTTGTTCTTCTCTGGCTGGCCCTGCAGCCATATGGCAGCGGACTGGGAGATTACCGCTTATGGTTCTGGTCCTTGCTCGCCGGTCTTGGTATTACCGGCAATTTTGTTTTCTATTTTCTTAGTATTGAAACAGGCAGCGTTACTGTGGCCGCCACGCTGATGTACTGCGCCCCTGTTTTTGTTTATCTGGTGTCATTTGCACTCAAACTAGAACAGGCAACGCCAATCAAGTGGGCCGCCATTGTATTGGTCCTCACTGGAGTACTGCTGCTTACAGGCGCATACGATGTCCGGTTAAATGATGTCAGATCAATATCCGCTGCTGCGGGACTGCTTTCCGGGCTTTCGTATGCCGTATTTATATTTGGCTTTAAGTATGCGGGGCCACACGGCAGTCCCCAGGCAATTCTGGTTATCGCTTTTGGCCTGGTGGCCATACTGCTTGTCTGGATGGGCAAGTTCGATGAGACATTGAGCGTTCCGGGTACACCAGACTGGCCCATGTTCGTGCTGCTGGGAATACTGGGTGCCGGACTATCCTTTATTTTTTACATCATTGGGCTTAATCATACCTCTCCTGCCGTGGCGTCCATTGTCGCCATGGTAGAACCGGTTACTGCTTCCCTGTTTGGCATCCTGATATTAAGTGAAACGCTGGTGATGCCTCAATTATTTGGTATGGCAGTCATTCTGATAACTGTTACCACGCTGAGCGTCCATTCAGGTACTCACAGGATGTCTATAGACCGCACTAACGGCTAAAAACAGGGACTTTTCAGTTGGCTCACCGCGCCTACTCGCCTCTCTCAAGTATATAGAACTGTCTCAACAGTTCCCGCCACTGGTCGTACTGATCCTCCACATTCCCTGTCAACCCATAGACTCGACGGTTTAATTCCAGGATGGAAGGAGCCACTTCACTGGTAAAGCCCTCGGCCAGCTCATTCCACTCCTGCTCAAACATTTTGTTCGCCTGATAGCGATACCAGTTGTTGGAGATTGCTACAAACCCCCGAGTACCTGCATCACTTCGCGTGCGTTGTTCATTTTCTATTTCAATAACCTGCTCACGGGCATACACACGCCAAAGATCGTAGGTGGGCTGTACATCTGATTGCAGTGCCCGGTAATACTCATCCAACGTATCGATAAATATATGGTGTCGAAGACGCATGCGGGCAACGCGTTCCAGCATGGGATCGTTGTCGGCCAGCAAGCGTACGATTTGCCTGTGCCCGTTTTCATCCAGGGCCATGGTGTCTTCAAAGGTTTCCGGGGAAAGATCAGCGGCGTAACGCATTCTTGTCACACGCTGGAGGTTCAGAAGGTCCTCGTCTGATCGCCCATCCAGGATACGGGACAGGTCATTGGCAAACGCGTTATACAGGCTTTGAAAGGGATCCTGATCATCACGACCAAGGATTTCCACATTGCGATGGCGGTAGCGCTTATTAATCCACTCCCGCCCGGTACTGTCGACGGCAACAAAACCTATCTCCAGAACAACGCCATTGGATTGATAAATGGTTCCCTCAATCTGGATATCCGCAGAAGGATCAGATTTTGGCAGTACCCGTATCGCTCCCCAATGATTCGACTCAACCAGCGTGTTACGCAACACCACCGGCAGGTACTGACTTTCAATGTCCAGTATCTCCTGGAATATCCAGTCCCCCACTTCCGCCGGGCCGGTGTTTTCCTGCTCAACATCAAACACCTCAATGCTGATATTGAGCATTCGGGCGTCTTCCGGCGGCTGGAAAGCGCGATCAAGCCTGACCGGGGCATCTGTCACCGTTGGATTGACTGCCTCTGTTTCCGGACCCGACGCACAGGAAGACAATACCAGTGCCACAAATACCCAAAGAACCCTGGTCACCATTTAGGGCGACTCCATGCCATTGTTACCGCGACGACTACAGACCCGGCCACGGGTAAGCGTTTGCACGCATTCGTATTCCTGACTCATGGCTTCGTAGCGGGTAAAGAACTCTTCCAGATCAAACGCCATGTTGGCACCACTGGATATCCGTTTTTGCAGGTTTAAGTCATTGCGGTCATCAGAGACAGTAAAACGGTATAGGATCGAGATATCGCCGGGCAAACTGATTTGAAACAGCAATTGATTGCCTGACCAGCCACAGGTTTCCGAACCCAGCCGGCCACTGTCGGAAGAAATAAATTCATCGTCGGTATGGCAGACCAGGTCGGCTTCGCCATCCCGTTTTATGCGAACTTCATTCTCTGTCTGGCTGATATAAATATCATTGTGGCGGCTAATGAGTTCCGCAAACCGCGCCAGATCAATAATGGTGGTACCTCTGTGGCGGGTTTGCCCAACGGAGATATTAGTATCTGAACGACCCTGGGCCCGCTCGTATTGACGCTGTATTGCCGCCAGCGTCAAATTCAGTTTTTGCTCAACATCGTCACTACGCCGGTAATCCTTCTGCCAGGAACCTTCAAAGTTTGGCCGGGCGTCAGGATCAGGCGGTAACCCCTGCAACTCCTGCTGCCCCCAAACTGTTCCGGCGAAGAGCAGTAGAAGAACCAGAAAGCTGCTGAAAAACTGAGCGTTCGACTTTCGCAGGATTCACTCCGTATTTTATAACCCGTAAATTCCAACGGCCTTGCGCAATTTCTGCATCATGGGCTGTGCCCTGGCCCGAGCTTTCTCCGCGCCTTTTTGCAGAACGGCCTCGATCTGGTGTGAATTGACCACCAACTCGCTATAACGTTCCCGGGCCTCCCTGAGTTCGTCGTTCACCAATTCAAACAACTGTTTTTTCGCCTCGCCCCAGGCAATGCCGTTTTCAAACTCTTTGCGCATGTATTCGCTCTGTTCCGGGGTCGCAAAGGCCTGCCAGATTTGAAACACCGTAGAAGTATCCGGGTCTTTGGGATCGCCGGGCTCCAGCAGGTTGGTTTTGATTTTGTTGATGTGCTTGCGCAACTGCTTCTCGCCCAGGAACAGGGGAATGGTGTTGTTATAGCTTTTGCTCATCTTGCGGCCATCCAGACCCTGCAATACAGCCACATGCTCGTCGACGCGCGCCTCGGGTAGAACAAAGTGTTCGCCATAAATATGGTTAAACCTTGCCGCGATATCGCGCGCCATCTCCAGGTGCTGGATCTGATCCTTGCCCACCGGCACATCCGATGCGTTAAACATCAGGATATCTGCGGCCATCAGAACCGGATAGGAAAACAGCCCCAAATTAATGGCGTAATCCGGGTCTTCCCCCTCATCCAGGTTTTTCTGTACTGCGTCTTTGTAAGCGTGGGCACGATTCATTAATCCCTTGGCCGTTACGCAGGTCAGCAGCCAGGTGAGTTCGGGAATCTCGGGGATGTCTGACTGGCGGTAAAAAACTGCCTTGTCTGTATCCAGCCCCAGTGCCAGCCATGTCGCGGCGATTTCGCGGGTGGACTTGTGAACGAGCTCTGGTTCCTGGCTTTTGATCAACGCATGATAATCCGCCAGAAAAAAGAAGTGCTCGCCCTCTCCGGTATTAGTGGCCGAGATAGCGGGACGAATGGCACCGACGTAGTTGCCCAGATGCGGGGTACCCGTTGTCGTGATGCCTGTCAGAGTGGTTTTTACTGCCATGAAAAATTTTTCTTGTTTTGTTGTTTGATATTAAAAATTCAGGGGTTTGCCATAATTAAAATAGCGCTCAAGCACTTTAAACAGATGCAGACCATCTTCGGCACCTGCAGTTTCGCGCACGCTGTGCATGCCCCATTGGGGACAACCGATATCCAGCGTATTTACGCCCAGTTCACCGGATGTAATCGGGCCAATGGTGCTGCCACAGGCCATATCATTGCGCGAGACAAATGCCTGTAGCGGCACGCCCGCTTGCTCGGCCAACATGCGAAACATGCCTGCCGATTCACTGTTGGTGGCGTAACGCTGACTGGTGTTGACCTTGATCACCGGCCCGGCATTTAGCTCCGGCCCGTGATTGCCATCGTGCTTGTCGGCAAAATTTGGATGGATGCCGTGGGCATTATCGGCCGAGATCATCATGGACTTGCTCAGCGTCTGGGAAACATGGCCACGCGCATTAAGTTCAACCCGTTCCAGCACATCACGCAGGAAAGGTCCCTGGGCACCACACTGCGACTGGCTGCCCACTTCTTCGTGGTCGTTACAAACCAGAAGTGCGGGCTGCTCACCATCCGAAGCCAGAAGCGCCTCCATCCCGATATAGCAACTCAACAGGTTATCCAGACGGGCACTGACAATGTATTCCTGGTTCAGCCCTACCAGCGCGGCGGGCTGTACGTCATAGGCAGAAATTTCCCAATCCAGGACCTGGACCTTGCCGAGATCGCCGTATTGTTCCTTTAACTGGTCTGCCAACAGCTCTTTAAACGGTTTGGCCTCGGTTCCCAGTACCAGATTCATTTCTTTCTGGCGATTGATCGTACGCGACTCGTTGGCCGTACGGTCCAGATGAATGGCCAGGCTGGGAATGCTGGCAATGGCCGAAGAAAAATCCACCAGGCGGCTTTCCAGTACATTCTCCCCATTACGGGAGGCTTCAAAAGTGACCCGACCGGCCAGGGACAGATCGCGATCAAACCAGGGGGCCAACAAGGCTCCTCCGTAGATTTCGACGGCCAACTGCTTCACCGCCTTCACTTCCATATCCGGCTGGGGCTTTATCCGAAGGCATGGGCTATCAGTATGGGCACCGACCATGCGCCAGCCCTGTTCGGCGGCACTGGCCTTACCCGTGCGAAACGCAATGATCGAGGAACCATTACGGGTGACCACATAGGACTTATCGGGTCCTATTGTCCAGTCGGCAGATTCGTCCAACAGTTCATAGCCCGCTGCAACAAAGCGCCCCACCATATTCGCCGTGGCATGAAAGGGTGAAGGCGAAGAATCGAGAAACTTGAGTAGTCCGGCGTTAAAATCCTGTTTTTTCACAACTAATATCTGGCGCAGAGTTAAAGGCGCGTATTCTAACTTTTTTTGGGGCAAGAGTTTTATGGCAGTGTTAAAAATCACACCGGCACAACTGGTGTGGGATGAGCAGGGTCTTCCCCGATCTGAAAAGTTTAACGATCTGTACTTTAGTGCTGAAAACGGCCTGGAAGAAACCCGCTATGTCTTTCTTCAGGGCAACCATCTGCAAGAACGCTGGAAAACCCTCAAGGATGACGAGCGATTCGTTATTGCCGAAACCGGCTTTGGCTCTGGCCTGAACCTGTTGGCCACCGCCGATTTATGGCAAAAAACGGCGCCCCAAAATGCCCAGTTGCATTTTATCAGCACCGAACTCTTTCCCATGCAACGGGAAGACCTGAAACGGACGCTTTCACACTGGCCAGAACTGGATGATCTCTCACAGGCACTTATCGACAACTACCCTGCCCTGACACCAGGGTTTCACCGGTTTTCCCTGACAGACAATATCCAGGTCACCCTGATCCTTGATGATGTTATTTCCGCATTTTCCGAACTGGCACCTACCCTGGCCTCCGAAATGTGGAACTACAAAAACTGGAGTGTCGACGCCTGGTTTCTGGACGGTTTTGCACCATCAGAAAACCCGGACATGTGGGCTGAAGACTTATTTCCACTGATTCACCGTTTAAGCAGCGAAACGGCTACCGCCGCCACCTTCACCAGTGCCGGAATGGCAAAACGGGGGCTGAAAGCCTGGGGTTTTGATATTGAAAAGATTCCGGGCTACGGCCGAAAGCGGGAAATGCTCATCGCCAGGCGCAACCAGAACCCCGTCGACCTTTCTTCCCGCAAACAACCCCATCGCATGGCCAGTGCCTGCTGGCACCTGGATGCAACGCAACCCCCAAAACCCAAAGCCGTTGCCATCATCGGGGCAGGTATCGCCGGCTGTACGCTGGCCGAAGCACTTTCCGTTCGCGGCATAAAAGCTACCCTTTTTGATGCCGGGAATATTGCCTCCGGCGCCTCTGGCAACCCCCAGGCGGCCCTTTATGCCCGTTTATCGCCAGAAGCCGGTGATCTGGAAGACTTCTGCCTGCACGCACTGGAATACGCCGCAGGTTATTACACCAGCCGAATATCCAAAGATATGGGCGACCTGTGCGGACTGGTTCAGTTGGCCAGAAATGAGCGCGAAGCCGAGAAACTGGCGCGCATTGGTGAACGATTCGAGAACGCGCCGGACTTTTGCCAATACATGGATGCCGGGACTGCCTCTACAACTTCCGGAGTAAACCTCAACGAACCGGCTCTATATTTGCCCAAAAGCGGCTGGATTAATGGTCCGGCGTTTTGCCAGCACCTCATTAAGCGCTCGGGTGCCGTACTGAAAGACAACACTCGCGTACAAAGCATTGCGCGAACCACCAATAGCTTCCTGCTGTACTCCGAAAAGGAAGAACTGGGCGAATTCGATGCCGTTGTCTTCAGCACCGCCATGGGAACCCTCAGCTTTCCAGAGGCGGACTGGCTGCCCGTGCGCCCAATACGCGGCCAGATCAGCTTTCTGCAAAACCAGCGGGAAACAAAAGACCTGAAAACCGTCCTCTGCCAGGAAACCTACCTGACGCCAGCAGACCAGGGACTACAATCCGTCGGCGCGACTTACGATCTGGATAGCGACTCAAATGAACTGAAACCCGAAGACCACCAGACCAACCTGGAGGCTCTGCAAGCGCTATTGGCTCTGGACAGTCCTATCGATGTAGATATCGATAACCTGCAGGGCCGCGCATCGACAAGAACCACAACCCCTGACTACCTGCCTATCGTGGGTAGCCTGCCCTCCCTGCACGGCTTCGTCGATCAATACCAGCTCTGGCGCAAAGACCGCAAGCGAGCCATTCCCGAACCACACGATGGCCATAAAGGCCTCTACCTCAACCTGGGCTACGGTTCTCGCGGCTACACCTATGCGCCTTTATGTGCCGAACTTCTCGCCGCAAAAATTGCCCAAGAACCAGAGCCGTTGCCAGTCTCGCTACAAAGGGCACTACACCCTGCCCGTTTTTTGGTTCGGGCACTGGCACGAAACAAACCCATCGGCAATTCAGGAGGAAACATATGCTAAACGTCAGACTCGATGAATCGACCGGTATCGCCTCTTTATCACCCGAAGGAAAACTGTCGAAAAGCGATTTTAATGCCGCCTCTGACAAGATCGATCCCTACATTGAGCAACAGGGCAAGCTGAATGGCCTGTTTATCGAAACGAAAACTTTCCCCGGCTGGGACTCCTTTGGCGCACTGCTTTCACATCTACGTTTTGTTAAGGACCATCACCGGGAAATTAAACGGGTCGCCCTGGCGACAGATTCATCCATTGGCGATGTGGCAGAAAAACTGGGCAACCACTTCGTCTCAGCGGAAGTGAAAACATTCGACTTTGATGAGCGCGATCAGGCCAAGCTCTGGCTTACAGACCAGGCCTGAAGCAATAAAATGGGGTCAGAGTAAACATTTCGCTGCCCCCTTAATCTCTTGCAGCCTCAAGAACAAACCCAGAATTAGGTTTTTGGGAGTGTCACTCCACGCTGCCCCTGATACTTACCTCCCCGATCCTTATACGAGGTCTCACACTCTTCATCGGATTCAAAGAACAACATTTGCGCCACGCCCTCGTTGGCATAGATCTTGGCAGGGAGTGTGGTGGTGTTGGAGAATTCCAGGGTGACCTGCCCTTCCCACTCGGGTTCCAGCGGCGTGACGTTCACAATAATGCCGCAGCGGGCGTAGGTGGATTTCCCCAGACAGATGGTTAATACCGAACGGGGAATACGGAAGTACTCTACGGTTCGTGCCAGCGCGAAGGAGTTGGGCGGGATAATGCAACAATCGCCCTTAAAATCGACAAAGCTGTTGGGATCAAAATGCTTGGGATCGATGGTGGCGGAATTCACATTGGTAAATATCTTGAATTCATCGGAGCAACGAACGTCGTAGCCATAGCTGGATGTTCCGTAGGAAATAATCTTTTCACCACTGACCTCACGACATTGACCTGGCTCGAACGGTTCGATCATTCCCATTTCGTCCACCATGCGACGAATCCACTTGTCCGACTTAATGCTCATTTTGTATTTACCGTATATCTTTTTGTTTTTTAAAGGATATTTTTATCAACTATTCTATGACGATCTCAGGACCTTTTAGCTCGCCACCTTCTTCAAGTTTCTGCCAGACTTCCCCGGCAATGTCTTTATAGGCCTGGGCAATTTCACCATCCGGCTTTTTAACCGGTGTGGGAATACCGTCGTCCAGATCTTCACGTATTCGTATATCCAGCGGCAGCGAGCCCAGAACCGTTGTCTCGTATTTTTGGGCAACACGCTCTGCCCCACCCGCTCCAAAGACATGTTCGGTATGCCCACAGTTTGAGCAGGTATGTACCGCCATGTTTTCGACCAGGCCGAGTACGGGAATGGAGACTTTACGAAACATCTCGACACCCTTGATGGCATCAAGCAAGGCGATATCCTGCGGGGTGGTCACAATAACCGCGCCATCCACCGGGGCCTTTTGCGCCAGGGTCAGCTGGATATCCCCTGTTCCCGGTGGCATATCGACCACCAGCACATCCAGGTCATGCCACAGGGTTTGTTCCAGTATTTGCACCAGTGCGCCACTGGCCATAGGGCCACGCCAGACCATCGGCGTATCTTCAGTGGTTAGAACGCCCATGGACATCAGTTGCAGGCCGTGCGCCTCAATGGGCACGATACGATTGCCCTGGCTGACCTCAGGACGCGTTCCGTCCGTGACGCCTAGCATGGAGGGGATACTGGGGCCGTAGATATCAGCATCCAGCACACCAGCGTTTTTACCCAGTGCTTGCAGCGCAAGGGCTAGATTGACCGCCGTCGAGGATTTTCCGACGCCACCTTTACCCGATGCGACGGCAATAATGTGTTTTACCCCAGCAATGGAGTTCGAATTAGATTCGGGTTGAGCCATAAGAAAACCAGTTTTTGAAGGCCTCGAATTATACGCCGAGAGCCAGGGAGAATTTAACCCGGATACGCAAAATCAGACCACTAATACCAGTAAAAGCGCGCCCAGCAAAAGCCGGTAAATAACAAAGGGCATAAAGCCGACGCGCTCAATCAGTTTCAGAAAGTACTTGATGCATAAATAGGCGGAAATAGCGGATACCGAAACGCCTATAACCAGCGTATCCCAGGGAAATTCACGCAGGGAAAACAGATCCAGTGATTTCCAGCCGGCGCTGAGCAGAATCACGGGAATCGCCATCAGGAAGGAAAATTCAGCCGCACTGTGGCGACGCAACCCCAGTAGCAAGGCTGCCGTCATGGTAATGCCAGAGCGCGAAGTACCAGGTATAAGCGCTGTGGCCTGGGCCAGCCCAATGACCAGCACCAGAATCCAGCCAAGGTCAGTGATGGTTTTGTCCTTGTGGTCGGTGCGATCGGCCAGCGCCAGCAGCAATGCGCCCATAATGGTGGTGACAGCAATGACCCTTGCCGAGCGCAGATTGGCTTCAATAAAGTCATCAAACAGCAAGCCAGCAGTGGCAGCAGGGATAGTCGCCAGCACCAGCATCCAGGCCAGGCGGCCTGATTCTGTCCATTTGCCTCCCAGGGACTGCACTCCCCCAACAACGATGTCGCCAACCCGTTGCCGAAAATACCAGATTACCGCAATCAGTGAGCCCAGGTGGACGGCAACATCAAACGCCAGGCCCTGATCAGACCAGCCGAGAATTTCCGAGGGCAGAATCAAATGCGCCGAGCTGGAGATAGGCAAGAATTCCGTCAGCCCCTGAATCAGGGCGAGCAGAAAGGCCTGCCACCAGTCAATCATGAGGATTTGCCCTGTTGATCAAGGGTTTTCCAGGCATTCTCACGGCGTAAATACGCAGGCTCTGCACCCAGTGCCGGCCTGCCGGTCTCGCCCTGGTAAAGCCGGATGTTGGCCAGGGATAGAACGGCGGTGGCCCGGATACAGGCATCCGGGTTTCGGTATCCGGACTCAAGGGAATCAAACGCTGGTAATGCAAACGCGCTGCCAATATGGGCTACCTGGCTGCCGGTATCCGGCGCATAGGCGTCCTGTCCCACCAGCTGATCCGGGCTGACTCTTGCAAGCATGCCCTCTTTTACCGCAAAGCTGGCTCCATAAATTTCGCCCATACGGGCATCAAATGCCACCTCTATCCGATCACAATGATCGAGTGCCCCAAGCTCTGTTTGTGCCAGCGCCTCCAGCGAAGAAATGGCCAACAGGGGAACATCCAGGGCGAATGCGAGCCCCTGGGCAAAACCAAAGCCGATACGCAATCCGGTAAACGAACCGGGCCCGGCACTAACAGCCACTGTGGAAATTTCGCTTTGCGGTACATCCGCCTCTGCAAGCAGCTCGCGATACATGGGCTTTAGCTGGCGCGCATGCTGACGCGCCTGATCCGTATAACGCTCATAAATATAATCGCCCGCAGACAGGGCAACGGAGCAGGCTTTGTCGGAACAATCTATGGCGAGAATCATCGACAACCCTGTTAATTACACCACGGCATCGAGGTACTTGGCAGTGATTGCTTCCAGCGCATCGATATGGATGTCCGAAGCATTGAGGCACGGAATCAGTCGCAGCTCTTCCCCACCGTGCTCAAGGAAAATCTCACGGTTTTGCTCGCCGATCTCCTCAATGGTTTCCAGACAATCGACAGAAAATGCCGGACAGACAACGTCCAGACGTTTCACTCCGGATTTGGCCAATGCCTCAACCGTGACATCGGTATAGGGCTTAACCCACTCAGCCTTGCCAAAACGGCTCTGGAAGCTCATTTGATACTGGTCTTCAGATAACCCCAGCGCGTCCACTGTGGCTCCGGTGGTGCACTGACAATGGCCTACGTAGGGATCACCCTTCTGCCCATGAAATTCTGGCACCCCGTGATAGGAGAACAGCAGTTTGTCGGGTTGTCCGTGCTCATCCCAAAAAGCGCGTATTGAGCCGGAAAGTGCCTGGATATAGGCGGGCTCGTAAAAATAACTATTGATCACCTGCAGGCCTGGTAGCGCCCGATGATTGTTGCAGTATCTGGCAATCTGGTCGTAGATCGGTGCTGTGGTGGAGCAGGAGTATTGCGGGTACATGGGCAACACCACAATGCGCCGGTGACCGGACTCATAAAGGTCATTAATCACACTGGCAATGGAGGGCTCACCATAGGTCATCGCATAGCGAACACTGGGCACCTTGTCAGGATAACGCCGGGAAAAACGCTCCTGAAGTTTCTTTACCTGGTCTTCGGTGTGATAACGCAGCGGCGAACCCCGCTCTGTCCAGATAACCTTATAGGCCTCGGCGACTTTTTTGGGCCGAAAAGGCAGGATAAACAGATTGAGGATCAGCCACCAAATCGGACGCGGAATCTCGACAACACGGGGATCGCTGAGAAACTGACCCAGGAATTTGCGGACGGCGCCGGGCGTACAGGCTTCCGGCGTGCCCAAATTGACAATAACGAGCGCAGCGGGTTGGCGTTGCCCCTTCATCGGGTTCTAACCTCGAGATTGCAAGGCTTTGGAGATTTGTCCGGCGATGTCATCCACAGAGCCCACCCCGGCAATTTTATGGTATTGGGGTGCCGAGCCGCCCTGCTTTGACAGCTCCTGGTAGAAATGAACCAAAGGGGCTGTTTGCTCATGATAAACCGCCAGACGCTTTTGAACTGTCTCTTCCTTGTCGTCATCACGCTGCACCAGCGGCTCGCCAGTCAGATCGTCAACGCCCTCTGCTTTGGGCGGATTGTATTTCACGTGATAAACGCGGCCACTGCCGGGATGTGAGCGTCGACCGCTCATGCGATCAACAATTTCAGAATCGGGAACACTGATTTCCACAACATGGTCGATATCGATACCCTCATCGATAAGGGCTTGTGCCTGCGGGATAGTTCGGGGAAACCCGTCAAAAAGAAATCCACCCTGGCAATCGGGCTCGGCAATACGTTCTTTTACCAGTTTAATAATCAGGTCGTCCGATACCAGGGCACCGGAATCCATCACTGCCTTGAGTTCCTGACCCAGCTCTGAGCCTGATTTTACGGCGGCACGCAGCATGTCGCCGGTGGAAATCTGGGGAATCTGGTAGCTTTCGCAAATTTTTTGGGCCTGTGTGCCCTTGCCTGCCCCTGGTGGACCGAGAAGGATTAATCTCATGAATATTATCTCTTTTTGTCTAGTTTACTTGACCTGGACCCAGCTACCACAGGTATTCACCATTTGGGCCAAAAAGGCGCGCTAGACTACACAGGAGTGCGATCCGGCTCAACCTGCTTTTACGACGTTTTTCCCGACCCGGATTCAGGGGCCAGGGCTTTCTTGCTTTCCTGCCAAAGTGCTTCCAGTTCATCGACATCCATTTTCTTTAAGGCATCCGCCCCATGTTGCGACTCCATCTGCCGAAACCGTTGCTCAAATTTCAGCGAAGATCGGCGCAAGGCAGTTTCACTGTCGTGTCCCATTTTCCTGACCAGGTTGACACATGAGAACAACAGGTCACCCAGTTCTTCTTCTGTTTGCTCCCTGGAGCCGGACAGGACAGCTTCCTTGACCTCGGCGATTTCTTCTTCGATTTTTTCAAAAACATCCGCCGCTTCTTTCCAGTCAAAGCCGACCCGTGCTGCCCGTTTTTGCAGTTTTTGTGCCCTTAGCAGCGCGGGAAATGCCCTGGGGACATCATCGAGAATGCTGGTGTGGCCTTTTTCCGAGCGCTCGTCGGACTTTATATCTTCCCACTGCTGGAGAACGGCACCGGATGAATCCAGATTGTCCCCTTTGCGACTTTTAAGTGTTCCATCGGGAAATACGTGGGGATGGCGGCGTACAAGCTTTTCGACCAGGTCGGAGATCACTTCGGACAGGGTAAAACGCTCTTCTTCAGCGGCCAGCTGGCTGTAAAAGACGGTCTGGAACATGAGATCGCCCAGCTCTTCCCGAAGGCTGGCGATATCCCCCTGCTCAATGGCGTCGGCAACTTCGTAGGCCTCTTCAATGGTAGAGGGCACGATGGTGTCGTAACTTTGTTCCAGATCCCATGGACAGCCGTCTTCCGGATCTCGCAGACGCTGCATGAGGTAAATCAGGTCGTTGATATCGTAGGCTGGTTTGCTCATGGTCTATAGCTATTAGGTGTTAAAAAGCCCTGACGACAGATAGCGGTCACCCCGGTCACAGATAATGCAGACAATCACCGCATTCTCGACGGTGTCCGAAATCTGCAAGGCAGCCGCCACTGCACCACCGGACGACACGCCACAGCTTATTCCTTCCCTGCGACCCAGTTCACGCATGGTGTGTTCAGAAATCTCCTGACCAATATCAATGACCTTGTCGACTCTCGCCGCGTCATAAATTTTGGGCAGGTACGCTTGCGGCCAGCGTCGAATACCGGGAATTGCCGCGCCATCCTCGGGCTGAAGACCAATAATCTGGATGTCCGGGTTTTTCTCCTTGAGAAAACGACTCACGCCCATAATGGTTCCGGTGGTCCCCATGGAACTGACAAAGTGGGTAATACGCCCGCCTGTCTGCTCCCAGATTTCGGGGCCCGTGGTCTCGTAATGCATTTGCGGGTTATCCTGGTTGGAAAACTGATCCAGGACTTTGCCTTCTCCCCTGGCCTGCATTGCCAGTGCCAGGTCTCTCGCCCCTTCCATGCCATCTTCCCTGGATACTTCGATTAATTCGGCACCATAGGCGGTCATGGACGCCTTGCGCTCCTCTGTGGCGTTAGCCGGCATGACCAGTTTCATTTTGTAGCCGCGCATGGCCGCAACCATGGCCAGGGCAATTCCTGTGTTGCCACTGGTCGCTTCGATGAGCGTATCGCCCGGCTTGATGTCACCGCGCTGCTCGGCTTTCAAAATCATGCTCAGTGCGGGACGGTCTTTTACGGACCCCGCCGGATTATTGCCCTCAAGCTTGGCAAGGATGATGTTCGAGGTATTACCGGGTAACCGCTGAAGTCTGACCAGCGGGGTATTACCTACCAGTGACTCAACAGTAGAAAACAGTGATGGATCGGTCGGAAACGGCATAAATCGGGAACAGGTAAAGTTGAGTCATTCTAAAGTCTGGGACGCCCCGTCACCAGTGTCAGGGCGAGGATTCCTGTGTATTTGTCATCTCGGAGAGCAGCCATCGGCGACTTTTTAGTTCCCGACCGGCAAGCAGCAGATCCAGGTGGGTGCGACACAGGATTTTGGCCACTTTCAGCGACGCCTTATCCTGAAGCCCATTCTGCGAAAGTGACAAAATGGCATACCCGGGGATCACGCCCGGTGTCTGTGCAAACTCACGGCGAAAGCCGGCATCAGGCAAATAGCTGTATTGCGCATCTTCCAGAATTGGGGCCCCATCAATATCCTGATTCAGCTCAATGGCATACCCCAGTTCTGAAAGCAGACAAAATTCAAACTGTCTCAGTACCGGTTCAATTTCCTGTTCCGATTGCAAACTGACCAGTGCGGACCGATAGCTGTCGTACAGATAGTCATGGGGATCTGCCTCACGCAGCAGGTAAAACAGCAGTTCATTGAGATACATGCCGTAGACCAGGTTGGCGGGGTTTAGCAACAGACCGGGCGATGAATCTATGTCTGTCAGGTTTTTTAAATCGCTCTTTCCCTGCCAGCCCAAAACAAGCTCTGCAAATGGCTGCAACTGGGCGGCCTTTCTTGATTTCCCCGATTTGGCGCCCCGGACAATCAGCTTCTGGCGGCCATGGTCTCGCGAAAAGATATCGACCAGCAAACTGGTTTCCTTGTAACTTTGGGAACGCAGGACGAATGCAGGTTGTTTCTCAGTTTTCATTCGAGGGCAACTTGATGCAGGAGATTTTGCCTTTTACGGCAAACCCATCTTACTCCACAAGAGACTAATCGTAGCCCAGGCTTTGCAGGGCGCGCTCGTCATCGGACCAGCCTGATTTCACCTTGACCCAGATTTCAAGCATGACCCTGGTTCCGCAAAGGTTTTCAATGTCCTTGCGTGCTTCCGTGCCTATTTGTTTAAGTCGGCTGCCTTTTTCACCTATAAGAATGGTTTTTTGACCTTCACGCTCAACCAGGACCAGGGCGTTAATAAAGGTTGTTTTACCGTTGTATTCGTAGCGCTCGATTTCGACGGTGGCCGCATAGGGAACTTCATCGCCCAGTTGTCGCATGATTTTTTCGCGCACAATTTCGGCGGCCATAAAACGCATGGAGCGATCAGTAATCTGGTCTTCGTCGTAAAACGGCTGGCCTTCCGGCAAATGGGTTTCAACCTGTGACAGCAACCGGTCCACGTTGTTTTTTTTGAGCGCCGACACCGGAACAAACTCCGCCTCGGGAAGTCGCTCGCTGAGCTCCTGGATATGCGGCAATAACAGCTCTGTCGACGTCAACCGGTCGGTTTTATTGATGGCAACGACACAGGGTTTTCCGGAATCAATGACGCGCTTGAGAACCATTTCATCTTCATCGTTCCACTTTAAGCGATCGACCACAAAAATAATGACGTCCACGTCCCTTAAGGCCGAGCTGGCTGCCCGGTTCATATACCGGTTGATTGCGCGTGGCGTGCTGAGGTGCTGGCCGGGTGTATCCAGGAACAGCATTTGCGCCGTTTCGCTGGTATGAATCCCCAGGATATTGTGTCGGGTAGTTTGCGGTTTGCGCGAGGTGATACTGATTTTTTGGCCCAGGATGCTATTGAGCAACGTGGATTTGCCTACATTGGGCCGCCCTACTATCGCCAGATAACCACTTTTGAATACAGGCTTACTCAACGTCGTTCTCTCCGTCATTCGCTCCGTCATTCGCTTCCAGGGCCTCAAGTGCTTTCGCCGCTGCTTGCTGTTCGGCAATCTTGCGACTGGAACCCTCACCAAAAAACTCCCCGATCAACGAGTCAATAACGCACTGGATACGAAAATGCTGGGCGTGTCCTGGTCCATCGACATCCAGCATTCGATATTCCGGCAAGTTGAGTGAACGCGCCTGTAAAAACTCCTGTAATCGAGATTTGGCATCGCGAACGTCTTCAATTTGCAGCTGGTCGAGACGCCCATCAAAGTGAGTTTTTACGGTGTCCGAGAGCACCGGCCATTCTGAATCGAGATAGATGGCGCCCAAAACCGCCTCATAGGCATCGGCCAGGATGGATTGAAGCCGGTGCCCGCCTGATTTTGAGGCACCTCCACCAAGTAAAATCGCGTCGCTGAACCCCAGCCCGGAAGCAATATCTGCCAGCGTCTCACGTCGCACCAGTGACGCACGCATCGCACTGAGATCGCCCTCGGGGGCATCGGGATACATTCGGTAAAGTTGTTCGGCGATCAACGTGTTCACCAGGGAGTCACCCAGAAACTCCAGCCGCTCATTGTGATCACTGGAGTAACTTCGATGGGTTAACGCTTGCTGAAGAAGCTCCCTGTTTTGAAAGCGGTAACCAAGCCGTGATTCGAAAATGGATAAATCTGCGGTGTCCAATACGTTTAATTATCTGCCGTGTTGTATCGGTTGGTAAACGTGACAATGACATCGACATTGCCAACAATATTGACCCTTTCTTCGTGGACGTAGCTCAACTCTGTACCTGAGCCTACCCTGTCAATTTCAAATTCCCTGGGATTGACCTCAACCCCATTGACCCGGAATGTCCTGGACAAGGCATCACGAATTTCTGCCGAGGACATATTTTGAAAATTATTGCTGCGCGCAGAGGATTCAATGGCCTGATCCAGCTTCATGTTATCTATGTAAAGTGGTCCAATCCTGAGTCCCAGAGTAACAACCCCGGCCAGGATTACTAATCCGACGAGTACCCCCCACATGGAAAATCCCTGTTGCTTTACCATACACGCACCTCAAAAGGAGTTAATTGAACCACTTATCCTGTCTAGTTAATCCCACCTACACGGGAAAATGAAGGCACGCCCCAATCTTCCCAATGCATCCAGATGGCTACTGCCTTACCAATGATATTGGATTCCGGAACAGGTCCCCAGGAACGGCTATCCAGGCTGTTGTCACGGTTATCACCCATCATAAAGTAATGATCTTCCGGGACAACATATTCCCATGCGATACCAAATTTACTGGGTTCTTCACGGGTCTGTATCTGATGTGTCACCGTACCAGTTGCCTCTTCCAGCAACTGTGCTCCATTTGTCATTTTTTCAATGAGCACCTGCTCATAAGGTTGGTCATTTACCCACAGCTGGTTGTTTTGCATGCGAATATAATCTCCCGGCACACCGATAACGCGCTTAATAAATGCACGACTATCATGAGGCCCGGTGAATACCATGACATCCCCATGCTGGGGCTCGTTAACCGGAATAATCTTGTGTCCCAGGACGGGCAAACGGATACCGTAAGTGAATTTGTTGACCAGTATAAAGTCGCCTACCTGGAGTGTTGGAACCATTGATCGCGAGGGGATTTGAAAGGGCTCAAACAGGAAAGACCGGATAACAAAGACAAGTAAAAGAATCGGGAAAAAGGAGATGGAATATTCCACCACCAGAGGCTGCTTATCTTCCTTATTCCTGTTTTTCCTCAGAACGTAGATATCGAGAAGCCAAATAGCCCCGGTAATCACCACGACCAAAAAAAGCACCAGGGAAAAATTAAAGTCCATCGTATTTTCTAACTTGTTATCAGGCTGTTTTTAGCTGTCAGTCTTCAGAACAGCGAGGAACGCTTCCTGGGGAACTTCAACACTTCCCAGCTGTTTCATGCGTTTTTTACCTGCTTTCTGCTTTTCCAACAACTTTTTCTTACGCGTTATATCACCACCATAGCACTTGGCGAGTACATTTTTTCGCAAAGCCTTGACCGTGGTTCGGGCAATAATATGTCCGCCAATGGCAGCCTGTATGGCCACATCGAACTGCTGGCGGGGAATGAGCTCCTTCATCTTGTCCGCCAGTTGCCGCCCTTTGCCTTGGGCATTGTCCCGGTGGACAATCAAAGCCAGCGCATCAACCCGGTCACCGTTGATCAGTATATCCAGCTTAACCAGCGGCGCCTTGTCAAAGCGCACAAAACTGTAATCCAGGGAAGCAAATCCGCGGCTTACCGATTTCAGGCGATCAAAGAAGTCCATCACCACTTCGCTCATTGGCAGTTCATAGGCCAGTTGTACCTGGCTGCCTCCATAGAGCATGTTTTTTTGTACCCCCCGGCGCTCCACACAGAGGCTGATAACATTGCCTACGTAGTCTTTGGGCACGAGGATATTGGCTTCGACAATAGGCTCACGAACTTCTTCCAGGGTTCCCTGGTCAGGCAGCTTGGAGGGGTTATCCACCAGCAGCTTTTCACCTGAGGAGGTAATCACTTCATAAATTACCGAGGGGGCCGTGGTAATCAGGTCCAGGTCGTACTCACGCTCGAGTCGCTCCTGGATAATTTCCATGTGCAGCATCCCAAGGAAGCCACAACGAAAACCAAAGCCCAGGGCATCGGAAGTTTCCGGCTCATAAAACAGCGACGCATCATTAAGGGAAAGCTTGTTCAAGGCTTCGCGCAGGTCTTCATAATCATCGGAGCTGGTTGGAAACAACCCCGCATAAACCTGGGGTTTTACTTTTTTGAACCCGGGAAGTGCTTTTACCGTCTCAGCGTCTTTGGCATGAACAAAGGTATCACCGACGGGCGCGCCGTGAATGTCCTTGATGCCGGCAATAATAAAGCCAACTTCTCCGGCCTTGAGCTCGCCTGAATCTTTTTGCTTGGGCGTGAACACGCCAACCCGATCAACGACCTGGGCCTTGCCAATGCTCTTGGAAACAATTTTATCTTTGGGTTTAATCCGGCCTTGCACCACTCGAACCAGGGATACCACGCCCTGATAGTTGTCAAACCATGAATCGATAATAAGGGCCTGGAACGGGTCATCAATATTTCCCTTGGGCGGGGGAACCATCTCAACCAGATATTCCAGTACATCTTCAACATTTTGACCGGTTTTGGCACTACAGCTGACGGTATTGCTGGTATCAAGGCCAATAATATCCTCGATTTCCCTACACACCCGCTCTGGTTCCGCCTGTGGCAGATCAATCTTGTTCAACACGGGAATGACTTCAAGATCCTGCTCAATCGCGGTATAGCAATTGGCCACGGATTGGGCTTCCACGCCCTGCGCTGCATCCACGACCAGCAAGGCACCCTCACAGGCTGCCAGTGACCGGGAAACTTCGTAGGAAAAATCCACATGGCCCGGTGTATCAATAAAATTGAGCTGGTAGGTTTTACCGTTTCGGGCCTTGTAGTCCAGAGTGACACTCTGCGCCTTAATGGTAATGCCCCGCTCGCGCTCAATGTCCATGGAATCGAGCACCTGCTCGGCCATTTCACGGTCAGTGAGACCGCCACAAATCTGGATAAATCGATCCGCAAGAGTCGATTTCCCGTGATCAATATGGGCAATGATCGAAAAATTTCGAATATGACTTAGATCAGACAACCTGGTGCAAACCTGCGAATGCGCGATCGGCGCGACAAGGGAACATGGCGGGTAGACCGCCGCTTAAAAAGGCGTGCAGTCTACCCAGATTGGAGCTAACCGTCGACCCGAATAGTTCGAAAGATCGCTGTATCTCCACGGTAAAACAGTATGGGGACAATCGAGCCCGGCTCCAGGCCGGCGACAATATCGTCAAAGCGATCGGTGCTGTCAATCTGCTTGAAGGCAATCTGTACAAGAATATCGCCGGCAAGCAGCCCGGCCTTGGCTGCCGCAGAACCCACTTCAACGCTGCTGACCACGACACCGGCGCTAATTTCCAGCTGATCCAGTGTGGACTGGTTTGCTTCCTCAATGCTTAATCCGAGTCCTTGCGGTGCGTTATCAGGCGACATGGATGAAAGACGTGTTTGCCCGGACTGATCAAGCTCGCCGACTTCCACAAGAATTTCCTCTTCTTCCATTTCGCGAATCAGGCGCGCCTCCACTCTACTGCCCGGGGGCACCAAACCAACCACGTGAGGCAAATCGTAGGAATATTCAATAGGCTTGCCACCAAACTCCAAAATAACATCACCGCTACGGATACCGGCACGATCTGCCGGACCTCCTCGCTGCACTCGCGTTACCAGGGCACCCTGAGGTTTATCAAGGCCAAAAGAGCGTGCAAGGTTAAGATCGACATCCTGGATGACGACACCCAGCCAGCCCCTGGACACCTGACCTTTATCTTTAAGCTGGGCAATAACTTCCCGTCCAACCGAGGAAGGCACCGCGAAAGAGAGCCCCATGTATCCACCGGAACGGGTAAAAATCTGGGAATTAATCCCCACGACTTCCCCATCCAGATTAAACAGCGGACCACCGGAATTACCGGGGTTAATCGCCACATCCGTCTGGATAAAGGGGACATAATCCTGGCCACTCTCATTGGGCAAGCTGCGCCCAATCGCGCTGACTATACCTGCACTTGCGGAGTAATCCAGGTCGAAAGGTGAACCGATTGCAACCACCCAGTCGCCTACCTCCAGTGTTGCAGAATCGGCAAACTCCAGGGTTGGTAAATCTTCTTCATCGATCTTTAACAATGCCAGATCCGATCGCTGGTCAGTACCGATGACCACGGCCTCATACTCGCGGCGATCATCCAGGCGAACAACAATTCGGGTAGCGCCATCCACAACATGATGATTGGTCACCACAAAACCGTCTTCCGAGATAATAAACCCCGAACCGACGCCCGCCTGGGGACGTTGCCTTGGCTGCGAATAACGCTCAAAAAATTCGCGAAAATAAGGGGGGATGGACGGATCGACCCGGGACCCTGATGCCGGAGACTCATTAAATGTATTAATTTTTACTACCGCCGGGCTTGTTCTTTCAATCAGGTCAGTAAAATCCGGCAATTCGACAGAAAAAGCACTGGCACTAAAGAACAAGGCGGCAATAAACAAGAGTGATCGATTCAGGGCGTTAAACATCAACACTTCTCCACAAGACGAAACAAAGACAATCTGGATATGGGACTACCCCGGCCAGATTCAAGTTCCGGCGGGCTCCCCTGACATAATCTTCACAATCGCGCGGTCATCGACAACCACGGGCGCGTATCGGGGATCATCCACCTTCTTAAGACTCTGTTTTCGCACATAAATTCCCCCGAGAATAAAACCGGTTATTCCCAGGAGGATGGCCACAGGCTCAGAAACCTGGTTGCCCAGAGAAGCACCGACTACCAAAAGCAGCAGTGGTACCAGATAAACAAGAAATGCCGCCCGCAGCATGGCGGACTCTTCGATACCCAGCTCAATCTGTTCGCCCACACTGAAATCAGACGCAGGCCTGTGCTTGAGTGACACACGCAGGAACTGACTGCCTGCCAGGTACTTGGCCAGCACGCCTTGCCCACATCCTTTCTGGGCAGCACAACTGCCACAGGTCGATTGCTGAATCACCTGAACCAGAAGTTCGGAGTCCCTCACTTCAACGATGGTACCTTGTTCGGTCAACATGAGCTCTTACCCCTGTTTATTGGCGTTGAAGAGAGGAGAAGACGCGTTCTGCCGTCTCCATGGGCACTTCCCCAACGACAGATACCAGGTAGGTATTTGTGCGGGTAGACAGGTAATTAATATAAATAGCTGTCGCCCCACGCTGGGCGTTACTGGGCGGGAGAAACGTTTCCTGAACCGGCTCAATGAAAACGCTCACGAGAGAAATACCATCGCCATAAACCATGGTGGCACGCTCATCCTGCAATGAACTCTGAAGCAGGTTAAATCCCTCTGGCACCCAACCTGCGGCCCAGCCATTTTCAATGCTGAAGTAATTGCAGCTGATTGAATCAGGTTCCACTGACGCATCAGCCTGCTGTGTCGTGTCGACCGGATCGACGTTGCTGGCAATCTCCCCTCCTTCTGAAGAAGGTGACGCCTGGGCGCTACTCCCTGTGTCTTCCACAGATTCGGCCTCAGTATCGGCACTATCCGCAATGGTTTCTGCACTTTCGGCATTTTCGCCAGGAGCGGCATCCACTGGCTCCTCACGACGCTCAAAATCGATACTGACAAACTGGGTTCGTTCCAGTACTCGTCGATCAGGCGCTGTCACCACAGCCCTGAGCATCAGTCCTGTCTCATTATCAACCACGAACTGAAAACCATTGCGGTATTTGTCTACCGGCATCAGGACAATTTCTGTACCAGTACGGCCGGCCACACGTTCTTCCCCAATGGAAAAGAAGTTGTAGTAGTTATCGAACTGATCGACACTCGCTCCCTGCTTTGGCTGGCATTCTGCATCAAAACGGAGAAAGTGCTCCTGTTGGGGACCATCCAGCTGATTGAGCTTTTGGTCCAGTGCCATACCAGCCTGCCTGGAACTTACTTCAAAACTTTGCATTTGACCGGCCTGCTCGAAAGTAAGAATGCCCTCATAATCATAAAGGGCCTTGCTATCAAGCATACGCTCATAAAGCATTTTGGGATCAAGGGAATTGGAAATCTGGTCTTGTGCCATTGAACTGGTGGAAAAAAGTCCTGCCACCGTGAGCACAAACAAAAACAGGCCCGTCGGGCCTGTTTTCGGGTATTTGTAACTACTTCTTGAGAATATCAAAAGAGCGCCTCCTACAGGGACGCTTATTCTGCCTCAGTTGGCGCCGGAACTCTAACCATTGGAAGAACACCCTGCGAGGTGTGGACAGCGTGCTCCGAGTGGTCCTGGGCCAGCGATTCGAGATGCGCACGCATTTGATCGCGATCTACCGGGATTTCAACCGTTGTGCCGGTTCTCAACGAAGGCTGTGAGGTAGAAGAGCTCACCGGACGGGATACCGGCTGAAATTCAAATCCGGCAGGTGGTTGCACCAGCAGTGGCATATCCGTCTGCATATTACCTTCTGCAACCTGGGCCCCTCCCGCAACTCCGGTCTGGGCAACCTGATACTGCTGTATGCCAAACAGGGCCACGGCAGCTACAGAAGCAGCCAGAACGGCTTGCGAAAAGGGTTTTTTGAACTGGGTAAATCGGGAGTGTGCTGGCTCATCGGCAATGGCAGACATGACGGCGGAACTGATATCGCCACCTGTGCCGGGCTCTTTTCTTAAAATCGAACCTATCCTTTGGTAGCTTGCCCATTCATCCCTGAGATCATTATTGTCACCTATCTGCTGGAGAGTTTTACGTACATCCCATTCAGATACTTCACCATCAATCAGTGCGGAAAGGTTTTCGTGCAGATCTACAGGTTTGTTTTGACTCATAGATATCTCAGTTCCCATGCTTGGCCGAAGCCCGAAGTTGCATGTTATGACCAGCGTAAATTACAAAAGTTTCAAAAAAATCGAAAATATTTTGCATTTCTTTACGTTTAAAACGCATCAGGCCATTAAAGGTTTAATTTTTTCGGCAATTGCTTCCCGCGCTCGAAATATTCTTGAGCGCACTGTGCCGACCGGACAATCCATGACAGACGCAATTTCTTCATAACTCATCCCTTCCATTTCCCGGAGCGTTACCGCCGTTCGCAAATCCTCGGGAAGTTCATTTAATGCCTTAAAAACGACTTCTTCAAGCTCACCACGATACATCTCCCCTTCCGGGGTGTCGTTATCCTTGAGGTATTCACTACCACCATAGTTCTCGGCGTCGCTGATGTCGACATCCTCATTTGGCGGTCTGCGATTACGAGTCACCAGATGGTTTTTGGCCGTGTTAACAGCAATTCGATATAGCCAGGTATAAAACTGGCTTTCCCCACGAAAGTTCTGGATAGCCCGATAAGCCTTGATAAAGGCTTCCTGGGCTACGTCCTGTACCTCGGACTGATCCTTAACAAAACGGGAAATCACGGCCTGAACCTTATACTGGTATTTAAGCACCAGCATATCGAATGCCTGCTTGTCCCCTTTCTGAACACGCTTGACCAGCTGTACATCGCTTAATTCGCCACCAGCGCCGGCCATTAATATTTCTCCGAAACCCTTGCGTTCAAAAGTATAGTATTCATTTATCGATTATCCGGGCAGCACTCTACGACAAGCCCCAGAGCAAGACCACCCATTGCATAGAAAGTTTCCTTAACCGCAGCATCGCTTTTCCCGGAATCATTATTTATTCTGTGCAGCTTATACTATCGCCCACCCGGCATTAAGCACCTTATTAACTGAATGAACAAATCGCAAAATTCCGATGTACTCATTATCGGCAGCGGCGCTGCCGGCCTGAGCGCTGCGCTTCATCTTGCAAAAAAGTACCAGGTGACTCTTCTGAGCAAAACCACCCTGTCGTCCGGATCGACCTATTGGGCCCAGGGCGGTATTGCCGCTGTACTGGACGATAACGATAGCATCGAAGCCCACGTCAAGGACACACTGGTCGCCGGCGCCGGCCTGTGTCACGAGGATTCAGTCAATCGAATTGTCAGCGAGAGCACCCGTGCCGTCGAATGGCTGCAAAAAATGGGAGTGAAGTTTTCACGCGATGAAAAAGATGTCTCCAGCCTGCACCTGACCCAGGAAGGTGGTCACAGCCACCGCCGGATCATTCACAGTGAAGACGCCACAGGCAAGGAGGTCAGCCTGTCGCTGTCAGAGCAAGTACAGCAGCACACCAATATCCGGATATTTGAGCGGCATATTTCCATTGACCTGGTTACCCAGGCTGACAAGGGGTCGCACAAAATCCGCTGTAACGGGGCTTATGTACTGGATCTGGATAACGACCAGGTGCAGCTTTTCCAGGCCAGGGTGGTCATTCTGGCAACCGGTGGTGCCAGCAAGGTTTATCTGTATTCAACCAACCCGGACGGGGCCTCCGGGGATGGCATCGCCATGGCCTGGCGGGCGGGTTGTCGGGTGGCCAATATGGAATTCAACCAGTTTCACCCAACCTGCCTTTACCACCCGCAGGCAAAATCGTTTCTTATCAGTGAAGCACTCCGGGGCGAAGGAGCACATTTGAAACTCCCCAACGGGGAACGCTTTATGCAGCGTTTCGATGAGCGTCTGGAGCTGGCACCCAGGGATATTGTCGCCAGGGCAATCGACTTTGAGATGAAACGGCTTGGCTGTGATCACGTATTGCTGGATATCAGCCACAAACCTGCAGACTTCATCAAATCACATTTTCCGAATATTTATGAAACCTGTCTCGGGCTGGGAATCGATATTACGTCCGCACCTATTCCTGTTGTGCCTGCCGCGCATTACACCTGCGGAGGCGTGGTGGTCGACAGCGACGGGCAGACTGATTTAATGAACCTGTACGCAATTGGCGAAGTCTCGTTTACAGGCGTACACGGTGCCAATCGCATGGCCAGCAACTCACTGCTGGAGTGTTTTGTTTATGCAAAACTGGCCAGCGACCATATTCTCGGTCGCCTGGACGACATCCCCGAGCCCGACTATGCCAAGCCCTGGGACGAAACCAGGGTGACCGTACCCGATGAGGCCGTGGTTATCTCGCACAACTGGGATGAGTTACGACGTTTCATGTGGGACTACGTTGGCATTGTCAGAACCAACAAGCGGTTACAGCGGGCCCTGAATAGAATCAGCCTGCTGCAGAAAGAAATTCACGAGTTTTACTCAAACTACCGGGTAACCAATGATTTGATTGAATTGCGCAACCTGGCTGTTGTGGCGGAGCGGATTATTTTGTCGGCCATACAACGCAAAGAGAGTCGTGGTCTGCACTATTCACTGGATTACCCGGAAGAAGCCACGATCGCCAAAGACACCATCATGGTCCCCATCAATTATGCCGGCCAAGATATGATTGTCAGCCGCAATGACTAGGGACGGCTTGTCAGGCGGCACCCGAGCCGGTTTTACTGCGCACAATGGAAACGATTTTTTGCAAGGCTTCTGATTCGGGTTCCTGGCGATGAATAAACCAGTTGAACATGTCCTGATCCTGTTCTTCCAGTAACTGCTGAAACAGTTGTTTATCCTCTTCTTCAAGGTGATCATAGTGCTGCTCGACAAAGGGCGAGAGCACCAAATCAAGCTCTAGCATGCCTCTGCGGCTGGCCCAGCGTAGCCGATTTTTTTCCATGTGAATGTCTGGTAACTGATAAAAGTGCCCTCACATTATACGCGTTAGACACTTTTCAATAACAGCGACAAATTTATGACGAACTGGCCAGAATTTAGCGACATTGAATCCGAATCAGGCAATCACCTGACCCTAATCAATGCCTTTGCCCTGCTCGAAGTAAAGGGAGCAGACAGTGTTAAATTTTTGCAAGGGCAATGCTCTGCAGATATGGAGTCGTTAGGTGCCGGAGCATCTCTTCCAGGTGCTATCTGTACGGTCAAGGGACGCGTAGTGACAACATTTTTCGCAACGCAAAAGGACGATTCCGTATTTCTGGTTATGCCCAGAAACCTGGTAGCGGTGACGGCGGATTACCTGAAAAAATACGCGGCATTTTACAAGGTGGAGCTCAATCAATGGCTACACCCCTGCATTGTCGCCAATACCAACGAGGCCGATTTACCGGAAGGACTCTATCATCCCTGTCATGTACAGCTTGGCGACAGCAGCTTTCATCTGGGAATCCTCAATACCGAGCAAAGCGAAAAGCTTATTGCCCTTTTGCAGTCCGGTGATATTGCCAACTTGCAACTGACCGCTGAAAATCATTGGCTGGATAGCCTGTTTCAGGCGGGCTGGGTGTATCTGGATACCAACCTCAGTGATCTCTACCTGCCACATCAGCTAAACCTGGATCTGATGGGCGCACTTAATTTCAGGAAAGGCTGCTATACCGGGCAGGAAATCGTTGCCCGAATGGAATATCGCGGCAAAACCAAGAAACGCCTTAAGGCAATCAAACTAAGCGGCACCCTCCCGGGCTCTGAAGCGCTGCCTGCCGAGATCAAATCCCCGGAAGGCCAGCCTCTGGGAGAACTTCTCCAGCTCAACTCGTCAGCCGATATGGGCTTGGCCCTGTTGCCTGTTGACCTACCCGAGTCAGGCGTTCTGGTTGGCGAAGGTAATGATCTGCAATACCGGGAACAGGAGTAACTCCTGTTCAGGGGATTTGCCAGTCCACCGGGTCCTGCCCCCGAGACTGAAGATAGCTGTTTGCCTGGGAGAAATGTTTGCACCCCAAAAATCCCCGATGTGCTGACAGTGGCGAGGGATGTGGCGCACTGAGAACCAGATGACGGGAACGATCAATACGCTGCCCTTTTTTTTGCGCATAGCTTCCCCAAAGCATAAACACCAGTCCTTCACGCTCTTCATTGAGATGCGCGATTGCCGCATCGGTAAACTCTTCCCAGCCTTTATTCTGGTGAGAGCCGGCCTTGAATGCTTCAACGGTTAAGGTCGCATTTAACAGTAGAACCCCCTGATCCGCCCAGGGGCCAAGATCCCCGCTGGATGGCTGTCTAATCCCGACGTCGTCCATCAGTTCTTTATAGATGTTCAGTAATGACGGAGGCAATTTAGTACCCTCCAAAACCGAAAAACAAAGTCCATGTGCCTGCCCGGGGCCGTGATAGGGGTCCTGCCCAAGAATAACTACTCGCACTTTATCAAAGGGGGTCCGGTTAAAGGCTTCAAACCAAAGACTGCCGGGAGGAAAGATACGCTTACCTTCCTGTTTCTCATGAACAAGAAAAGAACGGAGCTCCTGCATATAGGGCTTGCCAAACTCATTACCAATTTTTTCTTTCCAGGTGGCTTCTATCTGCGGGTCCATCTCTGGTTATCCTTCTGTTTTTGACAGCGACAAGATAGTCACTCGGAGCAATTATTTCCAGATAGCTCATACAAATTCAGTTGTCTGGATGACATATTGTTTTATATTCTGGACAATGCGGTGAATCGACCCCGGGACTAAATCAGTGACAACTAACAAACAACAGATTTCACAGGCACGGCTCTTTGTGTCGCTGATCGTTATCATCCTTTGTCTCTTTGTCACGGTCATACTTCTGCTCCGTGATATTTCAGCGGATAGCTGGCATGAAGAATTGTTTGCTTTCTACTTTCCCTTACTGGTGTTGCCTGCGACCTGCATTTACCTGATCGTGCTCGCCTATCGGGTCCACCGGCTGGAGCAGCAGGTTGCTAACGCCCATTCTTATGACCCGCTAACGCACACGCTTAAAGCAATTCCCCTTCTGGAACAGGCAAAAAAAATCTACCAGGCAACGGACCTGGCCAATGAGCCGATCAGTATTCTGTGTATGGAAGTAGATTGTGTTTCTGCGATTGCCCAAGAGTATGGACAGGAGGCCGCAGACGCTGTTCTGCGCGAATTCGGCGGCACGGTGATTGGTGCGACTCGCGAGAAGGATTTGATTGGCCGGGCTGATAACGATTGTTTTATTGCATTTGTCATGAACACCCCCTCAGAGTACACACTACCTGTGGTGGCGCGTTTTCAGGAACTGGCACATGCCGACGTGGTACTGAATGACGACCAGGAGATCCGTTATTCAATCAGTGTGGGTTATGCCAGCTCGGACCAGGGCAAAGACACACCTGAATTTGACACACTTCTTGAGCGCGCCAAAACAGCACTGGCAAAGGCCAAAAAAGAAGGCCCTGCATCCATACAGGGCTGGATTGTCTAGCGTTTTTACGAATCAGATTCCTTTCTATTCGGGATGCATGGTCTGCTATTCGGGCCGCATGGCCGGAAACAGCAGCACATCACGTATAGACGGCGAATCAGTAAGCAGCATAACCAGCCGGTCAATCCCGATACCCTCGCCCGCCGTTGGCGGCAAACCATACTCCAGCGCACGCACATAGTCTGCATCGAAGTGCATGGCCTCGTCATCGCCAGCGTCTTTTTCCTCAACCTGTGCCTTGAATCGCTCGGCCTGGTCTTCCGCATCATTCAGCTCGGAAAACCCGTTGGCAATTTCCCGGCCACCCACAAAAAATTCAAAGCGATCAGTAACAAAGGGGTTGTCATCATTGCGGCGGGCCAATGGGGAAACTTCCGCCGGGTACTGGGTAATAAATGTCGGTTGAACCAATTTATGCTCAACCGTTTTTTCGAAAATCTCTATCTGTAGTTTGCCCAGCCCCCAATTTTCCTTCAGGGGAATACCCAGATTTTTAGCAACCTCTCGTGCAGAGGCTTCCGAAGAAATATCCCCAGCTTTCAGATCAGGATTAAACTGAAGAATCGAATCAAACACCGTGATACGGGCAAATGGCTGACCAAAGTCATAGACTTCCTCACTGACGACCTCGCCTTCCGCATCCCGTTCTGTCGCCCTGATTTCTGATGTGCCCAAGACGTTTTTTGATACAGCCCGGAGCATTTCTTCGGTAAGGTCCATCAGGTCTTCATAGGTCGCATACGCCTGATAAAACTCCAGCATGGTGAATTCCGGATTGTGCCGCGTAGAGAGCCCTTCGTTCCTGAAATTACGATTGATTTCATACACACGCTCAAAACCGCCAACCACCAGTCTTTTGAGATAAAGCTCGGGCGCTACGCGCAGATACATATCCAGATCCAGCGCGTTATGGTGCGTAATAAACGGTCGGGCTGTCGCGCCACCAGGTATCTGCTGCAACATGGGCGTTTCAACTTCCATAAAGGCGCGCTCATTCAGAAAGTTGCGAATGGCGGCAATCACCCGTGAACGCACCTGAAAGGTTTCGCGCACTTCCGGGTTAACGATCAGGTCGACATAGCGCTGGCGATAGCGAATCTCGGTGTCGGTCAACCCGGCATGCTTCTCAGGCAGCGGACGCAGGGATTTGGTCAACAGGGAATATTTATCGGCATTCACATAGAGGTCACCGCGACCCGATTTATGCAAAGGTCCGGAAACACCCACAATGTCGCCAATATCCCACTGGCCCCAGCGTTCCTTGATATCGGCCTGAACCTCTTTGCCGGCATAGGCCTGAATGCGGCCCGAAGCATCCTGCAACACAAGAAAGGGACCGCGTTTGGCCATAATCCGACCGGCAACCGATACGGGAATATCCAGTGTTTCCAGTTCTTCCTTGGTCTTCTCGCCGTATTGAGCCTCAAGCTCGGAGGCGCTGTGCTCCCGATTCCAGTCGTTGGGGAAGGCCTGTCCGTTATTACGGATATGCGCCAGCTTTTCCCGACGTTCCGCGATCAGTCTGTTTTCGTCTTGTGTCTGTTCAGTCATTTCTACAATCCCGCTTTAAGCGAGGCTTCGATGAATGGATCCAGTGCCCCGTCGAGCACGGCTTGTGTATTTCGGGTTTCCACGCTGGTACGAAGATCCTTGATTCGCGCGTCATCCAGCACGTAAGAGCGTATCTGGCTGCCCCAGCCTATGTCAGATTTACTCTCTTCCAGCGCCTGCTGTTCCGCATTGCGTTTCTGCATTTCGAGCTCATATAACTTCGCTTTCAATTGTTTCCAGGCAAAGTCGCGGTTGGCATGTTGCGATCGCTGGCTCTGGCATTGAACCACAATACCCGTGGGCTCGTGGGTCAGGCGAATGGCCGAGTCCGTTTTATTGACATGCTGGCCACCCGCACCGCTGGCGCGATAGGTATCCGTGCGCACATCGGAAGGGTTAATTTCGATTTCGATATTGTCGTCTACTTCAGGAGAAATAAATACGGAAGCAAATGAGGTATGACGACGATTGCCTGAATCAAAGGGCGACTTTCTCACCAGTCGGTGAACACCGGTTTCGGTTCTGAGCCAGCCAAACGCATATTCTCCCTGAACATGCACACTGGCACTTTTAATACCCGCCACATCGCCAGCGGAGCATTCAGTCAACTCGGCTTTAAAGCCCTTGTCCTCGGCCCACCTGAGGTACATTCGCAACAGCATTTCGGCCCAATCCTGGGCTTCGGTACCACCCGACCCGGCCTGGATATCCAAAAAGGCGTTGTTCTCATCCATCTCGCCGGAAAACATTCGGCGAAACTCCAGATCTTCCAGTCTGGCCTTGAGCTTTTTAATCTCCTGCTCGATTTCAGCAACAGAATCACTGTCACCTTCATCTGCAGCCATTTCCAGCAATTCCGAACTATCGGCCACACCCTGGGTCAATTCATCGATCGTAGCAACGATTGCCTCGAGACTTGCCCTTTCGCGACCCAGTTCCTGGGCCTTTGCGGGATCACTCCAGACATCCGGTTCTCCCAGGAGAAGCTCTACTTCGGCAAGGCGATCTTTCTTCTCTTCGTAGTCAAAGATACCCCCTAAGCACGTCTGTGCGTGCTGAAATATCCGAAAGTGTGTTGCGAAGAGGATTAATTTCCATGGGAAGCCAAATCAGATGCGGTTAAACAGGGCGCGCATTCTATAGTGAAAGCCGTTTTCTCTCAAAGAGTTACGCTAAGATATTGTCTGTCCATTTAAAATGTGGCCAGCCGGTTTCATTACGGGAAAAAGCCCGGCATGCTGGACAAAATACCGGGAGGGACCGATACAATCATAAAAACCCCGGGCACAAAATAACTAAAACGGTGCATTATGAATTCTGAAGTAACTTCTGTGGGCGTCATTGGCCTTGGTTCCATGGGCATGGGCGCAGCCAAATCCTGCATAAATCATGGCCTCGATGTGTTCGGCATCGATCTGAACCCGCAAGCCCTGGAACAATTAAGCCAATACGGGGCGAAGGGCGTCTCGCAAAACCCGCTGGAATTTGCCGATCAGCTGGATGTCCTGTTAATACTGGTAGTGAATAGCCAGCAGGTAAATACCGTTCTGTTCGAATCTGGTCTGGCCTCCCTCCTTAAGCCAAAAACCGCTGTTATGGTGTCTTCTACCGTCTCTGCGGAGGACACCAAACGATTTGGAGAACAGCTTGCCCAGTACGACCTGTTGATGCTGGATGCCCCCGTCTCCGGAGGGGCGGCGAAGGCAGAGAAGGGAGAAATGACGGTGATGGCTTCTGGCTCACAAGCCGCTTTTGACAAGCTCAAACCCGTGCTTGATGCCACTGCCACCAAGGTTTACCGGATCGGTGAAGAAATAGGCCTTGGCGCCACCGTAAAAATTGTGCATCAATTATTGGCGGGCGTTCATATTGCCGCTGCTGCTGAAGCAATGGCTCTTGCCGCCCGGGCCAACATTCCCCTCGACCTGATGTACGAGGTAGTCACCCACGCGGCGGGAAATTCCTGGATGTTCGAAAACAGGATGAAACATGTAATTGATGGCGATTATTCGCCCAAATCCATGGTTGATATCTTCGTCAAGGATTTGGGGCTTGTGGCCAATACTTCGCAAAAACTGGACTTCCCCCTGCCCCTCTCCCGGACAGCCCTGGAAATGTTTACCAAGGCAAGCAACGCCGGTTATGGCCAGGAGGATGACAGCGCCGTCATCAAGATATTTGAGGGAATCAACCTGCCTGAAAAAGGAAAATAAAAATGCAATTGGGTGTAATCGCCGATGATTTTACGGGGGCAACAGATATTGCCGGTTTTCTTGTTGAAAACGGCATGCGCACTATCCAGGTAAACGGTATTCCTGCCAACAATATGGAACTGGAGGCTGATGCGGTCGTTGTCAGCCTGAAATCCCGGTCTTGCCCGGCAACACAGGCCGTTGACGAGTCCGTCTCTGCGCTGCGCTGGCTGCAATCCCAGGGATGTGAGCAATTTTATTTTAAATACTGTTCAACCTTTGACAGCACTGACCAGGGAAATATTGGTCCGGTGACGGACGCCCTGCTGGACGAATTAACGGAAGAATTCACCCTGGTTTGTCCCGCCTTGCCCATTAATGGTCGAACCACCTTCAACGGGCATTTGTTTGTAAATGGTCAGCTGCTGAGCGAATCAGGCATGCGCAACCACCCGCTCACGCCCATGACCAACTCAAACCTGATGCAATTGATGGATGCGCAATCACAGGGAAGCACCGGTCTGGTCAATTATCAACTTGTTGAGCAGGGCCCTGAACAAATACTGGAGCACTGCGCCAAGCTCAAGGCCGAAGGCAAGCGCTATGCCGTCGTCGATGCCTTTACCATGGATCACCTGGATATTGCGGGAAAAGCAGCCAGTACACTCAAACTGGTTACCGGGGGCTCCGGATTGGCGGCGGGGCTGGCCAAGGCCATCATAAAACAGCCGTCTGGACGAACTGATGCCAGACTGGCCGGATATCCTGACTCTGCGCCTTGTGTCATTTTGTCCGGCTCCTGCTCGGAAATGACCAACGCCCAGGTAAATCGCTATAAAGAAATAGCCCCCTCTTTTGCACTCAGCATTGAAAAATGCCTGAACCAGGAGGACTACATTGACGAGGTAACCCGGTGGGTTATGGGCAATCTGGACAGCAAGCTGGCACCAATGGTGTCAGCCACGACGGATGCATCCCAATTAAAGGCCATACAACAACAATATGGCTCCGAGGCTTCCAGCGCGGCCGTGGAACAGTTTTTCGGCCAACTGGCAAAGAAGCTAAAATCCTCTGGTATACGCAATTTTGTTGTTGCTGGCGGGGAAACATCCGGCGTGGTCGTTCAGAGCCTGGACGTCGAGGGGTTTCATATCGGCCCACAAATTGCGCCCGGCGTCCCCTGGGTAAAAGCCATTAACGATGATTTGTCTCTGGCTTTAAAATCCGGAAACTTTGGCGATGAATTATTCTTCAGCCGCGCACAGGAGTACCTTAAATGAACATCAAACAACTGGGATTCAGATGACTGAAGCCGATCTTAGACAACAAATGGTCGATATGGCCCTCTCAATGTTTAATCGGGGCTATGCAACAGGAGGTGCCGGTAATCTGTCGCTGAGATTGCCGGACGGCAATTTCCTGGCTACACCGACCGGGTCGTCTTTTGGGCGTCTGGTCGCTGATGAATTATCCGTTGTCGACAAGGACGGCCATCACCTTTCAGGTAAACGGCCGTCAAAAGAAGTGGCGTTTCATCTGGCTATTTATGAAAACGATCCGGGCTGCCATGCGATAGTTCATTTACACTCGACCTATCTGACTGCCCTCTCCTGCCTGGAAACCCTGGATAAGAACAATGCGATCAAGGCGTTTACCCCCTATTACGTGATGCGCATTGGCGAACTTCCGGTCATTCCCTATTTTCGTCCAGGCGATCCGCGGATTGGCGAGGAACTGGCCAAACTGGCGGGCAAATACCGTGCCTTTCTACTGGCGAACCATGGGCCAATTATTACCGGAACGGATTTTCTGGATGCGGTTGATAATGCAGAAGAGCTGGAAGAAACCGCCAGGCTGGCGTTTCTTTTACATGACAAACCCACACGCTACCTGACTGACGACGAGGTCACCGACTTAAAGGGAAGAGGAAAATAGTGGCCAAAGTTGGGGCCGACTATCTCTCTACCCGTAATTTTTACAACGACCAATTTAGGAATAATAACTCTATGAATATAGTCATCACTGGCGGAGCAGGTTTTTTGGGCTCTGGCCTGGTAAAAAAACTGTTAACTGATTTCCCTGAACTCCAGCAAATCCATGTGGTAGACCGGGTAAAGCTCGATGCCGGTTTACTCGAAAGTGACAAGGTTCGTTCCACTGTCGCCGACATCACCAACCCCGATGAAATCGCAAAAATTATCGATAAAAACACCACCTATGTGTTCCACCTGGCAGCCATTGTTTCCAGCCATGCCGAAGAAGATTTTGATTTGGGGATGTCCGTCAATTTAAAGGCTACCCAGCTTCTACTGGAACGCTGCCGCCAGATAAATCCCGACATACGTTTTATATTCTCAAGCTCTGTCGCTGTATTCGGTGGCAAATTGCCCGATGAAATAGGCACCATGACGGCCATGCTGCCAAGCTCTTCTTACGGCACACAAAAAGCCATCGGTGAACTGCTGGTAAATGACTACGCCCGAAAAGGCTTTGTCGATGCCCTGTCGGTTCGCCTGCCCACTGTTTGTATTCGACCAGGCGCGCCAAACAAGGCGGCCTCCTCTTTTGTCAGTGGCATCATCCGTGAACCTCTAAAACGGGAGTCCTCCAATTGTCCTGTAGATGTTGATTTGCCCCTGTGGGTTTCCAGTCCGAATACCGTCATACAGAATATTGTTCACGCCAGCCAGATCAATACCCAGGAGCTTACAGGTTTCCGTACGCTGAGCCTTCCCGGGCTGCAAACCTGTGCAAAAGAAATGATAGGCAGCCTGGCTAAACAGGCAGGCAATGACTATCTGGAATACATTTCCTACGACAAGGACCCGGCAATCGAGCGCATCGTTTCCAGCTGGCCCAAATCAATTAACGTCGAGCGGGAACTGTCACTGGGCTTTAAAAAGGACAGGGATTTTGATTCAATTCTGGCGCTTTATATCGACCAGCATCCCATCGCATAATTTTTTCTAACAACACAGGGCGATGAACATCTCGTCATCGCCCGATATACTGAGCCTGGGTAGCCTGTAACTGGAACAGTTATTGTGCTATTGCCGCTCTAGCTTCATTTAAATGCAGTTATCTGGCCCAGAAGGCCTTATTTCCATATTTATAAGTTCAGAATGCCAATTCGCGCAAAGAAATACATCGTTCTTTGCGGAAAATGCACCCTATACCCCCTTTAAAGGAAGTCGTTATGATCAAAAATAGTCTGATCGCGCCAATAATTGGTTTAGGCATTTACATGCCTGTCATTGCAAACGCTGATAACCTTGGCCTTTACGCGGGTTACGGACAATGGTCCGCAGACGCCAGTGGCCAAATTGCTGACGATGGACGCAGCGTGGATTTACAAGATGAGTTAAATCTGGATACGGACAACTCCAATATTCTCTACATAGCCCTGGAACATCCTGTTCCAGTACTTCCAAACGTACGCCTGCAACATACTGACCTTGGAAGTTCTGGTATCGGCACCATCTCCGAAGAGCTGGAATTTAACGGCGAGATTTACCCTGTTGATGCCGAAATCAGCTCTGACCTCGATCTAACGCATACTGATGCCACGCTTTATTACCAGCTCTTTGATACCGTTTTCGGGGTCGATCTGGGCGTTACTGCACGTAAATTTGATGGATCCGCCCTATTACTTGCCGATGACGGAGCCGGCAACAGCATTGGTGTCAGTGAAGACTTCGACGTGGTTATACCCATGGTTTATGGTCGAATCGGAATCAAGCTTCCCCTTACAGGACTGACACTGGATGCGAAGGCCAACTATATAAGTCGTGATAACGACAGCGTTACTGACACAGTGTTACGCCTCAATTACGAAGCAACTTTTGGGCTGGGCCTGGAGGCTGGCTACAGAACGTTTGATATAGACGTCGAAGATGATGGCTTTGTCGTAGATACCAAAATTGACGGTGCCTACATGGGTATTAGCTATCACTTTTAAGTGTATAAATAATTCGGTACAAATTTAGAAGCCAAAACGAAAACAGCCGCATATATGCGGCTGTTTTTTTGGATTTGGTCGGAGTGGCCGGATTTGAACCGACGACCACCACACCCCCAGTGTGGTGCGCTACCAGGCTGCGCTACACTCCGATTTTTTTGTCGCTCGGGAGCCTTATTGGCCTTGGTTTGAGCGGGCGGGAATAATACCGGAAGAGGATGAAAAACTAAACGGCGAATCGGCCTGAATTTAGCTTTTTATGATATCCAGAAGCTCTTCGAGCTGTTTGATGGCATCGTCCACTACCTGATGGTGATGGCTGCTGGTCTCTTCTGCATCAGGGTTGGCCAGTTTGGCCCTGGCTCCGCCAATGGTATAGCCTTGCTCGTAGAGGAGCGCGCGGATCTGGCGGATAAGGATAACGTCCTGACGCTGGTAATAACGACGATTCCCGCGTCTCTTTACCGGACTAAGATTTGGGAATTCCTGCTCCCAGTAACGAAGGACGTGAGGCTTAACGTCGCAAAGCTCGCTGACTTCACCAATAGTGAAATAACGCTTGCCGGGGATGGCAGGTAACTCGTTATTCTGACTGGCTTCCAGCATAGTTTTCTACTCTCGCTCGCAATTTCTGACCAGGTCTAAAGGTCACAACGGTGCGGGCTGAAATGGGAATTTCTTCTCCGGTCTTGGGATTACGGCCAGGACGCGGGTTTTTCCGACGCAACTCAAAATTACCAAAACCTGATAATTTGACCGGCTCATTAGCCTCGAGCGCTTCCCGAATTTCTTCGAAAAAGAGTTCGACGATTTCCTTGGCTTCGCGCTTGTTGAGCCCTAGCTCATTAAACAGCATTTCTGCCAAATCTGCTTTAGTGAGAGCAACTGTCATTTTTTTTCAAGTTTTTACGTTATTGAGCCTATCGTTGCACTGCGCCGTGTTCAGCATTCAGTGCACTGAGTATACCCTCGACCAAGGCCGTCACTTCTTCATCATTAAGAGTGCGGGAATAATCCCTAAAGGTCAACCCAATGGCGACACTTTTTTTATTGGAATCAATACCCTGCCCGACATATATGTCAAATATTCTAGCATCAGAAAGCGTCTCTCCGGCCGCATTTTTTGCCGTATTAATCAAGCTTTCACCTGCGATGCCCCGATCGACGATCAGCGCAATATCTCGCCGTATTTCAGGGAATCTTCCCAACGGTTTGAACTCTGGCACAGAAATACCCTGAAGAACCTCCAGATCGATCTCAAAAGCATAAACCATCGGGTCGATATCCAGCTGCTTCTGGACAAGTGGATGTATGGCACCCACATAGCCTATCAGCTTGCCATCCTTGTGGATGGACGCGCACTGACCTGGATGAAACAGGGAATAATCAGAACAGGACACAAATTCGACATTTTCCAGTTGTCTCTCATCCAGTAACAGTTCGACATCCCGTTTAATGTCGTAAAAATCGACCGACTCCTTGCGGTTTGCCCAGGATTCCCTCTCCCTCACCCCGGTCAATACGCCGGCAATTCGGCTTACCTGCTCCAGGTTTTTCGTTGAGACAGGGGTCGAAGTTGGCAGGAATACCAGCCCGTTCTCGAATAACGCCAGGTTAGGATGCTGGCGCTTCAGGTTATGTTCCACCGTTGTCAAAAGCCCCGGCAACAAGGAGGTGCGCATCACCGACATGTCGGCCGAGATCGGGTTTTCCACCTCGATAAAGGCATCATCACCAAAGCAGGCCTGGTGAACCCTGGGGTCAATAAAGCTGTAGCTAATGACTTCACGGTAGCCCTGGTCGACCAGCCGATCTACCAGGGTTCGTGATGAAAGACGGTTTTCCGGCACATTTGCCAGAGGCAACTGAGCCGCGGGGGTCCTTTCCGGTAAATTGTTGTAACCGTATATTCGAGCGATTTCTTCTATCAAGTCAGCTTCGATGGCGATATCAAAACGCCAACTTGGGGCAACCATGGTCCAGCTGTCGTCTTCCTGGTGAAGGATATGCATTCCAAGCCGGTCCAAAATTCCACCGATCTGCTCGGTGGTAAACTCTGCGCCGAGTAATAACTCCACGCGCGATTTACGCAGTTGTACGGGCTCATTAAGTGGGACATCCTCGGCGGAGATAGCCTCGGTGACCGGACCAGCCTGCCCCCCACAAATCTCAACAATCAGGCTTGTCGCCCGCTCAATGGCCAGCGACTGTAATTCATAATCGACACCGCGCTCGAATCGATGTGACGAATCCGTGTGCAGTCCAAATTCCCTTGCTTTGCCAATAATGGACAGCGGATTGAAAAACGCGGACTCAAGGAAGATATCCTGTGTTGTATCCGTCACACTGGTTTCTTCTCCGCCCATGATACCGGCCATGGCAACGGCTTTATCGGCGTCAGAAATAACCAGCACATTCGGGTTCAACTCGACTTCACGGCCATCCAGCAATTTGATTTTTTCACCAGACGCGGCGCGGCGCACACGTATACCTGTCGATAAGGTCGCCAGGTCAAAGGCATGCATGGGTTGCCCAAGCTCCAGAAGAATATAGTTGGTGATATCAACAACCGGGTTAATACAACCAATTTCACTACGTTCCAGACGCTGTTGCATCCATAGCGGCGTCATCGCCGACAAATCGACTCCCTTGATAACACGACCAAGGTACACCGGGCAGTCTGCCGTTGCTTCAAGCTCAACCGCCAGCTTGTCGTTTATAACGGGCTCGACAGATTGAAAATCGGGTTCATTAACCGCCGCTTCATTCAGCGAGCCTATTTCACGAGCAATGCCCCTTATACTCAGGCAATCCGCGCGATTAGGGGTCAGATCAACTTCGATAATTTGATCATTCAGGGCCAGATACTTGCTTAATTCCGTGCCAACGGGCGCATCTTCGGGCAATTCCCACAAGCCATCCGAATCACCCGCAACGCCCAGTTCTTCACGAGCACAGAGCATTCCGCAGGATTCAACATCACGCAGTTTGGCTTTTTTGATCTTGAAATCGCCCGGAAGTACCGCCCCGACTTTTGCCAGAGGCACGCGAAGACCTGCGCGGGCATTGGGTGCACCACAAACAATTTGCAGTTCTTCTTCACCGGAATTCACCCGGCATACACGCAGCTTGTCGGCATTGGGGTGTGGCTCTGCGCTTAGAATTTCGCCCACGACCACACCGGTAAATTCACCAGCAACCGAATCGACGCTGTCTACTTCAAGGCCAGCCATGGTCAATTGGGCGACCATGTCCGCGGTGTCAATGTTTGGGTTCACCCATTCGCGAACCCAGGTTTCACTGAATTTCATATTCTTCTACATTCTTTTCGTAATAAGTACGATCTAAAACTGTTCAAGGAATTGCTCATCGTTTTCAAAGAACATCCTGAGATCGTTGACGCCATATCTCATCATGGCGAGACGCTCTACCCCCAGGCCGAAGGCAAACCCGGTATATTTTTCCGAATCAATGCCTACTGCTTCAAACACTTTGGGGTGAACCATTCCGCAGCCGCCCATTTCCAGCCAGCCAGTCTGTTTACAAATACGGCAGCCATCGCCCTTACAGGCGGTACATTGTATGTCCATTTCCGCTGAAGGCTCGGTAAAGGGGAAATAGGAAGGTCGAAAACGAACGGGGAAATCCGCCTCGAAAAAGGCCTGTAAAAACTGGCTGACCGCACCTTTTAGATCGGCCATGCTGATTCCCTCGTCAACCACCAGTCCTTCGACCTGATGGAACATGGGTGTATGGGTCAAGTCGGAATCACACCGATAGACCCGCCCTGGGAAAACAGCCCGGATAGGCGGCTTGCCCTTTTCCATTTCACGTATTTGCACAGGCGAAGTGTGTGTACGGAGTACATGGGTCGGATCAATATAAAAGGTATCGTGCATGGCTCGTGCAGGGTGATGAGCCGGAATATTAAGCGCTTCAAAGTTGTGGAAGTCGTCCTCTATTTCCGGGCCATGAGCCACGGTATAGCCTGCGCCACGAAAGATGTCTTCAATACGACGTATGGTTCTTGTTACCGGATGAAGACTGCCCAAACGACCGCCGCGACCTGACAGGGTGACATCAATTTTTTCCGAGGCCAGCCGGGCTTCCATTTCGGCTGATTCCAGTTCCACCTTACGGGCTTCAATTGCCTGGGCAACCGCTTGTTTGGCTTCATTAATGGCAGCGCCCGCTGCCGGCCGCTCTTCTGCCGACAACTTGCCCAGCCCTTTAAGCAATGCTGTGAGCTCGCCTTTTTTACCCAGTTGATTCACACGAATATCATCCAGGGAGCGTAAATCCCCGGCATGGGCAACAGCATCAAGAGCTGCTCGTTTCAAGGCTTCAAGGTTTTCCATCTGTCTATTCTAATGAACTGATTTACAAATAAAAAAGGGAAAGAGCTTGCACCCTTTCCCTTTTATCGACTGCTTCCACAAGGGAAGCATTTTACGCGAGCGCAGCTTTGGCTTTATTGGCAAGCTCGGCAAATGCTTCTTTGTCATGAATGGCCAGATCAGCCAATACTCGACGGTCAAGCTCAATGCCGGCTTTCTTCAGCCCGCTAATAAATCGACTATAGGTTATACCTTCCGCACGCGATTGCGCATTAATACGTGCAATCCACAGCTGACGGAAAGTGCGCTTCTTGACCTTGCGGTCACGATAAGCATATTGACCCGCCTTGGTTACCGCTTGTACCGCAACTCGGTAGATGCGGCTACGAGCGCCGTAATAACCCTTGGCCTGGCTCAGAATTTTTTTGTGACGACGGCGTGCAGTCACACCACGTTTTACTCGAGGCATATCTCTATTCTCCTGTAATTAACGAGTGGACTACTTGGCGCGAAGCATACGATCTACATGGATAGCATCTGATTTGTTCAGAGTGCTGGTTCCACGCAGCTGACGCTTACGCTTGGTGGTCATCTTGGTAAGAATATGGCTTTTAAAAGCCCGCTTGTGTTTATAGCCAGCGGCTGTTTTTTTAAACCGCTTGGCTGCACCGGAGTGCACTTTTGCTTTTGGCATTTTCTTAAACTCGCATTGTATGAACCGATCGCTTTTTAAATGTATCGCTAAACCGGCTGGTTAAACTATCGAAGTGCTGACTGCCTGCTAGCTACTTCGTCTTCTTGGGAGCAAGGACCATTGTCAGTTGGCGGCCTTCCATTTTGGGAAACTGCTCAACTGTTGAGATTTCTCCCAGATCGGTTTCGATACGTTTCATCATATCCATGCCGAGTTCCTGGTGAGCCATCTCACGACCTCGGAACCTCAGGGTTACCTTGGCCTTGTCACCTTGCTCTAGGAAACGGGTCAGGTTGCGTAGTTTGACCTGGTAGTCTCCTATATCCGTCCCGGGACGGAATTTCATTTCCTTGACTTGCGTCTGCTTCTGTTTTTTCTTGGCCGCAGCTTTCTGCTTTTTGGCTTCGAAGACGTACTTTCCATAGTCCATCACTTTACAAACTGGTGGCTCCGCATTCGGAACAATCTCAACCAGGTCGAGACTGGCTTGTTCGGCTGCCTGCAATGCTTCTGCCAGGCTGACGATACCTACTTGCTCACCATCGGCGCCAACGAGACGCACCTCTTGTGCTTCGATCTCGTCGTTGATGCTGGGCCGCTTCGATTTTTCGCGGTTAATATTCGCTTCTCCAGTTGTTTCCGGCTACTGCCGTTTTCAAAATAGTTTACTCCCGACCGCGCTTGGCGATATCGGCTTCCAACAGTTCTTCAAAGGCATCCATACTCATGGATCCCAGATCTTCTCCATTACGGGTTCGAACTGCCAGAGTTCCCGATTCTACTTCTTTATCACCCGCTACCAAAAGATAGGGAATGCGCTGAATCGTGAGCTCGCGGATTTTAAAGCCGATTTTTTCGTTTCTCAAGTCGGATATGACCCGAAATCCCTTTTCTTGCAAAGAGTTACGCACTTTTTCGACATATTGTGCCTGCTTATCGGTGATATTTAAAACTGCGACCTGAACTGGCGCAAGCCATGCAGGAAAGCTTGCCTCATAGTTTTCAATCAAAATACCGATAAAACGTTCGAATGACCCCAGGATTGCCCGATGGAGCATCACTGGCACCTGACGAGAGCCATCTTCCGCCACATACTGCGCATCGAGCCGTCCAGGCATCGAGAAATCCACCTGGATCGTGCCGCACTGCCAGACACGGCCAATACAGTCTTTCAGTGAAAATTCAATTTTGGGCCCGTAAAACGCGCCCTCGCCTGGTAACAACTCATAGGCGATGCCCTTGGCTTCCAGAGCTGTGGCTAGCGCGGCCTCGGCCTTGTCCCATACTTCGTCTGATCCAACGCGTTTTTCGGGTCGGGTCGACAATTTAATCAGCACCTCGTTAAAACCGAAATCGGCATAGACCTTGTACAGCAGGTCAATGAACGTGGCGACTTCGTCCTGAATCTGGTCTTCAGTACAGAAAATATGGGCATCATCCTGGGTAAATCCGCGCACGCGCATGATGCCCTGGAGGGTTCCAGAGGCTTCGTTACGGTGACAGCTGCCAAATTCGGCCAGTCGAAGCGGCAAATCGCGGTAGGAGCGCAAACCCTGATTAAATACCTGCACATGGCATGGACAGTTCATGGGTTTAACGGCGTAGTCCCTGCTTTCGGACTCCACTGTAAACATATCGTCGCGGAACTTGTCCCAATGACCGGATTTTTCCCAAAGAGAACGATCCACAATCTTTGGCGTGTTGATTTCACTGTAGCCGTTATCGCGTTGCACACGACGCATGTACTCTTCGATCACGGTATAAATAGACCAGCCTTTGGGGTGCCAAAAGACCATACCGGGGGCTTCTTCCTGCAAATGAAACAGGTCGTGTTTCTTGCCCAGTTTACGGTGATCCCGTTTAACCGCTTCTTCCAGGAAAGCCAGATGCTTATTCAGGGATTTTTTATCCGCCCAGGCAGTACCGTATATACGCTGTAACTGTTTGTTCGCCTGATCGCCTCGCCAGTAAGCACCAGAAACCCTCATCAGCTTAAAGTGATGACAGAAGCTCATGTTGGGGACATGGGGGCCCCGACACATATCAATGTATTCCTGGTGATGGTACAAACCGGGCTTATCGGTTTTCTCAATGTCCCGCTCCAGGATTTCCATCTTGTACGGCTCACCACGGTCCTTGAATATGTCGTAAGCTTCTTCCCAGGAGACTGCTTTCTTAACCACGTCATAGTCTGTTTTTGCCAGCGCTTTCATGCGTGATTCGAGCAGGGCCACATCCTCATCTGTCAGCGTATGATCCAGATCGATATCGTAGTAGAAGCCATTTTCAATTGTGGGCCCAATGGCCATTTTGGCATCGGGCCAAAGCTGCTTGAGCGCGTGGCCAAGCAAATGGGCACAAGAGTGGCGGATAATTTCCAGGCCATCCTCATCGCGAGGGGTAAATAGCACCAGGTCAGCATCTTCAGTGATCAAGTCTGATACATCGCGGCGCTCACCATTAACACGTCCACCAAGGGTTGCTTTGGCAAGCCCGGGGCCTATATCAGCGGCAACGTCATAAACAGAGACCGGCCCCTCAAACTTGCGTTGGGAACCATCGGGAAGAGTAATTGTGATCATTTTGAATCCTCAGTGGTGACCTATACGAGGGGCCACGTGAATATAAATATAATTTGCAGATGCTTTGATCGAGTAGATTATGTCAAAGCCTGACGGCTTTTCCACCCTTCGGGTCCACACGCAAGCGTGTGGCTGTCTCGGAGCTATGCTCCTCGGCTCGAACCAGGTGGTTCTCATCACTCGGTCAATATTAAAACACCCGCTACGCGGGTGCTTGAATATTGGTACGACCGAGTGGATTCGAACCACCGACCCCCACCATGTCAAGGTGGTGCTCTAACCAACTGAGCTACGGTCGTACATTTGTAAAAATCTTACCCGTTCTCATCCACTTCGTGGATTGGTTGGAATTCCCTGAAGAAATTCCAACCCGCAACGCGGGCTCGTCGCCTTTGGCTCCTCGTCCAAATGCTGTGCATTTAGTCGAACCACCAAGCCTTCAACCTTATGTCAAGACCAGCGCCCTATCCAGATGAGCTATGATCGTACGATAAAATCAGGCCGCGCATTTTAGCGCTATCAACTGCCCAGTCAAGGTAATACTGACCGGGAATCGCCTAGGGCACAGAGTGGCCGGTTGAGGCTTCCCATATTCGATACCATTGCTCGTGAGTCAACTGGATATCCATGGCGTCGGCTGCCGCCTTTGCCCGTTCAATATTACCCGTTCCGATGATGGGCAAGGGTCGACATGGCACGGTCATAATCCAGGCGTAAATCAGGGAATCAATGTGTTTGACATCCAGCTCTTTCGCCAGTTCTGTCAGGACGCTTCTTAACCTGGCTGCCTGCCCATCATCAGATTGGAAAATGCGCCCTCCAGCCAGGCAGGACCAGACCATGGGATTAATGGCATATTTCTGGCACTGGTCAAAGCTGCCATCGTCCAGCGGTTTCAGATGCAGCGGTGAAAATTCGATCTGGTTGGTCACCAGGGGAAAACTGCAATATGCCTGAAGTGCGTCAAACTGGCTGGGACTGAAATTGGATACACCGATGGCTCTCACCTTGCCACTGCTCTTTAATTGCTCAAAAACCATGGCCATGGCGTCGACGCTCATTAAATAGTCTGGCCGGTGGATCAGCAGAACATCAATATAGTCAGTTTTTAACAGCCGTAAACTTTGATCCAGGGACAACCTGAGATGCTCTATGGAGCTATCATAGTGCTTGGTGTTCTCTGCCCCTATTCCCGGGATGCCCACGGGGCGAATACCCCACTTGGTCACTATCTCCATATTTTCCCGAAGTCCGGGTGATTGGCTGATAACTCGCCCAAACTGCTCTTCGCTCTGATAAACCGGTGCATGATCCATGGTGGTAATGCCCAGTTCCAGTAGCTGCTCGACGTATTCGCGCAATTCCTTGTCAGTTTTTTTCCAGTCATTTTGACGCCAAAACCCGGCACAGATTTCAGAAACGTTCAGATGGCGCGCTGGCATGGAAGTTTGGTTAATCAATTTTTGTCCTTGCTTGGTTGTTTTAAATGGCTTTTAGCTGTTCACGTAATTCGGCCATTTGGTCTCGCAAACTGGCCGCCGTTTCGAATTCCAGGTCTTTCGCTGCCTGGTACATTTTCTGTTCAATTTCATCCATTTTTTTACTGATGTCGCTCGCTGACTGCAATTCACCAGACAAATCCACCGCATATTTTCCCCGGGGCTCTGCAGCACGGCTCTGTTTTTTCTTTTTGCGCCCCGGAACCACGCGGCTACCTTCCAGAATATCGGCCACATTCTTTTGAATACCCAAAGGCGTGATTCCATGTTTTTTATTGTGGGCCATCTGTTTTTCCCGGCGGCGTTCCGTCTCATCCAGCGCTCTTTGCATTGAATTGGTAACATGGTCCGCGTACAGGATCGCCCTGCCCTGAACATTTCTCGCCGCACGACCAATGGTCTGGATAAGTGACCGGTCAGAACGCAGGAACCCTTCCTTGTCTGCGTCCAGGATGGCGACCAGGGCAACTTCCGGCATATCCAGGCCTTCCCGTAAAAGGTTAATCCCTACCAGTACATCAAATTCCCCCAGCCGCAGGTCACGAATGATTTCCACCCGCTCGACGGTTTCAATGTCCGAATGCAGGTAACGGACACGAATGCCCTGTTCGGTTAAGTACTGGGTCAGGTCCTCGGCCATTCGCTTGGTTAACGTGGTAATCAGCACTCGCTGTCCCAGCTCGATAACATGCCGGATCTCACCCAGTACGTCGTCCACCTGCGACGAGGCGGGCCTCACCTCGACAACCGGATCAAGCAGCCCTGTGGGGCGGACAATTTGTTCCACCACCTGCTGGGCATGTTCTCCCTCATAGGTGGAAGGTGTTGCTGACACAAAAATAGTCTGGGGAGATATTCGCTCCCACTCTTCAAATTTCATGGGCCGGTTATCCAGTGCAGAAGGAAGCCGGAAGCCATATTGCACCAGCGTTTCCTTTCGCGATCTATCCCCACGGTACATGCCACCGATCTGAGGAACCGTCACGTGTGATTCATCCAGAAAAAGAATCGCGTCCGGTGGTACATAATCAAATAACGTGGGAGGCGGTTCGCCTTCATTGCGCCCGGACAGATAGCGGGAATAATTTTCGATACCGCTACAGAAGCCCAGCTCGCGCATTAACTCCATATCATATTTGGTTCGCTGTTCCAGACGCTGGGCTTCAACCAACTTGTCTTCATTTTTCAGGTATTCCAGCCGATCCTTAAGTTCCAGCTCTATCTGGTCTATAGCGCCCAAAATCGTGTCTCTGGGGGTCACGTAGTGGGTTTTGGGATAAATCGTGACCCTGGGTACTTCCCCGTGCGATTCGCCAGTCAGGGGGTCAAAAAGAGAGATCTTTTCTATCTCGTCATCAAACAACTGAACGCGAACTGCATCCTGGTCAGATTCTGCGGGAAAAATATCGAGTACATCACCGCGGACACGAAAGGTGGCACGCTGAAAGTCCACATCATTGCGCGTGTACTGTAATTCCGCCAGCCGCCGCAAAATTGCCCGCTGGTCGATAGTATCCCCGCGAACCATGTGCAACATCATTTTGAGATAGGAATCGGGATCACCCAGGCCGTAGATTGCCGACACAGTCGCCACAACAATAACGTCCTTGCGCTCCATAAGCGCTTTCGTGGCAGACAGCCTCATTTGCTCGATATGGTCATTGATGGAAGCATCTTTCTCGATAAAGGTATCGGATGCCGGCACATAAGCTTCGGGCTGGTAGTAGTCGTAGTAGGAAACGAAATACTCAACCGCATTGTTCGGGAAGAACTCCTTAAACTCACCATAGAGCTGGGCCGCCAGGGTCTTGTTATGAGCCATCACAATGGCCGGTCGCCTGGACTCGGCAATGATATTGGCCATGGTGAAGGTCTTTCCCGATCCGGTAACCCCCAGCAGGGTCTGATGCGAAAGACCATCATTCAAGCCTTCCAGCAAGCGCTTGATTGCGGTGGGCTGATCACCGGCGGGGGCGTAATCTGTCGCTAATTGAAACTCTTTAGACATGTTTTAATGCAAAAAAACCGAGCCCGAATACTACAGGAAATCCGGGGCATTTAGATGTTGACCGACGCAAACCGCCCCATTAAGATACGCGCCCTCAACTGATCCGCCTTAGCTCAGTTGGTAGAGCAAATGACTGTTAATCATTGGGTCGCTGGTTCGAGCCCAGCAGGCGGAGCCATTTTCGAAAACCTCGTCCTCGGACGGGGTTTTTTCGTTTTAGTCTACGACCAGCTCACTTCCTGATGAAGGAACCCACATAGAGAACTACATTCTTTATGCATTGTCTGGCGGAGGTCGGCCATCCTCGAACTCGAGCGCAGGGATTTCTTTTCTCATCGCCCAGTGGGCTGAGCGCCACATGATCTCCTTGTACGATTTCGTGTGGTATGGATGCGGGGTATGCCCCGGAAGGAGTGAGACCACCCTGCCTTCTCCATATTCATGTGTCCATCCGCCTGCGCGGTCAGTTGGCTGCTTCTCAGTGCTTTCGAGGTTAAAAAGCACTTCTGTGTCATCTTTCAGGTCGGCAAAAAATATCTCATCCTGGCCGAGTACTTGGGGTTCTACACCTTGTGTTATAGGGTGCGTCGGGTTGAGCTTGTGCATGTATGAGCGCTGGACCGGCGTGTGCATATAGGATTTCGATACTCCGATCAAATCCATGAATTTCGGATGCTCATTATTCCAGACGGAGCAGTGAAGAGAGAGCAGCCCCATGCCGCGTTGGACATTAGCGATGATAGATTCTTCGCGTTCGGCGGTCATGAACACTTCTTCTTCAGGCCATTCGCTGACGAATGGTTCCGGCGACCAGCCGAGTGAATTTGTTTTGTGATACCGGGAGAACACGAAAAGGTCTGCCTGCTCGAGCGCTTCCGGTGTAATGAATTGTGTTCCCTGGGCGAACATGAGGTTCCAACCGGCAGGCTGAAGTGTATAGAACCAATTCTTCTGCTGGGATATCGGATTGTGCCAATAGTCGCCCATCAGGAAAATTACACGAGTCTCCCCCGGCTTTTTCGGGGAGACAAGCAGTTCAGCAGTCTTTTTTGTGGAGGCGAACAGCTTGGGAGTTGCCGCCATACCAAGTGCTGCAATACCGATCCCCATGGCCTGTCGTCGCGTGTGTGTTTTTTTGCGATTTCTCATATGTCATTCCTTTAACGCCTCTGCAGCTGCCTCGAGCATTGCAGAAGCATTTGCAATTGCCTGACGCTGTTCTAGGGTCCAGGCTTCAACGTCTTCGAGATGTGCTTTTTGGGAGCTGATCAATAATTGCATGGATTCAGGTTGCGGGCCACCAAATCCACGTCGACCATAAATGAATTCCGCCGGATCGAGGGCGCGAGCTACCTGTTCCTCGGTGAGCGGAATGGGCTCTCCGGTGGCTTCGCGGAAAATACGATCAACTTCGCTGAACGGCAGATCTTTTGGAACGATGCCGTGTTCCCGACCATAGGTTGTGAGTTCCGACGCGACATGGTGACCAATGCGGAAAGGGACATCTGCTTCCCTCATCAAGGTATCCGCGAGTTCGGTCATGGTGGAGAAGTCGCCTTCAACCTTGTCCCTCAGTATATCTGTGCGAATAAGCAGTGAGCCTAAAACTTCCTGCAGGCGGCTATACATTTGCATCGAGGCTTCAAAAAAGCGATCCAGCTTGATGAAATGGTGCTCGCGGCTGTCCTTGACTTCATACATGGGCGTGTTGTGAACCCAAAAAGCTGAAGTCACCGAAAGACCTACCACGTCACTGGCCTCAGAGCGCAGTCGTTCTATGGCACTCGGGCTGCGTTTCTGCGGCATGATACTACTTCGGGTGACGATCGCCCCCTCCAGAGCGATACCAGGAACGGGATCATCGTATTGGAACAAAACATATTGTGTAAATCGGCCTATACCCAGCGCGGAAAGCGCAAGGTGTTGGGTAAACTCCACTTTGCTGTCAACGATGGACACCATGATGGCGTCATGGGAGTTTGCGATAGGGGCGTCGAAACCGAGCAGATCTGAGAGACGCTGGCGATCAAGGGGAAAGCCCGAGGTATTGAAGGCGGCACTTCCAAGTGGGGACTGATTGAGACGACGGTAGTACTCCCGCAGACGATCAGAGTCGCGTTCAAGACCGGCATCAAAGGCAAGCAGGAAGTGTCCGAGTGTCGACGGCTGCGCTTGCACGGCATGCGTAAAACCCGGCATGACTGTGTGCACGTGGTCGGCGGCGAGCCTCTGGATTTGGTGGCGAATGGTACTGAGTTCCTCAAGAATCTCCAGAGTCCACTCGCGCATGCGCATACGATTTTGAGTGGCCCCAAGGTCGTTGCGGCTTCGCCCTTGGTGAATGTTGCTGGCATCCTCGCCAATGCGGCTGACAAGCCATTGTTCGAGTTGCATGTAGTGAGGATCCAAAGGACGATTTGCCCCCGGGGGATTTTCCTGTTCCATGGCTGCCTGTAGTCCCTCTACCAACTTGCCAGCCGTCTCCGGGGCCATAAGACCTTGCTCTGCGAGCATAACGATTTGCGCTTTGTTGATGTCGACCATGTGGCGGTAAACGGGAGGCACCCTGTCTTCAGCAATCGCGGCGAACGGGGTAGTCGCCAGACCGATTAGAACAACAGCGGCAATGCGCAGGATTTTTTGTGCAGTTTTGATAAGGTATTGAGTTTTCATAATTCGCTTTCTACGAGTAAACAGGTAAACGCCAAATAAAGAATTGGGTTCTTTTTTCTGTAGAAACCAGTATTGAGCTTGGATGGAGAAACGCATGCTTCGAAGAATATGGGTTTCATTCGATTTGATACAGGATTTATTAGAATAAGTTTAAGGAGCATAAACAGCCTATTCTGAAAACGCCAGCCAAACACAAATTTGTTACCCACTGGGCGCCCCAAACCCAAAGAAGTCCTTTTTACCGACCTTGCCCGCACAATTCCCATGAAAACTGGCAATAGTGCCCGTTACTAAAACCCTTGAGCACATAAAGCTATCTGGTCGAGGCCACTAAAATTTACAAGCATAAAAAAGGGCGCCTAAGCGCCCTTCCAGATTCAAGTTACTGATTAGTACTCATAGTCGATACTTAGATCAATATCAGCACTTGCCCTCAGGGTTTCAGTATAGGCATTAAATTCTGCAGAAACGGCCTGACCACCAAGCTGCTGCCTGAACATTCTTTGCTGAGTCGGACTAAAGTTATCCAGGCTCCCCGCTTCAACATTGTTAAGCCTGTAGACCAAATAGCCGCCCTGAGGCTGCTCAATGGTGCCCGTAACAGGCAAGGGCCCGGAAAGCGCCACATTAAAGATTTGGCGTCCCTCAGGGGTTGCGGCCTGCCGAACCTGATCAGTGGCAGTCTGCGACTGGAGCTCTTCACGCTCAGCGAGCTCAGCTATGGAAGCGCCTGCCTCCAGCTCTTCCGCCATGGCCTCTGCCCGATCTGCCAAGAGTCTGTTCGCCTGCTCTATTCTCAGATTTTCCGTAATTTCTTCACGTACCTGCTCAAGTGGGGCGACACCGGCCGGGTAATAATTATCCAGGTGGACAACAACAGCATTGGTATCTGACAACTCTACAACTTCACTGTTGAGATTGTCCTCTCGCACGATAGGGCCAAAGGCAACAGCCCGAACCTGGGCATTGGCAGCAATGCCTGTTCCAAAATCCTGCTGGAACGGTTCAGTGGTCTCAACATCCAGTTCAACGTCTATGAGCGCCATTTCGGCAAGCAGCTCATCCAGATCAGCCGTAGAAAATGAAGCTTCACGTAATTGTTCAAGAGCCTCCACATAGAGTGACTCTGCCTGTTCCTGTTTAACCTGCAATTCGATGGCGGCGTATTCGTCCTCGAAGTCCAGGGAGCTCTCCTCTACAGAGAGCAGCTTGATCACATGAAAGCCGGCATCCGTCTGTACTGGCGCAGAAACCTCATCGACAGCCAGCTCACTGACGGCGGCCTCAAATTCGGCAGGAAAAGTATTACCATCCGTAAAGCCCAGATAGCCAGCATTGGCGGATGAGCCAATATCATCGGATAGTTCTTCAGCGACTGCTGCAAAATCCTCACCTGCTTCCAGTCGGGACTGGATTTGGTTGAGTTTTTCAGCGCTGCCTTCCGTATCTTCAACCAGAATATGCGCAACTTCATATTGGGCCGGTTGTTGCGCTTGCAGGATATCGAATCGCTCCTGGATCTCCTCTTCACTTGCCTCTACCTGGTCAAGGAATTGATCACGGGTCAGGCGCACATAATTAACCGAAACCATTTCAGGTTGCTCAAACATATCCCTGTTATCGTCATAAAACGCCTGGATCTGCTCATCAGAAACTACCACCTGGTCAATCACAGCCTCTACTGGTATCCGCAGATACTCATAGCTCCGCTGTTGCTGGCTCACGGCAATAATATTTTGAACCTGCATATCTGTGCTAAAGCCACTGGATAACAAACCGGAGGTGAGCTGTCTGGAGGTCAGGTCGTTCCTGTAACTCTCCATGAATTCTGATGAGGTGTAACCCATGTTTGCCAGATAGTTCCGGAAAAGTGTTTCTGAAAACTCACCATCAAGTAGAAATGCAGAAGTCGAAAGCAAAGTTGCCGAGATCTGCGCATCAGATACGGACATATCCTGCTCCCTGGCCTCCGAAAGATAGAGTCTGGCTACCACCAGGTCATTCAGCGCTGCCTGACGGACAAGTTCTGAATCAACCATATCGGGAGAATAGTTCTCGCCCATCTGGGACATCATTTGATTATTGCGAACGGCGATCGCCCGTTCAAAATCCATCTGAGTAATCACTTCCCCGTTAACATCACCCAGATCAACAACACGCTGACTCATAAAAATGGATTCGATGCCAAAAAAAGCGAGGGGGATAGCGATCAGAATAATCAGGCCAACCGCTACAGCGCCTGACAAACGTTCTCTGAGGTTCTGGATCATTAGCTAATTAAAATATTTTGGGAGTGGAGATACAAAAAGGGCGCATGCATTACATGCGCCCTTTCTTATAGCAGTATTTGCTTTATTAGTTCACAGCGTCTTTTAACGCTTTACCGGCCTTGAAGCCAGGAACCTTGGAGGCAGCAATTTGTATAGTCGCACCAGTTTGCGGGTTACGACCTGTGCGAGCAGCACGAGATTTTACTGAGAATGTACCAAAGCCTACGAGAGATACAGTGTCGCCTTTTTTCAGCGCGCCTGTAATGCCACTAACAACTGCATCAAGAGCAGCGCCAGCTTTGGCTTTGGAAATGTCTGCAGATTCGGCGATCAAATCGATAAGTTCACTTTTATTCACTTGCTTTACCTTTTTTAGTATCTAAGAAGAAATGATGGATTACCCCAACCCTCTTGTAGGAGCTTTTTTTACTTAGCTCCAGTCAAGGCGTGGATGGCTTTATACCAAGCCAGAAAGTCAGGGGTCAAGCTACTTACGGCAATATCGGTGTAAAAAATCATTGTTAAGGGCAAAGTTGGCCCTGTCAATGTGTACTGGGCCGATCTTCTTCGCCTTTATCCTGGTTTTTTCCACCATGTCCGGTTTTGGATTTTGGCGACGGGAGAGACTCCAGTGCATACTCCAGAACCTGATCTATCCACTTGGCAGTCTTGATTTCAAGATCCTGCTTAATATTGTCCGGAATCTCTGCCAGATTCTTGGCATTACCTTCGGGAATAATCACCGTTTTAATCCCCGCACGATGGGCAGCCAGTAACTTTTCCTTAACCCCGCCAATGGATAGCACTTCTCCCCGGAGGGTAATTTCCCCGGTCATGGCCACATCGGAACGCACGGGAATTCCCGTCAGCTCGGAAACAAGGGCAGTAACCATGCCAACCCCGGCACTGGGGCCATCCTTGGGCGTTGCCCCTTCCGGCACGTGTATATGAATGTCCCGACTGCTGGCAAAATCCTCATCAATTCCAAGGGAGTTGGCTCTTCCACGAACGACCGTCAATGCTGCCTGGATGGACTCCTGCATCACATCACCAAGCGAGCCGGTCTTGATCACCTTGCCTGTGCCTTTTACTGAAGAGGCTTCAATCGTAAGTATTTCTCCACCAACCTGTGTCCAGGCCAGGCCGGTAACCTGCCCGATTCGATTGGTGTCTTCAGCCACACCATGGGTGAATTTCTCAACGCCTAGATATTCCTCAAGATTTTTGGCCTTGATGGTGACAGGCTGCAGTTTTTTCGACCGGCTGTTCTGTTTAACGACCTTGCGGCATAGCTTGGCAATTTCCCGGTCAAATCCACGTACACCGGCTTCCCTGGTGTAATGCTGGATAATACTTCTCAATGCTTCGGTTTCGACCTTGATTTCATTCTTTTTCAAGCCATTTGCCTTGGCCTGTCTTGGGAGCAGATAACGTTCAGCAATAGCTATTTTTTCGTCTTCGGTATAACCAGGCAGACGAATAACTTCCATCCGGTCCAGAAGTGGTCCCGGAATGTTCATTGAGTTTGCCGTACAGACAAACAGTACTTCCGACAGGTCGTAATCAACTTCCAGGTAATGGTCATTGAAGGAATTGTTTTGTTCCGGGTCGAGCACTTCAAGCAGGGCTGACGCCGGATCCCCGCGGAAATCCATGCCCATTTTGTCGATCTCGTCCAACAGGAATAATGGATTCTTTACTTCAACCTTGGCGAGTTTCTGGGCAATTTTGCCTGGCATGGAACCTATATAGGTCCGCCGGTGACCGCGTATCTCCGCTTCATCACGTACACCACCCAGGGACATACGTACAAATTTACGGTTGGTGGCTTTGGCAATGGATTCACCCAGTGATGTCTTACCGACACCCGGGGGGCCTACCAGGCAAAGAATCGGGCCTTTCAGCTTCTTAACGCGCTTCTGGACAGCGAGAAACTCGAGTATGCGTTCCTTGACTTCCTCCAGGCCATAATGATCCTCTTCCAGGATCTTCTCGGCCTGCTCCAGATTATGTCGCAGACGGGTTTTCTTGTGCCAGGGCACAGAAATCATCCAGTCAATATAATTCCTCAGCACAGAGGCCTCGGCCGACATGGGCGACATCATTTTTAATTTGCCCAGTTCTGTCAGGGCCTTTTCCTCGGCAGCACTCGGCATCTTGGCCGCTTTAATCTTTTCCTCGAGCTCTTCCAGTTCACTGGAACCATCAATGTCGCCAAGCTCCTTCTGAATAGCTTTCATTTGCTCGTTCAGATAGTACTCTCGCTGGCTTTTCTCCATTTGTTTCTTGACCCGCGAGCGTATTTTTTTCTCGACCTGCTGTACGTCCGCCTCTATATCGAGCATTGCCAGGACTCGTTCAGCACGTTCTACAACGTCCGGGGTTTCCAGGATTTCCTGCTTCGAAGACAGGTCGACAGACAGGTGCATGGCAATACTGTCTACCAGGACAGGCAGGCGTTTAATATCGTTCAGCGATGCCAGCACTTCCCGAGGTATCTTTTTGCTGGATTCTGCGTAGTTGACCAACTCTTCCTTTAGCGCCCTGAGAAGAACTTCCGCTTCCTGGTCTGCGGGCTGACTTTCTTCCAGTACCTTATATTCAGCGGCCAGGTATTGGTCATCGACAAACTTGATATTGGACAGGTTTACCCGCTCCTGACCTTCCACAAGGATCTTCAGCGTACCATCAGGCAGCTTGAGCATTTGCAGGATGTTGGCAAGTGTCCCTGTACTGTATAAGTCACCATCCGCCGGGTCGTCTACTTCGGATTCATGCTGAGCCACAAGCAGCAACTGCTTGTTGGTTTGATCCACCGCCATTTCGATGGCCTGAACGGACTTCTCACGGCCAACAAACAGGGGAATCACCATTTCGGGGTAAACAACAACATCCCGAAGCGGTATCAGTGGCAGACTCTCTTCGATGGAGAATGGAAAATTACTCATGCAAACTCTAGACCTTTAACTCTTGCGTGTTACTAGAGAATATTGGGGTAACAGCACGGCATTGCAAGTGCTGTAAAAAAGAAAAAGCAGGTGCGATTAGTCTTCGGAACTGGCCTGTGCTTGCCCGGAGGTTTCATACACCAGGATTGGATCGCTTTCGCCCTTGATGACACTGGCATCAATAACGACTTTGACGACATCTGGCAAAGAGGGGATTTGATACATGGTATCGAGCAGGACGGACTCAAGGATTGAACGAAGCCCGCGTGCGCCGGTTTTTCGCTCCAATGCCTGGTCGGCAATAGCCTTCAGTGCATCCTCACGGAAATCCAGCTCGACATTTTCCATTTCAAAGAGCCTGGCATATTGCTTGGTCAATGCGTTATTCGGCTCGGTCAAAATGCGTATAAGTGCATCTTCGTCCAGCTCTTCCAAAGTAGCAATCACAGGCAGGCGGCCAATAAACTCGGGGATCAGGCCATACTTGATCAGATCGCCTGGCTCGACGGCACTGAACACCTCGCCAAGACTTCTGGATTCATTTTTGCCCTTGACCTCGGCAGAGAAGCCTATACCACCCTTTTCGGTCCGGTCCCGAATAACCTTGTCCAGACCGGCAAAGGCGCCACCACAAATAAACAGGATATTTGAGGTGTCTACTTGGAGAAACTCCTGCTGCGGGTGTTTACGCCCACCTTGGGGAGGCACGGAAGCCACGGTTCCCTCAATCAGTTTGAGCAGCGCCTGCTGCACACCCTCCCCTGAAACATCACGGGTAATCGAGGGGTTGTCCGATTTGCGGGAAATCTTGTCAATTTCATCTATGTAGACAATGCCCTGCTGGGCTTTTTCCACATCGTAGTCACATTTCTGCAACAGCTTCTGGATAATGTTTTCAACATCCTCACCGACATAACCGGCCTCGGTGAGGGTCGTTGCATCCGCAATGGTAAATGGCACGTTAAGCAGCCGTGCCAGTGTTTCTGCCAACAGGGTCTTACCACAGCCTGTGGGGCCGATTAGCAAGATATTACTTTTACCCAGCTCGACGCTGGAATCAGAAGTTTTGCCCGGGTTGCGCAGACGCTTGTAGTGGTTGTACACAGCGACAGACAAAACTTTTTTGGCCTGGTCCTGGCCAATGACATAATCGCCAAGGATGTCCTTGATTTCCTTGGGCGTAGGCAGCTTGGCTTCACCGGTAGCGGCTTCGCTTTCCTCAATTTCTTCACGGATGATGTCATTGCAAAGGTCAACGCACTCATCACAGATGAATACCGAAGGGCCCGCAATTAGTTTGCGTACATCATGCTGGCTCTTGCCACAAAAGGAGCAATACAGCAGTTTGTTTTCTTCGTTGTTGCCTTTTTCTTTGTCCGACATGTCTTGTGCAGGTAAGTCTTTTTAAACAACTTCTACGCTATAGGAAAGCGGTGATGGTGTAAACCCAAACTAGCGCTTGGTAACGATCTCGTCAACAAGTCCGTATTCCTTGGATTCTTCTGCATTCATGAAGCGATCCCGCTCTGTATCCAGAGCAATTTGCTCTATCGACTGCCCGGTGTGCTGGGCCATCAAATGGTTCAGGCGCTCACGAATTTTGAGAATTTCCTGGGCATGAATATGGATGTCTGACGCCTGACCCTGGGCCCCGCCACTGGGCTGGTGAATCATTACCCGGCTGTTGGGCAAGCAGAAGCGTTTTCCGGAAGCACCGGCAGTAAGCAGAAAGGCCCCCATGCTGCAGGCCTGGCCTATACACATGGTACTGATATCCGGTTTGACAAACTGCATGGTGTCGTAAATGGACATACCGGCAGTCACAGAGCCTCCCGGCGAGTTGATATAGAGGTGAATATCCTTATCCGGGTTTTCAGACTCTAAAAACAGCATCTGGGCCACAATCAGGTTGGCACTGTGATCATCCACCGGGCCTACCAGGAAAATAACCCTTTCCTTCAGCAGCCGGGAATAAATGTCGTAAGAGCGCTCGCCGCGTGAGGACTGCTCGACGACGATCGGCACCATGCCGAGCCCTTGAGGGTCAGCTGCTTCAGCCTGGCCGCCCAGCTGTGCGGAATAATTATATTTGGCGCTCATTACTTCTCCTGATTCGTTGGCACGGTTAGACACTATACGTTCAGCGATCAATGCTGAAAACAGATATCGCGGGCACCTACTACTTTTTCGCCATCAACTCGGCGTAGGTTAACTTGACCGGAGTAACCTTGGCGAGAGCTTCAATATGCTTGACGACCTGGTCTTCCAGAACCTTCATTTGAATACTGTTCAGCAGGTTTTCATTGCTGTAGTAATACTGTTCAACCTGTTCGGGGTCCTCATAGCCTTCAGCCATTTTGGAAATCTCTGCCTTGACGGAATCCGCATCGGCGTTAATCCCCTCTTTCCTGACCAGCTCGGAAATTAACAGGCCCAGCTTGACCCGCTTGCTGGCCTCTTCTGCAAAGGGCTCATCCGGAAGCTGGCTGAGATCCAGGTTTTCTGCCTGCCCGCCATATTGCTGGAACATTTCCCGCTTGGCTCTGGCAATCTCGTCCTTAACCATGGACTGGGGCATTTCCAGCTCATGCAGCTCACAAAGGGCGTCCATCACCTGGTTTTTCTTGTACTGGAGCTGTTTCTTTTCGAGTTCACGCTCCATATTGGAACGCACTTCTGACTTCAACGTTTCCAGATCACCGTCTTCCACGCCAAAGTTCTTGATAAATTCTTCGTCGATCTCTGGCAATACACGTTCTTTTACTTCCTTCATGGTGATTGCAAAGACCGCATCCTTACCTTTCAGGTGTTCCGCCTGATAATCCTCCGGAAAAGTCACTTCCACATTGCGCTTGTCACCGGCTTTCATGCCGACAATGCCTGACTCGAAACCTGGGATCATCTGGCCGCTGCCAAGCTCCAGACTGGAGCCCTCGGCGCGCCCGCCTTCAAACTCTTCACCATCGATACTGCCGACGAAATCAATGATTACCGTGTCCCCTTCTTTGGCTGCACGATCTACCGTTTCAGTGGTAGCACTCTGTTTGCGCAAGGTTTCCAGCATCTCGTCAACATCAGAATCGGTCACTTCCACATCGGCTGACTCAATCTCGATTTTCGACAGATCACCGACTTCCACCTCTGGATAAACTTCAAATACAGCGGTGTAGCTGAATTCTTCCGCGTCTTTTGCCGGTTCTTCCAGGTTTTCAATAGTTGGCTGCCCGGCGGGGCGAATTTCTTCCTGGGCAAGTGCTTCGCCATAGCTTTTGTTCACCAGCTCGCCCAATACTTCCTGCCGAACACCGGCACCAAAGCGCTGCTCCAGGACATTCATCGGTACCTTGCCCTTGCGGAACCCCTTGATCACGACGGTCTTCTGGGCCTTTTTCAGGCGCTCGGAAACTTGTTGATTGATATCGGCTGTGGGCAGGCTAACCGTCATACGGCGTTCCAGACCTGTAGTAGCTTCGACAGAAACTTGCATTATTATCCTCACGAAAAATCGAATACTGACCGCCAGAATTTGGTGCGAAAGGAGAGACTCGAACTCTCACGTCTTTCGACACTGGAACCTAAATCCAGCGCGTCTACCAATTCCGCCACTTTCGCACATTCTGTGCAGTCTATTTCGGGCTCCGGGAGGCTATATGCTTGATCCGGTGGCCCTAAAAGGGGGCGCGATTTTGCCACAGAGAAAGAAAGGCTTCAATTGATTTGGCTCGTCGCCATCATTTAAAAAAAGCGTCAGGCTATCTGTCCGCGAAAAGCACTTATACGTTCAGTAAATCAACTCCAGTACTTCAACATAAACTTCTTCCCCTGCCAGGCAATAACGCCACTTCAGCTCAAAGTCCAAAAGCCTAACGCCATAAGTCCGGGTTTCATCTATCTTTTGATACGCTGGTCGTGGGTCTTGCGCGAGAATCTCGCTAATCAACGCCTGCACATCTGCTTTCTGGCCATCTTGTATTGCGTCAATCTGGTTCATCGCCTGAGCAGTAAACTGAATGGGCAGAGCCACGGGTGCTGCCTGTGCCAGTTGATTACTTGCCGCCGCAACCGAGTCCACGTAGGGCAGATAGGGCTTAATATCTAGCACGGGTGTACCATCAAGCAAATCCACCCCGGATATACTTATCCTTACCTGTTTGTCGACATCAATGCGGTCAAGCTTTACCACAGACATGCCAATAGGGTTGGGACGGTGCGTGGAGCGCGTCGCAAAGACCCCCACTTTTTTATTTCCTCCCAGCCGCGGCGGGCGCACCCGGGAGGCCCAGCCCTCATGCACGGTTTCGTGAAAAACAAACTGCACCCAAATATGGGTGCTCAGCTCCAGCCCTTCGACCGTAGCCGGCGGGAAATGATCCAGTAACTGAATGGTAGCCCGGGCGTGGGGAGCCAGTCCTGGCTGACGAGGAATGGCAAACTTTTGCTTAAAGCAGGACTCAACGTAACCTATGGGAGAAAAATGAAATTGGTCCATTGCGCGTTTGGTCTATTAACAGGTGGCATTCAGCAACACAAAAGACATCTTACCCAATTTCTTTCGCAGCACCGTCAATAAAAATAATTCTGGCCAGGTTCGCAAACAGGCTTCCCGGGGCTTGTCATTACCCGTCTATCATTGGAAACTTTGTCTCGTCTTTTTTATAACGCAACCATAGCGAATCTCGCTCAGGGGAACACAACCTATGTCATCACTTATTCCAGATAACGAAAAAGACAGACTGGATTCACTAGCCTCTTACGAGATTCTCGATACCCGTCCGGAACAGGAATATACCGATCTGGTGGAATTTGCAGCTGAAATCTTCAAGGTACCACTTGCCAGTATTTCCCTGGTCGACTCCGACCGTGTCTGGTTTAAGGCACAAACCGGCTATGACGTTGATCAGGTGCCCCGGGATTTTACTTTTTGCTCACAGGCTATCCTTAGCTCAAAGCCCCTGATCATCCACAATACCCGGGCAGATGCGGCAACCGCAAAAGTGGGCATTGTCACGAATGCGCCCTACATCCAGTTTTACATGGGTGTCCCACTGATCAGTGAGGATGGCCAGTGTATTGGTGTTTTATCGGTTGCCAACAGCGAGCCAATGAAACCCGGCAAATTTCAAAAACGGGCACTGACACAACTGGCCAATGCATGCTCTACCCTCTTGGAACTGCGCCGGACAAGGTTACAGCTCGAAAACCAGCAACTACTGGTTAAGGGGTACAAAGAACAGATTGCCGCCATGCACGCGGAAGTTGCCAACCTGTCCCGTACCGATGAGCTCACCGGGCTTTGGAACCGAAAAAGCCTTACTTACGAGCTTGGCAAAGAACTAAGCCGTAGCCGTCGAACAGGCAGTACATTTGCCCTGCTAAAGCTGGATCTGGACAATTTTTCCGGAGTGAACGACAAGCACGGGAGAGAATACGCGGACGAAACCCTGAGGTCCCTGGGCAACCTGCTAAGAGAAGCCACCCGGGACACGGATCTTTGCTGCCGTTATGGCGGCGATGAATTCATGATTCTTATGCCGAATACGGACCGGGCCAAAGCAAATCTGGTGGCCAACCGAATCAAAACCAACCTGAGAAACATGGAAGGCGTCTTTGAGCCCATGACCGCCAGCATTGGTGTCGCTGTTGCCCTGGCCGCCCAGGCTTCCGTTGACGATATTCTTGAACTTGCCAACAAATCGATGCTTAACGCCAAACAACAGGGCGGAAACTCGATTGAGATTGAGGCCTTTTACGGCACCTAGAGCAGTCCACCCGGAAGTTATTTCCTATCCGGGTGAATGGCTTCGGCCAGTGCCGGCTTCCAGCGCAACTTTTTCTCGATAGACGCAATAATCATGCTGGCAATATCCTTGCCGGTCGCTGATTCAATTCCCTCCAGACCAGGAGACGAGTTAACCTCCAGCAACAGGGGACCATTTTCCGAACGGATAATATCCACACCGGCAACCTGCAAACCCAATACCTTGGCGGCCTTGATTGCCAGACGCCTCTCCTCGGCTGTGATCTTGACAATATGGGCCGTGCCTCCCTGGTGAATATTTGCACGGAACTCTCCTGCGGCAGCTCGTCGCTCAATAGACGCCACCACCTTGCCGTCAATCACAAAGCAACGCAGGTCGCGTCCGCGAGCCTCCTTGATAAACTGCTGAACCAGAAGATTGGCTCGCAATGCCTTGAACGCATTAATCACTGACTCGGCCGCCTTATGGGTTTCTGCCAGTACAACGCCCTTTCCTTGGGTTCCCTCGAGCAGCTTAACGATCAGGGGAGCACCACCCACCATCTCGATCAGATCCTTGGTATCCATGGGGGAGTTGGCAAAGCCGGTGGTCGGAATGTTGATCCCGTTTTTTAACAGCAACTGAAGACTGAACAATTTGTCCCGGGACTGGGAAATAGAGGCAGATGAGTTGGTTGTATATACCCCCATGCTTTCAAATTGCCGAGCCAGTGCCGTTCCGTAATAAGTCATACTCGGCCGAATACGTGTAATGACCGCATCCAGGGAGTTGAGGGATTTACCGCCGCGGTAATGCGCTTCAGGCTCATCGGCATCCAGCTTCATATAGCACTGACTGATATTGACGAAGGTGGCCTTGTGGCCACGTTCCCGTGCTGCTTCGAGCAGGCGCTGATTGCTATACAGTTCTTCATTGCTGGCCAGCAGGGCGATTCTCAAGCCGGCTGTAACCGGCCGTGAGACACGATAAAAAGACTCCAGCTCGTGCATGTCATGATCACCCAGAGTGCACGTAAGGCCTGGATCCACCATAAGTCGCCCCATCATGGCTTCCCTTCCAAGAAGCATTCGATAGCCCATGGAATCCCGGTTGGCGAGCGTAACTTCGATCGGCCATACCTCACCACCAAGTTCAAGATCTGTCATGACGACGTAACGCGATTCAGACTCGCCACTTGAGCTTTTAATCACCCGCTTGTCGATAACCGGGCGCTCACATCGCAGCGAGGGATAGCGTCGGCCCTGCAACGGATGAAGCTCAAAACTAACCCAGCTCTCACCGTCACGCTTAAATCGCTGGATATTAAATGCGTGGATGCTGGATGTTTTCGCGCCGGAATCAACTCGTGCCTTTATCATGGGCACGCCGAGATCCAGCAGACCGCACCATTCAGCACGACCTACTACTTTTTTACTGTTCGTTTCCACTTAACCTCCAGAAACGTGCCACCTGGGCGTTTATTTTCTTGATACCTAAGTGCAATTCTTTTTAGCCCAACTTGGCAATGGCCCGCACCCGGGAAAGCACATTAGCAGCATGAGAGAGTTCTTTCCTAAGCTTTTCTTCTGCCTGCTCAATTTTTCCGGCATCACCGGCAGCGGCTGCCAGATCTGCTGAAAACGCGTTGTATATTTTGCAGATTTCTTCTCCATGCGCTGTTCGAATTGCTTCTTCCAAACTAGTCATAATGTCCCCCAATAGGAATGTTAAGCAGACTTGTAAAAAATACATCAGATTGCATGTAATTCATATCTGATGCCAAATTTGTGCTGTAGTCCTCACACGTAATCTCCCTAAACCGTTACTCTCTCATTACAGATCAGGTTTAATGATTAATTGATTGCTGTTTGGCACGGAAACGGCAGAATTCTTTTTTTATAATCAATCGTCAGCGCAGACCGCTCCAGAACAAAGAGCGGAAAATGCGGGAGATAATAAATAGCCCGGTTCTAATAACGACTGATCTGGCAATAACACCAGACAGCAAATAAACCAATACGACAAATAATTAAAGAGTGTCAGCAACTGTTAAACGGTTTTTCGGCATGACTGCATAAAAAACGTTTGATGAGATAAACGCTACCTACGTAAATAATGTTATCTTCGACTTATAAAATTCGATACGGGAAAGCGTGAAACCCTCTTATTCCGAGCCTTGTTCAGTGAGCACTTTAGTGGCCGGCATACCGGCTTTTGCCCTTATCAATAAGACCAACGACGCCAGATGCAGTTAAAAAAAGGGGTATTCCTCACCCTTACACCAATAATAAGCGCATTGGTTATTGCGTTGTCGCTCGCCATCTGGACGTTTATTTTTGACCAAACCAGAAACAACGAAATCGAAAGGGCCAGACTCGCCATTGAAGTGGCTATGGTGGATCTTCGCCAATGGACAGATGAATTGATCAAGGAGCTTAACAGGGTCGACGATTACGAGAACCTGTTGGCCAATAACAACTCCCCCTCAGAGAGCTTGAACCAGCAATCGCTGGAGAGCGATTTTGTCCAGTTTAGCTACCTCATTAATGCCAGGGTGTCCGGCCTCAGGGAGGTCATGCTCTTTGATGATAAGTTAAACCTGCTGGCTTATGCCACAGAAGACGGGCTGTTAAGTTTTCAGGAAAATCAGGTCGACCCCGGCTCCCAGATCCAGGATCAACTCGGAAAGCTGCACACCTATATGGAGGCCCGCTCCATAGACAGCGGTATTATTTCGTATCAGAGCGAAAGAGAAAATGAGCTTCTGGCCGCCAAAATCTTGCAGCCGACGCAGCCATCTGCAAATCCCACGCAACCATTTGAACCCTATATAGTTGCCGTCACTGCCAGCGGTTTCACTGCCGGTGCCACAGCCAATATTACGGGAAGCTTCACGCTCAAACCAAACGGTGTTGCCAGTATTGATGAAATCACTCAAACCCCCACCCTGATTTCAGAAGCTACGTCCGGCAATACGACTTACCTGTTTGCCGACTCCCCTCTTTTTTATATTTCTACGGAAATTGAATCCAGGGCAATTATTGCCGAGATGAGTGGCTTTTCCCTGACACTAATTACCATTTCCCTGCTGCTGATTGTCAGCCTGGTAACGGTGGTCATTCTGATCATTAATCGTCAGATCCTTTCTCCTATCGAAGAACTTGAGCACAAAATTGGCCTCTCGATGAGCACAGGCGTGATCGATTTAAAATCAAGTGAAGAACGAAACGAAGTCGAAGCACTGGGCAATCGCTATCTGGAGCTGATGAACAAAGTCGCCCGGCTGGCCAACATGGATACCCTGACTCAACTGCCCAACAGGGATCAATTTCTCACCAGTGTCGCCAACACCCTTAAACATCGTCCGGATAACAGATTTATCCTGTTTTACTTGGATCTTGACCGTTTTAAACAGGTCAATGACTTTTATGGGCATGCAGAAGGCGACCGGCTATTGCGTACGTTTGCCAAAGAACTGCAAAAGGCAGCCAATCAAAATCTGAAAAACCCCAAAGAGCGAACGGCGTTAATCTCTCGACTGGCAGGAGATGAGTTTGTTGTATTTACCGAGATTGACCTGCTAAAAGACTCGCCGGAAGCCGCTGCTGAAGACCTGGTTAAAAACCTCAGCAAAGGATTCGATACCGGACAAGGCAAACTCCATCTGGAGGTATCTGTCGGGGTGGCGATTTACCCCGATCACGCCATTTCAGCCGAGTCACTTTTGGCCCGCGCGGACGAAGCCATGTTCGAAGCCAAGAATCGCGGACGCAACCGCTGGGAAGTATTAAACGAGAACATCGTTGAACAAAATGAACTGAAAAAACTGACCCAGGAAGCCATTGAAGAGGCACTGCAAAATGACCAGTTCTATTTGGTTTACCAGCCAATCTTCAACACTCACTCACTCAAACCGGTTGGCGCCGAAGTGCTGCTACGTTCAAGTCACGAAGCACTGAAAAAGATAGGCACCCAAGCTTATATTGAAATTGCCGAAGCGAGTGGCGCAATCCGCCGTATCGACTCATTCGTCGTCAACCTGGCCCTGGCAGAGCTGGCAAAAATCCGGGAAACCCACCCCAACTTCCACTTTTCCATTAACTTTTCGGCCGCTGAGCTCACGACACCGGATTTTGCAGAATCCTTGTCCAGTGCGGTGGCGTCTGCCGGCCTTACCGCTGATGCTGTCGAGATTGAAGTGACCGAAACCCGATGGGCAGAGTTCGGCAGACAGGCGCTCAGGAACCTGGAACGGCTTCATCGGGCCGGTTTTCAGGTTTCACTCGATGATTTCGGCACGGGTTATAACTCATTTGCCCAACTCAACAGCTCACATATTTCAAGGCTCAAGATTGACCGACAATTCGTCGCGGCCATCAATACAGAGTCCAGGGATGCCAACATGGTAAACATCATTTTGGGGACAGCGCAGCTTTACAAAATGGATGTGATTGCGGAAGGCATCGAAACCGAAGAACAGCTGGCCTTTATCCAGGCCCATAATTGCCAGTACGTGCAGGGTTATTTACTGGCAAAGCCCATGGAGTGGGATGCGCTTTGTGAATTCCTCAACCACGACAGGGTGACCTGGGAGTCCAACTCAGGAAAGTGGCGGGTATAGGGATAAAAGCCGACTAGTTGCTGGAAAGCGAGTGCTCTTTCTCCTCCGTCCTAATGGACTTTTTGGCTCGGGTTCGCTTGTTTATTTTGACCACCGGCTTTTGCAAAATCAGTGAATTGGGATAGGTGATCATGTTCTCGCCTTTTTTGATCAACACATGAAACAAGGTGATCTCCTCAACAACCCCCGTTATATCCTCGTCAGCATCAACTACTTTGATGGTGTCCCCAACACGATAGGGAAAGCCAAAAAATATGATCATGCTGGCTGTAATATTGCTTAGAATAGACCACTGGGCGAACAGGACGACACCCAGAACGGCCGTTACCGAAGACAGGAAAAAAGCGACCTGGGACGACTCAATTCCCAGAAAAGCAAAAAGCACCGCCAGATGCACCAGTAACAGTGCCATACCAATGGTCTTCACAATGTACTTTAGCCGATAAGGACTCACCGCTTTTGATTCCCCCAGGCGATAAATCGCTTTTGCCATTAGCTGGTGGCTAATACCCAGCGATATAAAAATGGCGAGAACAACAATCAAACTCATAAAAACCCTCTAGCGACAAACCCTGACTTCATAAGGAAGTTATATTAACGCATCACACAGGCAGACTGGCCAGTGCAAAAGAAAAATCAAAAGAGAAAGGGAAATGGGGTGACTGATGGGGATCGAACCCACGACCACCGGAATCACAATCCGGCGCTCTACCAACTGAGCTACAGTCACCACTGAGTAGCGAACAATTCTAACTAATTCCGGCCCGAACCAACTAGATGAAAGTGGCACGCCCGCCAGGGCTCGAACCTGGAACCTACGGCTTAGAAGGCCGTTGCTCTATCCAGTTGAGCTACGGGCGCTACATCTAATGGGCCGCAGGCACTGGCTGTATATCCTAGCCTCAACCGCTTGCGAATTGCCCTGAAACTGGTCGGGGTAGAGAGATTACTCGCCGCAATGCGGCTCGCCCTGCGGGTCCGCTCGTAAAGCGAGCGTCTCAATCCGCTACGCGGATTAGTCGAACTCGACCGTTCTCATCTTCTTCCCCGACTGGCCGACTTGCTTTCGCAACCCGGCCAAATCTGGTCGGGGTAGAGAGATTCGAACTCCCGACATCCTGCTCCCAAAGCAGGCGCGCTACCAGACTGCGCTATACCCCGAATTCGGCATCAAAACCTGAGGGCGCGCATAATACTTAGCGGCACCTCTCAGGTCAACGAGCTTGGCCGCTATTTTCGGAAGAACCCGACAATATTTATTTTGCTGCGGAATATTTATTCTTTGGTCGTAAGCTTACTTTATTTGAAAAGACCTTTCTGCCAGAATCCCCCGCTTGCAATTTACGGCCCGGATCACGAATGACAGCCCTAGTACTTGATGGCAAGGCACTTGCCAAAACCACCGAAGAAACCCTGGCAAAACGCGTTGAAAACCTGAAGCAAAAAGCCGACGGCAGAACTCCCAAACTGGCCACCATATTGGTGGGTAGCGATCCGGCCTCGGCAACCTATGTCACCATGAAGGGCAATGCCTGTGCGCGTATTGGCATGGAGTCCATTCGCATAGAGTTGCCGGAAGAAACAACCACTGACGAATTGTTGACCCAGATCCATTCGCTCAACGACGATCCGGATGTGCACGGGATTCTTTTACAGCATCCGGTTCCCCCACAAATTGATGAACGACTCTGTTTTGATGCGATCGCCCTGGAAAAGGATGTAGACGGGGTCACCTGCCTGGGGTTTGGCCGGATGAGCATGGGCGAAGACGCCTATGGATGCGCAACGCCCAAGGGCATTATGCGCTTGCTGGAACACTATCAGATCCCCATGGCCGGAAAGCACGCTGTGGTTGTAGGCCGAAGCGCTATCCTCGGCAAGCCCATGGCCATGATGCTCTTGGGCGCCAATGCAACCGTTACTATTTGCCATTCAAAAACGGAAGATCTGGAACAACACGTTCGCCAGGCAGATATCCTGGTGGGTGCCGTCGGCAGGCCTGAATTCATCAAGGCGGAATGGGTAAAGGATAATGCGATTGTGGTCGACGCCGGCTATCACCCCGGAGGAGTTGGTGATATTGAGCTGGCGCCGCTGGTTGATCGGGTGGCGGCCTATACACCCGTGCCCGGTGGCGTGGGTCCCATGACCATTAACACGCTGATTTTCCAGACGGTCGAGTCTGGTGAAAAAGCTATTCGCTAAGGCATCCTTGGCTAAGCTGGCCTTAATTTATCCTGCGCTCAGCTTCTGGGCTTTCTTAGCGTCACTAGTTCTTCTGCCATGGTTGGATGAATGCCAATGGTTTGATCAAAATCTGCTTTGGTGGCCCCAGCCCTGATCGCGATCGCGACAGACTGAATAATTTCCCCGGCTTCCGGCCCCATCATATGGGCACCAATCACCCGATCGCTGGGTTTATCGACAATCAATTTCATGTAAACACGCTCATTGCGACCGGTAAGCGTGTGACGCAAGTGGCGAAAATCTGTCTCAAATACCTCGTAAACGAAGCCTTGCTCCTCTGCCTCGTCTTCTAAGAGGCCCACGGTTGCCAGATTGGGGATGGTAAACACCGCAGCGGGAATATTCCGGTAATCAAATTTTGCCGGCTCGCCTGTACGAAAGTGTTCGAGCAACGCCATCGCTTCTGCAATAGCCACTGGCGTCAGCGCCTTCTTGCCCACTACATCGCCCAATGCGTAAATTGAGGGAACGCTGGTTTGGAAACTTTCATTCACCACCAGGCTGCCAGATTTGGTGGTTTCTATCTCCAGGTTCCCAGACCAAAGATTGTCCGTACGCGGCACCCGGCCTGTGGCATAGAACACCTGTTCAACGTCCAGGGTTTCTCCTGACTCAAGAAGTGCTTGCTTGAGATTTCCGTGCTCCCTGATTTCAGCCACATTGTCATTAAACCGCAGGTTGATACCCTGACTGCGCATCTCACTGGCAATGTGCTGGCGAATATCCCGGTCAAACCCTCTCAGGAAAAGATCACGCCTGTAAACCAGATCAACTTCAACGCCCATGCCTTTGTATATACAGGCAAATTCCAGCGCTATATAGCCGCCTCCTACAATCAGGATGGATTGAGGCAGGGATTCAAGATGAAAAGCATCATCCGAAACCATCGCCAGCTGGGAACCGGGAAAATCCGGCACATAGGGAGTACCACCGGTGGCAATCAAAATCCGTTCAGCACGGTATATCTTCCCGTTAACCTCTACGGCGTTCTCACCGACGATTTTTGCCCAACCATTGAGCATCTGTGCGCCTGCATTTTCCAAGAGGCGCACATAAAAGGCATTCAGGCGGGCAATTTCCCGGTTCTTGTTTCCCAGCAAGCGTTCCCAGTTAAATACCGGCGGCTGCGACAGCTCCCAGCCATAGGCTTGTGCATCTTCGAAGTCGTGGGAGTAATGGGAAGCAAATACAAACAGTTTTTTGGGGACACAGCCAAGGTTGACGCAGGTACCTCCCCAATAGCTATTTTCAGCAATGGCGACCCTGTGGCCTTCGCTGGCCCATAAGCGGGCGGCGCGAACACCTCCCGAGCCACCGCCGATGACAAATAAATCATAGTCGTAATTGGACATGGTTAAACGATCGTCCTTAACGGAAGTTGGTTGGGCGCGTTAACGGTTTAATTGAGTCCGCTCGCTTGTGACGGTTGTTGATTCTGTTGCTCCAACCGGCTTGTTTCAATTCTCTGTAATTTATCCAGTACCGGCCGCCATTCCGGCATGAGTTCAAGAGCAGCCATGTATTGCATTTCAGCATCATCAAGGAGACCGCTATGCTCAAGCGCCATCCCCCGGTTCAGATAGAGCACATGCTGCTGGACCAGCCCGAGGGATTCGGCCTGATCATAGTAGTTAATAGCCTGCTGCCAATTTTCAGCCATGAACGCCATATTGCCCAGATTGAGATAGATTTCCGGCACATCATCGGCAATTTCAAGCGCCTGGTTCAAATCGCCCCGGGCACGGTCCAGTCGTCCGAGTACACCATAGATCAGGGCACGATTAACCAGGGTTGCCAGTAAATCATTTGGGGAGAGGTTTCCGGCATTAACTGCCGCATCACAGGTTTCAATGTCCGCAAAACGGGCATCCATTACTGAGGATGCCTGAACTGAACGGTTGTAACAGTCCACAGCTATCGAGCGATCGGCACTGGTTGGCATCGGCTGTGCCAACAGGGAATAACTGGTTACCAGGGCAAATATACCCACAACTAACCCTGCTTTTTTCATACCCAATCTCTCCCAACCTGATGAATGCCAACCGAGTCTAAGCGCCTGCATGGCAAAATCAACACAATTTCACCCTCAATCCAGCTCGACTTGCGCCTTGCCCAATTTTTCCCGAAGACTGACCACCGTGCCCACAATAAGCAAGGTGGGGGCCTTGGCGTTGTCCGCTCGTACTATGGGGGCAATCGTCCCAATCGTCGCTGCCCATACCCGTTGATTGGGTGATGTCCCCTTCTCCACCATGGCAGCGGGCATATCGGGACTCATGCCATATTCAATAAGCTTCTCGGAAATCTCTTCCAGACCGTTAAGGCTCATGTAAAACACCAGCGTTTCCTCAGCAGCGACCAGTTGCTTCCAGTCCAGGCTCAACACACCATTGCGGCGATGTCCGGTAATAAAACGTACCGAGTGGCAGTGATCACGGTGAGTCAGGGGAATGCCGGCATAGGAAGCGCATCCGGAAGCGGCTGTAATTCCCGGTACCACCTGGAAAGGAATCCGCTCCTCGGCCAGGGTGCTTAATTCTTCGCCGCCACGACCAAAAATAAAAGGATCGCCTCCTTTTAGTCTCAGTACGCGTTTGCCCTGTCGTGCCTGATCGACCAGTGCCTGGTTAATATTTTCCTGGGTAATGCTGTAAGGGTTCAGGTCTTTGCCAACATAGATTCTTTCTGCTTCCCGTCGCACCAGCTCGAGTACTTCTTTTGATACCAGTCGGTCATAAAGCACCACGTCACACTGCTGCATCAGGCGCAACGCCCTGAAAGTGAGCAGGTCAGGATCCCCTGGGCCACCACCGACCAGGTACACCTCACCGGTTTCCAGGCTTGGGTCTGCCTTTGAAAGTTCTTTTTCCAGAAGATCACGCGCACCCTGAACGTCGCCCGACATGGCCATTTGTCCTGCATGCCCCTGTAAATGACGATCCCAGAAGCGTCGGCGTACATCCATCTCGGGAAATGCCTCGCGTGCTTTATTCCGAAGGGTGCCCACCAGTTCAGATAACCTGCCATAACCAGCCGGGATCAGGGTTTCCAATCGGGCCCTTAAAAGCCGAACCAGGACCGGCGAACGCCCACCACTTCCGACCGCAATAATCATGGGCGATCGGTCCACAATGGAAGGAAAAATACAGTTGCCCAGATCCGGCATGTCGACCGCATTAACCAATATACCCCGCTGATCTGCATCCGCTGCGATACGGCCATTGAGTTCAGCGTCATCCGTTGCCGCAACGACAAGCCGCACGCCATCCAGATCCGAAGGCTGGTATTCCCGGGCGATATGCTCATAGCCTTTTTCATTCAAAAGCTTGCGAGTGGCAAACTCCAGCTCTGGTGCGACCAGCTTTATCGCCGGCTCAGCTCGTGACAGCATGTTGGTTTTATGCCAGGCAATACTGCCGCCACCTACAATCAGGACGGGTTGATCCTTGAGTTTGATAAATAGCGGAAAGCTATCCATTAATTCTTACCCACGGGTCATTGTCTCCAGGCCGCCCATATAGGGACGCAGCACCTCGGGGACGATAATGGAACCATCTTTCTGCTGGTAATTTTCCATAATCGCAATCAGGGTACGTCCCACTGCCAGACCGGAACCATTGAGCGTATGGAGTAATTCAGGCTTACCCTCGGTATTGCGGTAACGCGCTTTCATGCGCCGCGCCTGAAAATCCCGGAAATTAGAGCAGGAGGAAATCTCCCGATAAGCATTCTGGGAAGGCAGCCAGACCTCCAGGTCATAGGTCTTGGCCGCAGAGAAGCCGATATCGCCACCACAAAGAATCACTTTTCGGTAGGGCAATTCCAGCGCTTGCAAAATGTTTTCGGCATGGCCTGTGAGCGATTCGAGCGCCGCATCGGACTCGGAAGGGGCAACGAACTGAACCAGTTCAACCTTTTCAAACTGGTGCTGGCGAATCATGCCGCGTACATCCCGCCCATAGCTTCCCGCCTCACTGCGGAAACAGGGTGTATGGCATACCTGTTTTAATGGCAGCTCCCCCTCATAAATTTCGTCTCTGAGTGTATTGGTGACCGGCACTTCCGCAGTGGGGATCAGGTAGTACCCCTGCTCTACATCCAGGCGAAACAGGTCTTCCTCAAATTTTGGCAGTTGTCCTGTGCCGCGCAGGGAGTCACAGTTGACGATATAAGGGGTATAGATCTCACGATAGCCATGCTGCTCGATATGGGTATTCAGCATGAACTGAATCAGGGCGCGGTGCATGCGTGCAATCTGGTCACGCATGACGACAAAACGAGAGCCGGTCAGCTTGGCTCCGGTTTCAAAGTCCATCCCCTGCAGGCGCTCACCGAGATCGACATGATCAAGCACCTCAAAATCAAACTGTCGGGGCTCCCCCCAACGGCTGTCCTCCTGGTTATCATCTTCACTTTTTCCCGGCGGAACCGATTCATCGGGAATATTGGGAATGCCTGCCAGAAGATCATTCATTTGTTCCTGTATGGCATCCAGTCGCGCCTTGGCATCATCCAGTTTGCCCCCCAGGCTGGCCACTGCATCCAGTAAAGGCTTGATGTCTTCCCCATTGGCTTTGGCCTGACCTATGGATTTGGAGCGTTTATTGCGCTCGGCCTGCAGGTTCTCTGTTTCAATTTGCAGCGATTTTCGCTGCTCTTCAAGATAATTCAGTAAGTCAACGTCGAGTTGGTAGCCGCGCACGGCAAGGCGCTCAGCAACCAGCTCAGGCTCATTTCGGAGTAATTTAGGATCTAGCATCTCAGTTCAAATAAATGGAATAGCGAGCAATTAAAACAAGCGGGCCAGGCTCACGCCCAGAAAGGCCGCAACAATACAGAAAATCAGGCTGGATACAACATATACAGCGGCGACCGATAGCTCATGGCTTTGTAGTAGTCCAAGTGTTTCAATGGAAAAGGTCGAAAACGTAGTAAACGCGCCAAGAAACCCGATGACAAGCAAGTCGCGCCAAAATGGGGGGAAAACCGGATTTTCCACCAGCACTACATAGGCGATCCCAATCAACAGAGACCCCAGCACATTGACGATAAACGTGGCCCAGGGAAACCCCACCGTTACGGGCATGGAAATACTCACGGCATAACGTGCCATCGCCCCAAATGCACCACCGGTGGCAACCATTAGAAACTTGGGAAGCATGCTCATATTGAGTCACCTGTGCTATGTACAGTCCGGCTATTTATTCGCGCGGGATTGTTTATCCAGCTGGCGCAAGTATTCCAGTTTTTCGGCTATCTTGCTTTCCAGCCCCTGGTTAACTGGTTGGTAATAGCGCCTATTGGCAATTTCTTTTGGCAAGTAAACTTCCCCTGCAGCATAGGCACCCTCTTCATCGTGGGCATAGCGATAATCCTTGCCGTGCCCCAGGTCCCGGGCAACCTGGGTCGGGGCATTACGCAGATGCTCCGGCACCTCATAACCGGGATCAGAGGCGATATCGGCCATCACCTGGTTGTAAGCCTTGTAAACCGCATTACTCTTGGGCGCACTGGCCAGATAAACCACCGCCTGGGCAATGGCCAGCTCACCCTCGGGAGATCCCAGCCGGTCGTAGGTTTCCCAGGCGTTAAGACATATATCCAGTGCTCTCGGATCTGCGTTTCCAATATCTTCCGAGGCCATGCGCACCACCCGTCGGGCAATATACAAGGGGTCACAGCCTCCATCGATCATTCGTCCAAACCAGTATAGTGCGGCATCCGGATTGGTCCCCCGGACGGACTTGTGCAATGCCGATATCTGGTCGTAAAACTGGTCTCCCCCCTTATCGAAGCGGCGATTTCGTCCGGAGAGTACCTGGGTCATCTGGCTTTCGTTTAGCTGGCCGGACGCTCCGGCATAGGCCGCTGCGATCTCCAGGATATTCAGCGCTCGCCGGCCATCGCCATCAGCGGCCTCTGCCAACTGGTCCAACTGTTTACTGGTCAGGCCTAGCTTTGGATAGGCCTCATCCTTTGCGCGCAGAATAATTTGCTTTATGGCCTCAACAGAAAGCGCCTTGAGAACATATAGCTTACAACGCGACATCAGGGCACTGTTCAGCTCGAATCCCGGGTTTTCTGTTGTGGCGCCAATAAAAATAATGGTGCCATCTTCGATATGCGGCAAAAAGCCATCTTGCTGTGCCTTGTTAAACCGGTGAACTTCGTCCACAAACAAAACGGTCTTTCTGCCCGACATGGAAGCGGTCTGTTTGGCGCGCTCAATCGCGTCCCGGACCTCTTTAATCCCGGAAGTGACCGCCGACAGGGTTAAAAATTCTGTATCCGCACATTCGGCAACCATCCTGGCCAGGGTGGTTTTGCCCACACCTGGGGGCCCCCAAAGGATCATGGAATGCGGTTGGCCGGATTCCAGCGCCACACGCAGGGTACTTCCCTCTCCTGCAATATCTTCCTGGCCGAAAAACTCATCGAGCTTTTTCGGGCGCACCTTTGCCGCCAACGGCTGGTAAGGATTAGCCTCGGTGCCGAAGAGATCAGTCATCAATAATAACTTCAGCGTCCGCCGGAATGGAAAACTGGTAGGGCTGTTCCGGTATTGGCTGATCAAGCGGCCCAAACTGAATATCGGTTATCTGGCCAAGACTGTCACTGAGAGTCATCTGCACCGGCTTCCCGGAGTCAAAAGTCAATGTTAATGACTGGTAGCCGGCTTCCTCTTCCCTGGGTGTCAGAACAAAGCTTCCGTCGCTTTTTTCTACATGGTAATAATCACGGATCAAGCCTTCTCCCACAAAGACCGCGGCGGGGTTTTCTGCCGGATTATTGCTCCAGGGCCGCACCCGGACCTGGTTCAGGTCTTCGTCGAGGAAATAAATATTCTCGCCATCCGCCACCAGTGTGGTGCGATAGGGCTCCGTCACTTCCCAGAAAATACGGTTGGGCTTTTCAAAGGAAAGGATGCCTTCCTGCTCGTCAAGAACATAGCCATCGTCTTCCACGACTGTCTGGGTAAAACCCGCCTGAAAGCGATCCATCTGATCCAGCAGTTGCTGCAAATTTTCAGCGGGTTGCTGGGCCAGGGAAAACCCTGGCATCAACAAAAGCAGTAACCAGAAAAATCCGGTAGTTGTTACTGGTTCAGATTTTTTCATTACTGGAAAAAAGGTCATAAAGCGATACACAACTAGTGTCTGGGAGGTGGAGGGGCAATCACTTCCCGGTTGCCGTTAGGTTGCATTTCAGTCACCACGCCCGCGGCCTCCATGGCTTCAACCAGTCGTGCTGCACGATTGTAGCCAATGCGCAGCTTGCGCTGCACCGCTGAAATAGAGGCTTTTCGACTTTCCGTCACAAATTCAACTGCCTGATCATAAAGGGCATCAGACTCGGCATCATCTCCCCCGCCACTATCGGAGTCCGTGCTGTAGCCGGGAACGGGCACATCAGCACTGGTGGATTCCTCGGTCAGCCCTTCTACATACTCGGGCTCGATGCCACGACTGGTCCAGTCTTCCACTACCTTGTGTACCTCGTGGTCATCCACGAAGGCTCCATGCACCCGGACAGGAACGCTGGTTCCGGTCGGCAGAAACAGCATGTCGCCGTGTCCCAACAGCTGCTCGGCACCGCCCTGGTCCAGAATGGTTCGGGAATCGATTCTGGAAGAAACCTGAAACGCCATCCGCGTGGGAATATTTGCCTTGATCAGGCCCGTGATGACATCCACAGAAGGCCGCTGGGTGGCCAAAATCAGGTGGATGCCGGCAGCCCGGGCTTTCTGGGCAATCCTGGCAATCAATTGCTCCACCTTTTTGCCCACGATCATCATCATGTCGGCAAATTCATCGATAACGACCACAATAGCTGGCAAGGGCTCCAAGTTGGGTGGCGGCATCATGCCTTCTCCACCACCTTCTTCGTAGCGCATTTGTTCCAGTGGATCCGGTCGCCATATCGGATCAGGGATAGGCTCTCCGGCATCAATGGCCTCACGAACCTTTTTGTTATACCCCGCCAGGTTGCGAACGCCAAGCTGCGCCATGAGCTTGTAACGCCGCTCCATCTCGCCCACACACCAGCGCAAGCCATTGGCCGCGTCTTTCATGTCCGTCACGACGGGGGCAAGCAGATGGGGAATGCCCTCGTAGACAGCCAGTTCCAGCATTTTCGGGTCTACCAGCAACAGGCGCACTTCCTGTGGTGTCGCTTTGTATAACAGGCTTAGCAGCATCACATTCACCGCTACTGACTTACCCGAACCGGTCGTGCCCGCCACCAGCAGGTGGGGCATACGCGCCAGATCGGCGATGACTGGTTGCCCGGAAATGTCGTGCCCCATGGCCAGGGTCAGCGGCGATTTCGACTGTTCATAATTCGACGAAGCCAATACCTGGCTGAGGCGCACCATCTCCCGTTTTTCATTGGGCACTTCAATACCGACGACCGATTTGCCTGCGATCACTTCAACAACTCGCACACTGGTCACAGCCAGTGATCGCGCCAGGTCTTTGGCCAGATTGGTAATTTTGCTGGCTTTAACCCCTGCGGCGGGCTGGATTTCAAACCGGGTCACAACAGGACCGGGTTGTACTGCTACAACCTCGGCCACAACGCCAAAGTCTTTCAGCTTGATCTCCAGCAGGCGTGACATGGCTTCAAGCGACTCAGGGGAATAACCGGTTCGGTCCGCTTCTTCCATGGAGTCCAACAAGCTTAGCTGGGGCAGTCTGTTTGCATCGCTGCCCTGATCCTGGAATAACTCTGTCTGCTTCTCTTTTTGTGCCCTTTTACCGGGCTTGGGCGGCGCGGGCGGCTTTTGAATTTCGACAGGCCTGCGTGAGTCTTTGCGCTGCTTCTCGGCGGCGACAGCAACTTCTCTCCGATGCAAGTGTCTTTCTGTCTCGCGACGCTGGGCACGCGCAACAAAGAATTGCCGGATGCCACTCTGGATCCGGTCATATGCACGCACGGTGCCATGGCCGACAGAGTCAAAAAGTCTCAGCCAGGAAAGTCCCGTGTAAAGCGTTATCCCGTAAAGCAGAAGAGCGACAAGCATAAGCTTGCTACCCGTAACACCCAGCGCACCAGTCATAAGAATAGCGATGCTGTTACCCAGCAGTCCGCCGTCGCCCTGGGGCAGCGGGGAATCAGTGGGGCCACGAAAGAACACCAGTGTTGAGCCAGCGATCATGATGAAGACGAAACCGGCAATCCTCAGAGCGATATGGTGGCTTACCCGGCTGGCTGGCTCGATACGATATTCCCGGAAAATCTTGATAACCTGATAGCCAATCAGCACGGGAAACAGGTAAGCCAACTGGCCAAAAATGTAAAAAAACACATCCGAAAGCCAAGCACCGGTAGGTCCTACTGCATTACTGATCTCATTATTGGAGCCCGTGCGCGACCAGCCGGGGTCGGCAGGGTCATAAGTCAGCAATGTGAGCAGTAATATGGCCGCGAGTGCCACACAGCCAATCAGGGCCCCTTCCCGCAATATGGAGTGCTGGATTTTCGCCTGCTCGGCACCTGAAGATTCTTTTTTTGTACTACCCAAAAACTATCGTCCAGTTAGGTCCAAATGATCTGCCGCATTTTGCCCTAAAGCGTCTGCTCAGGCCAATGCAACTCTTCTTTCATTAACACCATTGGGCTTCTATATCCCGATCATATAATCAGCTTATTGTCCCCGGCGGCTTGCATTGTCTATGATGGCGCGTCAATTAGTATCCCCCAAAGATAAATTCAAGGAAATTTTCATGAGCGAAGTTATCCACCATCGATTAATTATTCTCGGATCAGGCCCCGCGGGCTATACCGCTGCGGTTTATGCGGCACGTGCAAATCTGAATCCGGTATTAATCACGGGTATGCAGCAAGGTGGTCAATTGACCACCACAACGGATGTTGATAACTGGCCTGGCGACGTCGAAGGACTTCAGGGACCGGATCTGATGATTCGCATGCAACAACATGCCGAGCGGTTTAATACAGAAATCCTTTTCGATCACATCGAGGAAACCGACCTCAGCAAACGCCCTTTCACGCTCAAAGGCACCAATACCTATACCTGTGATTCGCTGATTATTGCGACCGGAGCATCAGCGCAATATCTTGGTCTGGAATCTGAAGCTGCGTTTCAGGGACGTGGCGTCAGTGCCTGCGCGACCTGCGATGGTTTCTTCTACAGAGATCAAAAAGTCGCGGTTGTTGGTGGTGGCAATACGGCCGTTGAAGAAGCGCTTTACTTGTCCAACCTCTGTTCAGAGGTCACCCTGATTCACCGTCGCGACAAGCTTCGTGCCGAGAAAATCCTGCAGGACAAACTGTTTGAAAAAGAAAAAAACGGGAACGTTCGAATTCTATGGAATAACCAGCTGGATGAAGTGCTTGGTGATGAACAGGGTGTCACTGGTGCTCGCATCAAAAGCACCGAAGATGGCACCACCAGCGAGCTCGATGTCGCCGGCATCTTTATTGCCATTGGGCACAAACCCAATACGCAGATATTTGAAGGCCAACTGGACATGAAAGACGGTTATATCACGATCAACAGTGGAACCCAGGGCAATGCCACCCAAACCAGTGTCAAAGGGGTATTTGCCGCCGGCGATGTCGCCGATCACGTTTACCGTCAGGCGATTACTTCTGCCGGTTCCGGATGCATGGCGGCTCTGGATGCGGAGAAATATCTCGACGAAGCCTAGTAGGGTTTCGCCATGAGACAGGCTCATGCGTTATAAATGACGCATGGGCCTTTTTTATTTTTATACGAGGTAGTCTGGTGATTGAACTGCTGTGGCTGGATTTTGAGCATCCGGTTTTCCCTCCGACAGATCATGCGCTGGAGCACCCTTCCGGACTACTTGCCGCTGGTGGCAATCTTCTCCCAAAAACCCTGCTCAACGCTTACTATCAGGGGATCTTTCCCTGGTACTCGGAAGGAGAACCACCACTCTGGTGGGCTCCTGATCCGCGGGCTATTTTGGAGCCTGGAGACTTGATCATTAATCGGACGACCGCCCGGCTGATCAAAAAAAGCCATTTCCGGTTCACCAGCAATCAATGTTTCCCCCACGTTGTCCGGGCCTGTGCCGATGCCCGTCCGGGCGAAACATGGATCACCCCGGAAATGATTGAAGCCTATGAGGCTTTACACCGTCTGGGCGGAGCGCAATCACTGGAAGTCTGGGAAGGTGACCAGTTGGTTGGTGGACTTTATGGTGTCGCCATCGGCGCCATATTTTGTGGAGAGTCCATGTTTCATCAACGATCAAATGCTTCTAAACTGGGATTTATATGTCTGGCCCAAACGCTGATGGATCACGGTTTTGAAATGATTGATTGCCAATTACAAAATCCTTTTCTGGAGTCGCTTGGGGTCAAGGAGGTTCAGCGCAATGAGTTTGAGCAGAAACTGAAAAAACTGCGCGACGCCCCCTGTTCCTGGCCTGAAGAGTGGAGGTTATAGGTGCACATAAACCATCGGTTGCCGGTTTTTATCACCGATACGCATAAATGCAGTTATCTTGAGAACCGTCAGGCACGTACGGCGTTTGTCGACCCGTCCATACCTATCACCCAAAGTATGGCCAGTGCACTTAATCTTCAGGGTTTTCGACGAAGCGGCAGATACCTCTACAAAACCAGCTGTCCTGGATGCAATGCATGCAAACCCCTGCGAGTGCCTGTAAACCAGTTTCGTCCGGGCAGGTCCCAGCGTCGCACACAAAACAGGAATACTGATTTAGCAGCCCGTGTAATCAGGCCTGATGAAATAACACCCACCAGGGACGAAAACTACTATCGCCTTTACGAAAAATATATTGAGCAGCGCCACGCTTATGGTGATATGTATCCACCAAGCAGGGATCAATTCGACAGCTTTATTGGCGAAATTTATGACTTTAGCCAGATTGCCGAGTTCTGGCTGGACGATCAATTGGCGATGGTCGCCCTCTTCGATCAGCTTAGCGATGGCCTTTCGGCTATTTACACGTTCTTTGATCCCGGCCTGCAAAAACGCAGCCTGGGTACCTATGCCATACTCTGGCAAATTAATTATTGTGCCCGTATTGGCCTGCCTTATTTATATTTGGGCTTCTGGGTGGCCAATTGCCAAAAAATGAATTACAAGTCTTGCTATCGACCCAATGAAATATATTCCGATGGTCACTGGCTGCCAGGTCCTGGGGACAATACTTCATCCGGTGGTTGAAATAATCGATTAAAGCTTTGAAGTAATGGGGGTTTTCGGGCAAAATGCCGGCCCTTCAAATATCCAGAGAAAGTACTTAATGGCGAAAGACGATGTCATGGAGTTCGAAGGGGAAGTTATTGAAACCCTTCCGAACACTACGTTCAGAGTCAAGCTTGAGAATGGTCACGTCGTAATGGCGCACATCTCAGGCAAGATGCGTAAACACTATATCCGTATTCTTACCGGCGATAAGGTCAAGGTGGAAATGACCCCTTATGACCTAACCAAGGGACGTATTACCTTCCGGTCGCGATAAAACGCTGCGGGCACCCTCGCATTTTCCTTCAGCGAGGGGCCACTTCAAACAAGATCATTCAGCCGACTCAGTTGTCGTTCTTTTGGATGACTTTTTGTCCAGCGGTTTAAACTCAAGAGCTAGATCGTCCCCTTCAATACGAACGATCAGTTTTCCACCGTTCACCAGATCACCAAACAACAGCTGTTCTGCCAAGGGCTTTTTGAGCTTCTCGTCAATCAGGCGTGCCATGGGACGAGCCCCCATGGTTTCATCATAGCCATGCTCTGCAAGCCAGTCTCTCGCATCATCCTGCAGATGTATCTGGACACCTTTCTCATCGACCTGGGTTTGCAGTTCAACCACAAACTTGTCGACAACGGTTTTGACCACATCCATGGGCAGCGTACCAAACTGGACAATGGCATCCAGCCGGTTGCGAAACTCCGGCGTAAAGATACGCTTGAGCGCTTCCATCGCATCCGTACTGTGATCCTGCTTGGTAAAGCCTATGGAAGCCCGACTCATGGATTCCACCCCGGCATTACTCGTCATGATCAAAATCACATTGCGAAAATCAGCCTTGCGACCGTTATTGTCGGTCAATGCCCCATGATCCATCACCTGCAGTAACAGGTTAAATACTTCCGGATGCGCTTTCTCTATCTCATCCAGCAGTACGACAGAGTGCGGATGCTTGGTCACTGCGTCGGTCAGCAACCCGCCCTGGTCAAAGCCGACATAACCAGGAGGTGCCCCAATCAGGCGCGAGACCGTATGACGCTCCATGTATTCCGACATATCGAAACGAATTAATTCGATACCCATGATTTTGGCCAGTTGGCGACAGACTTCTGTCTTGCCCACACCGGTAGGTCCGGTAAACAGGAAACTGCCCACCGGCTTTTCCTCTTTTTTCAAACCTGCACGGGATAATTTGATCGCATCGGCGACCGCGGAAATAGCTTTCGACTGTCCGAAGACCACCATTTTTAGCCGGTCTTCAAGATTTCTTAGCTGTTCCTTATCCGAGCTGGATACCGATTTTGGCGGAATACGGGCAATCTTGCTGACAACGGCCTCAATGTCAGAGGTCCCAATGGTTTTCTTGCGTTTGCTTTTGGCCTGCAAACGCTGATAGGCACCTGCCTCATCAATGACATCTATGGCCTTGTCCGGCAGATAGCGATCAGTGATATGGCGGGCAGACAACTCTGCCGCCGAACGCAGCGCCTTATCCTGATAGCGGATACCGTAATGATCTTCAAAGCGGGTTTTCAGCCCGCGCAAAATCTGGAAGGTTTCTTCCACACTGGGTTCGGGAACATCCACTTTCTGGAAACGGCGGGAAAGCGCCCGATCCTTCTCAAAAATTCCCCGGAACTCCTGGTACGTCGTCGAACCAATCAGGCGGATTTTTCCGGAAGTCAGCATGGGTTTAAGCAGGTTGGACGCATCCATGACACCGCCAGATGCTGCCCCGGCACCGATGATTGTGTGAATCTCGTCAATAAAGAGAATCGATTTATCCTCTTTGGCCAAATCGGCAAGCACACTTTTAAAGCGTTTTTCAAAATCACCGCGGTACTTGGTTCCCGCCAGCAACGCCCCCAGATCGAGGGAATAAACGGTGCTCTCCAGAAGAATTTCCGGCACTTTCTCATCGACAATCAAACGTGCCAGCCCTTCAGCAATAGCCGTTTTACCTACCCCGCTCTCACCAACCAGCAGCGGGTTGTTTTTGCGGCGACGAACCAGTATTTGTGCGACACGCTCAATCTCATGGGCCCGGCCGATAAGCGGGTCAATCTGGTCCTGTCGTGCAGCTTCATTCAGGTTCTGGGCAAACTGGTCGAGTGGCCTGGTCTGGGTTTCTTCCTTGTCGGCTTCCACTTCAGCCTCCAGCTCTTCCATGCTTGGCTCGCTGATGTCGTCCTGTTTGACATAGCCATGGCTGATAAAATTCACCACATCCACACGGTGGACGTCTTGCAGCTCCAGCAGGTAGGCCGCGTGACTTTCCTGCTCACTAAAAATGGCCACCAGAACATTGGCCCCGGTGCATTCATCCTTGCCAGAAGACTGCACATGAAAAATGGCACGCTGAAGTACGCGCTGAAACCCGAGTGTGGGCTGCACCTCGGGCTTTTCCTCGCCCTCGGGAACCATGGGCGTGTTTTCTTCAATAAATTCCGTCAGCTGGTCCCTCAGGGTAAACAGATCCGCACCACAGGCGTTAAGCACCTCAAGGGCGGACTGGTTGTCGAGCAATGCCAGTAGTAAATGCTCTACTGTCATAAATTCATGTCGGCGGGACCTGGCCTCTTTAAACGCCAGGTTGAGGGAAAGTTCCAGATCTCTACTTAGCATATGTACACCTGCTTGGGTTGGGCTGGATTGCGTTATTCATCATCGTCATCCAGCGAGGGCTCTATATCACAGAGCAAGGGGTGTTCAGATTCTCGCGCATACTTGTTTACGGCATAAGCCTTGGTTTCGGCAATATCTTTTGGATACACACCACATACCGCCCTGCCCTTGGTATGTATGGCCAGCATAATTTGAGTCGCGGCCGTTCGATCTTTCCCGAAAAAAGTTTCGAGTACTTCAACAACGAACTCCATGGGCGTGTAATCGTCATTCAACATAATGACGCAATACAGGGGAGGTTTTTTTAAACGGGGCTTTGCCTCCTGAAGCAAGAGACCGGAATCTCCTTCATGGCCGGGTGAATTTGATTGCGAAAGCATAATCTTCATAGGCAAATATTCTACGCCATATATATGCATTCAGACCGCTATTTGGCATGAAAAATTGCGATACAGGTCATGAATTTCAGGTTACATACAGATATTGAAAAAGTTGACAACTGAACCCTTTTTGTGCAATTTTGATGATTCATCAATTATAAGCATGAGTGAATTCCTTGAATTCGCGCACTGTAACGGATCGAAAGGGGGAGATGTTATGCCGACCGGGACTGTGAAGTGGTTTAACAACGCGAAGGGGTACGGTTTTATCCTGCCGGAAGATGATGATTCTGATGTATTCGCACATTATTCAGCCATCGAAATGGACGGTTACAAGACCTTAAAGGCAGGTCAGCGAGTCGATTTTGAGCTTGTGGATGGCGATAAAGGCAAACATGCAGCACACATCACTTTGCTAAACGGTGCAGCAGGCCCTGATTCTGATTCTGCCGAAGCTGAAACCGAAAACAAGGCCGAGTCTGACGATACGGCTGCCAGCGCGACCGGTTAACTGCCTGAGCAATAAAAAAGCCCTTCATGGAAGGGCTTTTTTGCATGTCTGGCTTATAGAGAAGCCAGTGAATTGGTCAGCGTTTCGCTTGGGCACATGGCTTTTCTTGCCTTGTCGTCATCCAGTAGGTAATACCCTCCCAAATCTACGCCTGAACCCTGGGTTGCATTGATTTCAGACAGGATCTGGGCTTCCCCGGACTCAATCTGTTTGGCAAATTCCGTAAAGCTGGCTTTTAGTCCGGCATCCTCATCCTGTGCCGCCAGCTCCTGCGCCCAATACATGGCCAGGTAAAAGTGACTGCCCCGGTTATCCAGTTCGCCGACATTTCGCATCGGTGACTTGCCATTGTTTAGCAGCGCTCCTGTTGCCTTATCCAGGGTCCTGGCCAACACTCCTGCCCTGGTGTTTCCATCCGTATTGGCAAAATGTTCAAAAGAGACTGCCAGGGCCAAAAACTCACCCAGGGAATCCCATCGCAGGTGTCCTTCCTCAACGAATTGCTGCACATGCTTGGGAGCGGAGCCGCCAGCACCGGTTTCAAACAGGCCACCACCCGCCATTAAAGGCACGATAGAGAGCATTTTGGCACTGGTGCCCAATTCCAGGATGGGAAACAGATCAGTGAGGTAGTCCCTGAGCACATTGCCCGTGACCGAGATTGTGTCTTCCCCCTTAATGATCCTTTCCATCGTGAAACGGATAGCGTCAACAGGTGGCATGATACGGATATCCAGGCCCTCGGTATCCAGCTCTGCAAGATACTGCTCCACCTTTTTGATAAGAACAGCATCGTGTCCACGCTGCGGGTCCAGCCAGAATACTGCAGGCATTCCGGACAGTCGTGAACGGTTGACTGCAAGCTTGACCCAGTCATGAATGGGTGCGTCCTTGGTCTGGCAACTGCGCCAGATATCACCGGCCTCTACCTGATGATCTATAAGCACATTGCCCTGAGCATCCACAATACGAACCGTCCCGTTTTCTTCCAACTGGAAGGTCTTGTCGTGGGAGCCATATTCTTCGGCTTTTTGAGCCATAAGGCCCACGTTAGGCACAGTACCCATGGTTTTCGGATCAAAGGCACCATGTTCCTTACAAAAGCTGATCGTTTCCTGGTAGATACGGGCATAACTGCGATCCGGAATCACTGCCAGGGTATCCTGCGTTTCCCCCTGGGCATTCCACATCTTTCCGCCCTCGCGAATCATGGCGGGCATGGACGCATCAATAATCACATCGCTGGGAACGTGAAGATTGGTAATTCCCTTATCCGAATTCACCATGGCAATGGATGGGGAATTTTCGTAACAGGCTTTGATATCCTGCTCAATTTCAGCCTGTTTGGCTTCATCCAGCGTGGCAATTTTGTCCAATACATTGCCGAAGCCGTTATTGGGGTTAACACCAAGCTGGTCAAATGTAGACTGGTGCTTGTCAAACAGGTCTTTAAAGAAAACCTTTACGCCTTCGCCAAAGATGATGGGATCCGAGACTTTCATCATGGTGGCCTTCAGGTGAAGAGACCAGAGCAGTCCCTGCGATTTCGCATCGGCGATTGTTTTATCAAAGAACTCTGCCAACGCTTTTCTTTTCATATACATGCCATCGATAACTTCCCCTTTTTGCACAGGGAAGTCAGGCTTTAATATAGAGACCTCGCCTGTATCGGAGACAAACTCAATTCGAATTTTGGAGTCGGCATCCATGGCAACCGACTTTTCAGTTTCAAAAAAGTCCCCACTTTCCATGTGCGCAACACGGGTTTGGGAATCCGCAGCCCAGCTACCCATTCGATGGGGATTGTTACGTGCGTAGCTTTTCACGGCACCGGGGGCACGACGGTCGGAATTCCCCTGGCGAAGCACCGGATTAACGGCACTACCAAGCACTTTACCGTAGCGGTCGCGTATGTCTTTCTCTTCATCACTGGATGGCGAATCAGGAAACTCGGGAACGGCATAGCCCTTCTGCTGGAGCTCTTTAATGGCGGCCTTTAGCTGTGGCAGCGAGGCACTGATATTGGGCAACTTGATAATATTGGCATCGGGACTGAGGCATAGCTCTCCGAGTTCATTCAACGCGTCAGGAATCTGTTGGTCCGCTTGAAGATAATCGGGAAAATTGGCAAGAATCCGGGCGGCAAGGGAAATATCACTTATGTCGACTTCAATATCAGCTTTTGCGGCATAGGCCCGTATAATGGGCAAAAGCGAGTAAGTAGCCAGGGCTGGCGCTTCATCAGTTTTCGTGTAAATAATCTTGGACTTTGACACCGTCATCTATTCCTCTGGGATTTCAACATAAACTACGCTGTGAGATATGCAGGACTGCAATTAACAGTAAAATGCCCCTGCACTATGTGTACCTTGATCGAAAATTTTACAGGAATCATTCTCTGAAATGGACGATAACCGCCATTCATCGAAGTTATCTTTTGTCATAACAGAAAAACAAGCGCGCTGATGACAGACCGTATTCATTTAACCGTAGGTGTCGTCTGTGAAAAGGACGGCAAGCTGTTAATGGTTGAGGAGAGAGACAAGCAGACTCGCACGCGGGTACTCAACCAGCCGGCAGGCCATATCGAACCCGGCGAGACTTTTAAGCAGGCAGCACTTCGTGAAGCCCTGGAAGAAACCGGGTATCAACTGGAACTGGAGGCCTTACTTGGTCTTTCCTGTTACCCGGCGCCTAACGGCGTGACCTATTACCGGGTGAGCTTTCTGGCCAGCTGTCCGGATCAAACGCCCTCTGCCAATATTGATAGCGAAATCGATGCTGTTTACTGGATGACTGTGGAAGACATCATGGCCGCAGACAATCATCGCAGCAAACTGGTCGCCATGGATATCGAACGATATCTGGAAGGAACGCGCTACCCCTTGGAAATGATTAGCGAAGCCCCCTAGAATAGCCGCCCTTTTTCGATCTCTATCCACGAATCATTATGTCCAGCCAGGGAAAACCCAATAAAGTCATCGTCGGCATGTCCGGTGGCGTCGACTCCTCTGTCTCCGCCTATCTCCTGTTACAGGCGGGCTATGAGGTCGAGGGTCTTTTCATGAAAAACTGGGAAGAGGATGATGGCACAGAGTACTGTACCGCCATTGCTGACCTGGCAGATGCCCAGCAGGTTTGTGACCGGCTTGGGATACCCCTGCACAGCGCCAACTTTGCTGCCGAGTACTGGGATAATGTTTTCGAACACTTTCTATCGGAATACAAGGCAAACCGTACCCCCAATCCCGATATCCTCTGTAACAGGGAAATTAAATTCAAGGCGTTCCTGGAATATGCCGAGGAACTGGGTGCTGACTATATCGCTACCGGGCACTACGCCCGTTTGGAAAAAGAGGACGGTCAGACCCGACTGTTAAAAGGCCTGGACGCCAATAAGGACCAAAGCTATTTTCTGCATGCGGTAGATGAATCCGCGTTTGCCAAATCAATCTTCCCTGTGGGCGATATCGAAAAATCCCGGGTCAGGGACATCGCCGAAGCCCAAAACTTTGTTACCCATAACAAGAAGGACAGTACCGGAATATGTTTTATCGGGGAGCGCCGTTTTAAGGATTTCCTGGAAACCTACCTACCCGCCCAGCCGGGCAAGATACGCGCTCTGGACGGACAAATACTGGGCGACCATGATGGGCTCATGTACTACACCATGGGGCAGCGACAAGGGTTAAGAATTGGCGGTATTAGCGGCGCACCCGAAGAAGCCTGGTACGTTGCTGCCAAGGATATTCCCAACAACGAACTGATCGTTGTCCAGGGTGGTGACCATCCCGCTCTAATGAGTACCGCTTTATATACCGGCCCCATACATTTTATTAACGGTGAACCTGGGGACGGCACCTTGCGGTGCAAGGCAAAAACCCGCTACCGCCAGCCAGATCAGGCCTGTATGCTGCAAAAGATCGAACATGGCTGGCATGTTCAGTTTGAACAACCACAGCGAGCTGTCACTCCGGGGCAATCCCTGGTTCTCTACCAGGGAGACCACTGCCTTGGTGGCGGTATTATTGAGAGCACTGAGTCATGATTCACTGGTTTTTTCCGCATTACGATGAACGCATGGCCCTGTCTTTGGCCGGCGTATGGCAATCTACGACCCTGGCAAATGAACTGGCCGGCTCCGGCAGTTGCGATATTCCTTCGTATGAACGCTGCCTAAGGGCATTGCTCGAGCTGGACCCCAAAGAAGATTCAGAGGTTTTCGGGCAGCCAGGTGACATGCGAATGGGCCTAATGCAACTGGACCATTTTTGTCGGGAAGCGACCCCGCAGGATCTACCCAGCCGGTATGCCATCCAGATTCTGCAGCTGCAAAAGATCTTGCAAAAAAAGCCCGCGGCACAGGAAGAGGTACGTAGTGCCTTGTCTCATGCCAAGAGGCAGGCAGACTTTTATGGACTGGACGATCAGAACCTGATGAAAAATGTTGCAGATACCTATCGCAAAAACCTAAGTCCGTTACTGGAAATCCAGATTATGGGAAAACACCAGTTTCTGGAACAGGAGGTGGTCGCCGCCCGGGTAAGGGTCATGCTCTTTGCAGCCGTGCGTTTCGCCTTTTTGTGGCGTCAATCGGGCGGCCAGACTTTACACCTTTTGACAGCACGCAGAAGAATTCGCGAACAGGTGCTGGAACTCTTAAAATAGATGCAACAATCGACTTTATATAAATTTTATCGACTAACCAGGACAACAGATGCAACTTTCTGAATTGAACGCTGTTTCACCCATTGATGGCCGTTATGGCAACAAAACCGCCGACTTACGCTCCATATTTAGCGAATTCGGCCTGATCAGCGCGCGCGTGGAAGTTGAAATCCGCTGGTTACAGGGTTTGGCAGCACACCCACAGATCAAGGAAGTCCCGGCACTTTCGGACGAAGCAAATTCAGCTCTTAACAACATCGTCGATAACTTTTCCGAGACTGATGCAGCAACAATCAAAGACATTGAAAAAACCACCAATCACGACGTTAAGGCGGTTGAATATTTCATAAAACAACGCATCGACAGCCATGCAGAGCTCAAAGCCATTTCAGAGTTTGTTCACTTTGCCTGCACATCTGAAGACATCAACAATCTGTCACATGCATTGATGCTCAGTCGTGGCCGACAAACCCTGCTGAGGCTTGTTGACGAGATTATTGGTGATCTGGCAGCAAAGGCAAAAAGCTTTGCAGAAGTTCCAATGCTATCCCGGACTCATGGACAGACAGCTTCCCCAACAACCGTAGGCAAGGAATTCGCCAATGTGGTTGCCCGCATGCGACGCCAGCGAGACCAGATCGCATCCGTCGAGCTGCTCGGCAAGATCAATGGTGCCGTGGGCAACTACAACGCCCATTTATCGGCCTATCCGGAAATCGACTGGCCAGCGCATGCGGCGCGGTTTATCGAGTCTCTCGGGCTTGGCTGGAACCCTTACACCACACAGATTGAACCGCACGACTATATAGCCGAACTTTTTGATGCCATCGCCCGCTTTAATACCATTCTGCTGGACCTGGACCGCGATATCTGGGGCTATATTTCACTGGGTTATTTCAAACAAAAAACCATTGCTGGCGAAGTGGGCTCTTCGACCATGCCTCACAAGGTCAACCCTATCGATTTTGAAAACTCGGAAGGCAACCTGGGGCTGGCCAATGCCATCTTTACCCATCTGTCGGCCAAGCTGCCTGTATCACGCTGGCAACGCGACCTGACCGACTCTACCGTACTACGCAATATGGGGGTCGGTTTCGGCTACAGCCTGATTGCCTACGCCGCCACGTTGAAGGGTCTGGGCAAACTGGAGCTCAATGAAGCACGTCTGGCCCAGGACCTGGAAAACAGCTGGGAAGTATTGGCCGAACCTATTCAGACCGTTATGCGTCGTTACGGCATTGAAGAACCCTACGAGAAGCTCAAGGCACTTACGCGCGGGCAACAGGTTAATGCCGAGCTGTTCCAGTCATTTATCGAATCACTGGAAATACCGGACGAAGCAAAACAACAGCTCAAACAGCTGACCCCTGCCAGCTATATCGGCAATGCTGCTGAGCAGGCCAAAAAGATTTAACAGGTCAGGGGCTGTCCTGATCCCTCTGCGTAAAAGGAAGCGCTTCCGGATTGCCTGAATCCGGTTGAACCACAGCACCGCTGGCGGGCCAGCGTGGATCAGATGCACCCTGCAGGCCTGATTCTGTCTTTAGAATCACCTCCAGTTTGGCGAAGGTCCTTGGCGCATCGGAAAAGCTGTGCCCCTGGGCCTGCATCACCCGGCGTGTATCCACAGAAACGCCCGACTCCCAGTAGATTTGGTCCGGATACCATTGATGATGTATGCGTGGGACCGAAACAGTCTCTGCTGCATTCATGCCATGATCGGTAGCATTGAGAATACTCTGCAAAACCGTGGTAATGATCCGGCTGCCCCCTGGGCTACCCGTAGCCATAAAGGGCGCACCATCCCTGAATACAATGGTCGGCGTCATACTCGACAATGGGCGTTTTCCCGGCTCAATGGAGTTTGCCCTGCTGCCAATCAGCCCATAGGCGTTTGCTGATCCCGGTTTCGCGCTAAAGTCATCCATTTCATTGTTTAACAGAAAGCCGGCACCGTTCACGGCGATACCGTTGCCGTAGGAAAAATTAAGTGTGTAGGTATTACTCACTACATTGCCTTTTGCATCCCAAACGCTGAAATGCGTCGTATCGGCACTTTCTTCGGGCACATCAACAAACGGGGCAATGCTCTCAGAAGGGCGCGCCTGCTCCGGACTAATTTCAGCCCATAGCTCATCGGCGTAGTCCTTGGACGTCAGCTTGTTGACAGGCACGGACACAAAGTCTGGATCACCAAGGTGAAAACTACGGTCAGCATAGGCAGGCTTCATGGCCTCAACCAAAAGATGCAGATAGCCTGACGAGTTATGCTCCAGCGACGCCAGGTCTGCATTTTCCAGGATATTCAGCATCTGGATAAGGTGCACGCCTCCGGAGGATGGCGGCGGCATGGAAGCTACTTCATAGTCCCGGTACTGCCCAATAACGGGCTCACGAACAATCGCTTCATAACCAGCGAGATCATCCATGGTCATGGACCCGCCCATTGTCTGGATTTGATTGACGATTTTTTTCGCAGTTTCGCCGGAATAGAAACCGGAAGCACCCTGCCTGGATATTAATCCAAGCGTATGGGCCAGATCGGATTGAACCCAAAGGTCACCCGGTTCAGGTCCGGAAAAATCCTCCCCAAGGAAATATTCCCTGGTTTGATCTGTCTGGAAACGACTGGACGCCCTCTTCAGTGAATAGGCTAACGAATCGGAAACCACAAAGCCTGATTCAGCCAGTTTAATGGCAGGTGCCATTACCTGCTCACGACTTAGTTCACCCCATTTTTCCTGTGCCAGAAGCAATCCGGCAACCGTGCCCGGAACACCTGTCGAATTGATTCCAAAACGCTTGCTTCCTGTATCCACTGAGCCATCTGGCCGAATGAACATCTCGGCAAAAAAGGACTCGGGGGCCGTTTCCCGATAATCCAGGGCAAAAGTCTTATTTTCTTCAGCCAGATGTACCAGCATAAAACCACCACCGCCAAGATTACCGGCCTGCGGGAAAGTCACCGCGAGCGCAAATCCTGTGGCAACAGCGGCGTCAACAGCATTGCCTCCCATTGCCAGGATTTCGGCACCAACCAAAGAAGCCAGGTAGTCCTGGGACACCACCATTCCACGGTCCACAGGTGCCAGAACGGGATGAAAACGGGCATCACGATCATAGATTGCCTGGGCTGATGCCAGGTTGGTGGTGCATAAAAAAGCGACAACAAGGAAAAACCGAATCATTTCATTCCTAACTAAAACATGTTTGTTCATATTACCTGTGTGAGTCGGGACTATACCCCGACCTTTGTTTTGAACAAGACCTGTTTCGATACTTTCGTTCTACCAACGACAATTTATTCGTACCTATACTTTTGGCTAGGTGCATAAATAAACCGGGACATTTTTAATGTCGCCAGGACTCAGGACAATCAGGAAAGTTACAGGATGTAGCTGCACAGGAGGTGGTCTGTCTGCGGAACCAGGATGTTGGCAGCAGACAGCTTTCTCTCGCTATATGGACATGCATAAAAAAAGGCGACTTTATAGAGTCGCCTTTTTTATGTTGTGGCTACAGGAATTTCTAGAGTTCCACATCCTCTTTCGGCTCTTGCTTTTGAGCTTTGGTCTCGGTTTTTCCCAGTGCTTCCTGTTTGATCATGGTCTCAAGCTTTTCGCAGATCTCCGGATTTTCCTTAAGGAATTCCGATGCGTTATTTTTACCCTGACCAATCTTGTTCCCTTCATAGGCGTACCAGGCACCGGATTTTTCAATAAATCCGTACTTAACACCCAGATCAATCACTTCCGCCAATCGGTTAATACCCGCGCCATACATAATGTTGAATTCAACCTGCTTAAACGGAGGGGCGACCTTGTTTTTAACCACCTTGACACGTGTCTCGTTACCAACCACTTCGTCACCTTCTTTTACCGCTCCGATTCGTCGAATATCCAGTCGTACAGAGGAGTAAAATTTCAGGGCGTTACCCCCGGTAGTGGTTTCCGGATTACCGAACATCACCCCAATCTTCATCCGGATCTGGTTAATAAAGATGCACAGGCAATTTGCCTGCTTGATGGAACCGGTAAGTTTTCGCAGGGCCTGAGACATCAATCTTGCCTGCAAGCCCATGTGCGAGTCCCCCATTTCGCCTTCAATTTCAGCCTTGGGCACCAGGGCGGCAACAGAGTCTACAATCAGCACATCAATCGCACCGGAGCGGACCAGCATGTCGCAGACCTCAAGCGCCTGCTCACCTGTATCCGGCTGGGAAACGATGAGTTCATCCACATTGACACCCAGTTTTTCTGCATAGACCGGATCAAGCGCATGCTCCGCATCGACAAACGCACAGGTAGCCCCCTGCTTTTGCGCCTGTGCGATCGTGGTCAGGGTCAACGTGGTTTTACCGGAGCTTTCCGGGCCATAAATTTCGACGATACGGCCCTTTGGCAAGCCACCTATGCCGAGGGCAATATCCAGACCGAGGGAACCGGTAGAAATGGAAGGGATCGCCACACGTTCGTTGTCACCCATGCGCATAACGGTGCCTTTACCAAACTGACGCTCAATCTGTCCAAGTGCGGCATCAAGTGCTTTTTGTTTGTTGGGATCCATAGTTATTCCTCTAATTCGGTAATTGCCTGGGTTTAGCCATACAGTGGTTTAATTGCAAAGTACTGTATAAATACTCAGCACTCGAGTCAACCTATTTTTTTGATATATGTTGGGCAATATTTGCCAGGGCATGAGAGACCGTTTGTGCCCTGACCTGCTCGCGGTCACCCTCAAACCTTTTTGTTTCTGTGAAGGTTTCACCACGTGCAAAATAGCCGAAACAGACTGTGCCAAGCGGTTTTTCCGGGGTGCCTCCATCAGGACCGGCAATGCCCGTTGTCGAGATCGCATAATCCGCCCCAGTCAGTTGAACGATACCTTCAACCATCTCCCTGGCTACCTGTTCACTGACGGCACCAAACTTCATAAGGGTTTCTTCCGAGACATGGACCAGCTCTATTTTTAGCTGGTTGCTATAGGCGATTACGCCGCCCTGGTACCAGGAAGAAGAACCGGCCAATGAGGTCAGTGCCTCGCCGACACCTCCTCCAGTACAGGATTCCGCGGTGGCTAATGTCTGGTGGCGACGGGTTAACGTCTCCCCGATTGATTCCAAAGCTTCTTTTACCAGTAACAAATCATTTCCCCCCGCTACCTGCTAAAAGAACAAGCCTACCAAATCCAGTATTCGTCGCGCGACAAATGGTGGCGAAAGTTCGGGAAAAACGACCTGCAAGTACCTTCTTGGCCGGTTTCTGCTATTGTTTTGTCTGGTCACCAGACCAGACGCTTTTAACCGTACTCATTGATAACAACAAAGACCTTGATCACGAGGGGAGCACAATGAATATAAACACTTTCAGGCGTAACGCCCTGTTGCTGGTAATTGCCGTATTCACTACCGCCAGCATTCAAGCCCAGGATTTCAGGGAGTCGCGTCCTGCCCGTTTAGGGCTCGATAGCGAACGACTGGCAAACCTGGACAGCATTCTGCAAAGCTATATTGATAACGAGCAAGTTGCTGGCAGTGTCACCCTCATACTGCGGGATGGGCGAATTGCCTACACATCGGCCAAGGGCATGCAGGATCGGGAGGCTGGAATTGCCATGGAACCGGACTCAATTTTTCGAATCGCCTCCCAAACCAAGGCGATTATCAGTGTCGGCATCATGGTCCTGCATGAACGCGGGGATCTGCTTATTTCTGATCCGCTAAGCAACTATTTGCCTGAATGGGAAGACGCCCAGGTTGGTGTGCCCAATGATCAGGGCGGACTGGACCTTGAGCCAGTTGACCGGCAAATCACCCTGAGAGATCTGCTAACCCACACATCCGGGATTCCCTACGGTGGATTTACCAATCCACAAGGCCATCCGGTCACGCAAGCCTGGCTGGAAGCAGGATTTCCGGGCTGGTATCTGGCCAGCCGGTCGGAGCCCATCAGGGAAACTGTCCGGACAATGGCGTCACTGCCCTTAATGGCCCAGCCTGGGGCAGAATGGATTTACGGTTACAACATCGACATTCTCGGGGCCGTCATCGAAGTCGCCAGCGGCCAGCCTCTGGATGAATTTCTGGACGAGGCAATCTTTACCCCATTGGGTATGGACGACACCCACTTCTACCTGCCGCCGGAAAAATCAAACCGATTGTCCAGGGTCTATCTGGGTGTGGGCAATCCGGAGGGCGGGCTCGAAGCAGCCCCTGAGGAGGGAAACATGCAGGGTCAGGGCGAATATGTGACTGGACCGCGCACCAATTTTTCAGGCGGTGCCGGACTGCTTTCGACGGCCAGTGACTACGCAAAATTCCTGCAAATGACCCTGAATGGCGGACAGCTAAATGGTGAAAGGATACTCAGTCCCAAAACGGTCCAGCTTATGACAGTCGACCATTTAAACGGTATTCCTTTCCAGACAGGCAGTGGTTTTGGGCTGGGTTTTGGTGTACTTAAAGACCTGGGCGCAAGAGGAACCCTGGGTTCCGTCGGCGAATATCGATGGGGAGGTGCCTATCACTCGACCTATTGGGTAGACCCAAAGGAGAATCTGGTCGTCGTATACATGACCCAGCTTCGATCACCCAATCCCGGTCTCGATGACTACGACAAACTGCGGGCAGGCATTTATTCTGCCATTGTCGAAAGCTACTGATTACGGAAAAACCCTGCCCCGAAAAGCCTGTTTCCCGCACAAGGAAACAGGCTTTTTTGATGATTGAAGCGGGTTATTCCAGATGAAATACCTTGTTTAATGGGGTACTTACAGGCGAGTTATCCTTATTCGTTTCCATAATATCTTCCATATAAGCCCACCACTTTTTGACAACTGGCTCCAAAGGCAGGTCATCCATCCTGTGATCTTCTGACCGCTTGAGCACAGCAAACAACTTGTTGGACTCTTGTTCAAAAAAAATTGAATAATCCGATATGCCAGCAGACTTTAGTGCGACCACCAGTTCTGGCCAGATTTCATCATGTCGTCTTTTGTACTCGGCCTCATGGCCGGGCAGCAAGGTCATCACAAACGCTATCTTTTCCATTTTTTCGCCATTGACTCAGTGAACAAAACCAGTAGATGTTCAGTCATTTACTTATCTTCACAACCGGCCCTGTCTCGCCAGGTACTACGGTATTCAGGCAACCCCTTGATTTGCGTCCTGGCAGCGAGTTCAAAGTCACCAAAGCCCGTTGGTCGCTGCTGATCCCAGCGAGTGAGGCACCAGGCGCCCATCACCGTACTGGCCGGGTCTTTGGACATATATACCGGCTGATGAGGACGTAGCTGGGCAAGCAATTGGACAAGTATCGGGTTTTTTAACGAGGTACTGCCAAAGAGGATTGGTCCCCGTGCATGTAACAGGTCAAGCTCATAATCTATCATTAATGCCAAATAGACAGTTGCCAGAGCGACTCCGGACCTCACCCCGGAGGTCAACCCGCCTGTCCGCTCAGTATGCATAAAAGGGCCGCTACCGGATTCAAACGGAGGTAAGGCAAATACCTGTTCAGCGACAATGGACTGAATGTCTTCCAAAGACATTTCATCGTTCGCTTTAGCACCTGCCAGTCTGCAAACCAGCTCGAACTCTCGACCTCCCATAAAGCGGGCACAGGGGACGGAATTCCCGTAGATATCAACATTGGCCAACATGTCTCGCTCTTCGATCAGGCTGTCCCCGGGGTTCCCCAGCGCCATGGCAATCACCCAGGTGCCGGTTGAAATTACCGTAAAAGGCGATTCCAAATCCGAAGCCAGATAACGCGCCAGACTGGCATTGGAGTCATGAATACCCGGATAAACCTCACAGGATTCTGACAGTCCCAGCTGCCTGGCCAGTTCCGGTTTGACCCTGCCTAAACTGGAAAAAGCATCAACCATTGGTGGTAACGCCTGCTCTATCCCAAGTGTCGTCACCAATGTGGAATATTTTCGGTTCCCTGGTTCCCAGAGGTCTGTATGGCAGCCCAGTGATGTAACTTCTGTGACCAACTGCCCCGTCAATTTCCAGGCCCAAAACTGAGGATAAAGCAGCAGGGTATCCAGTTCGCTGAAACGCTCCGGATATGTCTCTTTTAGCCACCAGAGTTGCCGTCCAAGATTCAAACCGCCTGGCAAATCCGGGGATTGCGTTTGGTTGTAAGCTGGTCTTGGGTACTGCAGGTTTTCGACTTTCAGCTGGCCGACCTCGTAATCCATCACCGGAAATAAAAGCTCTTTTTCCCGCGACAACAAAACGGCACAGGCACCGTGGGTACTGATATTAATGGCTGAAATGGCGAAGTTGCCGGCAGCTTCTTTCAGGGTGGACTTAAACCACTCCCACATGGCTTCAACATCAATACTGGGGTAGCCATAGTCAGGGTCACTGTATCCAGTATTGGGAAGCGAGACTGACCAGAGTGTTTGCCCCCTGTCGTCCAGTACGGAACCTTTGATATTGGTTTTACCAATATCAAGAATGAAGCTGTACATATCTTCTTTCTAATAGTTGATGGCGCAGCACTAGCACTATTTTACTTTGCGGCCTGAAGCCCCTGCTCATCCTGGCGCTCCCTGACAATGGCTGAACGGGTTGCCGTCACAAAGTAGACCAGGGTTGGCCAAATCATCAAGCCAGTCATCTGCTCCAAAGACAGAGATCCTGTGAATGTGAATACGGCCAACAACAGGCAGCAAAGCAGGCTCGCCAGCGCGACCCAAAACCACCAGTTTTTGCTGCCGTATGTTTTTCCGGTAATTGCCGGGCTCGCCTTTTTCGTTTGCAGCTCGACCAGATAGCGTTGTTCCCGTTTTTTACGCTCCGCCTCCTGCAGCAACTCTTTCTCGACCTGTGTGTCATAAGAATCATTTGCCCCCAACATGGATGCCAACAGCGTGTAGATCATCATCGCGGAGACCCAGGTCGGTATCAGCAGGAAAAACAGGTGCAATCCGAGACGGTTAAGGATAAAGGCGATAAGCAATGACGCCAGCCAGGCAACGACAGCTGCCAGGTTTGTGTTGAGCTGCCGGTAACTGGCCCAGTATCGGGTCTTGCCAAGCCGCGGGAACACCCAGTGTTCAGTGACCAAAACCGCCCCCAACGGCGCAATAATCAGTCCCATCAAGCCAACAAAATCCATCAGTTTGGTGAACACAAAGGGAAAACAGGCAATGACCGTTGTCGCCGCACCGGCAACGGCGGTCACCTTGACACGACTCCAGTTCGGGTTAATCGACTGAAAAGCCAGGCCAGCACGATAAATAGTGGGATTGGATGTGGTCCAGCCTGCAATAATGACCGCAATAATCCCGGTCGCCCCCAGAGCCTGGAAAGCAACGCCGCCGGCATCCATTTCCGCAATCGATGTTTGCATCATCAGCGCAGCACCTGCACCCATAATACCGGCGCATATCCAGGCCAGGAAATGCCCAACAAACATACCCAGGGCGGAAAAGTAACCATACTGATATTTGCGCGCAAAGCGCAAAATAGTCATGTCGGATAGACCACCATGCATTGCCAGATTACAAACCCAGGCAAAGGCCGCAACGTGCCACATACCCAATTCGCCGCCGGTATTCCGCCAGATATGGGCATCACCAACACTGACAAAGTCAGAAAAGCTGCCAATCCTGTCTACACCGGGAGTCGCCGTGACCAATACCGGCAAGATGGCCAGGGCACCCGCAAAAAACATCAGGATCATCCAGGGGGCACAGACTTCGGCAAACTGGGCAACACGTTTAAAACCCTTGATGGCAATAGCCACGACGACGGCGCCTACAACAAGGGCGACGGCGACAAAGCCCGCGTTGGTGGGATACCAGTTAACCTGTGCAGGCAGATCAAACAAAACACGCACAGCCGAGGCCGAGACAGTAATCATGGCCCCTGCCAGGACGCAGAACAGAATGCCATTCACTACAGAGTAAAGCTTGACGGTACCGGGGCCGGCAATCTTTTCGATATAGGCGTAAAGTGTCAGCCGGGTATCTACCGCAATCGGCGCACAGATAAACGTCCAGGTAAGCACGGCCAATAGATTGCCAATAACCAGGCCGGTCAGGATATCGACCGTACCCACACCCCAGGCAACAAAAAGGGCCCCAATTACAAATTCCGTACCGGCCACATGCTCACCGGCATAGCTGGCTGCAAAGTGCCTTGCAGGCTCAAGCCTTTCCGGACTTACCGGTTCCCTCTCAAATTCCTGAAGACTCATCTGAAATCTCTATATTTATGATTATTTATAGTTGTTTCACAGGCTGCCAGCCAGGGCAACTGCCCCTCATGCAGTATGACAACAACTGGACGATTGGATACTAAACTCACATGATTTGTTTTGCAATTTTTTGATTGATTTTGATTTATGCACTCGTTAACATCAATCAACATTCATCTCACCTGCCCATTTTTAATTAGTTATGTCTCAAACAGAGAAATCCTTTACGCACGTCCATTACGCCTGGAATGACGAGATTGCCGATAAGCTGAGCCCTGTCGAAAAACTGGTCTATCGTTCGAATATACTCGGCTCTGATCAACGTATTACCAATACCGGCGGCGGCAATACCTCTGCAAAACTTGTCGAAAAAGACCCTCTTACTGGAAAAGAGGTAGAGGTTCTCTGGGTAAAGGGGTCCGGTGGCGATCTGCGTACGGCAACAAAGGAAAATTTTTCGTCGCTGTACCAGGATAAATTGCTGTCCCTGCAAGACATTTATAACGCCAGTGATGAACGAGGCGTCAAGACACCTATAGAAGACGACATGGTGGGCATGTTCAATCACACCACATTCAACCTGAATCCACGGCCGCCTTCGATTGATACGCCCCTGCACTCTTTTGTGCCATACAAGCACGTGGATCATATGCATCCAAATGCCGTTATCGCCGTGGCGGCCAGCAAAAACTCCCGCGCATTGACTGAAGAGATCTGGGGTGGCGACCTGGTATGGACAGAATGGCTGCGACCCGGTTTTGAACTGGGTATGCAACTACAGAAAATTTGCAAGGAAAATCCCCAGGCCAAAGGCGTTCTACTGGCAGGGCATGGCGTGATCAACTGGGCAAATGACAACAAGGAGTGCTACGACCTCAGCCTCGACATCATCGAAAAAGCCGCCAATTTCATTGAGTCCAGGGACAAGGGGGAAAAGACATTTGGAGGCAGCAAATACCAAACCCTCGAGAACAGCAAGCGCGAGGCAATTCTCTCCGAAATACTCCCATTCCTTCGCGGCCAGGTATCCGGCGAAGCCAAGATGATTGGAACCGTCCAAAGTGATGAAGCCATACTGCGTTTTGTTAATTCCGTTGATGCCCCAAGGCTGGCAGAACTGGGTACTTCATGTCCTGATCATTTTCTGCGCACCAAGATCAAACCACTTTATGTCGACTGGGATCCCGCCACAGGTGACATCGACAAGCTAAAACAATTACTCAGGAACGGCATTGCTCAATACAAGTCGGACTACCGCAAATATTATGAGGCCTGCAAGCACGATAACTCTCCGGCCATTCGGCCATCCAACCCGTCTATTTGCCTGATACCGGGCATTGGCATGATTGCCTGGGGCAAAAACAAGAGTGAATCCAGGGTCACAGCAGAGTTTTACAACTGTGCTGTCGAGGTCATGCGTGGTGCCGAAGCTATCGACGAATATATCGCCCTGCCCCAACAGGAAGCTTTCGATATTGAATACTGGTTGCTGGAAGAGGCAAAACTGCAGCGTATGCCCAAAGAAGCCCCGCTGGCCCGCGATGTAGCCATTGTTATCGGTGCTGGAGACGGCATCGGCAAGGCGACCGCACACCGACTGGCCCGAGAGGGGGCACATGTGGTTTGTGCCGATCTTCGCCAGGGTGCCGCTGAGCGCACCGCAAAAGAACTGACCGACAAATATGGGGTAGGTATCGGTGTTGCGGGTAGCGGAATTTCCAGTTGTGGCCCTGCCATCGCCCTGCCCGTCGATATTACTAACCGAGACAGCGTGGCAAACATGCTTAAACAGGTCATTCTGGCCTATGGAGGCATCGACAAGATCATTGTCACCGCCGGAGTGTTCCTGGCGCCGGGACAGAATGATATGACGAATGATGAGATGTTCGATGTCAGTTTTGCGGTGAACGTCAAGGGCGGCTATATCGTTGCTACTGAAGCAGACAGAATCTGGAAAGCACAGGCATTCCCCGGATCGCTGGTACTGACTACCAGCGTCAATGGTGCGGTGGTCAAAAAAGGATCGCTGGCCTACGACACCAGCAAATCCGCAGCCAATCACCTGGTTCGGGAACTGGCAGTCGAACTGGCTCCCCTGGTTAACGTCAATGGGCTCGCTCCTGCCACGGTAGTCAAGGGAAGCACCATGTTCCCACGCGAACGGGTCATTGCCTCCCTGTCCAAATACAACATTGAATTCAGGGAAAGTGACGATGATGATCACTTGCGTGAACTGTTGGCGGACTTTTACGCACAGCGTACGCTAACCAAGCAAATGATTACGCCCGAAGACCAGGCTGAAGCGGCCTATCTTTTGGTGTCCGGCCAGTTGAGTAAAACAACGGGACAGATTATTAGTGTGGATGGCGGCTTGCACGAAGCCTTTTTACGCTAAAACCGGCAGATACAGGGGAAAGAGTTTATGCAACAAATGATAGATAACAGCCAGGTTGCGGAGTCCAACAAACAGCTGCAATCCGCGCTTCAAGATGACTACGACGCCCTGGGTGCACAACTCGGGCGCCGTGGTATCAGCATTGACCATATCACTACGAAAGCAATGGAATTTTCTATCGCTGTGCCCAGTTGGGGAACCGGTACAGGCGGCACACGTTTTGCGAGATTTCCCGGGATTGGCGAACCGCGCAATATCTTTGAAAAGCTGGAAGACTGCGCTGTTATCCATCAAATGGTTCGCTGTACTCCATCGGTCTCGCCGCATTTTCCCTGGGATCTCGTCGATGATTTCAATGAGCTGCGCCAACATGCAGAAACCCTGGGTCTGGCCTTTGATGCTGTCAACTCCAATACCTTCCAGGATCAGCCCGGACAACCCCTATCGTACAAATTTGGCAGCCTGACGCATACGGATCCCAGGGTGCGTGAACAAGCCGTGGCCCACAACCTCGAGTGCATTGAATGGGGCAAAGTGTTGGGATCAGAAGCCATCACGGTATGGATAGGCGATGGCTCCAATTTTGCCGGGCAGTCTCACTTCCAGCGACAGCTGGAACGCTATCTGGAAAGCACTCGCACCATTTACGACGCGCTTCCGGAAGACTGGCAAATGTTCATTGAGCACAAGATGTTTGAACCCGCCTTTTACTCCACCGTGATCCAGGATTGGGGAACCAACGTGCTCTGTGCAATGGAGTTGGGACCCAAGGCGAAGTCGCTCGTCGATCTGGGTCATCATGCGCCCAATGTAAACATCGAAATGATCGTGTCGCGCCTGATTCAATTCGGGAAACTGGCGGGCTTTCACTTTAACGACAGCAAATATGGCGATGACGATCTGGACAGCGGTTCTTTACATCCCTATCAGCAATTCCTGATTTTCAACGAACTTGTGGATGCGGAGTATCGCCAGCAGGAAGGATTCAACCCGGCTTACATGCTCGACCAGTCTCATAACGTCACCGACCCCATCGAAAGCCTGATCAATTCCGCCGCGGAAGTGCAACGCTCCTTCGTGAAGGCATTATTAATAGATCGCGAAGCCTTGTATGCATACCAGGAAAGTAACGATGCCCTGATGGCTGCCAACACCATGAAAGCCGCCTTTAATCTGGATGTATCGCCCATTCTGGCAAAAGCCCGCGAAAAAGCAGGAGGCGCTATTGACCCTATCGCCTGTTACCGCGCCAGTGGTTATCGAGAAGCCGTCGCACGGCATCGCCCCAGTTCAGGGCAGGCCAGTTCAGGTATCGTGTAACCAGACAATAGCCATAAGGCCTATCCAGTCACCGTAATTACTTCGATACCCTCATTCTCAAACAGGGCAACCGCTTTTTCGTCAGCCTTGTCATCAGTAATCAGGGTATCGACATCCGCCAGCTGGCTGAAAATAAAATTGCTGCGGGTACCGATCTTTGAACTATCCGCCAGGATCACCAGCTTGTCTGCCTGCTTACGCAACTTTTGCTCCGTCCTGATCAGAAGAGGATCTGATTCCATCACCCCAAAGGAACCAATACCGGGGGTTCCCATAAACATTTTGGTGGCGTGGTAATACTGGATGGTGTCATTTTCGAAGGCACTGAGAATAATGCCCTGCTTTCGATATAATTCACCGCCCGGAAGAGTAATCTGGTTTTCACTGTTCATCGCCAGTTCCTGCGCCAGGTAAAACGAATTGGTCAAAATCTTGAGTTTTCTGTGTGCCAGAAACTCACTCATCATGTAGGTCGAACTGCCTCCGTTAATAATGATGGATTCCCCGTCCTGGCACAGCTCCACTGCCTTTTGCGCGATCAGTCGTTTAACATCCGTCTGCTTTCCCTTGTTAATCAAAAAAGCTGACCCCATCAAGGGCGACCGGCTGGATTGACCATTAGTGTCAGCAATACGCTGGGCTCCACCCCGGATTTTCTTAATCAACTCCTGCTCGGCCAGCTTGGTGATATCTCGCCGAATAGTCGCCTGGGACGACTTTAATTGATCGGTTAGTTCAGGAACGCTGACAAATTCCTGTTCGTCGAGAATATCCAGAATGAGTTGATGACGCTGCTTTTCCAGCACGTTTAAGGCTCCAGTGAATCAAATACAACAAGGGGTGATCGAATATGATCAATTTTGACGTGTTTGCTGAAGGGATTCAAATAAAAAAACGGCCCTCTAAGCAGAGGACCGTCATAAAGACAACGATGTCATTGCCCGATGGGCAAAAAATCAGCTCTTGCCTTGTCCTATCACGGCACCAGACTCACCGACTACTGAGGGCTGGCCTGACTTTTTACGGTCAAACAGCCAGATAATGCCGAAGACGGGCAATAGCAATAACGGGATAATGGCAACCGACTGGAAGGATTCCACCGAGGCATAGCGAATAACCTCTTGCATGACTCCCCCACAACAACACCTCTCTTTTTTTAGAGATCGTTTTATTTCAACCCTAGAATTCGCCGGTTTGTGTCTTCATCTGCACCATCACCGGCAAAGTCGTCGAACGCTTTTTCGGTCGTACGAATGATGTGTTTGTTAATAAAGTCCACACCTTCCCGCGCACCATCCTCCGGATGTTTCAGACAACACTCCCACTCCAGTACCGCCCAGCCGTCAAAGTCATATTTGGCCAGCTGGCTAAAAATAGCACTGAAATCGATCTGGCCATCCCCAAGCGAACGAAAACGACCGGGGCGGTCTTTCCAGCCCTGATAGCCGCCATAGATACCACTGCGGCCTGTCGGATTAAATTCGGCATCTTTCACATGGAACATCTTGATTCGATCATGGTAAATGTCGATGAACTGGACATAGTCCAGCTGTTGCAGGATCAAGTGGCTTGGGTCGTAAAGAATGTTGCAGCGAGGATGGTTGCCGGTTGCTTCCAGGAAGCGCTCAAAGGTCACACCATCGTGCAAGTCCTCACCGGGATGAATCTCGTAGCACACATCCACTCCGGCCTCATCAAAGGCATCGAGGATCGGCAGCCAGCGTTTCGCCAGCTCTTCAAAGCCGGCTTCCACCAGCCCGGCGGGACGCTGGGGCCATGGGTAAACCGTGTGCCAAAGCAACGCGCCCGGAAAGGTAACATGAGCGGTCAGGCCCAGGTTTTTACTGGCTTTCGCCGACATCATCAGCTGCTCAACCGCCCATTTTTGACGCTCATCAGGCTTGCCATGCAACTCTGGCGGGGCAAAACTATCAAACAGCTCATCGTAGGCCGGGTGAACCGCTACCAGTTGGCCCTGCAAATGGGTGGACAATTCAGTGATTTCCACGCCATTGGCGGCACAAGTGGCTTTTAGTTCATCACAGTATTCAACACTTTCTGCGGCGCGCTTGAGATCAATCAGGCCGGGCTCCCATGTGGGAACCTGCACCCCTTTGTATCCCAGGTCACCGGCCCATTTGGTGATGTTGTGAAGAGTATCGAACGGGGCTTCCGGTCCAGCGAACTGGGCAAGAAAAATTGCGGGGCCTTTCATCTGTGACATGAGTCTACTCCTGAAATTAGTTGGTAGGGAAAGGATGCCATTTGACATCACTCGCACTGGCAGCAACGGCCAGTTCTATAAAGGTCATGCCGCGAACGGCGGCATCAATACCGGGCAGTTGAAGCGCACTTTCAGAAGGTGCCCTGCCCGCTTCTTTTGCACGAATCTGCTCTACGAATGCCATGTACAGATTGGCAAACGCTTCCAGATACCCTTCCGGATGGCCATGAGGCGTACGGGTATTTGCCGTCGTTACCTCGCCCAGATAGCCATAACCGGTTCGTAACATTTCGGTGGGCCGGTCGTTCCATTTCAACCACAGGGTATTGGGTTCCTGCTGACTCCATTCCAGGCCGCCTTTTTCACCATAGACACGAATCTTCAGGGCGTTCTCTTCACCAACGCTGACCTGGCTGGCCATCAGTACGCCTTTGGCCCCCTCGTTAAAGCGCAAAAGTACAGAACCATCATCATCCAGGACCCGTCCATCAACAAAAGAGGTGAGATCTGCGCAAATTTCAGTGATCTGTAAATTCGTTACGAACTCTGCCAGGTTGGCGGCATGAACGCCTATATCGCCCATGCAACTGCTACAGCCGGATTTGGCCGGATCCAGGCGCCAAATATCATCTTCAGGCGCTTCAGATAACCAGCCTTGCGGGTACTCGACAACCACCTTGCGTATCTTGCCCAGTGTTCCATTGGCAATCCTGGCCCTGGCTTCTTTCACCAGGGGGTAACCGGTGTAGGTATGAGTCAGGCCATACAAAAGCCCGGTCTCATCCAGAAGATCGCGTAATTTGAGCGCTTCATCAAGGTTGAGGGTCGCGGGCTTATCGGACATCACGTGAAAGCCTGCCTTGAGCGCCGCTTCAGCAACGGGAAAATGCATAAAGTTCGGTGTCACGATGGCAACAAACTGCATACGTTCGTCTTCCGGCAGTTTTGCCTCTGCTTCCATCATTTCCCGGTAGTCGCTGTAAACCCTGTCCGGCGGCAAGAACATTGCCGCACCGGATCGCTTTGAGCGCTCCGGGTCACTGCTGAACGCCCCGCAAACCAGTTCTACCTGGCTGTCTATAGCCGCGGCGATACGGTGAACCTGGCCGATAAACGCGCCTTCGCCGCCGCCGACCATTCCCATTCGTATTTTTGGCATTATATTGCTCCTGTAACCTGTAAATTTTCAGTATGAACACTGGCTATTTCATTGAAAAACCGACTCATTGATAAAGATGTGTCACGGCAGCGAGATGCGACTGATATCGCTGGTACTGTTCTTGATAAACCGGGACATTCTGCCTGATTGGATCGCAGCACTTTGATTTATCCAGCACGAGTGCAGAATCGGCCAGATCCGTCAACTGTACACTTCCGCCATTCGTTTTTTCGTACACCCAGGCCGCCTGTAAAGCGGCCCCCAGAGCCGCGCCTTCGTCGTTTTTCTGTACCGTAACGGGCAAATCAAACACATCGGCAACAATCTGGCGCCATATGGCACTGCCAGCACCGCCGCCTGTCAGCCGGATTGAGTCAATGTCACACCCCAGCTCGACAAACCGGTCCAAACCGGCGCGAAGCCCATAGACAGCCGATTCCATGGCTGAGCGCAAAAGATTGCCCGGGATGTAGTTGTTTTGATTCAAACCGAAAATGCACCCCTGCCCCTTGGGCAGATTGGGCGTTCGTTCGCCCTGAAAGAATGGCAGGGTAATCACGCCACCCGAACCGGGAGGTGTACGGCTGACCTCCCCGTCCATCTCCTTGATCGACATTCCAAGCATTTTGCGGGTCAATTCTGTCGACACGGTACAGTTCATCGTGCACAGGAGGGGCAGCCAGCTACCTGTCGAATCACAGAAAGCCGCCAGCGAACCCTCGGGATCGACAACAGGCTTATCGCTGAAGGCGAACATGGTGCCCGACGTCCCCAGGCTTGCGGTTAGTCGTCCCGGGGCAATATTACCGGTCCCGATTGCCGCCATCATGTTGTCGCCACCGCCGACACTGACCGGGGTCCCCTCGGGAATACCCAATTCGTTGGCGATGTCTGTCTTTACGTTGCCAATAAAATCCTCAGGCGAGACCAGTGGCGGCAAACAGCTCGAGATATCCCGTTCACTGTCTATCGCTAACAGCATGTCTGTGTGCCACTTGCGGCTTTTAACATCCAGCAACCCTGTCCCGGATGCATCTCCACACTCCATCACCTTTTCTCCGGTGAGGTAAAAATTGATGTAATCGTGCGGCAGGAAAATGGTATCCAGCTGGTCATACAGTTCAGGATGATTTTGCTTGAGCCAGAGAATCTTGGGCGAGGTATACCCGGACAAGACGGGGTTACCTGTTTCCCGGATACATTTGTCAGTACCACCAAATGCTTCGGTGATTTGATCACACTGTGACTGGGTGGCTGTGTCGCACCATAATTTAACCGGTGCGAGCACCGAGCCGTCCGCCGCCAAAGGAACAAAACCATGTTGCTGGCCAGAAACCCCAACGGCCTTAATGGATCTTCGGATTTTGCTGTCTATAGCGGCCAGACATGAGTGCAGCCCCATCACCCACCACTGGGCCAGCTGCTCCCTGGTTCCATCCGGCCTGCTGTCCATTTCCAGTGACGCCGACGATTGGGCTACGATGGCACGGGTATCTGTATCAAAGCACAGGGCTTTGATACTCTGGGTGCCAACATCAATTCCTAGGAAAACGCTCATTTCGATACAACCTCCTGCCAGTATTTCTGCTACTTAAGCCTAAAATCACCTATTTCGTCATCCCCGCTAAGGGGATCACCTATTTCGTCATTCCCGCGAAGGCGGGAATCCAGCTGTTTCAATACATTACGGTCGATGGATCCCCGCCTTCGAGGGGATGACAACAATTAACTTATCACCATTCATATCTGTCCTGCCTTTAGCTGCTTTACTGCATAATCCGCCGCCCGGGCCGTTAATGCCATAAAGGTCAGCGAAGGGTTAACACAAGACGCGGATGTCATGCTCGCCCCGTCAGTAACAAACAGGTTGGGGACATCGTGAGCCTGGTTCCAGCGGTTGAGCACAGATGCCTCAGGATCATGCCCCATGCGGGCTGTCCCCATCTCGTGTATGCACATGCCACCCGTCGCATTTTCATCAAAACCTTCCACGTTAACCGCGCCAGCGCGTTTAAGCATTTCGACACCCTGTTCGACCAGATCGCGGCGTATTTTCATTTCATTCTCGTGCCAGGTGAAATGGAACCTGATCTGCGGGATGCCGTAGCGGTCTTTCTTGCTGTCGATGAGTTCCATGCGATTGTCCCTGTATGGCAGGCATTCACCAAAACCGGAAATGCGCATCCTCCAGGGTCCGGGTTTGCGCAGGCTATGTTTATAGTCGGCACCAAAGCCCGGGGTGTTCAGGGCCTGGCCAATGCCGTCCATGCGAGACGCCCTGCCCTGGTAGTTGTAACCTCGTACGAAATCGACCTCGTCGTTACCGCTTACATTGCGGAATCGCGGGATATAAATACCACTGGGCCGGTTACCCAGAACCACTTTGTCGTTAAATTCGTCCGGAAAAAATCCTTGCGCACCTGCCCGGTAGGTGTGATCCATCAGGTAGTGACCCAGGGCACCGCTGCGGTTGGCCAATCCGTTGGGAAAATGTCTGGAACGCGAATTCATCAGGATTTGTGTGCTGCCTATGGTGGAGGCACAGAGGAACACCAGTCGGCCTGTATAGGTGGTGCGCTCCATGGTGTTGGCATCAATCACACGAACCCCGGACGCGCGTTTTGTCTCGGGGTCGTAATCAACCCCCTCCACCACCGCATCCGAAATCAGGGTCAGATTGCCCGTGGCTCGTGCAGCAGGAAGTGTCGAGCTCTGGGTCGAAAAATAAGCACCGGCAGTACAACCTTGCTGACAGGGCCCACAATAGTGACAGGCCGCCCGACCATTATGTGGCTGTGTGAGCACCGCGACACGCCCCATGGTCAATATCCGGTCATCGTAATGTTGTTCCAGCCTGGCCTTGATCGCTTTCTCCATCACATTCATTTGCAGTGGTGGAAGGAACTCACCATCAGGCAAATGGGGCAGGTTTTCGGCCTGACCACTGACACCGATAAACTTCTCTACGTGGCTATACCAGGGCGCGATATCCTTGTAGCGGATGGGCCAGTCAACACCGTGGCCATCTTTTTTGTTGGCTTCAAAATCCAGATCGCTCCAGCGATAGACCTGACGTCCCCACAATAAAGACTTGCCGCCAACAACCCCTGCGCGATACCAGACAAAATCCTTGCCCTGATCAATGTAAGGGTTTTGTTTGTCGTTATTATAGAAATGGCGGGTTTTCTCATTAAACGCATACTGGGTGCTTTGCACCGGGTACTCTTCTTCGTAAAGCTCTCTCAAGGGCTTTCCACCAAAGGGAACCTCCCAGGGTGCTTTATGTTCGCCGTCGTAGTCTTTGCCATGCTCTACCATTCGGCCGCGGTCAAGCATGAGTACCCTGAGCCCTTTTTCCGTCAGTTCTTTGGCCGCCCAGCCACCACTCACACCCGAGCCGACGACGATGGCATCAAATTGAATTGTGCTCATAATTTTGGTTATCCGTTTTAACTGTGCTTTTTGTTCCGGAACTCATCAGACGTCCAATCAAGAAGTCCACTGCCGCCCAACCTTGTTGAAATCGTAGTTGCCATCGTATTGACCGGGCATGGGCAAGTACCGCCATTCCTGTTTGGCACCAACCTCCGAGGAGTAATACCCCACCACGACCAATTCTTTAATTTGGTCAAAAAAAGCCTGGCCTTCGGTGGCCTGGGGCTCCCTGGCGATCTGTTCCTGCTTGCGCAATGCTTCCAGTCGTAACGCCTCACTCGCTTCATGAAAGGCACGACCGTCGGCTGCCTGACAGTAATCATCGAGGTCGTTGAGCCCGCGGAAAAAGCTGGCACGTTCAGAAGTGTTGTACCACTCGCTGACAATCGTGGCGATAAAGTCAGGCACGCCGGCATCTATGGCGCCCGGGGTATCGGTGGTGGGAATGATCATTTCCGACAGCACGGCGACGGCGATTTGCTGGCCTTCATTAAAAACAGTCTTGCCAAGGCCAGAGTGAATTGGGGCTGCGGCCGCCAAGGCATTGGAAACAGAACCACTGACAGCTCCCCCCAAAAGCAAACTCGAGAATTTAAGCAAATCTCTTCGATACATGATCACTTCTCCATACTTGTCGGCGTATGTGATTTTTAAAATGGTGACCTCCCTGACAAAAGTCAGTAGGAGTCCAGAAATGACCTTTCACCCTCGTCGTGTTTATTGTTTTACACGTCTTTATTATTGCGCCTGGTTTGATTCTTTGTGCGCTTATTATCCTGGTCGCATTCTCTTTTTTTATTCTTTTCTCTACTGGCTGGATGCGACTAATGCCTCAGTGGACGCACTGAGTGTAGACTTCCAAAGCCCGCGGGCACTAGCAGAAAATCTGGTATCATCCGGACAAAATCGGCAATTATTTGATAAAACAAGGTGTTCGGTGTGGCGGCTGATTTGAACGCACAACAGACAGAAAAAGATTTTTTTAGCCAAACTGATTTCAGCCAGATCCTGGGGGTATTCGATGTGCTGGAACGCACACTTGTCTGGGTGAAAGACATCGATAGCCGGGTCATGTTCGCCAATGATTTTTTTATCTATCAGTATGGGGCCAGCAGCCTGGAGCAACTGATCGGCAAAAATGATTACGACTTTTTGCCTCCGGAAATGGCGCGAAAATTTATCGAAGATGATCAAAAGGTATTATCCGGCATTCCCGTGCGCGAGCGACTGGAGTTAAACATACAGCGCTCTGGAGAAATCGCCTGGTTCGAAACCAGCAAATTTCCCCTAAAGTCCACCAGTGGCAAAGTGATTGGCACTTACGGATTATCCCGTCGTCGCGACAAGGTCAGCATTCCACTGGCTGCCGTATCGCAGCTGGAGGCCTCACTCGACTACATCCGTTCCAACTACGCCAGTGATATTGAGATTTCCGAACTCGCCCGGGTGTCTTTTGTCTCCGTTAGCACACTGGAACGCCGATTCAGGAAATACCTGAACCGATCCCCAAAACAGTTCATCAATGAAATCCGCCTGGAACAGGGAAGGCGTCTCTTGCGTGACACCAATGAACCCATTGCCAGCATTGCCGCAACGATTGGCTTCCCCGACCCCAGCTATTTTGCCCGCCTGTACAGTCGCTGGTATGGCTGCTCCCCCACCGAATTCAGGCAGCAGCTCACGCAAAACACCTGATTTTTACGTCTGGCTTAAAAAATAGCCGCTATTTGTGTATTCAGATTGATCGTGTAATGTTGCGCCAACTGATTCACGGTTCCTAAGCAAAATATCAGGGGGTAGGCCTACAAAATGAGCACACTAATTCGGTTACTGGGGGCACTTGTGCTCCTTACTGGCATCCTGCCCGGTGCAGCTTTTGCGGAAGACGGTTACGACCTGTGGCTGCGTTACCAACCGGTTTCGGCTGCTGAGCAGGACGAACTTGGTGAACACACCCGCTCCCTGGTTTCACCGAATAACCCTTCTTCGACTACCCAGGCCGCTATTGATGAATTGCAGCGGGCCATTCAGGGGATGACCGGTGAAAGTTTGCCTCTGACAACAGATATTGCCGACGGGGCCATCGTGGACGGAGCTATATTAATAGGCACACCGGACAACTCGCCTGTTATAGCCAGACAGGCTTTACCCTTCGGTTCCCTCGGCAAGGAAGGGTTCCTGGTTCGCCGTATGGAAATAGATGGAAGCCAGGTTACCCTGATCGCGGCTAACAGTGATACCGGTGTACTTTACGGTACCTATGCGTTTTTACGTCAGGTGCAGACAGAGCAGGATCTCGACCAGCTGGATATTGTCAGCGCGCCAAAAATTGAATGGCGGGTCCTGAATCACTGGGACAATCTGGACCGCTCTGTCGAGCGCGGCTACGCCGGTCAGTCTATCTGGGACTGGTGGCGGCTACCCACCATTACAGAGCCCCGCTACCGGGACTACGCCCGGGCCAATGCTTCCCTGGGTATCAACGGCACCGTCCTGAATAACGTCAACGCACAGGCAGAAGTGTTAATGCCCCGCTATATCGCCAAGGCCGCCGCCCTGGCCGATATTTTTCGTCCTTATGGCATCCGTGTGTTCCTGTCTGCCCGTTTCAGCTCACCGATCGAGATTGGCGGCCTGGATACGGCCGACCCACTGGACCCGCAAGTTCGGCAATGGTGGCAAGACAAGGCCGATGAGATTTACCAGGCTATTCCCGACTTTGGGGGATTCCTGGTCAAGGCCAATTCCGAGGGTCAGCCGGGGCCCCAGGATTACGGCCGTACCCATGTCGACGGGGCCAATATGCTGGCAGAAGCACTGGCACCCCATGATGGCACTGTGATGTGGCGTGCGTTTGTCTACTCCGAACACAACCCGGTCGACCGCGCCAAGCAGGCTTATGATCAATTCAAGCCACTGGATGGCCAATTTGCCGATAATGTGCTGGTTCAGGTAAAGAACGGGGCCATTGATTTTCAGCCCCGTGAACCTTTCCATCCCATGTTCGGCACCATGCCCGAAACCCCGTTGATGATGGAGTTTCAGATCACCCAGGAATATCTTGGATTCTCCACCCATCTGGTCTACCTGGGCGCGCTTTACGAAGAAGTCCTGCAAGCAGACACCCTTGTACAGGGCGAGGGATCTACCGTAGCCAGGGTGATTGACGGAAGCCTGCATGATTACCGGACCACAGGCATTGCAGGTGTGGCCAACATCGGGGTCGACCGTGACTGGAGCGGTTCGATATTTAACCAGGCCGACTGGTATGCCTATGGGCGGCTGGCCTGGAACCCCGATCTCAGCGCCCGCGCCATTGCTGAAGAGTGGCTAAAAATGACCTTCACTTCCGATCCCCGGTTTGTACAAACAGCGGCCGACATGATGATGCGTTCACGCGAAGCGGTCGTGGATTACATGACCCCTTTGGGGCTCGCCCATTTGATGGATACCGGACACCACTATGGTCCGGGGCTCTGGGTGAGTGAGCTGGCTCGCCCGGAGTGGAATCCGGTCTACTATCACCGTGCAGACAGCGAAGGGATCGGCTTTGATCGCACCCCCACCGGCAGCAATGCAGTGGAGCAATACGCTGAACCGGTCGCCCGACATTTTTCTGATCTCGACAGCATTGATGACAAAGACCTGCTGTGGTTCCACCACCTGCCCTGGAACTACCAGATGAAGTCGGGAATGACTCTGTGGGAAGAACTGGTCAGTCACTACGACCATGGCATCGGCGAAGTGGAAGCCATGCAGGCCACCTGGAACAGCCTGAAGCCCTATGTAGATCAGCAGCGATTTCAGAGAACCGCCAATCTCCTGAAAGTCCAGCTTGAGGAAGCCAAGTGGTGGCGTAACGCAAGCATTGCCTACTTTCAGGATATCAATGGTCTGGAGCTGCCTGAGGGTGTAGAAGCTCCCCCACATTCACTGGAGTACTACAAATCGCTCTCTTTCCCTTATGCGCCGGGCATTTAAACCAGGGGATTGGAACGACCAGGCTATCTGCGAGGCCTACAATTTAGGCTTATTTATTTGACGTCTGGTCAATAAAGGCCTCGCGCACCTTGGCCAACCCGAAATTGGCCGCTTGCGATAAATTAACCTTGGGAGGCATGACCAGGGCGTCCGGGTTAACCGCAATATCAATGATCGCCGGACGATTCGTCGCCATTGCATCTTCTATCACGCTTTTCAGCTGCTCCGGTCGGTCAACAGAAAACCCGACCCCGCCGCAGGCATTTGCGAACGCGGCAAAATCCGGATTAACCAGACCGGTTCCCCAATCGGGCAAGCCCTTGGCCTCCTGTTCGAGCGTGATAAACGCCAGCTTGGCATTATTAAACACCAACACGACAATCGGGAGTTCGTACTTTACTGCCGTCACAAAATCGCCCATCAACATGGCAAATCCCCCGTCACCGATTAATGCAAACACACGGCTTTCAGGGTAGGACAGCTGCGTACCCAGGGCGGCAGGTAATGCATAAGCCATGGTAGCCAGTCCACCCGAAAGCGTATATCGCTGTCCGGGCTCCAGGCGCAAATGCCGAGCAGACCAGGCCGTTACTGTTCCCGTATCGGACACAAAAATCGAGTCGTTTGGGGCAGCAAGAGCAAGCTCATGCATTACCCTGGGAGGCTCAATGGGGACATTATCGGATTGTTCCTGTTTCACCGCTGCCTGGAACCATTTTTTCATCTCCGACTGCATGGCATCCAGAAAGCGGGTTGAGCGATCCGTTTGTTTTATCCGCGTCGTCAATGTCGACAGAGTTGGTGCCGCATGACCAACCAATGCCGCATCTACATGCTGGCGTTTACCAATCTGTGTCGGTTGAATATCTATTTGCAGTGTTTTTGCTTTTTGTGGGTAAAAGTCATGGTAGGGAAAGTCTGTTCCGACCATGATGAGTAAATCGCATTCCTCCATGGCCTTGACTGCCGGGCTACCCCCTAGCAACCCCAATCCGCCAATACACATGGGATGTCCATCATCGATAATTTCCTTGGCTTTGAGCGTACGAACAATGGGAGCCTTGACCACTTCAGCAAAGGTGATCAGCTCATCCCGGGCATCCCGACAGCCAATACCTGCCAGTATTACCACTTTCCTTGACTCATTGATCAACTCGACCGCATCCGCACAATCGGCTACTGTCGGCGATATCTGGCTGGAAGGAGCCGTCATAATCTTGTGCAAATAATCGCCGGGGACCCGCCTTCCCGAAACATCCGTTGGCAATGAGATATGCGCGACGCCACGGTGTGCAAGCGCTGCATGGCAGGCTTCCCTGAAGACATCAGGCACCTGGTCTTCTGTCGTGACGGTCTGGCTGTAAACGGCCACATCGGCAAAGAGGCGTTCAAGCCTGACCTCCTGGTGGTATTCCGTCCCTATAAAACCTGTTGCAACCTGTCCGGTGATGGCAATGATGGGCGCGTGATCCAGCTTGGCATCGTACAAACCATTCAATAAATGGATCGCCCCGGGTCCGGAAGTTCCCATACAGGCCGAAAGATTTCCTGTCAGTTTTGCCTGTGCCGACGCAGCGAGCGCACCGGCCTCTTCGTGGCGAACGCCAACCAACTGGATCTGGTCTTGTCGCCGTATTGCATCAATTACGTCATTAATGGCATCGCCCGGGATGCCGAAAAGATGACGCACGCCATGTGCGGCCAACATCTTCAACAAAATATCGGAAACCGTCATGCACTGTGCTCCAGAGTGTTCAGAATCAAATTCATGTGACCTTCCTCCCAGTCGCTCATGATCACAATACACCACAAGGCCATGAGGGTTCCAAAACCAACTATACGTGCCAATAGGCAAATTCAGACCAAAGTACTCGGGGTACCAGGGAACAAGCTGGTTGAAATTTTCTTATCTACCCTCAGTGTTTTATATAGAGGGCTTCTTACGGAAAACATGACTCACTTAACACCTTATTGGGGGAAGCATGTCTAAAGGCAAAATTCTTATCCTGCTTACGTCGCACAACCAGCTGGGAGATACGGGCAAGGCCACCGGTTTTCATTATGAAGAGTTAACCACGCCCTACCAGATATTTACCGAGGCTGGCTACGAGGTATTACTGGCGTCAGTCGCGGGGGGAGAACCGCCTCATGACCCGGGCAGTCTCAAGGATTCACTGGAGGATAACCCGTCATCGGTTGTTGCTTTTCTGAAAGACAACTTTGCCAGCAACAGTCTGAAACACACCCGGGCCCTGAATGAGATCCTGGAAATTGGCAGTGACGAATTCGACGGCCTATATCTGCCAGGTGGCCACGGAACCATGTGGGACTTTCCCAACAATCCGCAGCTTGCCCAGTTGATTCGTGATCTGCTGGAACAGGGAAAACCCGTCGCCGCTGTCTGTCATGGGCCGGCCGGTCTGGTGGGCGTCAAGGATAGCGATGGGAAGGCCATTGTCGACGGACGCCGCGTCAACTGCTTTACCGATGCAGAAGAGGTCGAGGCAGGAAAGGACGAGATTATTCCTTTTCTGCTTGAATCAGCGCTGCGGGAGGCCGGGGCAATATTTGAAAACTCCGGAAAATTCGAGGCCCATGTCTGTAAAGATGGCGGACTGTTAACCGGGCAAAATCCGGCCTCGGCGGAGGGATTGGCCCGAGCCATGCTGGATTACCTTCGCCAGTCATAGCAAATACCAGATCCACACTAACGGCCAAGAGAAAAATAATACTTCTTGCAGGCCCGAATCGTTTCTCACGATAAGGAGACACCCATCATGCGAGCCGAAACCCTGAAAGATGTCCTGGTCTGGACCAAAGACTTTCACCAGCATATGGCATCCCGACTGAACGATTGCGCAGACCGGCACGGGGATCAACGAGCCAGCTTATTGTTGCAATATCTCGCCGAACACGAACAAACACTGACTGAAACCGCAGACAGATACACGAGCGAAGGCAACCAAAAGGCACTGGATACCTGGTGTTATGACCACATCGACCAGTCGGCGATTGTCTATCGTGATCTCTGCAATACAGACTTTTCCACACTGGATGTCGATAGCATTATCAAACGGGTGGCCGAAGAGCACGATGAAATAGTCAGCCTTTATCGCTACCTGAAAGAACGCGCAGAGATTCCGGAGGCTGAGGAGCTGATGGATGAAATGCTGTCACTGGAAGAACACGAAGTCATGCTAATGATGCAGGCCGCCAATCGTCTGCAAGACGTCTAGGTCCGGGGCATGCTTATTTGTCTTTGTCCAGTACCTTCCTAACCTTGGTGGCCAGTTCCAGGCGGCTGTATGGTTTGCTTAACAGCTCTAGCCCGGCATCCAGGCGCCCATGATGAACAATCGCATTCTCCGTGTAACCGGAGGTATAGAGGACTTTCAGTGAAGGGTATATTCCCAGCGCCTGATCAGCCAGCTCACGTCCGTTCATCCCTCCGGGCATGATGATGTCGGTAAACAACAGATCGATATCACTGTTTTCTTTTAAAGCGTTTAACGCATCCTGTCCGGACATTACCGCAGTAACCCGATAACCCAGGGAGCGCAACTGGACATCCAGGTTTTGCAACACCAGGTCATCATCCTCGACAACCAGAATATGTTCCGTACCCCCTTCGGGCTCGACTTCTGTTGTCGGCTGGTAGTCCGCTTTATCCACACCATCTGCTTTGGGAAAATAAAGCTTCACCGTCGTACCCTCGTCCAGCTCTGAGTAAACCTTTATGTGTCCACCCGATTGCTTGGTAAAGCCAAATACCATGCTCAAGCCAAGACCACTGCCTTTCCCTTTTGATTTGGTCGTAAAAAACGGCTCAAAGACCCTGTCCAGGGTTTCCGATGTCATCCCCGTACCAGTATCGGAGATACTAATCATTACGTATTCGCCTGCGCTGACTTCGGAATGGCGAGCGGCATAATCAGTGTCCAGAACGGCATTGGCAGTCTCGATAGTCAGTTTCCCGCCATTGGGCATGGCATCCCGCGCATTGACAATCAGGTTTAGCAAGGCCGCATCCAGTTCGCCGGCATCAATTTCCGTAATCCCCAGATCCGGCTCAGGGTCAAACTCCAGCTCGATATTTTCCGGCAATATTCGGCGAATAAATTTATGCATTGCCTCTACCAGCTGGTTGAGATCCGTTAATTTTGGGTCTAGTGGCTGCCGGCGGGCAAACGCCAACAGACGGCTGGTTAAGTCGGCGCCGCGCATGGCTGCGGATACGGTCATTTCCGCCATGGGTTTTAGCTTGGGATCCGCCAATTCCACCAGGGTTTCGGCATTGCCCAAAATCACCGTAAGCAGGTTGTTGAAATCATGGGCAACCCCACCGGTTAAATGACCAACGGCTTCGAGTTTCTGGGATTCCCGAAGCCTTTCTTCCATATCAATGCGCTCGGTGATATCAACCAGACTGCCCACCATACGAATGGCTTTCCAATGGGTATTTCGAATGATAAATCCCCGGTCAATGACATTGGCCGGCTTGCCATCTTTCTTGATTAAACGATATTCGCACTGCCAATCGTTTTTTGAGCTGTCGAGAGCGCTATAAAGGCTCTCTAATACCATGTCTGCGTCATCCGGATGAACGAGTTCCTTCCAGGATTCAAGACCTGAGCCCAATTCTGATAGTTCATACCCAAACATCTCTGCCATGGAATCGTTCCACCAGATTTTATCGTTCGTTATGTCCCAGTCCCAGATAACATCATTGGTGGCATAAGAGATCAGTTGAAAACGTTCCTGGGCCTGTCGCAGTTCGAGTTCTCGCTGTTTGCGCCCTGTAATGTCGCGCTCGACAGCAACAAAGTGCGTGCACTCTCCCTGCGGATTAAACAGGGGGGTGATATCCAGCTCCAGCCAATAGGGCTCTCCCGTTTTTTTATAATTCAGCACTTCGCAGCGAATATGTTCCCGGTTTAGCAACGCGTCCCGAATCCGATCCAGTTCTTTGCGATCCGTTTTTGGCCCTTGCAGTATTCGGGGTGTGTTGCCGATAGCCTCTTCCTTGGTATAGCCCGTCAATTGCTCAAACGAGTCATTAACGTAAATAATGCGAGGCCCATCCGGGTCGTCCAGCTCATCGGCGGTGGTGATCATGACAATGTCATTCAGCCGCGACAAGGCAGCATCCACCAGCCTGAGTTGCTCCTGATGCTCTATTTCACCGGAAATATCTCGAAAATAAACCGCAAGACCCTCCGGGATCGGATAGGCACTCACATCAAACCATTTTTCTAAAGGCGGGTAAAAGGCCTGAAAATCCCTGGTCTGCTGACTTTCTACCGCACTCTGGTACTCCTCCTGAAAGAGAGAGCCGACTGCTTCCGGAAATTCAGTCCAGACATTTTTGCCAAGCAGTTCATCGACTGGCCGCTCCAGCAATGCCCCCGCCTGATGATTCAGATAGGTAAAATTCCATTGTTTATCAAGTGCAAAGAAAGCATCGCTGATGCTTTCAAGCACATCCAGCCTGCGTCTTTCGGCTTCATCGGCGCGTATTTGCGCTTCATGCAAGGTGGTAATGTCCTGAAATGCGCCCTGAACGGCAATGATATTGCCTTTGCTGTCCCGTTCGGGCGTGCCTATGGCCCGGACCCAGGGTTGACGGCCCTTGGGCGTTTGCAGGCGACAGATCACATCGAACTCTTCACCCAACCGGGCACATTTGTCAAAGACATCGGCAATCAGATCCCGGTATTCCGGCAGATAAAACTGAATCGCCTCGTCGACGCCTTCCGGTGAAAAGTCAGAGGGCATGTCATGAATGACCGCCGTTTCCGGCGTCCAGGTAACGACTTGGGTTTCCAGGTCCACACGCCAGCCGCCCAGTTGCGCTTTTTCACCAGCAAGCTGCACCATTCGTTCGGCCCGGGATAATTTTTTTCGTGTGCTGATGAGTGGTGTTATGTCCTGGACGTAGCCAATGACAAGTTCATCACCGTCCAGTTTATGGCGCTCTCCTACCCCCTTGATATACCTGACTTGCTGATCCTGATCGATAACACGGTGTTCAAATTCAATCTGGGGCAAATGATGTTTTTCAAAGTCGGCATAAACCGCGAGAGCTGCTTCCCGGTCTTCAGGATGTACCCGGGCAAAATACCCTTCAAAATCTGGCGCTCCCTGTTTTTTGGAGACGCCATAAATATCAAAGACCTGATCAGACCAGTTTAGGTCGCCGGTTTGCACGTTAAACTCCCATGCACCCAGGTTAAGCAAGCGCTCGGCTGTACGCATGCGTGCCTGGTATTCTTGTAGCTGGGAGAGGGCTTCCCTGAGTTCCCGCGATCTAAGGATGATGTCCTGGGCTGAGCCAGGATCACTGCCTTCTAAAGCTTTCTGGCTTCCGGAAGCCTTATGTTCACGGACGATTGAGGTAACATCCTCAACCCGGTGCATAATGAATTCAACCTCACCCGACTCATCAAGGACCGTGCTGTTTACCGGATTCCAAAAGCGCTCCTCAAAGCGGCCATCGGGACGCCGCACAGGATAGCGAAGCACACCAACTACGTCGGTCTTTTTCAGCGACTGGACGCGCTCCAGCGACGCCAGCAGCTTTTTTGCTCCCTCGGCATGCTCGTCATCGGGGTCATCGGGAAACACTTCGAACAGGGTTTTGCCAATAACCTGGCTTTCGCGGGTCATGGTGGCCTGCAAATAGGCATCCGTGACCGCAACAATGACAAAACTGTACGGCTTCAGTACCAGCGTTTTTTCTGGTGAAGCCCTGAACAGTCGTTCGAATTGCAATTTGGTTTCCCGGCTCATACCCCTCTTTTCCACGGAAATCCTTCCCAGCTCGACGCGGCAAGATTGTCCATGGGGGTGGCGATAAAAAACCCCTGTGCTTCATTGCAGCCAATATGATGTAGAAACTCCAGTGCCCAGGCATCTTCCACCCCTTCTGCCACGACATTAAGGCCCATTGAGTTGCCCAGGCCGACAACCGCCCTGACGATTTTCTGGGACTCTTCCGAGTTTGGCAGGGTTTTGACAAACATTTGATCAATCTTCAGTTCCGAGAAAGGCAAACGTGCAAGCTGAACGAGAGAGGAGTAACCAACCCCGAAGTCATCAATAGAGAGTTGAAAACCGCGGATACGAAACTGGGTCAGGTTTTCCAGCAAGGCCAGCGGATTATCCATACTGGATGTTTCTGTCACTTCCAGAATGATTTGCGATGGTTCTATATCGTATTCCTGACACTTGTCGACCAGCCAGCCCGGAAAGCTTTTGTCATTCAGGTTAACCAGGGAAAGGTTAAGGGCAAGCTTCAGGTTGTTATCGCGCACCTGTGCGGGCAGATTTGCGAATGCGTAATCATAAACTTGCCTCGATAATTCATGAATCAGGCCGGTTTCTTCCGCCAGCTCAATAAATATATCGGGCGCGACCATATTGCCATCGTTTTGTGGCCATCGCGCCAGACATTCATAGCCGAGCAACCCTCCATTTATGCAGGAAATTTTCGGCTGAAAATGCGCCCTTAGCGCCTTGGCACGCAAGGCATCCGTGAGCTGTCCGGTTTTGACAGGGAATTGCCGGGAAAGTGGTGAGGCAGCCTCTTCAGGTATCGGTTTTGATGCCTCTGCAGCCAGAAGCTCAAGTAATGCCGAGCGAGAAAAGGGCTTTGACAATGTGCCCGACAATTGAAGCCCTTCTTCCCTGGCCGCCCGGGCAGATGACTCCAGTATGCGCCCACCCAGCCCGGAGACGATGATAATTGAGGCCTGACAGCCTTTTTCGGCAAGCTGGTGTATCACTTCGATGCCGTCCCAACCACCCAGTCGCAAGTCCAGAATCACATGGGTGGGTTCCCATGCAGTCATTTTCTTCAGGAATTCTTCGGGATTTTCCGTGTGATCGGTATCGTAGCCGGCTGATGAAGCCATCATGCAGATAGTGGCTGCGACATCACTTTCATCATCCAGAACCAGCAAGCGTTTTGTATTCTGTGGTTTGTTCATTACTACCTCCCCCACGTACATTTCAGCAATTTGCTATTGCCTTGGCCATGATTGAGACACTTGAAAGTGAATCAACTCATGATATGAGATAGATTTTAGACAGTTTTTTGGGTTTGTGTCATCGGCACCGGGAAAGTGCGAACCCTTACTAATATTTATTAATCTCCATGCTTAATTGGCGCCTTCGGCACTCTATATCGACGGCCCTGGATGCACCCAGGGCCTGATAAATTTCCGCTGATCTCGTCCCAGAATAACTGCATCCTAGGAAAGGTCAGACTCCTTAATGGGTATATGCCTTATCCGCTTGCCTGTGGCCGCAAAAATGGCGTTTAACACCGCCGGGGCTGCCACCGCAATAGTCGGCTCACCGACGCCTCCCCAGAAACCACCGGAAGGCACCAGATGCACCTCGACTTCAGGCATATCCACCATGCGCATCACCTCATAGGTATCAAAGTTCTGCTGGGCAATGCGGCCATTCTCCACGGTGCATTCGCTGTACAGCAGAGGGGAAAGTCCATAAACGAAAGAGCCAAACACCTGTGCCTTCACCTGCTGCGGATTCACTACATAGCCTGTATCCGTTGCGGCAACCAGACGGTGGATTTTTAATCTGCCATTGGTTACTGATACTTCTGCAGCGGCTGCCACATAGCTGCCAAAACCCTTGACCTGGGCCACACCACGGTAAACACCCTCCGGCGCTGGCGTATCCCAGCCAATACCCTCAACCACCGTATTGAGAACAGCCAAATTCTTGGGGTGATCGCGCATAAGTTTGCGACGAAACGCTACCGGATCTTCACCAGTCTCATGGGCAAGCTCATCAATAAAGCTCTCCATATACAGCGCGTTCTGGTTGAGGTTCACGCCGCGCCAATAGCCCGGACGAATATGGGTATTGCGGATGGCGTGATCGACCAAAAGATTGGGAAAGGTATAGCTGATAGCCATATCACCTTCCGGCTCCAGGCCCTGATAGGCAACCGGATCTCCCCTGTCTTCAGTAATGGTGGAGGGAAAGGTATAAGACGTAATTGATTGACCGGAGATACGCACATGCAGTGCCTCTACCTCACCCTGGTCATTGATGGCCGCGCGGAAGCGGGCCCAGGTAGCCGGGTGATAACGACCATGCAGCATATCCTCTTCCCGGGTCCACATGGTTTTTACCGGCGTTCCGGGAAGCTGCTTGGCGATCAATGTGGCAATATTGACGTAATCGGTGGCCAGACGGCGACCAAAACTGCCACCGATTCGCATGGTATGGATTTCACAGGCGTCCAAAGGATGACCGGAAGCTTCTGCCATGGTCGCCATGGCCGCTTCGGGTCGTTGTGTGGGGGCCCACATTTCACAGCCGCTGTCGGTCCAGAGCACGGTTGCCGCCAGGGGCTCCATGGGTGCGTGGTGCTGAAAGGGATAGCTGTAATCTGCCTCAATGACCCTTGATGCATTGGCAAGCACTTCATTGGCATTACCTGCCTGGTTTCCCACATAAGGCGTGTCCGCCGACAGACCTTCACGCATCATTTCAGCGATGGACTCGCTGGACACATTGGCATCTGGGCCTTCATTCCACTCAATGGGTAATGCATCCATGGCCTTTTTGGCATGCCAGAAGGTATCGGCAACGATGGCAACCGTTTCGTGATTTACACGCAGCACCTGCTGCACTCCCGACATGCCCTCGACTGCACTCGCATCAAAATCAGCCAGTTCCCCACCATGCACAGGGCAGGTTTTGGATACGGCTACGAGCATGTTGGGCATGGAAAAATCCATACCATAGACCAGCGAGCCATCGAGTTTGTCCAGCGTGTCCAGACGCTTGACCGGCTTGCCGATAATTTCCCAGTCAGCCGGGTCTTTCAGTTCTGGATTTTCGGGAGGCGTCATGCCATTTGCCAGCCCAGCCACCTGACCATAGGTGGTGGTTCGACCACTTGAATCATGGGTAATCACGCCTTTGGACACGGAACAGCTGGATGCATCCACGCCCCATTGCCCGGCAGCAGCCTGTACCAGCATGGCTCTTGCCGCAGCGCCACCGCGCCGCAGGAATTCATGAGAGCCTCTAATCGCTGTAGAACCACCCGTGGCCTGATTTCCCCAGATATTATTGCGCTCAAGGTTTTCACCCGGCTTGACCAGATCAAAGGACACTTTGTCCCAATCACATTCCAGTTCTTCGGCGACAAGCTGGGCGAGACCGGTCAATGACCCCTGCCCCATTTCAATACGGGCAATACGAATAAGGACCGTTTCATCGGGCTGAACCACTACCCATGCATTGACTTCGTCACCTGGTGTAGACGATTGGGCAAATACCTTTTGATCCAGGGGAAAAGAAAAGCCAAATACAAAGGCACCGGCGGTCGCACCTGCCCCTTTTAAAAATCCACGTCGTGAGCTAAGCAACTTGCCTTCCTGTTCCTTCGACTGAGTGTTTATAGACATAACGGCTGCTCCTTAACCCTGGTTCTCGTTGATGCGTTCCGCTGCCAGCTTGACGCCTTCCAGCACACGGGGATAAGTACCGCAACGACATATATTACTTATCTGGGTGCGGATTTCGTCGTCCGTTGGTGTCGGGTTTTGCTCCAGAAGCGAAGAAATCGCCATGATCATACCGGTCTGGCAATATCCACACTGGGCAACATCCAGCTCGGCCCAGACTTCCTGTACCGGGTGAGTTTCTTCCTGTCCCAGCCCCTCAATGGTGGTGATTTCCTGGTCTTCAGTCACCGCGTTGACCGGGTAAACACAGGTACGCTGCGCCACTCCGTCGATATGTACAGTACAGGAGCCGCACTGGGCAATACCGCAGCCGTACTTGGTACCGGTTAGGCCAAGATGCTCTCGCAGAACCCATAAGAGAGGAGTATCGCCTTCAACATCGACCTCCACGGTGTTGCCATTTACATTGAGTTTCATTGTTTTCTCCCCAGGTCAAAACAGGTGTGGCTTGGCGTCTTATTTAGATATCAGGAACAAGCTGCCCCAACCGTATACAGTTTAGTATGACAAAATCCTCGGCTTGGCGCAGTTATCTGTTGGTCAATTGAGGATTTTTCTTAAATCATCCGGGCGGTCAATATCAGTTTTTGCTTCCGGGAGAGGAAACGTTTGCAGCTTGCCTCTCTCTGCCAGCAGTAATTGTTTGGCACCACGGTCGCCCTGCAATGCCTGCAGATGCGGAAATAACCTTTTGGGAAAAATGGCGGGAATGCCCAATACATGATTGTATTTTGCACAACAGACCCGGTCCGGGTTTTGTTGCCAACGTTCAATCATCGCGCTCAACTGTGCAGAACGAACCAGTGGTTGATCCCCGGCGATAAACATCAGTCCCTCATATTTGCTTTCCAGTTGATTGGCGACAAAGGCTATGGTTGTCCCGATTCCATCCGACCAATCGGGATTAAAAACTACCCGGGTTCGGCCAAACTCGACGCTGGCTTGTATCTGGTCGGAGTACGCGCCAAGGGTAACGAACAGGTCGATACTTTCTAAGTCCAAGTGCTGGAATTTCACCTGCAGACATTGATCAACCACTCGCTGCAACATGGGCATTCCATTGATATCCGCAAGCTGTTTGGACTGGCCGAATCTGCGGGAGCCTCCGGCTGCCAAAATAACCATGGCCAGATTATTCATCAGGCTCGCCGACGTTCCTTGTCGAATAATACCTGGTGGCATTGTGCAAGTGTGGAGAGCGCGATCGACTCCGGTATATCCCCGCCAATATCAAAGCCCATAGGGCCATGCAAAATGTTCAGCAAATCCGAAGACGGGTTAATTTGGGCAATTTCAATGGCTTCCTGCTTGCGATCAACAGGCCCCAAAATACCCACGTAGCGCAACGAGTTAACGTCGCCCAAACGCGACAGCCAGCTGGCATCCAGATTAAGGTTGTGCGTCATTAAAAGTGCGGCGTCGGCATTGATTTGCCCGTCAAACTCTTCGGGCTTTTGCCGCAAAATTGTTTCCGCATGGGGAAAATCGGTTTCGCGGGCATAGGCAGCACGATGATCCGCCAGGGTAACTCGCCAACCGAGTGATGCTGCCAAGCTGACAACGGGCCGGGCATCAACGCCCCCACCAAACACCCAAAGATTGATTGGCGGGCGGTACTGGCTTAGCGACCAGCTACGACCCGCCTCAAAAATCATCTGGTGGCGAAGGTTAAGCATGTCTAGATGAATTTCTGGGATTTCTGCCTGTGTGGCATTGGCAAGCACCACGCCGGTTTCATCAAGCAAAACCAGCGCATTCAGGTCTTCTGGCGTTTCACTGCCATAGCAATGCAGCAAGTAACTGTCTTTTCCAGCTTCCATACGGGCACAAAGTGCGTGCAGCAACTGTTGATGGGCCGTTTCCAGTTTTTGCACCAGAATTTCGACACGTCCGTTGCATCCCAGGCCAAGCTCCGCCGCAATGTTGTCTTCATCCATGCTGTCATAAAGAATGCAACGCGCTTCGTTATAGGCCAAAACCTTGCGTGCCTGTAGACGGATATCCGCTTCCAGGCAGCCTCCACTGACCAAACCCAGATTCAGCCCATCCGGATTAACCAGCATCATCGCTCCGGGAAGCCGGTAGCTGGAGCGCTGCTTGGTCACGATGGTTGCAGATACCCAGTCCTCGGAAGGATTATTGCGAAATTCCCTCAAGAGAGAAAAGAGGTGGGTGCTGATGGGAAAGGTCATGCCGGTGTATATAAATCAATGAATTGCCACAAAGACGAAGATTACCTAATTCCGCTGGCAAATTGTGTTTTTGCTGGTCCAACGTAAGCAAACCTCTCCCGGAGCAGAAAAATAATCTATCCTGTTACTCCACAGTTATGTAGCAATAGACCTGTATTTTAAAAGGACACAGCATGCTAACCATGAGAAACAAGTATGCAAAAAGTTAATACGCCCGTCGATCAGATCGTATGGCACAGTATTTCCGCCGAAGCTGCTCTTGAGAAACTGCAAAGCTCTGGCAAAGGGCTAAGCCAGGGGGAAGCCAAAGAAAGGCTGGCTGCCCATGGCCCCAACCTTCTGCCCCAGGCGGCCCAGCGAAGTCCCTTCATACGCTTCCTGTTGCAGTTCCACAACATTTTGATTTATGTGCTCATCGGCTCTGCTGTCATTACGGCTTTGCTTGGTCACTGGGTCGATACAGGTGTAATACTTGCAGTAATTGTTGCCAATGCACTTATCGGCTTTATCCAGGAAGGCAAAGCGGAAGAGGCAATGAACGCCATTCGTCATATGCTTGCCCCCAAAGCCAGGGTGATTCGTGATAACAAGCGTATTACAGTGGACGGCGAAGAGCTGGTTCCCGGCGACATTGTGTTACTTGAAGCAGGCGATAAAGTTCCCGCCGATCTCCGGTTATTATCTGCTCACAGCGCATCGGTTCAGGAGGCCATACTAACTGGCGAATCCGTTCCTGTGGAAAAACAGTCCCATCCGGTGGATGCCAATTTGCCGCTGGGAGACCGGTCTTGCATGGTATTCTCCGGCACCCTCATGACCAGCGGTCAATGTAAAGGTGTGGTGGTTGCCACCGGCCCTGACACAGAGATAGGCCGAATCAGTAACCTTTTATCAGAAGTACAAACCCTGACAACGCCACTGGTCGCCCAGATGAATGCCTTTGCCAAATGGCTGACCCTTTTGATTCTGGCTATTGCACTGGTTCTGCTTGCCTTTGGTTATTTTGTCGCACATTACGATTTTACCGACATGTTCATGGCGGTCGTGGGATTATCCGTGGCAGCGATTCCTGAAGGCTTGCCTGCTGTGCTAACCATCACCCTGGCAATCGGCGTGCAGGCCATGGCCCGACGCAACGCCATCGTTCGACGATTGCCGGCCATTGAAACAATAGGCTCCGTCTCTGTGATCTGCACAGATAAAACCGGCACCCTGACTCGTAACGAAATGATGGTGGCTTCCGTGCTTACCTCACAGCATCGGTTTTCCCTGGAAGGCAACGGCTACGAACCCAAAGGCGCGCTCAGGATGGAAAATGCAACAGCCTGTCCCACAGAACATGCCACGCTGGAAGAACTCGCTCGTGCCGCTGTGCTTTGCAATGACGCGTCGTTACATGAACACCAGGGCACCTGGACGGTGGAAGGTGACCCCATGGAGGGAGCTCTTCTGGCATTTGCCGGAAAAATGAATATAGACATTCAGCAGGAGCCGTCCTCCTGGACACGTACAGACGCCATACCCTTTGATGCACGACATCGCTTTATGGCGACCCTGAACCACAACCCTGAGCGCCAGGGATTTATATTCGTCAAAGGAGCACCGGAGCAGATTCTGACCATGTGCGAAAACCAGCGCGGCATTAATGGCACCGCTGAGCCCCTGAATACAGATTATTGGAATGCTGAGGCAAATTCGATCGCCACGCTAGGCCAGCGTGTACTTGCATTTGCCATGAAACCAGTCACGTCTCAATATGGCGCCCTGAAACATGATGATGTGCAGGGCTCACTGACATTACTTGGCATGGTGGGAATGATTGACCCGCCCCGTGCTGAGGCAGTTTCAGCTGTAGCTGAATGTCATAACGCAGGCATTCTTGTAAAAATGATCACCGGTGACCACACACAAACCGCTGCAGCAATCGGCAGGCAGATGGGTTTGCAGAACCCGGAAACAGTGCTTAACGGAACAGATCTCGACAATCTGGATGACGCCGCCCTGGGCAAGGCGGTACTTGATTGCAACATTTTTGCCCGAACCAGCCCCGAACATAAATTGCGACTGGTTATGGCCCTGCAATCTCATGGCATGACCGTGGCCATGACCGGGGATGGAGTAAACGATGCACCTGCCCTCAAACGTGCGGATGCAGGAATCGCCATGGGAGGTAAAGGCAGTGAAGCAGCAAAAGAGGCGGCCGACCTGGTATTGGCCGATGATAACTTCGCGTCGATTGTTGCTGCCGTACGAGAGGGTCGTACTGTCTACGACAACCTGAAAAAGGTTATCAGCTGGACGCTTCCTACCAATGCTGGTGAGGCCATGACCATTATTATGGCTTTGTTGCTGGGTATGACACTGCCAATCACGCCTATTCAGATTCTGTGGATCAACCTGATTACGGCGATAACACTCGGCATTGCCCTGGCCTTTGAGCCCACCGAAGAAAATACCATGCTTCGCCCGCCACGGGCGCGCAATGAGCCACTGCTTAACGGGGAGCTGGCCTGGTATATCGTGCTGGTATCCTTTCTCTTTCTCTGTGGCGTATTTGGCACCTACTATTACGCGATCGATCGAGATTACCCAGTTGAGCTTGCCCGTACGATCGCACTGAACACGCTGGTCGTGATGGAAATTTTCACGCTGTTTTTCATCCGCAATATTTACAGTACTTCGCTGACCTGGAAAGCGGTGCGCGGAACGAAAATTATCTGGTCTGTCGCTATTCTCATTACGGCCGCACAATTTGCCATTACTTACCTGCCGCCATTACAAACAGTCTTTGCAACCCGGACCGTCTCTTTTATGGACGGCTTGTTAATTGTGGGTGTTGGTATTGCGCTATTTACCATCATTGAAATTGAAAAACAGGTCCGGCTCGCATTCAGGCGAAGAAAAGGTGAAGGATCTATTGCCCATAAGAGTGTCTGAGCATCAGAGAACGCCGTGCACATCCCCAATTGCCGAAATCCCGGCATGTACAGGAGCTTGCAAGAAGCGTTTATTCTTCCGCCAGTTGACCGATCCGGTAGGGCTCCAGCAGACCCCAGGCTGCCTCGCTATGATCCCTTCCATAGCCCTTGGTTCTCATGCCTTCAGTAGCTTCCCGCCCACACCATGATGTGATCACTGCTGGTGGTGCTGGATGCATGGGCAAATAATCTGTCAGATCGTAAACCTGGCCTTCAATAACCATCCAGCAGTCGTCTGACTGGTTATGTTCGGCCACTTGCTCAAGGCGATAGACTGTATCGCTCTCCTGGGCCATTGAGGGGAGCATCATTGATGCAATGACCAGGGTTCCCACAGAAGACCAAAAGGCAACGAAGGCGGCAAACGCTGTTTTTTTCATTTCTACACTCTCCTTGAAACAAGCCAGGAATGGGCATTATTTTGCGCTATGCCCTCTTGCTTACAACAACACAAATTCTTCAGAAACAATACGATGGGACGGCACACCACAGTCAGTCAAGATCTCCTGGGCCTTCTCCAAAAGGGGTAATGGCCCACACAAATAAATCTGTCGCGTGCGGAAGTCAGGGCAGACTTTCTCAATATAGTCCGCATCAAGAGGCCCTTCCCGGTAAAAATAATGCACACTCAAGCCACTATCCGGCCACTGGGCAAACTCCGCCTCAAGCTCCTCACCAAATAGAAACCGGGTTTCATCCTGAACACAGTCTATGAGGTGAACTGGCAGGGTTTGTCCCCGGCTAATAGCCTCCCTGATTCTCCCCAGAAAAGGGGTGACTCCTATGCCACCAGCAATCCACAACTCCGGACCTGATGGCTTATGCGGAAAAAAATTGCCATAGGGACCCTCGACCCACAGATATGTATCCAGGGCAACAGTTTGTAACGCGCGGCTGGCATCACCCAGATCCTTAATTGCAATCCTCAAATCTGGCTCTGTGGGAGAAGATGAGAGAGTATAGGGATGTTCCTCCCGATGACCTGGTTCGCCGGGTGTCCAGGGTGTCAGATAGACAAACTGTCCCGCCTGATAACGCAACGGTTTTCCTTCCGGCCTAAGGGTCAGCTCCACCACATCCCTTGCCGGATGCGCTACATCAGCGACCCGATACGGCTGTCTGCCTTGCCAGCGTGCGTATCCCCATCGGTACGCGAGAGCCGTCAGGGCCAACGTGGCCAATACTGTCCAAACTGTTATGTTCAGCCAGTCGGGCCAGGTGCGGGCCAGCATCAGTGTGTGCACTAAAGCGAATACAACGGCGACACCACTTAACCGGTGCAGGAACTTCCAGCGCTGATATTCCGGATCACCAAAGAACCCGAAGCTTGGCGCCATGAAGAGCATGAGAGAAAGCAATGCTACCCAGCCCCAAATCACCGGGGCATTGCTGGAAAAGAGTGTAGAGACAGCGGCCTCAAGGGAGATTCCTGTTGAGGCAAAAGCCAGCAAAAGAGGATGCGCCAGCAAAAAAAGGAAAGCGACTCCAGCCAGTCGATGATGAAGCTGCCAGAGTTTGGTTAACCCCCCGAACGGGCGATCAAAGCCAGGGACGCGGCAACAGAGAGCGGCAGCCAGCAACATAAAAGATAACCCCCAGACCCCGGTCAGGCGACCCAGGATATTCAACCAGGCCGGAGCGGTAGAAATATCCGCCTGTTGGAGGAATGGCAACATCAATAGCCCCGGCAGAAAGGCCAGCAGCCAGACCAGTCGCCGATAGACAGTTACCGAATAGCGCAAAATGCTCTCCTAGAACTGATAACGATAGCCCAAATAAGCCCAAGTCTGACGATAGCCAGCACCACCATCACCCATCAGGAGGACACCATTCATGGCATCCAGAGCGACACCGTCCCAGGCAAAATCCCGATTGCGATAGTACTCCCACTCCAGTGCCAGATATACCCAGGCCCGATCATTCAATGCATACCTTACACTGGTCTCAATTCGATCAAAGTCCGAAGTGACCGTCGGCAAGGGTGCTGACATCAACGCAGCCCCTACCTCCGTATGGTAGCGACCTTCGGCCCGAGATCGGCTGATATTTAGCTCGACGTCCACTTCTTGTCGCCACTGTCCGAAAGGTAGCACTACCTCGTCCCAGTCCAGATTGAAACCGGCACTGGTATATTGATCACGGGCGGAGACCTGCCAGTTCCGCATCGGATCGCCGGCATCCGCCGGAACATAGCCACGAAACGAACGTCCCCGCTGATCGGTGCGGTAATTATCCTGTCCTATGTAGGCACTCAGCCCAAGATTATCTGAAGGATGATAGGTGAGATCTGCTGTCGTCGACGTCATATCGGATCGCTGCAGACCAAAATATCCTCCGGGATAATCATCTTCATTGTAAGCGGCAGCCAGCCCCAGACTGACACTGGGGCTTATGTACCAGTCTGCCCGAGCTTGCCACTGCTGGCGGTCCCGATCAGCCAGATAATACTTGCGCAGCAAGGGATGATTTTCAAAATCGTCCTCACCAATAGTTCCCGGCAGATGGGTTGCTACCAGAGGCCGATTACCCACATAGTCATCACCTCGGCGACGCAAATACCGATAATCCAGGGACAGTGCCAGGGAATCAAACCGGGTGCTGCTCACGCCCAGGCGAAGCTCCTGCTCGTCTGATTCAGCAACCTCTGAATAATCCCGCTTCAATGTTTCCTGTGAAAGCCCCAACTGCAAGCGCAAATCCCGGTCAAGCCGGTAATTGGCATCCAGGGAAACCTCTTGACGAGTACGGCTATAAGGACGGTTGAGACGGGCGTCTGGCAGTGCCTGTTGATCAGTCACGTCGCCGCGCACCCGCTGGTAGGCCTCTACGGGTGTCTGGTTATCCCTGTCCTGGTAAGTCATCCGCCCGGTGAGATGGAGCCCTGTACCCGCGTTATGGGTCAGGCGCAAATTAAGGCGGGTAATATCAACCCGGCCATCCAGGCTGTCACGTGGCAAGGCCTCTGATACAACCAGGGTTTCATTAATCGTGTATGGAAGAAATCCCTGGTCCTGGCTATGCCGTCCCAGCGTTCCGTCAATGAGCAATCGGGTTCGGGGCGCAAGTGTCCAGTGGCTGAGTGCCCGTATCTGGTGAGCCTGATTATCGGGCTCTGTTGCCATCTGGTTACGGCCATCCGGATAACCCGTTCCAGCCCCCCATTGCGGATGGGCATCGAAGGCTGTGTCCCAGGTCAGGCGGTCATAACCGTTATCAAAAAAAGAGCCCAGGTAGCTCAGGTTCCAACGATGACGCTGGGTGTTATGGCCAATTCCCAATTCCAGTGTATGCGTTTCGCGATCGATGGGCGCACCCAGCATGACAGCACGAACGTTGCCGCCAGTGGCACCAGTGACAGCTCCCAACGCCCGAATACCATCCACCTGGTCTCGTCGCATCTTGGCGGTCAACCGCCAATCGGGATCCAGAGCGCGGTGATAACTGAGCTTGAGTGTACGACGTTCCCGCCAGAGGTCGATGGGGTTCAGGCTCTCTTGCAGTTGACTGAATCCCGCTGTGCTGTTGCCGGTGGCCGTCCAGTTGGAAGACAGCCGGTAGTCGGAGCCATTGCGTATATAGGGTGTTTGACCAACTCTAGGACCATCGGCGGGGTTCTGCAGGTAATGCAGCTCCAGGGATTGTTGATCACCGTCTTCGACGAGCAGCCGGAAATCAATACGGGTGTCTCGGGGGGCACTGTCAGTAAGCAGACCAAGGTTCAAGTCGGCGGTGCCTGTAATTTCCTCGGCCCACACTGGATTGCTCAATAAAAACAACGAGGCAATGGCCCATAGTGGGATGGCTCTGGCACCTGACCACATTCGATACCGGAAATCAGTTTTACGTATGCTCTCCATACATTACCTCGTCAACCCTGCTCCCGAGGGATGATTTGACCCATGAATCTGGATATGACAATTGCTGCAGTCCTGTCCCAGCATGTTGGATGACGCACCGCGCGGCGGGACACCCAGGCCGCTCTCGGCATTGCTTGGGTGAAACGGTGCTATATGGCATTGCTGGCAAAGCCAGGGCGTCCGGGCTTGTAGCAACGCCTTGTGGTTGCTGCCGTGAGGCTGGTGACAGTAGCCACAGTCTTCAGTAACCGGGGCGTGCTCCCAGAGGAAGGGGCCTCGCGTTTCAGCATGACACTGCTGACACTGATCATTGACCGTAGAATGGTTGAGATCCGCCAGACCCGGGCCACCATGGGGACTATGACAATCCGTACATTGCATTTGTCCGCCCCTGACAGGGTGGCCAAAGGGACGCTGGATATCAGCACGGACTCGGGTGTGACAGTCCAGACAAACCCCGGTCTGCAGGGTCCGGTGTTGATCAGGTTCAGGATTTGCGAGATCGGTATGACAGGCGGTACAGGGCACTTCGGCCTGTTCATGGGCACTGCCAAGCCAATGGTAACCCAGGGAATCGGGCTGGTGGCAAGCATTGCACACAGCCGGATCGTCGGGGAGTTGGGCATGCGGATTTTGTGCTATCACAAGTCCTGCCCAGGCGAGCACAAACAAAAACAGTAAAGTGTATAAACCGTATTCCCTCTGGTGCATGGCACCCTCCTTCCGTTCGGGACGATTCCCGGACTCAGTTTTCCAGGCAGTCATTTGATCTACAAAGTCAGTATAGATCTGTATTCAGGCACTTCGGCATGGTAACCACCGTGATCCTGAAGATATAAGCGCAACGCATCGGCAGACTCCGGCTCACCGTGCACCAGACGAACCGGAGTCTTTGCAGGCAAACCCGATTCATTTAGCCAGCGACCCAATTCACGGTAGTCAGCATGGCCCGACAACCCATTAATCACCGCCAACTGCGCCTTGCGCGGTACGTATTCGCCATGGATTTTTACCGTTTCGCCTCCACCCAGGAGATGAGCCCCGCGGGTACCACCGGCCTGGTGCCCTGTCAGCAACAGACTGTTTCGATGGTTTGGCAGCAGGCGTTTCATATGGTGCAGAATTCGGCCGCCAGCCATCATGCCACTGCCAGCAATGATGATATGGGGATAGCTCAGCTCCGACAGCGCCTTGGATTCTTCGACACTATGAGTGTAGGTAACGCGGGCAACCATGCGCCCGAGATCATGATCAGTCAGGCGGTGCTGTTCAGCGTACTGGTGATAGATGCCGGAAACATCAATCGCCATGGGGCTATCCAGAAAGATGGGCAATTCCGGAATACGCCGATCATCCATTAACTTCGCCAACATATGTTGCAGTAGTTGCGCCCGCCCTACGGCAAAGCTGGGAATCATGACCACACCGCCGCGAGCGGCCGTCGCATTGACGATGGCTGCCAGATCTTCCCAGGGGTCCGTATCCGGGTGACGGCGGTCGCCGTAAGTAGACTCCAGTACAAGCAGATCCAGTTCAGGTAAAAGAGACGGCGGATACATCAGGATATCCTCGGGTCGACCGACATCACCGGAAAAACCCACCCGTTTGCCTTCTGCCTCCACAATAATGCTGGCGGCACCAAGAATATGACCAGCAGGCTGAAAAGTTACCGAAATATCCCCAACGTTCAGCTTCTCGCCGAAAGCCAGTGGGTCAAACAACTCCAGGCTGTGTTCAGCAGTGCGCTGATCATAGAGAGGTTCGGGATGTTCGTGCTTGCTGAGTTTATGCCGCTCAAGAAAGCGGGCATCTTCTTCCTGGATGTGCCCGCTATCGGGAAGCAGGATTTCACACAGCGAACGAGTCGCCGCATGGGTATAGACCGGCCCGCGATAGCCTTGCTGGTAGAGTCTGGGAATATAGCCGGAATGATCGAGATGGGCATGTGTCAGCAGGACCGCGTTCAGGGCATTTACATCCAAGGACAGCGGTTGCCAGTTTCGCTGGCGCAACCACTTATATCCCTGAAACAGACCGCAATCGACCAAAACCCGCGTATTCCCGGTTTCAACCAGGAACCTGGAACCTGTAACCGTCTCCGTACCGCCCAAAAACAGTATTTTCACACCGTATTCTCCCAGCCTTTATCCACTGAAAGCAGAGCTTATTCTGACGCAGTTTTATGCTCCTTGATATACGTCAATTATTCCGCCGACCACTTGTCCTGATACGGGTAACCTTAACCAAAACCTGCACAGACTATTTCCCGGCTCGCAGAAATGTGCAGGTTACGATAGTCTTTCTCCCTAAAAAAGTACCATTCGCTTTCCAAAGGCAAGGAATCAAATGAAGACAAAAATTTCCCGACGAAAAGCCCTGCAACTGGCGTCTGTCCCGGCGCTTCTACCATGGACCAGGGTAAATGCGCTTTCTCCAACTACATCAAAGGTCTACCCAGGTGTCGATGGCAAGCTCGTTTATGTTCCAGACACTCAGGGGAATACCATCATTGATGCCTCTCATGCCGGATATCAGGGTGGCGGCGTGGGAATTCCCCGGGTACCTGTCCGGGAAACCATTTGGCCGGTCACCGGCGATAACGCTGAAAATCTGCAATCCGCCATCGACCGGCTTTCATCGCTGCCGTTGGGGCCCGATGGCTTTCGTGGCACATTATTGCTGAAAGCAGGCTACTACCCTCTGTCAAAGCCACTGAAACTCCAGGCCAGCGGTATTGTGCTGCGTGGCGAAGGCATGGAAGACAGCGGTACGATCCTGGTTGGAAATCGCACCAGCAATCCGGAAGATACTCGCGGGAAAACCCTTGTTGAAATCGGCGGCGAGTCGGGTGCGATCCCACAGGAAAACACAAGACAGTCCATTACCGATGACTATGTTCCGGTCGGGTCTCGCCAATTCAGGGTGAATTCCGCTCGACGCTTCCGCCCCGGCGACAAAGTGATTGTGCGCCGTCATGGCAACCAGGACTGGATTGAAACGGTTGGTATGGATGGCGACACCCCGCGCACCCACTGGGATCCCTTCAGTGTCGACTGGGATAGAACCATCGTCGATGTCCAGGTCGACAGGATTACAATCGATGCACCCATCACCTGCGCCATTGAACAGCGTTGGGGTGGTGGTGACATCACGAAGTATGAAGACGGTGGACGTATCGAGAATGTGGGGGTGGAAAACCTGCGTGGCATTGCAGAATTCGATCCCATGGTTCGCTCTACGGAATACGGCAATATGGATCGTCCTGATTTTGTTGCCGAGGAATATTACGCTGACGAAGACCAGTACCGTAACTTCATCACCTTTGATAACGCCAAAAACTGTTGGGTACGGCACGTCACTGCCATGCACTTTGTTTACAGCATGGTGGGAACTCAAAGCGGTTCCAAATGGATTACGGTGCAGGATTGTGTGTCGCGCGAGCCGGTTTCACGGGTCTGGGGGGCGCGTAGGTTTACATTTGGCCTGAGAGGACAGCTCGCACTTGTGCAGCGCTGCCACTCCGATGAAGGACGTCACTCGTTTGTGACAGGACAGCCATCAGGCAGTGGCAATGTGTTCCTGGATTGTGTGGCCACCCGTGAATTTTCATCGAGTGAGCCCCATGAACGATGGTCGACAGGGACCCTGTACGATAATGTGCAGGCTCCTCTCACGGCCAGGTTCTGGAAGGACATAAGCATTGGCTGGGCCGGAGCCAATACCGTGTTCTGGAACTGCGAGGGAAACTTCCTGATACAAAAACCGCCAACGGCGCAGAATTACGCCTTTGGACATATCGGGCTAAATGCAGTCATCTTCAATACCCGGTTCCAGGATCCGACACTGGAAAACGGCTATATGGAGTCGATCGGCCAGCATGTGACGCCAAGAAGCCTTTATCTCACCCAGTTACGTGAACGTCTGGGTGTGGAAGCAGTAAACCAGGTTGCCACCTCTACCCAACTACTCTAGGAAACGGCTTTTCCTACCAGCTCGGAGACCAGTTGAGTGGGATGAGGGCGAACGGCTGCCGCATATAGCGTGGTCAGCACCACACAGATCGTGCCGGTATCCGGATCGCACCAGGACAGGGTCCCTGTTGAACCGTTATGCCCAAAGGTGTTGGGGCCAGTGGTTTCTGCGCCGACACGAGACCCGATACCAAAACCAAGGCCTCTGGGCGCCACACCCGGGGGCGACTGGTTGGTGAGCATCAGCGCCTCGGTTTCCGGTTTGAGAATCGTTCCCCGCTTTAGCAGGAATTCCTCATAAAACCGGGCAACATCGGCCGCCGGACCCAGTGCGCCACCCCAGGGCGACCCCAGATCTCGCCAATACTGACTGTTCCAGTTCCATGATAACCAGGTTTGCTTGCCCTCTTCTGTCCCGGCCGGCGCGGCCTGATTTTGTACGGTTTCATCGTTGGGCCGCCCCATAAGCCCCATCGAGGTACGCCTCATTCCCAGTGGGCGATAAACTTTCTCGTCGATAAATTGACCAAAAGGTTTACAGGAAATTTTCTCGGCAATTTCTGCGGCAATAAGAATGCCCATACTGGAATAGGCGGAATCCGTACCTGGTGCGAATTTTAACGGGGCCTGAAAAGCGCCCTTTCGATATTCGTCCAGTGGCGCATGATCGATCCGCAGTTGCTCGTTATTGGACAGCATGTCGGGTAATCCACTGGTGTGGCTCAGACATTGTCGAAGGGTAATTTTTTCGCGGTTCTCGCCGGTAAATTCAGGGAAAAATTTGTTCACGGTATCGTCTAGGCTGAGCTCACCCTCATCCACCAGTGTCATGACGGCCGCAGTTGTCATGGGCTTGGAGATTGAGGCCAGCAGAAACACCGGTTCGTCACCCCGGGCTGTGCCAAAATCAAGCGCAACCTCATTTGACCCGGTCAGCGTACGCTGGCGTAACACAATCGACGCACCTTCCACGCGGCCATCTTCCACCCAGGACCTCATTTCAGCGGCTGCCGCATCAATGCCGGACTCATTCCAGCCTGCACTTGCCGGTCGACTCATCATGGCCACCCCGGTGGCAGCAAGAAATGTTCTGCGATCCATTCTGTGTTCTCTCTATTCAAAAAATACATAATGACAAGTTGTTTTTACCAAACCTAAAAAGCTCCGGGTCAACACCGGACTTACTATTTGTCTGTCCTACTTTGGCGTTAAATCAGGCGTTGTCCAGGGAATCCAGCGCTGGTAGTCGGCTGTATAGCCAGCATCGGTTTCCACAATTGCCGTGTCCACCGACTCACCCAACAGAAACCTTTTAACAAAGGCATCTACGGCCGGTTGTTGTGACTCCGGCAGAACACAATGGCGATGCCCACCGACTTGGGTAACCCCCATATTATTGGGGACACCCAGCGCGTTATAAATTTCACGCGCTGCCAGCGCCGACGTCCAGGCACTCTCGCTGCCTAGCCATTCAATGCCCGTGTTTTCCAAAAGCAGCAACCCGCGCGGAGCAACCAACCCCAAAAGCTCGTGATTATCGACTGGTAATTTGGGCACGCTTTCACCGAACTGTTCAAAATCTGTCCCCAGCCAGGTGTTCTCGGTAACAATCTGGCGCGCCGTCTGCACATTTTGACCACGGTCCAGCTGGGCATCAGCCACCCGCCAGGCAGCACTGCCTCCGGAACCACTTTCCTGCACAATTGTCAGCACCAGACGCTCATCCAGCGCCCCGCTCACTATTGCCCCCTTGCCGTTGCGGGAACAGCCCGTCACCCCAAGCCTTGCGGGATCAATCGCCAGGTTGTCTAACTGCTCCAGCGCATCTATCAATCGGCTTATGCCCCAGGCCCAGGCAATGGTAGATGCTGCCCCCTGGTCCTCACCATAGAGCTCAAAAAAGAGGCCCTTGCCTCGCGATTCCAGACCCGCATGGGCGCCCAGTTCATTATTGGGAAAGTTGATAATCGCTACGCCCATATCCAGTAATTGATCTGTATCCAGGCGCGGGGGACCAATGCCGATCATGGCAGGATACGGAGGAGTACCAGATGTGGGCCACTGGATATCAGCAGTAAATTCAATGGTATTGCCCTGGTCACTTACCGTCACTGTCAGGCTATTCGGGCCGGTCTCAGCACTCACTTTTCCTGCAGGATCAGGTTTGTGACCGTATACCCAGCGCTGCAGTTGGGCACTTATCTCTGCACGACGACAGCGCCATTCGCTGACTGTGGTGACTTGTTCACCATTCATCCAGCGGAATGGGTCAGGCAACGCCTCAATAACAGGCAGATCGGCATAAGCCAGTTTGGGGGAAATAACACAATCAGCACCGGTGTTTTCTACCGGGTATGAGGGAACAACTCCAGCGTCTGGAGCATGGGTTAGAGATTGAGCTCTGGTTGTATTATCAGGGGGTTCGCTTTCTATTTCCTGACAGGCGACAAGTCCAAATGCCAGCACAAATATCGTAGTAGTGCTGACCAGAAGACGTAACCCGGACAAGAGAAATGCTCCGCTTTAAGCCCAGTCAAGCAATCGTTGTAAATTTCCGCCTTTTACTTTTGCCCGGTCGGCCGCGGTATAGTTGGGCATGTGTACATCAACGATTTCTGGTACACCGCTACCCCAGACCATTCTGTCAGGGCCAAATTCGCTGATTACCCTGCTGGTAAAGGAACGTGCACTTTCGTAATAGGGTGCGTCCTCTGCAAAATGATTAAGGCCGGACAGCTTCATATAGACATCCGGGTATTGCGCCAGATCGAGCACATCGGCAAATTCGACCGGTGTCCCCATATGTGGTTCGGCCAGATGATCAATAAGTACTTTGCTACCCGGGAATTCCCGAATCAATTTGGCCGCTTGGGCGGCATAGTTGGGCCCTATGTGCAGTTCCACAATCTGTCCCAGATCGACCGCTTTTTCCCAAAGCGCGCGAACACCAGAATCATCAAAACTGTCCAGATAATCCTCCTTGCCACGATGAGCATGGAATCGGGTGGCTACCATGTGGGGTGCCTCCCGGACCAGGGCTTCCAGCTTTTGCGGTGCTTCGGGGTCTTTGGGATAAAACAGGCTGGTACCACGCAATAGCCGGGGTTCACGATTCAGGCAGTCAACAATCAGGCGGTGGTCATCGCCATAGGGTTCGGGGTGAACAATCACAGCGCGATCAATCCCCCGCTCTTCCATGCCCTCCATATAGGCGGCCAGTGGATCCGCAGGACGCCCTGAAACATCCGGTGTATAGGTTCTCTGGGGATGAAAGGGATACGCAGAGGTGTTCGGGCTGAATATATGCGCGTTCCACTCGATCACCGGCACCTGTGCGGGCGACGACATTTGTGTCCAGCCTTTTGCCGAGGCGAGCCCCATAAGTCCTACACCAGCGGCAGCTTGAAGTGCTTTGCGGCGCGTTATTTTTCTATTTGACATAAGTGACCTTCCATTTGTTTTGATTTTCCGACTTAAAAAAGCCATATCAAATATTATTTTTGGCTATTCATATAAAGCTTTTTATTAATCGTGCGAAAAATCCGCATGGTGCTGGCGAAGTATGTCTTCGCCAAAATCACCCTCAAAGTCGCGCCAAACTGAATGTATATGATTGGCATCATTCTGAACATTATCGTACTCAATCAGGAAAGATGGCCCTTGTACCCTATAATAATGAGGTTTTCCAAGCTCAAGCTCTCCAGCCCATGCAAAGGTGACGGACTCAAAACCGTCCCGTTCAATTTTTTCCCACCGTTTGGTAGCAATTTCATCAGTCATAACTGACGTGTAGACCGTGACCAATTGATACAAAATCAATTTCTGCACTTCATTAAGCTGTTTGACAGAAATACCCGCAGGCTCAAGTGGATCAATAGGATATTTTGAACCTGTGACTATATCTCTTGGTACGGTATTAGGCAGAAGGGCCTGACGAAGTTGTTCATTTGACAGAGAAGTGACAAGTGATCGGGCAGTGTCTTCGCGATCTGCCAACACACGCTGGTTCTCTTGTGTCGGAGTTTGGGCCCCTTCTGTGACATGGGCAGGATTTGAGCCAAAGAAAGTGGGTGTACTAACTGTCAGCTCACCTTCTACAATCTGAAAATGCAATGACAAATGATGGCCCTCAAAACGCCAAGCCCATGTTCCGTTAGCAGCAGGCTCACCGAATATGGTGACACGATAGTGTTCCGGATCTCGACGCCAGCGATCATCAGCTTCCAGTAACTTTAATACTCTCTCTAATTCAATAACCGCTGAAGCAGTTAGGTAACCATGTTGGCTGAGCCCTGCCTTTAATAAATCACGGGTATATTTTTGCTGTTCCGCATTCATCTCCCTAAGTGGCAACCCATTCCGGGGAAACATTACATCGGGAATAAAGGCCCACTTAAAACGCTCTTCATCGTAAAGTTCGTAATTAGTGCGATTGCGAAGATAACCTGGAAGAGACTCCAGCAAATCATTAGCAAAGACTGCCATGGATTCTGCTTTTGTCTCTTGCACATTTTCATGATTATGTGCAAAAACATTCGCCCCAATAACAATCAGTAATGAAAAAAATATCGCCAGGAAGAAATTTCTGAATTTTCTGGGCATCTTATCTCTTATTTTTTGCCAGGATTCAATTACTCGTTTGTCACTTTAGCATGCCCTCTTTAAGACTGCCTACTTGCAAATTCATGCTAAAAATCCTGTCGTTTAGGCGTTATGAGCAAATGAATGATAAAAATAATTGACGATTTTAAAACGCCGCTATTATTTTCAGGTATCGCCTAGTGCAGTAAACGCTTATTTGCTCTAATCCTGCTCCAGGCATTTGATGCAGTGTAAAAAATAAAGACCGCCCAATATAAATAGAGCCCAGCCACATGGTTGAAATTAATGAGTTTATACGTCTGCTGAGTTTAGGGCTGGCACTGGCAATTGCCGTCCAGTACGCGAAATTGCTTTCGCGCCTGCCCAACTCTGCCGCCGGATTGGGCTTGTGTATCTGCCTGTGCTGCTACCTGGTATTACCCATTAGTTTTGAGAGCTGGGGCGTTGACTGGCTGGGTTCTGTCTGGCTGGAAATTTTCCTTCTCAATGCCACCTACGCTATCCCCGCCCTGTTGTGGTTACACACCAGGTTGCAACTGAGTGATGACAGCAAGGTACCTCCAGCTTTTTGGTGGCTGAGTTTCGCCTATATTTTTCCGTCCATGGTGGAAGATATTTTGTACCTGTCGGATATAGCTACTACCCCCGTCAGCAACAGCTTTTTGGACATCCTCCTGTTCGATATTGTCGCCAGGGCTATTCCCATTGGCATGATCATTCATGTTATCTATATGTGTGTCCGGGATCTGGGCGATGATTTGCTCGAACCTCGCCGGCTGCTAAGGAAACTCTACAGTGTATTAATCAGTGGTTATTTTCTGGTCGCTATCATCGCCCGATTCTGGTTTGCCTACGAATCGCCCTTGTGGCTGCAAGTGGCGGAATCCTCAGCCTTGTTCATTGGCCTGTTTCTCTTGCATGCGTACAGCTTCTCTTACAGCTTTCAGCCCATCGAGGTATCCACTCCCAGACGACGTAAAAACCCGGGACGCCCGGTCGTTATTCAGGAAGATGAGGACACCAGAAAAATCGTCGCCCTGCTGAAAGATGTTATGGAAAACAACATGTTTTACACCCGGCCCGGCGCCACCATCCAAAGCCTGGCTGCTGAATTAAAACTGCCCGAATATCGGGTTAGACGCGTCATCAACGGGGAACTGGGATTCAATAATTTTAATCAGTACCTGAATAGCCTGAGAATCGAGCGATCGCTCATCTTGCTGAGAGAAACTGACACACCCATTGTGAATATCGCCCTGGATCTTGGTTACAAATCGCTTTCACCCTTCAACCGGGCATTTAGGCAGTCACAAAACACGACGCCCACTGAATTTAGAAATCGGTATTCGAATGATTGATTCGTTAAATTTATGCCTATTTTGAATTTGTCTTATTAAACCCGGGAATTGAGAAGCGTCGGTTGTGAGAAAGACAAACAATAGCCGCCTCCAACATAATTCCTGGTAACCAGTCCAGGCAAAGAGGACCCTTATGAAAAACTATCTTTTTATAGCACTTGCCCTGTTTCTGATTCCTACATCGGCGTTTGCCCAGCGCTGTGTATTTGAAAAACCGATTGAATTTGACGTGCCCGTGGACGGACAAACGCTGTTGGAACTGACAATGGAGTCGGGAAACCTTGTTATCGAAGGTAACGACCAAATTGACCGGGTTGAAGTTCGCGCCACTGCCTGCTCGGGCAACAAGGATGCGATCGAGGACCTCGATTTAACCTACGACAGTAACAGCGAAACGATCGAGATTCGCTCTGTGACCCCCAATTTTTCTTCCCTGTTTAGCTTCAACAACTACGCCTATATTGATACCACTATCGTCTTGCCTGCCAGCATGGATCTGGACATTAACGATGGCAGTGGAGAAATGAGTGTACGCAATGTGGCCAACGTGAAAATCGTCGACGGCTCGGGAAACACCAGCATAGAAACCATTTCCGGTTCCCTGGATCTGGTTGATGGCTCCGGCAATACCTCTATCCGCTCGGTAGCCGGGAATATAGAAATTGAGGACGGCTCTGGCAACCTGTCAATCAACGGCGTGACAGGCAGCACCGATGTCACTGATGGCTCAGGAAACCTGGACATTCAAAATGCTACCGGCACAGTCAAGGTCAGGGACGGTTCCGGTAATATTGATATTCGTCGTTCCGGACCGGTTATCATTGACGAAGACGGCAGCGGAAATATTTCCATCGATAGTATTACTGGTGATGTCACCATTGAAAGTGATGGCTCAGGCAACATTGACATTGAGGATGTTGAAGGCAGCGTAGTGATTGAGAATGACGGCTCAGGTTCCATCAGGGTTCACAACATCACAGGTGATTTTATTGTCGGTAATCAAGGCTCTGGTGGGCTCTCGCACTCCGGTGTCCAGGGAAGCGTCTCTATCGCCGATTAGCCATTTTCCCGGGCTGAACTGAAAGTAAGACAAAAAACGTCGCCAGCATATCCGATTGTCTGGCGACGTTTTTGGTGTTAACCAGTATCTTCCCGCCTGCTTTTACCTGTCTCTGGCGACGTTGTTGGCAAATAATCGATCCATGCCGGCTTTCATGCCCAGTCTAATGTCATCACCCAGGGAATAAACGCAGGGCGTCATAATAAGGGTAACGACCGAAGCCGCCATAACGCCAAAGGCCAACGCGCTCGCCATGGGGATTAGAAACTGCGCCTGGGTGCTCTGCTCCATCATAAGGGGCGTCAAACCCACGAAGGTCGTCATGGTGGTCAGGAAAATGGGGCGAAACCGGTCCCGGCCAGCCTGTATGAGCGCGTGGTGGCGGCTAAAACCTATATCGCGCAGATTGTTGGCGCGGTCTATAAGCACAAGCGTATCGTTTACCACCACACCCGCTGCAGCAAGCACGCCCATGAGCGTCAGCATACTTATCGTCTGCCCTGTCAACAGGTGGGAAATAACAGCGCCGGTAAAGCCGAACGGGATGGCCGCCAAAATGATCACCGGCTGCCACCAGGAGCGAAACTCTATGGCGAGCAGGCCATAGATGACCAGTATAGCCAGTGAACCGAATCGAATGATGGATTGCATGAACTCCATGTTCTCTCGCTGGGCGCCCTCCAGACTTAACTGGACGTCCGGGAAGCGGCTCTGGAATTCCCCTATTTGATTATTTAAAAAAGCATCCACCACGAAGGATGATGTCTGATTACCCTGGTCCTCGTAGTCAGCCGTTACCGAGATCGTTGTCATGCCATCGACTCTGTTAATTTCGGCGAATCCCTCGACAAATCTTGTGTTGGCTACGCTGTCGAAAGGCACAGCACGGCCATCCGGGAGGCGTACGCGCAGGTCGCGCAACGTCTGTGGGTTATTCCGCTCTTCATCCGGATAGCGAACCATGACCTTTACGTCCTCACGCAAACGTGGGATTCGTTGTACTTCTTCGCCATAAAAAACCTGGCGCATCTGCTGGCCCAGCAGCGCAGGTGTAATGCCCAGGTTATCAGCCACGGCCGTTGGCTCGACCACCATTTCGGGTCGCCCCTGGGTCAGGGTGTCTCGCAGATTATAAATGCCCGGATAACTGCCCAGCTTTTCTTTCACCCAGTCGGCCGCGTCTTGAAGATTATCCAGATCAAGGGCGTTGAGCTGAAATTCAATATCGGCTTCACCACCAAACGCAATGCTACCGGCCACATTAAAACGTTCTGCCTGGGGCAAATCGCCGATATGTTTTTCCCAGGCTGATACAAATGCAGCCGAAGGAGTCACCCTCACTTCAGGCGAAGTGAGCTGGGCAATTGTCTCGATAAAGTTGCCCGAGGCAGTAACAAAGAATTCCTCGATCAGTTTTTCGTTATTTTCCATCTGCAACTCGGCCTCGGCCTCGTAAGCCGCTTTACTGATACGCTCACTGATATTTTCAATCTCTGTAAAAGGAGTGCCGGCCGGCAACGTCACGGACGTACGGATAGTTTCCACCGGCACATTAGGCATCATGGCCGACTTGACCCAGCCGCCCGCATATAAGCTGAAGACCAGCCAGAAAATGGAGAAAAAAACCGAGATGGTCAGCATCCTGTAGTTCAGGCATTTACGTAGAAAAGGCCGGTAGTAGCAGACGACAAAATGCTCTATTGAGCGCGCTATATACTGTGTCGCACGCTGTAACCGGCTTTTCAGGTGCTGTGGCCGCTCAGGCTTTAAATAAGACAGGTGGGAAGGCAATATCAACAAGGATTCCACCAGCGACAGAGCCAGCGCCAGTATGGGAATGGTGGCGATGGGTCCCATGAAAACGGCAAAATCACCGGGCAGGAAAAATAAGGGGATGAACACCACAATGGATGTGGTCACGGCAAAGACCACGGGTTTGGCTACTTCATTCGCACCAAGCTTGGAACCGGCTATTCCGTAAATACCCCTTCTGGAGTGCACCCGGTGTATGTTTTCACCGATGATAATCGCGTCATCGACCACGATACCCAGTACCAGAATGAAGGCAAAGAGTGTGATCATGTTGATTGAGGCCCCTACCACCGGCATCAAAAAAAGCGTGCCCACAAAAGAAACCGCAATACCGACAGCCGTCCAGAAGGCAATGGCCGGTCTTAGAAAAAGCAACAGCAGCAGCATCACCAGTACCAGGCCGATGGCACCGTTACGCATCAGGGTATTGAGCCTGTCCTTGAAGTAACGGGATGAATCGTTCCAGGTGGTGATCTGTATCGAGTCGGGTAATTCGACTTGTTTTCGCTCGATAAAATCGCGTACTTCACGCGCTGTTACCAGGATATCCGGGTTTTGAGTAGTGGTAATATCCAGGAATGCGGCACGCTTGCCGTTAAAGCGGGAGATTTTCTCCTCCTTCACAAAGCCGTCCCGAATAATCGCAATATCTTCCAGCCGGACATCACCACCATTGTCCTCGCTTATAACGGGAATGTTACCGAAGTCCCTGGCGTTATAGGCCTGCTCGCGAACCTGTACCTGGATATCACCGCTGGGAGCGCGGATAAGGCCACCTGCCACCGTCTGCGAGTGAGCAGCAATAGCATCCGCAACCTCGCTCAAACTCAAATCATATTCGCGCAACCGGGCTTCAGGCACTTCGATGGAAACTTCATACCTGCGTGTTCCTCTCACCGTTACTAACGGGATTTGCGGGTTGACAGACAGCTCCTCTTTCATTGATTCGGCGTATTCCTTGAGCGAGGCTTCGTCAACGTCGCCGTAGAGCGCGATACTAATGGTCGTTTGCTGGAAACGTACTTCCTGGACGATGGGCCGCTCTGCTTCAACCGGAAATGTGAGAATGGAGTCGACGCGCGACTTCACAGAGTTAAGCATGCTGTCGATGGAATAATTGTTTGCCACTTCCACCTCGACGGTGCCACTGCCCTGCGTGGCGCTACAGCGCAACTCCTGAATACCCTGCAACCCTTCCAGAGACTCCTCGATGCGAATGCAGATCTGCTGCTCGACTTCACGCGGGGAAGCTCCCGGATAGGCCACAGTCACCCGTACAATATCTTCTTCAATCGGCGGAAAGGTTTCTTTATCGAGAGAAACATAGGCACTCAGGCCGCCCACCAGCAAAAAAGCCATAAGAATGTTGGCGGCGATGTGGTTATCGGCAAACCAGTCGAGCAGTCCCTTCATGAAGACTCGTCAAAAAGGGGGGATACGCGTTGCCCGGGTAGAACCCACAAAGGTCGTTGCCTTACAACAATATCCCCGTCAGACAGCCCCCCGATCAACACTTCAGTTTCGGTCTGTGCAAGAACGTCGACCTGCCTGGGGACCAACTGATTCTCCTGGATTAACAAGACCTGGGAGCGTTCATAAAGAGCAGTATCGGGGACCCAAACCGTATTGGCTCGCGGTTCGGCGCGCAGCTCGACCTCCACGAAACGACCGGGATTGGGCAGAGTGTCGTTATTGTCTGACACACCGATATTGATAAAAACCGGATAGAGCTGGGTACTGGCATCCATCTGTGCACCGATATTACGAATATGGCCCGCCTGTTCGACTGTCTCTCCTTCTTTCGCATCACTCCAGCGTATCCGTGCCTGCAGTCTGTTTTCCGGGACATGTTCGGCATGATCCAGCCATCCCAGGGATCTCAGCTGTTCAGCAGTCAGTGACAGGCGCACTTCCAGCTCGTTACTTGAGTACACTGTCGCCAAAGGCGTACCAGGCGGGACATATTGACCAAAGTCGGCCATGACATTTTCTACTTCCCCATCGAAGGGCGCATGCACCTCGGTATAGGCAAGATCCTGTTTGGACTTCTCAACCGCTGCCTGGGCTGCTTCAACCTCCGACCGGGCAGCAGCCAGCTGGGGTTCACGCAAAAAAAGCGCATTGGCTGCTTCGCTGCCCAGATCCTGCCAGCGTCGCCTGGCTTCTTCGGCACGGGCCTGCTCCTGCGCCAGAGCTTGCTCGGCGACAGCGAGTCGTGAACGTGCCTGAGCCAGGGCGCTAAGGTAATCGGTTTTATCGAGGCTCAGTAGCAGATCACCTTGCTTGAATTGGGCACCTGTATTGTATAGCGGCGTGACGGACTTGATCTCGCCGCCTACCCGACTGACCACGTCAATGACGTGACGCGCTCGAACCCTGCCCTGGGTCGCTACAAGAGGCTGATGGTGACCAGTCTGGATTTTTATGGCCGGGACACTGGCCGGTGCAGGCTGACCTGTTTCAGAAGGCGAAGGCGTAGAGCGCGCCGTCCAGAACATAACAGCGATCAGAAGGGTACCCACAGCAATAAGCGCGGGCAGCAGAGAGACTAGACGGGCTCGGTGCATGCAACCGTATTCTAGACACAAAGGACGGAAAATGTAAGAAATCTGAGTCTGCATGGCCAGGAGAGTCGTGCATGCAGATTTTCAGCATTCCTCAGTCAGGGTGCGCAATAGCAAAAAGCAGAGTTAATGCCTGCCTCAATTTATTATTGTTATAAAAAAAGACAAGGGGCGAACCTAAAACCCTCTAACAGGCTATAAAGGGTGGCAAAGTAATGCTCAATGTAATATTTTTCTTGTTCTGGCCCGATTAAAACACTCACAAAGCGGTTACCTATTTTCATGCGCCATCTATTCTCATTGAAGCACCCTTTTTCGTATTTACTTCTTTCGCTCTTTGTTTTTACTTCCTGCAGTAGTGAACAACCGGACTTGACTGCACCGGATGAGCGTCATTTCAGTAAAACCATGCTGGTTACGGGCGAGCTTTTTGAGCCCATTGATATGACGATCCTGCCAAATATGGACATTCTCATCGTTCAAAGAAGAGGTGAAATACTCAGGTACGACCACGAATCAGGCGAGCTGAGCCAGGCAGGATTTCTGGATGTCTTTTTCGAAGCTGATGACCCTGATGTGAACGCCGAAGAAGGGGTTGTCGGGATTGAAAAGGATCCGGATTTTGAAAACAACGGCTATGTCTACATCTTTTACAGTCCCATCGACACCGCTGTAAACCGACTATCCCGGTTTGTTTATGAGAACGACGAACTGAATATGGACTCGGAGACCGTAGTCCTTGAGCTTTATTCCCAAAGAAATATTTGCTGTCACACGGGTGGCGACATCGCCTTTGACAGTGACGGCCTGCTCTATTTGTCCACAGGAGACAACTCCACACCCTTTAATCAGCCAGAGGGTGAATTCAAGCTGAACGGTTACGCTCCCCTGGATGCTCGCCCAGGTTTTGAACAATATGATGCCCGCCGGTCATCCGGAAATGCCAACGACCTGAGAGGGAAAATCCTGCGCATCCGGGTTCACGCGGACGGGTCTTATACCATTCCGGAAGGGAACCTCTACCCCGAAGGGATGGAAGGGACACGCTCGGAGATCTATGTACAGGGAACGCGAAACCCTTATGCCATTTCCGTTGATCCGAAAACAGGCTTCCTCTATTGGGGGGAAATCGGACCCGATGCCAGGGAAGACAGCCTGGGCACTCGAGGTCCCATCGGCTATGACGAGATCAACCAGGCGCGTGAAGCCGGGCACTTTGGTTGGCCATTTTTTGTTGGCAACAATTACGCCTACAACGAATACGATTATGCCACCGGGACCTCCGGTCGGCAGTTCGACCCGCAAAACCCGATCAATGATTCGCCCAACAATACCGGTATTCGGGAGCTGCCGCCCGCGCAACCTGCCTTTATCTGGTACCCCTACACGGAGTCTGGGGAATTTCCACAAGTAGGTACCGGGGGAAGAAATGCCATGGCCGGCCCCGTCTACTATACGGACTTGTATCCGCAAGCAACCAGGCTTCCTGACTACTTTGACGGCAAACTGTTCATTTATGACTGGATCCGCAACTGGGTAAAAGTGGTTACGCTCTCGCCGGAAGGTGACTATGTCGCCATGGAACCCTTTATGGGAGGAACAGAGTTCAATGCGGTCATTGATATGGAGACCGGGCCCGACGGCAAGCTTTACATGCTGGAGTATGGGCGTGGCTGGTTTTCGGCCAATCCTGACGCTGGGTTGGCGAGAATTGACTATAGCGAAACCCCCATAATGCCGATTGGAGACGACCAGGTCGAAACAGAAGCCGACGCGATGACCGGCGAAGTCCCTGAGGCGGGACATTTGGTTCCCACGGAAGAAATGTCCGGAGAGCAACTGGTCGCAAACCTTGATTGTGGCTCCTGTCACCTCCCTTACGAGATGTCCGTGGGGCCACCCTATGCCAGTATCGCCGAACGCTACGAGGACACCCCCGAAACAGTGGCCCTGCTTTCCGGCAGAATCATAGAGGGAAGTGTCGGCCAGTGGAGTGACACCCGCGCCATGCCGCCGCATGCAGAATTAAGTGGCGAGGATACAGAAAAAATTGTCGACTGGATTCTCTCTTTTAAAGAGTAGCCGGAGTTTCAACGAAGACGGCCGATCACCACATCCAGTTACGAAGCCGGAGCATTAGTCTTTCCGGATCTGAAAGCTCGGCACGTTCGGCAAGAAGTTCAGCTAACAGCTCGGGGCGGTCGGTAATAATATTGTCGACACCCCGATCAATCATGCGTGACATGGTTTGCCGATCATTAACCGTCCAGACGTGAATTTCCTGGTTTTGCCGGCGAATATTGCTAATGCGAGCCGGGTTAATTAGTGCATCCCTAAGAGCTATCGCATCGAACGGCTGGTCATCGATCGAGCCTATGACCGAATGCACCAACAGGCTGGTGCGCAAACCCGGCGCCAATTGCTGTGCCTTATGCAACACTTCAGGCTCAAGCGCTGCAAGCAGGCTTTGGTCTATCATGTTCTTTTTTTGCAGTGTCTTTACGACACGATCGACCAGGTGGGGACTCCGGGAGCTTGATTTTATCTCCAGATAAAGTTTCGCCCGGCCTTGTATAAGCTGAATCGCTTGCTCCAGCGTAGGGATACGGGAACCTTCAATGTCCGGATTAAAGCCGCTGTTTTTTTCCAGTTCGCGAATTTCGGCCAGGGTCAAATCCCAGACATCCCTCGGATCATTGGCGACACGCAGAAAATCCTTGTCATGCAGTAACACTAACCGCCCATCGGCGGTCTCGCGCACATCAAGTTCAATATAGTCGGCGCCATCCTCTATCGCGTACTGAATGGCGGCAATTGAATTGTCCGGCGCCTTCAGGGAACTGCCACGATGCGCCGTGATAGAGATGTTCTCCGGTGCACTCCAGCTATTAACCACATAGCCGACCTGGATTAACGCCAATATGATGACGATCACTTCAATACCTGAGGCCAGGACGCCTACCTTTCGCGGTTCAGGATCCGGGGGCAGACTGACGTGGCGCCCCTGGCTGCGTAAATAGAGTTTCAAAATCACCAGACTGTTTACACTGACGCCGATAAAGCCCACAGCAACAGCCAAAACCGCATAGACCAGTATCAACAGCAGCATGACGGGAATAAGCACGCGGTAAAATTCGGGTAGTACCGCAAGCACTCCCTTGCCCAGAACATCAAAAACCACCGCCAACAGGACAGGCAATAAAGCCACAACAGCCCCTGCGCTGATAACCAGGGTGGCAATACTAAGGCGTTCGCCCTTGCTGAGCTCTGCGCTGCGCTTAAGCGCCTGGCGAGGAGGAATTTCTTCCAGCAGCAATATTGGCAGTGCCAGAGCCCATCGCAAATACAGGCTGCCATTGGCCACTGCCATCATTACGAACGTAATCATCACAACACCCAAAAAGCCCCAATACGCTGATGGCTGTTCAGTGATGACATAATAGATATCGTAATCACCCAGAAGAACATTAAAGACTGTGGCAATGATGAATATAAATGGAGAGGCAACCAGAAGCTGGGCAACTACCTGAATACCGGCCAATTTGAGCAGCCTGGGTAAACGGTGAGCAATACGCCAAAGCGCACTGGCAGCCGTATGGAGGCCATTATCCTGTCCGTGAGACACAATCAGCATCATTCCCGCATGCTGAAGAAAAATAGCCATGATCGTTAGAGTGCCGGACACAAGCACCCATAGCATCCCGGCGGGCGTCATCAGAAAGCGGACCAGATCAACGTTGCTAATCAGAGAAACGTCGGAAGTATTGATCAGTATGGATAATAGCCAACCTGAGACAGGCGAAATGAGACAAAACGTCAAAACAATAAAATAGACGTGAAATGCCAGCATGGGTCGCCGGTGATAGTGCAAGCAGGCTAATGTGGAACGGAAAAGATGTCGATTGCTAGGCATATCTCCGAAAGTCTGGTGTCAGCGCGGCTATTCCCCCGGAACAGGATCCCCTGTTTCCCGGGTAATCAGCAAGAAGCGATCAGTTTCACCCTCAATGTGCTCTGTGGGATCGGGGTTGCCAAAGCCCAAGGCTACATGCTGGCTAATCGTATTATTATAATCGAACAACCCGGCGACAATTTCGGGACGGCCGTCACCAGTAAAGTCTGCCAGTTCAAAGCTGACAATGCCTGGTGTCCTGCCCAGCATACGTCGCGACGTAAATTGCTGCTGGCCATCGTTCTCGAACCATACCATTGTCTGGCGGCCTGGCTGTTCCCAGTAGTTATCCCAGCTGCTGGCAACGATATCGAGATCGCCATCCCCGTCCAAATCGGCCGCGTCAGCACTTGCCGTCCCGTAAAAACGACCAATATCCCTTGGCTGAAAGTCCAGATTTCCCCTGTTTTCCAGCCATTGAACACCGTGATAGGGTTTGGGATCAGGCTGAAAGTCATTTGCATCACCGTTGGTGAAGAGGACATCTTCATCACCATCGCCATCCAGGTCCACAAGACGCATACTGGTAGAACCGGACGCCGGATGCATGGCACGAGCCAATATGACCATCTCAAACTGTCCCTGCCCCTTATTCAGCAAACCCACAATGGCTTCATGTTCCTGCGCCATAAGACTGACCAGGTCGATTTTCCCATCCTGGTCGAGGTCAACCGGGGAAACATTGAGCGCCCCGGGGGAACTGAGGATCGTATGTTGCTGAAACTGCCCTGAACCAAGGTTTTCCAGCCAGGCGATCTCGCCCACATCTCCAGAGCCGTATATCGCCACGGCGATATCGTAATCGCCATCTCCATCGAAATCGACAGGTCGCGCATCGGTGACACGGCCTACATTATCCAAAAGGATTTCAGCATTAAACACACCTCCGGAATCCTGTCGAAGCAAAACGACTTTCCCTACTTTCGCTGGTACCGGAGGGAGCGCGCCGAGTGCCGCGACGATAATGTCCTTGTCACCATCCCCATCAAAATCAATCACTTCTGTATGAACCGGTACAGGGACATACAGCAAAACCCGCTCATGCCAATTATCATCTTGCCGATAGAGCAGTGACACAAAATTATGCGTATTGCTCTGATCGCCATCGCACACCAGGAACTCGCCATCCGGGAAGAGGCCGAGGTCGACTTTATGAATATTCATGATCGAGGATATTCGGGATTTTGCACCGAATGCCTGTACATGAAAGCCAGGCGAGTCTTCAGTATCGGGAATCAGGGGTAATGGCGGCAAGGCTTCAGGCGAATTAGCCAGATAGTACCCGGTGATATTGTTGACGACTTCCGGCGTAATAAAAGATTCACCCATTCGGTCTTCGGCCATTACTGCCATCTCTTGTATTACATCCGGCCAGATCGAACGGGGCAACGTCGTGGGCGATGGTACTGGGTGGCAACTGCCACAATAGTGGCTAATGTACTGCTGGCGCTGGGCTTCCAGCTCTTCTTCCGTGAGCCTGGTGGGGGACGTTTTTTGCCTGGCTTCTGCAGTCTGGGAAGTGGCTGGTAACGGAGTAACAGCAAGCACAGAGCACAAGAACATCCATAACAGGCCGATCATGCCCCAAGGCGTTTTGGTCGAAACCATTTTACACAGACCGCCTGCGGGGGACGAAGGCTCAGAGAACCGGGGCATGGAAGAAATTCCTCAAAAATGCAGCATGGTGAACGGGCATAGTACTGAACAGCGCCCAATGAGTGATTGATTTGACTCAAAAACACCAGGTAAAAGTGCCAGCTACCTGGGAGAAGGAAGATACGCATTATATCTATGACAGATACGGCCACTATATCCCGAATGTCCGGGCACTCCGTTGCCTCTGAAGCATGGCGTCCCGATGGCGAACCATAAATAGTCGAATATGGACGCGGATAACTCCCTGACAATTCGGAGGTCAGATTTAACTCCAGATCCGGTCATGGGCACGGATATCATCCCATTCGGGAGTTGGCTCAAAAAATCCGCCACCCTCAACCAGGCTTTCCCTCACCGCATCCATATTCAGCTCGACACCCAATCCCGGCTTTTCAGGCACAGTGGCATAGCCCTGGTCAAATATCATGGATGGATCACCATCATAGATGTCATACCATCGCTGAAGACCAACCGAGTGATGTTCAAGCGTGTTGAAATTCTGTGTGGCAGCGGCAATATGGACAGAGGCTAGGAACCCAACCGGCGACCCGGCAAAGTGCAAATTCATGGCAATCCCGGCTTCCTGGGCATAATCCCCAATTTTCTTGGTTCCCAGTACCCCTGAAGAGCCCGGATCGGGGTGAATGATGTTTACTGCCCGCTTATCTATCAGCGGCTTGCAGCCAGACCATGTACCAATATCTTCACCAGTCTGGGTGGGCGTGGTAGTTGATGCCGTAATTTCGCGCCACTTGTCTGTCCATGTCCAGGCAACCAGATCCTCTGCGTAAGCGATGGTATAAGGCTCAAGCATCTGGCAAATTTTAATCGCTTCATCCACATCAAAATGGCCGAAATGATCAATACCCAGAGGTATTTCGTAACCCACCGTCTCACGCATTACACGAACATACTCTTCCATGAGCTCAAGGCCTTTCTGGGTAATCTGAATTCGTGTGAAGGGGTGTTCAATGGTTCCATATTCACCACGCGTACGCGAATACTGGCTTTGAAGCTCGTGTTCACCTACAGGTGCATGGGCTCTTGAATTGACAAGTGTTCCCGGTGTACGGGAGAGCAATTCAATCCCGATATCCATTTTTAACGCGGTGTAACCTTCCTTTACACGTGTCTCCAGCATATTCCTCGCAAATTCATGGGGATCTGCCGCCCCCGATGTGTCCGCGTATAGCTGTATTTTGCTCCGGTATTTACCGCCCAATAACTGGTACACAGGGACCCCGTAGGCTTTTCCTGCAATATCCCAAAGTGCCATCTCTACGGCAGAAACCCCGCCACCCTGACGTCCTTCTCCCCGAAATTGTTCGAGGTCTCTAATAATCCATTCCACATTACAGGGGTTTCGCCCCAGAATCCGACTTTTGAGCATCAATGCGTATTCTTTCGTCCCTCCATCCCGCACCTCTCCATAACCGGAAATTCCCTGGTTTGTATCAATACGAATAATGGGAACCCGAAACGGAATACCCGTCACCTCAGCGACTCTCATATCCGTGATTTTCAATTCAGACGGGGATGAATTCCGGTTTACGTTTGAGGTCAGGTGCTCGACCTGCGCCTCAATCGGGCCCGTTGCCAATGCACCAAGCCCCAGACCACCCATTCCGGCTGCTTTTATAAAACTTCTTCTGTCTAAACCACTATTCGATTTTTTATCTTTTTTCATAACGATAATGCCGACTCAATGTTTATATGTTTATTTTGCCAGTGTTCGACAGTCGTATTTATTAATTGGTCCGGGACAGCCCTATCCTCGACCGATGTAGGGCATTGCACTGGCCATCACCGTCATGAACTGTACATTTGCGTCGAGCGGCAACGATGCCATATGCAGAACAGAGCTGGCGACATGCTTCACATCCATCACCGGCTCAACGGCAATAGAACCATCGGCCTGCGGTACACCACCCCCACTCATGGATCGGGTCATATCTGTCTGTGCGTTACCAATGTCAATTTGGCCGCAAGCGATATTAAACGGACGGCCATCCAGCGAAAGTGATCGCGTCAGCCCCGTTACCGCATGCTTGGAGGCTGTGTAGGGTGCGGCACCCCAGCGGGGTACCTGGGCTGAAATCGAGCCGTTATTGATAATACGTCCACCCATCGGTTCCTGCTTACGCATTTGATGAAACACGGCTCGGGCAGCAATAAAGCAGCCCATGACATTGACTTCAACCAGGTTGCGAATGTCGGCTACGTCCAGCTCATCGATGGGCGCGCCTTTCATTGACACACCGGCATTGTTAAAAAGTGAATCGACCCTGCCCCATTTTGCTGCCACTTCGGCAACCATATTCTCTGTCGCCGTTTCGTCGGTCACATCACAGGGCAGAATCAGTGCGGCATCACTGTCTCCCGCCGTTTCCTGTAAAGGAGAAGGTCTGCGTCCAACCAATCCCACATTCCACCCTGCCGCCAAAAAAGCACGCGCGGTGGCTCGGCCAATACCTCCTCCTGCACCAGTAATAATGATGGTCTTTGTAGTGTCGATGTTCACACCCTCCTGTAGGTGGTTGTCATTCATAAGAGTCGTTAAGGGAAGAGATTATTCGGGCTGGTAATCACCGATGGCGAGTACCGGATCCGGTCCTGCACCTTCCGGAGTGTTGATGACCTGTACCACTTCTCTCTCAGCCACATCAATCACATAGATCTCGTCATTGTCCTGTACGCCGGCAAATGCGTACTCGCCATTACTGGATAGGGAGATTGAAAGTGGCGTGCCACCAAGCTGGATCCGGTCAACTTCCTGCAGGGATTCGACATCGGCAAAACCAACCGCTGTACTTTGCCCGTCAAGGTAGGAACCTATGGAGTAAACCAGTGTCGATTCATCCGGTGTAAAAACAATCCGATTGACCCCTTTTTCGGTCACGATCGTTCCCACCACCTCTTTCTCTGCTGTATCAATCACACTGATGGTACCGGACTTGCCATTGGTAACGTACAGACGTTCTCCGTCACTGGAAAGAACACTGCCTTGTGGCCATTCCCCAACCGGGATCAACAGGTTCTCTCCCGTCTCAAGGTTCACCGCACCAACCGTGTTGCTTCCGCTATTACTGGCGTACGCCCATGTTCCCTCATGTCCCATGGTAACCATGTGCGGGGCACTTCCTCCGTTGTCGTAATCGTTCACGACTGTGCGCTGGTCCAGGTCTACCAAGACCAGTCGATCGGGGTTCTCTGCCGTCACAATCATATGGTAGCTCTGCGGATCAATGTCCATACCATGAGGACGATGAAAATCGTCCAGTGAAATGGTCCCTACCTTCTTCTGATCATGAATATCCACAATGGAAATAGTGTTTCCACCAGGTCCCTGATAATCCATCCACAAGACACCGTTATCGCTGACATAAAGATGCCGACCGTCTGGATCAAGAATCATTTCGTGAGGAGTCTGCCCCACGGGGACCCCAGCCACACGCGCTCCCGAACTGTTATAGAAACCTACCTCGTTGGCCTTCTTTTCCACCACAACGAGGAAAGACTCGGCTGCAGCCAGTCCCCCAAAGGCCATAAAGGATAGAAAAAACATCAGACGCACAATCATGGAAAACTCCTGGATTATTGGTTATATGCAAGCAAGGCTGTACAGAGACAGCTCCTCCCCCAGTTCTGAAATCAGCGCACCTGTAACGTTCCCCCGTGCGCTGGGCAAGAAATCATCAATCGCTAATCAAACAATATCACCCCACGCGCCACCTTGCCCGCTTCCATATCATCAAACGCCTGAGCCAGCTCTTCCAGTTGATAATGTTTGCTGACCAGTTTATCAACCGGCAAGCGGCCGCTGCGATATAGCTCCAGGAAATGGGGCAGATCGAGGTGAGGACGAGCCGATCCGGCGAACGAACCGAGCAGCTTTTTGTTCATTGCGATCAGGTTGGCTGATGTAATTGGGACATTCTCTTTCATCGAGTGCATACCCATAACCACCGCAGTTCCCCCGGGCCGAACGCCCAACAATGCCTGGTTTATGGTAGGTGCCGCGCCGACGCTGTCGAAAACATAGTCAGGGCCACCATTGGTCAGCTCCCTTAACGCTTCGACAGCGTCCACATCACCTGAATTAATGGTGTGAGTTGCCCCCAGTTCCTTGGCAAAGGCGAATTTGCTGTCCATGACATCAACTGCAATGATCGGGTAGCAACCGGCGAGCTTCGCGCCCATGATGGCACTCAGGCCCACACCTCCGCAGCCAATCACAGCTACCGAACTTCCCGGATCAACCTGGGCCGTATTCAACACGGCACCGGTTCCCGTCAGGACAGCACAACCGATAATTGACGCCACCTCATAGCCGACATCGTCAGGTAATTTAATCACGCTGGCCTGATCAAGCACCGCGTATTCCGCCATGGTGGATGTGCTCAAATAATGCTTGAGCGTGAGGCCATCTTCGGTCGAGAGACGCGTTGTACCGTCGGGAAGAAGCGCCTGGAGAGTCGTACCGGACAGTCGGTCACAAAGGTTGTTTTGCCCACGAAAACAGGCCGGACAGTGGTTACAGGAGGGTATCCAGTTCACCATCACCCGATCACCTGGCTTGACATGGCTTACATCGGCACCGACTTCTTCGACGATGCCGGCTCCTTCGTGGCCGAGCACAAGCGGTGGCTGGGCACGCAGTTCACCGCGATAGGTGTGTAAATCAGAGTGACAGATACCGGCAGCTTTCATGCGCACCAATACTTCATAGGGTTTGGGCGGGTCGAGATTGACCTGCTCAATCGTCAGTTGACGGATTTCCCTTACAACGGCGGCTTTGGTTTTCATAAACGTTCCTTACAGAGGCTCAACTACTAACAGACAAAAATCAGCAAAAATGCGCCCCCTGCGTATTCACATACAGGGCGTACAGTGACTGACTGGCAACCATGAACAGGCGATTGCGATGACGCCCGCCAAAACAAAGATTGCCACAAACCTCCGGCAAGTGAATGGCGGCGATGCGATCACCATCCGGGGCATAGACATGCACCCCGTCATAGCCTTCGCCGCCCCATCCAGCTGCTGCCCAGATGTTGCCTTCGGTATCACAACGAATACCATCCGCCAGACCTTCCTTACCGTTGTATTCGAGCCCTGTAAAACGGCTACCACCGGTCAGGCGATCGCCATTGACGTTCCATACCCGGATTTCCCTTGCCCCGTTTTCATAAACATTCCCGCCTGAATCAGACACATAGAGCTTTTTATAGTCCGGGGAAAAACACAGGCCATTAGGCTTCTGTATTTCGTCGGTGACCTGGGTGAGATTGCCAGTTTGGCCATCAATGCGATAGACCGCCTCTTTCTGGTAAGGCTGGAGTGAACCAGTCGTGGCAGTCGTGCCCTCATAACGCCCCAGGCTTCCGTAACCGGGATCTGTAAACCAGATACTTTCGTCCAGCGGATTGACGACCACATCATTGGGTGCATTAAAGGTTGTCCCATTGTAGGAATCCGCCAAAACGGTGACCTCTCCATTTTGTTCGTAGCGAACAACCCGGCGAGTCAAATGTTCACAGGAAATCTGTCGCCCCTGCAAATCAAAAGTGTTGCCGTTGGAGTAGTTGGAAGGTTTACGGAAACGACGAGTAACCTGCCCGGTCTCGTCAATATAGCGAAGCTGCTCGTCCTCGACGATGTCACTGAAAACCAGATATCGCCCTACACCATTCCATGCCGGCCCTTCGCCCCATCGCAACCCAGTATAAACCCGTTCAATGGCAGCATTGATAAGAGACTGGGTAAAACGGTCGTCAAGCTTGTGAAGATCCGGCTCTATATAGCGAACAGGCGGCGCAGAAGCACTGTAACGTGAACCGTCCTGGGCGTGGACGCCCGGTACGGCAAGAGCGGCCGCTACACCGGCCGTGGTTCCCAAAAAATGCCGGCGTGACAATTTGGAAGTGCTGGATGAAGGTTTATCAGTCATGTTCTGGCCCCTGGTTACTCAAGCGCTTTAGCGCAAGGTTTTATTGTTTATTGATACGCTGGTTTAGCGCAGGTTTGGTTAAGCTCATGGCGCACTACTTACAGTTTGATGCTACATGGCGGAATATCCACCGTCGACATTAAGGATTGTTCCGGTGATGAAGGCGGCGGCCGGCGAGCACAGGAATAATGCCGCACTGGCAATGTCTTGTGGTTGCCCCCACCGTCCCATTGGTGTGCGCTCAATCAGGGTGCGTGAGCGCTCCGGGTCATTGCGCAGCGCTTCGGTAAGCGGGGTGGCAATCCACCCTGGTGCCACGGCATTGACCCTGATTTCGTCGGACGCATAGGCGATGGCAAGTGACTTGGTGAGCTGGGAAATACCCCCCTTGCTGGCCGCGTATCCCGGGACCAGACCCCCGCCAAAAAACGAGAGCATGGACGCTGTGTTGAGGATGGCCGCTGATGGCGAATTTGCCAATGCGGGACGAGCGGCAGCACAGCAGCGCATCGTACCGGTAAGATTGACATCAACAACCTGGGAAAAAACCGCCGGGTCGAGCTCCTCACTGCGACGGATGATGCCGGCGCAATTGACTAGACAGTCTAGATTACCCAATGCCCTGATTTCTGACTCGACGGCATCTCCATCGCGAACATCAAGGACCAAGGCAGTTGCCCCGGACAATTGAGGATCCGAGGCCAGGTTTTCGACCTCTCCGGCACTGACACCGGTCAAAAAGACGTTTGCTCCCGCCGACAAAAAGCCTCGCGCAATGGCGGCGCCAATACCCGAACTACCGCCGACAACCAGAACGCGGCGATCTGCATACCACTCCCTTGCCCAGGAAAATTGATCTTCACGCATGCCTTTCAGCGCACAAACTGGTCGACATAATCGACACCCAGGCCGACTGATTCATAGTGTTCCCGACACATGTCTATCTTGCTGAAAACATCTTCATAGCCCGCATGCTGATTATTATCGTCGAGATAGATCATCGAGCCGGTAATGTTAAAGAAGGTAATCATTTCCGGGCAGTCTTCGGGAACGACAAGCGTATGGATTTCGCCCGGCGGTTCGAACACATAGGAACCCGTTTCCGCAACCCAGTCATGTTCAAGATAGTGCCAGCGACCCTTAATGACGTAGCCATGCACTGGATTGGGATGCAAATGTCGAGAAAGGACACCCGATCGTCTGACGCGTAAAAGATTACACCATTGCCCCTGCATGGTGTTGAGCATGAGTGGGCGAAACCAGACGCCCTCGGCCTGCGGAACCCAGACGCGTTCATCCTCGGGCATGGCCTGCACGGCAATCTCGCTTGAAGCAAGGGTATGTGTCGACCCGTTCATGTTGCGATACAAGGATCATCTCCTGATTAAAAGGGAAAAAAAGAATAAACGTCCTTTTCAACCAAGTCCACAGGCAGTGGACCACGCCCCATTTAAAACACCCCTTAATATTGCCTGTATTAAGCACTCAGTTATTGTCACTATACTGGCCTAATCGCTGATTCTGCTGCTGGATATTGGACTCAGCCCTAAACGCTATTTCTATCCCTTACATTGCATGCATAATAGCATCATTAGCAGCAGATTAAGGGGTGACAATGATTTCGGAGCGATCCACCAGGTTGTTGGCAGTCTGGCTGGCCGGTCCCGGCCTGGCGATGAGTGCTTCCGTCTTGCTGGCGCAGGAGCCAGCGGCGCAGCCGGATACATCGTTGCGGATGCTTCCCGGCAATGAAGCCACAGAGACGGATGAATCCACTGTAGTCTACCCGAACTCTTTCTTCGCAGCTTTCAATCCGGTTTCCGCCACCGATATGCTGGATCGTATCCCCGGGATATCACTCGATGATGGCGACGGCGGCCGCGGGCTGGGCACCGGCGGTGACCTGCTCATTGACGGGCAGCGTATAGCGGGCAAGGACAACTCCCCTCGCGCCCAGCTTGACCGTATCCCGGCCGGCGAAGTAGAGCGTATCGAGATCATCCGGGGCACCTCCGGCCAACTGGACGTGCGTGGTGCCGACCAGGTGATCAATGTGGTTCTCACTGAATCAGCCAGTCGCGCCAGTACCACGACGGAGGTGATCGGCCGGCGTAACCAGGATGGCCAGTACGAGCTGGGTGGTTCAGTGTCACACAGTCGAAAGATTGGCAATTTCCAGGGGCTGCTCACGCTGGAATCACGACCCAACTACGAAAATCGTATCAGCCACGAGACCCGCTATTCCGAGCTCGATGAACCAATCGGCACGCTGAGAGAGAGCAACATCCGCGATCAACAACCACTTGAAGCCAGTGCCAACCTTGGGTATCAGAGCGGGGCGCATCGAATGCAGCTCAACATGCTTTACGAGGATTCCTCTTACAACCGTCCCATCAGTCGGGATTTTGTCGACTTCACCGAGGTCGGGGAGTTTTTGCGGCGTGAGCAAGAGCAGATCAATTATGTGCAAGATGTCCGGGAACTGGGCGGGGAGTATGAATACAATTTCAGTGGCGGCCAGCGATTCCAGTTCCTGTTCATCGCCAATGACACTACCGAAAACAATGTCCGTGAACGCTTTGATGTCGAGTTACCTGAATCGGACGAGGGTCTCAATAAAACCCTGTTTATCGATTCCAATGAGAGAACCCGCGAGCAGATTGCACAGGGAAATTACAGTTTTCCTGTCACCAGTACACAGTCTCTGCGTCTGGGTCTGGAACGTGCCCATACGCGTTTGGAATCCAGTCTGTTCATCGGCAACGTCGAAGGCTCGGAGCCACCTTCGGATCGATTCGGTGGCTTGCCTCCCCGTCCTGATCTGTCCAATCCGGGTACCACCGTGGAGGAGATGCGCTACGAGGGTTTTGTGTTCCACAACTGGACGCTGAACACGCAGATGAGACTGGAAAGCAGCCTGTTCTACGAATCCTCAGAGATATCCCAGAGCGGCGCGTTTGATAACAGCCGTCAGTTCAATTTTCTGCGGCCCGGTTTGGATTTCCGCTATGACATCACCAATAGCCTCCAATTTCGTGCCGGCGCTGTACGCAACATTTCGCAGTTGAGTTTCGCCAACTTCTCAGCCACTGCCAACGATGATGATCGTGACCGCGCTGCAGAAGCCGGCAATCCGGAGCTGGAACCGGAGAAAGTGATCGAGCTCGAGGCCGGCCTGGAATACCGTCTGCCAAATGACAGCGGTGTACTGGAAACCAGGGTCTTCTACCACGATATCGAGGATTACATCGGGCGTATTAATGCGACGCAGGATACATCGCTGCCCCTGGCCGCCACTGGTAATATTGGTGATGCCGAGCGCTGGGGCATGAACAGCAACATCAGTACCCGACTGGGATACCTGGGGCTGCCGGATGCAATTTTCACTGCCGAACTGGAACTGTTGGACTCACGCGTTATCGATCCGTTCCTCGGGACTGAGCGACGTATCAACAGTCGTGGCCAGATGAACCTGGGTTTTCGTCACGATATCACAGAACTTCGCTTAAGCTACGGTATCGATTACCAGTATCCCATCAACGGCGGAGAGTACGAGACAGACATCACGACGATCACACGCAACTATGGTGCCAATTCACTCAACCTGTTCATCTCCAAGGTCATGTTTGGTGACATAACGTTCCGGCTGGAGTCGGATAACACCCTGGACGATCACCGTTGTCGGGATCGCGAGCGCTTTGTACCCAGCACGATCAATGGCCAGCTGGAGGAAGTTGAACGCTCCTGTAGTAGCCGTGGACGTCGTCTGATATTGAGGATCCAGAGTACTTTCTGACCCTGCCAAGATGATGCCACTGTCATCTTCACGCCATCGACAGCCGTCGCTCACTGAAATCGCACGACCTTCACCCACGAGGGGTTCTTGCCTACCTCGTAAGTTGCGAATCGCGTCAGCCTGCCGGTTTTACTGTCAAGGCGGTACGCGGCAAGCTTGTCGGAATTCTCTCCCGCAGCATAGACAAACCGACCGGTCGGATCTATGTCGAACTCGCGCGGCGTATCTTCGGTCTCGAATCGATCAATAAACGTCAGCCGTCCGGTCTGTGTATCGATCGCGTACCCCGCAAGTGAGTTGTGCCCGCGGTTGGTCGCATAGAGGTAGAGTCCGTCGGCTGTGACATGGATGTCGGCGGTGATGTTGTGCGCGGTGAAGTCTGCGGGCAATGTCGACAAACTGTGGATCGGCGCGATTGTCCCCACCTTGTCGTTGTAGTGGAACGCCGTGACGGTGCTGGACTTCTCGTTGACGAAATAGACGAACTTCCCGCTGGGATGAAATGCGAAATGGCGCGGGCCGTCCTGCTCACCCACGGTAACTTTGCCTGCGCCGTTGGGCGTCATCCTGCCTGCCCTGGCGTTCCAGCGCATCTGCCAGATCCTGTCTGCGCCAGTACAGGGAAACAGCACGTGGTCGCCATCGGGCGTGATTGCTATAGAGTGCGGATTTCTGTCAGTGTCGATGATCTGCACGGCGTCGGACATGAGGGTGCGATCAGGTGCGATTGGATAGACTCCGACCTTGTTGCCCAAGTACGAAGCGGTAAATAGCCAGTCGCCGGTGGGATCGACGTGCAGGTACGCCGAATTGTCCATCACAGGCGTCGTAGAGACGTGCGTGAGCATGCCGGTGACCGGGTTGATCACGAACGTGCCGACGGCTTTGATGTCACGCAGGGCAACATAGAGGGAACGCTGCGTCGGATGCAAGGCCTGGGAACCGGCGTTGCCGCCGGCGTCAATTGTCTGTACGTGTGCCAACTCGCCAGTCACTTCGTCCATGCGGTACACCGAGAGCTGATTGTCCCCGCCGTTGGAGACATAGACGAACGCTCGCGCGCCAGACGGTGCGACCTGCGAGTTGGCGCACCCTGATAGCAGTACGGTGAAAGCGAGTAGCGCGGCGAACGCATGGATGGACATACGGAACGAAGGGTGTTTTGGCATAGCGGGCCTCTTTTTGTATTGCATTCTACCCTGACGCCGCCGGGTTGTCTGAAAACGCAGAATTCAACCTCCTTCTGGTTTGAGGGGGTTGCCTGACGTCCTCCTGGCTCGCTTCAATTGGCGCACTTTCCGTGCGCCCGGACAGCGCATCCTCTGCCATTTCATCGGGTGTATGAAATAATCCGGGACTGATCTATTAACAGCTAATAATAAATTTACTATGAGTTCCTTTAAAAAAACGGCAGGTGTTTTCCTGTTTTTAGCAACTATTGCAGGAAACTGCGTATCTGAACCGGCTTCAGGGTTAGATGGTAATTTCTGGAGAACCCAGGCCATTGGGGACATTATTACTCCATGGACTGAAAACGGACTTAACACCGAAATCAATACGTTTCCGACATATATGGATCGGGAGTGGAAACCTTTTAGAAGTGACAATCAAAACCCCGGAATGGTTTCCCGGCATATATTCAGTTACTCGACCGCATACCTGCTCACTGGCGAGGATAAGTATCTGGACCAGGCCACCCGGATTGTGGAATACATGAAAGAGTATGGCTGGGACAAGGAATACGGTCTTTGGTACAACGAAATAGATGAAGAAGGCAGCCCGGTTAATGCGGATAAAGGCATGTTCATGCAGCTTTACGCCGTAACCGGGTTAGCCATGTATTACGTGGTAACACAGGACGATACAGTCTTTGAATACATTCAGGAGTCAATTGAACTTTTAAACACTCACGCTCTTGATGAGCAGCACGGCGGATACATCAATGTACTAAACCCTGACCTGACAGTTCAGGATGCATCAAAACGGGCCACCCCGCAGCTTGCCCCTCTTTCCGGCTACTTGGCATATCTTTACCCTGTCAAAAGAAATGATCAGTACCTCAGGGAGATGGTTGATGGGGTTGACCTGATCCTGGATAAGATGATTTCCCCTGAAGAACAATGGCTGATGGGAAGTTTTGATGCGCAATGGCAGGTTGATAGGGAGCGGAGCGATAGAATAAATGTAGGCCACAATCTGGAAATTGTCTGGACACTCTTAAGACTCCATCTACTTACTGGCAATGAATCTTATAAAGAGAAAGCTTTGGAACTCTATCCTGAACTTTATGAAGTTGCTTTTAATGAGCAAACCGGGGCCTGGCATCATTATTTTTCGATGGCAAACAACGCCGAGAAAGCCAGCTCCACCCCCTGGTGGGTACAGGCCTATGGCAACATGCTTGAGCTCTATTTGTATCGAATCACCGAAAACCGGATTCACCTTGAACGGTTCCAGCATGGCGCCAGTTTCTGGAACACTTATTTTATCGATAAAGAATACGGGGCCGCCTATTTAAGCGTGGGAATTGACGGAGAGATTGAAAACGGTAATAAAGCGGTCCGTTCAAAAACATCCTACCATTCCATGGAACATGGATTGCTGAACTATCTTTATTTGAATTTATGGGTGCAGAACAAACCGGTAACCCTCAGTTTTAAAATCAAATCCCCGGAAGAAGGCAAAAGGATATACCCCGTAATCATTGAAGACCCTGAAGTAAAAATCGATTCGGTTACTGTCAACGGTCGAGAATGGCACGACTTTAATGCGGAAGAAGGGTTTATTACCTTGCCTGAGCTAAAAGAGGCATCCGTCCAGGTTCAACTAAGCCGCTAATGGCAACCTTTTAGGCAAGGGCTGTGAACTACGAGCCTGCGAAGGCAATCATGCGCCCGGCAACAAGCGCACCAAACCAGCATATCAGCGAAATTGCCCCGGTGCGCAGCCTCGCCGGGCGATCTGCTTTTTCAAGCCAGAGACCGTAAGCGAGATGCGCAATGATGGCTGACAAAGCGCCAATGATGATCAGCGCCAACTTCAGCTGGAATACGCCGAGCTCGATATACTCGGTGGGCCGTGTCAGGAAAAGCAATGGCCCGGTAATTAGCGCGACAAGAAAGCCTCCGAACGCCACAGGTAACAGCACACGCACTAGCGCGTCATGTGCGATACGGGGCCATGCACCGAATAGCTTGAGGTCCATCGTAAAGATGGATCCGACAAGAAGCGCAATACTGAAGACATGCGCTGTATTGACTGCCGCATAACCCCAGCGCGAAAACCGTAAATATTGAGCGATACCCGATTGCGCAAGCGCGTCGAGCAACGCCTCCATCAATCCCGGCCCGGATAGAGGATGTATTCCTGATCGCCGATATAAACCCGCTCCGCCTTGACCAGCTTTTCGGCCTGATTGGAAGAGGGTTCGCCGACAACCCGGATTTCAACACCTTCGGCAAGATCACCATTCTGTAATCCCGCGCGATCATTACGCCATGGCTGGCCGACCTCGACCGTCCATTCTTCTCCTTCCACATCAACTTTAAGCACTCCATGCGGATTACCCAGTTGCGCTGACTTGATCGTGCCGGTCAGGTCAATATTGCCACCTGTAGTCCAGCTCCAGCCGTGATGTGCGATAGCGGGGAAGGATAAAAGAGTAAAAATTGCCAGCAGGCTTGTAGTGATGAAGCGTCGTGTCATGGTCGGTCACCTCGCTTTTGGAAACTCCCGAATTAAGGATGCTGGAAGTATAGACGCCCTACTCCCCCCAACCAAACCCAGTCATGCCCAAATTCGGGTTAAAGCTTTATCCCTACGCCTCCCCTTTTAAATTAGAGCGGATTTTCCGAGGCTCGAATCAACCTATTCTAAGGTGCCGCCTGCTTGCATAAACTCTCTAGCCAGTTGATGCAAATACAAAACGTCTGTTTGGGGCTCGGCGTCCAGAATGGCTCTGGCTGCGCAACCTGGGGTTGCGCGGAGCGGATTCACTTCCGTTGTTAAAAAATACTCTGGCGCGCCGCGTCATGGGGTTATAAGCCAGAGCCACTGGGGCTCTTTTGGTATAGGACACAGGACTTAGCTGCGCCCCATCTTTCAGTGCTCTTTATGCTGAGCCAAAAAAGCATCTATGGCTTGAGTCAGCCCCTCTTCGTCCTCCATAAATGGTACATGGCCGGCGGGACTTTCCCACAGCAGTAATTTAGGGAAATTCACCCCCCGGTAGTGTTCGGGGCCCACCATCCAATCCTGCTTACCATAAAAAAACAGTACCGGAACCTGGACTTCGGCCGTGCCCGGTTTGAAGTTTTGTTGGTATTCCGCTATCGACATGGCAGCATTGCCGAAATCCCAGTTCCAGTTGGGAACTTCATTAAAGGTGGCGTTCATAGCAGTTTCGTTTGCCTTATCCAAATACTGCATTTTCCAGAACAAGTCCTTCTCCCTTAGCTGATGCAGATAAGGCATGATGCGTTCAAAGGGCGTCTGCTTGTCACTGGCCAGGGGTGCCGGCTCCTCCAAGCCTAGCAGCTCAAAAATCTTGGGCATGGCGGCTTGAAAGCTCTCATTGAGATCCAAAGTGGTATTGAGCATGATCATGCCCAAGTGACTGTCAGGGTGCGCTTGGACATAAGCCATTTGCATAGTGCCGCCGAAGGAATGCCCCAATGTGTACCATTGCTTAATGCCTAGGTGCTGACGAATTTGTTCAAAATCCTGCACCATGCGCTGGAGAGAAAAGTCGCCCCCGACAGGGCTGGTTGAGCGGGCCACGCCGCGCTGATCCAAGTAGATCATTTGAAAACGTTGTTCCAGCAGGGGGCCGGAAAATTTTTGCAGCCAGTAGCTGCCCGAGCCAGGGCCGCCGTGAATGTATAGTGCCGGCGGTCCTTCACCTCTGACTTCCACATACAATTGCGCGCCGTCGGGCGTTACTATCGGCTCATCGGCGTAGGCGCTGAACGCCAGCACCGAGCACAGCATTACCAGCACTGAGTACTGCATAAATAGGTGTTTCATTTTAGGGACTCATTAAGAACCAAGGAAGGGGCGCTCGGACAGCTGACGCTGATTAATATTAGCCGGGAAGCCGGTGCCTGCCAAGTAATATTTACACTCTGCAAGGGTACTTAAAAACAAGGCGATGAGCGTTTTATGTCATTCTTTTCGTTTCTAAAAAAGGGGCGTTTTTATGCCCTGCTAAATATCCTGTTGATATTGATGCTGCTGATATTGGGGGTTGTTTTTATCCTGCCGACCAGTGGTTACGGGGTGCTATTGGGGCCTTTGGGTTGGGTTATTGCACTAGTGGTCTATCGGCGCAATCGGTGGAGTTATTTTGCCGCTGCCGCTTGGGCCCTGGCTTGCTACCAACTGGCGAATAAAGGCTTGGCGTTTTCGGACTTAAAGCGCGCGCTTATGGTGCTTAGTATACTCATGGTAGCGCTTTCTATCTTGCTGCATGAAAAGCTGGCTCGGCAGACCAGTGCTAAAATCGAACGCTGACTGATAGAGTAGGGTTTGCTCGGGCCGGTGACGCTGGTAACGACCAGTGTTCTCGTTCGGCTGGCCATCCTGGCCGCTACTTGGGGCATGATCCGCATCCTTGCGATACTGTTTTGTTATACAGTTTATTGCTCAGCTGCGAGATCTTGAAGTCTCAGCTGTGAGGCAAGCCCAATTCCAAACCTATTTTGCTAAACTTCGCAGTTGCTATTCAAGTCACGGCTGCAGCAAACCATCAAGTGCGCCATTAAGGAATGGTTGGTATTTTCTCCATTGCTCCGAACTACCTTGGTAAACTTTTTGCCTCACCTGAAGGTTGGACGCTGTTGATACGCTTCTGGTGTTATTTTGAGGCGATAGGCATTTTTCATCCCAATCTAAGTCTAGATATTCAATTAGCCGCCGAGTCTCACTTTCCTGATTAACTGTTAGTAGTTCGTAATCAAGGTTATAAATTCTTTCACTGAGCGTGCTTGTCCAAAAACCCATAAGGTTTTCGTACAGTTTGTGATAACTGATTACGTCATCAATTGCGTAACAGTAGCCAATACTCTTTGACACAAAATACTGCTTATAATTTGCCCAACATACCGCAGCAGGGTTTCTTTTGACGTGTATTATCTTAGCTTCAGGAAACGCCGCAGCAAGCAATCCTATGTAACGGAAGTTTAGTGGCATCTTGTCTGTAACAATAAGATTACCTTTAGAAACATTTTGCAGTTTATTAAGATAGTTTTGACGGAAATCGAGCAAAGATTCATTATTTACTTTAGTAATACCAGTAGCCATGCCAGCGCCAAATTGATCTACAAAATTTAACTCTCCTGCTCCAGTTACTTGCCAATGAGAAGAAATGATTTGTTCTACTAAAGTTGTGCCAGAACGTGGCATCCCAAGAATAAAAACCGGGATGAGATTCTTTGATAAATTGTCAGGTTCTAGTGAATTTTCTACTATTCCTGGATAGCTAGATTTAAGCTGTTTAAAGAGTTCTACATCTTGATTGATATCGTAATTCAAAAGCTTTTTACGCAGCATATTACCCTGGCTATAGTGAGTGTAGGCTTGCTCAAAGTTTCCTAAATCCTCACATGCCTTTGCTAAGCCAAAGTGAATATGACAACGTTGTTCTTCAGAAATATTTTTATCAAGATATAGCTCAAGCATTTTTGAATACTGTTCATCCTGTGCATCAAATTTTTTCATTGATGCCAGCATCCTGTGGGCTTCTGCAAAGTCAGGCTTCAACGCTATCGCTTGTGTATAGCTTGCCTCAGCTTCGTCTAATCTATTTAGTGCTTTGAGCGTGGTGCCCAGGTTACTGTGGGCTTCAGCATAGTCAGGTTTCAACTCTATCGCTTGTGTATAGCTTGCCTCAGCTTCGTCCAATCTTCCCAGTGCTTTGAGCGTGATGCCCAGGTTGCTGTGGGCTTCAGCATAGTCAGGTTCCAACGCTATCGCTTGTGTATAGCTTGCCTCAGCTTCGTCCAATCTTCCCAGTTCTTTGAGCGTGTTGCCCAAGTTGTAGTGGGCTTCTGCAAAGTCAGGCTTCAACGCTATCGCTTGTGTATAGCTTGCCTCAGCTTCGTCCAATCTCCCTAGTTCTTGTAGCGCGATACCCAAGTTGTAGTGGGCTTCAGCATAGTCAGGTTTCAACGCTATCGCTTGTCTGTAGCTTGCTAGAGCTTGGTTTAATCTTCCCAGTGCTTTGAGCGTGTTACCCAGGTTGCTGTGGGCTTTTGCAAAGTCAGGTTTCAACGCTATCGCTTGTGTATAGCTTGCCTCAGCTTCGTCTAATCTTCCCAGTTCTTGTAGCGTGATACCCAAGTTGTAGTGGGCTTCAGCATAGTCTGGTTTCAACGCTATCGCTTGTGTATAGCTTGCTAGAGCTTGGTCTAATCTTCCTAGTGCTTTGAGCGTGATGCCCAGGTTGCTGTGGGCTTCAGCATAGCCTGGTTTCAACGCTATCGCTTGTGTATAGCTTGCCTCAGCTTCGTCCAATCTTCCTAGTTCTTGAAGCGTGATGCCCAAGTTGCAGTGGGCTTCAGCATCTTGAGGAGATAATGCTACTGCTGTCTGAATAGCATCTACGGCTTTAGACTTTCTGCCTGTTGCTCGTAATATTGCGCCTAAAACTTTCCAGCCAAATTGATGTTTGGGAAACTCGTTAGTAATAGATACCGCTAGCTTTTCTGCGTCAGAAAATCGTCCATTCTGATAGTGCTCTAAAAGACTATTAAATTTAGGCTCATTTATCTGTCCGGTTGGTGTGAGCTGTCTTTCCAGAGCACTTAATTTTTCTTCATCCACATTTTGCTTCTTTGCCTGCTCGAGGACTTGCCTGGCATTCTCAAACTGTTGTTCTTTGGTAAGGGCATCAATGTAGCTAAGCCAAAACTGTTCTATCTTTGGATTGGCTTCAAGAGCAGTTTTAAATAACGGCAATGCCGCTTCAGTTTTATTAACAGATACTGCTAATAGGCCTAAATTATGGTTAGCGTCCGGATGCAAAGGTTGAGATTGCAAGATAGCTCGATACAGACGCTCAGCATCTTGAAGCTTGCCTTCTTTATGAGCTGCAATACCCTGCTGCAGTGCTTGTTCGATAGTCAGTTTCATTAAATACCTGATTATGCAGCTTACTAAATAGTTGAGGCATTTATTTAAACTTGGTGCGGTGTTTCAATCCTGACGTAGAAAGTGGATACAAACCTTGCATCCACTTTTCAATGTCATTGTAAGCAAATTAGCATACCTTCCTTACTCCCACTCGATGGTAGCTGGCGGCTTGCTGGAGATATCATATGCTACCCGGGAAATACCGGAAATCTCGTTGATGATTCGGTTGGAGACCTTTTCCAGAAAGTCATAAGGCAAATGCGCCCAGCGGGCAGTCATAAAATCGATGGTTTCGACAGCTCGCAATGTGACGACATATTCATAGCGACGACCATCGCCAACCACACCTACAGATTTCACTGGCAAAAACACGGTAAAGGCCTGGCTGACCTTGTGGTACAGATCGGCAGCGCGCAACTCCTCGATGAAAATGGCATCGGCTTCCCGCAACAGATCGGCATATTCTTTTTTGACTTCGCCCAGAATTCGCACGCCCAGGCCAGGCCCTGGAAAAGGATGCCGATAGACCATATCGTAGGGTAACCCCAACTCCAGACCTATTTTGCGCACTTCGTCCTTAAAGAGCTCCCGCAGCGGCTCGACCAGGTCCAGATCCATCTCTTCAGGGAGCCCGCCCACATTATGATGGGATTTGATAACGTGCGCTTTTCCCGAGGCAGCACCGGCAGATTCGATGACGTCCGGATAAATCGTGCCCTGCGCCAGCCATTTCACATTTTTGACCTTGGCCGCTTCCCGGTCAAAGACGTTTATAAAGGTGTTGCCAATGATTTTTCGCTTGTCTTCCGGATCATCGACACCACTGAGCTTATCCAAAAACTCGTTTTCAGCATCCACACGAATAATGTTCAAACCACGGTTCTCGGCAAACATTTCCATCACCTGGTCGCCTTCATCCTTGCGCAACAAGCCATTATCGACAAACACACAGGTCAGTTGGTCACCTATGGCTCGCTGCAACAGGGCCGCTGTGACAGAAGAATCCACGCCGCCAGACAACCCCAAAAGCACATGATCGTCACCCACCTGTTCACGCACAGAACGGATGGTTTCCTCAACAATATTGGCGGGCGTCCAGAGGGCTTCACAGCCACAGATTTCCAGTAAAAAATGCTCAAGGATTCGACCACCCTGGAGGGTATGGGTCACTTCGGGATGAAACTGGATGCCATAAAGGTTTTTTTCTTCGCAATGCATTCCCGCAATGGGACAGGAAGGTGTCGACAACATCAGCTCAAAGCCTTCGGGCAGTTGGGAAACCTTGTCCCCGTGACTCATCCAGACATCAAGGTAACGATCCGCATGTTCAACGTGGTCGGAGACATCCTTGATAAGAGAAGACTCACGTTCAACCTTGACCCGCGCATAGCCGAACTCCTGCAGATTGGATGTCGATACCTTGCCCCCAAATTGTTCCGCCATGGTCTGCATGCCGTAGCAAATGCCAAGAACAGGAGCGCCGAGCTCAAAAATTTCTGCCGGCGCGCGCGGTGAATCCCCTGCTGTCACCGACTCCGGCCCACCGGAAAGCACGATCCCCTGATAGTCTGCAAGGTTTACACGATCCAAAAGGTCATAGGCAAAGATCTCGGAATACACGCCTATCTCCCTCACCCGGCGTGCAATCAACTGGGTGTACTGGGAACCAAAATCAACAATGAGGATGGCTTTTTGGTGAATATCAGTGGTCATTTAGTGTGGGGCTCAACAATTTAATAAATCGATTATAAATAAAAAGGGCGACCAGTCAGTCGCCCCGAGTATTTTTCCTTGCCAGATACCAAATTCAGGCGTCCAGAAACCTGACCGTCTTAGCGGCTGGGGTAATTTGGCGCCTCTTTGGTAATGGCAACATCATGTACGTGACTCTCGTTCACACCCGCATTGCTAACTTTTACAAACCTCGGCTTGGTGCGCATGGTTTCAATATCCGCAGAGCCGGTATATCCCATGGACGAGCGCAAACCACCCATCATCTGGTGTATCACCACCGATACCGGTCCCTTGTAGGGAACCCGGCCTTCAATACCCTCGGGGACCAGTTTTTCAGCGCCTTCAGATGAATCCTGGAAATAGCGGTCGCTGGAACCCTGGGTTTTTGACATGGCGCCTATCGATCCCATACCACGATAGGATTTGTAGGTTCGTCCCTGGTAGATTTCCAGTTCGCCCGGTGCCTCATCTGTCCCGGCAAACACGGAGCCCATCATGACGCAGTGTGCACCGGCAACAATAGCTTTGCTGACATCACCGGAATAGCGAATCCCGCCATCGGCAATCAATGGAATACCGGAAGATTTTAAGGCTTCGGCAACATTGGCAATGGCTGAGATCTGCGGAACGCCAACACCGGCAACAATGCGGGTTGTACAGATACTGCCTGGTCCAATGCCAACCTTCACGGCATCGGCACCGGCATCTTTAAGTGCCAACGCTGCATCCGCCGTAGCAATATTTCCACCAATAACCTGGATTTGGGGAAAGTTGTCTTTAATCCAGCGTACCTTGTCGAGCACATTCTGTGAGTGTCCGTGGGATGTATCGACCACAATGACATCGACTCCTGCTGTCGCCAGCGCCTGAACCCGCTCTTCCGTTTCGCCACTGGTTCCTACACAGGCCCCGGCAAGCAGTTGTCCCTGATCATCCTTGGCCGCATGGGGATAACGCTCGGCCTTGTCGATATCTTTCACCGTAATCAGGCCACGCAGATCAAATTTGTCGTTCACTACCAGGATCTTTTCGATCCGGTGTTTGTGTAAAAGGCGCTGCGCCTCTTCGGCTGAAGTACCTTCCTTGACAGTGACCAGCTTCTCTTTTGGCGTCATGACAGACGACACAGGCGCATCCAGATTGGTCTCGAAACGCACATCACGACTGGTAACGATGCCGCGCAATTCACCGTTGGTCACCACGGGAACACCGGAAATATTAAAGCGCTTTTTTAATTCCTGTAATTCGCGAATAGAGGCGTTTTCATCAATAGTGATTGGATCTTTCACCACGCCACTTTCATATTTTTTAACCGCGCTAACGTGTCCTGCCTGGGCTTCAACGCTCATGGACTTGTGAATAATGCCAATACCGCCTTCCTGGGAAAGGGCAATGGCCATCGCAGATTCAGTGACCGTGTCCATCGCGGCAGACACCAGGGGAAGGTTCAAGCGGATTTCACGGGTAAGCCTGGTTTGCAAGTTGACATCTTTCGGTACAATCGACGAGTAGTCGGGTACCAGTAGCACATCATCAAATGTGACGGCCTCTTCAGTGATACGAAGCATATATTTTTACCCAAATTCGAACGCGGCATTATAGTCGCGGCACCTTTTAGCGTAAACCAGATACTACCCGAATGACCGAATTAAAACGCCGCATCTTCTCTGTTTCCGAATTTTCCGGTCAACTCAGCAAGGAAATCGCTGAGCGTTTTCCCTCTGTTTGTGTGCGTGGAGAAGTGACCAACCTCAGCAAACCCCGTTCCGGGCACTGGTACTTCTCCCTGAAAGACGAAAGCAGCCAGCTGCGTGCGGTCATGTTCCGATCCAGTAATCTCAAGGCTCCGCAGATAAAAGACGGCGACGAGATTATTGCCTGCGGGAAACCGACGATTTATCGCGAGCGCGGTGATCTGCAAATCCTGGTCTCTTACATACAAAGTGCCGGTGAAGGGGATCTGCAACGCCAGTTTGAAGTGCTAAGGCAAGAGCTCCTCGATGCCGGATATTTTGATCAGGCTCGAAAAAAACCGATTCCTGTCTACCCCAAACGGGTAGCGATAATTACGTCAATCAGCGGCGCGGTTATTCACGATATACGTACCGTTACCGCACGAAGAGCGCCCGCTCTCCCCTTGTTGCTTATTCCCAGTGAAGTGCAGGGAGAACAAGCCATCAGCGGTCTGGTACAGGCGCTTAATAAGGCCGATGAGCACGCGGATATTGACCTGATCATTCTTGCGCGCGGGGGTGGGTCACTGGAGGATTTTGCTGCCTTTAATTCCAGGGAACTGGCGGAAGGCCTGGTGCATTGTCAAACACCTGTTATTTCTTCCGTAGGTCACGAATCCGATATCAGCATTGCTGATCTGGTTGCCGACCGGCGCGCAGCAACGCCCTCTGAAGCCGCTGAAATCGCTACAGATGGGCTTTTTAATCTGCCCTCGCTTTTAGCCCAGCAAGACAAGTACTTGCACAGAAATTTTCGTGATCGACTGGTAAAAGCCCAGGCAACACTACGCCTGACAGCGGCCAGTTTGCGAGGGCCTACTGAAAGAATCCAGGCAGCAGCCCAAAAACTGGACTCTCTGGAACCATTACTTTATGCCCGCAGCCTGGCACGGATTCAGCAGAAATCACGGGCGCTGGACAAGCTGAATAGCCGATTGGGGCTCAGGGAATTACAGGGAACATGTAAAAACTATCGGTCGCAGATAGAGCAGATGGCAAGGAGACTGGGGCGAGGACAAGGCGCCATTCTTGCACAACGCCAAGAACAGTTTCAGTCCTGTATAAAGTTGCTGGAATCAGTGAACCCTTTAGGGGTGCTGACTCGCGGTTATAGTATTTCCATGAATGAAGATCAGCGTCCAATCTCCTCTATTGAGCAAATTTCACCGGGCGAACCATTGCACACAAGGCTCAGTGACGGAGTTCTGGTCTCAAAAGTAACGGATAAAAAACGACTAGAAGGGCCAGACAAGCGGCACAATCAGGACAGTGACCACTCCTAAAAGAACCGTCAGGGGCAGGCCGATCTTCATAAAATCCAGATACCGGTAATTGCCGGGACCATAGACCATCAGATTCGTCTGGTAGCCAATTGGCGTTGCCAGGCTAACGGAGGCAGCGACCATGAGTGCCACAGCAAAAGGCAGGACACTGACCCCCAACTGGTTGGCTGTGGATTCAATGACAGGAAACAGCAAAACGGCCGCCGCCATATTGCTGACAACCGCCGTCAGCAAAGAACCAACAAAGAACAGGGCAATCAATGCCGCATAGGGAGATCCTTGTGACAAGGCGATGCCCCAATGAGCCAGCTCTGAGGCCAACCCGGTTTTCTGGAAAGCGATACCGAGGGAAATAGACGCACCAATCACGACCAGGACTGACCAGTCCACACTGGACCGGGCCTCGGTCAAGGATATGCAGCGGGTCCCCACCAACAGCATGGCGGCAACACAGGCGGCTTCAAATAGTGTAAATACATTCAGGGTCAGCAAAACCACCTGTACCAGCAAAATGGCCAGCGCCAGATAGCGGCGACTATGCAACACCGGGCGGGAGTTTTGCACTTCAGAAATCAGCAGGAAGTCCTTATCAAACTGACGTGATTGCATGAAACGGGACGGGGCCTCCAGAAGAAGAATATCGCCCTTGCGCAATTCGATGTCACCAATACGCTGTTTCAAACGCTCACCCTCACGACATATCGCAATAATCGCGGCGCCATAACGCTTACGAAACTGGCTTTCGCGAACTGTGGATCCCAGGTGAGGGAAGGCACTTCCCAGAACAACTTCTACAAGGTGCCTTTGGGAACGATCGCCATCCAGTTTGAATACGTGATCTTCGGCATGGTCCAGGCCACGAATTTTTTGCAGATCGACAATAGAATCCACGTCGCCGGCAAAAATAAGGCGATCTTTCTCTCGCAAGATCTCTTCAGAAGAGACCGCGGCGATCACCCGACCTTCACGGACAATTTCCACCAGGAACACGCCGGCAAGTTTGCGCAAGCCTGCGGCCTCAATGGACTGGTTTTGCAATGGACTGCCCGGACTGACCACCATTTCAATGGTGTATTGCTTGGCATCACCAAACACGGCTGTCTGTACGTTTCGGTTTGGCAATAACCATTTGGTAAAAAATACGACGAAAAGTGTGGTCACCAGCACCAGCGGCAAGCCAACCCAGGCAAGCTCGAAAAGCTCCAGGCCCTCCCCTGTGCTCGTTCTCAGCATGTCGTTTACCACCAGGTTGGTGCTGGTACCTATCACTGTGCAGACACCACCCACAATCGCGGCATAGGAAAGCGGGATCATCAATTGCGATACCGAAATGCCTGCCTTGCGCGCCCAGTCAGTGATCATGGGAATCATCATGGCGACGACAGGTGTATTGTTTAGCACACTGCTGATCGCCGCCACAGGCAGCATCATGCGAGCCTGAGCAGCAGGAATGGAACTAGTGTTTCCCAGTGCCCGGTTAAATAGATCCACCAGGGCACCGGTTCTGGTTAATGCACTGGCAACGACAAAAAGAATACCCACCGTCGCCAATCCAAGGTTGGAAAATCCGGACAACATATCGGCAGGGGTTAACACCCCAAAAAGCATCAGGGCGATAGCTGCACTAAGCAACACGGCATCGGCGGCTATATTGGTTAAAAAGAGGACAGAGAACGCCACCACGACCGTGCCGGCGGTAATCCACGCATCGAATCCCAGATTCAATTCAATTTCTCTTGTTAGGTTTTTTAGACTTTATTATCTAAAACGAAAGAGGCGGCAGTCTAGCAGACTGCCGCCTCTCTTATTAACAGATATCAAAGTACAAGATCGAATAAGCTAGAAACAATTCGTGCTTATTGACCCTCACCTTTATTGAAAAGACTCAAACACTCTAGCCGTTCCAGATACGCTCCAGGTCCTGTAACACCTCGACAAGACAAGTCATAAATCGACCGGCATCGCCACCATTGACTACGCGGTGATCGTAGGACAACGCCAGAGGCATCATTTTTCTTGGGACAAAGTTTGTTCCATCCCATACAGGTTGAATTGAGGTTTTGGAAACACCCAGAATGCCGACCTGTGGTGCAGGAACAATCGGCGTAAACCCGGTTCCCCCAATAGCACCAAGGCTGGAAATGGTAAAGCAGGCTCCCTGCATCTCCTTGGGAGACAGCTTGCCATCTTTGGCTTTGGCCGCAAAGCTTGATACTTCTTTTGCCAGCTCCCAGATGTCCTTTTTATCAACATCACGAATTACTGGCACCATCAGGCCTTTGGGCGTATCTACAGCAATGGAAATATGGCAGAACTGGCGTTCAACCAGGTCTTCGCCATTTTCATGAAGCGCCGTATTAAATTTGGGGTTTTCCTTAAGAGCAATGGCAGAAGCACGCAACAGGAAGGCCACGGGCGTCATCTTGATGCCTCGAGCAGAGGCTTCGGCCTTGAGATAGCCGCGGTATTCCTCAAGCTCAGTCACGTCAGCATTGTCGAACTGGGTGACATGGGGAACATTCAACCAGTTGCGCGACATATTGTCCGCAGTGACCTTGTTGATCTTCGACATGGGCTGAATATCGATTTCGCCGTACTGGCTCCAGTCCACTGCCGGAATAGGCGGAACCCCTGCTCCGCCAGCGGCAGCACCGCCTGACTTCAGCGCCTGTTTTACGTAAGCATCAACGTCGTCCTTGATAATACGTCCGCGCTTGCCGGTACCCTTAACTTTACGAAGGTCGACCCCAAGCTCCCGGGCTTGTTTGCGAACCGCCGGACCTGCATGAACATCGGCTCCGCTAACCGGCGCCGGTTCTGGTACAGAAGAAGCCTCTTTTGGTGCAGAAGCCCTGGATTCAGAAGGCTTTTCTTCTTTCGAGGATTCTTCTTTTGCAGGCGCTTCTTTTTTGGGTTCAGGTTTCGATGCAGACTCTTTCACTGCATTGATGGTTACCAGCTTATCGCCCTGGGATATTTTGTCTCCGACGGCAATGTGCAATTCGAGAATCTCGCCGGATGCTTCCGCGGGTACTTCTACGGATGCTTTATCAGTTTCAACCACGGCAATAGTATCGCCCTCTTCGACAGAATCGCCGACGGCAATAGGCACCTCGATAATTTCGGCATCGTCAGACCCCATATCAGGGACCTGGAATTCAACCGGACCCGCCTCAGATGCACTATCATCACTGGACTCTTCTTCAGGTGCCGCCTCGGATTTCTCTTGAGATGGTTCATGAGACCCGGAAGCAGAGGTGTCTGTGCTGTCTGATGAGGACTCTTGCGCAGGTGAAGCAACTTTCAGTGTGACCAGATCCTGCCCTTCGCTGATTTTGTCCCCTTCAGAGACGTGCAGCGCAACTACTATGCCTGCCGCTTCAGCCGGCACTTCCAGTGAGGCCTTGTCGGATTCAGCGACAATAAGCGAGTCCCCTTCGGCGACTTCATCACCTTCAGCAACAATAATTTCTGTGACTTCCGCCGAATCACTGCCGATATCGGGGACCTTGAACAGTTGCTCGGTTTCTTCTCCACCAGCCTGATCGGAATCCTTGTCTTTGGCTTCTTCTGCCCCTGATTCTTTGGGCTCTGCTTCCGCGTTGTCATCCGGGGAATCCTCTTCTGATTCAGAAGGTGCTTCGGACTCCGAGGCCTCATCTGCCTCCATTTCAACTTCTATGAGTTCGGCTCCTTCAGCGAGCGAATCCCCTACTTTCACCTTAATTGCCTTAATTGTGCCAGCAACAGGCGAAGGAACTTCCAGGGAAGCTTTATCTGACTCCATCACACAGATGGAATCTTCAACCTCAATCTTATCCCCTTCAGAGACCAGAATTTCAGTGATCTCGGCGCTATCCGCGCCAAGATCCGGTACTTTGACTATTTCTGTTGTCACGTATTTCCCCCAATTACAGCGTCATGGGATCAGCTTTTTCTGGATCGATGCCATATTTCTTAATGGCATCAGCAACCAGGCTCTTATCAACTTCCCCTTCATCGGCCAGCGACTTCAATGCCGCGACCGTAATATAGTTGCGATCGACTTCGAAGTGTTTTCGCAATTGTGCGCGGGTGTCGGAGCGACCGAATCCATCGGTACCCAACACTCTGTAGGTGCCGGGGATAAAGCCTCTCAATAGTTCATTGTGGGCCTGAATGTAGTCCGTGGCGATGACTTTGGGCCCCTTGCGATCCTGAAGCAGTGACGTAATCATCGGCACTTTGGCCTCTTCCGTGGGGTGAAGCAGATTCCAGCGGTCTACAGACTTGGCTTCCCGGTATACCTCGTTAATAGAGGTCATGCTCCAAATATCCGAATCCACATTCCAGTCTGCCTTGAGCATTTCGGCCGCTGCCAGTACTTCCAGCAGGATACTTCCGGCTCCCATAAGCTGAACCTTGGGGTTCTTGCCACTTTTCTCTTCTTTCAGAAGATACATCCCTTTAATGATGCCTTCTTCCGCGCCCTCCGGCATCGCTGGGTGCGCATAGTTTTCATTCATCGAGGTGATGTAGTAGAAGCAGTTTTCTCCTTCTCCGTACATACGGCGAATGCCTTCCTGGATAATCACGGCCAGCTCATAGCCATAGGTAGGATCGTAGCTACGACAGTTGGGGATAGTCGAGGCAACCAGATGGCTGTGACCATCCTGGTGTTGCAAACCCTCGCCATTCAGTGTGGTACGACCAGCTGTGGCCCCAATTAAAAAGCCCCGGGCCTGAAGATCACCTGCCGCCCAGCACAGGTCACCTACGCGCTGGAACCCAAACATGGAATAAAACACATAGAAGGGAATCATCGGCAAGTCACTGTGGCTGTAGGACGTTGCCGCCGCTAGCCAGGCCGACATGGCGCCAGATTCGTTAATACCTTCTTCCAGAATCTGGCCATCCTGTGACTCTTTGTAAAACATGATCTGGTCGGCATCTTCCGGCTTGTACTTCTGCCCGTTGGCCGCATAAATACCCAGTTGGCGGAACATGCCTTCCATACCAAACGTTCGGGCTTCATCGGCAACGATCGGTACGACCTGTTTGCCAATATTCTTGTCTTTGGCCAGGGTCGAAATAATTCGCACAAAGGCCATGGTGGAAGAAATTTCACGATCACCGGTGGATTCCAGCTGCTTGGCAAAATTTTCCAGGGGAGGAACTTCCAGAGGTGCACTTTTTGCCTGGCGCTTGGGAATATACCCTTTCAGTGCTTCCCGGCGAGCCCGCAAGTATTTCATTTCCGGACTGTTTTCGTCCGGGCGGTAATAGGGAACATCGGGAAGTTCTTCGTCGGAAATCGGGATATTGAAGCGATCCCGGAACTCCTTGAGCCCTTCCAGGCCGAGCTTTTTCAGGGAATGCGTCGTGTTTGCCGCTTGCCCCTGCTCACCCAGGGCATAACCCTTGACAGTTTTGGCCAGAATGACCGTTGGTCTGCCCGTGGTGTTTACCGCCTGGTGATAGGCCGCATACACCTTGAATGGGTCATGGCCGCCGCGATTCAGTCCTTCCAGCTCTTTATCGGTCATATGTTCGACCAGGTCGCCAATTCCTTTATCAATAAAGGCCTGGCGCAAGTAGGAACCAGGTTTGGCCTTAAAGTTTTGATATTCGCCATCAACCCATTCATCCAGGGCTTTTTGCAGGCGTCCATCTTTATCTTTGGCAAAGAGCGCATCCCAGTGACGCCCCCAAACAACCTTAATCACATTCCAGCCAGCGCCGCGGAATATTCCCTCAAGCTCCTGGATCACTTTGCCATTACCACGTACCGGGCCATCAAGGCGCTGCAGGTTACAGTTAATGACAAAAATCAGGTTATCGAGGTTTTCACGCCCGGCCAGTGAAATCGCACCCAGGGATTCCGGCTCATCGGTTTCACCGTCGCCCAGAAACGCCCAGACTTTGCGATCACCATGATCCACCAGGCCGCGATTCTGTTGATACTTCATCACATGGGCCAGATAAATGGCCTGGATTGGCCCCAGCCCCATGGAAACTGTCGGGAAATTCCAATAGTCCGGCATCAGCCAGGGGTGTGGATAGGAAGACAGCCCACCACCATCGACTTCCCTGCGGAAGTTTTCCATTTGTTCTTCGGTAATACGGCCTTCAACAAATGACCGTGAATACATACCTGGCGCACTGTGGCCCTGATAAAAAACCAGATCGCCCTTGTTGCCATCATCCCAGCCTCGCCAAAAATGGTTAAAGCCGATCTCATAGAGAGTTGCCGAGGAAGCAAAAGAAGAAATGTGTCCACCGATGCTGCTATCGCGAGTATTACAGCGCATAACCATCGCCAGGGCATTCCAGCGGATAATCGAGCGAATACGGCGTTCCATAAACAGATCGCCGGGAAGAGGTGTCTCCTCTTCAATACGAATGGTATTCCTGTATGGGGTGACAACCGCAGGTTTGAGGTCGACGCCTTGATCATTAGCGCTACCCTCAAGCTTGGTGAGCAGCTCAGCGGCCCTGTCCTTGCCTTCGACTTTAATGACTGAGTCCAGCGCATCCAGCCATTCGCGGGTTTCTAATGAATCAATATCATCCACGTAGTTTGCTCCTGAAGTTTTTAAAACAGAATATTTAATATCTTGATTTTGGCAGGTAGGCACTCAGCACCAAGCGCCAATTAATCTTGAATGTCGCCAACTGTATATAATATGTAGCGACTTAATGTTTTTGGCAATGGTACCAATTTGAGCACAAAAAAGCTTCGAAATTTTTCTATTTCTCTGTATCCACAAGCTCCATTTGCTCCGGATGGTGCACGGGCCACGCAGTAATAAGCGCCTTAATAAAGGTTGCCAGGGGGATTGCAAAAAATATTCCCCAGACACCCCAAATACCACCAAAAACCAAAATGGCCAAAATAATAACCACCGGATGTAGATTCACCACCTCCGAAAACAGCATGGGCACCAGCACATTACCATCCAGTATCTGCAACACAATATAAGCAAGTATCAGATACAGGGTGGTCGCCGATATTCCCCATTGAAAAAGCGCCACCAAAGCAACGGGAACCGTTACAGCAAAAGCCCCGACAAAGGGGATCATGACGGAAAAACCTACCAGTACTGCCAGCAGAAGGCTGTAACGCAGACCAAACAGGGCAAAAACAACGTAGCTGACGACACCCACAATCACAATTTCGGCCGCTTTACCGCGAAGGTAATTCGCCAATTGCATATCCATTTCAGCCCATATAACACGCATTGCCCCTCGACGTGAGGGCAAAAACGACTTGATTCCCTGCCCCAGGGAATACCAGTCTTTAAGCAGGAAAAAAACAAGGATAAGCACAAGCGCCGTGTAAACAGTTAATGTCATCAACCCGGGAATCTGGCCGAAAGAATAGGCCAGCAACTTTTCACCATTGGTAATGGCTAATTGGTTCATTTGGGAAAACGTTGCCGACAGCAACTCATCACTAAAGTAACCCGAGCCGGTTTCCAGAAGTTTGCGAATGGCCTGCTCAGCCCTGTTGGCAATAGCCGGCAGCTCGATAATCATTGCGCTGACTTCACCCAAAATCAGGGGAACCAGTATAAAAATAAGGGCAATATTGACGCCGATAAAGAATAGATAGGTGATCGTCAGCGACCAAAATCTCGGGATACCCTTTTCGACCATCCAATGCATGGGTCCCTGCAAAATATAGGCAATAATCAGGCTGACCAGAAACGGAACAAGTACACTTCCGAGAAACCAGATAATGAGCAGCGAGGCAAGAATAAAAAAAGACAAAAGCACCGCTTCTTCATCACCAAGATATCGGGTTATCCAGGAATTAAGTGTTTGCCGCATACAGTTACAATTCTCTCGGGTTAATACTTTTCATTTCCAGCTGCGCCCCATTACTCCCCATTCATTTGTGCATTTGCGCAACAAGTTGGAGAATGTGCTGTCCAAGGACGTAAGCTGAGTTTACTAGATTTTCAAAGCGGAATTTATGCGTTACCTATCTGTCATTCTGATTATTTTATCGCTTCTGCCTTTTTCGGGAGCAACCATCGCCGAAATCCGGCTACCCAGCATGGGCGAAGCCAGTTCCGCGGTTATCTCTATTGAGCAGGAGCGAGAACTTGGTCAGGCATGGCTGCGCTCATACCGGGCCCAAACGGACATAAATACCGATTACCTGCTGCAGGAATATGTCGAAAACCTGATTTTAAATATGGCTCAGCACTCAGATGTGGTGGACAAGCGACTGGACGTTATCATCGTTAACAATCCCGCGCTCAACGCCTTTGCTGTTCCGGGCGGCATTGTGGGGGTCAATACCGGCCTGTTCAACTATGCGGAAACAGAACACCAGTTTTCTTCCGTCATGGCCCACGAACTGTCCCACCTGAGCCAGCGACACTTCGCCCGCTCTGTAGCTGAAAGACAGTCAAACCAAATGACGACAATGGCAGGAATCCTGGCGGGAATCCTGTTGGCCGCAACGACAAGTGGCGATGCGGGCCTGGCCATGATTTCTGCCAGTCAGGCCGCGTCTCTGGAGGCAGACCTTCGCTACAGCCGTCAACACGAACAGGAGGCGGACCGCATTGGTATAGAGGTGATGGCCAAGGCAGGTTATGACCCAAATGCAATGGGACACATGTTCGAGAACATGCTTCGCTCTACCAGCTATGTCGGCTATCAGGCGCCGGAATACTTGCGCAGTCACCCGTTAACAGAAAGCCGCGTCAATGATGCGCTTAATCGGGCACGGCAATATCCGCAGAAATTCTATCCCGAATCACAGCTGTACCAGCTGATGCGCAAACGGGTTGAGGTGCAGGAATCAAGGGTCCCGGCCCAGGCAGTACAAAAATTTGAGGCGGAACTGGCATCACAAGACTCACCAATCAACAAGTACGCCTTGTCACTTGCCTATAAAAAAGCCCTCAGGTACGAGGACGCGCTGGAACTGGCAAAAGAGCTTTATGAATCAGACAGCAGCTACCAGCCCTTTGGGCTGCTATATGCCGACTTGCTGAACCTGACAGGAGACACAAGGGCGGCCGAGCCGATTGTTCGCAACTATCTGCAGAGACGCCCGGACAGTTATGCCCTTAACATGGCGCTCGCGGGCACCTTGTCACATGCAGGGAAATTTTCCGAAAGCGCGGATATCCTGCGCAAACAGACACTTTCGCGCCCCAATGACTCTGCTGTCTGGTACGAATACTCGGAAACACTTGGACTGGCTGGCGAAATTCTTGAGCTGCACAAAGCCCGCGCGGAATACTTTATGCTGGTTGGTGCATTTGACCGGGCCATCAGGCAATTACAATTCGCCAAGACGGAGGCAGCGGGAAATGCGATTGAACTGGCGGTTCTCGATGAAAAAATTACTCGTGCGGCGCGCCTGCGAAACAACACCCAGTTCTAAACCCTCAGGCCACCAGTTGGGTTGCCCTGAAGTCCAGCATACGTGAAAGGGATCGGATTGCCTGCCTGGCGATTTCGGGGTCAACGAAGACTTCGTTCTCACTGGAGTCCATAACCTGCGCGAGACTTTCCAGTGAATTCATTGCCATCCAGGGGCAGTTGGCACAACTGCGGCAGGTCGCTCCCGAGCCGGCCGTCGGCGCAATGATTAGCTCTTTATCTGGCACAGCCTGCTGCATTTTGTAAAAAATACCCTGATCTGTTGCCACAATCAGCTGTTTGTTCGGGAGGTCTCGAGCCGCCTGGATAATTTGTGATGTGGAGCCGACAGCATCGGCCAGCGCAACAACAGACTCAGGGGACTCCGGGTGCACCAATACCGCCGCATCCGGGTAAACTGCCTTCATCTCTGCCAGACGCTGGCTCTTGAATTCTTCATGGACAATGCAGGAGCCATTCCAGAAAACCATATCTGCACCGGTTTTCTTCTGGACATAACTACCCAGATACCGGTCAGGCGCCCAAAGAATTTTTTCTCCCAGCGAATCCAGATGATCAACCACATCCACGGCAATACTGGAAGTGACAACCCAATCCGCCCTTGCTTTCACTGCCGCCGAGGTATTCGCATATACAACCACCGTGCGGTCTGGATGCTGATCGCAAAATTCGGAAAATTCCTCAGCTGGACAGCCAATATCAAGCGAACAGGTCGCATCCAGCGTGGGCATCAATACCTGTTTTTCGGGGCTAAGGATTTTGGCCGTCTCGCCCATAAACTTGACGCCACAGACGATCAGCTTTTCAGCCGGGTGATTGGCGCCAAACCGCGCCATTTCAAGAGAATCCGATACACAGCCGCCCGTTTCTTCAGCCAGCTGCTGAATCTCCGGATCGGTATAGTAATGCGCAATAAGCACGGCATTCTCGCGCTTAAGCATTGCCCGTATATTCTCTATATGCCTTGCCTTTACGCTGGCAGGGATTTCCCTGGGCTGTGTAAATAACGTCTCGGCCAGTTTAATCATGCGTCAATTTCGACCAGATAGAATGGTAAAGGGCGCAAATTGTAACCAATTTGAAAGATAAAATAACAAGCTTGTGCTTCCATACTACTTGGACAGGGAAATTGCCCCGGAAGTTGCGAAAAATCCTGAAAGACTAATGACGGCGCCCAATAGGCCCCGACAGACGGCTTTTTGGCAGACTTTCGGCTTGCACAGGATTTTTATATTGGTCAGGAACCCAGCGTTTTGACCAGGCTGACGAACTTCGCTGCGTCCGCCTGAATATCCTCAATAGATTTCCCCTGCCGATACAAAGCACCACCTATACCAAAGCCATTGGCCCCGGCTGCCCAATACTTCTCCATATTACTGCTATCGATGCCACCGACGGGCAATACTTTTGCATCCTGGGGAAGGACTGTACGCCAGCTCTTGATAGTGGCAGGAGATAGCATCTCACAAGGAAAGGCCTTTAATCCGGAAGCACCTGCATCCAGTGCTGCGAAGGCCTCAGTCGGCGTTGCCACACCGGGAAGCGATACCACATCCAGGTCGACACAAGTGCTAATAACATCGGGATTCATGCAAGGCGACACAATGAGCCTCCCACCCACATCTGCAACTTCCCTGACACTGGCAGTCTTTAATACAGTGCCGGCTCCTACCAGCATCCTGTTACCGAATTTTTCAGATATTAAGCCAATGCTATCGAGTGCGTTGGGTGAATTTAGCGGGACCTCCACTATCTGAATTCCGGCATCAAACAAACAATCGACAACCTCAGTCGATTTATCCGGGGTGATTCCTCTAAGGATTGCCACGATGGGCATAGGGTCCAAAAATCGGGTCAGTATGTTATTCATCATCCTTCTCTGGCAATTGCCAATTGCAATGATCCGGCAATAGTGGCCTCGGCGGCATCTATGCCGTAGGCATTAATATTAAAGTGCTCGAGCGCATAGAGGTATTTGGCCATCATGTCCCGTGAAGCAATAACTGCAACGACGGAACTGTCATTTTTCACCATACTGTCTATTTCATGGCCAATCAGCAATCCCGACAGATATGAACCGCCCTGCTGTATTTGCAGCTTACCGGCGAGATTTAGTGAGCGCACTGTAAAAAGATGATGCACTAATCCACCCTGACAGCGACTATTATCCAACCCCAATGAAAACATATCTTCGTCCCAGGCCGACTCGTCTTGCACAGAAGCCGAGAGTATTGAGTTTTTGCCCAGGAGGTTAAACAGCTCACCTGTCATGGTTGTGGAAAAGCCTTTCATACCAGTATCCGCCACTTCTATCCATTTGTTATGAGTGCCCGGCATACATATGTAATCGGCTGTCTTTAGCCCATTTTCCTCAATGAGCGAGCAGGCTCCTAAAAACTGGACCTCTTCTCCGCGCATAATATCCGGGCAGCCACTGACACTATTACCCATAACGCCCGGGACAATCCAGCATCGGCCCTCATTGACCGATTTAACCTGATACAAATTTTCGAGCAGATGCTGGGCGTTAATCGGATAGGTCACATAAGGAACCTCTACCCAGCCATGACGACTTCCTACCATGCCGCTCATAAATATGGAGACACCATCGTCCATGCCCAGCCAATGACCAATATTGGTTTCGAGTACTGACTCGAACTGGCCACGAATATTCAGCAACCCATCCTTGCTTGAAACCTGATCCAGGATTTGTCGATCGCGATCAACCAGGAACGCCCGAAAGCTGCTGGTTCCCCAATCGACGATAACGTATTTCGGGTTCTCTCTTTCTTCTTTCATTTTTATTGATATAGCGCCCCATAATTAACAGGGCCGATCATGCCATATTTCAGCTCTCAGCACTTGGGGTTGATGGATTGACGGTAAACGCGCTGTCACGTTTACCGCCCTTCGGGCTCAGTGTGGCCCGTAAGAGCAGCGAACGTTTTGGCCAACGCCGCAAAGCGGCTTGTCCAGGTTGCTTCAGCGCAACCTGTCGAACCGTAGAGGAACCAGGCCCAGGCATGATCTCCGGGCATTAAAAAAGCCGCCTCTTGGCGGTTTTTACTCATATTTGGTGGGTCGTGCTGGATTACTCAGGCTAACGCCTTCGCCCTTCGGGTCCACAGGCAAGCCTGTGGCTGTCTCGGCGCTATGCGCCTCGGCTCGAACCGCTTCGCTGGTTCTCATCCAGCGTTTACTGCAGATATAAAAAAACCGCCTCTTGGCGGTTTTTACTCATATTTGGTGGGTCGTGCTGGATTACTCAGGCTAACGCCTTCGCCCTTCGGGTCCACAGGCAAGCCTGTGGCTGTCTCGGCGCTATGCGCCTCGGCTCGAACCGCTTCGCTGGTTCTCATCCAGCGTTTACTGCAGATATAAAAAAACCGCCTCTTGGCGGTTTTTACTCATATTTGGTGGGTCGTGCTGGATTCGAACCAGCGACCAATTGGTTAAAAGCCACGCGCGCAATCAGCCATAACCTATTGTTTTTGTTGAAAATCCATTTTAAATCTATCCCATAAATACTCCCTAAAGAGTATTTTTTACCACCTGTTTTTATTATATTTTTTATTTTTTAACTTGTTTTATGGGGAGTGATTATAGCCAGTCGCTAATCATACATTTCTGCATTGATTATTGGAATCTGTGCGCTGTCCCATATGGAAGAGTGAGGTGGCACATCCGGGGAGTCTGTAGGCACTGCCGCTATCCCGTAAAAATGATAAACCTGCCCTATCTCTGCAACAAACGTTCTAAGCTGCGTATCTGAAACACTTTTTATCGCGCCCAGAGAATACAGCATATATGCATCCCAAGTATCAGATGGGCCAGATTCGTTAAGGATGAATGTTGTCGCCCTAACCCCGGAAAACCAGGGATTAGCCAATACTGCAATCTTGTCACCCCCTGGGTTGTTGATGGGAATGTTTGTGTCATGCCCCAAATCAGCAATAGTGCTGTACTGATTATGGTTCAAGCTGTCTGAAGCCCTGCTGGCACTTCCTATATCCAGAACTCCTAGAGGACGCAACCGGGTAGAAAATACCGGGTCTCCGGAATCAGGGTCCCGGATCTCCAGCCCCCAGCCGCCAGAAGGCGGGGTTTTCCTGCCAAAAACATATATCTCGTATGAGTAGCTTTCTCTGTAGTCACCTACTACCTGAATTTTCCACCGGCCGGAATCATAAAAAACTCTTCGCACACCATAGCAATAACTTTTGCCGGATCCAGCAGGCACATAAAAAACAATGGGGCGATCCAGAGCATTAGAGCTTGTGATACTGGTATCTAGAATAACGCCCCGAGTGTTGTAACCACCAGCTGTCATCGACAAAGAATTCGAGCCGATGGTCCCACTGAACTTTTCTATAAAGCCAACATTGCGCATCGACTCATAGATGATTGTTTTCCCGTTATCGTTTTTATATTGAATTCCGTAGACCATAGCTATCTACCAAATACAGCGATCATTGCTTCTGTATAGCGATAGCCATTTCCAGAGGGGTCCGACCAGTTCCAGCTGACCTGTTTTGCCCCCTGGTTGACCGAAACATTAAGGCCGCCATCCCGCCAGCCTGAACCAGTCGGGCTGCCTACGACAGCATCAGCCTCAACCGGAACGATTGCGTAATCAAACGTCAAGTCATCAGGGGCATCGGAATACGTCTTGCTTCCAGAGCCCGTAGCAGACGACTGAATAACGTCAATCAAGACCCACGCGACAGAGCTGGTATCAAAAACAACACCGTCACAATTAAAGTAAAAACCGTAACTCACAGTCGACCCATGCGACAAACTAGCGTGCCGCTGCTGTCATAAACACTGATGCGATCTTCTTCAATCACCTGCCTGGCACCTGAAGTTCCGCTACGGATGATGGTTGTACCATCGCTGGCAACGATAAATTTATTGCCTATATTCAGGCTGCCGCCAGTGATCTCTCCAAGATTGGCCGTGATAGCAGACAAGGTGGCTACGCTCATTTTGTCAGCTGTGACCGCATTTGCGGCGATTTTCGCAGCGGTGATCGATAGTGCCTGGATCTTGTCAGCGGTTACCGAATTAACAGCCAGCTTGTCAGCCGTGACCGCAAGAGCTGCAAGCTTACTTGTAGTCACTGCCAATGCCTTTATGGCCTCCGCTTCGACTGCATTCGCAGCAATTTTAGGCGCGGTAATCGCATCCTCAGATATATCTGTAGAGGTTATCGGGAATTTCCCCTCCAGGGTAAATAGGTCGGCTTCTGCATCTGCAAGATCTTCGGCCAAAAGATCCAACTCCGCTTGAATAGCAGATACATCAACACCACCACCAATAACCGAATATTCGCCAGTATAGTTAAGCCCAGAGTCGCCCCAATAATCCACTGCTGCTGCTTTTACATAGACCTCCACACCAGCCTCCAATGGAATTGGTATCACTGGCCATGTTGACTCTTTAACCACCAGAGTCGAATTATTTGGGGTAAACCCGGAAGTCGGAGACACCCAAACAGAAACACCCGAAAAGTCCGGGTCAGAGGGAAGCGTAAAAGTGATGCTGGCTTTTTCAATGAAGGCATTTATCTCGAAGTTTGACAGAACTGCCGGTGCGGGGTTGTTCACCGTTAATGTCGCAGGAGAGGCTGACAGAACCCCTTGCGCAGAGATTGCCCAAACCTCTATGTTGATGTTTCGACCAAGGCCCGCATTTCGCGCCGTCAGATAATCAAGATCATCTTCATTTCCCTCGACATCGCGAGTGATTTTTATTGACGACCCAGCCTTATAAACAACTCTGTGAAGCAGGTGATCGCTTTGCCACTGGATTTTCAGGATGGGCCCGACAAATGATTCTCGCAACGCCAAATCTGTCGGCGTAAATGGCACCGCGGGGGAAGAGAAAGAAATATCAACATCGACAGGAGTTGACCATGGACCACGGAACAACTTGCGTCCAGCAACCCGATATTTCAGACTGGTGCCGTCATCAGGATCAGGATAGTGAACAAAATTGTGATCTGTCAGATTGGCATTGCCAATGGGGATATATGTAGCACCATCATCCACACTATACTCTACTTCAAATAGGCGCGAGTTTTTGGATGTCCAACGCAAGCGAACTTCAGGCGCGCTTTGAGAGCCAGTAACAAAATGCTGAAGATCCAGTATCTGCGACTCTAGCGACTGCAAGCTTGGCAGTTGATTAATTGGAGGAACCGGAACCCCGTTTGCAATAGTGTACGGCTCAGGAGAATCAAAAAAGCCTTCAAGCAATGTTCCATACTTGGTCGGCTTGGCCTTGACCACCTTCACCTTTTCCGCAAAATCGGTCCCTGTACCTATGGCAAAGCTAGCATTTTTAAAGCCCGCCTCAAAAACAATCTGGTCATCTTCCCAAGTCTCCAGAACCCGAACCTGGCGAGGTGCTATCACTGAAACTTCAAAAGGACCCTGCCATGTCCCGTTCTTTCTTCTAAGAAAAATGTAAGGGTTAGAAACACCATCTACCGGGACTGACAGATTAAGAACATTAGGATCCACAGGATCAATTGATTCAACCTCTCCACCTACCTGGTCAGCACCCTCCAGGCCAATTCGCACACTGCTTACACGACACGTCGAACCCCACTTAAGAATTCGACCAACCATGCCGACCTCAAAACGTATTTGTCGACGACGATAAAAGTTTTCGCCAAGGCGCCACATAACATGATCAAACGCTTGATCGTTGTTATCGATACCAAAAAGCTTGATATCTTCAGGGTTGTCCGTAGAGCCTCCAGGAAGAGCGATTACATCTGTCGAAACCTCGCGGTGATCTTGATCCTTGTCAAAAAACCAGCCGCGAATGCTGTCAGGGGTATCGGAGGTTATAGGGATAACTTTGGTGGCCAGAGACCCACGTTTTATTTCACGCGAGGTAAAATCCAGCGTGGGCTCGACATCTGCGTCTAGGATAAAGTCATAGTATCCTGCCTGGTCGATCACCTGAGTTCGCGCGATCGTTCCTACCTGCTGAAGCGCTTTAAATACCGTGTTTCGGGTATCAAAAACACCGTTAAATTCAACCCCGTCGGCATCGTAAACACCGGCCAGCGCCTCTAATTGAGGAAGGTTATAACGGCTATCCGCACGATTCCCACCATAACTAGCACGACAAATATCGGCCATGATCCAGGCAGGATTGGACGTAACCACCGGCTCATCGCTCCAGCCTTCTGAGGAGCTCCATGTATAGACCTTTCCAGAAGATTTTAGGTTGAACTTGGAAAGTGTCTGGTTGCCAATATCCTGGCTCTCACGAGCAATAATCGCTATGCGTGTAGTATCGGTAATCTTGTCAACCTCAGCAGCATACCCCTTTAGCTGCATAACGATCATCCGATCCTGAAACTTGGCAGGATTATCCTTTGGCTGTGTTAAGCGAACCCAGCGTGCCTTGTAACGACCAGGGCTGACGTTGTAATAATAGGTTCGCATGATGACATCTGCTGAGCTGGCGCTTAGATTTTGGGGCGGGACCGAAATCACAGAACCTACATCCAGGTCGTCGTCATCTATCTCCTGTAACTCAAGCCTCCAGGAAAGGTTGTAATTCTGTAAATTGCCAGAATCATCCGTTTTGTAGAGACCTGGAAACTGCATGTCATAAGCAACCCGACTAATCTGGGTTGCCACGTCATTGATCGTAAACCAGTTAGTTGCCAGAAGATCGTCCAGCTCCAGAGAGCTCAGCTCAGAAGCAACATATACTTCTTTCGGATAAAAGGATCCTGTCTCCCCCGGGGGAATAATTTCATATTCAACGTTATCAAAAGAGCTAAGCGGCGTGTTGTCATATCGCATTGAGCTTTCATCGATATCGAGCTCGCCAATCCCAACGCTAAAGCGTTGATAGACAACCTGGTCGCCATTGGCATCAAATTCGTAATAATCGTCTGAATCGACATCGGGATAGGTACGAAAAGTACCGTAGATGCGGGGTTTGGGCTGCCCGGGACGGGCCTTGTTGGACTGTGTGGATATGTTGTAGTTGGGGCTGCCCTGCCTAAGTTCTGCTGAGCCAGGAAGCCCTGGGCGCAATGTATAGCCTACAAGCAGACTAACACCGATAGCGACAGCGACAGTAACCCAATTTGCGACCAGCCAGGCCGCCGCGGCGGATATCGGATCACCGGGAACTGCCTGAAAGATCAGCAAATCACCTGGCTTGATTTCTCGATCGAAGTCTTTTTGGCAGAGTTCTTCCCTGTTCAATACCGGAATAATCGGCTGGCGATAGATCTCTTCGCCTAAAAAGCTGTTATCTAAAACATCCTGGACCGTCCATCCCGGCTGCAAATCAATCGTTTGCCGATCGTCCAGATTAAACGGGGTTCGCAGGTAAATCGCTTGTCTCATGTAACCAGTACCGGTGACGGATATAACGTTGTTGAATATGCTGGAGTGGCTCGAATATCACGCGAGACCCCCGGCCGCAGTGAGAGACACGGCCATCGAAGTAAACGCCGACGTGATCCCACGTTCGGTCAGAGGTGCCCATTTCCACGATGCAGAAATCGACAGGCTTGAAGATGGGCCGAAACTGCCCTCTCCCTGGATAATTCATAAGCGCCTTAAATCGGCTTTGAAGGCCCCAATCCATCAGGCTATATGGCGGAAGCTCGATCCCAAGACACTCCCTGTAAACGGCCTGCACATGCGTACCGCAGTGGTAATCTTCAGACCACTTTCGATTCGAAAAGTCTTCGTGACGGTATGGCTTAGCCGGGGTCATACAGCGAGCTCGGAAAAAGCTTTTGGTTGTCGTTGTTGTAGCCAATCGTGCCGCGCAAGCTGGTATCGCTTAATGTAGCGTCTTTAAGCTCTAGATGCTGGATTGCTCTATAGCCCTGGAAAGTGCGCTCTTTGACGTTCCATGCGAACACTCGTGTAGTAACAGCAATGGGTTGGCCATATTCCACTGCCGCTCTCAAATAAGGATCAAAATCTCCAGAAACCATGGCCAGCTCAATCTGGGCTGTTGGACCAGGCTCTGTGCCGGCCGGAATCTCCGGAACCCGGACGTTGACCCACTGGAACTCGACCTCTTCACCAGCATTGACAGGAGCATCCGCCTCCAGGGTTAACGTGATGTTTTCATCGTATTCAACCCATCGAACAGGGTTTGGGAAGGTCGGGTGCCTGAACTCTATGCAACTCAACTCCCGAACATTGACATTCACTCTTGCCAACGCTTCTTGATGAGCGGCTGTAACCATTTTTTTACTCCAAAAAAAATAGCCCGCCGGGTGGCGGGCTGAGGCGGATTGCAATATCCGAGGGGTCAGTCAAAAAAAATTATCAAAAATTGGCCGGAACCATGGGAACGGTTTTCCCTGCCAGCTCGTGATGGCAGTCGTTTAGAAACTGCCACTTGCCATCACGTATAAAGCTGTGACAGCGAAGACCGGGATTGTCTTTAAAACAAAGCAGCGAAGGAGAAAAGGTTGGGCTCTCCATGTTTCCATTAAAGGTCCATTTAGGCCCGTCGTAATCTCTTTCCGTTGTAGAAATAGGGTGGTGGTTTTTACATCCAGGACAAAACACCACAAAAAGTCCCGGCTCATTCCCAATTGGGCTAAGTAAAGCGTCAGTAGTCACAATTTAAAACTTCAAAACATTCTGCAAACTAGAAACGTATCCCTGCAAAGACAGCAGCTGATTCCGTATCTCGTGACAGGTTGCATAATTTTGCGTTATGACAGCTAGGGCTTCAGTGTCTTCAATTCCGCTGGGGGAAGCATCAATGCCGGATCCACTACCGGAGGTCTCGGGCAAGTCTGTACTACCGGAAGCTCCTGTGTCGTGGATGCGCACGAAACCATTAGACAGCTCGCAATGCTCAATATCAGGATTTTGCGCATAAACAAACACCTCTCGATCGACATACTTCGTAACAATTTTTTGATCCCGCTCGCGCAAAGCGGCAATCTCTGCTTCTAGCCTGGTTTGGTCCCGAAGCTGCTCTTCCAGGTCGGCGACTTTCCTTGTCGCCTCATCCTTAGCTTCCTGCGCGCTCACGGTCATGGTGTGTATTTTTGAATCCGCTCGCCAATTGGCCACTTTCCACCCAGCAGAAAAACCAACGGCCACAGACACCCCTGCCGCGATTAGCAGCATCTTTGTATTTAGCATGGGTTAACCCCCGGGATTAGTTTTTTTGTGCTCGCAGCGGCCGGCAGATTCCTTCACTCTTTTGTACCAAAGCAAGAAAATCGCCATCGCAATAAGCACCAGGCCCGCCCAAAACGCTTTGTCAGCCATGACTTCAGAAACTCCCAATCGGTATTCGTTTACCTCAATCCCCAGACTGGCAAGGAACGACGCTCCTCCAAGCACTGCACATACATGCCACATAGCAATGTTGGCCATGACGTATTTGACAAGCTCGAACCAGTCTTTAATCGTGCTCACCACAGCACCTCAAAGTGCGGCAGGTCATCAAGCTTTGAATCGGCGTTATTTCCGTCGCCATCCCAATCTCCACCCCAACGAATTTTTATTCCGAGCTCTGCCGCCGCCGCATAAAACAGACCGGCCAAAACACAGAACCTGGTGCGGTCCTTCCAGACGCTTACCCCGTTAATTTCGGCCGGATAAGGCAATACATCTATTGCCAGGCTGGGAGAATAATTGTGCTTTCCCTTGCGGGTTACTCCATCAATATGAGTTTTTGGAGGATCAGCGTTGTAGAGTTCTTGCTGGCGCTCGACCGTCCTATGGCCCTCTATGACCGAAAAGTCCATTACTCCATAGGAAAGCACGGTCTCTGCGATCTCCTGAAGCCGACGATCTGCCGTGTTCAGGTTCTTTCTGGATTGCCTTCCGAAACTGTAGTTGCTCATTTCTAGCCGCCCTTTGTAGCCTTAACCCACTCAGTCACCGCATAAAATATCGCTGACCCGATTAGAGCAACGGTTGCCCAAATGCCAGCGACCGCCACCTTTTTACTGACATCAACCCAAAAATCACGGGCAGCCTTTTTGCGGGTCATTTCTGCCTCAACGTACTCACGAACAGGGCCCATATCTTCCAGCGAGTTGTAAATCAGGAAGCTAAGATCCAGATTCACGTAAATATCGTGCTCAAGGTTCGCAAGCCTTTCCTGCTCTGTGCGGAGCAAATTCTCTGCCGGATCAGGTGATACTTTGCGGTGCGGAGGTGGTTCTTTCGGGGCCATTACTTCTCCTTGCTATATTCTTTCAATGATTCCACCAGCCACCATGCACAGCAGCCCAGACCGATAGGCAGCATTCCTATCAAAACAATAAGAACAACCAGGAACCGCCCAAAATAGCCGCCCTGGTCAAAGGTTCTCTCGTTGCCCATATTGACCTCTATATCAGCAGCCCACGCGCAGTGATGCCTCTGTAGCGGCTTAAATGGAAGGTCAGCAAGTGCTTCCAGGGATTCCCAAAACCAGCCACCTTCAGTGCGAGAAAAATAGCCAATGCGACCGGAAATTGTGTGCAGATAGTGACCGCCCGTGAGAACGTTCAGCCCGGCATCCAGCCAAAACAGAAAGCGCAAAACCACGTTGAATTCCCTCTCTGTGAATATGCGCGGGAACTGTTTTATCCAGCCTACAAAGTTCTTCATGGTTAACATGCCATCAGCAGGCATGGAACGATGTAAGAGCCGTCAGGGTAAGTCTCTATAACCTGAGTAGAAGAGACTTTCGCCACGGTCGAAGATCGGCGCACGTCATCGGCTTGAGGACGTCCAGTGCCATCTCCGTTGGATTCAATCAGTGCATCTTTAAGATCGGCAGGATCAACATCCTTCGATATGCGAACAACAAAATCACCCACCTGGGCGACATAGAAATCATAGGGCGCATAGATGTCATCGTGATCATAGTCTTGGAACACGCCGCCTACTGACTTGTCACCGGCAACCGAACTGATCAGGGTTTTATTAAGCTGCTCGTTGGCTTCCTGAACAATCGTAGCTTTGACGACTTCGCCGGATTCCGTGGTGTAGTCGATTACGTCTCCCACTTCGCCGGGGCCATCGTATAGCTCGTGATGCTTTACTACTTGTTCAGGTGCGCGCTCTACATCTTCAACATAATCAAAAATCGGCTGTTTCAGGTATTGCTGCTTACCATCTTTAATGACCGGACTTTCTTGCTCATCAACGACAGGGATGAATTCGTAATCGATTTCATCGACGGTAACTTCTTCAACCTTTTGTACTGCCTTGCCATCAATGACTTCATGAGTGATGTTTTTCTTTTTAACCGGCTTGGTTTTGTAGTGAGTGACCTGCTCAATCTCAGCGGGTATTACTTCCTCCCACTCCACTGCCAGCCACAAACACATTTCATCGGTGTTGGAAAGTATGGTGCCGCGAAGAACTTCTGGCGGCTCAGAGTGAGGGCCATCTGCCCATTGTGACCAGCGAGATAAATGAGCACCGGTTAAAGATACGGTGCCTCCAGATACGGAAATATTGCCTTCAGATGTGCTATCTTGTCGAAGATCAACTAACTGACCATCGTTCGTCAGTCGATCTATGAACAAGCAAGTATTTCCCGATCTGGAAAATACACCAGTACCGCTGGCCTGCATTTCTGCGCCCGCAGAACCAAGTCCACTAGAGGTTTTCCCAACCAAAAAATTTCGCGAACTGTCGAATCTACCAGCATCGGCGTTACCAATGCGCCAACGGTGAGCTATAGCCCCTGACGCATCAAAGTCCACCATGTAATCGTGCGAAACAAATCCACCTACAGAGTCTTCTAACGTAAAGTAAAGCGTTCCATTGTCAAATAAAATTCTATACCTGTCGTATCCACTGGCCCCGCCGACTTCAGAGAAATAAATGCGCGGAGCACCCGAACCAACCCATAAATCGCCATTATTTACAAAAACGTCGTTTGCAAAATCGACTGATTCATCCGCATTAATCGTCATTGCATTTGCATTACCATTATCTGTAATGCTCGGATGCAACAATTGCACCCACGATTGCCAAGTGCCTGAAAGCTTTCTTCGATACCAAACCTCTGAGGAGCCAGTCGCCATAGCGTATTGAGCCATGTTGTTTGCGTCATAGGCTATCGAGAGACAAACCCCAAAATTGAACGGCCTGTTTGAGGTAGTATTGATGATCTTATCGAAGCGGGTCGTTGTTGGAGAATTTAAATCGGCAATAGCAGTAAGATTGCTGGCACCCAGACCGAAAGAGCCTGCCGTTCCAGAAAGCGCAAGCAGAGCACCCGCTGTGTTGTCGTAGGCAGAAGATTGCGGTACAAGGCCGTCTAGTTTTATTCCGTCTGCCGATATATCACGGCCAGATTCGGACTCAACAGCAGAAAGAATTTCGGCTGGGGTTTGGTCAGCTGTAGCGCCCGACTCAAGACCATCCAGCTTTGCCTTGTCTGCGGCCGACATAACACCGGCATGAGCATCAGTGGCCGCGGGGAGCGTGACGTTGGTTCCATTTGAGCAGGTAATCGTGACCGTATTAGCATCACGGTTGTAACTAAGATCAGAATTGGTAATAAAGTCCCCAACGGGCGTACCAGGCCATGTGCCACCCGCTTTGGGCCCATAAACATTACCAGTAACGAAATCGATCGCGTAATCGCCGTCATCACCATCTGTATCCAGCGGGGCAGACCCGCTGTAGTCGCCCATAATCAGGTTGTCCGGAGACATAGAGGTCAGCGCGTCTATTGCTGCCTGTAGCTCAACAAGCGCATCCTGGGCATTACTGGATGAAAGGTTTCCCGAAGGCGTAACCGGGACTTCAGCGGCGACCTGATCGTCTTTGGCGTTTTCTTCAATGCTGTCTAGTTTTACTCCATCTGCCGACATATCACGGCCAGATTCGGACTCAACAGCAGAAAGAATTTCGGCTGGGGTTTGGTCAGCTGTAGCGCCCGACTCAATGCCATCCAACTTGGATCCATCTGCTGACATGTCACGGCCAGACTGAGCCTCAACTGCTGCCAAAATTTCGGCAGCCGTGGGGTCTGTATTATCAACCTTAAACCAGACCGAACCATCCCAAACAATACTGTCTCCCGGGAGATAGCCGATACTGTTTATCGTGCCCGCTCCCGTGATTTTGTAAAAAGGGAACTCGCCGGAATTCGGGGTTATTGGCGCACCTGTAGAGGCGTCATGCCCTCCAGCAAAAAACAACGGATTCGTCACGGCAGCGGCCGATTGAGCTGCTTTTTCAGCATAATGTTTTGCAGATTTTTCGCCGCCACCACCAGGAACTTCCTGATCGTAAGGGTAAGACGCCCAATGCTCGGCATTTTGTGCAGAAGCCTCAGCACTGTCTGCTAGCTGCTCAAATTCCTCCAACGCATTTGTTTTAAGAAGCGCCTCGCCAATATCCAGCAGCTCTGAAATAGTAATTGGATCTCCATCGACAACGGTAATTTCACCTACAGGGTGACTATCGCCGACAATGACCCGATAGATACCTTGCAGCAAATCAACGGAGAATTGCCCGGAAGCATTGGTAACTTCCTCTGCCTGACTGACACCAGTGAGCGATCCGTCAGCATGGTTCACCTTGGCAACAAATCGGATTTTTGTGCTGGCCAGGGCTGTACCGTCTGCGTTTTTCAGCGGACCAGTAATTGTTCGACTCATGGATTGATCTACCTAAGTTAGGCTAATAATTTCAGACAAGGCAATATCGGCTCCGTCCGTAACGGTGATATCACCAACAGGGTAAAATTCATCTACGACCACTTCATAGCTGCCATTAACCAGGCTTACGCTGAAGTCGCCCTCTTCGTCAGTTTCGACCTCAACATCACTAACGCCGGCAAGAATGCCCGCCACCTGGTTTGCCTTGGCCACAAACAAAACCTTGCTACCCTCCATGGGCGTTCCGTCTGCGGCCAACAATGGACCAGTAATATTCCGGCTCACAATTCGTTACCCAGGAGCGATCGATACTGGTTGGTTCGAATAGGCAAAGTGACTCGCCACCAGTTTCCTTCCTTGACCCTCCGGGGAGGAGCGCCATTACGAAACGTGCAGAGGTGGTTTTGCAGCGTTCCGCCGGTATTCAGCTTCATGTAGAACTTGCCGGTGACCGCAAGCGTCTCCCAATAGAAGTACATCAGTACATCCCATTGTTGATGGGTCATCAGCGCCTCAAGGTCTCCGCTCCAAATCAGCTGGTCCGAAGCCTTTCGGACCTCTGGCTCGCCAACCTCCATATCCTCAACAAACAGGTGAGGCTCTGGGTTCAGGTTGTAACCATTGTTCAGCACTTGCGGCAGGGATTCAGGCCAACGCGGATACATTATGCAGCGGCTCCAAAGGTGACTTGTCGAGAGCTAATAGCTTCAGATAGAGGCCCCCTGCCAGAAGCAATTCGATCGGCCAGGCGGTTTTCGATGCCCTCAAAGTAAATGTTCAGATCATCGCCAGACTGTTCAACACGAGGCGTACTTGGAGCACCAATAATATTTACATTCAGGCTCATGCGGCCGCTATTGATGGCCATGGCCGCCCGGGTAAGATCCTGATTCTGGTTTTTGGAAAGAATGCGCTCGCCACGCTGAGCCAGAACAGTGACTTCGTCCTGTCTTTGTGTAGAAGCCAGGTTTAGGCCGCCGTGGGCAATCGCTGCAATTTCAGCGATGTTTGCCGCCACTGCCGCGGTGGTAAGCGTGACAGCAGGAACGTTTGCGGGGAAAGGCGCTGAATTCCAAGCCTTGATAATGGCTGTTTTGCCTTCCATGGTGGCTTCTTTGAGCTTGTTTCGACGCTCCTCGTCAAGCAACATGCGACCAAGGTTGATGGCCATGGCTACATAGCGATTCTCGCCCTGGATCCGCGAGCGGTTGTATTCATCGGAAAGGTTTAACAGGGCGCTGAATTTGGCAACCTCCTGCTGATAATCCTTTTTGCGATTATCTTCCCGGATCTTCGCGCTTCGCTCTTCATGCAAAAGGTTCGCCTGAAACTCAGCATCACGGTATTGCTGCTCAATTTCAGCCGTCATGGCACCATGCTCAGCAATAGCCTCACGCTCTGCCTGAAGCTGCTCTAACAGCTGCCTGTGCCGCTGATCCTCAAGCGCCTGCTCATCTTCCATTTCTCGGTAGCGCATCTGCCGAATATCGTCATAGCGCTTATTAAAAGACTGGACCGTTTTTTCTTGTTGCTCACGCTCTCGTCGAGCCCGATCCGCTTCACGCTTCAGGCGTTCTTCTTCCTTCCTTTCGACTTCCGCAACGGCATCGTTATAGCGCTTGACCTCCAGGTCGGAGTAATGCTCACGCATTGCATCGACAGTCTCGAAGCCCATGCGCCGCAGCTCGGTTTCCTGAACGGTAAGCCCCTGGATCTGCTGAAGCTTTTTCTCATGATCCATGCGGAGCTCTTCACGCTCTGAAGCCAGCTCTTTCTGGAAGTTATTGATAAAGGCAATAGAGCGCTGCTCTTCCTGCTCTGCCCTTGCCTGGGCCGCGTTTTCGCGAGCCCTGTTTTCTTCCTCAATAGACTGCTGGTAAAGACCCTCAAGGGCAGCGTCTACCTCCTGGATTTGACGCTTAACCGTCTCAAGACGGCGCGCCCTGTCTTCTGCGAAGAATTCACCGAGAATAAAATTCGACGGATTGGCCACCTGGTTTTCCAGGGCCCGCCGTTCTTGTTGCAGCGTTCTTAACTCAGCCGCGAGCTGTTCCCGTTCGGTGCGACCCATGGCACGGCTCATTGAATCAAGCCTTCCACCAAGATTATCAAGGAAGGTCCCTGCAATCTCGTTGGCTCCAGTAGACTCCGTGATCGCCTCCAGCATTTCTTCCCAGGACTGTTTCAGAGAGTCGACCTTGCCAGCAAGGCCGCCACTGGCACCTACGGCAGCACCTCCAACCTGGGCGGCCAGTTTGTCAAGAATCAAGCCCTGGGCTTCCGCAAGCCGCCCGGTACGGGCAAGCTCAATGATCAATTCACGCTCAGTTTCCAGGAACGAAACGCCTGAACGACGCAGTGCAGTGAGACCATATTCGGGCTCTTCAAGGGCTCGGCCAAGTTGTTGGGATGCTGTAGAGACGCTGGATTTCATCACCACGGCAAGGTCGGCTGCCAAGCCAATGGTGCGCGTGAAGTTTTCTTCAGAGACTGTGCGGAATGTTTGGAGGACATTGATACCCTCCCGATAGTCGCGAGTGCTGAAGAGGGTTGATCGCGCGCTGGAGCGTGCGAGGTGGTCAAGCTGATCAGCTGTGAAACCAGCCGCCTGACCCGTAGATCGTACCAGGGCTTCTGTGCGGAGCTGATATTGCTCCATTTCAGAAAACTGGCGAAGAGAGAGACCAAGAATGTAAACGGCACCACCAATGGCAGCCCCCATTCCAGCCCAGGCCAATGCACCAGACGTAACAATGCTGTTAACGGCTGTGATCCGGCTGGCAATGCCGCCGAGCGGTCCGTCCAGCGCCGCCACACCTGCCGCCGTACCTCGAACACCTTTTTGAAAATACTGCTGGTCATTTGCAGCTCGACGGGCACGGTCACCGTAACTTTTAAACCGGCGCTCACCTTGCTCAAGCGTCTTGTTTAGGTGCTCGTCCCTGCCCTTGAGTACGAACTCGGCAGTGGTCAAGCGGGCAGTTGCGCTCATAGACTTTTAAATCCTAGATGTTTGCGGCAATGGGCATGAAAGTTTTTACGAAAATCGTCTATCTGCTGCTTTTCTTTAGCGGCCTCCTCTTCGGCGCGCCACTGCTCAGCAACTTCCGGAACGACTGTGGCGCCCTCTTTAAAGAGGAAATACGCCCAAAGGGTTTTGTAGTCTTCGGACGAAAGATCATCCTTGACCCTGGAGGGAGGGGAACCTTGAGAAAGCGCTACTCGGATGTGCGCTCGGAACTCGGGCTCCCCCCGGATTTTTTTTCAAGCTCCTCCATCGATCTGCGCTCGGCCTTGTTAAAGTCAAACGCAATTTCGCGTATTTCGGAAAGGGCGTTGCGCGAGAGGTTTTTGACCAACTTCTTCAGGTCACCAGGAGAAGGTTTGTTGTCTCGCCCGCAAAGAATCCGTCCGATGAAAGACTCCTCGACTTTCTCCAGCCGCTTCAGGTATTCCTTGTCGTCCTCTCCTTCCTTTTGGCGTCCAGCGGAAAAGTAATCACTCAGCTCTTGCTCGGTGAGCTCATGAATGACCACCTTCGAGTCAAGAGAATTTATGTAAAACGCCTTACTACGCAGCCACGGCTTTGAAACCAGGGCCGCGAAGTCAAGCGTGGGCTTTTCGTGCTCAGTCATACGCTTAAACCGCTTCTACATCCGTGTCGGTGATTCCACCTTGTACACGGCCTGCCAGGCCGATCCGGCTCAGCGAGCCCTGCGCTGGAGACTCTGTATATGGCTTGTGATAAAGCGCTGTGAATGTGCGCACACGGCCTGACTTGAAGATCACCTTCATGTCAACCTCGCCAGCCGCTGCTGAAGCCAAAAATGCTGTTTGCACAGTATCCCCAGGCACGTCATTGAGGATATGGGCCAGCTCGGCAGGCGAGCTTCGATCCAGGGCCGAGCTGGGGTCTTCCGCGTCGATCGCAGTCGCGTCAAGAAAGTTGCCCTCATTGCCGATCTGGCCAATCTCAACAACATTGGTGATTTTGACGAAGGTTCCCTGGCCATCAGAATCATAGTGAAGTTCAGCGCCAGCAGACTGGACGGGCTTGGTTGCATTCGCAGTTGGTGCGGTCATGGTGTTACTCCGTGGTATGAGAGTTCAAAGTAAAGTTCGTGTGTGAGGGGGTCTCCCTCGTTTTCGGGCTGAGGATAGTCAAAGCCTGTTTGGACCATGTCCACAATTGACTCTCCAAAGACTTCTCGAAATTTAGGGACAATGGCCTCTACATAAGCAGCCAGGTCATCGTAATCATCGTCAGTAGGGATCTCGTTGCTGTCAGTTACATCGATCCACAAAACAACCGCAACGGGAGCCACCACGATTTGCTCCATGCCAACGACGCGTATAGCTCCCTGGCCGAGCTGGACGATAATGTGCGTTCCGGATCCGATATTCCGAAAATCAAGACGGCGGCCGTTATGCACCGTTGCATCAACTTCAGCCAGCGCCAGATCCTCTTCCAGCGCCGACACAAAGTTGTCGCGAATCTGTTTACGCAAAGCGCTCGACATATCTCATCAAATCCCGATTTAGTTCATGGGCCAAAAGACGCGGGTATTCATACTGAGTAACCCTGACCCCATGCGCCGCAACTGATCTTTGTGTGGTCAAGCGTATAGGCCGCTTAACCATCCGGAGGGGTCTGGCGTCACTGGTGACGCGTTGCAGTACAGCCACCTGGCCAGTACGGCGCACCCGATTAACAAAAGCACTTTTATAAAAAGTGCCGCGATACCGAACCCCACCTTTGTTTGTGCCGCGGGGAATAGATGCCGATAGCCGGGCTGGCTGGATCAGCCTGTGCAGAGGGATGCCGGTAAATCGAAAACGAAAACGACCCACGACTTTGCCACCGCTCGCTTTGACGATGCGGGTCCTGGGTCTTAAAACTTTTTGAGAAACCTTCTCCGTTCTGGAAACTTCACGGAGAGATTCAGTCCTTACTCGCGGCAGCGCCTTGTTAATGGCTCGGGCCTGTGATTTTGCAACCAGGCGTGACTGCCGGATGGATCTGAGTTTGCCTGCCGCCTCCTCGCATTTGCGCACGAAATGCTCCGCGGCTTGCATTTGCGGATCGGCGGCCATGGCTATTTGCTGCTGGAATCCGCTTTTTTGGCTTCAACCAGCTTGGCTTTTTTCAGCGTATTGCAGAAAAGCTTCGCCTCGTTTTCCGGAACATCCGGAATCTGTTCGTCTTTAGGCCATCGCTTGCCGCGATAACCGAGACCTTTTGGGTCAGTGACCTGGATAGTAACCGTGCTCATGATGCTGCTCTCTTTTTGGTCATTGAGAACGAAGTGTCCGAAGAGGACTCTTCGATAATTTTTTGAACCACAAAGGAAAGGTCGGAGTCTTCAGGAGCAATCACATCTCCCTTTTTGACTGCCGATATCTCGGACTTCCGGACAATTCCCACGTAGTCGAAATGCGTAACTTCGGCACCGCCGTTCAGGGAGATTTCCACATCTTCATCAATGCTTACCAGCACCGTAGTTGGATCCCCTGAAACCGGGGTATAGACACACGAGATACCCCAAACTTCAGCCACTGCATTAGCCAGCTTGGCCTCAGCAGCGTTGAATTTGTTTTGGGGCAGGCTCATGTGTCTACGCTTAAACGATCAGTTATTTCTGGTCGCCACCACCCTGGCCGTCATCTGCACCACCGTCGCCCTGGCCATCCTCTTGACCAGACTGACCCTCTTTGTCGTCAGCGCCTGACTTTTTGGACGCCGAGGACTTCGCTTTGGCGGCGGCTTCCTGGGACTCAAACTCGGCAATCTCTTCCTTGGTCGCTGCCACAATGGCACGTGCATGTGCTTTTGCTTCAGCGGCAGTCAATCGATGAAGCGAACCCGCCTCAAATGCTTGCATATCTCGACCACGACCGATTTCAACTCGGACGCGGAATTTGTAAATTCCTGCTTTCATGTTCGTATCTCCGTAGAACAAATGAATAAAAAAAGCCCGCCTATACGGCGGGCTTTTCAGATAACGTGTCGGATCAATTCAGGCTGAATTAGCCGTTGATCACGTCCACATACATGGTTGAGTTGATGCGCGGGATAACCGGCAAAGGTGCGGACTGCGTCATCAGATTTTCAACCGCTGGGTCCTCTGTATGCCAGTTCTTCGGCCAGGCTTCAGAAGCGACCACGCCGTCCTCGATCGCTTTGGAGTCCTGGATTGCACCGTAACAACGCACACCCTTGCCAGCGCTAACCAGAGCCATGCCTTCATCAGGCATAAACATGGTTTTGGTGCCACCGGCGGTCTCGTAGAAACCATAGTAGGTCCAGATTCGAGGACCGGAAGCACCAAGCCGGCCACGATACTGCGCGTTGAGCTCACCGATAGGCGCGATTTCAAACTGCGTGTCGGAGCCGCGGCGGGTATCAATGGCATCCTTAACCTCGTCATGTCGGAGGAAGGCATTACCTGCCACGCGGCCAAAGATCATGTCCGTACATGGCGCATCCAGGCGAGTGAAATAGTCTTCCAGATCAGCAAGTGGATCCGAACCAGCTTGGTCCCATGCAGTCGTGGTCAATGCCACGGTCAGGTTAGCCCGGCGGCCAAAATCGACCTCGACTTCTGGATAGTCCGGACCGCTGACAGTGACCTTGCCTGTCTGCAAGATCTGGCTGACCATCCATTCTTCCCGGCGGCGAATCTGGCGGCGATGCTCTTCAAGAAGCTGAGCTACCACCATCGCCCGACGTTGTGCTGGCGAAAGATTTCCTGCAAGCGGTTCACCAGGCGCGCGCTTGAGCAGGCGATCCGGACGAACAACATCCTTGGGTTTCACGTAGGCCGGCGCAAACTCTTTGAGGGTAGAACCGCGATCGGCGCGAGCACGACCAGCCACCATCGGGCTGACAAAAGGAGCCAGTTGGAAATCGGCGTCCAGGTCATCAAAAGAGATTTTTTCTGTACCGAACTCGATTTTGCTCGGGCAGAGCATGTTGAGCAAAAACGGCTCAAAAGGGTCAAGCTCCCGAATCATGTCCAGCAGCGTGTTTGTTGAATAGGCGTCCATAGGATTGCTCCTGTAAATTTAAAGGTTAGTTTTCGATATGGAGATCGATCGGAAACGCTGCTTAGGCGTTCAGTTCCACCACGTTGATCGCGGTGCGATCAAAGGCGATGTCTTTCTTGGCCTGGCTATCCCAGCTGGAGTGCCAGACAAGAGCAGCTGCATTCAGCTGGCCACCAATAATGATCTGACAGTCCGCGTCGCCACCAGATGCATCGACATCGTGCAGCAGTACGCCAATAGGGTTCTGGGATCCATTAACGGCATCCTGTTCGCTCTCAACAAGCTTGCCAGAGGCAGTAACGCGACCGACAACAGTGCCTGCTGCCAGATCTTCACCGCTGAGAAGAGTTTCGTGACGTGTTTCAGGGCTGCCGCCAATAACCAGCGGGACATCCTGGGTGGAAGTGTTTGTGTTACCTGCAAGGGACATGGTTATAGTCTCCGTAGTTGGTTAATCGGTAATTTGAGGGGTGAAAATTCGCCTGCTGGATTAACCAGTCTTGGCTTTGCCCCGGTAAGCTTTCAGGCTGGCAACAGCGGCCTTGCCCTCGTTTTCCTCGTCCTGGTTATCGCCACCACCTGCACCAGCAGTAACCTGAGAAGACTGGGTTTCCATGTGCTTGTCGAGGGCGCTTTGCTGCTCAGTAGCTTCAGGTGCTTTGGCCAGAATCCCTTTCGCCTGATCGACTGACATTTCAGTTTCATAGGCCAAATGCTCGGCAAGCTCTTTTCGGCCCTCAGCCTCTTCACAGCTGAGAATGCCCTTAATGCGGGCGCGCTCGTCTGAGCCTGTTGCCTTGGGTTGCTCCTGGGTTTCAGGGGATTCCTGCTCCTGAGCTGCCGCCTTGGCTGCCTCGGATCCAGCTTCAGTTTCAACCTCAGTCTCTACCTCAGCAGTGGTTTCAGGCTTCTCAGCTTCAGCCGCAGGGCCCGAACCTTTCTCTTTATTGGGGTCCATAGTGTTTGCTCCAAATGTGCGTGTTCTGCCCTGCGCGGACAGACGTTCTGCGAAAAGGGCGATGCCTTCTGAACCATTGACGATCTGATCAGCAAAGCCCACCTCAATGGCATCTTCAGCTCGAAATACAGCCGCCTCAGTTGCCAAAATCTGTTGCACAGTTAACGGCATGTGCTCTGCCATTAACTCAGCGAATTCTTGTCTCAAGGAATCTGTCTGGCTCTGGAATCTAGCCAGAACATCGGCAGGAAGGTCTTCGTAGGGATTGCCCTCACCTTTATGCGCGCCCGAGCGAATAAGGGTGACCTTGATCCCGGCATCCTCAAGAGCGCCTTCAAAGCTCGCGTGAGCCATGATGACGCCTACCGAACCGACGATGGCGGTCTGGGTAGCCATGCGGAAATGCGCAGCACTCGCAATTGCCATGCCCGCACTGGCGTACATGTCATACCCAAGAGCGCCCAACTGCTTGCCCGAAGCGTCTGCCATCTTTCGAAGAGTTCTGGAGCAATCGAAGCATCCAGCTACCTCGCCTCCAGGCGTGTCCATATCCATAAGGACACCTCTAACCTCCGGGTCGGCAAACGCAATCGAGGCTCGATGCATAATGCCGTCATAGCCCATCTGGCCACTGTAGGATCCAGCGACACCAAGCTTGTGAACCAGGGTTCCCTGGACCGGAAGAACGGCGACACCGTCGATAACTTCATAGGGGCGCTCGCCACCACTACGGCGACCTGGAATGTAGTTGCTGCACTCATGAGCCAGGTCGTCTGAACTCAAAACAACATCTGCGTCCCGGAGCTCAGCAAGGTGGATTTTTTCTCTCAACGCGCCGATGAAAACGCGGGCATAGCTAGGCTCTGCCAGCAGAGGTTTGTTAAAAACCCGTGCGGCAATATTCGGATAGTTTTTCATGGAGTCTCCGGAGTGGCTTAGTTGTCACCAGGGGAATTTTTGTTAGGACGATCACCGGTGGAATCATCCTGTTCGTCAGGCGCAAGCTCCTGGGTTTTAACCCAGCTTGCAGAAGGAAGACCGGCTTCTCGGCGCTCTTCCATTTCCCGTACCTGTTGCGCAAAGAGTTCTTGATAGTCTTCGCCCATAAGACCGGCTTCGCGCTCGTAGGTGGACAGCCCGGACTCAATGCGAAGCACTGCCTCTTTAACCTCTTTCAGGCCATCAATGGCCATGCGGCCAGAACCAATCCACTCTGCGTTACACCAGGCGGCTTTGCCTTCATAAAAGTTTCGTGTCGCCTTCCTCGGAAGCCTGATAATTCCTCGATCGACGGCTTCTTCTAACCAGAGCGCGAACATTGAGCTGGCAATTTTTGCCGCGATCACTTTTCGACGACCCAGGGTATACCGGAAACCTTCAAGCATGGACGCCCGGGCAGAGCTATAGCTGACCTTGGAATAATCTTTGGCCAGCTGCTCGTATGGCAGGTTTAGACCGGCAGAAATCCAGCGAAGAATGGATGACTCCAGCTCCACAAAGCCATTGTCAACGTTTCCGGACGTTGCCAAATTCAGGCTTTCCTGCGGAAGAAGATGCGGAATCTTCACGCCATTCATACGAATGCTTCGATTCTCGTAATAATCGGACACCGAGCCCATATAGCCCGCGAGGTCTGTACGGCCTTCTCCAACCGAACCGATAAGCTCCATGGCGGCGTCACTTCCCAGCTCCGTCTCAATCACGGCTGCGTACATGGCATTGACAATGGCATTTTGAAGCTTGGTATGCTGAAGCTTGCTGAGCATACGAAGCTGTTCCATGACAGATAAAAACTGGTTCGCACCGCGAGTTTGGCCGTCTTCCCTTGGCTCAAATGCATGGATAAACAGCTGTCTGCCCCACGAGGTTTCCCTGGGAATGCGCACCCACTTGTTACCAAGACCTGTGCCCATAAAACCATCCAGGGAATGGTTTTGTACGTGGTAGGCCACAGCAGCACCAAAACGATTGATCTCGACGCCCTTTCGAAGCTTGTCTGTGTCGCGAGACTTGTCCGGGTTTGAGACACGCTTCGGCGAAATGGTTTTAAATGAGGTCTTAAAAAGACTACCTGGCTGACCTTCCCAAATGGGAACGACCATGGCTTCCCCCATGATCGTGTGCGTCGCAACCAGTTGCCTGATCAGCATTGTCGCCGTCGATTTGCGCTCCGCATCGATATAACAGCCCTGTTCATCCTCCGCGTGCTCATTCCAGGCCGCCTCGCATTCTTTAGCAAAGGCGATCGCATCTTCCCGGGTAATCCCAAGCAACGTATGCATGGGCTTATGACTTAAGCGGAAACGGTGACCGACAATATTATCGACGTGAAGCTGAACACCATTGGCTGCGATACCGTTGTTGCGAGCAAGATCTTCTGCCCTGGCATTACCAAGGTCGAGAGACGGCAACAGGGCTGCATCAGCAGTCTTGGTAGAAGGAAACCAGTCAGTCAGCTGGTCACCAAAACCTCGACCGGTACCAGCGTACTCAGCAAACGGTTTGCCGGTTTTTGGGTTCAAAATCTGGGGGTTAGATTGTTTCATGTGAAACTACTTTTAGTAAGCTCTGCCTGGTCTACGGCGCCTGGTAACGGTAACGCCGAGCTCTGCCTGAAGCTGGTCAATATAATTTCGGAGCTTGGTTTCGTCGGCTGGCTTGAACTCGACAGACTCACCATTTCGCTTGGTGATGCGAACCGCAGAGGTGCCTGTCATCAGTTGATGCAGAGCCGTCTGGGCTTCAAGTAATTGAGCTTCAATCGCCATCTTTCATTTTTCTCCCGATATCACCAAGGGTTCGTTTCTTCGCGGGCTCTCCACTCGCGACTTTCTCTTGCGCCTTTTCGAAAAGGTCGCTCTGCATCAGGTTGATGCGAAGACTGTCCCATTCTTCCTGCTTCATAAGATGAACGCGGACAGCTCTGGCTGCATGTAGGGCGTAAACCTCGGTATCCCAAAATTCAACCGGCTGCCCTGCTTTCTGTTTCCAGATAAGTTTGCCTCTGCTTCCTCTGGCGGGGACCTTTGCCTCGCCAAGCATTTGGTCAAAATAATCAGATCGCATCTGGTCGGCGTTGTACCAGTGCATACGCCCGTCGCCTGAGCCCGTAAATGTCATGGCTTTGGCGATAATGTCTTTCGCGCGATGAGTGCCTACGAAATAAAGTTTCAGGCCGTAACGCTGAAACTTGGTCTGCTTGTTTGGGTTCCTGTGATCAATGGACTTGGTCGGCGGAACCGCAAAAATCTGCGGATCGGTCTGGGTTTCCGAGGAGCCCTTGATCGCCATAATTTGCCGGTTCGGGTATCGCTTGTTCATCCTGCGAACCCAGTCATAAACCGCATCAGTGGCATGACCGCCTGAGTCAATAGAAACGGACCTTACAAAAATAGCAAAGCCGTCCTCATGCTCCAGAGGAGAAAAAACTGTCCTTTCAAGCTCTTCCCAGACCTGGTCAGTTTTGTCCGAAGTCGTATTGGTCGCCATCAGCTCGTCGGCATAGATGGTCCAGTTCTCTTCACCAGGAGCCCAAGCCTTAAACTTAACAGCGACCCTGTTGTCCTGAACGTCGATTCCACATGTGACAATCAGTGCCCTGGAGGGGACAATCTTTTCATCCAGCTGTGAATCCGGATCGTTGCGAACGCGTTCCCAGAACGCGTCAGCTTCGGGCCTCGAATCCTCATACTCGTAAGGCAACCCGAGCTTTGAATTAACAAAGACGATCTTCTTCTCATCTTTGCCGCGCGAAGCGTAGTATTCGGCCTCAAGGTGGTCCCGAACCAGCTCAGCCACGCCCACACCAGGAAGACAGCTATAAAGCTCGTTCAAACCAACGAAACCAGCTACGCCTTCAGACTTCTGGGTAGGAACCCAACCGCAGTAAGGATCGCCTTTTTCCATGGCTTCCTGAACGGTCATCCGGATATTGGTTTTGCGCCTGTTGTCATCCCAGGGCTCTTCGCAAGCCGGACAATGATATTTGGCGGTATCCGGCAGAGCCGTGCCGTAGATCTCGGAAGTTTTTTCCTCGCCGTGATCCCACTTAACATTTTCAAAAACCAGCGGATATGCGTCGCCACAGTGATGGCACTTGACCGGAAGGACTCGCTTGTCGCTTCGCTTTAGGCGTTCTTCAGTCCGGCTGAAATCTTTCAGCGAGGGTGTGCCACCAAGGATCTTTTTATGCCCGGGCTGACGCTTGGCGCGCTCGAATAACAGGGTTACCGAATCCCCTTGATCGCCAACATTCTCATTGGCGTCATCAGGCTCTTCGACAAAAACTATCTTCGCCGGAGTCGACTTAACCGAGCGAACGGCGTTCGAGCCGATCATCTTCAAAAAGCCGTTTGGAAAATCCTTGTAAAGCGTGCTGCTTCCAGATTTCCTGGACTCGCTAACATCGATCAGCCCATGAAGTCTCTCAGTGTCCTCGACAATAGGCTTCAACTTTTCAAGGCTAAACTCCCTGGCTGCACCTTCAGCAGCAAACATCCCAATGATGGGACATGGATCGCAATCGATCGTTTTGCCAAGATAGGCGATCAGTCCAGTTGTCCAAGCAACCTGGGCTGCCTTCATGCAATAGACTTCAGGAAACTCCGGATCATCAAACGCGGCAAAAATCCCATACAGGTGCGGCGTGTAAAAAAAATCAAACCGACCAGGCTTCGGGCTGTTCGCCCTGGGAAGATATAGGTGCTCTTCAGTCCACTCAGTTGTCGATACTTTCGGCGGCGGAATCATCCGCTCCGCTGCCGAAGTCATCGCTAAGGCCAAGTTCTCTCGCAACGCTTGAAGCGTTTCGGAGGGCAACTCTAAGTGGCTCTCGGATAAGTTCATCATTTAGCGTTAGGTCGTGCTCAGCCGAGATCCGGTCGAATATTTTTTCGCCAGCATTCTCAACATTCATTCGTACCTGCTGAGCCCATGCCGACAACACAGCTTTAACGTGCGGTAAAGCCACCAAAAGACCGGTTTTCTCATATCTGTCTAAACGCTTGGAGAGTGCATTTTCACGCGACTCATCGATGCGCGCCTGAGTCAGCAATTCCTGATTATCTGCCCCGCGACCGGAGGCTTCTTTTCGTAGCCGTTCGCAGTACGCAAGTAACCAATCTCGATATGTTCCGCCTTTTGGCAAAATGCCTTTGCCCAAAAGCTTGGCCACCGCCGGCTGGGAGATACCAACGATCAGCGCGAACCGAGATTGAGTTGCCCGAGCATCAAGACTCAGGGTTTTTACTGTCACTTCTCCCATCAATCACCTGAACCTGGACTAATCCAATTGCTCCTAAGTCCTTGATTTCGTTGTATACCTATAACCCCCCATGCGATCTGTTTTCTGGCGCGAATCCGCGGCTCGGCCCACCTTGTTTTGGCGGACTCTGGAAAGGACCCGCGCGCATTCAAAGGAGAGCACCCCAGACCAGGGGCAAGGCTTCTAGCCTGTAGAATTGGTTGCGCAGGAAGGATTCGAACCTGTCAGCTCTGGCTTATGAGACCAGCGAGTTACCGTTACACCACCGCGCGACAAATTACAGGCACAAAAAAACCCGCTACTGGAGCGGGTTTTTTATTGTCAGCTTTCGCTAATTGTTGGTTAATTTAACTGCAAAACGTTGCAGCGTCAACTCCCCAGGGAGTATTTTTTACTACTTTTTTAAACCAGGTGTATTCCAAAAATCTTAGCGATCTGTAGACCTGAAGCTACACACAATAAAATTATTACAAGTTCCAACGTGGCCACCTCTTCGGGTTGAGTCATTGCGGCCCATCCGCAACGATTAACTATAGATTATATTAGTCTATTATATATTGCAATACTCAGGCACAAAAAAACCCGGCACAAGGCCGGGTAATTTTTTGGGCTGTGGGTTTATTTAAAGCTATCTGGCAGCTTTTCTTCCAGCCCATACCAGCAACAATTCACACGAGACCAACGAAAACCAGAAGCTTTTAAGAGATTGCGAACAGTCTCCCTGGGCTTCTTATCAAAAACAACCTCCACAAAACCAGGCCGCTTACCTTCCCTGATTTGATGGGCATGGCCAGCCGCTGAATCAACCACCTTTCGCCCGGGGCGTTTTGCTTGAACAGCTTTCTTTTTGGGCGTTAGTACACACCATTTTTCCCAAAAACCGGCTGGCATACAGTAGCCGCTTCGCCCTTCATCTGGCTCTGTACTCAACACCCTGTAAACCATAGACTGGGCCCGCTCTCCAGCAATTTGGGCGTTATTAGCGTCTTCATATTTTTCGGGTAAATCGTCGTCTGTATTCCAAAAACCACGCAAAAAATCATAGGCGGCTTGCTTAATTTCCGGCGAAAACTCCGAGTCAACAAAAAGATATTTGACCTGGGGCACGTCCTCCCGATAGTTGTCCATCTCATAAATATCTTCCATGCCGTTAAAGGAGCCCTGCTCATATCTTGCGCCAAATTTTTCAACCTGGGATTTTACAGCGGGGCTCGGGTTAACCAGGGTCACATGTACCGAACAGCCCCCGGCGTAGCTATCTGATCTCGCCCGGCCTTTTATGCCAATCTCTTTCAAATAGTTCCGCATGTCTCGGGCTACCAACGCCCACGAGGATAGATTGCTATCACCGTAATTCTTTTGATACTCCTCGCGCTGTTTTGCCCTTTCGATCGCTATTTTTTCCTGCTCTTCCTCGTATTTTGCCTGTGCGACCTCCTGGGCTTTTTCAGCTTCGCGTATAGCATCTGGGATAAAATCAGCAGGCATAGGCGGAATATTTGACCGGGCGGCATCTTCAGCAAATCGTTTAACAGATTCACAGAAAAGCCTGTCTTTGCTGGCGGGGTGTATATGCTTCTCATCGTCCAACCAGATGACGGGAATATACATATCTTCAAGACCACCAACGACAAAGCCTAAACGATTGTTCGCACGATCTGAGTGAAGTATTGGGGTGCCCAGGGGAAATTCGGAGGGCTTTACAGGCTCTAGCCCGTTAGATCCTATTGAGTAAATTACGTTTTTCATTTTTCACCTCTTCGGGTTTGGTTGAATCGCGGCCATTCCGCGAGCTTTGATAATATTAGACTATATCAGTCTATAGAGCAACATTTAAAAAGAAAAAATTATTTTAAAAAATATGTTGACATTTTTCTTTTTTGGTGGCCCTAACAATGCGGCGATATAAACAAAAAAAGAAGGTGCGACATCAACAGGACAGAACAGCAAGAAACCGGACAACCCAGGCGAGCAATTGACGCTTGGCAGCTGGTCACCAGCCGAACCCGAAATGACCGCGCCGCATTGGTGCAAACGGTAAATGTGTTACCTCGGTCGTGTTCTGTTTTGAAAAATAGGTATCTTCAGTCGTGTTCTTTTTTTGAAAATACGATAGACTAAAAAAATCTAAAAAATCTGGCAGATGGGCTGCCAGCAAAAACCCGGAGCGGCTTTATGGCATCTGACCAAAACAACACCAACCTCAAACGAATTTGTGCTGCATTCCAGCTAACCGACCAGGATCTAGTTGAGATAATGTCCGCCGCTGAGCAGGAAATTTCCAAGAACCAGGCGAATAGATGGCGTCGCGGCAAGCACGAAACATTTCCAGATGGGTCTCCCAGATTCATTAAAATGACCAACTTTCAATTCGATATGTTTTGCAAAGGACTAGAAATATGGCAGACCAAAAAACGCTAATACTGGAAGCGGAAAAATCCCTGGAGCTGGGACCAGTAGCCATTGCTGAGTTAATTGATACCTCATACTGGACACTACGCGGCTGGAAAAATGGCCAAGGCAAAATGCCACCTGCAACACAAAAATTCTTAAAGCTTCTCATGGAGTTAAAAAAAGACGGCAAGCTCGACCTGTACATGGGAAGACTCGTTAAAACCGATCGGAAGGCTGAAGCTTCATAGTCTCACCCACCTTTCGCTCTTTATCTACATCCACCTCAAACCCCTTACGGCTATAAAGTTCGCCGTCATCGATAACCGCACATTTAATGTGCTCGCAAGCTTCCCTCCATAAGGATTTAAGGTGATCACGAATCCTTTTGATGTCAGCAGTGATCTCTTCTTTTCTGCGACTGTATTGATCCTTACGCAACCCAAGAATTTTATAAATTTCGGAGCTCTTGATAGAGACTTTTCGAGTACCTTTGCATAGACGACATTTCACGTAATCACGGCCGCGGCAAGCGGGGCAAACACCCTCCTTTTCGATCGATTTTATCGAAGCTATCACCAGCTTCTGGGCCCATTCAATCGCCTGACGGTTTTCTTTGTAGTATTCCCTGAAATCTGCAACCCGATACCCTCCAGACACAAACCAAAGCGCTATATGCCAGACGAACTGCCTCATTTCCTTGCTCGCTTCCATATCCATGGATGCCCGGTGCCTGGCCCACATCGATGCAACAAAGCTCAATTTGCGAACCTCGCCGGTTGGATACCTGGCATAGCCACCAAGAAATGAAGCGACATCCGCAGAGCTAAGACGGACCACTCGCTTTCCTGCTGAGGCTGTGCCGCTCGCAGTCACTTTACCCTTGCGCCCTGGATTCTTAATAACCAGCTCCCAATGAGTGCCTTTGGCATTCAACATACACAAATAGCCTTCTGTCTCCACAAACACCTCGCTTGTCCACCCTGTCCACACTGAAAAAAACTACTATGGACAGCTATAAGTTACTGATTTACTTAAAAAGTCCATACTGGTCATACTGTCCATACTCAATATTCAAGTAATACAAAAATAAAAAACCTAAACTACAAAGTCGTAACAACAGTAATTTAGTTTTTAACTTGCACCCATATACGGGCGCGCGAGGGTGGACAGTATGGACACTATGACCGGGCCAGATAACTCGCGGTTATACAGCGTCCACCCTCAAATTTTTAACTGTGGCCACGGTGGCCACTAATCCTCGAAATCCGCCTTCACCTGGTTCGTTATTTTCTGGTGCTCTTTCCAGCCTTCCGGGGCAACATAAACATGCTCCCTACCCCCATTAAGGCGCTTCCGCGTTTTCTTCCAATTTAATCTGGCCATGATCTGGCCAACGCGTTTTTGCTCGGGAGGCTTCATCTTGTCCGGAGTAAACTTAAGACCCTCAGCGAATATTTCATGCATAGTGACTTCAGATTTACTCAGACTTAGCAACCACTCATGAATGACCTGCTCCCACACATCCTGGTCATATCGGCTTTCCTGTTCATCCTCAAACAACGACAGCTCTTCAGGCGTGACATGCCAGTAACCGCCTTCCTTGTACATATACACGGCCTCAGCCCACAACTGGTCCCGGTCGCGCTTAAGCGGCTCTGTGCTCAAATACTCAAGGTGAACCGGCCAGTAACGGCGGTTGCCCGTAGCATCTTTTAGATAGGAATCCTGGTTGGTTGAACCAGCAAAAACACACTGCCTGGCAAAATCCTTTGCCCTCCGGCCATAGCTGGGCCGATACCTGTCCACTGCACTCGCGAAAAATTGCTTCGCTCGGGTACTTTCAGCTTTGTTGAAGCTGTCCAGCTCTGCCAACTCACAGATCCAGACGCCCTGCATCTGCTGGTAACCGTCTTTCTCCCCCAGGTTAAAGTGAGTATCGCTATACCAGGGCCCGCCAAGCACGCTCAAAAACGTGGATTTACCAAGCCCCTGCTTACCCTCCAGGATAAGAACATTGTCGACCTTGATCGGCGCTGCCATCGCCCGGGCAACTGCCCCCAAAAACCACTTAACAGCTACGGCCTGGGTGTACTTGTCATCAGCGGCCCCGCAGTAAGTTGTAAAGACCTTATCGATCCGCTTTACCCCGTCCCACTTGAGACCATTCAAATAGTCCCTGACCGGATGAAACTTGTTGAATCTGGCCGCGAAGGTAATCGCATCGTCCGCGTCAGCGCTTTTAGGGGTAAAAGCGTAATTTTCAGCAAGCCAAATTCTCAGGCTGGCGGTATCTTCATCGGCCCACTCCCCTACTTCGCTGTTTGGAAATGGCGGCTCTTTAAGCTTCATGATTCGATAGCTCAGCTCACAATAACCAAGGACACCCCGCCACCTGGGATCATGCATCAACACCAGCTGAACATTGAAGGGAATGGAAAGTCGGTTGCCATTACTGCTGGTTAAAAAGCGATCTTTCCAGTTTTTGCCATCGTCCCGGGCACTGAGCAGCTGCCGTTTAACCTCGCCTATGCCCTCCTGGACATGCAAGTCGTTAAAATCGGTCCAGCTGTTATCGCCACGGTTTTTAAATTCAGGCAAGACGGCAATGGTCGCTGTATAACGCTTCGCGCACTCAAAAGCCTTTGTTCGGCCGGGATTGACAACCGGCTTGGTAGTTAGAAAGTCATCATCGCCGGCAATCACCATCGGATTTCTGTGCCGGCTCCTGAGAGCTTCACAAACAGGCGAAAGGTTGCCTGCATTGAACGCAACAAAGACTGGCCAGCCCGTAGCTTCGTGAATGCTTGCACCGGTCGCGTATCCCTCGCAAACCACTATGGGCGTCTCATGATCGACCAGGTCGCCGATCGGATAAAACAATCCCTCGATTCGGCATCCTTTTGGCCAGAAAAACTTGTCGCCAAGGACCACTTGGTTTTCGTCCTTCAAAGGCCGCGGATAGACTCTTTGCAAGCCCCAGATACGGCCGTCGATATCCTGCATGGAAATCAGGATAGGACCATCAGCACCTCGCTTTTTGCCAACTCTCAAACCAAACGATTTGACACGCTTTTTCTCAAGGTAAGCATGGGTTTTGGTTTCAGGCAGTTTGACCCAAACCGACGCTGCGCGCCTTGAAGCAACCTCCTGAGCCCTTGCTTTCTCTTCTTCTCTGGCTTTTTTAGCAGCCGCAGTACGGCGTTTAATTTCCTGCTGCTCCTCGGGAGACAGCTGTTTGTACCCTATGCGCTTGACCTGATATGGCTCGCTGCCCTGGGACCAATCACCAAAGGCGCCAGTAATGTAGGTTCCGCCATCAGCAAGCGGACATTCATGCAAGCAATACCAGGCACGCTTCGACTTTGCCCCCTCCGGCCGGAAGCGGTGTAGCTTCCCATCGGCCTGCAAATCAAACGGCTGAAGGCCGGTTATCCCGACCTCCGCCATCTGGGAGATTACATCTACAACTGTCGTCATTACGCGGCCAGTTCTAATGAACCTTTATAGAACTGAACGTCTTCCAGAAAAACGCTCTCGCGAAGCTTTGAAATGACACGCCACTGCTCACCAGTGACATCGCCGAAAAACCCCTTCTCCTTGACGAAGGCAATCCAGCGCTTTTTTCGTCCCCGGCCATAGGTGGCAATTAAACGCACCTCAACGCCAAGAATCTTTACCTCCAGATTCTCCTCTTTGACCAGGGGATGAATGGAGTTGAGCTCGCCAATATCTTTCTGGTGAATCAGAATAGACGATCCACCAAAGTAGGCATGACTGGACTCAACACGCTCCCGCAACGGAATCCGTTTATGGATCGTCCCAGCTCGCAGCGAATGATAGATAATCCCAAGAGCAATACGATCCTGGCTTTCAGCCGTGTTCATTTGCCGCGAAACGTAATCAAGTGTTGGCATTGTTCGGGTAAAACCCAAATGTCTTTTTGCCCACGCAAGGCGCTCTGTTTTTTGAATACAGACATCCAGGATCTGCTTGGAACTAGCTGGGAGCGACATAATTTTTACCTCACAAAAAACCGGGATATACCCGGTAAGCGAAAAATTAATTTTTGTCCTTTAGGACATGGTTTTTCGAAGGCGATCCGTTCAATATGTGCCACATATCAGGCCGCCTCGGTGTTCTTTTTGGAAGCAGCGGAAGTTTTGGATTGATCCGCTTTCTCGAAGATTTCAGCCAGGTCAGGCCGAAGCTCAGAAGGAGTAACCTCATGATCGACAGCTGCACTCATAGGCGCAATATAAGGGTCCGTAGGAACCCTATCTGTCTTGGCGTTAAGCCATTTATAGATATGCCCCTGACGAAAAGACTTTGCCAATTCAGGCGGCAGATGCGCCTTCATTTTTTCGGCCAAATGAACCTGGCCACCGGCAATTTTTATGCACTTGCGAATTGCTTCTTTGCTCATGACTCCTCCAGTACGCCCCAGATAGTATTAAATACTACCTGAGTAGTAAAGAGTTTTAAGCAACAGAAGTTCACCCGGCAACTACTAAAGTAGTATTATTGGTAGTAACAAACCACTTCTAACCGAGGGAATCACATTGCCAAGCGTACTAGGAACCAGGCTAAAGCGAGCTAGGAAAGCAGCTGGTTTGACTCAGAAAGAATTAGAGAAAATTAGTGGGGTCAAGCAGAACATAATCTCAAAGATTGAGCTGGGTGTAGAACAAAGCGTCTACACCCTAAGACTGGCTCGCGCATTGAAAGTAGACCCGGAGTGGCTGGCGGGCGAAACTCCGGACGTAGTTAAAGAGAATGAGGCTCCTTACACAATTGAACGGGCTCGCGCTCAATCTTTGATCGATTCCGCCTCCCCCGATCAGCTGGTAAAGATTGTGAAGATTCTTGAGACAATGATGGATTAATGGCTGACTCAATCTTAGGCAAAACCTTGCTCACCTGGTCGTCACTAAGCGTTGATAGCAAATCATGTGCGCGAGTTCTCATTTTTTCGCCCTTTAATAAACTTTCCATTTTACCCTCTAAGTAGTTATTAATACGCCCTAGGACGTTGTATCCTATAACAAGAAACTAGCGAAAAGGAAATCTAATGAAAACATATTTACTGTTGTTAATGTTAATTGTCGCTGGATGCGCAACAACACCGCTTGAGGAAAAACGCATTACCACGAATGTTGTTGCCTACGAATACAACGACATTGCGTCCCAATATTACTCTCGCCCAACCTTTGCCGAGCTCATGACCCAGGGCGAGAAATCCTGGCTTGTTCTTGAGCGAACAAATTACGCGCCAGACTCATGGACCACCCTGCACTACTCCAATTTATCCGTCGCAACCTACCTTCAGTACATCGATCAATATCTTCGAATGACCGAGGGGCCAACAGGCGAAGAACCTTTCTTCGATACGGTACTTGGCAAGGCGCCAGGGTTTGCAGGACAAATTGAGTTCAGCGTCTACAGCGGCAATGAAAACAATCACTACCTGGTCGTGTCTAACTGCTTCATAGGCTGCAATTTTGGCGATCACCTCTACACCAGGGAAAGCGCGCTTGCATTAAGAGCACAGCTGATTGAGCTAAGAGACGGCACTCTATAATCCGCTAAAATCCTACAAAAACTACTAAAGTAGTAAAAAATACTACTAAGGTAGTTGACATTCTGAATACTCCCTAGGTAGTATTTTTAACTACTGGAGGATTTGGAATGCAGCCAGCTACAAATTTTGAACAACAAATCGAGCTAACGCCCTTACAGGAAGATGCGTTGGCCGCTATTTGTGCTGGCCTCACCGATGCCGAAATGGCCGAAGTTCTACACCGGTCTCCTCGCACCGCCAAGCATTACCGCTCTTCACTTCGCGAAATCTTTAACGCTAAGAACACCGCCCAGCTGGTCAGCATCGCCTGGTCAACCGGGGCCGCGAACCCTCACAAAGTCAAACACCTGATTTCAATTTCCCTGCTGTCACTGGTTGCGTTGGTGTGCCCGATCTATTCCGGGCCAATGCTGGACATGCATAACGACATGCATCGCGCGCCAAGAGTCAGCAGATCAACCCGTAGAGAGGCCGACCTAGATGCTTGACGCATTACATACCTGCTTTGTCGTTTTGGTTAATAACCGAATCGTGTTCCAGGCAGAAGAAAAAGAACTACCAGCCGCCCGCGAAGCCTACCAGCAGCAGTGCAAGGAGCAGACCGGGGCGATGGTTGCGCTTGGTAAAGCGTCCATTTACCCGCCCAAGTCTGGCACCGAGCTCATGGCAAGAATTAGCTACATCGATCACAACCAGCCAACGGAGGATCCATGGACTTTCGCTACCGAGGCATAACAAATCATCTGCCCCGCGCCTTCCTGGTTAAAGACCTGGGGTCGCAAATGGGCCTGCAACAGCACCAGAAGCTTCGCTGCTTGCCAAGACGAGTGGTCAAGGCAGCCAGGGAGAGCCTGAAATGAAAATCGGCTACTACCTGGCCAGCCTTGGCAAAAAACCAAAGGACGCGCTCATGTTCAATGCCGCCACCGATCTACCCCGGTGGATGGCACAGGAGGTTGCCGAACACATCTACAAAGAAAAAAACGGTGACCTAATGCGTTGGCCACTTCGGATTGGCCTGGTTGACCTTGACGGAAAGCCCCTGGGTGTCTTTTTGGTGGACAAAAAAATGGAACCCCAATTCGAGGCTTTGGACATCACCACCGTTCAAGACCTTGCGGAGACAGGCACATGAACTATCCATACAAAGAATGCGCCAAAGCGGCCGGTATCGGCCCCAGAAAGCTGCTGAAAATGCTGCTGGAAGCCCGCTGGATACTCCGAACAAACAACAACACTGGCTATACCACAACAACCCTGGGCAGGGAAAAAGGCTTGTTTGCCGTGGAAATAGACCACCCCAGCCCCCGCTGCCAGGGGATGGTGTATTCAAAAATCCACGCCAGCTGGCGAGGGCGCGAAAACATCATGGAGCTGGTTGCCGAATTTCGCGACCACGAGCGACAACAAAAAAACAGGAACCACAACAATGTTCGACATCAATTTGCTTAGCGCCAAACTCACCAACATCAACGTTCGTCGCGAAGGTGATGAAGACTCTGCCGTGGTTGCTATCGACCTGAAAATCGAAGCAAGCGCCGCAGCTAACTACTGGCTTGACCGGCTTCTTGGCGTGTACCCAGGGACAGCCAAAGCCCACCTCTGGGATGAAACCACCAAAGAAAATGAACCACGATTCATCAGCGCTGGCTACATTCCCACAAACGTCAAAATCATGGGCGTTCACTTTAAGCTCGGGAAAATCCGGCCTGTTATTGGTGAGCTCAAAGGCTTTTCGTTCAGGCCCAGAACCAAAGGCATTGCTGATCTTGTTTTTTCGGTCTCCTTGAATCCAGAGAAAGGGCTGATTGAAGCCTACAGCAACTATCTGAAAGAGTCGTCAGTCGGCGAACTCAAGATGCCCCTGGATCTGTTTGACACTGACCCAGCCCATGAAGCCGAGGACGAGGATCAGATTGACCTTGAGGAGTCCATAGCCACAGAGCTTGAGAACAGAGGCCATTCAGATTTGGCGGCCAAAACCAGGGTACGTGGTGGCGATGGAATCAGGCCGGCAACTGAGAAAAAGTCATTTAACGAGCTTCTGCCATGGGCGGCAGAGCTTGTGGTAGAGGCTCAGTCCGCTTCTCGCCGAATGCTGAAAGAAAAGCTTGGCGTTGGCAGCGACCGGGCAGACGAGCTACTGGATACCCTCGCGAAAGCGGGAGTTGTATCTCATGCCGAGCCCAGAAAACAGCGCAAAGTGATTGTCACTGAGCTCACCGAAGAAATGCTCGGGAGTCTCCAATGATGCACCTACAGCAATTTACCGATCAGCAAGGACGAACTGTCGACTTTATCGATCACAACGAAATGGTCTACAGCCAGCAACCCCAGCCGAGGGATATCGAAATCAAGAGCCAGGTTTCTGAAGAGGAGAGGCCAAACCTCCAGGAAGAAATCTGCATTGATATCCGTCGCGGAATGGGCCTGCCAGACGTAGGCATTGCTCAAAAGCTTCTGTGGAGCTGAGACCCATGATTAAAGAAATTACTCACTTCCACCTCTTCTGCGGCCTTGGCGGCGGCGCTATGGGATTTAATAAGGCAGCCCCACGCGTAGGCTCCATGCAGGGCGAATTCAGATGCCTCGGCGGCATTGATAGCGACCCCGGAGCGATAGAAGACTTCAGCAAAATCGTCGGCATTCCCGGGACCCTCATGGACCTGTTTGACCGCGAGCAATACATCGCCTGGCATGGCCATGAACCGCCTAAAGACTGGAAAGAAGCAACGCCAGCTGATATTCAAAAGGCGGCGGGAAACGAGCGCCCAAACATTGTGTTTACCAGCGCGCCATGCAAAGGGTTCTCCGGGCTGCTCTCTCAAAAAAGAAGCACAACAGATAAATACCAGGCCCTGAACCGGCTCACACTTCGCGGCATCTGGCTGACCCTGGAAGCCTGGTCAGATGACCCTCCCGAATTCATCTTATTTGAAAATGTACCCCGCATTGCCAACCGGGGACGTGCCCTGCTCGATCAAATTGAGCATCTGCTACACCAATACGGATATGCCACCGCCGAAACGGTCCACGACTGCGGAGAGCTCGGAGGTCTGGCCCAATCTCGCCGGCGCTTCCTCCTGGTAGCTCGCCATCAGGAAAAAGTACCGCCATTTTTGTACGAACCCCCCAAGAAATCGCTTCGCGCAGTAGGCGATATTCTCGGGAAAATGCCCTTGCCTGGCTCAGGCATTGCGGGCCCAATGCACCGGGTCCCCAACCTGCAATGGAAAACATGGGTTCGACTCGCGTTTGTTGAAGCCGGATCCGACTGGAGAAGCCTGAACCGCCTCAACGTTAAGGACGGCTACCTGACCGACTACCTCCTGGTTCCGGAATATCACCACGGCTACCTGGGCGTAAACGACTGGAGCGAAAACACCGGCACCGTCACAGGTAGAAGCAACCCGACCAACGGCAAGCACTCTATTGCGGACCCCAGATTTTCAGGCGAACAGTTCAGCCAGTTCGGTGTTAAAAATTGGGACCAACATGCTTCCGTGGTGACAGGCCAAAAAGCCCCTGGGCAAGGGCCCATATCTGTTTCAGATCCTCGACCGAATTCTGAATTCAGAAAATACAGCATTGTTCCTTACGAAAAACCATCGACCGCCGTGATTGCCGGTCAATCTCAGGGAGCCTACGGAGTAGCTGACCCTCGCGGAAAATCTTTTGCCGGCAAATACAAGGTGACCGGCTTTGATCGACCGGCCAACACTGTGGTTTCTGGCAGCACTACCGGCCAGGGCGCCTTTTCCTTGGCTGATCCCAGAATAAAGCTCACCCGGGACCACCCCTATGGCGTGATTGATTGGGAGGCAAGCTCAGGGGCAGTGGCCAGTAGCGGAAGTTACGACAACGGACGCTTCAGCGTGGCCGACCCTCGACCAAACCTGGGCAAAAACAAAAACCACAATTACCACAATTGCGGACGCCACTATGGGGTTGTTCCCTGGGGCGATCCCTCCCTGGTTGTTTCCGGAAACGCCAAACACGACAACGGTTACAACAATGTCGCGGATCCGCGCCTGCCCGAATCCAACGAGCAAGGCGTGTTCATTATCCAGGCGATGGACAACACCTGGCACCGTCCATTCACCACCCTGGAGCTGGCCGCTCTGCAAAGCCTGTTTGATCCCGAAGACATCTGGGCTCTCAACCATGAAAGCGGGCTTTGGGACAGCAACCACGAATTTCTTCTCCACGGCCGAAGCGACAGCCGCTGGCGTGAAGGTATCGGCAATGCGGTGCCCGGGGATTCTGCAAAAGCCATCGCTGAAGTGATGGGCGAAACCCTGCTGCTGGCCTGGTCCGGAGAAACCTTCGTCCTTGGCTCTACCGACATTTGGGTTAGCCCACTCCGCATAGCCCTCTCCGTTGACTCCTACAGGAGGCCGGAACAATGAAAAATCAAAGCCTTTGCGATACATGCATGGCCCCAGCCGATCCGCACCAGGTTCGAATATGCGAGCTCTGCCTAGTGAAAGGCTGCCTGAACTGCATTGACGTGGACGAGGGCTGCTCCAGCTGCCAAAGCAAGATGGAGGAAGCCGAGCAATACATTTCAGATCAAAAAGCTAAAGAGCAGGCGATCAACGCGAAGTGCTGCATTTGCAAACAAAACTACGTCGATGCCATGAACGGCGAGGATACCTGTCAGTCATGCCTGAGAAAGCAATGAACATCCGAATTGAAGCTACTCACTGGGCTAGATTATATCTATCAGGACCAATTGAAGTCGCAAAACAGACCCTCCGCCGAGAATGCCTGCGCGAGGGATTATGCGTAACTATTGAGCCAACAACTTTTATCTATACGGGCGGAGAAGAATCTGGATATGTGATTGGCCTTATAAATTACCCTCGCTTCCCATCAACAGCCGAAAAAATAAATCGCAGAGCTGAGGACATAGCTTTAAAGCTGCTTGATGACACCTACCAGCATAGCGCCTTAATCATGACCCCCACCAAAACTAGATGGATCAGCAAAAGGGAGCAACCATGAGTCGAAACCCTGAAATGACCCAAGTTTTCTCAAGCGGAGGCGGCACACAATCTGCGTGCATAGCCGCAATGATCTGCGCCGGCGAGCTTCCTAAGCCAGATTATTCAATCATTGCTGATACTGGATACGAGCTTTCATCGACCTGGGAGTACCACAATCAAGTCGTTTATCCAGCCTTGAAAAAAGCTGGCGTTGACTTGGTACGTGTACCTTCGAAGAAATACGCAACAGTCGGGCTATATGGTGGCAGGTATGGCGATACCCTGCTAATCCCTGCTTTCACAACCGAAGGCCCCGAAGTTGGGAAGATGCCAACGCTATGCTCAAACGAATGGAAACAGCGTGTTATTCAGCGATGGTTACGTGAGCAAGGTGTGAAGCGCGCTCTAATCTGGTTGGGCTACTCATTGGACGAGAAGCACCGAATTCGCATCAAAGATGGCCCATGGCAAAACTGGTGGCCCTTGATCGAAAAGAGAATGAACCGCCATGACTCAATTAACTATGTCCGTAATTTTGGCTGGCCGGACCCGCCAAGATCAGCTTGCTGGATGTGCCCAAATAGGGCTCCGGCAGAATGGAAAGTGCAGAAAGAAAAAGCGCCTGGCGACTTTGCAAAAGCAGTCCAGTTTGAAAAAGCAATTCAGCGAGAAGACCCGGAAGTATGGCTTACCAAAGAAGCCAAGCCCCTCAATCAAATCGAATTCGATGAAGCTCAAGCCGATATGTTTGATTACTGCCCAAATACAGGATGCTTTACATGAGCAACAAGTCCATCGCCGTCTGCTGCGGCTTTCCGATGATCAACACAATGATCTGGTCATGTGCGGAGTATTTCTGCGCGAAATGCGGCGCCAACAAGGGCATTTTAGATCCCGACATGGTCGAACTAACCCCTCAGCTTCAAGCGGCCAAAAACCACCTTCAGGCAGCGTTCGACAACGTTGCCAAGGACTGTATTGCCATTGGGATGCGCAAGAGAAATTGTCCGCAATGCGCGGACCAGGATCACCTGCACCACGCCACGCCTGAAGAGCGACAAAAAAGCAAGGCAGCCTTCGACCTAGTCACTAGCCGCCAATGGCTTAAATCAACCAAGGACCAGAAAAGTGGATAACCAACATCGACAAATTAAAGGCTACACAGAACTCAACGAAACCGAAATCGCCCTCATGAACGAAATCAAAGAGAAGGCAGAAGAGGTTGGCCAGCTAACCGAGAAGCTTCGCGCACAAAAAAATGTGGACCAGCGATGGGTAAGCATAGGCACTACCGACCTTCAGAAGGGATTTATGTTCTTGACCAGGGCAGTAGCAAAACCTGACTTCTTTTAACCGGAGCAAATTATGGGCAGTAGAAACGAGCTAGACACCGAAAAGTGGCTGGAAGAAAAGTGGGATCCGGGCTTTACCGGGCTGGCAATACTGATTATGGCGCCAATTGTTCTCGGGCTTAGCTACCAGGCTGCGCTCATGATCAAAGCCTGCTTTGGTTCATAGGGAGCGGTCAATGCCTGAAGCCAATCAAATACAGCATGGCGGCAACCACTACAAGGACAAAGCCATTCAGCCCTGGGACTTTATAGCCAAAAACAACATCGGCTATCTGGAAGGTTGCGCCATCAAATACCTGGCCAGATGGAGAGAAAAGAATGGCATTGAAGATCTCAAAAAAGCCATGCACTACGTCCAAAAACTGATAGAGCTGGAAGAGGAAAATCTAAATGGAAGACTTTGAGGTTGTAAAAAATACCAGCCTGGAAGTGTCTGGCTCTCCCAAAAAGTGGTTTGCCACGATCAGCGAGATTAAGACACTGCTGCTGGCTGGCCGCAACGGGAAACATGGCGTTATCTCCTCGCCTCTGGAATCTGATTTCAGAAAGCAAACCGTCTCTTTTGAAGTAACTCACGAGGACGGCTCTCGCCACAAAGCAACAATAAGAGTTGAGGAGATTCGCTAATGCTTCACATATTTTTAGCGGTGCTGAGCATTGCGGCCCTGTACTCAGTAACACACCAAAACCCACGGCTCAGGAAGGCTGCACCGATATTCGGCGTCACAGCACAACCCTTTTGGCTCTATGCCGCCTGGACCAGCCAGGAATGGGGGATCTTGGTCGTCACCTGTGTTTACGCAGCCATCTGGATTAAAGACCTGGTTTACACCTGGTTTTTAAAACCCCTGGAGTTTTGATCATGAACACCAAACCCATTCTATTTAGCGGCGAAATGGTCAGAGCCATTATGGAAGGCCGCAAGACGCAGACCAGGCGGATTATTAAAGGCGTGGGAGACGACAACTGGCTGCGCGGAGCAAGCAACCATGTTGTCCACGCTACAGATCATTGCCCCCACGGACAGCCGGGCGACCTGCTTTGGGTGCGAGAAGGACTCAAAGATAACGGGCACTCTATTGTTTACCGCATAGATGGCTGTCTAGTTCCAGAAATTAAAAGAGGCTTCAAAAGAGGCAGCACCAGGAGCCCTTTGTTCATGCCTAGATATGTCTCTCGCATCACCCTTGAAATCACCGATATTCGCGTAGAGCGGTTGCAGGATATAAACCGAGGCGACTGCATGGCCGAAGGCTGCCCATTCCCGAATATCGCTAAGGAAACCGACCCTGTTAAATGGTTTTCCGATCTATGGGAATCCATTAACGGCCCCGATTCATGGGACAAAAACCCCTGGGTATGGGTAATCGAATTTAAGCCCATTATCAAAAACGTGGATCAAGTATTAGCGGAGGCTGCATGAGCGAACACATAAAAATGAACCCCTGGATATTACCTTCCAGCCCACTACTGCGACGCCGCATAGGCAAGACTGGTGAGGAAGCCAACGAGCTGGGAGCGGTTTGCTCGCGAATACTGATCCAGGGGCTTGACGAAATTGACCCCTCAAGCGGTAAACCCAACCGCAGAAGGCTGGAAGAAGAAAGCGCTGACGTGATCGCCCAAATCAGAAAAAACATGCAGCGCCTGGGGCTGGATGCTGACTTCATTAAGCAGCGGGTTTCTGAAAAATGTAAAAGGATGGACGAGTGGGAGTCTCTTTATCCCGCCGAGGAGCCTGAAGCATGAAAGTCAAACAACTCCTGGTCAAAAAGATTCTCGAAAAAGCCGATCTTTATGAGTGGTCTCTGCAAGGATTCGGGATGCTGCGAATGTACCTTGAGCCCGAAATTAGGCTGCATATTTGGGACTCTCGTTACCAAATTGAGAACGTCTCAATTATCCATACACACCCTTGGCACTTTACCAGCACGGTCATAGCTGGATGCGTCCGGAACGTCGAGTACGAAGACAATGAAAACCTATGGAATTTTGAGTTTTCCAATCCCCATGAACTTTACACACAGCTAATACTGACTGGCGAAAACGCCCACGGCGTTCAGCCTATAGAGACTTGCCGGTTGGCAGTCAAAAGCGAGCGTGTCTTCTATCCTGGGCAATCCTACAGGCAGTTTATGACCATTCCACACCAAACCTTCTTCGAAGACGGGACTGTGACTGTTATCGAGCGATCCGATCGAACAGAACAAAACCACGCCTATACATATTGGGATAGATCTCTCGGAAAAAATGGGTGGGTCAGCGCCGCTCCGAGAAAAGCCACAAAGGATGAAATCATCGATATAACCCAAAACGCACTTCATAGGTGGTTCCAATGAGTCGCAAATGCCCCATCTGCAAAAGCAAAAAAACCGGAATCACCGACATGAGCTCCGAGAGCTTTGAAGGCGTCATGCTGGAGTGCCACAGCTGTCACAGCCAGATCCCCCTGGAGGCCATTGAGAAACACCTGGAGCCCGAAAGCCCAGAAAACGGTGACCTCTACTACCTGCAAAACGGCTTTGTCGGAAATGACATGTGTTTCTGGCGCAAAAATGGCGCTGGGTACACGACAAACCTTGACGAGGCTCATGTGTTCACCAGGAAACAGGCTTTCGCCCAGCACTCTGTTAGATCAGATGACGTACCAAGAAAAAAGCAGCTGATCGACTCTCTGGGGCACAGAGCGCTTGACATGCAGACCTTTGCGTTAAGGGGTGCCCACTTATGAGCGACCCGATCTGCGGCAATTGCTCAAAGCCTTTATCAGAGCACACGAAAGAGTGCGAAACCTATTTTTGCTATGAGCACACCAATGGCGATGTTTTTACAAATGAACCGTCCGATGAATGGCTGCTTGAGCAAATCCGAAATTACGCAATATCAATCAACCCTGGTATTGAGGATGCGCTGATATCGAAGTGGAAAAGGGATAACGGACACACTGAAAACCTGAGTGAGGTCAAGAATGAAATTGTCCATCCATATTCGTACGAGGACTAGATCATGTTTTTCTTATTTCTGATAGCAGCACTTTACTTTTTCGGGCAGCTAAATGTTGTGACAGCCCTTGGAATATTTGCTCTTTTTGTCGCATCTATCGACTGGTGAGGACTAACCATGCAAACGATAAAAGTTGAGATACCTGTGGAGTGGAGAAAGTCAGATAAGGAATACACTCTCCCCAGCAATGTAAAAATCGACTTGTATTTTTGGCGCTGGATTAAATATGAAATCCAGTCTTATAAAAGGGATGTGATTAGCGACCAAACATACACATTGAAATATGGAGACGTTGTTGAATATTTCACAAATCTAGAAGCCGCCCAACAAGCAGCAATAAACCATTTTATAGAGAGTATTGGAGGAACACTGGAATGACTAAATATTACTTAGTCACGGAAAAAGAAATGGAGGCTCTTGAGTCATGTATCGAAACTGCGAACGCTCTATTTGATGGGGCGCTTGGCATGGAAGATGACGATGATGAAGCACGGAAAGCTGATAGGGCAATAAAAAGATCTCAGAAACGAGGGGCGCGCTCTGTGACCAAGAGGACTAACCCATGACAAAGCTGCAAGACATTGAATATCCATTAAGGCTGTGTGTAGAGATGATGCACTTTGCGGGACGTGGTGCCGATGGAAAAACAGAAAACATGAAAGCCAGTCAAATAAAAGATTCATTGCGCGTGTTTTTTACTGATGAGCAAATAGAAGAGGCTAGAAAAATTATTTGCGGAGAGGCGTTATGACAACCAATAAAGGATGCGCAGAAGCGGAAAATGAATTGAAGCCTTGGAAAGAATGTGCGTGGTCAATCACGTTTCCAGAAAAAGGAGTTGCAGTTATACAGCACGATTCTGGTGCTGGTGTAGTTGCAGAAAGCAGTGGAGCCAAGCGGGGAATTGCCGAAGAAATTCTCTATATGCTGGCGGCGACATTGGCGCATGAACAACCCCGCCCCACAACAAACACCGACCAGACCCTTGAAGCGCTAAGCGCAGTAAACACTTGCGACTGCCTGCTCCCAAGGGAGGTTTCACAAAAGGTACGGAAAGCCCTATTTGCTGCTAAGCATGGAGGTAGAAATGAAGATCTTTGCAATTAACGACTGTGTTTGGTGGATAGGTAAAACCCTGGAGGAATGCGTCTCCGACTACGAGGCGGAATATGGCGATGACATCGAAGAAGCTCGCGAACTGGAGGATGGCGAGCTTGACTCGCTAAAGTTTGTAGACATTGATGAAGATGAACGCCGCGGAGAATCAAGAAGCTTTAGAGAGCAGCTTGCCATAGAGATAGCTGAAGGCGGGCATTTCCCGAGAATGTTTGCAACCTCAGAGTGGTGATTCCAATGCTAAGCAAACGCGAGCAAAAGAGACTGGAAGTCCAGCGACACAATGAGGAATATGAACAAAAAAAGCTCGGGGCAACAAAGCCCGACCGCCCGAGCAGCCAGCCCCCTCTAGCAAAACCCCAGCGCACGAAGCTGTCAAAGCTTGCCCTTATCTCTGCTCTTACAATCGTAGCCAATAGCGAGGAATGGAAATGGCCAACCTAAACCTACCAGACACCCTCGTCGCTCAACTGCCCATCGGAGAAGTTGAAAGCTACCTTGAGCTGCATCCGGACGATAAACGCCTCCAGGAGAGACTAGAGCAGCTGGAGGATCTTGAAGAAAACCCACCAGAATGGGCCAACGATGACCTGGCGGATGGCGAATATGATGAAGACCAGCTGGAGATTACCAATGTCTGACGAAAAAACAGGCGTCTTCTGCATCCAGGATAGGAGCAGGAACAGCGTATTTGCCTCTGAAGCTGAAATTGAATTTGTAACCGGATACAAAAGATCTGGTGACCAGCTTAAGTACCTTTGCGAAACACTGAGAGTGCCAGCCAGGCTAAATGGAAAAGGCAAAATAGTTGTACATTTCGAGGCCATAGAAACTGCTCTTGGCAAGCCGTCATTGAATAATGACAAAGAGAAGGCCAGTATTAAGCCAAGACTCAATCTGGAGGAGATAAACTAATGCCCCCAAAGAGACTCAGCACCAACAACGGGCTGCCAAAGAGGTGGAGAATTAAAAACGGATGGTATTGGTATCGCCCCAGAGAGAACGAAAAGCCGCTATTCAAAAACAAAGGCGAATTCCCCCTGGGCAAGACTTACGCTTCCGCTATGAAAACATTTTCTATGCGGATCTCAGTTCTGGATGAAACTGAAAACCTCCAGGACATCCTGATCAAATATCGAAAAGTAGAACTGCCAAAGAAAGCCTACTCAACGCAAAAGCAGAGAGAATATTCCCTGGTCAGGCTTCAGAAATCGATGGGACACCTTCTTCCACACCAAATAACTCCGCAGACCGCGTACCAGCACATGGCCAAGGTTGCGGAGGTCAAATCCCAAAAATGGGCAAACGTTGATTTTGAAACTCTTTCAGCGGCTCTAAGCTTCGCTGTAAAGCAGGGAGATATCGAGAAGAACCCTGTGAAGGGGCAGGTAGAGAAATACGCCCTGAAGGGCAGAAAACACGCTGTCAGCGATGATGACCTTAATGCCTTTATCGCATACGTCCCCGACAAGCTAAAGCTCTACATTCTCCTGAAGCTTGCCACCAAAGGCCGGCGCAAAGGCGAGCTGCTGAGAATCAGGCTGGATCACCTGCTGGTCGACGGCATTGCATTTGTAAACAACAAAGACCCGGATGATCGATACATCCTGGAGTGGACAGATCGAATAAGAGACATCGTCGATCAGGTCAAAGCCATTCCTCCAAGAAGGATTGGCTCTGCTCATTTGTTTTTGACAGCAAGAGGAAAGCCCTTCATAAACGACGACACCGGCGAAACTAACGCCTTTAACACCCTCTGGACCAGATGGATGACAAAGGCCGTGGACCTGGGCATCGTGAAGGACTGGTTCAGGGAAAACGACCTAAGAGCCAAATCCGTGGAGAACCTGTCAGTCGAACAAACGAAGAACTTGCTCAGGCACACCACAGGCAATACGACCAAAAAACACTATCTGACCAGGGAGCGGCTAAGGGTCGAGGAATAAAGATGTATAGAATTTGTATAAATTTCCAAAGAAACAGGAAACCTCAAAGCCGCGAAGAAGCAGCAGAAAATTTACGCATGGCCTGCAAAGAGCTCGCGAAAGCCTGGATGGATAACGTGAAGCTGAGACACTATTTGTTTATGTATCTCTGCGCAAACTTGATAGGAATATTGATGACTTTTTTGGGTCTAATAGACCCAAATTCCTGGGGAGTATTTAGCGATTTTATGGGGAAAATCGCTATTTATGGGGAAGAGGTTAGTGAGCACTATCACTGGAACCCTTGAAAATGGTGGGTCGTGCTGGATTCGAACCAGCGACCAATTGGTTAAAAGCCAACTGCTCTACCAACTGAGCTAACGACCCTCTTTGAAGGGCGCATATAGTAATGATGAGACTCTAAAAAACAAGCGTTTTTTTGAATTTCTCAGTGAGTTTTGTAGTTGGTTGGATCCGGTACGCCCGCAGACAAAAAGCCGGCCTTTCTTAAACGGCAACTATCACAGCGCCCACAGGCCCTGCCCGCTTCGTCTGCCTGGTAACATGAGACAGTCAGGCTGTAATCCACACCCAGCTTTGTTCCCCACTGAATTATTTCAGCCTTGCTCAAGGAAATGAGTGGTGTGCTGATCGTTGTTGGGTAACCTTCAACTCCTGCCCGGGTTGCCAGTGCAGCCATGTTTGCAAAGGCTTCTATGTATTCAGGTCGACAATCCGGATATCCCGAGTAATCCACGGCATTTACCCCGATAAATATTGACCGTGCACCGATCACCTCGGCATAGCCCAGTGCGATACTTAAAAACACCGTATTACGCGCAGGCACATAAGTCACAGGAATACCTTCACCCATTTCCTGGGGGACGTCTATCAGATCATCTGTCAGTGCAGAACCACCTATTGCCCTGAGATCAAGCTTGATGACCTTGTGATCGTCTGCCCCCAGTGCTGCCGAGACTCTTTCTGCCGCATAAAGCTCGGACTGGTGACGCTGGCCGTAATCAAACGCCAGCGTATGGCACTCAAAGCCGTCTTGTAGGGCGATAGCAAGAATGGTGGATGAGTCCAATCCACCGGAGCACAGAACAACTGCTTTATCTTTCATCTGCAATAACCCTTAATGGCCTGGAATATCGCCCCATATATGCTTGTGCAATTGCACTTGCATACGGATTGGCAAGCCGCTATTCATTACTTTCTCAGCAAATGTTTTTAATTCAAAACCGCCATGCACTGGCGAAAAAAGTACCGAACCCACCTTTTCGCACAGATTAAATTCCAATACTTTTGAGACTGCCCAGGAAAAATCGTCGTCATTACCAATCACAAATTTAATTTCATCTTTTCTGCCAAGGTATTGCAGATTTTCCCAAAGATTTTTTGAGACCTCACCACTGGACGGGGTTTTTAAATCCAGTATACGGACCACCTGGGGATTTACCTCATGGACAGGCATGGCTCCACTTGTTTCCAGGTTCACCTGATAACCTTCATTCACCAACTCGTCCAAAAGCGGCAGACAGCCGGGCTGTGCCAATGGCTCTCCACCAGTTACACAGACATAACTGGAAGGAAACTCCCTGATTTTTTTTATGACTTCGGGGATATGCCATTTTGTTCCGCCCTCAAATGCATAGGCGGAATCACAATAGACGCAACGCAAAGGGCATCCTGTCAGGCGGATAAATATGGTAGGCAACCCTACATATGAAGACTCACCCTGGACCGAGAAAAATATCTCTGTCAGGCGAACAGTATTTTCAGTCATTACTTGGCAGGTATGGTGGAGGGCTTACCCGTCTCCATTGTGTTCATCAAGCCAGGATCTGGCGGCGGCAGCCTGGCCGGAATTCCCCTGGGCAACTTGTTGCATATAATCTCTTGCCTCAGCAAGATCACCAAGCTGCTCGTAAATTACTCCCAGACGATACTTGGCATCATCCGATTTTCGATAGCCAGGATGCGCTTCCAGCAGTCGGACAAACGACTGGCGTGAATCTTCTCGCCGATTTGCCAGCCAATAGGTTTCTCCTAGCCAGTACAGGGCATCGGGTACTTCCGGGGCCTGCGGGTACTCCTGGACCAGCTGATTAAACTGGTTTATCGCGTTATCCCGCTCACCCAGCCTTAATGCCTCAAAGCCCTGTCGATATAGAGCGGTTGCTTCAGTATTTCCCGCTGTCGGGGAGGCTGAAGATCCAGCTGATGCGGATGGCGAGGAGCCCGCCGCTGAAGACGCAGAAGAGGTATTAACTTCACCTGTGTAAAGATCACGAACACGATTATCGAGATCCCGGTAATTCTGGTCTTGCTGATCACGCAGTTCGTCAATCTGGTATTGCAGCTCTTCCACTGTCCCTCTTAAAAAGCTTAACTCTTGCCGAAGATTTTGCATTTCGACAATGAGCTGAGCATTGGGATCGGGTTGCGGCTGCGCAGGTGTGCCTGTAGAGCCGCGAGAAGAACCTGCCGTACGGTCTTCCACCGGCGCTTGTGACTGCAGTGTGAGAGAAAAAAACAGGAAAGCCGCGCTCGCTGGAATAGCAAGCGCGGCCTTACAGAACTTCATATACTCGGAAAATCCGAATAAAAACGTCGCTGGCTCTTACTTGAGCTCAACGCGTCGGTTCATCGCCCATGCAGATTCATTGCTGGCATTTACGGCAGGACGCTCTTCACCATATGAAATGGTCTCAATGCGACTTGCGCTCACACCAGAAGCAATCAGGTAATCGGCAACAGACTTGGCACGACGCTCACCCAAAGCAATGTTGTACTCACGTGTACCGCGCTCATCGGCATGTCCTTCCAGACGAATATTGCGTGGAGAAGAACGCAATACTGCCGCATAGGCATCCAGTGCTGCACGAGTGTCAGGTGTAAGAGTAGACTCGTCAAAATCAAAATAGAAGACAGACTCAAGGCCCGCTTCAGGATCCGAAGAGCCATCGCTGACAGACGTTTGACCAGAACCTACACCAGCAGTTGATGCGCTCGTGGACGAGTCAGCCCCATCCATGCCACCAGAAGAACTACTGCTGTCTTCAGTGCTGGTAGTAGTACAAGCTGCCAGTACACTGATTAGTAAGCCTAGAGCCAGATATTTAAATGTTATTTTCATGACTGATTCCTTAATAAACACTTTCACTTCAAAATAAAAAACCAAATTTTACCCGTTCCCATTTAATTGGGCGACCACGCCGGTTCGCGGACATCACCTGCCTGTGCAGGTAGGCGATATTTTATTCCCGCGTCCAGAGACACTGCCGACAGTATACCTCGCCCCTGCCACTTTGTAGCATACATCACCATAGCACTGTTTGGGGCTATTGTGGGAGATTCGTCGAGAGAAGTCTCAGTTACAATGATAAGTCGGTCAAGTTCCAGATCCTGCACGGCGATATGATACTGCCCATCGTCGCGATGAACCATAACCAGGTACCTTCCATCAATTGATAAACGCGGCCTCGCATTATAATCACCTTCGAAGGTTAAGCGCCTAATTCTTTTGCTATCAAGATTAATTTGATAAATCTGTGGGCGACCTCCCCGGTCAGAAGTGAAAATCAGGTTTTCGCCGTCCGGTGTCCAGTTTGGCTCGGTATCGATCGCAAAGTGGTTGGTAATGCGTTCAAAGGTTTTGCTGGCAAGGTCCATGACATAAATTTCAGGATTGCCATCTTTACTGAGCGACATCGCCATTTTGGTGCCGTCCGGAGACCAGGCGGGCGCTCCATTAATACCGCGGAAATTTGTCAGTTGTTCGCGCTGGCCAGTCCCCAGTTCCTGGGTAAATATCGCTGGACGACCGGTTTCAAAGGACACATAGGCGATTTGGGTCCCATCCGGAGACCAGGTGGGTGACATCAGAGGCTGCGAAGACTCCGTAATAATCTGCTCACGCGCGCCATCCTGGTCGGCCAGCATCAACCGATACCGCGTACTGCCATCCATCATTGTGCCATCCGTCACATAAACGATTTTTGTACCAAATATTCCCGGAATTCCGGTAATGGTTTCATATACCAGATCGGCAATCCGGTGAGCGACATCCCTGCCATTATTATGTCCACCATAAACTGTTCTTCTCATCACAAGGTTCTGGCTCACTACATTATGCAACTCGAATTCGGCTTCCAGTCCATCCGGCGTGGTGCGGGCAGTCCCGGTCAGAAGATACTCTGTATCGGTGATGCGCCAGTCCCGAAAACTAATGGTTGATCCCGGGTAAGGAAAAGACAGCATATTGCTCGCTTCCATGGGTTCAAATAACCCGCTGCGTCGCAAATCAGCACTTATGACTGTGGCAAAGTCCTCCGGTGCACTCCCACCGTCATCCCACCGAAAGGGGACGACAGCAATCCGTGTCGGGCGGTCAATACCCTGGGTGATCTCAATGGTCAGTTGGGCATGGGAAAATACGGAAACAAATATCAACAGGATCCCGACAGCTATGCGCTGAAACATACGACTACAACCTCAAATCTTGTGGGTTAAACCGGAACTGGAATGTCCGGAAATTACGCTCAAATACAGCAGGTTCAAGTTCTGTGACGGCATCAAAGGGCGCCGCTTTTTGCACGGCCTGCATGGCCGAGCGATCAAAGGCTGAATCGCCGCTGGATTCAACAATATCGACGGACGTCAGCCCCCCGGTCGGCACCAGCGAGACGCGTAAAATAACCTGCATACCCCGTCTGGCACTGGGAGGACGACTCCAGTTCAATTCAACCGCCCGCTCAATCTCATAACCGACGGCATCGACCAGCTCCTGCTCAGCCATCGCTGCCTGATAGTTTTCCTCTTCCATTAATGCGCGCTGAAATTCTTCCTGGGCACGTTGCTCAGCGGCTTGTTGCTCTTGTCTCTGACGCTCAAGCTCTTGTTGTCGGCGCTCTTCTTCGGCCTGCCTCTGCTGCTCCTGACGCTGGGCTTCTTCCCTGCGTCGTTGTTCTTCCAGCTGACGCTGGCGTTCCTGTTCTTCACGCTCTCGCTGAATTTGCGCCTGCCGACGCTGCTCTGCTTCTTCGGCCTGTCTTCTTGCCGTCAGGTCAATAACTTCGGTGCGCTGCGGCGGCGCCCTGGACTCAAGTTCAATAAGCTGGGCCTGGATAACTCTCGGCTGAACCCGCATCTCACGCTCATCCGTCGTTTGCCAGTTACTCACCATCAGCATAATCACAATCCCGTGCAAAAACAGGCTTGCGAATACGGACAGATAATAGGAAAACGATGCCATTTCTACAGATCGCGCGGAGGCTCCGTCACCAAACCCACAGATCCGGCCCCGGCATTTTGCAATGCCGTCATCAGTGCAACCACCTGGCCATAGGGTACGGCCGTATCCCCCCAAACCATCACTGGCGTATTGGGTTTTTCTGACAGCACTCTGCTGACAATATCCTGGATTTCTTCCAGCGGACGGGCCTGGTTCGGATCGCCTCCCAGGTCAATATAAAGCGTGGAGTCTTCCTTAATAGAGACAATAACCGGCTCATCCTGGTCGTTTTCAATCGGTTCAGAAGGCGCTTGCGGCAATTCGACTTCAACCCCTTGCATCAATAACGGGGCGGTCACCATGAACACAATAAGCAGCACCAGCATGACATCAATGTAGGGAACCACATTGATCTCGGCAACCAGCTTGCGTTTGGTGGGTTTGAAATGCGTCACGGACATGGCTCAGAGCACCTTTTGACTAGCGCAGACTGCGATACAACACGCTGGAGAATTCTTCAGCAAAGGTATTGTAAGTACTGCTGAGAGAGTCCGCTTTCGCCGAAAACCGGTTAAAGGCCAGCACGGCAGGAATCGCCGCAAACAGGCCCATTGCAGTGGCAACCAGCGCCTCGGAAATACCCGGAGCCACCGTCGCCAGAGTCGCCTGGTGTACTTCTGCCAGTCCGCGAAAACTGTTCATAATCCCCCAGACGGTTCCAAAAAGACCAATGTAGGGACTTACCGAAGCCACGCTGGCCAGAAAAGGAAGGTGTTTTTCCAGTTCATCCTGCTCGCGGGCAATCGCGATGCGCATGGCTCGCTGAACGCCATCCATGATGCTTTCACGGGTCTGGTTTTCCTGCTTGCTGAGACGGTTAAACTCTTTAAATCCCGCACGGAAAATCGCTTCCATTCCTACTGGCACCCATTTGCCGTCCATTCTTGCCGAACCATCTGTATAGAGCTGTCTAAGGTCGATACCCGACCAAAACTCATCCTCGAACGCACGTGCAAGATTTACGGCGCGATACAGGTAGATTGCCCGCTGGAATATCAGCACCCAGCTAATTACTGACGCCAGCATAAGTAGCGCCATTACAGCCTGAACCACACCGCTGGCTCCAGCGATGAGCGACCATATTGTCATTTCGGTATCGATCAATTTAACCTCTCTTACAGATCGAGCCTGGCTATTACTTCGGGCGGTAAGGGTACCGGACGCAAACTGGCTCCGTCTACGCAGGCAATCTTTACTTCCGCCATACTTAAAATTTCTTCATCTCTGCGGACTTCCTGTTCAAAGAACAGGCTCGCCCCTCGCAACCTGACCAGACGCGCACTGACATCAAGCATGTCATCCAGCCTGGCTGGCTTTTTGTAGTCAATTTTCGCCGAGTGAACCACAAACTGGTAACCCTCTTTATTAGCACCTGCCTTGCCAAACCCCAGATGCCGGAAAAGCTCTGTTCTAGCCCTTTCCATGAACTTGAGGTAGTTGACGTAGTAGACAATACCGCCGGCATCTGTGTCCTCAATGTAGACACGTATGGGCATGGAAAATTCGTTCATGGGTCTATTAATTCTCGGTTATCTGACGCAAATAGCTATTTGGGGTCCAGGGAAAGCTGTTGCTGATCGTCCACCTTAAAACCGAATATTTCATAGGCAGACTTGGTTACTGTGCGCCCACGTGGTGTACGGGTCATAAAGCCCTGCTGAATAAGGTAAGGTTCCAGCACGTCTTCAATCGTTCCCCGTTCTTCACTAAGCGAGGCCGCCAGGCTATCGATCCCTACCGGCCCGCCATCAAATTTCTCAATCATGGTTAACAGTAATCGCCTGTCCAGATGGTCAAAGCCGTACTGGTCTACCTTCAGCATATCCAGCGCACGATCAGCGATGTCAGCAACGATGGTTCCATCAGATTTTACTTCGGCGTAATCGCGTACCCTGCGCAATAAACGGTTGGCGATACGAGGGGTTCCCCGGGAGCGCCGGGCAATTTCTGCACAACCCGCCGGTTCGGTGGGAATGTTCAGGATACCCGCTGCTCGCTGTACAATCTGGCCAAGCTCGTCAACCGAATAAAACTCCAGCCGCTGAACAATACCAAAACGATCCCGCAAGGGAGAAGTCAATAATCCGGCCCTGGTTGTCGCTCCAACCAGGGTAAAGGGAGGCAGGTCGAGTTTTATTGATCGGGCAGCCGGACCTTCCCCAATAACAATATCCAGGCTGAAGTCTTCCATCGCCGGATAGAGAATTTCTTCAATCGCGGGGCTCAGACGATGGATTTCGTCGATAAACAACACATCGCCCGCTTCCAGGTTCGTCAACATGGCAGCCAGGTCTCCCGCTTTCTCCAGGGCCGGGCCCGACGTGGTTTTTAACTGCCCGCCCATCTCCTCGGCAATGATATTGGCGAGTGTGGTTTTGCCCAGCCCGGGTGGCCCGAATACCAGGGTATGATCCAGTGGTTCATGGCGTTTTTTGGCGGCAGAGATAAATATTTCCATCTGCTCTTTTACCGCTGTCTGTCCAATATATTCAGACAGGCTCGACGGACGTACCGCACGATCCAGCTGCTCTTCACGGCCATCCACCTGGGGAGAAATTAAGCGGTCTTCTTCGATCATTTGTCTCTGGCCTTAGGAAGGTTTTAAGCGCGACTGCAATGCCGATCGAATCAGGTCTTCAACTTTCAGGCCGGATGCGTCCACGGCGGCGACCATTTTTGCAGCCTCCAGCGGTTTATAGCCCAGTGTGATAAGTGCCTGTTCTGCTTCAGCCGCCACATCAGGTGTTTTTTCCTTCCCTGATTCAAGGGGCGCTGCCAGCTCGCCGGGTTGCCAGTCATCCAAACGCCCCTGCATTTCGATGACAAGGCGCTCTGCCGTCTTCTTGCCTATACCGGGCAATCGCGTCAGCATTTGGGCATCTCCCTGGCGGATAGCCCGAATTAATCCTTTGCAGTCCATACCGGAAAGGATGGCCAGCGCCACTTTTGGCCCAATACCGGAGATACGGATCAGCTCACGAAAAAGTGCCCGCTCTTCTTTATCGGCAAAACCATATAACTGAAGCAGATCTTCCCGAACCACCAGATGTGTCCAGAGGCTGAGCTCGGTTTTACTGGCCGACGCCATACTCAGGGCATTGAGTGTACAAAGCACCTCATGGCCAACGCCGCCAACCAGGAGCGTCACCTGATTGTCTTCCCGGTCAATAATCGACCCCTGGAGCATCCCAATCACTGTATCGTTTCCACTATGTCTTCGATCTTTTTCATAAATGCGGCTTAGCTGGTCACACTACCCAAGTGGTTAGCATGGCATATCGCCACCGCCAGAGCATCCGCGGCGTCTTCTTTTAGCTCCCCATTCAGGTTTAGCATTTTTTTAACCATAAACTGGACCTGGTCTTTGCTCGCCGCACCGGTGCCCACGACCGATTGTTTTACCAGTCTGGGCGCATACTCGTTGACGCTGAGCCCATGGATGACCGAGGCAGTGATCGCCGCACCCCGCGCCTGTCCCAGCTTAAGGGCCGCCCGCGGATCACGGGCAAAAAAAACGTCTTCCACCGCCGCAACCTGCGGCCCATACTCTTCGACAATCTGCTGAATGCCAGTGGATATTATCGCGAGTCGCTCCGGCAATGGCCGGGAGGCAATGCGAATAATGCCGCTGGTAACGTAGCGGTATTTACCCGATTGAACATCAATCACCCCAAAGCCGGTTTTAAGTGAGCCGGGGTCAATTCCCAGGATTCTGATTTTATTCTGACGGGTATGGGTATTGATGGCGATATCCTCAACAATCCCCGGCAATTAGAGCACAGAATACTGTGAATTTACACAGTGTTTTTTAGTTGCCCTGCATTACTGGCTTTGCTGCAGCATTTCGTTTATCTGCGCTTCTCGCTGATCCATGATCTGCTGCACCTGTTCTGCTTCCTGTCTGGCGTTTTGCAGATCTTCTACATAACTGGCAACACCCGGGGCTGCTATGGGATCACCATGTCCCAGGTCAGTCGCCGGCAAGGGTGTTGCCTGAATATTATTGACGGATGTATCCACCTGAACCTGTTCAAATTCAACGCCCTCGGGAGGACGGTCCGTGTACTGCCAGTTTCCGGCGGAATCACGATAGCGGTAATATTCTGGTGAAGAAGTACTTACAGGGGTTGTTATCTCCGGTTTCGACGGCAGCCAGTCGGCAAAATTCATGATTGGCTGGCCATCAGGACCTTTAAGAAACATCGGTGCGATCAGGGCAGCCAGGACCAGGACAAAAAGTATCTTTTTCATGAGCTGGTAGCCTCGTTTCTATCGATTGGCAGAGCGCCCACCCGAACGCAGCTTTTGCTCCTGCCGTTTTGACTTAACCCACTCACGGGGCTGCTTCATGTTCAGCTCCGGGACCGCCAAACCACATTGCTTGTATAACCCTCGAGCCTCGGCAACATCCATATCTACCCACTGCCCCGTACGTAAAAAACTTGGCAAAAATACAGGGCCATAGCGAACGCGCTTCAGGCGATTCACCTTGACACCCTGTGACTCCCAAAGACGTCGCACCTCCCGGTTCCGGCCTTCCATCAGACAAACCGTAAACCATCGATTCTGGCCGCTATCCATTTCATTTTCGACAATATCACTAAATCGGGCCGGGCCATCTTCAAGCTCCACACCCTCAACCAGATTTTGCAGAATGTCATCAGTTACCTCGCCAAACACCCGCACGAGGTACTCTCGATCAATGTTCGATGAGGGGTGCATGAGCTTGTTTGCCAACTCGCCATCAGTTGTGAACAACAGCAAGCCCGAGGTGTTGATATCCAGGCGACCGACATTGATCCAGCGCTGGTTTTTAACAGCGGGAAGTCGATCAAAGACGGTTTGCCGCCCCTCGGGATCCTTGCGGGTAACAACTTCGCCTTCGGGTTTGTTATAGATAAGAATTCGATGTGTCTGCGATTTAAGGTCAATGTTTTTCTTATCGACCTCGATACGATCGGAAGCTGAAGCCCGGTCACCCAGCTTGGCGGGTTTACCATTCACTGAAACACGGCCCGCCTCTATCCAGCGCTCAATTTCGCGCCGGGAGCCCATACCCCTTGCCGCAAGAATTTTTTGCAGCTTTTCTCCTGTCGGAACGGACGAACTCATGATGAACGCTCATCCTCAAAACTTTCGGTTTCCGTAGTTTCATTTTCCTCCGGTGATTCCGGTTCGACATCGTATTCATTTTCACCGGAATAGTCGCCGGCATCCGCCAGCATCTGATCTACCTGGTCAGACTCTGTCAGGGGATCCTCCAGGGGCATTTCCTCATCCGCTGTATGAACTTCCTGGCTATCGGTGTCTGATTGCCCGCGCAGTTCAGATTCCAGATCCAGCTCCGGTGCAATCTCCACCAGATCGCGAATTTCACTCAGCGGCGGCAAATCATCCAGGCGACGAAGATTGAAATAATCCAGGAATTTTTTGGTCGTGGCCAGAATCGCCGGACGCCCCGGGACATCCCGATGGCCGACCACACGAATCCACTCGCGCTCGAGCAGGGTTTTAACAATGTTTGAACTGACAGATACCCCGCGGATCTCTTCAATTTCGCCACGAGTCACTGGCTGCCTGTAGGCAATAATGGCCAACGTCTCCAAAAGCGCGCGACTATATTTTTGGGGCTTTTCCTCCCAAAGGCGGCTTATCCAGGGCGAAAGCTCCTGACGCACCTGGAAACGAAAGCCACTGGCGACCTGCTTGAGCTCAAAACCACGCCCCTGGCAATCGGTGTCGATATCCTCCAGCGCAGCCTTGACCTCTTCCCTGGAGGGTCTTGAATCCTCACCACCAAAAAGCCCAAGCAAATCGTCAACGTTTAACGGACGATCGGCTGCCAGCAGCGCACCCTCGATAATCTTTTGTAATTCTTTGATTTCCAAACTTTAGCTTTCCAAACTCTGTTCCCGGGCTTTGATATGAATGGGGCCATAGGCTTCATTCTGAACAATTTCCACCAGCGACTCCTTGATTAGCTCCATCAACGCCAAAAATGTCACCACCACACCCAGTCTTCCTTCTTCCACCGTAAACAGCTGGATAAATGGCACAAAACTTTCGGACTGCAAACGCTCCAGAACCTGTGCCATTCGCTCGCGAGTCGAGAGCTTTTCCAGCATTACCTGGTGGGTTTTAAACATATCTGCGCGATGCATTACTTCAGCAAAAACGACCAGCAATTCCTTTAGCTCCACATCGGGCTCGGGAATACTGGTTTCCAGCTCAGGCGGTTCCACCGCCGTGGAATAAAGGTCTCGCCCCAATCTTGGCAGTTCATCCATTGCCTCTGCCGCTTCCTTATAGCGCTCATATTCCTGCAACTTAAGAATGAGCTGCGCGCGAGGATCTTCCTCGTCATCGTCTTCTTGTGCTTGTCTGGGCAACAGTGTGCGGGATTTGATTTCGGCCAAGAGTGCCGCCATCAGGAGATACTCTGCCGCCAGCTCAAAACGAATGGCCTTCATAATCTCGACATAGGCCATGTATTGCTCAGTGATCTGGGCCACGTTGATTTCAAGGATATCCAGGTTCTGGCGGCGGATCAGATACAGTAATAAATCCAGGGGACCTTCAAACGTCTCCAGAAACACCTCAAGGGCATCCGGGGGAATGTAGAGATCCTGGGGAATTTGAGTAATTTTCTCGCCGAGAACAATGGCAAACGGCATCTCCGCCTGTGCAGGGTTCTCAGTCTGGGCACTCCCACCTGCCCGGGGCTGTTCCTCAGAGGAATTTCCCGAATCGTTGGCAACGGCAAGTGGTTCTTCTGTCATGGGGAGATTATAGCCTCGCGCTTTCCTCAATGAATAGCGTCTAATTCGCGATAAAGTCAGAAAAATCACCCAGTCCGGGGCGCAACAGCTCGGGGACATCGCCGGATAAATCAATCACTGTGGACTCGTCTATACCACCAAAGCCTCCATCGATGACCAGATCGACCTGGTGCTCCAGCGAATCACGTATCTCCTGGGGATCAATCAGGGGGAATTCATCGCCAGGCAGCATTAAGGTTGTGTTCAGCAATGGCTCATTCAACTCTTCCAGTAAAGCCAGAAGTATCCGGTTGTCAGGGACCCTTAAGCCTATTTGTTTACGCTTGCCCAGTTGCAACCTTCTGGGAACTTCCTTGGTTGCCTCAAGAACAAAGGTAAACGGGCCTGGTGTATGGGCCTTGAGCTGCCGAAACACCTGGTTGTTAACACGCGCATAGACTCCCAGGTCGGACAAATCCCGACACATCAGTGTAAACAGGTGTTTGTCGTCCAGGCGACGTATCTGGCGAATGCGGTCGACCGCTCGTTTATCGCCAATGTGGCAGCCCAGAGCATAGGAAGTATCGGTTGGATACGCCACAACACCGCCCTGCCGAATAATTTCGCAGGCATGCCCGATCAACCGTTTTTGCGGTGTTTCCGGGTGAATAACAAAAAACTGACTCAATCCTGTTACCTATCTCGTTATAAGGGTATTGATATTCTGGCGCGGGATTATAGTGACTTAAAGGGTAGATCGCTTCTCGACAGTGACAAATGCTTGGCTACAATAGCCAGCTTTCCTGGATCGACGCCGCTCACTGCAAACGCGACGACTTCCGGGTTTTACCAGAGACTATCAGGCGACACAAAGGCAGCACATTAATGAGTAAAGACAGTACCAACTCACCCAGGCCCCGGCCCACGCCACAGCGTGAGAACCTGCTGCTCAACATTCTTCTGAACATCGTCATTCCCACGCTCATTCTCACACGTTTCAGCGGCGAAGATAAATTGGGTCCGCAGCTGGGCATCATCATTGCCCTGGCGTTTCCCATCGCCTATGGCGTTCGCGATTATTTTCGAGCTCACAAGATCAACTTTTTCTCTGCTCTGGGGGTGATCAGTGTAACCCTGACGGGAAGCATGAGCCTGCTGGAACTGGATCCCAAATATATCGCCATTAAGGAAGCGGCCATTCCGGCTATTTTTGGCCTGGCTACCCTGCTCTCTCTCAAAACCAAATATCCACTGGTGCGCACATTTCTCTACAACGACATGGTTCTGGCCACAGATAAAATTGAGCAGGCACTGGCAGACAATGGCACCAAGCCGGAATTTGAACAGACCCTGGTGCGAGCATCCTGGATGCTGGCCGGTTCCTTCCTCCTGTCCGCCATACTTAATTACGGGCTGGCGCGTTATCTGCTGGTTTCACCCCCGGGAACCGAGGAATTTAATGCCGAACTCGGTAAGATGACAGCCCTGAGCTTCCCGGTTATTGCGGTACCGGCCATGATCATTATGATGTTTGCCCTCTTCTATCTTTTTCGCAACATCAAGCGACTGACCCAGCTCGATCTGGAAGACATCGTTCAAACACAATAATTTCAGGAATTTTTCATGCTTTATGCCATCATCACCGAAGACGTCCCCAACAGCCTGCCAAAACGGCTGGAAAGCCGGCCTGAACATCGTGCCCGCTTGCAGGATTTACAGGATTCCGGACAGCTGGTGACCGCAGGACCCTTCCCTGCAGTCGATAGCAATGACCCCGGTGAAGCCGGTTTTACCGGCAGCCTGATTCTTGCAGAATTTGCTTCGCTGGAAGAGGCACAGGCCTGGGCAGACGCCGACCCCTACGTTGCCAATGGCACCTATGCCCGGGTAACCGTAAAACCTTATTTCAAAGCCTTTTGAGGCCAACCCTATGAACTATAAAACTCTCTTGTTAGCAGGTTCTTTGGCATTCGTTTCCATCCAGGGCCTGGCACAAACGGAGGACGTTCAGCCAGATACCCTCTACGTTACCGATAACTGGCGTTTTGAGATGCGGGACTCTCCCTGCTGGGAATGTACGATTACCCGCTCTCTGCCAAGCGGCACCGCACTTACGGTATTGCCTACCGATGGAGAGGTAGACGGCTGGCAACGGGTACGAACACCAAACGGATTTGAGGGCTGGATTTCAGAGCGGTACCTGCAGGAAACACCCAGTGCGGATACCCGAGTCGAAGAAGCCGAACAACTGGCACAGCAAGCCCAGGCAGAGCAAGAGCTCCTGCAGGACCAGTTTGAACTCCTGACAAGGGAAATCGTTGCTTCTGGCATCGAAATTGAAATGGTTGAAGTTAGCAATGAAGATGGTTCTGTGGTGATTCAGGCGCCCCATATTATTGGGAATCTGGCCACTATTGGCAGCCAGAACGAAGAACTTTTGCGACGTAACCAGCTGTTACAAAATGAACTGGATTTGCGCAATGCCGAAGTTGACCGTTTAACCGACGAAAGCTGGAAAATGTATTTTCTCTACGGTGGTGGAGCGGTATTCGGCGGCGCCATTTTGTGCCTGATTCTCACGCGAATTCGTCCGCGACGGGGCTATTCCGAGTGGGCTTAAATAGTGCATCAGCTTACCTGGCAGGCCTGATTTGAGTTCTACTGCACTCAGCCTCAACCTCAACAAAATCGCCTTGTTGAGAAACTCGCGCGAGGGTAACTATCCCAGCCCGGTTGAATATGGGCGTCTGTGCATCGAATCCGGCGGTCATGGCATTACGGTTCATCCACGCCCGGATCAGCGTCATATCCGCCCCCAGGATGTCTACGATCTGGCCGATCTTTGTGAACAATATGATCACATCGAATTTAACGTTGAGGGCAATCCGTTTGCCGGGGAAGTTGGCGAGTATCCCGGCTTTCTAAAATTGATCGAGGAAACACGACCTGACCAGGTAACGCTGGTTCCCGACAATGACGACCAGCTAACCTCCGACCACGGCTTTAACCTGAAAGTTGATGGGGACCGTATCCGGCCAGTTATCCAGCAATTACATCTTTGGGGCATCCGTGTCAGCCTGTTTATGGACCCTGATCCCGAACAGATCAGTCTGGCGAGGGACGTGGGTGCCAACCGTATCGAACTTTATACCGGCCCCTACGCCTGGGCCTTCGAACGTGAAGATCCGGAGCTGGAATCCCTGTTTCAACGCTATGCCGAAGCTGCTGAGGCCGCCCAAAGCATTGGGCTGGGGGTCAATGCCGGTCACGACCTGAACCTGGATAATCTGGGTAAATTTTTACAGATTCCCGATATCCTGGAGGTTTCCATTGGCCACGCGTTTACGGCGGATTCCCTGCTCATGGGTATGGAAGACTGTGTCCGGGCCTATCTCGACATCATTCACGGGCAAACTGATTGATGGCACAGGAAAAAGTCAACATTCTTTGTATGAAATGGGGCGACAAATACGACGCCTCCTATGTCAACAAGCTTTACTCCATGGTATCGAGAAATCTCGATCGTCCGTTTCGCTTTGTCTGCCTGACCGATAACGATGATGGCCTGAGCCAGGAGATCGAAAGCTTCCCGATTCCCGAAGTCCAGGCCGACCTGGAAGACAGCCCCGGCAGAAAGCGGGTCCAGGCCTGGAAAAAGCTGCTGACCTTCTCCCCCCGCCTCTATGACATTGAGGGTACCTGCCTGTTTCTGGATTTGGATATTGTTCTTCTGGACAAGATCGACTGCTTCTTCGATCTGGAAGGCGAGTTTTTTATTATTCGTGACTGGATTGAAGCTGAATCCGGCGAAGGCAATTCCTCCGTCTATCGTTTTGAAGCCGGCGAGTTAAGCAAGGTGTTGGGCGACTTTATTGAAAACCGCGACCAGATCGTCGAGCAATTCCATAACGAGCAGGCCTACCTGACAGCCAAACTTAAAGAAATGGGCAAACTTCAGTACTGGCCGGAAGACTGGTGCCTTAGCTTTCGCCATAACTGCATGGACAAGAACCGCCTCAAGCGCTGGTTTTTTCCTACACCAAAACCTGGCAAGGGAAAGATCCTGGTTTTCCATGGCGCGCCCAATCCGGAAGAAGCAATTAATGGGACAGGCGACCGCTGGTACCGGCGTCTGGCGCCGACAAGGTGGATTGAGGATTACTGGAAGTAGACCCTGGCTAGAGAGTTTCCGCCTTTTCCTGGCAGGGAACACACATCAAAGACTCGGGACGCACCTGTAGACGGGCATCGGAAATCTGGTCACCACAGGCTTCACAGTAGCCGTATTCGCCAGCGGCTAACGCGTTCATTGCCTTTTCGATGAGTACCAGTCGCTTGCGTATCAAGCTTTGGCTGGCCTTATGCATTGCCTGCTGCTGCAAGGCATCCATTCGGGAGAGACGGCCTACCTTGTTTTGCTCAAGTGTCACCGTTTCGGAACCCATGGCGCCCCTTTCCAGGTCATCAAGCAACGATTGCCGGAGCTGCACCAATGTTCGGGATATTTGCTGATCATTCATCCGGCTATAGTAATCATTCAGAATCATGATAAACAACGATAGACTTCCCTCATGTCCAGTGACAGCCCTGAATACATAGCCAAGAAAGCACGCTTTGATCGCATGCTGACCATCTATGGCCGCAAGCCGGTCCTGGAAGCACTACAGACCCGATGCAACATCGAACGTCTGCATTTATCCAGCCGCAACAAGTCCGCCGCTATTCTTGATGACATTACCCGTCTTGCCAAAGAGCAAGGGGCAGAAATCCTTGAACACAGTCCGCAGTCATTATCCAGGATTTCGAAAAATGCTAAACAGGATCAGGGTGTAGCGGCGGATATTGCCTGTCCAAACTTTATGACACTGGAGCAACTGATTGAGAGCAAAGGGCAGACGCAAAGAGTCATTGCCCTGGATCGAATTACCAATCCCCAGAATCTGGGCATGATTATTCGTTCGGTAACAGCCAGTCGATTTGATGCCCTTCTGATCCCCAGGAAAGGCTGCGCGGCTCTCTCTCCACTGGTTATAAAGGCAAGTGCGGGAACCCTGTTAAAAGCCCCCATTGTTCAGGTGGATTCCCTGTCTGCGGCGCTCAAAACGCTGAAGGCATCTAACCACCAGCTTTACTCAATGAGTCTCTCTGCCAAACATACGTTGGCCAATCGCCCTGAAATGGATTACGAGACCTTTGTGCTTGGCAATGAGACGGACGGGGTATCGCCCGAGATAAATACATTATGCAACCAGGCTATCAAAATACCCATGCAGCGTGGTGTGGAATCCCTCAACGTGGCAGTGACTGCGGCGCTTATCTGTTTTTCGATCGACTGAGAAACAGGGGTCAGAGTAAGAATTTACTCTGACCCCAAAGTTGAACCTACTCGCTGTTGGCCACGCCGTGGGGAACATGACCTGTTGTCACAAAACGACTGGCGGATTTGCAATGCAGCGCCTGATCATCAAAAAAGACGTCCGCACCATAGGCCTGCAAGAATTCTCCCTTGGGCATGCCACCCAAAAAGAGCGATTCATCAAGCCGAATATTCCATTCCCTGAGCGTCCTGATAACACGTTCGTGCGCCGGGGCGGACCGTGCGGTTACCAGGGCCGTTCGGATGGGGCATTCACTGGGATCAAACTTGGCCTGGACGTTATGTAACGAGCTAAGGAATGCCCGAAACGGCCCGCCACTCAATGGTTCATTGACCGATTTTTTCTCGTTTTCGGTAAAGGCCTCCAGTCCGGCGTCTTTAAATATCCGCTCGGATTCATCGGAAAAAAGAACCGCATCCCCATCGAACGCAAACCTCACGATCTGGTCATCCAGTGCATTGCTGGCGCCTTCCATGGGGATCATGGTGGCAGCAGCGACGCCCTGGGCCAGTGCCGCCCTGACATCCGTCGCATTGGCGGACAAAAACAGATCACAGTGAAAGGCACGGATATAACGCCAGGGATTAATACCACCACAAAAGGCAGCACGGCTTATCGCCAGATCATGATGCTCAATGGATTTAAACACTCGCAGACCGGAATCCGCACTGTTGCGCGAGAGGAGGATAACCTCAATGATTTGCCCATCCTGGGATCGCTCATTAATCGCCAGCAGCTTTTTGACCAGCGGGAAGGCTTCGCCTGGTTCAAGCACAGAGTTTTCATGCTCGACCTGATATCGGGAATAGGCATCCACGCCCTCTTCCTCAAACACACGATTGCTTTCAGAGAGGTCAAAAAGCGCACTGGATGAGATCGCTATGACCAGTTTTTCGGCTTCTTTTTTATCCACACGAACTCCCTGAACGAAATAAAAACGAGAAATGAATTTTACATGGATCCCCGCCGGCGCGGGGAAGACCTTAAACCTAATCCGTTTTCCCGGCTTTTATACCTAAGTCCGCTTCCACTTGGTGCCTTCCCGGGAGTCTTCCAGCAGAACGCCTTCAGCTTCCAGCTGCGCGCGTATTTCATCCGCACGGGCATAGTTTTTATCGAGTTTGGCCTGGGCGCGCTCCTCGATCAGCGCTTCTATTTCGTCAGCACTAATCTGGTCTGAAGAGCCCGACTGCTGAAACCACTCATCCGGGTCCTGTTGCAATAAGCCAAGCAGATAACCCGCTTTAAGCGTGACGCTCTTGATCCGCGTTTTTTCGTCACTGCTCGCTGTACCCAGGGATTTTGCCAGCGCATACAACTCGCTAATGGCAACCGGTGTGTTCAAGTCATCCAGCAACGCCTGATAGACAGGCTCACTTTTGATATCCACAGTATCGTCGACCTGAACATCCTGATGATCTCTCAAAAACCCATACAGGGTATCGAGGCTTGCACGCGATTGTTCAAGTAACTCCTTGCTGAAATCCAGTTCAGAGCGATACTGGGCCGACAACAGGGCAAAGCGTATCACCTCGCCGCGGTAGTGCTCGAGCAACTCGCGAACAGTGCGGAAATTGCCCAACGATTTGGACATTTTCTCGCCGTCAATATTCACATAGCCGTTGTGCATCCAGTAATGAACCCAATCCGTCGGCTGCGTTGCACTACCCTCGCGCGCGCAGCAACTTTGGGCGACTTCATTTTCATGGTGAGGGAAGATCAGATCGCGTCCGCCGCCGTGAATGTCAATGCTTTCACCCAAATGCGCCTCGATCATGGCCGAACATTCCAGATGCCAGCCCGGTCGGCCATAGCCCCATGGGCTGTCCCATCCCGGAGCATCACCGGTGGAAGGCTTCCAAAGCACAAAGTCACCCGCGTATTTTTTGTACGGCGCGACTTCCACCCGCGCCCCTTCCAGCATGTCCTCCAAGGATCGGTTCGACAGCTTGCCGTAATTTTCCATCGACTTCACATCGAATAGAACATGCCCCTCGGCTTCATAGGCATGACCGCCGTCAATCAACCGCTCGATGATGGAGGTCATCTGGGGAATGTGTTCTGTGGCATAGGGAACTACTGTTGGCTGTAAGGTACCCAGGGCATCTGTATCCGCCTGGTATTCAGCGGCATAGCGACGGGTCAGCTCCACAATGGGCTCACCACTCTCGGCGGCGGCTTTCATGATCTTGTCGTCAATATCCGTGATATTGCGCGCGTAGGTCACCCGGGGATATTCGTTCTGCAACAGACGAAAAAGCACGTCGAAGACGACCGCAGGACGGGCATTACCGATATGAATCAAGTTATATACCGTCGGCCCGCAGACATACATTTTGATGTTCTGCGGATCAATGGGAACAAACGCTTCTTTCTTGCGAGTCGCTGTGTTGTAGACCGTTAAACTCATTCGCTAGTCTGTGCTCTTCTAAATTCGGGGTCAGAGTAAATTTTTACTCTGACCCCTGTTTCACAATAATTATCAAATTTTGCTGGCCCAGTTGTCTTTTAGGCCAATGGTCTGGTTAAACACTGGTTTTTCGTCCGTAGTGTGTTTACTGTCGAGGCAGAAGTACCCTTCCCGTTCAAACTGGTATGCCTGCCCTATCTGCGCCTCGGCAAGGCCGGCTTCGGCGCGGCAACCATCCAGTATGACCAGGGAGTCCGGATTGATTGCATCAAGAAAGTTCTTGTCACCGGAATCCGGGGTTGGATCCATAAACAAGCGATCATAAAGTCGAACTTCGCAGGCGATACTGTCGGCCGACACCCAATGAATCACACCGCGGGGACGAATGCCCTCGGGAGGGTTCTCGCCAATGGTATCCGGCACCAGTGTAGCCTTGATTTCAACAATGTTTCCTTCCGGGTCTTTGATCACTTCGTCTGCCCGAATCACATGGGCACCACGCAAACGCACATAATCACCAATGACCAGACGCTTGAACTTTTTGCGCGACAAGCTGGTGTCTTCACTAAAGTCAGTTTCATCAATAAATAATTCTGCACCATAGGGCAAGGCTCTTTCGCCCAGTTCTTCCTTGTTCGGATGTACCGGAGAACTGACGTTGTCGCCCTCTGCAAGCCCTGCTTCATCGAAATTGGTGATGCTGACTTTCAAGGGACGCAACACACACATGGCACGCGGTGCATTCTCGTTCAGGTCATCGCGCAACGCGTATTCCAGCATGCTGACATCCACCAGTGAGTCCGCTCGGGTAACACCAATCATGTCGCAGAAATTGCGAATAGCTCGCGGTGTATACCCACGTCTCCTCATACCGGAGATAGTGGGCATGCGCGGATCATCCCAGCCATCCACATACCCCTCGTCGACAAGCAGTTTCAGCTTGCGCTTGGAAGTCACCGTGTAATTCAGGTGCAGCCGCGCAAACTCATATTGTTTCGGCTGGGACGGCACGGGCAGATTTTCGATAAACCATTCATACAGGGGTCTGTGATCTTGAAACTCCAGCGTACAGATGGAATGGGTCACCCCTTCGATTGCATCTTCCTGACCGTGAGCAAAATCATAGGAAGGATAAATACACCATGTATCGCCCGTATTGTGGTGCGACTGCTTGCGGATACGGTAAAGGATAGGATCGCGCATATTGATGTTGGGATGGGCCATGTCAATTTTGGCTCGCAACACGGCGGCACCTTCTTCCATGTCGCCGTTTTTCATCGACTCGAGAAGCTGAAGGTTTTCTTCCACAGTGCGATCACGATAAGGGCTGTTTTTGCCCGGCTCTTTTAATGTTCCGCGATACTCGCGTGCCTGATCTGCGCTTAACTCACACACATAGGCCTTGCCCTCACGAACAAGGTGTTGGGCCCATTGGTAAAACTGATCAAAGTAATTGGAGGCGAATTTCACGTCGCCGGACCATTTGAACCCCAGCCAGGAGATGTCCTCCATAATGGAATCCACGTACTCCTGGTCTTCCTTGACCGGGTTGGTGTCGTCGAAGCGCAAATTACACTCGCCACCAAACTCTTCCGCCAGGCCAAAATTCAGGCAAATGGATTTGGCATGACCCACGTGCAAATAACCATTGGGTTCCGGCGGAAAACGCGTCACTATTTTGCTGTGACGACCGGATTGCAGGTCTTCGCGAATAATGTTTTGCAGAAAATGTGCGGGTTTTTCAGGTGTGGTCATAGTTCCAAGTGTCTGGCAGGGTGAGCCCAAATCTGTCGGCCCGAAAAAAAGCGCGTATTATAGCGACCTAAGAGCGACTTAATAGCGCACTCGCGGGAAAACTTAACGACGTACTCGCAGAAACTTAACAGGCGTGGCCGCGAAAAAATAGCAAACTAATTTTCCAAACATCAAAAACAAGGGTTTTACATGATTAATCTGGTTACCAACTACGGCACCATCAGCATTGAGCTGGACTTTGAAAACGCGCCCAAATCGGCCGAGAACTTTCAGCAATATGTGGAAGAAGGGTTTTACGATGGAACCATTTTTCACCGGGTCATTAACGGATTCATGATCCAGGGTGGTGGAATGACCGAAGACATGAAACAGAAAACCACCCGTGATCCCATTGAAAACGAAGCGGACAACGGACTGAAAAACGAGAAAGGCACCCTGGCGATGGCACGCACCATGGACCCTCATTCGGCGACCGCCCAGTTTTTTATCAACGTCAGCGACAATGATTTTCTTGACCATACCGGCAAAAACGCCCAGGGCTGGGGTTATGCGGTGTTTGGCAAAGTGGTCGACGGCATGAACGTGGTGGAAAAAATCAAAGCGGTAAAAACAGGCAACCACGGCATGCATCGCGATGTGCCGGTGGATCCGGTCATTATTGAAAAATGTGAGGTCGCCGAATCCTGACGGCGTTTTTCACTTCAATGTGCAGACGGGCCAAAACATGACTGCACAACTGCAAATTCAAAGGCAGGCCTGGGAGCAACTGCTGAATCTGCTCTCGGGCCGATCCTGGCAGTTTCTTCCCGAGCACTGGCCCTATCTGTCAAAGCTGGCCGACTGGCATCATGTGGTGCCCATCCTCTACCGCGAGCTGACGGCAAACAGCGCTCAACATGATTTTACCGACGATCAGATAGAGGAGCTGCATTTGTCGGTAATCGCCGAGCGCAAACATCTGTTATTACTTACCCAACTGCAAAACCGGATTCACCGGCAGCTGGAAGCGCAGGATGTGCGCGCCCTGTTTTTTAAGGGAGTTGCGGCCGGACAATGGCTGTACGATTCGAATCTTCTCCGCCAATGCCGGGATGTGGATGTCATCGTCCATCCGGATGATCACGACCGTGCCTGCCAGGCACTTTACGACATCGGCTGCTATCGGCTTATTCCCCGAGAAGGCCTTTCCAGTTCCGGTCTTGCCCGTTATCGAGCGGCCATGAAGGACTTTAGCCTGGTCCACCGGCCCTCCAGTGGACTGGTCGAATTACACTGGTCGCTGCGCCCGTTTCACCAGGCCTTTGAGTTTGATTTCGATACCGCCTGGGAAAAACGATCCAGCGTTACGATTGATTATGAAACGATTCCCATCTTCGACGAATGGACACATATCCGCTATCTGGCAGCACACGGTTGCAACTCCCACTGGGGGCGCCTCTGCTGGCTGCTGGATTGGCTAAAAATTTCAGAAAGATCCCCGGACTGGACAACGATCATTAATGATTGCGCCAATGCCCGGGAGAGAGCGCATTTAAAAAATGCCTTTACGCTGGCACAACGACAATTTGCGATCTCTATTCCGGAAGCTATCCAGGCTCTTCCTGAGCCCCGGTTTTCCAAGTATGTCATCCTCACCCAGGCCCGCAGCCAATTACTTGGTAGATACCCTCTCTGGCCTGAAAGACAATTACTTCAACTGGCCTGCCAGCGAGATTTTTCCGGCGGATGGGGTTATCTTTCCCACATGATCAAAAAGGCCTTGGCTGCGGATACTCTGCGCCCTGAGGTTCAGCCATAGATTTAATCTGGATCAATATTTGTCCCGAAAATCTTGTGTAAAATGCCCCGCTATCCGGTGCACAGATCGCTTTTTTGCACTCAATAACGGAAACGGACGTTTATGAAATCAATCTTTATTTCGGACTTGCATCTTGGCCCGCATAACCTGGAGGTTTATCAGGGCTTTCGTGATTTTCTGCATGACTTGCCAGAAGACACTGACGAGCTTTTTATCCTTGGTGACCTTTTCGAAGCCTGGATTGGTGATGACGACAACACCGATTTTGCAGCCGTCGTAAAAAATGACCTGTATAACGTCACGCGTCGAGGCATAGGCCTGAGTGTGCAGCACGGCAACCGGGATTTTCTGATGGGCAAGCGTTTTTCAAGGGATACAGGCGCGACCATCCTTCCCGATTACTATATTTATGAACGCTTTGGCCAGAGAGCCCTGCTTATGCACGGTGATTTGCTGTGCACGGACGATGTGCTCTATCAGAGGTTTCGCCGCAAGGTACACAACCCGATATATAACTTTATCGTGCGTAATCTGCCACTGTCACGACGTCAAAAAATTGCCGACAAATGGCGCGAGCAAAGCAAGGATATGAATAAAAACAAACCGGAAAACATCATGGATGTAAACGACGGTGCCGTATCCGATGTGATGCAGAAATATCAGGTCAATACACTGATACATGGCCACACCCACCGACCTGCCGTGCACAAGCTTGATGGGGGCAATACACGTATTGTACTGGGCGATTGGGGAGAGAAGCTCTGGTGGATATGCGCCAATGAAAACGGTTTTGCCCTGCTGTCACAGCCCATTGATAACAAAACCTTTTTCTAGCAAGGTTATAACAAGAATTTTCAATCGAAAATTTATCCGTATTGAACTCTCCGGAGAGCCAACACCTTGGATTTTACCCTGTCTACAGATGCCATTCGCCCCGGTCGTTACCGCCACTACAAGGGCAAGGATTATATTGTCTATGGGACGGCGACGCATTCCGAAACTGAAGAACTGATGGTGGTGTACCGTACGGACTATGGTGACAAAAGCTTTTGGGTTCGACCACTGGAAATGTTTGTCGAAAACGTTGAAGTAGACGGCAAGACACTGCCCCGCTTTGAGTTTATCTCCGCAACCTAACGCTTAGGATATTGACCATATATTTGCTAGACTGCGCCGCCTTTACGACACCCTCCCTGACTGGAATTTGAGCGAGTAATTGCTGAATGGATTTCGACCTCTACACGATTGTTATTTTGATTATCGCTTTCTGGTGGTCCGGATTCGTGCGCGCGGGCATCGGCTTTGGTGGTGCCGGACTGATGTATCCCGTCGCCCTGCTGGCGGTGGATTCCATGCTGTTTTTGGTGCCCATCGTTTGTGTCCAGCTGCTGGTTTTTTCAACGGCTACACTGATCAAAGACCACCACCTGATCGACTGGAAAACCATTGGCAAGCTGTTCGCCATGATTTTTCCAACCTTTATGATTGGCGTATTTGGCTTGATCACTCTGCCAGGCGACTGGGTTCTCTATACCGTATATGCGGTCATCATCTATTACAGCCTGAGCTATATTTTCAATTTTAATACGGCAAAACTGGGGAGATGGCTGGATTATCCGGTGCTGTTTGCCGGGGGCTATGTTTCCGGGCTTTCACTTTCCGGGGCACCATTAATTGCTGCTGTGGCCATCAAACGGCTACAAAAAAACAGTGTTCGTGCCAGTCTTTTTGTTCTCTGGACGGTACTGGTAATCATGAAACTGACTACCCTGTATATCTACGAGGTAGATCTGCAATTACGTCACCAGGTTTGGTTGCTGCCCTGTGCACTGGTTGGCCACCTGATGGGAATGCGAGTACACGATAAACTCATGCAGGTAGAAGGTCCGTTATTCTACCGATGGCTGGGCGCCGGGTTGTTGGCACTTTGTATTGCCAGTATTGCCAGAAACCTCACTTTGTAGTCTGTATACAAATGTAAAAAGTTTAACCCGGACAGCTGTATTTGAGGTGTTAGTATGCGTTTTCAGGTACTTAATGCCACGCAACCAGAGCTTCATGTTTTCACCCAAAATATACAGAACCGTCGCCTATTTGGGACTCATCCCCTTTCTCATCTTCACCTATCAAAGCTGGTGCGGACCGATTGAGGATGTGCGTGCTTCCACGCGGGCCTTCCTGGTATTTTCTGCCTGTGTTCTGGTCTTTATAAGTGGCTGCTGGTGGGGACTTTCTTTCTCACGTTTGGATGACTCAAGACTGCCAATGATGCTGATTGGCCTAAGCTTTGGTTTGGCCGCTGCGCTTATCACCGCATTTTTATCACCAAAATGGTCAGCCATCACCCTGGGTTTTGGGCACTTTTTGATCTGGATACTGGAGTTCTTTATTCCGGGATTGAACATGGAGCACAGCTACAAGGTACAGAGAACGATCCTCACCATGACACTGGTGGTCTGTCACGTACTGATTGCGATTCAGTTTCTGTAATTAATTCCTAGATCAGCTCCGGGCAGTATTGTCGCGGATTCCATCCCAGTTGCTCTTCCGGAACCTTTTCGGAAATCGCCCGCAGATTTTCTGCCATTTTCTCCGCCCAATCGGCGAAATCATGATTTTGGGCAGCAATTCGGGCATTAAGCAGATCGACCAGGTAGTTCACCCAAAGTGAACGGGCTTGCTCTACCCGGTCCGGGTACTGTTCTTTCGTAAGCGTTGGCAACGACAGCACATGGTCGCGGATTCTGGCTTCAAAATCCGCCGCATTTCGGTCACCTAAAAGTTCAAGCAACCTGGCATCCCAGGCCTGCCAAATTTCGAAATTGGCCTCGCGCATGTTGGGCATATTTTTCAACACGGTCATTAGCTGGTCTTCTTCCTGACCGGTTGGATCCATACCGAAACGATTCAGCCAACGCACGCGGTTTCTGTGCCAGCGTTCAAGTCGCTCTTGGGCCGTTCGCTTTTCACTGCGTTCCATATAGCGCTCGTACTGATGCTCCATATGCTCGGCAATCTGGCTAATCTGTTCATCTGTGAGGCTTCGCATGATGTCCGTAGAAAAGAGCATGGGATGACACTGCCCGGTGTTTATAGCAAATGCTTCTATCCGGTCATACCAGACGTGAATTTCTGACGGCTCCAATCGCTCCCCCGTGCGCATCCGGGCCGAGACAGAGTCGAGGAAATCTGCGTACTGCGGCAATTGGGTGACGCGATGCCACAGATGAAACTGATCAATCATCTCATCGATTTTTTCTGACTGTTCGTCGGTGTAATCGGCGTATTCATACACCTCTTCAGCCATCATGTTATCGGCACGGTTATAAATGATGGAGAGGAACCATTCCGAGTTGGTGCAGGCAGTCAGAACGACAACCAATGACAACAAAAGCCATCGCCATTGATCCAACAAAATTCTTGTGATTCTATTCACCATAGACCATCGTAACGCCTTACCTAAAAGACTGTTTTGCCCCACATGTGCCCACAAATGACCTTTCGCTAATGAAAAAACGTTTTAACCTGTGGGACAAATTGCCTGCCCTGAATCGTCTGTTTCGATCCGGCTCCAAATCCTCGCTGTCCGCTTCTGTAATATCCAGGGCAACCCCTTTTGTTGATGTCGCGTTTTATCAGGAGCAATCAAACCAGCAATTTGCCAATCCACGAGATGCCGTGGAGCATTTTTTGACCACAGGCTGGCGGCATAATTTCTCGCCATGCATCGCTTTTTCTGTCAGCCATTACCTGTCAGCTTACCCTGATATCCGTGAGGCGGGCATTAATCCACTGTTACATTTCCTGGAATCCGGTTGGGCGGAAAATCGACTGGCTTATACGCTGGATGGCCAGGTGAACGAGCTGGTCGGTTATCAGGATGGCTCTCTCATCTCTCTTGGACCAAGACCCCTGGATATTCACCTGGAGTGGACTGCTTACAACCGGCTGGCTGGCTGGGTGGCCAATATTCAAAGCGACAATAGAGAAGTAGAGCTATCCGATGCATCCGGATTGATTGGTATCACGCGTGTGCAGAAACCCTCTCCCTCTTCCGGGGACATGACATACAGCCATTTTGAATTTTATCTGGAAAAACCGGCCAGTCCGGTTAGCGCAAAGTTCATCGACCTCGATCAACCGGTAGAAACAACACTAACGACGGAGCCTCCCCCGAAGCCCGACTACCGATCTGTTGAAGAATTCCTGCAGCGCCCTGTTTTACCTGAAACGACAGCTGTGACCCCATGCTCCAGACAACTACTCAAGGCCTTTATCACCGAGAAAAGGACACTGGTCAGGCTCGCTGAAGAGACTGAGAGCAACAATGACAAAGTGTCCATTGTGATGCCCGTGTTTAACCGGGAAGCCCTGGTTGCCAGCGCAATAACCTCCGTCGCCAAACAGCGTTACAGCAACTGGGAACTCATTATCGTTGACGACGGCAGCACCGATAAAAGTCTGGACGTCATCGATGATACGATCAAAAAACTCGGTATCGAAAGCAAAACCAGGGTTCTGGCCCTGGAAACAAACATGGGCGTTTCCCGTGCTCGCAATGAAGGGTTGGCTCTGACCGAAGCACCCATCATCACCTATCTGGATAGCGACAATACCTGGGACCGGGATTATCTGTCTTTGGTGATGGAGGTGTTTGAGACCAACCCCGATGCAAATTCGCTATACGCAGGTCAGTACGTGTATTTTTATAATGAGGTCCTAAAGCGACGCTATCTGGCCGGACTTCGCCTACAGCCATACAACCGGGAACTGTTAGAACAGGAAAACTATATTGACCTGAATATCTTTGCTCACCGCAGAGCGCTTTACGAACAATTGGGGGGCTTTAATGAGCAAATGCGGCGACTGGTGGACTGGGATTTGATATTGAGATACACAAAAGAACAGCCTCCCAGATTAATTCCTGCGCTGTTGGCCCAGTACAATATGGGGATTGCGGAGAATCAGATTACCCGACTAGAACATCGTGAAGGTAATTACCTTTCAGCCTGAACTCGCAGCATACCCATAGATCATGTATATTTCGGCCAGATTTTTGATCGCAATGGACCATTAGTTGATAAAGGCGCTGAATCTCGGCCCAGCCATAATAAAAGGTACCATTTTTGTCGCACCTAAATAACACCCGCCCCGTATGTTAGAAATTAAAACAGCGCTCGCCAGACTGACTCAGGCTTTCCGGAAACCAGTCCCCGATTATTCCGAAGAGACCGCACTTCTGCTCGACAGCAAGAAATTTGATCCGGACTTCTATTTGAGCGCCTATCCGGATATAGCCCAGGATCCCTATTGGCGGGAGCATGCGCTGGAGCACTTTATAAAGCATGGCAGCCAGGAAAGCCGAAATCCCAACAACTGGTTTGATTCCAGCTGGTACCTGGAAAAATATCCCGATGTAAAAAACTCCGGGTTAAACCCTTTTATCCATTACCTCAAATATGGCGAAGCCGAACAGCGCCAAACGAAAAAAAATCCCTATGGCGCCATCCTGGTAGCAATGCGCAGGAAACAGGTCAAGCATTTATGGGGAGGGCATTCCGAAGCCGCATTATCAGACCTGCATGAAATTGGACAAGAACCAACGCAACCAGATGAAGTACGTTTTTTTGCACTCTGGCAATGTGCGCGCTGGTATTACTTTGTGGAGGCTTATGACAAGGCTCTGGAAATGGCCGACACTGCTTGCGCCATTTCCGAAGAATTCCGGCTCCGAAAAATTATCGTCATGATCTACGCTTGCTGTTTTCTCGCACAGGGGAAAACAGCCGAAGCAAAAGCAGTGATCAAGGAGTTTCTTGAAACCTGTCCTGCAGACAGTGACATGCTACTGATGCTGTCCAACACCCTGGACGAAGATGAAGACCGAATTGAAACAATCAACCAGGTTTATCGAAACCATGGACTAGCCACAATTCGCCGCCGTGACGACAGCTTACCCCTGTCAATGTCCAACCTCACATCCGATGTGAACAGCCGGGAATCCGGCCCCAAAGTCAGTGTGATTATTCCGGTCTATAATTCGGCAGACACCCTGAGCATAGCCATACAATCGCTGCTGGAGCAAAGCTGGAAAAACCTGGAGATTATCGTTGTCGACGATTGCAGCCCGGACAATACCTTTGAAGTTGCCCGATCCTTCAGCAAGCAGGACGTCCGCGTAAAAGCAATTCAACATAAAAAAAACGGCGGTGCTTATCAGGCCAGAAATACCGGCCTCGGCCACGCAACCGGTGAGTTTATTACCACACATGACGGTGATGACTGGTCCCACCCTCAAAAAATTGAGATACAGGTAACCTATTTGCAGGAGAACCCGGAAAGAATGGGTATTTGCACCCACTGGGTTCGATCACTTCCCAATCTCAGGTTTACGCAAAATTGGCGCCTGAACACAGAAGTCGTTCACTGGAGCCACTCATCATTTCTGTTCCGCCGCAGTGTTATTGATGAAATAGGCCCCTGGGATACAGTCATGGTAGGCGGCGACACTGAATTCCTCTGGCGCATAGAAAGCAAATACGGCGCGCAAAGTGTTAAGAAACTCCACCGAACCATTCCCCTGGCATTCGCACTGGATGATGAGGGTTCCTTAACTCGCACCAAAGCGACACATGTCAAAACCATCCATAACGGCATACGCCATATTTATCGCGAATGTGCATCCTGGTGGCATCGCAACCAAAAGGAAAATCTGCGATTAGACAATGGCGATACGTCAAGACCATTTCCTGCCCCTGCCACCATGCTTGACCGCACCGCTACCGAAGTCGAATGCGACACACTATATGTTTCGGACTTTTCATACCCGGAAATCAACAGGAAAATACTCCTTCTGATTGAGCAGTCACTGGAATCCGGCGAGCGGGTCGCCTTATATCACTGGCCATTTTACGGGCGCACTGTCGAAGCCTTGCAAAACAGCTACTTCGAATCACTTGCCTATCCAACTTCTCAGCCTGTTGTGTATGGCCAGACAGTCCATGCTGAAAGGGTTATTGTCTCTGACCCTTCCCTGCTAAATCATCTGGTGGAGCAGCGCCCCAGGGTAAATGCCAATGAAGGCATTGTGCTTGATAATGGCAATGTGGAAAGGGAACCGGAAGTGTCACAACGGGTAAGCGCTGTATTCAAAACTGCCTTCAATCTCACCCCCAGGTTTAGCCGTTGCCGCATAAGCCTGGAGCATGAAATTGACCCACAACAGGACAGCCTTTCTTTCACCGGACAAGAAAAGGAAGAAAAGAGCCCCATGGTTTAAACCAGAGCGGCAAACAAGCTAGGCGTTAGCCAAAAAAAATTGTTTTAGCCTGTTTGCCTGCTCATCCGGGGTTTCTCCCAAAACACTGACATGTTCCAGAGCCTCCACCTGCGGCAGGCTATCAGGCACCCATTTAGCCAAATCACTGTCGACCAGAATTAATTCCACTGCTTTTAACCTGTTTCCCGCATGGGTAAAAGTCAGCCCATGTGCCTGACAGAACTCAAAAACCGGTGCAGCAATGGACGCACTCTTCAGGGATCTATAATCCGGCCAGTGAAACAAAACAACCCGACTTTTTTGTGCCAGGTCACGTACATAATTGACTAATTTATCGATAGCCGGATTTGTCGTGGAAAAGTCACCAGCCACAATAACATCGAACTCGCGTTCACCCTGACGGCTGTTTCCCAGGGGGCAGGGAAATTTACGCTGAGCGGGGACAAGGTAAAGATTATCTGCTTCCGCTGCGTGCCACCATGCCGCCGCCTCACGATACAAACGCCTAAGGCCGTAGTAAATTGTTTTAACGTGAGTAGTCTGGTTTTGCGTCAACGAGCTACCCAGCGTCAAGGCAAAAGACAGCGGGACCTCCTGTTTTACCATTAGCAAACTATCACGCCCGTAAACCTTCTCCAGACGCCATAAAAACTCTGTATCGCCGGCAACATTCACTTCATCCCAAGGTCCTGTTTGTTCAATTGCGGATCGCCGTATCAATGCCGAGGAATGGTTCTTTTCGACAAAGTCTTCACACAACATCCAGGGTCCTGTAAATGCGAGGTTATCGCTTATGCGAACCCAGTTACTGAGAGTAGCTACCAGGGAAGAGTCCGCAAGCAAGGCCCCAACCTGGAATTCAATCTTTTGCGGATGCGACCAGTCATCACTGTCATGCACCGTAATAAAATCTCCGGTAGAGTTCAGATATCCCTGGTTTCTGGTTGGGTATGCCCCCAGATTTTTCGGATTCCGCATGTAGCGTATGTTGGGATACTTGCGGGTAAACTCCTCAACAACCTCTTTCATACCATCAGTACTGGCATCATCGACTACCAAAATCTCCAGATTGGGCCATGTCTGGCTGACCAGACTGTTCAATGCAATACCAATGGTTTCTGCCGCGTTGTAGGCAGGCACAATCACACTGACTTTGGTATGTTTATCGCCAATATGCTCTGAAGCTGTTGAACATTCTTCCGTCGAGGCCAGATTAAAAAGCGACAACGGCTGCTGTCGATCTGCTTTTTGGAGCCCGGACAAACCGTTGTCCTGGTATAGAGAATTTACCAGTTCAAGCCAGCGGGCCTCTGCCGCATCTTCCTGCATGTTGAGGCTGTTGATTTCAACGTACACAGCCTCTTTGCCAAGCACCTCCCTCGCCTTTTCATCAATGGCGATATCAGCAATTTTTTCTGGCGAACCCAGCACCAACAAGCACTTACATTTTGATACCAGCACAGGCCTGGTCAGCCTGCCCTGTAACTTTTCCAGTTCAACCAACAGTTTCAGAGCCAGTTCGATTTGCCCATGCACATAGTGCCAGGAAGCAAGGTACCAAAGCGCCTGCATACGATAGACTTTGCGGTTAGGATCGGCACAATGTGCTTCCAGCCTGGGCAGAGCCAAATGGGAAAAACCGGCCCAGAGCTTTTGCTGGCAGACAACAGGGCTGGAAAATCCTTCCGGCTCATGTATTTCGGGCACAGGCGAGCGCCCTTCTACTTCACCAAAAAGAAGAAAATGATAGAGTGGATTCACCCCGGATTGCCTGACATCCGGGTTCTGTTCCAGATACCATTCGGTATCAAACTCCGGGCCAGGATTGAATAACTGTTTAGCACCTGTGGTCAGATAGTGCTTGACCGGGTCAAGCCTTGCTACTCTGCCAGGATTCAAATATCTGGATTTGTAATAATCCGTATCAAACAGGGGCGAACCCTGCAGAGTTTTTTTCTGCTTTTTTATTTCTTTTTGCTTGGGAGCCAGCCCAAGGGTTGAGCTGATCCAGTCGTATATAAATTTCAATCTGGACTTCTGGATATCTGCACTCTAGCGAATAATCCTGTTCTTGACGTGGTGACCACCAAACTTCTTGTTCTCGTCTTCATCGAAAAGGGCAATTAATCGCTCACCCTTGTCTCCCCGGAACGGCTCCTTGACGATAATCTTGTAGTTTGCCTCGCGTCCCATCCAACCGCACAAATCCTTGTAGGTAACAGGGTCATGGATATGCCCCGGAGTCTTGTTTGCTGGCCATTTGTAGGGAACAGAAATGACCACAAGCTTGCCTATCTCGGATAGTTTGCGAGCAAATTTCTCAACCTCCGGAATATGCTCCAGCACTTGCAAACAGGTACAGATGTCATACTTTTCGGGGAACTTCATGTCCAGAATATTGGCATTAACGCCTTTCACGCTCTCCGATTCATAGGGCTTGGCGATATCGTAGGAAACACGCTCGGGGATCCACTCGAACCACTCGAGATAGGCGCAGCCACCCGTTCCTACATCCGCCAGACTTTTTGCATCCCTGCCAACTGCGCGAAGAATATAGTCCAGGTACCGGTAGTAGAGCATATCGCTTCGCTCTCGCCAGTAGGCGCCGGAATTATAGCCACTAAGGTTTTTTAATTTCATATTGAGTCCATCAACTCAGATTGGGTTTCAAGTTTGACCTGGCCGACCTTTGCGAACCAGGGAAGTCATGTTTGGAATTATTGGGGCAAGATTCTATCAAGTATTGGCGTTAATTCCTTTTCCGGCATTTAATTGAAATCACATCACAAACAGATCATAAGTCCAATAAAACCAGAACTTTGGATTAGGTCTTGAGCCTTCTATTTAATAATTTAAGTTGTTCGGCAAACTGGTCCGTAGTTTCGAGTGAAACGCCAGTACGAGCATTCACCACTGTTACGCCGTTTTTTGAAACAGTAACTCCCGCGGGGAAATTGAAACAAAAACCAGCCTCAGCCTTAAAGCCCAGCTTTTTCACATCTTCTCTATATCTTTCGGGAGCGACTTCACCCACAAATTGATCACCATTAAATACGGCTAACAATTGAACTCTTGGCCATAACCAGGTTTTTCCACCTGCCCAGCCAGTAATTTTTTTGGAATCAACCGTCTCAAGAAATCCAAGACTTTTGTGGAAGCGATTACGCTCACCTTTTTTTGATAAGCGAGCCGGGATATCTATCACACCACCAACTTTTTTAATTCCATCCTCAAATGCTAAATCGCTTACTTGCAAAAAGACCAATTGGAAAGCCTTGGATTTTTTTTCCAGTTTGGCCGCCCAATGTCGCACAAATGTACGCCTATAATATTTTTCCGTAGCATTTATATCGAAACCAAAATTTTCTGCAAACAGGATAGCCCCTCTCAGAAGGTAATACGCGTAGGAAAGAGTTGGCACCCCATTTTTTTGTGAAGCCTTGGAATGGACAATAAATACATCGGTATGTACCAACAAGGGAACTCCCTTGAGCTTCATCCGATACGTCCAGTCCGTTTCTTCAAAATACAAAAAATATTGCTCAGGAATATAGCCATACTCATCTATGATTTCTGAAGCAAAAAACATGGCGCAACCAGAAAGGGAATCGGTCTCCATGGCTATATCGCCAAGCTCGGAAGTCGGCACCCCTTTGTGTAAGTGCTCCAGCTTCAGTGCGCCGTTTTCACTTGATATTTTGGAAACAAGAAAAGAAACGACTTTTTTCCCACTTTTGTTACGTTTGGCAATAACAGGGGAATGAATGGCCCCGGGGCTGGAAAGAACAACGTCAACCATTTTGCTTATACAATCCTTTGCTAGCCAAACATCCGGATTAAGAATTCCAATAACTGGAAACCCCGCTTTTTTAGCCATGGCCATCAGCACATTATTGCCCGCTGCATAACCTAGGTTTTCTTCAGGCTTGACCAGAACGGCGTCGGGAAATTCATTTTTCAGATGTGCGAACTCCGTTTCTTCCTCGGAATTGTCCAAAACCAGCATCCGCCAACGAACTTTCACATGCTTTTGCAAAGAGCGTTGTAACTTACGTAAATCACCAATGGAGCGATAATTCACTACACAAAGTGCAATATCATAAAGCTGGCCATTATCTTCCTGGCTATAAACCTGAACCCGGTGATCTATCCCCCCTTCACTAATATGAACTTCCACGAGCTCACGAACTTGCTTGACTTCGTCAAGATACTCGTTCAGTTGCTTACTAATGGCTTTCCAATCTCTTGTTTTTGCCCAATCCAGTGCCGCTTGCGAAAGCCTTTCCAATTCAGCTGAGTCCAAATCACCTAGCTCCAGCACCTTTGCGGCCATATCATCAACATCTTCCGGCTCGTAGGTAAAAACGAAAGGCAAACCAAAGAGGCCCTCGAAACTTTCCAGCCTGGGTAATAATACCGGCCTGGCAAAAGAAGCAGCCAGGAGAACACTGCCGGATGTCAGGATTTTGCGGTAAGGCAAAACAATGAAATCGGCAGCATTGAGATAGTAGTGCAGCTCATCATCCGGGATGAAACCTTCATAAACTGACAAACCGGAAATCTCACCAGCCAAGCGCTCTATATCGCCCGAAAGTAATGGAGACAGGGGTTTGCCTGCGATAAAAGCATTTATCTCCGTATTCTTTCGATGAGCCAACCCAATAGCCTGAACAAACTCTTCAAGACCCTTATATGGCCTTAGCATACCGACAAAGCCAAATACTGGCTTATCCGCAGGAATATCTAACTTCTTCCGAGCATCCCACTTGGTAGAGGTATTTGCATAGCACCCAAGATAATTACCATGAGGTAGGATTCGTACCCTGGATTCAACTAACCGAAACTCTTTGCGCACTATCGAAACAGAATTGGGCTCATGCAAAAGAACCAGATCCGCACGACGAGCTAGTTCTTCATGAAAATTGCGCTCTAATTCAATAAATTTCGACTCATGATTCCCAGCGTTATGCACGGTCCAAAGAAATATACCACCCTGATCACGAAACTTATCTAGAGAGCGAAGAAAGTCCGAGGTTACAGCTTTAAACTGTTCATCACTTTGAGCATCTTTAAAAAGCCAGTGTGTCCAGTGGTTATGAAAGAAAATATTTTTAGATGAGTCAGCTTGCAATGCTGCAATGGCTTTCCGTAATGGCCCACATGTGGTCGTACCCGTTGGAAATCCCGAGTAAAGCGATTTTTGATAGGGATTTCCCTTGCGGTAATCAGGCCAAAAAAAAACCACACTCATCAAAATATTAGAGACCTTATCAAAGATGGCGTACTAGCAGCCTATTTATATGGACGTATTTGCCAACCTTTTAAGTTCTTTTGAGGTGGCGGTTCTTGTTTGTCTAGGTTTTTGTGCATTATACGTATCTTTTTATAATTGCTGGTCCCAAGGAATAGACTGAAGGGGTTTTTGCGGCTATAACCCCATAACTCTATACGGTCATTTGCATCATGTGCTCTTCCCCTTCTGTGGAAACCAAAAGTATTAGCAATTATCAAAGTATTTTTAGGGACTATAAGAGATTTGGGTGGAGGAAGATCTAATCCAACTAGTTCTTCATCTGAAATTCTAAAAGAACCTTGCTCAGTGCCTCCATCTCTGGCTTCTTTTGCTATAAGGCTCTTTTTATACTCCCATACAAGCCTTTTAAATGTGAGTCTATTTGAACCTTCTACATAATTAAGCGGGCTTAGATCTAAGTTTACGTCAGATATATATAACCAGTATTTTACTGTTGGGTGAAATGTATCTGCATGAAGATTCCTCTGTACATCATCTATGCCTTTACGCCATAGGTTCTGAATGATCTGCAAGTAAAAAACAAGAGGATCCTTCTTGCCAGCGCAGTATTTTATATAGTTATTCAATCTTTCATCTTTTACTGCAGTATGACAGTTTGGAAGGCTAGCAAAGTTTTCAGGCGTAAGCCTTACCCTGCACGTTCTAGTTGTTCCCTCGTAAAAACTGTAGCCTGTGCCTTCAAACTTATATATTTCATTTTCTACTTTCTCAAATAAGTCGTTTGACAAAGCGTTGGGGATTAATATGTAACCTTTCTTATGAAACTCCTTCCTTAACCCTCTCGGCATCAGACCAATAAGAAAAAAATAACGTGTACGAGTTATTAAATAAGCTCCTATTACCCGAACAATATGAAGTCCCAAGTAATTTAGGGTTTTACTTCCAATTAGGGGGTTATCCAAAAAAGATTTGGAAGTCCCAAATATCTGAAAAAACCACCTCAAAAACAAAGCAATGCCCAACCAGGTAACAAAAACAGCTTATTTTTAAAATCGGTCACTACATAGTGCAGAAAGAATATTTTCAATATCTGCCCTCTCTGTATAACCAAATAAATCCATAGGTTCTGCGCAAATATATTGAATTAAACCTTTTTGTAATTCTGATAATATTCCAAGATTAGCAAATGCACGTTTACTATCTATAGGAGAGGAAAGTGTTATTCCTCCATGACCTAATTCACCAGGTTGATAGGCTTTATATGCGTTTAACACTCTGCTATTACAATCTACATTAAGGTGGTTACAAATCTTTTTGAGCATCTCATCAGGATTCCATACAAAGCGTTCATAATGAACAATCGGCAATCCAGAATTATATGCTTCTCTCATGCGATGCCCCCAAGCTTGTGCAACCTTAACTACAAGCATATCCATAGAAGATTCGCTACGAAGAAACTTTTCATAATTTGGGTGAACATAACCACATATTCTGGCGAGCTTGTCACTCTTTTGCATCGCATTACGAGATGAATAATTCGCTAAAACACTACTCACAATGGAAAATGGATGTCTGACTAGAATAAAGCCTTGGTTTTGCCGATTATCAAGCCAAATTGCTTTGGCAAGTAATTTTTCTTCAGCGATACCAAAATCATTAGCAACCTCCCTATCCAAACCCGATGGATTGCTATCCATTAAAAACTTTTTAAGCTGTATTTCTAATTTGCTGTCTTTAGAGTACAAATCATAACCAACTTTTAGACCATTACATTGGGCTAAGTGCCTTTGTAATAGAGTTTCTCCTGAGCGGGAGAAGCTAAGCATATAAAATATATCTACACTCATTCTACAAGCTCATTTAATCCAAACTGCTTTCTCCAAAAATTCTCAATGGAGCTAACTTTGCCTAATGATTTAGCAAGAATGTTACTTTTTCTTCTCATCCGGTCCAGTACGTCAGGTTTGTCAATTAGTAATTGAATTGCTTTCTCCCACATTAAGGGATCATTCTCTAATAAAAAGCCATTCTCTCCATGAGTGATCACTTCATTATAGGGTTGAGTATTTGTATATATACCCACTGCGCCCAATGCCGCACTATCCATAAGCTTGATAATCGATTTTCCTCGGTTGTAATGTGTATCCAGCAAAGGCACTAGTGAAATATGAATATTTTGCTGGTCGCGGAAATCTTTATATTCATGCCAATCCAGCAAGCCGATAACTTCTACTCTCGGGTGTTCTTTTAATACTTTAGGCACAAATCCACCCATAGCGATTTGCAAACTAGCATGGGAGTTTTTATCCAGAACACGCTTGAGTGCAGGAGCCAGCATTTCCAGATCATCTTGATGGCACTTTGTACCATGATAAGCAAGCCGATAAGCTTCATTCGTAGAGGTCTTTATTACCTGATTACGTTTTGATAAATATGGTGGCGAGAGATAAAGGGTCTTGGGCGAATAATATTTTTTATACAGAAAACTTGATGTAGCAATAAAGCGGTCACAGAGCATTAACATTGACTGAAAATCGGTGAACGCGGTATCCCTCATTCTCGAACGATAACCATTAGGCAAAGAGGTACTTGAGTGAGCCCCCAATACATCATCATCCATCAAGTAAAAAATTGAGCCCAGCCGGTATTTATGACGGAAAAAATAAGAGATCCAGTCTTCGGGAATGTACCTGGAAACAATGACAAATGAGCCGTCTTGTAGCAATCGGCTCTTATCAACTTCATCAAATTCTTTTTTATCCGTATCAACAACAATAACTGCAAGATTATATTGGCTTTGAAGCTTAAATAATGAGGACAAACAATACAGTTCATCAGTAGGCGCTTCAGAGCGACGAATAACTACTACCCTTTTTAAATTATCTGGTTTGAGTGTTGAGGCACCTGCTGCACTGGCGCTGGGCAAAATAATCGCTTCTCCATTTAATGCGCGCCATTCACTAATCCCATACTTGAAATAACTTAGCATGGCCAAGCAGTTTCCACTGCTATATACGTCCACGTGTGACAAAGATGGCCAGCATGATGTATCTAAACCAACAGAATGCCTATTGCTATTCACTATATGTTCAAAATCAGCCTTCTCACCGTTTACATAAACACATAGATCTTCTGGCTCTATTTCCAGATCAATATGATGCTTATTCGCATAAATCACCCCTGCAAATATTCTTCTGGGAAAATCTGACTCAGCCGTATTATTAAGACGGTTACACAAATCTGCAAAGTGTCTTTTATTGGCAGAATCTCGGATATGAACATAAGCTGGGTAACTCGGGGTTAGTAAGCTTTGATCTACTTCTGCGATTATTTTTTTGGGGTTATTGCTATAAGACTCAGAAAACTTAACCACGCTATTCTGAATAACTATTAACTCGGCAATCCCCAGCTCTCGCATCTCGACTATTAGGTGATAATTATTCCCTTCCTCCTCAACGCGCGAACTAATTACTGGGTTTTGGATCAAATCACTTGCAGAATTGAGCCAAACAGTACGTTCCTGCCATTTTAGTGTCTCTCCACTTCGGAGCTTGACCTCTAATTTGATAATAGTTTTATTAGATTTTAGCGCTTCAACAGGGGCACTAAATCTAAATCCACGAGCCTTAGGTAACTTGGATTTCTGAACTATGTCTCCTCTTGGAGTTTGAGGAATAAGCCTGTAGCTTTCCTCATTAATTTTAATAACAAGGCAGTCATAGTTCTGGTCATCCCAGTCCAACCAACCTCTTAGACAAAGAGGCTTCCCTCTAATAACAAGGTAATCAGAAGGAGCCTCCAACACTCCAGTTACTTTTGTACCGGCAAGCTTTTTTCTATTTAGCTTTTTGACTAAATCCAATTTTATACTTCCCTAAAATTTTTAAGCGACGCATATAGAATATGCTTGCGTGGTCTTTTTTTGCTTCAAGCCAAAACTCGTTTTTCTTTAATTCCACAGACTAAATAATGTACAAGAGGATTTATATTTGCTTCGGCAACATCCTTATTAGCGTTGAGATAATGCAGAGTTGAAAATAAGGGCCCCGGATCACGCTTTTCCTTCCAGCCATGACGAACAAAGTGGAGTTCGGGCTTTGAACTGTATTTTGCGCTTGCAGCTATATCTTGATACTGCTGAAGGTACCAATCCTTCTCAAAAAAGCCACTATTTACGATAAGCGATGCTTGTTTACGCTCTGTAAAAAATCGACTCAATCTAGTCAACGTGTTGAGATAGTATTTTTTTTCTTTTAATTGAATTTTTTTTCTTAAGGGGGTTTTTGAACCAGCGATTTGACTAATTACACAAAGATACCGGGATATTTCCTGCTGTTTTAGCTGCAAGTTCTTTTCAGACTTCCTAGCTCGTCTTCCGTGGAGATCTCGCTCCGATTCAAGGCGTTTTTTATTATTCAGCAAAGACTCTAATTCGCTTAGAAAACGTTTATTGTCAACTTGTAGAGACTTTTTACTATCTATTAATATTTCCTTCTCGGCGACAAGATCATTTATATGGGATTTGCTATTTTGAACCTCCTCATACAGCGCATTTCTATCGGCCCGTATTGTTTTTAACTCTAAGTTTATATCTTCATATAGCCGGGCATTGTTTGCCCATTTTTGTTCATAGAAATTTGCTTTTTCCTGAGCGTTTTTTAGTTCTCTCGTTAACTCACTTATATCTTTTTCAAGGAGTTCAAGGGAATTCGTAAGCGTTCCGAGAGTGTCTATGAACCTACTTCGTTCCTTTTCAGCGCGCACCCTTTCTTTTTCATTACACGATGTTTCTTTCCTAAGATTTTTGATTTCTTCTTTGTACGCCTCAATTTTTGTGTTCTTTGCACGAAGTTGCTTTGACAGTTCTGCTACTGAATCGCTTCTCTTGTGCAATTCATCAGAGATATATCTGTATCTGTCTACACTTGAAAAAACATCATCAAAATCAGAGTTGGGAGCATTTTGAAGAACTGCTTCGTACAACAAAAAATTTCCACTGTCGTGGGGCAATATTTCCAAATCATTTTGAGAACGAATTGACTCAACCTGAAAGCCGCATTCAGTAAGGAGGTTTGCTGCATCTTCGTTCGTATAGTGACGAAAATGAAAGGGGTTCAAGGATACTGAGTGGTTTATTACTGATTCGTTTGGTACGGAAATAAACAACTTCCCGCCAGCTTTTAACCTGGTTGCGATTCCAGATAAAAATAGTTCGGGAAAAGCTAAGTGCTCAACGACCTCAAATGCTACAACTACGTCTAGCTCCGGTAGCTTAGACCATGGATGGCAATGCAGGTCGGCAACGAAAAAATCGATATTAGAAGCTTTCCAGTATTCTTGAGCGTATTGAATGGCATCCCCAGATATATCACAGGCAAATATCCTATCCGCAACTTCAGATAGGATATTTGACCCATAGCCAACACCACATCCGGCATCTAATAAAGTCGAACATTTACCAATCTCTTGGCAGGCCCATAAATACCTATTCCTATGATCCTCCCTAATCCCATCAAGTGTCTCTGCAACCTGCCGTTCGCCAGTTTTTTTCATATAAGTTTTCTACAATTACTTCTAAGGACTTGGAAAATACTTTCTATCTGTTGATATTATTCCAGCTTAGATTTTTAATCATTTCTTTAAAAACCCACGAGCGCATAAGCACGTTGGATTTATTTAAGTCTGCACGCCACATCTGACGAACACATAAAAGATAGAAGAGAAGAGCTTCGGCATCTTCTCTATCGACAGCAATAGTAGCCAGGTCTTTAGGTGGATTATCAAAATCGGCATCATGAAACAGTCCTGTACCTGTTGCCAACCCCTGACCAAATGCAACGACCTGATAACCCAGCAGCGCGCTTTCCAATAAAGTGGTTGAATTAATTCCCACTACTAGCCCACATTTAGACAAAGAGGCAAACATAGGTTTTTTGGGATCATCAAGAGTCACATTGGAGTAAGTTGATAATGCCGGATTGGAAAACTTTGGGTGGGGCCTTACAAGAAAATTCGAATTTGGGTAAGTTTTTGATAAAAAACCTATAAAAGCGTCCATTGATTTAAAAGGTGAATCCTGAACAATGTTTAAGTCATTTTCATCTTGTAAGGGGACAAAAATTGGTTTGCTCGAATCCACCTCCGCAAAGATCAAGGAATCAATATCAAATAACTCGGTGCCACCCACTTTCTTAATATAAGATTTTCTCTGTTCAAGAAAATCTGCCCTTTGATCATCTAATAGTCTCGGATATTTGTGGTTGCGAGTACTGCATTTACCGTTACAACCTTTAAAATCAAAGTAAATCGATTCTTTTTGGGGAAACCATCCTTGCTCCGAATAGATCATTTTGGCCCCATAACTGTTTGCAATGGTTGATGTAATTACATCCCCAGGACTTGAACCATTCCAACAAAAAACAAAATCAGAACCTTGTTTTTCGAGCACATAATCAAAATGCGAGTGGTCTTCGCAAAACCAGCCTCGGTCCTTAGGAATAGAGTCTGTACTCGCCTCAGGGTGTACATAAAAGTATGTTTGGTGGCCCAATTGTGTAAAAGCTTTTCCTAGTTGGGCGTATAGCTCAGATACCATTTTCCATCTTTCGACACGTTGCTCTGGATGGATTCCGACGCCTACTGCAAATAGTATCTTCATGCGTTTCTCATTTTTATAATTTTCGCAGGAGAACCAGCAACAACAGCATAATCCGGCACATCCTTATTGACGAAAGAATTAGCAGCAACAATTGCGTGCTTGCCGATTTTTACATTGTAAGCAATAGTGCAGTGGGCTCCGATCCAAACACCATCCCCTATTTCCACAAGACCAGGCGTTAAAGGCTGCTGGGATATTGGTTTTGATAGATCTTCATATTGGTGATTAGTCGACACAATAGCTACATATGGCCCAATAATTACATCATCACCGATAAAAATTTTTCCTGAGCCTTGGAACCAGTTTGCCACACCCACGACACTCCGATCACCTATCTGTATTAGCCCATCATATTTAGCTGAAACCTCTAACACAGCATGATGCCTAACTTCGCTATTGTCACCGACTATGATCTGGCCTCCATATTGCGCATCTAATGACGCCGTTTTGGCAATTTTGCTGTGTCCAATCTTTATCACTGATTTGCCCTCACTTGCATTGTAAAATAACGGTTTATAACCATCAGAGTTAGGTGGTAAATATCGGTCAAAAGGATGACGATTAAAAAGATGACTGAAATTTCTCTTTTCTAATTCAATCAAAGAAACTTGGCGTTCGAAAAGCAGCTCATAAAAAAAGCTATTATTAACCCCCAAAGCATCAGCGGCCTCAAGCACTGACAACGCATTATCTGAAGGGTTAGCTTCAAGAACTATTTGGTTACCTGTAAAAATGCCTTTTCCAAAAGCTATCGCTTTTATCCCAAGCATTGCTGCTTCAATTAAGACAGTACTATTAATACCCAGAACGTAATCACATTCTGGGAAAAAATCTTCAATGCTTCCAGAAGCATAAAAACGGAAGTTAGACTTGGAACTGCCTAATATGTAGTCATAACTTGCTTTAGGGTGGGCTTTAAAAACCACCTCATAATCATCTGGAACCCATTGTTCCAAAAAAGATATGAACTCGGCCATACTTTTAAACGGCGAGTTCAATTGAATATTTGTATCCGTATCAACCTGTAACGGGACGAATATCCTTTTCGCTCTAGGACTCTTTCCTAAAGCTCCCGAGTAACAGCGATTTGCATATCGCTGCATTTGATTTTCAAGAAGGTGTAGCTGAAGGTCATTAAGCTCTCGCCTCTCCTGATTTAGAAGTGAGCTTTTTGCATTGACTCCACAATGATCAAAATATATGAATTCTTTTTGAGTGAACCATCCAACTTCAGAGAAAAGGGTTTTATCCTGAAATCCACAAGATTGGATCGCTTTTAGAGTGCCTTCTTGATAATGGAAATTTCCAGACCAAATAATAAAGAGGTCTGGGTCTTGCTCTTCCAAAATATTACTAATTTGAGCAAAGCGGTTCTCTTCTGCTTTTTCTAAATCTCTTACCAGAGTCCCACAATATGACCTCAGTGTTAGTAACGGCAAATATCCTTCTATGTAAGTAGAAATGTTTTTTGAATTATCTAAGTAAACAACTGGGGTTATTGGAGAATATTGAAACGCAATTTCCTTTTCACAAACAACCAAGACCTCAACGCCAGCCTTGACCAAAGTAGATCCAAGAATATTTGCAATTTCGACCCTATGGCGGCTAGCCATCTCTAAATAAATTACAGCTGACTTTAAAGTCCTAGGTTGAAGCATATGCAAATCTATTTCTATCCTTATCCAAAACGCTAAGTCATCTAATTAAAACTCAAAATATTTGGTATCTGACCTAACAACGATTCACAAAATCCCACCAGCTCATCGACCCAATACGGGATGAGCAAGTATAACCTTGCAGAATCTGGCCTCAATAATCGCGCCTGTTACTCACATATCCGCCAAGCTTTCCGGCTTTTGTTTGCGGATATGCGCGTGCAGTCCGCCAGCATAACGGGATGGCGTTAAATGTCGATATTCAATTGCGGGTTTTTTCGTGGTAGGGAGTAAGGGTGTGTAGGTTTTGGGGATTGATAGGGATGGATTACTCGCTTTGCTCGCCCTACGGGTCGCACTGCGTGCGCTCAACGCGCTTCGCGCTTTTGTCCCGCCACCGCGGGAATGACAGTACAAGCGGGAATGACGGGTAAGGGTTGCGGGAATTACGGAAGAAGCAGGAATGACGGAGAGGATGTTCTTTGTCAGGCGGGTATGCCGCTGTGAAAACGCAACTCTTCATCCTGTTGTAGCAGCGCATTGGTCTCATGGCTGAGGAAAGCTTCTACCTTCGATTCAATGGCCTGGCCGCTGGCTTTTTCGGCCAGGCGTAAATAGTCTTCAAAATGTCGGGCTTCGGACTTGAGTAGCGATTCATAGAACTTTGCCAGTTCGTCATCCAGATGGGGTATTAACGAATAAAATCGTTCGCAGGATCTGGCTTCAATAATTGATCCCACGATCAGGGTATCTACCAATCGGCCAGGTTCTTGTTTGCGGATATGTTTGTGAAGTTCGCCTGCATACCGGGATGGTGTTAAGTGCGAGTAGTCAATTCCCCGTTTTTTCATGATGGCGATCACCTGCTCGAAGTGACGTAGCTCTTCCCGGGCCAGGCGGGACATTTTGTTGAGCAGTTCGTAATTATCGGTATACCGATACATCAGCCCCAACGCCGTGCTGGCGGCTTTTTTCTCGCAGTTGGCGTGGTCAACCAATAAGGTGGGTATGTCCTGGATGGCCGCCTCTATCCATGCCTGGGGTGTACGGCAGGGCAAAAAGTCCAGAACGGCTTGAATAGCAGTCATTGAAAGAAAACAAAATTGGGTTTGGAAAAGCGCATTATCACACAGACCAAAATATTCTTGGTGGAGACATTTTGTTTTGTGGATTACTCGCTTTGCTCGCCCTAAGGGTCGCACTGCGTGCGTTCAGCGCGCTTCGCGCTTTTGTCCCGCCGCCGCGGGAATGACGAAGGGGAGCGGGAATGACGGGATGGGTGTTGTGCGGGAATGACAGCCCTAAACCTGGTGCCATACGCATTTTCAGGCTTCTTCATTCATTGCGGTAAAAACGAAAATAACCTTGGGCTATGCCCAATATCCTGAGCATTCATTAACAGTATAGGGCGATTCGGTTAGAATCCTTGTTTATAAACTTCTGTGCGCAAAAGACTGCCTGCAACCAATAGTTGCACCACACCGGCGATGTCCTTAACCACAGATCACCCACCGATAATCTGCGAGGAAATTCCTAGTGCTTGAAGCATATCGTCAACATGTCGAAGAACGTGCGGCTGAGGGCGTCGTCCCCAAACCGCTAAACGCCGAGCAAACCGCCAGCCTGGTGGAGTTATTAAAGAACCCGCCAAAAGGCGAGGAAGAATTTCTTGTTGAGCTTATCAGCGAGCGGGTACCACCCGGTGTTGACGAGGCAGCCTATGTGAAAGCGGCATTTCTTTCCGCCATTGTTAAAGGCGAAGATTCCTGTCCGCTAATTACTGCCGAAGACGCCGTGAAATTGCTGGGCAATATGCACGGTGGTTACAACATCGCCACCCTGATCGAACTTCTGGAAAAACCCGTACTCGCCCGGCAGGCCGCCGAAGAACTCAAACATACCATCCTGATGTTTGATGCGTTCCACGATGTCGAAGAACTGGCCAAAGGCGGTAACGAACACGCCCAGGCGGTCATGCAATCCTGGGCAGAAGGCGAATGGTTTACCCGACGCGAGCCTGTGCCCGAAAGCATCAAGGTCAGTATTTTCAAGGTCACCGGCGAAATTAACACCGACGACCTGTCCCCCGCCCCCGATGCCTGGAGCCGCCCGGATATCCCCTTACACGCCAGAGCCATGTTCAAGATGACGCGCGAAGGTCTTGAACCGGAAGAACACGGCGTTACCGGTCCCATGGCACAGATTGAAGAAGTGATTGCCAAGGGTCACAAGGTCGCCTTTGTTGGCGATGTGGTCGGTACGGGCTCTTCGCGCAAGTCCGCTACCAACTCCCTGCTGTGGTTCTTTGGTGAAGACATTCCCGGCACACCCAACAAACGCGGTGGTGGTGTATGTATTGGTGGCAAGGTTGCCCCGATTTTCTATAACACCATGGAAGACGCCGGCGCGCTGGTTTTTGAAGCGCCCGTCGACGACTTGAACATGGGTGATGTGGTTGAAATTCGCCCCTATGAAGGCAAGATCCTCGCCGAAGACGGCAGCGTATTAAGCGAATTCGACATTCGTTCAAAAGTGCTTTTTGATGAAGTCCGCGCCGGTGGCCGTATCAACCTGATCATCGGTCGTGGCCTGACCACCAAGGCCCGTGAATCCCTGGGAATGGGCACGACTGACCTGTTCGTTCTGCCGGCGACTCCGGGCGATTCCGACAAAGGCTTTACCCTTGCCCAGAAAATGGTAGGACGCGCCTGCGGCCTGCCCGAAGGTCAGGGTGTTCGCCCCGGTACTTACTGCGAACCACAGATGACCACCGTGGGCTCCCAGGACACCACCGGCCCCATGACCCGGGACGAACTCAAGGATCTGGCCTGTCTTGGTTTCCAGGCCGATCTGGTGATGCAATCGTTCTGCCACACGGCAGCCTATCCCAAGCCCGTGGATATCGACACCCAGCACTCCCTGCCGGACTTTATCCAGACCCGTGGTGGTGTGTCATTGCGCCCGGCGGACGGCATCATCCACTCCTGGTTAAACCGCATGTTGCTGCCTGACACCGTCGGTACCGGTGGTGACTCACACACCCGTTTCCCCATGGGTATTTCTTTCCCTGCAGGCTCTGGTCTGGTGGCTTTTGCCGCGGCAACTGGCGTCATGCCATTGGATATGCCTGAATCGGTGCTGGTGCGTTTCAAGGGCAAACGCCAACCGGGCATTACCTTGCGTGATCTGGTGCATGCCATTCCGCTGTACGCCATCAAGGAAGGCCTGCTGACCGTCGAGAAGAAAGGCAAGAAGAACATTTTCTCTGGCCGCATTCTGGAAATCGAGGGTCTGGGCGAACTGACCGTGGAACAGGCGTTCGAGCTTTCCGACGCTTCGGCCGAACGATCAGCCGCCGGTTGTACCATTGAGCTGGACCAGGACAAGGTCAACGAATACATGCAGTCCAATATCACCCTGCTGCGTTCCATGATCGCTGACGGTTACGGGGATACCCGTACCCTCGAGCGACGTGCGCGCAAGATGGAGGAGTATTTGGAAAACCCGAGCCTGATGAAGCCCGATGCCGATGCGGAGTATGCCGCAGTCATCGAGATTGATCTGGATGAAATCAGGGAACCCATCGTCTGTTGCCCTAACGACCCGGATGATGCCAAGTTCTTGTCGGAAGTATCCGGTGACGGCGTGGATGAAGTCTTTATCGGTTCCTGTATGACCAACATTGGCCACTTCCGCGCCGCGGGTAAAATGCTGGACCTGCACGCCAAAAAAGGCATATCCACCCGCCTCTGGATCTGCCCGCCCACCAAAATGGACGAGCACCAGTTAATGGAAGAAGGTTACTACAACATCTTCGGCCGGGTCGGTGCGCGTACCGAAATGCCAGGCTGCTCCCTGTGTATGGGTAACCAGGCTCGCGTGGCGCCAAACAGCACCGTTCTATCGACCTCGACACGCAACTTCCCTAATCGCCTGGGCGATGGCGCCAATGTCTATCTGACCTCTTCCGAACTGGCTATTGCTGGCGCGATTCTGGGCAAATTGCCAACGGCAGAAGAGTACATGAACTTCGCCAGCGAACTGGATTCCATGGCGGCGGAGATCTACCGCTACATGAACTTCCATGAAATGGATGAGTTCAAGAAAAGCGCAGAAAACGGCAAGCGCATTGCCGCCGAGCAGATAGTGGATGTGGCCTAGGCCTTTTTCACTATCAAATAAAAAAGCCCGCATAACGCGGGCTTTTTTATTCTAAATTAGGGGTCAGAGTAAAAATTTACTCTGACCCCAATTTTCTAGGCTGATTCCAGCCAGTCTTTGGCACTGGCCAGGGCTGTATCCAGTTTTTCCGGCTGGTTACCGCCACCCTGCGCCATATCCGGGCGGCCACCGCCTTTACCGCCCACCTGCTCAGCTACATGAGCCAGCAACTTGCCGGCCTGGACACGATCGGTGAGATCCTTGGTGACACCACAGACCAGCGCAACCTTGCCTTCACTGGCGGTACCAATAACAACCACACCGCTGCCCAGCTTGTTTTTCATCTGGTCGACCAGCTCGCGCAGGTTTTTAGGGTCCATGCCATCAATTTTGCTGGCCAGCAGTTTGATGCCATTTACCTCAACGGCCTGAGTTGTGAGGTCCGAGCCCGAGCTATTGGCCAGCTTCATTTTCAGCTGTTCAATTTCTCGCTCTTGTTCACGATTTAGTTTGGCTAATTGTTGGGCCCTCGCAGCCAGGTTTTGTGGTGTGGCTTTTAGTGCGTCGGCCACCACACCTAGTTGATGCTCCTGCTGTTCTACATAGTCTTCGGCACCTTCGCCGGTAACCGCTTCAATGCGTCGTACGCCGGAAGCAACGCCAGATTCCGAAACAATTTTCATCAAACCGATATCACCGGTTCGTTGAACATGGGTTCCCCCACAGAGTTCGATGGAAAAGCCTTCACCCATGGTCAGTACACGTACCTGTTCACCATATTTCTCGCTAAATAGCGCCATGGCACCCTTGTTCATGGCATCGTCCATGGACATATTCTCGACCACCACGGCGGTATTACGGCGTATTTCTCGATTGACCAAACGCTCGATTTCCTTCAGTTCGTCAGCAGTGACCGCTTGCCGGTGAGTAAAATCAAAACGCAGTCGTTGGGAATTTACCAATGAGCCTTGCTGGCTAACATGCTCACCCAGTACCTGGCGCAACGCGGCATGCAACAAGTGCGTGGCAGAGTGATTGAGCGCCGTCGCCTGCCGAATACTGGCATCCACGCGACTGGATAGCTCATCGCCAACCCGAAGGCTGCCACTGACCAATTGCCCCTGATGCAGGTGGTGTCCACTCTGCTTTTGACAATCGATAACTTCAAAGCGGGCCTGACCTGATTCAAGGACGCCGGAATCACCAACCTGGCCACCGGACTCCGCATAAAAAGCGGTTCGATCCAGCACCACCATGCCCGACTGACCTTCTTCCAGTTGATCGACTTCTTTACCATCCAGCAACAGGGCAATCACCTTGCCTTCCGACTCGGTCCCTTCGTAACCAGCAAAAGAGGTTTCGCCCTCACGCTCAAATCGGGTGCTGTAATCCACACCGAATTTACTGGCATCCTGCGATTTCTTTCTCTGCTCGGCCATACAACGATCAAAGCCTTTCATGTCCAGAGTCAGCTCACGTTCGCGGGCAATATCATTGGTCAGGTCTGTCGGAAAGCCGTAGGTATCATGTAATTTGAACACCAGCTCACCAGGTAACTCCCGCGAATCGCCCAGCTCGTCAATGGCCGATTCCAGTACCGCCAGACCGGTATCCAGCGTGCGGGCAAACTGTTCTTCTTCGGCTTCCAGGGCGCGCTGGACATGCCCGGCCTTTTCGGCCAGTTCCGGGTAAGCCTCACCCATTTCAGCCACCAGGGCAGGAACCAGTTTGCCAAAGAACAGACTGTCGCAACCCAGTTTGTTTCCGTGACGCAATGCCCGGCGAATGATGCGGCGCAGTACGTAACCCCTGCCTTCATTGGAAGGCAATACGCCATCCACAATCAGGAAGGCACAAGAGCGAATATGATCGGCAATCACGCGCAGGGATTTATTATCCAGGTCCCGGGTATCTGTTACCTCGGCCGCTGCCTTGAGCAGATTCTGGAAAAGATCAATCTCGTAATTGCTGTGAACATCCTGCTTAACCGCTGCAATGCGCTCCAGACCCATACCGGTATCCACGGAAGGTTTGGGAAGCGGCGCCATTGAACCATCGGCACTGCGATTAAACTGCATAAACACGATGTTCCAGATTTCGATAAAACGATCACCGTCCTCTTCGGGCGATCCCGGCGGACCACCCCAGATATGCTCACCGTGATCGTAAAAAATCTCGGTACAGGGACCGCAGGGGCCTGTGTCGCCCATGGCCCAGAAGTTGTCCGATGCGTATTTGGCGCCCTTGTTGTCGCCAATACGAATAATTTTTGTCTCGGGAAGACCTATTTCCTTATTCCAGATGCCATAGGCTTCGTCATCATCGGCGTAAACCGTGACCAGCAGCTTCTCTTCAGGAATGCCCATCCACTCTTTGGAAGTCAGAAATTCCCAGCCAAAATGAATGGCATCTTTTTTGAAATAATCGCCAAAGCTGAAATTACCCAGCATTTCAAAAAATGTGTGGTGACGCGCGGTATACCCCACATTTTCCAGATCGTTATGTTTGCCCCCGGCACGCACACATCGCTGGGAGCTGGTGGCACGCGTATACGGGCGTTTTTCGGCACCCAGGAATACATCCTTGAACTGCACCATGCCTGCGTTGGTAAACAGCAGTGTTGGGTCGTTACCGGGCACAAGTGAGCTCGAGGGAACAATTTCGTGCCCCTTGCTTTTGAAAAAATTTAGGAAGGCGGAGCGAATATCAGCGCTTTTCATTCGATATGGTTAAAACTGGTGAATTAGTAAGGGTAAGTCTTTGTTATTTTTGATCTTTATTCAAATCAAATTTCTACATGAGTCTCAAAAGTCCAGACTATCTTCGGTATATTTTTTATTACCCATAATATGCATGTGCAAATGGAACACCGTTTGCCCTGCCCCTTCGCCATTGTTGATAATCAAGCGAAACGCATCACCGATACCCAACTGCTTGGCGACTTTTGCCGCAACCAGCAATAAATGTCCAAGAAGTTCCTGATGCTCGGGTTTTGCATCGACCAGTCTGGGTATTTCTTCCCTGGGGATTAGCAGCACATGTGTCGGTGCTTTGGGCTGTATGTCTTTAATGGCAATGCAGCGATCATCTTCGTACAAAATATCCGAAGGAATCTCACGATTGATGATTTTTGTAAATATGCTGGGTTCACTCATGGCTTTACTTTAGTTTTTACTTGGAAAAATCAGACCCCTGGTTGGTTTTTAGCTGTTCCTCCGCGGTCAACTTCCGGGCTTCTGACTCCAGCATCACGGGGATACCGTCCCGAATGGGATAGGCCAGGCCGCTGGCACGACAAACAAGCTCGGAGCGCTCCCGATCATATTCAAGCGGGGCTTTGCTGACCGGGCAAACCAGCATGGCAAGCAGTTGTTTATCAAGCATAACGCTGACCTTGTCCTGTTCCTGAAGGGTTGTCGCGAAAGTTGGCAATTCTACGCTATCACCTGTATTTATGCAGCCTGAACAGGTAACCGGTTTTTATTTCTGCACTGGCAGTTAACCAACACTCCGACTATAGTCTGAATACTGAATAAACAACGACATATCATGGTAAATCCGGACGACAGATCTCAACCGTCTGCGCCAGAAAACGTGCCAGACCTTTCAACCAGCCCAGTTCGCAACATGCGTGTCAGCCTGATACAAACCGATCTGGCCTGGCATGACCCTGAGCAAAACCGGGCAAATCTTGCCAATTTGATCCAGCCCTTGCGGGGTAAAACCGAACTGGTCGTTTTACCGGAAATGTTTACCTCGGGCTTTACCATGCACCCGGAAGAACTCAGCGAAAGTGACAATCCCGGTATAACGGGCCAATGGATGCTGGATCTTGCAGAAAAATGCCGATGTGCCATCACCGGCAGTATTGCCGCACGTCACCCCGACGGCTCTCACACCAACCGCCTGCTTTTTGCCCGGCACGACGGCACTATTGAGTTTTATGATAAATGGCATTTGTTCCGAATGAGCGGCGAGCATGAGCGCTACCGTCCAGGGGACAAGCGGGTGGTCATTAATTACCTGGACTGGAAAATATTGCTGACCACCTGTTATGACCTGCGCTTCCCGGTATTTTGCCGAAACCAGAACGATTATGACCTGATGCTTTGTGTCGCCAACTGGCCCGCGGCCAGAAGGCAGCCCTGGCGCATATTGCTACAGGCCCGGGCGGTGGAAAACCTGGCCTATGTTGTAGGAGTCAATCGCATTGGCACAGATGGTAATGGCCTTGACTATGCAGGCGATTCCCTGCTGGTGGACTTCAAGGGTAACCTGCTGATTGATGACGAACCCAATACGGCTTTTGTCGAAACCGGTCAACTGGATGCGGAAGCCCTGCATGAATTTAAAACCAAATTTCCCGCCTGGCAGGATGCGGATGAATTTGAGATCAAGCTTTAATAATTCGGTGTCAGACCTGTAATAAAAGAAAATTATTACTCACGGGGTCAGAGTAATTATTTACTCTGACCCCATTTTTCTCTGACCCCATTTTTCTAATCAAAAAGCTTGTAACAGATGTCGTTGGGAAAACCACGACTGGCAATAAAGCGTTGTCGTTTTTGTCGCTCCTTAAAATCAGCAGGCGGTTCTATGCCAAATTTCCGTTCCAGCGCTTCCCGGGCCAGGTCATGCCAGTGTTCGGCATAGGCTTCCATCTGTTCCGAGATCGCATCAGATGCGATGCCTTTGTTGCGAAGTTCATAGGTAATCTTTAAGGGACCCTGGCCACGATTAATTCGGGCGCTGACAAAACTTTCCAGAAAGCGCTGATCTGACTGCAATCCTTCATCGGCAAGATCGTCCAATACCTGCTCAACCACGTCCATTTCGAAGCGCGTACCGAGCTTGTTTTCCAGTTCCTGGCGTGACTGTTCTCGCCGGGCCAGCATATTCATGGCCGACAGCCGTGCGCGGTTATAGTCTTGCTTCTCCTCGCTCATCTATAAAGGATCAGGCTTGTGTGGCAGATGAATCACACGGGCATCATCGGGCGAGAGCGGCTCCGGCTTTTCCCCGCCAAAAAAAGCGGCCAACTTCTGGAATAAAAAGCGTATCGCCCGCCAAAGCCTGGGAAGAAGCCAAACCAGAACAAGAATAAATACAACCAAAAGCACCAGATACAACCAGGGATGATTGAGCATAAGCCAGATGCCTAAAAACACGGCCACATCCTCCACCACCGAGGCGGTCCAGTTACTGAAAGGCTCAGGGCTGGTATTGATGAGCACGCGTGTTCCGGATTTGGTGGCATGACTGGCCGCTGCCAGGCTACCCCCAACCAGGCCCGCCGCCAGTTGCAGTGCAGCACTCTGGTCTCCCATCATGCCGGAAGCCAGCAGTGCGCCGGCGGGCAGACGAATAAAGGTATGAATGGCATCCCAGCCGGTGTCAACGCCGGGCACTTTGTCCGCTGTGAACTGGGCAAAGTACATAATCCCCGCCGCCATAATGACGATGGGATCCTGGATAATTTCCAGGCGTTCGGGAAGGTCTGCATAGCCTGTTGCACCCGCCAGTCCAAGGGCCAGGACAGCTGCATACAGGTTAATTCCGCTGGCCCAGCCAACGCCAAGGGTGAGTGCAATTAAACCAGCAAGTTGATTAACGTCCATGGGGGTTTGCCCTTAACAAGATTTTATAATCCTGCCACAAACAGTAGTAAATTTGGGGTCAGAGTAAAAGCCCGAAAGCAGGCTTTTACTCTGACCCCGTATTTCTATTTCTTTTTCTTGACGTGTTTCATCATGCGCCTTTTTTTGCTTATCTGGCGCTGTGTCAGTTTGTTCTTTTTACCTTCAAACGGGTTTTGTCCCGAGCGAAATTCCAGTTTTACCGGTGTACCGTGGAGTCCCAGGACGTCACGGAATTTCTTTTCCAGGTAACGAACGTAATGCCCGGGAATATCTTTTACCTGATTGCCATGAATAACAATAATGGGCGGGTTGTGACCTCCAGTATGGGCGTAACGAAGTTTTATTCGCCGGCCTCTTACAAGAGGCAATGGATGCTCTGATATCGCGTCCTCCAGAATTCGGGTCAAACGGGACGTCGACATGCTATGTGTCGCACTTTCGTAAGCTTTGTGAATCGAGTCATACAGGTGACCGACGCCGGTGCCATGCAATGCCGAAATAAAATGCACATCGGCAAAATCGATAAAGCGCAAACGGCGATCCAGTTCAGTTTTCACCCAGACGCGATCATCCGGATCCATCCCGTCCCACTTATTCAGTGCAACTACCAGTGCCCTGCCCGATTCAATGACCTGTCCCATCAGGTGCAAATCCTGATCGACAACTCCTTCCTGGGCATCCATTAACAGGATCACGACATTGGCGTCCTCAATGGCCTGGAGCGTTTTAACAATGGAAAACTTTTCCACCGCCAGTTTGATGTTTTTCCGACGTCTGATCCCCGCTGTATCAATGAGCGTGTAATGCTCACCATTGCGCTCATAATCAATATAGACACTGTCCCGGGTGGTACCTGGCTGGTCATAGACAACGACCCGGTCTTCCCCCAGAAGACGGTTTACCAGGGTGGATTTGCCCACATTGGGCCGGCCGATCACGGCAATACGGATGCCGGCATGCTCGGAGGGCTCAATCGGTGAGATTTCAGGAAAGCTGCTGGCGACTTCTTCCGCCAGCTGTTTAACACCGCGGCCGTGGCTGGCACTGATCTGGTACACATCACCGAGTCCCAACCGGTAGAACTCGCCAATAATCATATTGGCATCCACACCATCTACCTTGTTGGCCGCCAAAAACACCTTGTCTTTCTTTTTGCGCAGCTCCGTAGCAAGTCGCTCGTCAGCAGAAGTCAGCCCTTCGCGCGCATCAACCAAAAAGATCACGGCATCGGCTTCATCGATTGCCTTGAGAGACTGTTCTGCCATCGCCTCTTCAATGCCCTCTTCATAACCGGTAATACCGCCGGTGTCGATAAGGATACAGCGGGTTTCCCCGAGTGTTGCCTCGCCATATTTACGGTCACGTGTCAGGCCGGCAAAGTCCGCCACCAGGGCTTCCCGGGTGCGAGTCAGACGATTAAACAAAGTGGACTTGCCGACATTCGGACGGCCGACAAGCGCGATAACAGGAATCATGTAATTTAACTTGGGCGTTAGTCGAGCTCGGTCACACTATACGCGGAAATATTGCCGGAGTTACCCAATACGATGAACTGGTCGTTATACAGTATGGTTGGGGATCTTACGCCCGAGCGATCGACCCTGACCCGGCCGACGGTCTCGCCAGTACGGCGACTCAGGAAATGCAGATAACCTTCATAGTCGGCAAAAGCTACGTAGGAGCTTGTTGTTACCGACTGGTTGAGACTTCGGTAAGCGTACTCGTCTGTCGACCAGAATTCAGTGCCGTCTGTGGCGTTAAACGCTCTCACGGTGCCATCGGCCTCAGTAATCACCAGACTGCCGGCAAATGCACTGGGACCCACGGTACTGGACGCATCCTGAAACCAGACAGGCTGGCCATTGGTCGGGTTAATCGCCATCAGGCCGCCCTGATAGGACACCGCATACAATCTTCCACTGTGATAAAGAGGTATGCCATCAATGTCTACCATTCGCTCCAGGTCAGTTTGCCCCTCAGGAACAGCGACCCTCGCATCCCAGATTTGAATGCCATCGTTAACACTAAAAGCAGAAATCTTGCCATTATCCTGGGCAACAAACACCACTTGCAGACCGGCAAAATTCACACCGGGCAGGCTGTCGACAATCAACGGAGGCGCATTACCTCTCACAGAGAGAAGTGGCAATGTGGAAGCAGAAAGCCACAACTCGGAACCGTCACTGGCATCCAGTCCGCGAATTTTGCCGTCAATGCTAACCACAATTACAACATTACCGTTGGTTGCCGGTGCCGCTAAAACTTCACTGCTGACACGGGTTCGCCAAAGCTCACTGCCATCTTCCTGGCTAAGCGCAATCACGTCACCTTCGTTGGTTCCAACCAGCACCAGATTACCGCCAGCCCCTGTTGCCCCGGTAATCTCGACGTCGTCCAGATCTTCCTGCCACAGTCGCCTGCCTGTCGTCAGATCAATGGCAGTCACCTGACCGGAACGGTCCCCGACAAACATCTGGTCGCCATCAACCGCCGGATACACAACGGGATGAATCTCGTCCGGACCGCTGCCAACGTCATGACGCCAGAGACGGTCAACCTCTATTTTGGAATCAACTCTCTGCAGATCAACCGGTTCGTTCAGGTTTTCATCGGATCTGAACATACTGCAGGAAGCAAGCACCAGAACAAGTGGTACCAGAAGAAGGTGTTTTAAATTGCTCATTTCGGGATCCTGCATGCTTCTTGTATTAACGATGATTGCTCTGCCCTAAAAAACGATTGCCGGGACTATGCTCGACTCGAAAAGGTAATGCCGTGGTAACGGAAAATAATTATTCCTGCATCAGCGCGCCTGCGCCTGACCGCAAATCATTCAGTTTTAGCTGTATGGTGTTGATCTGTGAAAGGTTATCTTCTGATATCTGGGCCAGGGCTTCTTCATAGGCACTGATCGCCTGTTCCCTTTGCCCCAGATCGGCATGGATGTCGCCCCTGGCCGCGGAATACAGTGGTGCAAAATGCTCATTAGCGCCAGAGAGCCGGGCAAGTGCCGCATCCGACTCGCCTAACTGTGCTTCAACGAGTGCCAAACGGTAATTAACCAGCTGGATATCGGCCTCCGCCTCGGCTCGCTCGGACGCCCACAAAAGTTGCTCCCTGGCTGATTCATAGTCTCCATGACTGACATGTAAGGCCGCCATGGCAAGGCTGGTCAAAAACGCATAATGCGTATCCGGATATTCCTGAATCAGGCTATTGGCCAGATCATTTACTTCGGCAATATCCTGGGCATTTGTCTCTGGCATGCCAGAGACCCGGGCGATTTCCGAACTGACATTGCTATACCTGTCTGAAACAGGCCAGATTTGGCTGTTCTTGTAGGACTGATAGAGATCAGGCCCGAAAAAGATCGCTGCGCCTACAACAACTGCGCCCAAAATAGCCAGGCCATTTTGCTGGAACCAGTACTTAATTGCCTCAAGCTGTTCCTTCTCTTCTGAACGAATGTCACTCACTAAAATTTCTCCAAAGGCTAACCTTTGCCGGGTGATAACCCTTTCTTACATTAACATGGCCTGGAACGGCCAGGCCCCTAAAAAAGGCCGCTATGATGCTTGCGCACTACTCAGAACGCAACCTTTCCAGCAAGTCCTCTCGCGACAGGGTTTCCTGCTCCCGATCATCGCGCAAATACTTGACCGTCACTGTATTGGTTTCCATTTCCTTGCCCCCCAGAATCAGGGCAATCATGGCGCCGCTGCGATCTGCCTTTTTAAACTGGCTTTTAAAACTGCCACCACCACAGTGGTATTGAACTCGCAGATAAGGAATCTCATTGCGGACTTCCTCAGCCAGCAACATGGCATCAGCGGCAGCAACCTCTTCATAGAGCACATAAATGTCGGCTTCGCTATCTTCGACAAACAGGTTCGGGTTGACCTCTTCGACCAGAAGCATCAAACGCTCTATGCCCATGCCGAAGCCCAATGCTGAAGTGGGCCGGCCTCCCAATTGTTCCACCAGGCCGTCGTACCGACCGCCTCCACAGACAGTGCCCTGGGCACCCAGACGGTCTGTCACCCACTCGAACACTGTGCGGCTATAGTAATCCAGGCCTCTCACCAGCCGGTTGTTTACCCGGTAGGCAATACCCAGCTTGTCCAGATAAGCGGTTAGCTGTTCAAAATGTTTTTTCGATTCATCATCGAGAAAATCCATCAGGCTGGGCGCCCTGGCAAGCAATTGCTGCATCTGGGGATTTTTTGAGTCAAGTATCCGCAGGGGGTTGGTTTCCAGGCGACGCTGACTGTCTTCGTCAAGCTGCTCACGCACGCGATGCAGATAGCTCACCAGTTCTGCTTTATGTGCTGCCCGGGATTCTGCTGTCCCCAGGGTATTGAGCTCCAGTGCAACCGCGTTCTCAAGCCCAAGTTCTGCCCAGATCCTCGCCGTCATGGCAATAAGCTCCGCATCCACATCGGGGCCATCCATGCCAAATACTTCGGCACCAAATTGGTGGAATTGGCGCAAACGCCCTTTTTGCGGCCGCTCGTGACGAAACATGGGGCCGGTATACCACAGGCGCTGGGGGCGATCGAGAAGACCGTTCTGGATACAGGCCCGGACACAGCCCGCCGTTCCCTCTGGACGAAGGGTCAGGTTGTCGCCATTACGGTCTTCAAAGCTGTACATCTCTTTCTCAACGATATCGGTCACTTCACCGATGGTTCGCTGAAAAAGTTCGGTTTTTTCCAGGACAGGAAAACGAATTTCATAAAAGCCATATTGGCCCAGGACGTCGGCCACAATGGCTTCGACAATTTGCCAACGGCCCGACTGAGGCGGCAACAAATCGTTCATGCCGCGGATGGATTGAATTTTGGACACAGATTTCGTCTTGACTAAATTAATGGCTGCTTGATGCAATCAGTGTTTCATCAAGTGCCTGTTTTTGTTTTGCTTTTTCAGCTGCACGCGCACGTATCAGCGACTCCATTTCATCCAGAACCTTGCTGGAATCTATTTTATGATGAGGCTTGCCATCAATGTATATCAGGCTCTGCGGAGAGGATCCCGTAACGCCGATTTCGACCTCCCTGGACTCGCCCGGGCCATTGACATAGCAGCCAATTACCGCCACATCGACTGGCGTTTCAATATCTTCCAGTCGCATTTCCAGCTCATTCATGGTCTTGATCACATCAAAGTTCTGGCGTGAGCAGCTGGGACAGGCAATAAAATTAACGCCCTTGGTCCGCAGCTTGAGGCTTTTGAGCATGTCCCAGCCGACTTTTACTTCCTCGACAGGATCGGCAGCCAGAGACACCCGCAGGGTGTCGCCAATACCGTCCATCAACAACATACCCAGACCAATACTGGATTTCACCGTCCCGCCACGCAGGCCTCCCGCTTCGGTAATACCCAGGTGCAGGGGCTGATCAATTTGACGGGCAATAATGCGATAGGCCTCGACCGTCATAAATATATCCGAAGCTTTCAGGCTGAGTTTGTATTCAGCAAAATTCAGCCTGTCCAGTATCTCAATGTGACGCATGGCCGATTCCACCAAAGCCGCTGGCGTGGGTTCGCCATATTTGGTCTGGAGGTCTTTTTCCAGTGAGCCGGCATTGACACCGATACGAATAGGCAGGGATTTTTCCCTGGCCTTGTCGACCACAGCACGAACTTTTTCTTCGCGGCCGATGTTGCCGGGGTTGATCCGCAGGCAGTCTGCGCCCTTGTCGGCGACGGCCAGCGCTATGCGGTAATCGAAGTGGATATCCGCAACAAGCGGCACATCGACTTCTTTGCGAATCTCGCCAAAAGCAGTGGCGGCTTCCATGGTCGGCACCGACACCCGGACAATATCTGCTCCCGCGCGCGCCAGCGCACGAACTTGGCCAGCAGTCGCGGCAATATCCGTTGTTTCCGTATTGGTCATGCTTTGTACTGAAATAGGCGCATCACCGCCTACAGGCACATTGCCAACCATGATTTGTCGGGATTTACGCCGTTTAATAGGGGATTCAGCAAACATCGAATTTATATCTAGGCCTGACTCAGGCAAACATATTGAAAATAACAATCGCCAGAACAACAACGACCACACCACTGACAATCATGGCAACCATCGCTTTATTGTTTCCCTTGCTGGCCGGCATGGCCGAAAGATCCGCCGTACTGCGGCCATTATCCAGCTGATGGTCGACACAGTAGCGATCATAAATTGCAATCAATTCGTCTTCGTCTTTTCCAAGAAGCTTGGCATAGTTTTTCAGGTAGCCCCGCACATAAACACTTCCCGGAAATAGCTCAAAATCATTGGTTTCCAGGTTTTTGACCGCCGTTTCAGTAAGCCCCAGCGCCTGACCAACGCGTGCCCTGTTTAACCCGGCCTTTTCCCTTTCGGACAACAGGTATTTGCCTGGCGTCACATTCTTGGGCAATGCCGCACTTTTTTCACCGGACTCTGCAGAATCATCCGCCTCCTGCTCTTCCGACTCTAATTTGGATTCCGTTGCTTCCTGATTTTCCTCGTTGTCATCCATGTCATATTTTGGATCTGGATACATCAGTTGGTTTCCTGTTGTTCCCGAAGTTGAAGTTCCCGCGCCTCTCTTGAATTTGGAAACATATCTTGCAGGGCCATGGTATAGGTTTCATACGCCCTTTCATCTCCGAACTCTTCGGCCAGTTGCATACCCAAAGTCAGGCTTCTTGGGGTAGAAGGGCTGGTCGCTTCATAGCGATCAAGATAACTTTTGGCTGCCACAAAGTCCCTTTGATCATATTTAAGCTGGGTTAGTTCCAATGCTGCCGCACCCGATCTGGGATCCAGTGTCAGTGCCCGCCGAAGTGCCGATTCAGCAGCTTCCATATTGCCCAACGCTTTTTCAGTCAGGGCCAGGCCAATAAATGCCTCCGGACGCAGGCGGTAATTCACATCATTGCTGGTGATTTCATATTGCTCACGAGCATCGCGGAAACGACCTTGCATATAAAGGAATCGCGCATAGTTGTTTCGTCCCTGGGAAAACCCGCGATCTTCACGAAGCGCTCTGCGAAAATGGGTTTCAGCAAGATCAAACTCGCCATCTATTTGATACAGCAATGCTATGGCGCTGTTTGCCTTGGGCGAATTGCTATCTATCTCAAGCGCCCGAAGCAGATTCAACCGGGCCTGGTCACGATTCCCCTGACCGAGATAGTTAAGCCCCAGCTCTACGTAGTTGTTCAGCGCGCGCTCCGGGTCTCCCTGGACGGTGGGCTGGGAGCCACAGGCCTGAAGCAGAAGCAAACCTGCCAGAAGGGCCAACTTTCCAAATTTACTAATGTCTCCAAGCTGCATAACGCATTCTCTGGTTCTTTCCCGGGACATCAAGTTATATGTCCACAGCGGCCATGGGGATATGGGTGTCAACATGCGCTTTTTTTGCCTGCTCTTTATAGCGCTCGCTGCGACGGGTTCGGTCATTGACTGAGCCTGCTAACTGGCCACAGGCCGCATCAATATCATCACCACGTGTTGTTCTTACTGTCACAGTAAACCCCTTACCATAGAGAATATCGCGAAACTTTTGAAGCGATGTATTACTCACCCTTTCATATCCACTGTTAGGAAAGGGGTTAAAGGGAATTAAATTAATTTTACATGGGGTGTCCCTGAGGACGTCCGCCAGCTGTTCAGCGTGCTCGGGCCGGTCATTCACATTGCGCATCAGGGTATATTCCACCGTGATCTTTCGGTGACTGTCCGGCATTCGGGCAATGTATTCATTGGCGCTGCGCAAGAATTCCCTGATGGGGTATTTACGGTTGATTGGCACCAGCTCATTGCGCAACTCGTCATTGGGGGCATGCAGGGAAATAGCCAGCGAAACATCCACATAATCTGCCAGCCTGTCCAGTTCCGGAACGACACCCGAGGTACTCAGGGTTACCCGACGTTTTGATAGCCCATAGGCATTGTCATGCAGCATCAGCTGCATCGCGGCCACAGTATTATCAAAATTCAGGAGCGGCTCGCCCATGCCCATCATCACCACGTTTGTGACCTTCCTGTTTGCTGTGGGAGACAGGGAATCAAATGCCTTGGCGGCAATCCAGACCTGCCCAATAATCTCGGCAGCCGTCAGGTCCCGGTTAAAGCCCTGCTTGCCGGTGCTGCAAAAGCTGCAGTCCAGGGAACAGCCAACCTGGGAAGAAACACAGAGCGTACCGCGCTCACCCTCGGGAATAAATACGGTCTCAACTGCACTGCCCCCATCAACACGGATGAGCCATTTTCGGGTGCCATCGTGGGACAGGTGGTCCGCAATCACTTCGGGCGCACGGATTTCGGCGATGGTTTTCAGCTTTTCGCGCAAGGGCTTGCTGATGTTGGTCATCTGGTCGATGTCATCCACCCCATGCTGGTGAATCCACTTGATGACCTGGGTGGCACGAAATTTCTTTTCCCCGATGGATTCAAAAAACGCCTCCATCTGCACAGGAGATAATCCCAGCAGATTCACCGGAGTATCAAATTGTATGGCGGTCAGGCTATCAGTCATGTCGATTACCGGAATCAAAAAGGCCCGCGTTGCGGGCCTGTCGCTGCTTATCTTGAGAAAATTTCGTTTTCGTTAAAGAAATAAGCAACTTCACGGGCCGCTGAGGTGGGCGAATCCGAGCCATGCACCGCATTGGCGTCAATGGTTTCGGCAAAATCCGCACGAATAGTGCCCGCCTCGGCTTCCTGTGGGTTGGTTGCACCCATGAGTTCACGATTCTTCAAAATGGCATTGTCGCCTTCAAGCACCTGAACAACCACTGGACCGGATGTCATAAATTCAACCAGGGCCGGATAGAAGGGGCGCTCTTTGTGCTCGGCATAAAAACCACCGGCCTTTTCCTCGTCCATGTGAATCATGCGCTGGGCGACAATTTTCAGACCCGCTTTCTCAAAACGGGCATTGATTTCACCCGTCACATTTTTGGCGACGGCATCGGGTTTAATAATGCTGAGGGTACGCTCTACAGCCATTTAAAATTTCTCCTGTAAACAGTAACTTAGAATAAGTTCAGATTAAAAATCGGAAGGGTAAAATTTGACGGCGCATTGTACTCGCGCCACGCGCGACAAACAAGAAAGCCCTCACTGGATGGGGATGCGGTTCAGGCAATGTGAATCACGTCTCGAGAGCTGGTCGCTCCGGGCTCAGTGAGATGTAGCGATCTCTCGAATTCGAGCAACCATGGCACGCAATCCATTGCCACGTGTAGGTGTAAGGTGGCTCATTAAGTCCAGACGATCGAAATAGGCGTCAATATCGAAGTCCAGAATTTCTTCGGAAGACTTGCCATTATAGGCAGCAAGCACCAGCGCCAATAATCCCTTAACGATAAATGCGTCGCTATCCGCCTCAAACCAGAATTTTGCGTCACGAAACTCGTAGTGCAGCCAGACTCTGCTTTGGCAACCCCGGATCAAATACTCGTCTGCCTGCTTCTCTACCGGCATCTCTGGCAGTTCTTTACCCAGATCGATTAGATAGCGATAGCGCTCTTCCCAGTCATCAAAAAAACTGAGCGTTTCAACGATATCTTCTGATGAGACACTGACACCGAAGGGATGCGATGTGGAAATAGCTTCTGACATAAGTTCGGGTTTTGATCCTAGAAAAACATTCCCGTTTCAAGCTGTGCCTCTTCCGACATCATGCTGCGATCCCAGGGTGGATCAAACACCAGCTCAACATCGACAGATTTCACATTGGGAACCTGGCCGACGCGATATTCAATATCACCAACCAATACCTGGCCCATTCCACATCCGGGTGCAGTCAGGGTCATCTGAATATCCACACGCTTTGATTCTTGGTTAATTTCGACAGAATAAATCAGCCCCAAATTCACCAGATCAACGGGTATTTCCGGGTCGAAAATTGTCTCCAGCGCTTGCCAGACCTGATCCTTGTCGATATTGCCATCTTCCGGTTCCGGGAAGGTCAGGACTGTTTTTTCCAAACCCAGGGCGTCAGCGTCTGTACCATCAACCCGCAGCATTTTGCCCTGATGGACAACGGTGTAGTTTCCCCCGAGCGACTGGGTAATACGGACAAAGGCATGAGCAGGAATGGTCATGGGGTCGCCCGTCGGAACCAGGCGCGCCGGCGTGTCCCTGAGTGTGGCAACCATTCGATTTTCAGTCATGGGATCTTCTCTGCTTCAACGGCGATTTACTGGCTCAAACACTAAAGCTTTCACCACAACCACAGGCTGCCTTCACATTGGGATTATTGAGTTTGAGGCTATCATTCAAACCCTCTTTAACGAAATCAATCTCCATGCCCCGCAAAACATCGACCGCCTTGGCATCGATAAAAACGTGAACGCCATTGGACAGTTCGATATCAACGTCCCCTTCAACCGGGACATCGACACAATCAATGACATAAGCCAGACCACTGCATCCGCTATTTTTAACGCTAAAACGAACGCCGCCGCCTCCCTGATCAGTCAGCTGTTTTTGAAAGTGCCTGGCTGCCGCTTCGCTAACCTGGATTGTCTGGTCGGGCTGAAATGTTTCTACACTCATGATTTCTACTACCTCAAAAGCTCGCAGGCCTTTTCCAGGCCTTCAAAAAGCTGGTCAACTTCATTGGTCGTGTTGTAAAAGGCAAAGGATGCACGCACCGTCCCGGGGATATTGAAGAATTCCATCAGCGGCTGGGTACAGTGATGGCCTGTGCGAACCGCAACACCCTGTTTATCCAACAGCATTCCCAGATCCGAGGGATGCACGCCTTCAATCAAAAAACTAAATATGCCTACCTGATGTTGAGCCATACCGACTCTTTTCAAGCCCTCAATGCCATTGGCGCGCTCAAAAGCGTAACCCAGCACCTGGTGTTCATGAGCAAAGGCCGCCTCCCGATCCAGCGCTGAAAGATAGTCAACTGCCGCGCCAAGGCCAATGACACCCGCGATATTGGGTGTGCCCGCCTCAAATCGAAAAGGCACGCTGTTATACGTCGTACCATCGAAACTGACGTGCTCAATCATCTCGCCACCGCCTTGATATGGCGGCATGGCTTCCAGTAATGCCTGCTTGCCCCAAAGGGCGCCGATACCCGTTGGGCCAAACATCTTGTGGCCCGAGAATGCGTAGAAGTCGCAACCCAGCGCTTGCACGTCAACTGCCAGATGCGACGGCCCTTGCGCACCATCCACCAGGACTTTTGCACCAACAGCATGTGCCAGTCGGACGATCTCCTGAACCGGATTCACGGTTCCCAGTGCATTGGAAACGTGACCAATGGCAACCATCTTCACGCGCTCATCAAGCAATTCATCCAGGGCGCCCATTTCCAGTTCGCCTTTTGCCGAAACGGGAATAGGGACCACTTCAGCACCAACTCTCCCTGCCAACAGTTGCCAGGGAACAATATTGGAGTGGTGTTCCATCACACTGACCAGAATACGGTCACCTTTTTTGATATTGGAAACACCCCAGGTGGCGGCAACCAGGTTGATGGCTTCGCTTGTTCCACGCACCCAGACAACCTGTTCAGCACTGGGACTGTTAATAAATTGGGCGACTTTGGCACGGGCCTGTTCAAACGCCTGGGTAGAGCGATCACTCAGTGCATGAGCCGCCCGGTGAACATTGGCATTGTCGTGGCGATAGTAACTATCAACGGCATTTATCACATCAAGCGGTTTCTGGGTGGTGGCCCCATTGTCCAGATAGGCCAGCGGCCGCCCATTGACCTGTTGATCAAGTATGGGGAAATCCCTGCGAACCGCATCAACATCGAAGTTCACCGTTTTAAGGGAAGCAATGGAAGTCATACGATATGCCTCGCCAGTTCCGGGTCCCTGGCAAACATTCTCGCCAGAATTGGCCGCAGATACTCTTGAACTGCTGGATCAGCCAAACGATTTAGCAGTTCATTAATAAACCCAAAGCTAAGCAAGACTTCCGCCTCTTTGCGATCAATACCTCTCGAGCAGAGATAGTAAAGCAGCTGCTCGTCGATCTGTGCCACGGTAGCGCCGTGAGCGCACTGTACGTCGTTGGCATAGATCTGTAATTCGGGCTTGGTATCCACTTCCGCCCGATCACTGGTCAACAGATTCTTGTTGCTCAACTGGGCCGATGTCTTCTGTGCCTGAGGATGTATATAAATCAAACCGTTAAACACAGCGCGTGCCTGGTCGGCGACAATGCCGCGATATATCTCGTTGCTGGTGCAGTTGGGGACCATGTGGCGCATTGCAGTGTGGAAATCGACAAGCTGTTTGCCGCGCGGCAGATAGACACCGCTCAATTCGCAATGTGCGCCTTCGCCCAGCAGCGAAACGTCGACATCCAGGCGCTTTAACAGACCGCCGGTGGCGATTTGAAAGCTGTTCAGCTGCGAGTCACGCTGCAATCGGGCATGCACGCCACCAATATGTAGTGCCTGCTCCTGCTCCAGATGCAGACGATAGTGCGTCAATCTGGCATTTGCCTGCACCACAAATTCTGTCACCGAGTTGGTAAAGCTGTTCTGCGGCGAGTCGGTGCTGCAGAAATGTTCAATCAATGAGGCTTCTGCGCCAGTTTCAAGAACCGCCAACAGGCGCTGGTTCACACTAAAGTTGCGCTCTTGCGAGCGGGTCAGATAGACCACATGAATGGGATTTTCCACGCGCTGATTGGCGGCCACTGACAGAAACACCCCATCGGTCAACCAGCTGTCATTCAAATGGGCAAAAGGGCTTGATTCGTAAGTAACCGCCTTACCCAGATGTTCGAGAATTTGCTCGCGCTGGGCATTATCGGCTTGGGAAAACGTGGTTAAGGAAACACCTTTTGGCAAATCGAGCCTGGAAAGCTCCGGCGCGAAAACGCCATCCACAAAAACGACTCTCGGGCCGCTGACATCCTCCATCTCAAAATGGCTGGAAAGATCCGCAGACACTTCATTAACGGCCGGCTCAGCAAGGTAGTCACCCCGCTCCAGCGTCCTACTGGAAGTATATTTCCAGTTCTCGGTTTTGCGATTGGGCAGTTTTGAGACACGCCACTGCGCCAGCCCGCTCTCACGAACGGGCTGTAGCCAGTCTCCACGGGTTGCGTGGAGCTCGGCAGCCTGCGAGATGAATTCACTAACCGGCTGAGTCATTTAAGCAGCCTGACCGTCAGAATCCGGACCACTCTTCAGCCAGCTATAGCCTTTGGCTTCGAGCTCCAGCGCCAGTGATTTATCGCCGGACTTGGCGATACGACCATCTGCCAGAACGTGGACAAAATCGGGTTCAACATAGTCGAGCAATCGCTGATAGTGCGTAATCAGAACAAAGGAACGCTCAGCAGAACGCATCTGATTGACGCCATCTGCAATCACTTGCAATGCATCAATATCGAGCCCGGAGTCGGTCTCATCAAGTATGGCCAGCTTTGGTTCCAGCAAGATCATCTGCAACAGCTCGTTGCGCTTCTTTTCACCACCGGAGAAGCCTTCGTTAACCCCGCGCTTGAGGAACTCAGGGTCGAGGTTGACCATTTTGCTCACTTCGCGTGCTTTCTTCATAAAGCTGACGGAGTCCATCGGCTCTTCTCCACGTCCTTCACGGATGGCGTCCACAGAGGCCTTGAGAAACTCCATATTGCTCACGCCAGGAATCTCTATCGGATATTGGAATGAGAGGAACAGCCCCAGGTGAGCACGCTCTTCTGTCTCGAGCTCCAGCAGGTTTTGCCCCAGCATTTCAGCCGTTCCACTGACAACTTCATAGCCTTCACGCCCGGCCAGGATGTGACCAAGCGTGCTTTTGCCCGCACCATTGGGGCCCATAATGGCATGAACCTCACCGGGTTTGACGTCGAGCGTCAGACCCTTGAGTATCTCTTTACCCTTGACTGTTGCGTGCAGGTCATTAATAGACAGCATATTTTCTCCAGATAACTTCATTATCAGGGCCTGTTCACCGTCATTGCGTTCCGCCTTTTGCGGCTATCGCCACCAAACGACGTTTTTTTCGCCGATCTGGTGGTCAAATAGCCCAGCAGGGGCAATGCAGTGGGAACGGGGCCTTTTAACCCACTGAACCCTCAAGGCTCACTTCGAGCAGTTTTCCTGCTTCGACAGCGAACTCCATGGGCAGTTCTTTAAACACTTCTCGACAGAAACCGTTAACGATCATCGACACCGCTTTTTCAGTATCAATACCTCGCTGCTGGCACAGAAAGAGCTGGTCGTCACTCACCTTGGATGTGGTCGCCTCATGCTCAACCACAGCGGATGCGTTTTTGCTCTCGATATAGGGATAGGTATGGGCGGAGCACAGATCACCAATGAGCAGTGAATCGCACTGGGTATAGTTACGCGCGCCCTCGGCACCAGAATTCATACGCACCAGACCCCGGTACGCATTTGAGCTTTTGCCCGCTGAAATACCTTTGGAAATAATCGTCGACCGGGTGTTTTCACCCAGATGGATCATTTTGGTACCTGTATCCGCCTGCTGAAAATTATTGGTTAGCGCAACCGAGTAAAACTCGCCCACACTATTGTCTCCCTTGAGGATGCAGCTGGGATACTTCCAGGTTACCGCGGAGCCTGTCTCGACCTGTGTCCATGAAATATGGGAATTGTTGTGAGCGATCCCCCGCTTGGTCACAAAGTTGTAGATACCACCCTTGCCCTTGGAGTCGCCCGGATACCAGTTCTGGACAGTCGAATACTTGATCGAGGCATCGTCCAGGGCAACCAGCTCAACCACTGCCGCGTGAAGCTGGTTCTCATCGCGCATGGGTGCGGTACAGCCTTCGAGATAACTCACCTGGCTGGCTTCATCGGCAACGATCAGGGTGCGCTCAAACTGGCCTGTATTCTGCTCATTAATGCGGAAATAGGTAGACAGCTCCATCGGGCATCGTACGCCCTTGGGGATATAGACAAAGGAGCCATCACTAAACACCGCGCTATTCAGCGCTGCAAAGTAATTATCTTTTTGCGGTACCACGCTGCCCAAATACTTCTTTACCAGCTCGGGGTACTCTTGGATCGCCTCAGAAATTGAACAAAATATAACGCCCGCTTCGGACAACTTCTTGCGAAAAGTTGTCGCCACTGAAACTGAATCGAAGACCACATCAACCGCAACACCGGCCAGAGCCTCCTGCTCATGCAGGGGGATTCCCAGCTTGTTATAGGTCTCAATCAGTTCAGGATCTACCTCATCGAGGCTTTTGGGACGATCCTCCATGCTCTTTGGCGCGGAGTAATAGGAGATCGCTTCGAAATCAATCTTTGGATACTCGACGTGAGCCCACTCCGGTTCATCCATCTCCAGCCAGGCACGATAGGCTCTAAGCCGCCAGTCGAGCATCCATTGGGGTTCTTTTTTAACCTTGGAGATATGCGTGACAACATCTTCATTTAGCCCAGGCGGCAGCGTAATGGATTCGATATCAGTAACGAATCCTGCGGCGTATTCTTTCTCTACTAATTCGGCTATCTGTTCGTTAGACACTGGTGTTTCCGGATATATAAATTGTTCGTAAAGGCCAATAACTTCATGCATTTCAGCCTGCAAATATAGTTAAAATTCTCTATTACCTGACTAATTTTGTCAAGTATTACAGGGCGCCCAGGCACCTTTTGGAAGGTATTCATTGGATGTTTCAGGATTCGAAGCAGTGGTCTTGGCTATATTTGCAAATGACTATGCACTTTGTAACCTGGAATGCCTACCACCTGACGAGGACAGATCGACTCCCTCCCTGAATTTATCCCAGAGTGGTGATATCTCGCGCAGACGGCTGACCGCTGTTTTAGTCTGTTTGACCACGTAGTCAATCTCTTCTTCGGTCGTGTAGCGACCGATGCTGAACCGGATAGAACTATGTGCGAGCTCGTCTTCCACACCCAGGGCGCGAAGCACATAGGATGGCTCCAGACTGGCAGAGGTACAGGCCGAGCCTGAAGAAACCGCCATGTCCTTAAGCGCCATCAACAATGATTCACCTTCAACAAAGGCGAAGCTGATATTGACAATACCCGGATAATTTCTCGTTGGATGACCGTTGAGCCTGACCGCTTCTATCTCGCTGAGGCCGTCCAGCAAGCGTTTGCGCAATGCAACAACTTTCGTGGTGCTATCTTGCATTTCTTCGCCCGCAAGACGAAAAGCCTCTCCCATACCCACAATCTGGTGCGTAGGCAGTGTGCCGGAACGCATCCCGCGCTCATGGCCTCCGCCATGCATTTGCGCCTCTAGCCGCACAGGCGGCCTGCGTCGCACATAGAGTGCACCAATCCCCTTGGGACCATAGATTTTATGCCCCGACAGCGACATCAAATCGATTTTCATGGCCTCTACATCAATGGCCACCTTGCCCGCACTCTGGGCAGCATCGACGTGAAACGCGACCTTGTGTTCCCGACAAAGGGCACCGATCGCACCGATATCATTGAGAGAACCCAGTTCGTTGTTTACGTGCATCAGGGACACGATGGTCGTATCTTCACGGATGGCGTCGGCAACTTTTTCCGGGCTGACAATGCCAAACTCATCGGGATCAAGATAGGTCACCTCATAGCCTTCGCGTTCGAGCTGTTGGCAGCTATCCAGCACGGCCTTGTGCTCAACCCTTGACGTAATGATGTGTTTGCCTTTTTTCTGGTTAGCGTGTGCTACACCTTTGATCGCCAGATTGTCTGCCTCGGTTGCTCCCGACGTCCAGACAATTTCCCTGGGGTCAGCACCAATTAATGCAGCTACCTGGGCGCGGGCATTTTCCACGGCCTCTTCTGCTTCCCAACCAAACACGTGTGATCGGGATGCAGGGTTGCCGTAGACCCCTTCCATGGTCAAACATTCAACCATCTTCTCGGCGACCCGAGGGTCGACCGGCGTGGTTGCCGCATAATCCAGATATATTGGTGTTTTCATTTTGCTCTCGATTTTGTTGAGATCTTCTATGGCACCAACAGCGGGTTATAAAGAAAGCCTTGATCAATAGTCAATTGATCGCGAATACTTTATGTGAGCTCTATTGAACGATTTTCAATCATATCCTGACGCTTGCTGATCTGGCTGATCTCGCGCCGGGTAATCAGGCAATCGAGACTGATTTCACTCAGGAAGCTATGAATTTGGTCGCTCAGATCTTCCCAAAGATGGTGCGTCAGGCACATTTCACCCTGTTGACAGTCACCTCGCCCGCCACAGCTGGTGGCGTCTATGGATTCATTGACCGCATCAATTATTTCGGAAACATGAATCTGTGACACATCACGTGCAAGACGGTAACCACCACCGGGGCCACGCACACTTTCCACGAGATTTTTCTGGCGCAATTTGGAAAACAGTTGCTCCAGGTAGGAAAGCGAAATACTTTGCCGCTTGCTGATGTCAGACAGGCTGATCGGTCCCTGGCTGGCATGTATTGCGACATCAAGCATTGCTGTCACCGCATAGCGGCCTTTGGTTGTTAATTTCATGAGCGCATAAAATCACAAGGTAGTGTTGTCGGGCATTATACCTAAATCCCTAGTAAATTAGTCAAGTATATAGCAGTGCACAATACTGCGATTTAATTGCTTGATTAGCACCGGCCCAACCTATAATGTATGCGGCCTTAATGTTGAATGGTTTTTTAAGGATGACCTTTAAGTCTTTGTATAAAGGCATTATTTTTCAATTTCTGCTTGGTTCTTCTCTTCTGGGTACTTGCGGCGTTTCTTTGGCTCAGGAAACAGAGCCCGAGGCGCCACAAAATTTGCCCCAGGCCAACCAGACTTCTGGCCCCGGACAACTGGAAGCTGCGGTGGATACCAACTACCGGGTTTTTGGCAGCAACCTCTTTACGGGCACCTTTGCCCAGCAGTCCTTTGCGGGCTTCAACCCAAATTACCAAATTAATGTTGGCGATACCCTTTATCTCCAGGTTTGGGGTGCTGTTGAATTTGAAGGCGAGCAGCAGGTAGACCCACAGGGCAATATATTTATTCCCCAGGTGGGTCCGGTAAGGGTTTTAGGCACGCCAAATGGAGAGCTCAACAGAGTCATCGAACAGGCGGTTTCGCGCATCTACACGGACAATGTCTACATCTATACCTCACTGGTTGAAGCACAGCCGGTGAAAGTGTTTGTTACTGGCAATGTTATCCGGCCTGGCCTGTATCCCGGACTATCCTCGGATTCTATTTTGAGCTACCTGGATCGTGCCGGAGGCATTGACCCCCGGCGGGGCAGTTTCCTGAATGTGCAGCTAAGGCGCCATGGACAAAGCATTAAAACTTTTAATCTCTACGATTTTCTTCTGAGAGGCGACATCGAAAATATCCAGCTTCACGAAGGCGATATTCTATTGGTGAACTCGCGCCAAAACGTCGTGAATTTTAGTGGGCTGGTAGAAAACCCATACCAGATAGAATTTTCCGAGGAGTCATTGTCACTAGAGCAAGCGCTGGAAATTGTCGATCCCCTTCCTTCGGCTACGCATATCAGCATTGAGCGCAATACAGGTTTAACCAAAGAGGTTGAGTACCTGGAAATCGACCAGGCCCTGGCATCCGGTGTCACCCTTCTTTCCGGCGATACCGCCTCCCTGGTTGCTGACAAAAGTCAGTCAACCATCGGCATTATCGTGGAAGGCGAACACCTGGGTCAGGCACAATATGTTTTACCCTATGGTTCCAGACTTGGCGATTTAATCCCTCTGCTGACACCCAGCCAACTCTCCGACCTGGGCTCCATTCAACTTTTCCGTCGCTCACTTGCACAACAACAAAAACGGGCTCTGGAAGAATCATTGAGAGGTCTGGAAACCCAGGTGCTCTCCGCGCGCAATGACACCGTGCAGGAAGCCCAACTCAGGGCCACAGAAGCCGAATTAATCGGTGAGTTTGTCCAGAGAGCCCGGCAGGTGCAACCCAGGGGGCAGGTCATCCTGAGCGAGAACAGGGCTTCCTCTGAAGATGTGGTTTTGGAAAACGGCGATCGGATTGTTATTCCAGCGGATAGCAACCTTGTTTCGATCAATGGTGAGGTTCTCTTTCCCAATGCCACCGTCTTTAACAAGGATAGTACCGCCATGGATTATATAGCCCAGGCGGGCGGGTTTACCCAAAGAGCCGATGACTCCAGGGTAATCATCCGCCGCCCCAATGGCTCCATCAAACAACTGGAAGGCCGCGGACTAAAACGAACCGGGGCTGAATACATTAACTCGGGCGACGAAATTCTGGTCATGCCCGCTGTCGACACCAAGCAGTTGCAGTACAATAAGGATATTATCGAAATTATCTATCAACTTGCTCTGTCTGCCGGCGTCGTTCTCTCCATCTAGCAATCATGGCTCTTGTTAGGCGATCCTGTTGGCAAGTTCAGTGGGCCGTATGGAAGGCGCTTTTCCATCGCTCACTGAACACCAAAATTGGCGACCACTTTCTGGGGCCTCTATGGGTCATCACTGAGCCCCTGGTTCATATCGCCACGCTGACCATTATTTTTACGTTTATACGTGAGCGAGGCGACTATCAGGGCGTGCCCTTTGCTGCATTTTTTGCTGCAGGTATCCTGCCTTATTTTATTTTCCAGCACACAGTGAACAAGTCACTGCGGGCCATGCGCCAAAACCAGCAACTGTTCAGTTACCGTCAGGTCAAACCGCTGGATGTTATCGTGGTCATGACCTATGTGGAGCTTTTCGTGTACGGTATTATCGTGCTGATATTGATGTGGGTGGGTGCCTGGTTTTTTAACATCGACGCCATTCCACACGCGCCTCTGGAAGTTGTTCTGATTTTTATTCTTATGTGCCTGTTCAGTATTGGCTCTGGTCTTTTTTGTGCCGTACTGGGCGCCCGCTGGGAAGACGCCTCAACCCTTATTATCCAGATGCCGCTGCGCTTGCTGTATTTTATTTCCGGGATTCTCATCCCCTTGCAGGCCCTGCCAGTTCACTTGCATAAGTACTTGCTTTGGAACCCTCTTCTGCACGGCATCGAACAAATTCGTGCACATACCTTTGATGGCTATATTGCACCCGGAACATCTATTACTTACCTGGCAGTCTGCACTATTGCCAACCTGTTTATCGGGCTAACATACTTTTCCATGAACCGGTCCAGACTATTGCTATTGCGATGATCGATATACAGAACCTTTACAAATACTACCCGACGGCACTTGGCCGCAAGTATGTATTCAAGGATTTGAATCTGAGGATACCGGATATGTGCAATGTCGGTGTTCTGGGGCTCAACGGATCGGGAAAATCGACGCTGATCAACTTGCTCAGCGGCAGTGACCAGCCCAACAAGGGCACCATCAAAATTGACGGCTCTGTCTCCTGGCCATTAGGGCTTTCGGGCGGTGTCCAGCCCAGAATGACGGGGCGGCAAAATGCCGAGTTTGTCTGCCGGATTTACTGCGCATCCCGTAAGGAAATCAACAGAAAACTGGAATTTATCAAGGATTTTTCCGATATCGAGGACTTTTTTGAGCTTCCCGTGCGAACCTATTCCAGTGGTATGAAGTCCAAACTGACGTTCGCCATGAGCATGGCATTTGATTTTGATATTTATCTGATTGACGAGCTGACTGCCGTGGGCGATGCCCAGTTTCGCCAGAAAAGCAAACAGGCACTCAAGGAAAAGCGGGACAAGGCCAGTTACATTATGGTTTCCCATAACGTCAACGACCTGATCAAGGATTGCGACCAGATGATTGTTTTACACAAGGGTGAAGTAAAAATGTTCGAAGACGTCGACCAGGGTCTGGATTACTACAAGAAAAAAATCAAGGTAAAAGACACAGATTAATGAACGACTTAAAGCAACAGGCAGAGGGACTGCTACATTCGGTCAGGGGCTGGCTTCTTACTGATGCCGGCAAACTGTTTATTGGGGTAGCCGCCATCCCCTCGCTGTTAACCGCTGCCTATCTCTACCTGCTGGCGCCCGATCGGTACGTCAGCACGTCACAAATTAGCATTCAGGACTCGAACATGCCCACCGGCTCAAGTGAGTTATTCTCAACGCTGGGGCTTGCCTCTGAAAGAAATAATGACATCCAGCTGCTGGAAGCCTATTTACAGTCTGCCCAGCTTGCCCAGCTTGCAGATGCCGAGCTGGATGTCAAAGCTCATTACAGTGATAGCCGTGACTTTTTATTTGGTCTCAGTGCTGATGCGCCCCTGGAGGATTATCACAGCTTCTATCTTAAGCGTGCCAATGTAGGAATTGACACTTTGACACAGCTCCTCACTGTGACCACGGAAGGTTATACACCGGAATTTGCCTTGCAATTGAATAACTTCCTGATATCTGAGGGCGAGCGGGTCATAAACCAGCTCAACCAGGACGTTGCCCGCTCGGAAATGGTATTCGCCGAAGAAGAAGTGGCCCGAAGCCTGCGCCTGTTACGGGAAGCGCAAACAGAGTTGGCGCAGTACCAAAGCCGCGAGGATGTTACCGTTCCCCAAAGCGAAGGGGAATCCATCCTTTCTGTGATTAATGGAATGGAAGCCACCCTGGCAGAAGCCAAGATACAGCTGAATGAAACCCTGAGTTATTTGAGCCCCGAGTCGCCACAGGCAAAAGCGCTGTCCACCAAAATTGCAGCACTGGAGTCACAGATTCAGGAACAAAAGGCTCGAATTGTGGGAAGCAGCGGTTCAGATGAAGCATTGACCCGCCTCCAGATTGAATACAATGAGCTTTTGTTTAACGTGGAGTTGGCCAAGGTGGTTTACGAATCAGCGATCAGCTCCTATGAATTGGCCAGAAGCGAGTCCACCAAACAACTAAAACACCTTTTGGTTCCTTCACCACCGATTATGCCGGAAAAGGCCGAATTGCCGGAACGCGCATACTGGTGGACAACCATGACGCTGATTTATCTGGCCCTGTATGGTGTTGTGAAAATGGTCCAGCGATCCATTCGTGAGCATCAGGATTAAGCATCTGCGCTCACTCCCAGGCCAAGCTGTAATGCCCATAAAAATCGCTTCTGCAATCAATAGCGTCCAGCTACTGGAAAGCAAGGATATCCGGCGCACGGGCCTGGTTGAGATCCGGCTTAAGCAGACAAGGCCCCAAATCTACCTTGAGTCCGAATTGACGGTAAAAAGAAGTACGGGAGCGGTTCGAAAATACAAGATTACTCTTCGCCCTGGCGCCGAGCGAAGCCGAATTATCCGACTTTGGAAAGATACCGAAAGCATTTCCATACGAACCCTGCGATCAGAGACCTCTTTTGAGCTCGAATACGTTTCCCTGGTCAAGTTCCCCATGGCCATTAATGCCTGGATTGTCTGGCAGCGGTTAAAACATTACAAGAAGGCACTACCTCAAAATACCTATTTGATATGGCGGGCATACAGCCAGACGTTTGATACACGTCTGGGCATTGCCAACTACCAGTCCTGGATTCGACATACCGAGCCCGAACTAATGACTGGCCAGACAAAGGAAAGCGACCACCCTGCGGGCAATCAAAAACAGCTAAATCTGGTTGTCTATCCGGGACAACAGGAATCCTCCAGACAGCTATTGTCGGCCGTCGGTTCCCATGGACGAGTGTTTGACCTGTCAGGCAAAAACCCGGAAGAAATCAATAAGCTGGTTGAATCCATTAAAGGCGACGCCTCTGGCAAGGAACAGTACTTTTTCTTTTTATCGACCGATGACCGGCTGGCTCCAGGTGCTACCGAACGGATATGTGCCGAACTGGCCAAAACTGACGCTAGCATTATTTATACAGACGAAGACCGGCTAATCCACAACAAACGTGACAAGCCGGAGTTCAAACCAGACTGGAACCCCGAGTATTTCCTTGAAAGCAACTACACGGGCAGAGCCGTTATATTTGCCTCCCGGCATATTAAACATCTGGATTTCCAGACCTTTTTCCCCACTCTGGACAATATTGGAAATATCCTCGCCAAAGCAGCTCGACAGGAAGACATGCAGGTTGCCCATATACCGGGCATTTGCCTTCACCGATATTCCGAAAAGGCAGTTTATCGTTATCGACCACCAGGGGGCGAGATTCCATGCCACTCTCTCGACAACGGCCAGCCAAGTGTCGATATCCTGATCCCAACAAGGGACAAACTGGATATCCTTGAGCCATGCGTGCGCTCAATTCTTGAGAAAACAGCCTATCAAAACTTCCGCATCAGCATTCTGGACAACGAAAGCCGGGAAACAGAAACGCTCCGATTTTTTGAGAAAATTGAGACTCATCCCCGGGTACGGGTACTTAAATACCCTTATCCTTTCAATTACTCGGCAATTAATAACTTTGGTGCCAGCCAGTCAGACGCAGATGTACTGATCTTGCTGAATAATGATATTGAAGTCATTAATTCAGACTGGATCGAGGCGCTTGTAAAACAGGCCATGCGCCCAAATATCGGTTGTGTGGGTGCCAAGCTGTATTATCCCAATGGCTGGATACAACATGCTGGCGTCATACTGGGTGTCGGCGATATTGCCGGACACAGCCACCGTTTTTATCCTGGCGAAAGCCGGGGTTACATGAACCGTCTAATCAGCACGCAGAGAATTTCCGCAGTGACGGCCGCCTGTCTGGCCATTCGGAAAACTGTTTGGGATGCGATTGGTGGTCTGGACGAAGAAAACCTGAGTGTGGCATACAACGATGTGGATCTTTGTTTGCGTGCACAGGAAGCCGGGTATCACAATATATGGACCCCGGAAGCCGAGCTGATTCACCATGAGTCTATCAGCAGGGGCCAGGACGATACGCCCGAAAAGAAAAGGCGTTATCAAAAAGAAGTAAAATACATGAAACAGCGTTGGCAAAAGCAGTTGGGGCAAGACCCTTTCTACCACCCGGCCCTTTCAAACAATAGAGAAGATTTTTCACTGAAGTCATGAACAACCTATACGAACTGGATCAGTCGCAGATCGACAAATTCTACGATGATGGCTTTTTGCTGCTGGATTACACGATCGATTTATCATTGATTGACCAGGCCTTGCAGGATATGCAGAGCCTGCACAAAACAAAACCTAAAAAAGACTCCTACCAACATGGCGAGCGAGTTCAGGATGCCTGGAAATACAGTCAGGCAGTACATGCCCTGGCCACAGAAAAAAATGTCTTGCGTGCACTGGATAAACTCTACGGGCGCAAGGCACTGCCATTTCAAACTCTCAACTTCCCGATCGGCACACAACAAAAGCTCCATTCAGACACCGTCCACTTTAACTCCATGCCTTCCGGTTTTATGGCCGGGGCCTGGATTGCACTGGAAGATGTGGACATGGAAAACGGGGCACTGATCTACTACCCAGGCAGCCATAAGCTCAAGGAATACAACATGCAGGATCTCGGCTATGAAGCCGGTAGAAAGCATTACCCTGACTATGAGAACTTCATGGAAAACTGGGCCAAAACCTCGGGCAATGAACCCTACTACGGGGTGATGAAGAAAGGCCAGGTCTTGCTGTGGCATGCCAACCTGCTTCATGGTGGCTCAAAACATATTGATAAAAAGCGTACGCGTCACTCCCAGGTTACCCATTATTTCTTTGAGGGGTGTAAATACTATACGCCAATGTCCTCCACACCCGACAAGATACACTGGCGCAACCCCACCTGGATTCCACGCGAACCCGAGAGTCTGGCAGCCAGGTTCAAACGATTTGTTTTTTCTCACCAATGACGACGGATCAACCGGGATATTGGCAAATGTGCGTTCTTTGCCAATAAAGAATTACGGAAGCCACACATGATTTTTTTTACCTCCCCTTTGGAAAAACTTCGGGGACACCTGAACGGTCAGGTCTATCTGTGGGTCATTGGTTCGCCCAGATCCGGCAGCACCTACCTGACCCTGTCACTTGGGAAAAATACCAGTCACTGTTTCAATGAGCCAATCAAAATCCCCATGTTTAAACGGGATAACGTGGATAACTGGAAATTTCCGGCATGCCGCTCCATTGTTTTTAAGTGGTGCGAAAACCATGAAATGGCAGACAAGATTATCGAGCGTTTTCCCAACTCGTATTTTCTCCATACCATCCGCGATCCGGCGAACAATATCTACTCCATTGCCCATCCAAAGTCGGACTCCTGGCCTAGGAGAGAGTTTGAACAGCTTGGCGAAGAGGAGGCGACAAGAATCCAAAATGCCGTTGGTTTGTGGGAGCACTACATGGCGGGATGTCTTGGCGTGCGGGACAAGTACCCGGATCACTATATCCCGGTACCCTACACAGCCATGCCAACGTATTTCCCGATCATCGAGAATAAAATCCAGCTCAGGCTGAAGCGCAAGCTGAAATTTACTGATCGTGACCTTGAAGCAGCCTATCTTGAGGATATTGAACGGGTTATCTCCAAAAACGTGCTGGCAAAAAGACTGTCCAGGGAAGTCAGAAAAATCTGTCTGGACGCAGAAAAAGAACGGGATGAGTTTCAGCAGGAATCCTGATCAATCATGACTGTCGTCTCGACCCCCCTGCTTAGGCAATGTATAAACGCTCACTCCTGAAGGGCAAAAGCAACTTTTATCGGGCAGCCAATGCAACAACGGACAATATACTTACTTAGCGACGGCTGCTACCCGACCGAGGATCTCTATTTTCGTGGCATCATTTCCAGCCGACTAAGGCAGAAAGGTATAGGTCGGGAAAAATACATTAACTGCAAACAAACACACCCGGACTACTTGCGAGCGCGGTTGTCTGATAATGACATTATTATTATCTTTCGCACGCTGCCACCGATATGGGCGCTCTCATTACCTGAACTATACGAGCAGGCACACAAGACAATCTATGTTCTCGATGATGACCTGCGGGTGGCCGCAAGTACAGACAGCCTGCCGGAGACATACCGCAATCGTATCGGACACTTTGCCGAGCATTATCATCGTTTGCTTCTTGACCACAGTCATTGCCTGGTGGTCAGCTCGAGATACCTGGCCGGTCAATACGCCGATTACTCCCCTGCCTTGCTACCACCCAGCCTGCTGATCAATAAGAACAAGTCCAGCGACCCCAAGGCCAAAAAAAAATGGATTTGCTACCACGCAACGCGATCACATGAAAAAGACCTTCAGTTTGTCGCACCAGCGCTTGAGAAAATCCTGTCCAGACCCAGCACTGCATTTGAGTCACTCATTGGCAATTCCACCCCCAAGTCTCTCAGCATACGGTCCAACGTGGTTGCACGAAGCCCAAAATCCTGGCGCAGCTTCCAACTATTTCAACGTATCTGCGTGCGTCATATTGGGCTGGCTCCCCTGCTCGATACGCCATACAATCTGGGAAAGTCACACATAAAATTTTTGGACATTGCGGCCGTTGGTTCGGTTGGGATATTCAGTAATCGCTCTCCCTATTCGGACGTTGTAGAGCATGGAGAAAATGGTTTACTCGCCAATGATGACCCCGATGAGTGGTTCCAGCATCTGGATTACCTGCTTGCCAATCCAAAAATCGCTGCGGATATGGCCTTCAACGCTCGTCAAACTGCCTTTAAAATAGGCCATCCGGGGCGGGCATACCGATTTTGGCGACAACTTCTGACAGAAAACTGAGAGATACTTCCTATACAACGTGGAATTAGACGCATTTCTCCTTGTGCCTTGCCCAAAAAATCGCGTTTTAGGTCAAAACCAACGCAAAATACTAGTATGATTCATGCTACATAGACTTTACGATTTCGTGACAATATAGAAACTGCAGAGCGTATATGCCAAACAAAAAACAAAGGATAGCCATTGTCGGCATGGCCTTCCGGTTTCCGGGAGATATTGATAATCAGGAAAAATTTTGGGATGCGCTCACGACTAAAAAGGATCTGGTTACCGAAGTTGGCGAAGACCGCTGGGATACCAGAATACTCAAACACTCCCGAAAGTCTGAAGCAGGGAAAAGCTATGTATTCTCCGCCGGCCAACTGAATCGAATCCAGGAGTTCGATGCGCAGTTTTTCGGTATTTCTCCCCGTGAAGCTGCCCAAATGGACCCTCAGCAGCGCATTCTGCTTGAGCTGACCTGGGAGGCCATGGAAAATGCCGCCGTCAACCCGGAAACCCTCGAGGGTTCGGACACAGCAGTCTACGTGGGCATTGCCAGCACGGATTATGCCCAGCGCCGCATGGATGACTTCTCGTCTGCAGACGCTTATTCCATGACCGGGGCAACAGCCAGCATTGCGTCTAACCGTATCTCCTATATTTTTGATTTGCACGGGCCGAGCATGTCCATAGATACCGCATGCTCAAGCTCACTGGTTGCCCTCCATCAAGCCTGTAATTCCATCTGGAAAGGTGAAGCCAGCAAGGCGCTGGTTGGCGGCGTTAACCTGTTGCTACATCCTTTTGGCTTCGTTGGTTTTTCCAAGGCATCGATGCTGTCACCCAATGGCCGATGCCGGGCATTTGATGCCGATGGCAACGGCTATGTTCGCTCTGAAGGCTGCTCGGTTTTGTACCTGAAGCCGCTTGAACAGGCAGAAAAGGATGGCGACCGTATTCACGCGGTGATCGTTAACACGGGGGTAAACTCGGATGGGAGAACCAACGGCATTACCATGCCCAGCTTTGATGGACAGTCCGCCCTGTTAAAAAAGGTCTATGAAGACGCCGACATCAATGTCAACGAAATTGACTATATTGAAGCCCACGGAACGGGAACCTCTGTTGGTGACCCGATCGAGGCCACAGCGATTGGCGAAACGCTGGCAAAGCTGCGTTCGCACAAACACTTTCTGCCCATTGGTTCGGTCAAAACCAATGTGGGGCATATGGAAACGGCCTCGGGTATGGCAGGCATTGTCAAAACCATACTTTGCCTGAAGCATCGGGCGGTACCAGCCAATCTGCACTTTGACACTCCCAACCCCAATATTGATTTCGATGGACTGAACATTCGTGTCGTCGATGAATTTTCCAACTTCGCGGAATCGGAAAAACCATTAATTGCCGGCGTCAACTCCTTCGGATTTGGTGGCGCCAACTCCCACGTCATTCTTGAAGAGTACCGTGACACCAGGGAGCGTAGCGAGGAAATACCCGAGGACATCGACATCCCGCCCCTGTTCCTGTCAGCGGCCTGTCCGGCGGCACTCAAACAAATGGCGGAACAATACGCTGATTTCCTGCGCACCAATTCTGCCTGGTATTACGATATCGCATACCAGCTGGCGCACAAGCGAGCGCATCTGAACAATGGCCTGGCTGTCAAGGCAAAGTCTGTTAGCGGCCTCATTCGTGCCCTGAGGAGCTACATCGAAGGCGCTGAAAACTCACCTGTTGTTACCCAGACTCTGGTTAATAAACAGGCTTCCCTGGCATTTATCTATTCAGGTAACGGCTCGCAATGGCTGGGAATGGGCCGGGAGCTCTATGCCGCTGACTCGTTTTTTGCCGAGAGACTGCGTGAAGTGGATAGTCTTCTCAGCGAGCACGTCGATTATTCTATTATTGAAGAACTGCACGCAGAGCCAGAAAACTCCCGATTCCATCTCACTGAGATAGCGCAACCTGCCCTCTTTGCCGTGCAAGTGGGTATTACAGAATGGCTTGCTGACCAGGGTGTAAAACCCAAAGCTGTTGCAGGCCATAGTGTCGGCGAAGTCACCGCTGCCTGGGCAGCCGGAGCACTTAGCCTGAAACAGGCTGTCCATGTCATCGTGGAACGCAGTGCAGCACAGGGTATGACCCGAGGCACGGGACGCATGGCCGCGATGGGATTAAGTCTGGAAGACACTGAAAGCCTGATTGCAGAACTCGGCCTTAGTAACCAGGTAGAGATTGCCGGGATGAATAGCCCAAAGTCGGTAACATTAGCCGGTCCATTACCTGCTCTGCAAAAGCTGGAAACCCTGGCCGAACAGCGAGATATTTTTTACCGTATTCTGGATCTGGACTACGCGTTCCACAGCAAATATATGGAACCCGTAAAAGACCGACTGCTTACTTCACTTGAAAGCTTGCGCCCCGGTCAAACCTCTGTACCGATGTACTCAACGGTCACAGGCAACCAGATCGACGGAAGGAAGTTTACTGCCCAGTACTGGTGGGACAATGTTCGACAACCTGTAGCATTCGGCAAGGCTGTCGAAACCATGATAGAAGATGGCTTCCATGTTTTTATGGATGTTGGCCCACACCCCATCATGCGTGGGTACCTCAATGAATGTTTGCGTCATGCCAATGTGCGCGGCCTGGTCAGCCCGACCCTGTTGCGAAAATCCGATGAAGTCCAGGATATCCAGCGAGCCCTGCTAAGCGTGCACCTGGCCGGGGCTTATATGGATCTCGACAAACATTTCCCGGTGTGTGGCACCCATATCGACCTGCCCACCTATCCATGGCAACACCAGGAATACTGGCACGATGTGACAAACGAGGGGTATAACCTCACCGGCCGTAAAATAGAACACCCTCTGCTGGGTTACCGCCTGAAACCAGGTCTACCCCAGTGGGAGATGCACCTGGATAGCGAAAGCGTGCCCTATCTGGCAGACCACGTGGTTGGTAATGGGGAAGTGATGCCAGCCGCCGCCTATGCAGAAATGGCCCTGGCGGCAGCAAAAATCTGGTACGAAGAAGGCGACTATCACGAGCTGGAAGATCTGGAAATCCGCTCTCCACTCTTGTTTGAAGCCGACCAGTTACGAACTGTTCGATTTGAACTTTCCGAGTCCTCCGGGCACTTCGTAATCAAGAGCCGTTTACGACTATCGGATGATGCCTGGACAGAACACGTGGTTGGACGCATTTTGCACCAGGGAGCAACGCCCCAGGTATTCAACCACTCATCTATTGATCTTTCGGCAACTCCGGAAGGCGTGATCCTTGAAGGTGAGCGGCACTATGAAATAGCAGCCAGTCTCGGGCTTAAATACGGCCCGTGCTTCCAGGGGATCAAGCAGGTATGGATTCATGGCGAGAGCGCGATCGCCAAAGTAACGACGCCGGATGGTATTCGGGATGGACTGGAAAAACATGTACTTCATCCAGGCTATCTCGACTCCTGCTTCCAGGTACTTGTCGGATTGATGGCAAACCAGTTTGAAAATCGCGCCCCGAGCGCCATGATCCCGGTACGGGTAGGTCGTTTACGCACCTATGCCAGCGGTGAAGTTCACTGGTTTAGAGCAACAATCACTCGTCAAAGCCCGCGATCTGTGCTGGCCAATTTTGAGCTTTTTGATGCAGACGGCCATTTGATGGCGGCAGCAGAAGACTGTCGCTTCCGGGCCGTGAAGTTTGCCCAGGAAGCGCAGGAAACCGGCATCTACGAATACCTGCTTCAACCCAGACAAAATCCTTACGCCAAACGGGATAGTACCCCTCTCAAAACAGAGGCATTGGCCAAAACAGCTGAAAACATGCTCAACAGCGAGGCCCAAATTAAACGTCGGCAGACACTTTATTCTGAAGTTGTGCCTCTGCTGGACACCCTGATTGCCTGTTACGCTTATGAAGCGCTCGTCAGCTATGTGACTGATAATGGACAACTGCAACTTGACCCACTGTTCAATGACGGGGGTATAGAGCCCAGACACCAATTCCTGGTCTGTCGACTGCTGCAAATTCTTGAAGAACAAGGTTGGGCAACCAAGGAAACAGATTTCTGGACACTTTCTCCTGCTGAAGAGATCCCTGACAGCCAATCTGTTTGGCTAACCCTTATTGGGGACTATCCCGGCTTAATGCCGGAAGTACTGCTTGCGGGACGAGCCGGCACTAACCTCAATGACTTGTTATCGGGTAAACGCAATGCCGATGATATTATCAAGCCGGGTAAAACCAGTGGGCTAAAAGACCACCTGGCCGATACCGCACTGAGTATTAAAGGCGCCATGGACAGCCTGGTCGACATCATTGCCCAATGGTCCGGTGAACGAAACCAGTTTTTCCGTGTTCTCCACCTGGGTAATGGGCAGGGAAAACTCTGTCAGCGAATCATCAAGCTGCTTCCAACCAATTCTGACTATCTGTACCTGAACGCCAATGCCGAAGTTTGTGGCAAAGTAGAAGCCCTGGCCGAAGATTTCCCCCAGGCCCAGGTAATGCAACTCGACTTCGAATCTTCTGACGACTGGCAGGCCTTTGTCGAGGAGCAAACGCCATTTGATCTGGTGATTGTTAACGAGACCCTGCATGCACATACACACCCGGATCGTTTGCTTGAATCCCTGCGTTCAGTCATGGCCCCGGAATCACTGCTACTTTGCATGGAAAAGAATCCATCGCGACTTGCAGATATCACCTTTGGTCTGGATGATGATTACTGGCACAGAACGGCCAACCCGGAAAAACCGGTGCCATTGCGACTGCATGTCAAGGATTGGGCTAATTTAACCAAATCAGCCGGCTTTACTGATACCCAGGTGGTTAGCGATGACCCGGATGAAATTTCCGGGCCATATTTATTGCTTGCCAGAAACGAGCGCGGACCGGAAATACAGCCCGCAGAACAGCGATGGCTGGTGGTAACCGACTCCTCGGCAAATTCGAATTCCCTGGTCCAGGATCTGGTTGGAAAGCTTTCCAGTAATAACCCGGTTGTGCTGCTGTCTCATCAAGCCGGTTGCAATAAACTTGAAACGCCAGATGAAGGTAAACATATCCTGGATCTGGTCAATGGTAATTTTTCAGAAAATATTGACCGGCTGGAACTGGAAAGTGTCGACTCGGTACTCTTTCTCTGTGGACTGGATGAAGAGAAAGATCTTTCAAACAGCCTCAACCTGAGAACCGTGGCCGCATTGAACCTGGCCAAATTGCTCAGCCAGGCATCAGAGAGCTCGCGCTCGCTGCGTATTGTCACTTTGGGCGGCAACACTTCATCTATTGATAAAAAACAGCTCGCTGATTCAGCATTATGGGGCCTTGGCCGGGTTATCCGCAATGAAATTGCCAATATGGAATGCCTCCAGATTGACCTGGCCAGTGAACACCCCGGGAATCTGCTCGACGCCCTGGTCGACGAATTGCACTTCCCCACCGTAGACGTTGAAGTCGTACTCAGGCAAAACCAGCGCTATGCACTGGAAATGCAGCCACGCCCACTTTCCAGGGAACAGGGTGAAGACTGGGACGGCCCGATAAAATTGGACTTTAGTGATCCGGGCCTGCTGAAAAACCTGCAGTGGGTTCCGATCGAAAATGAGTCGCCCGGTGAAGGCAAGCTCAAAATTCGTCCCATGGCTTCCGGCCTTAACTTCCGCGATGTGATGTACGCCATGGGACTGCTCTCTGACGAAGCGGTAGAAAGCGGCTTTTCCGGCCCTACCCTGGGGATGGAATTTGCCGGTATCGTTGAGGCCGTCGGTAAAAACGTCGACGGTTTTAATGTCGGTGATCAAGTCATGGGCTTTGGCCCTGCCTGTTTCAGCACCCAGCTCATTACTTCGGCAAGTGCTGTTGCACCCATGCCGAAAACCTGGCTATTTGAAGAAGCAGCCACTATCCCCACTACCTTCTTTACCGCGTACTACGCCCTGGATCATCTGGCACGATTACAGGAAGGCGAGCGTGTGTTGATTCATGGTGGTGCCGGTGGTGTCGGTATCGCTGCTATCCAGTTAGCCCATTATTTGGGGGCTGAAGTTTTTGTCACCGCCGGTTCCGACGAGAAGCGCGATTTCGTGCGCCTGATGGGTGCCGATCATGTCCTCGACTCGCGCAGTCTGGATTTTGCCGATGACATCATGGAACTGACCCACGGCGAAGGGGTGGATGTCATCCTGAATTCACTGGCCGGGGAAGCCATCAATAAAAACCTTAAAATCCTGCGTCCATTTGGCCGTTTCCTCGAACTGGGTAAACGTGATTTTTACGAGAACTCGCGAATTGGCCTGCGTCCATTCCGCAACAATATTTCCTACTTTGGGATTGATGCCGACCAACTCATGGTTGAGAAGCCCAAACTGGCCGAGCGTATTTTCAGCGACCTGATGGTTATCTTTGAAGAGGGAGCACTGCGTCCCCTGCCCTACAGGGTGTTTAATGCGACACGAGCGGAAGAGGCCTTCCGCTATATGCAACAGGCCCGACAGATCGGCAAGATCCTGATCAACTATGAGGACCTGCCCAAAGTTAAGCGGCCAGTCAAAGAGCAGGCAAACCACTTGCAACTGGATACCGAAGCCACTTACCTGGTAACCGGCGGGCTGGGCGGCTTTGGACTGGAAACAGCAAAGTTCCTGGCCCGTAAAGGTGCCAGGCATCTAACGTTAATCAGCCGGTCCGGCGCTACACCAGAAAACGCCATTGACTCATTTAATGAGTTGGTGCAAATGGATGTTGAACTCACTTGCCTGGCCGTGGATGTCACCGATAAGGCACAGCTGACAGAACTTTTCAAAAAGTTTGGTACCTCCCTGCCGCCACTAAAAGGCATCATTCATGCAGCAACTGTTTTCGATGATGCATTGTTGCAAAACCTCGACGCGGAGCGCATGCGTAAGGTCATTGATCCCAAAGTGATTGGCGGCTGGCATTTACACGAACTCAGCCAAAATCAACCGCTGGATATGTTTGTGGTTTACAGCTCGGTAACCACCTATTTTGGCAACCCGGGTCAGGGCAACTATGTGGCGGCCAACAGCGCGCTTGAAGGCCTTATTGAATTACGCAAAAGCCAGGGGCTTTGTGGCCTGTTTGTTGCCTGGGGGGCCATCAGCGACGCCGGCTTCCTGGCCAGGAATGAAGAGGTTAAGGATGCATTGCAGGCGAGATTGGGGGGATCGTCTCTCACATCAAGTCATGCGCTCTCTATCCTCGAGGAGCTGTTATTAAGTGACCGCACAGGATGTGCCGTGATGGATATTAACTGGGGGCCAATGAAGCGCTTTCTGCCAATATCCAGTGCCAACCAATATCGAATCCTTAACTGGATTGCTGCCCGACAAGGCGGCGACGAAGATCAGGGCGAGGATATTCGCGAATTACTCAAAGGACTTGATCACGAAGAGGCACTGGCCAAGGTCGCAGAGTTACTCTCTCGCGAAATAGGCCATATTCTGCGTATTCCTGCAGACAAACTTGACCAGCAGGCTTCCGTTTTCGATTTGGGAATGGACTCACTGATGGGTGTAGAGTTGGCTATGGCTGTGGAAAAACGCTTTAACGTTAATATGCCTGCCATGGCCTTGTCAGAAGGACCCTCTATACTGCGTTTATCGGAACGCATTATCCAGAAACTCATGGGAACCGAGACAGAGCAGGAAGATGCCCAGTCTTCTGATAGTGTCCGTCGCCTCGCCAGTGTTCACAATGAAAATCTTGGTGATGAAGGCCTGGAAGAGCTAAGCAGTAAAATGAAATCCTCAGATAAAAGCAGCAACATCCTGTAAAGGGATATGGTATCCAGAGTATGAGCAAAGAAAAAAAATCGCTTTTTGGCCTTTCCGGCCAGGCCAAGGAACGGCTGATACAAGCGGCTCTGGATAAACGCAGCGAGTCTGCTGGCAAACAGCAGGATCAGGAGGACGCCCACTCCCGTTTTTCCAGTGAGCGACGCCTGAAAATTGACCCGGCACTTTGCCGCTTTGACAGCTATCCAAATTACAAGGACATGCTGATACAGAAGGCGGCGTCAGAACAACTTGGGCTGGAAAATCCCTTTTTCAGGGTCCACGAGGGTATTGCCGCCGATACCTCGGTCGTCAACGGACAAGAGTGCATCAACTTCAGCAGCTACAACTATCTGGGACTCAGTGGTGATCAACGAGTCATGCAGGCAGCCAAGGACGCTATTGACCAGTACGGCACATCAGCGTCTGCCAGTCGGCCGGTATCGGGCGAACGCCCCATACAAAGACAGCTGGAGAAAAAGCTGGCCGCATTCTATGGTACCGAGGACTCAGTGGTTTTTGTCAGTGGTCATGCCACCAACGTATCAACCATCGGCTACCTGTTTGGACCCAACGATCTGGTAATCCATGATTCACTGATACACAACAGTGTGTTGATGGGAATCCAGCTCTCCGGCGCCTTTCGCTTGTCATTCCCCCACAATGACTGGAAAGCCCTCGACCGCATCCTGTCGGAACGCCGCAAGGATTACCAGCGCGTCCTGATTGTGACCGAAGGGATTTACAGCATGGATGGCGACTACCCGGACCTTCCCAAATTTATCGACATCAAAAAGCGCCATAAAGCGTTTTTGATGGTCGATGAAGCCCATTCACTGGGCGTGATGGGCGATCGTGGCAAGGGAATCGCCGAGCATTTCGATATTGCCGGTTCTGACGTCGACATATGGATGGGCACGCTTAGCAAAACGCTGGGCAGCTGTGGCGGCTACATTGCGGGTGAAAAAGCACTGGTAGACCACCTCAAATTTGCGGCACCAGGTTTTCTTTACAGTGTCGGTATTTCGCCACCCCTGGCTGCGGCCTCACTAAAAGCACTGGAAATACTGGAGCAGGAGCCGCATCGGGTACGCCACATTCAGCACAATGGCGAGTTTTTCAAACAGCGTGCCGATGAGGCAGGACTGGATACCGGCCTAAGCATGGGCCTGTCTATCACTCCGCTGATTATTGGCAGCTCAATCAAGGCGACTCGCCTGTCCAATCTTCTGTTCGAAAAAGGGATTAATGTACAACCAATCATTTACCCGGCAGTGGAAGAGCGTGCCGCCCGTTTGCGGTTTTTCATTTGCACCACACATACCGAAGAGCAGATAGAACACACCATCAACATTGTTCGGGACCAACTGGCAAAAATTTAGGGGACTCCCCGGGGAAAGGCAACCGTGACCAAAACCCGTGTCCTTCTGTGCACCAGCGGCGGAATATGTGGCAGTCTGAGTCTTCAGGCGCTGCTGAAAATGGAAGACGTCGACGTTGTCGGCCTGTTCGTTTCAACCCGCACGCGCACTCGACATGGCCATTTTATTGGCGATGCCATGCGCATTGCCCGGACTTCCGGCCTCAACTATGCCTGCTATCTCGCCATGGGAACCACAGTGTTTGATGGACTGCGTATTCCCGGAACCCTGCCAACCATAAACCAGCTGGCCCGGAAATATGGCATTCCCGATTTTCGTTCCGCAGACATAAATTCAGAGAGTGTGCAAAACTGGCTGAAAGAAAACAAGCCGGATGTCTTGTTATCCAGTTTCTTTAACCTGAAGCTATCCCCTGCCACGCTCAGCATCCCTGTTCGTGCAGCAGTAAACCTACACCCGGCCTTGCTGCCTGCCTACAAGGGAGTTGATCCCGTTTTTTATTATTTTTTGAATAATGAGAACAAACTGGGCGTTAGCCTGCATCAAATGGCAGACGAATTTGATACCGGGAAGATTTTGGCGCAGACCAGCATATCTGTGATCCCCAGCCGCTCGGTATTCTGGCACAACACCGAACTGTTCCGCGTCGGCCTCAGGCTGTTTCAGGAATGGATACGTGGGAACACAACAGAACCAGCGGTGACAAACACCCCGGTGACAGATCAATACGATTCCTGGCCAACACCCCCTCAGGCAAATCAGCTTCAACAACCCCTTTGGCGCTTCACCGATCTATGGGAACAATCCCGCCGCCCTTTTTAGTTCCCAAATCAGACAGGCGAGCGGCACTTGGTGGTTGATTCATGGTGCTTGTTCACCTGTTTTTCCGCAAGCCGGTCCAGCCATCGCCAGCCAGGCACAGGCAACAGGAAAAACGGATTGATACGATTACTGAAAGCCATCGACAGCCGGGTGGTATTGGGGCTGGCTTCGCCACGTCGGTGAAACCCGTAGGTGTCGGCAACCACCAGTGTATTTGCCCTCACCTCCATGGATTTAACCGGACCGTAGCCCAGTGATTCCAATTCCGATTCCTTGGCCCGCAAGGACCCACGCCGGGCGTAGGCCGCTCCTTCCTCCTTTACGCCGAGACTCTGTCGATACTCCCACTTGAGTCGTCTCCAGGTCAGTCGATTCGACCCCTCAACGTATTCAAATGGCCCCTTCCCGCGATCAACATCTTCGAGAAACAGCCATGCTTTCATGGTCGGGTGGAATGTATCCGAGTGAAAATACTTTTGCGGGTCATCGTCGCGCGCGCCGCCGACATTAACCACCCGTAGAAAATCCATCCAGGGGGTTAATCCACAGGCAGCCACATACTTCATGACCCGATTAAGAAACGCATTTCCTGCCAGCTTTCTGCAAGCGGGCAGTGATTGTTGGCGGCGGGAGTCGAGATAAACAAACTCCGTCGTAGTATCGCCCTGGACAAAATAACGCACTTCAGGCCAGGGTCCCTGGGCTTCTTTTTGCAACGCCTGAAAATCGGATTCCGACAACGCCTGCTCAATGATGATATAACCGCGCTGGCGAAATTGTTTTTTCATGTCCGACGGAAGCCCCAAACCAAGGATAAATCGGCGAACTCCGGTTAAACTGTGCGCCAGAATAACCCGTAATACGTGCAGGCCAAGACGATTAAGTCGCTGGCTGCCAATAAGGGGGTTGGCCTCAAAAGATTTTGCTTCGGTGAAGATTTCCAAAAACCAGATGGGAAACCGACGTACGCTTGATATTTTTTTCATGGACCCGGGTGACATGTTGAACATTGCAATCATACCAATTTCACCAGTCAAATATGGATCTCTTCCGGACTCAATAAAAACCGCCTGTGCCTAATTCAAACAAAAAAAACTACCAGTGTGCCCTGTGCCTGTCGGACGGCATCGCCTCAATCCCCAGCCTGCCTTTATTTACTGGCGCCCGGCATCATCGATCGACCCATGGCCTGAATTTCGCATGGCAGCTTCGCGGGGTGGACCTGATCGTGGATTGGGGTAACAAGCGTCAGGCCTTCAGAGACCAGATCGGCCGGAAAAAACCGATTGATGTCCTGCGTCTGGAGGATGGCTTTATCCGATCCCTGGGTTTGGGCGTTGAAGGAAGTCGCTCACTTTCGCTCGTCAGTGACTGGAGTGGTATCTATTACGACGCCCGTCATCCTTCCGATTTGGAAAACATACTCAATGGAAAAGATGAGCGATCAACACAGCTGGCCGGCCTCAAAGAACGGGCAGCCTCTTGTATTGGGTTGATTCAAAAGCACCAGCTCTCCAAGTACAACAACGCACCCGAAATCACGCTGGATCCGGCAACAAAACGCAGAATACTGCTGGTGGACCAGACGGCCAATGACCTGTCCATCTCGGGCGGATTGGCAAGTGAGCAAAGCTTTACACAGATGATGCAGGATGCCCTCGCTGAAACGGATACAGAGATCCTGGTCAAAACCCATCCCGATGTACTCACTGGCAAGAAACAGGGTTATCTGGCACATGGCGACTTAACCCAGGATATTCGGCCGATTGCCGACTCCTGTAATCCTGTAAGCCTGATCAGTCAGGTCGACGAAGTCTGGTGTGTTACCTCACAAATGGGATTTGAAGCCTGTATGGCGGGGAAAAAAGTACGTTGCTATGGCATGCCATTTTATGCCGGGTGGGGGCTGACGGAAGATCGGCAAACGCTGGACAGGCGAAGTGCAAAACGGTCACTGGAAGAAGTATTTGCCGCCGCGTATTTGCTTTACAGCACCTATTTCGACCCGGATACCGGTGCCACGTGTGAGCTGGAAACGGTCATTGACCACATCATCCGCCAAAAACACTATTGGCGCCAAAATCGCGGGCAGTTTATCTGCCTTGGTTTCGACCAGTGGAAGCACAGTTATGTTCGCGACTACCTGCGCAGTGACCAGAACAGTGTTCGCTTCAAATCCAGACTTACGTCTGAAGACATCGACCATAACGTCCGCTTGCTGGTCTGGGGGAATAATGCCGATAGCGAATCGGTTGAACTGGCCCGAAACAGCGGACTGGAGATTGCCACCATGGAAGACGGCTTTATCCGCTCTGTCCATCTGGGCAAGTACGGGACGGCACCGCGCTCACTGGTTATTGATCATGGCGGAATCTATTTTGACCCGGAATCGGGCTCCGATCTTGAGCGCATCCTTGCTACGGCAGACTTTTCCGAGCTGGAACAACACCAGGCCAGGGAGCTGATTGATACCATCGTCAATGGTGGGTTAAGCAAGTACAACGTCGGCGACATCAAACCGGTGAAGACGAATAAAGCGGCTTCGCAAAAACTGATTCTGGTTCCCGGTCAAGTGGGCATTGATGCCTCTATTGCCAGAGGCTGTGACCGCGTGGCCACCAACATGGCCCTGCTGGAAGAAACGCGGCGTCTCAATCCCGATGCCTACATCTTATTTAAGCCACATCCGGACATCGTTTCAGGAAACATCAGGGAAACAGGAAATTATCAGGATTTTGCCGATCAGATAGAGCCTTATGCCCATATTCACGCCTGCCTGGTCATTGCCGATGAGGTTCACACGATGACGTCGCTGGTGGGCTTTGAAGCCTTGCTTCGGGGTATTCCCACCACAACCTATGGCCGGCCCTTTTACGCCGGCTGGGGCCTTACCCGGGACCTGAGTACCCGAGCCATGCGAAACCGCGGAAGAGCTCTAACCGTGGAACAACTTGTTGCCGGGGTCTATCTTCGCTATCCAAGATATATCAATCCCGATACCCGGGAATTTACAACCACCATAAGATCACTAAAGGCGTTACAAAAAGAACTGGCTGAAATTGGTCACACGCCACTCAGCAGTTCATTGATAAAACGGTGGTATATGAAAGCCCGATACGGTGGGTGGGGGATCCTGAAATCGTTGATATCGAGAGACTGACAGTGAGTTTATTCTGATTGCCAGCGCCAGGCACTTTCGGTGCCAAACAGCGTGGCCATACCGGCATGATTGGTCACATGAGCGGACGAATGGCAGGTGATTTTGCCCTTGATATCTCCCCCGACCAATTGCAAGTCACCCAGGATATCCAGCACCTTGTGTCGAACCATATCGTTCGCATGTCTGAGCCCGGAAGGGTTTATCGGCCGCCCAAAGGCATAGACAACCGCCGTATTTAAACCCGCTCCCCGCAATACAGGATTTTTCAGGAAGTTCCCCACCAGCTTTGGCAGCCAGATATCCTTCAATCGGCCCCACGCCCTGGCCGCTATAATTTCCTGGCGGAATAGTTCCGGTGTCATCTCGCCTGTCCAGGGCATGTGCCCGTATTCGCCGGGATAAATATTGATATCCACGGCAAACCCGTCATGGGGCTCAAATGAAAATTTTCGGTGTTCATTCTCATAGTGAACGGGTTTCAATATCTCCAACACCCGTCGCTTGTTGCCCAGTGCCTGTGTTCCTGCAGATTCGATGAGCTCGACAATAGGCAACGCACTGCCGTCAAGAATCGGAACCTCTTCTCCTTCAATTTCAACATCCAGATTATCTATGCCCGTGGCATAACAGGCGGCCATTAAATGCTCTATGGTACGAACCGAGGTCCCCTGCTCATTGGCAATACAGGTACAGGCCGGATAACGAATGACCCGATTCCACAGGGCCGGGATCCAGTTATCTGAGGCCTTTCCATCCAGTCGATGAAACTGAACTCCACGGCCAGCCGGTGCAGGTTTCAGGCGCACAATGGCATTGCGTCCACTATGCATGCCCTTGCCGTTAAAACGGACCTCTTTTGCGATGGTTTTCTGCAAAAATTCCTCCAAAAACAATGAATTGCCACCCGAAACCTGAAATCATGCAGGTTTACCTTGACTAACGAACAGCAGATTCGTAATGTCGCGCATCGATTCTGCGCATTCTGAATGCTCTTCCGGGCACACAACAAGCGGAAATATACCAACAGACGAGCATCTCCACGAAGAAATATGCCCGAAGCCCGCCATTTCCTCTTTTTGCAGGGGCCGATTTCACCCTTTTTTCCCCTCCTGGCAAAGAAGCTGGAAACCCAGGGACACCGGATTTTCAAAATCAATCTCAATCTGGGCGACCAGCTTCACTGGAAATGCACGCATACAACCAATTATCGTGGCTCACTATCACGCTGGGAAAACTGGATTGGGCAATATCTGGACGACCACCGGATTACCGATATTCTTTTGCTCGGCGAGCAACGTGAATACCACCAGATAGCCATCAAAATTGCCCAGCGTCAGGGTATCCAGGTTGTCGTCACTGATTTTGGCTACCTGCGCCCCGACTGGATCACCTTTGAACATAATGGCATGTCTACAGAGTCCCTGTTTCCCAAAAACCCCGGGGCTATCCTGGAGCTGGCTGATCGCTGTCGCCATCGGGAAATGGGCAAGGTTTACGAGGACTCTTTCTTCAATCAGGCATTTTGGGATGTCCTGTACCACTTTGCCGCCATATTAGGCTGGGCATTATTCCCGGGCTACGATAATTTCCGGCGCCATAACCCGGTCCAGGATTATTTTGGCATTCTGCTGCGGCTTGTTCGCCGCAGGTGGGTCGAGCCAAAAGCCAATGAATTTGTGCGCTGGATCAGCAAAAGCGATATACGCTACTTTGTGTATCCCTTACAGCTGCAACATGATTACTCCATTCAGGCCTATTCTCCCTATACCGGCAACGAACAGCCGATGGAAGATATATTGAGGTCATTCGCACATGCTGCCCCGGACGATGCTCACCTGGTGGTTAAAATTCACCCTCTCGACCCGAGCCCCTTCAAGTGGAAACATCTGGTGCTGTCTGATGCCAGGCGTCTGAACATTCTTGACCGTGTCCATTTTCTCGATGGGGGGAACCTTTACAAGCTGCTTTACTCTGCCCAGGGCGTGGTGACCATTAACAGTACAACCGGCATTGCCACTTTACAGGAAGGCATAGCCACCAAAATACTCGGTCAAGCCATTTATAACATCGAAGGACTGGTCAGCAGGCAGCCGCTGGATGAGTTCTGGAATGATCCGCAACACCCGGACATCCCGTTACGCGATGCCTTCATTAAGGCCCTGGCCGATACGGTTCAGCTAAAGGGAACGTACTATCAGCAGCCGGGCCTGGATAATGCCGTTGAAGAAGCTGTCGACCGGCTGATCAATAACAAAATCAACCAGCCTTCATAGCGTCCGGCGAACACTAGTTCCGCTTTTCCGTACTGGATAAAAAGCCCCTGAGAATCTGGACCTCCGACTCATCCGGACGGATACGATTAAACATGCGACGCAGGCGGGTCATGGTCTGCCTTGGGTTATCCGGGTTATGAAAACCGGTTTTTACCATGGCCTGTTCAAAGTGCTCCACCAGCCTCTCGACTGACTCGCTCGACGCCAGTGGCTCGTCCCATTGCTCGCGGATAGGCAACTCACCGTCCGCGTAAAGCAGTTGCATGCGCAGTTCGTAGGCAACCACCTGGACCGCCGCGCTGAGGTTTAGGGAGCTGTATTCCGGGTTGGATGGTATATGGACATGCAAATGACAGCGCTGTAGCTCTTCGTTGGTCAACCCACTGTGTTCGCGCCCAAACACCAGGGCAATTTCGGACGCCTCTGGCTCTTTTAATATCCGCTCACCGCATTCGCGTGGGTCAACAAGTGGCCAGGGAATTCGGCGCTCCCGGGCACTGGTGCCAACGATCAGATGACAGTCGGCTATAGCCTGATCAAAACTGTCGACAACCACAGCGGATTCCAGAAGCTCTGAAGCGCCTGCGGCACGCCAGATCGCACGGTCTGAAGGGAATACTTCCGGTTGAACCAGTACCAGTCGATTTAGCCCCATGTTCTTCATGGCCCGGGCTGCACCGCCGATATTCCCGGGCTGCGTGGTGTTTACCAAAACGACACGGACATTATTCAAATTTCGCAAGATCAGTCACTCCAGAGCGTTATTCGGAGTGGCGATTATCCGGATACCACACTCGAACGCAATTATCTCTGCGATTCTGCTAGAATCGCCGCCGACCCCAAAAGCCGACTACCCCTTTTATATAAGCAGATTTTTTATGCAACCGATGTTACGCATTGCCCTAAACGCCGCGCGAAAAGCAGGGCAAATTATTGATCGGGCTTTTCGAGAAGTGGACGCCATTCCCGTGGAAAAAAAGCGCGCCAACGACTTTGTTACAGCTATCGACCGCGCGTCCGAAAAAACCATTATTGATGAAATTAAAAACGCCCACCCCAAACACCGTTTTATCGGTGAAGAAATGGGTGAACACGGGCCAAAGGATGCCGAATATGAATGGATTATTGATCCACTGGATGGCACCACCAATTTTGTCAGGGGTATTCCCCAGTTTGCCGTTTCTATTGCTTGTCGTTACAAGGGGAAGCTGGAACACGCCGTGGTCTACGACCCGGTTAAACGCGACGAATTCTGTGCTTCCCGAGGTCAGGGAGCCACGTTAAACGGGCGCAAAATCCGGGTCTCAAACCCCAAATCTCTGACTGGTGCCCTGCTGGTGACCGGCATCCCCTTTACACCGGAAACACTCAAATATGCCGACGAGTACTTCGACACCTGCAAGGCCTTACTGGCAAACAATACGGCGGGCATTCGTCGACCAGGCGCGGCATCACTGGATCTCGCCTATCTGGCAGCCGGCCGATTTGACGGCTTTTGGGAGATGAACCTCAAACCCTGGGATATTGCCGCAGGCGTCTTGTTGCTCCGCGAGGCCGGCGCCCTGATCAGTGATCTGTCCGGTGGCGAGACCTATATGACCAAAGGCAATTTACTTGCTGCCAGCCCGAAAATTTACAAGGAAATGTTGCCCATCGTTAAACAGCATCTGGGCGATAAAATTATCAAGTGAGTATTTATCGCCGGCATGTTTTTTACATTCCCGGCTATGAGCCGCGCGGGCCGGTTTTCTATGAAAAACTGTTTCGCAAGCACCTGCTTCGATTCGCACGCCTGAACAGGCTGAAACCCAGGGTATCCGGCACCGATATACAGACACTTTACCACCGTGTTGTTGTGAATATGGACGAGCTTGAGCTCACCTACGATATTCTCGATAACGCGGACGTTCTGCAGCCACACAGCCGCATATCTCGCTGGAAGTTTTATTTTCTGCTGGTCTATTTCACCCCAAAAGCCATCCGGTCAATCCTGCGTCCCAGTTGTCGCCATGTGCAATGGGCCTGGATGGTTGCCCTGGCCCCCTGGCTCTTTGTCTATGTCGCCCTGGCAAGTTTATGTCTGGTGTTTGCCGGTAGCTTTTGGCTGCTGACCAGCCTGGGGCTGACGACACTAATTTCCGCGCCAGTCTCCCTGATACCTGTGACCTTTCTCTGGCGAATATTTGAAAAGGAATACCGGCACCAGAATATCGCCCGCATATTTGACAGCTCCCGGTTTTTTCTCGATGGCAAGGATCCCATTCAGACACAAATGGCCCAACGTCTTGATGCCTTTGCCGACTTGATAGAAAAACAGATTCTTGAAAGTGATGCCGACGAATATGTGATCGTCGGTCATAGTTCAGGCTCTGTGCTCGCCTCACGAGTTGCCGCCATCCTGGTTGATCGGCCGAGCCTCAAGGAGCAATCGTTAACCCTGGTTTGCATGGGCTCGGTATACCAACTGGAGCTTTGCAGCCAAACCCATTTTGATGCACAAAATCAGGTTTATCGAAAGTTGCGCGACAGCCAGCAATTACAATGGGCAGAAGTATTTTCCGCCTTTGATGCCTTTTGTCCCCAGCGTATGAACCCCTGTGACGAAAAATTACGGCCCGAAGAAGGCTCCTCTCGACCAATTTATCGATCCGCCAACTTTAAAAAGAACCTGAATCCCGATAAATTTCAAAAACTGAGGCGAAACCTGCTATGGATTCATATGCAGTACATACTCTCTTCCGACTATGCAATCACGTTTGACTACTTCAAGATGCTGACAGGCCGGGCGCCGGTTTTTGCTTATCTAAAAAACCCGGAACAGTGCAAATAATCAGATGAAGAATCCAGAATCAGGCTGCCCTTTTCATCCCCCCAAACCCAAAATCTACAAGGGCCAAACAGGCTTTAACGTGCTGGGCAAAGGCGCCAAGCGTGACCTTTTTTCTATTTTTGATAAAAAATCCTATCAACTGAAAATGTCACGACAGCCCATGCTGTTTCGCGACATTTTCCTGATCAACAATCCGGCAAATTTTCGTCAGTTACTGATTGAAATGCCTGATCGGGTTCCCAAAAGCGAGTTACTACGTCAGGCTCTTGAACCACTGGTGGGTGATGGCATTTTTCTATCAAACGGGGCGACCTGGCACCGTCGCAGGGCCATGGTTGAGCCCGCCTTTCGGGCACTGACACCCACAACGACGTTTGATCATATCAATGGTGCTGTGGATGACATGATCACCCGCCTGGACAATCGAACCGGCGGACATCACTTTGATCTTGAGGCTGAATTGTCCCACGTTACTGCCGATGCAATTTTCAGGGCTATTTTTTCGGAAAAGCTGGATAGCCTGGTCGCACAAGACCTATTCACCAGCATGCAAAATTATCAGCATTCGCTGCCCCTTCTTAGCCTAAAAAGCATACTCGGGCTGCCCAGATGGCTACCGGGCGGTGTCAGCCGGGAAGGCAAAAAATACGCGGGAAGGATTCGTGAAGTTCTAAACCAACTGATACAAAACCGCCTGACTTCCAATATTGAAAAAGATGATCTTTTGCAAAAGCTTATTGAAGCCAGGGATGAACAGGGAAAAGGGTTTACCGAGAAAGAACTGGTTGATGAGATTGCCGTTCTTTTTCTTGCCGGCCATGAAACAACCGCTTCGGTGCTTTGTTGGGCCATCTTCCTGACTCGACAGGACCGCACTGCCCACAATCTGATTTTGCATGAAATCAGGACACAACTCGGCGACCAGCCAATCAATTATCAGGCATTAAAAAAGCTGGAAACCAGCAAAGATCTGTTTGCCGAAGCACTCAGGCTTTATCCGCCGGTTCCTTTTTTTACTCGCGAACTTTCCCAATCCACGCCCATGCGCGACTGGATCATGAAAAAAGGAGCCATGGTCGTGGTTTCACCCTGGCTTATTCATCGGCACAGGCAATTCTGGAAAGACCCGGACAGCTTTATCGCCAGGCGCTTTTCCCGGGGGCAAAAAGACAAGGTCGACAAGCGCGCCTACCTCCCCTTTGGAATTGGACCCCGCGTTTGCCCCGGTGCGGCCTTTGCGCTGATGGAGGGGCCCCTGATCCTGGCCAGCCTGTTTCAACAGTTTGAATTTGAGATCGAATCAGATCCTGAGCTTCGCCCGGTATGCCGCCTGACAACAAGGCCCTCACACCCGATTTACATGAAGATTACCGCTCGCAAGCAGTCAGAAAAAAACACCGAATCAGGGTAGGTTTTACTCTGATTCCATGTTCTTGCCAGGGCTCGCTGAGGGAGTAAGCGAGCGATAGTGCTCAGTGACCCGATCAACCTTCTGGTCATAGCCCGGCTCCAGCGTCCCGAACATCCGGTCCCAAACCGTCAGGAAACTGCCGTAATTGACAGAAAACTTCTCATGATGTGCATCGTGGTGAGTCACGCAGGTAAACGGGGATGGCCAGCGTGCCCAGGCGCCTTCGAAATATTCGTAGCCACCGTGACCAAACATGCCCTTTATCTGGTCATAAAATCGATGCGCTACCAGGACGACAGCCGGGATCGGTAATACGAAAGGAACAACGAACAGGTAAGACTGAATCATCATCACTTCAGTGAACGTAAACCGCTCGTTAGTCCAGGGTGTGGGTACTGGACTGAGATGATGTTCCCGATGAATAAAGAACAGCGGCTTCCAGTGCACCAGGCGATGTTCGGCGTAAAACCAGATATCAGCCAAAACAACAGAAAGCACAAAGAAGGCCACCAGCCAGACAATACCGGTGATAGTTGGCAACTGGATATCCATGGGGGTCATGGACCATCCCTGATACTGAACAAGTAGCGCCAGCGTCAGGCAGACGGACGAGCCCAATAAGGAAATAAATCCCTGTCGAATTTCACGCGACACTGGCACCCTGGTTTCGCGTGACTGTACCTTGCGTTCCGGATGGCGCTTGTTCAACTCGGTCAGGGCATAGCCCATACCCAGATACAAAACAATATGTATCAGGTACAACAAGCCCAACACCAGTGCAAACTTTAGCCAGACCCCTTCCACGGGTACCAGGGCATCTATTAATCCGGTTGTAGATACGTCGATCATTTTGAGGGGGGCTGTTTTTCAGCCAGTCGTTCACGTACAGCGATGACCTTGTCATCGTAATCCGGATCGAGTGTGCCAAATAAACGATCCCAAATACTCAAGGTGTTGCCAAAATTGTACTTAAAAAGTTCGTGGTGGCCATCGTGATGGGTCACACACACAAACGGCATGGGCCATATCGCCAGTTTGCTGGCTGCAAACTCAAAGCCACTGTGACCGATCAGCCCTTTCACATGGTCGCTGAGCCGGTAAAGCACCAGGGCCAGTGGCGGAATAGGCAACACAAAAACAATCCAGGTAAGGAAGCACTGGGTTAACACCACATCCAGGAAAGTAAAACGATCGTTAGTCCAAACGGTTGGCACAGGGCTTTTGTGGTGCGGAATATGCCACTTGAGCAACCATTTGGTATGCAGCAAGCGATGAATTGAATAGAACCAGAGATCATGAATCAGGGTAGCGACCAAAAAGAAAACCAGGACCGTCCAGAAGCCCGTGGTCACTGGCTCCATTGCCCAGCCCTGATACTGGGACCATAGTCCAAGACTCAGGCACAGGGGTGTTCCCAGAAAACCCGCAAAAGATTCGCGTATTTCCGTCATTGCCGGAACACGTGTTTCACGCGCCTGTATTTTTCGCCACCTCTGTGACCGGGCCAGCGCAATCAGCACCGTGGCTGTTCCAAAGTGCACACTGACATGGAAAGCAACCAGGACTGCCCACAGGGTTATAAATGCCAACCAGCCGTTTTCGGCGTATGGCAACATTCCTATGAGTTCATTCATGATAGGCAAAACCTCCACTGGCCCTATCAGGAATAAGGCACCTCCCGGTTAATTTCTGCTTACCGCCTTCTCTTCCGGCGGCAAAGAATCGTCTTGTCGGGTATTCAAGCCAAATACCCGGCTGGTTCCAACAATGGATGAGCGGGTTCTGATTATATCGCAGTTACAGCACACCGTACTTGTCGTATACCTCGCGCAGGGTAGCGCCCTGACGTAGTTCATCCCGGGTCATATTTTCACCCTCAACCTTGTGGATTGCCTTGGCGATGACTTCCTCGGCAGCGTCCTCAGGGATCACCACGACACCGTCGTAGTCGCCGAAGATAATATCGCCGGGATGCACTACGACACCACCACAATTGATCGGGGTGTTGTAACTGATGACCATCCCCCGCCCGGCGGAGTCCACTGGATAGATGCCGGTCGAGAATACAGGGAACTGCATTTCCTGGATAAGGCGGACATCGCGGGTATAGCCATCGATGATCGCCCCATTCGCACCCCGGGCTGTTGCCGCCGTTGAGAGTAACTCTCCCCAAAGGCAGGTTCGTGTGGATTGTTGCGTCGAGGCCACCATGACATCCCCTGCCCTGAGACTATCCACCGCAGCGATCTCATGCTCATAGATATTGGTGTCCGGTTCGTAAACATCCACCGACTGAACCGTCAGCGCACGACCGACAACTTTTGCCACGGGGTAGACAGGGCGAATGTCAGCCCGCATGGCCTGTTCACGCAAACCTACCTGGTCAAGTGCGTCACAGAGCACCGCCGAGTAAAGCTGGTTTTTCATCATATCAAACAGGTCTTGATCAATACTGAATGTCATGTGCTTGTTCCCTATAGGTTCATAAATGACTTGAGTCTACCACGTCATTGGCTGATCACTGTTTTTTCAGGCTGGATCATAACGTCCGAAAATCCTTGCGGCATACAGATGAAAGACTCTACCCCTAAAATGCAGTAATGAAATTAACCAGCCAATCCCAACAGCAGGTATCATTGGCTTATATTAACTTTGGCTATATTCAATTTCATAAAAAACTGAGTCACTGGAGATCATGAATGTATAACACCATGTTTTGCCGCAGTCTGGTTTTGGCTGCCTGCTTTTTATTTAGCGCAGTTGCCAATGCGCAACAATTTAACGTTTTGCTGTTTACTAAAACAGATGGTTATCACCACAAGTCCATCAACGACGCCGTGGATGCCATGGAAGCACTTGCAGAAAAGCACCATTTCAATGTCGACTGGCACGAGGATGCTTCACGAATCAATACTGAAAATCTCCAGCAGTACGATGTGATCATGTTCATGCTTACCACGGGTAATGTGTTGAATGACGATCAGCAGGCGGCGATGGAAGAATTCATACAGTCCGGCAAGGGCTTTGTCGGTGTACACAGTGCCAGTGATACAGAATACGATTGGGAGTGGTACACCAGGATGGTGGGGCGGATGTTCCATATCCATCCGGTGATCCAGAGCGCCGAGATCGAAGTACTGGATCGCAGTTTCCCCGGTACCGAACGTATGCCAGATCGTCTACTCGTTACTGAAGAATGGTATGAATTCAGCGAAGAGCGTATAGACACGCTCAATTATATTCTGGCAGTAGACGAATCAACCTATGATCCAAATGTCGACTGGGGACGCGCGGCTGGCGGCGGCATGGGCGAGTTTCACCCTGTTTCCTGGTATCACGAATACGATGGCGGCCGTGCATTCTATACTGCTCTGGGCCATCTGGGAGCCACCTACAGTGACAGGCTATTTGTGGAGCATATATACGGCGGCCTCTATTGGGCGGCTACCGGCAAGGGCATACGGACGCCTGAATAATCCTGCCTGGCACCTGAGCTCCGCTGGCTGATTCAGTATACAGCCAGCGCAGGTTCCAGTTGCCCTAAACCGGGCAGGTTATCCTTTAAACGTTAACCCGATCAGGAATAGGGGACTTCCTCGGTCAGTTCCTTACTTTTGTCATCCTCTTCCGCCGGCACCAGATCCTTGCCTTCAATATTGAGCGTCAATACCAGGCTGGATGCCACAAAAATGGATGAGTAGGTACCAATGATAATGCCCAGAATCAGCGCCAGGGAGAAGTAATGAATCATTTCACCGCCCATAATAAACAGCACAAACAACACCAGTAAGGTGGTCAGGCCTGTAATTATTGTTCTGGAAAGGGTTTGTGTCAGGGAAATATTCACCACTTCGTCAGGTTCTTTTCCACGCAGCGATCGGAAGTTTTCGCGTATACGGTCAAACACCACAATAGTGTCGTTTAATGAGTAGCCAATAACCGCAAGTAGCGCGGCCAGAACTGTCAGATCAAATTCCCAACGGAAAATGGAAAACAGGCCCAGCGTGATAATGACATCATGAAAGAGTGCCGCCACGGCGCCGATGGAAAATTTGTACTGGAAACGGATTGCTACATAAAGCATGACCACCAAAAGGGCAGCTACCATTCCCAGGCCGCCGTCCTCGCGCAGTTCTTCGCCCACCTGTGGGCCGACATATTCCACACGTTGTATGTCGATTTCAGCGCCGGAATTTTCGGAAAGGATCTGTGCCAGTGCCTCGGCACGTTCTTGTCCCAGGTTATCCCGCACACGAATCAAAATATCGCTATCCGAGCCGAAATAAACCACCATTGCCGAAGGCAGGTTCTGGGTGACAAGTTCAGCGCGTATCTCTTCGACATCGGCAGGTCGGTCATACTGGAGTTCAATCAGCGTTCCACCGGAGAAATCCAGACCAAGGTTTAAGCCCTGCATGCTAATTGATGCAATGGAAGCGATCACAGCAATGATTGAAATCAGGGCCGTGATCTTGCGCGTCCGCATGAAGTTAATAACTTTAAATTCAGACATGTTTCTTACTCCTAAATCCAGAGTTTCTGGATTCTGGTTCGATAGCCGTAGGTCAGGTTAACCAGGGCACGGGTTCCCACGACAGCGGTGAACATGGACGTCAAAATCCCGAAAAACAGGGTAACAGCAAAGCCCTGTACTGCGCCGGAACCGATCAGGTAAAGAATCGCTGCCACAATCAGGGTCGTCAGGTTGGCGTCCAGAATGGTCGTCCAGGCCCGGTCAAACCCGGCGCTGATTGCCGACTGCGGCGGCACGCCATTTTTCAGTTCCTCACGGATTCGGGCAAAAATAAGCACGTTGGCGTCGACGGCCATCCCCAGCGTCAGCACGATACCGGCAATACCCGGAAGGGTGAGCGTGGCACCAATAGTCGACATGGCGGCCGTCAGGATAATGAGGTTGGCAATCAGGGAAATATTGGCAAACAGGCCAAACACCCGATAGTAGATCAGCATGAAAATCATGACCAGTAACAGGCCGATTTGTACAGAGGTAACGCCCGCCTCGATATTTTCCGCCCCAAGCGAGGGACCAACGGTACGCTCTTCCACAAAGGTCATGGGCGCCGCCAGTGCACCTGCCCTTAATAACAATGCAAGTTCCTGGGCCTCGTACTGGCTGCCAACCCCGGTAATCCGGAAAGACACGCCAAGTGCGCTCTGGATGGTCGCCATATTAATGACCCTGCGGTCAGCGATTTGCTCGGTAACGGCCACTTCATTGCCGTTCTCATCCGTGACGTATTCAACTTCGTTACGATACTCGATAAAGAGCACACCCATGCGACGACCAACATTGTTGCGTGTCGCACGATGCATCTGGGCACCGCCATCTGAGCTCAGACTGATATTGACCTGGGGCATACCGCTTTCATCAAAACCGGTACTGGCATCCGTTACCGACTCACCTGTCACAATAGGTTGGCGCTCGAGACGAACTGTTCCTATACAAACGGTATTATCGCGACATTCAAATTCTTCATAAAAGTTACTTTCAGACTGGTCGTACTCCAGACGAAATTCCAGATTGGCCGTTTTACCGATAATACGCTTTGCCTCGGCGGTATCCTGTATTCCCGGCAGTTCCACCACAATCCGATTGCTGCCCTGCCTTTGAACCAGGGGCTCGGCAACACCCAGTTCGTTCACACGGTTTTTTAGCGCCGTGAGATTCTGTTGCAGCGCCCGCTCTTCAATGTCGCTTACCTGGGCTTCCGGATAGCGAATCTCCAGATTGTAATAGCGCGGTTCCTCGATACTCTCAAAAAGCATGTTAGGTTGGGCATCGCGGATTACCTGCAAGGCCCTGTCCCTGTCTTCAGCGGAACGGAAACTAATTGACAGGGCCCGGTCGTCTGTCACCTCCGGGCTCAGATAGCGTATACCCTCTTCCCGAAGCAGCGTGCGAACCTGTCCTGATACACTTTCCAGATTGGCATTCACCGCCGCGTTGATATCCACTTCCATCAAAAAGTGCACACCACCACTAAGGTCCAGGCCCAGCTTCATGGGCTGGGCTCCCAGTTCTTGCAGCCATTCGGGCGTTGTAGGCGCCAGGTTGAGGGCAACCACATACTCACTACCCAGTGCACGCTGAATGGTTGACTTGGCCAATAGCTGATCGCTCATGGTATCGACCCGAATCAACGCGCTCTTGGCATCTTCGGAAACCAGCCCGCCGAAATGGTTGATACCGGCCTCTTCCAGGGCTCGCTCGGCTATTTCAAGTGTGCGGGATTGAATTTCCGTTGCGCCACTCTGGCCACTGATCTGAACGGCGGGATCAGGCTCATAAAGATTGGGTAACGCGTAAATAAAGGATCCTGCCAATACGACGATCAGCAGCAAGTATTTCCAAACGGGATATTTATTCATGAAGGACGCAGATTGTAGTGAGTGCGCTCTAACTCTCTTAGAGCATCCAAAAAAACAGCCGCGAATTATATAGTGTTTGAGTGTCCGAAACCTAGGAAAACCCCCCGAAAATCAGTCCGTTTTCTCCATGCTCGCCCTGGGCGCATAACCGGATAAAATATTTTTGGCCGTTTCAGTCAGGGTTTGCGTCTCAATGGCCTTACGCAGCTGGCTCATGAGCGTTTGATAGTACGTCAGGTTGTGGATGGTATTGAGCTGAGACCCAAGAATTTCCCCGGTTTTATCCAGGTGATGCAGATAACTCCGGGAAAAATTGGCACAGGTGTAACAATGGCATTCCGGATCAAGGGCAGAGGTATCATCGCGGTGAACCGCATTACGGATCTTGACAACCCCCTGTGAGGTAAACAGGTGGCCGTTGCGGGCGTTGCGCGTGGGCATAACACAGTCAAACATATCGACGCCGGCCATGACCGCATAAATCAAATCTTCCGGTTTACCAACGCCCATCAAATAGCGCGGCTTATCTGCGGGCATCAGATCCGGCAGATAATCCAGCACTCCCTGCATTTCTTCTTTGGGCTCCCCGACCGATAACCCGCCGATTGCGTAGCCATCAAATCCGATACCTGTCAGCTTTTGCAAAGATTCGAGACGCAAGTCCTGGTACATCCCTCCCTGAATAATGCCAAACAGCGCGTTGGGGTTATCGCCGTGTGCATCCAGACTGCGTTTTGCCCAGCGCATGGAAAGCTCCATGGAGTCCCACGCCTGCTGCCTGGTTGCGGGATAAGGCGTACATTCATCAAACGCCATCACGATATTGGCCCCCAGCTCCTTCTGGACCTGCATGGAACGCTCTGGATCGAGGAACACCTTGCTACCATCAATCGGTGACCGAAAGGACACGCCTTCTTCGGTAATTTTGCGCAAATCCCCCAGACTGAACACCTGAAAACCGCCGGAATCCGTGAGAATAGGCTTATCCCACTGCATAAAGCCGTGAAGCCCTCCATGTTTCTGGACAATCTCTGTGCCCGGACGCAGCATCAGATGAAAGGTATTGCCCAGGATAATCTCCGCCCCGGTTGCCTCAATATCCCGTGGCAACATGCCCTTGACCGTGCCATAGGTTCCCACCGGCATAAACGCCGGCGTCTCGATGGTTCCGCGGGGAAAGGCAATCTGTCCGCGACGAGCCTTGCCATCAGTGTTGCTGACGGAAAAGGTCATATCGCATTTTCGGTGTTCTATACTCATGCAGGAATATCCTTGACCGCATTGGGGTTTCGGGTGAGCAACATGGCATCGCCATAGCTAAAAAAACGGTAGTTATTATCCACGGCTTCCTTGTAGGCAGCCAAAATTTCGGTATAGCCGGCAAACGCACTGACCAGCATCAACAGCGTTGATTCCGGCAAATGGAAATTGGTAATCAACCTATCCACGACCCGAAATTCCTTGCCCGGGTAGAGAAAAATATCGGTATCGCCCTGAAATGGCTGAAGGTATTCCGCCCTCCCGGCATTCAATGCCGCGGTTTCCAGGGACCGTACCGAGGTGGTGCCCACCGCGATGACGCGCCCTCCCCGGGCCTTGGTTCGTCGCACCTTTTCCACCACGGAATCATCGACACACAACCATTCCGAATGCATCCGGTGGTCGTTAATGTCCTCAACACGCACCGGCTGATAGGTTCCTGCCCCCACATGCAAAGTAACCTCGGCCGTTTCGACACCCAGTTCTTCCAATCCGGATAACAGATTTTCATCGAAATGCAGGCCCGCCGTCGGTGCCGCAACGGCACCGGGTTTTTGGGCGTAGACAGTCTGGTAGCGACTGCGATCCGCCTGGTCGTCTTCGCGATCGATATAAGGGGGCAGAGGCATATGACCGGTCGACTCCATCAGCTCAATCCAGGCAGTGCCAGCCTGCAACAGGAACATGTCCTCATCACGTCCGGTGACTTCGACCCTTTCACCATTTTCCAGAATAATTTCTGTACCCGGCTTTGGTGACTTGCTGGCACGTACCTGGGCACGTACCAGGTGTTCATCAAGCAAACGCTCCACCAGAATTTCTACAGATCCGCCCGTCATCTTTTTCCCAAAAAGGCGAGCTGGCACCACTTTGGTGTTGTTAAATACCAGCAGATCGCCAGGCAATAAAAATTCGGCCAGATCCGAAAACTGCCTGTGTTGGCATTTGCCTTTATCATCCAGCACCAGCAAGCGACTGCTACTGCGCTCTGGCAGCGGCCGCATGGCAATCAGGCTTTCGGGCAAATCAAAATGGAACGATGATTTTTTCAAGAATGAACCGTTACTTGTCGGTTTTTAAAGGCGCGCAATACTACCCTAATCGCATTTTCTATTCGACCTGGAACTTTTCCATTCAAGCGGAAAACACTCAGCAATATCGGTTTATAGCCTTACAATAAGCGTTCATCTAAAAAGAATAAAAGACACAGATATGTATCGCGTATACGGCGACATGCTTTCTGGCAATTGCTACAAAATAAAGTTGTTGATGGGATTTCTCGATATTGAGCATGAATGGATACACATTGATATTTTGGCAGGCGAAACGAGAACGCCGGAATTTGAACAGATGAACCCAAACCGCAAAATCCCGGTATTGCAAATTGGCGACTCGGAGTTTCTGTGGGAATCCAACGCCATACTCAACTTTCTCGCCGAAGGCACCGACTGGTTGCCTGAGGGTGGCCTGAAACGGGCAAGAGTATTGCAGTGGCAGTTTTTCGAGCAATACAGCCACGAACCCTATATTGCTGTGGCCCGCTTTATAAACAAGTATCTGGGCCTGCCCAAAGAACGCGAACTGGAATACCTGTCAAAACATGAAGGTGGCTACAAGGCACTTGATGTCATGGAAGATCAGTTATCGGAGACTGATTTTCTGTCAGGTCATCAGCCAACGATTGCCGATATTAGCCTCTACGCCTATACCCATGTGGCCCACGAGGGAGGGTTTGAACTGGACAAGTACCCCGGGATACGAAGCTGGTTTCAGAAGGTTGAGATGCTGCCTGGATATCTTTCCATGCAGCGTTAACCCAGAGTCAGTATTTCCAATATCGATTCCCTAGCGCATTTTTGATGCCCAAACAATTGAATAAAAAATACAGCCAATTAACTTGCTCAGGACAGTGTCAAAATGCTATCTAGGCATCCATGAATATGCGTTTATTTTTATTGTTAGCAGGCGCTCTCGCGAGCACCCATGTTTTTGCCCAGGAAGATGATTTTTCGGAGTGCAAAGCCCGTATTAGTCAACGAGCCGCTGAAGATGGCTTGCCCCAATGGATTGTCCAGGATGTGGTCGCCAACCTGGATATCCAGCCGCGAGTGATCGAGCTGGACCGAAACCAGCCGGAGTTCACCCAGACGTTCGCCGACTATCTAGATCGCCGGGTCACCACCTACCGTGTAATGCAGGGTCGGCTGCTAATGGCCCAACACCGTTCATTGCTGGAGGACCTGACCAATCAATATGGTATCCCCGGGCGCTACCTGGTGGCGTTCTGGGGACTGGAAACCAATTTTGGTGGCTATTTGGGCAATATGTCGACGCTAAATTCCCTGGCAACGCTTGCCTGTGATGCCCGCCGCTCGGAATTCTTTACCGGCGAACTGATTCATGCCTTTCATATTCTCAATGACACCGGGATGGAACCGGAGCAGATGCGCGGGTCCTGGGCTGGCGCTGTCGGCCATACCCAGTTCATGCCCTCGTCCTATCGACGGTATGCCGTGGATGGGGATGGTGATGGCAAAGTGGATTTATGGAACAGTATCCCCGACGCCCTGACATCAGCAGCGAATTTTCTGCAATCCCTGGGCTGGAAACGGGAAGAGCGCTGGGGCCGCGAAGTGCAACTGGCTGACGATTTTCCCTATGAAGAGGCGGGTCGAAATAATCGCAAATCACTCAGCGAGTGGCGCGCATTGGGTGTCCGCCAGACAAACGGCGCCATGTTACCGGACCTGGAGATGCAGGCTGCGGTCCTGGTTCCTTCGGGACACCAGGGGCCAGCCTTTCTGATTTATGATAATTTCGATGTGATCATGCGCTGGAATCGCTCTGAATCCTACGCGCTTTCTGTCGGTTACCTGGCTGATCGTATTGGTGGAGCAGGCACACTGGATAATATGCCTCCCGAGGATGCCGCCGTTCGTATTGCCGATATTCGCTTAATGCAGGAACAGCTTAATGAGCTCGGCTTTGATTCCGGCACGCCCGACGGTGTGATGGGCTCTCAAACACGCTCGGCCCTGCGTGAATACCAGCGCAGTGAGGGACTGATACCCGACGGATTTCCCGACCCGGATACCCTCACTTCACTGGGTATTGATGGCTACGAATAACTGACCTTATTCAGGCTTGCGAAAACGCAGGACAAATCGGTCTGATTTTCCGCTGACGGATGGCTGGCCTACTTCAAGCGTCAGGTCGTCATCCGGCATGTAGAGCGCATCACTGTATCCATCCAGTTCAAAGCCCACATCCTGGATTTCCTCGATTGCCAGAACCGGATCAATTCGACGGCGGTTAAAGCCTTCATCGCCTTGCATGTGTCGTCGGGTATGGTCGACAACACCGTAAATACCACCCGGCTTGAGTGCAGCAAATGCGGCCTCGTTTAGCGCCATGCGGTCTTCATATCCCAGGTTGTGATAGTTCTGGAATGTCAGCACCATGTCGACAGGCTCAACATCCCAGACGCCACCCGGGCCAATCATGCGTTCATCCGGTGAATTCTTCGCCCGGGCGTTGTAATCAAGCTTGACCACTCGATCCATACCGGGAAGTTCCAGAGTAGGGTCAAGTGCAGCGCTGTACTGACCGAGGTCTGGCTGGGTGGTGTAAAGCTGGCCTTCTTCTCTCAGCACGGGACCAAGAATTTTGGTGTACCAACCACCGAACGGCATGATCTCAATCACCCGCATATCTTCTTCCAGTCCAAAAAAGGTCAATACCTGGTCCGGTTTTCTGTAGATATCCCTGGCCTTGTCCCCGGCCGGGCGAATATCGCTACTCATGGCTTCACGAATCTTGTCCCCTGCAGGCTGGGCAACAAGGGAAAAGCTTAAGACAGACATAGTCAAAGCAATGACAAATTGGCGCATGATGGTTTTCCCCATGAATGATTTGTGGTCCGGAGATTAACAACTGCCTTTCCACTTTTACAATGAAAAGCGGGTAATCCAGAATCTGTACGAACTTTGAACCCACACCGAAGTCATAAGGACACCCGCCTGTTGATCTGACCTGTGAGTTCCCCATGAATATAAAAAAAGCTGTTCTCACCCTGATTCTTTTTTTGGTTTCTCAGCATGTGATTGCCGCCGATCCCATCAACACCACCTGGATAGGCAACCTGGCCGTAGAAGGTTACGACACCGTGGCTTATTTCACCGAGGGGAAAGCAGTTGAAGGCGACAGGGAATATCAAACCGAGTGGATGGGCGCCAACTGGCGCTTTGCTTCTGAAGAGCATCTGGCGCTGTTTCTTGAAAATCCGGAAAAATATGCCCCCCAGTATGGCGGGTATTGTGCCTATGCTGTATCAAATGACGATTTGGCGGGGATTGATCCCGAACAGTTCCATATTCACGAAGGCAAGCTGTACCTGAATTACAACGCCAGAATCCAGCAGGAATGGCTGCCGGATAAAATTGAACGAATCGAGGCGGCCGATAAAAACTTTCCGGAGCTCGTCGACTCAAAATAGTGTTAGAACTGAGTAATTCGGTGTCAGACCTGTAATTATTTTAAAGTTGTAGATAAGTATAAAACTAGACACGTTAAATAATTACAGGTCTGACACCGAATTATTATCTAGCCCGGATATTGCTCGCGTAATTCTCGCCGTAATATTTTGCCCACATTGGATTTGGGCATTTCGTCGACGAAGGTCACTGTCTTCGGCACTTTGTAGCCGGTCAGTTGCTCCCGGCAATACTTGCGAATTTCATCGGCGGAAATCTCGTTTTCATCGGCGACCACAAACAGCCGAACATACTCACCTTCATCCTCATCGTTACCGGCGATCACGGCGCATTCTTGTATTTTGGGGTGGGCAATGACGACATCTTCAATCTCATTGGGGTACACGTTAAACCCCGAGACGACAATCATGTCCTTAGTTCGGTCAACAATACTCAGATAGCCGTTGTCGTTAATCCGGGCGATATCACCGGTATTCATGTACCCGTCCTCATCCAGGAGCTCATCCATGTCGTCCGGTTTGTCCCAAAAGCCGGCCATCATGGTTGGCCCCTTGAACCAGAGTTCACCTTCTTCGCCCACACCAAGCTCTTTACCATCATGATCCTTGATCTTGATCAACGTGCTGGAAAAGATACATCCCACAGTCCCCAGCTCGGGGGCTTCCGGCGAATTAACCGCCATAATTCCCGTCGATTCTGTCAGTCCGTAGCCTTCGCATATTTTTGCGCCGGTTAATGCTTCCCAGCGATCGGCAATAGACTTTGACAGTGCCATACCGCCGGACAGGGTAAGTTTTACCCGGGAAAAATCCATATCCTGGAAATCCTTGTTGTTCATCAGGCCATTAAACAGGGTATTCAAGCCTGTCATGCCGTCGAAAGGTGTGTTTTTAAGCGTTTTGGCAAACTTCTTGATATCACGTGGGTTGGGAATCAGGACGTTTTCGTGACCGTTATACAGTGCGTGATTGAAAGACACGCTGAACGCATAGATGTGATACAGCGGCAGAGGGGTCACCATCCGCATTTCGCCTTTGGTCCACTCCGCTTTCTCATAAATACAGGCCACCTGATACATACAGGACATGAGGTTTTTGTGCGTCAGCATCACGCCTTTGGAGATGCCGGTAGTTCCACCGGTGTATTGAAGAACCGCTACATCTTCTTCTTTGGGTTGAACCGGAGACAGGGATTTTTTCGCGCCCTGTGCCAGCACATCCAGAAAGGACATCGAATGAGCAAAGGCAACCCGGGGCACCTGCTTCAGCACATACTTAAGTGCGAAATTGGTGATCTGGCGGCGCGGTGACGGCAGCAGATCTCCCACTTCTGTCAGTATGACCATCTGCACAGGCGTCTGGTCAATAATTTCCTCCAGCTCCTTGCTGATATTGGTCAGGCTGATGACGACCTTGGCCCCGGAGTCATTCAGCTGATGCTTGAGCTCCCTGTCTGTATAGAGCGGGTTGGTATTCACCAGAATGAAACCGGCCTTGATGATACCCATGGCCGCGACAGGCCATTGCAACAGGTTGGGGATTTGCAGGGATACTCGGTCGCCGGGCTCCATAAATTCGAGCGACTGCAAATAGGCGGCAAACTGATCGCTCAGTCTGTCGAGTTCAATAAAGCTGAGCGTATGCCCCAGACAATGGTACGCAGGGCGGTCAGCGTATTCGTTACGGGCATGTTCAAACAGGGCGAGGTAATCCCGAATCTGGTAGTCACCTAACTCCTGAGGAATGCCCAGCCGTTCACGTGCTCGTGCAACAGCCTGGTTGGTTTCGGATAGCTGCATATCCCCCCTGTACACTTTTTTCTTTTTTGTTGGCAGGTAATACTACTATTCAGGACTTTTTTCGGGAATGCACAAAAAACAAAATTAGGAAGAATATTGAATAAAGCAATATCGCCAAAAAACTGACCAGTCCCAGATTGAGCGCTGCATTAAATGCGCCCTTTTCAAAGCCCTGCAGATAATCAAAGAGCGCAACCACTATTGCCGGTGCAATCAAATCGGGAACGGAACTCAGATGCGCCGGCGTCGCCATGACAACTACATAGAGTACGCGTATCAACCCGCCAAAATAACGGGCCTTGCCTTTCCAGCGAGTAAACCCCCAGAGTAGCCAGAATGCCACGACGGCACTCAAGCCATAAACGGCCCAAAGCACTATATAAAGTTGCTGATACAAGCTGCCAAACCTCTCGCTTTAGATTACTGTTTCCGTCCTGGTCAAAGCGTCAACCTCACTAGTCGTGCCACTGAATAATAAACTCTTCCAATTCATCTTCATCTACCTGTTCTTCAGAGATTACCCTGCCATACACTGAATTACCCGATTTCCGGGTTGAGCCAGAGTCTCCGGTAACCAGGGGATGCCACTCCGGCAAGGGTACCCCGTCCCGAATCAGCCGGTATGCACAGGTGTCTGGCATCCAGTCAATCTCATCAATATTATCCGGCCCCAATTTTAAACAGGTCGGGACCAGGCTGGTTCGCTCCTTATAAACAGTGCAAGAGCAATGCTCTGTATCCATGTATTTGCAAACGACTGATGTGGTCGCCCGCACACCTACATCATCTTGCAACTGAATACGGCAACACTTCCCACATCCATCACACAAACTCTCCCATTCCTGCCGGCTCATTTCCCCAAGGGTTTTTTGTTCCCACCAGCGTTCCACCGTTACCTCTGAAGCTTCTCATTTTTAGCGGAGATGGCCGCCAAATGAGCATCTTTAGGTGGTGGCATTTGTAAAAAGAACCCCTGGTCATGAATCGCCTGCAACACTTTGGCCGCATCGACACGGGCCATTTTCCTGCCCGGGGAAAGTTTAAATGTGGTCACCAGCTCCGGGTTGGGGAATTTTTGCAGCAAGGACTCCGGAACACGCTCCAGGCCTACCTTTTTGTCCACAAACAAATAGGTTTCTTCACGGCTGGACGTTCTGTACGCATCGCAAAGTATCACTTCTTCATTCATGTCGATGACTCACATATTTTTTCCAGTTCCGCACCAACCAGTTCACTTCGCCAGCCTTGCAAAAGAGGCGATGTTAACCCAGTCCTCCCCGCTTTGTATTGTATAAGCTCGGTCAGGTCGCTCTTGTTGGCAATAAAGCGGGCCGAAAGGGAAAACTCTTCAGACTTGTCATTAACGATCTTCTGAAGTCGTTTTAGCAATGGGCGCTGATTCGGATCAAGCTCGGGCACAGGCTGGTTGGGCGGCACTGGCAGCGACTCATTGTTGGTTATATCCAAAATGGCTGCGCTGTTACGTTTCAGGGTCACCTGGCTGATGCCCCTGATACTGGAAAGCTGCTCGATGGTTTGTGGTCTGGTCGATGCAATCTCCAACAGTTCGGGATCTTTCATAATCCAGCCCCTGGGCTTATCCAGCCTTCGGCAAAGGTTTTCACGCCATTCAGCCAGTGCAAACACAGTGGGCCAGCAATCCGGACTCATTCGACCCAGACCCTTGATACGCAGCCACTGCTGCTCCGGGCCTGGCTCAGACAAATATTTATCTCGCATGGCATCGCACTCTTGCTGAACCCACGCGAGACGCCCACAGGCGTTCAGTTCGGCCTCAAGCCCCTTGTAAATATCCAGCAACCAGCGCACATCTTCTCGCGCATAGGTCTTCTGTGCCGGACTAAGTGGCCTTTGTAGCCAATCAGACCGGGTCTGGGACTTGTCCAGTTCAATGCCTCGCATCGACTGAACCATATTTGCATAGCCCAATGCATCGCCCTTGCCCAGAAACGCACAGGCGATCTGGGTATCAATCAGATGCGCCGGCTGCACACCAAAGTATCGTCGAAACACTTCCAGGTCTTCACTACAGGAATGCATGATGATTGATACTCTGGACTGCAATAAGGCAGCAAAGCTGCTCCAGTCCTGAATGCCGAGCGGGTCAATCAATACCAGTTCTTCTTCCGAAGCAATTTGCATAAGCGCCAGGATCGGGTAGTAGGTATTACTGCGCTCAAATTCAGTATCCAACGCCAGACAGTCGGATTCTTTTAATCGTTCACAAAGCTGTTCCAACTCTGCCTGGCTAGTAACATCAATTTCTTTAAGGTGTGAATTCAAAAGACCGGATACTCAGGGTAAAAATTGTCGACGTCTGCAGCGATCAGCTGTAGACCTTTCGTCCGGCAAATGCCTGACTCAGGGTATTGCCATCTACGTATTCCAGCTCACCACCTGTCGGGACCCCCTGGGCAATCCGGGTAAGCTGTATTGGGTGATCGAGATCCAGGCGACGAAGCTGTTCGGAAATGTAATGAGCTGTGGCTTCGCCCTCCACCGTCAAATTGGTGGCCAGGATAACTTCCTGCACCCCTTCTGCAGACACCATTTTTAGCAGTTGGTCGATCCCGATATCCTCCGGACCAATGCCATCCAGGGGAGAGAGCTTGCCATAAAGAACAAAATATTTGCCGCGAAAACTGCCCGCTGTCTCGACAGCCATCACATCCATCGGCGTTTCCACGATGCAGAGTAATGTCTGATCGCGCCGGGCATCCTCGCAAATACTGCAGACAGGGCTTTCCGTGAGGTTGCGACACTGGGAACAGCGGCCTATCTTTTCAAGTGCCGTCTCGATATCCCTGGCTAATTGTGCCGCCTTGTCGGGTGTTTTTTCCAGCAAGCTTAAAGCCATTCGCTGGGCCGTCTTACGGCCAACTCCCGGTAGCGTTTGCAGAGATTCAATCAGATTGGTGAGAAGCGGGCTAAAACTCATGGTGCTGTGATAAAAAACCAGTCTAGAAAGGTAAATTAAATCCGGGCGGTAGCTGCATTCCCCCAGTCATGCTTTTCATTTTTTCCTGTGAAACCACCTCGACCTTGCGAACAGCATCATTTACCGCTGCAGCAATCAGGTCTTCCAGCATTTCCATGTCTTCTTCACCCAGCGAAGGGTCGATAGCCACGCGCTTTACGTCGTGACGACCGGTCATGGTGACCTTGACCATTCCGGCCCCTGCCTCACCAACCACTTCCATATTCTGGATTTCTTCCTGCATTTGCTGCATTTTTTTCTGCATTTCCTGTGCCTGTTTCATCAGGCCACCAAAGTCTTTCATAATGCCTCTCTATAACGCCAATCAAGCGGTACGTGTTTTATCTGTTTGTGATCTGTGCAATCGAACGGAGCCCGGTACCAGCTCGGCCTGAAATTCATCGACCAGTTTCTGAACCACCGGACTGCTCATAATGCTCTGTTCCGCTTCAGCCAGCCTTTCCTGGTAACGTCGCTTTGCATAGTTTGACGGTGTTTCCATCGTCGAGTTTCCGGGCTTGATACTCACTGCAACCGGCGAGCTAAAATAGGTTGAAATCGCCTCGGCCAGTTTCTGCTTGTGATCATCATTGAACATTGCCTGGCCTTCTTCGGTGAGGACAAATTGCAGATTCTCCTCTTGCACCGATTCCAACACCAAATGAGCACACAGGCTTTTTAGCATGCCACCTATTTGCAAGTGACCAAATAAAGCTATCCAGTTTTCCGGGGCCAGCTCTGACAAAGTTTGCGGGCTAACCAGTTCGTCATCTTGTGGCTCCTCAACAACCGAGGTCGGGGGCTCTGTATTTTCCTCTTGCTGAGGCTTAGGCATTTCGGAAAGCTGGTCAGCCAGATCTTCGGCCAGAAGTTGTTCTGTTTCCAGCAAGAGATCTTCAACGTCTTCATCTTCCGATGCATCACTGGCTGCCTTTTTTCTGGAGATCGGCGATTCCCTGGAAGCCTGGTTTTGCGCGATTTCGGTAACAGGTTCTGAACGTGGTGCTTTCTCTAGTTCCGCCTTTGTTTCCTGTTCCGGCTCTGCTTTTGGGTCCCCCGCGTCTTTTGCATCTGTATCTTCAAAATGTACAGGCGCAATAACCGGAGGCGATTCAGCCTCAATCGGCTCCGGTTCAGGCTTTTTTAGGCTGACAGGTTCCTCTTTCGATTCAACCGGTGACATTTGCTCACCGGGCTTTACCGGCTGAAAGGCCGCCAGGCGCAGCAGGAGCATTTCGAATCCCATGTGCAGATCAGGCGCAATGGCAATGTCTTTCTGTCCCATCAGCAGCATCTGGTAAATCAACTGGACTTCTTCGGGACTGAATGCGCTGGCATAGGCTTCAACTTTTTCCTTGTCCAGACCTTCAAAACGGTTGGCGTCAGGCACTGATTGCTGAACTGCAACTGCGTGCATCAATACCAGGATATCCTGCACCAGCGCGAAATAATCCGGGGAAAACTCGGCCAGGGAGTCACTGACGGAAAGCAATGCCTCGGCATTTCCTGCGGCCAGCGCATCCACCAGCTCGTAAATTTTTCGCCGATCCACTGTCCCCAGCATGCCAACCACTTCGGCTTCGCTGAGTTTGCCGCCACCATGGGAGATCGCCTGATCGGTCAGGCTGAGAGCATCGCGCATACTGCCATTGGCGGCGCGTGCTATATGCCAGAGCGCCTCTGTTTCCGTCGGTACCTTTTCCTCGCCAAGTATGTATTCCAGATGTTCTTCAATACGCGCAGTGGTCAGGTTTTTCAGGTTAAATTGCAGGCATCGGGAAAGTACGGTCACCGGCAGCTTCTGCGGATCCGTGGTTGCCAGCAAGAATTTTACGTGCTCGGGTGGCTCTTCCAGGGTTTTAAGCAACGCGTTAAAACTGTGCGTCGACAACATATGCACTTCGTCGATCAGGTAGATCTTGTAACGGCCGCGCGTTGGTCGATACTGTATGTTCTCCAGCAACTCCCGAGTATCTTCCACTTTGGTCCGGGACGCCGCATCCACTTCAATCAGGTCAACAAAACGGCCTTCATTGATTTCCTGGCAGGCACTGCATTCACCACAGGGGTTGGCGGTAATACCTTTCTCACAATTCAGGGCGCGGGCGAGAATTCGGGCGATGGTGGTTTTGCCCACACCGCGAGTGCCAGTGAACAGGTACGCATGGTGTAAACGCTGGTTTTCCAGCGCATTCACCAGTGCCTTGAGTACATGCTCCTGGCCGGCGAGTTCGTCAAAGGTCCTGGGGCGCCATTTACGGGCCAACACCTGATAACTCATATATGTAAACTCCAGGAAGCTTAAAAACTTGCGTACATTAAAACGATAAAGCGAGGGATTATACCCTCATGAAGGTTTGCAAACACAGGGCGTGATACGCATAATGCGTGCCCGCTGTGGTGGCCCCACTGGTCCTTCGCAATTTGACGCTGCCAACCCCGCCAGGCCCGGAAGGGAGCAACGGTAACAGTTGTCAGATGTGCCGGAGATTCGCTGGTGGGGTCGCCTCCATCTTTTTGAAGACACCACCCTTTCTCCTATTTTTAGTGATTTGTATCTACTGCTCGCTGAGTAGCCCCTTATTTTCAAAGAAAATATCTCTTTTATTGTTTAAATCAAGGCTGTAAACCAAAAGCACTTCGCCTGTTTCTGAATACTCAAGCTGAGCATCAAAAGGGAGAGCTTCCATAAGTGTTATTTTATGTCCAATAGGATTATCAGAGGTAACCGGCACGAGATATACATGCTCTAATGCATAGCCTAACCAAGCGTTTACCCCGTCCGTTATCCAGTCTGGAGTTCCAACGATACCTGGGATGGTTAATTCTTCTTCCCATGTTTTCCCATCTATAGAGCTCAACACTTCCAAGGTGCTTTTATCACGAGACTTGTAAGCTAACAAAATTGTGCCGTTATCCAATTGCACGAGCTCAGACTGAGAATCATTTTGTACTGTATCTGTGACCTGAAGGGGCGATGACCAGTTTAAAAAATCTGAAGTTTGGGAGACATATACCGTTTGCTCCCATTCAGAAGTTATTAATGAACCCGCGCTATAAGAATAGCTAACCAAATAATTACCTGGCCCCATTTCCACAATTGATTCCGCGACAAACCTGTTTGAATCGCAATCTGTCAAATCACAGCCATGAAAGTCTGAATCATTAAACAGGTTAATCGTTGCCCAGCTGGCCCCATAATCCGAATAAAAGATACAAAGCCCAAATCCTCCCGAATCACATCGGTCAAACATCAGTAATTGATTTGAGCTTGTTTCAATAAGATTGGTATTGGTACCGTTGCCAGAGAACGATGACAGTACCGACCAATGTTCTCCATTGTCTTCGGAGATACTCACCAACGCTTCTACATCATCTCCAAGGGAACGGTAAGTAACCAATAAATCGCCATTCTCCCGCCGCAAAAAATCAGACACAAAAGAATACTCATAAGAAGAAGTAATGTTTACACCAGGCTCTTCATCAGGAATATTCGGGCACTCCTCTCCAGGACAATTAACTTCGAAGTAAATACTTTCTTCCCAATACTCCCATTGATCTTCTCCACAATTGTCATCGTCGTTTTCACATGAAAGAACGATGTCTACCCTAAATACGCCTGCATAATCAGGGCCCGGGAACTGAATAGACCATGCACCCAATGATTCAGAAAAAGAGCCGGATGAATATCGATCATTAATGTAATCTATCAGATGGCGAAACTGATCACCGTCTTGCCTATATATGTCATAGGATACATACCAATCATTGTCTTCTGATCCGTCGTTATCTATTAAAAGATCACCATTGTTATTACGCCCTCTGACGCGAATATTAATTTGCTCGGTGGGGCTATAAACATCCTTTGCGGCTGATATTTCAAGATTATCGTCTTCGTCCAGTATCCCGTCGTTATCGTCATCCAGATCCGCATTGTCCCCAATCAAGTCAAAATCAAAATCTTTTGTCTCATTTGGATTAAATGGAAAACTGTCATGAAAGTCAGGCACGCCATCGTTGTCGTCATCCAGATCTGCGGCATCACCGTAACCATCCTGATCAAAATCGTATTGTTCATATGAGTCTAGTGGAAAAACATCTTCTTCATCATTTACACCATCTCCATCATCGTCCATATCGATGTTATTCCCTAGTCCATCCGAGTCTGTATCCAAATATTCAGAACTATCGAATGGAAGTGCATCCTCAACATCGGAGTACCCATCGTTATCGTCGTCGCTATCTTCCGAATTTCTCAGGCCATCCCCATCGACATCCGAGCTTAGCGCCACTGTTCTGGAAAACCTGGGTAATACCGAATTACCTACAGGCGCTGTATCAAATGATCCGCCTGATATTAAAATCGCCTCATCAATCAATATTTCTACAATATTCACAACAGTTTTACCTGTCATATTGGCAAGAGGCAGGTTAAACAAATCTCTATCAAAGACCTCCATCGCCTCTTCAGTCAAAACCTCAACTTGTTTACCTTGATATGCGCCATCTAATTCGCCATCAGACATGTCTAAGGCAACGGCTTTCAAGAAAGTTTCTATATCGTCAGAACCAGCAGCTTTAATCATCTCAACAAGCAGCGTAGCAAACACTTCGTTTGCTGCACGCAGCTCAACCGTCGCTAGTTGCTGCCCTAGCGTATCTGTCTCAGGACCTAAAAGTGCGGGGGTTTTTAAGAAATTAACATCAGAATTAAGACCAAGGCCAAAGATTGATTTAACAGTCAAGGAAGATGCTTGCAGAGCTTCTTCCAGACCTGTCCCTCCTGCCATTTCAATTAAAGCCAATTCGACCGCAAGTGAACTTAAAGGTGTAGCAAATACCGCTTCGCCATTAAGAACATCCTCACGCGAAACAATGTTAAACAGGCGCTCAATTACTGGGGATTGCCCTGTGGATAGGTCTATGGTGTCTCCATTGGCAACAAATTCAATCAAATAAAAGTCTGATAGTGGCCAGGGTATATTCAATTCAAGAATACGACCATTGGCTCCTGTTGTACTATCTGATACTCGCTCCCCTTTCCCCCCTTCCCCAGAAAAGTCGAAGTTATAGACAACGACATCTGCACCATCCAGGGCACCTTTTACACCGGCACCTGCTATCGAAATTGCTTCAGGCTCTGGCTCCTGGCGAGCCCCGCCACCAGAGCCGGACCCGCCGGGAGGCTGACTGGATGAGCTACCACCTCCACCGCAGGCAGACAAGAAAAAGAAAAGAGAAAAAACGCAGGCAAGCTTTTTTTGCCTAAAGAAATTCAATATGCACAGCATTAGAAATCCCTGTTATTAGAATAAATGCCATTGGGAGGAATAACTTCCCTATTACTCCTGAGGACTACTGCACATATCGTCAGGACTGAAAAATTAGAGCACAGGCTATCTTCTTGGTAAATACCTGATCGGGTCCACCGGCTTGCCATCTTCACGAATCTCAAAATATAGCCTCGGCAAGCCTTCCATATCTCTTCCAGAGCGGGCAATTCGCTGCCCCTGTACCACCTGATCCCCTTCGTTTGCCAACAGTTCAGAGTTGTGGGCATAGGCGCTTAAAAACAGGTCTGAGTGCTTGAGAATCAGGAAGTTACCGTACCCCCGCACACCCGATCCGGCATAGACCACCACACCGTCTGCCGCCGCCTTCACTTCGGTGCCGTCATTCGTCTCAAGCGTTATACCCTTGGTCAGCTCACTGCTGCCAAAGGCGGTCACAATGCGTCCCTCGGCCGGCCAACTCCAATCCCTGACATTATCCGGAATGCCCGATGGCGTGGAAGGCGTCGGTGCGGATGTAGTACTGGGTCGACTCGGCGGCGGGGAGTTGGCCCTGGTAGTCGTCGCCACCGGCCTGGATGGCGTGGACGTGGAAGTACTACCTGTTCGGGAGTCCGTATTATTACTTCCTTGGGCAATCACAGAGCCCGAAAGCTTTAATTGCTGACCGATATAAATAACATAAGGCTGGGGAATACGATTAATGCGAGCGAGTTCGCGAAAATCTTTCTCGTATCTCCAGGCAATGCTGTAAAGGGTGTCGCCTCGTTCAACCACATGGGTATTAATACGCCGGGAAGGGGGTGCCGCCCGATCTTCAATGGGCACATTACCTTGGCTAGCACATCCAGCTATCAGGGCTGCAAGGGCAATCGCAGTCACCAACATGACTCTGGGACCGGGTCCGGTAAAACGCGATCCAATCACTCCGAGGCGATGCCTTTTCCTCATGCTTTTTTATATCTCCAACTAGTCGGTGTATTGCGACTCCACAGAGAACCTGATGGCCAGGTACTCGATCACCAAAACCGCGACAACGGCCAAAATCATACAGGCAAGTGCGGGAAGAATCATGGGGTCGGAGGCCAATGCATATTCGGAGGGCAAAACCGGCTGATTTGCCCCGTTTTGGGCTTGCCATGGCCAGACAGCGTATAGCGAGCCGAACAATAATCCGATCAGAAACATCAGGGTTGTCGCATAGTAGTGTTTAAGCAACCAGCTGATTAGATGGCTAAAGCTGACTAGGCCCGTCACAGCACCCAGGGCAAATACAGTCAGGTAGCTTCCATTAAGGGTTTTGACGGCTTCCAGTGTGGGCTCATACATCCCAAAGAGCAGCAGCAAAAAGCTACCCGACAGGCCAGGCAACAACATGGCGCTAATGGCGATCACGCCGACCATGTAGACCATCGGCAAACTGGGGCTTAACTGATGAACAGATTGCGCAGAGATCAACAATACCAATGCCACCCCCAGTAAAAAACTGATCAGGGTCGACAAACGGTAAACCCCTTCCCGAATCAACAACGTGATCGCCGAGGCGGCAATGAGGCCAAAAAATACGGACCAGATCAGTATCGGATAGGTTTGCAGCAGAAAACTGATCAGGTGGGCCAGGCTAAAAATGGCACTGAGAATACCGGCAAATAACAACACTAAAAATGTGCCATCGAATCGGCGCCAAAGATTTTTAATCTCGAAACGCAGTAGCAAGCGAATAGATTGAAGATCGATTGCCGTCAGGCAATCAATGAGTCTGGCGTAAATTCCGGTAATAAAGGCGATTGTGCCGCCGGATACACCGGGAACGATATCTGCGGTGCCCATTGCCACGCCGCGAAGGTAAATCGCCAGACCCTGTAGCCATTTAGCCAGTTTGGCTTGCAAGCCTAACCTCTCAACCCCGAAAGCAGGGGAACAAAGCGGACCGGTTCGACACTAATGGTTTCAAAGTTGTCCGATGAACCTTCGCGCACAACCATCTGCAACATTTGCTGCTCATCGCCACCAACAGGGATCACAAGCACCCCATCCGGGCCCAACTGTTCCAGTAATTCGTCAGGTATGGAGCGCGGTGCAGCCGCACTGAGTATGGCATCAAAGGGGCCTTTTTCCGGCCAGCCCAGGCCGCCATCCGAATGACGGGAAAAAACATTGCGCAATTCCAGCTCCTGGAAACGCTGACGGGCTTTTTCCAGCAAGGGGGCGATGCGTTCGACGGTATACACCCGTTTCACCAGCCGCGAGAGAACCGCCGTTTGATAGCCGGAACCTGTACCAATCTCAAGGACGCGCTCTGGTGTGCCCCGCGACAGTAAAAGCTCTGTCATGCGGGCAACGATATAAGGCTGACTCAACGTCTGGGAGTATCCGATAGGCAACGCGGTATCTTCATAGGCGCGATGGGCAAGGGCCTCATCCACAAAAAGATGCCTGGGCAGGCTGCGTATGCAATCGAGAACCTGCGGATTGGTTATCCCCTCTTCGTAGAGCCTGGAAATCAGTCGATCGCGGGTACGTCTTGAAGTCATTCCGACACCCTGAATTTCGCTCAGCATTGGGGATTTTTAACTCTTTTTCTATGGTTTCTGTGGATTATTGGCATGTGAGGCAACAAGGCTCTCATCTCGGAAGATACTACCACAGCACCAGCCAACTGGAAGCGGGAAAATCAGCTTCTGTCATCGACTTCATACCAATTCATTAACTCGTACAACATGGCCGTGGCAAAACAGCCTGGCGGCAATGAAAAACTCACGAACAACTGGTCATGCTCTGGCCAGGTCCATTCCAGATCGGGGACTGACTGAAACAGTGGCCGTCGCTCCTGTTTTAACCCGGAAAACTCAAGAGCCCCACACAGGGGTTGCCAGTCGCCCAGAACCTCCATTTCAAATTCCTTCTGTGCCTCGCCCACATCAAGACGGCCGCGCCCCCAAAGTGGCCCGGTAGAATCAAATAGTTCTGCCTGTTCCGGCGTATTTTCCATACGGGCGCTTAATACCTGGTTAAACAGATATGCCCTGAGGGCTGACAGATAGATCGACTTTTTTTTGTGATGACGCAACTTGCGTTTTTGCAGCAGCTGCCAGCCCTGTTCCAGGTTGTTCCCCTTTTGGCCAAAGCGCTGTTCTCCAAAGTAATTCGGAAATCCCTGGTTCCGAACATGCTCAAGCAGTGCATTCAATCCTTCAGGAGCCTCGATGTCAGTTACTAACAGGGAAAAATGATTGGCCTGATGCGCACCGGGCCGCAGTTTTTGGCGATGTCTTTCTGCCCTTATGACCTCAGCCCCGTCAATAACAATCTCTTGCAGATCTGGTTGCCTGGCGGGCAAATAGACACTTAACCATTGGGTGGTTATTGCATGTCGGTCCTTGAGCCCTGCGTGTCCGATATCCAGTGGTTTAACACCCAGGCATCTTGCCAATTGTTCCTTAACCCAGAGCGTGTTCTGGCCATTCTTGTGTATTTGCAAATACAGGTGTTCTCCCTCGCCATCGGGCTCAAAACCGAGAATTTCATTCACCCGGAAATGCGCATTATTCGCTCGAATGCGCCCACGGGTTCGAGGCAATTCCGGCAAATAGCGCCGGGAAAACTGTACAGGAAAATCCAAAGGCAGAGACCGGTTAAGCAGTTGATTCCTTCAGCAGCACAGAAACCTGGGCCGCGATGCCCTCTTCCCTGCCGGTAAAGCCCAGTTTCTCGGTGGTTGTCGCCTTTATACTGATCTGGCTGAGGTCGGCCTCCAAATCTTTGGCAATATTTTGACGCATCGCTTCAATGTGCGGCGAGATACGTGGTTTTTGGGCAATGATGCAACTGTCGACATTTCCCAGCTGATAGCCCGCTTCCCTGACCAGTTGATAAGAGGCTCGTAACAGCTCGCGGCTGTCGACCCCCTTCCATCGTTCATCGGTGTCGGGGAAATGATGGCCTATATCGCCAGCCGCGATGGCACCCATCATCGCATCGCAAAGCGCATGCAGCAGTACATCCCCATCGGAATGTGCAAGCACACCGAGATGATGTGGGATACGCACGCCCCCGAGCATGATATGGTCGGATTCCCCGCTGGGGCCGAACGCGTGAACATCGTAGCCCGTCCCTATTCTCATCAATTGATTCCCCTGTCTGACACGGGCTTTTCCTGTTCTGCCGCTCTGGCCAGAATCATTTCGGCAAGCTGCAGATCTTCCGGTCGTGTAATTTTAAAATTAATTCTGCTGCCTTCGACCAGCCGAACGGTATAACCCGCTTTTTCTACAGCCATACTTTCGTCTGTAAGGCTGTCATCATTCCCGGCTTTAGCAAGCGCGTCGGAAAGTTTTCGATAGCGAAACATCTGGGGTGTTTGCGCCAGCCAAAGCCCGTGACGGTCCTCGGTTTTCAGGACCTGTCGTTCATCATCCGCACGTTTTACCGTATCGTACACTGGCGTGGCCAAAAGTCCGCCCACGGGATGGTACTGCAAGCTGTTTATCAGGTTTTGCAGATCCTGCTTGCTGACCAGCGGACGAACCGCATCGTGAATCAGTACCCAGTCATCCGCACCGATATTGAGCTGGGACAGGGCCGATTGCACAGATTCCGACCGGGAATCTCCCCCGACCACCACTTCCACTTTTGGATGGGAAGCGATATTCAGCCCCTGAAAGACCTGATCGTCATCAGCCAATGCAACGACCATGCGATCAACACGAGGGAGCAATCGTTGCAAACTGTGTTCAATGACAGTCATGTTCGACAATGGCAGGTACTGCTTGGGAATCGGTCCACCAAAGCGCTGGCCGCTTCCTGCGGCCGGAACAATGGCATAAATGGGACGTGGTTTATCTTCCGACATGGTTCATGTACACAATTATGGCGACGGTTCTTCCGACCCTGATGCCCTCGAATCCTGCTCAGGAATCAGGTAAAACGTCTCGTCTTCGCCAATCATGCCGAGCTTTGAGCGCGCCACTTCCTCCATCGCTTCATCACTGGAGGACAAAATGTCTATTTCCCGGGAAATAATCTCGTTTCGCGCTTTTAACTGCTGGTTCCGAATTTCCTGCGCCTCGATTTCACGCTGCAATTCCGCCCGCTGTCCCAGACTGCCGTCACCAATCCATAACTGATACTGCAACAGCAGAAGCAATGCGAATAACCCGAGACCGAGCAAAAAACGCATGGTTAATTTCTAGCGGGTCCCGGAATGGCCAAAGCCACCCTCGCCACGCTGGCTTTCACCAAATTCTTCGACTACCTGGAAGCCCACCTGCACCACCGGAAGAATCACAAGCTGGGCAATCCGCTCCCCGGGAGAAACCGTGAATGTCTCATTCCCACGGTTCCAAACTGAAATAAAGAGCTGCCCCTGATAGTCCGAGTCAATTAATCCAACCAGATTGCCCAACACAATACCGTGTTTATGACCCAGTCCGGAACGCGGCAAGATCGTTGCCGCCAACCCGGGATCTTTAATATGAATAGCAATACCGGTGGGGACCAGTTCCGTCTGCCCAGGGGCAAGCTCCAGGTCGTCATCCAGGCAAGCGCGCAAGTCCACCCCGGCAGAGCCTTCAGTGGCATAGGTTGGCAATGGAAAGCCTTCAGTTCCAACCCTTGGATCCAGTATTTTAAGTTCGATCTTGTGCATGTAGCGTTCCAGTTAACTTCTGTTTTTTTATGAATCAGGCCATTGCCGTCCATGTCCGGGCCTTATCCAGCACGGAGGGGAATAACCGATAAAAGTTTTCGGTCGTCGACTCAACCAGCTGTTCCAGGGAAAGCCCGCGCAGCTCAGCCAAAAACCCGGCCGTATTGGGAAGATAGGCCGGCTCGTTGCTTTTACCGCGAAAAGGAACTGGCGCCAGGTAAGGCGCATCTGTTTCGATCAGCAAACGGTCCAGCGGGATTTTTCTTGCGACCTCCCTGACATTGTCTGCATTGTTAAATGTCACAATGCCGGAAATAGATACGTAGTAGCCCATATCCAGGGCCTGGGAGGCCATTTCCCAGGATTCGGTAAAACAGTGCAAGACACCAGCCGCCTGGCTCTGTTGGGCACGAATTAAGTCCAGTGTATCTTTTTGGGCAGAACGGGTATGGACAATCACCGGCTTGTTTAGCTCCTGGGCCGCCGCCAGGTGCCGGGCAAAGGATTCCAGCTGGATTTCGCGCGTATCCGGCTGGTAATGATAATCCAGTCCGGTTTCCCCAACCGCAACCACTTCAGGCCGCCGACACCAGGCCAATATGGTATCGGTATCAACAGCCTGTTTATGATCAAGAGGATGTACTCCTAGGGACAGCCAGACATCGGCATAGCCATCCTGCATGTCGATGAGTTCTGCCGCTTTATCAAAGCCGATACCAATACACAGGAAGCCTTTAACGCCAAGTGCACGTGCCGCACTCAGGGCCGCATCCAAAGAACCTTCATAGGGGGTGAGGTCAAGTCGGTCCAGATGGCAGTGGGAATCAATCATTTACTTGTAAATGCTCGTAAAACGCACCCGGAAAAACCTGGCGTAAATAAGAAAATTGCGTGACGCAGCAATAGAACCTGCAATCACCCGCTTACATCGTATAAGTAGGCTTTTTCGAATTCAGCTGATCCGCGAGCTGTGTTTCGATCCGGTTCATCAGTTCGCGATTATCCTCACTCAGCTGTATGCCGATTCCAGGCAGGTAAGACGTCGAACCCTTGGGTGTTACCCAGACAACCTTGGCCGCCACAGGAATGGGCTCACTTTGCTCCAAAAGTGTGAGCAACACAAACACATCATCACCGATGGAGTATTGGCGGGCTGTGTTTACAAACAGGCCACCGCCTTTCACAAATGGCATATAGGCCTGGTATAGAGTGGCCTGGTCTTTGAGCTCCAGCGTCAGGATTCCCCCGGCGGCTCCCATATTCATGTCCATAGTGAACACCTCGTGACATTCTTGCTGGAATTGTATAGAGCGAGCCTTTGTCAGGCAATGCGAACGGCCCGATGAAATTCAGGCCTTGAAAGGTTTAACGCTGAATCACCGCGTGCCATTCGAGAAACAGGCTTTCCAAAGCCAGCTGGGGATTGGGGTTAGTACCGGAATCCAGTTCCCTTCGGCATGCCTTAAGTCGCTCATAAAACGCAAGATAGGCACGCGAGCGTGATTGATCCTGAAAAGCCAGTAAACGGCATCGTCCGGCAATAAACTGCATTGCCCAGGTTAGCAGCAGCGACATGTCTATGTTGGCCAGTTCGCTGGCCACGGACAACGGGGATAGTTTTCCCGTGTCCAGGGACTGTAGCTTGTCCATGGACAGTTTCCACAGGGGAAGAATATCCTGGTCAACCCATGCCTGAATCTGTAATGGGCGAGAACCGATAAGACTCACCAGATGCCGGGCTTCTTCCTCAGACATCCCCTGTTGGGCCAGAAACTCCACAGACTGATTGATCGTTGGGGACGAGACCCGAATTTGGGCACAGCGACTTCGGACGGTCGGCAACAGCATTTGGGGGCGCTCGGTAGCCAGGAGTATCAGGCAATTGCCCGCTGGCTCTTCCAGCATTTTCAGCAAGGCATTGGCAGCATTCAGGTTCATGCGATGCGCCATTTCTATCACGACCAGCTTCCAGTTGCCGATCTGGGGCGTCTGGGCAACAAAGTCGACCAAAGAGCGAATCTGGTCTACACGAATACTCTGGGCGGCGCCTTCCGGCTGTAGCCGACGAAGATCAGGGTGGCTGTTTGCCGCCAGTAACTGGCAGGCTTTACAGCTTCCACAGGCATCGGGACCTGGCGACTCACAGAGGCGGAACCTTGCCACTTCGCAGGCAAATTCTGTCGCCCCCGCGCCTGCTGGCCCGGTGATCAACATCGCGTGCGCCATTCGGCCAGCTTCGGCATCTTGCCGTACCTTGCCGAACGACTCAGTCAGCCATGGGTAGTCCGCGATCATGAGATCATCTGCTCCAGAACCAGGGCAATATCCGACTGCACCTGTTCCAGTGGGTTTCGGGTATCAATCACGGCATAACGTTCCGGTGATGCCTTTGCAAGGCCAAGGTAAGCCTGACGTACCGACTCGAAGAATTCTCCTTGTTCACTTTCGAAACGGTCTATTTCGCCCCGGTCAGCAACGCGCTCCATACCAAGTTTGACCGGGAGGTCGAGAATAAGTGTTAAATCGGGTCGTAAGTTTCCCTGCACAAGGTTTTCCAGCTCGGCTACCGAGGACATACCCAATGACCGGCCAGCCCCCTGGTAGGCGTACGTCGCGTCAGTGAAACGGTCACAGAGCACCCATTTTCCCTGGTCCAGTGCCGGAATAATTTTCCGGCTTAGGTGTTGGGCTCTCGCAGCAAAAATCAGTAGCAGTTCTGCCATGGGGTCCAGGATCTCTTCTTCATGCCCCAACAACAGGTCACGAATTTTTTCTGCGTACAGCGTGCCGCCCGGCTCGCGGGTAGTGACCAGTTCTATCCCCCTTTCCGCAAAAAAGGCCTGAATAAAGCCGATGTTGGTGGACTTGCCGGCGCCTTCACCGCCTTCAATGGTGATAAATTTTCCCCGGCTATTCATATGCTCAGTCTGATCATTATGTTGTTCATTCTTGCCCGGAAGGTGCCGAACGATAGTTGGGCGCACGCTGTTCTATCTGAAAACGACGCACGGCTTCATTGTGTTCCTGAAGGGTACTGGAAAAATAATGGGAACCGTCCCCTTTGGCAACAAAGTACAGACTATCCCCCTGCGCTGGCTGGGCAACTGCGCGAATAGCATCCCCTCCGGGCAGTGCAATGGGTGTCGGCGGTAATCCACCATAGACGTAGGTGTTGTAGGGGCTATCGTAAGACAGGTCACTGCGGCGGATATTGCCATCATAGTTTTCTCCCAGTGCATAAATAACCGTGGGATCTGTCTGTAGACGCATATTTCGCTGTAAACGCCGGATAAAGACGCCGGCAATTTCCGCTCGCTCACTTGCCACACCGGTCTCTTTTTCCACAATGGAGGCCAAAATCAGCATGTCGTAGGGAGACTGCAACGGCAGCCCCACATCCCGGACTGCCCAGGCTTCTTCAAGCACCGAATTCATTCGCTCATAGGCCTGCTTCAATATACGCGATACGGGAAAACCCTTGGGATAAACGTAGGTATCCGGGTAAAACCAGCCTTCAAAATGCTCAACCTGTATCCCCAGCAGCGCCTTGAGCGATTCGTCATTGAGCCCTCGTGTGTCCGCGACAAGGTTGGGGTCCGCCTCCAGCCTCTCCCGCATGGTTGCGAAGGTTATTCCCTCTGGAAAGGTCGCACTGAAGAGTCGAACGTCTCCCGAGTTGAATTTCTCCAGCAAAGTCTGTGGTGTTACCCCCTGATCCAGCTGGTATTCACCCGTTTGCACCAGCGTCTGGTCAGTTAAACGTGCATGCCAGACAAACAGTCTGGGATAGTCAAGGACACCCATCTGGTTCAGCTCGCTGGCGATCAATGAAAGGTTTGTATTGGGGGGCACGTGGAACATGATGGGGTCAGGTCCCACATCCAGCTGAGTATCAAGATATTCCTGATAGAGAAACCAGCAGATTGTCGGAAAGGCCACTGCCGTCATCAGCATGGCCAGCCCGGTGACTTTCAACCAATATTTTATGTCTATGTTCACTGGATGTGCTTTTGGATCCTAAATCAGCCAGGGTCCTGCCTTGTGTAAAAATTTAACGGGGCGACTAAAAACTGCAAAATCCCGCATGTAGGTTATCCAACAAATAGGCGCGTACCCGATCACCGGATGTATGTGACCTGGTCTCCCACACGTCCCCTATCTTACCCAGATTTCGCACACCTCTCACAGCATTGGTTAGCAGGATTTCATCAAAATCGCCAAGTTGTGCTTCCCATACCTTTTCGGTCCTTACACTGACGCCCAGGTCATCCGCCTGATCCTTAAGGAAAGATTGCATAACCCCTTCTACACCGCACTCAGACAGATCAGGACATATCCATTGGTTTCCCGATACGAGAATGAGATTACTTGAGATAGCTTCAATAACATGATCCCGGTTATCGAGCAAAATACCTTCATTGGCGCCATTTTTCACTTCACTTGCCGCAAGCACCTGCTCCAGGCGGTTCAGATGCTTAATTCCTGCCAGCGCAGGCTGGGAAGCGAGACGCACCGAGCACGTCGTCGCAATAATTTCAGTTGGGACTTTGTTTGTCTTTTTTAATGGCGAACGCCTAAGCAGAATATCGGCACGGCTGCCCACAGGCGCATACCCATGAGCGGGGCCGGAGCGCACGCAGACCAGTTTGAGCACATAATCGCCTGGATTTGTGGATGATGCCTCGCGGATAGACGATTCCAGGATATCGCTGTCAATCGACAAACCCAGCCTCTGTGCACCTTTTTCCAGACGCGCCAGATGGTAATTTAAAAGAGGGATATCGCCGTCGATAAAACGCAGGGTTTCAAAAAGGCCATCACCATAGGCCAATCCCCGGTTTTCCGTCGAAAACAGTGACAGGCACTGACCATTTACCCACCAGGTATCTGACACGGCCAATTCCAAATTACAGGCACAAAAAAACCGGCTGGATATAGCTCCAACCGGCTTTTGCAATAGCAGACTTAAACTTAGGCGAGATTATTGTTGATGTAATCAATAGCCAGTTGAACAGTCGTAATTTTTTCTGCTTCTTCGTCCGGGATTTCGGTTTCGAATTCTTCTTCCAAAGCCATTACCAGCTCAACTGTATCGAGCGAATCTGCACCGAGATCGTCTACGAAAGAGGCTTCGTTTTTAACATCGTCCTCATTAACACCGAGTTGTTCGGCAACGATCTTTCTTACGCGTTGTTCGATGTCACTCATGATTTTTTGGTCTCCCCATAAATTTAAGTAACCGTGGATTTCAGGAAATGCTAAAAATTAAAAGTTGGTTAAGGCCTGAAATCGAGAGGCGGCCATTTTACATACTTCGGTCATATTGCAAAAGGCTTCTTTACGCACCAATTTGGCGCTAGTTCATGTACATACCACCATTAACATGGATGGTCTCACCAGTGATATAGGCCGCTCCATCGGAGCATAAAAAGCCAACCACAGAGGCAATTTCTTCTGGTTTTCCAAGACGTTGCAGCGGAATTATAGAAAGCATGGCATCTTTTTGTGCATCGTCCAAAACCTTGGTCATATCGGTATCAATAAACCCTGGAGCCACTGTATTAACAGTTACCCTCCTTCCACCAATTTCTTTGGCAAGTGATCTGGCGAAGCCTGCAACCCCTGCTTTAGTCGCTGCATAGTTGCATTGCCCGAGGTTACCCATACTCCCCACCACCGAGCTGATATTAATAATTCGGCCCCAACGTGCCTTGGTCATTCCACGTAAGCATGCTTTTGTGACACGAAAAACAGCATTCAGGTTGGTATTGATCACATCATCCCACTCGTCGTCTTTCATCCTGAGCATCAGGTTGTCGCGCGTAATACCGGCATTATTGACCAGTATGGTTGGCGCTCCAAATTCATCAGAAATCGACTTGATCAATTGCTCTACAGACTCAGGTTCCGTGACATTTAACTGGGCTCCTTTACCCTGAACATTCTGCTCCTGAAATCGCTGGCTAATTGCCTCTGCGCCAACTTCAGTGGTCGCAGTACCAATCACAGTTGCGCCCGCGGCTCCCAATACCTGGGCGGTGGCAGCACCAATCCCACGGCTGGCCCCGGTCACCAGGGCTATTTTACCTTCCAAAAACATAAACAATGTCTCCTTTCGTTATCTAGTAGCAGTGACAGCGGCTTGCAAGGTATCCAGAGTATCCGTTGCCTGGTTATCCAAATCCCGTGAAATCCGCCTGTTCAGGCCTGAGAGCACTCGTCCGGGACCACACTCCACGAGAGTTTGGACACCCATTTCTGCAAGTTTTTCAATAGTAGATACCCAGGGAACCGGGCCGGTAATCTGACGGATCATCAGTTCTTTTATCGTAGCCGGGTCCTGCTCGGAGGACAGGGTAACGTTATGAATAATGGGGATTTTGGGTGAGCTGAACTCAACACTGGCGATATCCCGGGCAAGCATTTCTGCGGCAGGCTGCATCAGGCTGGTATGGAAAGGGCCACTAACCGGCAGGGGTAGCGCCCGCTTGGCTCCGGCTTCCTTGCATGCCTCACCTGCGCGAGCCACAGCCTCTGCTTCACCGGCAATGACGACCTGCCCCGGTGCATTGAAATTCACCGGTGTCACTACAGAACCATTGGAGACCGAATCACAGGCTTCCCATATCTTGTCATCTTCAAGACCAACAATCGCAGTCATGGCACCTTCGCCCGGAGGAACGGCTGACTGCATATATTTGGCGCGCTTTTGAACCAATCCAAGAGCATCAGGGAAGTCCACCACATCAGCACACACAAGTGCCGACCACTCTCCCAAGCTATGCCCGGCCATCGCAGTAGGCGTGGCGCCTTCAAGATCCTGCCAAAGCCGCCAAAGCGCCACACTGGCAGTAAGTAACAACGGCTGGGTGATTTCTGTGCGACTGATTTCTTCCTGGCTGCCATACTGGGAAAGGTCCCAAAGGTCATAGCCAAGCTGCTCGGAAGCCCGGTCGAAGGTCTCCAGTAACGTTTCGTGCTGTTTGGCGATATCCGCCAGCATACCTACTTTTTGTGATCCCTGACCGGGAAAGACGAATGCGATATTAGGCTGGGTCATTGGCTCCCCTTGGTAAAGCCTGAGGTTAGTTGTTATACCCGGACGTCAGCGTTTACTGCCGCCACGAGTCCGTTTTCCGCCATATCCGCAGCAACCCTTACTGCGTTGGCAAATGCCTGTTGATCTGCACTGCCATGACTTTTGACGATAAGGCCATTAAGACCTAACAAAGGTGCGCCATTATATAGCGACGGATTGATCCTACTTGCAAATTTCTTGATTGATGGCCGCGCCAACCCCATAGCGACACGAGCCAGTAGTGATGACTTATAAGCTGAATCCAGCTCTTTCTGCAACAGTCGGGAAAGGCCCTGGGCGGTTTTTATAGCGATATTTCCGGTGTATCCATCGCAGACCACCACATCCTGCCTGCCATTAAAAATACCATCACCTTCCACATAGCCAGAAAACTCGAGCTTGCCAATTTTCTGCAGCTGTTCCGCTGCAACTTTATGCTCGGGCGTTCCCTTGATCGCTTCACTACCGACATTCAACAGAGATACGCGGGGTTTTGCAATTTTCTCTGATACGCGACTTAAGGCGGCGCCTATCCTGGCCAGTTCTACCAGCCTGTCAGCAGAATCATTCAGGGTGGCGCCAATATCCAGCATCCAGGTTTTGCCCTCCCTGGTGGGAATAGCAGTACCAATGGCCGGTCGGGAAATGCCTTCAGAAACATCAAGGATTTGCACACCAAAGCCTACCAAGGCCCCGGTGTTCCCGGCGCTGACAACGGCATCTACCTGATGATCGGCCAACAACCGGATCGCCTTGGCCATGGAGGAGTTGGATTTATTGCGCAGAGCGCTAGCAGGTGACTCACGCGAATCGACCGCTTCTTGAGTATTGAGCAATTCAATCCGGTCGGCATACCTGCCTGGCAGATTGAGCGAACTGGTCTCACCGAGTAGGACGACCTGGAGGTCCGGACGCTGTTCGAGAACGTCGAGAACACCACAAACAAAAGGAGGAGACCCCTGGTCTCCTCCCTGTAAATCGACAGCGATACGCGTCATGGTCGAGTTAAATCAAACCCTGCGCAAATCGGCAACTGAAAATCAGCTGCCGCAGCTGATTTTACTCTTCGGTGTCAACGACGTCGTTTTTGGACTCGACAACCTTGCGGCCACGATAAAAGCCATCTGCTGTTACCTGGTGACGACGATGCTTTTCACCGGAAACCGGATCTACTGACAATGTAGCCTCGGACAATGAGTCGTGTGAACGGCGTTGACCACGACGTGAACGGGTTACCTTACTTTTTTGAACAGCCATTTGATGCTCCCAAATATCTATTTATTCACTTCCGGAGACGGTCTGCCAACCAACTCCAGCTAACCAGATTTATTTATCTGGTGACTTTGTTAATTCTTTCAAAATTTCAAAGGGCTTTTGACGTCCCTCTTCCTGCTCCGGAACCTCCTGATCAGGAAGTTTCGGTGCTTCGCATTGCCCCAGTGGATGTTTTGCAACCAGTGGCAACGCCAGTAAAACCTCATCTTCAACCAGTTCAAACAGGTTTCCCTGCTCATCGACTTCCCAGGGATCAAGATCCCGTGGAACTGAGCGAGACTGGTCGTCATCCCATACGACAACCAAATCGACAGGCTGCGACACCTCTGTGTCGACAGGCTCCATGCACCGCTGGCATAGCAGGCCGAATCGACCCCGAATCACACCCGTTACCCTGGTTCTTGCCTGGTCGTCCCTTGCGAACAAGAGCTCGACCTCTACCTCTGACTGAATATCGCCGACCTGACTTACCCTGGGAAGGTTTTCAGCCGCCAGGACCCCTTTAAGGGTTATCCCCTGATCCGCCAATCTTCTGGGATCAACGAGCTTGGGAAGCATAGTCTGGGCCGGGGTCATCACAGGGCGCGCAATGATAGGGATATGTGTCTGATCTGTCAAAGAAAAATAGCCGGTTTTAGGGGCTGGAATAGCGCATAACAGTATCTATAATGGAGAATATCAAGCCCTTACATATAAGGCGGGATCCTTGTTCACCTCTATCATCACCAGGCAATATGTCAGCTGAGCTTTTTTATACCTTCGGACTGGCATTCGTTGTCTCATCGATAGGACTTTTCTTTCTTTGGCCTGCTGCTATTGAATATGGTTTGGTCGATCACCCGGATCAACGCAAGCAGCACAAGGGCGAAATCCCCCTCATCGGCGGTGTATGTATTTTTCTGGGCGTTTGGGCAACACTTCTTGTGCCGGGTGTTGATCAACCCTCCAACCTGTATATCTATCTGGTTATATTGCTTCTAACAGGCGTTGCAGATGACTATTTGGGATTAAGTATTGGCAGTCGCGTCCTAATCCAGTTTTTAGTAGCCTTGGCAGTTTGCGTGGGCGACAATCACTTAATCACCTACATTGGAGATATTCTTGGAATTGGAGGTATAGGCACATCTATTTTTGCCGTGCCCCTGACCGTTCTGGCCATTGTTACTGCCGTAAACGCATTCAACATGATCGATGGCATAGATGGCCTGGCGGGCAGTCTCGCCATAGTGACCTTCCTGTCACTTGGTGCTATTTTTTATATTTATGGCCTGCATGAAGAGCTTATTATTTGTATGGCCTTTACCGGGGCGCTTATCCCGTTTTTATTCTCAAATTTTCCACTACGGCCCTTCGTTCAAAAAATATTCCTGGGTGACGCGGGCAGCATATTGATTGGCTTTTGTATCGTCTGGCTGCTCATTGACGGTAGCCAGCCCAGTAACCCTGCTCAGCCAGAATCCAGAGCCTTTTATCCAGTCACTGCCATGTGGCTGGTTGGAGTACCTCTCCTTGATTTAATGTCCGTATCAATCCGGCGCATGCTTATGGGAAAATCACCACTCAAAGGTGACCGAAGCCATATCCATCACATACTCCAAGACAAAGGATTTAACAGCAGAACCTGCTTGCTTATATGTGTAGCTCTTGAGCTATTACTAAGTCTGATTGGTATCACATTTGAAGTGGTTCAGATGGAAACTGCCAGCTTTATATTTTTTTGGGCTGTGTTTGCTTTTTACTTTGGTATTACCGCTCTACTGGCCCGGCAAAAGCAGCAGAGCAGTGTTTTGCAAGACACTTAAAAGACACTTAAAACAAAAAAGATTTATAGGGCACGTAACACTGGTCGGCATGGTTCGCAAAGCTGAACCAGACCAATATATAGGCGGCATAGACACCAAGGGGAAAAATCTGACCGAAATTCGCTGATTTCAAACTGGGAAAAATTGCATAAGGCAAAAGTGAAAGGGTTAATAGCTGAACCGGAAGAATATAGTAACCCAGTCGGTGCACAACAACGGTGGAGAGAGCCACCAAGGGGATGACTGCGAAGCTCATCAGGGAAAATAGTCGCATCATGCTGTATTGCTTGGGGAAAAGCTGACTCATTCTGGACTTGTAGAATTCGAACACTATTGCTGTTAACACCAACAAACCAAGCCGAAAAACGGCACCCGAAGATTCCATTTCCCCATATATTTGTTCGACATAACGGTTGCTATAGACATCGATTCGTTCGGCAGACAGCAACAGGGCCACCGGTGCCAGCAAGGCAAAAGCGACAAGAACTCTCCAGACGGAAAACTGATGTCCAACCGCCAGAACCAATGGCAAAAACAAGACCAGGGATTGATGAAAAATACTACCTGTAAGAAGAAACGCCATTACCAGCCAGCGCTTTTTATCCATAAAACTCGCAAGTGCCAGCATTAAGAAACCAACCGCCATCATTTGACGATAGCCCGACATGGATAACTGCACGACCAGGATTGGGAACATCAGGGCGATAAAGAGTGCCGCATTGGGGGATCTAAGTGCAAATACTCCCACGCAGGCAAAGAAAAACGCCGCCCCAAAAAAATTCAGCCAGACATAATCCAGATCCATGGATTTAACAAAGTAAGCCATCAACCAGTAACCTGGCTCATCACGCTGAAGCACTTCTTGAAATGTCTCTGCTGGAGGCAAAGACTGGAAACGCAAATAATAAGCCTGGAAGTCACAGCCCACATCCATTCGGGTTCCGGCAAACAAGGTCAGGAAGATCAAGGAAAAAACCACATAAATCTTTTCCTGTTGCCAATTGCGTGCAAAGAAGCAGGCAATTGCAAAAAGCGCAAATATTCCTATATATAGAAACATCGCTGCTATTCCCGCCCTGCCTGATATATATCCAGATGAGTTTCCACTACAGCTTCAATCGCATACTTTTCTTCTGCCAATTCACGGGCACGGGTTCCCATACGCGCTCGCATATCACTATCGTTAGCTAGCTGCTCCATAGCCTTTGCCAATGCCTCATGATCACAAACAGGAACCAATATACCGGTTTCATTATTGAGTATGGCATGCCTGCAGCCAGGAACATCGGTCGTGACTGACGGACGGCCCGCAGCTGCAGCCTCAATCAACACACGAGGGAACCCCTCTCGATAGGAAGGAAGCACAACCACATGGGAAAAAGCAATCAGCTCCGGGATATCTTTAACGAATCCCATCCATTCAACTGTGCCTTCGGTATTCCAGGTTTCCAGTTGCGCCAGGCTAAGTGAAGCCGGATTTGTCTCATCTGGCATACCAGCAAGCAAGAACCTGGCCTGAACGCCTTTGCTTAAAAGAGTTTTTGCAGCCTGAACAAACTCCATAACTCCCTTGTCTTTCAGCATGCGACCGATCAGCACAAACACAACCGGAGCAGGAGATTCAGGAAGAAATGGAAACCGGGTTAAATCAACACCTGATCCTGGTATCAGATGAGTTTTTTTTCTGTCTATGTAGGCAAAATCACATAACAAGTTGCGATCATCCTCGTTTTGAAATATCACCTCAGTTGCCTGGCTTGACATAGCAAAACGAAATAAAGGGCGGTAAAGCCAGCGAGAAAACCGGGTTTTCCAGTCATTGGCAATAAAGAAAAATCCGAGACCTGATACAGAACCAATACGCTTGCATACCCCTGCGAGTCGAGAAGCAACACCGGCCACCAGAAATGTTTTAAGCGTAATCATGTGGCAAATATCAGGACGAAAATCCCGACAAACTCTATAAACAGAACATAAAAACCGCCATTGCCCTGCCAGGCTATGATCCTCCTGGGCAACATCAACCGGCTCGACATCAAAACCTTTTGCTGTCAAAAACACCCTCGCCTCAGGATTTACCGGCCCCAGCACTCTTACTTGCCAACCCTCTGCCAAAACAGCAATACCAATCTCCAGGCGATGGCTGATAAAGAAATCTAGGTTATTGACCACGAATAAAAGTCTTTTTGACAAACACTATCCCCCTATCATGGCCCGGGATTTAGCTAACTCTGACATGTTCCTGTTAGGCCAGTTATAGGTTTCTTTTAGAGCCTGGTAATGAGATAGCAACTCATCCAATGTGGCAAGGTTTTGCTCGGTGTTCATACCAAAGTTATGTGGATGCCACCAAAGATGATAGAAATTGTTTTTTCTCGCCGCCTTGCTCATTTCCCACTTGATTCGCTTGGTTTGCATACGGTTTACCGGCCCAGCATTTACATTGCATGGTCTCAAAAAACGACTGGCCACAGTATTAATCATCTGATGCGCACTTGGCAGTTTCTTTACTGAAAGGTCAGTTAAAGGCACGTATGAATCAACCAGTTTCGCAAAACGCGTCCACTGATTTTGTTTAGAGGGGCTTCGGGGACGGTATAACGCCTGTTCAGGACAACCACGGAAGGCTTTTATTCCTGTGTCTGCCAATACCGATAGATATCGGATATCTACCTGATTGCGAGCAAAAATGTATGAGTCAAGCACAATGCCCAAATCATTAAAAATCGCTTTTGTCGCGCGCATATCCGCCAAGAACCCTTCGCCACTGGCATAAGGCTCGAGAAGCCCGTAATGGGAAAAACTGTGAGAAGCAATCTCCTGACGGGGAGCCTGCCGCAACCCTGTCAGTATATCTGTGCCAAAATGATAGGGATCACTCTGAACATCATTTCCTACCTGAGTTTCTATGTATTCCATTAGCTTGGGGTGCTCTGCAGCCAAGCCTGACTTTTGCAATCGATCTTGCATTTCGGATTTGTCGTGACAGAATAACAGGCCTACCGCCGCCCATGTGGCTCCCACATCATGTCGCTCAAAAAGCCTCAGCATGCCTTCAATGCCGCTGCGCGTGCCCAATATATTTGGGCCATACTCATTCATGGAGCGACTGTCGTAAACGCCCCACATCAGCTCAAAATCGAGCGAGATGGTGAATGCACCGGAATTAGCCATTGTCGTTCCCAGAATAACGACGCATAAACTTGCGGCCATAGTTCAACCATTCGCCCAACACAGGCATGGGATCATCCCGGGAGAAGACGGCCCAGCAGCGGCGCGTTCGGGAACCATAATCTTTCAGTTTTTCCGCCGGTAACAGAAAATCCCTGCCTTTTAATCCATAAAAGATTTTTGTCGCCAGATCTTTACTCCAGTATCGCCATTCTATCCCCTGCTCCTGCTTTTTCTCCGGCAATATATCCATGCCCAACAGATCTCGTACGGTATTGAGTGCTATCTGCTTTCCTGCTGCACTGGAACAACCAAACCAGAGCGTCGGACGCGGGTTGATTTCAATTATTTTCAACTGCTGGTCCCGTTCATCGAATTTAAACTCGGTTCCCGCAACACCCTGAAAACCCACTTTTGTCAAAAAATCCCGACTTAATTCAAGGGTATCAACAAGTGCTTCACTGCGAACCAGGGAGGCCGAGCCAAAACCGGCGGGAAACTGCCGCAATTTTCGACAAGTGAAACTTTCAGCCAATTGTCCCTGTCGATCGAAATAGCCCCCAAAAAGTGTGATTCTTGATTCCGGTCCTGGAATAATTTCCTGCAACATCCACTGGGTATCAATCTTCCCTAGCCGACTGACATGATGTTTTAATTCTTCGCGGTTACGCACAATCAATACTTTTTGACCCGACATATGATCACGAACCAGATGGATAAATGTGGGCTTGAGAATAAAGGGAAAACGCAGCTTGTCTTCGCCCTGTCCTAATTCCGAGCTATGCAAAGTCAAGGTTAGGGGATGTGGGACCTGATGCTCGGCACAAAGGCGAGCAAAGCTACTCTTGTCGACAATGCGCTCATAGGAGCCATCCCTGTAGGACTGCTGAAATCGATAGCTCCCTGACAGGTCACCTTCGTGACGCACTACAAATTCAATGTATTTGTCACTAGTTGGAATAAGCACGCCAGGACGATTTTCGCGCTTGGACAATTCCAGCAATTCATTTTTTAGCTGTTCTTCATCCGCTGCAAGGATCCACCCTCCTGGTTTTTCCAGGTATCTCGAGTAACCTGCAGCCAGGCGCTCTGTATCGACTGTATAGGTAGAAATGCCCGCTCGGCCCAGCTCACGAATCACGTAGAGCCCTGTGGGTGACATACCCAAAACGACAACGAAGCAATTCATTTCCTTATGCTCCTATACCAAGACGACGGTTACGGTGGGAAATAGCCGTGTCCATAACTGCCTTGAGCTTTTGCGCCTGACCTTCAATAGAAAAACGCTCAACGACTTCCTGTCGCGCAGCACAGCCAATGTGCTCGCGAAGCTCTGATGAACTCACCAGTTCTTCCAGCGCCTGCTCCCACTCATCCTGAGCCTCTACCAAATAACCTGTTTTTTTATGTTCTATCAACTCCTGGTTATAACCAATTGCTGTGCAGACAGGCACCACGCCTGCGGCCATATAAGTACGGGCCTTGCCTCCGGATTTTCCCTTGGACCACTTTTCCAGGGGTAATGGCATCAAACCAATATCAAACTGGATCAATTCATCTACTTCTGTCTCAATCTGCCAGGGAATGTGCACGACGTTGGTATTTCCCATGAAAAAATCACCGCCACCAATAACGCGCATCTCCAGATTTGTATGTTTTTCAAATAAATCTTCCAGGGCGGGCCGGATCAATTCCAGATATTTTTCTGTGGTTGGCGATCCCAGCCATCCGATAATGACTTTTTCTCTTACTGTAAAATCACGCAACGGAATACGCCGGGTATCCTCAGCCACTTCAACACAAAATGCATTTTCACAATATGGCCTGGCGCAATCAGCCAGATACTGATTGCCCGCTGCAACGGCATCTACCATAGAAAAAATCTGCAGGGTCTTATCCGGTCGGCGCATTTTGCTGGCAAGTTGATTGTGCTTACTGTCCTTGTGAATAAACAATGCATCATCATAGTCAAATACAGTAGCCACTCCTCGCCACTGGAGGATTTTTTCCAGTAACGGAGGACCAAACGGCAAGAGCTCGCGCTGCATTACCACCAAATCGTATCGCCTGGCTGAAAATATAATAGTCACCCGTTTGATGACCGCCCAGAATGTATGCATGGCTTTCTTCCATGCTCCTGAGGGACTAAAGACACTTCGGTACATGGCCAGATTCATAAAGCTGGAAACATGCGCATCGACGCCCAGATCTTTTAACGCAGGTAAATATTGGTAGACTCGATAACGACTACTAGCACCCTCGACAGGATATCGAGTCAAAAAGAGCACTTTCACTCGCTCAGTTCCCGATAGATTCGGTGATATTCTGCAATACCCTTTTCCAGGGAGAAATATTTCTCAGCAGTTTGGCGGCAACGTTGAGGCAATCCTTCGTCCTCAAGCAATGCAAGCATTTGCTTGCAGGCATCATCAAAAGACTGGGGAGAAAACTCCTGGATACAAATACCCGTTTGGGTGGATTGCAAAATCTCATCCATATCGCCCACACCAGAATTGGTCAAACATGGGATGCCGCAGGCTAAAAACTCGCCGAGCTTGGTAGGTGCCGATGCTTTTTTTGAAAACAACGGCTTGATAAAAAAAAGCCCGAAATCAACTCTGCTCATATAATTGGGCACCTCATTATATTCAACACTTCTCAAATTAATGGCGCCAGCATCAACTGAATGCTCTGCAATTTTGTCTTGAATATACTTATGTTCATTGCGATTCAGAATAAGTAAGTTTGCACCAGGCCTACTTTGAACGAGTTGTTTAAAACACTCTAATACCGCATCAAAATGATTCCAGGTCCCAACACTTCCGACAACTCCTACAGTAATTTTGCCTGACTCAGACTCAATTCTATTTTGGGGTTTAAACTTTTCCAGATTAGTACAAGTCGGTATTACTGATGCTCTTATCTCCCTGTCCTGCATGCAGGGAAACTTTTCAAGTTCGATCACGCCTGCTTTGGTAAGAGAAACCAAGTAATCGGTATTCAAGAGCAGCCAGCGTTCAGCTCTTTTTGCACCTCGATATAACAGACCTCCTGCCTTCCATATACCCCCATCAACCCGTTCATCAGCCCAAAAGCCGCGCATATCGAAGATAAAGCGCGTGCCACAACGTTTTTTCAAAATGGCACCCGCAGTCGCGGCGACGTAACTGCGGCAATGGACAATATCAAAAGGTTTTTTCCGTTCCAGTTGAAAGGCCTTTTTTAGCATACAACCCAGATCATATGCTGTTGCCAGCAGGGAAAAACGCTTGTGATAAGTCAGCGGATGCCAACGAATTCCAGCATCGGCCAGTTGTTTAGCCAGGGAGAGTTTTTGGTCGGTATCAGCAAAAAAGGCGGGCTTTTCAAAAGAAATCAGCTCAATATCATGACTGGAACTTAATCCCAAGAGATACTGCAGAACCTGGGACTGTCCCAGAGGCTCCAGTATCCCGGTATAGGAAATATAGAGAACCCTAGCCATGGGCTTGAGATCCCCTTAACTGCTTTTGATAAGCATTGGCAAGCTTGGATGCTACCGATTTGACGGAGAAGTTCTTCTCTACAAACTGCCGCGCCTTTTCCACTCTTTGATCCCGTTCTGTTTGTGATAATTCAGCGACTCTAAATATTGCTTCGGCAATGGATTCTGGCTGTCTTGGCAATACAATCTCAGCAAAATCCGGTCGCACTATATCGCGAATTCCCCCTATATCGGTGACAACGACTGGCACTTCGGCAAGCATGGCTTCCGCCACTGACAAGCCGAAGCCTTCAAATACCGATGCGGTCACAAAAACATCAGCACTGGCCAGCTCTATCTGCGCCTCTTCATAAGCCATGGAACCAGCAAAAAGGATCTCCAATTGCAAAACACGAGCAAGTTCCTTCAATTCCTGATCCAGGGGGCCGCCACCAATAATCTGTAGCTGAAAACGATCGGGTTGTTTTTGATTAATCAGTGCAAAAGCCTTTAACAGGTACTCATATCCCTTTTCCGGCACCAGTCTTCCCAGAGCCAATATCTTTATCTTCTCTTTATTACTTTGTTTTGGTTTCGACAAAGAAACGGGGATAGGCAACCCATTGGGAATCAGGTCAAAGCACTCGTTTGCCAACCCTAAATTTTCTGCATAGTGCTTTGCTACTGCAGAACTCACCGCTATGCGCCTGTTCATACAGTTTTTAACGACATGCCGGTTTAATAACTTGCGTAAATAGAAACTTAAGTTACGAGGATTACAGCCTGGCGCATAGGCCAGGTTGTGAAAAGTGATAAATTTGGGCTGCTTGATGCTCCAGTATTTACACAAGCCTGTATAAAGCCCGGCAAAAAACAGGTGGGCGTGAATAATGTCAGGCTGCCTGGCTTCAATAAAACTGGAAAGAAGACTAATATTTTTGAATAGATTCCATTTATGACCGTATCCCAGGTTGATGATCTCGGCTCCTGACTGCTCAAATTCTTTCTGCAATTCTCCGCCACCAGTTATTGGCATAACAAGCGGCTTAATATTTTGAGCTATTAGTGCAGGAACCAAATTGAGTAGTGCGCGTTCTGCGCCTCCTCGATTAAGGGTCTCGATAACATATAGCACTTCAAGTGTATTATCGAATTGCCTCAACCCCGTCTCCTCTATTTATCACTTATGTTTTTGATTTTCACTGCAGGCACACCCGCATATACAAAACCAGAGCTCAGGTCCTTAGTTACAACAGCATTGGCACCCACTACCACATTGTCATCAATAGTTATCCCGCTGCCCACAAAAGCCGAAGCCCCCAACCAGACATTATTACCAATACTCACAGGTAAAGAAGAGGCAGGCTGAGAACGAAAAGCTATCCCTGGCTTTATCCCGTGATTCTGGTCTCTTATTGATACCCGTTCAGCTATAAGCACATCATTACCAATCACAATGGATTCATTTGCCACCAACATTGCATTAGTGCCTATAAAAACATTGCTTCCAATAGTGATAATTCCGCGCTTGGCGATTAGTTGGCTACCCGCATTGATCGTGGCACCCCGATGAATCACAATCTTTCCGCCATCGGTTGCAGCTATCCGCACTTTTCCTAATAGAAGAACTTCCGGACCAAAAGTGATATTGGGATAATATAAAAGCCAGAAAATTACTTTTTGCAGTATTGAGCCAAGTTGGCGGAATGATACTTGTATTGCACGAAGGCATTTGGACAGTATATGCATCAGGATTCAGTCTTTACCCTAATTGAAAAACTAAGCTGTCCACGAGGATAAATCCCTGTTTATCAGCTCTGAAAGTTTCTGCACATCTTTGGAAAACTCTTTTTTCATCAACGCCTTAATTTCATCAGCAGGCTCGGGGTACCTTCCTTGAACAATATTTCTGTTGTTAAAAAAAGCGAGCAACCCAAAACGTTTTTTTATTCCCAGACGACGTTTTATATTCTGTGCAAACAAAGTAACGCGCTGCAAAAAAGGGAATTTTCTGTACTTGGCTTTATTTTCGATATCCAAAGACAAAGTCTCGTTAGGCAACCCCAAAAACTCCTGCACTTTCAACCAGCATTCTTCTGGGGCAGCAGACAAGTCATCAAGCAATACAAATAGCACTCGCTTTCCATCCACCTGTTGCAAGAGGTTTTCAACTTGCTGGCCCAACATGCATGCTTGCTTGTAGGCCATGCAAGATGGGTCACCTTCATTAAAACCAAAAATACCCACATGCTCCCCACCAAAACGCCTATCTGAAACCGCCCAGGCATCTTCAAAGTGCTTTAGTAACTCCCTACCTGTAAAAAGCGTTTGCGCATGCAAAGAGGGCGCCATTTGCACGGGGTTTCGAAGACATACAATAAATCTTGCTTCCGGGTTCTTCTCTAAAATACGAGGAACAGCAACACCGCCGAACAGGTACCAAACTGAAGCCTCAGCCAAATACCTGCAGCCTTCAGGTGCTTCAGAAAAAAGCTTTGCATAAGTTTCCTCTGACATAACCCGACCATATGGGGAGTAAAAATGGTGTGGTTCCTTTTCCGGGGAAAAATAAACCTGCGAATGCCTGGAAAGCCAAGCCGCCAGGGTTGTGGTTCCACACTTGGGCGCACCCAGAATAAACAGGTTTGGTGTTTTATTTATTTTGCTCATCTTTAACAGAATTTACTGTCGCTTAAACCAAATACCAAAATCTATCCCCAGCATTTTGCGAGCGATACAATTTACCCGCCAAAATACAAGTATAGTCATTACTGCATAGGAAACAGCGGCCCCCAAGCCTCCCACCAGCGGCACCAGCATTATTGCCGCCAATGAACTAAAAACCAGGTTCACTGTCATCCAGACCAGGGATTGTTGCTCGTGGCCAGACATATTTAGGCCTATAAACGAAAAGCCAAACACAGCCCGGGCCAGTTCAGCCAGACAACAGAAAACCAACATCCAATATGCAGATCGAAACTCCAAGCCAAACACATACTCCAGTAAAAAGCCGCCAAAGAAAATAACACCAATACAACAGGCTGCTGCCCACACACTCATGATCTGGCTGGCTCTGGTAACCAGTTTTTGCAGTTGTTCCATTTTGCTATCAGCAAAAAGCGAAGACACATATGGCATGGATGTCACAGTAACAACACTAATACCAAATGAGACCAGAGATGCTCCACGCTGTGCGATACGAAAAAAACCCGTCGCTTCCAATGGAGCAAGCAAACTAAGAATGTATAACAGTACTTGGGGTTGAGAACGCCGGATTCCGTTAATCATGCCCAGCTTCCAGGCAGAAGCTATCCATCCGGACAGATCATATTTTGCCCGTCCTGCGTTTAAATGATTTATAAAACGAAGCGCCAACAATCCCAGGCACAAAAGTAATGCTGCCAAGGTGCTGACTATCTGTACCATGAGTGCCATATAAGGCGTAAGTGCGTCTTCCGAGAACACATAAATCAGGGAAACAATCAGTAAAAAGCACAGGGGAGATAGCACAAGGGTTGGAAGCTGGGCTCTAATCAGGGCATGTGTGCCCGAAAGAAATGCGGCTGCCACACTGCTGACGCCATTAATATATATATATACCAATAGCAGCCACCAAAAGGGCTGTGTAACCAGCTCCTTGCTCCAGGGAGATAGCTGGATAAGAAATGCAGCTAAAACAGCCAAAGGGATAAAAGTCAGGGCTGTAAAGCACAGACTAAAATAAAGCAGCCCCCGGATGTAGGAATGGTCATCCTTACGCCAGCCTCTGGCGACTTCCCTTGTTACCAAAGTTGGCAGACCAAACTCTAGGGGCAAACTGCAAATTGTTAACAGCGCCAGAGCCGCTGCATAAATCCCCAGCCCCTCTGCGCCTAAAACTCTTGCAAGAATAATTGCACTTGCAAAACCTGACAGCATGGAAACAAGGCGCAAGACCGCGCCTATACTCCCCTGTTTAAGCAATATGGATTTCAGGGAGTTCATTGCCCAGAATCAGACCGAATAATACTGTCGGTACCACTCCACAAACCGTGCAATACCCTCCTGCACACTGGTTTCCGGTTTAAAGCCGACATCGGCAACCAGGTCATCGACATCGGCATAGGTGGCAGGTACATCACCGGGCTGGATCGGCAACATGTTTTTCTCGGCCGTCATACCCAGAGCAGACTCAATCGCACCGATGTAATCCATCAGCTCTACGGGATTATTGTTACCGATGTTGTAGAGTTTATAGGGTGCACAGCTGGTGCCGGGATCGGGCTGGTCCCCGCGCCAGTTGGGATTGGATACCGCCGTGTTATCCAGCACGCGGATCACCCCTTCCACGATGTCGTCGATATAGGTGAAGTCCCGCTTCATTTTGCCGTAGTTGAATACATCAATTGGCTTGCCTTCCAGGATGGCCTTGGTAAACAAAAAGAGGGCCATATCGGGCCTGCCCCAGGGACCATAGACTGTGAAAAAGCGCAGGCCTGTGGTGGGCAAGTCATACAGATGTGAATAGGTGTGCGCCATCAATTCATTGGCTTTTTTGGAGGCCGCGTACAACGACACCGGATGGTCCACATTGTGGTGGATCGAAAACGGCATGGTGGTGTTCAAGCCATAAACTGAACTACTGGATGCGTAGGTCAGGTGCTCCACATTGTTATGCCGGCAGCCTTCCAGAATATTGACGAAGCCCACCAGGTTGCTGTCGACATAGGAATGCGGGTTCTTGAGCGAGTATCGCACCCCGGCCTGGGCCGCGAGATTGAGCACCCGGTCAAATTTTTCCTCGGCAAACAATTGTGGCATCCCATCCCGATCCGCCAGATCCATTTGCACAAACCGAAAATTTTTATGGGCCTTAAGTTGATCAAGACGCGCATATTTGAGGTTCACATCGTAATAATCGTTGAGATTATCGAGACCGACGACCTCATCCCCCCGTTCGAGCAACCGCAAACTGGCATGGAAACCAATGAAGCCCGCTGTGCCGGTAACCAGTATTTTTGCCATATCAGGGGCCCCTAGAGTCTTAAATCTGCCTTGCCACGTGGAAGAACCTGTTTAAGGTCGTAGACTACCGAAGGGCTTTGCAGGTATTGATCAAGTGTGTCATTGAGCTGTTTAAACGCCTCGTGGGCTACGGCCACGATCACTGCGCTGTATACCCCTTTCTCAGGTTCCACAAGCGGTATGCCGTACTCTGCCTCCGTTTCATCTGAACTGGCCCAGGGATCGTGCACATCCACATTGATATTGTACTGATGCAGCTCCTCGACAATATCCGGTACACGGCTGTTACGTATATCAGGGCAGTTCTCCTTAAAGGTTATGCCGAGAACCAGCACGCGTGCACCGGCCACCTGTATGTCTTTACCCAGCATGGTCTTGACCAGCTCGGATACCACAAATTCGCTCATACCATCATTGATTCGGCGACCGGCAAGAATCACTTCCGGGTTGTAACCAATGGATTGTGCCTTGTGCGTCAGATAGTAAGGGTCTACGCCAATACAGTGCCCCCCGACAAGACCCGGTTTAAATGGCAAAAAATTCCATTTTGTACCTGCTGCAGCCAGTACATCGGCCGTGTCGATGTTCATTTTCCGGAAGATCACCGCCAGTTCATTAACGAGGGCGATATTCAAATCCCGCTGGGTGTTTTCAATCACCTTGGCGGCCTCGGCTACCTTGATGCTGGGCGCCATATGCGTTCCGGCAGGAATAATGCTCTGGTAAAGCGAGTCAATAAAACTGGCGGCCTCCGGAGTCGAGCCCGATGTCACCTTGAGGATCTGGGTAACGCGATGCTGCTTGTCGCCGGGGTTGATTCGCTCGGGGCTGTAACCCACAAAAAAACCTTCGTTTAGCTTCAGGCCGGATTCCGCTTCAAGAATGGGCACACAGTCTTCTTCCGTTGCACCGGGATACACAGTGGATTCAAAGATAACCACACTGCCTTTGGTCAGCACCTGCCCCACCGTTTTGCTGGCGCTCAACAACGGCCTTAAATCCGGGCGTTTAAATTCATCAATGGGGGTAGGTACGGTGACGACAAACAGATTGCAGGCCAGGAGTTCATCGGGGTTATCGACAAAGCGCAGTTGTTTTGACTGTGCCAGTTCGTCTGGCGAAACCTCAAGGGTGGAATCCTTGCCGGATGACAATTCCTGAATCCGGGAAGGTTTGATATCAAAGCCCAGCGTCGGGTACTTTTTGCCAAACTCCACGGCCAAGGGCAAGCCGACGTAGCCCAGGCCAATCACGGCCACACGGGTCGACTTTAATTCCATAATCACTCCTTTCCGACCTTGTTGGTTATTGGTTCGGACTCAGATAATGATCATAACCTGAATCGATGAATATAAAAGCGCTATTCCTCCAGGAGCTCGGTGATATGGTGAATGATCCTGTGAGGCCTGGCCTGTTGAATTCGCTCCAGGGGGTGCGCGCCGTAGCTAACGCCCACCGATCGAACAGACGCCGATCTCGCCATCAACAGGTCAAAATCTGTATCACCTATCATCATGGCTTCACCGGAATGTACGCCACTCTCCTGAAGGATCTGTTGCAACATCAGGGGGTGCGGCTTTGAGCGGGTCTCATCAGCACAACGACTGTACTGAAAATAATGCGCCATGTTCAGTTCACCGAGCACTCTGTCCAGCCCCTGACGACTTTTGCCTGTAGCAACGGCAAGCTGGTGCCCTTGGGAGACCAGCTCATCCAGCACGTCAGTAACCCCTTCATAAAGCTGGGAAGGCTGGCTTTTATCACCGGCAAGATAATGATCGCGATACGCCAGTATCAACTCATCCATCTGTCCGACCTCCAGTTCAGGGTAAAGGTGCTCAAGCGCCTCTCTTAGCCCCAGGCCAATAACGCTGCGATTTTCCTCTTCAGAACGAACTGGCAAACCCAGTTTTTCGCAAGAAAGACTGATCGATTTGGTAATCAGGGACAGCGAATCGCACAGCGTCCCATCCCAGTCAAAAATATAGAGCATGTGTTATTTCAGATTCCTTAAAACAGTTTCCAGATCGTCTGGCATGGGACTTTGGAGCTCGAGCAATTGCCCCGATTCAGGATGACGAATACCCAGTGTACGCGCATGCAAAAACAGTCTTTTAAGGCCGAGCTCTTTCGCCAGTGCCTGCTCTTCTTTGGAGCTGTATTTGCTGTCTCCCAAAACCGGGTGACCGGCTAGCTGGGCATGTACCCGGATCTGGTGCGTTCGGCCCGTATCCAGCGCGACATCTAACAGGGTTGCCTGACGAAATTCCCTGGCAATGGAAAAATGAGTAATGGATTCCTTGCCGGTTTCCTGGACACGAACCATGCGCTCACCTGAAGACACCTTGTTTTTTTGCAATGGCGCATCAACGGTTTTTACCCGCTTTGACCATTTGCCGGAAACCAATGCCCAGTAGTTTTTTTGTGTGTCTCCGAGGCGCAGTGATTTATGCAGATCAGTCAGGGCGCTACGTTTTTTTGCCATTAACAACGTACCGGAAGTCTCGCGGTCCAGACGGTGGGCCAGCTCCAGGTATTTACCGCCCACCCCCATGGCCCTGAGGCTTTCAATGATTCCCAGTTTCTGGCCACTTCCTCCATGTACAGCAATACCACTTGGTTTGTTAATGGCCAGCAGGTAATCGTCTTCAAAAATAATCGAGTCCCGCAGCAAACCCTGCAATCCCTTGCCGGGCATTTCTGTTCCCTCTTTTTGTTCAACGCGCACAGGAGGGATACGAACCACGTCACCAGAATGCAACTTTTGCATTGGTTTCGCCCGTTTACTGTTTAAACGAACCTCGCCTTTTCGGAGTATTCGATAAATAAGCGACTTGGGAACACCCTTAAGCTGCTTCATCAGGAAATTATCCAGCCGCTGACCATGGGAAGCTGCATCAATTTCTACATGTTGAACCCCTGCATGTGCAGGTCCGGACGCTTCAATATTTGAGGACATGAAATAAAAAATCTTTTTAGATTGAGCAGCTTAGCTGCTTTTGCTATAGTCGGCGGCGGCCCGATACTATATGCAGAAAAAAGTGCACAGCATCCGGGCAGAAATCCAAGCCTGAACGCGCATTGTAAACAATCAGACTGCGTCAGGCACTTGATAACCTGAAGCTCGACCTTGTACGAGCTTCATTAAAAACAAGACGAAGTTTTACGCAAAGTTTTATTAGTTTCCAGCCCGGCTCAACATGTGTTGAGCAACATCAGAAGCAAACAGACCGCTGGAAAGAGAAAGGTTTAATAGCACCGGAAAATCAGTTTCTGGACAAAACAGGTAACTAGCTGAAATACAATGTGTTTTAGGCCCAAAAGAGGCAATTAACCCAGCACCGCGACACCCGTCTGTGGTGATGTTTCCTGTTCGATTCTCACGATAAAGCTTTGTTGTTCAACTCCGTCACTAGATGGAATTGAATTATGAAGCGCATGCTTATTAATGCCACCCAGCCCGAAGAAATCCGGGTTGCGCTGGTAGATGGACAAAAACTCTACGATCTGGATATCGAAGCTCGCGGCAAAGAGCAAAAACTTGCCAATGTCTATAAAGGGAAAATTACCCGCATCGAACCCAGCCTGGAAGCCGCTTTTGTCGACTACGGCATGGAGCGACACGGCTTTCTGCCCCTCAAGGAGATTTCCTCCGATTACTTCAACAAAAAAGGCAAATCCAGCGGCCGCCCCAAAATAGACGAAGTCCTGAAAGAAGGCACGGAAGTTATTGTCCAGGTGGAAAAGGAAGAACGTGGCAACAAAGGGGCTGCCCTCACCACGTTTATCAGCCTGGCTGGCCGCTACATGGTACTAATGCCAAACAACCCGCGCGGCGGCGGTATTTCCCGACGAATTGAAGGCGATGACCGCTCCGAGCTCAAGGAAGCCATGCGCGACCTGCAAATGCCCAAAGGCATGAGCGTGATTGTCCGCACAGCAGGTGTTGGCCGGGACTCGGAAGAACTCCAGTGGGATCTCGACTACCTGTTACAGCTTTGGGAATCCATTGTAAAAGAAAGCGAATCAGCCCCTGCCCCGCACTTCCTCTTCCAGGAAAGCAACGTCATTATTCGGGCAATTCGTGACTATCTTCGCCCCAACATCGGTGAAGTCATTGTCGATAGCTGGGAAGCTTTCCAGCTGGCCAATGCCTTTATCAACCAGGTCATGCCGGATTACAAAAGCAAGGTAAAATTCTACGAAGATGACCTGCCGCTCTTTAACCGTTACCAGATAGAAAACCAGATCGAAACGGCATTCGAGCGCGAAGTAAAACTCCCCTCTGGCGGTTCTATTGTTATCGACCGTACCGAGGCACTCGTCTCCATCGATATCAACTCCTCCCGGGCAACCAAAGGCAAGGATATCGAAACCACGGCCCTTCAGACCAACCTTGAAGCCGCGGATGAAATTGGCCGACAGCTGCGCATTCGTGACCTGGGCGGCCTGGTCGTCATCGACTTCATCGATATGACCCCACCCAAAAACCGCAAGGCTGTCGAAGATCGCATGATGCAGGCGCTTTCTATCGATCGTGCTCGCGTACAAATCAACCGGATCTCCAAATTTGGACTTCTGGAAATGTCGCGCCAGCGCTTGCGCCCATCGTTGGAAGAAACCATTTTTGTTTCCTGCCCTCGCTGTACCGGACAGGGCACCATTCGGGGAATCCGATCGCTGGCGTTATCGATTCTTCGACTGGTTGAAGAAGAAGCACAAAAAGAATTCACCAAGGAAGTTCACGCGTTTGTTCCCAACGAAGTCGCGGCTTTCCTTCTCAATGAAAAACGCGCAGCCATTTACGAACTGGAAAAACGTCATCGCAATGTGCGTATTCTGGTCATACCCCGTCCTGAGCTGGAGACACCGCACTATTCCATTCGCCGTATTCGCCTGCAGGATGGCGAAGAAGTTGTAGCCAGTTATAACCTGGAAAACCCTTATGCAGAACAGGTGTCCAGTGTTGAAGCCTTATTATCCAACCCACTCGAAGCGCCCAAACAGCCGGCGGTTAAAACCGTAGGCCATAGCCAGCCCGCGCCGGAAAGGACGCAGACAGAGCGCGATGAACGCCGTAAAAAGCCAGTGGCTAGCACGCAAGTTGCAGCTAAATCCGACGATGAAGCAGGTTTGATCAGCAAAGTCGCCAAAGTGCTTAAAGGCTTATTTTCTTCGGAAGAAGCCCAGCCTGAACCAGAGAAAAAGACACGCAACCAGCGTAACCGGCGACGAGGTCAAGGCCAGGGCTCTGGTGACAAACGCCGACGGCCGGATTCGCGCAGCCGTAAGAATGCAGCCAGAGACAACAATGAGGATTTGAGGAGTAATACTGAATCTCGCAAGCCGCGACCGGCTCAAGACGCCAAATCTGCGGACACAGAAAAAGCCCAGGAGAAGAACACAGGTGCCGATAATCAAAAAGAAAATGGTCAGGACTCCGGTGTTCGTCGACGGCCCTCCAGGGATTCTCGCCCCAAACGCCAGCGTGAGCGCAAGCCTGCCCTGGAAGTTGCCGCTCTGGACGCAGATGTACAAACGGATGAAAGCATCGCCCAGACTAAAAATGGTCAAGCGGAAAGTACCAAACAACAGGAAAAGGAATCTGCCAAACCCGTAGCCGAGACCGCATCCAGACAGAAGAAGGATGATTCATCCTCTGCTGACAATTCTGTAGAGAAAACACCTCAGCAAGCGCCGAAAAAGGCAGAAAGTTCCGCTTCGGACACAAAGCCGACCAAAGCACCCGAAAAGAAGAAACCTTCTACCGAGACGAAAAAAGCCGAGAAGGCAGCCGATACCGGGAAACGAGCTGAACCCGTTGTCTATGTTCGTCCTGCAAACGATCCCCGTCTTGCGCCCAGAACCGTTAAAGTCAGTATTGAAAGCAAGCAGATTGAACCCCGATTTTCGGCAGCGCTGGACACCAGCACTCCGGCCAGCGTCGCCCTGGTTGCACGAGATATCCAGCGTCCTGCCAACGATCCAAGAGGGCCGGCTACAACACTGTAAACACTTTGTTTTATTTAGGGCCATTTTGACCTTGCTAGCACTATTTGCATCGCTATAATGGCCCACTTCTTTGGAGGGGTGGCTGAGTGGTCGAAAGCACCGGTCTTGAAAACCGGCGTATCGAGAGGTACCCAGGGTTCGAATCCCTGCCCCTCCGCCATTAATTAAAAAAGCCCGCCTTGTGCGGGCTTTTTTAATTAACGGAAGGGTCTGCGGATTTGGGCCCCGTTCGAGCCGAGCGCTTTGGCAGGCGCGAGACAGCGCCACCTTGGTGGCGACCCGAAGGGCGAGGACTGCAAGTCCGAGTTATCCCGCCCCGACGACACGCATCCCTCGTGCGGGCTTTTTTAATTAACGGAAGGGTCCGCGGATTTGGGCCCCGCTCGACAAAATGCATCGCATTTTGGACCAGCCGCAACGCGGCGATGCCCAAAGGGTGAGTTCTGCGCACCAGCGGCGAAACTCATCAATCCCTGCCACTTTGCCATAATCAAAAAGAGCAGGTGATGCAGCTTTACATTTTTTGCTCGCGTCGTTTTTGTTGGTATATGGCGCAGGAATCACTGAAGTAAATACTCCTTAGCCAGGTCTCTCACCTCATTTGCGCAGCCCCACGCGACTGTGTATCCACCTCCACCGTGGCCGTAATTGTGAATGACGGCGTTGCCATCTCCAATACACTCGAGTTCTAGTCGAACCACTTCACGACCTGGCCGAAGCCCAACAGTAGCACCCAGCACCTCGCAATTCTCAAGTGCCGGGACGATTTTACGGCAACGATTCAAAATATCCCGAGTATCTTCATCTCGTACATCGAGGGACCAGTCGTTATCTTGAGAGGTTCCACCCAGGATAATGTCACTAGTTCGCGGAAGTACGAGGGTCATTTTATCTTTCTTCTGATAGACCCTTGTTGACCTGGAAATCTCCGGTGAGGGGGAGACTCTGACCAGCTGGCCCCGGATTGGAAATACTCCATTATCGTTTGCAAGTTCTCGGGCACCTATCCCTGAACAGTTAATCACCAAGCCATAATCCGTGAATAGTTCCGCAAATTTCTTGATGTCTCGAATGAGAATTCTCCCTCCACTAGCCTGGACCTTTTGCTTGAGGAAAGGCATATAGGTTGGAACATCTATTACGGGAAGTGTTACAAGAAATGCTTGGCCACAATCTAGCCCATAATCGCTTCCATTAACCTCCTCCCATTCGTCAACCAGATGGAGAACGTAAGCGCTGTCATCTGGATCAAGACAAAATCGCAAATGCTTCTCAAAGGTAATTCCGGTATTGGGATCGTCCTTGTCTTTTTTGAAAACATTGTATGTCTCTTTGGACCATATGGAGACACGCTCCTCCGGGTATGCCCGATGAGGCCACCAATAAGCACCTGCTGAAGTTGAAGTAGTTTTCCAAAAGTCATCTTTGGAAAAGATGTCGACAGGGAATCCGGCCTCAAGCAGACGTTGGGCACAGCTTAAGCCCATAATGCCTTGCCCGATCACTGCTATGGGTTTGGATTGATCGTTCATAAGTTCATCTTAAGGCAATCTTTGGCGCCGTATGACAGTATGTTTAAGAGGCCGATGAATGGGGTCAGAGTAAAAACTTACTCTGACCCCCGAATTTCCCCTCTCAATAAACATGCACCACTACATTTTGAGATCTCTGTGCCTATAATGGTAGTCACTAATTACCCCAAATAAGGAAGCATTGTGGCCCTGTTTAAAGCTTACGACCTGCGAGGCAAAGTCCCTGAAGAACTCAACGAAGATATCGCTTACAAAATCGGCAGGGCCTATACCCGGATCTACTCGCCCAGAAAAGTCGCCGTCGGCTTTGATATTCGCAACGAGAGTCCCTCTATTTCTTCTGCCCTGATTCGCGGCCTGCTGGATGGCGGTGCGGATGTCATGAATATTGGGCTTTGCGGCACCGAGGAAGTTTACTTTGCGACCTTTCACAATGAACTGGACGGTGGTGTCATGGTTACCGCCAGTCATAATCCCAAGGGGTACAATGGCATGAAGCTGGTCGGACTGGAAGCCCGCCCAATCAGTGCCGATACCGGCCTTCTGGAGATAAAAGAGCTGGTAGAAAGTGGCCAGTTCAACGCTCCTGAATCCCCAGGCAAGGAAGAAATCAACGAAGACAAGTCTGACTACATTGAACACTTATTGTCCTACATTGACGTCAGTGCGCTCCATCCACTCAAGATCGTTGTCAATCCCGGAAACGGTGGTGCGGGAATTATTCTGCCCCTTCTTGAGAAACACTTGCCGATTGAGTTCATTTACCTGAACGAGGAACCGGACGGTGACTTTCCCAACGGAGTTCCCAACCCGTTATTGCTGGAAAATCAGAAAGCGACGCAGGAGGCGGTTATAGCCAACCAGGCTGATTTGGGCATCGCCTGGGATGGCGATTTTGATCGCTGTTTCTTTTTTGACCACAACGGCCGTTTTATCGAAGGCTATTACCTCGTTGGCCTGCTTGCTGAAACCCTCCTGAAAAAACAGCCGGGATCCGCCATCGTGCACGATCCGCGACTGACCTGGAACACGATAGAACAAACAGAAGCTGCCGGGGGCCACTGTGTACAATCCAAATGCGGTCATGCCTTTATCAAGGCCGTCATGCGTGAAGTGGACGCGGTGTATGGCGGCGAGATGAGCGCCCACCATTACTTTAAGGGTTTTTCCTATTGCGACAGCGGCATGATTCCCTGGCTGCTAATCGCCGAACTGATGTGTAAAACCGGGAAGTCCATGAAAGAGCTGGTCGATGAGCGTATGGACGCCTACCCATGTAGCGGCGAAATTAATTTCCGGGTGGAAGATACCCACCCCGTTATCGATCGAATCAAGGCCCATTTCGAGCCACATGCCGAGTCTGTCGATACCTCCGACGGCATCAGCATGAATTTTGGTCAATGGCGTTTTAATCTGCGAGCATCCAATACAGAGCCATTATTACGACTCAATGTAGAGTCGAATCGTGACGAAACCCTGATGAAAGAAAGCCTGCAATCTATTGTGGATTTGATTGAAGAACAGGATAAGGCGTCTTGATTGCACAATTACCCTTGGCTAAAACTATAACTGCAAGAATTGTTATTAAAGCAAGACTGGTACAAATTCTACATGCCAAAAGCTCTTTCGAACTGGCTACACTTTCCTGTAACAATTAGACTGGAAGACGTGATGCTGCAAACAAGGCTCTTTTCCCAAAACCACCTGTAACTATTTTTGAACATTGTGAACTCAGTAACTACCGCCATTATTCCCGTCGCCGGCCTCGGTACACGCGTACTTCCTGCTTCCAAGGCTATTCCCAAAGAAATGCTTCCTATCGTGGACAAGCCTGCGATTCAATATGTAGTGGAAGAAGCGGTTGCCGCTGGAATCAAAACCATTATTCTGGTAACCCGTTCCGGTAAAGAAGCCATCGAAAATCACTTTGACTCCAACTACGAGCTGGAATCTCTCCTAAAGCAAAAAGGCAAAACCAAGGTCCTGGAAGAAGTCACCAATCTGGTACCTCAAGGCGTTGAGGTGGTCTCGATTCGCCAGGATGCACCCAAGGGGCTTGGGCATGCCGTTCTCTGTGCTAGACACTTTTGCCAAAGCGGTGCCTTTGCTGTTTTATTGCCCGATGTTTTGGTGTTCAAGGATGGAGAAGAAACCGATCTCGCTGAAATGGTTAAACATTACGAGCAATCGGGTGCTGGCCAAATCATGGTGGAAGCGGTGCCCAAGGACAAAGTCCATATGTACGGGATTGCTGACTGCAACGGGCCCAGCCCGGCACCGTACGAAAGTGTGGACATTAAAGGCATGATCGAGAAGCCATCCCTGGAAGAGGCACCTTCTAATCTGGCAGTGGTAGGAAGATACATATTGCCTGCACAGACCATGGAAATTCTCAAGAAAACTCCTCCAGGTGCGGGTAACGAAGTACAGTTAACCGATGCATTGGAAACACTTCTTAATTACCAGACATTGCAAGCCTATCGTATGGGCGGCACTACCTTTGATTGTGGCAATAAACTTGGTTATCTGTTGGCCAATGTACATATGGGCATCAGGCACCCCGAAACGGGAGAAGGTTTTCTTGAGGCCCTGAAAAGCCTTTTTGATTCGAAAACATGACTGTTTGGGGAATGGTTGTGCATCCCTGTTTCGCGACAGGTTAGTCTTTGTAACCTTCGGGGTTACTTTTCTGCCAATTCCAGTGATCCCGGACCATATCGATCAACCCTAGCTCGGCTTTCCACCCCAGCTCCCTCTCGGTGAAGTCGGGAACCGCATAGTATTCGGGCAAATCTCCTGCTCTTCGCGGTGCCGAATTGACCGGAATGGGTCGGCCTGAAACCTGGCGAAACGCTTCAACCGCTTCCATTACTGAATATCCCCGTCCTGTCCCCAGGTTAAAGGCACTGCAACCCTTATGGCGTTCCAGATAATGGTAGGCATAGAGATGTCCACGCACCAGATCCTGTACATGAATATAGTCCCTCACACCTGTTCCATCCGGCGTAGGGTAATCCTCGCCAAACACCTTAAGCTCCGGGAGTTCCCCGACGGCAACTTTGGCAATAAAGGGCATGAGATTGTTGGGGATGCCACGGGGATCTTCACCAATTAGCCCCGAGGGGTGGGCCCCAACCGGATTAAAATAACGAAGCAGGGAAATAGACCACTCAGGGTCCGAAATAGCAATATCCCTGGCAATATCCTCGACCATCCGCTTGGACTGGCCGTAAGGGTTAACTGGTTTGAGGGGCAAATTCTCGGTATAGGCGACCACACCCGGATCGCCGTAGACCGTGGCAGAGGAGCTGAACACCAGTTTTTTGCAACTAGCGCGTTGCATAGCCGCAAATAGAGCCAATGATCCGGCAACATTGTTCTGGTAATACTTAAGGGGCTGTTCAACCGACTCGCCCACCGCCTTGAACCCGGCGAAATGGATGACCGCCTCGACATGATGCGTGCTAAAGATTGAATCAAGCAATGACTGATCCGCGATACTCCCCTTGTAGAAACCGGGACGAGTACCAGTGATTTGCTCAATCCGATCGAGCACTTTTTCGGCACTATTACTCAAATCGTCCAGAACGATGACATCAAAACCGGAGCGCTGAAATTCAACAACGGCATGGCTGCCTATATATCCTGTACCACCGGTTACCAAAATCGACTTCATGTTTTCTCCAAAACTATCCTTATGGATAGGTGTAATATCAACCAATATTCGTTTGAATGCCTATTGAGGAAAGGACGCCCTCTTGCGTCACGGATGATGCAATAAAAGGGAGTTTGCCCCGCCTGACATGGACGGAAGGACGGGGCTTTTTCCTGATAGAGTCAATATTTTACTAACGCACCAAAGAATTTCTGTATACAGGAAAACTGATCCGGTCAGGTTATCTTCCCAACACGGTCAAGACGGTAGCTGCCATCCAGGACCGACTGCCACCAGTCAGGATTTTGCAGGTACCAGTCGACCGTACTGCGAATGCCTGACTCAAAGGTATGAGCCGGCTTCCAGCCAAGCTCCCTTTCAATTTTCGTCGCATCAATGGCGTAACGAAGATCATGTCCAGGCCTGTCCGTCACAAACTGGATCAAGTCTCTAAATCGACTCACCTGTGGTGGTTTTGCTTCAACCCGCTGTTCCAGCAAATCACAGATGGTTTCGACGACTTCCAGGTTGGTCTTCTCATTGTGGCCACCAATATTATAGGTTTCACCCACCTTGCCCCTGGTCACCACCTGGTAAAGCGCCACGGCATGATCTTCCACATAGAGCCAGTCACGGATTTGCTGACCGTCCCCATATACCGGCAAGGGCTTGCCACTGAGGGCGTTAAGAATCATGTGTGGAATCAGCTTTTCCGGAAAATGGTAGGGACCATAGTTGTTCGAGCAATTGGTTATCAGCACTGGCAAGCCATAGGTACGACCCCAGGCCCTCACCAAATGATCCGAAGCCGCCTTGCTGGCTGAATAGGGCGAGCTGGGGCTGTAAGGCGTTAGTTCAGTAAACAGCTCATCCTTGCCATGAAGATCACCATAGACTTCATCGGTGGAAATATGATGAAAACGAAAACCTTCTGCACGATCAGACGGCAGGTTGCGCCAGTAGCCCAGCGCCGCCTGCAGCAGGCTGTAGGTGCCGACAACGTTGGTCTGGATAAATGCCCCCGGCCCATCGATTGATCGATCGACATGCGATTCCGCCGCCAGGTGCATGATGGCATCGGGCTGAAACTGTTCCAGCAGTTGAGCGATCGCGTCCTGGTCACAAATATCCGTCTGACTGAAATGATAGCTTGGATTATCTTGTGCACCAGGCAGGGAAGCCAGATTTCCGGCGTAGGTCAGCAAGTCAACGTTGAAGACTTCATCCTCAGTCTCTGCGAGGAGATAACGTATTACCGCACTGCCGATAAATCCCGCACCACCGGTCACCAGAATTTTCATGAATTAATCCTTGTTTGCTTCAAGCGCGTTTAGCGCGCTGAGAACGACGGGCAGACTCTGCTCCAGGGGAACAGGCGCCACACCAAAGTTCTCTCTAATTTTTTTACAGTCCAGAACGGAATACCTGGGTCGCTCTGCCGGGGTAGGGTATTCCGAAGTGGGGATGCCATGCACCTGAATACCCTGCTCAAGCATGCCGGCATTCCGAGCTTCTACAAAAACAACTCTGGCAAAATCCGCCCAGCTGCACTGGGTAGCGCCCACGTAGTGATAAATCCCCCATTCCGACTCCGACATCGTGCCAGTTCCTGCCTCCATTGCCTGGCAGATCGTCAAAATGGCCTCCGCAATATCTCCGGCATAGGTTGGGCATCCCTGCTGGTCTTCCACCACATTCAGCTCCGTGCGACTGGCAGCCAACCGCAGCATGGTCTTTACAAAGTTTTGGCCATATTCACTGTAAACCCAGGCGGTGCGCAGGATGATATGCTTCGGGCAAAGACTTGCGACGCCTTGCTCTCCAGCCAGTTTGGTTTTGCCATACACGCCCAGGGGCGCCGTGGTATCGCTTTCCTTGTAAGGCTGAGTCGCCGTCCCGTCAAACACATAGTCAGTAGAGACGTGCACAAGTACTGCCCCACTGTTGGTGCAAGCCCGGGCAAGGTTTTCTGTCCCCTGCCTGTTAATTTTATCTGCCTTCTCCGGTTCGGATTCAGCTTTGTCGACAGCCGTGTATGCCGCTGCATTCACGACAATCCCGGGCTGAAACTGAGCCAGTGTCTTTTCTATCTGGGCCGCATCGGTAATATCCAGTTCCTTGCTGTCCAGGGCCAGGAAATCAAAGCCTGTTTTGGCCCGCAACCTGTCCTGCAAACACCTGCCCAGTTGCCCATTGGCTCCGGTTACCAGGACTTTCATACCTGAAGTTCGGCCAGCGTTAAGCCCTGCTGGTCCTTGCCGGAGAGCAATGGACTTTCAACTGGCCAGTCAATGGCGATCTCCGGATCATTCCAGATCAGGCAGCCTTCATCATCGGGGAAGTAATAGTCCGTGCATTTGTATTCAAAATCAGCAAGATCCGAAAGCACGACAAACCCGTGCGCCAGACCCGGCGGAATCCAGAACTGCGTTTTGTTCTCTTCAGAAAGCGTCACGCCGGCCCACTTTCCATACGTAGGCGAGTTCTTGCGGATATCTACCGCGACATCAAAAACCGTGCCCCGAACCACCCGAACCAGTTTTCCCTGGGGACGGGTTTTCTGGAAGTGCAATCCGCGGAGCACTCCTTTGGCAGAACGTGAATGGTTATCCTGCACAAAAGGAAGCCTGATACCTGCATCTGCATAACGCTCGGCCTGGAACGTTTCCAGAAAGAAACCGCGTTCATCGCCAAAAACCCGCGGCTCAATAATTTTTACATCCGCAATCGCCGTATCTATCACTTGCATAAAAGGATTCGCACCTATTCGTAGCCATCCGCGACGGCGAGCAAATATTGACCATAGCCGGTCTTTTTGAGCTCTTCACCCTGCGCGCGCAATGTTTGTTCCGTAATCCAGCCACTGTGATAAGCAATCTCTTCCAGGCAGGCCACTTTAAAACCCTGGCGCTTTTCTACCGTCTGCACAAAACTGCCAGCCTGTATCAGGGAATCGTGTGTTCCCGTATCCAGCCAGGCAAAACCGCGCCCTAACAGACTGACATGCAAGTCGCCCCTGGCCAGATAAGCGTTATTGACATCGGTGATTTCCAGCTCGCCCCGGGATGAAGGTTTGATGGATTTGGCAATGTCTATCACGTCATTGTCGTAGAAATAAAGTCCGGTCACGGCATAGTTGGATTTCGGCTTGGCGGGCTTTTCTTCAATCGAAATGGCCCTGCCTGTGCCATCAAACTCAACCACGCCAAAACGCTCGGGATCGGTGACATGATAGCCAAACACAGTGGCGCCGGTTTCGCGCGAACAGGCCTCTTCCAGATTTTCTGTAAAGTGATGACCAAAGAAAATATTGTCACCCAGCACCAGGCAGACATTGTCGTTGCCAATAAATTCATCACCGATCAAAAACGCCTGGGCCAGTCCGTCAGGACTGGGTTGCTCGGCATAGCTGATAGAGATACCAAAACGCGATCCATCCCCCAGGAGTTTCTGGAATCCCGGCAAGTCATCGGGCGTGGAAATAACCAGCACTTCGCGAATCCCGGCCAACATCAGGGTCGACAGTGGGTAATAGATCATCGGCTTATCGTAAATAGGCAGCAGTTGCTTCGATACGCCCCTGGTAATCGGGTGCAGCCTGGTGCCGGAGCCACCGGCCAGAATAATTCCTTTATAGGTACTCAACTTTCACTCTCTTTTTAAAGAATCGACCACTGTTACAGTCTCTGAACAGCCTCGTTGTCAGTCGATTTTTTTATTTTCAAAAAAGAAGGCATGCCTGAACTTTGCCTTCCGGGCTATGTCAAATGCCGCATTATAGAGGACAAGTATTCGTTGATGGGTGCCGATTTCCCCTACGCTTCAAACAGGAAGAAAATTTCATTCGCCAGGCTATTACTTCTGCTTATTTAGAATATTTGCAAACTCTGTATACTGAATACAGATTATCTATTATAAATTTACAGTGGAGGGATTAATTACCCCCATCTGTATCAAACTAATAATCTCATATGGGGGGACACTTTATGAGACGCTTGCTTCTTCTGGCCACTGTATTTGCCCTGGCCTCCTCAAACGCCCTTGCACAAAACGCCAGTGATTTTTCTGAATACAATGATTGGCCATATCCACGCGATCCGGAAAACCCCGATGGCATAAGAATTTTTCTTTACGGTAGCCTGAAAACGCATGGCCCCGGTGCTCATGACTACCCCTACTGGATGGACACCTGGTCCAAGATGCTGACCGAGCACGGCGCGATCGTTGATGGCAGTTTCTCTTTCCCCAGCGCAGACCAACTGGCCAACACGGATGTTCTGTTTATCTACCGCGGGGATGCGGGTTACATGACGGCCGAACAGCGCGCCAACCTGCAGGAATACATTAAGCGCGGTGGCGGGATTGCCACACTGCACGATTCGATCTGTGGCCCTAACCCGGAAGACTGGGCATCAATACTTGGTGGTGCCAAAAAGCACGGTGAGCTGAACTACACCTGGACCGCAACACTTGATTACGAAGTGGTCGATGAAGGCAACCCGATCATTGAAGACATGCCCATGCAGATCTATGACGAAGCCTTCTTCAAAATGACCTTCGCCGAGGACATCAACCCCATTTTGACTGTCACCATGCCGGATACACCAACGGCCATTCGTGCCGGGTTTAATGGTGAAACCATTCCGCAAATGTGGACATACGAACACACGGCGGAAGGTGGCACCGCTCCCGCACGATCTTTCGTATGGATGCAGGGACATATGATCGACAACATTGACGATCCAGCTATGCGTGATGTCGTTATGCGCGGTGTAGCATGGGCCGGAAAGCGACCTTACAACGAACTGACAGACTACGTTTCGGCAGAAGACGACCATTAACCTGTCTATCAACACATAACAACAATACACAGGCATCGCACGGTAACGTGGGGTGCCTGTGCCTTTTAGGCTACAACGTCAAAGGACCCAAACAATGATAAATCCCCTACGTTTATTTTGGATTCCAGCCATCTGCCTGACCGCACTATCTGTTACCGCTACTGCGCAGGAGGGGTTACCCGATGATGAGGGCAAGGAGTTGGTGGAAAGAATGTGTGTCGGTTGCCACGGCGTAGAAACGGTCACAGCCGTTCGCCTGCCTGAATCACTCTGGTACAGCACCGTTGACAATATGGTCGCCCGAGGGGCAGTCGGCACCGAAGAAGAAATCGATACCGTCGTCGATTACCTTACAAAGCATTTTGGCGCAGACCCCGAGGCTTTCTCGGCAACGGCTGAAGACATTGGGTACGTTGGCGTTGTGCGGGCCGTGACCAAACCAAATCCGCCAGAGACCGAATGGCACACCTACGGTCACAGCTCCAAGAGCCAGCGCTTCTCTCCTCTAACCGAGATCAACCCCTATAACGTCAGCCGGCTCAAGCTGGCCTGGTCATACTCCATGAAGCCATCTTCCAATGTGGGCGAAGCAGCAGCTGGTCCACACGCTGAGGATGAAGAGGAAAGCACCCCCGAGACATTTCGCTCAAGCTCACTGACACCGCTGGTCATCGATGGCGTCATGTACATTACCACCCCCTACAACCGGGTTTCGGCGATTGATCCCACGAACGGTGAGGAAATCTGGACATACGTACTTCCAAACGGCACGTCAACTGGGCGCCGCGGCCCAGAGTACTGGCCTGGTGATGGCGACACGCCGGCACAAATCATTTTTGGCTCTAACGACGGCAAACTGTATTCGCTTAACGCATCAAACGGCGAGCTCAACCGCAACTTTGCCGACGGCGGCGTTCTAAACCTCAATACCGAAGACATCATGCGCGGTCTGCCGGGCGGCAATCGCCTCGCCTCACCGCCCAAGGTATACAACAACCTGGTCATCGTAGGTGGCTCAACCCAGGAATCGGTTGCGATAGGTCCAGCAGGCGACGTGCGGGCTTTTGATCTTCGCACGGGCGAGAGAGTATGGACATTCCATACAGTCCCCAGGGAAGGCGAACCATTCAATGACACCTGGGGCGGCGATAGCTGGAAGAACCGCACCGGGGTCAATGTCTGGGGCCTTTTCTCGGTCGATGAAGAGCGAGGCATTGCCTACATACCCGTGAGCGCGCCGTCAGTCGACCAGTATGGCGGCGACCGTCCGGGCGACAACCTGTTCGGCACGAGTATTGTGGCCGTGGATGCCGACACAGGTGAGCGTATCTGGCATTTCCAACACGTTCACCACGATATCTGGGATGCCGACATGCCCAGCGCACCCTTGCTGTTCGATCTTGAAAAAGATGGCGAGACGATCCCGGTAGTGGGAACGATGAGCAAGTTTGCGTTGCTGTTCATATTGAATCGTGAAACCGGCGAACCGATCTACGGTGTAGAGGAAAGACCGGTCGAAAAGAGTAATGTGCCGCTTGAACAGGCCTCTCCAACGCAGCCGTTCCCGTTAAAACCCGAGCCTCTTGCACGTATGTCGGTGACCGAAGACGAGATTGCCAGGGTCACGCCCGAGCTCTACCAGGCCTGTATGGAGAAATTTGGCGGTGCACGTCTTGGTGGTCCCTTCATGCCCCCCGGATACAACCGCTTGAGCGTTCGTTTCCCCGGCAACCACGGCGGGGTGAACTGGGGCGGGATGTCCTACAGCCCGGAACTTGGCTATATATTCATGAACATCAACCATCTGGGGCAGGTCTCCGGCCAACAGGACCATGACCCCGCCACTGGTCCAGCGAGCAATGCAGGACGTGGTAACCGGGTTGTTCCCGATGGCCCCTATGCTGGTGTTCCTGGCGCGGGCGGCCGCTTCAGCGTACAGATCGAAGGAGAAGAGCAACAGTTGCCATGTCAGGAGCCTCCCTGGGGCGAGCTGGTCGCTGTGGATGCCTCGACTGCTGAAGTCGCCTGGCGTGTACCCCTGGGTATTACCGAGCGGTTCCCACTAGAGCTCCAGAACACAGGCCGACCCGGCAACGGCGGTACGATCGTTACAGCGGGCGGACTGATCTTTGTTGGTGCTACTGACGACGCCCGTTTCCGAGCCTTTGATGCCAAGAGCGGTGAAGAGCTCTGGACCTACAAGTTAAGAGGCACCGGACAGGCCACACCGATCACTTATCTTGGGCCAGACAAAAAACAGTACGTCGTGATTACGGCCACTGGTGGCGGCTTTTTCAACAACCTTGTCACCGATGACCGCATTTTGGCCTTCACACTGGATGGTGAATAGTGTGACAAACAAAGAACACTAGAGCACAGAATGGATTCCCGGAATAAAAAAGCCAGGGCCTAACACCCTGGCTTTTTTTGTTATGGCGATTTTTAACACTCACCTGCCCCCATTTGTGGGGCTGCGATTTATTCTGCCTTGTAATTCTCGTCCAGAATTCCCTTTTCTTTTAACGTTTTTATTAGTTTTTCTGTTCTCACAAGCGCGACAACTCCAACCAAACCAAAACAGAATGCTGCTGCTGACAAACCTTCCATAATAATCTCCAGTTAATAAAATTTATTCCACAGTCACCGAGTGGTTCCCTTTGGTGGAGTTCTTTATATCGGTGATTCTTTTTCAAAGTCTTCTATCTTCGATTAGGCCGGTTTTGATTTACGAGGTCGGCCACCTTTACTAATAGGAAGGCTATCCAATACAAATCGAGTTTCTCCAGAATCTACAACCCACCCTTCTTTGCGACGCTCAGGATTATTGTAGATCAGTCGGTCATCAACAATAGGCACCTCAAACTCAATTTCGAGGCTATGGTCATTCGACTCTTCATTGTAATGAACAACGATTTTTCTAAGCATTCCGCTTAGATACTCTTTTCTTTCCTCTTCAGAATACTCTTCTTTAGAGTCAATCTCGGATTCAAAACGATCCAACCAATTAATCCATCGTTGTTCGTCTTCAATACGCTTTTCATCTAAATTAACTGCGTCTAATTTTTCTTTTACAGAAATCAGCTCTGACTCCAACCGATTACGGATGGTTACTGGGTCTCCAGAGAAGCGTTTGAGCAATACTGAAGCTTCAAAGCCAGCAATGGTCTCCTCTAACTCTTTAAGTTCTATTTGAAACCGTTTCTTACGTTTTAAGAGTTTTTTATCTAATGATTTGGCTTTCTGTCGACTCTCAGTAACAGATTGCAAAAAATTCTGGCGATACTCTTCTCTAAGCGTTTTTGATTCCCGAACCAGATTCAGGACTACATCCCAAACGATAGTGTCAGTTCGCTGAATATTTAAGGATCTGACTAATCCACAGCCCTTCCCTCTTTCCCAATTTGGTTGGTAATCTGGATCAGTTGTCCAACTTCTTTCTTTTTTAGGGCAATAATAGAAATGATTTTTCGGGCCTCTACGCCCACTCATTTTGCTTCCACAATGTCCACAAAACATGAAATCCCGTAGCAAATAGGAATGCTTCGATCTGTTGATCTGATGTTTGCGTTCCAGAAATCGGTTAATACGATTCTGAACAGCATCCCATATGGGTCTTTCTACGATCGGTGGTGTTTCCACCCGAACGGTTTCTTCCAGTTTTTTGTCGGTGTATTCGTACCAGCCCACATAGGTGCTATTTCGCAGAATCTTATTAATTGATCCTAATGACCAATACGGGTTACCTCTTCTGGTAATAACGTTGTTGTCATTGAGAGTACGTCGTATCTCATTAACTGACTTACCTTCTGAATAGGCTTTGTACATAAACCGAACCCATTTGCTTTCCTCAGGATCTTCCACCAATCTCTTTTTTTCATTGGTATAGCCAAAGGGAGTAGGCCCACCTCGAAAAAACCCTTGTTGTACTTTGTACAACTTTCCTCGACGAGAGCGGTCCATACGGATTTTGTTGTCATATTGGCTAATCTCACTTAACAGCCCCATCATTAGGTCATCAATCGGGTTACTAAGGTCGATGCGCCCTGAGGTCGTATGAACAACGACATCATTTGATTTTAATTTCCAACGAATGATCGACCAGGTTCGGTCATTACGGGACAACCTATCGGTGTTGTAGACATAAAGATGATTGATGTTGCCCTTCTCAACCTCAGATAGAAGATCAAATAACACTGGTCTATCTTCAATCTCACTTGAATGACTGGATTTCCCACCCTCATTCCAAACCTGATGGTCGTACCCCAATTCAGCCGCTTTTCGAATGCCTCCCAGCTTCTGGGTTTCCAATGATGTCCCTTCTTCACTCTGAACGAGTGATGAGACCCTAGTGTAAATGTGTAGTATTTCTTTGCTCATAATCGAACGGTCTTTAAATCTCTTCAAATGGTCCACAGCGACTAACCGTCTTAGGCTGAATCGGTGGAAATATTCTGGATAGGACGAAACTTTCTTCGTCTTAAAGAAAGTGAATCGTTGTCTTTATATAGCGATCCTGGAGACGGTCTTTTTCGGTCACTAACCGGAGGAAAAAGACCATGAAAATTGAACAGACGTTAAAACTAGTGGCGGTCCAAAAACCTGCCCGAACGAACCCAGTGGTGCATCGGAGAGAAAAGGTACTCAGCGCGATAAACCGTCAAATGGAGTTGGTAAAGAAATACCAAAATGGAGAGGTCACCAGAGGACTCTGGCTTTGGACGGATGAGAGTGGAACTACCTTCTTACCGATCAAATATGGCAAAACACCACTTGAGTTGAGCAAAGGGAAGTTTGCTATCGAATGTTCTTCTATTGAAGAAGTGGAAGACTCACTGGAATCCGTTAAAACACTCATTCGTAAAGGGGCACTGGACGAAGTCTTGAAAACAACCTCTGAAACACTTCGGGCCAAATTCCTTAAATAATTCTATTAATTCTTAGGGGGAGGAAAGCTCCCCCAAACTTTTTTCAACTTTTTTTCATTTAGACACTTCTGCTCGTATAAATAGAGATTAACTCCCTTTTATTTATACCTTTTTTACCATTACCCCTGCCCGTCTTTCCTGTGTCTAAACAGCTAAAACCTCACATTCGTTCTATGCTCTGTGGAGCAGACCTGGATAACTTCATTGGTGTCACACTGACATTGAAGCAGAGAGTAGATAATGAAGTGCTCACTGAATATTCGTGTTCAAGTAATTTGAGACACTTCCTCAACGTCATCAATAAAAAGGTCTATAAAAATGGATTTACAAGATATGGGAAAAGGCTTCAAATCTTTCCTGTATTGGAAAAATCTGCTGGAGATAGGCTGCACTACCACTTAGTCATCGAACGTCCCAGAGACATGGATCTACACCAGTTTCAACACATGATTCGATCTGAGTGGACAGAAACTCGATTTGGACATCGAGAAATTCAAATAGAGAGTTCGATCAACCAAGGTTGGATCAACTACATCACAAAATTCCGTTCTTACACTGATCAGGTCGATTGGGAAAACGTCCATCTGAATCGCTGAGTATAAACTCCGAACAGTTCCTAATCTTTACTCGTTAACAGGGTTACTTTAGTGGCCTTGATTGCCTAACTACGCCTAAAGGAAACTGACTGATTTCTTAATACAGAGTCATCGCAGAGAAACATAGAGACCGCTAAGGCATCTAGCGACCTCTAGAGCTTATAAAAGAGATTAAAAAAGACTTTAGAAAACTTTATGGTCAAAAGCGTATAAAGCTTCAAACAAGTACTTATCTGATCACTAATACATAGAAATCATTAGTACCTAGAATGCTCTTTTTACTAATTACTAGTAGTTTCCTGAGGCAATATCCTTTATCTCTATGGTGAAATCTAAGAAGGGTTCGCTTCAGAGCTAAAGACATGCATTCGAAATACAAAATGCATTACTAATGAATCGCTAGCTTTTTTTCTTATAGTGTTCATCGAATTCCTTAATGATATTGGAATTATAAAAGCATTTTCCTATACCACTTTTCTGAGCTGGATCTAAATACCTTTTATTGCAATATTTTGGATCAGATTCTAGTGGTTTTCTGATGTCGTGATATTGCTGATTTTCCTTAAAATTTGAATAGCGTTTTCTTAGACGCGTAGTAAGAATTTTGTAGTCCCAAGGGTACTTCTCTCGGATATCTTCTTCAGTTAATGCTATAGGGGTCGCATTAGGATCATTCGAAACTTTGACTAGCTGTGCATCTTTTTCTTTTGACTTAGTAAAGCGAACATTTACGTTCAGTGCAACATTGAAGTTATCAGGATCACTCGAACCTTCAGAGGCAGTTTCTGACTGTAAGTAGTCAGCTAACTTTTTTTCTTCGGAGTTTAATGAAACACTAGAAAAAGCGGCTTCACTGCCAAAGAATGCTAGAGGCATTAAGAAAAAATTATACTCGGACAAATTAATAGCAAACCACCGCCTCATTGCTAGCAAATAGTTACGTAGATTAGCGGTTCCCAACTGCTGTACGAGAAGTGCAAGATCAAAGCCCTTGTTTACGAAATGAACCGCGTTGTCTCTTACTTCACAAAGCAACTCTAGGTTTTTTCTAACTGGATAATCGAGTTTCTCTCCATACTCATTTTCCAGAAGATCAATGGCCTTAAATAACCCAATAGAAAGGTGTGTGCCTGAACGATTTTTAACTCGATACTGTTTCTCAGACATTTCTCCATCGGCTTTTCGCCTTCTCTCGTATTTAAGTATTGAACTTACTTTGTTGTTAGAGATTTGAAGAATTCTAGCTTTGAGCAATAACTCCCATGCATTAATAGCGAGAATAGTGAATGTCTCTTCCCTGTACCCAAAGTTCGGTTTGTTATAGACCTCCATCGCAGCCAACATAGCTTCTAATGATTTACCGGCGAGAACTCTTGATCGAGACTTCATCTGGAAGGCTAAAGTTTCATGAACTGACGCATAATCTCTGCATCCAGTGGTGTGATTACGAAGTTAATTAATTTGCTGGGCGTTATTTCATTATTGCGGCTTACCAAAAATATGTCCATGTAGCTCCGATATAGCATCAAAAATAACACTAATAAGTGCTAAATTGGCCTGAAAAGTTTATACCCTACTTTCAAGATAGTTGTTGGCTATATTCAAAGTGTACTTTTTGGATCACTGTCTATTCCACCAGCCGCCGCCAAGCGCTTGAAAAAGCGCAACCGTATCTGAAAGTTGTGATGCTTGAGCGCGAATTCGGTTAATTTTGGCTCGGTGGTACTGTTGTTTCGCCTCCAGTACTTGTAAGTAGCTAACGGCACCTAGGGACTTTTCTTGCTCAGTTATACTTAATTGAGTTTCCCTCTTTCGCTCACTGTCAATGGATTCGGAGTGAGCCGACGCGTCATATTCTAACGCTCGCAGACTATCGGCGACCTGCTTAAATGCTATTAACACAGTTTGTCGATATAGCGCATTAGATTCTTCTAAAGCGGCTTCCGCAGCGTTTTTCTTATGTTTAAGTTCGCCACCGTGAAAAAGCGGATGTGTCAAACCTGTACTGACATTCCATACCGTGGAGATAGGGTCGAATAAGGTTGAACCTTCTGTAGAGAGCGTTCCATAGCTGCCATTCAAGGTCAATTGAGGTAGCTGGTCAGCAATAGCGATACCTAGCTCGGCATGCCGGGATTTGATGAAGTTTTCTGCCAGCTGAATGTCTGGACGCTGCTGAACCAACTGAGATGGCAAGCTCAGAGGTAGTTCTTTTGGCAAATTAAGCTCGGTGAGTGTTAGTTGTCCTAAGTCCAATTCTTCGGGCGTTTTTCCTATTAAAACTGCTATCTGATGACGAGAAAAAGCCAGCTTTTTTTCGATGTCCAGCTTGGCTGTATACTCTCCAGATACAAAATTCGATTGCGCCAGCAATTCTACAGAAGCAGTCCCTCCCAATTCAGTGTCTTTCTTTAATAATTCTAAGCGCTCTAGCTCAATGGCATGAAGCTGATTACGCTCACGCAGTTCGTCTTTCAGTGCGGAAAATTGAATGAATTCAATCACTAAATTGGCTGTTAAGGCTAAATAAGTGGCTTCGCGTTTCCATTGTTCTTGATTCAACCGGGTTTGTGCTGATAGTTGGAGATTGTCTACTTTGTCAAACAAATCGATGTTATATGACACGTCTACCGACGCGTTGAATAAATTCAATAAAGTGTTGGGTGCTTCAGGAAAGCCAACACTCGCTCCAGAGAATTTTTGACGTGTGGTACCAACGCTTAGATCAACATCAGGAAAACTGGTTGAGAGTTGAGCAAAATGATTTTCTCGAGCTTGGCGAATGGCCGCTTCTGCTGCAGCCAGTTCCGGATTCACTTGAAGTGCAGTGACGATCAGTTCATTCAATGTTTCTGATTGGAATAATGCCCACCACTGAAAAGGTATATCCTGCTCCAGCAAAATCTTTTGTGAGGTTTTATTGCGTTCCTGTCCAATGAAATCCGGTAAGGAGCTACTGCCGTATTGCTCTAAACTGGGTGTTATTGGCGGTTGATATTCAGCGGTCATTGCGCAGCTGGTAATTAGAACAGAACTAACGATGCTGGTTACTAAGCTTGAAGATGTTTTAAGTGCCATGGGTTGCCGCATTGACAAATACTCCTACCGCTGTGACACGGAAGAGCCATCCGCCAATTCGGCGGCCGGGTAGAGAATAACCTGATCCGAAGGAGCCAGACCGGCGAGAATGCTGGCATTAGTACCATTGTTCTCTTCGACTGTTACTCTTTGTAAATGGGCGCGATTGTTTCGGATAACAAAGACTGACCACTGGCCATTTTCTCTGAACAAGGCACTGGAGGGGACAATCGTAGCGTCATCTTTTTCCCATACAATGATAGAGGCCTCAACCCTATATCCGTGGCCAAGTGCTGATGCCGACTCGGGAAGATCCAGCAACTGAATAATTGCATTTACTCGCCGTTCTTCTACGCCAAGCGCTGAAGTCTTTACAAACGCGTTGGGCTCTATTCGACTGACAATCCCAGTCAGCGAGGGAGTCCCGCCCCAATTATCTACAATAACCTGCTGTCCTTTTTTAACTTTAACTGCGTCACTCGACAACAGTTCGACCAGCAGCTCCAGGCCATAAGAAAGATTGCCAATTTCCAATATATCCGTGCCTGCGGCTAATACGGTTTCATTTTTTTGTAGTACGCGAAGGATTTGCCCGCTGATCGGTGCCGTGATGCTAATGATGTCGCCTTCCGTATTACTGAAGTCTGATCCAGATAACACAGCTTGAGCATTTCTTAGTTCCGCTTTACGAATTGCAAGCGTAGATGTTTCGCTTTCCCAAAAGGCATATGTAGTATCGAAATTCGCCTGGATTGTTTCAAACTCAGATTCACTGATTGTGCCTATATCGAGTTGTTTCTTGGCACGTTGTAGTGATTGTGTTGCAACTTCTTTGTTTGCATCTGCGCTTCGCAAGGATGCCTTCGCAAATTCAACTGAAGCAGAGGCCGCCTGAATGGCCGCCTGTGCTTGCTCTCTTTCCCTGGAGCTAAGAGGGTTTGGCAAAATGCGGGCGACTATGGTCTCGCTTTGTATGACCGAGTCACCTGGCTCAAGCTCAACACGCAACAGGCGTCCATTGATTGGAGCCGATACTACGTAAAGTTCATTGACTTGCGTATTAGCTTCTTCAGAAATGCTGACTTGCATGTAGCCTTGCGAAACTTCTCCAATATCTACCAATATGGGCTGTGGCCAAAAGGTATATGTTAATGCCACTAGAACTAACCCAGCCGTACCAATGGTGAGTGTTTTTTGAGACAGTTTCTTTTTTCCCATAACTTTATCCTTTCGATTTTAGCGCAGAGACTAGATCTAACCGGTCAATTTGACGCTTCACTAGCCATCCTGAAGCGAATGACGCAATCAATACACATACCCCGGCAGCACCGTAACTGGAAGGTGTATAGATTGCTGGAACTTGGTAAATATCAGTGCTGAATCCCTTGGAAATTAGAATGGAAAGGTAGTACCCAAGAATACTTCCCACGGGTAAGGCAGCGAGCGTTACCAGTGCTATCTCGCCTAGTAATACATAAGCGGTTTCACTTTTGGTGCAACCGATCACTCGCAAACTGGCGAGGTCTCTTTCGCGTTCTGCAAAAGCTATACGAGCAGAATTGTAGACAACACCAAAGGTTATAATCCCGGCAATTAGAACCATGATGTAGCGCATAGCTCCAGCGCCCGTATCCATTTGCCTTTGAAATGCAGCCCTGCTGTCGGCTTTTAGGCTTACTCCCGCTACTGCAGGCATGTCTTTGATCTTTCGATACACGGAGTCACTTAGTTGACTGTCCAGACTCAAATAGGCTCCAGAGACTATACCCGGCTCCCTTAGATAGTTATTGAGCCAGTCAAGATCCATGTAGGTCGGTGAGCCGAGCAGCGTTTCCGAGACCCCAATTACGGGAATAGTTAATCTGGGCCTGCGACCTTCACGCACCTCGATAGTTAACTCTTCTCCAGATTGTATTTGCAGGATATCTGCTATCGGTTTTGAAATAACTATCCCATCCTGATCTAGCGGGATAGTTTGTTGCTGCGCATCTAGTGCTCGGTAAAGACGCGGTTCTTCAGTTAATCCGTTGATCACTCCTCTATGACTGAGATGCCCATTACGAAAAATTACAGGCACAGAGCGGAATGGCTCAACAAAGGTCACACCTCTTAGAGCCCGAAGCTCAAAGACAGATCTCTCAGATATAGGATGAGTGAAACTAACCGTCGCATCACTGCGATCAAGCACTGAGTAGCTTAGGGTAATAGCTTCAGAAAACCCGGCTAAAACACTAATCATACCGACTGAAAGTGCCATACCTGTGGCAATTCCAAAAACCGCTCCCAGCATTCGGAACGGCTGCCTCATGACTCGGCGCAATACCATCCTGCTAGGTTGATCGAGAAGGTGACTAATACGTTTTAGGGCTTTTCCCGTTTGACTAAAGTCGGAAGGTGCCGGAGGGCGCATTGCCACAGCAGGGGTCAGTTCAAAGATTTTTCTTAAAACCAAAAGACCGCCCGCGGATGCTGTGGATATGCTGACAGCAAGGCCGATTAAAAAGGCCTTTGGGTCTACCTGAAATACAATAAAGGGAAATTTAAAATAAACTCGATAAAACTCTGCCAAACTGTGGCCAGCTGCCACACCCATTAGGCTGCCGGCAATTGCACCACCCGTGGCTATTGCTAGCACCAGCTTTAGATAATGAGCACTGACCTCTAGACTTGAGTAACCAAAAGCTTTAAGCAAACCAATTTGCTCACGTTCTGATTGAACCATTCGTGAAATCACAATGTATAAGAGGAACGCCGCGACACCCATGAAAACTGGCGGGACGCCTACTGCAGATGATTTCAAGCCAGATATTTCTTCTGAAACGATGCGATTAGACGTTTGATCTTCAAGGCCGTAAGCACCTGTCCCCCCGTAGGGGTCCACGATAGTGTCAATTTGATCAAGTAAAGCAGGTAGTTGGCTATTACGTGTTGAAGAGAGTAAGGCTTCGTTAAACGCACCATCCATGTCATATGCTGCTGAGAGAGAGGTTCTACTCATCCAGAAAACGGCAAAGCGACCAGGATCGGTCATCAACTCGCCTGGAGCAATGGTGTATAAAAATTCAGGTGACTCCGCCAGCCCAACAATCATGAATTCCCGCTGCGCGCCATTAATTGTTGTTAGCAGTGAATCCCCTAGCTCCAATTGATGGGCCTCAGCGAAGCCCTGGAGCAATAAAATTTCATCAGGGCGCTGTGCATTGATCATGCGTCCTTTCGTTACCAGAACATCATTTAATCGGGGCGCTCCAAAATCTGGAAGCGAAAGTGCCTGCGCGCGAATGGGTGTATCTACATTAGGCATATCGATTTGAGCGACGCCTGTTACTCTACCTTCAACTGTGCCGACACCATCTATGGATGCTAGTTCATCGAGCATGCCACTGGGTGCACGCTTAACAGGAACAAAAAATGTCAGCTAGACGGTAACGCTCGTAATAAGCCCTTCGAGTTTCATCAAGGGTGTTTACCAGTCCGTCCATCATTACCAGCATCAGGACGCCTAACGCGATTACCAATCCAATAGCAATAGCTTGACCTTTTATGCGTCTTAGGTCGCGCAGTAGCTTTCTGTCTAGCGGGCTTACCACTCAATTTCCTCTGCCGAAAGTTTATGGTCGTTAGTGATAACTTCGCGGATGTCTCCGTCGGCAAAATGAATTACTCGGTCTGCCATTTTTGCGGTATTTGCCGCGTGAGTAATTATTAGTAATGTTGCCCCAAGTTCTTTATTGACGTTTTGCAAAACTTTGAGCACGGCTCTGCCGGTAGTGCTGTCGAGTGCGCCAGTAGGTTCGTCGCAAAATAGAACGGTTGGTTTTTTTGCAATTGCGCGAGCTATGGCTACACGTTGTTGTTCGCCACCTGACAGCTCTGATGGAAAATGATTTGCTCGATTTTCAAGGCCAACTAGACGTAGTGCTTCTTCTGCGTCCATTGAGTTTTCAGTGATTTCGGTAACTAGCTCAACATTTTCTTTAGCAGTTAAGCTGGGCATCAGATTATAAAACTGAAAAACAAACCCTACATGTTCCCGGCGATATTGGGTTAATTCCGCATCCGAAAATTCAGATATTTTTTGATCTTGAAAAAATGCAGAACCGTCACTCGCCCTATCAAGCCCGCCCAATATGTTCAATAGTGTTGACTTGCCACTACCAGAAGGGCCAAGTAGAACGACGATTTCGCCCGCGGGTATCTCTATAGTCACACCTCTAAGGGCATGTACAGCTGCACTGCCTTCGCCATAAACTTTAGTCAACTTTTCGGTTGAAAAAGCCATTTCAGGCAAGATGTTAGCTTTAGACTTTTTCACTATAGGGCTATCTAATTAAATAAAAGTAGGAATTGAATTATGTCAATTTTATCATATTGTTTATCTTAAACTAAACAATATGATCTACACTCTGGGACCTTAATTGCAGTTAATTGATCTTGATCAAAAAATTATTGTTTACTATTGACTGAACGCATTAAACATTTTATTATAAAAAAATGACAAATAAATCCAACGACACAGTCAATCATTTTATCGAGCAAATGGGCATGATTGCCCAGGGAGACGGGTTGCCGCGAATTTCCGGTAAAATTCTTGGTTTATTATTAATTGAGCCCGGCCCTTTTAGTTTTGGAGAAATTGCAGAACGGCTAGGTGTTAGCCGAGGCAGCGTGAGTACTAACACTCGACTTCTAGAAAATCTACGGGTGATTGATCGCGTATCCAAGATGGGAGAACGCGGTGATTATTTTCAACTAGCTAAAGATCCTTATGCCAAATTACTACAAGGCGTCTCGCAGCGTATGGAAAAGTCTATTTCAGTTTTGAAAGAAACTCGGAAAGCTTTACCCGAGACATGGGAAACGCCCCAGTCCCGCCTACTCGATTTAGAAAAGTTCTATTCAGAATATCTTAAGAGCACAACAGCGCTCATTAGCCAACTTCAGAAAAAATAATTTTATGTCTATTTACAGCTCCTTGCTGTTTTTGTCCGCAAATATTATTCAGTTTAAGCTAAACATTTTAAATAGGAAAGCTGTTTGATTTTTAGCCAAACCCGATATCGGAGGTGGTGAATTTCTATCCACTAAGAAGTGCCGAAGATCAAGCTAAAACCCACCTTTAAGAGACTTTTCAATGAAACTCAAACTAGTATCCCAAGCATGCCGTTTGTCTATGGCTTGTTTTGCTCTGATTTTTTTCTCACACACTAGTATTGCAGAGGAAGAAGAAACTAATCCTGTCATAGCATTGGGATTAGGTGGGGTATATGCGCCGGAATTTTCAGGTGCAGAAGATTATGAAATGCGCGCATTTCCGGTGGTATATATTGAGTATGATCGTTTCACGTTCGGAGGGATTAACGGGCTAAGCTACGACATCTTCCAGGACGATACGATTAATGCGGGTGTGTCCCTTGGCTATTTTAGAGGGCGAGACGAGTCTGATGCGCTCTATTTGCAGGGTCTGGGTGATTTGGAATCGTCTGCAAATTTGGGCATCTACGCTAAGAAAACCTTCGGGCCTTTCTCTATCTCTGCCAATATTAAACGAGATTTTAGTGAAGATGTTGGCGGTATTACAGGCGTACTTTTAGCAGGTTTTTTTCAAAAGCTTACCCCACGTTTAGGCTTAAGCACCAATCTGTATGTGCGCTGGATCAATGACGATTATGCACAAGCTGTTTTCGGTGTGAGTGAGTGGCAAGCCTTGTCTTCCCATTTGCCTATTACCAAGTCTGATGCTGGCGTTGAGAGTGGAACGCTTTCACTGACCGCGTTGTACGCAATAAATTCACGCTGGTCATTAACAAGTAGTGTCAGTGCCACCCGTTTTATTGGCGATGCAAAAGCGTCGCCCATTACTCGCGATGCACAACCAATGATGGCTATGACCAGCCTGTCTTATCAATTTTAGGGAGCTGAGAACATTACAATGAATTATCCCAAGTTTGTTAGCCCCATGCTAAATAAGCTGCGGTCAGTAAATCCTTCGTATCGCATCGCCCTGTCTATGGCATTGTTCATAATTATTTGGATGGCAAGTGGCGTATTACGTACGTCCGAAGAGAATTCAGTCTCTGCAACAAATAGTGAAAGCAGTCAGAAAATGCTGGTTCAGACCGAAATGCAAACAGCGCAAAAGGTGCAATTATCCTTAACGGTTCAAGGTCAAGTTGAACCGAGCCGCGAGGTTGAAATTCGTTCGGATATCCCAGGTCGTATCACGGAGGTGTTGGTTGAGGAAGGCGAATGGGTGGAATCAGGCACAGTACTTGTTCGTATGGATATGGAAGATCGACGCATCAAACTTGAAAAGGAAAAAGCGCTTTTACAGTCGCGTCAAAAAAACTACACGCGAGTTCAGGCACTAGCAACGGGCAATTTTCAGTCTGAGAGTGGGCTTGAAGATGCCTATACTGCTCTGAAGGCGGCGGAAGCGAGCGTGGCACAAATAGAATTTGAAATTAACAAGCTCGATATCAAAGCTCCTTTTTCTGGTGTGCTGGATATTCGGATGGTTGAGCAAGGAAGTCATGTCCAAGCCAACGGCGAAGTTGCACGTTTTGTGGATAATAGTCCCCTTGTTGTAGTAGTTCCCGTTGCGCAACAAAACATTCAGCAAATTAGCCTAGGTGTTGAGGCCGACGTCATTTTTGCCACTGGAGAAACTCGACATGGAGTGGTCAGGTACATTTCGCCCCTAGCCAGCGAAAGTACTCGCACATTTAGAGTAGAAATTGCCGTCGATAATGCTGATCGAGCGATACCGGCTGGTATAAGCGCGGAAGTCAAAATTCCTACCGAAGAAGTGGCCGGACATTTTATTTCGGCTGCTAATTTAAGCTTGGACAGCAGTGGCCAAATGGGTGTGAAAGTAGTTAATACGGCCAATACGGTAGCTTTTTATCCAGTATCAATTATTCAGGCTGCTACAGACGGAGTATGGATTAATGGATTGCCTAAAACAGCGCAGATAATCACTGTGGGTCAGGGTTTCGTTGAGGCCGGTGAAGAAGTTGATGTTAAGCAAGTTAATACCGAAACAGCTACATCAAACGGTACCGGTGAAGTAAGCAACGTAGGCGAAATCGCTCAAAAGTATCCCCATGAATAACTTAATTGATGCCGCATTCAGCCGCGGCCGAACGATCGCTCTCATTTTTATCATGATCCTGCTCATGGGTGCCAGCGCATATCTGACAATCCCGAAAGAATCGGAGCCAGATATCGCTATCCCGATGGTATATGTCTCAGTAACTTATGAAGGTATCGCACCAGAGGACGCCGAACGGCTTTTAGCACGCCCATTAGAAAAAGAGCTGCAATCTATTGAGGGCTTAAAAGAAGTCCGCTCTATTGCGGCTGAAGGTTATGCCTCCGTGACCTTGGAGTTTGATGCCGGTTTTGATGCTGATCAGGCGATACAAGATGTGCGGGAAAAAGTGGATCTAGCGCGTGCGGAGCTACCACCTGGGAGTGATGAGCCACGTGTGACAGAAGTCAACATAGCGCTATTCCCAGTACTCACAGTAATGTTGTCCGGGGCTGTTCCAGAACGCGCTCTTGTGAATATCGCACGTAACTTAAAGGATGAAATCGAAGCTTTATCGGGCGTTTTGGAAGTCGATATTGGCGGTGATAGAGAAGAAGTTCTGGAAGTTATCGCTGATTCGGCGGCGCTTGAGGCGTACAACATTTCGTTTACTTCCCTATTTAATTTTGTTCAGCAAAACAACCGTTTGGTGGCCGCTGGGGCATTAGACAGCGGTGCTGGACGCATGGTTTTTAAGGTTCCTGGCGTGATTGAGGATCTTGAAGATCTTGCAACTTTACCAATCAAAGTTGATGGCAACACTGTTGTGACCTTTCAGGATGTTGCGACATTACGGCGTACTTTCAAAGATCCCAATAGCTATGCGCGTATTAATGGGCAGTCGGCACTAGCTCTAGAAGTCTCGAAACGTAGTGGAGCTAACATCATCGAAACCATTGAAAGCGTACGCGCTGTTGTTGATCAGGCTAGTCAAGTCTGGGGTGCGAATATCCAAGTGAATTACTTGCAAGACAAGTCGGAACGTATCCGCACTATGCTTGGAGATTTGGAAAACAACGTTATCACGGCAATCATTTTGGTCATGATCGTTATTGTTGCTGCACTCGGCCTGCGGCCATCAATTCTCGTTGGCCTTGCTATTCCCGGCTCTTTTTTGGCTGGCATGATGGTCCTCAACTTTATGGGCATCACTCTAAATATGTTGGTGTTATTCAGCCTGATTCTTGTGGTCGGCATGTTGGTGGACGGTGCCATTGTCACCATCGAATTAGCCGACAGAAAAATCGCAGAAGGGATCGATCCTAAAGATGCTTACGCCGAGGCATCAAAGCGTATGTCTTGGCCTATCATCGCCTCAACCGCCACTACATTAGCGGTATTTGTTCCACTTCTATTTTGGCCAGGTATGGTCGGCGAATTTATGAAATTTTTACCAATAACGGTAATTATTACATTATTAGCTTCGCTAGCCATGGCGCTGATCTTTATCCCAGTGCTTGGAGGCATGCTGCATCCCAAGGAAAAGTCGGGGAAAGAAAAAACGTTTGATCAGAAAAACCATGTCTCTATAAAGGCAGCAGAGCATGGCGATTTGGACAGTATTGAAGGTTGGGTAGGACGCTATTTACGTAGTTTAAAATTTATTTTACGTCACCCAGGAAAAAGCTTGGGTGTTGCAATGCTATGTCTGATTGCAGGTTACTCCGCCTACATTTCCTTTGGTCGAGGTATCGAGTTTTTCCCTGCGATTGAGCCCGATTTTTTGCAAGTGCAGGTGCAAGCACGGGGCGACCTGTCTGTGTTTGAGCGGGATCAACTTGTAAGACAGGTGGAACGTCGTCTGTTAGATGTGCCGGAATTAAAGTCGGTATACGCACGTACTCTCGGCGCAGGCGGTCAAAACGATGGCAATATGCCAGACGACACGATCGGGGTAATCCAATTGGAATTAATCAATTGGCGTGAACGTCCAGCAGCCGAGGATATTGTTCCAACTTTGCGTGAAAAAGCCGCAGGCATTCCTGGAATTCAAGTGCAAATTAGGGAGCAAGAGTCGGGGCCATCAGCGGGGAAGCCAGTACAGATAGAAGTAAGTGGACTCAACTCCGATGTGTTAAACCAGGCTGTGGAGAAGCTGCGTGAAACCCTGGACTCCGTTGGTGGGTTTGTTGACGTGGAAGATTCCCGGCCTTTGCCAAGCATAGAATGGCGCCTAAAAGTTGATCGTCAAAAAGCGGCGCAATACGGTGCAGATGTCTCATTGCTCGGCAATGCAGTTACCATGATTACTAACGGTATTATGCTGGCGGAGTACCGACCCGATGATGCAGAGGAAGAACTCGAAATTCGACTTCGCTTTCCCAGAAGCGAACGAAATTTGGAGCAGCTGAATCGGTTGCGTGTACCCTCAGATAGTGGGCCTGTTCCCATCAGTAATTTTGTCACCTTTGAGCCAGCGCAAAAGACCGGGGTAATTAGCCGTACTGATGGTCGCAGAGTAATGATGATCAAAGCAGGTGTTGAGTCAGGTATTTTACCAGATGTACAGGTGAACAAAATCAGGGAAGCCCTGAGCAATCAACCCTTGCCTGAAGGCGTACAGATGAGTTTTAAGGGTCAGGATCAGGATATGCAGGAAGCGATGATGTTTTTGATTAACGCATTTATCACCGCAATATTTTTAATGATGATTATTTTGGTTACTCAATTTAATAGTTTTTATCAGGCGGTCCTTGTGTTGAGTGCGATTGTTTTTTCAACTGCTGGCGTTTTACTTGGACTGCTGGTGACAGGTCAGGCCTTTGGTGTGGTAATGGGAGGCATTGGCGTTATTGCTCTCGCAGGGATTGTAGTCAATAACAATATTGTCCTTATCGATACCTATAACGATTTAAAAAAGAGGGGGTTGCCAGCTGCGGAAGCTATTTTAAGAACAGGTGCACAGCGGATGCGGCCCGTATTGTTAACATCGGTGACTACAGTATTAGGGTTATTGCCTATGGTCTTCGCGCTGACAATCGACATTCTTGGGCGCGACCTATCCGTTGGTGCACCTTCAGCTCAATGGTGGACTCAACTTGCCAGCGCCATTGCGGGAGGGCTTACGTTTGCAACGCTGCTCACATTATTTCTAACGCCTTGCCTATTAATGTTGGGAGAGAATGTATCAAGTTGGCGTACAAAGAGAATTAAAGCAACGCCTCTTCAGGGGCAAACCTCCGTATGAAATTTCTTGCAAAGAACGAGATCAGAACAAAAGTCCCCTTGCTGGCTGTGGTACAACTTACCTTGCTATTGTTGTCGCCTTTAGCCAATGCAAATGATGAAAATCAAACGAACTCAACTCAATCTGGCAATTCCAATACAGAGACTCCCGCATTGTGGATTAATGAGCCTATTTATTTTGTCGCCGGAGGTTCAGATGATGTCACGGGTCGTTTTCAATTCAGTTTTAAATATCGAGTATTTGAGGAAGATGGTGAAATACTAAAAAAGGCATCCTGGCTGAAGGATTTTCATTTTGCGTACACCCAAACATCACTGTGGAACTTGAGTGATGACTCGGCCCCTTTTGAAGATTCAAGCTATAGGCCAAGCTTTTTTTTTGATATTGAGCGCGGCTCAGAATTTGGTTTGTCACCTTCCTTTATCCGAACTGGCTATGAGCATGAATCCAATGGACAGGGTGGAAATGCATCTCGCAGTATGGATATTGCCTATATTTGGCCTTTTTGGGGTGGAAAACTTTACGGGAGAGACTGGTTTGTTGCACCGAAAATATGGACGTATCTCTCTAAAGGTGGAGAAAACCAGAATATTTCAGAATACCGTGGCAACAGCGAAATTTTTTTCCAATATGGCAACGAAGACTCCTGGCTAATAGCCGCTAAAGTCAGACCTGGACGATTTAACCATACTGCCTATCAAGTGGAATTCTCTTGGCCTACCCGAAAAGCAATATTCCCAAGAACCGGAGGTTATTTATTTGTCCAGTATTTTGACGGGTATGGAGAGAGCCTTTTGAATTATGACAAGCAGAGTGATCGTCAGCTTCGTGTCGGTTTTGCAATTGTTCGGTAAACCATTCATGCAGTGTATTTGGTGAAACCGCTCATTATAGGCGTTCTTTATCGCATTGCCCGACTGGATCTTCAGCATGTTGATTTTGTTGGTTGTTGCCCCATCGACGAACGGTTGGCTCAGATATTCCAGCCCATTGTTGCAGCGAAATGCGCTGGATTTGCAAAGTCAAAAGTGATCTGATCAAGTGACCGGGTCACTATGGGAAATGGCAATTAGGTGTCGGATTTACTACCCAGGCTCTCACCATTGCAATCACCCACCATATTAAGGGCATGTAAAGTTTTACCAGTGGTCAAGTTGATCGTATATAAAGTCTGACAAACAGGCCTTGTTCGGTGACTTGGACATATCCAATTCTCCCAAATACACCCGTTTTAATCGTCATCTTGGCTTGACCCTCAGATTCAATTCCAGCTCCCGATGAATTTGATACACCCTTCGCCTGCCTATTGAAAGCTGACGTCATAGATTTAGCGCGAAAAAATGGCACGTAAAAACTTCATGACACCTCATCTCGCCCGGTCCACAATTCCTCTGGCAGGTGACGTTTTTGCCCCGGTAGGGGTGCAAAGTGTTCATCTTTGAGCGCCCGCAACATGCCTACGACCATAATTAGCATTACTGCTGAAAATGGCAGTCCAGCGGCGATCACCGCGTCCTGCAGGACCTGAATGCCGCCAGCGACTAGTAGCAATGCCGTAAGTGCACCGCTGCCGAGCCCCCAGAGAACGCGTTGAAGTCGTGGTGGCTCAGGGTCGCCATTTGCCATGATGGTGGTAATAACCAAAGTACCGGAATCTGCCGAGGTAATGAAATAAACCGCGATCAACATGGTCGCCACCCCGCCTGTCATAACAATCGCCTCAGTCGGCATGGGCAATGTTTCAATAGTTTGGAAAAGGGCCACGGCAACATCCTGACGCACCGCCTCCAGAATCGTGCCGGTGTCAGTCAACTCCATATACAAGGCGGTACCTCCGAGCAGAGCGATCCACACGAACGTGATCAGTGAAGGAACCAGTAGGACCCCGAATACGAACTCACGGATTGTGCGTCCTTTTGACACGCGGGCAATGAACATGCCCACGAAGGGGGCCCAGGAAATCCACCATCCCCAATAGAACACGGTCCAGTCAAACTGCCACTGATAGTCACTGCTCACGCCGGTCCAGAAGCTCATTGCCAGCAGAGTGTCCAGATAGTCGCCGGTTGCCTGGACCAGCATGGCACAAAGCACAACCGTCGGTCCTGCGATAAGGAAGACGATCAACATTAGCATAGATAACCCAAGGTTGAACTCGCTCAAACGGCGCACGCCGCGGTGGACACCGGTGACGACCGACCCCGTGGCGATTACAGTAACTACGGCGATGATCAACAGTTGTGTAGTCGGAGTTACGCCAATGCCAAACAACCAGTCGAGGCCAGTGTTCATCTGTCTCGCACCTAACCCCAGAGTAGTGGCGATACCGAACACTGTGGCCACGACTGCGAAGATATCCACGGCATGGCCAATGGGGCCGTGAATACGGTCGCCGATTAGAGGATATAACGCCGAACGAATGGTCAGCGGCAGATTCCGCCGAAAGCTGAAATAGGCCAGCGACAGCCCGACCACGGAAAAAATCGCCCAGCCATTCAGCCCCCAGTGGAAAAATGATAGGCTTAGACTCTTGATGGTGGCTGACGGAGTACCAGAATCCTCACTGAAAGGATTGCCGCTAAAATGAGTTATTGGTTCTGCGATGCTCCAAAACAACAAACCCACCCCGGTTCCAGCCGCGAACAACATCGCGATCCATGGGAGAGTTGCAAACTCTGGAGGCTCGTGGTCCGGACCCAAGCGTACGTTTTTGTATCGGCCCATGCCTAACCACAACACGAAAACCAGAAAAAAACCAACTAGGGCGACGTAATATGTAGCCAGCATTGGCGACAGCGTCTCGCGCACTCGTGCAAGCAGTTCCAGGCTGATTTCGGGCAAAGTAAGGGTCAAAGTCATTGCTATAAGGATCAGCCCGGCGGAACCCAGAGTTACGACTGGATTCATACCACGAAGGACCCCGTTGCGTGCCTGTTCAACTGACATAATTTTGGTTTCCCCAGTGGATTCTTATGTGTTCATTGCTATGCATGATCTGAAGTGGTTTTAACTTCATAAAAGTTCTTTTTGCCGAGCGCAAAGGCCACAGCTGTCGCGTATAAAACGAGACTATTTCAAGAAGTCGGTCAGTTTTAACTCACTTTGCCACTATTCATTCGTTGGCTCAGATTCCAACCATTTCCAGGCTTCGTCCTCCTGATCTTTCGGAAATGTGCGCATATCCATGTCGGGGAACACAGGATCGATTGCATCGATAATCCGACGCATCCAGTCTGGTGCGCCGACGATTGCATAGCGTTCTACTTTTTCCATGGCGGAGAGTTTCATAGATACAAGACCGCTCTGCATGAGGACCGATGGGTCGAAACCTGCAAAGTGCTTTACTCGATTGAGTATGCGCACCTTGTCGTGCTGTTCCAAGTACTGTTCCAGAGTTTTGACGACATGAGGCATCTCCTCAGATGAGATGACACCATTGATCTCGAATGCGAAGACTTCGTCCTTCGTAGTTGGCAGAAAGTGGATGGCTGGCTCATTACTGTCTTCTGTGGCTTCTGGTATATCTGACGCCCACTTTAAAGCGTCCTTTCCCTGATCGCCGGGAAACACCTTCATCTCCAAAGTAGGGATCAGTGGCTGCATAAACGAAACCACCGCCTGCGGCCATTCTTTCTCAGCAACAAAAGCGCAGCGGCGGAGCTGGTTGAGGTGGTTGAACATCTCCAGATCAGCCTTGGCTCCCTCCATCAAGGCATTGGCAGTCATGTCGGTGAGTTTTGTCAGGTCTATACAGGCGCCAATATACGAATGTTTAGCGAGTTTTTCTTCAAGCGTATTTCGGTAGTATTTGATTCCTTCGCCTGTGAGTTGGCCGTCGAGAGACAGCGAGATCACGTGGCTCGGTGCGGGTTTTAGTTCTAGCATTGAGTTCTCCTTTCTCTTCTAAGATGGTGTTGTGAATATTGTCAGAGCAGATCGGATCATTCATCCGAGTTAGACTGAACTTTGAGCTTTTCTGTTTACAGAAATTTACAAAGGGCTAAAGCCCCTCAATCCAGCATATTGTCTCTGCGTTCATATTGACGGAGTGCAGAGTTTTTGGGTGCCAATGCTTGATCATTGCCATTTACGCCCTATATAGGTTGGATTGTGACTTTAGATGACTTAGCAGTTTTTTTGAGCTTGCGTGATAGAACGTGTAAATACTGTCAATTTCAGAAATCTTGGCGTGAGTATGCTTGTTGCTGATAGTTGATTTAGCCTCGGAAATGACTTCTTTTGCGGTCTCAAAGCGTTTTATTTGGTTTTCTATCAGAGAAGTGTAGGGATTAGGCCGGATTGAGAAACAATCATGCTGTTTGCTGGATTCTGATTTGCGTTCGACAATACCGAGTATTTCAAGAAGGCGCGTATTCTTGTCTGCGCTATTTTTGCTGATATCCAAAAGGCTCATTAGCGCTAATAAACTCAGAGGACTATCAGATACAACCAATAATGCCCAAATTTTTCCTGCGGTGTGAGGCATTCCGTCAGCTTGTATAAGTTGGCTCAGGTTTTCGACAAAAAGCATTTCAGGTTTGGTAAATTTTTGCATGATTAAAGGGCTAAGTTCATATTCGCAATTTAATTTTAATTTGTTTATTTAGTTCAGTCAATATTAAACATTAAAAGTCGATCTAACCGTCTTGCTTTTGATTCTAGTCAGAATAGTATCTTGTAAGGACCATGCCCTTGCGAACTTCAAAAGAATAAGTCATGAGATTCCAGAAAGCTCAACCACCGTCCTCAAAAATACATCTTCATGTCCAAGCTTTGTGCGTGACGAATGCCAAAAAGATGAATCATGACATCAGTCACACCATGACGAGAGCCTCTGTACATATCCTTTAATATCTTTGCTAACTCAGCTTCCACTACTGGTTCTCACTTTTCATTTGTTCTTACTAATATACAGACGTTCTATGAGAGTCTGAGGCTCAGTTTGACATGCATAGCAAATCCGCAGTACTTCAATGAAGTCCAAGTTTCGCTCCCCTCGCTCATACTTGGATATGAAGACCTGCTTTGTACCCAATAACTTTGCCAATCTTTCCTGCGATAAACCTGCCTCAATACGAATCTTGCGCAGCTCTGTGCGCAGTTTAGTGTGATCTGAATCGTATCTATCAATTCGCATGAGCGCATTTGACATGCGAATTTGAAATATACCATATCGGACTAGACCATATATGAATATGCATCTATAGTGTTTTTGGTCATGACCCTCCCACATTCCTTATTGGCTTTGTTTTGAGGGTGACAGACCTGACTAAAGGCAAAATACCTGAAAACACTAAGAACAAAGGAGCTTACATAGGATGTTTATCACTAGAATTCATTGGATACGCGTTCTTCCGTCTCTTCTAATAGCCTCGTTTATTCAAGGTTGTAAATCTGAGATTAATTCAGAAAGCAGAGTTGAACATGAAGCTTAATCACACACTTACCTTCATTGAACAACATAGTTCAAAGAGAATATTCACTGGTCAGCGTTCAGCTGAAGGGATGACGAAGTTCTATCATTTTGTTTTCGTCCTTTTCTTTACATCAATAACTTTTGGCTTGTGGCTATTGTTACTGCTCTTAATGAAAAAGAAGCAGTTTCATCCAGATATACATGTCAAAGACACCAATAACTCGATAGAAGCCGACGATGTTAATAAAGCATTAAAAAAAGCTAACTACAGCCTCGGCGATAATGAAACGCCTCTAGTATTCATACGATTAAATTCATCGCAATTCGTACTTTTTACCGACAAGCACGTTTATTACACGCTGTTGGCATCACAAAAAATCACTGAGATCCATACCACCTCAGGCCGATTACCCCTAGAAAAAGCGCGCGAAATCAAGTTAAAACCAAATATGGCCTACAATCTTACAATCATGATTGGTGATGAGGTGATTGGCACCATGAGTCGTGGTGAAGACAGTAGAATTATGGGTTTACTAAAAGAGCTGGCGAAAGATATAAGGGAGCAGTCGTAGGGTTATGGAAGATCATGAAGCCCAAAAATATTTAATTGTAGGAATATTATTCCTATACCTATTTCCCTTTTTTATAGCTAGAGCAAGAAACCACCACAAAAAAGCAGCTATATTTTGGTTAAATCTTTTTCTTGGGTGGACAGCAGTAATATGGATTGGATTACTCATTTACTCAGTGTTATCCAGTCCCTATTCCTACCAAGAAAAACTTAATGGTGGCTTCAAATAAAGCCATAAACGGCTTACCGGCCTTTTTCCCTTTGGAAGAAAGGGTTTCCTGAATCATTTTATTCTGTGGTTCTACCAAATATCCCACATATCCAAGAAGCAGCCCAAGCGTGCGATGTACCAGAGCAAACCCAGTAACCTTATACAAGGATAAAAGGCTGGTTACATCGCAAGCTTGAGCTACTCAAATTTTAGTTAGTACCTAATACTTCTGCGTATTCGCTATCAGGGTTAACTAAGTCTTTTAATATTGAGATGTAAGTCTCCATGACAGAGCCCATGTAGGAACCAATTAGATTCTCATAATCATTGTCGATTCTTCTTACATGGTTCAACTGAATACTGCATGCTTGTGCGAGCAGATTATCGGCCTTACGACGATCTGCTTCCATTTCCAAAATCTTATCGATTTCAGCAGCATTTCCTTCTTCCGAAATATGTGAAGCGAAATCCTCTATTTTGTTCTGATCAACGCCTTCTTCGTCAGAGCAAAAGTAGTTTATGACACCTTCATGTCCAACATCTTGAAGATTTCCGCTAAAAATATCTGAAAACGCACTTATTAGTTCTTGTTTTTTGTAACTCACAGTAAAGCTATCCTTATATTGTTAATTTAAAATGAATACGTAACTATCCGATTACTACGTATATGGGTACTGCGAGACTGAGGTTAAATGATTGGATTAGCTTTGTCTTGTTTTGAGGGAAATGTCGATCAATTCTACGTGTGGTTCCTTGTTAATCTTGTCTTTACTTAGCTGGTTTTTCTTAAGCATACTCCAGACATGCTTAGAGAGCAGAGGCTTTCCCCTGACTGATAAATAGCCTTGTTCAGTTAGTTTTCGTGCAATTTCTCCAGTATTCCAGCCATCGCTATGAAGCTCTAGAATTCGTGTTAAAAGGAGCTCTTGGTAGTGAGGTTTTTGATAAGCACTAAAACACGAGGTTACTAACACCTTGATATTGAAAGAGATTTCAGAAACCTCACCAAAGGAATCTACTCCACGGTGACTGATTTGGCCAAATTGCGAGGTTGATCCACATCTGTACCCTTCACAATCGCCACATGGTAGGCCAGCAACTGCAAGGGAATGGAGTAAATGATGGGCTCAATGACGTCCGGGGCATGCGGCATATCAATCACGGTGGTTGAATCGTCACTGGAAAAACCGGCATCGGCATCGGCCAATACGTAGAGTTGCCCGCCACGAGCTTTCACTTCTTCGAGGTTGGATTTAATCTTTTCCAGGATGTCGCTGTGAGGCGCGACAGCAATCACCGGCATGCTGCTATCCACCAACGCCAGTGGGCCATGCTTTAACTCACCAGCAGGATAGGCTTCGGCATGGATATAGGAAATTTCCTTAAGCTTGAGTGCGCCCTCCTTGCCAACCGGGTACTGAATGCCTCGTCCAAGAAACAGGGCATGATGTTTGTCGGCAAAGCGGTAACTGAGCATTTGCAGTTTGCCATCCAGATCCAGGAGCTGTCTGGCCAATTTGGGCAGTTGTCTTAGGGCCCGGGTGATCTCCAGCTCAACGTCACTGGTCATTTCCTTGGCCTTGGCAATGCCCGCAACCAAAAGAAGTAACGCCACTAACTGGGTTGTAAACGCCTTCGTGGAAGCCACCCCGATTTCAGGCCCCGCCTGGGTAAGGAAGGCATGATCAGACTCACGTACCAACGAACTGCTGGAGACGTTACAGACAGCCAGGCTGGATAAATATCCAAGGCCTTTGGCTTTTTGCAGTGCCGCCAATGTGTCCGCCGTTTCGCCAGATTGCGAGACACTGATATACAGGCACTTTTTCGCCACCAGTATTTTTCTGTAACGGTATTCGCTGGCAATTTCCACCACCGCAGGAATTTCCAGATAGTCTTCAATCCATTGTTTGGCCACCAGGCAGGCATGGTAGCTCGTACCACAGGCAACCAGAGTGATTGACTCCAACTCCCGAAAGAGTTCCGGCACGCCCACACCAAACGAAGGAAGCAGGATGCCCTTTTCACTCAGCCGGCCTTCGCAGGTTTTTTGCATCACTTCCGGCTGTTCGTAGATCTCCTTGAGCATGTAGTGACGAAATCTTCCCTTGTCGGCATCAAGGGCATCTTCCTTGATCTGGCTCGCTTCACGGGTAACCGGTTCACCGGACTCATCATAAATACAAACTTCCTTTTTGGTGATGAACCCCCAATCGCCCTCTTGAAGAAAGACGAAACGATCGGTGACTGGCCTCAGCGCCAGTTGGTCCGAAGCGACATAGTTTTCACCAATACCCAGACCCAGTACCAGCGGGCTGCCACTGCGAGCCACGTAGATTTTTTCCGGCTCCCTGGCGTTGACAATAGATAAGGCATAAGCACCCTCAATCAATGCCAGCGTCTGACTCAGGGCCTCCACCATTGAACCGGTATTCCGGGACTCCCTGTCGAGAAGATGCGCAATAACTTCGGAGTCTGTTTCCGAGATGAACTCGTAACCCTGATCCTGGAGCGACTTTCGAAGACTGGCGTGGTTTTCGATAATGCCATTGTGAACAACCGCAATATCTCCGGACGTATGGGGATGCGCATTGATAGTGGATGGCGCACCGTGTGTTGCCCAGCGCGTATGAGCAATACCGACATGCCCGCTGATACCACTTTGCTTAACCAGGGCATCCAGTTCGGTAACCTTGCCGATCGATTTGTTTACCGCTAATGAATGGTCAGCTTCCAGAAGCACAGCCAGACCGGCGGAATCATAACCACGATATTCCAGCCTTCGCAGGCCCTCCATCAATATAGGCGTGACATTTCGTTCTGCAACTGCCCCAACTATTCCACACATAGGTTATTTGTCCTGGATTAATCCTGTTTCTGGTCCGGACGTTTCCAGCCGGAAACGCTGCGCTGGCCGGGCCTGACAATACAAAGTTCGTTATCAGCAACATCCTTGGTCACCACTGAACCTGCCGCCACTGTAGCCCCTTTGCCAATGGTTACCGGAGCGACCAGCGCCGAATTCGAGCCAATAAAGGCATTATCGCCTATCTCGGTGCGATGCTTGTTTTTGCCATCATAGTTGCAGGTGATGGTACCGGCGCCGACATTGACTTCCTCCCCCAGGGTCGTATCCCCCAGGTAGCTTAGATGATTGGCCTTGGAACCTTTCCCCATCCGGATGTTCTTGGTTTCCACAAAATTGCCCACTTTGGCATTTTCACCAATGTCCGATCCTTCCCGAAGTCTTGCATAAGGTCCAATCACCGCCTTTTCACCGACAAGGGCGCCTTGCAGATGCGAGAACGGCCTGATGTGTGCCCCGGCCGCTATGACGCAATCAATCAATACCGTATTGGCATCAACGGTCACGTTATCGCCCAGTTTTACCTCGCCCTGGAAAACGACATTGGGGCCAATGACCACATCCGACCCAATCTCAACATTTCCCTGTATTTCCACAGAATCCGGGCGAACCAGCGTCGCACCATCAAGCATCATCTGGTGAGTGGCTTTCTGCCTCTTAAGCTGCTCCAGTGCGGCCAGCTGTAAACGGTCGTTAACCCCCATCACTTCGATCGGCTCCCCGGGCTGGGTAGCGACTACTTCTATTCCCTGCTCAATCGCCAGCTCGACGATATCCGTCAGATAATATTCCCCCTGCGCATTGTAGGCGGAAAGCCCTGAGACGAGCCATTTTAATAAAGCGCCATTGAGTGATAGCACACCGGTATTTATCTCTGTGATCTGCCTCTGTTCTTCCGTGGCATCCTTGTGTTCGACAATGGCTACCACTTCACCCCTGGTATTGCGGAGTATCCGCCCATAACCGGTAGGATCAGCCATTTCCAGTGTCAGCAAGGCCAGCTTGTCTGCTCCCGCCAGCCCGGCAACGTTGCGGATGGTCTCGGGAGAGATCAGGGGCACATCACCATATAGAACGACAACCGGAACCTCGTCGGGAATAGCGTCAGACGCCACCTGAACGGCATGGCCGGTGCCCAGCTGTTGTTCCTGGATAACGTAAGAGAGGTTCTCTCCCATGGCCTGCTTTATCTGGTCAGCGCCAAAACCAATCACCACAACCGGTGAAAGACATTCGTCGATACGACCACAGCTCTCCAGCACATGCTGAAGTAGTGGCTTTCCTGCGAGCAGTTGCAATACTTTTGGCCTTGCCGAACGCATACGCGTCCCCTTGCCTGCTGCCAAAATCAGAGGTTGTATTTGCATTGGGAGGTCCAGAATTCAATCGCCGAAGATGCTACCACATTGAACCTGATTTTTTTGCGCCAAAAAAGTATCGGCTTCTGGCAAGCCAGCCATTGCACACTGTTAGCGGGCACAGTACATTGTCCGGCCTTGCTCTCTAACTGGAAATATCCGAGCTAACTGGAACTAACAGAGGAATCGACACATGAGTATACAGGTAGGCGATAAAGTCCCATACATAGACATTAAAACGCCGGGCAAAGAAGGTCCGGAAACCATTAATACCGGCGATGTTTTTGCCGGGAAGAAAGTGGTCCTGTTTGCTGTCCCGGGTGCATTTACACCGGGTTGTTCCGCGGCACACATGCCCGGGTTCGTGGTACACGCTGATGACATCCTTGCCAAAGGCGTCGATACCATTGCCTGTATTGCCGTTAACGATGCCTTTGTGATGGGCGCATGGGGAGATGCCCAGAACGCAGAAAAAATCCTGATGCTTGCCGATGGCAACAATGAATTTACCAGGGAAATCGGACTGGAACTGGACGGATCCGGCTTTGGTCTGGGAACCCGCTCCAAGCGCTATGCCATGATTGTGGAAGACGGTATCGTCAAGGCCCTGGAAGTCGATGGCACCGGTGTTGAAAAGAGCAGCGCCGAGAACATACTTACCCTGCTGTAAGTATGTCGATCAAACAAAGCGAACTTGAGAGCAAGGCGGCAGCCTTTGATCGGCTGGTTGAACATCTGCGCCAAAACACCGATGTGCAGAATATAGACCTGATGATCCTGGCAGATTTTTGCCGCAATTGCCTCTCTCGCTGGTACATGGAAGCTGCCAATGAGCGCGGGATTGACATCGACTACGAGCAGTCCCGCGAGCTGATCTATGGCATGCCCTACAGCGACTGGAAAACGCTTTACCAAAAGCCCGCTACGCCGGAGCAACTTGCCGCTCTGAAAGCCCGTAATTCCGCCCCCAAAAAGGGATGAGCACTGCCCTCCAGGAGCCATAAATTTAACAATCAACCGATGGAGAAAACTGTCGACGACCTGAGTGGTCACACCCCCATGATGCAGCAGTACCTGCGCCTCAAGGCACAGCATCCCGACCAGCTGCTTTTCTATCGCATGGGCGATTTTTACGAACTCTTTTACGACGACGCCAAACGGGCGGCCGAACTGCTTTCAGTCACGCTAACCGCCAGGGGCGAATCTGCCGGCACTCCCATACCCATGTGCGGGGTTCCCCACCATGCCGCCGAAAATTATCTGGCCCGTCTTATCAAAATGGGTGAGTCTGTTGCCATCGCAGAGCAAATCGGTGATCCAGCTACCAGCAAGGGACCGGTAGAGCGCAAGGTAACCCGAGTGGTTACCCCGGGTACGGTGAGCGACGAAGCGCTTATGGACGAGCACCGTGAGAATTTGCTTGTCTGCCTGTTTGAAACAGAAGATCAATTCGCCCTGGCCAGCCTGGACATGGCGGCTGGTCGCTTTATCGCCTGCAAACTGAACGACAGTGATCAGGCAATGGCCGAAATACATCGCCTGAACCCGGCGGAGTTACTTGTTACCGAACAGTCACAGCTTGCCGGCCTTCTACCCCGGAATCTCTGCATTCGCCATCGCCCCGCCTGGGAATTTGATACCCAAAGCTGTGTAAAAGGTTTGTGCAAACACTTCCAGGTGAAGGATATGGCCGGCTTTGGCTTTGAAGACAATGACCCGGCACTTATTGCCGCCGGTGCGCTTCTGGCCTACGCCACCGATACACAACGCGGTGCCCTGCCGCATGTGACATCGCTGAAACCCGAGTCCAGCGAAAGACGGGTCGGACTGGATGCTGCGACACAAAAAAACCTGGAAATTGATATCAATCTGTCAGGTGGTGAAGAAAACACACTGTTTAGCTGCCTAAACAAATGCAAAACCGCGATGGGCAGCCGAATGTTACGCCGCTGGCTTAAGCAGCCCCTGAGGGATATCCAAACCCTTAATCTGCGTCAGGAGGCCATCGCCGATCTGGTGGATAGTTTTAACTTTGACAGCTTGCGTGAAGACCTGAAAAAAATTGGCGATCTTGAGCGTATTCTCGCGCGCATAGCCTTGCGGTCGGCGAGACCTCGTGACCTGAGCCGTCTTGCAGCATCTTTGGCGGAATTGCCGGGCATGCAATCCAGGGGTAAAAATCTCAACGCCCCAAAACTGGCTGAACTGTTTACCGATATTGGTGAGTTTCCGGAGATGCATTCGCTGCTCTCAAACGCCATCGAGGAAAACCCACCCATGCTGATTCGCGATGGCGGGGTAATTAAGCCCGGTTATAACGATGAGCTGGACGAGCTGCGCGAAATAAGTACCAGCGCCGGCGATTACCTGGTTGAGTTGGAACAGCGGGAACGCGAGGCAACCGGGCTAAGCACTCTGAAAGTCGGCTATAACCGGGTACATGGTTACTACATAGAAATCAGCAAAGGCCAGGCGCCTAATGCCCCGGTAGAATACCTTCGACGGCAGACACTAAAAAACGCCGAACGCTTTATTACCCCTGAACTTAAAGAGTTTGAAGATAAAGCACTGTCAGCCAAGTCCCGGGCCCTTACCCTGGAGAAATCACTCTATGAAGAGATCCTGGAAATACTGAACCTTGATTTGCAACGACTCCTTGCCTGCGCCAACGCACTGAGTGAACTCGATGTTCTGTGCAATCTTGCCCTGGTTGCCAAAGACCGGCGTTATGTCCGCCCGGAACTGGTAGACCAGCCTGTTTTTGATATCCAGGACGGACGCCATCCCGTCGTGGAGCAAGTGCTGGATAATGATTTCATCCCCAATGATCTGTCACTGGACGATCAGCGGCGTATGCTGATTATCACAGGCCCCAACATGGGCGGGAAATCCACCTACATGCGCCAGGTTGCGCTAATCACCTTGTTGGCCCATATCGGCAGCTTCGTTCCGGCCAGTCACGCAAGAATTGGCCTGGTGGATCGGATTTTTACCCGTATCGGTTCATCCGATGACCTGGCCGGGGGGCGCTCGACGTTTATGGTCGAGATGACGGAAACTGCCAACATTCTTCACAATGCCACAGATCGAAGCCTGGTGCTGATGGATGAAGTCGGCCGTGGAACCAGTACCTTTGACGGCTTGTCACTGGCCTTGGCCAGCGCCCATTACCTGGCCAGCACCTGTCGCGCACTTACCCTGTTTGCGACTCATTATTTTGAACTGACAACGCTGCCGTCTTCTCTTCCCGAGGTCGTCAATGTTCATCTCTCGGCGACCGAATATAACGACAGCATTGTGTTTTTACACAAGGTTGAAGATGGGCCTGCCAGCCAAAGCTACGGCATCCAGGTGGCCAAACTGGCTGGTGTACCTGATCAGGTCCTGCAATACGCGCAAACAGAATTGCGCATTCTGGAGTCTGGCGCCCATGCATTGATCACGGATAAATCATCACCGGCAAATCAGACACAACACCCCCAGACTGATCTTTTTGCAACGCCGGAGTCGCCAGTGCTAAAAAAATTACGGGAACTCCAGCCCGACGAATTAAGCCCCAGGGAAGCACTGGAAGTTCTTTATTCCCTTAAATCGCTGGATACAAATAAATAAACAGAAGCCCTGGCTAACCTGACGTGCGCCAAACTTTGTTATACAATCGCGCGCCTGAAATTTGACCACCACCCCTTCCAGCCCAAAACTGGTAAAAAGATCGCGGAGAACCTTTCACATGACCTTTGTTGTAGGTGAAAACTGCATACGCTGCAAATACACAGACTGTGTAGAAGTCTGCCCTGTCGACTGCTTCTACGAAGGCCCGAATTTTTTGGTTATTCACCCGGACGAATGTATTGACTGTGCTTTGTGCGAACCCGAATGTCCCGCGCAGGCGATTTATTCAGAAGATGAAGTTCCCGAAGGTCAAGAAGTCTACATAGAGCTCAATGCTGAACTTGCTGACGTTTGGCCCAATATCACGCTAAAGAAAGAACCGCTTCCCGACGCCGACGAGTGGGATGGCGTGGAAGACAAACTCCAGTATCTGGAGAAATAGCCGAATTTGGCCGTTTGTCACAAAAACACGGAAGGGCGCCTTTGGGCGCCTTTTTTTTCGCTATGCTGACCCCATATCGATATACAAATTGTTAAGAAACATTCTTCCGGTTTACGGGTCGTATCTTCGGAGTTAAAGTTTCTAGTCCATCTACCCGGACTCATAGCTGGTGCAACACGTTGTTTATGATAAGTAGAAAGTATTTGTTATTCGCATTTGCGATATGTGCGGCTGGTGAAGCCGCAGCGATCACTAATGATTGCCCTGCGGGCTTGCCTCCCATTGAAGAGGGGCAGCTGGAAGATATTGAATTCAATCGCGAACACAGCCGTACATTGCAGTCGACTGTTGTCATGCTGCGCAAGCAACATTACGAAGATATTGCTATTGATGACGAGTTTTCTTCCCTTTGGCTGGATGAATACCTGGACTTTCTCGACCCCACCAAAAGCTACCTAACCAGCGCAGACGTGGAACAATTTAAATCCAGTTATGGCGATCAGCTCGATGATTTTGCCGCCCGCGGCGATCTCGATGCAGCAGAGGAAATCTACGAACTTTACCGGGATCGCGCAGTCACCCAGTTGCAAACCTTGCTCGATATCCTGGAAAACCCGGAATGGACCTTTGATTACAGCTCGGACGATGTGCTGCCCACCGACCGTGATGATTACCAGTGGCCCGCAGATGTAGACGAAGCCGAAAGGAAAGCCATCCAGCGCCTTACCCTGCTGATGCTGAACCTGAAGCTGGCGGATCGCACTGAGGAAGAATCGCGCGAACAACTAACCCGTCGTTATCACAGCCAATTGGCCAGCCTGAAGCAGCAGACTACCCAACAGGTACTGGATATGTATCTGAATGCGCTGGGGCATGTGTACGATCCACACACGGATTACTTCTCACCGCGCGACTCCGAAAACTTTGAAATAAACATGTCCCTTTCGCTGGAGGGGATTGGCGCCGTGCTGCAAAAAGAAGATGAGTACACCAAGGTGGTCAGCGTGGTGCCAGGTGGTCCGGCGGATAAACAGGGACAGCTCAAGGCCGCCGATCGAATCGTCGCTATCGGTGAAGGCCAGGACTGCGAATTTATTGACATTGTCGGTTGGCGCCTTGACGAAGTGGTGGATCGCATCCGCGGAGCCAAAGGCACCTCTGTCCGTCTCAAGGTGATCCCCGCTGACGAGGATCGTTTAAGTGAAGAATACACCGTGATCCCTATCGTTCGGGACAAGGTAGCTCTAGAAGATAACGCGGCCAAGGGTGAAATGATTGAAGTCGAAAGCCAGGGCCAAACCTTCAACCTGGGGGTCATCGACATTCCCTCTTTCTACCTTGATATCAACGGAATGCGCAATCGCGACCCTGAGTACCGTTCTACCACGCGGGATGTGAAAGACATACTGGATAACTTTATGGCACAGGGAGTCGATGGTGTCATTATCGACCTGCGCCAGAATGGCGGTGGCTCATTGCTGGAAGCTGCTACCCTGACCGACCTGTTTGTCGATCCGGGTCCAGTGGTACAGATTCGCGACCAGAACGACCGTATCTATCGCAATCATCGCGCCAGATCCAGCGCGTACTACACGGGCCCAATGATGGTTCTGATTGATCGTTTGAGCGCCTCCGCATCAGAGATTTTTGCTGGCGCAATACAGGATTATGGACGCGGTCTTATTGTCGGCTCGCAGAGTTTCGGCAAGGGGACCGTGCAATCCGTGCAGTCGTTACCTTCCGGTCAACTTAAACTGACAGAATCCAAGTTTTATCGAATCTCCGGCGACTCAACCCAGCACAAGGGTGTTTTGCCTGATATCGAGCTGCCCAGCCTGTTCAATCCGACAGATATTGGCGAGAGCTCTTATCTGAACGCACTGGGATGGGACCAGATTCGTGGTATCCCCCATCGACGTTATGACGATTACCGTGAATTTATTGACGAACTCATGCAGTCACACAAACAACGCATGCAGACCAATGCGGACATGCAATACCTGGTTGGCACCATTGCCCTGGCAGAAGAACGTCGATCGCAAAAAACAGTCTCCTTAAACGAGCAGGCACGTATTGCCGAACGCGAGCGCTGGGACCAGCTGGAAGACACTCTTCTGGAAAAATGGCGGCTGGCAAATGACATTGAGGTGCCATCTGACAATCCCGACGGTGACGAATTAGCCAGTGCATCAGAAGATGAGGCTTCTGGGGAACCAGAGACAGTCTCCATGCCAAAAGCAGCCAACGACAGTGAGCTCGCTGATTCCGGCCAGGGAGCCCCCGAGGGAGACAGTCAGGAAGCGTCTGAGGAACAACAGCCAGATATTGCCGAGGCCCTGCTTCGTGAGACAGGCCGTATATTTGCCGACCTCCTGCGCCTGACCAGGCAGGAACAAGGTTCTGACGTCGCCTCAGTCAAGAATAATTCGTGAAACTGGCCAGCTTTAACGTTAATGGCATACGTGCACGTATGCACCAGCTCAGGACGCTGGTAGAAAAACACCAGCCAGACGTTATTGGCCTTCAGGAAATCAAGGTACAGAACGAATTATTTCCCTATGAGGACGTCAGTGATCTGGGTTATCAGGCCCAGGTGCACGGCCAGAAAGGGCATTACGGAGTTGCCTTGCTCACCCGTAACCCGCCCGAACGCACCCTGTTTGGCTATCCTTCAGATGAGATAGATGCACAGCGTCGAATGGTGGGCTGCACGCTGGAGTTTAAGGGACAACCCTTGCACATTTACAACGGCTATTTCCCCCAGGGTGAAAGCCGTGCGCACCCGGAAAAGTTTCCAAACAAACGCCGGTTTTATGCGGACCTGGACAGCCACCTGCGAGAAACCCACAGCCCGCAAGAGCAGGTGTTAGTCATGGGGGACATGAATATCTCCCCCACCGACCTTGATATCGGTATTGGTGAACAGAATCGCAAACGCTGGCTACAAACCGGCAAGTGCAGCTTTCTACCGGAAGAACGGGAGTGGTACCAGCGATTATATGAGTGGGGACTTACCGATGCCTGGCGCCACCTGAACCCGGAGGAACGCCATATCTTTAGCTGGTTTGATTACCGAAGCAAAGGCTTTGATGACGATCCCAGACGCGGGCTCCGTATTGACCATATCCTGGTTACGCCTCCTCTACTTGAGATGAGCAAGGATGTCACTATCGACTACGATATTCGGGCCATGGATCGTCCTTCAGACCACTGCCCGGTTATCCTGGAACTGCAATAGCCATTTTTATGTAAGTAAACCGCCTTGGCCCAAACGCGTTTTTAGCTCTTACAAACGTTAAATTGTCCGGATTGTGAGCAGGCGCGACATAGAGGGCATAATGGCGAGCATAAGTTTAACCTTGGGAACGGCACAGCTGAGCTCTACCAACCTAAACCAATTTCTGGCCAGTACAGAACGCCGGGCTTATCGCATTGCCCTGGCGGCTGTTGGTGATCCCGAAGAAGCCCTGGATATCGTTCAGGACAGCATGCTCAAGCTTTCGCGGCTTTATGCCAACAAGACCGAGCCTGAATGGCAGATACTCTTTAATCGAATATTGCAATCGCGGATACGCGATTGGTATCGACGCCAAAGAGTCCGAAAAGCGGTCATGGGCTGGCTGCCTGGAACCACAGACCAGGATGAGGGATCAGAAGACCCTTTTAACCAGGTTGAACAACCGGGCACACATAACCCAAGACAACTTCTGGAAAATGATGAACTGGTATTGCAAGTGGAAGCGGCTGTTCGGGCACTGCCAAGAAGACAACGGGAAGCCTTTTTTCTGCGTTGCTGGGAAGGCCTGAGTACCCGTGATACCGCGAAAAGCATGCAGATCAGTGAAGGAAGTGTAAAAACCCATTATAGTAGAGCGTTAAAAGCGCTAAGAGACGTGTTAGAGAGTCAAATATGACCCACGACCACATAGAATCTCGCCTCCAGCAACGGCTTCGGCTCACTGAGTCGCAGCTGGATGAAGTCACCTGCGGCAAACTTCGACAAATACGCGAAGAAGCCATGGCAGAGGAAAGTCGCTGGTTTGCGGAATATCGCCGACCGGCCATCGCCGGCTTTATAGGCCTTCTGATGACAGCAGCCCTGCTCTCACCCCTGCAATCCTACTGGACTGGGCAGGCACAGGATATCACCGCAACCAGTGAGCCTATCGAAGTGCTGATGGAAGACCCAAGTTTTTACATATGGCTCGAAGAATCCGGTCGACTGGTTGCCGATAGATAAATGAACCGACTGCTTACCCTATTTGCTCTATCGCTCTTGCCCTTTAGCGCAGGCTGGGCACAGGATATTGACGAACCATCCTGGACAGAGTTATCCGAAACCGAACAGCGACAGCTATCTGATTTTGAGCCCGTTTGGGAAGATTTGCCTGAACACAGGCAGGATCAATTGCGACGCTCGGCCCCCCAAATAGAGCGTATGCCGCCGGCCAACAGAAGCAGGTTAATCAATAACCTGAGCCGCATTCAGCGCATGACCCCGGAACAACAGAGAAAAATACAGGAAAGCCAGCGTCGTTTTAATGAGCTTCCGGAAAATCAACGCGACGAACTGCGGCAGCAGTGGGAAAACCTCCCCCCGGAAGAGCGCAAAAAATACAGCGATTAGTCTGGTTAGCCCTTCATATCTATCCTATGATTCACACCCCGAGCAAAACGGAGTGTAGCTCAGCCTGGTAGAGCACTGCCTTCGGGAGGCAGGGGCCGGAGGTTCAAATCCTCTCACTCCGACCAATATTGCCGCCCGCTTTCATTTCCAGCCTGAAAACCCTGACATCTCACGCGCATACCAGTTCTTTACTCCAGCAAATAGTTACCCTTATGTTATTCATTTCCGTATGAACAAAATCTTTATTGCCCATGATGACTCTGATAGGATTCCCGCAAAATTAATAACGCTGAACCTGCAGCATAAACTTCGTCTGTCAGCTATTAACTACAAATCCTGACAACGTTTTTCTATTTTACTAGCTTGAAAATCCGCGATGAGATATACCTTTAGCCTCTCAGTCCTATTGGCCATATTCTGGCTGATCGATTCAGGTCACTATTCCCCTCTCATATTAGGATTTGGAGTGATTTCTATAATCCTTGTGGTATATCTCACCTCTCGCATGAATGTGGTCGACCACGAATCCCAGCCACTCCACCTGTTCACCACTAAACTGCCTGCCTACTATTTCTGGCTTGGTAGAAAAATTATCGCCAGCAATATCGAGGTGGTTCGCCATATATGGCTTGGGAAAGACTCTATTTCGCCCTGTTCAAGGTGGGTACCTGTCAGCCAGGAATCAGACATGGGTAAAGTCATCTATGCCAATTCCCTGACATTGACACCGGGAACGATATCAATGGATCTCAAAGATGATGAGATTTATGTTCACGCGCTCACAAACAGCTCCATGAAGGAGATTCTGGATGGTGAAATGGACAGGCGCGTTAGCCGGCTGGAGAAAAAATAATGCTGACAGTCACCGTACTTACCATTCTTCTGGTTATGCTCATGGCGATTGTTCGCGCCACCCTCGGACCAACCATCTATGATCGTATTCTGGCAGTAAACCTGTTCGGCACTAAAACAGTTTTACTCATTGCTGTATTTGGGTTTTTCTTTGGACGCCCTGATTTCGTTGATATCGCCCTTGTCTACGCACTGATCAACTTTATCAGTGTGATTGGTGTTCTTCGATTTTTTGAATATCGATCTGCAGCAGCCTCGAAAAAAGAGTACTTGTAATGGAAACTCTAATTCATTTGCTTAGCCAGCTGTTTCTTCTGGTTGGATCTTTCCTGATTTTTACTGGCGCCCTGGGAGTTCTTCGTTTTCCGGATTTCTTTACTCGCGCCCACGCAGCGGGAGTTACTGACACTCTTGCAGTGACATTTATTATTTTGGGACTCATGTTGATCGCAGGCTGGAGCCTCGTCCAGTTCAAGTTGATCCTGGTTTTTTTGTTCCTGATGATCACGAGCCCCACAGCCTGTCATGCACTTGCAAAATCAGCTTTGCATGGAAAACTAAAACCTGGGGACGAGCACATAGACCAAGGTTCAAGTGCCTCATAAGAGATAACAATGAGTTTATTTTTCGATCTTAGCTTGCTGGCGTTGCTAATTGTCATCGCTTTCGCCATAGCGCGAACTCGGGACTTATTTGCCGCCGTGATGTACAGCGGCATATACGGGTTGCTGTCTGCCAGCTTTTTTGTTTTATCAGATGCAGTGGATGTTGCATTTACCGAGGCTGCTGTTGGAGCAGGGATCTTTCCGATCTTGATGCTTGTCGTGCTCTCATTTGTCGGACGGTACGAGAATGATGAACACCGAACACTCAAACCAAAACTCATTCCCCTGCTGGTCACTTTGGGCTGTGGGGCAGTATTATTCATAGCATTTCAACAGATGCCTGCTTTTGGTTCACCGGATGCGCCCGCCCACCAGCATGTCGCTGATCGATATCTGAAGCAGTCCTACGCGGAAATCCACATACCCAACGTAGTCACCAGTGTGCTTGCCAGCTATAGGGGCTTTGATACGTTCGGCGAAGTGGTGGTGATTTTCACGGCCGCCATCAGTGTATTTGCCCTGTTATTGGGTGTTCAGGGCTGGGGTCAGCGTAAACTGACAAAGCCTGCCAGCATGTCCAATATGGCCAGTCACAAGGTTCTGCGCATCGTGGGCAAAATGCTTATCCCCCTAATAATGCTGTTTGGCTTATATGTGCAATTCCATGGCGAGTATGGCCCTGGCGGGGGGTTCCAGGCCGGTGTTATTTTTGCCGCTGGAATCATCCTTTATGCCATGCTGTTTGGCATAAGGACGGCCACAAGGGTTTTTCCTTTATCGGCCTTGCGGCTGCTTACTGCTCTGGGCGTACTTTTATATGGCAGTGTGGGTGTAACCAGCCTTCTTGTCGGTGGCAACTTCCTGGACTATTCGGTTTTATTGCCTGATCCCATTGCCGGCCAGCATGTTGGCATTATTGTTATCGAACTCGGTGTCGGCATTACGGTGGCGGCATCAATGACATTGATCTTCTTTGCCTTTGCACTGGAAAGTATTTCTGCTGGAGATTTCGACAAATGATCCTAGACTACCTGAATTACTGGGCAGTGGCAGTACTAATGATGATCGGTCTTTATATCACCATAGCGCAGAGTAATTTCATCAAAAAACTGATCGGTCTAAACCTGTTCCAGACCTCAGTATTTATTTTTTATATCAGTGTTGCCAAGATAACTGGCGGTACAGCACCCATTCTTACCGAGAATGCTGACATCTACTCCAACCCGCTTCCACATGTGCTGATTCTGACCGCCATTGTAGTCGGGATATCGACGCTGGCCCTGGCACTTTCACTGGTTGCCCGGATAAAAGCCACTTATGGCAGCGTAGAAGAAGACGAAATCAGACAGCGAGATTCCGAGTGATAAATCATTTAGCCATTCTACAGGTGGTGGTACCGCTACTTGCTGCACCAATCTGCCTGATCTATAACCGCTCGAAAGGTGCATGGGTTTTTACTGTTATAGCCTGCGCCATAACCTTTGCCATTAGCATTGGCCTGCTATTGGAAGTCAATGCCAATGGTCCTATTTTGTACGAGCTGGGCGGCTGGGAAGCTCCCTGGGGCATTGAATACAACATTGACTACCTTTCCGCATTTGTACTGCTGCTGGTCAGCGGCATTGGTTTCCTTGTCAGCATTGGTGCCTATAGCAGTCTGGGTAAAGAGCTTGAAGAAAAGCGTCATCCTGTATTTTTTGTGCTTTTTCTGCTTTGTATGGCAGGCCTGCTGGGGATTGTCGCGACCAATGACGTTTTCAATGTTTTTGTGTTTTTGGAGATATCCTCGCTGGCCACCTATGCCATGGTTTCCATGGGCAAGCAACGTCAAGCACTGGTAGCCGCCTTCCAGTATCTGGTTGTGGGAACCACAGGTGCCACTTTCTTCCTCATTGGCGTCGGTATTCTTTACAGCATCACTGGCACGCTGAATATGGACGACCTGGCCCAGCAGTTGCAATACGACCAGCGTCAATTCCTAACGGCTACTGCATTTGGGTTTATGGTCGTGGGCATTGGCTTAAAACTTGCCCTCTTCCCACTCCATTCATGGCTGCCGAATGCTTATGCCTATGCGCCGTCCATCGCCACGGCTTTCCTGGCGGCATCTGCCACCAAGGTATCCCTGTATCTGTTTATTCGGCTCTACAACGATGTCTTTGGCATCGATGTCATGAATGGCTTTATGCCGGTTGGCCATATGCTTTTGGTGCTGGGTATGGCGGCAGCACTGATCGCCTCAATACAGGCGATGTACCAACAAAATTTCAAGCATTTGCTGGCCTTTTCCAGTGTGGCGCAAATTGGTTACATGGTGACCGGAGTCGGCATTGGCACGTTTCTGGGTGTCCAGGCTGCCCTGCTTCACCTGTATAACCACGCCCTGATGAAGGCCGCCCTGTTTTTGGCAGTAGCAGGGATCTTTTACCGGATCGGTAGTGCCAACCTTAATGATTTTCGTGGTCTGGGTCGCCAAATGCCCTGGACGATGGCCGGGCTCGTCATTGCAGCACTCAGCCTGATTGGTGTGCCCTTAACCGTTGGCTTTATCAGCAAATGGTATCTGGTACTTGCAGCCATTGAGGCAGGCTTCTGGCCCATTGCCCTGATCGCCCTGGTTGGTTCACTACTGGCGTTCTTTTATTTATGGAAAATCGTCGAGCTTGCCTACTTCAGCGAGAGCGAGGTAACCCCTTCCCAAAAGCGGAGTGAAGCGCCACTTGGCATTTTAATTCCCATGTGGATTCTAGTGATTGCTAATATTTATTTCGGTATTGATACCCAGTTCACCGTCGAGGCCACCCAGGCCGCCGCTTCTATGTTGATGGAGGCAGGACAATGACACCCGTTATGACTCTCCATGTCGTCATGTTGCTGCCGCTGCTTGCGGCCGTTGGCATTCTGGCTTTTCGCAACCAGCCAAATACACGTGAAGCGGTATCCCTGATTGCCGGTGCAGCACAGTTCCTGCTGTTACTAAACCTTTATTTGAGTACCGAAGGGCCAGTGGCATTTACCTGGCTGGAAGTCCTTCCCGGACTTTCCCTGAGCTTTGAAATACAGCCCCTGGGCATGCTCTTCGGCCTGATCGCCAGCCTGTTGTGGCCAATAACCATACTTTATGCCATTGGTTACATGCGTTCCCATAACGAAGATAACCAGACGCGTTTCTACCTGTTTTTTGCTATCGCCATAGCGGCAGTGATGGGCATCGCCTTTGCGCAAAACCTGTTTACGCTGTTTATCTACTATGAAATCGTCACCCTTGGCACCTATCCCCTGGTTACCCATGCAGGAACCGACAAGGCCCGCCAGGGTGGTCGCACTTATCTGACCATATTGCTGGGCACCTCCATTGTCTTTTTTATCCCGGCAATTGCAGGCACCTGGCTGTATGCAGGCTCACTGGATTTCCAGACAGGAGGAATTTTCAGCAATGAAATATCGCCTGCTATTCTTTCTGTGCTACTGGTGCTGTTTGTATTCGGTATTGGTAAAGCGGCTGTCATACCGTTTCACCGCTGGCTGCCCAGTGCCATGGTTGCACCAACCCCGGTCAGTGCGTTGCTGCACGCTGTTGCCGTGGTGAAGGCAGGCGTCTTTACCCTGATCAAGGTTTGCCTGTTTATCTTTGGCGCCGAAACCTTACAGAGCTTGCCAATCACAGATTACCTGCTGTACCTGGTGGCTTTTGGCATTTTGATGGCCTCACTGGTCGCCATGCGCCAGGATAACCTGAAAGCACGGCTGGCTTACTCTACCGTTAGCCAGCTCGGCTATATAAGCCTGGGCGTTCTGCTGGCTTCCGAGTCCGGCATTATTGGTAGCGCCTTGCACATAGCCATGCACGCTTTTGGAAAAATCACCCTGTTTTTCTGTGCCGGCGCGATCCTTGTTGCGGTACACAAATCCGAAGTTTCCCAAATGCGTGGCCTGGCTCGGCAAATGCCACTGACGATGGCAGCATTTTTCATCGGCAGCCTGAGCATTATTGGCCTGCCACCCACCGGCGGTATGTGGAGCAAGTGGTATCTGATGCTGGGCGCCCTGGAGACCGAGATGCTGGTGTTGATGGTAGTACTGATGGTCAGCTCCCTGTTGAATATCGCTTACCTGCTGTCCATTCCGGTTCGTGCGTTTTTCCCGGGAGAGACAGAAGAATCGGCCACATCATCGGCGATATCAGAAGCACCCCTGCCCTCGCTGCTGGCTATCGGTTTTACCAGCCTGGCCTGTATTGCCCTGTTCTTTTGGCCAAATATGTTTCTTGAACTCGCCCAGGCGCTGGTCGAGTAGATGGCCACTCATTGAATAAAGTCACCTAGATTAAGACTATGAACTCCGATAACCCCGGCTTTTTCGACAAACCCAAAAACATACAGATTATTCTGCGTGTGTTTTACGGGATATGTGCATTGTTGGTTGCTCTGGACTTTTTCCTCCATCGACACACCTACCACCCACTGGAAGAGCTTTTCGCGTTCTATCCCATCTATGGGTTTGTAGGATGTGTGGTACTGGTATTGATTGCCAAGTGGATGCGTACGTTCCTGATGCGCGATGAAGACTATTACGACCGTCTGCAAAATTCCCGCGAGACATCCAGCGCCACAGGGGCCAACAACACAGAGGAGAGCCACTAATGATGGATTTTCCTCCGTTTTTACTTTTCTACCTGGCGGCCATGCTGACACTGGTCATACGCGGCGGCGCAGCACGTACTGTCATCCTGTTGGTAACGCCTTTCCTCGGCGCGTACAACTTATGGACCATGGCAGGTACCGGAACAGTGCTCAGCCTCGATATCGCCGGTATGGAGCTCGTCGTCTTCCGTGAAGACAAACTCAGCCTCTTGTTTGGCTACCTTTTCCATATTGCTTCGCTGATTTCCATTACCTATTCCCTGCACGTTAAGGACAAGCTACAGCAGGTCTGTGGCCTCCTCTATGCGGGCAGTGCCCTGGGTGCCGTCTTTGCGGGTGATTTGATCACGCTGTTTGTGTTCTGGGAGATGCTTGCCCTCACCTCCGTTTTCCTGATCTGGGCTCGCCGCACCAACCGTGCCTATCATGCAGGCATGCGCTATCTGCTCATACAGGTACTTTCCGGCCTGTTATTGCTGATGGGTATCATTATTTACGGCTACCAGAAAGGTTCGCTGAATTTTGAGTATATTGGACTGGATGGCCTTAGCAGCTGGCTGATTTTCCTGGCCTTTGGTATCAAATGCGCCTTCCCCCTGGCGCACAACTGGCTCACGGATGCGTATCCGGAATCGACACCTACAGGCACTGTATTTTTAAGTGCCTTTACTACCAAGGTCGCTGTTTACGCCCTGGCACGAGCGTTCCCCGGCACTGAGCTGCTGGTATACATCGGCGCGATCATGACCTGCTTCCCGATCTTCTACGCCGTTATCGAAAACGACCTGCGCCGTGTTTTGGCCTACAGCCTGATCAACCAGCTCGGATTTATGGTTGTCGGTATTGGTATTGGCACATCCCTGGCGATCAACGGCGCCGTTGCTCACGCCTTTAACGATGTGATCTTTAAAGGGCTCCTGTTTATGTCCATGGGTGCCGTGCTGCATGTGACTGGTCGTATCAATGGTTCTGACCTTGGTGGCCTATACAAGACCATGCCCAAAACAACCATTTTATGTATTGTTGGCGCGGCCTCGATTTCTGCTTTCCCGTTGTTCAGCGGTTTTGTCAGCAAATCCATGGTGATGACGGCAGCCATCTATAATGATTACCCCTACATCTGGTTGATGCTTCTGTTTGCTTCAGCCGGTGTATTCCACCATGCGGGTATCAAGATCCCCTACTTTGCATTTTTCGCCCACGATTCAGGCATACGTGCAAAAGAGCCACCGACCAACATGCTGATCGCCATGACTATTGCGGCAATATTGTGTGTCGGCATCGGTGTATACCCCACGGCCCTATACCAGATGTTGCCTTTTGCAACGGATTACACAGCCTATGACACGACCCACGTCCTGGCACAGTTGCAGCTTCTGTTCTTCTCTGCACTGGCGTTTGTTTGGCTGAATTTGCGCGGCATGTATCCACCAGAGCTACGCTCGACCAACCTGGATGTAGAGTGGCTTTATCGTCGTCTGGCGCCCTGTGGATGGGGACTGTTGAGTGCTGGCTATGCCTGTGTCCGGGATCAGGTAAATATCATGATTGCCGCGCTGGCCGCCCAGGTGGAAACTACCGCAGAGAAATTGTTCTCTACCAGTAATGGGTTTCTTTCACGTCAGGTTGCTATCGGCAATATGGTGATTGCCTGTCTGCTGATATTCCTGTTACTCCTCTGGCTGTAGTCTTTCATTTGCAATAAAAAAGGGGCTGTTATCAGCCCCTTTTTTATTTGTGGCCTTTGCTGTCAGGTAAATATCACGACCCGAATGGCATCCAGTGCCAGTTCAGTCTGCGACAGACTGGCCATAATCTGGTCTTTTTGTTCCTGAAGCCCGCTTATCTCTGCATCCCGAACACTCGGGTTTGTTTTTTGCAGTGCTTCCAGTCGTTGGATTTCGTGAGATAACGTCTGGCTGGCTTTTTCCATGGCAGCCTGCCGTTTTTCTTCCGCGGTTTTCTCTGCGGCGGGCAAGGCTTGATTGATCAAGGCCTGCAATTCGTCCCGCTTGGATTTTGTGATTTGTGCAGCAATATGGCGCTTCACGATCTGCTGCTTGTCGTTTAACAGCTTTTCACTTATCTGGCCGAGTTCATTGCCTGTATGGTCCAGTAACAAGCGGACTCTTGATCCAGGCAAAAAGCGGCTGGACTGTAGCTTTTTATGGTGAGGCGGTTCCAGCACATACACGGTTTCCAGCATTAAGCTTCCCGGACGTACTCCGGCGACTTTCATGGTAACCAGGGAAGTATTACCCAGTTCAGAGCTCAGCACCCGGTCGAGCGCCGCAACGACCACTGGATGATCCCAGGTAAAAAACTGTACGTCTTCATTACTCAGGGCAAGTTCACGATCGTAAGTGAGCGTCAGCCCCTCATCAGGAAGGCCGTCCAGCGAGGCAGACATGGACTCTGTGGGATGCATAATCGCTGTGCCATTGGTTTGCTCCTCATAGTTGATCCCGGTGCAATCACAGAATAACTTCATGAACTGACGCAATGTCTTGCTGTTATCTGCTTTTTTACAGGCTTCAACAAGCTCCAGTGCAACATTCATTCGGCATGAATTTTTTTCCAGCAGGTGATCACGACCGCGGTGTAATTCTTCCTCAAATTCTTGTCGTTGTTCTTGCGCACTGGAAACCAGCTGTTGGGAAAGCTCGCCTTGCCCCAATTCCTGCTCGAGACGGTCGCCGAGGGTTTCCATCACTTTTAATGCCACCGTACTGGTGTGCTCAAAGGCATCCAGCGCCTGGTGATAAAAACGGAAAAGTTCGGCCTGAACCGTGTCGGCCAGATAGGGAACATGAATCCGGATGGTTTCAGTCTGGCCAATTCGGTCAAGACGGCCAATTCGTTGTTCCAGAAGATCCGGATTTTCAGGTAAATCGAAAAGTACCATCTGGTGGGCAAACTGGAAGTTCCTTCCTTCGCTGCCAATTTCCGAGCAAATCAGGCAAGGGCTTCCATATTCCTGGTCTGAAAAAAATGCCGCTGCCCGGTCTCGTTCTATCAAACTCATGCCTTCGTGGAATACCGAGGCAGCGATCCCGGTTTTAACCCGAAGTAATTCAGCCAGGTCCAGGGCTGTTTCCGCATGGGCGGCAATGACGAGAATTTTTTCTCGCTGGTTCTGCTTAAGAAAATCAATTAACCAGTCGACACGTGGATCTTGCTGTGACCAGGGGCTGTCGTCGGCGGAGTTAAGCATCTCGGGGGTTAGAACCTGGCTCCAGTGCTTGGCCCGGTCATGCAAAAGTTGACGATATTCCGGGGCAGCATGCAGCTCATGCTGAATCAGCTTGCGCTTTGGAAAGCCTTTAATCGCGGATCGGGTATTTCGAAACAGAACCCGGCCGGTTCCATGTCGATCCAGCAAGTCCGAAATCAGCAGGTCGCGCTGCTGTTCAATCTGGTCGGGTTCTCCCTTATCCAGCGCTGTTTTCAGTAAGGAGAATTCTTCGCGCAGGTCCTGGCCATCCATGACTTCTTCTATTTTCTGCCAACTGTCATTATCCAGCTGATTGAGGTCCGGAGATTCGAGCAATTCCAGGATTTCGGCGATATGCACATAACCCTGCTCTTCCTCCAGATAGGTCTCATAATCATAGAAACGGGCCGGATCCAACAAGCGTAATCGGGCAAAATGTCCCTGTTTTCCCAGTTGCTCCGGGGTAGCAGTAAGCAGCAACACGGACTCAATTTGTTTAGCCAGCTGTTCTACCAGCAGATAATCTTCACTGGCATGCTCCGGTGTCCATTCCAGGTGATGAGCTTCATCAACCACGAGCAGATCCCAATGTGCCTCTATGACTTTTTTACGCACATGTTCATCATTAAAGAGCGATAGCCCACATAACACCAATTGCTCTGTCTCAAATGGGTTTTCAATGGTTATCTCTTCTTCCTGGATTTCTTCAAGAAAAAGCTCTTCGTCGATAGCCATGTCCAGGCGGTTCCGGTCAAATACGCTAAATCGAAGGTTAAAACGGCGCAGCATTTCAACCAGCCACTGGTTAACCAAATGATCAGGTACCAGAATCAAAACCCGTTGCGCACTGCCTTCAATCAGTCGGGAATTGAGGATTAAACCCGCTTCTATGGTTTTACCCAGCCCCACTTCATCAGCCAGCAACACTCGAGGTGCGGAACGCTTGGCCACTTCATTGGCAATGTATAGCTGATGGGGAATCAAACTGGTTCGCCCTCCAGTTAATCCGCGCGTGGAGGACTGGGCTACTTCATCTGCCAGCCGACGAGCCAGCTGACGCAACTGGAAAAACGCAGGTTTATCTATCTGACCGGTAAACAATCGCTGGTTGGCCCGATTGAGCTGGGTGTAATCACTTAATTCCATTTCATGGAATTCAAGCGTTTCTCCATTTGGGCTGGTGCCCTGATAGACGATCAACCCGTCTCTTTCTGTGAGCTGATTTACAGTGAATTCCTGACCATCCCTGCTATGTAACTTTTCCCCGACTTCAAAGCGGGCCCGACTGAGTGCCGCACTCTGGCGGGCGTAGGTCCTGACTTCTCCAACAGCGCCAAAATCAACACGTAATGTTCGCTCATCCATACCTACCAGAGTACCAAGGCCAAGTGAGAGCTCTGCCTCATTTATCCAACGCTGGCCAACAACCATTGTTTCCAAAAGAATTTCACCGGTGTAGAAAATGGGCCGCGCATGTTAATAGAAATGGACGCAAATCGACAGGGGCGCTACAGACTAATTGCTTCACGCCATGATGAGCATTCCGGCTATAGGGCAAGGATCTGGAAGCTATGAATGCAGAGACAGTGGTTCCAATGTGCTGACTTTTCCAAGGAGCCAGTTCACCGCTGGATCTTTTTGTTTTACCCGGTATTTGCGAATGGAAAAGTTCATGGCTGGCAACCCCAGGCGCAGGTGCTCGAATTCTGTCTTGCGGAATTTGGCAATATCCATTTTTGTCGAGGCTGTCATCGCTCCCTGAACAGATGTCGAAAGTGGTCGCCAGCCAAATTCCATTCCCACGCCGCAGGATGTTCCTTCAAATGAGCCTTTTCCACTTGAAACGATATACCAGTGCTCATTGTCAGCCTCCAGAACATCTCCTGGATTCAGGTTTACGATATCCGCAATACTGCCCGCAGCTTCCAATGATGTAGATTCCATTTCCGAGAATTGGGGAAGTGCTTTCAGATAAGGTCGTAATTGCCAGCGGGTAATCAGGTTATCGCGAAAGTTTTCGGCATCAATAAATGCCTTAAAGGTATCTTCAGAGATCAGGCAGAGAGTTGCAGGAGACGCGGCAACAACACTGGCATTGCGAATTCCACGGCCAGTAATCACCGCCATTTCGCCGACAATATCACCCGCCTGCAATTTGGCGACCGTTTCCGAAGCATGGCCGTCATGCCTGACAACTTCACAATATCCCGTCAAGATAAGGTAGACATAGCCCCTTGTATCTTCATCCTGGACCAGGATGACATCTCCCTGGTTGTAACGACGGATTTCTTCCTCGGCCAACATGCTGCGCATCCAGCGATTGGGAAATGGTGCATTTAGCCAGTTACTTAAATAGTGGCTGACCTGAGAAGTATAAATATTACTGTCGCCCTCTATCACCGTGTAGCGCTTACCCGAACTGGCCAGGGAAAAAGTATTGGTAAACTCCCTGGGCAATTCATCGACATGGACAAAGACAACACGATCCGCTCGCGATTTGATGGCATCCCGAGGATCACCATGTATGGCACCTTCTCCCCCATCGGCCACCAGCATGTTCCAGGGCTCGGTAAATATGTTTTCCAGCGTGTTCAGGGTTGATTCACGCACAATGCCTTTTTTATGTAACCGGCGAGTGCTTTCCATGCTGTTGTTGTCGCCAACAATACAGATACGACGCATCATTCCCCGGTATTTCGTGGAGAACGTCGCCCCGATAGTGGGAATGCTGTGAACCGTCAGATGCGGCCGGATATGCAGTCCAAAATAGTTTATCTCCTGACCAATTTTTACTTCGACCAGCCGGAAATGCTCGGCAATAACCCTAGGATCCCACCCCAGGCCGCAAGCCAGTTTTTCCATGGCCATCTCAAAGATCTCACGCGTAGTAATAACGTCCACTCGGTGCGGCGTAAGCATGAGGGGGAACATGCAGCAATGGTCATCATGCAAGTGTGTCAAAAAAACGGCTGAAACCTGGTTTTTGGCAATGCCTCGGGCAAACAGGTTTTGATCCAAAAAAGGCAGGGAATCAATTAAGAGATAGTCACCATTAAAACAGAGGGCCATCCCCGTACAGGGTTCATCAAGGGTAAACCCGGAGGCACCACCCAGCACTTCCATACCCAGTTTAACCAGTCCACCGGGAATGTAATCGGACTGCACTCGATAGGACGGATCGATTTCTTGGTCCTCACCCAGGTCGACCTCAACCGCATCCTGTTTATCCCCCACCTGGTAAATGTCTATCCCCAGGTGCTCGACAACAACAGACCCAAGATCGCTTTTACCGTCCTGATCAAACGGATACAGGTCAAAGAATCCTTCCACAGGAATCACTTTCCCGGTGTCATCCTGAAGTGCAATCTCACGAATAATACCCAACCATTCCTTGCGATTTTCGGGGGTGGTGTTCCAGCCCTTCAACTCATCTTCTGTTGGGCCAAGTAGCGTCAGGCGCAGAAGTCTTAATGCCTGGGAAATATCTTTTTCACTACCGACAAGCTTTATCTTGCGCTTTTCGGCCAGGCCATTGGAGTAAAACAAAAAATAATAGAGAAGAAACTCGAGATTATTGAGCAGGGAGCCATCTTTTTCCCTGCTGTCGAGCAAGACGAGGGTATCGAATCGAGAGATATTTTCGATCAACAATCCCTTTAGCACTTCCGGGGGCTGACCAAATAAAATCGTCTCCGATTCATTTCGTACGATGCGAGACCCTGACGCTGGCTTGATGATTTCCAAATGTGACACTTTCCTGTTTATTTGGTTGGAAAGGCAATGTAGCACGCAATCTGTGCCAATTTTCTACAACGCAATCCACCAGAACTTAGGCTGTAGTTTTATTCACCGTATTTTGTGATGTTTCTCAAGAAACAGTCAGGCCTCTATGATGCGTTAACTTTGTTTAATGGACAACGTGTATACAATAGTCAGACACAGACAGATCCGGGGCAAATGCGTATTTTGAAGGACGTATCACTACTCGCCTGTTTGAGGCAAATGATCGATAGGGAAAGAGTTCCTGGAAACAGGAAAGGATTGTTAGATAAGTGGAGATAAATCAGCGATCGGCATTATAAAAATCAGTTCGGCCCGAAGAAGATCCTGTTGAACTGTTACTCGAGTTTATTTCTTCACACTTTGACTCGTCACCCCCGCATATATCGCAGACGTAATCGTCTTTTCCCAGCGCTGCCCCTACGCCACCACAAGAACCAGAGATAGGTTTACGCCCCAATAAAACGCCGACCGCCATAATGGTGGTAATAATCAGAAGTCCAGCAAGTGCTAGAAGAAATATTTGCATGACTTTTATAAACCGTTTCGATAAAAAAGGGGCCTGGCGGCCCCTTCCCTGAATTGGCAGTTAGCCGCCAAAGTCGTCGAGGAAAATATTTTCTCTCTCGACACCAAGATTTAACAGCATATCAATAACCGCTGCATTCATCATGGGCGGCCCGCACATGTAGTACTCACAATCTTCCGGGTTCGGGTGATCCTTCAGATAGTTTTCGTAAAGTACGTTATGAATAAATCCGGTATGCCCCTTCCAGTTGTCTTCCGGAAGTGCATCGGATAATGCCAGATGCCATTCAAAGTTATCATGCTCTGCTGCAAGCTGGTCATACTCTTCCGAGTAAAAGCACTCACGGAGGCTCCTGGCGCCATACCAAAAACTGATTTTTCGATCTGTCTTGATACGACAAAGTTGGTCAAAAATATGTGAACGCATGGGTGCCATACCAGCACCACCCCCAATGAATACCATCTCGGCGGGAGTATCCTGGGCAAAGAATTCGCCAAAAGGCCCAAACACCTTGACCTTGTCGCCAGGCTTTAAATTAAACACATAGGAAGACATTAATCCCGGCGGCAGTCCCTGGGTACGTGGCGGCGGCGTGGCAATACGAATATTGAATTTAACTATCCCCTTTTCTTCCGGATAGTTCGCCATGGAATAAGCACGTATTACCGGTTCATCGCAAGTCGATTCCAGATCAAAGAGGCTAAACTGCTTCCAGTCGCCAATATATTCGTCCTCGATATCAAAATCCGAGAATTTCACCGTCCCCGGCGGTCGCTCCAGCTGGACGTAACCACCAGCACGGAAGTCCACATTTTCCCCCTCCGGTAGCTTCAGGGTAAGTTCTTTAATAAAGGTGGCAACATTGGGATTGGAAACCACTTCACATACCCACTCCTTGACACCAAAGACGTCGTCTTCGACCTCCACTTCCATGTCCTGTTTAACCGGGGTCTGGCAGGAAAGGCGCCAACCTTCTTTGATTTCGCGCGGAGTAAAGTGCGATTCTTCCGTCGGCAAAATGCCACCGCCGCCGGATTTAACAATACATTTACACTGGGCACAGGTACCGCCACCACCGCAGGCAGAGGCCAGGAAAAGCTCGGCATCTGCCAGTGTACCGAGCAGCTTGCCGCCGGCAGGTACTGTAATTTCTTTTTCGCCATTCACATTGATGGTGACATCCCCTGAACTAACCAGCTGCTTGCGCGCCAGCAGTATCACGGCCACCAGTAGCAACACGATGGCAGTAAACATCGCGACGCCGGAGATAATTGTCACAGTAGAAAGATCCATGATGCTAAAACAGTCTCCTCGCGTTAAATATCAATGCCGCCAAAGGACATAAAGCCCAGTGACATCAGGCCAACAGTAATAAACACAATGCCAAGCCCCTGAAGGCCTTGCGGAATATCACTGTATTTCAGTTTTTCACGAATACCAGCCAGTGCGATGATCGCCAGTGCCCAGCCAACCCCGGCACCCAGGCCATAAACCGTACTTTCGGCAAAGTTGTAGTCACGCTCGACCATAAACAGGGACGCACCCAAAATGGCGCAATTCACTGTAATCAGGGGGAGAAAGACACCCAGCGCGTTATAAAGCACGGGAACAAACTTATCGAGGAACATCTCGAGAATCTGCACCATGGCCGCAATAACACCTATATAGCTGAGCAAGCCAAGAAAACGCAGGTCAACCTCGCCGAAACTGGAGCTGATCCAGGTTAACGCGCCCTCGTCAAGCAACAGCCCAAGAATGAGGTTATTAACCGGTACAGTAATGCCCACGACCACAATGACCGCAATGCCCAAGCCAATGGCCGCACTAATCTTTTTGGAAATTGCCAGGAAGGTACACATGCCCAAAAAGAACGCCAGGGCCATGTTTTCGATAAAGATCGAACGGATAAAAAGTCCCAGATAATATTCCATTAGTGAGCCTCCCCGTGCGAACTAAACTTGGTGTTGGGACAAATCTTGAACTCGGGTTCTTCTACCTGCTCGGGCTTCCATTCACGCAAGGCCCATATATACAGGCCAATCAGGAAGAACGCACTCGGAGGCAGTAGCAGAAGCCCATTGTTTACGTAGAACTCCGGCATAACCTGGACACCCATAAGGGTACCCGAACCAAACAGCTCACGGACCACCGCCACAGCAATCAAAATAACGCTGTAACCAAGACCGTTGCCTATGCCATCAATCACACTCATGAATGGCGGGTTTTTCATGGCAAAGGCCTCAGCCCGACCCATCACAATACAGTTGGTGATAATCAGACCCACAAATACTGAAAGCTGCTTGCTGATATCGTAGGCCACGGCCTGTAGCACCTGGTCCACACAAATCACCAGCGAGGCAATAATCGTCATCTGCACGATAATGCGGATGCTACCGGGAATAATGTGGCGAATCATCGAAACGAACAGGTTTGAAAACGCCAGGACTGTTATCACCGCGATACACATAACCAACGTGACTTTCAGGTTGGAAGTAACCGCCAGGGCTGAGCAGATTCCCAGAATTTGCAGCGCAATGGGGTTATTTTTAAAAACCGGGGTTGTCAGTGTTTCTTTCACTGCTTTGGGTAGAAATCCCACCATAATTAGGCACTCCCCTCTTTAAGATTATTGAGGAATTCTTTGAATCCGTATTCACCAAGCCAGAACTGGACCATGTTATCAACACCTCTGGTCGTCAACGTGGCACCTCCCAGGCCATCAACCCGGTATTCTGCATTAGATGCATTTGGATCGACCGAACCCTTGATGACTTCAAGTGCCAGCTCACCGGAATCGTATACTTGCTTGCCTTCCCAATTCTGTTTCCAGTTAGGGTTGTCAATTTCACCGCCAAGCCCGGGAGTCTCCTTGTGTGCAAAGAAACCAATACCGGCAACGGTCGACATATCTTCTTCCAGAGCAAGGAAGCCCTGCATGGTTGACCAGAGACCATAGCCGCGAACAGGCAGGATAACCTTGTCCAGATTGTCACTATCATCATAAACCAGATAAACGACTGAATAGTTTTCCCGACGACCAATCTGGGCAATATCATCGGTACCGAGCTCCTCAAAACCTGATGAAAGCTCGCCGGTGGATTTGGCAGCCTGAAGGTGGTTATAGCTAGCCGGATCGACATCATCAGAAAAAGTTCCTGTACGCAGATCCACAACACGGGTTTCAACTGCCTCGAACTGCTCTTCAACAGGTACGCCTTCCTGCAGCAGACCAGCCGCCGCGAGAATATTCATCTGGCGATCGCGCTCGATATTGGCTTGCTGCGCCGGCTTGAGCGAAACTGCAGCCGTGGAAACCACGATGGCGCAGATCAGGCAGACACCAAATGCCACCAGGACTGTGCCGACAATTGAGTCTTTATTAAACTTTTTGGGTTCACTAGCCACGGGCAACCCTCCTCTTGATATTGGCCTCAACCACAAAGTGGTCAATCAGGGGCGCAAACAGGTTGGCAAACAGGATGGCAAGCATCATGCCTTCCGGGAAGGCCGGGTTGGCTACGCGGATCAGTACGCACATAAAGCCGATCAGACCGCCAAACCACCAGCGCCCCGCATGCGTCATACTGGCCGATACGGGATCGGTGGCCATAAAGATCATACCGAAGGTAAAACCGCCCAGAACCAGATGCCACTGCCATGACATATCAAACATGTAGTTGCTATCACTGCCAATCAGGTTAAACAGGGTGGCAGTGACGACCATACCAATAAAGGTACCGGCAACAATTCTCCAGCTGGCAATACCCATGACCATTAACGCGATACCGCCGAGCAGGATCAAAAAGGTCGAGGTTTCACCCACAGACCCCTGCATCACACCGAAAAAGCCATCCCACCAGGTCATTTGTGACTCAACCGCAGCCATCCCCTGCTGGGCAGCAACACTGAGCATGGTCGCACCGGTAAAACCGTCAACGGCCGTCCAGACCGCGTCACCACTCATGCTTGCCGGGTAGGCAAAGTAAAGGAATGCCCGACCAGTCAGTGCCGGGTTCAGGAAGTTTTTACCGGTTCCACCGAAGACTTCCTTGCCAATGACAATCCCGAAGCTGATACCCAGGGCGACCATCCATAGCGGGATGTTGGGTGGACAGATCAATGCAAACAGGACCGAAGAGACAAAGAACCCTTCATTAATCTCATGCCCCCGGACCGTGGCAAAGAGTACTTCCCAAAAGCCACCGACTATAAACGTCACAGCATAGATGGGAATAAAGAAAACCGCGCCGTACCAGAAATTGTCCCAGAGACTGTTGGGATCATGACCAGCCAGCAGGCTGATAAATATCTCATGCCATGTACCACTGCCGTCGACACCTGGCGTAGCAGCTATAAAGGTATTGGCCTGGAAGCCCAGATTCCACATACCAAAGAACATGGCAGGAAAGGTACAGGCCCAGACAGTGATCATGATACGTTTCAGGTCGATACCATCACGAACATGCGAAGCAGCCGTCGACTGCTTGTTGGGCATGTAGAAAATGGTGTCGACAGCCTCATAGAGGGCATACCATTTTTCATGCTTGCCGCCCTTCTCAAAGAGGGGCGCCATATCGTCAAGAATTTTGCGCAAACCCATTACTAGCCCTCTCTCTCAATGCGGTCAAGATTGTCACGAAGAATCGGACCGTACTCATACTTGCCCGGACAGACAAAAGTACAGAGCGCCAGGTCTTCTTCGTCCAGTTCTAGCGCACCAAGTTGCTGCGCCATAGCGGTATCTCCCACAATCAGTGAACGCAGTAATTGGGTTGGCAGAATATCCAGTGGCATCACTTTTTCGTAAGCCCCCACAGGAACCATGGCGCGCTCACTACCGTTGGTGGTTGTGGTGAAATCCCAGGACTTCCTGCCAAGTAAATTGGAGATATAAATGGGTAATGCCGAAAAGCGGTTTTTGCCCAAAACGCAATAGTGGAGCATAGGTCGTTCAGTCCCTTCTTCCAGAACAGATACCTGATTGTGGTATCGGCCGAGAAATGCCAGGGCACCATCCGCTTTTCGCCCGTTGAGGATTGAACCGCTAACGACGCGATTATCACCTTCCTTAAGTTCGCCTTCGGTCAGCTCATCAAGATTGGCACCGAGGCGGGTTTTGATAATTTTGGGTTCCTTGACCTGGGGACCACCGATTGAAATCACTCGCTCACACCAGATCTTGCCCGTCGTGAACAGGCTGCCTATGGCGATCACTTCCTGGTACCCAATGGTCCAGACCATCTTTTCAAGTGATGCAGGTCGCAAGTGGTGAATATGTGTGCCTGCATTACCCGCCGGATGGACACCGGAAAATTTCTCAACCTGCACACGTTCATGACCTGGTACAGCTACCTCTGCATCACCTGTGCAGACAAATACCTTGCCTTCGGTCAGGTTGGTAAGCACTTCCACGCCAGCCTGGAAATCGGGATTATATTCAGCAATCACCAGGGCAGGATCTACGGCCAGTGGATTCGTGTCAGTCGCTGTCACAAAAATCGCAACAGGGGCACTGTCAATCGCCGGAACCTTGCTGAATGGACGGCTACGAAAAGCCACCCACTGGCCTGAGTCGACCAGTTGCTTGACAACAGCCTCTCGATCAATCGATCCCAATTCATTTTGGGAATAACAGGTAAAGGTATTTTGCTCACCGTTCTCATCGATCTCGATCACCACGGAGAGCAAGGCACGCTTATCACCACGATTAATCGCCGCGACTGTTCCTGAAGACGGAGCGGTGTAGATAACCCCTGGTGTTTTTTTATCTTCGAAAAGTGTTTGACCCAGGGCGACCTTATCCCCTTCCCGAACGGCCATTGTGGGCTTCATGCCGATATAGTCGGGACCTATAACGGCAACCGTTTTCACGGCTTTCCCGGTGGATATCTGCTGCGGCGGTGCACCAGATATAGGGACATCTAGTCCCTTCTTTATAGTAATCATAGACTTGGGCCTACAACCGATTATTGAAAAACTGGGATTTGTTGAGTAACTAGCGACTCTCACACTAATCTGTTGCCTGTCCTCTTCGCCCTAAACAGCGATCAGCAAACTCTCCACGAAGCCTGGCAACAGGTTATAAAATTCTTGATTTCCAGACAGCGCACTGGCTTCCAAAATCAGCCGGCCATTATAGGGATCGACTTGGCTAAATGCCAGTTACAAGGCCATTCAAGTGTTTGATAAAACATCAAAAAAGAACAGGGCGGTGAATCCGCCCTGCGATCGCCGTTGACAGGTTTTCACCGACAATGACAGCAAAAAAACTAGGGGGTTCCCAGAGGATAGACCGGGTAAACCACTCCTGCCATTCTTTCCAAAACCCGGTATACCTGACAACTATAGCCAAATTCATTGTCGTACCAGAGATAGACAACGACACTGTTGCCATTACAAATTGTCGCCTGGGCATCAAATACACAGGCGGATCGCGATCCGACGATGTCACTGGAAACCACTTCGGGAGAATCCGTGAAATCTATCTGGCGATGAACCTCGGAGTGAAGTGAAGCCTCACGAACAAAATCATTGAGCTCCTCTACGGTTAATTCCTTTTCCAGCGTCAGATTCAGAATGGCCATGGAAACATCAGGGGTCGGCACGCGTATGGCATTACCCGTCAACTTTCCATCCAGCTCAGGAAGCGCTTTGGCAACGGCCTTGGCCGCACCCGTTGAAGTCAACACCATATTCATTGGTGCCGAACGGCCACGGCGGTCCGCTTTGTGGTAATTATCAATCAGGTTTTGATCGTTGGTATAAGCATGCACTGTCTCAACATGGCCGCGAATTATATGGAAGTGGTCGTTGAGCAACTTTAGTGCAGGAACAATCGCATTGGTTGTACAGGAAGCGGCCGAAATTATTTTGTCATCAGGCAGGATATCTTTATGGTTGACTCCCATCACAATATTTTTGACCTCACCTTTGCCAGGGGCAGTGAGCAGGACTTTTTTGACACCTCTTGATTTAAGGTGCTGCGACAGCCCCTGCTCATCACTCCAGGCCCCGGTATTATCGACCACAATCGCATCGCTGATTCCATACGACGTGTAGTCAATCTCCGCCGGGTTACTGGCATAAATAAGCTGAACCACATTGCCGTTAATCACCAGTTGCTCTTTATCCTCAAGAACACGAATCGTGCCTTTGAAAGAACCGTGCACCGAGTCCCGCCGCAATAAACTGGCCCGTTTCACTATGTCACTGGGCGCTGTTCCGCGACGGACCACAATGGCACGCAATCGAAGCACATCCCCACCCGCGGCTTTTTCCGCCATTAGCCGGGCAATCAACCGGCCAATCCGGCCAAAGCCATACAAAACAATATCCTGTGGCTGCTCCAGTGGCTTGGCTGGCGCATCGGCCGCATCGCCAACCTCTTCACGAACATAATCGGCGATAGACAAGCCACGGTTGTCCGCCATATAGCTGGAGGTAATCCGTCCTATATCGATATGTGCAGGTGCCAAATTGAGCTTGGCCAATTCCTGAACCACTGGCCAGGTTTCAAATTCCGACAACTCACTGCGCTCAACCTGCCGCGCTGCGCGGTGGGCCTTCATAATATCGATCACCGAACGGTTAACCAGCGAACGACCATAGATGTAACAGGCCACGTTGTGCTTTCGGTATAAACGACCAATAATCGGGATCATGTTTTCAGCCAACTCTTCGCGTTCTTTCCAGTCGCTGAAGAAGTCGTGGGGAATGGGGCGATTCTGCTGGTCGTTCACGTCGTACTCCAAGTTTGGTTTTTGGTCTTAATTTGCGCGCGAATTATAGGCTGCGCAGCGCCGGACACCAACCCAATAACTAATATAACTTATTGTTTTTTCTATATTTTTTTGAAAAATAACATCAAAAGAAGTCAATATAAGTAACTAACTTACATTTGTAGCAAGCTTACAGGGAAATCAGCGGAAATTACTGCAAATGCAGTTTCGCCCGGATTTCTTGGCCCGGTATAACTCCGCATCCGCCCGCTTGAGCGCATCAACGGGTCGCTCATCATCGTGCAGGGCCACCGCCCCCATACTTACGCTAGTCTTGATCACCTTTCCTGGAGAGGCATTTTTGCGATAGGAAGCGCCCGATTTATTATTTCTGGGCCGCTGTCGACGATTGCGAATCGCAATCTGGTAAGCCGCAATTTTTTTTCTTACCTTATGCAATGTCTCCATTACGCGGTCGGGGTCACGCTGACGAAAAACAAAGCTGAATTCCTCGCCGCCATACCTGTATACCTTGCCTCGCTCACCCACATCTACCATCAGTGCGGCAACCAGCTTTAAAACTTCGTCACCAGTATCATGGCCATGCGTGTCATTAAGCGATTTAAAGCGATCAATATCTGCCATCACCAGAATATCTCCCGGCTTCAGGGTTTCCATCTCACGATTAAGGGCCTTGCGATTTAGCAGGCCGGTCAACTCATCGCTGTATAGCATCGACAGCATGGATGAAATTGCACCAACAAACAGGCTGATACCACCCGCCAGTATCATCACGGTGGAAATCATGGGCACTTGTAACCAATTCAGCGTGGCAAAACTGAAAACCCCCGCAAAGAATACACCCGCCCTTGTCGATTCCCTTTTGATCACAAAGGCCAGAAGGCTGCAAAGAATGGCCCCGACAAAAAAGTAAAAACCTTGGCTGGACAAAATAGTTGGCGCATCCGTGCGCGGAAGCCAGATCTGATGAAGGTCAGACCAGATGCTTAAAGCCATAATGCCAGCTAAAAACAACATCGGGGCAATAAGAGCGACGACAATCCCCATTGGTTCAACCGTTCGTCTCTCGGGAAGCACGGCAAGTAAAATCAAACCCGCGGGCACCAACAGGCTCAGGAGAAAATAAATGGAGCCGGGACGAGGCTCAGACAGAGGCATTTGCAGTTCCGTCTGTATACAAACATAGACCACAATAAGCAGAAATGCCGCACCTGCTTCACGGGTTCGATTCAGTACAAGGGAAAGCACCGAGACCAGAATCAGCAAGTAATAGGGTAGTTGCTTCAAGCCCAACATAAGTTCCGGTGTTGCCCGCTCAATTAACGGGACAAAAAAAGCCGCTAGCGCTAAAAGCACCGAAGGCAGCACCAGAGGTGCAATGAGCGGTTTTTGAACTAAGCTCATGGGCAGACACGGAAGGGTTCTCGGCCAGCATTCTAGCCTAGCAAATTCCAGCTTCCCAATACGGGCTTAAATCGCAGTTTGCTTGCTCACTCAGCGGCAATCACTACAATAGCGCCTCTTTTTTATAACCAGTATCGAAATTCCCCCGTTGATCTCACTTCCAAAGCTTCCACTACCCCGGGATACAGACCAATCCTGTTATTGGCCTTCAGGCAATGCCTCGGCCCTGGCTTTGTCTGTAGCGCAGAATCTGGCCAATGAGTCTTTACTGGTCATAGCCTCCAGCGCACATATGGCCCAGGAGCTAAACGCGGCATTCAGGTTTTTTGTCGGCAACAACCGGGATGTCATCAGTTTTCCTGATTACGAAACCCTTGCCTACGATTTCTTTTCACCCGGGGAAGACCTGATTTCTGATCGGCTGCGGACCCTGTTTCAACTCGGTTCCCACTCTCCCGCTGACAAGCCGTTTATATGCATTGTGTCCATCAGCACACTTATGCAACGACTCGCACCGAAAACGTTCGTTGTTGGCGGCAGTCTTTCTTTAGAAATCGGTGATCGCTTTGACCTGGAAACAAAACGCCTACAGTTAACCGATGCCGGTTACCGCTACGCGGAAACAGTTACTGAACACGGCCAGTTTGCAATTCGCGGTTCATTGATGGACGTGTTCCCCATGGGACAGGAACTGCCCCTGAGAATTGACCTGTTTGATGATGAAGTTGAAACCATCCGGTGCTTTGACCCGGACACACAACTCACGGTTGAAAAGGTCGATCGGGTTGAAATTCTTCCCGGACGGGAATTTGGTCTCACTCGCGAAGACATCAATCGTTTTAAAAACAACTGGTATACCCGCTTTGAAGGTGATCCGGAGCAATCGCAGGTCTACCAGACGGTCAGCAAGGGCTTTTCTCCCCAGGGGATCGAGAGCTACCTGCCCCTGTTCCACGAAACCATGGCGAGCCTGTTTGATTACTTGCCCAGCAACCTGACAATTATCAGCGCTCCCGATATCGCTCAAAGCGCCGAACAATATTGGCGCGAAGTAAGCACGCGCTATGAACAGTTTTCCGGCAATCTGGATCGTCCGTTGCTGAAGCCCGCAGAGGTATATTTTTCGGTGGGTGAATTACTCGGGAAAGTAAAAAACCACCGTCGCGTTGAGTGGGGTAAATCAGATCAGCCGGCATTTGAAGATCTGCCCGATATTTCCCTTAAACACCAGGCAGACGTTCCCAGCCAGGATCTTCAGGACCACATGGCCAGGATGGAACACTGCCTGCTGATCGCCGAATCGGCCGGCCGCCGGGAAGTACTAAGCGAACTGTTGGAGCGAGACGATATTCATGCTCCTTACGTCAGCAACTGGGAGGCATTTCTTCGCTCCGAGCAAAAAACCGGGTTGGCCATCGCCCCACTGGAGCATGGTTTTGGCACGGTCTCCGGCCATCTGTCCATCATCACGGAAACCGAATTATTAAGCGAAAAAGTCAGGCAGCCTCGCAGTAGCCGTAACAAGCAGCAAAGCTGGGCAGACTCAGACCAGATTATTCGCAACCTGACCGAGCTGCGCATCGGTGCTCCGGTAGTACATATTGAGCATGGCGTAGGACGTTACCGTGGTCTGGAAACCCTGAAGGTCAACGGTCAGACCAACGAATTCCTGTATCTGGAATACGCAGAAAACAACAAACTCTACGTTCCGGTTACCTCACTCAACCTTATTTCCCGCTATACCGGCGCAGACGTTGATACCGCCCCGCTAAACCGGCTTGGCAGTGACCAGTGGGATAAAGCCAAGCGCAAGGCCCGTGAACAAATTCGTGATACGGCCGCTGAATTGCTCGACATCTACGCTCGAAGAATGGCCAAACCCGGTCATTCGTTCCAGTACAGCGAATTGGACTACGAACATTTTTGCGATGAGTTTCCCTTCGAGGAGACGGAAGACCAGCAAACAACCATGGCGGCGGTGGAAGCCGATATGGCAGCAGAACGCGCCATGGACCGGCTTGTCTGTGGCGATGTGGGATTCGGCAAAACAGAAATTGCCATGAGGGCCTCTTATATCGCAGCAACGTCCGGGCGCCAGGTCCTGATGCTGGTTCCCACCACCTTGCTTGCCCGGCAACACTACGACAGCTTTCGCGACCGCTTTGCCAATTGGCCTGTTCGCATTGACTCCGTATCGCGACTTAAAAGCTCCGCAGATCAGGAAAGCGTCCTGAAAGACTTTAGCAATGGGAGCATTGATATCCTCATTGGCACCCACAAGCTGCTGACGGATTCGGTCAAAACGGAAAAGCTGGGGCTACTGATCGTCGATGAAGAACACCGCTTTGGTGTACGGCAAAAAGAGAAGCTGAAAAGCCTCAAGGCCGAGGTCGATATACTCACACTGACCGCCACCCCCATACCTCGAACACTCAACATGGCGATGGCTTCCGTTCGCGACCTGTCAATAATTGCCACCCCTCCAGCGAAACGTCTTGCGGTAAAGACCTTCGTGCGCAACTACGAAAAAGCGATCGTTAGAGAAGCGATACAGCGTGAAATGCTGCGCGGGGGACAAACCTACTACCTGCATAATGAAGTACGTTCCATAGAGCGCGCTGCCCAGGAGCTGCGTGAACTAATGCCCGAATGTCGAATCGAGGTGGCCCATGGTCAGATGCGGGAGCGTAATCTTGAGTCCATTATTTCCGATTTCTATCACCACCGTTTTGATGTACTTGTATGCTCGACCATCATTGAAACCGGCATCGATATTCCCAACGCCAATACGATTATTATCGATCGTGCGGATAAGTTCGGCCTGGCACAATTACATCAACTTCGCGGCCGCGTGGGCCGATCACACCACCAGGCTTACGCTTATCTACTCACCCCTGATATACGTTCCCTGACGGCTGATGCCGAGAAACGCCTGGAGGCTATTCAGGCAGCCGACCATTTGGGTAGTGGTTTCACCCTGGCCACCCACGATCTGGAAATCCGTGGTGCAGGTGAATTGCTGGGTGACAGCCAATCCGGGCAAATTCATGCCATTGGGTTCGAGCTTTACCAGCAAATGCTGGAACAGGCAGTCAAAGCCCTGCAGTCGGGCAAGAAAGCCGCCGATATAGATATCGCCGACCACTCGGTGGAAATTAACCTGAACGCGTCGGCACTCATTCCCGATGATTATCTCCCCGACATCAACGGACGCCTGCAACTGTACAAGCGCATCGCTGCGACAGAGAACGAAGACCAGCTGCGAGAGCTGCAGGTCGAAATGATTGACCGGTTTGGCTTGTTGCCCGAACAGGTGAAGCTGTTAATTCGACAGCAACGATTGCGGCAGCAGGCGGAAAAACTGGGTATTCGCAAGGTGGATTGTGGCGACAAGGGCGGCAAAATTCACTTTGAAGAGGAGCCCAACATCGACCCAATGACACTGATCGGGATGGTGCAGAAACATCCGGGCACCTACCGGTTTGATGGCCAGACCGGTTTTCGCTTTACGGTCAATACCGACAATGCTGAACAGCGCTTTGAATTTGTCGAGAAACTACTGGATCAGCTCGCTTAATATTTATCGAAAAGCTGGCCTCATGAAGGATCAATCCTCCCCCTATGTATTTTTTGAAAGTGACGGGTGCTAATCTGTATATCTTTGTAGATCTTCGGTAAAAACACTTCGTCCATGATTTTTGACAGCGTCTTTGTCCAGATCGGTGTTATTCTCGGTATAGCCACTCTATTGGGCATCATGGCACAGTTGTTACGCCAGCCACTGATCGTCGCCTTTATCGCTGTAGGCATACTGGTCGGCCCCTCTGGTTTTGGCATGGTCGTTCACAGCAATGAGATTGAGCTATTTGCCCGTCTGGGTATTGCCCTCCTGCTATTTGTTGTTGGCCTCAAGCTCGATCTTCACATTATTCGCACAGTTGGCCCCATTGCCCTGGCCTCGGGGCTGGGGCAAGTAATTTTTACTTCCGTGGTTGGCTACCTTATAGCCTTGCTGCTGGGACTGTCTCATGTGGAAGCGGTCTATGTCGCCGTGGCATTAACCTTTTCCAGTACCATCATCATTGTCAAGTTGCTATCGGACAAGCGCGAGGTGGATGCGCTGCACGGCCGTATCGCTGTGGGTTTCCTGATTGTACAGGACATCGTTGTAGTGTTAGTCATGATCGGTCTGACAGCCTTTGGCGAAGCAGGCTCCGGAACCATGGATATATGGCGCACTTCTGCTTTCATTCTGCTCAAGGGCGCATTACTACTCATCGGGGTTGCTTTTTCGATGCGCTATATCCTGCCCGGACTACTGCATAAGCTGGCTCACTCATCAGAGCTACTCATGCTATTTTCGATTGCCTGGGCGGTTCTGGGTGCAGTACTTGGAGATGCGCTCGGCTTCAGCAAGGAAGTTGGGGCTTTTCTCGCAGGCATTTCCATTGCCTCTACCCGCTATCGTGAGCAGATCGCGGCCAGGCTGGTCAGCCTGAGAGATTTTCTATTAGTATTTTTCTTTATCGAACTGGGATCGAGCCTGGAACTTAGCTCTCTAGGGAGCCAACTGCAATCGGCAGTCATATTTTCAGTGTTTGTGCTCATTGGAAACCCACTCATAGTGATCATCATTATGGGCGCCATGGGCTATCGTAAACGTACCGGTTTCCTGGCTGGTTTAACGGTCGCCCAGATTAGTGAATTTTCGCTGATTCTTGCAGCACTGGGTCTGAGTTTGGGGCATCTAAATCAGGACATTGTAGGACTGATCACCCTAGTAGGGCTGATAACCATTAGTGCCTCTACCTATATGATTCTCTATTCACATGCCCTTTTCGAGCGCCTATCTCCCTGGCTATCAATTTTTGAGCGCAAAGTTCCCTACCGTGAAGACTACACCGACCGCGAAACAGAAGACGTGGATATCTTGCTGTTTGGACTCGGGCGTTTTGGCGCGGGGTTGGCACAGGCCTTGCGTGATCGAGGCCAGCAAATACTGGCAGTGGACTTCGACCCGGAGATGGTCCAACTGCATATCAACGACGGATTTAATGTGCGATACGGTGATGCAGAAGATCCGGAATTTATCGCCTCTCTGCCCTTGGGCAAGGTTCGCTGGGTTGTCAGCACAGTTCGCGATCGCAGCATCAACAATATGTTGCTGCGCAGCCTAAAACAGCATGGCTACCAAGGAAAAATTGCTGTGACCACCTACAATCGGCACGACGAAGTCCTGTTCAGGGAAAGCGGCATTGACAAGATTTTTGTTCCTTATCGTGATGCCGCCAGGGAAGCTGCTGAACGGCTTTATTAGCAATATATTATTTACTTGCAGACCCCAGCCTAAAAACTGCTTGGGGAGCTGGGTTAGTTCTTTATTTAATCCAGCCATAGTGGTTTGACGTAAACTGCGTATAAAATCCCCCTATGGATTTTCTCTGGATATTTGTCGCCTTTGGCTGCGGATTTGTGGCCAAGCAAATTAATCTCCCCCCACTGGTCGGTTATCTTTGCGCCGGATTCGGCCTGCACGCCTTTGGCTGGGAACCTTTCAAGGGTCTGACCACAATATCTGATCTGGGCATTACACTGCTGCTGTTTACTATTGGCCTGAAGATCAGCCTCAAGGACCTCGCTTCACCCGTTGTCTCCGGCAGCGGTTTATCCCATATGGCCATCTGGACATTGGTTTTTGCCACTCTACTGTCCACATTGACGCTTCTGATTGCCAGTCACAGCTTTGGCTGGACAACGGGTTTGCTGCTGGGCTTTGCGCTCAGTTTCAGCAGCACCGTCTGTGTCATAAAAATGTTCGAAGAAAACGCCGAATTCAAAACCAAACACAGCAATCTGGCCATTGGGGTCCTGATCATCCAGGATATTGTTGCCGTTATTTTCCTGGTGTTGGCGACCGGCATTTATCCAAGTCCCTGGGCCATACTCATTTTATTACTTCCCCTGGCCAGACCCCTGATCACCAAGGTACTGGATCTAAGTGGACACGGTGAGTTACTGGTCCTGGTTGGTTTCTTTATGGCCCTGGGTGGCGCGGAGATATTCAAACTGGTCAATATCAAAGGCGATCTAGGCGCGCTGATGCTGGGCATGATGATCGCCGGCACAACCAAAGCCAGCGAGCTATACAAAGCGTTGATCGGCTTTAAGGATTTATTCCTTATCGGTTTTTTCCTGTTGATTGGCTTTAGTGCCCTACCCACCTGGGAGCTGTTTGGCTGGGCACTTCTACTAGCTGCCCTTCTCCCGATAAAAATGCTGCTCTATTTCGGCCTGTTTCTGGCGTTCGGGCTTCGCGCCCGAACCGCCCTGCTCTCCTCGCTTGCCCTGATGAACTTTAGCGAATTTGGCCTGATCGTTGCCAAATACAGTGTCGACAAGGACTGGCTGTCTCCCGAGACCCTGGTGGTGATGGCTATGGCGGTTTCCATTTCCTTTGCCACGAGCTCATTGATCTATAACTACGCTCATCTTATTTACACCCGCCTGAAGGACCAGGTATGCCGGTTTGAGCGAAAATCGGTAAAGAACCAGACGGGATATGACTGCCCAACCAATGCTGAAGTGCTGATTGTTGGGATGGGAAGAGTCGGCTCAGGTGCCTATGCCGCGCTTCAGGAAGAGCTTGGAGACAAACTCTGGGGCGTAGAGGCGGACCCGTCCCAGGTAGAGTTACAAAAGAAAAGAGGTATGCAGGTGGTCACAGGGGATGCGGACGATATCGATTTCTGGGAGCAGTTGGACTACAGCAATCTGAGACTCGTCATGCTGGCTATCCCCAGTGTTCAGGAAATGAAAAATATAATCTACCAGCTAAAACAGACAGAATTTCAAGGAAAAATTGCGACTATTGCACATTTCGATGACGAGCAGGACGAGCTCTGTCGCCTTGGTGCAGATGTTGCATTTAACTTTTATTCACAAGTCGGCGCTGGGTTTGCCGAGGAGAGCGCCCATCTTTTAAAGGCAAGCAAAATCTAAAAACAAGGGCATTGATCTGGAGAATTTGCGTTATCGGGGTACAATCTGTCCTGCCCTAAAAATGTCGCCTGTTTCTTAACTTCTGGATTCACTTTGTTGTTCACTTTGCGCCTTTTTATCACGACGGCTTTTCTTCTTGGCTCCTCGCTGCTGTCAGCACAGGACTGGTACCAGGTGGAGGTTCTTATTTTCGAGCACTCGGATGAAGTACAGGCCCGGCAAACACCGGAAAACTGGTCCAATGTCCTCGACCTCTACTGGCCTTCTCCCTTAATAGAACTGGAGTCGGCTAAAGAACGCGAGGAAATACCCGTTATCAAGCCCGCATTTGAAGAACTGACTTTTGACGAGCGCAACATGAATAACGACGCCTATGCGATTCGTGTTCGCGATGCTTACAACCTGCTATGGCACAAGGCCTGGAGAGCACCGATACAGCCCGAAGAAGAAGCTCCGTGGATTCGGGTACAGGCAGGTGAACAGCTGGGCGATCATTACCAACTGGAAGGGGCTATCAGGATCCATCTTTCACGCTACCTGCATATGCATACCAACCTCTGGCTGACGGAAGTGACGGGCGGTCCAATTACAGAGCAGGCCAACACCGACCCTGAAAACACGGACAGCCCGGAAGCCAGTTTCAACCTGGACCAAATGGCAGCCGATGTAAATGCCGAGTCTCGCTTTGACTGGTCACAGCTACCCCCGGTTTCCAATGTCCGCTGGGGATGCAATTTTGTACGGGAACGCTGGCCGGAAGATCAGCGGCTTCTTCCTGCGGACTACTACGAGGACCCCGCTCCGGCTGACTGGTATTTTCCTTTTGGGTGCCGCATCCCATCAGAAATACCGGGTAAAGACCTGCCAATGCATTTGAATTATCCAACGTCCAATTTTTTATATCGGTCAGAAATTGAAAAACGTTTCCCTGAATTTATGGGCGCCATTGAGCAAACGGAGGGCTCGCGGGATCGTCAGGACCTCGAAAGTATTCCCATGGAGCCAGATCAATTTCCGCCAGACAATCTAATAACGGAAAGCGGTGCCCAGGATTTATCAGTTTCGCTGTCTGGACAAAACCAAAGAGCACAAGAAGATACAGAAACGGCGACCGTCACCCAGACGCCGAGAATACGCTATCAGGTAGAGGAAATCGTACACATCCAGAGCCAGCGCCGGATGCGAAGTACCGAGTTTCACTACATCGATCACCCGAAAGTCGGGATTTTGGCAGTGATCTACCCGGTAGAAAAACCGGATCTGGTAATTGACGAATCCGCAACAGACGCCCCCTAGGCCCGGATTCATTCTTGTGTTGTCGCGTTTGGCAGGGAATGCCAAGACGACTAACTACTGGTAGAAATCCTCAATGGACGCAATCAGTCTGCGGGTCTGCTCCATGTTTCCCAGAGTCATCCGCAACCCCAATTTTCCGTCAGGATCTTTTTTCGGTCGCACCAGTATGCCCTGCTGCTGCAAATGTTCAGCCAGGGGTTCAGGTTTGTCAAAAAACGCCCAAATATAATTGGCCGTGCTTTTCCAGTAGGGAACCTTGTGCTCGTCGAGCCAGCTTTCCAGTAACGGCTTGGACTCTTCCATCACCTCGCGTACATACTCGCGTGTGTAATCGGGTGATGCCAGCGCCGCTCTTACAGCAACAATAGAGAGCTGGTTAATGTCGTAAGGACCACGAATTTTAAGCAATTGCGCTATATTGTTGGCTTGGGAGACCAAAAAGCCGAACCGCAGTGAAGGCAGGCCCCAAGTCTTTGAGAACGTTCGGGCAACCACCAGATTGGCGTATTTATCGACCAGGTCAACAACCGTCTGCTGACTGTATTCGTAGTAACACTCGTCTACCAGAACAACTGAATCCGGTGCGGCCCTGAGAAGCATTTCCAGATCTTCCCGCGATACCGCAGTTCCGCAGGGATTGTTGGGCTGGGCAACCACTATCAGACGTGTGTTGGTACTGATCTCTGCCAACACCTCGCCTGTTGGATAACCCATCTTCCGATCGTATTCGGGCGCAATAATCTCGGCGTTTTCTACCTCGGCACACTGCCGATACATGGCAAAACTTGGCGCCGGAATAATCGCGCGATCTCCTTCACTGACAGCCGCACGGATAACCAGGTCAATTCCCTGATCTGACCCGTTGGTAATCATTAACTGCCCGGATTGAACACCCACATAGCGGGCCAGCTCATCGACGATGTCGCCATAGGAAGGATATTTTTGCAGCTGACCGGAACGAATATAGTCACAAAGTGCTTCGACCACTTCATTACTGACGGGCAATGTTCGCTCATTGAAATCCAGTAACAGGTGTTTTTCGACCGAACGACCCTCCAATGGCGGAGTGTAGGCTGCCATTTGATAGAGATGTTCTTTAAACAGGGACATGAGGGATCTCCAATTCGATCAAAACAGGGAACTAAACCAAAACCAGGTTATCGCGATGTATGAGCTCGTCACCATCGGTAAACCCGAGAATATCCAGGATTTGTTCACTGGACTGGCCAATGATTTTTAATGCATCTTCTGAAGAGTAGTTCACCAGGCCACGTCCTATTTCAACACCGGCCTGATCCTGGATACTCACCAGTTCACCGCGTTTGAATCGGCCCTTAACCCGGGTAACGCCCACAGGTAACAAGCTGCGCCCGGCCTGTTTGAGCACTTTGCTGGCGCCCTCATCAAGACTCAGCTCACCACAGACTCTCAACTGCCCCGCCAGCCATTGCTTGCGCGCATTAAACGGCGCCGTATCGGCGTAGAGCAACGTCCCAATGTTTTCGCCACATGCCAGTTGCAAAAGCACTTCCTTCACCCGTCCGGAGCATATGAGGGTATTGGTTCCCGACCGGGTAGCCAACCGGGCCGCATTGAGTTTTGTCTGCATACCACCTCTTCCCAGACCACCGCCTGAAGGCGAGGCCATGGACTGAATCGCCGGATCATTGGCGTTGGCCGCAGAGACAAACTCGGCACTGGGGTTCTTGCGAGGATCCTCCGCGTACAGGCCCTGCTGATCCGTCAATATGACCAGCGTATCTGCCTGGATCAAATTGGCTACCAGTCCCGCGAGGGTATCGTTATCCCCAAAACGGATTTCATCCGTAACCACGGTATCGTTTTCATTGATAACCGGTACTGCACCCACCTCCATCAGGGTTTTTATGGTATTGCGGGCGTTCAGATACCGGGTCCGATTAGACAGATCGTCATGAGTGAGCAAAATTTGCGCTGTATTCAGGTCAAACTTTTGAAATTCCTGCTCATAGGCCTGAACCAGTCCCATCTGCCCCACTGCAGCGGCCGCCTGCAGCTGGCTCAGCTCAGAGGGACGCTTGCTCCAGCCAAGACGAACCAAGCCTTCAGCCACCGAACCGGAAGATACCAGGACAATGTCATAGCCGCGTTGCTTGAGCGCTGCCAGCTGTTCAACCCAATGGGCGATGGCCACCGTGTCCAGTCCCAGACCGTCATTGGTCAGCAGCGCACTGCCGATCTTTACCACCCATCGACCAGGCTTTTTCAGCCGGCTGCGGATTTTTTCCGCCTCGATGTTTGCCTCAGTACCCATTGTCTTTAATCCGAAATTCCTGATTATGATTACTCACGTACGTAAATGACTTCAACGCCATCATCGTCGTCATCCTGGTTGCCGTCTTCTGCTTGCGCCTTGCGGGCACGTTTACGTTCACGGGCCAATTCTTCGATGCGCTCACGTCCTTCCGACTGCATTTGCTTTTGCTGTGCTTCTTCAAGTTCGGCAGCCTCAGGGTTTTCCAGTAGCAGTTGTTTCCGGGCTTCCATGTGCTGCATGATCGCCTGACAAAGTGCCTCGCAGCCCTGGCCCGTGGCCGCCGAAACTTCAAATACCGGGCCTTCCCACTCCAGTGCATCAATAACGCGCTTGCGCACGTTCGCCAGCGACTCCTTGTCCAACAAATCCGCTTTATTTAACACCAGCCATCGATCACGGCCTGCCAGTGTTGGGCTAAACAGGTTTAACTCACCATCAATAATCACGGCACCCTCTTCAGGCGCTGATTCATCAAAGGGAGCCACATCAACAAGGTGCAACAACAGACGTGTCCTGGTGAGATGCTTCAGGAAGCGTATCCCCAGTCCCTGGCCCTCTGACGCGCCTTCGATCAGCCCGGGAATATCAGCTATGACAAACGACTGCATGGGGCTAACTTTAACTACTCCCAGGTTGGGAACCAGGGTGGTAAAGGGATAGTCCGCAATTTTTGGTGTCGCTTCGGAAACCTGGCTGATCAAGGTGGACTTGCCAGCATTGGGCAAACCCAGCAAACCCACATCGGCCAGTACTTTTAGCTCCAGCTTTAAGTTTCGTTCCTCGCCTTCAGAACCGGGAGATGTTTGTCGGGGTGCTCGATTGACACTGGATTTAAATCGAGTATTGCCCAGACCGTGGAACCCACCCTGTGCCACGAGCAACTGCTCTCCGTCCTCGGTCAAGTCACCAAGTACTTCGTCGGTATCAAGGTCGATGACCGTCGTGCCAATAGGGACCTTCAGCACCAGGTCACTGCCGGACGCTCCGCGGCAGTCACGACCTCTGCCCGGCTCGCCGTTCTGGGCAGCAAATTTTCGCTTGTAGCGGTAATCTATCAACGTATTGAGGTTTACATCTGCTTCCAGGTATACGCTGCCACCATCACCACCATCACCACCATCAGGCCCGCCGCGGGGAATATATTTTTCCCGGCGAAAACTCAGGCAGCCATTTCCGCCCTTTCCTGCGGAAACCGAAATATGTGCTTCATCTACAAACTTCATGGCCTAATGAACCTTTGCTATTGCCCGAGACAATGTCAGGCAAGCATTTTACGCTTATATAAAAACAGGGAGCTACCCGTAGTTAGCCTTCTGGGTGCTTTGCCTAATAGCAGACATAAAAAAAGCCCCGCGAACGGAGCTTTTTCTGGAAGCCTGGGCAGTTTGATCAGGAAGCAGGTGCTACTATCTGAACAAATTTGCGGTTATTGGCTCCGCGAGTAATAAACTCCACTGTTCCGTCTACCTTGGCAAACAGGGTGTGATCTTTCCCCATACCAACGTTTTCGCCCGGATGCATTCTGGTACCGCGCTGACGAACAATAATTTCTCCTGCAGACACTGTCTGGCCGCCGAATCGCTTGACGCCAAGGCGTTTGCTTTCTGAATCGCGGCCGTTTCGAGTACTACCACCGGCTTTCTTGTGTGCCATCTGTTGTTACTCCTCTAAATTACTCTTTAGAATCTTCGTCTGCTTTTTTGGCAGGCGCTTTTTTGGCGGCAGTCTTTTTGGGAGCTGCTTTCTTTGCCGTTGTAGATGCTGCCTTTTTGGCAGTTGTGGAAGCTGCTTTCTTGGCAGGCGCTTTCTTGGCAGGCGCCTTTTTAGGAGCGGCTTCTTTAGACGCTTCGTCTTTTGCTTCTGCCTTGGGCTCAGCCTCTTTCTTTGCTGTCGCTTTCAGTGAGATACCGGTAATTTTAACTTCGGTATATGACTGACGATGGCCCATTTGCTTCTCGTGGTGCTTGCGTCGACGGAACTTGATGATCTTGACCTTGTCACCGCGACCTTGCTCAACAACCTCTGCAGATACAGAGCTGCCGGAGACATAGGGCGCACCTACCGTCAATTTCTTGCCATCATTGATCAGCAACACTTTGTCAAAATTGACTTTGTCGCCTGCGGCCGCATCGAGCTTTTCCAGTCGCAGAACTTCACCTTCTACCACCTTGTGCTGCTTGCCGCCGCTTTCAAAAATCGCGTACATGATTGATTTCACTCCAAAAATTGGTCTGGTCAGGCATCTGTATCAAGGACCCCTGACTCGAAGGGCGGCAATTCTACGTAAAACACGGGGGCCGTTCAAGCAGTTATTCGCTTTATTTTCAGCGGGTTGGCGGCTGATGAAGACCGCCAAAAAAAACGGTTTAAAACATCGTTTATCAAAAGAGCTTTCTTGACATCAATCTCATCGATGCCTAGCATCCCGTCGACAGTTTATTCTTGTCGGATCCCGACCAATAACACAAGAAACCCCCACTGAATGCTGCCCTTTCATAAGGTTGCCGAGAGCGACTTCCTAGATGTAAACCAGATGATCGTTGATCGGCTCCACTCCGATGTAGAGCTGGTAGAAAACATTGGCGAATACATTGTTGAGGGTGGAGGCAAGCGGTTACGTCCACTGGTGGTGCTTCTGGCTGCCCTCTCATGCGGTTACAAGGGCAGGGACCATATCAAGTTGGCCTGTATTATCGAGTTTATCCACACGGCAACGCTGTTGCACGATGATGTCGTCGATACTTCCGAACTGCGCCGAGGTCGCCCGACGGCAAATAATAAGTGGGGCAACAGTCCGACAGTCCTGGTGGGCGATTTCCTCTATTCCCGTGCATTCCAGATGCTGGTTGAGCTGGGCAATATGGACATCATGAAATCGCTTGCGGACACGACTAACGCCATCGCAGAAGGCGAAGTTCAACAGCTTATCAACGCCGGCGACCCCACGGTCAGTGAACAAAATTATCTGAACGTCATACACAAGAAGACGGCCATCCTTTTTGAAGCAGCCACCGCGGGGGGCGCGCTCATCGCCGGGCAATCTCCTGAGCTGGTGCAGGCCTATGCCGACTACGGCCGACACCTGGGCACTGTGTTTCAGTTACAGGACGATGTGCTGGACTATACGGGTGACATTAGAGAAATGGGCAAGAACATCGGCGACGACCTGGCCGAGGGCAAACCCACCATGCCCCTGATTTATTCCATGCGCGAGGCAGACCCTAAATCAGCCGACCTGATTCGTGGCGCCATTACCAACAGTGATAATTCTGCCATTGAACAGGTTATTGATATCGTGCAGTCTTGCGGCGGGCTGGATTACACGCGCACGCTAGCACAGCAAAAGGCAAATGCAGCCAGGGCGGCCCTGGCCAGCCAGCCCGACAACAAATACAAACAGGCGCTACTTGATCTGGCGGACTTCGCGCTTGATCGAAACTTCTAGCAGGCTTCCCTGTTAGCCGTCTGATGAAAGCTACCCTGCACCTATTTACCAGAAAGCGATTCCTTCCTATTTTTATTGCCCAGTTTGGCGGTGCGCTCAACGATAACCTGTTCAAGAGTGCCATGTTGATTATCGTGGCATTTCAACTGACCGATGCCTCAGCCCAGGCGAGCACCATCAATAACCTGGCAGCACTATTATTTATTCTTCCCTATTTTTTATTTTCAACACTGGCTGGCCAGCTGGCAGACCGAAGTGACAAGTCTGCCATGATTCAAAACAACAAGATCGCTGAGATTTGCATTGTCATCGCAGGTGCACTGGCATTTTATTTGCAGTCGATTCCAATGTTGTTATTCATTCTTTTTTGCCTTGGCGTGCAGTCCGCCATGTTTGGCCCCAACAAGTACGCTGTCCTGCCACAGCTGCTGCAAGGCAAGGAACTTGTGAGCGGCAACGCCATGATTGCAGCGGGGACGTTCATCGCCATATTGCTGGGAACACTGCTGGGAGGCATCCTGGCTCAACAGCAGGCGGCCTGGATCTGGATTGCCTCAGGATGCCTGGTCACGGCTGTCGGCGGCTATGTGGCCTCAAGACATATTCCCAAAACCGACATAGGCTCACCCGAACTAAAAATCGACTGGAATATGTTCGGCCAAACGATCAAATTATTTCGTATGGCCAGGGGTCATAGCCGAATCTGGACCGCTATCCTGGGAGTTTCCTGGTTCTGGTTTGTGGGCTCTGCCTACTTAACCCAAATACCCACCATTGTCCGCTATATCGGCGCGGGCAATGAGTCGGTCGTCACCCTGTTTCTTGCCCTGTTTATCGTTGGTGTCGGGCTGGGCTGCACGCTGGCCGCCAGGCTTTCAAGCTTCATGGCAGAAATCGGTCTTGCCCCGGTGGCATTGTTGCTACTGGGGCTTGCCGGGCTGGACCTGGCCCAAGCAGGTCACTATGAAACGGAGATATTGCTAGGCATCGACGATTTTCTGTCTGGCCCTGAAGGCCCAAGGATTTCACTAGACATCCTGCTAATCGGGCTCTTTGGTGGAGCGTTTGCCCTGCCCATGTACACCGAATTGCAGCAATCGTCTTTTCTGGAAAATCGTGCACGGGTTATTTCCATCAACAATGTCTTTAACGCGATTTTCATGGTGGTGTCGGCTATTGTCGCCATTTTGATACTCGGCATCTTGCAGTACAGCCTGTCTTCCTATCTGTTATTAATAGCGGTGCTGAACCTGATTTGCGCCGGTTTTATTTTTTGGCGAACGCCAGTGCATAGCCTGCGTTTTCTCGCCGAGGTATGCAGTCGCCTGCTGTACCGTATTGAGTCCCGCGAGATAGGCTACCTGCCAGAACAAGGCCCCGCCCTGCTGGTATGCAACCACGTCTCCTACGCTGATCCAGTCATTATCTTTGGCGCCTGCAAGCGACCTATTCGCTTTATCATGGCCAAACATATCCGCGATCAGTACCCATTCAGCCTGGTATTCCGTGCCAGCAGAACCCTTGCCATATGTTCTCCAATTGAAGACCGCAAAACATACGAAAACACCATGCGCGAAGCCGCCGATTCACTACGTAACGGCGAACTGGTGATGATCTTTCCGGAAGGGCGACTCAGCCCGGACGGCGAAATTGGCGCATTTCGACGAGGTGTGGAAAAACTTTTGGAAACAGAGCCCGTGCCTGTCTACCCGATGGCCATTCGTGGCATTTGGGGCAGTTTTTTCAGCCACGGGAATGGCCCGGCGCTGAAATCAGGGGTGCATTTTCGATTCAGGCGGCGCGTTGTCGAATTGCGCGTGGGCGCTGCCCTGTCACCCGAAGGACTGAATGCGCTTACCCTGCAGAGAAAAGTTGAACAGCTACGGGGAGAGCGTCGCTAAACAACAAGACAGATAAAAAAAACCGGCTTTCGCCGGTTTTTTTTATGGATTATTCCTGGATGCCTTATTCTTCCGGGGCACCTGCCGCATCGGCAACCAGGGGCTTTAACTCACCCTTTTCGTACATTTCGGTCACGATATCGCAACCACCGATTAGTTCACCGTTTACCCAAAGCTGCGGGAAAGTCGGCCAGTTACCGTAAAGTGGCAAGTTTTGCCGAATATCGGGGTTGCTCAATACATCGACATAGGCAAACCGCTCTCCACAAGCCATTAGCGCCTGTACCGTTCTGGCACTAAAGCCACATTGAGGCGCATTGGGTGATCCTTTCATGTAAATAATGACGGGATTACCTTCGATTTGTTCCTTGATCTGGTCAAGTACAGGGTTAGCAGATTCGCTCACGTAAAACCTCTATGCTGGTGGGAATGTAAAGACCGAGTATTTTAGTCGGAATTAACCTGAATCGCCAGCCTGGCGCTGTTTGACTTGATCGTCAACCAGTTGCCCCAAATATCATTTCTTACAGCTACCTGTAAGATAAACAGTTGCAACGCCGACAGCAGAAAATTTTGGAGACCCCATGGCAAAAATACTGATCACTTTGGGCACAGTACTTGTTCTTATCGGGTTAATCTGGCACTTCTTTCCGCAATTGCTTTCCTGGTTTGGGCGCTTGCCGGGAGATATTCGAATCGAAGGCGAGAACGGGGGATTCTATTTCCCCATCACTACCATGATCATCGTTAGTCTGGTGCTATCCGTCATCCTGAACCTTTTTCAAAAATAGCCTCCATTACCCGGGCTTGCCCACAAGCATTCAAGGCCTCTTGTAACCACCGCCCCCGGGTGTTTCAACCTGTATCCTGTCGCCGGAACTTACCTTAAGCTGTATCTTGGCGGGAAGAGGTTGTCCGTTTAGCAGGTTCATACCGCGGGCGCCATCTCCTCCACCTTCCTCCCCTTTGGGGGCAAAATTCCGGCGCTCTGTGAGCAGGGTCACGCTGGCAGGTTTAAGGAATTCATACTCACGGATCAACCCCATACCACCGCGGTGCAGGCCTTCACCGCCACTGCCCTCTCTCAGGGCATACTTTCTGATCCTGAGTGGGTAATGGGACTCCAGTACTTCAATCGGCGTATTCAGGGTGTTGGTCATATGTGATTGAACGGCGGACAAGCCAGGGCCTTTGGTATGCGCCCCCATTCCACCTCCAAGCGTTTCGTAGTAACTCCAGGCCTCGTCCCCTGAAGCCCCCATGGCAATATTATTCATAGTCCCCTGGGAATCGGCAGCCATACGGCCCGGAAGCGCCTGTCTCAATGCAGCCATCACCAGGTCCACCAGGCGCGAACTGGTTTCGACATTCCCGGCAGCGACAGCATGAGGACGTTCAGCGTTGACCAGCGATCCCGGGGGTGCCTGGATTGTTATCGGGGCAAACACACCCGCACAGGCAGGTGTGTAATCAGGCAGCAGACAACGAAATACGTAGTATGCCGCGGCGGCAGCCACGGAAAGCGGACAATTAATATTTCCCTTGACCTGGGTGTGCGTCCCGCTGAAATCCAGCTCGATATCAGAACCCCGGACAGTCATACGCAGTTTAATGGCGATGGCCTCTTCTCCCTGACCATCGTCATCCATAAAGTCTTCAACCTGGTAAGTGCCATCGGGAATTCCGGCATAAAACGAACGGGCCAGTTGATCGGCGTACTCGTTTAATTCCTGTAACCCCGAGCGAAAGGCATCCAGTCCCATATTTTCTACCAGGGATGCAAGTCGAAAAGCACCTTTCTGGTTGGCACCCAGTTGCGCCAAAAAATCGCCCTGTGTATCGGAAGCAGAACCCAGCTTACTGGCAATATTGGCCCAGACGTCATCCAGGATTTGACCTTCGCGCGCCAGGAATTGAGGCGCAATCACAATCCCTTCTTCTTCCAGTGTGGAAGATATAGGCATGGATCCGGGGCTTTCACTGCCAATGTCGGCATGGTGGGCGCGATTGGCGACAAACCCGACAAGTGTTGCCTCAAAAAATACCGGTGTAATCAGCGTCACATCCGGCAGATGGGTCCCGCCCAGATAAGGATCATTAACGACCAGCGTATCCCCTTCCGTCCAATCAAACTGGTTGACCAGATCAACCATGGCATAGGCCATAGAGCCCAAATGAACAGGGATATGTGCTGCCTGCGCACAGAGCTCCCCGGAACGGCTAAACACGGCGCAGGAATAATCCAGACGATCCCGAATATTGGGAGAAAACGCCGAACGCCTGAGCACGGCTCCCATCTCATCACAAACGGCGGAGATCTTGCTGGAAAAAATACTTAACTGAACCGGATTCAATTTTGGATTTGCCTGTTTAAATATGAAGTCTCGAGAGTAGCCAGACTCTCTATCAGAGTAAAGCCATCCCGACCCCAGAAGAAACAACGGTCATTGCTCAGTCCTTTAACCAAAAGGCGCCAAGCGTTGTCAACATTGGCTTCTGGGTATATTATCCGCTCCTTTTTTCCAACGGCGGCGCTAACGGTCAAGTAAGTAGCTGCCGTTTTTCGTTTCTGGCAGCCGAAACAGGTTGTGCAATTTTATTTACTTGGCGCGAGGAAACAGGCATGAGCGCATATCTGATGAACAACTATGGCAACAGGACTATTTCACTGGTAAAAGGCGAAGGCCGCTATGTTTGGGATTCAGAAGGCCGACGCTACCTGGATGCGCTCACAGGCATTGCTGTCTGTGGCCTGGGTCATTCACACCCAAGGGTTAGCCAAACCATTGCCGAACAGGCGGCGACGCTCAGCCATGTCTCCAATTATTTTCGCATACCGCAACAGGAGAGCCTGGCCGAAAAACTTTGTTCAGTGAGCGGTATGGATAAGGTTTTTTTCTCCAACAGTGGCGCGGAGGCCAACGAGGCCGCCATCAAACTGACTCGACTATATGCGCGCGAAAAGGGTATTGCCAAACCTACGGTGATTGTTATGGAAAACTGTTTCCATGGCCGAACACTGGCAACACTCAGCGCTACCTGGGGGCCGAAGGTCCGCAAGGGATTTGATCCATTGGTGGAAAAGTTTGTCCATGTTCCCTTTAACGATACCGAGGCCGTATCAAAAATGGCTTCAGATGATTCTGTGGTAGCCGTTATGGTCGAGCCCGTGCAGGGCGAAGCCGGCATCAATATCCCTGCCGATGACTATCTGCAAAAGTTGAGGACTATCTGCGATCAAAATCAATGGCTACTGGTTCTAGATGAAATACAAACCGGTAATGGACGTTCCGGGGCTCACTTCGCCACCACATTATTTGGTGTTCAGCCCGATATCATGACCACGGCAAAGGGGCTAGGCAACGGCGTTCCTATTGGTGCCTGCATGGCGACCGGAATTGCTGCGGACTTATTTGGGCCGGGATCGCACGGGTCAACATATGGTGGCAATCCACTGGTTTGTGCCGCGGCGAACACAGTGTTTGATGTGATTCATGAAGAGCAGCTTGCCAGACGTGCCTATGAGCTGGGAAACAAGCTTAAGCAGGGTTTTGAATCCAGCCTGTCAGATTGCAAGGCGGTCAAGCAGGTTCGCAACCTGGGACTGTTACTGGCGATAGAGATGAATCAGAACTGCACTGAACTTTACGGGCAAGCCACTGATGCGGGCTTGCTTATAAATGTTGCTGGAGGTAACAGGATAAGACTGTTGCCCGCACTAAATACCACTGACGCCGAAGCCGATGAATTACTCGACAGGCTCAGCGCACTCATCAAAAAATGGGCAAATTCAGCCAACGCTGAATAGGAAGGAGTATCCTATGAGCATTCGACATTTCCTTACCCTGCGAGACCTTTCTCCAGAAGAACTCAAAGGGCTGATTGCACGAGCTATTGCGCTGAAAGAATCCCTGCAGGCGGGTGAGATTAACGACTCGGCCAAAAACAAGGTGATGGCGATGATTTTTGAAAAATCATCCACGCGAACCCGTGTTTCTTTTGAGGCGGGAATGGCGCAAATGGGCGGACATGCCCTGTTCCTGTCGCCTAATGATACCCAGATTGGCCGAGGCGAACCTATCAAGGACAGTGCCAGGGTTATTTCCAGCATGACCGACATCGTCATGATCCGGACGTTCGAACACGCCAAAGTGGAAGAGTTCGCGTCTTACTCTTCGGTACCTGTTATCAATGCGCTGACTGATGATTTCCACCCTTGCCAGCTACTGGCTGATATGCAGACTTTTGCCGAGCATCGCGGGGATATCCAGGGTAAGTCGGTGGCCTGGGTTGGCGATGGCAACAACATGTGCAACTCCTACATCAACGCTGCCAGGCAATGGGACTTTGAGCTGCGCATTGCCTGCCCGGAAGGCTTTGAACCCGACGCAGATCTGCTTGCTGAGAATGCAGACAGGGTTTACCTTACCCCGTCGCCCCGGGAAGCGGTGGAAGGCACCAGCCTGGTTGTCACAGATACATGGGCGTCCATGGGCCAGGAAGCGGAAAAACAGGCCCGTATCAAGGCATTTTCCGGATATCAGGTCGATGAAGAGCTGATGTCCAATGCGGCAGCCGATGCACTGTTTATGCACTGTCTTCCCGCCTATCGGGGCCTGGAAGTCAGTGAAGAGATACTGGAACACACGCGTTATAGCGTGGTTTTTGATGAAGCAGAAAACCGCCTGCACGCACAAAAAGCCCTGGTTGAATTCCTGCTTAATCAATAAGGCAGTAAACTGTTGGGTAACCCTACACGGCTTTACCCCGAAATCTACCTGCAGGACCAATGACGACACCCCCTGATTCCGCGAGCTCTGATTCCCCGGCCTCTGATACGGGAAACGCCTATCTGGAGATAGAGCGGCTTGAATGCGGCTATGGTGGGGCACCTGTCATAAATGGCATCAGTTTTTCCCTGGAACGCGGGCAGATTGGCTGCCTCCTGGGCCCAAGTGGCTGCGGAAAAAGCACCGCGCTGCGCGCTATCGCGGGATTCCTTAAACCTTCTTCCGGGACTATCAACGTCAACGGACGCTGCCTGTCTGATCAGCATCACTGCCTGCCTCCGGAAAAGCGTAATCTCGGCATGGTGTTCCAGGACTACGCACTGTTTCCCCACATGACCGTCAGGGAAAACCTCGGTTTCGGTCTCAACAAGATGTCGGCTGCTGAGCGCCATCAGGTATGTGATGAATATCTGGAGCTCATTCGCATGAAGGGTTATGCCGACGCTTATCCTGAGGAACTTTCCGGTGGCCAGCAACAGCGAGTTGCCGTTGCCCGTTCACTGGCAATAAAGCCGGATATACTGCTGCTGGACGAACCATTTTCAGGGCTGGATGTAGAACTTCGTCGCGAACTCAACCTGAGTGTGCGGGACATTCTCAAAAAGAGTTCGACCACGGCTCTCCTGGTCACCCATGATCAGGAGGAAGCTTTTGCTGTTGCCGACCGCATAGGTGTGATGCATTCCGGGAAACTGCACCAGTGGGATACTGCCTATAACCTGTATCACCGGCCCCGGCATCGCTTTGTGGCCAATTTTGTCGGACGCGGCAGCTTCATTCCCGGACGAGTGGTGGGCACCGGAGAAGTAGACACAGAGCTAGGCAAGCTCAGGGGTGTCAGCCAGTCACCCCTGGATGAACTGACGGATGTCGATCTGCTGGTTCGGCCTGATGACGTCCGCATTGATTCCGACAGCACCATCACCGGAAAAATTGAACGCAAACTCTTTATTGGCACCAATACACTGTATCGATTGCGACTGGCCTCCGGGAACTGCATTGAGACCATGCTACCCAGCCATGAAGATTACGATATAGGCTCGATACATGGCCTGCGCGTCGATGCACCGCACCTGATCGTTTTTCCACGTCATTTGGCCAATGCCTGATCCCGAACCCAATCACAACCCTCACCAAGGCTCCGGTCGTTTTATGCTTTACGCCGGGTGGGTGATCATCCTTGGCTTGCTGGCTTATTTATTTGGCAATTGGGAAGAAGCGCGAATTAACCCCAACCGGAACGTCGAAACGCGGGTGATTGGGGAAAGTACGCAGGTGATACTTAAACGAAGTAATAACGGCCACTATATGCTGAACGCGGAAGTCAACGGTGAAACCATTACTTTCCTGGTAGATACGGGCGCCAGCCAGCTGGTTTTTACCCCCGAGCAGGCACAAATGGCCGGCCTGGAAAGAGGTAGTTCCTATTATGTGAGTACGGCCAATGGCTCTGTGCAGGTGCATTCCACAGTGGTGGATCAATTGCGGATCGGGGATATCGAGCTAAGCCAGGTCCCGGCGGCCATCAATCCCAACATGGATAGCTTTGCCCTGCTGGGTATGTCCGCCCTGTCCAGTCTCCATTGGCGGCAAACAGGGGATGAATTGATTATTGAGACCGATCCGACCAATTAGCCCAACCCGTTATGTTAGATCTCCGGCTTCTTTCCCGGAGCTGGCATGAGGGCCACACGCGCAAAGACCGGATTGGCGTAGGCGTGTACAAGTTTTATCTGCGCATCCTTATCGTCACTGAGCAAATCGACACGTCTTGCCAGTTCCGACCGCGCATCCTCCAGCTCCTCTTCGGTCCAGACTTCCCCAACTTTGGGTAAATGTCCTTCCAGTTTCTCATACGCGACGGCATGACTTGGCTGGATACGATAATTCTTTACTATCTGGCGGTCTATTTCTGCTGCAACAGCATCGGCATCGGCCAGCTGGGCACTGACTTCCGTGCCAAAGTGTAGATCAATACGACCTTTCCAACCCTGAATGCCATTGGCAATGCTGAGAATATCCTCATGCTCGGCTTTTTTATAATCGCCATCACGTGCCTTGACTGCCAACTCCCTTGCCTTGGCAGTATCACAGGGATCCCACTCGTAGGAGATACTCACCGGAATAATATGCAGCTCGCCAAGTGCCTCGCCAAACAATTGATCCTGCTCTTTCGAAAGCATCAACATTTTGATCAGGGCCGTATCTGTCTTATCACAACCATCCTTGGCGCGGCCTTCTCGCTGGGCAATCCAGACAGACTCCAGGTCAGTCGTGACCGACTCACGAATATAGGTCGACAACCGGCGGAATTCGATCAGCTTTTCCCGACGTCCCTCTACACTGCGCTTAACGATAAAGCTCTTGTTCAGCCGCATCAGGTCCGAAGCAAAGGGTTTGGTTAACAGATTGTCACCAATTGCAATGCGAAAGGTTCCCAACCCCATGCGATGACAGGCCAGGTTACAAATGGCCGGGTCCATCGCGATATCGCGATGATTCGACATGAAAAGATAGCTTTTTTTGGGATGCAGGGCCTGCTCTACATTGACCTCCAGCTCCCGACTTGTGTCGAGCAGGCAGCGACTGAGGTAGCGCTCGATATTCAGCTGAAAATCATGGACATTGTGGATCTCGGAAATACGCCCCGAAAGCCTGGAAGAGATAAACCTTTTAACGACGGGAAACAACCAGTTGGGTACCCACTTTAGCCGCAACTCCTTGATGGCTCTAAGGAATTCTTCATCGTTGACCAGTCGTTTTAAAACCGTCTCAACTTCAGAGTCGTTATACGGCCGGATGTCGTCGTAGTTAAATTCCACCATGGATCCAGTGTAAGGGGTTACTTGCGGGTGAACCAGCTTACTTCGCGCTCGTATTTTTCCATCAGGTGATCCACCTTTAAAATCAGTGCAAACAATGCCATACGAACCAGCACCCCGTTATCTGCCTGACGAAATATGGCCAGGTTCGGGTTGGCGTCCAGATCACCATCCAGCTCATTGGCCTCAGCGCGGCTATCGCGTGGCAAGGGATGCATAATGACCGTATTGGGTTGACAGTTGGCTGTGTAAATTGCCTGATTAATGCGAAAACGCCCCCGGTAAAGATCAGCTTCCTCTGAAGAGTTAAATCGTTCTTCCTGAATTCGGGTGGAGTACACGATCTGGGCATTGTGAATGCCTTCTTCCAGGCTCTCGGTCACAATCAGTCTGTGGCCCGCCTCTCGCAATCGCTCTTCAATGTATTGCGGCATCCGCAATTCTCCGGGCGAGACCAGATAAATTTCAATATTGTCATACAGGCAAAGTAGCTGGCTAAGTGAGTGCACCGTCCGCCCATATTTCAGATCACCGATCATGGCAATCTTCAGGCCGTCGATTCCCGCTCCCCGACCCGACAGTTCACGCTTGATGGTATAGAGATCCAGCAAGGCCTGGGTAGGATGCTCATTGGAACCATCTCCGCCATTAATCACTGGCACACGACTCGCCTGGGCAAATTCAGCCACAGACCCTGACTCAGGGTGACGCATACAAATAATGTCGCTGTAACCGCTGATGACCCTGGCCGTATCAAAGAGTGATTCGCCTTTAACGAGCGCCGAACTGGCGAAACCCGTTGTCTCGCGAACCTGACCACCAAGAAGGTTGAACGCCGCCCCGAAACTAAGTCTTGTTCGGGTGCTTGGCTCAAAAAACATGTTGCCGAGAATGGCACCTTCCAGCACACGGGTTTTCTTGCGCCTGAGCGCGTAGGGCTCCATACGGTCGGCAACAGCGAAGATTTTTTCTATATCGCTGCGATCAAACTGGTCAATGGAAAGGATATGTGAACCAACAAAGTCCAAGAGTATTCGCCTATATTGCCGTCGTATCTTGGGCGCGCATTATCCGGGAAAATCCATTGAAATGCATCGTCAAAATACTCAGGTGCAAAATATCTCTCGCCGCTGCCGGGCCCATTTGACCAGGCTTTCGAGAATCTCCCGTCGCTGTTCATCCGTTTCCTGCGAAATTCTTGTTGCCAGTTCCTGTTCATGGATATCAAGTCTTGATGGCCATTGCTGGCGCTCACAAACCTGCTCCCGCCAGATCTGTCGTTCTTCCGGGGAAAGGCTTTGGGGGTAATGCCTGGCCTTGTAACGGAACAACAGCTCTTTAAGGCGCGCATCCTGAAAATAAAAATTGCGTGATCTCAGTTCTTCAGCATCCGCCGACCTAACCTGATCAGCCACTGATCTGTCGTTGTCGGGCAGAAACCCCTGGTACAGGGCAGAATCTGCATCGGGACTTTCATCAAAGCTGGTATCAAAGGCATGCTGGGACTTTTTGCTTACCTCACTCACTTTTTGCAGCAATCGCTGCCAATTTTTTTCTGCGGTGGCTACATCAATACCCAAACGTCGGGCATTGGTTTCTTCAAGCATTTTCAGCGGCAAAATAACCGGGCAGCGGTTTAGATGAATAGCCTTAAGGGGGATGCGTGACTCGGTCTCATCCAATTCATCCAGGCGTGTATAGAGACGCTCTTTAATGGTTTCTGCGTCCAGCTCCAGTAATGGTTCAATATCGGCACAGAGATCAATACAAACCACTGCGTTTTTATTCACAGGATGCATGGCCAGCGGCATCACCAGGGTGGCACAACCCTGGCTGGCCGGGATTTTGGAGGAAACATGCAGCAAGGGTTTGTGCGATTTCAGGTCAATCTGCTTGACCACTTCTGTTTTGAGTCTTGACGTCCAGCAATACTCAAACAGTCCGGGTTCGCGTTGCTTGATTTGTTTGGCCAGGGCAATGGTCGCCATCACATCAGACAGGGCGTCGTGGGCAGAACTGTGTTCCAGCCCGTTCGCTTCACTCAACAATTCCAGGCGAAAGCTGGGGACTCCCGGCTCTCTCTCCGGCCAGAGAAGTGCATCCGGTCGCAACACATAGGTTAGTCGAACCATGTCGATAATATCCCAGCGCGAATTCCCCTGTTGCCATTCGCGCGCATAGGGATCATAAAAGTTTCGGTAAAGCGTATAGCGAGTGACTTCATCATCGAAGCGAAGACTGTTGTAACCCGCACCACAGGTCTGCGGCTGGATAAATTCACGATGGATCTGCCGGATAAACTCCGGCTCGGGGACACCCTGTTCAGCGGCCAGCTGGGGCGTTATTCCGGTAATGAGGCAGGCATCGGGACTGGGCAACAAGTCTTCTACCGGCTGACAATAAATCATCAGCGGATCACCAATTACATCGAGATTGATGTCGGTACGAATGCCCGCGAATTGCGAGGGTCGATCGACCGATGGATTGGCTCCAAAGGTCTCGTAATCGTGCCAGTAAATCGTCTCTGTCATATACCCCCCTCCATAGGGAAACGGCGCCTTGAGGCGCCGTTTTTTATATCCTGCCTATCCAACAGAAATCTGGCGTTCTTCAATCTCATGTGCCCAGATTTTTGGCCCGGTTTGATGAACAGACTCACCCCTGGAATCCACGGCGACAGTCACAGGCATATCCTTAACTTCAAACTCATAGATGGCCTCCATACCAAGCTCGGGGAATCCAACCACTTGCGAGTGAGTAATGGCCTTGGATACCAAATAGGCGGATCCCCCAACAGCCATCAGGTAAACCGCCTTGTTGTCACGAATGGCATCAATAGCCGCCGGCCCGCGCTCTGCCTTGCCGATCATGCCCAGCAGCCCGGTTTGTTCGAGCACCTGGCGTGTGAACTTGTCCATACGTGTAGCCGTCGTCGGCCCTGCTGGACCAACGACTTCACCCTCAATCGGGTCAACAGGACCTACGTAGTAGATAAAACGCCCTTCCAGTGAAGCTGGTAATTGCTCGCCATTATTGAGCATATCCACTATTTTTTTGTGGGCGGCATCGCGGCCGGTCAGCATCTTCCCGGACAACAAAATTGTCTCGCCGGTTTTCCATTCCTGCACATCTTCTCGTGTAACGGTATCCAGATTGACCCGACGCACTGAATCTCCCACATCCCAGGTAATTTCCGGCCAGTCTTCCAGCGCAGGTGGCGTCTGCAGGGATGGCCCCGAGCCATCCAGGACAAAGTGTGCGTGACGTGTTGCCGCACAGTTGGGAATAATGGCAATGGCCTTGTTGGCCGCATGGGATGGATAATCCAGCACTTTAACGTCGAGGACCGTCGTCAAGCCGCCAAGGCCCTGGGCACCAATGCCAAGCCGGTTCACCTTGTCATAGAGTTCCAGGCGTAACTCTTCTGAGCGGTTAGTCGCTCCACGCGCTTTGAGATCCTGGATATCGATGGGATCCAGCAGTGCCTCTTTTGCCAGCAACATGGCTTTTTCTGCCGTGCCACCAATACCAATACCCAGCATGCCGGGAGGGCACCAGCCAGCCCCCATTTTGGGAACCATCTCAAGCACCCAGTCGACGACCGAATCACTTGGATTAAGCATGGCGAACTTCGACTTGGCTTCCGAGCCTCCTCCCTTGGCCGCCACATGCACTTCCACCTTATCGCCAAGGACAATTTCATAATGAATAACGCCGGGGGTATTGTCTTTGGTATTGCGGCGCGCACCGTCCGGATCTTCCAGAATCGATGCCCTTAGTACGTTATCCGGGTGATTATAAGCTCGGCGAATGCCTTCGTTGACCATATCGGTCACACTCATGTCGCCTTCCCATTGCACATCCATTCCTACTTTGAGAAATACGGTCACAATGCCGGTATCCTGGCAAATGGGACGGTGACCTTCGGCACACATTCGTGAGTTGATGAGGATCTGCGCCATGGCATCTTTGGCCGCCGGTGATTCCTCTCTCTGGTAAGCCGCGTAAACAGCGTCGATAAAGTCTTTTGGGTGGTAATACGAGATAAATTGCAGCGCATCAAAGACGCTATCAATCAGGTCTTGTTGTTTTATCAGGGTCATCTTTTTAAAACTATTTGGTGGGATCGTGTCTATTGCTTATGTTTTTAGCCCGGGCTATTTATGTTGATTAGCCCGGACCAGGTCTTTATCCACCCGAGGGCAAGGATTGCTCCAGGCGAAGCAGGCGTTGATTGATCTGCAACCGGTACTCGTCAATGGCTTCAATCGCTTCTTCGTGCTCCTGGATAGTACTTCTTTGAGACTGTACGCCGGACTCTATGTTATTGGCCCGGTCTGCCAGCGAACGGGTCCGTGCTGACAGGTCATCGAGTGTTGCCGATTGCACCAACAGCTGTGAGGAAATGGTTTCCAGCCGTGATTGCATACCTTCGTAACCCTGGATGATAGGATCGGCCTGTGCGAGGGAATTCCCAAAGGAATTCATTCGGGCAGCCATGTTCTCTTGCTCGGTTCTGAGCTCTTCGATCGCCGGGCGGTTACGGTCATAGGCCACACCCCAGAGCTTGCGAATCTCCGACATATGCAGCTCAAGCTCATCGCTATGTTCCTGAAGCACGGATTGCATGGCAGCTCCCGATTCGGACAGGGATTCATCCGTAACAGACAGCCTTGATTCAATCTGTTCAACCCGTTGCGCCAGGGCATCTCTTTCGGCTGCCAGCGTCCTGGTTTGTACAAATAACCAGGCCGATGCCGTACACGCCACCAGGATCAGGGCAATCAACACCCAAAAAGATTTATCGCCTCCCGATGAAGCAGGTCTTCTTGCTGCTGGCTTGTCCGCACCGGATGACTTGGGGCTTGTTGCTCCTGCTGGTCTCTTGGTGTTTGACTGGGGACGGGCGCGAATTTCATCACGCTCCGGAATTATGCGCATGTCGTCTGACATTGGAATCCTCATGCAACCTGATTTAAGGTGCACATTCTATATGACAGTCAGGGTTGCTAACAGTCAGCAATTTCCTGAGGCTATAGAGAACATTAACGTGATTTTCATCTGCTTACATCAATATCACGTACAATGAAAATATGTCCTCAAACCAGAGGAAATTTTAATAAATTCACTTACCCCCATCAGGAGTATGGAACACTATGGCTATTACACTTCCGGAATTGCCTTACGCAATTGATGCTCTGGAACCCCACATTTCCAAAGAAACTCTCGAGTACCATCACGGCAAGCACCATGCAACCTACGTTGCCAAACTCAACCCGCTTATTGAAGGTACCGAACTGCAAGATGCGGATTTGGAAACCATTATCAAAAATTCCGAAGGCGGTGTTTTTAATAATTCAGCCCAGGTCTGGAATCACACTTTTTACTGGAACTGCCTTAGCCCCAATGGTGGCGGTGAAGCTACCGGCCCTGTCGCTGAAGCGATTAATACGGCGTTTGGTTCATTCGACGCGTTCAAGGAGCAGTTCACGAACAGCGCTGTTAACAATTTTGGCTCAGGCTGGACCTGGCTGGTTAAAAATACTGATGGGAGTGTTGCCATCGTCAATACGGATGATGCAGAGACACCTCTTACAACCGATGCCAAGCCCCTGCTCACAGTGGATGTCTGGGAGCACGCTTACTATATCGACTACCGCAATTCGCGTCCGGCTTACATGGAAGCGTTTTGGAACCTGGTGAACTGGGACTTTGTTAACGAGAACTTTGCCTAACACCAATCCGGCTATTACCCACCCACAAAAAAGCTCCCGAGGGAGCTTTTTTTGTGTCACTTAAAGAAGCAGAAGTATCAGGATTGAACGTATTTCATGCGGACATTCCCTACCTCAAGCAGGTCACCATCCCTCAGCATTACAGCTTTTGCTCCCAGGTCTTTGCCATTTAGGCTGGGAGCCTTGCCCGAACCGGGAATGTTAAAAACATAACAACCATTTGGACGCATTTGTATGGCAGCCACCTGGGTGCCAGGTTTGCCCAGGCGAGTAAGGGGCTTGCTCAAGGTCAGACGCTTGCCCATGTTGGCCCCGGACAATAATTGCAGGGCTGCGTTGATTCCGGACGTTTCCTCTTCAGACTCGCTGGCTTCAGGTTCCGGAGCAGTTTCTTCCTTTTCTTCGCTGGCCGCCAGTGACTCCCCTCCCATACCTGAGGCATAGGGCTTTAGGATCATTGTTTTTTCGAAGTCTTCTTCCTCATCCGACGCTGTGGCCGCTTCATTCTGGTAAAGAAACTCATGTTTGCCGATGGCAATTTTATCGCCGTGTTTGAGAACATGTTTGGTGATTCTGTCACCGTTCACATAGGTGCCATTGGTACTTTCCAGATCTTCAAGAAAGCAATCGCCCCCCAGCATCAATATTTTTGCATGAGCCCCACTAACAGCCAGATTGTCCAAATGGATATCGTTGACTGCCTTGCGACCAATCGTGGTGATTTCCTGGTCAAGGTCTATTTCCTTCAGAACTTCACCCGAAAGCGAAAGTATGAGTTTTGGATGCATCTTTTGAGTCCCTACTTAGCCCGGATTAACTTCGGAACCAACCAAGCATTTTATCGGCAAATGATTCCTCAAGTGGGAACGGGTTAACAACCCGGGCAAGTATAACGGATATATTATCCTTGCCACCATTCTCATTTGCCGCAAGCACAAGCTCGTCCGCAGCGGTTTCTATGTCTTCTTCATTTTCCTGAAGAATACGATGGATTTCATCATCACTGACCATATCAGTGAGACCATCCGAGCAGGCGAGATAAATATCGCCTACATCTGTGATTTCTTCAGCAATATCAACTTTCAGTCTGGTATCGATGCCGAGAGCACGGGTAATCACATTTTTCTGGTCCGACTGACGCGCCTCTTCACGCGTGTAAAACCCTTTCCGGACCAGTTCCTGTAATAAAGAGTGATCTTCTGTAAGCAATTCAAAATTGCCATCTCTCAGTCGATAGGCCCTTGAGTCGCCAACATGCGCAATAGAGACCTTATTATTGAGAAAAAGCATTGCGACAGCCGTTGTTCCCATCCCGCGATTGGCAATACTCGCCTGGGCCGCATCATAAATTTCCTGGTTGGCCTCCAGGATGGCTTCTTGCAACATGATGGTTTCCCTGGTCAGCCCGGTCTCCCAGTCCAGCTCACCATGCTCCAGGTGTTTATAGGTTTTTTTAAAGCGCTCCAGCACATGGGCAACGGTCATTGCACTGGCGATTTCGCCCGAGTTATGGCCACCCATGCCATCCGCAAGAACCGCCAGACCTATTGCTTTTTCACTGCCAACTGAATCTTCATTGTGATCGCGTTTCAGACCGGTATCTGTCTTGTGCACGATTTCTATTTTTGATGCCAAACTCATATAAATTAGCTACCTGATTGACGAGCTTTTATTTTAGCAACACATTCCTTTAGCGCCCTGGCCATTTCACTTCCGGACTGAAATCGTTCATCGGGATCCTTGGCCAGTGCTTTCTCAATAATCTCATCAATTTCTGGCGGAAGTTTTGAATTTATTTCGGACGCCCTGGAGGGTTGTTCATTGGCGATTTTGTACATGAGCGTTGCCATGGAATCTCCACTAAATGGCAAGCTGCCTGTCAGCATTTGATAGAACATGACGCCCAGCGAAAACAGATCCGATCGACCATCTATTTTCTTGCCTGAAAGCTGCTCGGGAGACATGTATGAAGGCGTACCCAACACCACGCCGGTTTTGGTCTTGCTGGAATCAGTAATCCGTGCAATACCAAAATCAGTGATTTTCAGCTCGTTGGACTCGGGATCCCACATGATATTTGCCGGCTTGATATCCCGGTGCACGACATTTTGCGAATGGGCGTAGTCCAGTGCAGCCGCTGACTTGGCGATCAATTCAAATACCTTGGGCAAGGGTAGCAGATTGTCTTTCTTGGTGTGGGGCACCAGATCCTTGCCCTTGATAAACTCCATGGCAATGTATGCCAGGTCATGCTCATCGCCAGCATCGTAAATAGTCACGATGTTGGGATGATTCAGGCGGCCTGCCGTTTCTGCTTCACGAAAGAAACGCTCTTTAACGTCATCCAGCTCGTCTTCTTCAAATTCCTGGGAAAGTGCCATGGTCTTGATGGCCACTGTGCGACTGATTTTGGGATCCTGTCCCAGATAGACGATGCCCATGGCACCCTTGCCTAGCTCTTTTTCTACCTGGTATCTGCCCAACATGGGCTTTTCACCCACATCCAAAGCCATGGTTCCACCAGCATGCCCGCCACCACCAAGCACCACGGTATCTTCCATTTTCTTGCTACGATCAATGCGCTCGGCAACATCTTTAAATTTGGGCGCGAAGCCATAAATGTACTGATACACACTGGATGCCTTGCCGAACTGACGCTTGCGTTCATAATCCAGTGCCAGATTAAACATGGACTCGGCAAGTGCCTCGTCTTTGGGGCATTTGCGGAATTTTTCAAACGCCATGTCCAATTGCCCCTGCCCCTGGAATGCAAGACCCAGCATGCGGTTGCTTTCACCGGACTCCAGATCTGCCCGCTCCTTGCCTCGCTCAGTCACCAGGAAGCGTTTAGTGGTAATAAGCACATAACCGGCTACCAGCAATAGCGAAGGCAGCATCAATTGAAGCCACATGGCCTGCTGTGTCATGAACACATAGTGTGTGGCGATAAATGCCACCAAAATGCCGGCTGTTATCAATGCTCCGCCAATGGCATTAAGACGGGGGAGCAGCAGCATTAAAAACAGGGCGACCAGGAGGTAAGCTGTCAATTCGGCGACAGGGGCCCAATCCGGAACAATAAAGAAATCCTCGTTCAGGATACTGGAAACCGAATGCGCCAGGGTGACCACTGGAGACATGGCCGGGTTGATGGGCGTAACCTGGTTTGAGCCCAGACCTGCCGCCGTTGCCCCAATCAGGACAATTTTGTCCCGGTATTTGCCAGCAGGTATATCACCGACATAGACATCGTAGAAAGAATCCACCTGAAATGCCGGACGCCCATCCACGTCGTCATAAAAGAAGGTATTCATCTGCAGCATTTCATTGGTTGTAATACTCAGACGGCCAACCTGGACTCCTTCACCAAGAAGAACACGAATATCTTCATCATCAAGATTGAGACTATGTGCAGCGATTTTGAGTGACAGCGAAGGATAAAAATCACCGTAATAATCGACAACCAGTGGCTCAGACCGTATGCCACCGTCAACATCCGGGTAGGCATTCAGATGCCCCAGGCCCGCGGCCCAGCTGCCGATTACATCAATGGGCACATCCACATCCACGGCAGGCAAGGGGTAGTAACCCGAGCCAATGCGATCATCGATATTGTCCAGGGCATATTGCGCTGCGTAGGGGTCAATTTCCGTATCAGGATTGCCCAGCGGGTTACCAATTCGAAAAATAACCGGCAATAACACATTTCCTGCCTCGGCAATGGAATCTGCCAGCACCTGGTCAACATCCAGGGTCTCGATGGCGAGGTTCAGTTCATCGTTAAGGGAAACCAGTGCCGTCCCGATCTCGGCGATGCCTGTCTCCTGAATGTCGAGAGCCTGGCGAGCTCTTCCCCATACCTGGGGATCAACGTCGTCTTCATTCAGTGAGCTCGAATCAACGCCACCAAGCTGTGCCGCTGCGGAATAGAGTTCGGGTGTGTTGGCTATCAGCGTTTCAATAGATGGACCAGGAACTGAATAAAGTTCTCCCTGATCATCGACCTCGATACCTACCAGACCCGCCTGCTCCAGAAATGTGGTGGTGTTATAGATTACATCCAGTCCCGGGTCACGTTGCGGCTCGAAGAAGAACGCAGTGTATCCAATGACCTTGGCGCCCGCTTCCGACAAAATATCAATCATTTCGGCATGCAGATCACGCGGCCAGGGCCAGCGGCCCAGGTTTGCCAGGCTCTCATCATCGATAGCGATAACGGCAATTTGCTCACTCGGCTCTCTGGAAGTGGATTGCAGCCCCCAGTCGTAAGCAGCTCGTTCAAGGCTGGTGATCGGCGCTGAGCCGGATATCGTCAAAAAAACCATCGATATGACCAGCGCTATGAACCAGTCTTTTTTCCAAAAAGCGGTTTTATTCATAAATGGGGCACTTGTTATTTTTTCTATCCCCCATGAATCATACTTATTCTCGGATACAGGACAACTGAATCGAGCGGTTTTTCTGGTCAAGTATTCCCAACACATAAAAAAACCCGCCAAAAGGCGGGTTTTTTCACAAACTCAGGCGGGAACAGACTACATCATGCCGCCCATTCCACCCATGTCTGGCATAGCGGGAGCGTCCTCTTTGGGTATTTCTGTGACCATACACTCGGTAGTGATCATCAGACCCGCAACGGAGCCAGCTGCCTGCAGGGCAGTACGGGTTACTTTTGCCGGGTCGAGAATACCCATCTCCAGCATGTCCCCGTACTCACCGGTACCGGCGTTGTAACCGTAGTTACCTTTGCCGCTTTTCACTTTATCGAGTACTACTGAATCCTCTTCGCCGGCGTTTTTAACGATTTGTCGCAGTGGTGCTTCCATCGCACGCTGGGCAATGGAAATACCGATATTCTGGTCTTCGTTATCACCTTTAAGGCCTTCAACCGCTTGCAGTGCACGTACCAGGGCAACACCACCACCGGCAACCACACCTTCTTCAACGGCAGCACGAGTCGCGTGCAGCGCGTCTTCAACGCGGGCTTTCTTCTCTTTCATTTCGACTTCAGTGGCCGCGCCGACCTTAATCACCGCAACACCACCTGCCAGTTTGGCAACGCGCTCCTGCAGTTTTTCGCGGTCGTAGTCAGAAGTTGATTCTTCCATTTGAACGCGGATAGAGTTAACACGCGCTTCAATATCTGCAGCAGAGCCGGAACCGTCGATGATAGTGGTTTCATCCTTGGTCAGAATCACGCGCTTGGCCTGGCCAAGATGGTCCAGAGTCGCGCTTTCCAGATCAAGACCGATTTCTTCAGCAATCACCTGGCCATTGGTCAGGATGGCAATGTCCTGCATCATGGCTTTGCGACGGTCACCAAAGCCCGGGGCTTTACAGGCGGCCACTTTCACAATGCCACGCATGTTGTTTACAACCAGCGTTGCCAATGCTTCGCCTTCAACATCTTCGGCCATAACCAGCAACGGACGACTGGACTTGGCAACTTGCTCAAGAAGGGGAAGGAGTTCGCGAATATTGGAGATCTTTTTGTCTACCATCAAAATAAACGGATCTTCCAGTTCAACAGACATGTTGTCCTGGTTATTGATGAAGTATGGCGACAGGTAACCTCGATCGAACTGCATGCCTTCCACAACATCGAGCTCGTTTTCCAGGCTGGTGCCTTCTTCAACAGTAATAACGCCTTCCTTGCCTACTTTTTTCATCGCTTCGGCAATAATATCGCCAACCTGTACATCGCTGTTTGCAGAGATCGTACCCACCTGGGCAATGGCCTTGCCATCTTCACAGGGGATTGCCGCTGACTTAATGGCTTCTACAGCACTGCTCACAGCCTTGTCTATGCCGCGCTTCAGGTCCATGGGGTTCATACCTGCGGCAACGGCTTTCAAACCTTCAGTCACAATTGATTGCGCCAGAACCGTTGCCGTGGTGGTACCGTCGCCAGCATCATCAGAAGCTTTGGATGCCACGGTCTTCACCATTTGGGCACCCATGTTTTCAAACTTGTCTTCCAGTTCAATTTCCTTGGCGACAGAAACACCGTCTTTGGTGACAGTAGGTGCGCCGAAAGATTTATCGAGTACCACGTTGCGGCCCTTGGGGCCCAGTGTCACCTTAACGGCATTTGCCAGGGTGTTGACACCTTTGAGCATGCCTGCACGAGCGGCATCTCCGAATTTCACGTCTTTAGCTGCCATGATTTGTCTTCCTCAGTAGTAGCTTTAAATTGGGTTATAAGAAAAAAATAGATACGCCGGTTCTTACTCAACAACGCCGTAGATGTCGTCTTCACTCATGATAATGAGTTCATCATCGCCATCTTTTATGGTGTTGCTATCTGCGTAGCGTCCGAAAATCACTGTGTCACCGACTTTGACGGATGGCGTCTGGACGTTGCCATTTTCCAGTGTTTTACCTGGACCTACCGCAATGACTTCACCCTGGTTGGGTTTTTCTTTTGCAGAACCGGTGAGGATGATTCCTCCAGATGATTTTTCCTCTTCCTCGCTGCGACGAATCACAACGCGATCATTAAGGGGACGAATCTTCATCGTTTTTTTCTCCCAATGGATATATAAGGTGTTCTAGGTTGGTTTGTCAGCACAGCCTTGCTGGCAATGCCATGAATCTGGAGACTGAAAACTCATTTTCAAGCTCCTAAATAGCTTTTTGTTGAAGCTCTTAATGTGGCCGTACAAATGGAATTCAAGTCCACTAGCGAAGTTTTTTGTCAGAATTTTCATTTTCTCGCCGGTATTCTCCCTCAATAATCACATCCTCGTCAGAGGATCCCGTCTCGTAATGATGGTATCGACCACCGGAGGCAACAAATACCATGTTGGCCTTAAAGCGGGTAATCAATAACGCGCGAACAGGAGGAAGGAGCAACAAAAAGCCAAAACTGTCTGTGACGAAACCCGGGGTCAGCATCAAGGCACCGGCAAATGCCAACATCAATCCCTCAAGCATTTCATGGGCGGGAATCTGCCCTTCGTCCATTTTTTGACGAGCACGAAACAGCGTTGAAAATCCCTGTTGTCGCAAAAGGGTAATACCCAAAAATGCAGTAAAGAGAATAAGCGCAATCGTCCAGCCAACACCTATGGCAAAACCCACTTCGATAATGAGCCAGATCTCGATGACCGGCATAAAAAGGAACAAAAGAAAGAGATAAGGCATAGGACTGTTTCGGAAGCTTTGTTTCCTAGTTGGAGGCGTCCCTGATAAATTCAAGTTTTAACTGGCCCGGCCGTCGCCTGTTGTGTAACCTGAAGCGTTCCCGACGGCTTTACAGACAGAACACCAATAATGCCTTTGCGTGCCATTTTTTTTAGCTCAATCACCACCAAGGTTATTTCTCTCTTTTTCCTGGGGTTTGCTGCCGGCATACCGATCCTCCTTATCTTTTCCACGCTCTCACTGTGGCTAAATGAGGCGGGGGTTTCCAAATCGGCAGTGACCTATTTCAGCTGGGCCGCCCTGGGCTATTCATTCAAGTTTATATGGGCTCCAATTGTAGACAAACTCCCATTGCCCGTACTCACAAAAACCTTCGGTCGTCGCAGGGGATGGTTACTCCTTTCGCAAGCCGCCGTTGTGTTTTCAATATTGCTGATGTCCAGTATTGACCCGGTTTACGGGCTTTCAGCGATGGCCTTTGCTGCTGTCTTGTTGGGATTTTCATCCGCGACACAGGACATCGTCGTCGATAGTTATCGTATTGAGTGTGCAACCGAGGAAGAACAAAGAATCGTCGCTTCCAGCTATATCAGTGGTTACCGGATCGGTATGCTGGTCGCAGGGGCCGGCGGCCTGTTTTTGGCTGAGTATTTTGGCAGCACCAGTTCAGGATACCTTTATCATGCCTGGCAAAAAGCCTACTGGGCGATGGCAGTAATCATGCTGATTGGCGTGATAACAACGCTATGTGTTTCCGAACCGGATATAAACGAAGACGAAAATGTTTATGCGTACAGCACTGCCGACTACATACGATTTTTCCTGGTTTTCCTCTTGTCCATCGCTGTATTGGTCGTGGTCTACAGAAACTTCCCTGTTACCGGCAACTATGACAGCAACCTGATCAACTCTTTCATCGGCTTTCTGCAGCTCTCGGTATCCATTGCAGCCGGCATTGCAACAAGCTTTATTTGTTCGAACCTGGGAATTACCAACAAAAAAATGGTCAGGGAAAGCTATCTGGATCCTATTGGGGACTTCTTTTTCAGGTATGGCAAGCTTGCAATCTGGATTCTTGTCTTAATCGGGTTCTACAGGGTATCCGATATTGTTATGGGCGTTGTGGCCAATCTTTTCTACCAGGACATGGGTTACACCAAAACCGAAATTGCCAGCATTACCAAGGTTTTCGGGGTATTAATGACCATCACGGGTACCTTTGCCGGAGGGTTCATTGCCCTGAAAATAGGGACGATGCGGACCCTTTTGATTGGAGCGGTTTTAGCTTCCCTGTCAAACCTGGTATTTAGCTGGCTTTCTTTACCCGGCAACAACACGATCGAAGCACTAACCATGGCTATCGCCATTGATAACCTCAGCGCTGGCCTGGCTGTATCCGCCTTTGTGGCCTGGCTTTCAAGCCTGACATCTATCTCTTTTACCGCTACCCAATATGCCATTTTCAGTTCGGTAATGACGCTTTTCCCAAAAGTTTTTGGTGGATATACCGGCTCTATGGTCGAGCTTGCAGGCTATTCGCAGTTTTTTGTTTTCACTGCACTATTGGGAATCCCCATTATCGTACTGATTCTGGCGCTATCAAGACGACTTGAAACCAGCAGCTAGCAGCCACCCTATATTTCAGCCAAAAAGCGTTGCCAGTCAAAGCACGGACCTGGGTCTGTTTTGCGGCCAGGGGCTATATCAGAGTGACCAACGATTCGCTCTTTTGTGATGGCCGGGTATATAGACTGAATATCTTTGGTCAGGGTAACCAGGGCTTCATACTGATCGTCTGTGAATTCCTGGTCATCACAACCTTCCAACTCAATACCTATGGAAAAATCGTTGCAATTTTCCCTGCCTTTCCATTCGGAAGCACCGGCGTGCCAGGCCCTGTTGGCCAGGGGAACAAACTGAATCACCCTGCCAGTGCGTTTGATATAAAGATGTGACGAAACAGGATTGTCAGCAATTTCGGCAAAGTAAGGATGCTCACCGGGATCAAGGCAGTTCTGGAATAACTGTTCAACATACTCTCCCCCATAAATTCCGGGAGGCAGGGAAATATTGTGAATGACCAGAAGATCGACTTCCGAACCTGGTGGACGTTCTTCACAATTGGGAGATTCGACAATCTCTACGTTTTCTAGCCACTGCATGGCTGACTTCATCTGGGGATCTCCAATATACAAGGAATCAATATACAATGGCCGCCCCCAAACTGAACACCTCAAATTATGTCAGCTGCCACTGCTATTAATTATATTGCCCACCTGGTGGAAAGTGTGCGAACAGCACTTGCCGAGGATATTGGCACTGGAGATATTACCGCCAGGCTCGTCCCGGAAAACCAACAGGCAATGGCAACTGTCATTACCCGCGAGCCAGCTATTGTCTGTGGTCGGCCGTGGTTTGATGAAGTGTTCAGGCAGGTCGACCCCCAGGTATGCATAACCTGGAAAAAAAATGAAGGGGACCTGGTTGCTCCCATGGATTCCCTACTGGAAATACGTGGAAATGCCCGCTCTATTCTCACAGCTGAGCGGACTGCCCTGAATTTCTTGCAGACGCTAATGGGTACGGCTACTACCGCACATCACTACGCGTCTCTTTTGAAAGGTACGGGCACTAACATCCTGGATACACGCAAAACTATCCCTGGCCTGCGCCTGGCCCAAAAATACGCTGTAAAGATTGGCGGGGCAGAAAATCACCGAGTCGGTCTCTACGATGCTTTTTTAATCAAGGAAAACCACATCATCGCCTGTGGCTCTATCCAGGCGGCCACCCATCAGGCAAGGGAGATTGCTCCCCAGGCATTGCTGGAAATTGAAGTTGAGACACTTGAGGAATTACAGGCAGCTATCGAGGCAGGCGTAGATCGCGTCATGCTGGATAACTTTTCCAAAGAACAGATTCAGAAAGCCATTGAGCTCAAACCGGCCAGAATCCAGTATGAAATATCCGGCAATATTACCGACGAAGGGCTGGCCGAAGGAATTGCGAACGGGATTGATTTTGTCTCCAGCGGGGCCTTGACCAAGAACGTTCAGGCCATTGATTTATCAATGCGTTTTGTTATCCAGGAATTTTGACAAAAGGATAGCAACGATCCTGTCAGCTGCATGACCATCCCAAAATTCTGGCACAAACTTTCGCTCTGAGTTTTCCATCTTCCTAATAGCTGACACCATTTCGGCCCGCTCTATCGAACTAAGCATGTTCATGCCAGCTTCCAGGGTGACAGGGCGCTCAGTATTTTCTCTCAAGGTAACGCACGGGGTTCCCAAAACAAGACTTTCTTCCTGTATGCCACCACTGTCTGTCAATGCCAATCTGGCGTTCGTTAACAGTGAGATAAAATCAAAATAGGCTTGCGGCTCTATAACGAAAAAGCCCCGGGTTTCTTCCAAATATTTTTCCAGCCCATGTTTTTTTGCGCTCGCGCGCGTGCGAGGGTGTACGGGAAATACAACGTTTGTTTCCAGGGCCACCTCTCTTAGTGACTGAAGCAGACTTTTCAGGGTATCCCCATCATCCACATTGGAGGGCCGATGCAATGTGGCCAGAATGTACTGTTTTTTTTCAAGCCCGATATTACGAAAGGTCTGTAATTTTTCTATCTGCTGCAAATTGGACAGCAGGCTATCAATCATCACGTTTCCCACATGGAATATCCTTTCAGATGAAACCCCTTCTTTTGTCAGGTTTTGGATACCCGAAGGTTCAGAGACAAACAGGAAGTCTGATATGGAATCCGTCAAAATACGATTAATCTCTTCCGGCATGGTTTTATCAAAGCTGCGTAACCCGGACTCCACATGTGCTACAGGAATGCCAAGCTTTGATGCACAGATAGATGCCGCCAGTGTGGAATTAACATCCCCGACCACTACCAGGACATCCGGATTCTCTTTTATGAGAACAGGCTCCAGAGCCTGCATAATGCGACCGGTTTGCTCCCCATGACCACCCCCGCTTACCCCCAGGTTATAGTCTGGTTCTGGTAATCCGAGCTGACTAAAGAAAGAACCCGATAAGGCAAAATCACTGTGCTGACCTGTGTGAGCAAGGACCAGGGTTATGCTTTCTTCGCTGTGACTTTTTTTGGCCTTGTTAAGGGCCGTTACGATGGGGGCAATTTTTACGAAGTTTGGACGAGCGCCACCAACAATAAAAATTTTCAACGATATAACTCCTGCATAATTTCATCCCAGAAGAAATCAACCGGATCTACTGTTTCCTTAATGAGAAGATCACGCCGTCGGTTCATTTCTTCGGAAGAGACTTCCAGCACCGAATTGACCAACGCTGGCAATTCATCAATTTTTTCCGGGCTTAAACTAAAGCAAAGCCCCCTGCGGCCGAGCTCTTCAATGTAACTGAGACGGCCAATAAAACTGCTAATACGGATGGACCGGACGCCCAAAACAGCAGCTTCCGCCATCATGGTCTGGCTATCCCCAATTACAAGCGACGCCCCGGCCAGGCAAGGGTGGATTTCTGACACCGGTATTTCCAGCCGATAAGGCTCATACTCTGGGCGCAAGGGCTTTTCTGACGAAATAAAGACAGAATATTGTGGTTCCAGAATGCTTATTACCTGTTCCAATGCCGAATCTGCCATACCTCTTTCGTGAAGATCATGATGTGCTTTAAGCGACGAAAGCCTGATCAACACATAAGGCTTATTCCCGACTGACATAACAGGATTTCTTTCCCGGGATTGAAAACGTTTCGGGTGCAGATAAAACAATTCGTGGAATGAGGAGTACCGCCGGGCTTTACTCTCATACGCGCCCATTCTGGTCCAGTTTGTACATAAAACCCTGTTGGCGTATGGATAGCTGGTACGTGCAATGAAAGGCACTACATCCGCATCATCGTCATTAAAAGAGATATTTCTCTTACCCAGCAACCAGGCACTAAAATTAACAGCGCCATATTTGGATAACCATAAATCAATGTTGTCGCGTTTTGTGGCCGCAATAAATTTTGGAATGCTCGCAAGCAGTTCCAGGCCATTTCCCAGCATTCCCGAGCCGGCCACTGACATCAGCTTGAACTCTATTCCCAGTTCTTGCATAAGCCCCAGACACACATCCTTATCCCTGGCATACCAGCGAATACAAATGCCTTCTGGAGCTGATTCGGAAAGTGCCTTCATCATCCATACCTGGGACGGATGCGCCGGATAAAAGCCTATCGTCTTCATTTGCATATACTTCTTAGCAGGCCGGATAAAAGGATATTTACAAGCTCGGCAAGCAACAGAATAATCCTGGAAACCAGTGCGGCACAAACAGCGACGGCGTCACCGATGCCAGACAGACTGGACATGTAGGCCATAACGGCCTCACGGACTCCCAGACCGCCCGGGACAACAATAGCAAGCTGGCCCGCCAGACCTGAAAAGTACAAAACCGATGCCGACTGTATAAAGCTGAATGCTGTTTCTCCCAGTCCGGAAGTCATGACAAGGTAAAAGGCTGCTGTGTGGGCAAGCATTGCCGGCATGACAAATACCATGCCTCGAAGCATTTTCCCGGGATTCCCCAGACCTTCAGGATGAAAAAAATGCGTAAACCGGTCGGGCAAAAGCCTTAAAAACGAGATAGCAATTTGACGGCAAAACACAACGACAATCACGGGAATCGACAGCAACACGGAGGCTATGGGTACAGAAAAAAGGAAGAAGCACACCCCTAACAATGCCAGGGCGCCAAGTACAATCAGCAGCTCATTCAAGCTGGCACTTACCCCTTGTTTCAACGAACTCTTTTCCAGGCCATGCCGAACCGCGTAACCAAATACTTTACCCGGGATGTAGCGGAACACTCTTGATACTGACCACGCCCAATACGAGCCAGAAAAACTGGAGGCGACATTTTGTGCTTTTATCAGCCGGTACCATAAAAGTGCATTAAAAAATCCACCAACGGTGGACAACAAAATGGACCAGCACAACACCCATACCGGGATACCCATGGCCAATTCCAGTATTGCCTGATCAGTACGACCTACCAGATGCATCAAATAGGCGACAGAGACCCCTATTATCGATATGGCTAAAAGTGCCCTCACCCAGGTTTGTTTCAACATCATCAGGAGTTGGGGCGAGTGGCCCTGGCAATGGTCTGATAGCAGAAAAAACGCGGACATGGGATCAGTCCAAACGGAGGCAAGGGAAAACCTCCTGAATAAAGTTCTACATTTTCGAACCCGACAGACTCCAACATACGTATCAGCCAACGCTGCGGAAAAAGAATCAGGTGATCACTGGTGTAATAAAAGCGCCGGTTAAGCAAAAGAGTAAGCGCGCTTTCTATCGGGCTGTGCGGGTTTGGCGTGCTTAGGACAATACTGCCTCCCGGAGACACAAGTCGATAACACTCTCTTAGAAAGTCTATGGGTCTCTCGAGATGCTCAAGGATTTCTCCGGCAACTATCCCATCATATCGGGCGCTATTCAGGGATTCCATTGAGCCCAGATGCAGCTCACTGTAGTTGTCAGGAAGACTGGCTTTAACCAGATCCAACCCTTCTACGATGGAGTTTTGTAAAAACGGGTTCGGGTATTGGGAGCATCCTATGTCCAGAACCCGCTGCTTCCCCGAAACCAGCCCGGCCATTTTTTTTAGACGATAGTTTTCATTAACTGTGCAAACCATTCGACAGGCCTTGAGCTAATGATCGTCTCTGCGAGAGTACGTCAGTGTCGTAATCTGTTCTGAAATCAGCCCCATCAGAAACATGATGATTGAGCTGGTTAGCAACAAGGCACTCATGTTGGTAAATCGGGATACAGTGACGAATGTATAGGTGTAATAACCAATACCCAAAAGAAAGTGGAGAAGTGATATTGGAAGAAAAATTTTCAGCGGCGAATAAAGTGTCCCCACCTTAAAAATAATAAGCAGAAACCGAACACCATCCCGCCAGATTCTCAGATGACTTTTACCAATCCTTTTGGCCGCCTTAATGGGGATATAGGCGACAGGGTAGCCCGAACGGAAAAAAGCCATCGTAATCGTTGTAGGATAAGAAAACTTATTGGGCAATAACGAAAGGAATTCACGAAATTTTCTTGCCTTAACCAATCTAAATCCTGAGGTAAGATCTTCCACTTTCTGACCAACGATCAGACTGGCAAAGCGATTATAGAAACCGTTTCCCAACCCCCTAAACATAGATGCCTGCGATTCGGAATCCCTGGCGCCAACGACCATATCGAAACTGTTGCGGTCGAGCACTTCCAGCATTCTTTCAATATCTGAGGGGTCGTGTTGCCCATCTGCGTCCATAAAGCAAAGCAATTCACCTGACGCGTTTCTTGCGCCCGTCTTTATTGCGGCACCATTCCCCTGTGAATACGGGTGGGAAATCACCGAAGCCCCCAAAGCCTGTGATAACCCGGCAGTATTATCTGTAGACCCGTCGTCAACCACGATAATTTCGGCATTTGGATGAAGCTGCCTTAATCTTGGCAAGAGCATTTCCAGCCCTTTTTCCTCGTCCTTTGCCGGTATAACCACACTTAATGATTGCATCGCTTTTTATCTCAATTAATCATGGGCTGCACAGAGCTGCCAGGGTATACATCACTCGGAGCTTACGCGGCTTTCCAGCCTCTCTACAAAAGAAGGGTGCTGGATGCCAAACTCGGACTGTCTCACCATTTCGATAAGCTCCTGCTTTTCCTCTTCGGTTTTGCCCAGCGCATATATCTCCAGAAGATACGAGTTAATCGCGGGATTATCCGGGTTTATCTCAATACCTTGCCTTAGCAAAGAATACGCTTCTTCAATATTGCCTTCATGCGTAATTAAATATCGAACCCAAAGCAGAATAATATCCACCGGTCGCGCTGCCATAAATTTTGGGTTTTCCCTGGCAGCCGAGAGCAGTCTTCGCAAGTCCTCATCAGCAAAATATGGTGAACAGTCGTTTACTTCGCACTTGATAATCAAATCATTTATAAAGTGTACTGTCTCTGCCCTGAATGGATTGGTCAGTAATCGTTGCTCAAATTCAGCAATCAGGTTCTCATCTACCAATTTTTGTGTGCTGATATCCAGCAGGATCTTCCCATACAATCCACCTATACCCGAAGGATCCAGCTCAGCAGCACGTAAAAAGCTGCGATTTATCCTTTCGTAGTTGTCCGAAGGGTCCGTGTAAACCATCGAATTTACCGCAAATGTATGGTGCGAGCGCGCTGATTCGGGATGATTCTGCACATCGACCGCTGACGAATAGTATGGATCCTCCCACTTATCTGACCGAACGTAGGTGGCAAACGAAAGCGCAAGCACTGATGCCACGACGACAAGAGAGGTTGTAAATGTCCGGGAATCTTCCGGTACCATTTTCAGCAGCCGGGAAAAGGCAACACAAACTGCCAAAACCAGGCCGAGGCTCGGAAGATAGTTTCTGTGCTCAAAGACCAGCTCCAGGCCTATGATGGTCGACTCCATCACATGACCAGCCAGAAAGAAAAAGACACCAAAAGCAATCAGCCCCAGTTTTCTCCAATAGGCCAGGCAGCCCGCAACCACAGCACCAAGACCCAGCCAGGCAAACAGCGTCGTCGCCGGGTCGAGTAATCCCAGGGATAACGCGATGTCATCATGATGCATCGCATAGAAGGAGATATTGGGAATTAATATCCATTGGACATAATGCCAGAGCATTCTTCCCTGAGTCATTAGCCTCTCTGTCATCGTGAAGTCCCTGATGGCATAGGCTTCCAGAAGCCAGTCAGGCGACACCAGGGTATAAATAACAATGACCGTCCCGGGAAGGATAAGACCCAGGCAAAAAAAACCAATCAGGAAGCGCTTTGCAATTGTCCGTTCGTTAGTGGCAAAACGGAAAAGGAACCATTCAAGACAAAATATATACAGCATGGAAAGTGCCGCATTTTCCTTGGAAAGTACCCCCAACATAAGAGACACCACCAGGAGCCCCAGATAAGCCAGGTACCTTGACTTGCCCTGATTCAGAGAAATCCTGGCCTTTAAATAGAACAGCATAGAGAGCAACGAAAATGTTGCCGACAACAATGTCATCCTCTGGACTATATAGAGAACGGTGCTTACATGAAGCGGATGCAGCGCCCAGACGGCAGTTACAACGAGGGCAATCTTTTTGGAATCAGGATGAAAACCGGAAGAGTTATTGGAAGCATATATGCGTGAGATTTGATCAACCAAAAAGAAGACCAGTGTGCAATTTAGTATATGGATAAAAATATTGGTCCACTTAAACCAATAGGGATCCAGCTGCCCGGCAAAATAATAATTGAGCGCAAACGTCACTACAGAAACAGGACGCCTAAACAGCCCCGACTGCCCTGATAGAGCCGCTTCCCTCAGCCCCGAAAGAGTCATTTCCTGCAGGTGCAATGCAGGTACATTGACGATATTGGATATATCGTCAAACAGAAAAGAACCGCTTACCCCGGTGGAAAAACAAATAACGATAACGGCAACCAAAATCGCATAGACCACGGCAGCAGTTCTCGTACGCATGTTTTTTATCCCCGTTCTTTATCTTTTATAAATAAAAAAGCCCTGCGAGGCAGGGCTTTTTTGGCACTGGCTAATTTTAAAAATTAGCACAGACCTGCAGCAACACAAGTACCACCTTCGGCCCAAGACAATGCACCTGTAGTCGCATTAAGCGTAGGAGTTAAAGTAAAGGTTGAACCGTCTACATCGGCTGTACCTGTTGCCGTAATCACGGCAGAAGTCGCCGTAATAGCAACATCAGACACATATTGACCAGCTTCGGCGGACTCCAGAGTGTAGCCAATTTCTGCAGCTGTATCGCAGTCTTCAAGATCATTTTCTGTAGCAGCACATACAGTAATTGCCGTTTTAACTGCGGCAACGGCTGTGGTTACTTCAGCAAACTTGGCTTTCTTGGTGTAGTTTTGATACGCAGGAAGTGCTACCGCGGCAAGAATACCGATAATAGCTACCACGATCATCAGTTCGATCAGGGTGAAACCCTTTTGATTTTGCTTTTTCATGACTTAAGTCCTCTATATTTAGATGTTGCAAACCTTTCTGCCGATAAGCAGCATCCATGTCTATGGCAAGTTCCGTGCCAACTTATTCTGACGATATTTCCAGGTTTTTCTGTGACTTGCATCACTGATTTAAGTTTATATTTACTACGCCTCTGAATTAGGTGACATTTTTTGCGGGGCAAATATGACAAAAATTGTCAATAACAGCAAAAACACTGACAAGAAGGCAGGTTCACGCGTTTACCTGATTCTGTTTTCAGGATAGATTATGCGCTGGGAGACAAATGAGGTAATAGTATGGCAAGTGCAAACGCAGCTGTGAGTATGGCAATCCAGCGAAGGCTCGCCGATACGGGTGGCATGTCCTCGGAAACCATCGAACTTGCTATTGAGCAAAGCAAGGAAAATGGCAAACCGTTTTTTAGACACCTGGTTGAGGAAAACTTCATCACCAGTAGCAAGCTTGCCGAGATTTTCTCTCTGGAGTATTCATTCCCTATCTACGATGTAGAGCAACATAACCTTGAGCTCAGTCCACAGGATCTTGTCGATACCAAGTTAATCAAGAAACATAATGTCCTTCCCCTCTCCCGGCGCGGTAACAAGCTGTTTATTGCCGTCAGTGACCCAACCGATCACCAGGCTATTACCGATGTTCGTTTCCAGACGGGGCTAAGTGTCGAGCCCGTTGTCGCCGACGCAAAAAAACTCCTGGCCGTCATAGAAAAATTCTTTAAATCCCAGGAAGACGACATCAATGATTCTCTCGAGGGCGAAGAGGGAGAATTTGGCGACATAGATATTGAAGCCGTTGATGAAGACCCCGGCAAGGATGAAGGTGAAGTCGGTGGGGGCGACGAGGCACCCATCGTCAAGTTCGTCAATAAGGTACTGGTGGATACCATTCGCAATGGTGCTTCCGACATCCATTTTGAGCCCTACGAGAAATCCTACCGGGTCAGGGCTCGTATTGATGGTGTCCTGCAAGAGGTGACGCGTCCACCCGTAAAACTGGGGCCACGCCTGGCTGCGCGTCTCAAGGTAATGTCAAAAATGGATATCTCCGAGCGACGCAAACCCCAGGATGGCCGTATTAAGCTACGCCTATCCAAAAACAAATCTATTGATTTCCGGGTAAACACACTCCCAACGATTTACGGCGAAAAAGTGGTATTGCGGATTCTTGACCCTACTTCTGCTCAAATGGGTATTGAAGCCCTGGGTTATGAAGAGCATCAAAAAGAGCTCTACCTGGACGCCCTGCATCAACCTCAGGGAATGATTTTAATTACCGGTCCGACGGGTAGTGGTAAAACCGTATCACTGTATACCGGCCTGAATATCCTGAACACCGAAGAAACCAATATCTCCACAGCAGAGGACCCGGTCGAGATTAACCTGGAAGGCATTAACCAGGTTCACGTGGATGCCAAGGTAGGGTTAACTTTTGCCGAGGCGCTCCGATCCTTTCTTCGTCAGGACCCTGATATTGTCATGGTCGGTGAGATTCGTGACCTGGAAACAGCGGAGATCGCCATTAAAGCAGCGCAAACGGGTCACCTTGTACTGTCTACCCTCCATACCAACAGCGCCCCGGAGACACTCACACGTCTGCTGAACATGGGCGTTCCTGCGTTTAGTGTTGCCTCTTCTGTTAGCCTGATTATTGCCCAGCGACTGGGACGGCGTCTCTGTTCTGCATGCAAAAAACCTGCTGAGCTGCCTGAAAACGTGCTCAAGGAAGAAGGTATTCTAGACTGTGGTATTCCCAAAGACGAAATACAGGTGATGGAGCCCGTGGGTTGCGCCGAATGCAAAGGAAAGGGGCAAAAAGGCCGAACCGGTATCTATGAAGTTATGAAAATCACGTCCGAAATTGGCAAAATGATCATGGAAGGCGGGAATTCTATTCAAATTGCGGAATTGTCCGCTTCACAGGGCTTCAATAGCCTGCGAAGATCTGCTCTTCGAAAAGTAGCCATGGGCGAGATCAGTCTCGCTGAGGCTAGAAGGGTAACGACAGACTAATCGCTATGGCCGCCAAAGAAATCACCTACGTCTGGAAAGGCACGAAAAAAGGACAAAAAGCAGAAGGGGAAATCTCCGGTGATAACCCCTCACTTTTGAAAATACAATTGCGTCGTCAGGGTGTTGTTGTCACCAACTTCAAGCGCAAACCCCAACCGCTTTTCGGTGGTGGCGGCGGAAAAAAAATTACCAATGGCGATATCGCTATTTTTACCCGCCAAATGGCGACCATGTTGCGTGCTGGCGTGCCTCTGGTCCAGGCACTGGGCATGGTCGCGGAAGGGCTCAAGCATCCAAGCCTGGAAAAACTGATTCGAGAGATTGAGGAAGAGGTTGCCTCGGGCACCCCTTTTGCAACCGCTCTTGAAAGACATCCCGAGTATTTTGATGACCTATACTGCAGCCTGATTGAAGCCGGTGAGCAGGCAGGTGCGCTGGAAACACTTCTGGCGCGGGTGGCAACCTACAAGGAAAAAGCTGAAGAGCTGAAGAAGAAAGTCAAAAAAGCGCTGTCCTATCCGATCGCTGTATTGGTGGTTGCCTGTATTTGTACCGGTATTCTGTTGGTTAAAGTGGTGCCCCAGTTCGCCGAGACATTTGGAAGTTTTGGTGCCGAGCTCCCGGCCTTTACCCTTTGGGTACTTGGCATTTCCGAGGCCCTTCAATCAACCTGGTATCTGTACATTGCCGGGGTGGTAGCACTGGGCTTTATGCATAAGCAACTAACACTGAAATCCAAAAAGTATGTGGAGATTGTTGATGCCAACACCATAAAAATCCCGGTAATTGGGGATATTCTCTACAACGGCGTGATTGCCAGATTTGCCCGAACACTCTCGACCACCTTTGCTGCTGGCGTGCCCCTTGTAGAAGCCCTCGACAGTGTTGCCGGTGCGGCAGGCAATGTCATCTATGAAAAAGGCATCCGAAAAATCCAGGAAGATGTGACCGGTGGCACACCTCTGAATGTGGCCATGCGAACTTCAGGGCTCTTTCCTCCACTGGCCCTGCAAATGACATCCATTGGTGAAGAATCAGGTGCACTGGACGATATGCTCGAGCGGGTTGCCAATCATTACGAAGCCGCTGTTGATGACGCAGTCGACAACCTGACTGCTCTTCTCGAACCTTTCATTATGTCTGTGCTAGCCGTACTGGTTGGCGGAATCCTGATTGCCATGTACCTGCCGATCTTCCAGCTCGGCGCAGTTATGTAAATTTTTCTGATGCATTTAGTTCTCGAAGGTTGGCCACTCTACGCGCTAACGCTCATCCTTGGTCTGCTTATCGGCAGTTTTCTTAATGTAGTGATTTATCGGACACCTATTGTCCTGGACAGAAAATGGCGCGAGGAATGCCGGGACTACCTGGACATTAATGCAGATGAGCCATCATCAGAACATTTCTCCATCGTCTGGCCTGGCTCAAGCTGCCCGAAATGTAATGCGCGTATTCAAGCCTGGCAAAATATTCCTGTGATCAGCTACCTGATCCTCGGCGGCAAGTGCGCCAACTGCAAGGCACCCATTGGTATTCGCTACCCAGTATTTGAAGCCCTTACCGCCATCCTGACGCTACTCGTTGTCATTAAATTCGGGCCCGGTTGGCCATGCCTTGGAGCACTCGTTCTTACCTGGTCACTAATCGCACTGACAGGTATCGATCTGGATACCCAATTACTGCCGGATAACATCTGCTTGCCATTACTTTGGCTTGGCCTGATTGCCAATTCAATGGGCGCATACACGGATATCCAATCGGCACTTTGGGGCGCAATTATCGGCTACCTGAGTCTGTGGACGGTCTTCTGGGCATTCAAGCTGGCTACCGGCAAGGAAGGGATGGGCTACGGTGACTTTAAACTGCTGGCCGCCCTGGGTGCCTGGATGGGGTGGCAATCGTTGCCAATGATTATCCTTGTGTCATCCAGTACCGGGGTTCTTGCTGCTGTTCTTATGATGATTTTCCTGTCTCACGACCGCCGCGTTCCTATTGCATTTGGCCCCTATCTGGCGATCGGCGGCTGGCTGGCATTTATGTATGGGCCGGAAATATCCGCAGCGGCACCCATGCTTTTTCCCCTGGGATGATATGAGATGCTCCGCATTGGCCTGACAGGCGGAATTGGTAGTGGCAAAAGTACCGCCGCAACATTCTTTAAGTCGCAGGGGGTGACCGTAATTGACCTCGACCAGATCGCCAGGGATTTGGTGACGCCCGGCTCGCCAGCTTTAGCCCAAATTCAGCAACATTTTGGTGAGGACATTCTCGACAATCAATACAAGCTTAACCGGCAAAAGCTCGCCGAAATTATTTTTTTTGACCCGAGTCAGAAAAAGTGGCTGGAAGAGTTACTGCACCCCCTGATTCGCGAGGAGCAGCAGAGCCAGATCCGTGCGGCAAAATCCAGCTATGTGGTCATTGAAATCCCGCTTCTCACGGAAAACAACCTGGCGGAAACCGTCGACCGGATACTTCTAATCGACTGTCCGGAGAGTCTGCAAAAAGAAAGGGCTCTTGCCAGGGGTACCCAGACACCGCAACAAATTGACCGAATCCTGGCAGCTCAAGCGACACGAAAGCAGCGACAATCCATCGCTGACGATATTGTTCTCAATGATGGCTCGACAGCCCATATGGAACAACAGCTACAAGCCTTGCACGTCAAGTATCTTCAGCTTTCACATGAAGCGGAAATGAAGCCTGTAAGGCATCAATAATCGCCTGATTCGCCTCGGGGAATTTATACATTGATAACTCATTGAGCGGCACCCAGCGTACTTCCTGATCCTCCATTCCAGAGGGTTCGCCCCCAAATTCACTGACCAGTAAAACCTCCAGACGAACGCTTTTCTCTGCATAGTCCCAGTCGACTTCGGTAAGTGAGTTCGTGGAGAGCACCTGGATACCCAGCTCTTCATGAAGCTCTCTATTAAGCGCTGATTCGACCGTCTCACCTGCATTAATCTTTCCTCCGGGGAATTCCCAACATCCCCCTTTATGCAAATGATTAGGTCTCAGGGACAAACATACATGGCCGTTTCTGAGAATCACGCCAACGGCAACACGCACTGGCGCCTGTGATTTGTTCTGTTGCATAAGGGAGCAAAAACCCTGTCTAGGATCGATAGTCGGCGTTGATGCTTACATATTCATGGGACAGATCACAGGTCCAAATGGATTCAGTGGTACTACCCATACCCAGGTCAATACGAATACAAAATTCTGCCTGATCAAATATTTGCTGACCCAGTTCTTCCCGGTAGCCCCCGGCAACGCCTGCATTTTCAACAATAAGCAGATCGTCCAGCCAAACCCTGACTTTGGAGACATCCAGCGCCTCAACCCCTGACCGCCCTATCGCAGCAACCAGCCTGCCCCAATTGGGATCACTCGCAAACAGCGCGGTCTTTACCAGTGGCGAGTGCGCAATACTGTATGCGACCTTCAGGCAATCATTCGTGTCCTTTCCTCCATCAACAGTGATGGTGACAAATTTGGTCGCTCCTTCGCCATCCCTGACCAGTAACTGGGCCAATTCCTGGAAAACATCAATGACCGCTTCGGTAAATATACGGGATGAACTGCTCTCTTGTGCACCTATTTCCGGCATATCCACTTTTCCGGTGGCGGCCAGGATGACGGAATCATTGGTCGATGTATCCCCATCTACCGTCACTCGATTAAACGACTTATCAGTGGCCTGCGAACATATTTTTTGCAACTGTGCCGCATCGACTTTTGCATCGGTAAAGACATAGGCAAGCATGGTTGCCATATCGGGGCGTATCATTCCGGCCCCCTTGGCAATGCCGCTGATTTTAATCCGGATACCCTCATCAATTTCAACGTCCCTGGTTACCATTTTGGGGAAGGTATCCGTTGTCATGATCGCTTTGGCAACTGGCTCCCAATTTAAGGCATCAAGCTTGGCAAAAGCATCAGGAATACCTTTCTCCAGTGCGGTCATCTTCATTGGCTGGCCAATGACGCCCGTGGAGAAAGGCAACACGCTCTCAGGCGTCATGCCAGCCAGGTTGGCAACCCACTGACAGCTGAGTTTTGCGTCTCTTAATCCGGGCTCACCCGTGCAGGCATTGGCATTGCCGGAATTAATTAACAAGTATCTGGAACTGGTCTTGGCAAGGTGTTCCTGACATACAAGCACAGGCGCTGCTTTGTACAGGTTACGAGTAAAACAGCCGGCGACTGACGTGCCTTCAGACAGCTCAATAAGTACCAGATCTTCACGTCCCGAATAGCGAATGCCGGAGGCAACGGAAGACAAACGTACGCCGGCAATCGCCGGCATGGAAGGAGTTTTTATTTCACCGACAGCCATTGTCGTGTTTCCCAATTATTTTTTAAGCATACATGGTAAATGTTTATGCCCCGGATTACTGAGCCTAATAGCGTTTAAAGATGAATAGGTCTTATATCCGGGATCACTATCAGGAAAGCGTACCGCAACAATGCTTGTATTTTTTACCAGAGCCACAGGGACATGGTTGATTGCGCCCCACTTTTTCCTCGTCCCGAATAAAGGTTTCCACCTTGGCAGGCTGACGTGATGCTTCCGTCTCTTGCGTTGCGTCAAGGGAGCTGGCCTGCGCATGTTTCATCGACATCAATTCCCTGGCGCGTTTTTCCTGCTCTGCACGGGCCTTGCGCATCTTCTCAATTTCTTCCGCACTGGCAATCTCGACATTCGAAAGAATACGCACGCCCTCAAAACGGACTCTTTCCATCATGCTGGAGAAAAGCTCGAAAGATTCGCGCTTGTATTCCTGCTTTGGATTTCGACCGCCGTAACCGCGCAAGCCAATACCGGCACGAAGATAATCCATCGTCGCCAGATGCTCTTTCCACATGCGGTCCAGAACCTGAAGCATCAGGTCACGCTCCAGGCGACGAACGGTTTCCCCAGGTAAATTCGCCATTTTGGCGGTATAGGCGTCTTTCAGCCGGGACAATACATTTTCTTCTACCGTGGCGGAATCAATCGATTTGTCCGACAAAACCCATTCCTTGAGCCCCTTGGCCGATGCCAGCCGAAACTCCACCTGAAGCTCCTGCTCCAGCTCATCCAGTGTCCACATATCTTCTATACTGCCCGGTGGCATGTGTCTGCTGACGACCTGGTGCACGACCTCTGCCCTCATGGCGTCGACTGTGTCGGAGATATCCTCACTTTCCAGCAATTCATTACGCTGGGCGTAAACGACTTTCCTTTGATCGTTGGCAACGTCATCGTACTCAAGCAGTTGCTTGCGAATGTCAAAGTTTCGACCTTCAACTTTTCTCTGCGCTTTCTCGATGGAGTTGGTCACCATGCGATGCTCAATCGCTTCGCCCCGCTCCATGCCTATCGCCTGCATCATGCCGCGCACACGATCAGAAGCGAACAGGCGCATCAAGCTGTCTTCCATGGACAGGTAGAACCGGGTTAGACCCGGGTCACCCTGACGGCCGGCACGACCGCGCAACTGATTATCAATACGACGCGATTCGTGGCGTTCAGTACCTATGATGTGCAGGCCACCAGCTTCCAGAACCTGCTCGTGTCGTACTTTCCAGTCCTTGCGAATTTTTTCCAGTTTTTTCTCATCGGGGTTTTTCAATGCATTGATTTCAGCATCGAGATTACCGCCAAGCACAATATCCGTACCCCGACCCGCCATATTCGTTGCAATGGTCACTGCCCCGGGAAGGCCGGCATTGGCTACGATCTGTGCCTCTTTTTCATGATATTTGGCATTTAGCACTTCATGCTTGATGCCTTCTTTTTTGAGAATGGACGAAACATATTCAGAGGATTCCACAGAAATTGTCCCGACCAGGACCGGTGCACCCTTGGCAACATACTCCTTAATATCCCGCACCACGGCTTCGTATTTTTCGTCCTGGGTGAGATAAATAAGGTCATTTAGATCCTTGCGAACGGTCGGTTTGTTGGTTGGAATAGCAACGACCTGTAGCCCGTATATTTGCTGGAATTCGACGGCTTCCGTATCTGCCGTACCTGTCATGCCCGCAAGCTTGTTGTACGTACGGAAAAAGTTCTGGAAAGTGGTGGAGGCCAGTGTCTGGCTTTCATTCTGGATCTGGAGCCCTTCCTTGGCCTCAATGGCCTGGTGCAGGCCTTCACCCATTCGACGTCCCGGCATGGTTCTGCCGGTATGCTGGTCAATGAGGATAACCTGTCCACCCTGAACGATGTATTCAACATCTTTTTTGTTCAGGTGATGTGCTTTCAGTGCCGTATGCACGTGATGGAGCAATCCAAGATTCTGTGCTGAATACAGGCTTTGATCCGGCTCGATCAATTCGCGCTCTTCAAGGATTTTTTCTACCCGGTTATGTCCCTCTTCGGTAAGTTCGATGGTGCGCATTTTCTCATCGACAATGAAATCCCCCGGTTCCTCTTGTTCTTCCTCACCTTCAGCTTCTATATGTTCTTTCAGGAAAGGGACAATTTTGTTCATCTCCTGGTAGAGTTTCGAACTGTCCTCTGCCGGCCCGGAAATGACCAATGGTGTCCTCGCCTCATCAATCAGGATAGAGTCCACTTCGTCCACAATTGCATAGTTCTGGCCACGCTGGGTACGTTGCTCCAGGCGGAATACCATGTTGTCACGCAGGTAATCAAAGCCAAATTCGTTATTGGTCCCGTAGGTAATGTCTGCGCTATAGGCATCTCTTCGTGTACAGGGTTTCAGGTGCTGGAAATTCGGTATCTGGCTTTGGTGACTCGCGTCATACAGAAATGACGTGTTATCCGGACCCAGTGCCCCGGAGGACTGGATAATACCGACACTGATACCAAGCATGTTAAAAATAGGCCCCATCCAGTGTGCATCGCGACGTGCCAGGTAATCATTTACCGTGACCACGTGCACCCCTTCACCCGACAGGGCATTGAGGTAAGAAGCCAGTGTAGAAACCAGGGTTTTACCTTCACCTGTCCGCATTTCCGAGATATTTCCCTCGTGCAGGGCAATACCGCCAAGCATCTGGACATCAAAATGCCGCATTCCCAACGTCCGACGGCTTGCCTCACGTACCACGGCAAATGACTCAGCAAGCAAATCGTCAAGTTTTGCACCACTGGAAAGTTTTTCTTTCAGGCTTTCCGTGACCTGGCGAAGTTCTTCATCAGACTTGGCCTCCATGTCTGGCTCGAGCTCATTGATCTGTGCAACAAGCTTGCCCATTCGCTTCAATTCGCGGTCGTTTTGAGTCCCAAATATCTTTTTAATAAGCCCTAGCATGGCTAATGTATCTCTCTTGTTTCTTAGGGTTGGCCAGACAGTGGCCAAAATCAAATCATTAAATACGGAGTGTGATCAGGGACAGCCTTGCATTGCAGTCCGATCAAAAAAAGGCGTGATTTTAAGTTAGCGGATGGTGCGGCGTATATAGCTCGCGGGGTCAACGGAGCGGCCGTTTTTATAAACTTCGAAGTGAATATGAGGACCAGTAGAACGGCCGGTCGAGCCCATGGCCGCCAGCACCTGTCCTTTTTTTACGATTTCACCCAGCTCGACGTGTATTTCCGAGTTATGACCATATCGAGTGACATAGCCATTTTCATGGGTAATTTCTACCAGTTGCCCATAACCATAGCGCTCTCCTGCGAAGGTCACGACACCTGCTGCTACCGCGAGTATATCGGAGCCTATCTTGCCGGCGATATCTACCCCGTTGTGCCAGGCTTGCTGGCCATTAAAAGGATCGGCCCGCATACCATAGTGGGATGATACCCAGCCGCTGGCTGCTGGCAATCCTGAAGGGGAATTTTCACGAGTGATGTGACGATCCTGGATAAGCTCGGCCATCATATCCAGCTGGATAGCACGATCTTCCAGCTTGAAACCCAGCTCCTCAAGCATGGAGAGTGTTTCACCCTCGGAGGATACCCGGCTGTAGGTACCCTCAGTGGGGCCACCTAGTGCGGGGGCTGCACTAAAATCAAACTCTCCGTCATCCAGCTCTGCCTTGGCCGTTAATAGCTCGCCAAGTGCTTCGAGCCGGGAAAGCTTGGCCTGCATTTGGGCAATTCGCAAAGTCATGGCCTGCAAGCGCTGCTCTGCTTCTTCCTTTGTTTCGACAACTTCCTTTTTCTGTTCAGCCAAATCCGCTTCAAGCGCTTCGGCTACCTGATCGAAAAAATGCGTCTCACTTTTGCTGAATTCCGCACCCAGCCAAAACCCCACGCCCATGGGCAATCCCAGAAGACAGCAGGAGATGGCAACCCGGGCCCAGGCCGGCACTGATATCGCGCTGGATCGACCTTCTATCCCTTTGATTAGAATGATCTTCATAACGCGATTCCCGGAATCCTGTTACGCCGCCCCTAAAACCGGCTGGATATAGGAAATAGGCGCATCTTCTACCTTATCAAAGGTGACGACGTCCCAGGCATCTTCGTTGGCAATCAGCTCGCGCAGCAAAAGATTGTTTAACGCATGTCCCGATTTATGGGCACGAAACTCGCCAATGAGGCTGTTCCCCAACAAATAGAGATCACCAATGGCATCCAGAATCTTGTGCTTCACAAATTCGTCCTCATAACGCAGACCATCTTCGTTGAGAATATTAAACTCATCTACGGCAATTGCATTATCTACACTAGCACCTCTTGCCAGTCCACGCGAACGCATATATTCAAATTCGTGAACAAATCCAAATGTTCTGGCCCTGCTCACCTCTTTCACATAGGAGGTGGTAGAAAAGTCAATTTCGGCTTTTAGAGGCTTATCACGGAAAACAGGATGGTCAAAATCAATGGAAAAGGCAACTTTGAACCCATTAAATGGTTTAAAAGTGGCGACCTTGTCACCATCCCGAACCTCAATTTCACGATTGATACGAATAAATTTCTTGGGTGCATCCTGATCCTTGATGCCTGCGGATTGCAGCAAAAACACAAATGGCCCTGCACTCCCGTCCATAAGTGGAACTTCAGGTCCATCAACATCAATGACGGCATTATCTATACCAATCCCGGCCATTGCTGATAGCAGATGCTCCACCGTAGAAACCCTGACATCACCCGTACCGAGTGAGGTCGACAGTGTGGTATCACCTACCTGATGGGCGTGAGCAACAATTTCAACAGCGGGATCGAGGTCAATCCGGCGGAAGACAATACCGTGATCAATCGGGGCGGGAGAAAGGGTCAAGCGGATTTTTTGACCGGTGTGCAAACCAACACCTGTCGCACGAATCACATTCTTAAGTGTTCGTTGACGGATCATCCTTACGTATGTCCTCTAAGTATTTGTGAAACAAAGGGAACATTCTAAGCAAGTGACATATAAATTGACAGCGATTTGACATCTGGATTACACAAGGGTGCAAACCAGATCACAGGGTGACAAGCGCCAGCCACCCTGAAACCTGTTTTTAGACAGACATCCCCACTGGCATTTCTCGAAAATACCGAAGACAGTAGCATTCGGCACAAGCGCCGAAGTACTGGCATGAGGGCAGCTATCTAGTCTGCCTGGCGCCGCAGGAATGCAGGCACGTCCAGATACTCCATATCCTCTGGCTTCTGGGACAAATCCTCTGCCAGAGCAGTATTTCTACGATTGCGAATCGCCGTAGGAATATCCAGCTCGTGGTAATCCGGCTCCGGACTCGTGCCTGATTTTTTTGCCTTGGTGTTATCCACTACCTTGGTTGGCTTGCGAGCCGCTTGCTCAGCCCCCAGGCCAGTTGCAACGACTGTCACCCTCAGTTCATCGTCGAGGGTATCGTCAATCACGGTACCAACAACCACTGTGGCATTATCTGAAGCGAATTCCTCAATGGTATCACCCACTTCAGAAAACTCACCGAGGCTCAGGTTTGGCCCGGCTGTGATGTTAACCAGAATGCCGCGCGCGCCCATCAGATCAATATCATCCAAAAGCGGGCTCTTGGCAGCTGCTTCGGCCGCTTCGCGGGCACGGTTTTCGCCAGAGCCGTAGCCGGTACCCATCATTGCCATACCCATTTCACTCATCACGGTTTTCACATCGGCGAAATCGACGTTGATCATACCCGGACGAATAATGAGGTCGGCAATCCCCTGAACTGCACCGTTGAGAACATCATTGGCCTTGGCAAATGCATTAACCAGGCTGACATCCTTACCCAGGACAGAGAGCAGCTTTTCATTGGGAATGGTAATGAGGGAATCGACCGAATCAGCCAGTTCCTCCAGTCCCAGATCAGCAACCGAAGTACGCTTCTTACCTTCAAAATTAAAGGGCCTGGTAACCACGGCGACCGTGAGAATACCGAGCTCACGGGCAACACTGGCCACGACCGGGGCACCACCTGTACCCGTACCACCGCCCATACCGGCGGTAATAAATACCATATCGGCATCGGCCAGCACATCGGCAATCCTGTCCCTGTCTTCCAGCGCAGACTGGCGACCAACATCCGGGTTTGCTCCTGCACCCAGCCCCTTGGTGACATTACTGCCCAGCTGCAATACCGTGCAGCCTTCAATGCCTTTCAAGGCCTGTGAGTCTGTGTTGGCACAGATAAACTCCACGCCCTCAACTTTTTTGTCAATCATGTGTTTAACGGCATTACCACCGCCGCCACCAACACCGATTACCTTAATTACCGCGTTCTGCGGGACTGTATCTACGAGTTCAAACATGGCGCTTTTCCTCCGTTTAGTACTCTTGCGTAGAAATATTTGGAACTTCCAGAGCCCAATGCCCTAAAAATTCCCCTTAAACCAGTTTTTTAACTTATCCAGCAACCCTTCAAAGCCGTCCGATGAAGAGCCACCAGACCTCCCTGAGCCATTACCGGAGTGGGCAATGCCATATTTCAGCAGGCCCACCCCTGTGGCATAGATCGGGTTATTAACAATGTCTGTCAGCCCGGTGACGTTCTGGGGAACCCCCAGGCGCACGGGCAAATGAAAGATTTCTTCGGCCAGCTCCACGGCGCCTTCCATCTTGGAAGTCCCTCCGGTCAATACGACCCCTCCTGCCAGTAGCTCTTCATAACCCGAACGGCGCAACTCTGCCTGAACCAGGTTGAACAGTTCCTCATATCGGGGTTCAACCACTTCGGCCAGAGCCTGGCGTGACAGATTTCTTGGTGGTCGATCGCCCACACCGGGGACTTTAATCGTCTCTTCCGGGCGCGTTATGCTGGCCAAGGCGCAGGCGTATTTGATCTTGAGCTCTTCGGCGTACTGGGTAGGCGTTCGTAATGCCATGGCAATGTCGTTGGTGACCTGGTCGCCCGCGATAGGGATAACGCCGGTATGACGGATCGCACCATCAGTAAAAATGGCGATGTCTGTTGTGCCGCCGCCGATATCCACCAGACAAACACCCAGCTCTTTTTCATCATCAGTCAACACGGCATAACTGGAAGCAACCTGCTCCAGAATCACCTCATCAACTTCCAGCCCGCAACGGTTGATACATTTCACGATGTTTTGCATCGCGTTGACCGCGCAGGTCACCAAATGCACTTTGGCTTCCAGGCGTACCCCGGACATCCCCAGCGGTTGCCGAACACCTTCCTGGTCATCGATCAGATATTCCTGGGGCAGGATATGCAGGATTTTCTGGTCGGCGGGGATGGCCACAGCCTGTGCGGCATCAATCACCCGCTCTACATCCAGCTCGTAGACTTCCCGGTCGCGAATGGCAACGATTCCATGAGAGTTCATGCTGCGAATATGATTTCCCGCAATACCTACGTAGACAGAATGAATATTGCAACCCGCCATCAGCTCTGCTTCCTCAACCGCGCGCTGGATGCTCTGAACCGTGGACTCGATGTTGACCACCACCCCTTTCTTCAGGCCAGTTGATCGATGGGACCCGATGCCGACAATTTCCAGTTCGCCGTCATTACCGAGTTCTCCGACAATGGCGACCACCTTGGATGTGCCTATGTCAAGCCCTACGATTAAATTGCCTTCTTTGGATGCACTCATTGTTCTATACCTAAGTAGCTATACCGGATTATCTTTTTTCGTCGAAGAGGACTTACCCGTCGTCTTGCCTTCATTGGCAACCTGCTCTCCCTCAGTGGATTGACGTGTTCGAATTGCCACGCCATTGTCATAACGGGCATCGATTTCACCCACCTGTTGACGTGCTTCGACAGGAAGCCGGCGCCAGGCAGCCAATGCATGACGAACGCGCTTTAAGTGATCACTTCGACCCAGGTCAATTTCCAGGCCAGACTCCCAAATCATGGTCCAGCCACCTGACGCATCCTGGCTAAGCACTTCAATACTCTCTCCGGAGACCAGAACGGCGCTGTTCAACAGGTGGTAAATTTCAATGGCCTCATGGGCACCCTGGGCGACATCGATGCCCTGTAAGCTGGAACTAAGCTGCGGCAAATCCGCAAGCTCTTCGTAGATGGGCGAATCAATAAATTCACCCATCGAACTGATGTAACCCTGGTCATTCCATTGGGCCACCGGTTTTTCTTCCCGGATTTGCACCATCAGCGAGTCCGGGTATACACGGCTTATTTCTGCCTCTTCCACCCAGGGCACCTGACGGATTGCAAGGCGCAACTTTTTAATATCCACAGACAATAGATCGCCATCCAGATTTTGGGTGATTGCCAGATGCACAGCGCCCTGATCCAGCCACCTGAAATCGCCTTCAAGAACCACGTGCTCCACCGGCAGCGTCAGCTTTGGCGCGATCCAGTGAACGCCGTAGCCCAATGCACCCAGCACAGCGCAAAGCGATAAAATTTTTACTACACGGGCAACCAGCGTTTGCACGCGGGCAAATATGGTTCCATCCAAACGTTTCCTGTTTGAACGGGCTCGAGAGGCACCACGACCCTGGGCAGGTATTGATCTGCTCATCTTCTCGCCTCCATCGATGTTTCCAAAATCCGGACAACCAGTTGACTGAAACTCAACCCGGCAACCTTGGCGGACACGGGAACCAGGCTGTGCGATGTCATACCCGGGGCGATATTCACTTCCAGCAACTGGAGATTTTCGTGCTCATCCATCATCAGATCGATGCGTGCCCAGCTGCTGCATCCCAGCGTATGAAATGCCTCGAGACTAATGCGCTGCATCTCGTCCGCAATGCTGGCCGCTACAGGTGCAGGGCACAAATACTCAGTGTTATCTGAGAGATACTTGGCTTCGTAGTTATAAAATTCCTGATCACTGGAGATTTCCACGGGCGGATAGGCCTCCTTACCCACAACCGGCACGGTAAACTCACGTCCGGGCAACCAGCGCTCCGCGATAACAATGCTGTCATGGGTCGCGGCATCAACATAAGCTGCCTGCAGCTCTTCAGCCGTGCTGGCAACCGACATACCCAGGCTGGAGCCCTCATTGGCAGGCTTCACCATCACCTTGCCACCCAGGCTCTTTAGTATTTCCGGCCAGCGAGAATCACTGTCAAGCAACTCAAAATCGGCCGTTGGCAACTTCGCGCCACGCCACATTAACTTGGTTCGGTATTTGTCCATTGCCAATGCAGATGCCGCCACACCGCTGCCGGTGTAAGGAATTCCCAATGCTTCCAGCAGACTCTGCATGCGTCCGTCCTCACCGCCGGGCCCATGCAATGCAAGGAACGCCCGATTGATCTTGGCCGCACGTATCTGATCCACGGCATCGGCACCAATATCGACCTTGATTGCATCAACGCCGGCGTCCAGTAAACCTGTCAACACGGCCTCACCGCTTTGCAAGGAAATAGGTCGCTCGGATGAGAGCCCTCCGCAGAGTACGCCTACCCGCCCGAATTTGGTCATATCCTGACTACTCATTAGCGTAGCCCCCGTTCTTTCAGGGATCGTGCCAACTGGCTGACATTGCCTGCGCCCTGCGTAATTACCAGATCACCGGCTTTCACCAGATCGGCAACCAGGTCGGGAACATCTTCGATATTGCGTACAAAAATCGGATCAACCAGACCACGCTGGCGTATGCTGTGGCAAAGCTGACGTGCATCTGCGCCGGCAATGGGCTCTTCTCCCGCTGAATAAACGGAAGTCACAATCAGTACATCCGTTGCCGACAACACACTGACGAAGTCGTCATAGAGGTCCCGTGTACGCGTATACCGGTGTGGCTGGAAAATCATCACCAGGCGCTTATCCGGATAACCACCGCGTATCGCCGCAATCGTGGCAGCCACTTCTTTCGGATGATGTCCATAATCATCGACCAGCATGGCGGTACCGCCCTCAACGGGAAAATCACCCTGAATCTCAAATCGACGACCCACACCACCAAAAGCAACCAGTCCGGCAATAATGTGCTCATCGGCGACGCCTTCATCCGTAGCAATAGCCACAGCTGCTGTCGCATTCAACACATTGTGTACACCCGGTATCTGGATATTGGCCTCAATATCCTGAAGATCTCCCGGGCGGGAAATTTTCAGCCAGGTGCTGTTGCCTTTTTGCTTGTAGTCCAGCACCCGGAAATCCGCCTGTTCCGAAAAGCCGTAGGTCAACATTGGACGATTGACCCGAGGAAAAATCTCGGCCAGATCAGGATCGTCCATACAAAGCACGGCTAATCCATAGAACGGCAGGTTATGCAGAAAATCGATAAAGGTAGACTGCAGCTTGCCAAAGTCACCCCCGTAGGTGTCCATATGATCGGCGTCAATATTGGTTACCACAGCGGCCATGGGCTGTAAGTGCAAAAACGAGGCGTCTGACTCATCAGCTTCCGCAACCAGGTATCGGCTCTCTCCCAGGCCCGCATTACTGCCAGAGGCCTTGACCAATCCTCCCACCACATAGGTTGGGTCGCGTCCGGCCTCGGTCAGGATAGAAGCGATCAGGCTGGTCGTAGTGGTTTTCCCATGGGTGCCCGCAACGGCAATGCCGTGACGGTAGCGCATGAGCTCAGCCAGCATCTCGGCACGCGGGACGATAGGAATTCGCAATTCCTTGGCACGCACATACTCGGGGTTGTTATGGTTAATCGCACTGCTGACGACAACCACATCGACGTCTTCCACGTTTTCCGCCGCGTGCCCTTCATACACACGGATGCCTGCCTGTTGCAGGCGATCCGTTGTCGATGACAGGCGCTGGTCTGATCCCGAAATCAGATAATTCTGGTTGTTCAACACTTCCGCAATGCCGCACATACCGGTACCGCCGATACCAATAAAATGGATGCGCTTGATTCGACGCATTTCGGGTATGTGAATTGGTCCACTAGGCGACATGCGTAAGCTCCTCACACTGCTGAAGAATTTGTTCAGCTGAATTTCTGATTCCCTTGGTTCGTGCTTTTTCCGACATCCTTGCCAGACGCTCCTGATCCTTTAGCAAACCGGTCAGCAGGGATTCAAATCGCTTGGGATTCTGTTCACTTTGCTGATAGAGCAAGGCCGCGTCGATGGACACCAGCCAGTTGGCATTGGCCGTTTGGTGATCGTCGATGGCATAGGGAAACGGCACAAAAAGCGCAGGCAAACCGGCAATGGCCACTTCCGACACTGTCATTGCTCCCGCGCGGCAGACCACCAGATCTGCCCATTGATAGGCTTCGGCCATATCGTCGATATAAGCCGTTATTTCAGCCTCAACACCGGCATCGCTATAACTCGTTTTCGCTTCATCCAGCAATTTTGGTCCAGCCTGATGCCTGACCAGGGGACGCTGGTCGGCAGGCATGTTTTTTAATGCCTGTGGCACAGTATCGTTAAGAAATCGAGCGCCAAGGCTACCGCCAAGAACCAGCAGTCTTGGCCGCCAGTTAGCATCGTTCACCGCGGGCTTTACAGAAAGATTGATAATGTCCTCTCGCACCGGATTCCCTACCGTCAGGGCATTAGGCAGGGATTGCTCAAAACCACAAAGCACTCTTGAAGCAATTCGGCTCAGCAGTCGATTGGTGGTTCCCGCGATCGCGTTTTGCTCGTGGATTACCAGGGGGATACCCGCCAAACGGGCCGCTACACCGCCAGGGCCTGCACTGTAGCCACCAAACCCAATCACCAGATCCGGTCGCGACTTTTTAATAATCTTGCGTGCCTGGCGAATTGCCCGGGCAATTTTTAACGGTGCAGAAACCAGTGACTTAATCCCTTTGCCACGCACTCCCGAGATTTCGATACAGTGAAGCTGAATGCGGTTTTCGGGCACGACGCGCGCCTCCAGCCCCTGTTTCGTTCCCAGCCAGCTCACCTGGTAACCACGCTTTCTTGCCAGTTCCGCAAAACCCAATGCCGGGTAAACATGTCCGCCCGTTCCACCAGCCATAATCAGGAAGTGAATGCTCACTGCGACACCTCCTCACCATGATGTTGACGAAGCTCCCAGTCTGCGCGCAGCACCAGGGCCAACAGTACAGACCAAACCAGCACACTACTGCCGCCATAACTGACAAACGGCAGCGTCAATCCCTTGGTGGGCAGTAATCCGCATGAAACACCAATATTGATAAAGCACTGGAACAGGAAAAGAAGCCCGATTCCCGAGACGAGATAGCCGGCATACTGCATCACGTCACTGTCCCGTCCCTGGATAATGCATCGTCGGCCAATACGCAAAATGCGTTCACCCAGGGACCACAGGAGGACAATGAGCAAGACGGCACCGACCAGGCCTGTTTCCTCGGCAACCACAGCAAAAACAAAATCTGTATGCGCCTCGGGCAAATAGAACAATTTTTGCAAGCTGTTACCCAGACCTACGCCAAACCATTCACCGCGGCCAAAGGCAATGAGCGCCTGGGTCAACTGATAACCGCTGTTAAATTGATCCGCCCAGGGATCCATAAAAGAGAGTATCCGCTGCATGCGGTAATCCGACGAGGTCGCAAGGTAGGCAAGTGCCAAGGACGACACGCCCAGTGTCAGGATAAACCGCCAGAGAGGAATGCCTGCCAAAAACAGTACGGCCAGCACAGTCCCGGCAAGCACAACCGCGGAACCAAAATCCGGCTCCATAAGCAACAGCATAAGGACAGAAGCCAGGATCACCATGGGTTTACCAAAACCCGCCCAGGAGGTACGCAAATCCTCACCCTGGCGAACCAGGTAGGATGCCATAAACGCCAGCACTGCCAGTTTGGCAAATTCCGACACCTGGAAATTGAACAGACCGAGGTTTAACCAGCGCTGGCTGCCGTTAACTCGCACGCCAACACCCGGTAAAAGCACCACAACAAGCAGCCCAATAGCCATGATAAGTAACCAGTGGCTGTAATCTTTCCAGATCTTCATCGGGATAAGCGCAGTCACCATGGCCGCGATGCCGCCGATCAACAAAAAGATTAAATCTTTCTGCAAGTAATAGAGCGGGTCGCCTGCCCTGGACTCGGCAATGGCAACCGATGCGCTGGTGCCAAAGACCAGGCCGACACTGATCAGTATCAACCACAGCATCAGAAAGACCCAGTCGACCTGGGGTGGAAGACTTTTTGTTGCAGAAAAGCCATCCACCGCTTTTTTCAGCAGGATGGTTGTCAGGGGGTTATGCATCAGCAGGTTCATGCCAATGCCTCCACCGCACGAATAAACTCATCGCCACGATGTTCATAGTTTCTAAACATATCGAAACTGGCACAGGCGGGAGACAACAACACTGTATCGCCGGCCTCGCTTGCCTGTTCCGCTGCCTGCACGGCCGCCGCCATGCTGACGGCATACAGGATTGGAGCTGCACTATCCAGCGCCGCGGATAATTTCTCCGCATCCTGTCCGATCAGGATCAACTGCTTAACGTGCTTTTCTATCAATGGGCGCAATGGTTCAAAACTTTGTCCCTTTGCCTGTCCTCCCGCGATCAGAATAAGGTTTTTGTCTTTGCCCAGGCCCTTCAGTGCTGCTTCCACCGCACCCACGTTGGTCGCCTTGGAATCATTAATCCAGGAAACTGAATTTACTTCTGACACCAACTGGCAACGATGAGGCAAACCCTGGAATGTTTTTGCGACACTCACCATGACGTCCACAGGCACATTCACCACTTCGGCGAGCGCCATTGCAGCCAGAAGATTGGCGCAGTTATGTGCGCCTTTCAGCGCAATCTTTTCTGCCTGCACAATTTTTTGATGGCCGCGCATCAACCAGGTTTCCCCGGCGACAATGCCAAGGCCATACTCACTGATATCGGGATTATCCAGCCCAAAACTGATTGAGGTCTGTCCCTGCTGCGCCAGGGGTTGCGTCAGTGCATCTTCACGGTTAAAGACCAGGTGTTCGGCTTTGCGATAAATGCGCTGTTTGGCTGCGTGATACTCCAGCATGGAAGCATAGCGATCCATGTGATCAGCGCTGAGATTCAGAATACAGGCGGCGACCGGCTGAAGACTTTCCAACAACTCCAGCTGAAAACTGGACAGCTCGAGCACATAAAGATCTGCCTCTTCTGCCAGCAAATCCAGGGCGGCGGTCCCCAAATTCCCTCCGACACCAACCTTCATCCCTGCGGCCTTGGCCATTTCAGCAACCAGCGTAGTTACCGTACTTTTGGCATTGGAACCGGTAATCGCCACCACTGGCTTATCGACTGCCTGGGCAAACAACTCAATATCGCCATAGACTTTGGCGCCTGCGTTTACGGCGGACTGAACCCAGTCAGTACCTGGATCAATTCCAGGACTCAGGATCACATCCGAATAATTTAAAAGATCCGTCTCACCGATCTCACCCAAATGCAAACGGGCCTCAGGAAACTGTGCCTTGAATTGCTCCAGGCTGGGGGGATTCTCGCGCGTATCGAAAGCATCGAAATCACGCCCCTGTGATTGCAGGAAACGCGCAACAGAAAGCCCGGTAACACCGATGCCAATCAGTGCCCTGCGGGAGTCTGTTGATATAAGCTGCGTCACGGTAGCTGCTCTCACTTATCTGTTCTCATTACCGGATTTTCAATGTGGCCAGACAAAACAGGACCAACATCACAGTGATAATCCAAAACCGCACAATCACACGCGGCTCGGGCCAGCCCTTTAATTCAAAATGGTGGTGCAGGGGAGCCATCCGAAAAATGCGTCGACCGGTTAGCTTGAACGAAGCCACCTGCAAAATGACCGACAGGGTTTCAACGACAAAGACGCCGGACATAATAAAAAACACAATTTCATGGCGGGCAACCACGGCAATAACCCCGAGGGCCGCCCCGAGGGCAAGCGCGCCAACGTCACCCATAAACACCTGGGCCGGATAGGTGTTGAACCAGAGAAACCCCATTCCGGCACCCGCAAGCGCCGCAGAAAACACAACCAGCTCGCCGGCACCGGGGATATAGGGAATTTGCAGGTATTCGGAAAAGTAGGCGTGACCGGCAAGATAAGCGATCACCCCGAGGGCTCCGCCAATAATAACGCTGGGCAGTATCGCCAGGCCGTCCAGACCATCCGTCAGGTTGACCGCATTGCTGGAGCCGACGATGACAAAGTACGTCAAGACGATAAAAAACGGGCCCATCTGCAAACTGACATCCTTGAAAAATGGCACGATCAGGGCCGTCTCGGCAGGCAAGGTCGCTGTTTGATACAAATACACAGCGGCACCCAGCCCAATAATTGATTGGCCAAGATACTTCCAGCGCGCGGGCAGACCCGTGGGATCCTTGAAAACCACTTTGCGATAGTCATCAATAAAACCGATAGCGCCAAAACCAAAGGTCACCAGGAGCACAACCCAGACGTAGCGATTAGTGAGATCCGCCCAGAGCAGCGCGCTTACAAAGATCGCCAGCAGTATCAGGGTGCCCCCCATGGTGGGAGTACCTGCCTTCACCAAATGTGTCTGGGGTCCATCATCCCTGACAGCCTGGCCCACCTGCATAAAATTCAGTCGTCGAATCATGGGCGCACCAAACACCAGGGAGATTGCCAACGCGGTTAACACGCCCAGAATCGACCGAAGGGTCAGGTAGCCAAATACCTGGAATCCGGAGTAATACTGCTCAAGATAATCTGCCAATAGTAATAACACCGTGCTATACCCCTCTCTCGTTGATTGCGTTCACGATTTCTTCCATTCGTGAACTGCGCGACCCTTTCACCAACACCGTCGTTGATGCATCCAGACGGGACATAAGCTCAGTAACCAGTGCTTCCTTGCTTTCAAAATGCCTACCATTTGAGCCGAAGGCTTTTGCTGCCTGGGCCGCATCCGTGCCCACTGAAAAAAGATAATCAATGCCCTTGTCCCTGGCATAGCGACCAATGGCTTCATGCAAACTCAGTGATTCGGACCCCAGTTCCGCCATATCACCCAACACCAGAATCCGCTGCCCGGAAGCCAGGTGCAGCAGCTCAACAGCGGCACGTACCGAACTGGGACTGGCGTTGTAGGTGTCATCAATTACTGTGGCGCCATTTGGCAACCGATGGCGAGCCAGACGGCCGGACACACTGGTGAATCGCTGAAAACCTTGAACAATCTGGCCCAGCGGTATATCCAGCGCGATACAGCAAGAAGCTGCAGCCAGGGCATTTGCCACGTTGTGTCGACCGGAAACAGGCAGTTGAACCTCTTCTGAGCCTACGGGCGTGACCAGCTCGAAACTCGCCTGGGTCTCTCCCAGCTGAATTGATCGGGCAGAAACATCCGCTAGCTGGTCTTCAAGAGAAAACGTCAGGACATGTCGACCGGTCAGCTTGTCCAGATAGCGCCCGGCACCGGCGGAATCAAGATTAACCACGCCCGTGCCCTGATTGGACAAACCGTTAAAAATCTCACCTTTGGCAATTTCTATATTTTTGACACTGCCAAACATGCCGACATGAGCGTCACCCACATTGTTCACCAGGGCGACATCCGGTTGGGCCATTTCGCTCAGGTAGTTGATTTCACCCAGTCCACTCGCGCCCATTTCGATTACCGCGTACTGATGTTCCGGGCTTAAGCCCAGCAAGGTCAAGGGAACACCAATATGGTTATTCAGGTTGCCGCGTGTAGCATGCACCTCTGCGCTCTGTTTTATAATTGAAGCAATCATTTCCTTGACGCTGGTCTTGCCATTACTGCCGGTTAGCGCAACCAGCTTGCCGGCAAATGCCTGGCGATTTTCCATCGCGATATAACCGAGCGCGCGCAGACTGTTTCTGACAATCCATTGTGGTGCTTTCTTCGGCAGAACTTTTTCGGTGACCAGCGCAGCGGCACCCCGGTCTACCGCGGTATCCAGATACTCATGCCCATCGAAGTTCCCCCCCTTCAGTGCAAGGAACACCTGGCCGGGTTTAAGTGTGCGGGAATCGGTACAGAGTGACTGCACCCTGACATCCGGCTCAATCAACACACCGCCGTATTTGTGCGCGAGATTGGCGAAGGAAATAGGAGCCATCATACTGACACCTCCTGCTTGAGCGCGTTGTGACAAACTTCAGCATCGCTGAAATGGACGTGTCGATCTCCCAGGATCTGGTAGTCTTCATGGCCCTTTCCGAGCACGGCAACCAGGTCTCCCGCAGCAGCCATGTTCACAGCCGCATTTATTGCTTGCGCCCGATCGACAATAACCTGCACGTGGTCGGCATCATCAATGCCTTGCTGCATATCAGCCAGGATAGCGTGCGGGTCTTCATTTCTGGGATTATCCGAGGTAAAAAACTGTATATCTGCATGGCGCACTGCCTCACGCGCCATTTGCGGCCGCTTGGCCTTGTCTCGATCACCGCCACAACCCAGCACAACAATCAGTTTGCCCCCGGTTTGCTCACGCAATGCGGCCAGCACAGACGCGACGGCATCAGGCGTATGCGCATAATCCACTACCACCCGTGGCAATTTGGCAGAAACCGGCTCGATAACCTGCATGCGGCCTGGAACGCTTGGCAGTTTTTCCAACAGTGGAGCAAGTACCTCCATGGAAACACCTCTCGCGAGCAGCGTTGCTGTCACAGCCAGGATATTGCTGAGGTTATAGCGTCCAACTACAGGAATACGCAGTTTTTGTTGCCCCCACCTGCCTGCAAATTCAACCTCATAGGCAGCCTTTGCCGGCACTATGGAGGCAAAATAAAGATCTGCCTGGCGCTTCGACAGACTGTAGTCAAAGACGTCTACCCGTGAATCAAGCTCATCCAGAATGCGTGCGGACACAGGCTCGTCCAGATTGACCACTGCACGCTTTAAGCCTTCCTGCCTGAACAAAATCAGCTTGGCTTGCAGATAGGCTTCCATGTCTGCGTGATAATCCAGATGATCCTGGCTCAGGTTGGTGAACAGGGCAGCATCAAAGCGCACAGCCGCTACCCGCCCCTGATCAAGACCATGGGAACTGATCTCCATCACAACCGCCTCGGCGCCTTCACTAAGGCATTCGGACAGCAGACACTGTGCCTGGATCGCATCAGGGGTCGTAAATCCAGTGGGCTTGTAACCAGTGCTCAAAGGCATGCCCGCACCCAATGTGCCTATATGCCCGGATGGTTTACCTAACTGGTTCAGCAGCCAGCTCAACCAAAAACAGCAGCTGGTCTTACCATTGGTACCCGTGATACCGATGACATCAAGGGCATGACTGGGATGCCCGTAAAATTCACCCGCCATAAATGAAAGGCGAGCTGGCAGTTCCGGCACCAATGCCACCGGCACATCCAGTGTTAACTGCTCGACTTCGGGCAAATCTGAAATAATGGCGACGGCGCCTGAGTTGACGGCCTCTTCGGCAAATTCGGTTCCGGGCCGACCATAGCCACGCAAGGCAACAAACAGATTGCCCGATTTAACTGTTCGCGAATCCGAGCTCAAACCGGTGATCAGCATTCCCTGAACTGCCGGATCGAATTGGGGTGCTATTTTCCCAAGTGGCACGGGGGATATCATCGCGCTCATCGTGCTGCCACCCGCTGGGATGCATCTTCCGGAATAATACGAAGAATGCGCAGTGCATCGCTCAATACTTCCGAGAACACTGGCGCGGCGACCAGGCCACCAAAATAGTCGCCAGCCTGTGGATCAGTAATCACGACAACGGCAACCAGTTTGGGGTTATCGGCAGGAACCATACCGGCAAAAAGGGATGCATAGCGATCATCTTCATAGCCACCGGCACCTACCAGATGCCCCGTGCCCGTCTTGCCAGCCACGGAATAGCCTTCAATCTGGGCACGGGTGCCTGTTCCATGATCTACCACATCAACCATCATCTCGCGAATAGTGGCGGCGATATCCTTGTCCATGACTTGCTCATCGGGAATACCAGCAGTGCCCTGAACCAGCCGGGGCGACACTCTTGTGCCTCCATTGGCGAGCACGCTGTACGCCTGGGCCAATTGCAAAGAGGTGGCAGTCAGACCGTAACCGAAAGAAAAAGTCGCCTGCTGAATATCACTCCAACGGTTTCTCTGGGGCAACACACCGCCCAGTTCACCAGGAAAACCCATACCTGGAGGCGTGCCCAGCCCGACGCGCTGAAACATATCGTGTAAGGCTTCCGGCTCCATCTCCATGGCTATTTTTACTGTGCCAACCTGGCTGGACTTGGCCAGTACAGTGCGCACATCCAGCTCACCATAATTCACTGGATCCTGTATCAGATTGCCGCCAACACGCATGTATCCCGGGGACGTATTTACCCGGGTAGAAGGCTGCACGATCCGCTGTTCAAGCGCAGCCGCCAGTGTAAAAGGCTTAACGGTTGAACCCGGCTCGAAGCTATCCACCACCGCACGATTACGCATGGCGTTGGGATTAAAATCACGCGAGTTGGGGTTAAAGGATGGTTGACTGACCATCGCCAGCACTTCACCGCTCTCGGGATCCATAATGACCATTGACGCTGCCTTGGCCTGATGCTTGGTCACCGCCGCTTTCAACGCCCGGTAAGCGATGTATTGAAGACGCAAATCAATTGTCAGCTGAATATCCGACCCGGGCTCAACGGCCTTAACCAGACCCAGTCGTTCTACTACCTGCCCGCGAAGATCCTTGACTACCCGCTCACTGCCTGACTGGCCACGCAATACCGACTCAAAACCCAGCTCGACACCTTCGATACCGCGATCATCGATATCGGTCAGTCCGACGACCTGTGCAGTGACCTCGGCTTCCGGATAAAAGCGCCGATACTCCGTCTGCACATTGAGGCCCAGCATTTTTAACTCCATGATTTCTCGGGCTTCCGCTGGGGACATGCCCCGGCGCAGATACATAAACTGACTGTCCTGATATCTGGAGAAACGTTTTTCGAGATCCGTCGCAGAGACCTCAAGAGCCTCTGCCAGGCGGGGCAGGTTTGACGGATCAAATACCCCCGGGTTCAGCCAAAGCGCTGCCAGGGGTGTGCTAATCGCCAGGGGCTCACCATTTCTGTCAGTAATTGCACCACGATAGGCGGGGATTTCCTGTTCACGAATCGTCCGAACCTGCCCCTGATACTGCAAAAACTGGTAGCCCTGTTCGACATCCGGCATGACCTGCAAGCTGGCGATACGCAGCGCGAGCCCCAGCCCGAGAAGCGCCACAGAAAATTGCACAACCATAAAGCGCCAGTTTGTTGCCCAGGATCCCAGAATGCCTGTTTTTGGATCCTGGCGACGGGGCCTGGGTGTTGCTCCACGACTCATGGCAACAGCACCCCTATTTCCTTATCGGTAGGAAATTTCAAACCGAGGCGCCCGGTGGCTACACGCTCAACCCCCGCGGCCGATGTAAGCGCACGCTCCTGTAGTTGCAACTGACCGTGAGCCACCTGCAGATTATTAGCCTCTGAACGCAGCCCAAGAAGATAGCTGGTTTGTGAACGCGTTTCGTTGGTGGCCCACACAACCAGGAGTGCCGAGGTGATCACGGCAACCCAAAGCAGGGAGATCGTAAATTTTTCGAAGAGCAGATCTTTCATCAGGCTACCCTCTCCGCCACACGCATCACCGCACTTCTTGCTCTCGGGTTGACCGAAATTTCTTCAGCGGAGGGCTTGATCGCCTTTCCTACCAGTTTGAGTGGTGGCTGCTCCTGCTGAGACGCCATCACGGGAATACCCCTGGGCAAGCGGGCAGTTCGCGATCGATCACGCATAAAGCGTTTCACCAGACGATCTTCCAGCGAATGGAAACTGATCACAACCAGGCGTCCACCTATTGCCAGCAGTGTCAACGCATCCTCAAGTGCTTTGCGTACTTCATCCAGCTCGGAATTAATCTGAATGCGTATCGCCTGAAAACTGCGAGTTGCGGGATGCTTGTGAGGGTCTTTCACCGGGGTAGCAGCATCGATGATCTGCGCCAGCTCTGAGGTTGTCTGTATAGGCCCACTTGCTCTGCGCTCCACAATCGCTGTCGCAATCCGACGGGCAAATCGTTCTTCACCGTATTCTTTAAGCACACGAACCAGGTCTTCAAGATCTACTTTCTGCAACCACTCCGAGGCGCTTGGCCCGGCCGTGGGATTCATACGCATATCCAGCGGCCCATCCGCCATAAAACTAAAACCACGCTCTGCTGCGTCCAGTTGTGGCGAGGACACCCCAAGGTCAAGCAACACACCGGAAACCTTGGCCTTCCAGCCCATCTCTTCCGCCAGGCGACCTATTTGGGAAAATTCACTGTGCCTGAAACAAAGACGCGACTCATTTTGGAGTCGCGCTTTCCCGTCCTCTATCGCCTCGGGATCCCTATCAACGGCCATCAGCCGCCCGGAACTTCCCAGGCGATCGAGTATGAGGCTGCTATGACCACCGCGACCGAAGGTTCCATCAATATAAATACCATTCACATCAACCATGAGGGCATCAACGGCTTCATTGAGTAGGACAGTGGTGTGTTTGAAGGACGCCATTACCAGATCACCTCTAGTAAGACAGCGAACGCATTTCTTCGGGTAGCTCTTCCAGGCCATCCGACATATTTTGAATATCCTCGAAGCGGGTTTCCCAGAGCGCTTCTGACCAAATCTCGATCTTCTGCCCCTGCCCGAGAAGAATTAAACCTTTTTCCAGTTCGGCATAACGACGCAACATAGGCGGAACGAGAATGCGGCCATTGCCATCCATATCCAGATCGGATGCGTGACCTATAAACAGCTGCTGTAATCGACGCGCTTGTGGATTGATAGAGGGCAAGGCTTCGATTTTTTCCTGAATTTCTTCCCAACGCGGCAGGGGATACAACGCCAGGTTCTTTGTGTTCGGGTCGATTGTGACCACAACGTGCCCATCACACGCAGACAACAACTGGTCGCGAAAACGGGCTGGCACGGACATGCGCCCCTTTGCGTCCATATTGATTGAATGTATGCCGCGAAACACTGTATTGGTCCTCTATCTCCCCCGCTCATGCTTACGAAAGCATCAGCAGATAAACCACAATTACCCACAATTTGGGATTTTTTACCACTGGATTGCACTATAGACCTGAAAATATCCAAGTCAATAGAGGAAAAAATCCAAAAAAACCAATAGCACCAGTAACTTAGTGGTTTGGAGAGATGTGGGAGAAAAGAGAGAAAACACTACCCGATCAAAAACAGCCGGATGCAAAAAAAACCTAACATCTTTAAAAGAAATTAGATTTTTTTGGAATAAGAATTATTTTTTTAGATCAAAAAATAAGGGCGAAAATTGGAGAAAAATTGAGTCAGCCATAAGCCGGGTTCTGTCAGCCCAAAAGGCCGCGACAATCATTCATCTGGGGCATCCGTCACCGAATACCTCTAGCAGCCTACCCGAATCCAGTGCGGGTCACACCTTCAGGATTCCTATTTGGCCTTGCTCCGAACGGGGTTTACCTTGCCACAGACTGTTACCAGCTGTGCGGTGCGCTCTTACCGCACCCTTTCACCCTTACCTCCGAAGATGGAGGCGGTCTACTCTCTGCTGCACTTTCCGTGCGCTCACGCGCCCCTGCCGTTAGCAGGCGTCCTACCCTATGGAGCCCGGACTTTCCTCCGATACACAAGCGTATCGGCGATTGCCTGGCTGACTCGGCGCGAAGCATAGGCCCGACTCCAGGGAGAGTCAATTTTAAGAGCTCTCCAATGTAGATAATGCCGGCACATATTCAAGGCCCTGGTCGCGGGCAACAACTTCCAGCGTGATCTTTCCCCTGTGCACGTTCAGGCCGTTTCTTAAATGCTCATCAGCCAGCAGGGCCTGAATGCCTCCAGACGATAATTTCAATACGTACGGCAGCGTTGCCTGATTTAGCGCCAACGTCGCCGTACGGGCAACGGAAGACGGCATGTTGGTCACACAGTAATGCACGATCCCATCGACGATAAAAGTCGGCTCAGAATGCGTCGTTGGCCTGGAAGTTTCAAAGCACCCTCCCTGGTCAATTGCCACATCAACCAGCACGGCACCTTCGTTCATCAGGGCCAGATGCTCTCTGTTAATAACCATGGGGGCCTTGCCTCCTGGCGTCAGTACGGCACCAATCACCAGATCCGCCTGGGGCAAATACCGGCTGATTTGTGCTTCAGTGGAGAGCTCAAACTGGGCTCGCTCACCATAGGTTTGCACAAGCTGTTCAAGTCGCTTTTCTGACTTGTCCAGGACAGTAACCCTGGCTCCCATGCCCAGCGCCACCTGCATGGCATTTTCCCCCACAACACCGGCACCAAGCACCAGGGCCTGTGCAGGTTCAACGCCTTCGACACCTGCTAGCAATAATCCTCGCCCACCCTGCGGCTTGCACAGATGATGCGCCCCTTCCTGTACTGCGACCCGTCCAGCAACGCGTGACATGGGTGTCAGCAATGGCAGTCGGCCCTCATTATCGGTGATGGTTTCGTAAGCGATGCAGGTTGCCCCTGAATTTACCAGTCGTCGGGACAGAGTCTCGTCCGGGGCAAGATGAAGGTAGGCAAACAGGATCTGGCCGGCACGAAGCATTTGACACTCTTGTGGCTGGGGCTCCTTGACCTTGACAATCATGTCGGCAAGCTCGAATAGCCGACCGGCATCCGACACAATTTCTGCACCTGCCTTTTCATAGTCTGCGTCGGGGAAGCCGGAACCGATACCTGCCCCATGTTCGACAAACACTGAACGCCCAGCAGCTACTAATTCAGCCACAGAGGCTGGCGTCAAACCAACCCTGTATTCCTGCGGCTTAATTTCCTTGGGCACACCTATTCGCATGTTATGCAACTCCTCGTACAGACCAGCCTGCCTATTCTTTCCCGTTCTGGTCAGGCGATTTGTCTTTCAAATCAAGCCCCGCCTGATAACAGTCGTTTTTTCGCTCATCCAGCAACTCTGAGGCAACAGCGGCAGCTTTTTTTAACGGCAGGTTGCGCATCAGAATACGCATGTATTTCTCTATTTCCCGGCTTTCTCCCGAAGTTTTTTCCGCGCCCTGAATGACCAGGACAAACTCTCCTCTCAGTTGGTTCGCATCAAGATCCATCTGGGCAATGACATCCATGGCTGCACCGTAAAGCCAGGTTTCAAATGTTTTGGTTATTTCTCTCGCCACGCATATTTGACGATTCCCCAACACATTTTTAATGCTCTCCAGCGACTCCCTTATGCGATGACTGGATTCGTAACAGATCAGGGTTTCAGGTGCAGACGCAATCACGGAAAGCCATTTCTCCCTTGCCTGTTTTTTGGGTGGCGGAAAGCCCAAAAAAGTAAAGCGATCACTGGGCAGCCCCGAGCCAGCTAGCGCGGTAATCAGGGCACAGGCACCAGGGATCACCGTGATTTCAATACCGGCCTCACGGGCGAGCTTGATCAGGCGATAGCCGGGATCCGAGACCAGCGGCATGCCTGCATCGGAAACAAGTGCGATTTGTTTGCCGCTTTCAAGCTGACGAACCAGTGAATGCGCCTGATCCAGCTCATTATGTTCGTGGTAGGCACACATGGGCGTACGCACATCAAAGTGCTGGCATAGTTGCCCCGTACGACGGGTATCCTCCGCAGCAATTAAATCTACCGATTGAAGACATTCAATGGCGCGAGGTACCATATCCCCCAGGTTGCCAATTGGTGTTGCAACTACAAAGAGCTTTGCGTTTGCCATGAAAAAAACTTTTGCCTCCCGGCTGATTTTCGCCACTATCTTCGCCATTAGTCTGGTGCTTCAGGGTTGTGGCTCTACCCAAAGCTCTCCCTCAGGCACTCAAACTGAAGCAGCTGCGCCCTCGGAAGACGCACTACGATACGAGCATCTGGCCAACACCACGAACGATGAAACTGAACGCGCAGTCTACCAATATTTGGCGGCACTTAGCTGGTATGACGAGGGCTTTCACGACCGGGCTTATTTTCTCCTCCGCGAGCTAAACGCGGAGCTGCTTGATGCCGAACAAAAAGTATCCCGGCAACTCACCTTGTCAGATTATTACCGCGAACGTGGTGAACTGGCCACCGCACTGGATCTGCTGGATGAGTCCTGGGTGCAGCAGGAACTGCGCACACTTGATAACGACATAAAAAGCCGCTGGGCAAATGCCACCGCACAACTGAGCTTGCTTTTGGGAGATTATCAGCGAGCATTTCGAGTCTATGACTTTGCTCTCTCTATTGCGGAAAACCCGGAACAAGCCCAGCTTCGCAATGGTCTCTGGAAAAGCTTGACTCTGGTCGATTCCCTGCCCAGCGCGCCCTACGCCAGCCCGGAAACAGAAGGCTGGATCGCCCTGGCGCAAATCAACAACCAGAGCACCGGGAGGGTAACAGACCAATATCTTGAGTACCTGCTCTGGCAGGATAATTACTACGACCATCCGGCCCGGCTCAACCCGCCAGCCAGCTTTGCCCTTCTGGAGCAAATTGCATCCAGTGATCGCCCACGGGTCGCAATACTATTACCCCTGTCGGGTGATTTGGCCGCCGCAGGGAATGCCATACTTGATGGTTACATGGCCGCACGCGCCGACAGCTATCAGGCAGGTAATCTTGATCCCGAAGACCCGCTTGCCCCGCACGGTATCGAGATATTTGATACCAACGCCAACAACATTAACAGCATCGTCCGGCAACTCTATGAGAAAGAATTCGATTTGGTTATCGGCCCGCTTGATCGCAATACAGTTGCCAACTATGTCGAGATCATGCCGGATGTGCCGACACTGGCTCTGAACAATCTTCCAGAAGACATGGACCTTGGGGAAAAGCCTGTTCTGGGCCTGTCCCTGAATGTCGAGCAGGAAGCACAACAAGCTGCTGTCCGGGCTTTGCAGGAAGGCCACCAAAGCGCTATTGCCCTGGTACCTGACAGCGAATGGGGTTATCGGGCAGGCGAGGCATTTACCGATTTCTGGATTGCCGAAGGTGGCAACCTGGCTGCTTTCGCCCGCTATGGTGATAGCACCACCCACGCCGATCTCCTCGAGCGCAATCTGCACGTAGACGAAAGTATTGCACGCAAGAACGCCCTACAGGCGGAATTGGGAAAAGTACTGGAATTCACTCCCAGGCGGCGCCAGGATGTTGACGCCCTGTTCCTGGCGGCATCACCTTCGCAAGCCAGGCAACTAAAACCCATGCTGGCATTTTTCTTTGCGGAGGATATTCCGGTCTTTGCAACCTCAAGCATATACTCCGGATTTCCTGATCCCAGTGCCGACCGCGACCTGGACGGTATCGAGTTTTCGACCATGCCCTGGATCCTCAATAATGACAATCAGCTTCGCAACAGCATCTCCAGCCAGACCGGAGCCTCGGCCACTGCCCTGCGCATGCAGGCTCTTGGGATAGACAGCTTCTATCTTTCACAGCGTCTGATACAGCTCCAGGAAGCACCCGATACCATATACCGTGGCGTGCTTGGCAAGCTAAGCAAAGACAGTCAAGGCAATGACCTTGAAAGAGAACAGGTTTGGGCAGAATTTATCGGTGGGACCGCACGACCAGTAAACAACTAACGACCGACATAAATATCAAGTGGCATGAAAGGGAAGCTGGCCAATTTACTTAAGGGATCTGATGCAGAAAGCCAGGCCGCTAAATTCTTGCTAAGGCAAGGGTTCAGCATTATTGATAAAAACAAATCTTATAAATTTGGCGAATTGGATATTATTGCGGAAAAAGGTTCGCAGCGGCTGTTTATAGAAGTTAAATACCGGCGCAATAACCATTTTGGCACTGCCAGCGAGTTCGTTGATTTGAACAAACAGAAACGATTAACCAAGGCCGCATTGCGCTGGATTCAGGAACAGGACCCACAAATGCTTTTTTCCTACCGATTTGATGTGATTGCTTTCCAGGGCAATGGGAATCAAAAGCAGGATATTGACTGGATAAAAAATGCATTTGAGGGCTTATTCTGATGCAAGATGAGTTGCGCTCCCGGCTGGAGCTTGCAGGAATGGCCATCGGCAATATTCCCGATTCACTGGAATCCCAAATGATAGATGCCGCCGGGCAGATGTCTGAAAAACTGTTAGCCGAAAAGAAAATCATTGCACTGGGTTTGGGTGACGGCCAGCCTATTGCCGAGCTATTTGCGGATGAAATGTTCAATAGCTCACAGCTGGACCGTCCACCCCTGCCCTGTCTCCTGGCAGACGGCAATGCCAGTCCGGAGCGTTTAACGCGCGAGATCAGGGCCCTGGCCTCCCCCGAGGATGTGCTCATCCTCTTTCAAAATAGCCAGGACAGCCGACCATCAGGCGGCAAGAACGAAAAGTTATCCGTGCTCTACGAGACCATTAACCACATTGGATTGCCAGCCATCCTGGTAGGGCATAGCTATACTTATCATCTCGACGATTCAAGCTTTATTAACCTAACACTGGATAATGAGTCGCGTATGAACTACCTTTGCAGTATCACCGCAGTTGGCCTGACACTGGCAGCATTAATTGATCATCGATTATTTGGACATCCCGTTTAACACAACGTCGTTAATTTATGTTTGATTTAAAAACCCTTCGCATTTCTATTTTCATGGCTTTTTTCCTCGGCATGCTGGGCGGCTGCAACACAGTGCTGGATGTTGTCAAAAAAGACCCCATTGAAACCAGCTCGAACAAGCGCAGTTATGGTGCGCGGCTGGATGACCAGACGATCGAGACAGTGGTTCAGCACAATATATCCAGGGCGCATCCGAGTCTGGAAGACGCGCATATCGACGTCCACAGCTTCAATGCCGTTGTGTTATTGACCGGGGAAGTTCCCAATGAGGAAGCGCGTAGCCTGGCCATGAAAACGGCACAGGACGTCGCCAATGTTCGCATTGTCCATAATGAGCTGGCCATTCGCGGAAACAGCTCGTTTATGTCCAGAACCAACGACACCTATATCCACACCAAAATCCGGTTTAACCTGTCGAGGGAGACCGACCTGGACGGCACAGATATCGATGTTGTCGTTCAGGACAGCGTGGCTTATTTAATGGGGCTGGTTACCCGTGAGCAATCCGATACGGCCGCTCACGTAACCAGCCTGACTTCGGGCGTAAGGCGTGTAGTCAAGGTATTCGAGTACATTGACTAGTCGGTTTGCTGGACTGGAAACAAAAAAGGCCAGTATCAGCTGGCCTTTTTTTATTTAACTACCCTGAGAGAGGGCTTGCCGCCGCCACGGGGAGTAGGCGTGTTACTGTCTGGACCGTTGGGTTGTGGAGGCGTATCCGGACCTACTCCTTCTTCAAACATCATTCCTCGGCCATTTTCCTTGGCGTAAATACCGATCACGGCATTCAGCGGAACAGAAATATCCATGGGAATGCCACGAAAACGGGCATTGAAGGTAATGAGCTCATTACCAAGGGAAAGTGCCTTAACCGCACTGGGCGCTATATTCAGGACAATCTGGCCGTCTTTCACATAATCCTGCGGCACCTGCACTTCTCCCTGAAAAGCATTGACCAGAATATGCGGTGTGGCGTTGTTATCGAGAATCCACTCATACAACGCGCGCAATAAATAGGGACGGCTCGGGGTCATAAGCTTCTACCTGAACTACACAGGTGACGCCATTTCCTTTTCCTGAATTGAGAGACTTTCCTTAAATGCGTCACGCGTGAAAAGTCTTGCCATGTAATCATAAAGCGGCTTTGTTTGACGACTCTTGGGAATACTGACACCCATTTGGTTCAAACGCCAGAGTATCGGAGCCAGACAACAGTCAGTCAAAGTGAATTCTTCACTCATAAAGAAAGGCATTTCACTAAAGATCGGGGCAATGCCGGTCAGGCTCTGCCCTAATATCTTGGCATCTTCCGCAGAACCCTTGCCCAGCATTAGCCGATCAACCGCAGGGCACCAGTCACGCTCGATTCGCTGCATCCACAAACGCGCTTGCGCCCTGGCAACCGGATATACGGGCAGCAAGGGAGGATGGGGAAAGCGCTCATCCAGGTACTCCATCATCACACGGGAGTCATAGAGCACCAGATCACGGTCCACGAGCGTCGGTAACGAATTATAGGGATTCAGGTCGGCAAGTTCTGCTGGAACCGTTTCCGGGGTGTAATCCTCTATATCACAGGTCACTCCCTTTTCAGCGAGCACAATGCGCACTCGCTGGGAGTAATGGCAACCAGGGTCTGACAACAGCGCCATGGTTGAACGATTAAGCATACTCATTATAGCGTTGGTATCTTGTTATTAATGTAGGTTACGCCAGTACTCGCGATTCAACAGCCATGCAAGCACAAAGAAAATACTCAGAAAGATAAGGACGCCCGCACCAATTTGCTTACGCTCTTCCGCCATAGGCTCAGCCATATAAACCAGGAAGTTGGTCAGGTCATAAGCCACCTGATCAAACTCTTCCGGGCTCATCTGGCCCTCATTTCCTTCCAGAATTTCCAGCTCGGCACATTCAGAGGCAGCGTGTTCCTCATCGTGCTCAGCCTGGACACAGGTTTGCAGCCCCTGCAACTCGAGCATTGCGTGCGGCATACCCACATCGGTGAAGACACGGTTATTGACCCCCAGGGGACGTGAATCATCCGCGTAAAAATTCTTTAGATAGTTATACAGCCACTCATCGCCCCGCGCCCGCGCGACCAGCGTTAAGTCCGGAGGGGCCGTACCAAAGGCAGCCTTGGCATTTTCCCTGGGCATACCAATGGTCATCAATTCACCAATTCTCTGGTCAGTAAAGACCAGGTTTTCCATAGCGATGTCATGAGGTATTCCCAGATCATCGGCAACTCGTTCATAGCGGGCATATTTTGTGGAATGACAACCATAACAGTAATTCATATACCACTTGGCGCCGTTTTGCAGACTGGGTTTGTCACCGAGATCGGCATCAAACGCTTCACAGGGAATCGTACCGCACTCATAGGCGGCTTCAGCACCAACTGCTTTTAACGGAATCCAGCTAAGGATCAGAACCACCAGCAATCCCAATGCAAACGTGCCCAGTCCCAGACCTTGCATGGTGACGCGCTCAGGCGGCTCCTTAAAGGTATCCTTCTTCGACCACCAGGGCATACCGATAAAGAAGAAGAAATAAAAGACCGTGCATATTTGTGCCAACAAAGTGCGGGCTGGCGTCGGAGCCTTCACGCCCAAAACACCCAAAATGATAAAGCTTGTAGCAAAAAGCAGAATCATGGTTTTCCAGGTTTTGCCCTTGTATCGAATCGACTTGACCGGACTTTTATCCAGCCAGGGCAGGACAAACATAACGGCGATCGCTGCCGCCATCACCATGAACCCGCCCAGCTTGTCAGGCACCGCCCTGAGCATTGAGTAGAACGGTGTGAAATACCAAACTGGCGCAATATGGTCAGGCGTCTTGAGGGGATTCGCCTCTTCAAAATTGGCATGCTCAAGGAAGTAACCGCCCATCTCAGGGAAGAAGAACATGATGGTACAGAACACAAACAGGAAGACGATGATCGCCAGCATATCGTGCACAGGCAGGTAATACGGATAGAAAGGAATACCATCCAGAGGCTTGCCGTTCTCGTCCTTGTTCTTCTTGATTTCGATGCCATCAGGGTTGTTGGAGCCCACTTCATGCAGGGCCAGGATATGCATGACGACCAGGGCAAGCAGGATAATTGGCAATGCCACCACGTGGAGTGACATAAAACGATTCAACGTAATGCCGGAAATCAGGTAGTCGCCCCGTATCCACTCAACGATGGCATCACCCCAGACAGGGATGGCACCAAACAGGGAGATAATCACCTGGGCACCCCAGTAGGACATTTGGCCCCAGGGAAGAACGTAGCCCAGGAAGGCCTCGGCCATCAGGACAACGTAGATGGTCATGCCGAAGATCCATACAAGCTCTCGCGGTGCTCGATACGAGCCGTACAGCAAGCCACGGAACATATGCATATAGACCACAACAAAGAATGCCGAGGCCCCGGTAGAGTGCATATAGCGGATAATCCAGCCCATCTCCACATCACGCATGATGTATTCGACGGAGGCAAAAGCACCTTCAGCAGAAGCGTTATAGCTCATCAAAAGCCAGATACCGGTACCCAGCTGAATAACGAGAACCAAAAGGGAAAGTACGCCAAAGAAGTACCAGAAATTAAAATTCTTGGGGGCGTAGTACTCCGCCATGTGGTATTTCCACTCGCGCTGGAGCATGGGCATGCGGCTGTCCACCCAGCCACCTAAAGCTTTAAGCCAATTCATTATGCGGTCTCCGGATCTTCGCCGATAACAATGACGGTATCGGTTTCATAGCGATATGGGGGAACTTCCAGGTTGGTTGGCGCAGGGACACCGCTATAAACCCGCCCGGAAAGGTCGAACTTGGAACCGTGACAAGGGCAGAAAAACCCGCCTATCCACTCCTGGTTGCCACTGGACAGGTCCTGGGCGCCTACGTCAGGACGATACGTTGGCGCACAACCCAGATGGGTGCAAAGACCTACTGTTACCAAAAACTCTTCGTGCCCTTCAATTGCACGGGCATCACCAGACACATAGGCAGGCTGTTGCTCTTCTGCTGAATCGGGGTCTGCGACCAGATCGCGAGCCTCATTGGCAAGGGTTTCAAGAACTTCAGGCGTTCGACGTACGATATAAACGGGCTTGCCACGCCACTCAACCGTGATCATCTGGCCTGGCTCAATCTTGGAAATGTTTGCTCTTACAGGAGCGCCAGCCGCCCTGGCTTTGGCACTGGGCACCCAGGATTTAACAAATGGAACCGCTGCTCCCCCAACGCCGACAGCCCCTACCACACAGGTAGCACCTGTAAGGAAGTTGCGGCGGCTTTGATTCACACCGTCTTGACTCATGTATTTCTCCACGGAAAGTTTGGTCGAAAAGCCTGCACTGGTGGGACAGCCAACCAAAAAGGGGCTTTTATTGGTGGCGGGCTCTTCGGCGACAAAAAAACGCGCGCAATTCTATTAAATTGGGACTTTTTAAGCAAGGAAAGCCTGTCGACAAATCCGTTTTATACCCAGAAAAAACATTTACAAATCAACCAATTAGAAAATAACCGGAATTTTTTTGTGGTTACCCCCTTCCAGGCACAAAAAAGCCCGCTCTGGGCGGGCTTTTGATATCCGGCAACAATTAACGTTTAGAGAATTGCGGACGTTTACGTGCTTTGTGCAGACCGATTTTCTTGCGCTCCACTTCACGTGCATCACGGGTAACGTAACCCGCTTCTCGCAGAGGCCTGCGCAGCTCTTCGTTGTACTGCATTAGCGCGCGGGTAATCCCGTGACGCAATGCACCAGCCTGTCCGAAGCTTCCACCACCTTTCACCGTGGCCTTGACATCGAATTTCTCTGCCGCTTCCGCCACTTCCAGTGGTTGGCGAACAATCATGCGAGCCACTTCACGACCGAAGTAGTCTTCAATGCTGCGGCCATTAATCAGGATTTGCCCGCTTCCCGAACTCAGGAATACTCGAGCAGTGGAGGTCTTGCGGCGACCCGTTCCGTAGTATGTCTCACTCATGGCAACCACTCCTTTATAGTTCAAGTACTTGTGGCTGCTGAGCAGTATGTGGATGCTCTGCGCCTTCGTAGATCTTCAGCTTCTTAAGCATTTCGCTACCCAGTGGACCACGAGGGAGCATGCCTTTTACTGCCAGACGGATAGGCCGCTCTGGGTGTTCTACGACAAGTTTTTCAAAACTGGTTGATTTCAGATTACCTATGTACCCGGTATACCTGTAGTACATTTTGTCTCTGCTTTTGTTACCAGTAACTCGAACTTTTTCTGCGTTGATCACGACGATGTAATCGCCAGTATCAACGTGAGGGGTGTATTCCGGTTTGTGCTTACCGCGAAGGCGGCTGGCGATTTCAGCCGATAGACGTCCCAGCGTTTTATCTGTGGCGTCCACGACATACCAGTCGCGCTTAACGGTAGCCGGATTGGCACTAATAGTCTTCATGTTATCCGCCTGTGGCTTACCATTAAAAATTTGTTTTCAGTGTCCCTGAACAGGACCTCTTTCCCGGACAGTCGCCGGGCTTTCGGGCATACCCCGAAAAAGGAGGCGCGATTTTAGTGATCTTTGTCTTTTAAAGCAATAGAAAATTCTGGATTAGGCCAGATGGGCCCTTCCCAAATATTCTTTCGATTGCATTTCCAGCAACCGGCTTTGTGTACGCTGGAATTCAAACGCGAGCCGCCCTTCGACATAGAGGGCATCAAGCGGCACTTCAGCACCAAGTATCAAATTGACATGGCGATCATAAAATTCATCAACCAGATTGATAAAACGCCTGGCCTGGTCGTCTTTTTGCTTAAAGGCGGGAACATTACTGATCAACACGGCATGGAACTCACAGGACAGCTCTATGTAATCATTCTGGCTACGCGGCCCATCGCAAATCGCATAAAAATCAAACCAGATCACATCTTCACAAATCGCTTCAACCGCTATTTTTCGGCCATTGACATCAATCCAGGTATTTCGCTCTACCTCATTGGCATCGGGTACCAGGTTTTCAAAGTTTGCCCACATGATCCCGCGCGCTTCTTCATCCCAGGGCGAGTGGTATAATTCAACACGCTCCAGTGCCCGCAATCGGTAGTCAACCCCGCCATCTACATTGAGCACTTCCGTATGTTTTTTAATCAACTCAATCGCGGGTATAAACCGGGACCGCTGCAGTCCATCCTTGTATAAATCATCAGGAACAATATTGGACGTGGTGACCAGCGTGACTCCACGCTCAAATAATGCCTCCAGCATATTCGCCAAAATCATGGCATCGGTAATATCCGTAACAAAAAACTCGTCAAAACAAAGGACGCGGGCTTCCCTGGCAATACCATCGGCAACTTTTTCCAATGGGTTTACCTCTCCCTTGTACGTTCTTAAATCTGCATGTACGCGGCGCATAAAGCGATGAAAGTGCAACCGCATTTTTTGCGGGAAAGGCAATGAATCAAAAAAGATATCCATCAGGTAAGTCTTGCCTCGCCCCACACCACCCCATAAATACAGGCCACGCTGGGGCTCTTTACGGGCTTTACCAAACCATTTACCAAGCAGTCGAGGCTTCTCCTGTGCTACCAGCGCCTTATATAAAGCCTCCAGCTTACTAACAGCCAATGCTTGCGCCGCATCCGCAACAAATTCCTCTTTCTCCAGATCTTTCTGGTAAATCTCGAGTGGCGTTCCCATTGAGCTGCTCATGTTCTCAGGAGGTCGTCAACCCGAAGATTGCACGCAGCTTGTTGCGAAGCTCGACCAATTTTCCATGAAAGAAATGGGACGTATTACTGGAGTAATAATAATCGTAGGGCGATTCAATCTGGCGGACCCAGTTTGTGACGCCATCCGCCTCGACAATTTCATCGTCAGCACCCTGTATCACAGATACAGGCACAGGAAATTGTTTCGGATAGGGATATCGCTCAACAGGTGGTGCAATAAGCACCATATGCTGAAGCTGATCCACTTCGCCTGACTCGGCGGCCACAACGGCCGAGCCAAAAGAAAACCCGGCAAAGATAAGCTTTGTCTTGCCCGTTCCCCTTTGAATCCAGTCAATCACCGCGCGAAAATCTTCGCATTCGCCATTAAATTCGCCATATTCTCCTTCGCTTTTGCCTACCCCGCGGTAATTAAACCTCAGCGAGTCCAGCCCCTGCTCCCGGGCCGCCCTGGCGACGGTGGTTACCACCTTGTTGTGCATGGTTCCTCCATGCTGGGGATGCGGGTGGCAGACAACGACAAGCCAGTCACCCAGGCTTTCTTTTTCGGTAGAGCTGGCTCCCCGGGCCAATGCCTCGAGTTGCCCAACCGGGCCTGGTATTGAGAAGTGTTGATCTTTCGGAGTAAAAATGGAGGGATCAGAAGACATCAGTTTCCTATATGTATACGCACTAACTCAGTTGCAGACAGCTAGGCATTGAGGCAAGCTTCAAACGTTCTATCTGCATTCTGTATTACAGTGAGACATTATATCCACGCGCGTACAGATTCGTACTATCTATAAACAGCAGGGGTTACCTGAATTCGCATGAAATGGCGTCGCACTTTATCGCATTTTGCCCAGTATTTCTGGCCTGCACTTTGCGGCCTGTTGTTGGCTGTTGCGGTGGCGGCGCTTGCACCCGAGTGGATAAACGGTGACGGTGACGTCCTGAATGCCGGCAATTATGAACAGGTTAACGATGCCGGCTGGACAGGCCCTGTATCCTACTCGGAGGCAGCCAGACGCGCTGCGCCAAGCGTGGTTAATATCTATACCACCAAAACAGTTTCTACCGAGTCAAACCCGCTGCTGGAAGATCCCTTCTTCCGACGTTTCTTCAACCGCCCCCTGTTGAACCGAACTCAGGAGCAACGTTCCCTGGGTTCGGGCGTCATTATGAGTGGCGACGGTTATATCCTGACCAATGCGCACGTTATTAATGATGCGGACCAAATACTGGTCATGCTTTTCGATGGTCGCCAGGCCGTTGCTGAAGTTGTTGGCGTTGATAGCGAAACAGACCTGGCCGTGCTCAGCGTTGAAATGAACAACCTGAAGGCCATTAACATCGGCGACCCCAACAGTGCCCAGGTTGGCGACGTTACCCTGGCCATCGGCAACCCCTTTGGCTTTGGACAAACCGTAACCCAGGGCATTATCAGTGCAACAGGCCGTAACCTGCTCGACCTGAGCAGCCTGGTTAACTTTCTGCAAACGGACGCAGCCATTAACGATGGGAATTCAGGTGGAGCCCTGGTGGATGCCTATGGAAACCTGCTTGGAATCAATTCACGCAAGCTTGAAAGCACAGGCTCCGTAGGGCTCGGGTTTGCCATTCCAGCAGACGTCGCACTCAAAGTCGTTAAGGATATTGTCGAACAGGGTCGCGTCGTTCGTGGCTGGCTCGGCATTGAGGCCAGGCAGCTTTCCGAGGAAGCGGCCTCATCCCTGGGCCTGAGACGCAGTCGAGCCATGGTGATTACTGGCCTTTACCCCGGCGGCCCCGGTCATCGGGCCGGGCTCGAGGTGGGTGATGTCCTGGTCAAGCTTAATGGGCGTGAAATTATTGATGGCCGACGAGTCATTAGCATGATTGCCAACGCAGTTCCCGGTTCCAAGCTGGACTTCGAAATACTGCGCCGCGGCCAGTCCCTGACGGTGACAGCGGAAGTCGACGAGCGCCCTGAGCAACCTATATAAGCAACGAATTCAGTCCTCGCTTCTGATCTCCGCGGAGCGCGCGTGTGCGGTCAATCCTTCACCCCTGGCCATGGTAGATGCAATGGCAGCCAGTTCGGCAGCGCCTTCGGGGGAACAGCCGATAATCGAGGAGCGCTTTTGAAAATCGTACACACCCAGCGGCGATGAAAAGCGGGCAGTGGTCGAGGTCGGCAAGACGTGATTTGGCCCCGCACAGTAATCCCCCAGAGCCTCCGGCGTATAGCGCCCGAGGAAAATCGCACCGGCATTGCGTATTTTGGGCAACCAGATTTCCGCATCTTCTAAAGATAACTCCAGATGTTCAGGGGAAATCCGGTTAACGATGGCCACGGCTTCATCCAGGTTGTCCACTTTAATAAAGGCGCCCCGCGCCTGAAGGCTGGTCCTGATAATTTCTGCCCGTTCCATCTGTGGGAGCAATCGCTGCATGGACGCTTCCACTTTGGCCAGAAAGCCGGCATCGGGTGAGATTAAAATAGACTGGGCCTGCTCATCATGCTCAGCCTGTGAGAAGAGATCCAGGGCAATCCAGTCGGGATTGGTTTTGCCGTCACAGACCACCAGTATTTCCGACGGTCCGGCAATCATGTCGAGTCCAACCGCACCGAAAAGCATTTTTTTCGCAGTCGCAACAAAGATATTACCCGGTCCAACAATCTTGTCCACGGCAGGTACGGTGTCTGTCCCATAGGCCAACGCCGCAACCGCCTGTGCACCACCTATACTGAACACAGACGTCACTCCCGCCACTTTTGCCGCAGCAAGAACCACCGGATTGAGCTCGCCGCCGGGTGCCGGAGTCACCATGACAATGTCTTCCACGCCAGCGACCTGGGCCGGTATCACATTCATCAGAACAGAAGACGGGTACGCTGCTTTTCCGCCGGGCACATAAACCCCTGCCCGGCCAATTGGAGAAACTTGCTGACCAAGCAAATTGCCCTGATCATCCATATAAGTCCATGAGGCCTGTAGCTGTCTGCTGTGAAAATTCCTGATCCGTGCTGCTGCCGATTCCAGCGCGTTGATGAATTCGGGAGATACCTGCTCACAGGCGGATTCAATTTGCTCGGCCGTCACTATAAAGTCCTTCGCCGATGCCAGTTCGCGACGATCAAAGCGATTAGTGTACTCAAGCAGTGCCACATCACCCCGCGCACGGATATCTTGCAGAATACCAGACACGGTCTGCTGAACACCGGCATCGGAAACATCTTCCCAGGCGATTAGTGCATCCAGCTCCTGAAAAAAATTCGGGGAGTCAGCGCTCATTTGTCGAATAGACAGATTCATTAGGTATTTCCGTTTGCCGTTACGCGATTACAGGCGGGCTTCTATTTTGTTCAAGAGGTCAAACATGTCCGAACGCTTTAGCTTCATGGCCGCTTTATTGACAATCAGGCGCGAAGAAATGTCTGCAATATTATCCAGTGGTTCCAGACCGTTGGCCTTGAGCGTATTACCTGTATCCACAATATCTACAATTTCATCGGCCAGATTCATAATAGGCGCCAGCTCCATCGCGCCATACAGCTTGATGACATCCGCCTGTTGACCTCTCTGGGCATAATAGTCCCGCGCCACGTTGACATACTTGGTAGCGACACGAATTCGACCGGTTTTTCGCTCCACACCCACCGGGGCGGCCGTCATCATCCGGCATTTGGCAATCCCCAGATCCAGCCACTCGTAGTAGGCGTCACTGGCAAATTCCATCAAAGTGTCTTTCCCGGCGATACCCGCGTCCGCCGCGCCATGATGAACATAAGTGGGCACATCAGAACCGCGCAGCACAATTAATCGAACGTCAGGTTGATTTGTGTCGAAGATCAGTTTTCGGCTGGACTCAATATCTTCTGAAGGTTCGATGCCCGCGGCCGATAATAGTGGCAGGGTCTCTTCCAGAATACGTCCCTTTGTCAGTGCAATAGTCAACATGACGCTTTTCTCAATAGGGTTATTTCCCGGTTTTTAGGTTGGCACACGCCGGATACAGGCGCCCAGTTGCTGCAGTTTTTCTTCAATACACTCGTAACCGCGATCGATATGGTAAATGCGGTCAATCACCGTCGAACCCTTCGCCAGCAGCCCGGCAATCACCAGGCTGGCCGAGGCACGCAGGTCAGAAGCCATCACGGGTGCTGAACGCAAATCCTCTACGCCGGACACAATAACGGTATTCCCCTCAAGGGTGATTCGGGCACCCATACGATTTAATTCATGCACCTGGATCAACCGGTTCTCAAAGATCGTTTCCGTGACCGTACCGGTGCCCTCGGCAACCGCGTTCAATGCAGTAAACTGGGCTTGCATATCTGTCGGGAATCCCGGGTATGGGGCGGTTTTTACATGAACGGCTTTTGGCCGTTTGCCCTTCATATCCAGGGTAATCCAGTTATCTCCCTCAACAATCTCCGCACCCGCTTCACGTAGCTTCAGTATGACCGCTTCAAGCAGTGTCGAATCCGTATCGCGCAATTTGACGTTTCCTCGCGTCGCCGCTGCCGCCACCAGGTAAGTTCCGGTTTCTATTCGATCCGGCATAACACGGTATTCACACCCGTGCAGTTTTTCCACACCATCGATAACAAGCTTGTCCGTGCCGATTCCCTGGATTTTGGCCCCCATCTTCACCAGGCAATTGGCCAGATCGACGATCTCAGGTTCTCGTGCTGCGTTTTCAATGATCGTTCGGCCCTCTGCCAGGGTAGCCGCCATCAGGAGGTTTTCCGTCCCGCCAACGGTCACGATGTCCATCAGGATATGGGCACCTTTCAAGCGACCATCGCAGGTGGCGATGATATAGCCATCCTCGATGTCGACGTTTGCCCCCATAAGTTCCAGACCTCTCAGGTGCTGATCTACCGGGCGCGAGCCAATGGCACAGCCCCCGGGAAATGAGACCCTAGCCTGTCCAAACCGGGCCAGCATTGGACCCAACACCAACACAGAAGCCCGCATGGTTTTGACCAGTTCATAGGGCGCAGTAAAGCTGTGAATGGTGCTGTTATCGACCTCAACACAAAGCTTTTCATCAATAACAGCCTCTACTCCCATACAGCCGAGAAGCTCAATCATGGTGGTAATGTCATGCAGGTGCGGCAAATTCGACAAACGCATTTTGTCCTGGGTCAGCAAGGTCGCCGCAAGCAATGGCAACGCCGCATTTTTCGCACCGGAGATACGTATTTCACCGCGCAGTGAAACACCACCTTCAATAATCAGCCTGTCCATAAACTATTCCTGACCAACTTCGGAAGGAGCTTTCGCATCAATGTTGATCGCGTGCAGACTGCCGTCGGCAATCAGGTCCGCCAGGGCAGCATAGACTGTTTGTTGTCGCTTGACCGCGCGCATGTCCTCAAACTGGTCACTGATGACGTGCACGGTGACATAGTAACCGTCGGTTTCGGCCCGTACATCACAGCCTTCAATATGACCGCGAATACGATTTTCGATAGTTTGTAAATCCAATGATATCTCTCTTGATTGGTATGTTTTGTCCTAAAGCCTATGCTTCTGGCGACCAGTTGCTAATCACCTTGTCCAGGTCTTCGTTGTACTCCTGAGCCGATCGTGCAAACTGGTTTCTGAACGTGCGTCCAAGGTTTATCCCTTCAAGTATTACGTTTTTTACTTGCCAGCGACCATCCCCGGATTGCCCCATGACATAAATCACGACAACACGACCGCTGCCGGAAACCAGCGTTTGCCGAATCTGGGCACTGGAGTCAGACCCTGAAGATTCAGGCGCTTCCAGCTCGTAATCCGGATTTTCAACACCCAGCAGGCTATTGCCGTATGTTCGTACCAGCGAAGACTTAAACGTCTCCTGAAAATTGTTTCTCTGCTCTTCTGTGGCCATGGTGTAGTACTTGCGCCCCATCACCCCCCTGGCAATGGATTCATAGTCAATCCATGGCGACATGGCCTGATCAATTTTCTGGTAATACTCCGCCTCGGATTGATCATAGGTATCCAGCAATTCATCCAGATTGGCAAACAGCTCGTCAAAAACCTTTCTAATGGTTCCATCAGCTGTTTCCGGAAAAGACGACTGCGCGGAAACCATACCGGCAGCAAGCAACACCAGACAGACACTCATTGTTCGAAAAGGTCGACTTTTCAATATTTTGGGATACTTCATGAGATATTCACGATCATTCTGTGGATAGTTAGCCAGAACCAAAATATGGGCTGACACAAAGCAGCCGGGACTATACCATTCCGCCTCCAAAATCTGAACAAAGGTACCCTGTGTCCTCGTTGCCAATTTACATCCACTTTATCATTTTAGCTCTGGCCATCGGCGCGCTGGTCTGGAGTGCCGACCTGTTTGTGGATGGCGCAGCCTCTGTAGCCAGGAATATGGGGCTTAGCCCGCTGATTATCGGACTCACCATCGTCTCATTTGGCACCTCTGCGCCGGAAATACTGGTTTCCGCTTCTGCGGCTGCCGCAGGAAGCCCTTCTCTGGCCGTTGGCAATGCGCTGGGCTCCAATCTCGCCAATATGGGACTGGTGCTGGCAATTACGGCGCTGGTTTTTCCAATCAGGATTGATTCGCGTATCGCCCACCGGGAAGTTCCCATCATGGTTGCCGTAACCCTGCTGGCAGGCTGGGTGCTATGGAACGGCTTCCTGGGCAGGATTGAGTCCATACTCCTGGCGACCACCCTGGTCTTTTATATGGTGTATCTGGTTAAGACAGCGTCGCAACACCCTGTTGACCCAACACTTGATGTGCACAGATCACCCTGGTCCCGGGCAATTTTGTATACGCTGGGCGGCCTCATCCTGCTGCTGATTGCATCTAATGTGCTGGTATGGAGCGCCACTTCAATAGCCAGTTATTATGGAGTAAGCGAACTAATCATCGGCATAACCATTGTTGCTGTAGGCACCAGTCTGCCAGAGCTTGCGGCCTCTGTAGCGGGCGCCATCAAGGGCCACTCGGAAATGGCCATTGGCAACGTCATCGGGTCCAATGTTTTTAATTTGGCGGCAGTCCTCCCCGTCGCCGGAATTGTGCGACCAGGCTTGATTGATGGCGCCAACTTCTGGATGGATTTTGGTCCGGTACTGCTTTTAAGCTTGTTGTTGAGCGCTATCTGCATCCATCACACTACCGGCAATCACAACGGAATACTGGGCCGAAAGGCCGCCGGGCTGATGCTTTTGCTATACATCAGCTATTATGTGCTGCTAATCGTTTAGCGAGCACACCCAACCGGGAGAACACCAGGACTCATGACGGATCAAACACTTGTTGCTATCGGCAAACGAACCATAGACATTGAAACAGAAGCGCTCAAGCGACTAGGAAGCCTGCTCGATGACAGCTTCGCCGACGCCTGTGAACTGCTTCTGGAAACACGTGGTCGGGTTATCGTGATCGGCATGGGAAAATCAGGCCACATCGCCCGGAAAGTTGCCGCCACACTGGCCAGTACCGGCACGCCGGCTTTCTTCGTGCATCCAGGCGAGGCCGGTCATGGCGACATGGGAATGATCACCCATGAAGATACGGTTCTTGCGATTTCCAACTCCGGCAGCACCGACGAAATACTGGCACTGCTCCCACTCATCAAGGTGCTGGGTGTTCCCCTGGTCAGCATGACCGGTAACCCGGATTCCCCCATGGCAAAATCTTCCAACGTTCACCTTAATGTCGGTGTAGAAGTGGAAGCCTGCCCCATGGGACTGGCACCGACAGCCAGTACAACATCGGCTTTGGTAATGGGTGATGCACTCGCCATTGCCCTGCTCGAAACCCGCGGTTTCACATCGGAGGATTTCGCTTTTTCCCATCCGGCCGGAGCGCTTGGGAAAAGACTATTGATCAAAGTCTCCGACCTGATGAACACAGGCGCCAAACTGCCCAGAGTGCCTGAGAATATGCCGCTCAAGCGCGTATTACTGGAAATGACGGCCAAGGGGCTGGGTATTACGACCGTTGTCGATGAAGACAATAACCTCAAGGGCGTGTTTACTGACGGCGACTTGCGACGTGTACTCGATGCGGACATTAACATTAATGAAGCCATTGCCAGGGATGTGATGCATGTCGACCCCCTTAGGATCCATGAAAACAGACTGGCTGCCGACGCCCTTGGCATTATGGAGGAACGAAAAATTACCGCGCTGGTCGTAGTAGACGACAGTGATCACCCGGTAGGAGTTATTCACCTGCACGACATACTTCGCTCCGGTGTAATTTAGAAACTGACCATCAACGACAAGGGCACCCCAATTTTGACTTTGGATATTTCTAGCGAACTGAAAAAAAAGCTATCCGGCATCCACTGGCTAGTCCTTGATGTTGACGGAATCCTGACGGACGGAATGATTTCGTACGACAGTGCCGGCAACGAATTCAAGCGCTTTAATATCAAGGATGGCCTAGGTATCAAGCTATTGCAAAATGCTGGCATCCAGACGGCCATCATTACCGGGCGGATCTCTCCCATGGTGCAGCGAAGGGCGGACGAGCTGGGAATTAGCGTGGTGATTCAGGGGCGTGAAGACAAGGCAACCGCGTTGCGGGAACTGGCAGACCGCGAGCAGATCGCGATGGATTCCGTCGCCTACATGGGCGACGACCTGCCCGACTATAAAGCCATCCTTGGCTCAGGTTTTGGTGTCACCGTTGCCGATGCCCACCCCGACATCAGGGCAATTGCAGATCACGTCACTACCCTGGCAGGAGGTCAGGGTGCTGTGAGAGAATTTTGTGACTGGCTGCTTAAAGCACAGGACAAGTACGAACTGGCCACTGCTGATCTCAAAAGCTAATGAAAGAACGTCGCCTGCTCCTGTTTCTGTCTTTTATCCCCCTGGCCATGGCTGTATTCATATGGGATCTGGATGTGGAATTTACCCGCCAGCCCGATACAGAGCCGCAAGAATCGCTGCAAAACCTGCCATTGACCATCCTTGAACAGATCCAGCTGACCCAATACGACCCAAATGGGCAACAAAGTCAACGTGTAAGCAGCGAGGCCCTGGTCTCTTTTGAACACAATGAGCAAATAGAAATTACCCAGCCAACCATCGAGTTGCGAACCGAACAGGGCTACTGGACGGCCACCAGCCGGCGCGGTGTCTTTTTTCAAAGCGAGAACAAACTCAGCCTGGGCGGCGAAGTAACCTTGCAAAAGCACGACTCGGGTACTCCGGTTATCATGCAAACCAGCCAACTGGATTACTACCCCGACGCCCGACTGGCACAAACTGGTACGCCCGTTCATATCCAGTCCGCAGGCCATGACATACAAAGCGACGGGATCAGCGTGGATCTGGCAAATTCTGTTTATGTATTAACCAGTCAGGTAAGAAGTCGTCATGAGCCTTTGTAAGCACTCCATGTCCCGGCTGTGCACCACGATATGGGTGTGCATGCTATGTATTTCTGGTCAAACCTGGGCACTGGAGTCCGACCGGGACCAGCCTATCGAAATTGAGTCCGGCCGGGCCGAGTTCCACGAGCTGGAAGGCTATACCATCTACAGTGGCAACGTCCGCCTCTCCCAGGGAAGCATTTTGCTTGAGGCCGCCGAAATCAGTATTTATTTTGAAAATGGCGAAGTTTATAAACTGGTTGCCACGGGGGACCGCGCTTACTACGAACAGTTGCCTGCCGAAAACGAAGGCAAGGTAGTGGCCCAGGCAAACACCATTGAGTATCTATTGCAGGGAGACCTGATCAATCTGGTCCAGAACGCGAGCCTGACCCAGGATGGCGCTACCCTGAATGGTGAACTCATTACCTACGACGTTCGCAATCATTTGCTCAGGGCCAATAACCGTAGTAACCAGGAATCTACTGAAAGCGGCCGGGTACGCGTCACCATCCCGTCACTGGGCGACGAGGACTAATTAATGGCGACCCTCAAAGCTCAGCAACTGGCAAAATCCTACGGAAAGAAAGAGGTTGTTTCTGACGTTTCACTGGAGGTAAAAAGCGGCGAAATTATTGGCTTGCTGGGCCCTAACGGTGCCGGCAAAACAACCTGCTTTTATATGATCGCGGGTCTCATCCGCGGCAATGCCGGAAAAATATGGATTAACGGTGAAGACATTACCCTGGCTCCCATGCACGTGCGCGCAAGGCAGGGATTGGGATACCTTCCACAGGAAGCCTCGGTATTTCGCAAATTGACCGTCGAGGAAAATATTCTCTCGGTGATGGAGTCCTCAAGAATAGACAAGTCCGTACGCAAGGCCCGGGTGCAAGAACTAATCGAGGAGTTTCACATCGGCCATATTCGCCACAGTCTGGGCATGTCGCTTTCCGGAGGAGAACGCAGACGCGTTGAAATTGCCCGGGCACTCGCCGTAAACCCGCACTTTATATTGCTGGATGAACCCTTTGCCGGCGTCGATCCTGTCTCGGTTGGCGACATCAAGAAAATTGTCCAGTACCTGAAGTCCAAAAACATTGGCGTATTGATTACCGACCACAATGTGCGCGAAACCCTCTCGCTATGCGACAAGGCCTACATCGTTGGCGAGGGAAAGATTATTGCCGAGGGTGGTGCAGATGAGATTCTCAACAACGATCTGGTACGTTCAGTGTACTTGGGCAAGGATTTCCGGCTATAGCCACCTGGTGAATAACAGGACATTGCTTGTTATTTTAGGCAAACTGTATGACCCGCTTTACGATTGGGCTCTTTCAGTGTGCAAAGCATTTGTGAAGCAAAAAACGTACCGCTAGAATCACAACTTCCCCAAAAAATACCCGACAGCCTCAAATAGATGAAGCAAAAGCTTTTCCTCGGACTAAGCACGCAATTAAAAATGACGCCGCAATTACAGCAGGCGATCAAGTTATTGCAGCTTTCCACACTGGAACTCCAGCAGGAAATCCAGGAAAACCTGTATACCAACCCTTTGTTGGAAATTGACGAGGAAGCGTCCTCTTCTGCCCAGGATGACAATCAGACAGCCAATGAAACCCCCGACCAGCCCGCGGATTCAGGTGAAGTGCTGGACACAGAGTATTTCTCCCTGCGCAAATCGGGAAACCAGCATCTTTCGGAAGACTTTACCGAAGTTGAGCAAACAGCAGGTCAGGGGCTTCATGACTATCTCGACTGGCAACTTCGCCTCTCTCATGTGACCGAGCGAGACCTTGCGATTGGCGAGGCCATTATTGATTCAATTGATAATGATGGCTTTCTGCAAGCCAACGTGGATGAGCTAATCACCGCATCCGCGCTGGAGGAGCCGGCTGAAGAGGATGAAGTCAATGCCATGCTGCACCGGATCCAGCACTTCGATCCGCCCGGGGTGGGCGCCAAAGATCTTCGGGAATGCCTGCTAATCCAGCTACATATACTTAGCGTTGAGCCCGGGTATTCCAGCGATCCCATACTGGAAACCGCCACCAGGATTGTCGACAAGTTTTTACCCCTGGTATCCCAGGGGGATCTGAACATGCTCATCAAACAGACCAGGAGCAACAAGGAAAATATTCTCCAGGCGCTGGAGATGTTAAAAAGCCTGAATCCTAGACCCGGCGCGCAGTACGCTGAAACGGCCGCTGACTACATCATTCCCGATGTGCTGGTCACCAAATTGAAGGGACAATGGGCTGTATCCCTGAATCCGGAAACCCTGCCTAAAATCAAGCTTACCGAGCAATATACCGAGTTCGTCAGCCAGACCAGGGATGAGGATCAACAATACCTGAAAGGCAAATACCAGGAGGCCCGCTGGTTTCTTCGCAGCCTGGAAAGCCGGCACGACACCCTTCTCAAGGTAGCCAGATCCATTGTCTCCAACCAGATTGAGTTTTTTGAAAAAGGCCCGGAACACATGCGCCCGCTCGTGTTGCGCGATCTGGCCGAAGAACTGGGCTTTCACGAGTCGACAATCTCACGTGCGACCAACCAGAAATACCTGAGTTGCCCTGCGGGCGTTTACGAACTCAAGTACTTCTTTTCCAGCCAGGTATCTACCACCACTGGCGGCGAGGCCTCCTCCACAGCAATCAAGGCACTTATCCAGAAACTGGTCCGCGAGGAGAACCCCCAAAAACCCTACAGTGATAGCAAACTGGCGACATTGTTGAAAAATGAGGGCATTGTTGTGGCCCGCCGTACAGTCGCCAAATATCGAGAAATGCAGGGTATAGAATCGTCCAGTGCGCGCAAACGAATCGGCTAATTTCCAACATTATTAACTCCTGTTTGAGACCGATGAAATAGGCTTAGGAATTTTTAAATCTTGTGCTAACCTGAAGCCCCGGAAACGGGATTTTTCTCAACATTGAAAGGAGTTAGATAGATATGCAGCTCACTATCAGTGGACATCATGTCGATGTCACCGAAGCATTAAAAGACTACGTTACCAACAAACTCTCCCGCCTGGAAAAACACCACGACCGAATTACCAATACCCACGTGATTCTTACGGTCGAAAAGCTCCAACAAAAAGCTGAAGCGACACTGCATATATCCGGTGCGGATTTGTATGCGGATTCTGAATCAGAGGACTTGTATGCAGCGATTGACGCGCTGACACACAAACTGGATCGACAACTTATCAAACACAAAGAGAAACACCGAAACCACTAATGCAACTCTCCGAGTTATTTACTCCTGCCCTCAGCTTTACTCACCTTGAGGGCAGGAGCAAAAAGCGGTTATTTGAAACCGTTGCCAAAAAAATTTCCGACAACATTCCTTCCCTGGATTCCGACAAGATCTTTGAATCGCTCACGGAGCGAGAACGATTGGGATCAACAGGTCTGGGGGATGGTGTCGCCGTTCCGCATTGTCGACTTGAGGGGCTTGAAAAAGCTGCCCTGGGAGCATTGGCACAGCTGGATGAACCGATTGATTTTGATTCTCCAGACCAAAAACCCGTAGACATCGTGGCGTTTTTACTGGTTGCCCCGGATACGACACAGGGTCATCTGGATGCACTGGCAGCAATTGCCGCCAGGCTGTCTGAAGCGGACTGTCGCGAAAAAATGCGCGCCGCAGAAACTCCCCAGGAATTATTGGATCTGATGCTATCCGGTTGAACCACCACCATGAGTGAGATACAGCTAATTTTAATCAGTGGTCGCTCTGGATCAGGAAAGAGTGCGGCACTTAACGCCCTTGAAGACGCGGGGTTTTGTTGTATCGACAATTTGCCAGCCGCCTTTCTTCCGGAACTCATTGAGCGCCAAAACAGCATGGAGAATGGCAAGAGCATTGCTGTATCCATTGACGTAAGAACTCCCTCGACCGACCTCAAACGGCTGCCTGATTTTCTGCGCAGCTTTGGCGATAAACTGCAAAGCTGCAAAATTCTTTTTCTCGATGCGTCGACCGATATCCTGGTCAAGCGATTCAACGAAACACGCCGAAAACATCCGTTAACGGATAAACAAACCACACTGGCCGAGGCACTACTCCGGGAGTCGGAACTTCTATCCGAAATTGCAGAGGTATCGAACCTGACGATCAACACCGACCAACTCTCGCCCTATGACTTGCAGGATATTCTCCGTCGACAACTGGGCGTGGACTCGACTGGTGACCGGCAATTGGTGATCACCTCATTTGGTTACAAATACGGTGTTCCCTCTTCGGCCGACTACGTGTTCGATGTACGCTGTCTTCCCAACCCGCACTGGATACCGGACTTGCGAATCCTGACTGGCCTTGACCGTGATGTGGTCTGTTATCTGGAAGGGCAGCCACAGGTCGCTGAAATGCAGAAAAGCATTCAGGAGTTTCTGGAGCGCTGGGTACCAGAGATTTTTGCAGGAAGCCGCAGTTACCTGACAATTGCTATTGGCTGTACCGGCGGAAAGCACCGTTCGGTATTTCTGGCAGAGCGGCTGCGAGAACATTTTCAAACCATTTTTGACAATGTTCAGGTACGACACAGGGAATTGTCATGATCGAAACCAAGATCGAAGTCATCAATAAACTGGGCCTTCATGCGCGCGCCTCATCAAAGCTGGCCCAGCTCGCTGCCAGGTTTTCCAGCGACATCCGGCTGGGAAAGAAAGGAGACTCCCTGGTGGATGCCAAAAGTATTATGGGGCTAATGCTCCTGGCTGCCGGGATAGGCTCCACACTGGTATTGAGGGTAGAGGGTGAAGATGAAGAAGAAGCCGTGGAGGCAATCACCCAGATTTTTGCCGATAAGTTTGATGAAGACGAATAATTTGCTAATTTCTCAGGTTGATTCGTACCTGCTCACCATCCTTGCTTAAAAGTACTGCCTGCTCGCCGATCTGCTCAATGCGGTAACCATCAATCAGCTCTCCTTCTGTATAAGACGAAGCGTTAGCGAATACACGGCTCAGCCCCGGATTTCCCGGAAAATACAGGTGCCCGCTGAATTCGGGCAACGCCCCAGCTGACCCGGATGATTCTTCCTCGTCCATCTCCTGACCAGACACGCCGGACTGAACTATGCCCTGGTCCAGCTTCTCCACTGGTAGCCCTGCCTGGGCATCATTGCCAGGATAGGACGAAACCTCAGCCTCGCTCTCCGTCAACTGGGTGACGGGGCGGTTTTGTTCAACACTCATGGCTGAATTCGGGGGAACGTTTTCAAGCACACGAAAGGCAACGAAACCAAAGATGGACAGCACCAGGGCCAGCCCCACCAGCACGATGCCAATCAGCCAGCGGATCGTATAATCTTTGGGAGTTGGATCATCCCACTCATCCTGATCCCAGTCAGCCAATCTTGTTTCACTCGAACGACGACGCTCCTGATCAGCTTTTTTTAATGCGCCCAGAATATACGACATCAGTTTTCCTCCGACACCAATGGACTCACGGCCTGATCTGCAACAAGCGCCGGCATACTCTGTGTTTGCTCCATCAATCGCAGCAAGGTTCTGGGGCCAAGTAACCCGTCTGCTTTCAATCCCTGGCTCGCCTGGAACGCGGCAACGCGTTCCGCGATTAATGAGGAATACATCCCGCCATTGTAAATATACTCATACCCATCCATAACCTCAGCCAGTTGCTGCTGCACCCAAGAAACCAGATCGGGATTTCGGGTTCCAGGGGCCACGAGTCCCTGATAGCCATTAAGCGCTGGCCATAGATACAGGTATTCGCCATCCCATTGTTGCTCAAACACATCCAGTGCCAGGTTTTGCTCTTCCCAGGAGTTACTTAATGACACGGCTCCATCTTCAAATCCGGTCAGCACGTAAAGGTGCTGACTTTCTTCTGTTGGATTCAGCCTGACCAGGCCCGGACGATTAATTTCCAACAATTCGGTCGGCATTAACCCGCTATCCTGCTGACAAAAAAGACCGTTCTGGCTGGCTATCAGGCAAAGGGATTCCCTGTCGGTAGCCGGAACAGTTATTCCCCAGATCTCCAGCAACTGCTCAAAGGCATTCACATTCTTCACTGGCTGGGGTTCCAGTTCATCGATAACGTCCTCGACATCATCTGGCGAAGTCTCTGCCGACGTTTCCAGCTGGGCCTCTGTCGGCTCAGGCAGAGTTGCGGCTTCTTCAGGCACCGGATTTTCCAGCGCCGGTGACGATAACGTGCTTTCCACAAAAGATTGCCGGTCGATGAGGACATATGCCCCAGCAACAAGAACACAAACAGCCAGTATGCTCGCGGCAAAAATTGACCGGGGCTCCCCGCGCTGCGTGAGTCCCCTGGCGCCAAATACTTCCCGGCTGGCCGCGTCAACAATGGACCGGGACACACGCTTACTATTGGTGGCATAAGCCCCGAGCAGCGAACGTTCGGCAAGCAGGTTCAGCACACGAGGGACACCCCCCGAAAGTCGATGCATTCTCTTAATCGCACCGGAATCAAACAGGGCGCGCCCACAACCGGCTCGGCGTAAACGATAAGCCAGGTAACTGGTTGTTTCCCTCAAGTCCAAAGGCTCCAGATGAAAGCGGGAAATCACCCTCTGGTTTAGCTGGCGCAACTCATTGCGGGCAATCAGGTCGAGCAACTCGGGCTGACCAACCAGCAATATATGCATGAGCTTGGCAGAATTGGTTTCCAGATTGGTTAATAAACGCAACATCTCCAGAATATCCGGGTCGAGATTCTGGGCCTCTTCAATTACCACCAGCGTTTTTTTCCCCTGACTGTGAGCTGCCAGCAAGTCGCGATTAATATGATCAGTGAGGGTTTTAATGGAGTCATCGGGTGAATAGGGCACCCCGAGTTCAGCGCAGATACTCGCCAGGACATCCAGACTATTGAGCTTGGCATTGAGAATATAGGCAACCCGGATGTTTCCGGGAAGCTGTTCCAGAAACAGGCGCGTCAGCGTGGTTTTTCCGGTCCCCACCTCTCCAGTCAAAAGGATAAAACCGCCCTCGCGATCCAGACCGTATTTCAGGTGGGCCAGTGCCTGCCGGTGCTGGGGACTGGGATAGAGAAACGCCGGATCAGGCGAAATCGTGAATGGATCCCGCTCGAGGCCAAAATAATCGAGGTACATCAGTAGCGACCCCAACTCATAGGCCTAATCCTCCTCAGGCGCAGCGGTTTCTTGCGATTCCCCTTGATTACTGTTTTCAAACTGCTGAAGTATTGTATTGGGGGTCTCACCCAACGATTGGCCGTTGCCCATCTGGTAATTTCGCAGGTAATCAAATCGCTGATTGGTTGCCGCACCGGACTGCGCTGGAGACCGTAAAATGGTCGGCCGGATAAACATCATCAGAACACGCTGATCATCGGTGTTCGACCTGTTTCGGAACAGCCCGCCCAACACCGGGATGTCCCCCAGAACGGGAACTTTTCTGTCCGTGTTGCCAAAGTTATCGTCCATCAGGCCACCCAGGATCAGCAACTGGCCATCACCTACCATCACATTGGTTGTAATAGTCCGTTTATTGGTAACTGTATCGGCAGTTCCCAGGGAAGTGGCTGTACCGGCGATACTGGAAGATTCCAGCTCCATTTCAAGGCGCACGGCGTCTCCCTCATTTATTTGCGGAATAACCCTCAGTTTCACACCCACTTCTTCACGTTCAATGGTCTGGAAAGGGTTGCTGGAGCTGTTGTTTGTGTTGGTGTAACTGCCGGTAATAAATGGTACTTCCTGTCCTACGGTCAGCTCGGCTTCGGAATTATCCAGGGTAACAGCGGATGGTGAGGACAAAATGGTTGTTCGGGAATCGGTACGCAGGGCATCAATAATCACACCAAAGGCCTCACCCTCGTCCTGATCTATGTCCCCGGCAGCAACATAGACGCCGGTATTTAGATTGATATTGGAAAGCTCGTTGTCACTAACTTCCCCGTCTGCCGCGACACCAACCAGCGTGGGAACCAGGTTGTCGAAATTGGTCAATATACTTCCCGTGTAGCGGCTGGCACCGGCCAGCTGGACATTCAGACGATTGGCCTGCTCCTGTGAAACCTCGGCAATAACGGCTTCTATCAACACCTGCGAACGCGGTCGGTCCAGTTTTCGTACCACTTCGCGTATCTGCTCAATGACTGACGCTGATGCGGCAATAACCAGTGCATTATTACCGGCTTCCGCTTCTATTCGGTAGCTCGAACGGCTACCACCTTCGTCACCACCGCCTTCGCCAGCAATGGCCAAAAACGTCTCGGACTCCAGCATGCCGTCCAGAATCGGTTTGATATCTTCCGCCTTGGAATAATTCAGGTAGAGTACCTCGACACCGCCGTTGGAATCTGTTGGTACATCAAGGGATTTGAGCATTTCACGGAAAGCAGCCCTGCCCGTTCTCGGACCACCCACGATAATCCGGTTATTATACGAATCCTCAACAATACTCAGGTTTTGCTGCTGCAGGTTCTGCATTTGCGAAGCAATATGCAGTGCTTCGGCGGCTGAAATATATCTCAGGTTGATCACATCCACTGCAGACTGTTCCGGCACATCAATTTCGGCCAATACTCTTTCCAGCTGGGCAATTTGCGAGACTGTATCTGTGGCAACCAGATTGTTGCCGGCATCGTAGGCCTGCAACAATGAACCGCGACTCATCATCGGCTTCAGAACAGGCAGCAATTCATTGGCCCGAACATGATCCACATGCAACACTTTGGTCTGCAATTCACTGCCCATGATGCCTGAAGGAATCTGGAAGCTCTGGGCAAAAGGGACTACACGAATAACGGCACCATCGTCCACGGCCTGAAACCCCTGGACCTGGAGCGCGGACAGCACTGCCTCATAAAGCAGGTCCGATTCAATGGGTTCGGGCGAGATAATCGTAATTTCTCCGCGAACACGCGGATCAAGCACAAACGATTTTCCGGTAATTTCAGCGACGGCCTCGATCACACTTCGAATATCCGCCTCACGAAAATTAATACTGACCGTATCCGCCTTTAACACCGTGGGAATCAATAATCCGGCGAAAGCCAGCAGGACAGCCAATCTGCGAGCAGCTGAAACAAAACCAGTTTGCGTTGACACCATAACCTCAATCAATCCTGTTGGACGCTATTGAACCCTGCCCGCACCCAACTGCGGCAGAATTTTCTCTGACAGACTAGCCCCATTCACAAAAAGCTCAATCTGTTCTTCATTACGTATTATTGTCACCGGCATCGATGTCATCTGGGAAAACTGCTGCCACATTACCGGATTACTCATCATATCGCCCACTGCTGTTCCATTGACAGCAATCAGCACATCACCTTCCTGCACATCGGCAAGGTCGGCGAGGTCCTTAGACAAATCTCCCAGGCGTAACCCCATGCCCACACCTGGCACCATCTCCGGAGCCGCCGACAGGAGGCCGGATAGATTAAAACCCTGTCCCGACGATTGCGCCTCATTGAGTTGTAATAAATCAGACTGACTGGAACTCTGTACAGAAGCGCCGCCCTCACTAATTGCTTTCAGGGCAATCTGTCGACGACTGCCACTCTGGGAAACCACCACCCGCCTTGGTTCAACCGCCTCCAGCGTCACGTCGTTTTCAATGCTGTCGCCTACTGCATAAACGCCATCCGGATTGGCCGAGGTAGATATAGCGGCGTAGGACCCCCAGGGCGAAATCACGACGCCAAGCAATTCAGCCCGAATGTTCGCATTGGGAAGTTCTTCTGATATTCCGGATTCAGCCGGCAACTCCGCCTGTTCAGGACGTGGGGCAGCAAACCAGTTCCAGCGCAAATTCTCGATGCGCGGCTCGTCGACAAGCCCGGCGGTATTTACTGCTACGGACGGACGAATCAACGTTAGAACCATGGAGACCAGAACGGCCAGGGACAGCAGGCAAATAAAGCCTGTCACCAACCATCGAGCCCGATCAGAACCCAGATAGGCTAATAGCTCTTCAGAATGACGGATCGAATGAATATTGAACTTTCCCAGCATCACGCGTACCTGCTAACAGGGCAAACTGCCGCTAATTTCCCAGCCAAAACGATTGCCGCCCAGTGGACGCATCAGGCTTTGGGCCATGGACATCATGGACTCCGGGGCAATAAGCTCGCCCTCGGCCAGATATTGATTACCCCTGATTTCTATCGTCCCACTAAAAGTATCGCCTGTCAGGTTCATATTGATGCCCTCATCGACGGTTGTCATATCCAATCGATGTGCTCCCGTGGACGTACCAAAAATATTGATCTCAGCAGCGGAAAGACTGCCTTGCAGCTCTTCTACCCCGAGCAAGGGGCATTCGCTCATTCGCCAGTCAACTCGATCCATCACACCAGACAGCCGTCCGCGAATCAGGCCTCCAGCCACGCCCAGGGCCTGTAAATCCAGGGAGGTCACCTGCATATTCTGAAGCGACATAGTATCGAGCCCACGTAATATCAGCCTGGTATCCACATTGACTGACGCATGTTCCAGGGATACACACCACCTCAAGGGCGCACTACCCGGGCACCAGTGGTAAAGCACATGCACGGGCCCCTGAATCCCTTCAACATTAAGCCAGACATCACCTGAAGTCAGGCTGGCACCATGTAGATCGGTGTAATTTGCTTCGTCCAGCAAATGCCCGGCAAAAAGACGAACCGGCATATTCAGGACGATGAGAATGAACGCGATACAGACCACCGCAACTGATAACCCGATAATGCCTGCCCTGCTCACAACCCGGCCCCCGCGGAACTGGCAATCGCGGCCGTTGCCGACAGCCTTGCACTGAGGGCGACATCCGTCGCTTCCGGACTGTTACGGACAATACGCAAATTGTCTATTTCGAACCCGGCACACACAAATGACTGGACCAGGCCGAGTGCTCTTGCCCCGGCCAGGCCCTCTGCACTTACATCCAGTTCACGGGTATTAATGACACGGACATTTATTTCGGTGCTGGCACGACGGGCAATATTTTGAACATAGGCGGACAAGGTATCACTACCTCTCACCACTGGTCGCTCGCGGCTGCATGCATTTTGCATACGGGTAACCAGTGACGCATTCTCGTACATCCAGACCAGGCTTTCCTGCAGCTCCTGGCGCTGTTTTCTTACATCAAGATAATGACCAAGAATCGGCTGCACCAGCACGAGATACAAAAAAAGTACGAGGATAAGCGGCGATGCCAGTTTCAATGTGCGCCTATCACTGTCTGCGAGAGAATCCCACCAGCTGGCAACTTTTGACAAAATCGGCCCCATCAGCGCTGATCCTCCACAAACAATCGACTAACGCCCTCGGCATCGGTCGCCTCCCAGCGATATTCCCATTCGGGAATGCCGGCAAGTCGGGCCTTGATTTGCTCACTCTCCTGTAACTCGACCTGTATACCATTTTCTGTTTGCTCCAGCGCCAGAAGGTCGCAATCGACACAGGTCGAAAAAATTCTGTCCAGGGAGACCATCTGGGCAAGCGGAGGACGCTGCATGTTGATGTACTGATGCTCGAGAATCCGCATTTTGGCTTCAGCCATTGATGCAGCTTCTTCGGCCGGCCCACGAAGGGGTTCGCCAAACAACTGTTCATACGCCCGGGAAACACCCTGGTTCAATGCGCCAATATCTTTTTGCCAGGCCCAGGACTGAACGAGGAGGTAGCTGAGTGTCAGAACAAAAAGAAAGGCAAAGCTGGCCGCCAAAGGCCACCACTGACGAAATACAGACGATTTTTTTTGCTTGAGCCTCGACGGCAGAAGATTGATTCCAATGGGCAGTTCAGTAAATGCCCAATTGATGGCACCGGACTGTGTATCCAGTTTATCGGCAAAATACGCCGGAATACTGACCTCGCCTTTTTGCAAACAGGAATATTTGGGGGGTTCAGGCTGTTGGCGGGACAGCAGCTCAAGCTGTGCCCAACCCGTTTCAATATCCGCAGCAAACCCCGTATAAGGGCCTGTTCTGACCAGCATTCGTCCCGCCTCAATACAAATAGTCCAGCGACCTTCTTCATGGGCTAGCGCCAGGTAGTCCGGTGCCATGCGGGCCGGAATACCCCCATGTGACTGCGCCATTAATAGCCATCGGGATAATTCGGATCGTGGGACAACAAATACCAGCGAGGCAGACCCGGTGGAGGGCCCGGGAATAAACTCAAATTCTTCCGGAGAACCCAGTAGGCGCTCCTCGAGCATCCAGGGCAACATCTCATCAAGCTTGCGCCGGGAAACCCTGGGTAATTCCAGCTCAAATACCAGGATAGACTCCGAAGGCACCCATAGATCCAGATACCTTGCGCTACCGGTTTCTGCTTGCTCATTGGCAGCTAACTGGTTTAAGTGTTCAATTGCTCGTGTAGTCAAACCGAAATCTTTTTCTAAAAATTGTCCAGTAAACCCTGGGTTGGTGCCGGTAGTGTCTCACCCTGGAAACAGGGTAATTCAAGAGGGTCCCTTTGTCCCTCCAGAAGTTCGACATCAGGAAGATATTCAAACGTCCTCTCCAGTGTCATCACTTCCCCATCGGACTGCCGATACAGTATGGATGTCAAGCCCATCTCCATGCCCGCCAGACTCACCCTCGCATTGAGCTCAAAAAAATCTGTCGTCACACTAACCAGGTCTGTCGGCACCTGTTGTCTTACTTCTTCGACAGTCATTGACCCTGTTTCATCAGCCACCAGTTCATAAAACAGGGTTTCATCTTCAAACGGACGATTGGCAACAACCGAATCGACAATGTATTGATCCAGTCCCGGCAACAGCGCCAGCAACAAGGTGGGCGATGCGGTATTTACATTCACCCCCGTCCTTCTGGGCAATACCGTGATAAAGGGGCGCAACACAGACAAATCCGCCGCACTATACCCCTTAATTGTGACCAATTCACTGATGTTGGCAATTGGGGCATTGGCCGCCATTCTGGGTGGTCGCTCAATGGAATAATCCTGATCTTCGGCGCTACCCGCATAGACAAGCTCGTCATCGGCATCAATCCAGTCAACAATAACTGCGGCACGCTCATCAAACGAATTCAATTCCAGGATAGCCAGTAAATTGAGGTAGGTGTCCACATCGCTGCTATTGAGGCTGGCCAGATCATTTTGAAAGCTTTCCTGCTGATAGCGACCAAGATTGTTAAGGTTATACCGTCCCTGAAGATCCATAACGCAACCGGTCAACCATCCTCCCTCCACTGGCAAGGCAGGTATGGCCTGGGCCCAGTCGTCTTCCAGCGAATCATAGTCGTTGTCGTCATCGGCCAGCAGTCTTTTAATCCAGCTCTCACCGCTAAGTGCAAGCAGGACAACCTGGTCTGTGATTAATACCTGCGAGCTCCGACGGAAATCCAGCTGGTGCCGATAGCTGATTGTCGCCAGTATCATCAGCATAACGGTCACCATGACCAGTATGACAAACAGGGCAACGCCTTCCTGGTGCTTATTCGTCATCCGGATCCTCCGGATTGTCGTCACCGTCCTGTTCATCGCCCCCATTATTCCCACCGTTAAATGGCGGCACCGTTTCAACACCGGGAATCAACCGTTCCACAGTCGTCCCATTCAGCATGGTAATTTCCAGCCGGATCATGCGCGGCAAGACTTCTTCCCGAAGCGTCTCATTCAGGGGTGGCCAGTTTTCTTCAAACTCATTGGCTGCATTAAGCTGGAACACCTCGAAAGACTCTACGGAACCCATCAACACGCTGGACTCCGGCTCCGCTTCCGTAAATGACTCCAAAACCGGCCACACCCAGCGAAGAAGCTCATCTTCATCGGATACGGAATAGGCGATGCGCTGCATTCCGCCAAAGCTGCTTCCTGGGACAGACGGCAAGCCGCCTCGCACGAAACTGACCTCGTAGTCCGGGTCTGTCGTCTGATAGGCCCGATTCCGCCCACCCAGACGATCCCGTGTTGGCCGTGGCCGGAGGTGAATAAAGTCCTGCAACAGAATAGATGTCGCGCGATGCAACTGCATTTGCTCTTCATAGGCGGTTCGTGATCGCTGCTCGTAATCCAGAACCGCGGCCAGGCCCTGGTAACCCAAAACCGACAAGACCGAAAAAACCACCAGGGCCACCAGCACTTCGATCAGGGTAAACCCAAATGGATTGGTGAGCCTTTTCATAGCCTATTCAGCAATAAAGTAGGCTGCGAGAGATCCTTCCGAATTCCCGGAACGCTCCTCGTTCTGGAAGGTATTCACTTCGTATCGATAAAAATCCTCGCCAAAGGTTTCCTGAACACTCAGTTGCCAGTACCAGTCGATACCCTGGATCTGCATGTCACCGCTATTCTCCCCGTCCTCATCCATGTTTGAAGGTACCCAGTCTTCCAATAGCTGGTATTGCTGTAACAGGCGATTCCAGGAAACGGTCTGCGCCATATAACGTTGCTGTAACTGATACCGCATGTCGACCTGCGACTGGATTTCGGTAAACAGCCCACCCAGTACGACGCCCAGGATGACCAGTGCCACCAGCACTTCCAGCAGGGTAAAACCTTTTTGCGATTTCGGGGCTGCCATCAACTTTCCTGCCATGTCAGGGCGAATTCCGGGGTTTCCTGCCAGCTAATCCGGGCCCGCTGATCACCAATGCTCAGCTCAATCCGGCCCTCTGGAAAAATCTCACCTCCCGGCGTCAGAACCAGGTAGGGTTGGGGGTGATTAGGGTCCACCGTCGATGTCATGGATTCCTCAAGCCCGGTTTCCGGCCAGATGATTTGTATCTCCTCATCTATCGCCAGTGGTTCATGGTCTGACAGCAAAAACCAGTCCCCGTGAAAAAAAGCCAGTAACCTCAATTGATCCTCTATGCGGGTCACGCCCAGAACCGTCGATTGCAATACCGAGATATCGGCAGCCGCCTCCAGCCAGGCCTGCACTTCTTCTATCCGTGATGATGCCTGTCGTTGAACCAGCTGGTTATAGCCAATAATAAGAAATGCAGACGCCATCGCCACGATAATCAGGGCAACCAGAACCTCAATCAGGGTGAATCCGGTCTGGGTTTTAATTGCTCGCATAGCCGGAGGTGTGTTGGCACCTACTACTGGATATTCCAGCTTCCCCAGTCGGCGTCCGGGCCTTCACCACCCTGCTGATTGTCACGCCCCAGGGTAAAGACCTCGACTTCCTTGCCATGGGTTCCTGGGTAGGCATAACGATAGGGCTCATCCCAGGGATCAACCGGTACATTTTCCAGGTAGGGCCCTCGCCAATTGCGGGCACTCGCCGGCTCGGACATCAGGGCGTCCAGCCCATCGGACTGACTTGGGTAATCAAAATTATCCAGGCGATACAGTTTCAATGCGTTTTCTATTGCCCGTATATCCTGGGCAACTCGCGTCTCCTCTGCCTGTTGTACCTTGCTAAAAATTGCCGGACCGACAATCCCGCCCATCAACGCGATAATCACGATCACCACCATAATCTCAATCAGGGTAAAGCCGCGTTGCTTTGTCTGGGTTGCTGTCTTGTTCATACCGGGAAACCTGTTCTTTATGTTCATCAATTAAACCATTTCATTCATTTGCAATATCGGCAGCATCACTGCCGCAATAATCACCAGGATCACCATACCCATGGTGACAATAAGCACCGGGTTCATCAGTTTCAGGAAACTGTCTACCGAGGCTTTCAACCGCGCACTGTAATAGTCTGCAACTCTCAGCAACATCGTGTGTAACTCGCTGGACGCCTCGCCGCTTCCAACCATGTGCAGCATGAAACTCGAGGCGGCATTTTGATCTCTCAGTGCCTGATGCAGACTGCTACCTCGTCGCATTTTTTCGGTCACCTCCTCCATTTGCCAGCGCATGTGCAAATTGGTCATCATCGACGAGGCAATCTTTAACGCGGCCAGTGCCGGCACACCACTTTGCAGCATGGTGCCAAGGCTGCGGGACCAGTCACCATAATTTGCCATACGCATCCAGTTGCCAACGCCTGGAAACCTGAGCAATAACCGGTGCCAGCGACGTCGCCGCTGTTCATTGGCAACATAAATACCAAAGCCGACGACTCCCAGCACCACAGCCAATAAAATGTACAAGCCGTACGCCAGTGTGAAGTCGCTGAGCATGACGATAATTTTGGTTACTAACGGAAGTTCGGCCCGTGCGCTGACAAACACCCGGGTTATTTTTGGCACAACCCAGATCATCATCACGGTAATAGCCACAATAGATGCAAGTACCAGGGTAAGTGGATACATTAATCCCCGCCGGAAAGCCTGGCGGTTTTCAGCACCGGTTTCCAGTTCGTCGGCCATACGCAGGAGAACGTCATGCAAATGCCCTGTTTCTTCCCCTACCCCTACTCCGGCAATCACCGCTTCCGGCAATTTGTAATCCGATCGCCGCATCGCCGAGGAAAAACTCCGCCCCTCAATAATTTCTGCCCGCCAGTTTTCCACCAGTAGACGCTGCTTGGCACTGTCCGCTTGCTCCATGATCAGTTTGAGCGAGTCTTCCAGCGGCAACCCGGAGTTCACCAGTATCCCCAACTGGCGCAAAATCAGGGCCAACTCAAAATCACTGACATGATGAAACAGGCCGGCTAGCTTTAAAGACTTTCCCGCTGCCTGTTTTTTCTTCCCGGATGCCCTGATTTCATTGGGGAAAAGCGACTGCTCGCGAAGAAGGCGCCGAACCTGTCTTTCGGTATCGGCCACCATGGAGCCTTTATGGGATTTTCCGGCACGATCAAATGCTGAATACTGATAAGTAGGCATGGCCCGTCCTAGACGCTCGTCACCCGGAGGACTTCCTCAAGTGTCGTAACTCCCTCCCGAACCAGGTCGAAACCAGCCTGCACCATACTTGGCACCTGCCGTCGGATACATTCATTGAGCTCAAGTTCTCCGGCTTCATCATGAATCAGGCGTTGCATCTGATCGTCGATCATCACCAGTTCAAACAGGCCCTGACGCCCTTCAAAACCAGTGTGGTTACAGCGATCGCAACCGCTGGGAGCAAAAATTTTGTGTGATGGATCGATACCCAGCCTGTCACAGGTGAGCCCATCCGGTGTGACTTCCTGCTTGCAATGCGGACAGAGACGACGAACCAACCGCTGCGCCAAAACACCTCTCAAAGTTGACGACAGCAAAAAACTGTCCACGCCAAGGTCCTGTAGCCGGGTTACGGCGCCGGCCGCCGTGTTGGTGTGCAATGTGGATAACACCAGGTGCCCTGTCAAACTCGCCTGGGTTGCAATCTCCGCCGTCTCCTTGTCCCGGATCTCGCCGATCAGGATAACATCGGGATCCTGTCGCAGGATGGCGCGCAACCCGCGCGCAAATGTCATTCCGGCCCGGAGATTAATCTGGGTCTGGCTGATTCCCGGCAGGTCATATTCCACCGGGTCTTCCACCGTCATGATGTTGCGCTGCTGACGATCCATCTGCTGCAAGGCGGCGTAGAGCGTGGTTGTTTTACCGGAACCTGTGGGCCCCGTAACCAGAATAATGCCATGTGGCCGGGCAATAAGTTCGGCCATGCGTTGACGGGTTTTCCCAGGCATCCCCAGGTCATCCACGCTCAACTGGCCGGCGTTTTTGTCCAGCAGCCGGAGCACAACCCGCTCACCATAGCTGGTTGGCATGGTCGAAACCCGTAAATCGATACTGCGGCCACCAAGTTTGACCGTCATGCGACCGTCCTGTGGCAAGCGCTTTTCCGCAATATCCAGTTTGGACATGACCTTGATTCTTGAAACCAGCAGCGGTGCAATATGTACCGAAGGATTTAGCACGGTTCGCAGTACACCGTCCAGGCGAAAACGAACCGCAGCCGCCGATTCATAGAGTTCTATATGAATGTCCGAGGCTTTTTCCTTTAGTGACTCGGCCAGGATAGCGTTAAGCAGGCGGATGATTGGCGCATCATCATCCTCGAGCAAATCTGCTTCCTCCAACTCCTCAGCAGCTGACTCCAGATCAACAAAATCCTTTATATCCTCCATCACAGCAGCGGAAGAACCACGCTGTTCGGCATAGAGCTTTCTTAAGGTATCAGCGAATTCGTCCTGGCCCACCAGCCGGGTGGCCGATACTTCACGCGCAATCCGACGCACCTCTATCAATGCATTGGTATTTGCTTCGGGACCAGCAACCAGTTCCCGGGTGACCGGGTTAAACAACACCTGCTGGTCGCGCGCAAAATCAAATGGCAGCAGACCGGGATGATGCTCTACGAGGGGTTCGGTAGCGTCCAGTTCAGGGGACATGGATAGAATTCACTTAGCTTGCTAAAAGATGACAGTTTAATACAGGCAACGCATCAAGAGGGTAAATCCCAAGACGGGATTTTTCCCATACAGAATAAAACCCGCCCAGAATGCTACAAAAATATGGCGAAATCGTGACAGCCCTGTTCACAACGCCATTTTCGCAGGCCAACAGGTGCTAAAACCGGTGAGTTTTTACGCTTTGACTATTTTTTGTGCAATACACAAAAAATACTTGACATTCGTTTTGCACGTCCCCATTATTGGTTTCAGTGCAGTGCACAACAAACATTTTTTAGACGCTGAGAGGCCAACCATGCAAGCAGAATTCATATCTAGTTTTAGCGAATACAGCAAAACTGCCATGATTTCAGCCAAAGAACTGCTGGCGATTAATAGCAAGATGATGGGCAAAATGCTGGACAACCAGATCAGCCTTGCGGCCTTGTACGTAGAAGGTAGCGAAAAGCAGTTGGGGTTAATGGAGTCCCTGGATAATCCGACAGACTTTCTCAGCAAGGAAACATTGCTCATTGAAGAATATTCAACCAAGCTCGCTGACGTCGCCCAGAAGCGTATGCAAATCGCCAAGGAAACCTCTGACGAGCTGAAAACCTGGGTTGAGAAAGGCTTAAAAGTGGCTGACGAAGCGATGAAAGAAGCCCAGTCGACAGTGGTTGAAGCGAAACCAGCATTTGCGGCCGCCAAGAAACCGGCCCCAAAAAAAGCAGTGACTGCAAAGAAAGCCGCACCGGTGAAAAAAACGGCGGCGAAAAAACCCGCTAGCAAGAAGACCGTGAGCAAGGCGCCGGTCAAGAAAACGGCCAAATCGTAACGAACCCCTCGAGAGCTATTTCATACCCCCTCTTGAAATAACTCTTATCTTTAGCCCGCAGACCCCCTGCGGGCTTTTTTTTGCCTAAATCACGGGCTTTATTCGCATCTGACTGTTGATGCCTACTTTTGCCCTACTTTTTTTACTGGCGAATGATTACACTTGTGCCGCGCCAAATTCCCTCTTGTTACTGGCGAGTACCTGGAGAAAACCGGAGCCCTAACGATGTCATCAATTCCGTCAATCTTTAAAGCATTGGATACCGGCACCCTGGCCGGGGTTCGCCACATGCTGAAAGGATTGAACGCCGGTGAAATCGCCAGACTGCTGGAAACCTGTCCGCCCAAAGAGCGGGAAGTTCTCTGGGGGCTTATCGACTCAGACATCGAAAGTGAGGTTTTACAGCGCCTCAGTGAAGAAGTTCGTGACGATATTCTCGCCAAACTGGACACCTCCGAAGTCGCCGCTCTGACCGAAGGCTGGGATGTCGACGATATCGCCGACGTTCTGCAAAGCCTGCCCGACCGGGTAACCACCGAAGTCCTGCAATTAATGAGCAATATGGATCGACAGCGCGTCGAGACCGTATTGCCTTACCCGGAAGACAGTGCCGGCGGCTTGATGAGCACCGACACCATCACGGTGCGTCCCGACCTGACAATCGATGTGGTTCTGCGCTATTTGCGACGCCACGAAGAAATCCCGGAGATGACCGACAGCCTGTTCGTGGTCACAAGAGACAACCTTTACATTGGCCGATTACCGCTAAGAGTCCTCCTGACGGCCAGCCCGGATACACCAGTATACAAACTGATGCGGCAGGATGAACACAGCATTGAGGCATCAACCCCGGATTCTGATGTTGCCATTCTGTTTGAACGGGAAGACCTGGTATCCGCTGCTGTTGTGGATTCCGAGCGACGCCTGCTCGGGCGTATTACTATTGATGACGTGGTTGACGTTATTCGTGACGATGCCGATCACTCATTAATGAGTATGGCGGGGCTGGCGGAAGATGAGGACACCTTTCTGCCCATCAAGCGAGCAGCACCACGCCGATTACTCTGGCTGGGAATCAACCTGATTACGGCTATCGCTGCGTCTGCCGTGATAGGCCAGTTCCAGGATACGCTCGACAAGGTTATTGCCCTGGCGGTGTTGATGCCTATTGTTGCCAGTATGGGCGGTGTCGCAGGCACCCAGACACTAACGGTGGTGATTCGCGGTATGGCACTGGGCCATATACAAAAAAATAACCTGAAATGGCTGGTAAACCGGGAGGTTCTTCTGGGCTCACTTAATGGCCTGCTTTGGGCCCTGGTTATCGCTACCGTCGCGGGGATATGGTTTCAGGATCCGACCATCTCCGTCATTATCGCCTGCGCCATGGTGATCAATCTCGTCGTGGCAGCACTTGCCGGGGTACTTCTGCCCATTTCCCTTAAAACCCTGCGAATAGATCCCGCGCTGGCTGGTGGGGTTGCCCTGACGACCGTGACCGACATTGTCGGTTTCATGACCTTTTTGGGGTTGGCCACGATTTTTTACGCCTAGGAATGCAGGCCCCCAATGAACGATTTATATTCTGAAGAGGAAGCACAGCAACCCGTCGCCTCCAAGTCCCAAAAGAAACGGGAAATGCAGGCCGTGCAGACACTTTGTGATGAGCTGGCCCGGTTAAACCCGGAAGCAAGAGCCAGCCTCGAACTGCCCCTGCCGCTCGAGGAGAGCTTACAGATAGCCGCTCGTATCAAATCAAGTGGCGCACGCAACAGGCAGCTCCGTCACGCGGCCAAAATTCTTGCCGCCGACGAAACCTTGCTCAATGCCGTCACTGACTATTTTGAGGCGCGCAAGAACGAGGCCCGACACCACCAGCAAAAACACAAGCTGGTTGAACAATGGCGAGACCGGCTGCTGGAAGATGAGGATGCCCTGCGCGAGCTTTTTGACCGCTACCCGGAAACAGACCGTCAGGAGTTATCAACCCTGGTAAGGAATGCACGCAAAGAGCAGCAACTGGAAAAAGCGCCTGCCCAACAACGCAAGCTGTTTAAGTACCTGCGCGATTTCGTTTTGTCTCAGGAAGCCTGACCAGGCCGCAATGACTAGTTGGTGATGGTCGAGTCAAACACACGCTCCGCCTTGACTTCCGGGTCGTCCACGGGGCCGGTCACCCGATAGCTGACACTGGACAGGCTATCGAGCTCATCATCGAAAATCATACTGGCCAGCCAGACACCTGCCGCCGCAGGAAGGCCGCCAACAAGCGCGGTTACCCAGGTCATGTTTTGGCGCGCGGGCAAGGTCACCACCAGCTTGGCTTCCACCTGATCCAGGTCCAGGTCAACGACACCATCAAATAACATGCTGCCCGATGACATATTAATCGTCACAGGCGTCAAGGTAGTGATTGATCCCCCATCAAGGACAAAGTCACCGACCAGGTGATTAAAATAGGTTCCCTCCGACGTCACATCCTTAAAATCAAGCTGCAAACGACGGGTCCAGGCGCCCGCGTTAAACAGACCAATGGTTTTTAGCAGGGGATTGACGTTGTTGCTGCCGGTAAAAAATTCACCCTCGGATGCTTCCACCCCCATGATTCCATTTAGTGCCGTGCCGGAAAACTCAAAAGGCGACCCCTGCCATTGCAGGCTGCCGTACAAAATGCCGCTGGTACTGTTCAGCGGGGCATTCATATTGAGAATGCTAAAGAGGTCGCCTATGTCCTCGTAAGAGAAGGTAAAGTTGGTTTCGGTATATTGACCATATGAATCGACTCCCCAGAAGATGGACGACCGGCCTTCTTCCTGATTGAGCATGGCGCTACCCAATCCTCCCTCGAGATTGCCTATCCGCAATCCGTTTTCCATTGGCCTGAATTCACCTTTCCACTGCCCGCGATTTGTGCCCTCATAAACGACTGAGTCCAACTCAACACGCATCTCCGGGAAGTCACGTGGATCGAGGAATGCATCTTCTCCGGAAGCGCCCTGTGCAATCCCGTCAGCATCAGCCTGTTCAAGGTAGGCATTGATATCAATCTGCTCAAGCCTGAGAAGAGGTAACTGCGCAGTGCCAGGAAAGTACTGGTAGGTTCCATTGGCATACGCGGTTTCCAGAGAAAAAGTCCAGGCATCGTCCTGATAACCCAGATCAGCACTGAGGTGCCCAAAATCAGCATTGCCAATAGACAGGCTGCTCACGTCGAAGGTGAATTCGGGCATTAGGCCCATCACATTCCCGTCGCTGGAGCCCGCCATCAACTCTTCATTGTCAAAGAAATCAATCCAGGGTTGCAGTGCCAGTGATGACAATTGAACATTGCCTTTCACCGTACCCTGCTTGTGTTCGAGCAGATAGGTTCCCAGGGCAAAACTGGCACTTTGCACACCGCCCGAACGATTATTGGACACCGTCTCCAACAAAAGTAAATCCGCCTTTTCTTCATCGTTCGCACCCGGAAGTTGCCATTCAATACGGGTAGACAGCTGCTCCCCTTTTTCCATGCGAACCAGTATTGGCGCCTCTACTCCGGCCGGCTTGGCTAGCGGCTCAGGCAGGCTGGCCTCTACCCCGGCAAGATCTGACCTGAACTCAAAAATATGGTGTTTTCCTGTGGAGACATCGGTGTTGATTTCCAGCATACCTGCCACCTGCATGCTTCCTTCAACCCCCGCAAGCAGATCGAGCCCAAGCCATCCGGTAACTGACTGTGCCTGAAGTTCTCCCCCTCCTTCTATATAGACAACGGCCTCGTCCTCATCTTCTCGTATTTGCACATTGATGGGTGCGTCCCAGATACGGGCCGATATAGAGTCGGCACCAAGCCCCTGCTCATTGTAAACCAGTGTCCCATGGATGTCGGAGATTGAAAGATCCAGATCGGAAATATCCAGCTGATTATCGGCCAGGGAAACGTTGATGTTTGCCTGCACATCCTGGCGCTGGATGCTATTGGAAATGGGCATGGCCAGCTCAATCGTTGACTCAATATCACCGTGCAGATCCAGCACATCCAGGCCGCCACCGACCTGATCGCGCAGATTAGTGGTTCTGACCAGATCAAGCGCACTATTGGCGGCCCCGCTTGCTTCAGCTGATATTCTGATTTGTCGAGCCACGTCGCTGCTTTCGCTCTGAAGTGCAGGAGGGGTGTCTACCCACACCTCCACATTCGCGATATCAAGATCCAGCAAACTGGCACGCTGGCTACGCACATACAGATCGGTATTGGAAATCCAGATATCGGCATTGGCATTCATCAATGTCGGCCACCGGGGAAGAAAATCGAGCTCGGCATCCTCGGCCTCTATATGCAACTGCACCGTTCGATATGCTTCCGTGCCCGGACGCGTCGAGCCTCGATAAATCATTGCCGCCTGGGGCACGGTCCCCGAAACCAGGGATTGGGCCAGCCAGTCGCGCAAGCTCTGCGGCAATCGCTCAGGCAACAGGCCAGCGGCATGCTCGACACCGGAGTTCTCAAGACCCAGATACAACGTCAACCCAACACCGGTTGGATGATCAGGGAACATGGGAACATCCGCCGCAAACGCGCCAATGACTGCCCCTGCCCCTGATTCAACTTCCAAATGATCTGAGTACACATGGACAAAGCGGCTTTCGGAATTGATTTCCCAGGCGACCAGCCCCTCGAGTGATTCATGTTCCAGCCAATGATCATAAGCCTGGGGATAAAGAATCTGGAAATCGGTCGAGTCAACTGCCACCCTGCCACCGTAATGATCAATGCCAACCCGGCCCGACAGATTCCGGACGGCTGGAGCCCGCCGATAACTATTCATACCAAAAGACTGTAAATCCGCGGTCACGCTCCAGCCCTGGGGATTATTGCCGGGTATGCTCATATACAATCTCTGCACCACACCCTGGAGCTCAAGCCCCGATAGCTGGTCCAGGAAACTCTCGGGCACAATCCCGATTTCGCCCGCCGACTCAATGAGGTAACCCACGTTAAGGCTTGGGAGCTGCAGACCGTAAGTGACATCCTGATTACTGATTATCCGGCTCAACCGGAGGCTCGGCAGCACCACCTCCTCGTCCCCCATCTGGATGGCCGGATCGATCATATCCGCTTGCAGGCGTTCTTCCGAATACACCGCCACCAGGTTGGTTTGAGCCTGTGCCATACCGGAATCCAGTCCCACAATTGAGCCGGGGATCTGGTCAAACTGTAATTGCCCCTGTATCTGGATTTCCTGACTTGCCTGGAACGTTGCCCAGAATTCCGCCTGCATGAGGGGAGTCGTTGTTAACTCCAGATTGGTCTCCGGCCAAAACTTCTCCTGGAAAAAGTCATAGAGCCCGGTCGCGTCCTGGGCAGCGATTTCCAGATGCGCCAGCCCATCGAGGTCAGCAAAACGCACAGCCGAACCATGCAGCTCGGCAATAAAATTCAGCTGGTTTTGTTCACTCCCAAAATCCGCGTCGAGTTGCAACCGGTGAAAGCCCAGGGAATTAACCAGGTTAAGATCATGAACCCTGAGAATAACGCCTGTACCACTCAGTGATGTCAAATTCACATGGGCGTCGCTGACTGAAACAAACCGGCTATCGAGCAACATTTTTTCGATAAAACCGCTGCCTGCTGAACTACCCTCAATGCCAATTCCGGCGACTTGCCAGCTCCCATCCGCCTGTTCTACCACTTCCAGCTCCATGCCGCTCGCTTCAAAACGCGACCAGACCAGTGACCAGTTGCGAAGGCTGGAAAGCATATTGGGTTTTACCGCCAGCATGGCCACACTGCCAAGTTCACCCTCTTGCCCCAGTTCTACATCGTGCAAAACCAGACTGGGACCAAGTCCATGCCACTCGGTATCCACTTCGCTGATCGACACAGGCACTCCCAGCACCCCGGAAAGCCGGTCAACAGCCTCGGCAGTCGAGTCTTCAACATAGGAAACCAATACGCGCCCGATAACCAAAAAAAGCATCACCACAAGAATAAGCACCGCAAATGCCCAACGGGTGAAATGAAAACTATGCTTGAGGAGGGTCTTCATGTTGGCATTGATTCGCTGAACAAGATGCGCTCAATCAGGCCGGAATAATGTCGTACTGCTCTTGTCCGTAAAGAAGCTCAACCTGAAGCTGAATGGGATGACCTATAAAGGTTTCCAGTTCGGCGACATTGTCTGACTCTTCGTCGAGCAGTCGGTCAATCACTGGCTGCGATGCCAGCACCAGAATTTTTTCGCATTCAAACTGACGGCTCTCCCGGGTAATCTCACGAAAAATTTCCAGGCATATGGTTTCAGCCGACTTCAATTGGCCTCTTCCCTGACAGTGCGGACAAGGCTCGCACAGGGACTGGCCCAGGCTTTCCCGGTTGCGCTTGCGTGTCATCTCAATCAGGCCCAGGTCGGACACTGCCGTCAGCGAGGTTCTGGCCCGATCTTTTTCCAGGGCCTTTTCGAAGGTTCTCTGTACCTGGCGACGATGCTCGGGATCCTCCATATCAATAAAATCGACAATAATAATCCCGCCCAGGTTTCTTAATCGCAGTTGCCTGGCCAGGGAAGACGCCGCTTCAAGATTGGTTTTGAAGATCGTTTCTTCCAGTTTGCGAGTGCCGACATAGGTTCCTGTATTGACATCCACCGTGGTCATCGCTTCTGTCTGTTCAATAATCAGATAACCTCCGGACTTAAGATCGACACGCTTGTGTAATGCCTTTTCTATCTCGTCTTCAACGCTGTAAAGATCAAAAAGTGGACGCTGCCCCTGGTAGAGGAACACACGATTGCTCAGTTCCGGAGAGTAACGGTTGGTAAAATCGATAATCTTTTCGTATGTCTCACGGGAATCCACACGGATTTTTTCCAGATTGGGATGAGACATATCCCGCAATGCCCGGAGCGCCAGGCGCATATCGCGATAAACCAGGGAAGGTACTTTTTTCTCTGCCAGTCCTTCCGTCCGGTCATTCCAGAGTTTTTGCAGAAACAGCATGTCCGCCAATAATTCTTCACGACTCGCGCCTTCCGCGATAGTGCGGACAATAAACCCGCCTCCGGAAATACGATCATCATTTGCGCAGATATCCGTCACAATATCCCGTAAACGCTGTCGCTCTTCGTCGGACTCAATCCGCTGGGATACGCCTACGTGAGAGTTATTGGGCATGTAGACCAGATAGCGGGAACTGATCGACAAGTGGGTCGTCAGTCTTGCCCCCTTGGTACCCAATGGCGCCTTGACCACCTGGACCAACAGGGTCTTCCCTTCGTGAACACGGGTATGAATATCCAGCTCGGAATCGTCGATTAACTCCATGCCCTCTCCATCGAGCAAGGGTATATCCGACGCGTGCAAAAATCCGGCACGGTCCAGGCCAATATCGACAAACGCCGCCTGCATACCGGGCAATACCCGATTTACCTTCCCCTTATAAACATTGCCGACAATGCTTGAGCTTCGTTGTCGCTCGATTTGGACTTCCTGCAAGACACCGTTTTCCACCAGAGCGACCCGGGTTTCGTTGGGAGTGACATTAATCAGTAATTCTTCGCTCATAGATTTTGCAAACACTCTGGCAGTATTTATTCTGAAACAGGCTAAATCTGAACCTGGTCCCAGATCGTTATTCGTTGTGGTTACTCAGTATGCCAAAGTTAAGAAGAATTTCCGCTGTTTCAAAAAGAGGAAGCCCAACAACACCGGTGTAACTACCTTCAATTCTTCTGACAAAGCGCGCGCCCAGTCCCTGGATTCCGTAACCCCCTGCTTTATCCTGCGGTTCCCCTGTGTTCCAGTACCACTCGACATCGCTGTCTTTTAGTCCGCAAAAAAATACATGGGTTTCACTGACTGCGGATTTTATTTTCTGTTCGGTTCGAACCACCACCGAACTGAGAACCTGGTGTTGCCGACCGGACAGCTTGTGCATGATGGACTGAAAGTGCTGAAAATCTGTGGGTTTACCCAGGATTTCTTCGTCCAGCAGCACCGTCGTGTCCGAAGCCAGCACGGCCAGATCCTGCTCTCCCCATATCGACCAGGCCGCATCCGCTTTTTCCTGGGCCATGCGCATCACGTAATCATTGGCAGACTCGCGGGCAAAGGGAGTCTCATCAATCTCCACGGATTTTTGGGAAAAATGGACACCAAGCTGGTTCAGCAATTCTTTACGGCGGGGGGAGGCCGACGCCAGTAATAACCTCAAACTCAAGCGATTCCTGTCCTTGCCGAAGGGCGTTTACGGGTAAGCTGCATGGCAATCATCACCACAGGGACCCAGAACAGCCCCGTGACCAATACAGAAAGAAACGAATTGAGTGTCGGCAATTGGCCAAAACCCAGGGCAACCACCCAACTGTGAATAAATTTCACCAGCAACAACCCTGCATAGATAGCCAGAAGCTGGTTGGGCACGGCTTGCATCCGGATACGGTCGCGCACCGACTGGGCAACATAGGCCAGCACCACCAGCCCGATAGCATGCTGGCCAATTGGTGCCAGGGAAACCACATCCTGGGCCAGGCCGATAGCAAATGCCAGCAGAAGAGGCAGTCCCTGTGGGCGATAGACTGAAAACATGGCAACCAGCAAGGCCAGCATATCGATACGGATATAACCAAACCCGGGGATCTGGGTGATATAAAGCAGCAGACACAATGGCAGGAGCCCTATCCAGTCGGAAAGTCGAAGTTGAATTTCCTGCATGTCGTTGCTCTACTCGCTTTCCGTTGGCGTTTGAGGCGCTTCTGTCCCCTGCATGGCTTCCTGCCGACTGGGCGTGCTGATTTGTTGGCGTTCGGTAAAGATCAACAGTAATTGGGTACTGGTCTGCAACCCCGCAGACGGTTCGACCGACACCTGGAGAAAAGGAGAAGAACCGATTTCTTCCACGGCGGTCACCACACCTACCGGATATCCTCGAGGAAATTTTTGAGCCAGGCCCGAGCTCACTAACTGGTCACCTACCTGTATATCCATGGTAGGGGCAACATTGCGCAAACGAAGTTCATCATAACTGCCGGTACCTCCGGCGATTGAGCGTTCACCGGTTCGCAAGACCTCGATGGGAATAGCGTGTTCGCGATCTGAAATAAGAATGATCTCACTGTTTTCATCGCCGGCAATACGTACCTGACCAAAAATCCCTCCCGCATCGATCACAGGGAGCCCTTCCCTGACATTTTCCAGTCGGCCCCGATCGATAATCAGGCGATGGGTTTCGGTATCCGGGGGCGTCCCAACCAGCTCGGCGATCAGTACGCGCTCCTCAATCAATTCCGAGGCCCCCAGCAACTGCCGCATACGCACATTCTCGGCTCTTAGCGAAGCCAGTTGTAAAGAATGGCGTTGTAAGATGAGATTTTCATCTTCCAGTCGCTCACGCTCGGCTAAAAGTTCTTCCTTGGTCATGAGGGTTTCTTCGCCCCAATCACTGACGGCCGTGGCGACATCGGTAATGTGGTAAAAAGGAGAGACCAGGTCGACAAAAAACGCTTTGGCAGGTTGCAGCAAATTGGTGAAGGTGCTGACAAATATCAGTACCAGCCCAACACTAATGAAGAAAATCAGCCCCCCAAAGGAAACCGGGCCGCGCCGGAATATATGCTTTTGGCTCGCCATGGATCAATTCCTGTAATTGCGGCCTTGAAGCACAGGCGAAAAAATTAGTAGGACAGCAGTTCCAGCTGCCGTCGGTCAAGCATCTCCAGAACTTTCCCTCCGCCCCTGGCAACGCAGGTTAGCGGGTCTTCGGCCACGATCACTGGCAACCCGGTTTCATGGGTCAGCAATCGATCGATATCCCGCAGCAAGGCCCCGCCACCAGTCAACACAATACCGCGTTCGGCAATGTCGGATGCCAATTCAGGTGGGGATTGTTCAAGTGCGCGCTTGACCGCCTGGACGATTGTCGCCAACGGTTCTTGCAGGGCTTCCAGTACTTCGTCATTACTCAGGGTAAAACTCTTGGGAACCCCTTCGGCCAGATTGCGGCCGCGAACATCGATTTCCCGGACCTCGCTTCCGGCAAATGCTGTGCCTATCTCATGCTTGATACGTTCCGCCGTGGCATCACCAATCACACTGCCGTATTTGCGACGGACGTAGCTGGTGATGGCTTCATCAAAACGGTCACCCCCAATCCTGACGGAGTCGGAATACACCGTACCGCTAAGGGAAAGGATGGCAATCTCCGAGGTACCGCCGCCAATATCCACTACCATGGAGCCACTGGCTTCCTCCACTGGCAGGCCCGCACCTATGGCTGCCGCCATGGGTTCATCTATCAGGTGCACCACCCTTGCCCCGGCACTGAGTACCGACTCACGAATAGCACGCTTTTCCACTTCCGTGGCCTGGCAGGGGACACATACCAGCACGCGAGGGCTGGGAGTAAACCATTTGGACTGATGCACTTTTCGGATAAAGTGCTGCAACATTTTTTCAGTCACCTGGAAATCGGCGATGACACCATCTTTCAGGGGACGAATGGCGACGATGTTACCCGGAGTCCGGCCGAGCATGCGCTTGGCGTCAATACCAACCGCCTCGACCACCTTCTGCCCATGCGAATGACGAATCGCAACAACAGAAGGTTCATTAAGCACGATCTGGCGATCGCGCATGTAAATAAGGGTGTTCGCTGTTCCAAGGTCAATGGAAAGGTCGTTGGAGAAGAGTCCGCTAAGGGGTTTCCACATCGTGTCGGGTCCAAATAAAGGCAGGTTCTGTTAAGCGAGGGAATGTACCAACCGCGGGGATTCAGAGCAAGCCGTAAATATGATACTTTAGCGCTCGCTCAAAGTCGGGCAGAAATTATTCGCCCGTCGTCACATATACTCTGACAACTGTAAAACATTTCCGGAAGAACATTATGTCTCTTGACCGTAGCGATATTGAAAAGCTGGCACTCCTGGCACGCATCAACATTTCCGAGGACGAAAGCCAGCAGGTGACTGACAGGATCGGCGCGGTTCTGGAGCTGGTAGACCAGCTACAAGCCCAGAACACTGAGGGTGTGGAGCCCATGGCTCACCCAATGGACGTCACCCAGATACTCCGGAAAGACGAGGTCACCGAAGCCAATGACCGGGAAAACCTGATGAGCAACGCCCCGGCACAGGAAGAGGGCCTGTTTTTGGTCCCCAAAGTTATTGAATAATTTTTGAATAAACCCCTGGGCAATTAAGCCCGCAATCAAAAACCCGAGAAGTCTCCCAAGAATGCACAATTTGACTGTCGCACAAATCGCCCAGGGGCTCGCTGAACGTGAGTTTTCCAGCGTCGAGATTACCCGGCATTTTCTGGATCGAATCCATCGACTGGATTCTGCTGTCAATGCCTATATCACACCCATGGATGAATCTGCCCTGGCAGCTGCCAGAGAATCCGATAAAAAAATAGCGGCGGGGCAAGCAGGCACGTTGACGGGTATTCCTTTTGCCCACAAGGACATTTTTTGCACCCGGGGCGTCAGGACTACCTGCGGGTCGCGCATGCTGGAAAACTTTATTTCACCTTATGACGCCACCGTGGTTTCCAACCTGAAACAGGCTGGCGCTATCTGTCTGGGTAAAACCAACATGGATGAGTTCGCCATGGGCTCATCTACAGAAACCAGTTATTTCGGCAAAACACACAACCCCTGGGATCTGGACACTGTGCCCGGCGGCTCCTCAGGTGGTTCTGCTGCCGCTGTCGCCGCACGCATGGCGCCCATCGCTACAGCGACAGATACCGGTGGCTCCATACGACAGCCGGCATCACTTTGTGGAGTGACCGGGCTTAAACCAACTTACGGCCGGGTATCTCGCTGGGGCATGATTGCCTTTGCCTCCAGCATGGACCAGGGCGGTCCCATGGGTAAAACGGCTGAAGATTGCGCCCTGCTGTTACAAGCCATGGCCGGTTTTGATGGCAAGGACTCCACCAGCATTGACCACGAGGTGCCCGATTACCAGGCAAACCTCAATGACTCGCTGGAAGGTTTGCGCATCGGGGTACCCAAAGAGTTTTTTGAACAGGGGCTGGATGCCCAGGTGGCAGCACAGGTACAAAATGCCCTGGCCGAATACGAAAAACTCGGTGCCGTTCTGGTCGACATTGATCTACCCAACTCCAAACTGGCCGTGCCTACCTACTATGTATTGGCTCCAGCAGAGGCCTCCGCCAACCTGTCCAGATTCGACGGTGTGCGCTATGGCCACCGCTGCGACAATCCTGTCGATCTTTTGGATATGTACTGCCGCTCCCGTGAAGAGGGATTTGGCGAAGAGGTTAAGCGAAGAATCATGATCGGCACCTATGTGCTTTCTGCTGGCTACTACGACGCCTATTTCCGCAAGGCCCAGCAAGTTCGCCGATTAATCAAGAATGATTTTGACCGGGCTTTTGAGCAAGTCGATATTATTGCCGGCCCCACCTGTCCTTCCACCGCATTTAAATTCGGTGCCAAGGGCAGCAACCCGGTGGAAATGTATCTGGAAGATATCTATACCATTTCAGTCAATCTGGCGGGCTTGCCGGGAATGTCCTTACCCTGCGGCCAGATTGATGGCTTGCCAGTAGGCTTGCAGTTGATAGGCAAGCATTTTGAGGAAGCCCGCATCTTTAATGCTGCTCACCAGTTCCAGACAGCTACTGATTGGCACACTCAGGCGCCAAAGGGAGTGGAAAGATGAACTGGGAAATCGTCATCGGGCTGGAGATTCATGTCCAGCTAAAAACCAGATCCAAGATCTTTTCCGGATCCGCCGTTGATTTCGGCCAGGACCCCAACACCAATGCCAGTGCCATTGACCTGGCGATGCCCGGCACCCTGCCAGTAGTCAACGAAGAGGCAATGCGCATGGCCACTCGATTTGGCCTGGCCATCAATGCGCCGATCAACCAGAAATCTGTGTTTGAACGCAAAAACTACTTCTATCCCGACTTGCCCAAGGGCTATCAGACCACCCAACTGGCAGAGCCTATCGTTGGCCCCGGCGTGGTCACCATTCAACTGGAAGATGGCACCAGCAAGGATGTACGTATTCACCATGCCCATCTGGAGGAAGATGCGGGAAAATCCCTGCATGAAGACTTCCATGGGATGAGCGGCATTGATCTAAACCGCGCCGGCACCCCCCTGATCGAAATTGTGTCTGAGCCAGACATGCGCTCACCGGAAGAAGCCATCGCCTTTCTCAGGCAAATTCACGCCATCATTACCTACCTGGGTATTTCCGATGGCGAAATGTCACAGGGTTCCATGCGCTGTGATGCCAACGTATCCGTTCGCCCAAAGGGTCAGGAAGAGCTGGGCACCCGGACTGAATTGAAAAACATCAACTCTTTCCGTTTTGTCGAGCGAGCGATCAATGTCGAAGCTGAGCGCCAGATTGATCTGATTGAAGACGGGGGTAAAGTGGTACAGGAAACCCGCCTTTACGATTCCGACAAAAACGAAACCCGAAGCATGCGCAGCAAGGAAGTGGCAAACGACTATCGCTACTTCCCCTGCCCCGATCTTCTGCCCGTAGTTCTCAGTGACGACTTTATCCAGGCGGAGCGCGATTCTTTGCCTGAACTGCCCATTGCCAAGCAAGCACGATTTGTCGAGGAACACGGCCTGTCCGCTTACGATGCCAGCGTACTCACACAGGATCGGCTTACCGCCGATTACTTTGAAACTGTGGCCAGCACTTGTGGGGATTCCAAATTGGCTGCCAACTGGGTCACCGTTGAACTGGCAGCGTTACTAAACAAACACGACATCGGTATCGCCGACTGCGCCATCAGTGCCGAAAATCTGGGCCAGCTGATCCAGCGCATTAAAGACGGCACGATTTCGGGAAAAATTGCCAAGACTGTCTTTGAAGCCATGTGGACAGGAGAAGGCTCGCCCGACGACATCATTGAGGCCAAGGGACTCAAACAGGTGTCTGACTCAGGCGCTATTGAGGCCATGGTCGACGAAGTGCTGGCAGCGAATGCCCAGCAAGTGGAAAACTACAGAAACGCGGCACCGGAAAAACAACCGAAGATGCTTGGGTTCTTTGTTGGCCAGGTGATGAAGATCTCCAAAGGCCAGGCGAACCCCGGCCAAGTCAACCGCATCCTGAAAGAAAAACTATAGAAACATTGGGCTCAGGGTAAAAATTTACCCTGACCCCGGATTTAAAGAGTTAACGAGAAAGCAAATGGTTCTAAAAAAAGACAAAAAGAAAGTGCTCGGTGAAGTCTTTGATGACGAGCGGATCAAAACATTCCTGATAGACACGGCTCCCGAGGGTGTCGATGTCGATTTTCATTGCCTTGAGCGTGCCTACCGAGGCATGAAGGCGGAAAACTTTGCCACCTTTATCCAGTTTTTTACTGAAGAAGGCCGCAATATCAATGCCAAGAACCCGGAAGGCCGCACCCTGCTAAGCCTGGTCAAGGAACACCAGAGCTTTCCCGAATACGCTGAAATTCTGGAAAACGCTGGGGCCAAATAACATTACCATTTCCTTTTTAATTTGACAGAAGTGAAAAGCGAGGATTAGTCTCGGAAGACCCTCATAACAGGGGCCTATGCCTATGCGCATCTTCCTGTTCGCCTCGCTCAGTTTCTTGTGTTTATTCCTGCTGCAATCCTGCGGTGGAAGCAGCGGTTCTGACCCATCAATTACATCTAGCCAACCAACCGATATACCCAGCGACCCGCCCAACCCTTTGGGGGGGATATGGATAAGTGACGATGGAACGGCCAACTTTTTTATTACTGAAAGCGGCCGTTTTATGACACAGCTCTTGCTGGATGAAACTCTGGAAGGTACTGGCACAGGCTCGGGCCAGATTGAAAGCATGGACAGTGGTGATATCAATGCCGAATTCACCATATCCGGCGTCGTGGAAATACCGGAAGAATCTGATCCAATGCCCACTGAAGAAAACCTGTTTTCCCCCCGAGAATGTACAACTACGGGAACCAAAAATGGTGAGGCTTTATTCCTCAGGGTTCGCTGTATCGTTAATGGCACAGAATTTGAGATCAATCCTACACTAAGACAAAGGCTAATATGTGAAGCAGGGAGTGACTGTACGAATGCGCCCAAATCTTATGACCTGGGATCATCGATCAACAATATTATTGGTGATTTTGGCGTATATATTTTTAATAGCCAGGCCTTGACATCGACCATCATGGAAATTGACCCCTTTGGCATCATGAATGGCAGGTTTCAGTTTTTCTCATGGGATTGCGGGATGGCAGGCGCGATAAGCCCTATAGATCCTCGCTACAATCTTTACGATATATCGTTTGAAAACGTTAGTTGTGCCGACCCCTTTGCTTTCCTGGAAGATACGAGATGGAAAGGGCTTCTGTTTGTATCTGCTGGCGAAACCGAAGCCCAGGAAATATTTTTATTGGCACAAAGCCAACCTCGCGAAGGCGATCAAGTTCGGACTATCTCTTTTGTTTTCCCGCGACTCTAGTTAGCGCCACAATTCGCCATAATCTATCCTGACATAGCCCTTTTTGCTGCCAAATGCGGCCAGCTTTGCTCTGTTAAATAGCGCTCAAGGGAATCTCACAGATTCCGATATTTCTCAAAAATGAGTAGCAACAGGAGCAAACTGATGAACATCTCAACTTTCAAAACACGCTGTCTTGCCGCCACGACGGTCGTCACCCTGCTTGGCTTTTCCAGCCTGAGTACAGCGGAAGACCTGGACAAACACCGCGCCGCTTTTCTGGGCGGCTCCATCGTTACCGGGGGAGTAGTTGCCGGCCCTCCCGGGGCCGCTGTGGGATTTCTGGTAGGCGCATTACTCGGGGAAAAAGCCCAGGACAAGCACGATCTGGAAACCGCGGAGGTAAATATGACAAGTGCACTTAGCGAAATCGACACACTGGAACAAGAAATCAACGGCATGGAACAACAACTGGCGCAAATGCAGGACGAGTCCAACCGTCTTCAGGAAAACCTGCTGACCCGTCTGGAATTCCAGATTATGTTTCGCACTGGTAAGGACGAGCTGACCGAGCTGGATCAAAAACGTGTAGCGATATTGACCGACTATCTCAATCGCAATCCGGAACTGCATGTGCGCCTGGATGGTCATACCGACCAGCGTGGTACTGAAGAGTACAACAACGTGCTTGCCAAATTCCGGGCCAAGTCTGTCGAAGATGCCCTTATCGAAGGTGGTATTTCACGCAGCCGAATCGAGACCTTCTCGCACGGCGCTTCAAAAGCCCAATCGTCCGAAGGTGACTACGAAGGCTATGCACTGGATCGTCGGGTCAATATCGAAGTCTTTGACCCACGCACAGAAAAGGGTGTCGCGAAGATTAACTAGCAAACCTAAACGTTTTTCTATCCCAAAAAGAAAAGCCGGTGGACTGTAAATCCACCGGCTTTTTTTATATCGCTGCTTTATCTTGCTCGCTCATCTTGTGAGCGTATTGAAAAACTCCAGGCCAACCACCACTCCCGAGCCATGTTCCCTGTTCTCGGCAAATACCCGGGCATCGTGCCGTTCGGCAATTAGACGAACGATATAGAGGCCCAGCCCCAGGTGCGCTGTATTGGCCTCGCGCGTTTCCCGAACAGAGACCAGCGAGTCAAACAGTTGGGATTGCATGTGCTCGGGCAGCGGTGACCCGTCATTGGCAACTGTCAGGCGAACGCCTGGCTCCGTCTCCACCAACCCCAACTCAATGACACCCTCTTTCGGGCAAAAGTCACGGGCGTTATCCACCAGTTTATCGAGCAACTGCATGATCAGGTCCGGGGAACCATCAATCATGACCGCATGATTTGGGCTTTTAACCTGGATACTGGCTTCAGGGTAAGCATCGCGATAACCCGCCCCGGCGTTTTCGATCAGTTCATTCAAATCAAAGGTTTCGAACTCGGCCGACTTAATGCTTTGTTCCAGATGACTGGCTGTGCTCATGGCATTGAGAATAGCCGTCAGTCGCCCTGCTCCTTCGGCCGCACGCCCAGAATAAACGCGTGCTTCAGGATCCAGTTTTTCATGCTCAAGGTTATCCAGGGATGAACGAATGATCGCCAATGGCGTGCGAAGCTCGTGGGAAAGCTTGCCGGTGAGTGTTTTCAGATACTGTGTGTATTCATCCAGGCGGATGAGCAGTTGTTTGTATGCGCGATTGAGGTCGCCAATTTCATCCGCAGCACCTGTGTCCGGAAACCGGTTGGCCAACGAGCCCGACGCCGGATCCTGCATAGCCTGCTGCGCGGCTGAACTCAAACGACGTATGCGCATTGACAAAAAGGAGGCGTAGAGCAGCAATCCGATGGCCACAAGCAGCGTGGCCAATACAGCCCAAAACGCCAGGCGACCAAACGCAGTATCCGTGGCTTCCACTACCGACGCGCTACTTTTTTCGGCGATAACGGCACCCAGGACTTCACCGCCGCGGATAATCGGTACGGAGGCACGATGCACCCGTAAATTGCCATTGGAAAATACCGCTGTCCGGGTTTCTCCAGTCACACTGCTGATCACATCCAGAGTCTGGAATCGCCCTGTCGCCGGCCAATTGTCCAGCTCGGATATCCTGTCTTCTTGCAGAATCAGGGAATAGAGGCGTGCCAGCAAACCATTGCGATCTTCCTGCTCGCCGGCACCGACCAGCTGAAGTTCACCTCCCCGGCCCACTACCCAGCCCGACCGATCACTTACGCCCAGTCGCATGCCTGAGGTAGCAAAGGTTTCAAGGCGAGTATTTAGCTCTTCAGACGCAAAGGTATAGTGTGAGGGTATTCCCCGCTCCAGACCGGCAAACAGTTGCCCGTCCATCCCGGTATGACTGTCCAGATACCGAAGTCCCAGCCTGCCATCCAGCATTCCCGGCAATACCCTCAGTTCTATCTGGTATCCATTTGGCGCATCCCGCCAATAGGCCTGCATTCGATATTCGGATGCTGTCAGGGACCTGTCTGTTTGCCACTGGCCTCGCACGACACCGGGAGAGACAGGCGACAGCGAGAGAACCTCATCTTCAGCAGACAGGATTTGTAACTGATCCCCGACGGAGACAGGAGTACTCCAGGCTGATGCTGGATCGGTAATATCAATAAAAAAATAGAGCACCCCCGCATACCTTCCAGCCTGATAGGTTGCTGTGGATTCTGCACTGGGTGCGTTACTCATGGCAGCCGGCGCAACCGGCCAATTGCGCCATTCATCAGCGTAGCCATCCAGGGTAGGTGCGGCGGGCAGTTCATGAAAATAAATAGAGGTGTTTGAGGACAGTTCGTCTGCACCACTGAACAAGCGGTTTTCATCGGCCAGCATTAATGCCAAAGCCCGGGCGCTGGCGACCAGTTCCCGTTCATTGCCCTCCAGCATGACACGCTGCATTTCCTGTATGTACTGACAGCCCGCCCAGGGAATACTGAGCGCAAACAGACTGATAATAAGCAGTTGGTGCCGCAGTTTCATTTAGATCTAATCCAAAACCCAGCGATAACCCATCCCGTAAGCGGTCTGTATCGAATCAAATTGAGGATCCAGCGCAAGAAATTTTTTGCGTATGCGCTTGATGTGGGAAGTAATGGTGTTGTCGTCCAGTACCACATTGGCTGCATCCATTAATTGCTGGCGGCTTTTTACATGGCCCAGCTGCTTCACCAGGGCATGTACCATCCAGAGTTCAGTGACCGTTAGCTCTACCGGTTCGTTCTCCCAGCTTGCCTGCATTCGATCCATATTCAATTGCAGCTTGCCACGCGCGATCTGGTCATCGCTAGTGCTATTGTCCGTCATCGCCTGAACCCGTCGAAACAAGGCTACAATTCGTGCCAGCATTTGCTGCTGGCTGATGTCCTTGGTCAGATAATCGTCTGCCCCGAGGCGCAAGCCGGAAATCACATCAAATTCATCGGCGCGTGCCGTCAGGAATATAATCGGTAACAAAGGGGCTTTGGCACGCAAGTCCCTACAGAGGTCAAAGCCACCTTCCACTTCGTCTCCGAGACAAACATCAATGATGGCCAAATCGGGCATGCGTTGCTGGAAGGCCTCCCAGGCGGATTTTCGATCCAGGTAATGCGTGGCCGAATAACCCTGGCGACGCAAGGCATCCACATAATTGCGCGCAATCACCGGCTCATCTTCCACGATCGCGATCTGTCGATTCATCTTTCTCTCTGGCTAGTCAGAACAATTTGCGGACTATTCTAGCCCAGTGATCCAGCCCATATGCCGAATTGCCACAATCTATCATTTTTCGTCCCGCGAATTGCCCCAAAGTCGCATCGTGAAAACCTGATTGGCTGGTTAACTGTCGCCAACGACTACAGACAGCGGAGCACTATCATGATTTTTCGCAAACGACCCATTCCCCATCCCATGATTCTCGAAGACAGCTGGCCTGTGCGTCAGCGTCCCCCCATCTGGCGACGGGTAATAATTGTTTTGATCCTCGGGGGAGTCTGTTTCCTTGGGATCAGCCTGATTTAGTCCAGGAGCTCAACAGTTTTCGTCAAGGAGGTATTACTCAGGGACGAGTATCTTGAGAACTCCCCAACGTTGGCAAATAGGCCATCAACTCCATACAACCGCCAATATATTTATCGCCGTGCAGAATTTGCGGCACGGTTCGTACCGGTTTGCCCAAACGTTCCGCCAGGTCTTCCTTGGATATGCCTTCGCGGTAAATATCGATGTACTTGTATTCATACCCACCCTGCTCAAGTGCACGCTGGGCCATGTGACAGTAGCCGCAACCGGGACGGCCATATACGGTAAAACTCGTCATGGATTAAAAACTGATCTTTATTTGTTTGCCTGATTATTCTTTAGCGGCGGATTGATAAACCCCGAACCACTGTACAGAAACTCCCAACCATTCGCGTCTGGAAAAAAGATTGCAATTGCATAGACATAGAGGGTTAGCTGATCAAAGTGAGTGGTTTATACTCGCGACTTACTCCAAGGATTTGCCCTGATGCGTGCACTCACTTTGATTTGCCTTCTCAGTCTGCTTTTTGGCCTGGTCGCCTGCGGCCAGAAAGGGCCATTGTACATGCCGGAAAAGCCGGAAACACCCGAGCAGCAATAGGAAGCCAGTCGTAACCACAATGCATTAGTTGCAGCCGTTTATAACAAATTTATCACCAGTCATGAGCAACCATTTTGAATATCGCGAGGGGAGGCTTTTTGCCGAAGACGTAAGTGTCTCCGATCTCGCCAATCGCTACGGGACCCCTCTTTACATCTACAGTGTTGCCACACTGAGGCAGCACCTGCGCGCCTGGCAAGAACCGTTGGGCGACCGCGGCATGATTTGCTACGCCGTAAAAGCCAATTCAAACCTGGGCGTATTAAGTCTTGTCGCTTCCATGGGCGGCGGTTTCGATATCGTCTCCGGTGGCGAATTACATCGCGTACTCATGGCAGGCGGCGATCCTACCAAAGTCGTCTTTTCCGGTGTTGGCAAAACAGCTGCCGAAATGAAAATGGCGCTGAATGCCGGCATCCACTGTTTCAATGTGGAGTCGGAATCGGAGCTGGAATTGCTCAACCGTGTTGCGGGTGAATTGCGGACCCGGGCTCCTGTTTCGATTCGAGTGAACCCGGATGTGGATGCCAAAACCCACCCTTATATTTCCACAGGGCTCAGCGAAAACAAATTTGGTGTGGATATCAACCTGGCGCCAGCTGTTTATGCGCGCGCTGCGGAGCTGCCAAACATTAAAGTCGTTGGCGTGGATTGCCATATTGGCTCCCAGTTAACCGAACTGTCGCCATACTGGGACGCGCTTGATCGTGTACTAAAACTGGTAGATAGCCTGGAAAGCCAGGGAATCGGGCTGGCGCATATCGACCTGGGTGGAGGTCTGGGTGTGACCTATAAAGACGAAGTTCCACCTCATCCGAGCGAACTCTATCAAGGCCTGTTTGAGCGGCTGGGCAATCGACCGCAACAATTGATTTTTGAACCCGGACGATCCATTGCCGCTAATGCCGGTGTTCTGGTTACCCGTGTACTGGTCACCAAGGAGACCCCGGCGAAAAATTTCGCCGTGGTCGACGCCGCTATGAACGATATGCTCAGGCCTGCACTCTATCAGTCATGGATGAACATCGAGCCCGTTGAGCAACCCTCAGCAGAAGTAAAAACCTGGGAAGTCGTTGGCCCTATTTGTGAAAGTGCCGATTTTTTGGGTAAGCAACGCGAATTCGCATTGGCCGAAGGTGATTTGCTGTGCCTGTTTTCCGCAGGGGCGTACGGCTTCAGCATGAGCTCAAATTACAACAGCCGGCCACGCGCGGCTGAAATCATGGTGAGCGGTGACCAGTCGCAGCTTACCCGTGAGCGGGAATCACTCGACGACCTGATTGTGGGCGAGCATCGCTTTCGCCTGCAGGGGAGCTAGTTGAATGTGGCTTAAATTCAACAAAATGCATGGACTGGGCAATGACTTTATCGTCATCGACTCCGTTACCAGCAAAATCAAACTGAGTCCGGCACAAATCCGGAAGTTGGCCGATCGGCATTTTGGCATTGGGTTTGATCAATTGCTGATTATTGACGCGCCATCCAGTCCGGACGTTGATTTCAATTACCGCATTTTTAACAGCGACGGTTCCGAGGTTGAACAATGTGGCAATGGTGCGCGCTGCTTTGCCAAGTACGTTCATGACCGCAAGCTTAGTGCCCGAAACCCCATTCGGGTACAAACACTGAGCGGCCGTTATGAAATCGGCATCAATGACGATAACACCTACTCTGTCGATATGGGTGTTCCCGGGTTTACGCCATCACAGATTCCTTTCACCGCGGAAAGCGAACAGCCCACCTATACGCTGGAAGCTGATGGGCAATCACTGGAACTGTCTGTTTTGTCCATGGGCAATCCGCACGCTGTGCTTGTCATTGAGGACACGGAAACCGCACCTGTGAATTCGCTCGGGCCGATACTGGAATCCCACCCATCGTTTCCCAACAGGGCAAACATCGGTTTTATGCAAATACTGGGGCGCGATGAAATTAATCTGCGGGTCTACGAACGCGGTGCCGGAGAAACCCTGGCCTGCGGTTCGGGCGCCTGTGCCGCCGTTGTTGCGGGAATACGTCTGGGCAAGCTGGACAATGAAGTTAACGTCAATCTGCCAGGTGGCAGTCTTAAAATATACTGGCCGGGCGAAGGACAATCTGTCATTCTATCCGGGCCGGCCAAAACGGTGTTCCACGGCCAGGTAAGGATATGAGCGAGAAACAAGAAAAACTCAGAAGCTCCGATGAACAACCATTGATCGGGGCAGATCAGGTAATCGGCTATTTGAAGGAGAATCCCGACTTCTTCAAAACCCACCCGAATCTAATCTCCGATCTCAACTTTGCTCATGAGACGGGAGACGCAGTTTCCATCATTCAAAAGCAGGTTGAGCAACTGCGCAGCCATCATGACACCATGCGCAAGCGCCTGGCTGATTTGGCAACCCATTCAAAAAACAATGAAGCGCTGCTTAAGCGCATTCAGGCACTAAGCGTTGCCACAGCCGCCGCCCCGACACCCAAGGCGATTCTGGAAGCACTTACCAAGACCATCATCTCCGAATTCAAGCTCGATGCCGTCTACCTTGTTGTTGAACATAGCAATTGGCCGATGAATGGCAGCAATGTTATTCCCCTCAGCCCGGAAGAACTGGGCAAATTGCGCAATGCCGTCTACAACCTGGGTGTGTTTGTCGGCCGTCCACCGGAAAAACTGAAAGCAATAATTTTCAAAAAAGAGGAGGAAAAAGCGGCCTCCATCGCCATGGTTCGGTTCAAGTACAAAAACGTCGACACTTACCTGATCATCGGCAGCAAGGACAAGGACCACTTCACCAATGATATGGGTACCGACTTTATAGCCTACATTGGCGACTACCTGCAGGCGTTACTGAGTCACTAGACTACTTTTCAGGAAAACATACCGGTGAAAATCGAAGATGCCATCGATCAGTTTCTTCACCACTTGCGCACCGAGCGCCAGCTCTCACATCACACGGTAGATAACTACGCTCGCGACCTGAACAAGCTGGCACTGGCTGTGGGTTCTGAAGCAACACCGAATGAAATAGACAATCTGGGAATGCGCCACGCCATGGCCAATCTTCACAGGCAAGGGCTCGGCGGCAAAAGCATCCAGCGCTGGCTTTCAGCCACGCGTTCATTTTTTCGGTTCTGTATTCGCCAGCACTGGTGCAAACTGAATCCGGCCGAGGGTTTACACGCACCCAAATCACCCAGGGCACTCCCAAAAACAATGGATGTGGATGAAATTTCCCGCCTGCTGGACATTCGGCGCGATGACTGGATTGGTATTCGCGATCAGGCGATTCTGGAGCTGATGTATTCATCGGGGCTGAGGATCAGTGAATTATGCTCACTGGACATCTTTGATCTGGATATGAGCGACGCCAGCCTGAGGGTAACGGGCAAGGGCAAAAAAACCCGCGAACTCCCCATAGGCAAACAAGCCAAGAAAGCCGTACAGCTCTGGCTCAAAATCAGGGAAGAGCGTGCCAGGGAAAACTCAGGGCAAGCACTCTTTCTGGGATCGCGTGGTGCACGCATTACTCCCCGGGCGATCCAGAAACAACTTGCCGACTACGGCATTAGCCAGGGGGTCGACAGCCGTGTGACACCACATATGCTGCGTCATTCGTTCGCCAGCCATATCCTTGAGTCCAGTGGTGATTTGCGCGCTGTCCAGGAACTTCTTGGCCATGCCAACATCTCAACTACACAGATATACACACACCTGGACTATCAGCATCTGGCCAGGGTATATGACAAGGCCCACCCGCGCTCTTCCAGGAAACCGCCCAAAGAAGATGATTCATAAGGATCCAACGCATGCCAAACACCAAGTGCCTTTTTTCCGTTTTTTTATTTTTTACACTGGCTGGTTGCGGAGGGTCTGCCGATGCACAACCGTCCCATATGCCCCAGATCAGTGTTTCCGGCAATGCCGAGATTTCGGCCGAACCGGATGAGGCGACAATTAATCTGATGCTGCAAACCCAGTCCGCCAATAGCGCCGACGCCAAGGCGGAAAGTGATCGGCGACTGAATGCTTTTTTCGACGACCTGGAAGAGCTGGGAATCGATGAAGAACAAATCAGGGCCGCCAATCTCAACATTTCTGCGCAGTACGACTATCAAAATCGCCAGCAGCGTTTTATCGGCTTTATGGCCACTCGCAACATCAGTGTCGATATATCCGATCTGGAAATGCTACATCCGGTTCTGGACACGGCGATCAGTCACCGGGTTGATGGCATACAGGGCATTACCTATCGCTCTTCCCGTGAAGAAGAACTGAAATCACAGGCACGAGCAGCCGCGATTGAAGATTCCCAACAGAAGGCCGAGAAACTGGCCGAAGCCTATGGTGCCCGGCTGGGCCCCGTTTATAACATCAGCTATCACCAGGGTCAGATCGAACGGCCTGCCTTTGCCATGGCCAGTGATATGGCGGTTCGTTCTTTTTCGGCAGAAAGCAGTGGCGGGCGTTTTATCCCCGGCGACATCCATTTCACTGACAGCATCCAGGTGGTCTTCGATCTGATCACCCAATAACTGTAAAGTCATTCCCGCGAAGGCGGGAATCTATACCAAAAAAATGGGGTCAGAGTAAAATTTTACTCTGACCCCATTGTTTGCCCCATTGTTTGCCCCATTGTTTGTACTGCTAGTTTTAGTCTAGCCGGCGACGGTGGAAAGCTTTGCCCGTTGCGAAGGATAGTATTTGCCGTCCACTTCAACTGTCCAGCCAAAAGGATCTTCTTCCCTTCGTTCCTGAATCGCCAGAAGGGATTCGCGCAGACTGGCCGCCAACTGATCAATTTCCTGCGGTTCGTAGGGTGTATCGTCCGCATCGGCAATCACGCTTACGGGCGAAATGATGGCCGCGGTTCCACAGGCAAAGACTTCTTTAACCTTGCCGGATTTCAGACCCTCAAGTACTTCCGCAATTTCTATATCGCGCTCAACGACATTGATGCCCTTGTGCTTCGCCAACTCAACAATAGAGCCACGTGTTACCCCGGCCAGGAAAGATCCGGTTAGACGCGGTGTATGTAACTCATCCTCTATCAGGAAGAAAAGATTCATGCCCGACAGCTCTTCAATGTATTTCATGTGAACCGGGTCAAGCCAGAGCGACTGGTCGTAACCTCGTGCCTGGACAGTTCGCGCCGATTTCAGGGCCGCGGCGTAATTGCCGCCAGTTTTGGCAGCACCGGTGCCACCGCGCGCTGCGCGGCAGGCCTCACGCTCAATCTGTACCCGCATATGGCCAGCATGGTAGATAGCCGACGGGCTGGCAATCACCATAAAGGTAAAGGTATCGGATACTCCCATACCCAGGTTGGCCTTGGTGCCAATCAACAGGGGTCGAAGATACAGTGACTCTCCCGATCGCTCCGGGATAAATTCTTCGCTGTACGCTGTGATCAGACCGATACCATCCATGTACACATCTTCTGGGATATTTATCATGCACATGCGATCGGCCGAACGATTCATTCGCTTGAGATTCTCCAGCGGCCGAAAGAAATTGGCATGAGGCTGGCCGACTTTATAGGCCTTTAAGCCCTCAAATACTTCCTGGGCGTAATGCAAAACCTTGCTGGCCGGATCGAGCTCGATCTTGCCATAGCGCATAAGTTCGCCCGGCTGCCACTTGCCATTGGCGTAGTCAGCCCGATACATAATCGGGGCCTTTACTTCGCCAAAGCCAAGATTTTCGGGAAGCACAAAATCTTGTACTGAAGGCAAAACATCGGGATGGATTTTGTAATCACCCATGAAGCAGATCCTGCAATTTCATTACCAAAAAAGGGTTGCCGATTATAGGGGAGCGTCCGCGCTTTGCCCATCCCCCCAACTGCAATCCCGTGCTCGTAACCCTCTGACAGCATTGGGATTTGGGCAGAGCTCAAATGTTGCCCTGCACAATAAATCACCTATAATGCCCGGCCGACCTGAATTGTCGGACAGCGGCATCAACAGATGCCGGTCACATAGTTTCATAAACCTGTTTAACTGCACCATTTATATGTCATCACAGACTCGCGACCAACTTGTCTCTCTTGAAGCCGAACTGGCGTCCCGCTACGAATCGCTCAAGGCGCAAAATCTCAAGCTGGATATCACCCGGGGGAAACCCTCTGTTCAACAGCTCTCCCTGTCAAACCACCTCGACGGTATCCTTGAAGGCAACTACATGTCCGCCGATGGCGAAGACACACGCAATTACGGCAACCTGCGCGGCATTCCTGAAGTGCGCAAGCTCGGTGCCCACATGCTTGATGTTCCGTCAGACAATATCATTGCCGCCGGTAACGCCAGCCTGACCCTGATGTACCTCTGCATGCTGCACTCTTGCTATTACGGCGCACGTGGTCCGGAAAATGCCTGGTCCAATGCCTGCAAACCCAGGATGATCTGCCCGGTACCCGGCTATGATCGCCACTTCAGCATTTGCGAGAACCTGGGCGTAGAAATGGTCACAGTGCCGATGATCGAATCCGGCCCGGATATGGACGCGGTTGAAAAGCTGCTTAAAGAAGACGAAAACATTGTTGGACTCTGGTGTGTTCCCAAGTATTCAAACCCGACTGGCGTGATTTACTCCGACGAAACCGTCGATCGTATTGCCCAACTGGGCCACATCGCCAAGCCCTGGTTCCGCGTTTTTTATGACAACGCCTATGCCGTTCATGACCTTGGCGACAAGCCAGCAACCCTCGCCAGTCTCTGGGAACGCTGTGAAGCTCATGGCACGCTTGATTCTGTCTGGCATTTCGGCTCCACATCAAAAATCACCTTTGCCGGTGCCGGCGTTTCCTTTGTTGCCAGCTCCAGTGACAATCTCGCCGAATTGCAGTCACTACTGGGCGTGATGATTATAGGTTTCGACAAGGTAAACCAGCTACGTCATGCCCGCATGTTTCCCGATGAGGCATCACTGGCATCGCACATGACCAGGCACGCCGAACTGATTCGCCCCAAATTCGCCGCGGTATTAGAAGCACTGGATGCAGAGCTGGCCGAATACGGTAACTGGACCCAGGCCGATGGTGGTTATTTTATTTCCTTTGATACCGAACCCGGACTGGCGTCCGAAGTGGTACGCCTCGCAGCAGAAGCAGGTGTAAAGCTCACCCCTGCGGGCGCGACCTTCCCTTACGGGAAAGATCCGCAAGATCGCAATATTCGCATAGCGCCGACACTCCCTCCTCTGGAAGAGGTAGTAAAGGCCATGGAGGTGTTTGTCTGCTGTGTCAAGCTGGCGACAGTGCGCAAGGAAATTGCTGCTGATTAACTGGTCATTTGAACAATTACTAAAAAAGCCCGGTTTATCCGGGCTTTTTTAGTTACAGAAACGAAACAAGTGTATTTATAACAATTAAAGCACTCGCACCCGCCATACATTAAAAATTAGGTATCAGGCTTGTTTTTTTATGAACACTGTATACATAATGCACTCGGCAGTATTGGCTGATAAGGCACTGACATGCGATAGCTCAGTACAAAAGTCATTTTGACTTTCGCACCTCCCTCTTACATGTCTTTAAGAATTTCGCCACTACTGCATTTGTAGCCAGGTTCCGAATTAACCAGATGTTCGCTTTTTTGAATATCTGGTCTGTGGTGGGGTCTGTCTATAAATCTGTGACTTTATACATATAACAAGTTCAGTTTCAGTATCCACAAGGGGGATCAGAAATGATGAAACGCACTAAGCTAGCTGCAGCTGTTTCGGCTGTTTGCTCTGTAATGGCTGCGCAATCACACGCGCAGGAAACCCAACTGGAAGAGGTGGTCGTCACCGGCATACGTGGAAGTATGGAAATGGCGATGGACGTCAAGCGCAACTCCTCAGGTGTTGTCGACGCGATCTCTGCCGAAGACATGGGTAAATTCCCGGACACCAACCTTGCAGAATCCCTGCAACGTATTACCGGTGTATCCATTGACCGAGCACAAGGCGAAGGTTCTCAGGTGACTGTTCGCGGCTTTGCCGGCCAGTTCAACCTGGTTACCCTGAACGGCCGTCAAATGCCGTCTGCCAATGTACCCAATACCAGCGGTAACAACTTTGGCTCTACGGGTAACTCCCGTTCGTTTGACTTCTCGACCCTGGCCTCTGAAGGCGTCTCCGGTCTGCAAGTCTACAAAACCGGTCGTGCTTCTGCGCCGACTGGCGGTATTGGTGCCACCATTAACGTCAACACCATCCGTCCTCTGGAAGCTGGTGACCAGGCCGTTATCGGTGCCAAGCTGGTAGACGACAAGGGCGGTGACATGACGCCGGAAGTCAGCGGTCTGATCAGCTGGGCCAACGACGACGACACCCTGGGTGTGTCCCTGTTTGCGACCCGCCAGGAGCGTGAAGGTTCCCAGCGTTCCGCCCTCAATAGTGGCTACGTTTGGCTTTACCCTTACGATCCCACAAACGGCGCGATTGTTAACGCGACGCAGACCGACGAGCCAGCAACCGGCCAATTGGCGGCCTATCCGACCAATAACCGGCTTGACAACTCGGCCTATACGCGTGAGCGTACCAATGCGTTCCTGACCGTGCAGTACGCACCCTCTGATCGCCTGACGATCACGGCGGATGCCTACTACGCACTCAACGAAGCCGAGCAGAACTCTACCCACAGTCAGCAGTGGCTGGCCCGTAACTTCGACACCGTTGCATGGGATGGCAGTGGCGTCGTAGCCACCCCGCTGACCCTGTCCGAGTTCCACGCCAGCACCGTTCCTGCAGCGCCCTTTACTGAAGTCGGTACCGACATCATGGACGACAACAGGAAGGTTCGTCAGGACGACGAGATTACGTCTTTCGGCCTGAACTTTGACTACCGTGTCAATGATTCCTGGACCGCCAATCTCGACCTCGCGACCTCTGAAGGCACGTCCGAAGGTGGTTTCCCTGGCGGCTGGAGTGTCTACCGTGGTGTAAATTCTTCAGCAGCCAGTGGCTGGCGTGCATTCGACCTGAGCACTCCATACCCCAATACCCTGATTGCCATTACCGATGGTGCGGGTAACCAGAACGGTACGATCGAAGCGACCGATATTGGTAGCCAGCAGGTCCGACGTAGCTTCAGCAATATGGAGCATTCGGTCGACCAGTTCCAGTTGAGCGGTACCTGGGATAACGGTGGCAACATCACCGTTGATCTGGGTGTCGGCATGGTCGACATGGAAATGCTGCAGGCCAATAGTGAGCAAGGTCAGGCCCTGGGTGGCTGGGGTGTTGCCTTTACAGGTGATGTGGAAGAGATGGCCCCGGGCCTCCTTTACGAAGCCTGTGCCATCTGTGAGTTCAAGGACTTCGACTTCCAGGCCAACCGTGCAGCACTTGATGCGCTGGCGCCTCCAGGAGCCAGCACCATGCTGCTGGGTGAGCAATCCTGGCGTGTCGACCCAGAAGCGTATTGGTGGGCTATGGACGGATGGGATTACGCCGGTCCGGACAACGTGTTTGACGCAAACAATCCAAACCAACTTGGTAAGGCAAACAACGGGATTACCGAAGACGTCACCTCGGCCTTTGTGAGTACTACCATGCAAGGCGACATCGGTGGCAAGCCCATGGAAGTAGTTGTCGGTATGCGTTGGGAAGAAACCGAAGTAACATCATCAACGCTTCAGAGGGTACCGACAGCGATTCGCTGGGACTCCGATAACGACAGCACCGTATTGTTTGGCGAGTCTGAGTCGAACTTGACTGAGGATCACAAGTACGACAACGTGCTGCCCAGTCTGGATTTCTCGGTTGACCTGACCGATGACTTCAAGGCGCGCGCGTCGTTCAGCCGAACCATCGCCCGTCCGCAGTATAACTACATGTTCATTCCTACCAACGTTAGTCACGGCGGTACCCTGACCTATCTTGGCGGTGTACCTGATGCCAACCGCGGCACGGTGCAACTGGACCCACTGGTGTCGGATAACTTCGACCTGTCGTTTGAGTGGTACTACGGTGATGCCAGCTACGCGTCGATCGGGTACTTCCAAAAAGCGGTAGCCAACTTCGTGGGTATCGAGCAGGTAGAGCGTCAGTTCTTCGGTCTGCGTGACGTAACCGCTCGTGCACCAGGCAACCGTCTGGACCAGGCCATCACCGCCCTGGAAAATGGCGGCTGGGCCGTCAGCGAGGAGAGCCTGTTCACCATGACAGCAATCCTGGATAACCCGGGTGACTTCCCTGGTGGGGCAGCTGACTATGACGGTTCCGGTGCCCAGGCCGTGGACATCCTGAACAACTACGACGTGTTCCCAAATGAGCAAGATCCGCTCTATACCTTCCAGACTGCGCTGCCTGTGAACAACCAGACAGCCAACATTGATGGTTACGAGATCGCGGTTCAGCACTTCTTTGGTGAAACCGGCTTTGGTATTCAGGCCAACGCGACCCTGGTAGGTGGGGACATTGCATTCGACAACAGTGCACCTCCCACATTTGACCAGTTCGCCCTGGAAGGTCTGTCTGACTCAGCGAACCTGATCCTGGTTTGGGAAAACGACACCTTCGGTGCTCGTATTGCCTACAACTGGCGTGAAGCGTTCCTGAACCAGGCCAACGCAGGTAACTATCTGCCACGTTACACGGATGACTACGCGCAGTTGGACCTTAACCTGAGCTGGAACGTGACTGACCAGTTCGCACTGAGCCTGGATGGCATCAACCTCACCGAGGAAGGTGTTTACCAGTACGGTCGTACCTACAACCAGCGCTACATCAACTCAGAAGCTGATGCACGCTGGGTACTGGCGGCTCGCTACGACTTCTAATGACGGACGTTCCCACCTTCGGGTGGGAACAACCTGACCTAGAACGTAGTTCTTAAAAATGGCCCTCACCAACCTGTTGGTGGGGGCTTTTTTTTGAGACACTCATACCATCTCAGGATGCTCGTAACTATTTACCTGACAGGCTCACCCAGTTACCTGACAGTCGCTCCCCGGACTTTACCCAACAGGCAGAATAAATTGATCAATATCAACGACTTCCGGGCAGTAACTGCATAGGCTTTGCCTATAGAAACGATAACTGTTTGAGGCGGTCAGGCACTGGCTTTTTCGTGCTATCCTCGACGAGATAAATTAATCAATACAACCAGACAAACGTACCAAACCTCTTGGCATTGGCCAGTAATTAGAGGGTTTAACTATGGCTCAAAAAACAGCACGTGTTATTGAAGGCCTTTCGCCTGATCAAATCCCCTATGAAGAACTGCTTGCGGGATACGAGCCCGTGATTATGCGGGGATTGATTTCCGATTGGCCGCTGGTTCAGGCAGGGCTGGAGTCCTCTGAAAAGGCGATGGAGCTCTTACTTTCCGGCTATAGCGGCAAACCTGCCAAAGTGTATGTTGGCGCTCCGGAAGACGGCGGACGTTATCATTACAATGAAGAGGGCACCGGACTTAACTACCATGTAGAAACCATCCGGCTTGAAGACATGTTTTCCCGCATCCGGGAAGGCTTCAACCAGCCAGACGCACCCTATCTTTACAGCCCGTCGCTGGTTTACACCGATGAATTTCCCGACCTGCTGGAAGAAAACGGCTTGAGCCTGACCCATGGGGAAATCAGGCCAGATCATCTGGTTGCAAAAATCTGGATAGGCACCCAGTCCATTGCCAGCGCTCATTTTGACATGCCCAGCAATATGGCCTGCTGCCTGGTCGGTAAACGGCGTTTTACCCTGTTCCCCCCCGAGCAGGTTCACAACATTTATCCGGGACCTTTTAATCCAACGCCCGGAGGCCAGGTAATTACCATGGCCAACTTGCGCGACCCCGATTTTGATACTCACCCGCGCTTCAGGCAAGCGCTGGACGCCTCCGTGATTGCCGATCTGGAACCCGGTGATGTACTTTATTACCCCAGCATGTGGTGGCATGAGGTGGAAGCCAGGAACAAGTTCAACATCATGGTGAACTACTGGTGGCATTCCTCACCTTTCTATATGGGCGATCCCGTGCATGCGATCATGCATGGCATCCTGGCACTGCGCGATCGCCCCGAGCACATCAAAAAAGCCTGGCGCGAGATGTTTGATTACTATGTATTTGGATCACCGGAAAAACCCAGGGAGCACTTGCCTGAAGCTGCCCAGGGTGTTTTGGGCGAGCTTGACGAAACCATGGCCAGAAGATTGCGAGCCATGCTACAGCACTCACTAAACCGCTAACACGAAAACCTTTTTATGCAAAAAACTGAAAAAACCAGGGTGGTTATCGCCGGGGGCGGCACAGCTGGCTGGATAACTGCCTACAGCTTGTCCCGCCACCTGGGCAAATTTCTCGACATTACCTTGGTTGAATCCGACCAGATCGGCACCGTTGGTGTCGGTGAAGCGACCATTCCCAGCATGAAAGTTTTTCATCGGCTGGTCGACATTGACGAGCAGGAATTTATGCGCGAAACCCAGGCCACATTCAAGCTTGGGATCTCGCTGGAAAACTGGGGCAACATCGGCGACAAGTACATACACTCGTTTGGCACCATCGGCCAGGGCAGCTGGATAGCCGAGTTCCATGAATACTGGCTGGAAGCCAGGGAGCAGGGATTTGGCGGCAGCCTGGATGACTATTGCCTGGAGTTGAAAGCAGCAAAAGAAAACAGGTTTGCCACCCAGATTAACAAGACTCCCCTGCTGTATGCCTATCACCTGAACGCGACGGATTACGCCAAATACCTCCGCAAGAAGAGCGAAAAGCTGGGTGTTAAACGTGTTGAAGGGAAAATTTCAGAGATAAAAGATGATCCCAAAAACGGAAATATCGCGACCCTGCACCTGGATAACGGCAAAACCGTCGAGGGCGATTTTTTTGTCGACTGCACCGGCTTTAAAGCCCTGCTACTGGGCGAGCATCTCAAGGTAGGCTTTGAGGACTGGAGTCACTGGCTAAAATCCAACCGGGCCATCGCGGTACAAACGGAACTGAATGTACCACCTGTAGCCTATACGCGCTCTATTTCCCACGACAAGGGCTGGCAATGGCAAATCCCGCTGCAAAGCCGGATGGGCAACGGCATTATTTACTGTGACAAATACATGTCTGACGACGAAGCGAAGCAGAAGCTATATGACAACCTTCCCGGCGAACCCCTGACTGAACCCAACATGCTTCGCTTTACTACCGGTCGCAGGGATAAGTTCTGGCACAAGAACTGTGTGGCTATTGGTCTTTCCAGTGGCTTTCTTGAACCACTGGAATCCACCAGTATCCACCTGATCACGACGGCCGTCATACGTTTAATGCGCCTGTTTCCCTTTACTGATGACTGGCAGCGGCAGGCGGATGAATTTAATGCCCTGACCGAAAAGGAAATGAATTCAGTACGCGACTTTGTCATCCTGCATTACAAGCTGACTGCTCGTAACGACAGCGATTACTGGAATGATTACCGAACCATGGACGTCCCGGAAACACTGACCCACCGACTGGAGGTTTTCCGCAAAAACGGTTACACCACCTCGGACGGTCTTTTTCACGTGCCCTCCTGGGTGCAGGTGATGATGGGGCAGGGATTAATTCCCGAGCGTCACCACAGCGCCAGCCGTATTCTGCCCCCACAGGGACTCAAGGAGCAGTTGGCAAAAATCAGGAAGCATGTCGATATGCAGCTGAAGCAACTCCCGTCTCATCCGGACTTTATCAAGCAGTACTGCTCTGCTCCGCAATCAAAACTCTAGCCGAGGTCAGGATTTAAGGCAGTTACCTACTTCGGCAGAACGGCAGCAAAAAAATTCAGGGTCAGCCGGCCCTTCATGGGATCCGGATTTAACAATTCCGGATGGGTGATGTGGCCGCTGTGCGGTAGTTCGCCGTTATAAAAAACCATACGGTTGAATTTGGCCGGCACAGAAGTAATAAGTTCGGCGATTTCGTTGGAGCTGGTCATATACTCTGGCGGCCGCCGAAACACTTCAGAATGTTCTTCCAAATAACGAAGTGCTGCCTCGTGGTCCCTTGAGGCCATCTGGAATGCCTTAACTGCAATTTCCTTGTTCTTCCAACGGTAAAGGCCAGTCCCGCCCAGATCGGGGTTTTCAAACAGGTAAATCACACCGGCGTACGTTTGATACTGCGGGCCTACCCGTGGATCAATATGGCACATGCGGTGATAGACCGAGAGCTCTTCCGGCTTGAGCGCCACGTTGGATAAAAACGCCTTGAGACGAATGTTGGCACGATGGAAAGGGAAAAACCGGCTCAATTTAGAGCGAATAAACCCGTGAATTTCCTGAATCTGGTCCCTGTGTAAATCCGGGCCTCGACCAGGATGTCCCAATGGCTTGGATTCTATTTTGGCAATCTGGCTCGACAGACTGTTGATGATGCCATGCGGATCCGCCAAAAAATCATCCACAATCGCATAATTCTGCCCGGCCTCAAGTTCGTGAATATTGATTTCAGGATTCGATGCAACCTTGACTTTGGGTTGTTCCATGACTGTGCTAGTACCTGCTTGATTTACAGCCCATATTGCCGAAGAGACCAACTATTTTAAAGCGCTTGTAAACAGCTTTGCTCGTTATTTCTTGCTCTGCTTGAGCTATATCAACTTATCCCGGTAACTGGCTTTGCAAAAGGTCATGAAAATGGATAGAAGCAGTTTCTTGAGAGCGGGTTTTCTGTCAAGCCTGGTAAGCGGCAACTTCAGTTTTTGCTTTTGTTGCCTGATAGTTAATCAGATTTATTTTCGGGTCTGGCGCCCATATTCTGAAAGGGGAACTGGGCGACTTTGTCGCTGGATTTAATCTCTGAAATCTTGCCCTTGCCTTCCTTCTCCACTTCATCGATGCGTATGACAGAGTGCATAGGAATAAAGGAACGCTTGACGCTACTGAACTCATTTTTTAGCTTTTCTTCTGCCGGATCGACAATCACCTGGGTGTGCTCACCAAAGACAAACTCTTCAATTTCAATAAAGCCCATGAGGTCACTTTGAAAGATCTGTCGCGCATAGACTTCATAAACCTGTCCCTGATTGTAGAAAACGACTCGGTACATTGGTTGTTTGGGCATAGAGTATCTGTCAACGTGTAGGCGGATTAAAAAAGGGCGCGAATGTTAGCATATGGTGAGCATTCGCTCTGGAAATTTGCTCCTAAACTCGTATATCGGTCCATCTCTCCCGAATTAAAGGGCTATGCCCTGGAATTTAAGGGCTATACCCGGAAGTTTGATGGTTTTACCCCCGGATTGAGTGAAATTCTTTGCGCTCATCGATATAATCGCCCGCCTTATTTTTCAACCCCATTTTTTGGTTTTCTGACCGGATACTGATTGTGAAAAAACTGTACGTTGAGACACATGGCTGCCAGATGAACGAATACGACTCCGCTCGTATGCGTGACCTCCTGGGCGAGTCTCAGGGAATGGTTGAAACCAGTTCGGCCGAGGATGCCGACGTTATTCTGTTAAACACCTGCTCCATTCGGGAAAAAGCCCAGGAAAAGGTATTTCACCAGCTTGGCCGCTGGAAAAAACTGAAAGACGCCAAACCTGGTCTGGTTATTGGCGTTGGCGGCTGTGTGGCCAGCCAGGAAGGTGAGGGAATCGCCAGGCGCGCTCCCTACGTGGATCTGATTTTTGGGCCCCAGACCCTTCACCGATTGCCGGAGATGATCCAGGAGCGCAACAAAAAAGATGGTGTAACCGTCGTCGATATCAGCTTCCCGGAAATTGAGAAATTTGACCGATTGCCGGAACCCGAAGCCGATGGGGCGACAGCGTTTGTCTCTATCATGGAAGGCTGCTCCAAATACTGCACCTTCTGTGTGGTTCCCTATACCCGGGGCGAAGAAGTCAGTCGGCCTCTCAGCTCCGTTCTCGAAGAAATCGCCCATTTGGCCAACCAGGGCGTTCGTGAAGTCAATCTGCTCGGCCAGAACGTGAATGCCTGGCGTGGGAGCCTGCCGGATGGCTCTGTGGCCAAATTTTCTGACCTGATTCCCCTGGTTGCCCAAATTGACGGCATTGACCGTATTCGCTACACCACCTCCCATCCAGTGGAATTCACTGACGACCTGATTGCGGTCTATGCAGACGTTCCCGAGCTGGTGAATCATTTACATTTGCCTGTGCAGAGTGGCTCCGATCGAATACTGGCCCTGATGAAACGCGGCCACATGGCCATCGAGTACAAGTCCAAAATACGTGCCCTGCGAAAAATTCGTCCAGACATCAGTATCTCCTCGGATTTTATTATTGGGTTTCCCGGTGAGTCTGACAGCGATTTTGAGGCCACCATGAAACTCATTGATGAGATCGGATTTGATACGTCCTTTAGCTTTATCTACAGCGCGCGCCCCGGAACGCCGGCGGCTGATATGCCGGACAACACCTCCATGGACACCAAAAAGGCCAGATTGCAGCGCCTGCAATCCACAATCCAGCAAAGCGCGCGACAGATCAGCCTGGGGATGGTTGGTACCAGGCAAAATATTCTGGTCACCGGTTATTCCAGGAAAGATCCGGGGCAGTTACAGGGACGCACAGAAAACAACCGGGTCGTAAACTTTCGTACAGATGACGATCATCTGATCGGCGATTTCGTTGAGGTTGTCATTGAAGAGGCTTTGCCAAACTCTTTGCGCGGAAAGCTGGTCGCCTGACTAACTGTCTTTAGGTAAAAAATGCTTCAGGCAAAAAAAATGGCTCCTCGCGGAGCCATTTTCCTAGGCGTTTTAATTCAGGACTGGCAAGCCAGTTATGAATGAGCCGCCTGACGTTCTTCTCGCAATTCCTTGAATAGCACGCGAACGTTTTTCAGCTTCGGCTGGGCGCGCTTCATGAAAAATTCCAGATGGTCAATTGCTGAATGCTGTTTAGTCTCTTCAGCAGACTCCAGCTTCTCATAAAGTTCGTTCAGCTCAGCTTCTACTTTAGCGATACGATTTTGCAATTTTTCGCATTTTTTTGCCTTGCGGATTTTCACAACGAACTCCTTCCTTTACTGTTTGATTAAAACTGGTGCTAATGTATCAGAATGTATATACAGATGCAATACCATGAGAGTACTGAGTATATATTTTAGATATATTTCACATTTTTCTTAGCCAATTCGTAAAGGTGGCTCCTGCAAAGCGGCCATTTGCTCGCGCAGTTCAAGTATGTGTTGCCCCCAATAACGCTCCGTATTGAACCATGGAAACGTCACTGGAAAGGCCGGATCATCCCAGCGCCTGGCCAACCAGGCCGCATAGTGCATCATGCGCAACGTTCTTAACGGCTCGACGAGTTGTAACTGTCGATCATCGAACTCTATGAATTGCTCATAGGCATCGATTACAATGCCCAGTTGAGCCTCCTGTTCTTCACGGCTTCCGGAGAGAAGCATCCACAAGTCCTGCACCCCGGGTGCCATTCGCGCATCATCAAAATCAACAAAGTTTGGCTCGACCAGGCGCCAGAGTATATTGCCCGCATGACAATCCCCGTGACAGCGTATAAAGCCAATCTTTCCTGCTTCACCCATACGCTGTTCTATCAGCAACAAAATATCCCTGGACAATGACTCGTATACGCCTGTCAGTGCATCGGGAATGAAGTGCCGGGTGAGAAAATCAGCACTCTCCACACCGTATGTCTGAAGATCAATTCGCGGGCGAAAGGAAAAATCCTTTGCCGCACCAACCACATGCATACGTCCAAGGTACCGACCCAGCTGAGCCAGATTGTCCGGGTTATCCATGTCGGATTCACGTCCACCTCGTCGAGGAAACAGACTAAAGCGGTACCCTTCAAACTGATGCAGGCTTTGGCTGTTAAAACAGATCGGCGGTACGACCGGCAAATCCTCATCAGCCAGATCAAAACAAAACTGATGCTCTTCAAGGATTTGCTCATCGGTCCATCGACCGGGACGGTAAAACTTGGCAATGACCGGCTCGGCATCTTCGATACCTACCTGGTAGACACGGTTCTCATAGCTGTTCAGCGCGAGAATGCGGCCATCTGAAAGCAGGCCAAGGCTTTCCACCGAGGAAATAATCCGGTCTGGTGTTAATTCCGAATAGTCGGCTTCAGAAACATCCATGGCTAAACGTATCCGGAAATTGTTTTTATGGATTGGATGGGTCTGTACATCCCGCCAGCTGTGCGGACAAACCAGCGGGAATGGACAGTTTGTACTTAAAGACTAGTGAATGTCTAACAATTCAAGTTCAAAAACCAGGGCCTGATAAGGACCAATCACGCCACCCGCACCATTGGCGCCATAAGCCAGGTCGTGGGGAATATATAGCTTCCACTTACTGCCGACCGGCATCATCTGCAGGGCTTCAGTCCAGCCGGCAATCACGCCATTAACCGGGAACTGGGCGGGCTCTCCACGTTTGTATGAACTATCAAACTCCGAGCCATCTATAAGGGTTCCGGCATAGTGAGTACTTACCGTGCTGGTAGCAGAGGGCTTTTCACCGGTTCCTTCGGAAAGGATTTCGTACTGGAGCCCGGACTCCGTAACCTGGACCTCCGGACGCTTGGCATTTTCAGCGAGGAAGGCCTGCCCTTCTGCGGCCTGTTCACCCGCAGCAGCCTGTTTGGCAGCCTCAAGGCGCTGCTGTATTTCACCAAAGGCCGCATTGATTTCATCGACCTCTAGACGAAGTTGCGCCCCATTGAACGAATCCTCAATCCCGGCCATGGCGGCATCCAGCGACACACCTTCAAAGACTTGTTTGAGTTGATCACCCATTTGCATACCAATTCCATAAGAGGCTCGGGCCTCAATAGAGGAAAGATCCAGATCTGACATTTTTTTTACCTGTTTTGCACCTGCCATTGCCCGGCAAGCAAGAATGAATCAGGCAGCGTTTGAATATAGAGCTGCCCGGCGAGAGAGGGCATGTTGCCACATCGAGAAAATTGCTTCATCCCCGTTCGCCTATACCGCATAAATGAGAATGAAAATAGCCTTTTGAACCGCCTGTTTTTGGTGCGCCGCATAAAATTTGCACCAAAATTAATGCCTTATTGGCGGAGTTTTAGGCTCTCGAATCCCTTAACAGCAGCCATCTATCTGATTTAGATGGATATTTTAGTGCTGGCACAAGGTTTGCATTGTTATAGGACAAGGTGGCTTCCGGTTTTTCTACCCCCAGGCTGGATGGCCATTACTCTGAGCAAAGGTGCTCGGTCAGGACGCATTCTGAATATTTGCGTCCTTGACCGTGCACTTTTTTTTTGTCCATACAAATGTTGTCAACAGGAGATCGACCATTGGTTCCATCAAAGCTCATGACAAATGACCAACCGGCCTAAGGGCTGTTGGCTCCATTTTTTACAACCACGCACAGGCGCAACCAACCCTTAATCACTTCGGAGAAATACATTGTCCTCCTCAATTATCAATATTTTTGATGTACGCGATCCCAGGATACGCACACTACATCTCACCTGGTTTGCGTTTTTTCTGACCTTTGTTGTCTGGTTCAGCCATGCGCCCTTGCGGCCACTGATCATGGAAACCTTCGACATGACCACAGATCAGTGGAAAGCCTTGCTTACCCTGAACCTGGCACTGACTATTCCGGCCAGGGTCATCATCGGCATGCTGGTCGATCGCTTTGGTCCAAGGCATATATTCTCGGGCCTGCTGTTTATCTGCGGATTTATATGTATTGGTTTTGCCTTTTCACAAACATACGAACAACTGGCAATCATGCGCTTGTTGCTTGGGCTTGTGGGTGCCGGCTTCGTTATCGGTATTCGCATGATCGGCGAGTGGTTTCCCGCCAGATCTGTGGGTCTGGCCCAGGGCATCTACGGTGGCTGGGGAAACTTTGGCTCCGCCGCCGCCGCGTTCACCCTGCCTACCCTCGCCGTTACGCTCTTTGGTGGTGAGAATGGCTGGCGTTATGCAGTAGGGACCACCGGCGTCATCGCATCAATTTACGGTGTGATTTATTATCTGCGCGCCAGGAACACACCTCCAGGAGCCAGCTACTTCAAGCCCAAACGCAGTGGCGGGCTTGAGGTTTCCAATAAAAAGGACTTCTACCTGTATATCCTGATGAACCTGCCTATGTATGCCGTGCTGGCAGTTTTGGTATGGAAGCTTTCTCCCACGGGGACCGCCTTAATTACTTACGGTGCCGCTTATTCCCTGTATGTCATCCTGGCCGTTCTCTATCTCTTCCAGATCAGCCAGATATACAAGGTCAACAAGGACATGCTGCAACATGGAGTCCCCGAAAATGACAAATATGAATTCAAGCAGGTCGCCGTCCTTAACTGGGCTTATTTCGTGACCTTTGGTTCCGAGCTGGCGGTCGTCTCCATGCTCCCCGGCTTTTTCCTGGATACGTTTGACGGTTTATCCCTTGCTGCCGCCGGCATGCTTGGATCTGCCTTTGCGTTCATGAACCTGGTGGCACGTCCCTCGGGCGGCTTCTTTAGCGATCGTTTCGGCCGTCGGTACTCCCTGGCATTTTTAACCGTTGGTCTGGCCATTGGCTATCTCACTCTTTCGCAGATTACCGGGGAATGGCCGTTGCTGTTAGCTGTTCTGGCGGTGATGTGCTGTTCTTTCTTTGTCCAGGCAGGCGAAGGGGCTGTCTTTGCCATCGTTCCCCTGATCAAGCGTCGCATGACCGGGCAGATTGCCGGTATGACCGGGGCATTCGGTAATGTGGGCGCGGTCACCTATTTGACGTGCTTTACCTTTGTCGATGCTTCTACATTCTTTTTTATCATTGGCGCCTCCGCAATCGCACTGTTCGGACTATGCTTTCTGCTGAAAGACCCCGAAGGTCATATTGTGGAAACCCTGCCAGACGGGACGGTTGAGCTCATCGAAGTGTCCTGAGGCAGCAAAGGTTCGTATTCGGACCAGGCATCCTTTTCCCTAATAGCCTGGCCCGAACTGCGACACCGGTAGCAAATACACCTACAATCGGATAGACGCCAGCAGTGCCCAAAGGGGAAAACGTGCAACTGGATTATCTTCAATCACAGCTCGACATTCGGATCGGGCAAATATCCGAGGCTGGCAGGAAGCAGCACAATGAGGATGCCATTGGCATCCGGATTCCTTCCGGCTCGTTGCTTGCCAGCAAGGGGATCGTTGCGATTGTCGCCGATGGTGTCAGTGCGGCAGAGGCAGGAAAGGAGGCCAGTGAACTTTCCGTCCATTCCTTTATTTCTGACTACTTTTCCACCCATGACGCCTGGTCTGTCAAAACCTCTGGCGGCAAGGTGCTCACCGCGCTGAACCGATGGCTATATGGTCGCGGGCAAAACTATCCAAATGCCGAAAAGGGCTACATTACTACCTTTAGCGCTCTTATCCTGAAATCGTCCAGCGCCTATATTTTTCACGTGGGTGACAGTCGAATTTATCGCCTTCGTAACGGTGATCTGGAGCAGCTAACGCGCGACCACACCACGCCTGCAGGTAATGGCCAGAGATATCTGGCACGTGCACTGGGTATCGATCCAAGACTTGAGATTGACTACCAGGAAATGACATTAATCAAGGGGGATCGATTTCTACTCACGACAGATGGAATTCACGACTGGCTGGGGCCGGAGCAGATAAAACAACACCTGGCATCAGAGGATGAACCCCAGACCCGTTGTAAAAACCTTCTGGATGAAGCCGTTAACGCACAAAGCAACGACAATCTCAGCGTACAAATCATTGATGTCATTCAAACCGGGCCGTTAAATAAAAGTTCCGTGTTGCACCACATGAGTGAGCTGCCCTTTTTACCTCCTCTGCAATCGGGAATGACGGTGGATGGCTGGAAGGTCATTCGGGAATTGCATGCCAATGCACGCAGTGAAGTCTATCTGGTGCAAAACGAGGAAACCGGCCAGCAGGCCGTATTGAAATCCCCTTCGTCCAATTTCTCGGATGATCCGGCTTACATCGAGCGCTTTATCCTGGAGGAATGGATTGGCACACGGGTCCAGAGTCCGCACATCGTCAAGGCGATACGCAGTGAGACGCGGCGGTTTCTTTATTACCTGACTGACTACATCAACGGCCCGACCCTGGCTCAATTACTGCAAGAGCGAACCCGGCTGCCCATTACCGATGCACGGAACATCATTCTTCAGGTGGCTTCCGGGCTGCGCGCCTTCCATCGCAAAGATACCTTGCATCAGGACATCAAACCGGAAAACATTATTTATTCACCCTCCGGCGTCAAGATTATCGATTTTGGTTCAACATACGTTGCCGGTATCGATGAAATTGAAACTGGCATATCTCATGAAAACATTCCGGGAACGGCCGAGTATTCTGCACCCGAGTACCGTCTGGGAATGCGGGCTTCCCCGAGAAGTGACCAGTTTTCCCTGGGCGTTCTGGCTTACAAGCTGCTTACCGGCAAGCATCCTTATGGCGAAGCATTCGCAGGGGCGACCCGGCACAAGGATTTTCTAAGACTGACCTATTCTCCAGCCTATCAGCTTAACCCGCTGGTTCCTGTCTGGATGGACGGTGCGCTTATGCGCGCACTCAGCATCAATCCGGAAGATCGTTACGATGCCATCTCGGAATTTACGCACGACTTGCAAACCCCCAACCCCAAATACATCAATCGCATCGCCTTGCCCCTGGTTGATCGCAACCCCCTTGCCTTCTGGAAGACACTCAGTGGATTACTTGCCGCAGCCTGTCTCGTCTTGTTTTTCCTGCTGACGACAAAATAGTCACAGCAGCATTTATCCGTTTTTTCCCTGAGGGTTTCGCCTGTCTTTGGTGCACCGCTACATAAATGCACCCTTTTAACCACTCCAAACGGCCCATCCCTTTCGCCAATCGCCCTTGAAACCATAACAAAGAAACCTAACCCATTGTTTTACTTACAGATAATAAAATTGGCATAACGCTTGCTTAGAATTTATTCGAGTGACTCCCAGTTTTCTACCCCCTTGCTGGCTCGTCATTTTCCCGAGTAAAGGTGCTCGGTCAGGACACAATTAAGCTGTATGTGTTCCTGATCGTGTGCCTTTTTTTTTTGCCTTTAAAAAACATGCAGACAGGAGTATTCATGTTCCGCCCACTACCCTTCCTGATCCAGGCCCTGATGGCCCGAATCCTGATGTTAGGCACACTTGGTTCCGGACTATGTCAGCCTGTGATTGCCGCTGATTCTCCACGTGAAGCCGTCCAGGCATCCAGGGTTTCTGGAGATATTAATCTCCGCTATGAAGAAGTAGACAGCAGTTTGCAAAAGAGCTACGGATTAACCCTGCGTTCACGCATAGGCATCCAGAGTGGCGCCTATCAGGGGTTTAGCGGCTCGGTCAGTTTTGAAGATGTGCGCGATGTCATGGGAATAGATGACCGTGCTGGATTAATTCCCGACCCGGAAGTCACAGAACTTGATACGGCTTTTATTCAATACAAGTCAGACAAGGTGACAGCAAAAGCTGGACGACAAGTCATTGCACTCGATAACCAGCGCCATGTAGGACATGTCGGCTGGCGCCAGGATCGACAAACATTTGATGCCATTCGTGCTACATACACTCCTGTCGAAGGAGCCAGCTTTGATGTCGCCTATGTATATAAATATAACCGCATCTTCGCGGAGACAGCAGACCATGACGCCAGCTCCGTACTGCTCAATGGTTCTTACGCTATTACATTGGGCAAATTGACCGGTTATGCCTATCTGCTGGATAACGAAACCACCAGCGCTGAGTCAGACACCTATGGTGTTCGGCTGACTGGCTCCAAAGGCTCATTTTCCTATACTGCTGAATTTGCCACTCAAAGTGCCGGCGCCTTTGATGCCGAATACATTTTGCTGGAAGCAGGCATGAAAATCTCTGAGGTGACAGCCAGGCTGGGCTATGAAGTGCTTGGCTCCGATGGAGGCGTCTATGGTTTTAGCACGCCACTGGCCACAGGGCACGCATTCAACGGATGGGCTGATCTCTATTTGGCTCCCGGGGCAGACGGCTTGTCGGACACCTATGTCTCTATTACCGGTAAAGCCGGCAACGTAAACCTGACGGCTGCTTATCATATGTTCGATTCAGATGTTGGCAGAACCGACAAGGGAAACGAACTGAACCTGCTTGCCACCATTCCCCTTGCCTCGGGTATTACCGGCGGAATCAAATATGCCACCTATTCGCAGGGCGATCCTGTTTCGCCAGCAGACCGGGACAAATTTTGGCTGTGGGCAACTTATCGCTTCTAGCAGCCCTTTTAAAAAAAACAGAAACAGGGATGTACAAAATTCTGTAACAATGTTCTATAAATCCCTGCACCGACCGTCAATTAATTTTAACTGTCAGGAGCAGGGAAATTTCACTAAGATGGCGGCATGATGCTATCGAGCAAACAACGTTTTCTCCTGAGAAGCACCACTCATCTGACAGGCGATCCGCTTGCTTATAACCATCCAATAAAAATATGAATTTTCGTCCTTCCCCGGCTGCTTTTTTTACTGTTCTTTTCGTCATCGTCCCTGTTTTCCAGGCCCAGGCTACTGATCTTGTCAGAATCAGTGCCGGTGCCCGTGCCATGGGGGCGGCCAATGTAGCCGGTCTGGCAAACGATCCCTTGTCCTCCATTTCTGCCAATCCAGCCTTTCTTTCCGGCCAGGAGAAATCCTTTCAGGCCAGTCTGCAAACAATCTGGGTAGATTCGGAGTTCACCTCGTCACTGGATGAGCAGTCTTCTGCCGACAGCGGGCCCGGACTTATTCCCGATATTGGCTTTGTTCTGCCACTCGACAGCAGTAAATGGACGTTGGGTGGCGGTATCACTGTACATTCCGGCATGCTTGCCAGCTTTGATTTCACCGACCCGCCCGGCACTCTTGGGGTGACCTACGGACACCAGACCCATGAAGCACAGTTTTCGGTCATTAACGCTTCGGCCGCCCTGGCTTACCAGGTGAATGACAACCTAAGTGTCGGTGCACAATTGGGAATGGCCTATAACCGCAATCAATTGCTCGCCCCCTATATTTTCCAGAGCCATCCGGCCCTGTCTGGCCTTAAGGTGCTGGTCGACCTGGATGTCGACGACCTGTCGCCCTCCTTCTCTCTGGGCATGGACTATCAGTCGGATGAAGGCCGTCGTTACTATGCGGCCTACAGCATCGAAAACAAATTTAGCGCCAAGGGGGATACCCGTGGCAACCTGGGCCAATTGGGACTGTTTGCCCAGGAAGATTTTGCCTACGACACCCAGGTCAACACCGCCATGCCCGCCTTTGCCATGGCAGGCACTACCTGGCCGGCAAACGACAATTTAACCCTGGGTATCCAGATTGACTGGATTGGCTGGGGTAGCGCGTTTGAAGATTTGCCAATATTGCTCACCAACGGCACCAACGATGAGCTCAATGCCCTGCTCGGCGATTCCAGCATTGCCGACACGGCGCCACTCGACTGGGAAAACCAGGTTACCTTCAAGGTGGGCGGAGAATACAGTGACAACACACGTGTATACCGGCTTGGTTATGAATACAGCAATGTCCCGGTACCCACCAGCACCATGACACCCATGACCGGCGCGACCCTGCAACATGCCCTCAGCGCAGGCGTCAGTATGCCCTTTAACGGCCACACCATTGATTTTTCTTACCGCCTGGGGATGGATTCCGGCACCACAATGATTGATGCCTTGGATCTTCAGGGAGGCGAGTATTCGGGCTCCAGGCTCGACCTGATGGTGCATAGCATAAGCGTGGCAATTGAGTTTTAAGCCCCCCAACGCAAAAGCGTGATTGCGTAGAAGTATTCGTATACTCTGCCTGTCTTATGCAGAACCTGATACCAACAAGCCTTGAATACAGGGAAGCCCGGGCCGAGAAAGTCTCTTGCCTGGTATGGCTTGCTGTCATTCTGGCCACCTACGCCTTTTTTATCCTTGGATTCAGTGATTCTGTATCGGACACGCTGGTCACCAATATCACTATCCTGGTATTAGTCATGGCCCCGGCTTTTGCCGGTATCGTCTTATTGATTCAAAAGGGATACTACTCCCCCTCTCTCAAGTACATCAATACCTTCCTGCAGGTCACACTGGTTTCTGCTGCCGTTGGTCTTGATTACATGGCCCAGGGGCCTGCCTATGCCCTTAGCTCCATGCCACCTATGGCCTATGCCCTGGTTCCCATGATCACGGCTTTTCGGCTACAGCCCCTGCTCGGGCTATTTGCCGGGCTGGTTGCCGGCCTGGAATTTTTATTTTTGTACCTGTTTTTGATACAGCCGGACACAGAACTCGTTGCCCAGATCCCCAGTCTTGGTTTTGATGTCACCATGATGAAGGTGGTGATCCTGATCGCATTAGGGGTTGCCAGTGCCCTCGCAGCACGCTCCCTGAAAAACTACTTTATTAATTACGGTAAATCCCTGGAACTACAAACTCGTATGGAAAGGAGTTTTGGCCGCTTTGTCTCCCCGGAAATCGTGCAAAGGATCAATGACAGTGAAGACGGGATCATTGAATCCGAGGCCCAGAAAGCAGCCATTCTTTTTGGCGACATCCGTGGATTTACGACGTTTTCCTCCCAGCATGACGCCAAGCTCACCACCAGGCTGATCAATGATTTCTTTGAGATTGTCTGTAAATGTGTGGAAGAAGAAGGCGGCATGGTGAACAAATTTATGGGGGACGGTTACATGGCCCTGTTTGGTGTTTACTCTGACACGGAGCCATGTTGTGAATCCGCAACGAGGGCAGCAATCCGGATCCGGAATGAGTCCAATCAATTGCTCTCGCCTTATGGATTGTCCGCCGGTGCGGCCGCAAATTATGGCGAAATCATTACTGGTGAAGTCGGCTCTACCGGCCGCTGCGAATTTACAGCCATCGGACAACCCGTCAACCTGGCTTCCCGCCTGGAAGGGCTTAATTCCATTCTCGGCACAAGCATTCTTGTCAGCCAGGAATTTATGCAAAAGATTCCTGCGGACAAGTTCGAGGTGAAATTTAGGGGAGAGCAGCAAATAAAGGGGCTGGACACGCCTGTAAACGTTTATGAGATTGTCTAGCCCACCTGAAAAAAGCCGGCGCTAAATAGCGGTCAACCGGGCTTTCCAGGGTGTGCCGGCTCCTGCCTTGAGATACACTGAAGACCAGATAACCGTTTGTAGCCATGGTCACCCCTCCGCTTCTCATATTTACCGACATGGATGGCACCTTGCTGGATCACTACAGCTATAGCCATCAACCTGCGGCAGCCACACTGGCCCTGCTAAAGTCGCTGGACATACCGGTCATTGCCAACACCAGTAAAACGTTTTCCGAGTTACTGGCCCTGCGGGAGTCCATGGGCAATACCGATCCATTCATTGCCGAAAATGGCGCCGCTGTCTATCTGCCCAAAGCGCAATGGCCCGAATCAACAGAACATGATTCTGAACTCGATGACTATCGAGTGAAGGAATTCTGCCCACCGCGTGCTCACTGGCAGACACTGATTCAATCTGTTGCTCCCGAATTCCCTGGCGAGTTTTCCACCTTTATGGAGGGCGGTATTGAAGCCATCATGGAATGGACGGGGCTGGACAAAACATCAGCGAGGCTGGCGGCTGACCGCCGCTATGGCGAGCCGGTTCGCTGGTTAGGAACACCCGCTCGAGCGGAAGAATTTACCGACAGGCTACACCAGCTTGGTGCACAGGTTCTCAAAGGGGGACGATTCCTGCATGTGGCTGGCGAATCTGATAAAGGGCTGGCCATGCAATGGCTTGCCCGACTCTACGGGAACCCGCCTACTCTGGCGGCTGGCGATGGTCCCAATGATATTGCCATGCTGGACAGCGCAGATTTTGCCCTTGTCGTTAAATCCCCGGCGAATCCGGCACCAAAATTGCATAACTCCCAGAGCAGACTGGATTCGGGTAACCTGATTTATTCTGAGGCTTGTGGCCCTGAAGGTTGGGTAGAAGGTGTCACAGCCATACTCGAAAAACTAAAAATCAAATAAGGTTCCACTATGGGCGATTTTTATCAAAACGGCATCGTCACGACACTCCACAATCTTACTGACCGCCCTCTTGATGAGCTGGAAAAAGACCTGATCAAGTTCAGTAAAACCCGGCCCATGTCGCTGATCCTGCCTTCGTTATACTCCGAGCTTGAAACACACGCCATGCCACTTATTGTCGGACACTTGCAGTCCGTCAAATATCTTTCCCAGATAGTGATCGGGCTGGACATGGCGGACGAGCAACAGTACCGGACCTCCCTGGAGTTTTTTTCGGATTTGCCACAGGAACACCGTGTGCTCTGGAACGATGGCCCGCGCCTGATGGCGCTGGATGCCGACCTGAAAAAACTGGGCCTGGCGCCCAAGGAAAGGGGCAAGGGCAGAAATGTCTGGTATTGCATGGGCTACACACTAGCGGCAAAAAAGGTGGAATCGGTGGCCCTGCATGACTGTGACATCATCACCTACAACCGCGAAATGTTGGCCCGGCTCATTTATCCGGTGGCCAATCCCCTGTTTAACTATGAATTCTGCAAGGGCTACTACGCCCGGGTAGCCAACGGAAAAATGAACGGCCGCGTGAGCCGCCTGTTTGTCACTCCCCTGATTCGTGCCCTTGCACGAGTATTGGGCGACAGCGACTACCTGCACTACATGGACAGTTTCCGTTATCCACTGGCAGGTGAATTTTCGTTCCGCCGGGACGTTCTCAACGATATTCGAATTCCCAGTGACTGGGGTCTTGAGATCGGTGTTCTTTCGGAGATGCACCGCAACTATGCACACAATCGCCTGTGCCAGGTCGATATCGCCGATTCCTACGATCACAAACACCAGGATATATCCCTGGAAGACCAGAATGCCGGTTTATCCAAGATGTCGATCGATATCGCCAAGGCGCTTATACGCAAACTGGCAACCCAGGGAACCGTGTTCAACCAGGGCACCTTTCGCACCATCAAGGCAACCTACTTCAGGATCGCCCTGGATTTCGTGGAGACCTACCATAACGATGCCCTGATGAATGGCCTGGAACACGATATTCACAAGGAGGAAATTGCGGTGGAGATGTTTGCGGAAAATATTATGGAAGCAGGCCAGTTGTTCCTTGAGGCACCGATGGAAACACCCTTCATGCCGACCTGGAGCCGTGTTGCCAGTGCCATGCCCGATGTCTTTGAGCGACTGCTCGAAGCCGTGGAGCTGGACAACCAGGAATTTCGATAACAGGTACCGGGATACAAAAACCTTTATGAACGACACGCTGCAAAGCCTGCACAGCCGCATTGTCCGTCATCTGGAATTTATCTATGCGGAAATAGCTGAAGTTAGTAACTACGATGAACTCGCCTACGAGCTTATCGAAGCCATGCGGCTGGATGAAAACAGTACACCACCACCGGCCCACCAGAACAACTGGGATCAGAGCGATGCCGTACTGATTACTTATGGAGACAGCATCAAGGGTGAAGGCAAACACCCGCTCCATTGCCTGGGTGACTTTCTGCGCAATCACACCGACGGCGTCATTAGCAGCGTTCATATTCTGCCTTTCTTTCCCTGGACGTCCGACGACGGATTCGCCGTTATTAATTTCAAGGAAGTAAATGGCGCCCTGGGAAGCTGGGAAGATATCCAGCAAATTGCCAGCGAATACAAGCTCATGTCTGACCTGGTGATTAATCACTGCTCCAGTCGCAGCCAGTGGTTTGAAAATTTCAAGGCGGGCAAACATCCGGGCAAGGATTATTTTCTTTGTATGGACCCGGAGACCGACCTGTCATCTGTTATCAGACCCAGGACCAGTCCCCTGCTGCGCGAAACCGAAACGGTGGAAGGCACCCGACATGTCTGGTGTACATTTAGTCACGATCAGGTGGATTTGAATTTCCGATGTACAGATGTGCTCAAGGAGTTTGTTGGCATCATTCGTCATTACCTGGATATGGGCGTACAGATTTTCCGAATGGATGCCGTCGCATTTCTCTGGAAAAAGGTCGGCAGCAACTGCATCAATCTGCCGGAGACCCACGAAATCATACGCCTGCTTCGATTACTCGTAGAGCATGCCAATCCCCTTGCCGTCATTATTACCGAGACCAACATTCCCAACCGCGAGAATCTGGCCTATTTTGGTAATGCCAACGAGGCACACTGGATTTACAACTTCTCCCTGCCTCCCCTATTGGTGAATACCCTGGTCACCGGCAACTGCCGTCACCTCAAGCAATGGATGATGAGCATGCCCCCGGCACAGAACGGAACGGCGTTCTTCAACTTTATCGCTTCCCATGACGGCATCGGGCTGCGACCCGCAGAAGGACTGTTAAGCGAGGAAGAACTGGATCAACTAATTAACTGCATGCACGGTTTTGGAGGAAAGATTTCCTGGCGTGCTGAACGCGGAAAAAACAAGCCCTACGAAATTAATATTGCCCTGTTTGATGCGCTACAAGGGAATCTCAAGGGGCCGGACCGTTGGCAGGAAGACCGCTTCATTTGCGCCCATGCCCTAATGCTGGCACTTGAGGGTATACCCGCTATCTATATTCACAGCTTGCTGGGCACGCACAATGACTATGACCGGATGGAAGCCACTAATAATAATCGGGCTATTAACCGGCACCAGTGGAGTGAAGAAGAGCTGGATAATGCCCTATCGAACGAAAACTCTTCTCACGCCAGGGTTCTGAGTCGGCTAAAAACACTGCTCAGGTTACGAGGCAGGCAACCTGCCTTTCACCCCAATGCTACCCAGTTCACGCTCCACCTCGGGGAACAACTGTTTGGCTTCTGGCGCCAGAGTATGGATCGACAGCAAAGTGTCTTCTGTATCTTTAATGTCTCGGATACCACGCTTGAATTGCCACTCTCGGACATCAACCTGATTGGCACTGATAGCTGGAAAGAACTGATTTCCGATACGCTTATCGACGATCCGAACGCCACGATGCAAGTTGCTCCCTACCAGGCCCTCTGGATTACCAACCGCTGGAAAGAGGAATAACCCTTGCAACACCAATCCTTTGTTTTTTTTGTGGCATCAACAGAAAAAGATGGTTAGGAAAAAAGATTCTCCGCTCAATGTCATGCTGGTTGACGACCAACCCGGACGGAGTGCCATGGTCGAAAAAGTGCTCAGCGAGAAAGGTCTGAACGTCATATCGGCCATTCCCTCCTGTTCGGGACTATTGTTCCAGATGGAGCAACACCAGCCCGATATTATCCTGATTGACCTGGATTCTCCCGACCGGGACATTCTGGAAAGCCTGGCTATTATCAACACCCATAATCCCAGGCCTGTCGTGATGTTTTCCCGGGAAGATGACCCGGACTTTATCTCAAGGGCCGTCCAGTCAGGAGTGACTGCTTACCAACTGGATTCCGTCAACCCCGATAAAGTGAAACCGGTTATTGACCTTGCCATGGCACAGTTCAATGCCTATCAGTCGCTGAGAAAGGAACTGGACAGTACAAAAACCCAGTTGGCTGATCGAAAAATTATCGAACGGGCCAAGGGACTGCTGATGAAAACCCAAAAAATTGACGAAGAAGAGGCTTACGCCACGCTTCGCAGTCTGGCCATGGAGACCAATCAACGCCTGGCCACCGCAGCCCAAAGTGTCATCTCCATGCTGGAAAAAAACATTCAGCGCCAAAGCACCAAATAGCCGAACAACCTATTGAGGATATTGTCTTGAACCCTACAGCACCAGCTTCCTCCCATGTTCTTCCCCCACCAGAGAAAAGTGATCTTCGCCTCGGTTATGTGCGGCTTACTGACAGTGCTCCCCTGATTATTGCCCATGAACTTGGCTACTTTGACGAGCATGGTCTTCACGTCGAGCTGGAACGCCAGAGCTCCTGGGCCAATGTGCGCGATAAAATTGCCGCCGGCTATCTGGACGCTGCCCATATGCTGGCCCCCATGGTGTTGACCACGACGATTGGACTGGGCGGTATTCGAACGCCACTGCTTACCGGGCTGGCACTTTCCAGTAATGGCGATGCCATCACACTCAATAACGATATTGCTGACCAGCTCAGTGGGGAAAACCGTGATTTCACATCACTGGATGACGCCAGGAATTCGGCCCGTAAACTGGCCGACGTCATGGCTACTCGGCCCACACTTACCCTGGCCAGCGTGCATCCCTTCTCGACACATAGCATTATCCTGCGCAGGTGGTTGCGTTCGGGCGGGATCAATCCGGACAGGGATGTGCGAATCATTGTCCTGCCCCCCGAACAAATGGTCGATAGCCTGAGCCGCGGCATGATCGATGGTTTTTGCGCCGGGGAACCCTGGAGTACCCGGGCTGTTCAATACGGGGTAGGCTCTGTGGTTGCTACCGGGTACCAGATCTGGAATAACGCCCCGGAAAAAGTCCTGGGTGTCACCCAGGACTGGCATGAGAAACATCCCTGCACACACCTGAGATTAAGGCTTGCCCTGATGCGTGCGGGCCAATGGCTGGATGTCACAGAGAACCGCCCGAATGCTGCACACATACTTGCCAAAAAAGAATATCTGGACATACCGGAAGTCGAGCTGTTGCCTTCACTGACCGGTCAGCTGAAGTTTTCCCGAAACCAGGACCCTGTAGAAATCCAGTGTTTTCACCTTTTTTCCAGAAGAAGCACAGGATTCCCCTGGCGTTCGGATGCTGAGCAGATTTTGCATCAGGTGGAATTGCAAATAGAGCGTACCCTCGCCGCAGATCAAAAGCATGCCCTGATACAGGAATGTTACCGCCCGGACCTGTACCGCAACGCCGCAAGGGAGCTGGGCATCCAAAGTCCCGATCAGGACTGCAAGCAGATGAACCGGCACCCACAGCCATGGACGACTGACCAAGGTCTGGAACTCGGGGCAGATTTCTGCCTGGACTAACCAGGCGGCAATTGGCAAAAGTTCTAAAAATGCCGTTGGCGGATTGCAACGAATCTGCAATACTGCGCGCGTCTTGTGTATTTATCCCACCTTATTCCTATGACTTATTGCTTGGCAATTCAACTCGACCAAGGCTTGGTTTTTTGTTCCGACTCAAGGACAAATGCCGGTCCGGATCGCGTTAGTACCTACAGCAAAATGCACCACTTTTCGGTTCCCGGAGAGCGTCAGCTGGTCATTCTTACCGCCGGAAACCTGGCAACCACCCAGGCGGTAATGGCCACACTTGAGCGTGATATCAAGGAAGACGCCAAAGTTAATCTGCACAAACTGGGTTATGTGGATGATATCGCCGACTATGTGGGCGAATTGAGTGTAAAGACCCAGCAAAAATACGCCGACAGCGGTCCGGAATCCGGTTTTAATGCGGAGGCGACCTTTATTCTGGGAGGCCAGATCAAGGGCGGGGAACAGGAGGTCTACCTGATATACCCCGAGGGCAACCACATCACAGCGTCCAAACAATTTCCCTATCTGCAAATAGGTGAAACCAAATACGGCAAACCCATCCTGGATCGTATTATTCGTCAGCACACCAACGCGGAAACAGCCATGCGCTGTGCGCTGGTCTCCATGGATTCCACCATGCGCAGCAATGCCACCGTAGGACCGCCCATAGAGCTGCTCTACAGCCCTTCCGGTCTTCTGGAAAAATCACACAACTATCGCCAGTTTCTCGAGAACGATGAGTACTTGATGAAATTGCGCCAGGCCTGGGATGAAAATATCCGCAAGGCCTTTAATGAGTTGCCTGAGCTAACAAGTTTATAACTTTTTCCACGAATTGCATCTTGCGGGTCACCTGGGAAGTGACCACAAAAGGATAGGTGTCGCGCAAACCACTGCTGCGATTGATCTCATTGAAGGCCACACTTAAGTCCGCCCAGGACTGGATCCTGGTTCTCAGCGGTGTATCCATTGGCGAAAACTCCAGCAGATCATTGGCATACGCGGATTCCAGCGCGTCGTGGATCAATAAATAATGCGCCCAGGTCTCCGCCCAGTCCTCCAGGGGATGGGCAGAGGAATAGGCACTGATGTAATATTCCTGCCAATTATCAATGGGGCCCAAACGGTAATGGCGCTCCAGCGCAGCCTTGTAATCCTGGCCCGGATCGCCAAAAAGGAAAATAAAATCATCCAGCAACTGGCCTTTGGGGTTAAGTAAAAACCAATAATAGTGTCCGGACTCATGCCGCAAGTGCCCCAACAGGGTCCGATAGGACTCATTCATGGCAACACGGATGGATTCACGGGCCGCGTCATCCGCCTCGATGGCGTTAATGGTGATAACTCCACCGGAAAACCCTGTCGACACAAAGGACTCCGGGTAATGATCAGGGGCACTGCGTTCATCTTCAATAAAGTCCAGCAGCAAGCCTTTTTCCGGCTCGTCAAAACCATTGGCTATGGGCAGATGTTGCACCATCAAGCCGTAAAGCAGGCGTTTTTTTGCCACTTCAAACTGACGCCATCTTTTCAGATTCTCTGGCCGTTCCAGATTGGGGATGGTGCGATTAAAGCGACAGCCGCAGCATAGGCGGTGGCCGTCATTGGCTGGCTTTAGCCAGTTACAGACACCGTAATCCGCCCGGTTTGAACAGAATTCATAATTATGGGCTGAAAACCCGAGATTGGATTGGCCTGCTTCCTGGAACTGGCCATGTTCGGTTTGCCAGCCACTTATCATCTGCATGCTGTCCGGTTCAAAGCCGAGCACTGCGCCACAGGAAACACACTGCAGACTGTCGAAAAATACCCGACGTCCACACCGACAATAAAATTTCTTCATGAATTTTCAGGCCAAAATGCTAGTGAATTGCGGTCAACCATAACCCTTATCCGGGACCGCTATTTGGAAAACCAGCTCTGATAAACCAAAAAGTTAAGCTTGTTCAATTGCTCCTGAAATACATCAATATATTGATGCAATCTTTGCAGGCTCATTTTGCTGGCATTAAAGCGACCCAGTTTACGCCCCATATTTATCAAAAGCTTTTCAACCTGGGCGTGATTTTTCAATGCTCTCGAATCCTTACGGACCACCGACAGACAATAGGCAATACTGCGAGGGAAGTTTTGGTCACCGAAAACAAAATTGACCACATCATCGGCATTCACCAGCGGTCCAACCTCCCGACGATAGGCGGTTACTGCCGACAACGACTTAAGTAAATGCCCCCAGATCCAGGTGCTGGCTTCATCGCCCAGCTTGCGATCCAGGGCGGTCATTACCGCAACATCCACCACCCGGCTGGTCATGTCGGCGCGCTCCAGGTTATGGCCCATACGCAAGAAACGGAATGCGTGATCGTGCGACAGGCTTGAGCCAATCACTCCGTTGATCTGGGCAGTCATGGCAAGAACCTGGTCAAGGAAATCTAGGCGAGACTGACGTGCCGTGACCTTCTCAGCATTGGTATTTACATAGATATAAAGCTCATTGACCAGTTCCCAGCACTCGTCTGGCAGGACATCACGGGTAGTGCGCACATTTTCCCGAGCGGCCTTTACGGAATCACGGATCGAACTAAAATTATCCTTGTCAGCAATAAGAAACTTGCAGACATTGCGTTCGTTGTAATTTTTGTAACGACGCTCGAAGGCCTGATGGCCATCAATAATATCGATCAGGCTCCCCCATCCGGGCTCGGAACCACGCGGAATATCCAGAATAAACTGGGTGTAGGCATAGGTCAGCCGTGCGGTATCCTCAGCGCGCTCCAGATAGCGCGCCATCCAGTAAAGCCGTTCTGCGACGGAGCTCAGCATCGGTATGTCTCCATAGCTTTATCACTTATGCCCATCAATTTCTCTTCTCCACAATCCAGGTGTCTTTACTCCCTCCTCCCTGGGATGAATTGACCACGAGGGACCCTTCCCGCATAGCCACCCTGGTCAGACCTCCCTGGGTTACCCAGGAATTTCTTCCCTGCAGAATAAAGGGTCGGAGATCAAGATGGCGGGGGGCGATTCCTCCATCAACAAACGTGGGTGCCGTAGACAGGTTCAGAGTGGGCTGGGCAATGTAATTGCGGGGATTTTTCTGAATGAGTTCCCGGAATTTCTTGTGATCCGCCTTGCTGGCATGGGGGCCAACCATCATGCCGTAGCCACCGGACTCATTTGCCGGTTTAACAACCAGCTGCTCAATATTTTCCAGGACATAATCCCGATCTTCATCCAGCATGCACAAATAGGTTTTAACGCTGTTGATCAAGGGTTTTTCATTCAGGTAGTAGCGAATCATCTCCGGTACAAACGCATAGACCACCTTGTCATCAGCCACGCCACTGCCGGGTGCATTGGCGATGGCGACATTGCCTTTACGCCAGCTTCGAATAATGCCGGGCACGCCCAGTGCAGAATCTTCCCGGAAGGCTTCCGGATCAATAAACTCATCATCAATACGGCGATAAACGACATCCACCCGTTGCGGACCATCGACCGTTCGCATGTAGACACAGTCGTCCTTGCCGACAAACAAATCCGATCCCTCGACCAGCTCTGCCCCCATGCCCTGGGCCAAAAACGCATGCTCAAAATAGGCCGAGTTATATATCCCCGGGGTCAGTACCACCACACAGGGACGTTTGCGCTCACGGGGGGAGAGCGACGCCAGGGTGCTATAAAGCCGCGAAGGGTAATCATCCACAGGTCGTACACTGTAGTTTTTAAACAAGTCAGGCAGGACGCGCTTGGTCACCTCACGATTTTCAATCATGTAGGACACGCCGGAGGGCACTCTCAGGTTATCCTCCAGCACGTAAAAGTTACCCTTGATGTCGCGAATCAGGTCACTGCCGCAGATATGTGCCCAAACACCATACTTGGGGCGAAAGCCAATACAGGGTTTTTTGTAGTCTTTTGACTCCAGCACCACATCGGCGGGAATCAACCCATCTGCCAGAATTTTCTGTTCGTTGTAGACATCATTAATAAAGGCATTGAGCGCCCTGCTGCGCTGAGTCAGGCCCTGGCGTACCATGGCCCAGTCACTGGCCTTGATCAGGCGTGGAATAATATCGAATGGCCAGGCCCGATCTATATTCTGCCCCTGGGAATAAATGGTAAAGGAGATGCCCATTTCCCTAATGGCCAATTCTGCCGCATTACCCCGGGCCACCATTTCTGCTGGATCCAGACGGCTAAAGTGATTGACCAGTTTACGTGCCACAGGACGAGCAGTGCTTTTCTCCGTGAGAAGTTCATCATAAAAACCTGACGACTTGTAGTTTTCCCAACAATGCTTCATGGCAGCCTTTTATTTGTGTTCATTTGATTCTCACAACGCCTCAGCATAATGGATAGCCCAAGTGGCTAATCCTAGATAGCCCTGTACATCATATCTGATTGCAAGTTGCATACCAGTCTTCTTGCCTCACTTTGCGCTTGAGCAGATGACGCCAGAGCAAATGCACCATTTCAGTGACCAGGTCAAAAAGTCGCACCAAATCGATCCAGCTTCTGCCAAAACTCACCCAGGCCAGGAAACAGCAGCCTGGAACACAACAAAATTTATTCAGTAAAAACAGCCTGTTATAAACAGATCGCCAGATTTTACAAGGTTGGCACAGTACATGCTTTTGTATCTGGTACATACAGGCCAAGCTGGGCCGCTCTCCAAATTATCTCCCCCCGGGTACCGACGCCCTTCCGCTGGATTCTCCAGTGGAGGGGGTTTTTGCGTTGAGTGTCCCATCGGGAAATCTTTCTCTTTCCCTCGCGCCTTGGCCAGGAAACCAACCGGCCGAAAGCTTCATTCGGCCAAATGCGAAGGTAAGACGAAATGCCAAAACAAAATATTGTTGTCATCGGTAACGGCATGGTGGGGCACCACTATGTCGACCAACTGATCCAGGCAGGTGTAGACGCTTCTATTACTGTCATTGGCGGTGAACCCCGGCCTGCCTACGACAGGGTTCACCTGTCCGAATACTTTGCCGGAAAAACAGCGGAAGAGCTGGCGCTCACCACGCGCGAATATTACGAAGAGCATCAGGTCCAGGCGCATTTCGGGGATTTTGTAGAAAAGATTGTCCGAGACGAAAAGTATGTAGAGACCGAAAATGGCCGCAAGTTTGCCTACGACAAACTGGTGCTGGCCACGGGCTCCTATCCATTTGTTCCCCCTATTCCCGGAAACGACCTGCCCAACTGTCTGACTTACCGCACCATTGATGACCTGGGCGAAATCAAGAAAAGCGGGCAATCCGGCAAGGTCGGCGTCGTGGTTGGTGGCGGGCTGCTCGGGCTCGAATGCGCCAACGCATTAAAAAACCTGGGGATGGAATCCCATGTCGTCGAGTTTGCACCTGGCCTTATGGGCGTCCAGCTCGATGAAGGCGGCAGCAAAATGCTGCGCCGAAAAATCGAACGCCTGGGAGTTCGGGTACATACCTCCAAAGCCACTAAAGAGATCAGTCCCGGCGAGACACACCGGCTGAAGATGTCCTTTGCCGATGGAGACGCGCTGGAAACCGACACCATCGTTTTTTCGGCGGGCATTCGGCCCTATGACCAACTGGCCAGGGATTGCGACCTGGAAGTTGGTGAGCGTGGCGGTATTGTCATCGACTATCACTGCCGTACCAGTGACAGTGACATCTATGCCATTGGCGAATGTGCTCTCTGGGATGGCCGAATCCTGGGACTGGTGGCCCCCGGCTATCGCATGGCCGAGGTCGCTGCCAGCCAGCTGACTGGTGACAAGAAAAGCTTCCAGGGTGCCGACATGAGTACCAAGCTCAAACTGCTGGGCGTTGAGGTCGGCTCGATCGGCGATTCCCACGGCCGTACAGAAGGTGCCCTGACTTACCAGTACAGCGATGCCAAGGCCGAAATCTACAAAAGCATCCAGGTCAGTGCCGACGGCAGCCAGCTGTTGGGTGCCGTGCTGGTTGGTGATACGTCCGATTACGATACCCTGCTTCAATACTACCTGAACGGTATCGATCTTCCCGAAAACCCGGAAAGCCTGATCCTGCCCAGCGTCGATGGCGGCGCACCGGCTCTTGGACCAGCGGCTCTTCCGGCAACGGCTTCCATATGCTCTTGCCACAACGTGAGCAAGGGGGACATTGTCAGCTCGATCGAAGGTGGCAGCTGCACACTGGGCGATGTCAAGAGCGAGACCAAGGCATCGACCGGCTGTGGCGGTTGCGCTGCTCTGCTCAAGAGTGTCGTGGATTATGAGCTGGAACAGCGCGGTGTCAGTGTTGATCACAGCATCTGCGAACATTTTCCCTTCACCCGTCAGGAAATTTTCCATATCTGCCAGGTGGAAGAAATCAAAACTTTCGATGAGCTTCTGGACAAGCATGGCAGTGGCCGCGGCTGTGACATTTGCAAGCCCGCTACCGCCTCCATCCTGGCCTCCCTGTGGAACGATTACGTTCTGGAAAAGGATCATGTTGGCTTACAGGACACCAATGACACCTTTCTGGCCAATATGCAGAAGGATGGTACCTATTCCGTCGTGCCCCGCATGGCCGGCGGTGAGGTTTCGCCCGAGGGACTGATCGCCCTGGGACAAATCGCCAAAAAATATAACCTCTACACCAAGGTCACCGGCGGCCAGCGGGTCGACATGTTCGGCGCCAAATTGCACCAGTTGCCGGCGATCTGGAAAGAGGTCGTCGAAGCCGGGTTTGAAACCGGCCACGCGTACGGCAAGGCCCTTCGCACCGTGAAATCCTGCGTAGGATCCACCTGGTGTCGCTATGGCGTGCAGGACTCGGTAAGCATGGCTATCCGGCTGGAGAACCGCTACAAGGGGTTGCGCGCACCGCACAAAATAAAATCGGCCGTGTCGGGCTGTACCCGCGAATGTGCCGAAGCGCAGTCCAAGGATTTTGGTGTTATCTCCACCGAAAACGGCTGGAATCTCTATGTGTGCGGAAACGGCGGCATGAAACCCCGTCACGGTGACCTGTTTGCCACCGACCTCGATGACGAGACCCTGATCAGCTACATCGACCGTTTCCTGATGTTTTACATTCGCACGGCCGATCGCCTGCAACGCACTTCCGTCTGGATGGACAACCTCGAAGGCGGACTGGATTACCTGCGGGAAGTGGTGATTGAGGACAAGCTGGGTATCGGCGAGGAACTGGAAACCCAGATGCAAAACCTGGTTGACCGCTACCAGTGTGAATGGAAAACCACCATCGAAGACCCGGAAAAACTCAAGCGTTTCCGCCAGTTCGTCAATGCACCCGATGCCGAAGACGAAAACGTCATCTTTGTTGAGGAACGCGGACAAATACGTCCCGCCAACGATGAAGAGCGCGCCGATCCAAACATCATCGTCAAATCAGCCTAGGAGTGGATACGAATGAATGCACCTGCAACAAACGCCAAATGGCACGCGGTATGCGCCCTCAATGATCTGGTGGAAAACTCAGGCATATGTGCCCTGGTTGAGGGCCAGCAAATCGCCATTTTCTATCTTCCCAAGGAATCGCCCAAGCTCTATGCCTTGGGCAACTGGGACCCGATTGGCAAGGCCAACGTCATATCCCGGGGCATCCTGGGTGATGTCGATGGTCGCCTTGTCGTGGCCTCCCCGTTGTACAAACAGCATTTTGACCTGCTGACCGGGGAATGCCTGGAAGAGGATGTCCGGCTGCCCAGTTTTGCGGTTGCCTTTGATGGCGACCAGGTACTCGTAGCCACCCAGGGTTAACCATGTTTCCGGATCTTTTTTGGGACAACAACTGCGTGTTAAAGATTTTTTCGACCTGCTTTTTAAGCAAGTCACCACGGTTGCCTGTGTGTGAAAGGTCCCGGTTGTCAGCACTTGTGCTGGCAGCCGGGCTCCTTTTTCCGCTTGTCAGGCCCGCCAGCCAGAAAAGGGGGCTGGAATGAATCGACGTCCGCAACTGCTTATCGCTGGTAATGGCATGGCTGCCGGTCGCCTGGTCAACGAACTGCTCCGGCGTGACCCAGACAAATACGAGATCACCGTTATCGGCAACGAACCCCAGGGAAGCTACAACCGCATTATGCTGTCTTCTGTCCTGGCCAGTGAACAGTCCCGGGAATCCGTGATCCAGCAGGATCCCGGCTGGTATCAACAGCGTGGCATCCGGTTTTTGGGCGGTATCCATGTCAACGGAATTGATCCTGAGTCCAAATGCGTGCAGCTGGATAATGGCACAGAGAAATCTTACGACGAGCTGGTCATTGCCACCGGCTCTGCACCGGCGCGTATCGCGGCAAAAAACCAGCACCTGCGCGCGATTCATCATTTTCGAACCCTGGCCGACATCCAGGACATTGAATCCAGCTGCACCGGCGCCCAAAAGGCCGTCGTTATTGGTGGTGGTCTTCTCGGGCTTGAAGCGGCATACGGACTGGCCAAAAAAGGACTCAAGGTAACACTGGTTCATCGTTCCCCCTGGTTGCTAAACCGTCAGCTTGATTCCCAGGCAGCCGGGCAACTGCAACAGGTGATGTCCGCAATGGATATCGACTTTTGTCTTGAAAACGAGGTGGAAGCATTTATCGGGCAAGGGCGTGTTTCGGCCGCCCGCATGAAAACCGGGGAAGCCCTGGAATGTGATCTGGCCCTAATTGCCACTGGCATTACGCCCAACATTGAGCTTGCACAACACAGCGATATAAAGACCGAACGGGCCATTGTCGTCGACGAGCTTATGCGCACCTCTGTGCCCCACGTAAGTGCCCTGGGAGAATGCTGCGAGTTCTCAGGTGAAGGCTTTGGCCTGGTCGAACCCATCTGGCAGCAGTGCACGACCCTGGCCGACAGACTGGTTTACCACAAGGAAGCCCGGTTTTCCCTCCAGCCCATCGCCACCAAACTCAAGGTATCCGGCGTGCAGGTTTTCTCTGCCGGAGAACACCTGACCAAGCCGGAACACCGCCAGCTCCTGATGCAGGATCCGGCAACGCCGATGTACCGAAAGCTTTTGCTGGAAGACCAGCGCATCGTTGGCATCGTTTTTTTTGGCGATACGCGCGACGGCAACTGGTATTTCGATCTGATGCAGGAGAAAACGCAAATTCCCGAGGAGCTCATGCCCGAACTGATTCTCGGCAAGGCCTATTGCGACCCGGAAAAATTGAACACGGACAACCAAATCAAGGCCGCCTGAACGGACATGACTGAATCCAGCCTGATCAGTAAAGAGAAAACGACGGTCAACACCACCTGCTGCTATTGCGGTGTCGGTTGTGGTGTCGAGGCAACGATTGAAGGCGGTACACTGACCGCAGTCACCGGACGTAAGGATCATCCTGCCAACAAGGGACGTCTCTGTGTCAAAGGCGCCTCATTGCACGAAACCCAACTGTTTTCCGACCGGTTATTACAACCGCTGGTCAAGGGACAACCCAGTGACTGGGATACAGCCCTGGAGCTGGGGGCCGGAAAATTCAGGCAAATCATCGATAAACACGGTCCTGACTCGGTGGCATTCTATCTCTCGGGCCAATTGCTGACCGAGGACTACTACATCGCCAACAAACTGATGAAAGGCTTTGTTGGCACGGCCAACGTCGACACCAACTCACGCCTGTGCATGGCATCGGCCGTGGTGGCCCACAAGCGCGCCTTTGGCGAGGACCTGGTTCCCGGTAGTTATGAGGATCTGGAACTGGCCGACCTGGTTCTGCTGGTGGGATCGAATATGGCCTTTACCCACCCTGTCATCTATCAGCGACTGGTACAGGCAAAGAAACAGCGACCGGAAATGACCATCGTTGTGCTCGACCCCAGAAAAACACCGACCTGTGATATTGCCGACATCCACCTGCCATTGCGTGCCGGTTCCGATGCCTTCTTCTTCAACGGCCTGCTTTGTTATCTCGCCGGGAACCAGGGCCTGGACGAGGATTTTATTGCCCGACATTGCGATCATTTTGAAGAAACGCTCAACACCGCAAGAGCCCAGGCTGCCACCACTGCGCAGACCGCCAAAGTCTGCGATCTGGACAAGCGCAAGCTGGAGCAGGTTTTTAAACAGTTTGCCAGCACGGAAAGAGCCGTCACTGTGTTCTCCCAGGGCATCAACCAGTCCTCCTCGGGTGTTGATAAAGGCAATGCCATCATTAACTGCCACCTTGCCAGCGGCAAAATTGGCAAGCCCGGCGCCATGCCCTTCTCCATTACCGGACAACCCAACGCCATGGGCGGGCGTGAGGTCGGCGGACTTGCCAACCAGCTGGCGGCCCATATGAGCTTCGATAACCCGGAGCACATCGACCGGGTAAAACGCTTCTGGAACGCCCCGAACATGGCACAACAAGAAGGGCTGAAAGCGGTGGATATGTTCCAGGCCATACACAGCGGCAAGATCAAGGCGATCTGGATTATGGCGACCAACCCGGTGGTCACGATGCCCGATGCCGACTTTATCCGTGAAGCACTCAGACGGTGCGAACTGGTCATGGTCAGTGACTGCGTGGGTAACACAGATACCACCCGGGAAGCAGACATTGTCTTTCCGGCAACCACCTGGGGCGAAAAGACTGGCACAGTGACCAACTCGGAACGCTGTATTTCCTTGCAAAAAGGGCTTTTACCCACTCCCGGGGAGGCTCGACACGACTGGCAAATCATTGCTGACTTCGCCCGTAAACTGGGGTTTGACGATGCTTTTGACTATCGTAATGCCGCTGATATTTTCCGGGAGCATGCAGCCCTTTCCGGTTTTGAAAACGCCGGCGACCGATGCTTTGACATCTCGGCGTACGAACAGATCCCGGACGAGGATTTTTTCTCCCTGGAGCCGTTCTACTGGCCACGCCCAAAGGCATCAGACATAAAGGGTAAAGACCAAAAACGCCTGTTTGAGGAAGGGCATTTTTATACTGAAAACGGCCGGGCAAAACTGGTACCTGTCAGCGCGCAATTTCCTAAAAAATCCCCGCGCAGTGGCCAACTGATTATGAATACTGGCCGTATCCGTGACCAGTGGCACACCATGACTCGCACGGGCAGTTCTCCCAAACTCATTGGACATCTCGATGAACCCTACGTGGATATCCATCCCCGGGACGCAGCCAGCCGACACCTGGAAACTGGTGACCTGGTAAAACTGCAAAACAGGGATTCCGTATTTCTGGGCCGGGCCAATGTGACCGAAGCGGTTCGGCAAGGGGATATTTTCGTTCCCATGCACTGGAATGACCGCTACGCAAGTAACAGCCGGACGGATGCGCTGGTCAATGCCATTACCGATCCGCTTTGCGGTCAACCCGAATACAAGCACACACCGGTTCAGGTTGCTGCCTACCAGCACGCCTGGCAGGGTTTTTTGCTTTCAACAGATAGTCTGCGGCCCAGATGTGAATACTGGAGTCAGATACAACTAAACCAGGGATACAAATACCGCCTGGCAGACCAACGCCCGATCAATCACTGGGCTGAGTGGCTAAAGGAACAATTTCCGGCCATCACCCAGTGGAGTGTGATTCAGGATTCCGACAACCGGTTCTTTCGGTCTGCCGGTTATGTGGACAGTAAACTTCAGGTCTTCTTGTCGATCGACCGTCATTCCACACTTTCACTGGAAAACACCTGGCTGGAATCGCAACTAGGCAAACCGGTTAGTGATGATCAGCGGTTTGCCCTGCTGGCCGGCAAGCCCGGGGATGGCTCGGCCGACGAAGGCAAGATCGTCTGCTCATGTTTCCAGGTCGGCGAAAAGACGATTACAAGAGCCATATCGGAGGGATGCCATACGGCCGAAGCCCTGGGTGAAAAGCTGAAATGCGGTACCAATTGTGGCTCCTGTGTTCCTGAACTCAATAGCCAGATTCATACGAACCTGGCTGATCAAGACCGTTTACGAAAGACTACCTAGTCGCGAACACCTGCCTTGCGCAATATCGTCATCATTGGACACCATTTGCTAAAGGCAGACTGCATCAGGTTGGCCCCGACAAAAAGCGTCAGCCACAACCAGTAGGGGTGAACAAAGTGGGCCAGCAAAACGGACAAAACTACAACCAGACCGGCGACTAATCTCAAGGCATCATTTACATTCATGGATTATTCCTCATGATGGGTTAAGCGTATTTATATAAGATATTTCTAATTTAGTAAATACTAATATACAATCACAACAAAGACACCATAATTTTTTGAAGAATATGCAACTGGCAATCGATGACATCCGTGAAAATGCGGGGGAAGCAGAAGAGTTTCTCAAACTGTTGGCAAACAAAAACCGACTGATGCTTCTCTGCTCTTTGCTGGACGAAGAGCTTTGCGTATCCGACCTGAATGAACGGGTTCCACTATCGCAGTCTGCCTTGTCCCAGCATCTGGCGACCCTGCGACAGTCGGGCACACTTGCCACACGTCGGGACAAACAAACGATCTATTACCGGATTAAAGACCCGCGAGTGGCTCAAATACTGGCGACACTGGCGGATGTGTTTTGTGCACCCCAAACCAAAACGGAGAGATAAATGAGTCTGCTAAAAAAATTATTTGGCATAAAAGCCGACACCGAAAAACCGGAGAACATTCCCGAGAATGCCCTATGGATCGATTGTCGGGCGCTGGACGAGTACCAGGGCGGCCATCTTGAAGATGCTATCCATATCCCCCATTCAGAGATGGCCGACCGACATCACGAACTGAATGTAGACAAAAGCCAGCCCTTGTATTTGTATTGTGCCGGAGGCAAACGGGCGGAAATGGCAAAGCAGTGCCTGGAAGCCGAAGGTTACCAACATGTCGTAAATGTTGGCGGCCTCAAGGACGCCTTAAAACAAAGCGGCAAACAATAATTACCGGACAGAGTTTCGGACTGGTTTGGCTAAAAAAACCCAATGCAAATGAACCCGCTCGATAGACTGGTCAGATATTCACTCAGGGGCCAACTTCCCCTGTGGATCTTTATTATCGCACTGGTTATGGGCGCGTTTGCCTTGCATTACACCGCGCGTGAAGAAGAACCCCAGATCGTTGTTCCTGTTATCGACGTGATCGTTGAGGCTCCGGGATTGAGTGCCCACCAGGTCGAGCGACAGGTCACCACACCACTGGAAAAACTGCTGGCCCAGATCCCGGGAGTCGAGCATGTTTATTCTGTCTCTACTGAGGGGATGGCCAACGCCACGTTGCGCTTTTATGTCGGCGAGGACCGGGAAGAGTCCATCCTGAATACCTACAACAAGCTCTACTCGAACCAGGACAAGATTCCGCCCGTTGTCAGCAACTGGATGCTTAAGCCCATCGAGGTCGATGATGTTCCCATTTTATTGATAGGTCTATGGAGCGAGGACCCGGAGACTTACAGCGACTTTGAGCTGAGGCGGCTGGCAGACGAAATGTCGATCTGGCTACAGGGCATCCCCCAGACAAGTGAAGTCAATGTAGTTGGTGGACGGCCAAGAAAGGTACAAATCCAGATCAGTCCGGAAGCACTGGCCGCCCGCAAGACCACACCACTGGAAGTTATCCGGGCAATTCAGAACTCGAACCAGTTAATCAATGCCGGCGACTGGACGTTTAACAACCAGTCTATCCTGCTGGAATCCGGCGACGCCTTTCGCCAGGTGGAAGACCTGGAAAATACCCTGGTCAATGTCATCAACGGCACGCCGGTACTGTTAAAGGATGTGGCCCAAATCGTCGACGGGCCGGCCGATGCAGAGCAGTACACCTGGATCGATTTTAATTCGGGCCATCCGGCTTACAACAACGGACAGAATGGCTACCCGATGGTCACACTCAGTGTCGCCAAGCAACGGGGAAGCAATGCGGTATGGGTGGCAGAAGATGTCCACGAGCTTCTGGCCGAACTGGAGGAAACACTTCTACCGCCGGAAATTCATAGCGAAGTGATTCGTGATTACGGCCAGACAGCCAACGAAAAGGTCAACAGCCTTACCTCCAGTCTCGCATTTGCCATCGTCACTGTGGTGATCTTCCTCGGCATTTTTCTGGGCTGGCGTGCGGCTGCGGTGGTGGGGCTGGCGTTGCCCATATGCTATGGCATTACCCTGGCACTGGACCTGGCGTTCGGCTACACCATTAACCGGGTCACGTTATTTGCCCTGATTCTTTCCTTGGGCCTGCTGGTCGATGACCCCATTACCGGCGTGGATAATATTTCGCGCATGCTCCGAGAGGGAGAAGGCAAGTTCAGGGACAAGATTGTGCAGGCCATTGCGGAAATCCGCACGCCCCTGTTGATGTCAACAATCACTATCGCCCTGGCCTTCCTGCCACTGGCATTCATTACCGGCATGATGGGGCCGTACATGGCCCCCATGGCATTTAACGTCCCGGTAAGCGTTGTTTTTAGTACGGTCGTCGCCTTTATCGTTACCCCCTGGCTGGCTTCCAAATTGCTTAAACCGGCACCAGAAAGCCAGGATGAAGCTCCTCACGAGGGGTTTTACCGACGGGTCATGACGCCTGTTCTGCAAAGCAAGCGCAAAAGCAGGATGGTTCTTTGGGGAGTTCTGGTGTTATTTATCCTGACCGCCATGCTGCCTGTACTTCGTCTGGTACCCCTCAAGCTGCTGCCCTTTGATAACAAAAACGAAATCCAGATTGTTATCGACATGCCTCGCAGTGCCAGTCTGGAACAAACGGCGGCCCAAGCCAGGGAAGTGTCTGCACTGGTACGCCAGCTGCCTGAAGTCAGGTCGGTCGCCGCTTATGTCGGCACCGCCTCACCCATGGATTTTAATGGCATGGTGCGCCAGTACTATTTGCGTAAGGGATCACACCAGGCTGACCTTCGAATTAATCTGGTGGACAAGACCGAACGCGAGCACCAAAGCCACTCGATCGTCCTACGCCTGCGGGAACTGCTGGCGCCGCTCAACCGTGACCAGGTTGAAGTAAAGGTAGTCGAAGTCCCCCCTGGCCCCCCTGTGTTAAGCACGCTGGTTGTCGAAGTTTATGGCAACAAGCTAACGACCTACGCACAGCAGGAACAGGCGGCAATGAAACTGGCTGACCGGATGCGCCGGGAAGCTCATGTTGTCGAGGTCGACACCAGCCAGGAAACCCCTCAAATTCGACAGCGTTTTATTACCGACAAAAACAAGGCCGCGCTTTCCGGTATTTCAACGGCAGACATTAATACCACCCTGGCTCTGGCAAATGCCGGGCTGGATGTCGGCTACATACTGATTGAAGAGGAAGTCGATCCCCTGCCAATTGAATTAAGGCTGCCTGCGGATCAACGCCACTCAATCAATCACTTCCAGCGGCTCTTTGTAAAAGGCCAGCTCGGAGCCACACAGCAGGCCAGTCCTGAAGGGCTGACCATTACTCCCCAACCACTGGTTGCCCTGGGAGAACTTGGCCGATTTGAGACCCTGGAAGCTGACAGGGCTATTCTTCACAAGGACCTGCGGCCTGTGGTTTACGTCACCGCCGAGCTTAACGGCCGAACGCCTGCCGAAGTGATTGCTGATTTGAATGCGGATCGTGTCGCTCCGGACACTGTCACGCCGGATAATGACGAAATAACACCCTGGGAAAACCGGCACTTCCTCAATAATGGCGGCGGGGACTACTGGTCGGTCGACCAGAATATTGAATTAAAATGGACCGGCGAAGGCGAGTGGTTAATCACCAAGGATGTGTTTCGGGATATGGGTCTGGCCTTCCTGTTTGCCCTCGTGGCCATATTTATTGTGCTGCGAATGCAGACAGGCTCCGTGTCTATTTCACTCATCATCATGTCTGCGATCCCGTTAACTGTCATTGGGATCATGCCCGGCTTCTGGCTACTTAACAGTCTAGGCGAACGAACCGTGGCCGGTGCACCGGATCCTGTCCTGTTCACGGCAACCGCCATGATCGGGATGATTGCCCTGGCAGGTATTGTGGTACGCAACTCATTGATTCTGGTGGAATTTATCAACCAGTCCTGTGCACTGGGCACGCCCCTGCGGGAAGCACTGATCAGGGCGGGCAGTGTTCGACTTCGACCTATCCTGCTGACTGCAGGCACCACGCTTCTGGGCAATCTGGTGATCACCCTGGATCCGGTGTTTAGCGGTCTGGCGCTGGCCATTATTTTTGGCATCATCGCCTCCACCCTGTTTACCCTGGTGGTTGTGCCTGTTGTCTATCATTTGGTGTTCTGTCCAGACGACCCACTTCAAGAGGAGGCCATGTCAACATGAGCGACCATCTCTCCGCAAAACAAACCAGCTTGCTGAAAAAGGGGCTGGTTCCTGTCATTGCCATACTTGGTCTGGTGCTTGTCGTCGCCTGGATGGCCGGAAGCTTTCGCAACCAAATTGAACCGGGACTGGACGCCAATCCTGCTCAAGAACTGACAAACGCTCTCCCGGTTGATATTGAGCGGATAGAAACCTTTGAACCCGTTCCCGCGTCCATCGCTGCAAGGCAGACAACCGTTATCTCATCGCGCGTTCTGGCACGCATCACCGATATCCTGGTCAATGCGGGAGACCAGGTCAGTCAGGGTGATCTGCTGGTTATGCTGGAAAACGAGGATTTCCAGGCCCAGGTGCAGCAGGCCCGTGCCCGGGTAAACGCACTGGAAGCCAGGCTGATCGAGGCCCAAACCGACCTCGAACGCAGTTTGCAATTACGACAAACGGGGGTGCTGTCACAATCGGACCTGGATCGTGCCCGTGCAAATCACGACAGCCTGGTCGCTGAACTGGACGCGGCCCGACAAGCGCTGGAACAATCAGAAACCATCCTTGGCTACACCCGTATACAGTCACCCATCGACGGATTGGTTGTCGACCGCTTTTCCGAACCTGGCGATACGGCGTCCCCGGGAGTACAAATATTGACCCTGTACAACCCGACAACACTCAGGGTGGAAGCCCATGTCCGGGAATCACTTTCACTGGCGTTGGCGCAGGGACAGTCCTTGCAAGTACAGATTCCATCACTGGAACAAACCCTGAACGCCACGATTGAAGAGCGCGTCCCTGCTGCTGACCCGGGTTCTCGCAGCTTTCTGGTTAAGGCGCGACTGGAGCAAACCCCGGGCCTCCAGCCTGGAATGTACGCCCGGCTAATGATCCCTTCCCATATTGAAGAGCAGCTTCTCGTGCCTAAAGACCGGATCGGGCGTGTCGGCCAGATGCAAATTGCCTGGGTAGCCACCCCGGCTGGACAAATAGAACGACGTTTTGTTCGCACCGGGACTGACTACCCCGACGGCCGTATCCAGGTCACCTCGGGTTTGACGGCAGAAGACCGTATACTGCCAATTCCAGAGCAGATGAATGAGCCCCGATGACTCTCCCGAACCTGACACTTTGCCGGGAACAGCAACGCGAAATACGAGAAAAGACCAGGGAGTGGCTCCGCCTTGCCAGCCAGCTCTGGCAACAGCCATTTGATGACATACCCGTATATTTCGATTTGCGGGGCAAAACATCCGGGATGTATGTCGTTCGCGGCGGCGCTTTTGGCAAAGACCAACGAATTCGTTTTAATCCATCCATTTTTGCACGCCATTACGAAGAAAGCTGTGCATCCACCATTCCCCATGAGGTGGCACACCATATCTGCTACGAATTACACGGGCGCAGGGTCAAACCCCATGGCAAGGAGTGGCGCGCTATCATGCAAGCATTCGAGGTCCCGGCTGAAGCGACCTGCAAACTGGACCTCAGCGATATCCCGCAAAAACGTTTAAGGCGCTTTGACTACGTCTGCGGCTGTCGTGAGCATGAATTAACCAGTATCCGTCACAACCGCATACAGCGGGGCCATAGCCGCTACACCTGCCCAAAGTGCCAGCAGTTATTGGTTCGCCTCAAAAAAGCAACAATGGGGTCAGGGTAAAAATTTACTCTGACCCCAGGATTATAAAAGCTGATCAAGCCTAATAGTGTTGGCACATGTGGATATAGGCGTTATCCTGTTCGGCCCATAAATGACGTGCCCGGAGCACCCATAACCTATTGGACAACACGGCAGTTTTCGAGGTCTCCCTCGAGCCCAATGATGCCCGCCGCCTCGCCAGTCTTTGCGGGCAGTTTGATCAACACCTAAGACTCATTGAACAGCGCCTGGATGTGCATATACGCAATCGTGGAAATCTGTTCTCCATTGAAGGAGAAACAGATATCGCCCGTGCTGCCATCCGTGTGGTTGAAGACCTCTATGACCAGACGCGTCGCAAGTCCGATCTGACTCCGGACGAGGTGCACTTGCGCCTGCAGGCTTCCCAGATTGAAGAATCGGCAGCGAACGACAGCCCCCTTACCGGCTCGGTGAGTATTCGCACCAAAAAGGAAACCATCAAGCCGCGCGGTCAAAACCAGATTGAGTATGTTCGCCGCATCCGGGAGCACGATATTAACTTTGGTATTGGCCCCGCGGGGACAGGAAAAACCTATCTGGCTGTCGCCTGTGCCGTGGAAGCCCTGATCAAGGATCGGGTCGAACGCATCCTGCTGGTACGCCCTGCGGTGGAAGCCGGCGAGAAACTGGGATTTTTGCCTGGTGATCTGGCCCAGAAAGTCGACCCCTATTTACGTCCGCTATACGACGCTCTCTTTGAGATGCTTGGTTTCGAAACCGTTGGCAAACTGATTGAACGCAACATTATCGAAGTGGCGCCCCTGGCCTATATGCGTGGCCGAACACTTAATCATGCCTTTGTCATTCTGGATGAAAGCCAGAACACGACCCGTGAGCAAATGAAGATGTTTTTGACGCGCATAGGCTTCGGTTCCACAGCGGTTATTACGGGTGATGCCACCCAGATTGATCTGCCGGGTAATGTCCGCTCGGGCCTGATGCACGCCCGCGAGGTATTGAGCAAGGTCGAAGGCATCAGTTTTACCAACTTCAGCTCTAAAGACGTGGTCCGACACCCCATCGTGCAACGTATTGTTGAGGCTTACGAGTCCGCTGACGAACGAAATAAAAAGCCTGCTGACGAACGCGATAAAAAGTCCGCTGACAAAAATCGTGGAAAGTCCGGGGACGAACACTAAGTTGAGCATTATTCTGGACTTTGAGAACGCCACCCAGCAGGCTGTACCAGATGCGGAGCTTTTTGAGCAATGGGTGACGGCAGCTCTGGCGGATCAGTACGAACAGGTAGAACTCTGTGTACGAATTGTTGACGAAGAAGAAATGACTGCCTTAAACAGCCAGTTTCGTGGACAGGCCAAATCCACCAATGTGCTTTCCTTCCCGGCGGATTTACCCGAGGGGCTGGATATTCCGCTTTTAGGGGATATTGCCATCTGCGCACCGGTTATTGAACGTGAGGCTGCTGAACAACATAAGTCGCTGGATTCGCATTATGCACACATGTCTGTACATGGGGCCTTGCATCTGGCCGGCTTTGACCATATAGAGGATACTGACGCCGAAGAAATGGAAGCGTTGGAAATTAACATTTTAGGCAAGCTTGGCTTTGCCAACCCCTACGAGCCAACCCATACGAGTAAAGAACGCTAAATTGCTGCAAAAAAGCAGCGAACACATATCATGAGTAACGACGAAAAACCTCCTTCGAAACAGGCCAGCTGGCTGGACCGGCTGGTCAATCAATTATCGCCTGCACCGGAAAACCGCGATCAACTTGCGGATATCCTGCAGAAATCTCACGAATCCAGCATTATCGACGACGATGCCCTGCAAATTATGGAGGGTGCGCTGCGTATCTCTGAGTTGCATGCCGGCGATATCATGATTCCGCGCTCGCAAATGGAAATGCTCAAGCTCACCGCAAGCCCTTCCGAGATATTGAAGCAGATTACCGAGTCCGGTCACTCCCGCTTTCCCGTGGTGGACGAATCTGCCGATGACATCAAGGGGGTCCTGCTGGCCAAAGACATGCTGCCGTTTATTAAGGACGACCTGTCTGCCCTGGACATCAAGCCCCTGTTAAGACCCGCGGTCATTATTCCCGAGTCCAAACGCCTGTCCGTGCTGTTGCGCGAGTTTCGCGAGCGCCGCTATCACATGGCGATCGTGATCGACGAGTACGGCAGCGTGAGCGGCCTGGTCACTATTGAGGATATTCTTGAAGAAATCGTTGGCGACATCGAGGATGAAACCGACGAGGACGAGATCGAGAGCATCCAGACCATTGGCGAAAACCTCTATCTGGTGGAAGCCCAAACCGAAGTCGAGGACTTCAACGAATATTTCGAATCCGGCCTGAGTGAAGAGGATTACGATACGGTCGGTGGGCTGGTCACCAGTGTTCTGGGGCACCTGCCCGAGGTTGGCGAGAAAGTGGAAATCGATGACTTCCTGTTTGAAGTCGCCGAGGCTGACAACCGCAGAATTCTTAAGCTACATGCCAGCCAGTTACCAGTCTCAGGCCAGGCATAAACACCAAACCTGATTCTCACCAGCTGATCCTGTGAAAGCCATTAAGTATTTGACTGCCCTGCTTGCCGGGGTAAGCATACATTTTAGCTTTGCACCCTACAGTGTCTGGCTGGCGGGCCTGATCGGCCTGCTTTTATTCTGTGCCGTTATTTCATCGTCGCAGAGCCCCAAACGCGCCTTTGCCCTGGCCTTTGTTTTTGCCACCGGATTGTTTGGCGCCGGTGTCAGCTGGGTTTACGTCAGCATCCATACCTATGGCGAAGTCCCCATGGTACTGGCGTTCATTTTTACGGCCGGCTTTGTGTTGTTTCTGGCCCTGCTTTTCGCTTTACCCTGGTTGCTTTACCCGCTGATTGGCAATACCAGGAGCCTGCGCCTGTTTTGTTTTCCACTATTCTGGTTATTTAGTGAATGGTTGCGGAGCTGGTTACTCACCGGCTTTCCCTGGCTCCATCTGGGGTACGCGCATGTCGATAGCCCCCTTGGGGGATGGCTTCCCGTATTTGGCGTGCTGGGCACCGGTTTCCTGCTTGCCATGGCCACCACGGCTATCCTGTATGCACTGACCTGGCATTCGACCAGGGTCATCGGCCTGACTGGCGTGGTTCTTTTGGCCATTTTTATCCCGGGTATCATGCTGTCTTCGGTTGAGTGGACAGAAGATATGGCCGCACCGGTTCCCGTGACCATGGTGCAACCGGATATCCCGCTGAGAGACAAATGGAACCCGTTAGTGGCCGATGAAATCCTGCTCCGGCTGGAGGAACTTAGTGAAGACGCCTGGCAACCCGGCCTGCTGATCTGGCCGGAAGCCGCCATTCCCTTCGTCGGTGACGCCGCCGATCCCTATGTCGAATTTCTCGATTCCCTGAGCAGTCAGTCTGGCACGGCAATGATTACCGGGCTACTCACCTATGATGAAGAACGGGACACCTACCTGAACAGCATTACCGGACTGGGACACGCCAGCAATATTTACCACAAGCAGAGACTGGTTCCATTCGGGGAATACGTGCCGCTGGAAAACTGGTTACGCGGCACCATGCATTTTTTTAATTTACCCATGTCTGTAATTCGGCCGGGCCTGCGCGAACAAACCCCGCTGGCATTTGATTACCAGGGACAAGACTATCTGATGGCGCCAGCCATTTGTTACGAAATTGCCTATGACTCGCTGGTACGTGAGCTCGCCGCAGATTCAAACATGCTGGTCACCCTGAGCAACGATGCCTGGTTTGGCACCAGCATTGGCCCCTGGCAGCATATGCAAATAGCCCAGGCAAGGGCACGGGAGAACCAGAAGCCCCTGCTGAGAGTCACCAACAACGGCATTACCGCGCTGGTTGACCACCAAGGCATCATTGCCGACAGATTGCCCCAGTTCCAGGGCGCGGCCCTCAAATCCACCGTGGCTCCTCGCACCGGACAAACCCCCTACAGCCGACATGGCAACCTGTTCGCCCTGAGCCTGGCCGCGCTTTTGTCGCTGTATGCGATTTATCGTCATATGAGAAATCGCCGCTTCCAGACGCACGTGATTTAACCAGCTCCATATCCGCCAGGCCAGATCCACCAGGACAATAACGCCATTAATGGTGGCACATAAATCAGGGAAAGCAGGATGGAGCTGGAGACCATGGCCACAGCCGTTTCGAAATCCAGCTTGGCAATAATGGCGTAGGTGGTCGACACAAAGCCGATAGGTGCCGCACTGCTAAGCACGGCAATAAAAAGTTTTTCTTCAGTCAACCCAAACAGGCTGGCCAGCAGGGCCCCGGCAAGGCCGCCGATCAGGACCCGAATGGTAATCACCCGACTGAACAAGCGGAAATCTGTACTCTTCAACGAAAACGACGCGCCCAATGCGATCAACAAGGTGGGTGCCGTCATATCGGCCAGGGGTTGAAGAAACGCCATCAACACCCCCGGGATTTCAGTGGAAGTGAAGTTCAGGCTCAAGGCAACAACCAGTGCCCAAAGTGGCGGCGAGGTTGCCACTTTTTTCAATATGTCCCGGCCCGAAGTCTGTTCGTCAGAGAAGTGGAAAGCAAATCCATAGGCAAAACTGGTTTGCACAATGGCGATGCCGACATCAAACAGGAGCACATAGGGCAAAACTTCCTCGCCTACTCCCCAGAGTACAAACGGGATCATCATGGCGTTGTTGATCATGATGCTACACAGAATCAGGCTGCCCAGTGTCCGCCTGTTCCCGACCTTGCCTTTAAACATCCAGTAGGCCACGGGAACGTTCACGAAAACCACAATTATCCCGACCAGGGGCAATAGTATTTCTTCTATGCTGATTTCCAGGCCGGAGATGTTCACCAGCATGATTGCTGGCATCAGCGCAAAAAACATGAGCTGCAGCAGAACCCCGGCCTTGGCGGTATCCAGCACAGACAGTCTTCGCAATAGCATTCCCAGTCCGAAAAACAGGAATACCGGCATCAGGTTGATATAGAGCTCAATCAATTTTTCTTACCAGAGGGGAATGTTTACGGGCGGGTCGCGCCAATTTATCCATAAATCTGTTATGTGTATCACAGTAATGTACTTTGCAGTGCACGCATCCGGCACGAAACTTGCCCTTTATTGAGACATCCAACAAGAATTTTGGGCAATCCCGCTCAATAAAGGAGTCACCAATCAATGCATTACACCAAGGCTTTGGTCGACCTGATACAGGAAGCCCGTCGACGTGCCCCGAGTGAGGACAAACCCAGTATCAAACTTGCCAATCCGGACGTCCTGTTTGAACTACTAAGACTCTATCAGAAATCCTCTGACGCCGTGTTTAAGGCACTGGTCAAGGAGATCTTTAGCCAGGCTGGCGACCCATGGCCGGCCCGACTCGAAGAGGCACCCAGGGAAGCCGGGGCGGACGAGGTTCCGGAAGGCTATGTGGTCAAGGTTTACCGGGGCCAAAGGATACTGGAACGACGAGACAAAAGCAGTGCCAATGCAGACAAAAAAGAAACTGATCGCCCCAAACGCATGTATCGGGGACAGGCGATTTCCTGACCTTTCAAATTCAATCGATCACAGGCCGACCAGCTGCATTCGCTCCGCAAGTGCCGTCTTGATGTGTGACTGAAGCGCCTGGCAGGCTGCCCCGGCATCTGCCGAGGCAGCAATCAGGCTAATGCCAATTTTGCCCAGCCCGGGCAGCCTGGTCGTTTTTTCGGAAACCACAAGGTTACGCGGCACCGTGCTTTTTGCCAGCACGGTGATTCCCAGCCCTTCTTCCAGTGCTGAGCGTATCCCGGCAAGATCGGGAATCGTGTAAATAACTTTCCAGTTGATCCGTTTGTCATCCAGTGCACTGGTAGCCGAGGAACGATAAATGCACCCTTCCGGTGCAGCGATCAGCGCAACATCCCTTTGGTCGGGTTCAAATTCCCGTCCACTGACCCAAACCAGTTCATCTGTCATGATCAGGTTTTTACCGGCCTCCGACGGCTTGCGATGCAACCCCAGCACCAGGTCATACTCCCCTTTGCCCACGCCGGCCAGAAGGTTTTTGGACAGGTCGCAGTTAACCTCCAGGGTGACATTGGGATTTTCTGCCGCAAAGCGGCCGACAATCCGAGGCAACAAGGTAGTCGCAAATTCACTGGGAATTCCCAGCCTCACACGACCTGCAATAGCGGGCTGCTGCAGCTCTCGCAGAGCACGATCATTCAGCGCCAGAATTTGACGGGCGTAATCCAGCAACTGCTCTCCCGCCACCGTCAATTTTAGTTTAACCGCACTGCGCTCAAACAGCGGTGCATCCACCAACTGCTCCAGCTTTCTGATTTGCAGGCTAATGGCTGCCTGCGATCGGCCAAGTGCTTCGCCTGCCTGGGTGAAGCCACCCAACTCGACAATGGTAACCAGGGATCTCAGGACATCCATCGGCAGGTTTTTTCGAACGACGACGGTCTCTGCGACTCGGGCCATAAGCACCTCAAATGCATGCAGCTAAATCATAAGTATTTCTTATAAATGGATATTAACTATTAATTTCACAAATGCAATGCGCAAGCGTAATCTTTGTCCGATTGACTCTCTAGCAACTATCCAAGAGGCTCGCATGGCCGAAGCTGATGCTCCACTAAAGCGCACCCCCCTTTTTGGGATACACCACCAACTCAACGCTCGCATGGTGCCTTTTGCTGGTTACGAGATGCCCGTGCAATATCCGGCCGGCATCAAGACCGAACATCTGCACTGCCGGAAAGCGGCGGGCCTGTTCGACGTTTCCCATATGGGCCAGGTTGTTGTTTCTGGTGAAGGCGCGACAGAAGCACTTGAGCGACTGCTGCCATCGGATCTTCAGGCATTAAATATCAACCAGCAGTGTTATAGCTTTTTGACCAATGCCCATGGCGGAATCATCGATGACCTGATCATCACCCGCTGGGACCAGGACCGCTATTTCCTGGTGATAAACGCAGCCAGGAAAACAGTCGACCTGGCGCATCTGCGATCTGAGCTCCCGCAAAACCTGCATCTGGACGAACTCGACAACCAGGCATTAATTGCCATACAGGGCCCACAGGCCGTGGAGGTTATCGAAGGGTTTTGGCCAGAGGCGGCCGAGGTGCATTTTATGAACGGGATTCACGTTCGCTACGGCGAGGAATCCCTTTATTTAACCCGCTCCGGATACACCGGCGAAGACGGTTTTGAGATCTCTGTACCGGCTGGTCTCGCCGGGGAACTGGCTGAAAAACTGCTTGCCCATCCCGCTCTTGAGCCTGTTGGCCTGGGCGCACGGGATTCACTGCGACTGGAAGCCGGGCTCTGTCTTTATGGCCACGACCTGGATGAGGAAACCACCCCGGTAGAAGCCGGACTTACATGGGCTATATCACCCTCAAGGCGACCGGGCGGCAGGCATGCCGGAGGCTTCATTGGCGCCGACACCATCATGCAGCAGCTGGAAGAAGGCGCCGACAAGCGTCGTGTGGGACTTAATATCGAAGGGCGTGCCCCGGTTCGCGAAGGCGCTCCTATTATCAACGACCAGGGTCAGGAAATAGGCATCGTCACCAGTGGTGGCTTTGGTCCCTCCGTCGAGAAACCCGTGGCAATGGGTTATGTAAAAACCGATTATGCCCAGCCCGGAACCTCCGTATCCGCACTGGTTAGAGACAAACCCCGACCTGCCCAGGTGTGCAAATTACCTTTCATCAAGCCCGGCTACTTTCGCGGCTAAATCCTTTTATATTTTCAGGTGACTTCTGTGATTCACAACTCTGACTTCGAATCTCCTTTTGTTTCCCGCCACATTGGCGTCAGCCCCCAGGATCAGGCCGAGATGCTCTCCGAGCTGGGCGTCAACAGTATGCAAGAGCTCATCAGTCAGGTCGTTCCCGCTTCCATCCGGGCCGAAGCACCGCTGGACCTGCCTGCCGGCCTGACCGAAGAGCAGGCCCTGGGCAAGCTCAAGACGATTGCCGCCAAAAACCAACCTTTTAAATCCTACATAGGGCAGGGTTATTACGGTTGCCATACGCCCAGTGTCATCCTGCGCAACCTGCTGGAGAATCCTGCCTGGTATACGGCGTACACACCCTATCAGCCGGAAATTTCCCAGGGACGTCTGGAAGCGCTGTTGAACTTCCAAACCATGGTCGCCGACCTTGCAGGCATGCCTCTGGCCAATGCTTCCCTGCTGGATGAAGCCACTGCCGCGGCCGAGGCCATGACCCTGTGCCGACGTATGAGCAAATCCAAAGGCAATGTATTTTTTGTCGACGAGGATGTGTTTCCCCAGACGCTGGAAGTAATCCAGACACGGGCCAATCCCCTCGGAATCGAGGTCGTCGTCGGCAATCCGGAAACCGACCTGCAGCAGCATGACTACTTTGGTGTGCTGGTCCAGTACCCCGGAGCCAGCGGCCAGATACGACGCCCGGAAACCATCCAGGCTATTTCTGAACACGCTCATGAAAAACGGGCGCTGGTCGCCGTCGCCGCGGACTTACTGGCACTGACACTGCTCAAGTCGCCGGGCTCTTTGGGCGCTGATATCGCGCTGGGTTCAAGCCAGCGATTTGGTGTATCCCTCGGGTTTGGCGGCCCCCATGCCGCTTATATGGCCACCCAGGAAGCCTTTAAACGCTCCCTGCCAGGACGTGTTGTCGGTGTATCCGTTGATGCCGATGGCAACCAGGCCTGCCGACTGGCATTGCAAACCCGCGAGCAACACATCCGCCGGGAAAAAGCCACCAGTAACATTTGTACCGCCCAGGTGTTACTCGCTGTTATTGCCAGCATGTACGCTGTTTACCATGGGGCCCGTGGCTTGCAGAAAATTGCCCGCCGTATAAACCAGCTGACTTCTTTGCTCGCAGAGAAGCTCCAGTCACTGGGTTATGACCTGGTGAATGATCACTGGTTTGACACCCTGACCGTTCACACCGGGGACAAAACCACCGAGATCCATATGGCTGCCCTGGACCACAGCATCAACCTGCGCCAGATCGACTCCCAAACCATCGGTCTGTCCATCGACGAGACCACCGACATCGCCGACATAGAAACGCTTCTGCAAATTTTTACGCTGGATGATCATGCTGAAATCCCGCTGGAAAAAGAGAATGTTTCAACAGACTCATTGCTTCCTGAATTTTTGCGCACTGACGACATCCTGACCCATGAGGTATTTAACCGGTACCACACGGAAACCGAAATGATGCGCTATCTGCGCCGACTGGCCGATAAGGATATTGCCCTGGATCGCAGCATGATTCCGCTGGGCTCCTGCACCATGAAACTCAACGCTGCCTCTGAAATGATCCCGGTCACCTGGGAAGCCTTTGCCAACATGCACCCTTTCGCCCCCTTTCAGCAGGCCCAGGGCTATCTGCAAATGATCGCCGAGCTGGAAGACATGTTATGCAAGGCCACAGGCTACAGTGCCATCAGCCTGCAGCCCAACGCGGGCTCCCAGGGCGAGTACGCCGGCTTACTGGCCATTCAGGCCTGGCACCAGTCCCGCGGTGAGGGTCACCGAAACATCTGCCTGATCCCCAGTTCGGCCCACGGGACCAACCCGGCATCGGCCCAGATGTGCAACATGAAGGTGGTCGTGGTTGCCTGCGACAACCATGGCAACGTCGACCTGGACGACCTGCGTGACAAATGTGAAGAACATTCTGGCAACCTGTCCACGCTCATGGTGACCTACCCTTCCACGCACGGTGTGTTTGAAGAAGACATCACCAGCATTTGCGACCTGGTTCACCAGTACGGCGGCCAAGTGTATGTGGACGGCGCCAATCTCAACGCCATGGTTGGCCTTTGCTATCCGGGCAAATTTGGCGGTGACGTCTCACACCTGAACCTGCACAAAACCTTTTGCATTCCTCACGGGGGCGGTGGTCCCGGCGTCGGGCCCATCGGCGTGGTTGAGCATCTGGCGCCTTTTATGCCGTCACACAGCGCACTGGACAGCTCCGACAGCAAGCCAGTTGGGGCGGTATCGGCCGCACCCTATGGCAGTGCCAGCATCCTCCCCATCAGCTGGATGTACATCAACATGATGGGCGGCGAAGGGTTAACCCGCGCCACCGAGACCGCCATACTCAATGCCAACTATGTCGCCGAACGACTGAAACCGCATTTCCCGGTGCTTTACAGCGGGCGCCAAAACCGTGTGGCACACGAATGCATTATTGATTTACGTCCGCTCAAGGAAAACTCTGGCATCAGCGTGGAAGACGTGGCCAAACGGCTGATCGATTTCGGTTTTCACGCCCCGACCATGTCCTTCCCGGTATCCGGCACCCTGATGATCGAACCGACCGAAAGTGAATCAAGGGCCGAGCTGGATCGCTTCTGCGATGCCATGATCTGCATTCGCAAGGAAATCGCCGCGGTCGAAAATGGCGAGTGGCCCCAGGATGACAATCCCCTGGTCAACGCGCCGCACACGGCGCAAAAAGTTTCTGGCAATGAGTGGAAACATCCCTATGATCGTGAAACCGCCGCTTACCCACTGGACTACTTGCGACAAAATAAATACTGGTCACCTGTTGCACGGGTGGATAATGTTTATGGCGACAAGAACCTCGTTTGTTCATGCCCCAGTATTAGTGAATACCAGTAGTAGCAAGCAGCTTCCCAAAACAGCGGCCCAAAAGTGACACCCGAAACTGATATCAAGCTCTTTTTTGCCGGGATTTCATCCCTGCTGACGCTGGTCGCCTTTGCGCCCTATATCTGGTCAATCTATCGGGGCGGCACACGCCCCCATGCGTTTTCCTGGATTATCTGGGGCATTACCACCCTGATCGTGACGTTTGCGCAAGTTGATGCGGAGGGCGGTATCGGCGCCTGGCCTACCGGCCTGTCTGCCATGGTCACGTTTTACATTGCCTGGCTGGCAATCCTCAGGCATGGCGATACCCAAATCACCCGCAGCGATTGGGGATTTTTTATCGCCGCCCTGGTCTCATTGCCTGTGTGGTATCTGTCATCCGATCCATTATGGGCCGTGATCATCCTCACCCTGGTAGACTCCCTGGCTTTTGGCCCAACCCTGCGCAAGGCCTATGTGTTCCCTCACCAGGAGAACATCACCTTTTTCTCGCTCTTTATCCTGAGAAACATTTTTGGGCTGCTGGCACTGGAAGTATGGTCAGTCACCAACATGCTGTTCCATGTGGTGATGTCTGCAGGCTGCCTGATCCTGATTGTGTTGGTGCTGTGGCGCCGGGCTACCAAAGAAGCCCCGGCACCGAGCGAAACCGCCTAAACGCGATTGTGGCTACCGTCGCAGAAAGGCTGATTGCCACTGTGTTTGCAGCCGCAGAGAAATACCTTTCCCGTTTTTTCAGCAACAAATTTGATTGATTGAAATCCCGAGCCCTTGTGAGAACCATCGCAAAAAGGCTGGGAACCACTCTTGCCACAGGCACACCAGAAATACGCCTTGCTTTCCTCGACCTCGACCGGGTACGACTTCTTTTGCGCGATATGGGGTTCACTCATGGCATCCACCTCTTATTGCAATGCCAAACATCATACTCCCCGATAACCGCTTTCATATACCCATAAAAACGCCGCCATTTGCTCACACAGATAATCTCAGCAGCCACAGTGGCGACGGGCGGGCAAGGCAATCTGACTTGAAAATACGCGATTTTATAAATAATAAATGAGCGGATTTGAAAGCCAGATTAACGCCGCCAGAACAAGCAAACTAGCTGCTAGTAGTCTCCGCGGCGCGGCGAATCATAATACTCATCCAGCGGAAACGGCACCGTCCTCCCCACCAGATCTTCCAGCACGGCCAACTCCAGATCGGAGTGATCCTTGAAGGGTGCATCCTCGACCAGTTCGTCTGCGCCCTGGGCATTTACGTACTTGGGCATGTCGTGGTGGGTTGATTCCAGGAACTCGTTGTAGGCTGAATCTGCGGCCACTTCCAGGTCGGCGGTTCCATAACAGAGACATACGTAGGTTCTGTTAGGCTCGGCATCCAGATACAGTCCGGTGCCCCGAATACCCACCGTGGCAAAAGGGGTGGAAACGCGCAGGCGCTGCTCCTGGCGACGTCCGAACACAAACAGGGCGGCCCCTTTGAGCAACTCAATACCTTCATCGATAATCGATGAGCTGGCGGATCTTGGCTGTGGCCGGAGTATTCGCAACTGGGCATTGGCACGCAGCATGTAGGCATCCTGACCCACGACAAACGACGCGGTGGAATCCGGCCCGGTCTCTACGGCGTCACCGGCCCGCACGGGCGTATCCAGTGTCGCCAGTTGACCATTCACACGAACCTCCCCTTCGATGCGGGAAAAGTTGCGAGTAGGCTGAACCTGGGGCGGCCTGGGACTGTTTACCTGTGAGTTCACGATAGGTGCCAGGCTCATTGCTCCTGCACCAAACAAACCCAACTCAAGGGCCCTAACCAGCCACTTTCTGCGGGCCTGATTATATGGTGATTGTACTTCCGGGTATTTGTCAGCCACCCTGACCTCCTTCAAAACGAAAATCGATGTAGATAGGCAACGGACAGACTTGTCTCGTCATACATGGTTTGCCCATAAAAGCTGGTTCGGGAAAAGCTGCCCAGCACATCAATGGCCACGAGGGATGAGAGCGGAATATTTATTCCCAGCTCCAGCTTGTCAACACGGCTCTCATCACGCCAGAGCAAACCTAAATACTCCTGACCCTGTGATTGCGTCCAGATTAGATCGCCTTCCATTCTTGAAAGTTCGCCGTAGACAATCAGGTCCCTGACTCGCATATCCATTCCGGCAAACAATTCGGTCTGGCTAGTGTCCCAGTAGCCGTAATTTACCGTATCGATCACTGGCCATTCATCATAGCCTTCCCGGAGGGCCACCCCGGCATGGGTTTTCAAGGATGGCGTCCATTGTTTATTGACACTGAATTTCCCACGAAGATACCAGTCGGGATGAAACCCATTACTGTAATCCTTGCGCCTTGCGGCCAGGCTGAGTTTGAAATAGGGGGAATCCAGTGACGAAAAGGGTCGAAAATTGGCCGCTATGGCGGCATTGGCCGTCCAGTAGTTGGCAGGTTCATCGATATGAAACTGATGGTACCCAAGCCCAACTTCACCGTGCAAAGACAGCTTTTGAGAGATGATGGTGGTTTTTCGCAGAGTGCCTGCGATCTGTGAATGCATCCCGTCTTCCGGGTTATTCATGCGATCCGGCGTAACCGACAGATTATTGCTGTAAGCAGTTTCTGCTGAAAAATCGAATGAGGCTGGCGCCGCTTGCAGGTTCGCACAAAAAAACAGTACGGAAATAAATATCCACAACCACACGGGGCCTTTTCTGTGTTTGTCCATGCTTCCCCCCTGGCATTTTTTGCCATTGAAGCGGTGACTATAGTAACCCTTCGGGACAGAATACAAATCTTTAACTATTCTCAATAATGGATTGGGTCACAGACTGTTATGATCTGCCGCCGCTTAAAACGTTTCCAAAAATACCGAGCCTGACTATCTTTTGCGTGTAACTTCCCAGGACATTCTTCACGGCCCGATGGGCAACACCCTGTACCGCATGACGGTACCCATGGTGATTGGCATCTTCAGCATGATGGCATTCAGTGCCGTGGATATCTTCTTTGTCTCCATGATGGGTTCGGAGGAGTTGGCTGCGATCAGTTTTACCCTGCCCGTCACCATGATGCTGTTCAATCTGATTATCGGATTGAGCGTGGCAACCTCGGTGCTGGTTGGCAGTGCCATTGGCCGCGGCAATCATGATCAGGCGGCCAGGCTGACCACCGACAGCCTAATGTTCACGGTCTTGCTGACCCTGATCGTCTCCACCGTCGGTTATTTCACCATTGATCCCCTGTTTCGTTTGCTCGGTGCCAGCGAGCTGACCCTGCCACTGATTCACGAATACATGGATATTTACTATCTATGTTTTGGCCTTATGGTGATTCCCATGGTCGGCAACTCGGCCATACGCGCGACCGGCGATACCAAATGGCCCAGTATCCTGATGATTGTTGGCGGGTTAATGAACGTCATTCTGGACCCCATTCTGATCTTCGGTTATGGCCCTGTTCCGGCGATGGGTGTTCAGGGGGCAGCCCTGGCAACGGCAGGCTCCTGGCTGATCGGCTTTTTTGCCGGCTTTTACCTCTTATACGTACGCGAACAGCTCATTACCCTGATCGTGCCTCCCATGGCCATCCTGCGCCAACACTGGTTAAAAATGCTGAGAACCGGCGTACCGATCTCGCTGGCCAACATGATGACCCCGGTGGCCACCGCCGCGCTGACCGCTTTCGTTGCCCAGTATGGCGAAATCGCTGTTGCCGGACTGGGCGCTGGCAACCGTATCGAAGCATTCAGCCTGGTTATTCCGTTTGCCATTACGGCGGCATTATCGCCGTTTATGTCCCAGAACCTGGGTGCAGGAAACATCCAGCGCGCACATGAATCCCTGGTGCTTTGCGTCAAATTTATCCTGAAATTCCAGTTTGCTGTTTTCCTGGTATTTGTCGGCGGGGCCTGGTGGCTGGCCCAGATTTTTTCTTCCGATCCCGAGATCGTCAAAGTTGCACGAATCTATCTGTGGATTATGCCGTTGGGGCTGGGCTTTTACGGGATCATTATCGTGCTGAATACTGCATTTAATGCCCAACACCAGTCTGAGAAAACGCTTCTGCTAAGTCTCGTGCGCGTTCTGCTTTTATACATTCCCCTGGCCTGGGCGGGCGGTCACCTGTTTGGCATTCCCGGCATCTTTATCGGCGCCACCCTGGGCAATGGCATTGCCGCACTCTGCGGCTGGTTCGTCTATAAAGCGACCAGAATGCAGCCAAACACATAAAAAGTTTCTGTGGCCTGTGCCTCAGCATACTGCTTGAGTGGCACAGGTATTGCTTGACTATTTAGGCCGGGATTGCGCCAGCAAACCGGCTTCACAGGCAAACATGGTTTAGCCAACGAAGGTTCAAACTACACAGGAACAGATCTATGACTAGGTGGAAGTTATTAACCCTAGCCCCTCTCACACTACTTTTTACCTCACCCCTTCTTCACGCCCAAGAAACAGCGTTCAGTCTTCAGGAACATCTCGATATCGTTTGGGTCCTGCTCGCAGGGGTCCTGGTTTTCTTTATGCAGGCCGGATTTGCCTTGCTGGAAACCGGCATGTCGCGGGCCAAGAATGCGGTCAACGTCATGATGAAGAACTACACGGATGTGTGCATGGCCAGCGTTATCTTCTGGCTGATTGGTTACAGCCTGATGTTTGGCGAAAACGACACCGGGTTTTACGGGTTTTCCGGCTTGGGCCTGGCGGGCGATTCGCCCTTTGATTACGCCTACCTGTTCTTCCAGGCAATGTTCGCCGCCACAGCAGCAACCATATGTTCCGGTGCCATGGCCGAGCGCACCAAATACAACTCCTACATCCTTTCTGCGGCGCTGCTGATTGCGGTGGTATACCCGATCTACGGAAGCTGGGTCTGGAATGGCGGAGGCTGGCTGGCCCAGCTGGGCTTCATTGATTTTGCCGGATCCACGGTGGTGCACTCAATCGGTGCCTGGTGTGCACTGGCGGGGATCATCGCTGTCGGCCCCCGCTTGGGGCGTTTTGACAAACGCACCGGCGAAACGCGCCCCATTCAGGGCCACAACCTGACACTCGTGGGCATTGGCGGGTTTATTCTGTGGTTTGGCTGGTTTGGCTTTAATCCGGGAAGTACCCTGGCAGCCGTTCCCGATATTGCTTCCATTGCCATCAACACGCACCTGGCGGCGTCGGCAGGTGCACTGGGCAGCATTCTTACGTTTGTTCTGCGCGGCAAGCCGGTCCTGATGACCAGTGTGGTCAACGGCAGCCTGGCCGGACTGGTTGCCATCACCGCAGGCTGTGCCTCCATGAGCATTGAATTCGCCATGGTCACCGGATTTGTCGGCGGCATCATCTGCGTACTTGGCAGCGATCTGCTACTCAAGCTTCAGGTCGATGATGTGGTCGGTGCCGTGCCTGTCCATGGCTTTTCCGGTGCCTGGGGCACCCTGGCAGCGGGCATGTTTGTGACGGGCGACCTGTTTAATGTTGATCAGATAGTGGTTCAGCTGATTGGCATCGGCGCCGGTTTTCTCTGGGCCTTCCCCCTTTCTTTCCTGATCTACTTTGTGATCAGCAAAACCATGGGATTACGCTCTGACTCTTTGCATGAACAGCGTGGACTGGATGTCACCGAGCACGCCGAAATCGGATTTCCCGAGTTTCAGCAAAACCAGACTTTCAAAACCGGGAGCTAAGACATGGCCGACCAACGTACACGCAGGGTTTTCTTTACTGCACTTTCCCGGGTGTTTGAAGGAAACAAGGTCTACGACGCCATGCTGTTATGGCAGACCCGATTCGCCAATGCGCCCGACACGGCAGCCGCCGATACCATCAAGGCTATCTGTGATGCCATGGGTGCCCGCGAGCTTTACCAGGAGCTTTATCGCCACCTTAAGGAATGCGCCGGCATGGCCGATTACCTGCTGAAGGAAGACCCGCTTCCCCAGTTGAAAAGCTATGCCGCCAACCAAAGCGGAATCGAAGACGCCCCGGCACGCAGTTTTGGCGTGCTTATAGTGCAGATCGGCCGTTCGCTCGATTTGATCGAGTACCCCAACCTGCCATTGCAAATTAAGCGGGCACTGAGATCAAAGGGTATCGATGCTACCGCTGCCGAGCAGATCGAATCCATGATTCGAGACGACAAGGCCCGACGCATACCTGAATCATCACTTGGTGATTACGCCAAGGCAACTCATGTTATTTATGTGGTGCTGGCGGAAGTGTTGGGGCCCGTCCAGGCGGACGAAATACTCAGCAACTCGGTCAAACTGGTCGACAGGGCCAAGTACGGCAAGGCCTACTCGGCTCGTAATTTTCTCTAAAGCTTTTTCCGCTTTTCAGGACACTCAGGGTTTACCCTGGACAGGCAAGGACGCCGCTTTCTTTTTCACCTTTCCTGTTTATGACATATGAACATCGGCGACAGCACTGTTATTCAGCCGTCTTGACCCTATAATGTGCGCCCTTCATACAGATTCTTTTTGAACCACAGATTCGGGAATAAACCGCACACAATGCAGGACCAATACAACCCCGCCGACATCGAGGCTGAAGCCCAGCGCTACTGGCAAGAAAACGAGACCTTTAAGGCCACAGAAAACGCCGACAAGGAAAAATTCTACTGCCTTGCCATGTTCCCCTATCCCAGTGGAAAACTTCACATGGGCCATGTGCGCAATTACACCATTACCGATGTGATTGCCCGCTATCAGCGCATGCAGGGCAAGAATGTGCTCCACCCCATGGGTTGGGATGCCTTTGGCCTGCCTGCCGAAAATGCCGCCATCCAGAACAAAACCGCCCCGGCCAAGTGGACCTATAGCAACATCGACTACATGAAGAGCCAGCTCAATGCCCTGGGCTTTGGCTTTGACTGGACGCGCGAACTGGCCACCTGCCAGCCGGATTACTACAAGTGGGAACAGTGGTTTTTTACCCGCCTCTATGAAAAGGGCCTGGTCTACAAAAAAATGGCTACCGTCAACTGGGACCCGGTCGACCAGACCGTGCTGGCCAACGAACAGGTTATTGACGGCCGCGGCTGGCGCTCCGGTGCTTTGGTAGAGCGCAAGGAAATTCCCCAGTGGTTTATCAAGATTACCGACTATGCGGACGAGCTTTTGTCCAGCCTGGACGAGCTGCCCGAATGGCCCGAGCAAGTTCGCACCATGCAAAAGAACTGGATTGGCAAATCCAAAGGTCAGGAAATTGTTTTTGACCTGGGTCGCACTGTGGCTGGCCAGGATCATTTCACTGTCTATACCACACGGCCCGATACCCTGATGGGTGTCACCTGGGTCAGCATTGCGGCCGAGCACCCCATTGCGCTTGAACTAGCGGATAGTAACCCTGAACTTGCTGCCTTTATCAAAGAATGCAAGGAGCAGGCCGTATCCGAGGCCCAAATGGCCACCATGGAAAAACGTGGCATGGACACGGGGCTGAAAGCCATTCACCCCGTGACCGGGGAAGAAGTACCCATCTGGGTGGCCAACTATGTCCTGATGGATTACGGCTCCGGCGCCGTGATGGCTGTTCCGGCGCACGACCAGAGAGACTATGAATTTGCCAAAAAATTTGGCCTGGCAATCAAACAAGTCATTGCACCAGACCCGTCCAGTCAAAATGCCGACGAGTGCAACCTGGACAAGGAAGCTTATGTCGAAAAGGGCGTGCTGGTTAACTCTGGCGACTCACATAAAGAGCTGGACGGTCTGGATTTCAACGGGGCGTTTAGCGCCATCGCCAAAAAACTGGAAGAAAAAGGCAAAGGCCGGGTGACCACCAATTTCCGCTTGCGTGACTGGGGCGTTTCCCGCCAGCGCTACTGGGGCGCACCTATCCCCATGTTTAACTTGCCGGCTGGCGGAGAGATTCCGGTACCCCTGGAGAAACTGCCGGTTCTGCTGCCGGAAAATGTGGTCATGGACGGGGTAAACTCGCCGATCAAATCCGACCCGGAATGGCGCAAGACCGAACTGGATGGCCAGCCAGTCGAGCACGAAACGGATACCTTCGATACCTTTATGGAATCCAGCTGGTACTATGCCCGCTATACCTGCCCCGATTTTTCTGACGGCATGCTCGATCCGGAGCGCGCCGATTACTGGTTGCCGGTGGATCAATATGTCGGTGGAATCGAACACGCCATCTTGCACCTGCTCTACGCCCGCTTTTTCCACAAACTGATGCGCGACGAGGGGCTGGTGAAATGCAACGAACCATTCAAGCGCCTGCTGTGTCAGGGCATGGTACTGGCCGATTCCTTCTATGCAGAAAATGCCGATGGTTCCAAAACCTGGTACAACCCGTCCGAAGTCGAACTGGAAAAAGACGACAAGGGCAAGGTCATCGGCGCAACCATTGACGGCGAGGCACTGCAGCTGGGCGGCATGACCAAGATGTCCAAGTCCAAGAACAATGGCATCGATCCACAGAGTGCAGTGGATCAGTACGGCGCGGACACGGTGCGACTGTTTACCATGTTCGCAGCACCGCCGGAGCAAACCCTGGAATGGTCCGACGAGGGCGTTCAGGGCGCGTTCAGGTTTCTGCGGCGCCTTTGGGCAATTACCCAGGAGCATATCGCCGCCGGTCATCCCGACAAATTAAACGTGGCCGAACTTGGCGAAACACACAAAAAGTTACGCCGAAAAACCCACGAAACCATCAAAAAAGTCAGTGATGACTATGGCCGTCGACAAACCTTTAATACCGCAATAGCCGCGGTGATGGAACTGATTAACGAAGTCAGCAGGAGTGCCGATCGTTCTTCTCCACAAGGGTTGGCAGTTGAGAGGGAGGCACTGAACACCGCTGTGCTTGTCCTGGCACCCTGTGTTCCTCATATTACGCATGTACTGTGGAACGCCCTGGGTAACGAAGGCGCTGTGGTGGATGCCAACTGGCCGGAACTGGACGAGTCCGCCCTGGTCCAGGACAGCATCGAATACGTGGTGCAGGTGAATGGCAAACTGCGCGGCAAAGTGCAGGTGGCAGCGGATGCGCCCAAAGACCAGGTGGAAACAGCGGCCCTGGCGGAAGAAAATGTCAAACGCTTTACCGATGGCCAAACCATCCGTAAAGTCATTGTGGTTCCAGGCAAGTTGGTCAATATCGTTGCAAATTAAATATCTCGCTCTACTCGTCTGTCTCTCGCTATCAAGCTGCGGCTTTCAGCTGCGTGGCACAGCGCCTGCAGACAATCTGGAGCAGATATATATTGCCGATCGGGTCGATTTACGACAGATAAATACCCAACCGGTCAGCGCCCAGTTGATCCAGACACTGGAAACCCGGATTGACCGTGTGTTTACTTCGCCCGAGACAGGCGTTCCGGGACTGGTGATTACCAGCGAACAGGTGGTGGAGCGTCCGCTAAGCCTGAGTGCCAACCTGCTCAATCGCGAAATCGAAATTGCCAAACGGGTGGACTACCAGATCCTCAGTGCTGATGGAGAGATCGTAAAATCGGATTGGTTAATCAGCCGCGCACGCATCATGGAATCGCAAAACAGCCCGGCGGTAAACGACCAGGAAAGAATGATGGCCCTGGAAAATCTAAACAACGATCTTGGTCGCCAACTGATTTCCCTGCTGGATGCCGCACTGGCTAACCAGGCCGCACCAGCCAGCCAGACTCAGAGTGACGCCGAATGAAAATCCGGCCCGAGAACTTGGTGCAGGATTTGTCTCGCGGTCTCAAGCCTTGCTATCTGATTAGTGGCGAAGAAGCCCTGCTTGCCAGTGAGGCCGCCGACCATATTCGCCAGGCGGCCCGCCAGCAAGGCTTTGGTGAGCGCCAGTTATTCCATGCGGACAGTGTTGACTGGGATGAATTCCTGAGTGAATCCCAGGCGATGTCACTGTTTGCCGACAAACGCATCATTGAACTGCGCATCCCCAACAGCAAGCCAGGCGACAAGGGATCAAAAGCCCTGGTCGAATTCTGCCAGTCCATTCCCGAGGATATTTTACTGCTGGTAGCTACCGGCAAACTTGATCGCAGCCAGCAACGCAGTAAATGGGTAACCACGCTGGAAAATACCGGAGGGCATATCCAGGTCTGGCCCGTGGACCAGCGACAAATGCCCGGCTGGCTAAACCAGCGGCTGCGCGCCAAGGGCATTGAAGCCGACCGCGAAGCCATCGGCATCCTGGCCGAGCGTGTGGAAGGCAACCTGCTGGCCGCGCAGCAGGAAGTCGAAAAGCTGGCCCTGTTGGTCGAAGGTCGAATTGATGCCGCCACCATGTCTGAACTGGTGGTCAACAGCGCCCGCTACGATGTATTTAAAACCGTCGATCATTGCCTGTCCGGCAATACGGCCGAAGCGCTTGTCAGCCTGCGGGGTCTCAGGGAGGAAGGCACCGAAGCCACGCTGATGTTATGGGTGCTGACCAAGGAAATCCGCCAGATACTGCAAATCCAGGAGGCTTGTTCCAAGGGTCAGAATCTGGAGGCCGCCATTCGCAGCGCCGGTGTCTGGCAAAAGCGCCAACCCCTTGTTCACAAGGCAGTGCGTCGTTCAGCCCCGCAAGAAATGGCCAAACTGCTAAAGCTATGCCGACTGGCGGATCGGGCCATCAAAAGCAACTACCATGGCGATCCCTGGCTGAAAATGGAATCCCTGGTTTTGGGGCTTTCCGGACAACCGGCAATTGATACCGGAATAGAGCTGACGGGTTCATAGTTCGCGCATGGGCGACAACAATTCTGCATTGCTCGCGAGTTCCTCCAGTTCCTGTTGAACTCCCGCTTCAAAATCACTGAGAGCGGCAGTTTCCTGAAGCAGCGCCTGCAACGGCTGCCACACAAACTGGCGTTCGAAGAGCTCGGGTCTGGGCAACTGGCACCCTTCTATCTCTCCTCTGAAAGTCCCAAACAACAAAACATCCAGGTCCAGTGTGCGGGAGCCCTTGCAGGTTTCGGCGGCGCGATCGCGCCCGCAATGCTGTTCGATACGTTTGAGTATTCGATTGAGTTCGACAAAGCTGACCGTTGCGTCAAAACCCACGGCCAGGTTAATGAAATCAGGGCCATCAAAGCCCCATGCGGGCGTCTGGTAAAGCGGCGAACACTGTACCTCACCAAACGCCTGTCCAAGCGCTTTTAGACCGCGCCTGATATTCGCCTCTGGCTCAATATTGCTGCCGACACCCAGATAGACTCGCACTGCCTGCGAACTCAATGCCGACCCCGTTCAATCTCCACTGCAACATTGCGCGCCGCAGGTACTGCACCGGGCTTGGATACCCTGACACGCACATTCATCACAGAAAATTCACGCATCACCAGTGTCGCAATCTGCTCGGCCAGGGTTTCAATTAATTGTGCCGATGCACTTTTCGCATGATCCATTACCCGCTCACTGATCACGGCGTAATCCAGCGTATGCTGGATGTCATCTGTTTTTGCGGCGTTGGTAATATCGGTGCCCAGTTGCAGGTCAATAACCAGGCGCTGTTCAATTTCCCGCTCCCAATCGAAGACGCCAATAACCGCATCGACTTCCAGGCCCTCGATATAAATATAGTCCGTCATCAGGCGGCCTCTATTTTGGGCAGGTCTGACAGCGACATCCTGGGCTGAACCTCAATGGAATCCGTCCGCTCCCCGGCCTGCAATCGCAATGCTCCCACATAGGCAATCATGGCGCCGTTGTCCGTGCAGTATTTGAGTCGGGGATAAAAGAGCTCGGCCTTTTGCTTGGCGACCATTTCGGCCATCAACTCACGCAATCGGGTGTTGGCGGCCACGCCGCCCGCCAGCACCAGCCGCTTCATGCCGGTTTGCTCCAGCGCCCGGCGACATTTAATCATCAGCGTCTGGGCAACGGCCTCCTCAAAGGCGGCACAAATATCGGCTTTGTCGGTCTCACTCAAACCCTCTTCACCTGTCATATCCGCCACGGTATTGAGTGTGAATGTTTTCAGCCCGCTAAAACTAAAATCCAGACCGGGACGGTCCGTCATGGGGCGCGGAAATTTCAAACGCGATCGGTCACCCTGCTGCGCCAGCCTGGAAATACTTGGACCACCCGGATAAGGCAGCTCCATCATCTTGGCGGCTTTATCAAACGCTTCCCCTGCGGCATCGTCCAGCGACTCACCCAGTAGTTCGTACTCCCCCAATCCGTGGACAGCAACCAATTGCGTATGCCCCCCACTAACCAGCAGAGCGACAAATGGCGGCTGCGGAGGATTTTCTTCCAGCATGGGCGCCAGCAAGTGTCCCTCCATATGATGAACACCAATCACCGGGATATCCCAGACTTCCGCCAGACTGTGTGCCAGCGTGCCACCGACCAGCAGTGCGCCCACAAGCCCCGGACCATGGGTATAGGCAATGCCATCAAGATCCGAACCCTTGACGCCGCTATCGTCCAAAAGTTGGGCAATCATGGGCAACAACTTGCGCACATGATCGCGCGAGGCCAACTCGGGCACGACGCCACCATAATTGGCATGCATGTCTATCTGGCTGTATAGCGCATCCGCGATCAACCCTCGCTCTGTATCAAACAGGGCGACACCGGTTTCATCACATGAGGTTTCGATACCAAGAACTAACATAGCTATACTCTTGCGGCTATCCGAATCGACCGCGTAAAAGGGCGTATTTTACGGCAGATAGCTCCTGTTTTGCGGCGGATAGCTGCTATTTTAGGCAGAAATCATCTCTACAAATAATGCGCTATTAGGCTTTGCATATGTGCGTGTTTTTCCTTAAAATGCGCGCCCCTTAAGTTTGACCGTGAACCGTCCTTAACCAGGGACAGTAAGAAAGAGGTTTTCATGCCAGAAGTTCGTGTTAAAGAGAACGAGCCATTTGACGTAGCACTGCGTCGCTTCAAGCGCAGCTGCGAAAAAGCCGGTGTACTTGCCGAAGTACGTCGTCGCGAGTTCTACGAGAAGCCAACCTGGGCTCGCAAGCGTAAAGCTGCTGCCGCTGTTAAGCGCAACCAGAAGCGTGTTTCTCGCGAATCTCGTCGGTTCCAGCGTCTCTACTAAGCACCCATTTAGTAAGGACCTGCGAAGCGACTGCTTCGCTATATATTGAACGTACGCCGGCTGCTTGCCGGCGTTTCTGTTTGTACCTAATAGTTGCCAGTTTCCGGGAGTCCTATATGAGCATTAAAGCCACCATCAATGACGCCATGAAGGACGCCATGCGCGCACGCGACAAGCAACGCCTTGGAACCATTCGCCTGATCCAGGCTGAATTCAAGCGCATTGAAGTCGACGAGCGTATTGAGATTGATGATACCCGTGCCCTGGCGGTGCTGGACAAAATGGTCAAACAGCGTCGGGATTCCATCAAACAATACGAAGACGCTGGCCGCCAGGAACTGGCCGATGTGGAATTGGCCGAAATCGACGTTATTCAGGAATTCCTCCCCAAACAGCTCAGCGAAGATGAAATCGCTGAACTGGTCGACAAAGCCATCGCCGATACCGGCGCAAAAGGCATGCAGGACATGGGCAAACTGATGGGTGTGCTCAAGCCGCAACTGCAGGGTCGTGCCGATATGGGCAAGGTTTCCGGCCTGGTCAAAAGCAAACTGGGGTAATAGAGCTGGTTTACCCATCTCAATTTCATACCAGTTCACTGCATTCTCATTCCCGTTATCGTTTTGTCATTCCCGCGCAGGCGGGAATGACTGTTGATATGCCGTATCAACTGTTGGTGCTACAGCGGAATACAGCCTTAAATTAACCATTGGCTTTCTTTCTGTTTTTTCCATCAGGCACTATTATGGGAGCCATTGATTAATGTCATGAGCGATGCTCTGGGTAGGCAAAAGTTGGCGAAAAAGCGGAGTTTATAACGAATAAATGAGCAATTTGAGCCAACTTTTAAAAGCTTGCCCCGCGAGGCAACGAGCGCGCTGGGCACGTCCCCAGCGCGAGCGCAATAATTAATCAGGCTCACATATGGCAGGACGAATACCCCAACCTTTCATCGATGACCTAATCGATCGCTCCGACATAGTCGAAGTGGTGGGTTCGCGCGTTCAGCTCAAAAAGTCGGGCAAAAACTATTCCGCCTGCTGCCCTTTCCACGACGAAAAAACGCCCTCTTTCACCGTCAGCCCGCAGAAACAGTTTTACTACTGTTTTGGTTGTGGTGCCGGAGGCAACGTGATCGGCTTTTTGATGGAGCACGATCATTTGGACTTCCCGACCGCCATCGAAGAACTGGCCAAAGCTGCCGGAATGGAGGTGCCGCGGGAAGAATCCAGCCCGCAAGCCGAAGCCCAGCAGCGTCGCCGACTGGATATCTACTCGACCCTGGAACAGGCCTCGCGTTTCTACCAAATGCAGCTGCGCAAGCATCAGCCCACCATCGATTACCTGAAATCACGTGGACTGACCGGCCAAATTGCCAAGGAGTTCTCCCTGGGCTACGCCCCCAACGAATGGGACAGCCTGATCAAACTTAATTCTGACAACCCGGAGGCCCTTCGGCTGTTGGCCGAAGGCGGCATGTTGATCAAACGCGACACACAGGGGCAGCAGCCAAAGGGTGAACGAGACCATTACGATCGTTTTCGCGACCGGGTCATGTTCCCTATTCGCGATCAACGCGGCCGAACCATTGCCTTTGGAGGTCGCGTTCTGGGCGACCAGAAACCCAAATACCTGAACTCGCCGGAGACTCCGGTTTTTCACAAGAGCCGCGAACTTTACGGCCTGTATGAAGCACTTCAACAACGACAGCGACCAGACGAACTCATTGTGGTAGAAGGCTATATGGATGTGGTTGCCCTGGCCCAGTTTGGTGTACGCAATGCCGTGGCCACCCTGGGCACCAGCGTGGGCTCTGCCCATATGGACCGGATCTTCCGCCATGTCAGCCAGGTAGTGTTCTGTTTTGACGGGGACGCAGCCGGACGCAGTGCCGCCCAGAGAGCACTGGATGCCTGTCTGCCGACCATGCTTGATGGCCGCCAGGCGCGGTTTTTGTTCCTGCCGGAAGGTGAAGACCCGGATACGATTGTTCGATCCGAGGGTGCCGAAGGTTTTCAGAAGCGTATCGCCAATGCCAAAACCCTCTCCGACTTTGTTTTTGAACTGGCAGGAGAGGGCCTGGACCTGACCACAGCCGACCACAAGGCACTGTACGCACACAAAAGCCTGCCCTTTATCCAGCGCCTGCCCAAAGGCTTGCTGCAATCCGTGTTGATTCAGCGCCTGGCGGATGACACCGGGCTGGATAAACAACAGCTTCTGGAAGGTCTGCAGACCCGAAGAAACGACGACGAAAGCAAGAGCCGACCAGCAGCCGCAGTTGAGCCTGACACTGCCAATATTGAGGACATGGAAACTGCCGTAGACGTTCCGGACGAACAATCAGCACGACCCATTTCGGCAAACTTCAAAAAACTGCTGGCATTGATACTGCAATCGCCCAGGCTGGCACTGCGCGATGAACTGGATGATGAATTGCTTTCCCGGGAGGACGCCCAGGGCCTGGTCGAGAGCATTCGCAGCCTGGTTCGGCAAAACCCGACCGCGGAATTCATCAACCTGCACGGCTACTGGACAGGTTACGCGCCGGAGATTGCCGAACAGCTTACCCAGATTTACGGTTCCAGCCTGTTAAAAGCGCTACCCGAGGAAAAACTGGAAGCTGATTTCATCGAAACACTGACACGATTCAAACACCGTCTGACACGCACTGAAATCGAGCAACGTATTCGTGAAATTGCCGCCGTTCCCTTCGAGGAATTAACGCCGGAACTGCGAGACGAGCAGCGCAACCTGCACAACAAGCTGCGAGAGAGGCAACTGCACAATAATTCCTGACTCTGGCGCGAAAATTGCTGCACTTGAAGCTGTAGAAATAGCCCCCACAACATTAGCCGTGGCAGCAAAGTTTGTATATAATTTCGCGCCTTTTTTGTTCAGCGCCAGCCGTACTTTCCGCGCCAACCCAATTTACACGTAGTTACGTAACACAAATTACGCAATACAGGACTCTTCCGGATGTCAGATTCGCCTCAACAGCAATCCCGAATTAAAGATCTCATCGCCCTTGGTCGTGAGCAAGGTTACCTTACCTATGCCGAAGTGAACGACCACCTGCCTGAAGAGATTTCCGAACAGGATCAGGTTGAAGATATTATTCAAATGATTAACGACATGGGCATCCATGTTTTTGAATCAACGCCTGACGCCGACCAGCTCCTCATGCTCGAACAGGAGCAAGAGAGCTCTCCCGACGAAGTCGCTGCAGCCGAAGCTGCCGCTGCCCTGGCCGCTGTTGAGTCCGAAGTCCATCGCACCACCGACCCGGTACGCATGTACATGCGCGAAATGGGCACCGTAGAACTGCTGACCCGTGAAGGCGAAATTGAAATCGCCAAACGTATTGAAGACGGCATTCGCGAAATGATGTCGGCCTTTACCTTTTGGCCAAGTGCCGTCGAGGAAATCCTTGAAGAATACAAGCTGGCCGAAGAAGGCGAGCGACGCCTGGCTGACATTATTACCGGTTACCTGAACCCGGCCGAGTATGTTCCCTCGGCACTGGAACAGGCACAAAAAGCCGAGGAAGAAGCCAACGCCAAGGCCGAAGCCAACGATTCCAGCGACGATGATGACGACGATGACGATGATGACGACAACAACGCCTCATCCGATGACGACGAGAAAAGCACCGGGCCCGATCCCGAAGAGGCCAGGGAACGCTTTGGCGAAATTGCCGCTTCCTGGAAAAAAGCCGAAAAAGTTATCAAGTCCAAGGGATTTACCAGCGAAAAAGCCCAGGAGGCCATTGGCGAAACTGCCGAGCTGTTTAAATACCTCAAGCTGACTCCACGCCTGTTCGACCCCATGTACGCCGACGTGCGCTCCACTGTCGACGCGCTTCGTGTCGAAGAGCGCATTATCATGACCCTGTGCATCAAGCGCTGCGGCATGAAGCGCGCGGAATTCGTCAAGCTGTTCCCCGGCAACGAAACCAACATCAAATGGGTTGCCCAGTTGGCCAAATCCAAAAAGCCCTGGGCGGAAAAGATTGGCCAATACGAAGAAGAAATTCAGCGAGCACAGCGCTCCATTACCAACATCCAGGAAACCACTGGCCTGAGTGTCGCCGACATTAAAGAAGTAAATCGCCGCGTCTCGCTTGGTGAGGCACGTATGCGTCGCGCCAAGAAAGAAATGGTGGAAGCCAACCTGCGCCTGGTGATCTCTATCGCCAAGAAATACACCAACCGCGGTTTGCAATTCCTCGACCTGATCCAGGAAGGTAACATCGGCCTGATGAAAGCCGTCGACAAGTTTGAATACCGTCGCGGTTATAAATTCTCGACCTATGCCACCTGGTGGATTCGTCAGGCAATTACCCGCTCTATTGCCGACCAGGCGCGCACTATACGTATTCCGGTGCACATGATTGAGACCATCAACAAGCTCAATCGTATTTCACGCCAGCTTCTGCAAGAACTGGGACGGGAACCCACGCCGGACGAACTGGCCCTGAAAATGGACATGCCGGAAGACAAGGTGCGCAAGGTACTCAAAATTGCCAAGGAACCCATCTCCATGGAGACCCCGATTGGTGATGACGAAGATTCACATCTGGGCGACTTTATTGAGGATGCCAACAGCACCTCCCCGATCGACTCGGCCACCACCGAAAGCCTGACCGAGGCCACTCGTGACGTTCTGGGAAGCCTGACTGCCCGTGAAGCCAAGGTATTGCGTATGCGTTTTGGTATCGACATGAATACCGACCACACGCTCGAAGAAGTGGGCAAGCAATTTGACGTGACCCGCGAACGTATTCGCCAGATCGAAGCCAAGGCACTTCGCAAACTGCGTCATCCGACCCGCTCGGAGCACCTACGCAGCTTCCTTGACGAATAACAACGTCAACAAATACGCGGGTAACCGCAAGCAAAAAGGCGCTCACGGGGCGCCTTTTTTGTGCCCGCAATTCGGGCAAAAACAACAATTAATTTATGTCCACTTCGGTTGAACCCCGACTGTATGGTCTTTATCCTCGGGCCCAAACACACATATAAACAGGGGGAATTTCTGTGAGCCATAAAACCTTTGCCCAATACCTCGCCGTACTGTTGCTACTTGTGGGAGGTAAGGCGTTCGCTCAATCTGACTGCGGTGTCTTGCCAGACAAACCAACCATTGTCGATGGCTCTACCGCCAGCATGGAAGAGCTGGTTGCCAACAGCGAAGAAGTAAAAGGCTACATTAGCGAAGTCGACAGCTTTCTCGACTGCTACGACCTCTACATGCAATCCAGCGACTTCTCCGAATTGCCTCAGAGCGAACAGGTTTCCTACGCCAACGCCATGGAACAAATCCTTAACGCTCGCAACTCCATTGGTCCCGAGTTTAATGCCCAGGTTGAAGCGTTTAGGGAAGCCCAACCTGCCGAATCCGAATAAATTGCCTCTAACCCCTGCCCGGGGTTAGACGAAACAACCAAGAACATCTATACTCCGCGGCGCTTGAAAAAGCGCCGTTTTTATTTCGGTTAACCACCGAATAACTCCTGAAGATTCTCCGGCTTCTACGCCGATTCAAAGGAAGTTAAATACCGGCTTTAGCGCCGAACTAGATTAAACTGCTTAGCGCAGTATTTTTGTTTAAGGGCAAGGCGCAGAAGGCGCGAACGAGAGAACGTACATAAGTACGTGAGCGAGAGCGCGACCGCACTGCAACGCAGCAATTGAACAAAAAGACAAGCTAAGGGCCCATAGCTCAGTTGGTTAGAGCATCCGACTCATAATCGGCAGGTCCCAGGTTCAAGTCCTGGTGGGCCCACCATACAAATCAATGATTTAGAGAATATGCACAATTCCATGAAATGGGCTGTGCTACTTCTGTGCTACTTTTTGTAAAAGTACCTATTTTTTCCTTAGAAAAGACCCTAGACAGGATTTGCAGCTTATAAGCACTTATGTATAGTCCTACTTATCCCTTTTTACTTTTAAGCTTTAAAGGTATAGTCGAATAATTCCCTTTTGCCCAAATATGATCAAAACACCTAAAAGACTAGAAAAAGACTCCATCGCTGTTTGCATGGTTCAGATTAGATTTGATGCAAAAAAGAACAGCGAACTTTCCTCCATTCTTCCGGGCATACTTTTTTCCCAATATAAAGAAACTTTTAAATCCACTAGAGCTACTCACGAGGCAGAAATCCCTAGATCAATTAGGGAAAACGATCCAAGTTTAAAATTTCAACCTACCTCGCTCCTAATAGCTGATGACTTTATGGTCGGCATTGGCGATCATAGTGTCACTATTACTTTTCAAAGCCCTTATAAAGGCTGGAACTATGTCGAAGAAACTTCCTCAAAAATTATCAAGTCAAGCCTTGATACTGAGCTTGTTGAAAATATAAGTAGAGTATCTGTGTTGTACCACAATATTTTGGGGAAAAAGGAAGGACAAGACAGTGAACTGGCCCCCCTAGAACTAAACATAAAACTCGGAAAAAAATTAGAGGCTGTCGATAGAGGGACAGTCATTCGAAGAGAATTTGACATCGAAGATACAATTTCAATTGTTGAAATCAAGACAGGAGCCAAGGCCGACTTGCACATTGGCGAGAAAGGCAAGCAAAAGACATTATTTGGTGTTCTGTTAACAGTAGACACCATAATGGACACCAATATATTAGAGCCCAACAAAAATTTCGATAAAATTCGTTCTAATATCAACCATGTACACGAAGTAGAAAAAACGATTTTTTTTGAATTACTAAAAGAAAATACTCTTAAAGAAATGAAACCCATATGGGAATAAATTAGTCATGGATACAACTCCTATACATATAAGCTCAGCCACACAAACCCATAAGGCGAACCTGCTAGCATCAAATCTGGGATTATCATCGTGCAGAGATGAAATAGATGAAAAAGCTCATCTTACTCAGCATGGAATAGTCAATTTTATACCTGGATTTTTCTTCTATATAACTCCTACCAGTGATACTGATAGAGCTTTACACGGCATCTTGATTTCAGGCACTACCGACGAGCCTTTTGTTTTCGATGAAATTTCCGAGTTGCCAGAGTTCAATAATAGGCTTAAAACAAAAATCAAATTGAAGTCCATTTCTAGACTGCTTCCACCCACATTCTAAAAAACAACCATTAAAGCCATGTACAAATGGTATGAGGCAATCAGTGATGACTCTTTAGAGCAAGGCGATATATTTTTCGGCTACCCTCTAGTTAATAGCAATTTGTCTGAGCAAGATATACTAGATATCACTTCCAAAGAGTTACCAGATCAATTAAGCCATGAAGCTGATATCATCATTTCCGACGTAATTGTATGTCGTCAAACAAAGTTGGACACATGGCGTCCTGATTTAAGAGAGGGTTTGACTCATCAGGTTAGTACTCTCTGTTGGCGAGCATAGTGGATTTGTTTACGCATCGCCAAGGTGTTTTGTTTAATCATCTCTCGCTCTCTCAGTATGGCTTCTCCCCGCCCATAGAACACATCTGCCGGTGTCAGGTTGTCCAGCGATTCATGATACCGCTCATGGTTGTAATAGCTGACAAACCGCTGAAGGTGTTCTTCCAGTTCACCAGGCAAATAATAGTTATTCAACAGGATCTGGTTCTTCATGGATCGATGCCAGCGTTCAATCTTGCCTTGCGTCTGCGGGTGATAGGGCCTGCCACGGGTATGCGTCATATGCTGACTGCCCAGATACTCCGCCAACTCGACGGAAATATAGCAAGGACCGTTATCACTCAACAGTCTGGGTTTGTGCCGCACCTGAACCTGATCCAGCTCCGTGAAGTCCAGCGCATCATTCAGGGTATCCATGACATCCCCTGCACTCATGGACTGGCAGAGTCGCCAGGACACAATGAACCGGGAGTAATCGTCTAACACGGTGGACAGGTAATACCAGCCCCAGCCAATGATTTTGAAGTAGGTAAAATCCGTCTGCCAGAGTTCATTCACCCGGGTACTGGGATGGCTAAACTGGTCACTGGCCTGCATCAGCAGATACGCGGGACTGGTGATCAGGTCCTGCGCCTTTAACAGCCGGTAGACACTGGATTCCGAGACAAAATAGCCTTGGGTATCCGTGTAGGTCACCGCCAGCTCCCTGGGAGACATGGCAGGCTGATCCAGCGCCAGCTCAATCAGGGCATCCCGATGACTCTGGCCGATCCGGTTCCAGGGTTCTGAATCCGGTTTGCGATCCTCCAGTCCATCCAACCCCTCATCCTCGTAGCGCTTTAACCAGCCGTAGAAAGTGGAACGGTGGATGCCCAGCCGATCCAGTGTCTGGCGCACCGATAAACTGGATTGAGTGACCAGTTGAATGATCTCGTACTTTTCCGAAGCGCGATATCTCATATACCGTCTTCCCCATCCCCCAGCACGCTTTTTTTCAAAAGCCGGTTTTCCAGTAACAACTCCGCCAGCGTCTCTTTGAGCACAGTTGCCTCTGAACGCAGTTGCTTCACCTCATCCGAGGTCGCTTCCCGGGCAGTATCACCGGCCAGACGTTTCTTGCCTGCCTCCAAAAACTCCTTGGACCAGCGGTAGTACACATTGGGATTAATACCTTCCCGGCGACAGAGTTCAGCAATACTGTCCTCGCCTCGAAGACCATCCAATACAATGCGGATTTTCTCTTCGGAAGAATACTGCTTGCGGGTGGCTCGACGGATATCTCGAACGGTTTTTTCAGAAGGGCTTTTGGTCGTCATCATCGTTTCCTCTTGGGTTAACGATGAGCCAAAACCCTCTCTTAGACAATCAGCCTATTTGGTCCACTTTGTGATGACGGGATACAATTGCTCCATTAATCAATTTTTTCACCTCCCTATCCGAGAGAGGAACATCATTATCCTCAAACCATATCGGGCTTTTTTGCTCAATTAGACTAGCAATTGCAGTGGCAGATACTTTCCCTCTTATGCGACATTTATCAGGATAAGCTACCAAAACTGCTAGAGCGGCTTTTAAAACAGACTCTCTCCTTTGAGCATGATGCTCAGCATTTGGATGACCACTATAAACCTTGAAAGATTTTCTTTGCAGACTCAACCCCATGACTTCAAGCAAGTCAGGTGGCAAGTCCCATCCTTTTTTATATGCCCACTTTAGAAAGTCTTCTGGCTTCACACGCCAACTCTCAACATCAAGACTCTGGTTAATTACTTTGAGAGAGACACCAGCAGCCGCCTTAACCTGAGGCAACTGAAGTTCTGAATAATCACTACATAGATAAGCGACCCTCGAAAAATAAATTGGTTCTGCACAATGCACCAAGGCAAGCGCCTCACTGTAGAGAAGCCAAGAATCTAACTTAGAAAACTTTGAAAATAGCCCTCGCCTGTAATTTTTGTCTCCAACCAGATGTGGATAATTTTCGACATACTGTCGAGCGAGCGCCTCTTCTTGCTCAGCTAAATACTCTTCTTTTTCCCTTTCCCAAAGGTCCTTACTACGCTGGTTATATTCGAAAATAGCTTCTTTGATTTTTAGGTCTTCATAATCCTCATCAAAATCTTCATTCATCAGCCGCTACTCCTTTTGAAACTAAATTCCTATGTTCTGATAAATCAAAAATAAGCTTTCTTTTTTCCGCTTCAGACATGCCGGTTAATAAATCACTCAGCGTTGAGTCCACATCAGAACCCAAAATGATGATTCCTGCCTGAGACAAAATAGTGTTCTCAATTTTCTGTGCAGGCTCCCGAAGTTCTTCAGGCGTAAGCACCATATATCCTGCTGTTACGTCATCCCTTCTGGTTCGATGGTTAAGTAATCGCTTAATGGTGTATGTCCCAAGTCCTAAAGATTCGGCTGTAGTCGTGAACGTGCGCCGAAGGTCATGCAGCGTGAAAGTAATACCCGAAAGCTGCTGAATTTGCGCCAAGACTTTCTTTGGCTCAATAACCTGGCCCCCACCGCGATTACTGGAAAACACATAAAAGCTGTCACCCCGATTTTTGTGCCTTCGTTTTAGCAACTTCGCAAGATGGTTAGACAGAGGAAGTTCGAGCGGGTCACCATTTTTGGTGGTGTCGATATAGTACGTGGCTTCTTTAAGGTTCACCCGATTCCAAGTCAGGTTAACCAATTCACCACGGCGTAGACCAGTCAGAATTGCCATCTCAGCCAGATCACAAACTGATACGGCAAAGTCAGAACCTGATTGGCGAACTGTTTCTAGAGAGTCAAACCATTCCGGCAGCTGTCCCCTGGAAATCCTTGTGTTTTTTCGTCCGACCTTATTCCACGCTTTTTGATGGCTAAGAATTCCGACAGGGTTATGCTCATAAATGAACTCGTTATTTACCCCTCGATATTCATAACGCGCAAAATTAAATAGCGCACGAACCACACGCATAGCCAAATCTGCCTGGGCTGGGCTGGATTCCGTAATGCGTCGATGCTCTTTTTTAATAACGTCCTCGGTTAAAGCTCGAAGGGGTTTATTTCGATATGCGACCAAATACAAATCCACCACGCTTTGATAACCGCGAAGAGTTGTTCTAGATAGCTCCTTGAATCGAATATAGTCTTCAAAAACCTCAAGCAAGGTTTTATCAGCTAGACGTTTAGCCCTGTTTTGCTCATTAGGATTTACCCCTTGACTGAGCTCATTGAGTACCTTCAGCGCCTGCTTTCGAGCTGACTCGATGGAGAGGGAAGGAAATTTTCCTAATGTGACAGAAACAGGCTTATTTTGACCGCTTATCTTCTTATAAACACGAAAAGTCTTATTTCCACTTGGAAGCAGATCAAGAATCAAGCCTTCAACATTTGAGTCATATACCCTCAACCGATTATTTGGACGTGGAATCTGCTCAATAGACTTCTTGTTAAAGCGAAACTTCGTTTGCATTAATCCTCTTCAACTTTCGCTTTTTCTTCACGTTTTATTTTTGGAGGTTTGGGAACCCACTTGTAGAGATTCTCACAGACATCTTGGTAATACTTGGAAACTGCCTCTTCAGATACTTCAACAAAAGAAAACGCAGCCTTCAGTTTCGCGCCAAGATCAATTACCCGGACCACATCAAAAGAGGAAGGAATCTCTTTTAGGCTAGGTATTAATAGTTCATCCATTTTTTCTTCAATGTGCTCTACAGGCAAAGAGGTTGAAGTAGTTCTACGCGGCCAGTTCACTACCAACATACAACCAGAAACAGAACCCTTTTTTAGTTGCCTGTGAATCCAGTTAATTGATGCCGTCTGTCTCTTAACATCTTTAGGCGCATCCAATCTGACAGAGAGGGTCAGTGTTTTTCTAGAAAGGTCTACCGACATGTAAAGCAAAGAAGCCGTATCAGGTACATGCAGAGCGCCCTCTAAAACGTGGTTAGAGACAACATCATTAATATCATCCTGCAAGCGCTTCTGAGCATCATTGGTGTGCTTACGGCTTAAATGGACCGTTGCGGGTTTTGTTCCAATCTTGAGAGAAAGCTTTAGAGCCAAATATCTCTGGAGCTGGTGCCAATCACAAACAGCATTCTCCAAAAAAGCATCTGATTTTTTTAACGCCTGATTGTTATGAACAGTTTCACAAGCTTGCCGCCAATCTGGAGACATTTTTACTTGAGCCAGAATTCCTGAGTTGGAACTATGGAGGTAGTGCACAACCTCCATCAATATGTGTGCTTGCTCTCGATCAGAAACACCCATTCCCTCAATTAGCAGATTCGCTTCCGAGATAATAGAGAGCCAAGAAAGATGAAAGAGATTAGTAGAACGAAGCTTTTGCTTATTCACCTTTACAGGATGATGATCTACTACAGGCGCATATTGATTAGATATAGTAATTAATGCATCAATTCCATTCGCTCTAGCCAAGTCCAGATAATTTTCGATCTGCTCAGCTTTCAAATCAGCGGTTGCCGCCTTGGACTCCACAATAGCCGACCAGGTTTTTTTGCCATTTGTTATCAGAATCAAACCATCAGGCCGAAGTTTCGGAAAATCTTTAAACGCAACTTCCGTATAGCACTCCATAGTGGTTCGAGAATTAACATTAGCACCACAGCTAGATAAAACTTGCTTTGCAAATTCAGGGATAAGATAAAAAGCAGCTAAGAGAATAGAAGTCGCGCGTTCTTCTTTTTTGCTGTCTGAAAGTTGCGGAATCAGTCTCGCCTTACAAGGCTGAGAAGTGAATTTGAAATGGCTTTCAATCGTCATTTTTAAGACTCCCATGTCACCAATTTTTTAGAGCTTCCCTAGCTACTAGAAAACATCCTTGTTAATCCTGTGCTACCTCTGTGCTACTTTTGACAGGAAAATTCAGGATACGTGGGAAATCTAAAAACAACAAGAGAAAACCATATCTAATTGATTTATATAGATAAATATAGAAAAAGAAATTTCAGTAAATCATAAGAAAACTGCCAGAAATCCCTCTCATAATCGGCAGGTCCCAGGTTCAAGTCCTGGTGGGCCCACCACTCCTTTTAGTCGCAGTGAACCTCACCGGACTATCCCGGCCGACACTTTTGTCTAGCTATAATTGTCGGCGTTAAAACTAAAGCTTTAACCCTGGTGGCCCACCAATCCTAGTATTTTTACGTGTGAATTTTTTCCACGGCCCCTGACGCTTCATCAAACTCCCAGACTTCAACACTATCGGGTATTAAGTGCGCGTATTTGCGCAAATAATATTGGGCAAGTGTTTCATCTCGCCTGGTGCTGTAATCCCTTAGCACGAACATAATTTTTTTATACGATTCAGGCGACACCAAAAAGAGATGCATCGCCCGGTTCCATATAGCGAACTTGGTGCTGGGCACTTTGTCCCCGGGCGCAGTCCATTTATGGGACTGGCATTCAACGATGATTTTCCTGTCTTCATTACCCAAATCAAAGGCGTGTATTTTTTCCTTTTTCCCCCATCCCACCGGCAACAGGAAATTTTCTTCAAAGGCAGCATCGAACTCTTTTTCCAGATAACTTTTCGCCAGAACTTCAAATTGTTTGCCAACATGAAAGTTAGAGACTGAGCCTGTTCGCTGATTCAGCTTATTTTTCTGCAGTTCTTCCAATTGAATCACCTATGTGCTCCATAATCTTGCGATCCGGGTTAAGGGCTTATGGCATTTATCATCACGTGCCCGTCAGACAAATTTATTTGTCTTGCAGACACGGTTTCACTATTTCGGGATTGGAAGAAGTACGACGGGTTTCTGGTTGAAACGAGATACCTTCTGCTTCTAATTCCCTTCAATTTCAGTGACTTCCTGAAAAAGAAGACAGCAAAAAAATATTAGATCAGAAACAGGTAAATGCTTAATTAATTTTTTGTCTAATTAAATGAACATGCATATAAACCCTGAATATCAGGAGTGGCTTAAATTTAGTATATGGCTTGACCGGCTATTACAATCAACAGACTATACGTATACAAAGTTCAGTTTCTTTATCCCGGCATTTTTCAAATAAAAAAATAACTCCGGCCCATTTTTTCAAACGTCCAAGAGTAAACACCACAGGGGAAATCATGCTCAGACTCGGTTTAATCTTCTCGCTCGCCTTGATCATTGGTGCCTGCTCTTCTGGTAACGAGGAGTTGAGATACGCTCATCCTGGCATTGAAGGGGAAATCCAGAGCCGCTATGCCGCCGAAGCGGCGAGCGAGATCGAAGTAGCAACCAATGGTGCCGTGTCTATACAGGTCTTCCCTGCCAGCCAGCTTGGCAATGTGTCTGAAATGGTCGATGGCGTCCGCCTTGGCACAATCCAGATAGCGCATCACGATTTTGCTTCGCTGACGAGCATGGTTCCGGAAATCGCCGTCTTCAATGCCCCTTTTATCTATCGTGACGGGGCTCATGCTCTTGCCGCGACCGACCCGACGAGTTCTCCGGCCATGATGGCGATCAATGAACAACTTGTTGAGCAGGGCGGCGTGCGCATTATCGGACGAATTTACCGTGGCGCACGTCATATCACCTCCAATTTTGAGATCACCTCACCGGATGACATGGAGGGCAGGTTCTTTCGTGCGGTGCCGCTCGATATATGGATATCCATGGTGAAAGGGTTTGGCGCTGTACCCACGCCTGTCGAAATCCCCGAACTTCCTACCGCACTGATGACAGGTCTGGTGGTCGGCCAGGAAAACCCGCTCACATTGATCCACACCAACAAAATCTACGAGGTGCAATCGCATGTGGCAATGACCGGCCATATGCAGTCGGTTGTCGCTGTCTTTATTAACGAAAATACCTGGCAGGGCCTGACGGAAGAACAGCGCAGCACCATTACCCGGGTTCTCGACCAGAAAGCAGAAGAATCCCTGCGTTGGGCGGAGGAGTCCGAGGCATCACTCATCGCCACGTTAAAAGATGAGGGCATGACGTTTACGACGGAGGAAAACGGGCTTGATATTGACGCCTTCCGCACACGCGTTCTCGCACAGATCAATGCCGACTTTCCCGAATACGGGCCTTTTATCGAACAAATCATGGCCGTGGAGTAACTACGCTGAATCCATAGCATTTAACTTGCTGATCAGTTCGCACGTTTTGACCCTATGATAAAACGATCTCTCGAAACTCTTTGCGCCGTATTGCTTGGTGGCATGATCGCCGTTCCGCTTGCGCAAATTATCATGCGCTACGTGTTTAATTCTCCCATTATCGGTGCAGAAGAGTTCACGCGTTTTTTATTGATCTGTACGGTATTCGTTTCCTACCCACTGGTCGTCCAGGATGGGGAAAACATCGTCATGGACGAACTTCACGGAGTACTTCCCGGCAAATTTCGACGTTTGCTTGGCTTGTTTATCTCGGTGTCGGCCGCGGCCACTTGTTTGTTCCTGGCCGTGGTGGTTGTCCTGAATATTTCCTCCAATTCCAACAGTGCCACTCCTACCCTGGGCATTCCATTCTGGATATTCCTCAGTGCCACCCTGTTTGGTTTTGCCGGTGCGGCGATTAGCCATGTTCTCGGCCTGCGCACCTTATTCAAGAAACGAACGGAGCACCTGTAGTCATGGGACTTGCCGTCATCATCGTTTTTCTTGCGCTTTTCCTTATTGGCTTTCCCGTCGTTTACGCGATTCTTATTCCCGCTGTCGCCTATGTACTAATCGAGGGTGTACCCCTCGGTCTGCTGGGACAACGTGTTACTTATGCGCTCGATAGCTTTCCCCTGGTCGCCGTGCCTATTTTTATTTTCATCGGCAACCTGATGAACATTTCCGGCATTACTGATCGTATCTTCCGTTTTGCCGACACGCTGGTGGGACGCATTCCCGGCGGGCTGGCCCAGGTGAACATCTTTTCCAGTCTTATTTTCTCCGGCATGTCAGGCGCTGCCCTTGCGGACGTGGGCGGTCTGGGAAAAATCGAAATTGAAGCCATGCGAAAAAAAGGATTCCCTGCGCCATTCTCGGCCGCAGTCACCGCCGCATCAGCTGTTGTTGGACCTATCTTCCCACCCAGCATTCCACTGATTATTTATGGCTCCGTGACGGGTGTATCCATTGTTCAGCTACTGATTGCCGGTATCGTCCCGGCGGTAATCTGCATTGTGCTTTTGATGATCGTTGCGGCGCTTATTGCCATCAGCAGCAAAATGCCGCGTTCAGAGCGATGGCCTACCGTGCGTGAAGTCGGATCAACCTTCCTGCCGGCCTTGCCTGCGCTACTAGCCCCTGCCCTGATGATCGCCGGAATGGTGGCGGGAATTTTTACTCCTACGGAAGCGGCGACAGCCACAGCAGCCTATGTCCTGCTGATTAGCGGCCTGGTTTACCGGGAGCTGACGTTCGCGCACTTCTGGCATGCCCTGCAAATGACACTGCGGACAACAAGCGCCATTCTGATCATTGTTGCCACCGCTTCGCTTTTTGGCTGGATTCTTGCCGTTGAACAGATTCCGCAGGATTTCTCACGATTTATCCTGCAGTTCTCCTCGAACCCGATCATGCTTTTGCTGATCGCCAACCTGATCTTCTTCATCGCCGGCATGTTCCTGGACTCCACCACAGCAACACTCCTGGTCGTTCCCGTGGTCGCACCGCCGCTTGTCCTGGCCGGTATCGACCCGGTACACCTTGGCATTCTGGTCATTTTTAACTTGATGCTGGGCTTGTTGACCCCGCCAATGGGACTGTCGCTTTTCCTGATATCCCAGATTGCACAAATCACACTAAAACAATTGCTGCGCGCACTTGTTCCGTTCTACGTGCCACTACTCCTGACTCTTGGCATCATCACTTTTATGGACAGTCTGGTTCTTTGGCTTCCCAATATGATTAATTAAACGAAGAGGTATTGCATGAATATAGTTATCGGCTCTGATCACGCCGGGTTTCCACTAAAAGCAACCATCATTGAGCATATTCTCAAACTTGGCCATGAGGTCACCGATGTTGGAAGTTACGATGAAAACCCCGTGGATTTTCCCGACATCGCCCAACAGCTGACGTCCAAAATCAAATCCAGTGAAGCAACCCGGGGATTAATGGTTTGTGGCACGGGTGTTGGAGCGGCGATTGCCGCCAACAAAGTAAAGGGAATACGGGCCGCCGTTTGCCACGACGTCCATTCTGCACACCAGTGCGTGGAACACGACGATGTAAATGTCATGTGCATTGGCGCGCAGATCGTGGGTGCCTGGCTGGCACTGGATCTGGTGGAGGCCTATTTAAAGGCCGAGTTCTCAACCAGTGAAGAGTTCCGTCGACGAGTGGAAAAACTGGGCCAAATGGAAGAGCAACAATAAGTGGCTGAGGCAACATGCTGACTGTATTTGGATCAATAAATATTGACCTGGTACTAAGCGTGCCGAAGATTGCGGCGCCCGGGGAAACCGTGCTGGGAAACCTGGTCGCCGAGTTCCCGGGTGGCAAGGGGGCAAACCAGGCCGTCGCTGCTGCCCGGGCAGCAGACAATTCGCTCAAGGTTGTCATGGTCGGCGCGGTCGGAGATGACAGTCACGGCAGGATAGCAAGCGAAGCCCTTGTTTCGGCCGGGGTCTCTCCCATGCTTTTTGTTGATCCCGATACAGCGACCGGTAATGCCATCATTGTCATTGATGATGACGGCGAGAACGCGATCACCGTCATATCCGGCGCGAACAATTCCCTGTTACCCGAGCACATACCTGGGAGCGCCCTCAATGCGTGTTTTATGCTTTGCCAGGCCGAAGTCCCGCTGGCATCAACCCGTGCCGCAATCACCAGCTATAAACAGGCAAACCCGAAAGGCCAGGCTATCCTGAACCTGGCGCCCGTACCGGCCATTAGCAGGGAAGAACTTGCGCAAATTTTGCAGGATATCGACTTCCTGATTGTTAATCGCAGTGAAGGGGCCAGGGTAGAGACCATTTTGGGCAAAAGCCTGCCCGCCATCGCTAATGAGAGAAACATCGTCATTGTCGTTACGCTGGGTGCAGACGGTGCTGTGATCTATAGCGGGAAAGACGTTGAACGCACTATTCCAACGCTCTCTGTAAATCCTGTCGATACGACCGGTGCCGGCGATACGTTTTGCGGAGTATTTGCAGCCATGCTTGCTGAGGGAATGGACATCGAAAACGCGACGCGGATTGCTTGTGGTGCGGGGGCACTTGCCTGTTGCGTGACAGGCGCACAGGGCACAATACCCAACTACAGGGAAGAGCTGCAAAAGCTCAAGGATAAAAAATAGTTTGCATCACCGACCGAGCGCAGTATGTTTGGTTAGCTGCCGGGAAACAGCTTAGGGAGTTTTCCCCACCAAAACAAAAAACAGAAACCGAGAAGAGCAAACGGGAATATCCATGTCAGATCGAGCAGAAACCGGGGCCAACAACACCTACACCAGAGCACAAACCATTGGTCTCGTTCTTGGGCCCCTGTTATTTGTCTGTACCCTGTTGTTCTTCTCGCCGCCGGGTTTAGGTTTTGAGGCAAAAGCAGTGCTGGCAACCACCCTGTGGGTCGCAACCTGGTGGATCACTGAAGCCATCCCCATTCCCGCCACCTCTTTACTGCCCATTTTTTTATTGCCCATAACCGGCGCACTGGACAGTGACACAGTCACCTCCTCCTATGGCAACGACATAATCTATCTGTTTCTGGGCGGCTTCTTCATTGCTACCGCCATGGAAAAGTGGAACCTGCACAAGCGTATGGCCCTGGCTATTATCGCCTTCGTGGGCACCAGTACCCAGCGCATCATGCTGGGTTTTATGATTGCCACGGCATTTCTGTCGATGTGGGTATCGAACACAGCATCCGTCATGATGATGATTCCCATGGCTCTGGCGATCACCAAACAGGTCGGCCATTCCCTTGAAGGCACGCCGGAAGCCAGCGACATTCCGGCATTCGAAAAAGCCCTGATCTTCGCTGTAGGCTACGCGGGTACCATCGGCGGCATGGGTACACTAATCGGGACACCGCCAAATATTATCCTGGCGGCACAGGCCCGCGAGCTGTTTGGCGTGGAAATTTCTTTTGCCAGCTGGATGCTTATTGGCGTGCCCGTCGTCGTGATCCTGCTGACCATTGCCTGGCTGTATCTGGGCCGGGTGGCATTTCGCATGCGCATCAAGGGCATCCCGGGCGGTCGCAAGCTTATTCAGTCCGAGCGTTTGGCGCTGGGCAAAATATCCTTTGAAGAGAAAGTGGTGGCCTGCGTCTTTGGCTTTGCCGCTTTCATGTGGATTACCCGCGGTTTTATCTGGTCCGGACTGGTACCGGAAATTCGCGATGGCATGATCGCCGTGTTTGCCGCTGTATCCCTGTTTCTCATCCCCGCAAAGTCTGGCATCAGCAGTCGCATACTTGACTGGAAAGACTCCCTCAACATCCCCTGGGGCATTCTGCTGCTGTTTGGTGGTGGTCTGGCGATAGCCGCCGGCTTCAGGGAGACTGGCCTGTCCACCTGGATGGGCGAACAATTGACCATTCTCGACAGCCTGCACATGCTGCTGATTATCAGCTGCGCCACGCTGATGATCCTGTTTCTCACCGAAATCACATCCAATACCGCCACAGCAACCATGATTATCCCGGTGGTTGCCTCGCTGGCACTGGCGCTCAATATTCACCCATTAGCGCTGATGGTCTCCTGTGCCATGGCCGCCAATTGCGCGTTTATGCTCCCTGTGGGCACACCGCCCAATGCCATTATCTTTGCAACAGACAAATTACGTATCGCGGAAATGGTGCGCACAGGGTTCGTCATGAATATTATCGCCGCTACCCTGGTTGTGCTTACCGTCTACTTCCTGATGCCGGTATTTTGGGATTTGCAATTAAACGTCGTGCCGGAAGCGTTTCGGCGTTAATGCCCTTGAACAGCTATAGAAAGTTCTGGATTATCTGAAAGCTAAAACAGGCCGGATACTAGTTTGAACGCTATACAGAAGACAGGCTCTGCTCACTTGTGATCGCCTCTCTCAGCATCGCTACCAGCTGGGTTCTGTTACGCACCTGTACTTTCTGGTAAATGCGTGAAGTGTGGTCTTTGACTGTCTGCAGGGAAATGAAAAGGCTGTCTGCAATTTCCTGATTTGTCTTGCCTTCAAAAATGCCCATGACTACCTGTGCCTCGCGGGGCGTCACCTGGAATTTTTTCAGCAGATCTTCAAAACTGACAGGCTCGACGCTGGTTCCGCCTAGATAAAGATATGAAACCAGTATCAGGGTGTGACTGAGAAAGTAGAGAAGCACAAGCCCAAGCTGGGGCAGACCGGCCTGACTGACTTCAAAAGCGTTACCTGTATAAAAAAGAGCACTGCCTGCAATGCCGGCGGCAAATACCATTGCCGCCCTGCCCGGCATCGGAAATGATGGCGCAAGCACACTGACGAGCCCTGTCAATATAAACACCAGGCCGGTTCCCAAGGTCAGCAGACTGAAAAAATCCCCGCTCTGCCAGTCAATCACCTTTACCAGACTCACAGCCACTACCCAGCCTGTAGCCATGACAGCCAATGGCACGGCCAGTGGCCTCTGCCTGAGTAAAAACAGCCAGGCCAGCATCAGCAACTGCCCCAGCATAAGAAACGGCAGCGCAAGTCCCGACACAAAGGGCGTAATGGATGAAGACAGTTCCGGGTCGAGCAGCGCAGGTATGAGAATCCGGCTCCAGACCCCATAAAAACCAAAAACCATCAGCATGACCCAGGCGTACTGAAGCCAGTGCAGCCCGGTGTACTGGTTACGACCGCTCATTCTGACCAGAGACAGCAGACCCAGCACGGTCATGGCCAGGCAGAGGCTGAATGTGAGCCAAAGGGCATAGGGGTAAAAACTGAAGCCTGTCATTATTTTGATTATCTGGCTCTATGACTTTGAATTGCGGACAACTATAACAAGTCTCGGGGAATCTCCCTCACTACCAAAGTAGGAAACTACAGATCACGACCAAAGTAGGTGCAATTCACGACTATAGTCGCTGTTGTTTTTGCCTATGATGAGAGAAATTGGCGCCACTGCCAACACCGAGCGAGGAAATGCAGATGAATCAAAAACTCAATTCCATTGCCCAGTCTCCGCCAGATCCGGGAGTATTCAACTCTCTTGGATGGGGCTGGAATTCCATGAAGACTAACTTTCTGGTGTTTTTTCTCACCATCATAGTGTTGGGCATCATACAGGCACCTACCAGTTGGCAGGATCACGAATATGACAACGAAGAGACGAGCAGCCAGGTTGAAGATACCCAGCAGACAGCAGATGGAGAGGAAGCCGCCAGCCCGGAAACGGAGCGCTCCAGGGACACAGTCAGGTCATCTCCTGGCCCATTCTGGGCTCTTCTAATCATGGCCTACCAGATTCTGGTGGTGCCCGCATTCAAGTACGGTGCTGACCTGGTATTCCTGAGAGGTACGCGGGGTGAAAAAGTGGAAATGAAGACCCTGATCGAGGGCTTCAGCAAATACCTGAATGTGATTCTGGCCTCCTTGCTGGCTTTTGCCCTGATCGCGATCGGTTTCATTTTCTTCATCATTCCGGGCATCATCGTGGCCTGTCGTCTGGCTTTTGTACCCTACCTGGTAATGGATGAAGACATGGATCCCATCGAAGCCGTAGAAGGCAGCTGGCGCCTGACCCGGGGACATGCCTGGCAGGTGTTTGGCCTGTATTTCCTGGCCATCCCGATATTCTTCATCGGGCTGCTATTGATGGTTGTCGGCGTGATCCCTGCCCTTATGTGGATCAGCTCTGCCTTTGCCGCCATGTACCTGTCTGTCAGTGGCAGCAAAAAAGAGCCCGAAGAAACTGCACCTGAAGATTCCGGCAAACCCGCGAATAGCACGGATTCACTTGACGCCTGATTTAAGCTGAACCGGTACTGGAAACAGTGCCGGTTTTTTTATGCCAGAGAATCAGCCATTTGCAGGGTACAAATTTGGGGTCAGAGTAAAAATTTACTCTGACCCCGCAGTTCACGCAGGCAGCTTTTCCTTGCCAAGGAGTATTCGCGACAACAGGAACGCGCCAATACCACATACAGCGAATGCACAGGCCAGCGGCAAGGGTGTGTTGTCAAAAACGGCACTGACGATGGCAATAGCGATAGCGCCCGTGAGCATTTGCAGGGTGCCGCCAAGCGCGGCAGCAGTGCCGGCAATGGGACCGTGGTGTTCGAGGGAGAGCACCATCGAGGTAGGAACAACCAGGCCCAGGAAGGCATTGGTGAAGAACAACATGCCCACAAGCAGCGGGAATTGATCAAAACCCAGAAGCACCAGAACCAGCAACGAGCAGGCACCGGTACAAAAACCGGCTACTGCCCTTCTGATCACTTTGATCGGACCAAACCGGGCTTCGAGATTGGCGGCGACCTGGCTGGTCGCAAAAAAGCCCAGGGCATTTAGCGCAAACGCCAGACTGTACTGAAAAGAACTCAGGCCGTAATACTCCATGTACAGGAAGGAGCTGGTTGCCAAAAAGGCAAAGAAGCTGGCCATACCCAAGCCGCCCACAAGGGTTAGACCCATGTAGTGCCCATCGCGAAACAGCACGCCAAAGGCTTGCCACATCTGGCCAAAGCCAAAGGCAGAGCGGTTTTCCCTGCTCAGGGTTTCGGGAAGGGCGAAGCGGGTAAGCAGCAATGCGCCCAGACTGGCGATGGCCACCAGGACAAATACCGATCGCCAGCCATAGGGAACAATCACCGCACTGCCCACCAAAGGTGCCAGCATGGGCGAAACCGAGATGATCAGCATGATCGTGGACATCAGCCGGGTAGCCTCGTTGCCTCGGTAGCAGTCACGTATTACCGCGCGGGGAATGGACATCACGGCGGCAGCACCAATGCCCTGCACAAAACGCAACGCAATCAGTGTTTCTATGCTTTGGGCAAAGGCGCAGCCAATGGAAGCTACGGCAAAGGTCACCAAACCAAAGTACAGGGGCGGCTTGCGGCCATACACATCGGCGGCAGGGCCGTAAATAATCTGGGTAATACCAAAGGACAGGAAGAACGCCATCAACGTCGCCTGGGACGCAGACACAGAGGCGTCCAGGTCAGCCGCGATCAGTGGCATGGCCGGTAAATACATATCAATGGCAAAGGGCCCTATCCAGCTAAGGGACCCCAAAATCAGTGCCATTTTAAAGAGATCAGACTTCACGAGACATCCTTTGGTTCGCGAAAATACGCACGCGTATCAAGACAGAAAGCGCGGCATTATAGAGAAGTCATGGTGACAAGTCCGTTTATCTGTCGTTGATTATTTCCCCAGGCGGACAAAAATGACGGGGATTAACAGGTCTCTTGATGTTGTTCTTCGCGAACGGCATCCGGAGGTAGTGTGATGCCCGCGGTAGCAATCTCCTGTTGCATGGGCCGATTACATCGCAGGGAGACCATGGTGGGACTGTTGGCGATGGCGTCCGGCTCTATGGCGGGGGCCTGTAATTGCAAATGCGCAAATATCTGGCGGCCATTATAGGGAACCGGGTGCAGACCATGTTCACCGGAAGCCGCCGGTAAACGCTTAAGACGAACCGAATCACTGACGTTGCCACCGATTGCCCAGATTTCCCCGGCGTTTTCATCCAGGTTCACAACAATATCGCAGTGGGTGCGCGCCCCTTGTTGCAAATGGGCGCGCCGGTCATCCAGTGTGTAGTATTCCGGGCGGCTGCCCCGGCAGAGCATATCGCCCGCGGAAATGCTTGCTTCACCAATATCGTAGGCCACATAGACGGCTTCTTCTGCCTGGCCATCACGGGCCAAAATCGCCTGATCAATATAATCATGATGGGCAATGGAACGCTGGAACTGGCTCATATCGTCCAGACCACTTTCACACATCACCCAGGAAATAAACGCCGCGGACCAGTGGTCGCGCCAGTCAGAACGGTAACCCCAGGGGCCATTCCAGGTTTCATTCTGGCGCTCCAGCATCCAGCGGCCGTCGGGTGTGACTGCCCAGTAGCCACCCACCGAGGTGACCACCTGCAGTAGATCCTCATCGGAGCGCTGGTTCAAATCATCGGCCAGAAGATCTGGCCCAGGGCGTCGGCGCCAGCGGTTATCACGCTCTACCGTCTGGTCGATCACACTAAACCCGAAGAACGCCCATTCCTGCACAACCGTATCGACAATACGTCGGCGCAGGTTATCTTTTGGCAGGCTGCGACAGCTGGTCTGCTCAATACGAAGATCGCCGGGCTGACCGCTGACACGCATGGCCGGTGGCTGTACATCAAGCACATCGACAGGCAGTCGGTTCAGCCACACCTGTGCCTGGCTACTGGCCGCAAACGCGGTCAGCAGCAGAAAGCCTGTGCATTTTGTTCGCCAACCCAAAGGCATGATTTTTTCTCAAGAAATTTATTGGACAGTATTGAATCGGAACTGGAATACCGGGACAACCAATCTATATTTCGATTTGGTAAGCAAACCGGATCACTTCTGTATTAGTTTGGATCTTGTTTTGCTCATATCATCCGTTAAAATGCCGTCACCCTTAGGGGAGTAGTCTTCTCACGCTAGTGAGAGAGCTCGTCAACATACTTGGGCCCTCAATGGCCTATGGCGGGTTCGTACCGAGTATTCCGGTATTGGCAAGACCTGAGGCAAAGAGCGGCTTTTTGGTGGGAAGCTGTTTTTTGCCTTTTGTCTGCAACATCCCACCGGAAATTTATCAATGGACGCATTTCTTACCTCAACCCTTACTGTTGCCCTGGCGGAAATTGGCGATAAAACCCAGCTATTGGCCTTGTTTCTGGCGGCACGGTTTCGCAATAAAGGGGCCATCATCCTGGGTATTTTGGTGGCCACCCTGATCAACCATGCTGCCTCGGCCTGGTTGGGCGACTGGATTGCCCAATACCTGCAAAGCCCCACTGGGCAGTTGTTTATCGGACTAAGCTTTATTGTCCTTGGTATTTGGCTTTTAAAACCGGATAAAGATGAGCCTCATGATTCATCTTTTGCCCAGTACGGTGCATTTGTCGCTTCAACCATTTTGTTTTTGCTTGCCGAAATCGGGGACAAAACCCAGGTTGCTACGGTGCTTCTGGGTGCACAATTCGATTCTGTTTTATTGGTAACACTGGGAACCACATTGGGCATGCTGGCCGCCAATGTACCGGTGGTATACGCCGGCGAATACCTGATGGCAAAAATCCCGCTAAAGACCACACGAATCCTGGCCGCCCTGACGTTTATGCTGGTTGGGGGGTTTCAAATTATTAGCGTGTCCCCTGTTGTCAGTCTCTAGAAAATCCCGGAATTATCTCCCTGCCCCAAAATTTTCCTTGCCTTCTTGTCTGGCCAAGACAAAATACGCGGCTGATTTTTAGAGATAGAGACACCCATGGGACGCGCATTTCAAAACCGCAAAGACTCCATGGCCAAAACGGCGGCAGTCAAAACCAGGATCTACAGCAAGTATGGTCGCGAGATTTATGTCGTGGCCAAATCGGGGGGCGTCGACCCCGCTGGCAATTTAAGTTTGCGCAGCCTGCTGGATCGTGCCAAGAAAGACCAGGTGCCCTCCCATGTGATTGAGAAAGCACTGGACAAGGCCCAGGGTGCAGGTGGCGAGGATTTTGAGGTTGCCCGCTACGAGGGGTTTGGACCCGGTGGCTGCATGATCATTGTCGATTGCCTGACCGATAACCCCACCCGCACATTCAATGATGTACGTGTTTGTTTCAACAAGGGCGGCGGAAAATTGGGCACTCCGGGCACCTGCATGCACAGTTTTGATCACTGTGCGATTTTCCGTTTCGAAGGCAATGATGACGAAGCCGTTCTGGAAGCGCTAATGATGGCGGATGTCGACGTGACCGATATTGAAAGTGAAGACGGCATGATCACCGTATTCACGCCGAATACTGAATATGGCAAAGCCAAAACCGCGTTAACGGATGCTCTGGGCGATATCGATTTTGATACCGACGAAATCCAGTTTGTTCCCCAGGCGACCACATCTCTTTCCGATGATGATGCCGAGCAGTTCAACACGTTTGTAGAAATGCTGGAGGACCTGGACGATGTTCAGCGCGTCTTCCATAACGTCGGCTAGCCTGACTAGATAACCCCCTGGGCCAGTATGGCACTGGCAACACGTTTAAATGCGGCTATATTTGCGCCCAGATGATAGTCAACCTGTCCATTCTGGCCTTCTCCGTCTGCTATGCACTGTCGGTGAATCTCGCGCATGATGGTTTTTAGCTCACGATCCAGCTCTTCATAACCCATCTGCGTAAACGACGCATTTTGTGTCATCTCCAGCCCGGAAAGCGCCACGCCGCCAGCATTGGATGCCTTGCCCGGCGCATGCAGGATACCGGCTTCGCAGAAACGCTTTGTTGCCTCGGCCGTACAGGGCATATTGGCACCCTCGGCAATCAATAAAATGGACTGGTCGATCAGGGCAGCGGCATCGTCCTCATCCAGTTCGTTTTGAGTCGCACAGGGCAGGGCAATGTCGCACTCAAATTGCCAGGGTTTACCCCCATCATGCCATTTTCCGCCGCAGCGTTCGGCCATATCCTTAAGCACCTCCGTGGAATCGAACTTGCCATCATCAAGCGCTTCCTTCACCAGTTGGGGATTGATGCCATCAGGGTTGTGATACACCCCTCGACTTGAAGAAAGCGTGATGATTTTTGCGCCCTCTTCACAGGCCTTGTGCGCCGCATGCAGCGCTACATTACCGGCACCCGAGATCGCTATGCGTTTTCCATCAAGTGTCTCATCACGAGCAGCCAGCATTTCTTCAACGAAATAAACCAGGCCAAACCCGGTAGCCTCCAATCGCACTTCGCTGCCACCGAACTCAATGTCTTTGCCCGTCAGGGCTCCGGCAAACTTGTTGGAAAGACGACGATACTGTCCGAACAGGTAACCGATTTCCCGTTGTCCCACATTGATGTCACCAGCGGGTATGTCCGTATTTTCGCCAATATGACGATATAGCTCGCTCATAAACGCCTGGCAAAAACGCATGATTTCGTCCTCGGAACAGCCAGTGGGATCGAAGTTAGCGCCGCCCTTGCCACCGCCGATGGGCAGGCCGGTCAGTGCATTTTTGAAGGTCTGCTCAAAGGCAAGAAATTTGAGAACGGACTCGTTTACATGGGGATGAAAACGGATACCACCCTTATACGGGCCGATAGCGCCATTGTGCTGCACTCGCCAGCCCCGGTTAACCTGTACTTTGCCTGAATCATCCTGCCAGGTGACACGAAAGGAAATAATCCGGTCCGGCTCGGCCAGGCGATAAAGCAGTTGTTGTTCCTGAAACTCGGGGTGCTTATCCATCAGCGGATAAATATCTTCTGTCACATCCTTAACCGCCTGGATAAACTCCGGCTGTCCCGGGTTGCGGTCCTCCAGCCACTGGTGAAACTGGTCGCAATATGCGTTATTCATAGTACCTCCTTGCCTTTATTTACGCAGACTTTGGCATTTCAGTGCAACTTTTGGGCATGTTCTTGCATAAACCTTAAACAGCGACACGCTGTCCATCGAGAATTCATGCAATAAAAAATCTGCCTTATTCGTCTAATAAGCCAGATGAGCCCGTATTGGACTTGCTCTTTTCACACAATGGAGACTTTTCGATGAGACCTGCCAAAATATTTTTTCTTGCCGTATTTCTGCTTGCACCCTTTTCACTTGCCAATGCCCTGGACAAGGAATCCTTCTCCCAGGAGCGATTTGACGAGCTCACCTCCAATGGCAATACCGTACTGATCGATGTATACGCAACCTGGTGCCCTACCTGCGCCAAACAACGGGAGGTGCTGGAGGCCTATCAGGCGGCAAACCCTGACAGTAAGCTGCATATTCTGGAAGTGGACTTCGATGACCAAAAAGATGTTGTTCGTCAATTCCGTGCACCCCGTCAATCAACCCTTTACCTTTATAACGGCGCAGAACAGGTCTGGTTCAGTGTGGCTGAAACCGATGCAGATACGATTGTAGGAGAAATAGAAAAAGCGTTGGCTAGCGGTTCCGAATAGTGACTTTGGAGATTGCCTCGCTGCCGCTGGCGTTTATCGCCGGTGTGCTGAGTATCCTTTCTCCCTGTGTCTGGCCGCTGGTGCCTATCGTGATGGCATCCTCGGCCAACAAGGGGCGTTTTGGCCCCTTGTTTTTGGCGCTGGGCTTGAGCACAGCATTTGCGCTGGCAGGAGGGCTACTGACTTTTGTTCTTTTGAATATTGGCCTGTCTCCAGATGCTTTCCGCTGGTTTGGTGCCGCGATGCTGGTACTGATTGGCCTGATCCTCGTGATCAACCCATTGTCTGAATGGGTCAATTATCGACTATCAATTTTAACCAGTCGTTTTGACATAGGTGACCGTGACTCCAAATCTGCTTACGGACAGTTTGGCATTGGCATGCTGCTTGGGCTGGTTTGGCTACCCTGTGTAGGCCCAACCCTGGGAGCCGCCATTGCACTGGCCTCACTGGGTCAGGATATGCTTTTGGCATCCATTACCATGTTTATTTTTGGTATGGGTACTGCAGTTGCGTTGGTTGCTACCGCCTATCTTTCGCAGAAAGTATTGGACAAATTTCGTCCTGGCGTATTTGCTAATGTGGCCACTGCCAAAAAATTTTTGGGTTACCTTATGCTGATACTGGGACTTATGGTGTTTACCGGGGTCGATAAAATGCTTGAATCACTCGCTGTTCAGTACCTCCCTGACTGGGCTTTTGCACTGTGAAACTTGATCGCCCTGCCCTTAATCATTTGTATCGGTACTGCCTCGCTTTGACTGGTAATTCCGAAGATGCTTACGATCTGCTGCAGGATGCGATTGAGGCTTACCTTAGGCGCTCCAAAGAGAACCACATTGAGCAGCCTCAAGCCTATGTTAAACGTATCGCTCGAAACCGCTTTTACGACCAGGCCCGTCGCAAGAAAATTTTCCAGCTGGAAGCGCTGGAAAATCAAAACGAACTTCCCGGCATTGGGGAGGAACTGGAACAGACAATGATTGACGATCTGTTTTTAAAAAAAGTCTGGCTAACCCTTGGCCCCAAAGAGCGCGAAGTCGTTTTTCTCTGGGCAGTTGAAGGCATGACCACTGCCGAAATCGCCAGGGAAATCAACGTTCCCCTGGCCACTGTATTATCCCGGTTACACCGACTGCGTATACGAGTAAACGCAAATGAATCTTTCGCTTCAAACGGAGGCGGGCATGTCTGAGAAAAAACCATTAAAGACTTCACTGAAAAACCTGATCAACCAGGAGTCACTTTCTGATTATCAACTAGACGAACTGGAAAAACTGCAGTCGCGAACTTCGGCGGAGAGGTTTCTGCAGCGCCGACATCTGTTATTGGGTGGCTCCGCAGCCATTGCTGCCAGCGCATTCCTGTTTGTCGGATACCCGTCTTTCACAAACGATACTTCCGTACAGGAAGATATCATTAGGGAAGTCCTGACCAACCATATTCATATCCGCAAACTGGATATTGAGACCAATTCCATAAGCGAGGTCATCAACTATTTTGATCGCCTCGCATTTGCCCCTTTTCTTTCTTCGCAAATTAACAGGGCCTCCTTTGACCTGATGGGTGGCCGGTACTGCACGCTTCAGGGAGAACTTGCCAGCCAGCTATATCTCAAGAACAAAGATAACGGCGATTTGGCCACTTACTATCTGGCCAAATACGATCGCGAACATTTTGGAGAAATTCCCAACCTATCTAGCGGTGATATTCCCAGGATTGTTTACGAGCGTGGTTACCAAATGACCATTTGGCGCGAGTCGAATGTGGTTAATGTGTTTACCCAATCAGCAAGAGGCTAATGGCTCGGACATTGTTTCATAGACGGAGCAATATGGGAGCGGTAAGCTCCCTTTTTATTGCAAATAGAAAAATTTAAAAATGCACATTCGAAACGCACTTTGTCTCAGTATTCTTGCCCTTAACCTTAGTATGAGCAGTAATCTTATGGCGCAGACCACCCCGCTGACTGAATTGGAAAAATCGCCATCGGTGACCCTGACGAATGGCCTGGTTTCGGCTAGGGTCTACCTGCCGGACGAGGCGCAGGGTTTTTACCGTGGTGTCCGCTTTGACTGGGCGGGGATGATTGGCAGCCTGACCTATGCCGGCCATGATTTTTACCCGCCCTGGTTTGAGGCCATGTCACCGGAAGTACGCGACTTTGAGAACAAGCAGGGATATGTGACAGCCTCACCACAGACGGCAGCTACCGGCCCTGTGGAAGAATTTAACGCCGAAGGAGGCGCACTGGGTTATGCCGAGGCGGCACCCGGGGAAACCTTTGTAAAAATTGGTGTAGGCGTGCTCAGGCGTCTGGATGATTCACGATACCACTTCACTGAAAATTACCCACTGGTGGATGCCGGTGAACGCATCAATATTGTCAGGGGCAACCAGATCGAATTCCTGCATCGCATCAACGATGAGGCTTCCGGTTACGGCTACGAGTACATCAAAACGCTTAGGCTGGAACCTGGCCAGCCAGCGCTTATCATGGAGCACCAGCTGCTAAATACGGGCAGCAAGCAGATTGATACAGAAGTCTACAACCATAACTTTTTGAATATTGACGATTCCGGCTCATCCAAAGGGCTTACCCTGAGCGTTCCCTACAGGCTGGATAGCACCGAACTGCCCGACCCGGCGCTGGCTTCTGTTGATCAACATTCCCTGACCTATCTGGATACACCGCCTGTTGGCCAAAGCGTGCGCATGAACCTGTCCGGGTTTGGCGACAGTGCTGAGGATTACGACTTCCGAACCTATCACCAGGAGCTGGGGGCAGGCGTTCGTATCACAGGTGATCAACCCATGAGTCAGGCCGTTCTCTGGTCAGTGGCCCCGGTGATGTCCGTTGAACCCTTTATTGCGATGTCACTGGCACCGGGGGAAAGTTACAGCTGGTCTTATCGATATGAGTTTGAGGCAGACTGATAGCCTTGGATTAATGTATAACATTCGGCTTAGAGACCTGGCGGCCGGGCCAGATACTTCGTACCCGGGGGCAGATAGTTGGTGTATATTTTCTGCACTTAAATTTATTCTTTATAGAACAGTCCTATGAACCCTGTAACAAATTTAGTGCACAGGCGTAGTACAACAACCTCGCATTGCATGTTTTTGACTGTGGTGTTTGTCCTGGCGAACTTTTTCTCCACCCAGCTCCTGGCCCAGCCACAGAACACCTCTGAGGTTTACCAGTCGACTGATCGACCCCGCGCGCTGGCCCTGATCGGAGACCGTTATCATTCCCCGGTCCACATAAGAAATGGCCTGATGATGCCACTGGCGCTGGAGAACATTCCCGTGGTTTACATTGAAAACCATGAGGCACTGACCGCCGAAGCGCTGGAAGAATTCGATCTGGTCATCTTTTTCAAGGACGGCAATATCTGGCCGAATGGCTATGAGTCGGGCTCGCAGGTCAAATGGATGACCGAGGCACAGCAGCAGGCGATCTCGGATTTTGTGCGCAATGGCGGTGCTTTTCTGGCACTGCATAACTCGCATGGCCTTTACCCGCCAGACGGCCCCTACTACGAGCTTTTCGGTGGTGATTACGGAGGCCATCCACCTCCGGAGGAATTTATGATCCGGATCGAGGACAAGGATCACCCTATCACGGCAGGCGTTGAGGACTTCAGAACCTACGACGAACAGCACCTGAGCAAGTTCTATCTGGATAGGGAGCATTTGCTGATGCGAAATATCTCGGATGGGAATGTATCCGCCCCCGCAGGTTGGTGGCGGGAGTTTGGAGAGGGGCGGTTTTGCTACCTTGCGCCCGGCCATACACCGGAAGCATTACAGCATCCCATGATGCAACGCCTGATTCGCAATGCCGTAAGATGGCTTACCAGACAAACCGATGACCAATAAATATGCCTGTTTCTCACGTCGATACTTTTTCAAGCTTTCCGGGGCTGGCGCAGCGGCGTTGGCAACCTATCCCCTAATGGCAAACGAGAGCGGGGAAAAGCGATACGCGTACGTTGGCAGCTATACGGGATATGAACCCGGGCAACTTCCCTGGGTTGGCTCAAAACAACCCGGAGAAGGAATTAGCTGTTTTTTATTTAACCCTTCCGACGGTTCACTTACCCCCACGGGCAAGCTGATTGAGCAGGGTTCACCAACCTGGCTGGAGGTTCGCCCCAATGGCCAATTTCTGGTGGCGACCCACGAACTATCCCATCACACCGGAGTGGCCGAGGGAGTCGGCTTTGTGACCTCGTACAAAATCCTGCCTAATGGTGAGCTAGAGAAAGTCGCTACCCAATCGACTGGTGGCAGGGGTAATACCAGTGCCACCTTTGACCGGACCGGCCGCTTTTTGCTGGTGACAAGGTATTGGGAAAGTGGTATTTCGGTGCTTCCATTCAACCCGGATACCGGAGAAATCGGCGAAGTGACAGCCAGCCCCGTTCACACGGGCTCCGGACCGGACCCCATTCGCCAGTCAGTACCGCACCCCCATGGTTTTATGGGTGACCCCCAAACCGACCTGGTATATGCCACGGATTTAGGGACGGACAAGGTGCACCAGTACCTGCTTGATACCGGGACCGGGACTCTGTCACCACAAGGTGACGTGAACCTGTCCCCGGGGAGCGGTCCACGTGGCTTAAAATTCCACCCGTCATTGAGGGTGGCCTATGTGAATTGCGAACTGAATGGCACGGTTGTGGTGTGCTCGATTGACGACGAAAAAGGACTGCAGCCGATACAGACAGAATTCTGCTACCCGGAAGACTTCGTGGCACGGGGTCACCCGGAAAATCTGGGTCGGGGCGAATTCTGGGGGGCTGAAGGTTGCCTGTCCGCGGACGGAGCTTACTACTATTACATTTGCCGGGTTCACCAGAGCATTGCCGTTTATAAGACAGGACCTGACGGAACACTGACTTTTTCAAGCCGAACCGCGCTGGCGGATGGATCAAATGCCCGGAACCTCACCATCGACCCCAGTGGCCAATATATTCTCGTCGCGAGCCAGGATGCCAACCGTGTCGAATGTTTCCGTATCGATCCCACAAGTGGTGCACTCAGGCTGGCGCACAGTCAGCAGGCACCCTGTGCTGCCGATGTGGCTGTTATTTGACCAAGTCTGTTCTTTACCATGAAGTATGCCGCTTACTTTTGGGGTCAGAGTAAGTTTTTACTCTGACCCCAATACTTAAAAAGTGCTGGCGCCGGTGGCTTCCATCAACCGATAGGCCAGGTGACGCCACCAGGTCTCGTCCGCATAAACATCATAGGCCACAGTAAACTGACGCCCCTCCAGGTTGGACCAGCGCATCTCAAACCAGTCTTCAACATTTTTAATTACTTCAGACTCACTGCCAGCAACATACCGAACACTGGTCTCCAGGTTCAGATTATCCAGATTACGTCTGGTAAAGTTGGCCGAGCCCAAAACCAGGTGCGCCGTGCCCTGATTAACTGAACCCTGACCAAATTGAGCCAGCAATAGTTTGCTGTGGCACTGCTCGCCATGAGTATCGCACCAGCGAACCGGCACCCCCATGGAATGGAGTTCGTGGGCAGTCTGGCGATTGGGAATGCCATTTTTGGTGCGGCCAAAGGCATCCTTACTGGGGTCGAGCAGCACACGCATCTGAACACCGCGTTGATAGGCATCTTTAAGCGCCCGCATGATTTGCCGGTCAGAAAGGTAGAATACAGCAATATCCAGCCGGTCTCCCGCGTCCGTGGCCTGAATGCTGTCCAGCAATGCCTGTTTGATGGCGCGCTCGGTCACAACTTCCAGGGTGTCGCCCTGCCCCTCATCGACATTGAACTCTTTCGGGTCTATCTCAATGCCTGGCTCCGGTCCGCCGGACATTTCCAGTACAGCAATCTCCGATTCCAGCAGATCCGCGACTGCGGGACCGGAAAACCGCAGGGCCACATTGCTGTGGGCACTACTGCCATCATGTGGGTTTGCCGAGGTCACCAGACCAACATACTGATCGCCCTGGTCTGCGATTACGACCTTGCGGTGGTTGGCCTTGAAATTAAGCAAATTGAGATAGGTCCTGACCGAAACGCGCCCCTGCCCTACCGGATTAGGGAGCAGGTTGCCTATGCTGTTTCCCCAATATCCCAGAAACGTTCGCCAAATTGGCGAGTAGACCAGGTTGCTATCCCGCAAAGCCCTTAATTTGGTGAAGGTCACGGAAATGCCTGCCGCTTCGAGTTCGGAAAAGTGGTCGGATTCCAGCCCTCCATAAAGATGATTAAAGGGATCCGTAATCAGAAAAATCTGCATTTGGGGATTCTTTTGTTTTTGCGCGATCAGTTGACGGGTTAGCTCATCAGAAAGTGCCCTGTGTCGTTCCGGTACTGCCCCCTGAAAGTCGTTATACAGAAACATATCGAGCAGTAAAAAACGTTCTGCGGAATCGATGATGGCAAAGACTTCATCAAAAATGCGTTGCTGAAAATGCCGCGTTTCGGATTCACCATTCGCTGAATGACCATCGACGTAGGTCAGGTCAGCCAGGAACTCTACATCGCTGACCGCTCGAGGCTGCCCCTGATAAGCCAGCCCCTCCGGCAAGGGTTTGTAACTGTGATATAGCCCCATACCCACCACTAGCAAACACAGGCAAGCCGATATTCGCCGGATGATCTTTCTTCGCCTGTTTTTGGACACTCCTTTCTCCTTCAAGCCCACAGAAGCACCTTGAAACTTGTATCACAAGAATCAATATTCATAGGATACTGGCGTTATATTTACACAATAAATAGTGACGCATTAATTCAGTGGTTACTGCAAGATGGAATTTAAGGACTATTACAAAATACTTGGCGTCGAGCCCGATGCGGAAAAAGCAGATATCAAGTCAGCCTACCGCAAGCTGGCGCGCAAATATCACCCGGATCTGAATCCCGGCAAAGAAGCGGAAGACAAGTTCAAGGAAGTCGCTGAAGCCTGGGAAGTACTGGGCGAAAATACCCGACGGGCCGAATACGACGAGTTGCGTCGCTATGGCGGACGAAGACCGGAAAGTGGCTTTGAACCGCCACCGGGTTGGGAATCCCATGCCAGTGGATCTTCACATCACTTTACTGGCGACTTTTCCGATTTTTTTAACGACCTGTTTGGCGGCGGTTTTCGTGCCGAAACCCATGGCTTTGACTCAGGAATGGGCAGGGGTATGGGCAATGGAACCCGGGGTATGCGCGGCCAGGATGTCGAGATTGAAATGCCCGTTTTTCTTGAGGAGACGCTCAAGGATCAGAAAAAGCCGGTGAATTACGAAATGCCGGTCATTGAAAATGGTCAGCGGGTTCATCGTCAGAAATCTCTCAAAGTAACGATTCCTGCCGGGGTGACAGAAGGTGAGCGCATTCGTGTTCGTGGCCAGGGTATTCCCGGGAGCGGAGGCGCGCCGGACGGCGACCTCTATCTGCACATTCGCCTGGTGCCCCATCCCATGTTCGATGTCGAAGGAAACAACATTTCCGTCGTCATCCCCATAGCCCCATGGGAGGCCGCGCTGGGCACCAAAATTAATGTACCCACATTGGAAGGCGATATCAGCCTGAGCATTAAACCCGGAAGTCAGTCCGGCCAAAAGTTGCGCATCAAGGGCAAAGGGCTGATATCCAGACAAGGGCGCGGTGACCTTTTTGCCATACTGAAAGTCGTTATGCCTGACAAGAAAGGTGAAGACATCAACCAGCTATGGCAAGAGCTGTCAGAAAAAGCAGCCTTTGATCCACGGGCACAGTGGAGGAAAGTCAAATGAGCGTAAGTATTCTGCGCATTAGCGTGCATGAACTTTGCGAACAGGAATGTATTTCGGTAGAGCAGGTACACCATATTGTCGAACACGGTATTGCGCGTCCGGTCAGTGGAAGCACTCAGCAAGACTGGGTTTTTGATAGCAAGACGGTTGTCTGGGTGCGCAAAGCCCTGCGTCTTCGACAGGACCTGGAACTCGACTGGCTTGCTACGTCCATGCTGATAGACTTGTTAAGACAGCGAGATAGGTTACAGGATGAGAACCGGCGACTACGCCATCAGCTGGAGCGCTTTTTACAGGAAGAGTAGCTGACTCTTTACAATAAGAGTAACTGCCTCTAGCGCACAAAAATTGTTATTTTCCGGAAGTCGGTATTGGAAACACTTTCAATCGATCGGCAAAACGCAAGACGGGAGGACAGACCATGCCTTACCAACGCAACTCCGAACTACCCAAAGGCGTGAAGAACAATGTACCGCCTCATGGCCAGACCATCTATCGCAAAGCATTTAATTCCGCGTGGGACGAATATAAAGACAGCAAGGACCGGCGCGATGATGCCAGCCGCGAAGAAGTATCGCACCGGGTCGCCTGGGCTGCCGTAAAAGAGGTGTACCACAAGGAAGGCGATCAATGGGTCAGGGACAACTGACCTGTAAGCCGGGGTCAGAGTAAAATTTTACTCTGACCCCACTTTGAATTTAGTTGGCTAGCCTCAGCGTTTCACCAAAACTTCCGGTAACCGTTTTCACTCCATCATCGGTAATAAGCCGGATCTGTAACTGCTCGATCTCCGCCGGGTAATCGCCGCCGTTTTTTTCGGCCCTTATTTCGACAACATTGCCTGAGCTGGCGGCCGTAAACTCAATCAGTGCGTACTCACCATTCTGGTAACCATAGCCATCACCGGCATCATGATATAACTGCCCCTGCGCCTGGCCATTGGCATCAAGCGAGACGTAAAGTGTAAGGTTTTCTACCGAGTAATCGTCCGTACTCTGAATGACATCACCGGCCGGAACAATGGCACCATCACGAATTCTCAGTTCTGGCTGAAACTCGTCGTCACTGTCTATATCCACAAGGGAGATCTGGCGCCATGCACCCTCAGGCATCGCTGGCTTGTCTGCCCATTGCGGAATCACCATAAGATCCGACCCAAACAGAAAGGAACGATCCTCGCCACGTATACCGGTGTCTGTCACGTCGGCAAAAAACGTTGGCTGCATGACGGGGATACCTGTTTCCGAGGCATGATAAAACTGGGTATATAAATAAGGCATCAGGCGGTAGCGTCGCTCCAGCGCCACACGGCTGGCCTCTTCCACTTCCGGCCCAAAGGCCCAGGGTTCCTGATCGTCACTCTCGATTGCGGAGTGGGCACGAGCAAATGGATAGAAAGCGCCGATAGCCATCCAGTGCCCGAACAGCTCCGGCGAGGCATTGCCAATAAACCCGCCAATATCCGGGCCGTTAAAGGGCTGACCTGATAAGCCCAAATTCAGCGACATGGGAACGGAAAGCCGAAGATGTTCCCAGGTGGAATTATTATCCCCTGTCCAGGTAGCGGCATATCGATGGCCGCCCAGATAATTGGCACGAGTCAAAATAAACGGACGCTTGTCCGGGTTGGCGTTAACAATCCCCTGACGCGATGCTCTAACCATCAACATGCCGTAGATGTTGTGATAACGAAGGTGACTGTCGGCAGGCAGCGGTTTGCCATTGGGGGTTAAACGCAATCCACCGGCGTGGAGGTTATCTTCAGGGACAGAGCCATCCGGGCCGGTAAAGTCTGCAGGCTCGTTCATGTCGTTCCAGACCCCGTCGATATCCATGGCCATAAAGTCCCGGTACAACTCACTCCACCATTCGGCAGTTGTTTGCTGGGTGTAATCGGGAAAGACGGTAGGGCCGGGCCAGACTTCACCTTCATAGACCTCGCCTTCACTGTCCTTCATCCAGACGTCCAGCTCGGTTCCGGTGTCATAGACAAAATAGCCCTCCTCGATACCCACACCCGGATCAATCATCCAGACACCTTTCATTTTGTGCTGGTGCAAGTAGGCATTCATGGCTTTGGGGTCTGGATAGCTTTCATGATCAAAAGTGAAAACCTTGAAGTCATCCATGTAATCGATATCAAACCAGAGAACATCGATAGGAATCTCTTTTTCGCGAAAGGTATCGACAATCTCTTTGGCACGGCTTTCAGGATAGTAGGAGTATCGCGATTGCTGGAAGCCAAGGCTCCAACGAGGCGGCAGGGGCATCTTTCCGGTCAGGTCTGCAAGGGTTGATAACACCTCTTGCGGGGTTTCGCCCTCAATAACCAACACCCGGAACGGCGGCCCCTCGGAACTGAAAGTGATATCGTCGCTCATACTGAGCGTTTGCTTCCAGGTGTTGTCAGCGAGAACACCATAGGCACTGCCATCCGGCCGCACTGCCAGCACCCAGGGATGCGATTGATAGAGTTTTGCACCATCATCCCGGCCATAACCGTAGTTGTCGGTATTCCAGAGAATCTGGCTACTCCCCTTACGCAGCAATCGGTTTAACGCTTCGCCCCCACCGTAAAGATTGGTCGAGCTGTCTACTGCCACCCTCGCCATGGGCTGGCCAAATGCTGAAGAGAAGTCAACACGGATCTTCCAGTCTGCGGGCAGTGCGCCAATTTCCTCGGGTTCTTCCAGTAGGGCAAATGAAGGCAGGTTGGCATCGGCATCAAAATTATCAGGATAAAAAATGGCCACGTTATCGCGTATCAGCGCAGCTCGCTCCGCTGCCGTGGCACTCATGGTCAATAAGCAAAGAAATAGTATTAAGCCCGTCCCAAGAGCGCCTGGCCGGCGCAAGTCTGTTGTTTTTTTCATATCACCCGCCTCGAAAATAGTTTTCTAAATAGCTACACAGCGTCTATCGAAAGACTCAGAACCCGGCTAATTTGCGCCAGACTCAGCCCCGACTCTTCCATCCACTGGTTGTAGGCTTCCTGGACGTTTCTCATGGCCGCCTTGCCGGTAGGGAATTTATCAATCACCCCGGCATCAATCAGCGCAGCGGTGCCATCCCTGCCAAGCACAAATCCGGATTTGCCCAAACGCCTTAAAGCGTATTGCGGGGTCAACCCACCCAGGCGTGAACCGCGTTTTTTCAGCAAGTCGAGAAGACCAATATAATCCTGGTCCGGCCAGTCGCCAATCATTTTGCCAAAGGAACCGTATTTACTGGACAGCTCAAACACCATGACGGCGTTGTCCCGCACGGTGGTAATTTTTTGGCGATTGCGAACGATGCGCTCATCTTCGGCAAGCCGGTCGATATCTTCGTCAGACATGTACGCGCAGCGCATCACATTGAATTTCCAGAATGCTTCTTCAAAGCCATCCCATTTGTGCTCAATGATCTTCCAGACAAAGCCGGCATTAAATACGCCACGAGTCATTTCAGCCAGATAGCGGTCGTCAGGGATATTTGCCAGTTGTTTGGGCGTTTTCATAGGCAGCCGGATCATTTTTTCCAGCTCTTTTGCGCCGCCCTTGCGTTTGGCCGCGCGATCATAAATTTCAACGAATGGCTTCAAGAAAACATCCCCGTGAATAAAACAGAAAACGCAGTCTATAGCTTTGCTCTCACGGGGTCACAGGTTTATCCGGCAGGTCACTGCTTTTTTATTCGGTAAATATTTTTATTATTTTGAATCCACCCGGACGGCTGTCTCGTCAAATTAATAACCCTTACAAACATGGAGACAGTCCAGATGAAAAGCCTTACCAATGTATTAATCAGCCTTGCCCTTGTGTTCAGCGCCCACCAGGTTATTGCCCAGGACACAGGATCCCGTAACGAGTTGCAGGAAGTCACTGCGAAGCCCTCCGTTGAAGAATCACGATACGGCTACGTCGCACCAAACGAAGCGGTAAACCATACTGCTTCCGGTTGCTGGTCAGACTACCTTCGCGATCTTTATCAACAGGATGCTGAAGCTTATAGAGCGGATATGTTTGCCACACGAATCGAAGAGTGATCATTACCATCATTCAGATCCCATGTGAGCAGCATCAAACAGGTCATTACCCCCCAGGGTCTCTGAAAGGAACCCCACCTGGCGCGCGCTACCCCCAAAGGTCTGCGCGCGCTTTTTTTTGAATCAAAAAATATTTGCAGAATGGCATCTTCCCCACACATGATATGGCTCTGTGGGCCTGTGGAAATCACGACTCCAGTAAAAAAATAAATTTTTTAATTTTTTTGAATCCAGAGTGGATGCTGTCTCGTCAAATTAATAACCCTAACAAAATATGGAGACTATCCAGATGAAAAACCTAGTAAACATTTTTCTTTGTGTAATGCTGGCATTCGGTGCTAGCGCTGTGTTGGCACAGAGTGGTGGCTCAAGCCATATTCCGGCAGATGTTGCTGCAGAATTGAGTCGCGGCGGCATTAATATCCACCCCAGTGAATCTGGCGTGGTTCCGGTTATTGCCATCCTGTCTGTTTTTGGCACACCGGTACTGATTACCGGGATTATTGTCCTGGGTTGGTATAACCGTCAGAAGCGCCGTATGTCTCTGCTGGAAAAAATTGTGGAAAGCGGTCAGCCCATTCCGGAAGGATTGCTTAATGGCGAAATGGATGGCGCCCCGAAAAATGCCAGCCTGAGAAAGGGTGTGGTATCGCTGGGCGCAGGTGCCGGTATCGTTATCTTCGGCTTCTTTGTCAGCCATACGCTGATGGCTATCGGTGCAATTCCCGTGTGCATGGGACTGGCTTACCTGCTGCTGTGGAAGCTCGAAAACAAGTCTGACGAAACATCCGACACCATTTAAAGCAACGACAGTCAAAGGCGAATTCGCCCCATGGTCTCTGACAAGAACCTGATCGAGCGCGTGCTGATTCACAAGGACCGGCACGCGTTTGATCAGTTGATCAAGCGACACCAGTCCACCTTGCGCTATTCACTGCGCCAGTGGACTTGCTGGGACGAAGCATTGGCTGATGATCTGGCCCAGGACACATTTTTACGGGCTTATCAGTCGCTTTCGAAGTTTCGTTTTGAGTCCACTTTTTCTACCTGGTTGTATCGTATTGCCTATCGAATCTTCCTGGATCATCAAAAAAGTGCCTCAACCAGACATCTGGAATATGTCGGCGATGACTGGCAGGAAGAAGCCGGGCACTCGGAATCAGAGCCAAGTGACCAGGCGGATCTTCACCGGGATCTTGCAAGAGCGATGCAAGCACTATCCCCGGATCAGCGCGCAGCCGTACACTTGCACTTGCATCGCCAATACTCGCACCAGGAGATTTCCGATATCATGGAAATCCCGCTTGGTACTGTTAAAACACATATTAATCGGGGGCGCCAACTGTTGGCCGAAGCTCTCGAAGACTGGCGCGGAGAATAGACTATGAATACTGACAAAATTGACCAACTGTTTGCCAATGTCCGGGACTCCGAACCCTACATGCCCACACAAGAGTTTGAAGAGCAACTATCTGAGCGCCTGGACAAACTTGAGTGGCCACCTGTCTGGCTGCGTATTGGCATACCTGTCCTGGGTGTATTTATCGGCATCCTTTGTGGCTTGTTCATCCTGACCGGGATCGGCGGCCCGGGCTACGCAGGCCAGCTTTTTAATTCGCTGGTGATGTCCGCACTTGGCATGCCCATCTGGGGCGCTGCCCTGATCAGCCTGCTGGTGACGGCCACATCCCTGATCAGTGCCAAAAAATACATGCTGGGTACAGTGTAAAAAACCGGATCACCGACCGATCGTTTGTTTATTGCTATTCAGTAAAAAGCTGCCCCCAGGCCTTTTATTTACCGGATTTGCCCATATCAAGGGACACTGATGCGGTATCCCGTGCTCAAAACAGGTTTTAGGCTTGATGCCTGTCCTGCTCGAAGCTAGGATGCCGCCTTCCTGTCTGATGGCACGTGCCATTTGGACGCTGCCATGAAGCAGCAATCATAGTTGAAGATGATTAACCGGCTTTTGCCCCGGTTAAGGAATGATTGAACAACCCCCTCAGCAACAGCAACACTCCCAGAGGTATAGATGTCCGCTTTATTTACCCCTTATTCCCTCAAAGATGTCACCCTGCGCAACCGCATTGCGGTTCCTCCCATGTGCCAATACAGCGCAGTAGATGGTTTAACCAATGAATGGCACCAGGCGCACTACGCCGGACTGGCTCGCGGTGGTTCCGGGCTGGTCGTGGTTGAAGCCACGGCTGTCTCTCCCGAAGGTCGTATTACCCCGGCCTGTACCGGACTCTGGAACGACGAGCAGGCCGAAGGTATGGCCGAAATCGCCGCTTCCATCAAATCCGCCGGTGCCGTTCCGGGTATCCAGATTGGGCACGCCGGTCGCAAGGCCAGCGCCAACAAACCCTGGGAAGGTGACGACCATATCCCTGAAGGAGATCCCAATAGCTGGGAACCCATTGGTCCGTCACCCATTGCCTTTGGTGGTGGCATTCTGCCCCGAACGCCCAGGGAAATGACAAAAGAAGACATCGAGCGTGTTAAAGCCGATTTTGTTGCCGCCGCTCGTCGTGCCCGCGATGCCGGTTTTGAATGGCTGGAATTGCACTATGGACACGGCTATCTGGCATCGAGCTTCTTTTCACCCCATGCCAACCAGCGTACCGATGAATATGGCGGCAATGCCGAAAACCGCGGTCGCTTCCTGCTGGAAACATTGAAGGCAGTTCGCGCCGAATGGCCGGAAAACCTGCCTCTGTCCATTCGTTTTGGCATGGTCGAGTTCGATGGTAACGATGAAGAAACCCTGACCGATGCGATTGAGCTGACGAAAAAATTCAAGCAGGAAGGCGCGGATTTCATCAGTGTCAGCATGGGCTTTAACACCCCTAATTCGGATATCCCCTGGGGGCCCGCATTTATGGCGCCTATCGCCGAGCGTGTCCGTCGCGAGGCAGACATTCCCGTGGCTACTGCCTGGGGCATGGACGATCCGCAAGCGGCTGAAAAAGCGATTGCTGAAGGCCAAATGGATCTGGTATTGATTGGACGCGCCCAACTGGCGAACCCACACTGGACCCGGGATACTGCCCTGGAATTGGGTATCGAGAACCCGGACTGGGTATTACCTGCACCTTACGCCCACTGGCTGGCCAGCTACAAACCCGCCGCCTGATTGACAGGACGACTTGTCGACACAGTCAGCAACAAGCTGACTGTGTCGATTTAGCTATAGACCGTCTTATTCTGGCGCGTTAAGCAGATTTTCAAAGGCCTCAAAGCTATAGGGGCGACCCAGAAAATCCTCGACCAACTGCGCCGCATCTTTCGACCCCCCTGGTGCCAAGACAGTTTCCCGGTAGCGCTGGGCAACTTCCGGATTGCGCAGCCCTTCTCTCTCAAATTCACTAAACATGTCCATGGCGATGACCAGGGACCACATGTAGGTGTAGTAAATCGCCGAATAGCCGTCCAGGTGGCCAAAGCTGGTGTAAAAATGGGTGTCCTCGACATAGGGGAATGGCGAATATTCCGCCTGTAAATCCATCATCATCTGGTCAAGATCGACCTCTGACGGAGGGCGGTTGTAATAATTCAACGAGAGCGCGGCGTAGTACATCTGGTGTCGCGTCCAGAGCCCTCGCCCAAAATCCCTGGCTGCGTTCATTTTTTCAATCAGCACGTCCGGTATGACTTCATCACTACTATCCGTGGCAAATGTTTTCAGGGTATCGGCATCCCACACCCACTCTTCCAGCATCTGGGAAGGAGCTTCGACAAAATCCCGTTCGGTATTGACCCCGGACAGGGACAGACGCGGCTGGTGACCACCAAAAATGGTGTGCAGCAAGTGGCCAAATTCATGCAGGAAGGTCTCTACCTGGTTGTGCTCCATCAGGCCGACACCACCATCCCCGCCGGGGAAATTACAGACCAGCGCCGCGACAGGGGTCTGTACACCCTGCACACCCTCACGAACACCAAACTGCGCAGCGTGATTGTATTTGCCATCCCTGGGATGCATATCCAGATAGAACTGGCCGATCAGATCGCCATCATCCACGATCTGCCAGGTTTCCACGGAGGAGTGCCAGACCTCGGTTTCCCAGGGCACAATTTCTACATCGAACATGGTTTCGACCAGCCCAAAGATGCCATCGCGAACTTTCCGGTATGAAAAATACTGACGGATTTCCTGGGAATCGAGCTGATGAACCTCATTTTTAATCAGCTCTTCCAGATAGGTTTTTTGCCAGTCGCCTACTTCCGTGGCGTCCGGGTCATCTTCTTTCAGCCGATCCAGCAGGATCTGGTAATCCTCATTGGAACGGGGCCGGGCAATCTCATTGACCCGCTCAATAAAGTTGGCCGCATTTTCGGCAGAGCCGATCATTTTGTCTGAGGTGACATACTGGGCGAAGTTGTCAAAGCCGACCAGGTTGGCCAGCTCATAGCGTTTTGCCAGGAGGTTTTCCAATACCTCTTTATTGGCGGGATAGCCCCGCTGACGAAAAATCTTGTATAGCTCCAGTCGCAGTTCATCATCCTCGGCGTATTGCATCACCGGCAAATAATCCGGGTAATTTGTCGTGATCTCGACCATTCCGTTCTCATTGGGGGGATGATCATCAATATAGTCCTGCGGCAATCCTTGGAGCCTTTCCGGAGCAACTTCCAGCACGCGGACATCTTCACGAATATTGCGATTAAACGCCTGGCTTATCTTGACCAGTTCTTCGTTAAGAACGGCAATACGATCACGGGTCGCTTCATCCTGGCTCACCCCGGCCAGCACAAAGTCTTCGCGCATCTTTGCCAGATAGCGCTGGTCAATGTCAGAAAGGGTTTCAGTGTCTACCCTTTCCAGCTGGTCATAGAGCGGCCGCGATAAACCGATCCGTGAAAACAGCGCATAGACATTTTGCTGACAGAGATCAGCCGCTTCGCGAACAATTGGGTTGGGATGAACATTGCGATACAGGCTTGCGCTCGAGGCCACACGATCCAGGACAATTTCCAGCTGATTGAATTCGTCCAGGATGCTGTCGGCCGCTACCTGCCCATCTGCCAGATTATTAAACAGCATTTCCGCCTGTTCATAATCGGACTGACACTGGTCTATGTAGCTTGCTGCCATAGGGTCGTCAAAGGTTTGCCAAAGACTGGCTTCCATCTCTGTTCCCTCATCCACCAATATTTCTTCCGATGTGGGACCTTCGTCCCGGGAGCACCCAGCCAGCCCTGCTGCAACGGCCAGAATCAATAAAGTATTTTTTGTTTGCCTGCCTGGTTGCATTCTTAAGTGACGAGAAGTAAATCCGGAGCGGAACATAGCAGCCTCTGGTTATTTAGAAAAAATAAAGCCATAGAATATCACTCCAAAATAAAAATGGCGCTTACAGTAAGCCAGACCAAAAGTAGCTAACCCAAACCCACAGGTTTTTTGCTAAAGTGCTGCCCCCTCCTGAGCATAAAAACGTAAAAGGAACGACTGTGGAACCTGTCATCTCCATACAGGCGCTCGATAAAACCTACGACTCCGGTTTCCAGGCTTTAAAAAACGTCAGCCTGGACATAGAACCTGGTGAGATTTTTGCGCTTCTGGGTCCCAACGGGGCCGGGAAAACCACACTGATCAGCGTCATTTGCGGCATTGTCAATCCGACGGCAGGCAGGGTACTGGCTGGCGGATTCGATGTCGTTAAGCAATATCGGTCGGCACGGGAGAAAATCGGACTGGTACCCCAGGAACTAACCACCGATGCGTTCGAGACAGTCTGGGCCACCGTCAATTTCAGCCGGGGACTTTTCGGTAAACCCAAAAACCACGCCCATGTAGAAAAGGTTTTGCGCGACCTGTCGCTGTGGGAAAAGCGTCACAGCAAAATCATGGCGCTTTCCGGCGGCATGAAGCGCCGCGTCATGATTGCCAAGGCATTGGCCCATGAACCGGAAATCCTGTTTCTCGACGAACCTACCGCGGGCGTGGATGTCGAGCTGCGCCGGGATATGTGGGAAATGGTTCGGGAACTGCGAGCCCATGGCGTGACCGTTATCCTGACCACTCACTACATTGAAGAAGCGGAAGAAATGGCCGACCGCATCGGCGTCATTAACCAGGGTGAACTCATTCTGGTCGAAGAAAAAAATGCCCTGATGAACAAGCTCGGGAAAAAACAGCTTACCCTGCAATTGCAGGAGCCCCTGGATGCTGTTCCCGCCGCATTGCAGAGCTATGCAGTTGAGCTGGGCGATGAGGGCCATTCCCTGATTTACAATTTTGACAGCCAGCAGGAACACACTGGCATTCCCGCTTTATTGAGAAAAATGGACGAACTGGGAATTGATTTCAAAAGCCTGAAATCCAGGGAAAGCTCCCTGGAAGATATTTTTGTCGATCTGGTTCACCGGAAATAGGTGCCTGTATGAATATTTTCGCAATTCGCGCGATCTACCGATTTGAGATGGCCCGGTTTTTCCGCACACTGGGCGAGAGCATCATGTCGCCTGTCTTGTCGACGTCCCTCTATTTCGTGGTGTTTGGTGCCGCTATTGGCTCACGTATGGGCGACATTGGCGGTATCAGTTATGGGGCATTTATTATTCCGGGGCTGGTGATGCTCAACCTGCTGACGCACAGTGTCTCCAACGCATCTTTTGGTATTTATTTCCCCAAATTTACTGGCACGATATACGAACTTTTATCCGCGCCTGTCTCCATGCTGGAAGCCGTCGCCGGATATGTGGGAGCCGCGGCGACCAAGTCCGTGCTGCTTGGCCTGTTGATTTTGATTACCGCCCGATTTTTTGTGGATTACAGCATCGCCCATCCCATCTGGATGCTGGGTTTCCTGATACTGACCTCAGTCACCTTCAGTCTGCTGGGTTTTATTATTGGTATCTGGGCTGACGGCTTCGAGAAGCTGCAGCTGGTTCCCATGATGATTATTACGCCACTGGCGTTTCTGGGCGGCAGTTTTTATTCCATCGACATGCTGCCGGGCATCTGGCAAAAGATCGCCCTGCTTAATCCGGTGGTCTATTTGATCAGCGGTTTTCGCTGGAGTTTTTATGGCGTTGCCGATGTGAATGTTGGCGTGAGCCTGGGAATGATTGCCCTGTTTATGCTGGTCTGCCTGACCACTATTGGCTGGATCTTTAAAACTGGCTACAAAATCCGCAGCTGATTCTCAAGGCGGGGTCAGAGTAAAAATTTACTCTGACCCCATTTTTTATAGCCTATTGACCCTTGGCGAAACGCTTGATGCCTTCCATCAAGTCAATCGGCATGGGGAACACGATGGTCGAGCTCTTGTCACCGGCCAGTTCCACCAGGGTTTGCAGATAACGCAACTGTAGTGCCTGTTCCTGCTTGGCCAGCACATTGGCTGCATCCAGCAGTTTTTCCGAGGCTTCAAACTCGCCCTGGGCATGAATAACCTTGGCGCGACGGACCCGCTCGGCCTCGGCCTGTTTGGCAATCGCCCGAATCATGCTTTCATCCAGGTCAACATGCTTGATTTCCACATTGGACACCTTGATACCCCAGGCATCGGTTTGTTTGTCGAGAATATCCTGGACATCCGAATTGAGCTTGTCGCGCTCCGCCAGCATGTCATCGAGCTCATGCTGACCCAGTACAGACCTCAGTGTTGTCTGTGACAACTGGCTGGTAGCCTCGTAATAGTTTTCCACCTGGATAATCGATTTTTGCGGATCAATCACACGAAAGTAGACAACGGCGTTAACCTTGACCGACACGTTGTCACGGGAGATCACATCCTGGGTAGGGACATCCATGACCACGGTACGCAGATCGACGCGAACCATTTGCTGAAGAACCGGGATGATGATGATCAGGCCAGGCCCCTTCACGCTGTAAAAGCGACCGAGCATAAAGACGACACCCCGCTCGTACTCGCGCAAAATGCGGAACATACTGAGCACCAGCAGAACGGCCAGAACAAGGATGATGCCTCCGAAATATTGCAAATCAAACATTATGAGTTACCTCTCTGATGAGTTTTTTCCACGGTTAACAGAACCCCGCTGGTATCTGTCACGCGAACGGAATCATTAATTTCCAACGGCTCGCTGGAGCGAACATGCCAGCGCTCCCCTTCCAGCCAGACATAAGCCTCTCCATCGTGCATGGATTCCACCACAGTTGTCTGACCCAGCAGTGTATCCAGCCCGGAAACCACCGCTTTCTTTCGGGACTTAATCACAAGCCCCAGGGCAATCATCAGGACGGCCGCACTAAATGCCGTCAACCCGGCGATTAGCGGCAGGGCAATCTGGTAACCGGGCAGTTCGGTATCCATCAAAATGATGGATCCAATCGCAAAGGCGACAATCCCCCCCAGCCCGAGAATCCCGAAACTGGGGGCAAAGGCTTCCGCGGTCATCAACGCCACACCTAACAAAATCAAGGCCAGCCCGGCGTAACTCACGGGCAATACCTGAAAGGCGTACATCGCCAGCAACAAGCAAACCGCACCCACAACACCGGGTACACCCATGCCTGGATTGGAAAATTCAAAAATCAGCCCGTAGATACCAATCATCACCAGAATATAGGCAATGTTGGGATTGGTGATGACAGCAAGAAACTGGCTGCGCCAGTCCACCGGGTGTTCATACACATCGGTATCCGCCGTGGTTAGCTGCACACTGGTTTGTTCATCCAGTGCAACGGTTTGCCCATCAATCTGGCGCAGCAAATCGGTCAAATCAGTGGCAATCAGGTTTACCACGTTGCGTTCATGGGCTTCGGTCGCCGACAGACTGACGCCTTCTGTCACTGCCTGTTTTGCCCATTCGGCGTTGCGTCCACGCAATTCGGCCAGCCCCTGAATGTAGGCCGTGGCATCATTAATAATTTTGCGCTCCATGGCCGTGGAAGGCTGGGCTCCGGCGGGTGCCGGCTCTTCAGAGCCGGCTTCCTCATTGCCTTCCTCTTCGGTCATCCCGGGAAGTGAAGGAGTACCGCCCATCTGCACTGGCGTCGCCGCCCCCAGATTTGTTGCGGGCGCCATGGCGGCAATATGGGTAGCATAAAGAATATAGGTTCCGGCACTGGCGGCACGTGCGCCACCGGGAGAAACATAGCCAATGACCGGAATTCGGGAAGCGAGAATGGCCTGGATCATATCGCGCATGGAGCTGTCCAGCCCCCCCGGCGTGTCTATGCGCAATACCACCATTTGTGCGTTCTCAGTCTGGGCGTCGTCAAGACCCCGAATCATGTAGTCCGCGACAGCGGGACCGATGGCACCTTCAATATCCAAGACCCATACGGTGTCCTGTGCTTGCGCCGAGCCAGCGCGAAACAAGGAAACAGCCATTAACAGACCCAGCACTAAATAGCGCACTTTCATCGTCCCTGTACCTCCCAACTTTACAAGCTGAATTGGCTAACCGCACAACTATGGCTAGGTTCGCGGCCACATTCAAGCAACTTCGCACCGAAGATTAGTTGCGTTGCACCAGTTGGATAATTTGTCCGGACGAAAGTGCACCTGACTGATCCAGCACCTTTTCTCCGTGAACAAACATCTTGAATGAGGGAATACTGCGAATGCCAAATCTGGCCGCCAGTTGTTGCTGGGTTTCTGTGTTTACTTTTAACAAAAGCGCTTTGCCAGCCAACGCCTTGGCGGCTTTGGCAAACTCCGGGGCCACCATTTTGCAGGGTCCGCACCAGGGCGCCCAAAAGTCCACCAGCACAGGCACGGTTGCTTTCCGGAGGATTTCATCAAACATCGGCCCATCGACATCAATGGGTTCAGCCTGGGGTGGCAGCGCCTGTCGACAGCGCCCGCACTTTCCCTCTGAGGCCAAAAATCCTGGCGGGATACGATTTTTGGCCTGACAATGAGGACAGGTTCTTATCAAGGTGTCATCGCTCCGGTAAAAGCAAATCCTGTCAGGTTTTCAGTTTTTCTATGCCAAGCAATTTGAGTACTTTTTGCTCGTAATAGGGATCTGTATTCCCTGTACGGATTTTGCGAAGAAAGTATTTTTCAAACGCGATCTTGGCCATGTGTACCCACTTCCCTTTTCTGGCCCAGGTAACGTTTCTTGGGGGAATTTGCGGTAACGCAACAAACGCAATCCCGGTGTCGCCCATATCTGCAAGGCAAATCGCATTCCAGGTCGCTGTGGCGGCTGCCTCCTTGCCATCAATATCCACAGCAATATTTTCTACCGTGGCGGCTACCATGGATTCGATCATATATCCCGTCTTGGGAACACCCGTAGGCACGGGTGTTGGTTTCTGGGGAGCGATTGCCACACAAACACCGACCGCGTAAATATTCTGATACGCAGGATTACGCTGGTAATCATCCACCACGACGAACCCTCGCGGATTAACAAGCCCTTTAATATTCATCAGCGGCCCAATGCCGGTGAATGCGGGCAAAATCATCGAGTAATTGAAAGGCAGGCTGTGTTGACGCACTTCCTCACCCTGATCGTTGCACTCGGCCACCTGCATGGTGTTTTCTTCAACTTTCAGGATTTTGGCATTGGTAATCCAGTTAATGTGCCTTTCCCTGAATTCGCTCTCAAGCAGGGTTTTGGAATCACCCACCCCGTCCAGCCCCATATGACCGATATATGGCTCGGGCGATATGTAGGTAATAGGTACTTTGTCGCGGATTTTTCGCTTGCGCAAATCTGCATCCATAATGAAAGCGAACTCGTAGGCCGGGCCGAAACAGGACGCACCCTGGGCGGCTCCAACAATGATTGGGCCAGGGTTTTCAACAAAGGTTTCCCAGGCCTCTCGTGCGTGTTCAGCATGATCGACATGACAGACGGATTGTGTGAATCCGGAGGGCCCCAGACCCGAAATTTCATCAAAAGCCAATCTTGGTCCCGTCGCCAACACAAGATAGTCGTAATCCAGAATGCCCCCATCACCCAACTCAACACGGTTGTTTTCAGCATCCAGCTTTTTAAGGCCGGCGGAGGAAAAGTCTATTCCGTGTTTGCGAAGAGGCTTTTCGACCTCCACACAGATTTCCTCACGGGCACGCCAGTTCACCGCGACCCAGGGATTGGAGGGCACAAATTGAAACGTCGGGGAATCCGAAACCACGGTAATTTGATGTTTTTTGCCCAGCTTTTCACGAAGCTCATAGGCCATTGGCAGGCCACCGACGCCCGCTCCGATAATGACTATTTTTTTCATCTTGAACGCCTCAGTTGGTTACATGCGGCCGTAGAACAACGCAAATACACACAGGCCCTTCATTGAAAATAGCACGCGTTTTAGAGAGCTTTCTTGATCTTGATCAAGTGCATCGCAGCATCCGCCCCAATAATCTGCAAATACCAAGGTAAAACTAGTGCCCGCCTATGGGCGCGTTTAAGATGGCAGGCTGCCACGGCAAAGAGTCCGCAATTATGAGCACAAACACCGTCTTTCATGTCGAGGGCGTCACCAAGGTTTACGATATGGGCGATGTGCAGGTGCATGCGCTGAGGGGAGTCGACCTTGATTTGTATGAATCCGAGCTGGTCGTCCTGCTGGGAGCCTCCGGGTCGGGCAAATCGACCTTGCTCAATATACTTGGTGGGCTCGATACCGTCACTGATGGCCGCGTCATATACCGCGATCAGGACATGACCAGGGCCAGCGACAGGGAATTAACCGAATTTCGCCGAAACCACGTTGGCTTTGTCTTTCAGTTTTACAACCTGATACCCAGCCTGACCGCGGCGGAAAACGTCTCTGTGGTGACTGAAATCGCACAAAACCCGATGACACCGGCAGAATCCCTGTCGCTGGTAAAACTGGAAGAGCGATTAAATCATTTTCCAGCCCAGCTTTCCGGCGGTGAACAACAGCGGGTTGCCATAGCACGGGCCATCGCCAAACGCCCCCAGGTCCTGCTTTGTGATGAACCCACTGGTGCACTGGATTCCAAAACCGGTGTCGTCGTGTTATCCGCACTGGAAAGGGTTAATCGAGAACTGGGAACCACGACCATTATCATCACCCATAACGCGGATATCGCGGCTATGGCCCATCGGGTTATTCGTGTCGCTGATGGACGTATCAGTGACATTCATGTGAATACCCAACGTCTTTCCCCCGAAAAAATTCGCTGGTAATCCCTTGGGCGTCCTAACCTCATTGCAAAAAAAGTTATGGCGTGAGTTATGGAGATTGCGCGGGCAAATCCTTGCCATTGCCCTGGTTATCGTGGGCGGCAGTGCCGTCAGCATCATGAGCCTTTCTGCCTACAGCTCACTGATGGAGACCCGGAACAGCTTTTATCGCGAATATCAATTTGGGGATGTGTTTGTAAACCTGTCACGCGCACCCAAATCCCTGCTTTATGAACTGGAATCGATTTCCGGGGTGTCCACGCTGGAATCCAGGGTAATCGCCAACCTGAGTCTGGAAGTAGAGAACTTCGATGAGCCCATTACCGGCCATGTGCTTTCTTTACCGAAATTTGGTGAGCCACGCCTGAACCAGATACATCTTCTCAAAGGGCGCATGCCCCTCCCTTATCGTGACAATGAGGTCCTGATTAGCGATGCCTTTGCCGAGGCCCATACCCTGCAGCCGGGCGACCAGGTTACCGCCATTATCAAGGGCCATCGGGAAAAATTACAGATTGTAGGGATTGGCCTGTCGCCAGAATACGTTTACCAGATTGCCCCCGGCAGTACCTTTCCCGACTACCTTCGCTATGGACTGCTCTGGATGCCCTACGACCCGCTGGCCGCTGCATACGACATGGATGGCGCGTTTAACCATCTAAGCCTCAGGATTCAGCGAGGTGCCAATATCAAACAGGTCATACAAGATGTCGACTTTTACCTAAAACCTTACGGTGGGCGTGGGGCCTACACGCGGGAAGACCAGCATTCGAACAAATTTCTCACAGAAGAATTTGCCCAGCTGCGCACCATGGCATTCATGTTTCCGTTGGTCTTCCTGAGCGTGGCGACCTTTTTGCTGAATGTGGTAATAGGCCGGATAGTTTCCAATGAACGGGAAATCATCGCCGTGCTCAAGGCTTTTGGCTACAGCAACCGGGAGATTGCCTGGCATTATTTGAACATGACCTTGGTGATTACCATGATTGGCCTGGTGTTTGGCTATATTTTGGGAAATTACCTGGGCCAGTTACTCACCAATACCTATGCCGAGTATTACCGCTTCCCGGACTTAATATACGACCCCAACTACCCGGCCGTGTTTCTGGTCATTGTTGTCTCCCTGCTTACCGCCGCTATCGGTACGGGGAAAGCAGTCTATGCCGCCGCAACACTACCTCCTGCCGAGGCCATGCGCCCTGAACCACCCGGACGCTATCGCCGAACCCTGTTTGAGCGACTGGGCAAGGAAGACCTGCTTTCACAGCCAACCCGCATGATCATGCGACACCTGGAACGCAAGCCCCTGAAATCTGTGCTCTCTGTTGTCGGTCTTTCCCTGGCTAGCGCGATTATGATGGTGGGTAATTTTCAGCAGGATGCCATTGATCTGATGATGCATGTGCAATTCAAGCTGGCGCAAAAAGAAGATCTGTCCATCACGTTTAACGAACCCATGGCCTCAAAGGTGCTATACGACCTGGATAACCTGCCCGGTGTGGACTACCTGGAAGGATCGCGTGCTTCACCCATTATTCTTCGCTACCAGCAACGCAGTTATCGCACCAGTATCCAGGGGTATACACCCAACCAGCAGTTGCGCCACGTACTCGATGAAGACCTCAATTCTGTGCCTATGCCCGAACAGGGTCTGCTTGCCAGTGAGTACCTGGCCGACAAGCTGGGATTTTCCGTAGGGGATCGCGTGTTTGTGGAATTTCTCGAGGGCGCACAGACAACCAGGGAGATCGAAGTCACCGCACTCGCCAGGGAATATCTGGGACTGGGAACCTATATGAGCCAGTCCGGGCTTAACCGGCTATTGGGCGAAGGCCCGGTTATCAACATGGCCTTTATGAATATCGACGATTTACAGGCAAATGACATCTACCGAAGGTTGCGGGATATCCCGGCAGTGGCCTCTGTCAATTTAAGGCAAACGGTTATCGACAGTTTTAATGAGAGCCTTGACCGGGTGCTGATCGTTTTTACCCTGATTAATGCGGCACTTGGTGCTGTCATTGCTTTTGGCGTGGTCTATAACACGATGCGCATCACTTTTTCCGAGCGGGCACGTGAGCTGGCGAGCATGCGTGTTTTGGGCTTTCGACGCACCGAGGTCGCTTATATACTTCTTGGCGAACTGGGCCTGCTTACGCTGCTAAGTTTGCCTGTGGGTTTCATTCTGGGCACCCTTCTCTGTCAGGTAATGGTCGAGGGATTGCAAACGGATTTGTACCGGGTACCCCTGGTACTGAGCCCATATACTTTTGGCTTCTCGGCGCTCATAGTCCTTTTGTCGGCAATCGCTTCCGCCATCATCATTTGGCTGCGCGTTTGTCACCTGGATTTGGTTCGAGTACTCAAGACGAGGGAATAAACATGCGCAAACTACGACTCTGGATCTGGGGAGGTATTGCTTTACTGGTTGTTATTGCACTTGTTTATAGCCTGAGTCCACAGCCTGTACTGGTGGAGCAGTCAGAAGTGACAGAATCGAGCCTGCTCGTGACCATCAGGGAAGAAGGTATTACCCGAGTCAAGGATCGCTATGTCATTTCCGCCCCTGTTTCCGGCTATATGCAACGCGTTAACCTGGAAGTAGGTGACCGTATTGAACAAGGGGAAACCCTGACGGAGCTTGAACCACTGCGGTCTGATGTACTGGACCCCAGACGACGCGCCGAGGCGGAAGCCCGGGTAGCAGCCGCACGTTCTGCGTTATTATCAGCCCAGGAAAACGCTGAAGCGGCAAAATCGGATGCAGAACTCGCGCTCACCGAATATAACCGCAAGGAACCTCTAGCAGAGACTGGCGCTATCTCCCAGGAAGAACTCAGTCTTTCACGGTCCAGCCTGCAACGCGCCCAGGCGGTATTGCGCTCCTCAGAATTTGCGGTGGATGTCGCACAATACGAGTTGGACGCGGCCAGTACAGCACTTCAATACTCTGCCGCCCAGAACGACAGTGGCGTCCTCAAGGAACGGGTTCCCATTCTCTCACCTGTCTACGGCTCCATACTCAGGCGCTACCGGGAAAGTGAAGGCGTGGTATCGGCCGGTGAAGCCTTGCTCGAAGTTGGTGATCCGGCCGCGCTGGAAGTGGCTGTGGACGCACTGAGTGCCGATGCCGCCAATATTCACGCGGGAATGGAAGTTATTTTGAGCAACTGGGGTGGTCCACCACTGGATGCCCTGGTCCGCTTGGTGGAGCCGGTCGGTTTTACCAAGATTTCCGCACTGGGCGTGGAAGAACAGCGTGTCTGGGTTATTCTGGATATTGTTTCTCCCCAGGAGGAATGGGGAACGTTGGGGGATGGCTACCGGGTTGAAGCCGAGTTCCTGCTTTGGCAGGAGCAACAGGTACTCCAGGTTCCGGCGTCAAGTCTTTTCAGGTATGAAGATCGCTGGGCCGTTTACAGAATAGAGGCAAACCGGGCCCATTTAACTGCAGTAAACGTGGGTCAGCGTAATGGGCTTCAGGCACAAATACTGTCCGGGCTTTCCCCGGGGCAAAGAGTAGTCAGTTATCCCGATAGTGAGCTGGTCGACGGATCCCGGGTTCGTATTCGATAAGCGTAGTTGACGCCCCCTGTTAGCCTCCCTTTTGTCAGCCTCCCAGAAGCGCCGCCAATTCATCGACAACTGGCACCCAATCTGCATCCTCGGTAAAGGCTTCCCGTAAAAATGCCTTTTGGCCATCATTCCAGAAATCGGCTTCATAAATGGCCTTGCCTTCTGGCAGGCTGTGCTCGCGAATAAACTTATCCATGGCCTCTTCCGAGCTGTCCAGTCCAAGCTGGGAAAACAGGGATGGGAGATCGTGAATTGGTTTTTGCATGCCTTTCTCCTCAAAAATACAAACCGCAATGTAACAAAAAAGCTATTAGACAGGTGAGCCAGTACCTGATGTAGCTATGTCTTGGCCATGTCGGCGTCAGCCAGAACCCGCAAGGCCATACAATCGCTGTCCTTGCTGATAATCATGGATTTGTCCACACGGACACAGGCCCCGGCATAATGACCGGCGGCAGTAAAGGTGGATACCTGGGTGAAATAATCGCCAACATAGGGCAACGGAAAGAGTTGTTGATAGATCGTATCGCGAGCACCGAACTGGCCAGACGTCTCATCCAGCACCTCATCCTGATCATCCACCAACTGAATGTTGTAACCACATCGACCCACAATAGGCTTGGCAACATAGCCGGTCTGGCGCAGGTCGTCAGTCAGCTCAAAACTGCTATTGAGCAACAATGGGTGATTCGGGAACAATGACCAGAGCACTGGCAAGATCGCCTTGTTGCTGGGGATCAAGGTCCATAAAGGTTCGTAGACCATCACCTCACGACGCAGCAATACATCGACCAAACGTGGATGTCCCCCGATCTGCCAACGCGGCTCGTACTCACTCATGGCATCATCAGCTTCACACTCGGCACGAATCTGGTCCAGAGCGGTTTCCCAGGCCCAGGTTTTCCAGACCCAGCGCACTACATTGCCTTCAAGATCGCGAATATGGCCTTGATTGTCCCAGACCAGTCCTTGCAAACCATCGACCAGTCTTACCTGCAAGCCAGCTGACTCAATGGCATCGGCCATAAACAGGGCGTGGTAGTTTTCCTCGGGATCATCATCCTTGAGGATATGTACCATATTTTCAGCATCGCTATTACGCCAGGCCTTGACCAGCTCGTTGAACAGATCCTCCCCGGCGTCGCGGCCACGTTTGGCGCCAAAGTGTTTCCCCCACTTGCCCTGCACCTTGCCGCATTCCATATAGCAGGAGGCGGAATCACAGTTGTACTCGTAGACCTTTAACCCTCGCTCCGAAATTGAAAAATCAAAACGACTGGTGATCAGCTGGTTCAGGCGGTTATCCCAGGATTGCCGGATTCGCGGCAGAATTGCCCTGGGCAGGTTGAATTTTTCCAGCAACTCATCATGTTCCAGCACGTAATCAGTAGCGTGCATAAACAGGCCATGCAGCTCATTGGTCGCCGTTTCCAGTTCGTCCAGCGCCGTTTCGGAAACCTGGTAAAAACGGTATTGGTCGTCGTCTACGCTGGTTAGCTTATGACCATCCATCATCTCTACATACGCTGCTTCATCCGGGTTGGCCAAATTAAGCCATCCTTTCGCAGCTTGTCCCATGTGGGCCACTTCTGCAGCTTCAAGATTCAGCAGATCCGTATCGATCTCATCCTGGGGTTCAGCATGCTCGCGATCTTCGGTCTGTATTACCCAGCCCAGAATGCTGGCATCACCATATGAGCACTCTACCCAGTAATCCCCCTCATCCGAGACCTGGGCGCGCAACTCCCTCGCGTAATCCTGTCCTTGCGGCCAGATCTGGTGATCTACATTCTGTTCGGCCACTCGCAGCTTGTCTGCAAAGACTTCCGTGACTACGGCCACATGACCGGTGTGCTCGAACTCACCCCCTTCTTCCCAGATAAGTAACGCGCCTGGCTCTGGCCAGCGCTTGCTGCCGTTGCGAAAAGACGCCAGGGGCAGGCGCTGTTCACTGTTAATATCGCGGACCGAACGCAGCTCAAAAATCTCATAAGCCATGGATACATCATCAAAAATGTAGCTGCAGTTCACATACATCCAGCGCCGCGCGAACTCGACACACTGCCATTTATAGCCCATGTAGATGCCGTCCAAATAACTGCGAAACGACTTGCGACTGGGGTATTTTACCGGGTCCGCCGTTTTATACTCCGATGACCAGGCTTCAACGCCACCAGGGGCGCGACCGAGTAAGGTACCGAAGGGAGCGGGCCGGGATTTGGGTGCATCCATAAATTTGGTGAATAAACAAAACCCGGATTTTAGCGAATTCCATTCTCTAAATAGCAACTTAATTGCTACTTTGGCGACAACTCAATGATAAACATCTATGTCATTGGAGTAAGCCTGCTTTTTGGGGTAGCTTGTATACTGATTTATCCGGAAGTCAGTTGGCATGTATTACGGGGAAAAACTTAACAGTATTACTCATCTGGTAGGAGCGGTGCTGGCGCTGATCGGCTTTGGGGCACTGTTGACCCTGAGTATTCAACAAAGTGACCCCCTGCTTGTTACCGGCTTTGTTATTTTTGGCGTAACGCTGGTGTTGCTCTATACCATGTCGACGCTTTATCACAGCTTTAAGCCGCCCGGGCTAAAGAAGGTGTTTCGGGTGCTGGACCACGTCACTATTTATCTTCTGATTGCCGGGACTTATACACCCTATTTACTGGTCTCCCTGGACCAGGATGGCATGCTGCTGATGCTGATCTTTATCTGGTCGCTGGCATTGACAGGGATCCTTCTGGATACATTGATTAAAAAAAGGATCATCTGGCTACAGGTAATGATTTACCTGATTATGGGCTGGGTTTGTGTGCTGAGTTATTCGCAGCTCGAGGCGATATTTCCTGAAGCGGGACTGGCCTGGCTGCTAGCCGGCGGCATAGCCTATACGTCAGGTGTGTTGTTTTATGTTCTGGACAAGCTTCGCAAACTGCGCCATGCCCACGGCATCTGGCACCTGTTTGTACTGGTTGGTTCCATTTGCCACTTTGTGTCCATTGCCGGGTATATCCGATAGTTTTGGCTTGTTTAGTTGTCCGTATCGTCTGTCGCGGGAATCGCTTCGGCAAGAATTTCAAACTGCATTCGCAACTCTTCTGAAACGCCCATTAGCCCGCCCAGTGCTGTGTAGGGCTCCAGTCCCAGATCGGCGTGCGTGAGCTCAAAATAGCCGGTTGCCCAGACGCGCTGTTCATCCACCTCCAGGATCGCCGGTATCTGCAGGGTTTTCTCGACACCTAACAAAAAAACCTTTACGTCCAGCAAAGGTGTTGCGGACAAGCGTTCCAGCCGGATTTCTACATTGATCAGTGGGTGATTTTGCGCATCCAGTATACGAGGGCCGAGCATATTCTCGCGCGTATCGGCTTGTATGTGTTCGGCAACCGGTTCGCGAAATTCCGGGTCCGCGGCTCTGGCTCGCTCGATCTCGTCATCAACCAAAAAGCTCTCCGGCCGTAACGCCAGACGCGCATGATTGCCTTCATCAGACAAGACCAATTGCCCCTTGATGTCCGTGATGGCAATCAGGTGCCTGTGTGAAAATACCCGAAGCGCGCCCTCGGTACCGGTATAAATATGGATAAAGGAGTCCGACGAATCCACCTGGTAAACCGATGACTGCCCTATCAGTGTAGGGCTCCAGATCAGGACCAGGATACAAATCAGCCGATACACCGCACCCCCTGATCTAATCGGCGAGTGAGCACCATTATTGGGCCACCTCCCTAACATTGCCCTTTCCCTGGTTGGTCATCCCGGCGGTCACCAGATAGCGCATGGCATCCTGCACAGACATGTCCAGGGGAGTCAGTTTCGATTTGGGCAGAAAAACCGTGTAACCACCTATCTGATAACTCATCGGCAGATAAACGGCGCAGAGATCATCGGCATCCTTGTCGGAAAAGCGGACGTCCTCATCGGTCATAAAACCCATGAGTTGTGTATCCTCATTGATGGACACCAGTACGGCACTTTTCAATTCATCGTCATTCTGGGATGCCGAGGCAAAGCGCGCGATGTCCCGAACACTGGTATAGATCACCTCAACCAGCGGGATTTTGGAAAACAGGGTCTCTACCAGCTTGACCAGCTCCCTGAACAAGTAAAGTTTGGCCAGTAGACCAATCATCGCTATCAGCAAGACCGCCGAAACGATCCCGGTGCCAGGCAAATACCATTGAGCGGGCAGCAAATACCTGATCAGACGGCCAAGCGTGGCTTCTGCGCTGGTAGCCAGCCACAAGACAATTGCCACGGTAACGACCACCGGAAATAAAACCAGTAGCCCCTGCACAAACCACTGACCAAATTTTTTCATAGGTCTCCACTCCGATTAAGCGGGATTAAACCGGGACGACCGCAAAGCTGGCGGTCACAAACCCGGTACTCCAATTAGCAGTCGGTGTCTTCCGCGTTGATCCCTTCTTTAATGTCTTCGCAGGCATCCTCTGCTTCGTTACCCAGGTCTTCAGCTGTATCCATGGCAGACTCTCCTGCCGACTCAAGATCGGTTTGAACATTTTCGATGGTTTCATCGATCTGTTCTCCCGCTTCTTCTGCAGGCCCCTGTTCCTCACAACCCATCAGGCCAAGTATTAGAAAGACAGAACAAAGCAATGAGAATATGGATTTTTTCATGATTCCACCTATTGTGCGTATCAGATAAGTCGCTTGTATTTAAACCAATTTAATAACAAGCCCGTGTCCATAGTTAAACACATGGTAGCGCTGTTGCTCCAATGTAAGCGAACGGCGAACAGGTATTACTGAGCAAAATAGTTCAAAAGCCGCTAGAATGAGGAATCAACTTCTTCGGGAGAGCCTGTTTTGAGCAACCTGCATAGCGGCCTCAAGGAAGATCAACATTGCCGTGCTTCCGCCTGTGCAACCATTGGCTGGGTTATAGAACCACGTGAGAAAGATCTTGGCGAATTCAGTGTTCGCCGGGTATTGCCCTCCAGGCAGGTTCCCATGGTTGGCCCATGGATTTTCTTTGATCATATGGGGCCCGCCAGTTTTGATGCCGGAAGCGGCGTAAATGTACGACCACATCCCCATATCAATCTGGCCACTGTCACTTATCTTTTTGAAGGAGAAATCCTTCATCGCGATTCCCTGGGATCCAGGCAGCCCATTCGTCCCGGCGACATAAACCTGATGGTTGCCGGTCGGGGAATTACCCACTCTGAGCGCGAACGCCCCGAGGTCACCGAACAGGCACACCGTTTGCACGGTTTGCAATTGTGGCTGGCATTGCCTGAAGCAGACGAGGAAATCGACCCGGCGTTTTATCACTACCCGGAGACCGATGTCCCCAGGCTTGACGTTGAAGGTGTTCCGGTCCGGCTAATGATGGGCTCAGCCTACGGAACCACTTCTCCGGTTAAAACATTCGCAAAAACACTTTACCTGGAGGCCCGCCTGCAAGCCGGACAAACACTTGCCATCCCGGATGAGGAGGAGCGAGGCGTTTATGTTGTTTCCGGGGAAGTCAACATTGACGGCTCACACATACGGGCACACCAGATGGCCGTATTGAGCAACAAGCCAGCAACAACCCTGCACGCAGAGGAAGATTGCCTTATTGTAATTATCGGTGGAGAGCCTCTCGGGAAGCGGCATATTTTCTGGAATTTTGTCTCAAGCCGAAAGGAACGAATTGAAAAGGCCAAGGAAGACTGGGCAGAAGACCGGTTTGCCAAGGTCGTCGATGACGAGCAGGAGTTTATTCCCCTGCCCTGATGGCTGATCCAGGCACTGATTTTTTACCAGCTGGTAACCTGTTTCACTTTTCCATCCCACTGACAATCGCACGACGATGCGTATAATCCGGAAACGATTTTCCATAAAACAGGGCCAATAAAAATGAAACGTTCTCTTCTAGTTCTTGGTTTTTCTCTTTTTAGTTTTGCCGCGATTGCACAGGGACCTATCGAAGTCGGCGGTCCACTGAGCGCAACGGATGAAGATGGCAATGTCCAGCCGCTGTCTTCAAATGTGAAGGTATATGGCAGTTTCCACTTTGCTGAAAGCTGCGTCTTTGACCCCGAGCGCAATCTGATTCTGGTGGTCAATTCCGGTGTTCGCAGCGGTAGCGATCTGGACGATGACGGCTATATTTCACTGATCAACCCGGACGGCAGTGTTCATACCTCCAAATGGATCGGTGTTTCCCGCGAGAACCTGGATCTGGTTAACCCGCTGGGCAGTGTCATAAAAGATGGCGTGTTTTACGTTGCCGATGGCACCTTTGTACGCAGCTTTGACCTGGAATCCGGTCAACCACTGAACAGTTTTGAAGTCGAGGGATCCACTTTCCTCAACGGCATCGCTGTTGACGATGAGGGCACCGCCTACATTTCCAATACCCGCGAAAATGGCATGCTTTTTAAAGTCACGGCCGATGGCGAATCCACACTCCTGGTCGATGGTGCCCCGCTTAACGCACCCAATGGTGTCGCTATGGACAATGACGGCAATGTTGTCGTCGTTAATATCGGCAACAACGACGTGATGACCTTTAGCCCGGAGGGTGAGCTGCTGAAAACCGAACACGCCGTTGAAGGCGGGAATGACGGCGTCGTGATTCTCGAAGACGGCACCAAGTACGTTAGCAGCGTGCGCTATGGCAGCGTGTCACGCATCGCACCTGGCGAAGAAGCGGAAATGATTGCCAGTGGCATCCCCAGCGCCGCTTCCATGTGCTACGACTCAACCCAGCATCAGCTGGTGATTCCCATGAATCCCAACAATGCGCTTGCGTTTATACCGCTGGATGACTGATATCTGATCAAATCGGTCAGCTCACAAAAAAGGGGGATTGATTCCCCCCTTTTTTGTGTCTGACTACCTGGATAACACAAGACGTCAGGAATCAATCATGCGTTTAAGCAATCCCTGGTAGGCATCGATACGCCGGTCTCGAAAATAGGGCCAGATGCGTCGCAAGGCCTCACGTCGCTGCATGTCTATGTCGGCAAACAGGAATCCCGGCGCCTCTGCTCCGGCTTCGGCCAACAGCTCTCCCTGGTGCCCGACAATCATGCTGTTACCCCAAAAGTTGATACCGACATCACCGCTTCGGGGTGACTCCTCATGGCCCACACGATTGGCCACCAGCACGGGTAAGTGATTGGCCACTGCATGAGCACGCTGAATCATCTGCCAGGCGTTTTTTTGCAGTTCTTGCTCTTCAGCTTCATCTGTCACATCCCAGCCAATGGCTGTGGGATAAAGCAAAATCTCGGCGCCTGCGAGCGCCATTAATCTTGCCGCCTCCGGATACCACTGATCCCAGCAAACCAGTACCCCAAGCTTGCCTATGCTGGTTTCAACCGGCGTAAAACCACTGGAACCATCGGATCGCTCAGCATCTCCCGGCGTGAAATAGAATTTTTCGTAAAAGCCCGGATCATCGGGGATATGCATTTTTCGGTAATAGCCTGCACGTGATCCGTCCCGGTCAAAGACCAGGGCCGTGTTATGAAACACACCCGGTGCGCGCTTTTCAAAAATGCCACCAACCAAAACCACCTCATATTGACGGGCCATGGCAGACAGGCGCTCTGAAGTCGGGCCATCGAGAGGCTCAGCCAGATCAAAAAGATCGGGGTCTTCAACCTGGCAAAAATACTGCGTGCTGTGTAACTCTTGTAACAACACCAGATCAGGCTGGTGTTCTGCACATAACTCGGCGAGCAAACGTTCAGTTTCCGCCAGACTTTTTTGCTTGTCAGACCATGCGGATTGCTGGATCACCGCGGCACGCAATTTCATCATAAGCCTCGTTAAGGAAGGGTATTAACTGTATTTACAGGCAACTGCATCGTAGCACAGTGCGGCCCCCCGAACTGTCGTATCAAATGATTCCCGGGGACCGTCACAATGCGTTTATCCGGGAAGCATTTTTCCAGTGCTTTGAGTGCCTCTGCATCATACGGACAGCCAAACACCGGCATGATGACGATGCTATTGAGAATAAGGAAGTTCACATAACTCGCGGGAAGGCGCGAGCCATTTTCGTCGATCTGGGGCATGGGAATTTCTACCGGAACCAGTCGATAATAGCGGCCATCGGGCTGACGGAAACTCCTTAATTGCTCCTCCATGGCTTTTAGGGGCGCATAGTGGGGATCATCTTCACGAGAGCATGAGGCATAGACGATGGTTTCCGTATTGGCAAAACGGGCGAGGTTGTCAATGTGGCTATCCGTGTCGTCACCGATTAGTAGACCTTCGTCGAGCCAGAGCACACGATCTACCCCCAGGGTTTCCTGCAAAAGGGTTTCAACCTGCTGTCTGTTGGCATCGGGATTTCGATTGCTTTGGAGCAAACAGCGACTGGTCGTGAGCAGCGTCCCCTCACCATCGGTTTCGATACTGCCGCCCTCCAGTTCGAATTCAATTGTCTTAACAGGCGGCTTCCAAAGCGATGACAGATGCCCATTGACGTCATTGTCCAGGGCTGCATCGTATTTATCACCCCAGCCACGGAATTGAAAATCCAGAAGCTGCAAATGACTCTCATGCGCGAGGCAAATCGGTCCGTAATCGCGGCACCAGGTATCGTTATAGGGGACAACAACCAGTTTGGGCGTGTGGACACATCCTCCCTTGATTTGGCGCGCGACATGCGCACGGTGTGCCTGGTCGCGACAAAGAATAATCGGGGTGGCCGCCAGGCTGATGGCCCTGACCAGCTTGAGATAATCCTGCTCAATGGATTCGAGCCAGGGAGCCCAGTCTGTGGATGCATGCGGCCAGGCCAAAAGCACGGCTTGCTGCGGGACCCATTCGGCCATCATTCGATAAGAAGTATCCATAAAGGTCACGCAGTCAACCAAAAAATAAAAAGCATTGTGGAAATTAAGAAGGGAACACCGGTATTTTAAGTGCCTTACCGGTGATAGACGCAACATAGTTGCGATATTTTTTGTGCTAGCATTTGTGCGATTGCCCAACAAAGGTTGTTATTCTATGAACACATATCTTTCCCGCCAATTCCTTTTTGTTTTATTGCTCTCTGGCTCAGCGATCCTTACCGGAGCATGCACCTGGGTTGAACCCACAGCGAACGCCGAGAATGTCGTCGTCGTTGAAGCCAGACATGTAACCCAGTGCGAGCGTCTGGGTGTGACCTCTGCAAGCGTAAGGGACCGGGTTGGCTTTATTGACCGTAGCGAAAGCAGGGTTGCCGAAGAGCTTGCTACCCTGGCCAAGAACAGTGCTGTCACGATGGGCGGAGATACGCTGGTTGCCAACAGCGAAATCGTGAATGGCACACAGGAATTTATTGTCTATCGCTGTAACTAGTTTTTAGTCGTAATTGCAGGACGCCTTCATGAAATATTATTGGCTCTCAGGCCTGGTTTTTTTGTTGTTTTCCATGAAGGCGAGTGCCGTCACTTTCCTGTCTTTTGATCCGCGCTCCATGGCCATGGGGGGGACGGGCGTCGCTCTTCATGGGGCTCCCAATGCCTCTCTTTTTAACCCGGCTCTACTCGTCGCACCTGACAGCGACCGGAAAACAACACAAATCCAACCTTATCTGGGCGTTCGGCTAATTGATCGAAACAATTTTCTCGGTGGTCTTTACCATTATCAGAGAAATAATGCACAAGCCAAGTTCGACCGCTCCTGGTACGCGATGGAGCAGCGTTATTCCGCAAACATTCTTGAGGCCAGCGATATTCGCAAAGTGGCTTCGAGGGCGAGGGACTGGGAATCTGATATTGATGGATTGTCCGACAGGCCTTTGTATGTATCCGCTTCCTATGGCATTACCGCAAGCCAATCCGAGAGTAACAAGGGTTCCGGCTTCTACGTACGTCAATATTCCATCGGCGGAGGCCTGATTGAGCTCTCTGAACAGAACCGGCAGCGAATTGACCAGGGTATCAAGGTACTCAACCTCCTGGCCGACATCGTTGATGGTGTCAGGGAAGTGGAAGCGCTGGGAGATGTCATAGGTTTTGACCGCCTGGAAACACTGATCGATGACGCCGTTGAAACCGGCTCTGCATCAACTGAGCTGGAAACCTATTACGACTATCCCAGGGTAGAACCGCTGGTAGAAGCATCCATTCAGCTGGGACGTTTGGCTGAAGAACTGGATGAGTATTTTGAGTTTGATCGTTTGCAATCTGCTCTGCGAAATCATGGGAATGCCGAAGACCTGCCCGATTTGCAACAGTATCTCCGCTACCAGTCAGAAGAAGAGTTGGACGCGACGATTTACCTGGAAGGCGTGGATGTCACTGAACTTGGGATTAGTCTTGCCTCCGAAGTTGAGGAGGTAAACGGTCTGACGTTCGGCACCACGTTTAAATACGTGGCAATAGACAGCATCGATTTTTCCCAGAGAGCCAGCAAGTTCTCACTGCCCCAGTTGCTGGAAAATCAATATCAAAAAAAACACCACATGCTCAATGCCGATCTGGGCATTTCATATCGTTTTAATCCGCAATATTCTCTTGGACTGGTTGTAAAAAACATTATCCCGCAAGAATTTGACACCATTCTTGGAAAAACCATTCGCTATCATCCCATCGCCCGGCTGGGTATCGCCCGCACCAGCGACGAGCTAACCCTGACCGCCGGACTGGATTTAACCAAAAACGATGCAAAAGGGTTTGACCCTGACAAGCGCTATCTTTCCCTGGGAGCAGAGTATGCTGGCTGGAGCAGTGCCGCCCTGCGTGCCGGAGTACGAATAGATACAGAAAACCAGGTCTACACCCCCTCACTGGGCATAGGCTATGGCGACAGTGACAGGTACATGGATTTTGCCCTGACCATCGGCCCGGAATATGATGAGGTCGGCGGATCAATTCAGGCTGTCTGGTCGTTTTGATTTTTCTGTCTATCGAACACAGCTAGCCCTGAACATACTCGAACAGTAAAAACCAGAAATAGGAAGTCGCCAGGGAGAGCGGGATACTGGAACTGACCATGGCCGTTGCCAATCGGGGATTCAGCCCCATGCTGCCAGCAACGATACTGGCCGTCACATTGGAGGCCATACTTGCCTCAAGAACGGCCACGCCCAATGATCGTCCGCTCAGAACTGCGCTGTAACATACCCATATAAACAAGGGCGCCAAAAACAGCTGATACGTCAAACCAAGAACGAGCGCCTGCTTCTGTTCGCGAAAGGCGGTTAATTTAATCTGCATGCCCACTGAAACCAGGGCAGCCGGGATCAGTGTCAGACTCAGTATTTTCCAAAGAGACTGAACAGGCTGGGGCCAGTACAGATCCATGGTGTTCATGATGGCGACCACCACGAAACACATCAGGGGAGGAAACCTGAGTGCTCGCCTGGCCATTTCGCTGGCATTTGGTTTTTTGCCTGCATAAAAGGATGCAGCAACAAGCCCCAGGGTACTTAGCACCAAAAAAGAACCCAGTTGATCCAGGATGATGACTTCGGAGAGTACCTCAGGTCCATAGAAGGTGGTCAAAAGGGGAATACCGCCAAAACTGGTATTGCCAATACCACTGGTAAGTAACAGGCAACCTGCCGTCGCACGGCTCAGTGAAAATCGCGCCTGTATAAAACGCACCCAAACCCAGGCACCAAAGAAACATACCCAGGCTACGCTGGCCATCCAGAAATAACGCCACTCAAAGCTCAGCCCCGTGAGATAGTTAAAAACTGTTGCCGGCAGGGCAATCCAGAGCACATGCCGGTTTAACAGAACAATGGTGCGAATCTGCGGCAAAGGGGTTCGTTGCAGTATCAGGCCAGTCCCGATCGCAATAAGAATAAGAAGAAAATTCAAGGTAGGACGCCCGGGTTAGAAGAACTCCGAATGGAACTCCAGGTGATCAGCAATAAAGCTGGCGATAAAAAAATAGGAGTGGTCATAACCCGGCTGAAAACGGATTTGCATGGGATATTCCGACTGCTCAGCAGCATTAATCAGCAACTCTGTTTTTAACTGCTCTTCAAGAAACTTATCCTCCTCGCCCTGATCCACCAGAATGGGCAGGTGTGTCTCAGCTTCTTTCACCAGTTCACAACTGTCGTAACCTGACCAGCTTGATCGGTCTTCCCCCAGATACCCGGCCAGGGCTTTCTGTCCCCAGGGACAATTCAGGGGGGACACAATAGGCGCAAAGGCAGTGACCGATAAATACTTTTCCGGGTTTTTCAACCCAATCATCAGCGCACCATGTCCGCCCATTGAATGTCCGGAAATACCCGCACGATCACTGTCGACATCGAAGTTAGCGTTCACCAACCCGGGAAGCTCATCAACGACGTAATTGTACATCTGGTAGTGTCTGCTCCATGGCAGCTGAGTCGCATTGACATAAAATCCCGCACCCAGGCCAAAATCATAGGCCCCATTGGGATCATCAGGCACGCCTTCGCCCCTGGGACTGGTATCAGGACAAACAATGGCGATGCCCAGCTCAGCCGCATAACGTTGTGCACCCGCCTTGGTAACAAAATTCTGGTCGGTACAGGTCAGCCCGGACAACCAATACACCACAGGGACCCGGGTGCTCGCAGCCTGGGGCGGCAAATAGACAGAAAACTCCATGTCACAGTCCAGACTGTCCGACCGGTGTCTATACTGGAGCTGTTGCCCTTCGAAGATTTTGCTGGCACTGATCTGTTGCATTAGTAAAGAACCACTGAACGGATTGACTTGCCTTCATGCATCAAGTCAAACGCGGTATTGATCTCTTCAAGCGGCATGGTATGGGTGATGAGATCATCGATGTTGATTTTGCCGTCCATATACCAGTCAACAATTTTGGGTACGTCGGTTCGCCCGCGGGCGCCACCGAAGGCCGTGCCTCGCCAGACCCGGCCCGTGACCAGTTGGAAAGGCCGGGTGGAGATTTCCTGTCCGGCACCGGCCACGCCAATAATCCAGGATTCACCCCAGCCCTTGTGACAGCACTCAAGCGCCTGCCGCATGGTGTGGACATTGCCAATACATTCAAACGAGTAATCGGCCCCGCCACCGGTTAATTCCACCAGGTGGTCCACCAGGTTTTCGACGTCTTTAGGATTAACAAAATGGGTCATGCCGAACTGTTCGGCCAACGGCTTTTTGCCTTCATTCAGGTCAACGCCAATAATCTTGTTAGCGCCCACCATTTTGGCCCCCTGAATGACATTCAGGCCGATGCCTCCAAGACCAAACACCACCACATTGGCACCTGGTTCAACTTTGGCATCAAACGCCACGGCCCCCACCCCGGTAGTAACGCCACAACCGATGTAACAAATCTTGTCAAACGGCGCATCTTCGCGCACCTTTGCCACGGCAATCTCTGGTAACACAGTGTAATTCGAAAAGGTAGAACAACCCATGTAGTGCCGGATTGGTTTGCCATCCAGGGTAAAGCGGCTGGAACCGTCGGGCATAACACCCTGCCCCTGGGTTGACCGGATTGCCTGACATAAATTGGTTTTGGGATGTAGGCAGTACTCGCACTCTCGACATTCCGGGGTATAGAGAGGGATCACATGATCACCGGGTTTGACCGACTTAACCCCCTCGCCTACTTCTACGACGATACCCGCGCCCTCATGTCCCAGGATGGCTGGAAATTCACCTTCCGGATCATCGCCCGAGAGAGTAAATGCATCGGTATGACACACGCCAGTGGCCTTGATTTCAACAAGCACCTCTCCTGCCCTGGGGCCTGCCAGTTCAACCTCAGCGATTTCCAGTGGTTTTCCTGCTGCAAACGCGATGGCTGCTTTGGTTTTCATAGTAAGTCCCCAAGTGGTTGAACCGACACTTTATCCAAGTCACCTCGCCCAGCCAACTGCGTCAGAGGCGGCAATTTTTCACAAAAATCCAGTTTAAATAGCCAATTAGCAATAAAAATACGCCTTTTGTTCATAATTACTGACAATAAAGGCTTGTCTCTCTATCATTCCAGACGGGTATCCGGGACAAAAACCGATGAATAACTTCCTGAAAAAAATTTCAATAAGTGATCAGCAAGATCCCCATCTGCATAAATCGATATTCACTATCTCTGTTTTTGCGACAGTATGTATAGCGCCATTCGCGATAGGTAATTTTATCAGTGGCAGGTTTGTCGTAGGCCTCATATCGCTGCTTATCATTACGACATACGCATTTACCGCCTGGCACGCCAGTCAAAACCGGATTAACTACCAGCTTAATGCCATCTTGCTGACAAGCGCCCTTGTCGCCTACTTTTTTATCTCTATATACCAGCAAGGGGTTATCGGTCTGCTGTGGAGTTATGCGGCTGTAACCGCCATTTATGTCCTTTTTCCCATGCGGGTGGCCCGGGTTTGCAACCTGATTGTATTTTTTGTCGTGGTGGGCATGACCGCCTACATGATCAATATCCCCATCGCTACGCGTGCAGCCATCACACTCCTGATTGTAAATTTTGCCTGCATCATCTTTGTCAGCCGCTCTAACCAACAGCAACAGGATTTATCTCTTCTGGCGGAGACCGATGCACTGACGGGTGTATTAAATCGCCTGAAGATGAATGAAAAACTTAACTCAATGATCCTGGAAGCCCGTGTGCACAACAGCCCCTTTACGCTGATTGCCCTGGATCTTGATCACTTCAAGAAAATTAACGATGAAAAAGGCCATGATGTTGGTGATGATGTACTCCGTTTTTTTGGTCGTCTCTTGCAGAATAGTTGCCGTGATTCAGATTTAATTTTTCGCACCGGCGGAGAAGAGTTCATTATTGCCATGCTTAATGCGGACACCTTTGTCAGCCGAAAGGTCGCCAACCGCATTCAGCAAGGATTGGCCAACGCGGAGATTGCACCAGGCTTGAAAGTCACAACCAGCATAGGTATTGCAACATTACAACCTCACGAGATTCTGGAAGAGTTGCTAAAACGTTGTGATGACTACCTTTATCGGGCAAAAACCGAGGGCCGCAACTGCATTATCGAGAATATCCAAACCGGTACAGAAAGAAACACAGGGTAAATGTGTCTACTTGTCATCCTTTACCGGCTCCTCTACCAGGGGACGATAATCCCAATTGCGCACATCCTCCAAAACCACTTCAATCTGTTCATCAGGCACAGACAACATCTTCAGTGTTATAGCCCCCAACCGCAGACTGGCTTCCAGCGCCTCTGGGTGGGCGTGTACAGCACCTGCGCCAAGTAATTCCGAACTGGTTTTCAGGTCCTGGGCACGGCAAATGATGGGAACCTGTGGGCAGTATTCCTTTAACGCCTTGATGACCTTCATTGAAATTTCCGGATCGCTAAAGGTCAGTACAATCAGTGAAGCTCGTTCTGCATGGATTGTTGTCAAAAATTCCATGTCTTCCATCTCGCCATAATGGACGTTGTAACCATCCTCGCAGCCCCGGGCAATCCGGTCCGGGTCCGTGTCAAAGGCAATGTTGGACACGCCTTTATCTTTCAATAACACAGCGATTGCATGGCCTACCTGGCCATAACCACCAATAAGAACCGTTGGTCTATCGGCTGTTAATTCAACCTTTTGTCCAGCGTCCTCATGCCGTTTGCCATCATGTTCATTCTTCCAACGAAAGCCACCACTCAAAAATACAGCCAGTTTGTCGTTAAATAGTATTAAAAATGCTCCCAGTACCATGGAAAACAGGACCGAGCTCAACGCTATTTGTCCAAGCTGGCCAGTGATTACATTGTTATCCAAAGCCAGTGCAATTAATGCAAAGCCAAACTCACCACCTACGGCCAGCAATAGACCTGTACGCCAGGCTACGGATTTTTCAATATCACTTAATGAAACAATGAACGCGACCAACAGTGTTTTGCTAACAATAATCAGTAATGCACCCGACAACGACCAGAACCACGTGGATGCTATGGCTGAGGGGTCAATTCGCATCCCCACGCCAACAAAAAACAGTCCCAGCAAAACATCCCGGAAAGGGCGAATACTTGTTTCTACCTGATGCCTGAACTCGGTTTCACCCAGCATCATGCCTGCCAGAAAAGCGCCGAATGCCAGTGACAAGCCAAAACTAAAGGTTCCCCATGACGACAGGAGCACGACAAACAACACCGTCAGGGTGAAAACTTCATTGGAACGGCGGCGCGATACAAAACGAAACAAAGGCCTAAGCACCCACCTGCCAATGAAAAAAACCAGGGCAAAGGCAAACATGGCCTTGGCAATTGCCGAACCAAGCAAGGGCGCAATGGTACTTAGCCCTACGCTCACTCCCAGTACCGGGATAACGACCAGGAAAGGGACAGCCGTTACATCCTGCAACACAGATATAGCCAGCCCCATTCGTCCATGAGCACTATTTTCTTCCCCCTGCTCGACCAGTTGCCGCCCAATAATGGTCGAGGAAGACTGCGCAAATACTGCCCCCAGTACAAATGCAGCGACACCGGGCAAGCCAATAAACCAAAGCAACAGGGAAACTATCAGCGTTGTAAGCGTCACCTGGGCGATACCCAGCACAAAGACCCGTCCCCGCAGTGCCTGGAACTGGGGCAGCGAGAAATTCAGCCCGATTGTGAATAAAAGGAATACGACGCCAAATTCCGCCAATATGGCAAATTCGGGCACAGATACTTTCGGCCCGACGGTATGCGGCCCCAAAAGCAGCCCAACCAACAGATACCCCAGGCTGGTTGGAATATGGAAGCGCTGGAAACCAGCAATAACCGCTACACTAACAGCAAGTAATAACAGTATTTGGGGCAAATTTTCCAACGGCCGTGCTCCAGAAATACAGGGGAGGGCAAATAGTGAATATAAATCGTAAAGACGCCAAGTTAATTCCTATTCCAGTCTTTTTCGACGGTAACGCTCCAGCATGGTCTGATTGCCCAGCTGCCCACCCTGGTGCAAGTAAATCAGGTCTACCTCCGGGTTTCTTTGCCGGTAGTCCAGCATCGTTAACCAGCCCAGCGGATCGTACAGAAGGTCAAACTCAATATTGGTTTCAGCCTTCAACTCCTGCCAAATCTGATAAAACTCCGGATAGAGCCTGCCAAAATGATACTTTCCTTTCGTCGGCAAAATCGTCGGCAATCGATCACCCGGGCCCAGGGCCATGAGCTGCTCCTCCAGGTAGCCGGAATCACCAACACAGGCGCAGGTCAACACCTCAATAGACAGGTGCTTTTGCAAATAAAACGCCATCGTTCCTGTTCCAGAGGGCAGCATTAACCTTGGCTTCTGTAATGCCTGGTGATCGACCCACTGATTAATTTCCTTTGCCAGCAAGGCGATGCCCGGCTCTGATTCACGGCTGCATCCACCCTCCGGGATGTAAAGGACTGAAGATCGGCCTCCGACAAGGCGTTCAACCCGTGCCCGAATGTTGCCATTTCCCAGGGGTTCAATCTTCGCCCCATTTTTTATCGCCCGGTGATAGTTTCCCCTGGGACTCTCTGCCAGGTTTTTCGGAATGTGCTGTACATAAAAATTAAAATCCCAGCCTTTTATATTTGCCAGCACTGACAGGCTGTAAAGCATGTTGGACTGCACGGACCCATAACTGACCAGGGTATCGATTCCGGCAAATTCCCTGTTCAGATAATAGTAAAGTTTGCGCGCCTTGTTTCCTCCAAGCGCTGGTTCGCCAGGTACCAGCTCATGCAGGTCATCGCGCCAGACACTATACTCGGCACCCTGAAACTGGATTTTCTGAACCTGTGGGGCAAATGGCAAAACGAACGCCTCTCCGGTTTTAGGTAGTATGATTTCTATCGGCAGGTCACGAATAACCTCACCGGACAGAGGATAGTATGAATACAAGCCTCCAGCGCAAACTTGGCCTCTCACTAGTGACTTTTTATGGTCTGGGAACCATTGTCGGCGCAGGCATATATGTCTTAATCGGTGAAGTCGCCAACGTTGCCGGGCAACAAATTACCTGGGCTTTCGTATTGGCCGGGCTGGTGGCGTCTCTGACCGGTGCCTGTTATGCAGAACTAAGTGCGCGTTTCCCGGCCGCCGCCGGTGCCGTCGTTTATATCGATCAGGCATTTAACAAAAAACGTCTCTCCCAGCTAACCGGTCTCTTGATCATTCTCACCGGTATCGTCTCGGCAGCGACTATTTCACGCGGCTTCGTGGGCTATCTGGAACTTTATATCAGCGTACCCGACTGGCTGGCCATTGTCGCTCTTGGCCTTTTACTGGGGGGCATTGCGATTTTGGGGGTAAAAGAATCGGCCAGCACCGTGGCGCTCATTACCATTCTGGAAGTATTTGGACTTCTCATGGTGATTGTGGTGGTTCTTTTCTCAAGTGAGACCAAAATTATCCACCAGTCCGAACCCTTCAGAATCAGTGCCATTGTTCTCGGCTCTTTTTTGGCGTTCTATGCCTTTATCGGTTTTGAAGACATGGTTAATCTGGCCGAGGAGATGAAATCCGTCGAGCGCGATATGCCACGCGCGATCTTTCTTGCCATAAGTATTTCTATCTTGCTTTATCTCGGCATTACGGCGGTCGCCGCCGAATATACAAACCTGGATGGACTTGCAACCAGCGGCTCACCCCTGGCCTACATGTTAGGGGACAACTCGCTTGCCGTAACTGCGATTGGGTTCATCAGCCTGGTGGCCATTACCAATGGTGCACTGACCCAGATTATGATGGGCAGTCGGGTACTGTACGGCATGGCTCAGCGAAACAGAATTCCCGGCATCTTTGGCCGGATATGGACAAAGACATCGACGCCGGCGTTTAGCACACTGGTGGTAACCCTCTTAATTCTTGTTTTTGCGCTTTGGCTGCCCCTGGCGGCACTGGCAAAACTCACCAGCAGCATTATGCTGATGATTTTCGCCCTGGTTAATTTGTCACTGATTCGAATAAAAACGGCAGAATCAGGCGAGGCATATACGCATTTTCGGGTTCCACTGGCCGTACCGGTACTGGGCCTCCTCGTCAACATGAGCCTGCTGGGTTACCAGCTTTTACACTTATAGGGAAAATTCAATTGGAAGAAGAACTGGAAATTTCTGAAGTTACCCTGGCAAGCCTGTTTTCCCTGCTGTCCCAGCACCTTTGGTTAATGGCTGGTTTTGTGCTGGCCGTACTTCTATTTGCCAGCATCCTTGAAAACCAGCGGCAGTCATCAACCTCTCTCGCATGGATACTGGCCATTGTGCTGGTTCCCTACATCGCCATCCCGCTCTATATCATTTTTGGCGGGCGGAAATTACGTTACCTGATCAAAAACAAGAAGCCGATTTATAGTCAGGAATGTTCTTCATATTTGCCTGCCAACGCCTCCCAGGGTGCAAAGCTTCTGTGTAGCCACAAGCTGCCCCCTCCCCGGTCTGGAAATGAACTTCAATTATTGGGTGATGGTCATCAGGCCTACAGCGAACTCATGCAACTGCTGGATTCCGCCGAAACCAGTATCGATATTGAAATGTTTATTTTGTCGCGCGATGAAGTTGGCCAGTCCATCGTCGACCTACTAAGTCAACGCGCCCGGGAGGGTATCAGGGTCCGGCTGCTGGTCGATGCACTGGGCAGCATTTCTGCCCGGTTTGGCATGCTGAAAAAGCTGGAATCCTCCGGGGGCGAAGTTGTCGTATTCATGCGCATGATTCCTATCCGGAGACGCTGGTCAACCAACCTGAGAAACCATCGAAAACTTATTATTGTTGATGACCAGTTCGCACTGACCGGCGGCATGAATCTGGGCCGGGACTATATGGGCCAGGGGCCTGATGAGAAGCGCTGGATTGACACCCTGACCCTGATCAGGGGACCTGCGGTAGCCGACCTTATCGATGTATTTAACGGTGACTGGAAATTTGCCATAGGCGAAGACGGCGAGATCGAACCGGCCTCGCCTCCGCCACCATCCGGTTCAAGAAATGCGCAGATTATTCCCAGTGGCCCTGATATTTATGGCGACCCGCTGTATGACCTGCTACTCAGTTCGATCTATAACGCCGAAAAACGTATCTGGATTTGCACACCCTATTTTGTTCCGGACCAGGGTATGACACGCGCACTCAAAATCGCGGAGCTCTCGGGTGTTGATGTCAAGCTGATGATGCCCAGGCATTCCAATCACCCCATTGCCGATCAGGCCCGTAACCGGCTTTTGCGGGAATTACAGCGCTACGATGCAGAAATCTACCTTAATTCCCACATGATTCACGCCAAGCACATCCTGATAGATGACCATTTTGCCCTGACCGGTTCTGCCAACATTGATATGCGTAGCCTATACCTGAACTACGAGCTCTCGCTGCTTTCCGACAGCCCGGAAACCATCGCAGAAGTCGAGGCCTGGATGCAAAACCTGATGAAAGAATGCGAACGGGAAAATCTCTTCGAGCACAATCACTTCCGACGATGGGTCGAGGACTTCTGCTGGTTGCTATCTCCCCTTCTATAACCACAGAATTATCCATGCATCGCTATAATGCTGCTTTTTTATACACCCTGTGATGACCGACACCGACCAAAAAACCCTGCAAAGCGCCCATTCCCCGCTTAAGGCCAATGTCTATCTGCAAGAGTCAGAAGGAGTTGTCGTTGTCATCAAGGACTATTCCGAATCACCGTCCTGGCTTAGAAGTACACTTTGCCGCTTCTTGATCAGGCGGGAAATCCGCACGCTGCAAAAACTGCATGGGATTGAGGGCATTCCAAAATTTTTGGGTTATGAAGGCGACCACGCCTACCGCATGGAGTATGTTGAAGGTATCTCACCGGACCACCACTATATGGGAACCAATCCAGGCCTGCTGCCCCAGTTGGCAGACATCGTCGATCAGATGCACTATCGGGGCATCACCCATAACGATCTGCGACCCAACAATCTGATTATTACCCCCGGCAACAGGGTGTACCTGATCGATTTCGGGGCCGTCGCTTTCCGCCCCAAAAGCAATGCATTTTGGACCATGCCCGGTCACTGGTTCTTTAACTACCTCCGAAATACTGACAACTCCAAGGTTGCACGTCTCAAGGCCGATTTTCGACCCATGGAACTCACCGAACACGACCGGGAACTGATTTCCAGGACACGATTTGCCCGAAGAACCACCCAGTGGTGGAAAAAATTTGTACTACCTGTCATTTCCCCATCCAAACACAAAAAGAACAAAAAACCGCGCTAAATAACACAGGGGCTGTACGAATTCCCCCAAGGTGGTACATTAGGCCAAAATTCCTGACAAGGGATGCATAGTGCGAATTCAGGCGACGCCAACGTTTAAATTTATCCCCCTTATTCCAGTAGCCCTGGTTTTGGCAGTCGCTGTTCTGCTTATTCCTTTTTTGGGCATGGAAGGACTCTGGCTATCTGCTGCTGTGGCCCTGGGAACAGGTATTTACTACGTCAACCGCCATGGCAACGAAAAGAAACTGCACTTCGATTATCAAGCCCTCGACTGGTTACTCTATGGCGATGTTCACATGGTTGAACGCATGCTAAATATTGCTGAATCCGAGAACCGACGCGCCCTGGTTAACCACTCCACCAAATTTCGTGACCGCATTGCCGGCATCGCCCTGGAATCACTTTGCAAGCGCCGCCTTATTGAAGTCGAACGGCATATGGAAAAGGGCGCGCGACTGGATCTTAGCCTGACCGGCCCAAAAGGGGTTTTACTGCTAAAAGCCAGGGACGAGGAAGATCTGAAATACAGATTGGCTAAACTTGAGCGACGCGGCTGGGAAATCGATGAAGACCAGAGCAAGGCCAAGGGAAAATACGAGCGGGCCATGTGTCTGCCCATGAAACCCTCCCGGGAAGAACAACTCAAAAAAGCCGCTGAAGGACAAGCCATTATCTGGTTTGAAGACCGCACCATGGCGACGGTTCGCCTGAACGACGCCGCTATGCCGTCGCAGGGGCTGCCTGAAGACAAACTGCCTTCTGTGCTGGATGTGGTTGCTATCAAGAAATACCCGGGTACCAACCTGATCGCCAGCGTCCGGGTGAAAAACTTCAAGCCCGAATACGCTGACGATTTGCGTCAAATTGCCGAAGACAACGGCACCGTTGCCTGGATAAAAGGGGAGCCCAGGGACATCGCTGCCTGGTTAAAAGGACGCCATACCCTGGATGGGGAAACGATCGAAGACTGATTTCTGCGTTTTTCAAACCAGGAATTCTGCCAAAATTCTTAAGGAGACAGCATGCTAACGATCATTGCACGGCCAACCGTTGACCCAGACAGGCTGGATGAAATCAAGCTGGCCATGCTCGATCTGGTTGAGGACACCCTCAAGGAAGAAGGCTGTATCCGCTACGAGCTGCACCAGGACAATAGCCAGCCCAATAAACTGACCTTTCTGGAAACCTGGGAAAGCTACGAGCTATGGCAGCAGCACATGGAAGGCGATGCAGTCCGGAAATTCCGCGAACGTTCTTCGGGTGGCATCGTTGCCATGGATTTGACCGAGCTGACCCAAATCAGTCGCTGACCGTTTCCTCCCTGCAATTACGCAACTGTATTAGTTGCTATTTTTTACCCTTTTCGGCCGTACCCCTGTTTTCTGAGCGAATACGGATTTTCTTTAATACGGCACGGCTACGGGCAAGTTTTTGCATATCTTCAACGGCGTCACTCTCGTCGGTAATCTCGGTACCCAGCAGCTCTTCGAAGACATCTTCCATGGTGATTAACCCCTGGGTTTCACCGTACTCATTGACCACCAGCATGATCTGCGCTCCCTGGTTGAGAAACTGATCAAACGCAGCCAAAAGGGAGAACTTGTCCAAAACTGCCGGCAGTTTCCTGCGGAAGTGTTTTAGTTTCTTGTCGGTATCACCGTGCGCCCTGGCCATTAAGGGCTCCGTCCTGAGCACAAACCCGGTAATATTGTCTGAGTTACCGGCTTCGTAGACGGGTATGCGCGAGAAGTTGTCCTTGTCCCTCGCTTCAAGCAGTGCCTGCAATGTATCTTCTTCTGACAATGCAAAGATAACCGACCTTGGGGTCATCACTTCCCGTACGGTTTTTTCCTGCAGTGAAAAAATGTTCTGCAGGATCTTGGCCTCGTGAACATCGAGTTCCCCTTCCTGCTGGCCAAGCTCTGCCATGGCAGCAAATTCGTTACGGCTGAAACCCTGAACGATATCTTCCGAAGATGCGAGCCAACCCGTAAGCTTGCGCGATAAAACCACAAAGGGATACAACAGCTTAATAAGATAGAACAGTGCGTAACCTGTCATGGGCGCCAACGCGCGCCAGTAGTGCGCACCCAGGGCTTTCGGAATAATTTCCGAAAACACCAGGATCACCAGCGTTAGTACAGCAGAAAATATGCCAAGGTACACATTGCCAAACAACTGTGTAGCCTGTGCGCCCGCGCCAGCCGCACCAATAGTATGGGCAATGGTATTTAGTGTCAGAATTACAGCGAGAGGGCTATTGATATCGTCCTTGAGAGCTTTCAGTATCCGGCCGCTAGGACGTCCTTCCTTTTCCAGGGAAAGCACATAGGAGGTCGTCGAACTCAAAAGAACCGCCTCGGCAATTGAGCAGAGAAAGGAAACTCCGACAGCCAGAAGCACAAAAGTGATCAGCAGAAGCATGAATCATAAAACAGAAAATCGGTCGCTTATGATTCCACATTATTCGCAGGCTTCATAGACCAAATAGCCTAGTCGACAATCACTCGATATCTTAACGTCGTGGTTTCATCTACTTGCATGGATCGCTTAAACACCCACTGGAGTGCCTGGAAGGCCCTGCCCGACGTCACCACACCCGAGTTATTGGGAGAATGCTCAATTTCTAATGACGACTCGGGCTGGAATGTCATACCGTTATCGACACTGACATGAAGCTCCGTACCATCCGGTGTGGATGCCGAGCCGTAGATATAGGAGGCATTGGCAAACACAGGCTGACGAATGACAATACCGTCCAGATCCTTTCCACTGACATTCCGATAAGTCAGTTCATATTCGAACATGGCACCAGGCAAAGGGGAGTCGACCTCAACCAGTCTTTCCTGGCCTTGCGAGTTATCCACTCGATAAATCCTTTCTTCTTTCTCAATCGGCACCTGAGCCGAAACCAAAACAGGGCTGGCCAGCAGAAGCATGGCGGCAATGATTCGGCAAAAATTGTTTTTTTGAATGTCCATAACCGTATCGCTGTGTATCAAATTTAATTCGCTTCCCTAAAAATCAGGCAAACGCCTATGCGGGGTGAATAAATTTGAGCACAGACCCAGTGCAAACAATTCGCAAAAGTACAAATACGGGAATTTTGAAAAGTATCTGTGATAGGAAACGCAAAAAAAACGGAACTGCTCGACAATCCAGGGCAAACGCATTTTCCCTGGTATATGCCAATTTTTCTTACATGTAATCGACAATTACGTAAAAGATTTTTACTGTAAAAACGACCTACACGTAAAAAATTTTTATCATTAATTCAACAAGTTAGAAAGGTCTCTGGATTTCCGACTCTACCAGCATTTGCGTGGCAATTTCCTCGACTGAAACGCTCGTGGTATCGATCATTTTCAGGCCCATTTTTTTATAGATTAAAGAGGCTTCCTTTACTTCCCACTGACACTGTCTGAGGGAGGCATATTTGGACCCGGAGCGGCGCTCATTTCGGATTTCGGACAACCTTTCAGGAGAAATGGTCAGCGCTAACAGCTTGTCCTTGAATGGCAGTAATTTGGCTGGCAATTTACCCAACTCCAGGTCTTCCTCGGTTAATGGGTAGTTGGCCGCAAAAATACCAAATTGCATGGCCAGGTAAAGGCAGGTAGGTGTTTTGGCACTGCGCGAAACCCCCACCAGTATGATGTCCGCCTGATCATAACGACTGGTTCGAATGCCATCATCGTTATCCAGCGCGTAGTTCAGCGCGTCAATTCGGCGCAATGCCTTCCTGTCAGCCGGATTAACGTGTGTTCCACCTACCCTGGCCTGGGCTTTCTCATTGAGCTCCTCTTCCATTCCTGAAAGGAATTTCCCAAATATATCAATAACATAACCATCGGAACTGGTAATGATTTCACGTATCTCTGGGTCCAGAATGGTCGCAATAACAATGGGGCGGGCATCTCCCAGTTGCCCTGAGCTTTTAATCCGTAAAAGGGCTTGCCGGGCTTTCTCCTGTGTATTGGTGTAAGGAAGGAAGACCCGGTTTATCTCGATGGAATTAAATTGGGCAAGTAGCGCATTTCCCAGACTTTCGGCGGTCAAACCGGTACTGTCCGAGATATAAAAAACGTAACGATTGATCTTCATGGCTTGTGCCCCGCCCAAATTTGTGTGTATTTAAGTTATCATCGCTTGCCCTGACCTTGCTATAAGTAACTCAGCTTTTCTGGGCATTCTGATTTTTTTCAACAGGTTTAATGGAGCTACCCTTGGTTGATTACACCCTGAAATTTGAACAGCTATGCATGAATGATGTTGATCGGGTAGGAGGTAAAAATGCTTCCCTTGGCGAAATGATTAGCAGCCTGACCAATAAAGGAGTCATTGTTCCCACCGGTTATGCCACCACTGCAGATGCCTTTCGTTTGTTCCTAAGCCAAAGCGGGCTGGATAACAAGATTCATGAACTGCTCGACGAGCTGGATATTGATGATGTGGACGCGCTTATCCGGGCAGGCGCAGAGATTCGCCGCTGGGTGGCAGAAACGCCTTTTATTCCCGAACTGGAACAGGCTATTCGCCAGGGTTACAGGGAACTCTGTGGTGACGACGACGCACCGGTTGCGGTTCGTTCATCAGCGACGGCGGAGGATCTGCCCGATGCCTCCTTTGCCGGCCAGCAGGAAACCTTCCTGAACATTAAAGGCGAAGACAACGTGCTTCATGCAGTAAGGGAAGTATTTGCTTCGTTATTTAATGACCGCGCCATTTCCTACCGTGTTCATCATGGTTTTGACCACCGGGAAGTTGCACTGAGCGCAGGCATCCAGCGCATGGTTCGCAGTGAAACCGGCGCCAGCGGGGTCATGTTTACCATGGATACCGAATCCGGCAACGATAAGGTGTTTTTTATTACCGCTTCCTGGGGGCTGGGTGAAATGGTGGTTCAGGGCGCGGTCAACCCGGATGAATTTTATGTGCACAAACAAGCGCTGGCGGATGGCTATCCCAGCCTGATCCGTCGCTCCCTGGGCAGCAAGGCAGAGAAGATGGTCTACGATATGGACAGCTCGGCAGGAAAATCCATCAAGATTGTCGAGGTTGAACCTGCCGACCGCCGTCGCTTTTGCCTGACCGATGAAGATGTGGTGAATCTGGCCAAACAGGCCGCCATCATTGAGCAACACTATGGCCGCCCGATGGATATCGAGTGGGGCAAGGATGGCGATGACGGCAAACTTTATATTCTCCAGGCACGTCCGGAGACTGTTGCCAGCCGCAACAGCCAGAGCGCCCTGGAGCGTTACGTTCTGCACGAAAAAGGCAAGGTGCTGGCCGAAGGGCGGGCTATTGGCGGAAAAATTGGTTCAGGTACCGTCCGCGTGGTTTCAGGCCTGGAAGACATGAGCCAGGTTCAGAGTGGTGAAATCCTGGTGACTGACATGACTGACCCGGACTGGGAACCCGTGATGAAGCGCTGTGCTGCGATTGTCACCAATCGCGGCGGCCGAACCTGTCACGCGGCGATTATTGCGCGTGAGCTGGGTATTCCGGCGGTGGTTGGTAGCGAGGATGCCACCGAGATCCTGAAGTCCGGTGATTCTGTCACGGTGAGCTGTGCCGAGGGCGATACCGGTTATGTCTACGATGGCCTGTTAAATTTTGAGCGAATCACCAGCGATGTTACCTCGATGGGTGAATTACCCGTTGACGTCATGATGAATGTCGCCAACCCGGATCGTGCACTGAGCTTTGCCATGCTCCCGAACAAGGGAGTCGGCCTTGCCCGGCTGGAGTTTATTATCAATCGCCAGATTGGCATTCACCCCAAGGCACTGCTGCAGTATGAGTCGCAAAGCGATGAACTGAAAGCCACCATTGATGAGATGACCGCCGGCTATGCCTCTCCGGTCGATTTCTACGTGGAAAAAATTGTCGAAGGTGTTGCCACCATTGCCGGTGCGTTTTATCCGGAGAAAGTGATTGTCCGATTATCGGACTTTAAATCCAACGAATACGCCAACCTGATTGGTGGCGAACAGTTCGAACCGGGTGAAGAAAATCCCATGATCGGTTTTCGTGGGGCATCCCGTTACATATCAGAAGATTTTCGCGACTGTTTTGAGCTGGAATGCCGCGCCATGAAAAAGGCGCGCGAACAGCTGGGATTGACAAACATCTGGCTCATGATCCCGTTTGTCCGTACGGTTGGTGAGGCTCGGCAGGTCACTGAAATACTGGCGGACTACGGACTAAAGCGTGGCGAAAATGGACTAAAGCTGGTGATGATGTGCGAACTGCCGTCAAACGCACTTCTCGCCGACCAGTTTCTGGAATATTTCGATGGTTTTTCGATTGGCTCCAACGACATGACCCAGCTTACCCTGGGGCTGGACCGAGATTCCGGCCTGATTGCCCACTTGTTTGACGAGCGTGATGAAGCAGTATTAAAACTGCTGGAAATGGCCATTGAAGCGTGCCGAAAGCAATATAAATATGTCGGGATATGCGGCCAGGGACCTTCGGATCACCCCGATCTGGCTCTCTGGTTGATGGAGCATGGAATCAGCAGCCTGTCCCTGACGCCCGACTCGGTGCTGGAAACCTGGATGTTCCTGGCTAAGAACAAGAAATAAACCGCAGAACACTATCAAAATACGCAGACGCAGAGCACTGCTCTCCTTGTTGGAAAAATTGAGTACGAAGTAATAAGCCCATGCTGGAACGCGATAAATCACTGACAACAGACCAAAAAGCGCTGACGCTTAACCTGGACGAAAACAAATACGGCAGCATTGTCGAAATCGGCGCGGGCCAGGAAGTGGCCAGACGATTCTTTAAGGTCGGTGCGGCCGCAGGAACCATTGCCAAAACCATGTCCGCCTACGACATGAAAGTCAGTGACTCCATATACGGCAAGGCGGGCCGCTATGTCAGTCAGGAACGTGTGGAGCAAATGGTGCGTCAGGAGTACAAGCTGTGTGTTGATCGTCTTGAAAACGTGCGATCACCAGTCAGCACCTACTTTTCTTATGCTGCTACCGTCACGGCACGCAGTTACAAGGGCGGCAACGAATGCCATGGCTGGATTGCCCTGCGTGTGCAATTACGCCCCAGGGAAGAGCCCTGTGAAATCATTTGCCACGTACGCATGCTCGACCACAGCAATGAACTGCAATCGGAAGCACTGGGCATTCTCGGGGTTAACCTGATCTACGGGGCATTTTTCTATAACACGCATCCCAAATGGATTATCGATTCACTTAATGATGGCCTGGGCAGCGACCGAATCGAAGTGGATCTTATCCTGTTTAATGGCCCTGGCTTTGATTACGTCGACAACCGCCTGATGAACCTGCATCTGGTTCATGCCTGGTTAACCCGGGCCGTTATGTTCGACCCGGAAGGCAATCCCGTCGTCCCGCGGGATACGCTCTACAAACGCCCGGTCATGGTAAGTCGTGGCTCCTGCCGCCCCCCTACCCTGGTTCACAGGGACATGGAGGTCTGTGGTAAACGGCAAATGGAAAAAGCCGTGAATGTCGACCCTGGAAAAGTCGTGAGCATGGCAGAAATCTCCATGTCGGAACTGGTCACCAACGATACAGTCGACGATCGCGATTTTTTGGCCAGAATGCAATTAGCCAGTGCCATGGGCTTCTATGTACTTTTATCAGATTATGTTCGCTACTTCAGTCTTCGCTCCTGGTTTCGACGCCATACCCAGGAACCCATCGCCCTGCTGATGAAAACCAGTGATCTGAGCTACCTGTTTGATCGCAAGGTTTATGAGGGACTGGAAGGCGGTACCCTGGAAGGTCTTGGCAAACTCTTTGCCGATAACACCAGTGTGATGGTTTATCCGGTTATGAATAATGGTGAAATGCGCAATCTGGAAAACTACGAATTTCCTGAATCAGTTGAGCTGGTTGCCCAACAATTAATGCGCAACAAAAAACTGGTTGCCTGTGAAGGTTACGATGAGACTATTCTCGACATCTCGGCACGCAAAACCCTTCAAATGATTGCTGCCGGCGAACCCGGGTGGGAAGAATTTCTCGAACCCAAAGTAGCCGAAATGATCAAGGAACAGGAGTTCTTTGGATACGCTAACTAAACTGCACTTGGGGTCAGAGTAAAAATTTACTCTGACCCCAAATTTACTGACCCCAAATTTATTCTTCCTTGCCAAACGGCTTAATCAATACCAGCAATCTCGGCAACAACATCAAGGACAGGATGGTGGCGGCCACCATCGCCAGACTGGCCAGCACCCCAAAGTAGATTGACGGGATAAAATTGGACAGTGCCAACACCGAAAAACCAACAATGATGGTGATAGCCGTATAAAGCAGTGCCCGGCCAATCGTGCGGTGAGAACGCTTTAATGCCTCGGTGTAATTTTTCACCCGGGAGAACTCGTTTCGGAATCGGTGGATATAGTGGATTTCATGATCAACCCCCATGCCCACGGTAATTGCGGCGATCGTGATGGTCATGATATCCAGCGGTATGCCCGCCAGGCCCATAATCCCCAAAACAACCACGGCCGCCAGCATGTTGGGAATCATGGCGATCACGGAAATCAGCAGGGAGCGAAATAGCACCATAAACATAATCATGATGGCAAAAAATACCGCCCCCAGGGTTTTGATTTGTGAACTAAACAGGCTTTGCAGCATGTTGTTGTAGAGCACGATCAACCCGGTGGTCTGGACATTCTCTGACGCGATACCCAGTTCGTCCTCACCATAGTTTTCTACGCGCTGAATCAGTTCGTCCCGACTTAGTCCCTGTACCGATTCCTTTACCCGGGTGCTGATGCGCACTTGCTGGATTTCAGGGTCATAGTAGGGTTCGATCAGTGTATTGCGCAGATCCGGGCTTAGGCTCTGACGCATATAAGCCAGCTCAATGTCATTGAGTTCGCCACCCACCAGATCCCTGGCAACCTTGTACATGGTGGCAACAGAAGTCACCTTGCCAATCTCCGGTTGGGCTTCGAGAAAATCGTGATAACGCTCAACGGTGCCCAGGCCGGTTCGGTTCCACCAGTAAGAGGCTTCCGAACTCCCTGAGCTATCTCCCTCAGCAAAGGGGTCTTCGTCGAAACTGTCAAAGTCTTCAGCAAAAGGATCGTCACCAAACTCACCGGAATCGGAAGAGGAGGCGCTGCCGTCTGACAGATAGTCATCCCAATTGTCCGGGGCACTGAGCACGACATCCAGGGTCATGGTACCGCCGAGCTTATTGTCGATCACCAACATGCCCTGGTGAATCTCGGTATCGTCCTTGAAGTAATCGATAAAACGGTTCTCAACTTTTAGCTGGGATATTCCGTAAAACGAGACCAGTGCCACCAGGGAGGAAACAATCAAAATTGTCGCCGGAAAACGCAAGACCTGCCTGGCCAGCCAGCTCATGTACCGGGGATCTTCCGGACCAATACTCGATTTTCCTATGCCTCCCATAACCAGCAGACCGGCGGGGACAATCAGGAAAGTGACGACCAGTGCCATGGCGACGCCGATGGTCATCATCCAGCCAAAATCGATTACCGGGCGTATGTCACTGACCACCAGGGAGACAAAGGCCACAATTGTGGTAATCGCCGTGTAAAAACAAGGCCGTCCCATCTGCATTACCGTATCGAGGACCAGACGGGTCTGCGGCTGATCAGATTCAACGCGACAGTTCTCCTGGTAGCGCACGACCAAATGGATGGTAATGGCCATGGTGATAATCAAAAGCAGAGAGACGAAGTTCGAGGAAATTACTGTCAGGCGCCAGTCCAGCCAGCCTAAAAGCCCCAGCATCATGGTTGCCGTTACCACACAGGTGCAGAGTGGCAAAAAGACCAGCTTGGGATGACGAAAAATAACAATCAGGGTAATGACAATAAAAGCCAGAATGCCGACGCCAAAGGTCACCAGGTCATTTTTGATAAAGCGAATCATGTCACTGGTGATCATGGTTGCGCCGCCAACAAACATATCGGCCCCGTCTTCGTAATCCGCAACGATGTCGCGGATTTCCTGGACCCTTTCGGCATCTTTTTCGGCAGCCAGCGTACGGGCCTGCAGGTACTCTGATTCCAGCCTTTCGAGACGCTGGGCCTCCTGCTCATCCAGCTCGTTATTGCGGCGCTCTATATAAAGCGCATCACGCTCACGGACCATATTGACCAGTTCATGATTGACCGTCAGGTTAAGTAACACCGCCGTTGTCTGGTTGTCGGGGCCTACGAGCGTGTCTTTATAGATAGGGTTGCGATGGAACTCCTGTTTGGCCAGCTCCGTATCTACCGACGCATCTCTCAGTCGGGGCAATTCATCGGAAAGGTCGCGAAAGCTCAGTGGCGGGCTATACAGCATGGGCACATCAAGAATGGAAGTGGCACTCTCTATGCCCTCAACCTGCAACAGTTCGTCGCGCAGTGATTCAAGCCGGTCCAGGGAAGCCTCACTAAACAGAGCCTCTTCCGGGGTGTAGGTAACCACCAGGATATCGCCACTGTTATATCGAGTGGTGACCTCACGGTAATAATCCAGCGCCCGATCGCTCTCCAGCGTCAGCGAGTCAGAGCTGGCATCCAGCTTGAATTTGGGAATACCAAAAGCGGCCACAACCAGGATGGCTGCTAACCCGGTCAAAATTAGGGCAGGATGGCGAATCACGACCCTTTCATAAAGGCTGGCAAATGTGGTGAGCAAGGGTATTCCTTCTATATAAATCAAACCTGTGGGAGTAACTGCCTGGCGGCCCTAGCGATCGATATGCCCCAGATCCGAACCGGGAGCGATCATATCCCTAATTCGCTGTTTTAGCTCTTTCGGCTGTGGAAAGCCATCATCTGCCTTGCGGTCCCAGACGACTTCCCCATCCACCAGAATTCGAAATGTACCACTATCCGCCGGGTGAAGAGCCACGGATTCCAATGTATCACCAAAGGTTTCCAGCAGTTCCTGGGCCATCCAGCAGGCGCGTGGCAGCCAGCGACAACCCGGGCAATAATATATCGAGACTTGCGGTTTCATTATTTTGATCTTGTTTTTTCCAGGAGCCTGACTTCATCCAGCAATTTTTGATGAAGCCCCATAAAACCGCCATTACTCATAATGACAATGTGACCACCATTGGCCACCTCGTTAATCAGGTCATCCAGCAAGGTATCAAAGTCCATTTTTACCCGATGTTTTAAATCGCCCGAGGTCATCTCAGACAGATCCCAGACCAGGTTTTCCGGTTGAAACCAGTAGACGCGATCTGCCTGTTCGGCAGATTTCAACAACTTTTGTCCATGTACGCCCATTTTCATGGTATTGGATCGCGGCTCGATCACGGCAACAATACGCTGTTTGCCTACTTTGGCCCTCAGGCCGTCGAGCGTTGTGGCAATGGCTGTGGGGTGATGGGCAAAATCATCGTAGATGCGACATTTATCGGTTTCCCCGATAAGCTCCATGCGTCGTATTACTCCCTTGAATTCGCCAAGGGCCTTTATTGATGTTTCCGGCTCGATACCTATGGAGCGAGCCGCGGCCACAACCGCAAGGGCATTCATTCGATTGTGCTTGCCCAACTGTTGCCAGTCCAGCTGTCCCTGTGGTTCCTCGTCGAAGCTTATCTTGCCCGCCTTGCTTATAGTCCAGTCGCACTTGGGTTTATTTCCGAAGGTATGAACCGGTGTCCAGCAACCTTGCTTGAGCACCTTTTTCAGATGCTTGTCCTGACCATTGGTCACAATAAGTCCGTCGCCCGGAACAATCCTGACCAGATGATGAAATTGCCGGCGAATAGCTTTGACGTTATCAAAGATATCGGCGTGATCGAATTCCAGGTTATTCAGGATCAGCGTGCGCGGCAGGTAATGGACAAACTTGGAGCGTTTATCAAAGAACGAGGTGTCGTACTCGTCCGCTTCGATCACAAAAAAATCACTTTTTCCCAGGCGGGCTGAATGCCCAAAGTTGGCCGGGACCCCACCAATTAAATAGCCGGGCTTAAATCCCGCGTATTCGAGTACCCAGGCCAGCATGCTTGCGGTACTTGTCTTGCCATGAGTCCCTGCTACCGCCATGACCCATCGGTCTTTTAAAATTTCTGTTTTCAAAAATTCGGGGCCAGAGACGTAGTCCAGCCCCTTGTTGAGTATGGCCTCAACCAGCGGGTTGCCGCGGCTCATGGCATTGCCAATGACCCAAAGGTCCGGTTTGAGGTCAATCTGATCTTCCGAATACCCCGAAATGAGTTCAATGCCGACCGCTTCCAGCTGGTCACACATGGGCGGGTAAACATTCTGGTCACAACCGGTCACCCTGATCCCTTTCTCGACCGCGAGCTGCGCCAGGCTTCCCATAAATGTGCCGCAGATTCCCAGAATATGTATATGCAAAACGTTACTCCGTGCGCAAAGAATGCAAGTGTGCCACAAGCCGGCACCAAGGTGATGGCAACAACCCAAATTGCAATAAAGGATTCATAAACCCAACCATGAAAGGGTGGCCCAAATCGCTTATAGTTTCGCTTTTATATCATCGGTTTTACGGAGCTTTTAAAAGCATGAGCGCACCCAACGTCTTCTACGCCCAGTCCGGCGGCGTCACCGCAGTGATCAATGCGTCCGCCGCAGGGGTAATCGAAGAATCCCGCAAACACCCCGAACATATCGGCAAAGTCTATGCCGGCAAAAATGGCATTTTAGGTGCGCTAAACGAAGAGCTCTTTGATACCAGCGTGGAATCTGCCGAAAGCATCGCTGCGCTGAAGCACACTCCCGGCGGCGCGTTCGGCTCTTGCCGCTACAAGCTAAAAAGCCTGGAAGAAAACCGGGCGGAATATGAGCGTCTTATCGAGGTGTTCAAAGCACATAACATCGGTTATTTCCTTTACAACGGCGGCAACGATTCAGCAGATACCTGCCTGAAGGTTTCGCAAATCGCTGAAAAAATGGATTACCCGTTGCAAGCGATCCATGTGCCCAAAACAGTCGATAATGATCTGCCCATTACGGACAACTGTCCGGGATTTGGCTCGGTGGCCAAATACGTGGCGGTGTCCACCCTGGAAGCTGGTGCCGATGTGAAGTCCATGGCGGAAACATCCACCAAGGTATTCATCATTGAGGTGATGGGACGTCATGCCGGCTGGATTGCAGCCGCTGGAGGCCTGGCCAACCCGGATATTATTCTTTTCCCGGAAGTCGCCTTTAACAAATCCAAATTCCTGACCGCAGTTGATACTGCTGTAAAAACAAACGGTCATTGCATTATTGTGGCCTCGGAGGGAGCACAGGATGCCAACGGCAAGTTCCTGGCTGAGTCCGGAACAGTAGATGCATTTGGCCATAAGCAACTGGGCGGCGTCGCCCCAACGCTGGCGGGCATGATCCAAGGCGAACTGGGCTATAAATACCACTGGGCTGTTGCCGATTATCTCCAGCGTTCTGCGCGCCACCTGGCTTCAAAGACCGATCTGGACCAGGCCTATGCGGTCGGTACAGAAGCAATAAAGTACGCTCTGGCCGGACACAACGCAGTGATGCCGGCCATACTCAGAAATGAGGGTGACAGCTATTCCTGGCGTTTGGATATGGCGCCTCTGGACAAGATCGCCAATGTCGAGAAATTCCTGCCAAATGAATATATTCGGGAAGATGGCTATGGCATTACCGAGGCCGGCCGGCAGTATCTGCAACCGCTTATCGAGGGAGAGGCTTACCAGCCATATAAAAATGGCCTGCCCGTGCATTCTGAATTAAAACTTCAGTTAATTGATAAAAAGCTTGGGTGACAAAAACTACTCACGAAAAAATATGGGGTCAGAGTAAAAATTACTCTGACCCCATATTTTTCTGACTCCTGATTTTTAGCGCATGGCCAAATGATCGTTAACGGGCATTAACTCAATCGCTGCAGCAGAAATATCCCTGTCAAGTTCAGCGCTGAGCAGTCTGGCAACCGCTTCACTGTTTAACTCACCTTCTACCTGTATCGCCGACCAGCCATCTTCCAAAAGCTGATCGCTGTCCCCGGCACCAAGATGACCATCAATCGCCGACTCGCCATCAGGCGGAATGTAAATGGTGCCATTGGTAAAATCGACCGCAAAAGCAACAATGCCGGGAACGATATACAGAAGCAACAGGCCGGCGTCCATGGCGGCAACCACCGGATCAATCCGGTTGCCTGTCTGCCCATGACGCTCGGGATAAAGCAGATACCCACAGCCGGAAACGGCCACCAGATTGGCGCTCAACAGAAGCGCAGCAACTATGCGGGAAGCAGGTTTTTTCTTCATCATTTGATCACCTTTATCAGGGAAGTCAGATTATTATTGCGGGGTTACTCTATCACGCGAAATACTATCCCGATCGGCAACGTGGAAATGTGCACAGGTCGCAAAACTGCTGCTTGCCCCGGGAATCACTGCTGTTATTCCAATATCTTTTTATTCAGCTTCAACGCTTCACTATTTTTTCTAACACGCATATTGAGAATTTCCACACCAATGGAAAAGGCCATGGCGAAATAGATATATCCCTTGGGCACATGTACCTCAAGACCTTCAGCTACCAGCGTAAAGCCAATCAACAGAAGGAACGACAGTGCAAGTATCTTGATCGTCGGATGCTGGTCAACAAATTGCCCGATGGGTTTGGCAGCAAACATCATGACAATCACAGAAGCAACGATGGCAATAACCATGATGGATAAATGATCGACCAGCCCCACTGCCGTAATAACGGAATCAAGTGAAAAGACAATATCCAGAATCGCTATCTGAGCCAGAATCGAATAATAACTCGCACCGACCACTGACACTGCCTCATGCCCGGGTATTTCCAGGCTATGGTGGATTTCCAGTGTCGACTTGCCAATCAGAAATAGACCACCCAATAGCAGAATAATATCGCGACCGGATATCGCCTGATCCATAACATTGAACCATGGTTCTTCCAATCCCATCACCCAGGCAAGACTAAACAACAATAGCAAGCGTGCAACCATCGCCAGTCCCAGGCCCAGCCGACGCGCCCTATCCCTTTGTTCTACTGGAAGCCGGCCAACCAAAATTGAGATAAACACAATATTGTCAATGCCAAGCACAATTTCCAGGGCCATTAATGTGGCCAGGGCAATCCAGGCCTCGGGGCTAAAAAACCATTCAAACATAGCTTGCTCCTGCAGAAGAAAGATTAGATGCGAGCATTCAGCTTAAGACCTTATATTGAAACAAGCGACTGGAATCACAAAGGTACAGGCATAAAAAAAGCCACCCGAGGGTGGCTTTCTTTACCTGAAACCGCTTTGGTTAGACAGGACGTACGTTGTTGGCACAAGGACCTTTCTGACCCTGACCGACATCAAACTCAACTGCTTGGCCATCATTTAGTGTTGCGAATCCTTCGCTACCGCGAATCTCCGAGTGGTGCACGAACAGGTCTTTACCGCCGTCTTCCGGACAAATAAAACCAAAACCTTTTTCTGCGCTGAACCACTTAACAGTACCTTTACTCATATTACTTTCTTCTTTAAACGGTGAATAAAAAAATAACTGCTATCACTATCACCATCGCGAAAGCAGGTCTTCATGGTTTGTACTATTGGGCTTTAAAAAAAAAGGCGAGGCAACGGGTGCACAAGTTTTCTGACGAGATAGGCAGAGAAACTAATTAGCGTGTTTCTCTCCAATTCCTTTAACGCTTTTCACACAGCCGCCAGTATGACACTAATTGATTAGTAAACAGTATCTTTATTTACAAAATACTGCACATTTTTCTTTTTTTTGAACAAATAACCTGTTTTAGGCAGTAAAGCCGCCGGATTGACGGCTTTACCCAAGCTACTTATTCCTTCACCTGATGAATATGCACATCGGTTTGCGGGTAAGGAATGGAAATTCCATCTTTATCAAAACGCTTCTTGATGGACTCGGTCAGGCTGGTGTAAACCGGCCAGTAATCCGACGTTGCTGCCCAGGAGCGCACTGCAAAATTTACGCTGCTGTCGGCCAGAGTCATCACCAGTACCACCGGCTCGGGATCTTTCATGATTCGATCATCCTTGGCGATTTCATCAAAAATCAGTTCACGCGCCTTATCGATGTCATCGTCGTAGCTAATGCCAATGGTCAGGTCAACTCGACGGGTATCCTTGGCCGAATAGTTGGTAATGGTTCCGCTGGTAATTGCTGAATTGGGGATGATGATCTGCTTGTTGTCCGGGGTAACAAGTTCTGTCGTAAATATCTGTATTTTCTCGATAGAGCCCGCCGTATTGGCAACTTCAACAAAATCTCCGGATTTAAATGGCTTGAAAACCAGCAGCAGCACACCCGAGGCAAAATTGGAAAGAGAGCCCTGCAGTGCCAGGCCAATGGCCAGACCTGCGGCACCAATAATGGCGACAAATGAAGCAGTCTGGATACCTAACTGCCCCAACGCGGCAATCAAAACAAAGGCCAGCAGCGCCCAGTACACCAGGCTACGCACAAAATGCACAAGTGCTGAATCCATCTCCCTTGCAGTAAGGCCCTTTTGCAGAAGGTTGGCAACCTGGAACGCTACCCAGCGACCAACGACAAAGATGGCAAGTGCCATTAAGGCATCAATGACAAAATGAGTAATTAAATCGGCAATATTTTCCATGGGGTTATTTGCTCCAGGTTATATTTAATCTTCTACAGTTAATTTATCGACGCGTTGTAACCCACGCGGCAATTTACTGCCTCGACGGCCACGCTCACCCTGATAATGGGCCAGCTCTTCACCCTTTAAAAGCAAATGGCGCTTGCCGCTGTGAATCTTTACCTTACCATCTACGGGCACAACCGCGATTGAGACCACATATTCTTCACGTGTCATGACCCGAGTCGAGGGAATACTGATGATCTTGTTCCCCTTACCTTTGCTCAAGACGGGAAGATCGCGAATCGGGAATACCAGCATTCGCCCTTCATTGGTGACGGAAACGATTAAGTCCGTTTCTTGATTGTCGACCAGCGACGGCGCCAAGACTTTCGCTCCTTTAGGCAATGAAAGCGCGGCTTTTCCCGCTTTTTTGTTGGCAAGCAAATCCTCGAACTGGCACAGGTAACCGTACCCCGCATCCGACGCCATCAATACCAGCTGCTCGTCAGATGGCGCCATAAGAACAGACAGGAACTGGGCACCGGAAACCGGATTCAGGCGGCCGGTTAATGGCTCTCCCTGCCCACGGGCAGAAGGCAGGGTGTGGGCGCCCAGTGAGTAACTGCGCCCTGAACTGTCAATAAACACCACCTGTTGATTGGACTTTCCGTAGGTGTGGGTGAGATAGCCATCACCGGATTTATAGTTGAGGGTTTCGGGATCAATGTCGTGGCCCCGGGCTGCCCTGATCCACCCTTTTTCTGATAATACAACGGTGACCGGATCAGACGTCAGGAGGTCTTCTTCACTGAATGCCCGGGCAGAGATACCTGTTGAAACGATCTTGCTTCGACGCTCGTCGCCAAATTCCTCGGCTACCGCTTCCAACTCCTTCTTCACTTTGGTTTTCAGCCGAACCGCAGAACCCAACAGCTGTTCCAGCTCTTTTTTCTCTTCCTTAAGCTCTTCCTGCTCAGCCTTGATCTTCATTTCCTCAAGTCGAGCCAGTTGTCGCAACCGGGTATCCAGAATGTAATTTGCCTGGATTTCGGTCAGCGAAAAACGCTTCATCAACTCTTCTTTCGGCTTGTCCTCGGTTCGAATGATATGAATCACTTCATCCAGATTCAGAAAGGCAATCAACAAACCGTCCAGCAAATGTAACCGCGCATCCACCTTGTCGAGTCGATGCTGCAATCTGCGCCTGACAGTTATCAGGCGAAAGTTAAGCCATTCCTTAATAATGGAGCGCAGGGGTTTAACCGCCGGTCGTCCATCAATCCCGATCATGTTCAGGTTTACCCGGTGGTTTTTTTCCAGATCGGTAGTGGAGAAAAGATGCCCCATCAAGGCATCCAGATCGACACGATTGGAACGCGGCACCAAAACCAGTCGGGTCGGGTTTTCATGGTCACTTTCATCGCGCAGATCCGCCAGCATGGGCAATTTTTTGCCATTCATCTGCTCAGCGATTTGCTCCAGCACCTTTGCCCCGGAAGTCTGGTAAGGGAGAGCCGAAATAATGATTTCGCCATCCTCTTTTACCCAGCGAGCCCTCTGCTTTATGGAGCCACGACCCGTTCTGTATATCTCTGCGATTTCCTCGCGGCTACTGATAATTTCTCCCTCCGTCGGGAAATCCGGGCCCTGGATATACTCAAGCAAGTCTTCATCAGTAGCCTTGGGGTTATCCAGAACGTGCACACAAGCATTCACCACCTCGCGCAGGTTGTGTGGCGGAATGTCCGTGGCCATACCTACAGCAATCCCTGATGAGCCATTGAGCAGCACATTGGGAATTTGCGCCGGAAGCACCTTCGGCTCTTCCATGGTGCCATCAAAATTTGGCCCCCAGTCCACCGTCCCCTGCCCCAATTCATCTAAAAGCAATTTGGCATAGGCGGCCAGCCGCGATTCGGTATAACGCATGGCGGCAAATGACTTTGGATCATCTGAAGACCCCCAGTTGCCCTGTCCGTCAACCAGAGGATAGCGATAGGAAAATGGCTGGGCCATTAACACCATGGCCTCATAGGCAGCACTGTCACCATGGGGATGGTATTTACCCAATACGTCACCCACGGTTCTTGCCGATTTTTTGTATTTTGAGCCTGCGTTAAGCCCCAATTCGCTCATCGCATAAACAATGCGTCTTTGTACCGGCTTAAGTCCGTCACTTATATTTGGCAGCGCCCGATCCAAAATGACGTACATAGAGTAGTTGAGATAGGCCATCTCGGTGTAATCGCGAAGTGATCGCACCTCATAGCCGTCATTGTTATAACGTGGCTCATCAAGCATGTCTGTGACTCATCAAATTTCCGTCCGGGTTAACGCTGATCTGTAAACAATTTTGAAAACCGCTGCTAAATTGCGGCCTGGAATGAACAAAAACTTCTACTCCGCCTGCCAACATTTTGTTAAGGTCTGCAAACGGTTTTGGTTTATGTATCGTGCCAGAATTTATACTGGCTATCTTATGATAATCGGGACAGCACAGAAACGATCAGCCCCAAAATAAGCAAAAGTTTTCTGTCGTAAAGCGATTCACAGGTATAGATCCCAAAGTGAAAACACCTGCCTCAGGAAGAACCTGTCATCTTTATTAGCCGTTTGCCTCTCTATTGATCATGAGACAGCTGCGAGATATATAGATTTTTTCCGGTGCCTGGCCCGGTGAGTCAATCAGGATTTGCCACGACCAGATACAAGTAACTTAAGCCATATCTTTTAAAATATAATACCCCGAATAAACAAACTCACTACGAATGTCCAACTACGAAAAAATCGCCCTGATGGGCGAATGCATGATTGAACTTCAAGACAACGGTGTCGATTCTGTTGCTCGCAAATTTGCTGGCGATACACTAAATACCAGTGTTTACCTGTCAAGACTCACCCGGTCCGATTCACAGACCATCGCTTATGTTACCGCTCTCGGCGTTGATCGATTTAGTGACCAGATGTGTGATTTTTTCATCTCTGAGGGAATCAGCACTGACCTGGTTCAACGCTCGGAAACACAGCTGCCGGGCATTTATTACGTTGACCTGGACGATAACGGCGAACGTCGTTTTTATTACTGGCGCAGCCAGTCTGCCGCGCGTTACCTGCTCACTTCTCCAGGTTGGGAGAATGTACTAGACCAATTGCTTGAATACGACCTGCTGTATTTCTCGGGGATTTCGCTGGCCATTCTGGAGGACAGCGGTCGGGACCGGTTAATCGAATTTCTACCCCGGTTTAAAGCAGCAGGGGGCAAACTTGTTTATGACAACAATTATCGCCCCAGACTCTGGGCCGACAGGGCAAAAGCCCAACACTTCTATCGCCTTTGTCTTGAGCAAACAGATCTGGCGCTTTTAACCGCTGATGATGACCTGGCCCTCTGGCAGGACGCCGATCTGGAAGCCCTGATCAACAGAAATGCACAGTATCAAATAGGCGAGCTTGTTATTAAGCGCGGGGCAGATCCCTGTTTAATTATTAAGGACAACTCACGTTATGAAGTTGCTGCTGAGCGCGTTGACAACGTTGTCGATACCAATGCTGCCGGCGACTCCTTTTCTGCGGGCTATCTTAGTGGCTGGGTTAAGGGCAATTCGCCCGAAGACTGTGCCCGCCAGGGTCATTACGTTGCCAGCCAGGTTATCCAGCACAAGGGAGCCATTATCCCCCGGGACATCAACATCAAGGTCAATTAACCTCCCTTATGGCTGACCGGCAAATCCGTTGGGGTGTGATTGGTGCGGCATCTATTGCCACCAACCAGATGATCCCGGCCATAAAACATGCCAGGAACAGCCGTTTAGCCGGTGTTGCCAGTCGCAATGAGGATAAAGCCCATCAACTGGCCCGACAGCTGGGACTTGAGAGGCCTTACACGAGTTACGATACCCTGTTGGAAAGTGACGACATTGATGCCGTCTATATCCCGTTACCCTCCGCCATGCATACGGAATGGGTGTTAAAGGCCATCGCCGCGGGCAAGCACGTACTCTGTGAAAAGCCTGTGGGTATGAGTACCCGGGATATTGACCAAATTATTGAGGCGCAAAACTCGACTAACCTGGTGGTTGGTGAAGCCTTTATGGTGGTGCACCATCCTCAATGGGACTGCGTACGCAACCTGTTGAAGGAAAAAGTCATCGGTCAGTTAAGATACGTCGAAGGCTGTTTTAGCTATTTCAACAGAGACCCGGAATCCCACAAAAACAGCCCGGCCCTGGGTGGCGGCGGACTCAGGGATGTGGGGGTGTATCCCCTCTTATGCACCCGGCTGGCAACGAACGCCGAGCCGATAAGGGTTAAGGCGGATCTTAAGTGGGACGCCGTTTTCAATGTCGATCATTTTGCCAAATGTTACCTTGAATTTGACGAGTTCGATCTGGATTTCTATTGTTCGACGCAATTGAGTAAACGGCAAAATATGATTTTTCATGGAGATCAGGGCTGGATACGGGCACCTGTTCCCTTCAATCCAGTCGAGTGGGGCACCGGACGTGTTGAGGTAAGGCTGGAAAAGCAGGACAAACCCCAAATTTATGAGTGGCCCAGCGAAAACCAGTATGTATTACAGGTAGAGAATTTCGCGCGAAGTATTCTTTCCAATTTGCCATTCGCCATGACACTGGAAAACTCAAGAACCAACCAGGCAATTATTGATGCACTATTTGAGTCGGATCGATCCGGTCACTGGGTAACTCCTCAATGACCACTTTCCGCAAAAGAACACATATCAGGTGGGCTGACTTCAAGAGGAAAGCCCGAACACCTAGAGTTCAACCTCGATAAGATTCCCTTTGCTCTCCAGCCAGGATTTACGATCCTGTGAACGCTTTTTGGCCAGCAACATATCCATTAACGTATCGGTATTTGAGTCGCCATCAATTTGCAACTGAACCAGGCGCCGGGTGTCACGCGCCATCGTGGTCTCACGCAATTGAAGGGGGTTCATTTCACCCAGCCCCTTAAAACGCTGGACATTAATTTTTCCGCGGATTTTCTCGGCGGCAATACGCTCCAGGATTCCAGCCTTTTCATGATCATCCAGGGCATAGAAAGTATCGTTACCCACATCAATACGATACAAGGGTGGCATGGCCACATACACATGACCGGCCTTTACCATCGGCCGAAAATGACGCACAAACAAGGCACACAGCAACGTGGCAATATGCAGGCCGTCCGAATCGGCATCCGCGAGCACACAGATTTTGCCATAGCGAAGTTTTTCCAGATCATCCGAGCCGGGCTCAACGCCAAGCGCAATCGAAATGTTTTGCACTTCCTGCGATGCCAGTACCTCCAGAGGGTCCACTTCCCAGGTGTTCAATATCTTTCCGCGCAACGGCATGATTGCCTGGTATTCGCGGTCGCGTGCCTGTTTGGCCGAACCGCCCGCGGAGTCACCTTCCACCAGAAACAGCTCGGTTTGTGCCGGATCATCACTGGTACAGTCGGCGAGCTTGCCTGGAAGCGCCGGTCCGGACGTCGCTTTTTTGCGAACCACTTTTTTGCTTGAGCGCAAACGTTTCTGGGCCTGGCTGATACAGTTTTGCGCCAGGGCATCAGCCTCATCCGTGTGCTGGTTCAGCCAGAGACTAAAGGCATCCTTAACGATTCCGGAAATAAAACCGGCAGCTTCGCGCGAACTCAAACGCTCCTTTGTCTGGCCGGAAAACTGCGGGTCAGACATTTTAAAAGAGAGCACATAGGCACAGCCGTACCAGATATCTTCCGCGGTTAATTTGACCCCTCGGGGAAGCAGGTTACGGAACTCACAAAATTCGCGCATGGCTTCCAGCAAACCTGTCCTGAACCCATTGACATGTGTTCCGCCCTGAGCCGTTGGAATCAGGTTGACGTAGCTTTCCTCGACCAGCTCGCCACCATTGGGCAACCACTGGACAGCCCAGTCTACTGCCTCGGTTTTGCCTGACATGCTGCCCAGAAATCCTTCGACGGGCAGGGTATCAAAGCCTTGCGTGGACTCGAGCAAGTAGTCTTTCAGTCCGCCCTGGTATAACCAGGTTTCCGACTCCCCACTGGTTTCATCGGTAAATGTCACTTCCAGACCTGAACAAAGTACCGCTTTTGCCCGCAACAAGTGGCGTAATTTGGACACGGAAAATTTGACGGAATCAAAATATTGGGGGTCTGGCCAAAAACGAAGTGTCGTCCCGGTATTACGCTGCCCGCAAGTTCCAGTAACCGAAAGATCTGTGTCTTTGTTGCCGTTGGCAAAACTCATTTCGTGCACTTCGCCGCCACGACGAATAGTGACATCAAGCCTGGTGGAAAGCGCATTAACGACCGAAACACCGACGCCGTGCAAACCACCGGAAAACTGGTAGTTTTTATCAGAGAATTTGCCCCCGGCATGCAGTGTGCCAAGAATGACCTCGACACCTGGGAGACCTTTTCCGGGATGGAGGTCAACCGGCATTCCCCGACCATCGTCGGTAACCGACAGGGAGTTATCCTTGTGTAGTGTGACACTGACTTTTTTGGCGTGTCCGGCAAGCGCTTCGTCGACACTGTTATCAACCACCTCCTGGGCCAGGTGGTTGGGTCGACTGGTATCTGTATACATCCCCGGCCGCTTGCGAACCGGGTCAAGCCCTGTAAGGACCTCAATATCTTTGGCACTGTATTGCTCTGACATAAGTGCGAATATCACTTCCTGAAGTTAAATTGCTTTAAAGACTGATTATTAGGCATGGCACGCAACGACCGCTTGCCGCCACGGGCCATTGGACGCTTGAACGCGCTGAAGAAAGCCCTATTTACGCAAGCCCTGTCTAATACCCTGCGCAATCGATGTCGACCCCATAATCTTCAATCGGAACACGCTTGACTTCAGTGTCAATACTGCCATCGCGGTTGAGATCGATCATTCGATATCCTGGATAGAGATCGTCCAGGGCGAAATCGTCTGAGTTGGCCTTAAACTGAATACAGGTCGATGGAGTAGAGAAAAACAGACGCCCATCGCGCATGGCGGAAAATTCCTGGTGGACGTGCCCCCAGAGTACTCCACGCACATTGGGATCATTTTCCACTATATCGAGAAATTCCTGGGCATCATCAATTTTCTGGTTATCGAGCCAGGCAGAGCCAACATCGACAGGCTGGTGATGCAGACACACCAGGACGTGTTCCTGAGTGTTTTCCGCTAGCAGCTTTCGCAGTATATCCAGTTCTTCAGGACCCAGGCGACCGTTTGGATTATGCTCAATCACTGAGTCCAGCATCAATATGCGCCAATTCTCTATATCGATCGTGCGGACAAATTCGGTGGCATTCTGAACCTTGGCAATGCTACCCAGCAAATCGTGGTTTCCCGGTAGCCAGTAAACCGGCGCGCCCATATCCGCAACAAGATCAAAAAAGCTCGCGTAAGCACGCGTACTGGCCTCCGAGGCTATATCACCTGTCGCCAGCACCATGTCGTAATCTTCTTTTTTAACCTCATCCAGGACTGTTTTAAAGGTTCGCAACGTATCCACGCCGGCAAGCCGGTACTGGTCATTTACCCCCAAATGTGGATCCGTCACTTGCAGGATTCTTGCCAAGCTAGCCCCCTCAACATTTTTTTCGTAGTCTGGTCTTTATCCAGCGGACGACCTAGACGAATAAAGTGTTCCAGCCACTTTCCAAGAAAGCGGTTAATCTGGTTCTTTTCGTCCGGGTAGTACATATGCTCATTGGGATACGCATATTTCAACAAGCGAACCCTTTCTGCCCCACAGCTAACAACTTCGGCCATTCTGGCATCGAGATAAAGTCGTACAGCCATACGCTGCTCACTTTCCCAGGGCAACTCGCCCATGCGTCCGGTTAGTTGCAAAAAGCAGGTATATCGATCCACCCCGGTGACATCAATTTGCATCCAGGCTTCATCATAGGATCCAGACAAAAACCGTCGGCTTGCGCCCTCTCGCATATCCGGCATTAATTTCAGCAGGCGCGCGTAATTCACCTCGCAATCCATATGCAGGTTTTCCAGCTTTTGTAGTTGCTTCGATCTTTTCAATGGGCGTCTCAAGAAGAGTCATTACCAGTTAGGCAGAGCTTAGACCATTCTGCCATATTGATTGAAGTCTGTGGCGTTCGTTTTTTAGCCATTGCAGGGCGATAATGCAATTGGCATTGGATTGTTCACTTTCAAGGAACCATTTTTCAGCTTCTTCACGGTCGACCACCAGTGCACGAATGTCCTCCGATTCATCTTCCACACCATGAATACCACCGACCTGTTCCAGCGAAGCCAGGCCAACATACAGGCTCATGCGTTCATCTGAACCGCCTACGGACAACCAATAGGTCGCAATTTTTTCCAGATACCCCAACGCAAGCCCGGCCTCTTCCCTGGATTCCCTGATCACCATCTCTTTTTCGGATTCATCGGGCTTGTCTTTTAATCCGGCCACCAGTTCAAACGCCCAGGGATATTCACTCAGTCCAACCATGGGAGCACGGAATTGCTGGACAAGGCACACCGCATCAAGATCAGGGTCGAATGCCAGAACCCCTACGGCATCCTTTCGGTGGATCACCTCACGAACAACATCTTCATTCCAGTCGCCGTTAAACTTTCGATGCCGGAGCCTGAGACGATCCAGTTTAAAAAAACCATCGTGGCAACGCCGGGTTTCCAGCACCTCGACATCCTTTTGACTGGAAAAGATATTTAGTTGATGCTTTATCGAATCGAGTTTTCGGCTCATATCTCACTAAAAACAAAAAATAATTAAACAATCTTAACAAGCCTGTTTAGTAAAATGGGCTTATTTTCAACAGGTTATTGCACCTTAAACACATTGCGATATCCTAGCCGCACCTCCCGCCTTGAATGGCCAAATTTTCGAAAAACGGAACCCCCAATATGCATATTCGATATCGTCGACTGGCAATTTTATCCGGACTGATCGCCAGCCTTTTTGTGCAGGCGGCGAATGCAGACACCCTGCAACAAATTTATGATCTGGCTGCTGCCAACGACCCACAAATTCGCGCTGCCGAGGCACAGCTTCAGGCCAATCTTGAAAACCGAAACATCGGACGCTCAGGTCTTCTGCCCCAGGTATCCCTTGGTGGCAGCTATAGTGATCAAACCTCGAACTACGTTGGCCAGGCAGAAGAAACCCGTGAATCCACTACTTACTCAGCCAATGTACGCCAGACCCTTTTTGATTTTCCTGCCTGGTATAACTACAAGCGCGGGGACTCGCTGGCCAACCAGGCCGAACAGGACTACATGAACGCCAAGCAGAATTTAATCCTGCGAACGGCGACGGCCTACTTTAACGTTCTGAGCTCACTCGACAACATGCGAGCGACCAAGGCCGAAGAAGTCGCATTGGCCAAGCAGCTGGAACAAACCAGGCAGCGCTACGATGTTGGCCTAATCGCCATCACCGACGTCCATGAAGCACAAGCCGCTTACGACGATGTGGTTGCCAGATTGGTGGATGCACTGGGCCTGGTTGGTATCACGTTTGAAAACCTGAGTGTGCTTACCGGCCAGCCGCATACCAGTATTGCCCCGCTGAAAGCCGACTTTCCTATTGTCGCGCCGGTGCCGGAGAACGCCGAAGAGTGGGTACAGATGGCTTTGCAAAACAGCTATACGCTCAAAAGTGCCATGCTGTCCCGGGACGCAGCCAGCTATAATGCCCAAAGCAGAAAATGGGAGCACGCACCGTCCCTCAGCCTGGGAATGAGCTATCAGGATGAATCGGTAACCACCAACTCCGCCATTCAGTTTCTAAACCGTGAAGGCGATACCACGTCCATATCCCTCACACTTGATGTTCCTATTTATCTGGGCGGCAACATCAGTGCATCACGCAGACAAGCGGCCTACCAGGCCCAGGCTTCCCAGGAAAACCTCAACAATACCCGCCAAACCCTTATTCAAAATACCCGCAACCAGCACCTGACCGTCAATATCGATGTCTCGCAGGTAGAAGCGCGACGCCAGGCGATTGTTTCGTCCCAGAGTGCTTACGAGGCCACACGTGCAGGCTATGACGTGGGTACCCGCAACCTGGTTGACGTTCTGAATGCCGAGCAGGCGGTCTATCAGGCTCGCCGTGATTATTACCGGGCCCGCTACGAATACATTATTGACCGTCTTGGCCTGGATCAACTGGTAGGGGCGCTGGGCACATCGGATATTAACGATATCGAGACCTGGCTGGATCCCTCACAAGCCATCCCCAGAAATATTGTGGAAAATTCCAGACCGGGTATGCCATTGCCAAGCTACCCTCAGTAAGCAACCTGGAGGGTGCTCACAGGATGTGAGCACCAATATGCTCCCTGAACAGGGAAAGGTTGGCTTCACAGGCACCCCGATGACCCTGAAGATAGGCTTTTGCTGCCTCACCTGCTGATCTAATTGTGGCCGGATCGCCAACCAGCGAAGACAGTATGGCGACCATATCCGGGACATCCGTCTTTACACGCTTCATGGCACCAGTGGCTTCGAGATCATTGAAGATCTGGTGAAAGTTGCGTTGGGAAGGGCCGGCAACCATTGCCGAACCCCAGGCAGCCGGCTCCAGGGGGTTGTGTCCTCCATGGTCCACGAGGGTTCCGCCGATAAATGCCATCTTGCCCAACCCATAGATCGCACGAAGCTCGCCGAGCTGATCACAGAGCAAAACCGGGTGCTGGTCATCCAAAGGCAGCTCCCCGGAGCGCAAGCGATAGGGCAATTCATTTTCTTTCAATATGGCGGCAACCGAGGAGCAGCGTTCGGGATGGCGAGGCACCAGCACCAGCTTTAACCCCGGATGCTGTCCACAGAGTTGTTTAAAGCTCTCTGCTATGTAGCGCTCTTCGCCTTCATGGGTACTGGCAGCCACCAATACTTGTTCCGGTGTCGTCAACCGAAACATCTCCGCCAGGCGCTGGCATAATTCTCGTTCCTGACTGCGTAGTTCAAATTCAAATTTAAGACTGCCTGTCACCTGGACATGTTGAGCACCCAGTACCTGGAAGCGTTCAGCATCCGCAGATGTCTGGGCACTGACAATCGACAAATGTGACAGCATCTCCCGTCCCAGCTTTCCCAGTTTCTGATACCCCAGAAAGGATTTTTCCGACATACGTGCATTCATCAAAATACTGGGGATGCCGCGATCGTGCGTTGCCGCCAACCAGTTGGGCCATAACTCAGTTTCCATCATAATCAGGCCCACCGGACGAAGCTGGTCGAGAAAACGCTCAACACTCCCGGGCAAATCGTATGGGGCATAACTCTGGTGAACCCGGCTTCCCCAATGACCAAAGGAACGCCTTACCTGTTCTGCGCCGGTTGGCGTGGTATTGGTGATACAAATAGTAAAGTCGGGATATTCCTCCAGCAGGCGATTCACGAATGGCTCACTGCCAATAACCTCCCCAACGGAGACAGCATGTAGCCAGAGGCAATGAACTCCCTGGGTGGCAAAATCGACCCGACCAAAACGCTGGCCTATGTTTACACGATACCCGGAATGCTTTCGGGATAGCAGCAGCAAACGAGCCACTGCGACAGGGGCAAGCACTGTCGACAGGAGTGTATAGCTGGTTCGGTTAAGCATCGGGGCATTGTGCAGCAAGGTGCGTCACGCGCCAATACACAAATATCGCTCGTTCAGACAACCGGGAATTCGCTTTGCTTGATACCTGAAGGTGAGGACTGGGAGCGATAAATCAGCAGAATAACCGGCCACAGGCTGACCAGCACCAGCGCCAGTGCCGGTAAAGCGGCCCGCTGCCACTCCCCTTCTGAAGTCAGTTGATAGAGCTCAATCGCCAGGGTGTCCCAGCCGAAAGGGCGCAACAGTAAACTCGCTGGCATTTCCTTGATCACATCAACAAAAACCAGAAGTCCGCCTGTCATGACACCTGGCAGTATTATCGGAAGACTCAAGCGCCAAAAGCGTTGCCAACCGGTGATCCCCATGAGGGCAGAGGCGTCCAGATAGTTTTGGTGCAAGGCTGAAAACCCGGTCTGCACGGCGCCATAACCAGGCCGGTAAAAACGTATCAGGTAGGCCATTACCATGCCAAGCACCGAGCCCAGTAACACCGGTGCGGTGATACCAAGACCAGCAACCATGGCATCTATACCACCCAGGGTCAGCATGATGCCAATGGCAAGCACCGAACCAGGAAGCGCATAGCCAAGGCTTGCAAACTCGCTCCAGAAACGGGCCCTGGTTGTCGGGAGTATGGCAACCGCAATGGCAATAGCGACCACCAGAATGGCGGCCAGTGCAGCCAGGAAAAAGGTTCGGCTGACCAGCGCGATAAAGTCAGCATCGAAAAACCCGGACGCCAGTGGGACAGCCCAAACAATTAGCTGGAAAAGCGGTGCCACTACCGTGAAGATAAAAATCAGTGTACAGAATCCGGTGGCCATCCATTTACTGACGCCATGAAGCGGGATCAAATCTCGCTTTCGTGACATGGTACGCGCCTGTTTGCGTGCCGCCTTACTGCTCAGTTTTTCGCTAAACAAACAAAGCAACACAAATAACAGAAGCAGCGTCGACAGCTGCGCAGCTGTCTGCAAACTGAAAAGACCAATCCAGGATTTATAAATTGCCGTGGTAAAGGTGTTAAAGCCAAAAATAGAAACCGCGCCAAAGTCTGCCAGGGCTTCCATGAGGGCCAGGGACATCCCCGCCACCAGCGCTGGCCTGACGGCTGGTAAAGACACCTGAAAGAAAGCAGCCCAGGGGCTGCGGCCCAGAACACGGGCGACCTCTATCAGGTGATTGCCCTGGGCAATAAATGAAGCCCGCACCAGCAAATACACATAAGGGTATAAAACGGCGGTCATAACCCAGACCACCATCATCGGGTGACGGGCATCAAAAAACCCCTGATATCCCAAAGTCCTCAAAAAGCTTTGCACCACGCCACCGAAGTCATAGATACCAAGCGTGACAAACGCCAATACATATGCCGGGATCGCCAGCGGCAGTATCAGCGCCCAGTCAAAAAACTTTTGCCCCGGGAAATCACAGTTTGCCGTTAACCACGCCAGTGACACACCAATGACGGACACTCCCAATCCGACACCAAACAGCAGAATCAGCGTATTTTTGACCAGCTCCAGCATTTGCGTTTGCCAGAGGTGTTGCCAAATGGACGCGTCCAGCGACCACCAGGTTTTGAACAGCATGAACAGGGGCATGGCTACCAGCAGGCACATCAGCACCAGCGGCAGCGGATAGAACACCCTGCGTAAATCCATGCCGTTGAATCTGGCTGCTATCGATAGCCTGCACGATCCATCAGTCTGATGGCATCGGCCTGAAAGCTACCCAACTGCTCTACATTCAGTGAATCACGCTTAAAATCGCCCCAAGCCTGGACTTCAGATACTGCATCAACAGCCGGATTAACCGGATACTCCTTGTTGAGTCCCGCAAAATCTTCCTGCGCCTCTTCCGAAGTCAGCCATTCCATTAATTGGCGAGCCAGCTCCGGATGCTTGGCATGACGGGTAATACCCATGCCCGAAACATTGATGTGTACCCCACGCCCATCCTGGTTAGGCCAGAAAAGGGCAACCGGGATGTCAGGATTTTCAGCTTCCAGCCGGCCAAAATAATACGTATTGACGATTGCCACATCACAGACACCCGCTTCAATTGCCTGCAGAGTCATGGTGTCGTTGCTTATGGGATCCACAGCCAGATTGTCCACCCAGCCGTTTACGACTTCTTCCGTCTGTTCCACACCAAGCGCGGCAATCATCGAAGCGACCAGGGACTGATTGTATACCTTGGCCGAGGTACGCAGACACAACCGGCCAGACCATTCATCACTGGCAAGGTCCTCATAGGTCGATAATTCGGCCGGATCCACCCGGGTTGTGCTGTAGGCAATTGTCCGTGCACGAATTGAAAGCGCCGCCCAGGTATTATCAGATGCACGCAAATTTTCGGGCACATTGGCATCGATGACCTGACTCTCATAGGGCTGGAGCATGCCGACATCCGAGGCATGCCAGAGATTGCCCGCGTCAACGGTCAACAGGGCATCCGCCGGTGTCCGCTCGGCCTCCGTTTGCAAGCGGGCAATCAGCGCAGCTTCCGTATCGGTGATATAGCGAACCTGGATTCCCGTCTCTTCCGTAAACCTGTCGAACAGGGGCTCAATCAAGTGCTCTGCCCTGGCGGAGTAAACGGTGACAACACTCTCCTCGCCAGTGGAAGCAGGATCACTCTGTTCCTGTGTGCCGGAACTTTCCCCTCCGGAACACGCGCTTAATATAGCCAGTCCTGACAACACCAGAACCCTGCGCCATAAACCTTGGAATAAAACAAACTTCATAAAAAAAACCTGATTTGAAAAACCTGCCACGCATGATAACGCGTTGCTGAGAATAATACCTATTTACCTTTGTTTAGCTTTCTTAATGTTGGCGGGGGTTTTTAAAAGGAAACTCCCTGCCAGTCACATATTTCGGGGCATAAGTGCATGGCGGGCAACAAAACGCTTAACTGGAGGCACTTCGTTAAAAAGCCGAAAACCCATATTACGTACGGCATTTAACAACAAGCCATGGTCGGAAAAGGTATCCCGGAAAAAGCCCATGGTTTTCAGTGTTAATTCATTATCCAGCTTTCTCTGACGCTGGTATCTAGCCAAAATTTGGGGATGACCGAGAGGTATATGTCGAAAAAACGCCCGCTCAAGTTGCTGTCTGAGCGCCCAAACATCCTGAAAGCCAAGGTTAGCCCCCAGTCCCGCCAGGGGGTGTATATTATGCGCCGCATCCCCCAGCAGAACCAACGACTTGTGAGAGTAGGTTTCCGCATGTCGCTGGACAAGGGGAAAAGCCCGTCGATCGCTTACCAGCTCCAGGCGACCGAAGCGTGATTCCACAGCCTGTTGCAGTCGGCCCTCAAATTCGGAATCACTGCAGGACATTATTTCATCAGCAAGGGGATTATCCAGAGTCCAAACAATGGAACAGAGATGACTTTCGGAGTCAGGCTTTCCATCACATGCTGCCAGGGGAAGAAAGGCCAGCGGCCCGGTCGGCCTGAATATTTGCCAGGCACAATGCTCATGGGGCAACTCCAGTCTCAAATTGGCTACCAGGGCCTGCTGTTTACAATCATCCTCAACGACACCTATCCCTGCCTTCTGCCTTAGAACTGATCGTGCACCATCAGCAGCAACCAATAACCCGGCTTGCACGATCTGGCCATTGGCCAGGACAATCTGTGCGCCCTCTTCGCCAATTTCCAGTTGATCAATTTCAATGGGACGTATCGTTTCTATATTATTTGTGAGCTCTATCTTCGCATCCAGCGCTTCCTGGATGACAGACGCCTCAACAATATGGCCAAGCTCGGGGACACCGAGATCCCCGGCAGAAAAATCGACAAAGCCACTGCCTTCCGCATCCCAAACATGCATCCGTTGATAAGCACAGGCACCCGTGTTCAAAACCTGCTGCCAGCTCCCTAAATAGTCCAGCAGATCCCTGCTACCGGCATTAATCGCAAAAACCCGCAAATCAATTTGCCCAGGAGTGCGTCGCTGCACGGGGTCCCGATCAATCAGCAACACCTTTAGCTGCGGGGAAATCTGTGCCAACGCCAGCGCAGCAGCGGAGCCAACCGGCCCCGCACCAACAATGGCAACATCAACATTCATATCCGCCCTCACGCCTGCATCAGGGACTCAATCTCATCGATTGTTTTGGGCACAGAGCTCGTCATAACCTCCGGACCTTTGCGGGTAATCAGCACATCGTCTTCTATACGAATGCCAATACCACGCCATTTGGCATCCACCTTCTCGTTATCCGCGTGAATGTATATACCCGGTTCAATGGTGGTCACCATGCCTGGCTCCAGTTCACGCCACTCACTGCCGGCCCCATCGACCTTGTATTCACCCACATCGTGTACGTCCATGCCCAACCAGTGGCCTGCCCGGTGCATGTAAAAATCCACATAGGCACGCGACTCAATCAGGGCGCCGACATCACCTTGTAACAGTCCAAGGTCAACCAGACCCTGGGTGATCACGCGAACGCTGGCTTCATGGGGCTCGTTAAAGCGCCGGCCTACCTGACAGGCGTCAATCGCGGCGTATTGCGATGCCAGGACGATCTCGTAAAGTGCCTTTTGCTCAGCGGAAAATTTACCGCCCACCGGAAACGTCCGGGTAATGTCGGCGGCATACCCCTGGTATTCACAACCGGCATCGATAAGCACCAGATCGCCATCGGCCATTTTGCCCTGGTTCTCAATGTAATGAAGCACACAGGCATTTGCACCTGAGCCCACAATTGAGCTGTAGGCCGGGGCTGACGCACCATTTTTGGCAAAGTGATACTCAATAATCGCCTGCAGTTCATATTCATGCATGCCGGGTTTGCATATTTGCATGGCCTGACAATGTGCCTCTGCAGATATTTTGGCTGCCTTGCGCATGATTTTTTGCTCGGACGCTGTCTTTATCAGGCGCATTTCCGATAGCAAATGATCGGGGTCGACAATTTCACCCGGAGGTGAGGCGCCGGTACGGGACTGGGCTCGAATATGATTGAGCCACTGGGTGAGCTTGTGATCAAAATCCTGATGTTTGCCGATACCAAAAAAGATTCGCTCCCTTCCCTCAATCAGGCCTGGAAGAATGTCGTCGATATCATCGACAGGGAAAGCATCATCCGCCGAATAATGGGCAATGCAGCCCTCAGGCCCCTCGCGAAAACCATCCCAGATTTCCCGCGAACGGTCCTTGTCCCGACAAAACAGGATGAATTCCCCCTGTTCCCGCCCCGGCAAGAGTACGGCCACGGCATCGGGCTCGGGAAAACCAGTCAGGTACTCAAAATCACTATCCTGTCGAAAACGAAAGTGGGTATCACGACTCCTGGTGACTTCGTGAGCGGCCGGAATGATGGCGACAGAATCGTCTCCTATCTGGTTCATCAAACTGCGTCGGCGCTTTTGGTATTCTTTCAGCTCAAACATCAATGGATAACTCCCGACTCCTGATTCTGTTGCTCGGCAAGCTCGCGAAACTGATCAAATAGATTGAACGCCGCCAGCCTGACAAATTCACTGATTTCCGCATAAAGGGCCTCGTTTTCGTCGGTTTCCTCCACCTCACTCTCCAGGCGCGATATCTCGACCAGATCGGCGAGTGTTTCTTCCTCTGCCTGCATGAGTTTGGCCTCGTCGTCTCCGGCAGTGGATCCCAGGCCATTCAAAAAACCTTCACACCAGGCGGCCAACTCTTCCAGCCGGTCGGAAAGGGCAACACCATCCTGGGGAAGAAACAGCCTGAAATCGAACAGCTCTTCATCCATGACCAGCACCCATCGTTCGATAAAGGTTTCGAGTTCATCCGAGAGAGGTTCCAGTTCACCTGCCGGTACGTCAACATAGTCTGAAATCATTCCCAGACCAAAACTTCCCTGCAGATGATGACCAACCACATGTCGGCCACACAGGTGTCCATGTAATTCCGCCGGTGAAACAAGTACCCCGGCAGTATCAAATTGCTCTACCATCTGCTGGTAAAGTATTTCCTTTGCATTCATAATTAACCTTTTGATATAGAAGTAGTTTAGCACTTCATTTAGGCCATTGACCGACCAGGTATAGATGCCTATAGTGCAAGCAGGCCTGACATTTAGAGAGCCAAACGGAATCTCCTATTTTACCCAATGAGCGACGCAAGCCTTAAATCTCTTGAAGCAAAAATCGATGAGCTCATCGCTTTTGCCGCCCACCTTCAGCAAGAAAATGAAAGCTTGCGTGAACGTGAATCCAATTTATTGAAAGAACGGTCACACCTCATTGAGAAGAACCAGGTTGTTCGCCAACGCGTTGAAGCCATCGTCAAACGCCTGAAATCCATGCAGGATACCTAGAGGCACTCATGCAATCCAACGTCAGCCCGGTCACTATTACCCTTCTGGACAAGCAGTATCAGATTAACTGCAAGCAGGAAGAGCGCGAAGAACTGATTGAAAGTGCAAGGCTTCTCAATGCCAAACTTGCCGAGATAAAGAACAGCGGTGCAGTTATCGGCCTTGAGCGCATTGCCATTATGGCTGCATTAAATCTTTCCCACGAGTTGGTTCGTACGCAAAAGGATGGCGACGCAGGCCAGGTTGTAGGTGCGGGACTGGAGCGCCTGCAAGATAAAATCAGCACCGCCATCGATTCTCTCAATCCCTCCAATAAACTTTAACCTTTCCTGCCCCATATTATCCTGGGCTTTCAGGCGTTATAATATATGCGTCCTTGAGATGTAGGCATGCTGATATGTCCTTGAGCCGATGCTTACATACCTAGGATTCTCTTTCGAAGCGACTGTTGTGCATGTCCGCGCGACGGAAAGCCTGATGTCTCTTCTGGAGTTTCCACCTTGAACCTAAGGGTTCAAGGCCTACTCAGCTTGTCACATCTCTTGGATCCTTATTCCCTTTCAGCGGCTGTTGGCTAAAAACATGAACAAGGAACAGCTTCGAAAAACTTTGCGCACTGCCCGCGCCAATCTGTCTGCAGAACAACAAACACAAGCCAGCCAATCGCTTTTGCAGAATTTTCTGGATTTTGGTTTTTCCAGGCTAAAACGAGTTGCACTCTATCTGGCCGCCGATGGAGAAATAGACCCGACACCTATTTGCAATCACCTTTGGAAGCAGGGATCCGAGGTCTTCCTCCCCCGACTTGTCGATAAAAAAATGGGGTTTTCACCCTACCGGCCCGACAGTCATCTCAGGCCTAACAAATATGGAATTCCTGAACCCGATGGGCAGTTGTCCTTTGGGCCCAACGTATTGGATCTGGTCTTGATGCCACTGGTGGGTTTTGATCACCAGGGCAACCGGCTTGGTATGGGCGGTGGTTTTTATGACCGTACATTTGCTGCAAAAAGCGGGCAGGCAAAAAAGCGCCCCATGCTGGTGGGTCTGGCTCATGAATGCCAGCGCATGGAGCACATCGACACTGAAGAATGGGACATCCCCTTGGACGCGGCAATTACCGATCAGGGAACTTACCGGTTTAAATAATCTCTCCGCGTGGATAACGAACGAGTATCAACATGGGGTCAGAGTAAATTTTTACTCTGACCCCAAATTTCTAGCTCAGGAAGAGCTGATACGCCGGATTGTCACTCTCATCCCAGAACGGATAGCCGAGCTCCTTGAGCATGGTATTGACCTGTTTACGCTCGGAGACAGGCACCTGCATCCCCATCAGTACCCGGCCATAGGCTGCACCATGGTTGCGATAATGAAACATGGAAATGTTCCAGCGTGACCCCAAAGTGGTCAAAAACTGCATCAGGGCACCCGGACGCTCCGGAAATTCAAACCGGTAGACGACTTCATCTTCCACTGCCTGGCCATGGCCGCCAACCATATGGCGGATATGCAGCTTGGCCATTTCGTTATCGGTGAAGTCTTCCACCGCGTAGCCATCCTTTTTGAGCTCTTTCAAAAGCGCCTGGCGGTCGTCTTCAGACTGGATCTGGACACCACAAAAGATATGCGCATCCCGACTATCTGAATAGCGATAGTTAAACTCGGTAATACTTCGTTTACTCAACGCCTTACAAAATGCTTTAAAACTGCCCGGTTTCTCGGGAATGGTTACCGCCAACACAGCCTCATGTTTTTCACCGATCTCGGTACGCTCCGAGATGTAACGCAGGCGGTCAAAATTCATGTTGGCACCACAGTTTATGCCGACCAGGGTTTTACCCTCGCAACCCTCGCGCTCAACATATTTTTTTATACCGGCAAGCGAAAGTGCACCCGCCGGCTCCACAATGGACCGGGTGTCTTCAAAAATATCCTTAATGCTGGCACAGAGTTCATCCGTGGAGACGGTAATCACCTCGTCAACGGTATCCTTCAGGATACGAAATGTTTCCTTGCCAATTTGCTTCACAGCAACGCCGTCGGCAAACAGTCCAACCTGTTTGAGCACACCACGTCGACCGGTTTTCATTGCCAGCTCAAGGCAGGCACTGTCTTGTGGTTCCACGGCAATAATTTTTACTTCGGGCCGAACATACTTTACATAGGCTGCAATACCGGCAGCGAGGCCACCCCCTCCGACCGCGATAAAAATCGCATCCAGCTGGTCCGGGCACTGACGCAGAATCTCCATCCCAAGCGTTCCCTGGCCTGCGATCGTCTCGGGATCGTCGTAAGGATGCACATAGGTATAGTCATGCTTTTTAACCAAACCCTGGGAATGCTGGAACGCCTCATCGAACGAGTCACCATGGAGGACAACCTTTGCTCCATAGGCCCTGACCGCATTTACCTTAATAGTGGGTGTGGTTTTAGGCATTACAATCGTGGCCTTGATCCCCAAATGCTGGGCACCAAGTGCCACGCCCTGGGCATGGTTGCCTGCAGAGGCCGCAACGACTCCGCGTTGGCGTTCCGCTTCTGTCAAACTCAACAGCTTGTTATAGGCGCCACGAATCTTGAAGGAAAAAACCGGTTGCAGGTCCTCCCGCTTAAGCAATACACGATTACCCAACCGCCGCGACATGATTTTTGCCTCATCCATGGGGGTTTCATGGACCAGATCATAAATACGGGCGTCGAGTATTTTCTTAATGTACTTTTGTGTCATAGCGGGTTTCTTCTTAAAATGCAGCGGAATGCTCGGTCAATCAGACCGCGCAGCATAGTATCAATAACCAGGCCGCGCACCAAACCAGTTCTTGCGGCCTCTTTACTGGAGCAATCGCAAGTCGATGGATAAACAAACCCAGGATGCACTAAAACAACAGGTCGCTGCCAAAGCCATTGACTATGTCATGACCAGATTAAAGCCCACCGATATTCTCGGCATTGGCACCGGGTCAACCGCCAATTTCTTTATCGATATGCTTGGCGAACACAAAGACAGGTTTGCTGCGGCGGTTGCCAGCTCTGAAGCATCCGCAGAACGCCTGAAAGCCCAGGGTATTGAAGTCAGGGACCTGCGGGAGGTGGATCACATCGCCATCTATGTCGATGGCGCTGACGAGGTTAACGCCAAGAAGGAAATGATCAAAGGTGGCGGCGGCGCCCTGACCCGCGAAAAAATTGTCGCCGCGGCCAGCGACGAGTTTGTGTGTATTGTCGACAGCAGCAAGCAGGTTGAGGTTTTGGGTAAATTCCCACTGCCGATCGAGGTTATTCCCATGGCGGCCAACCTGGTAGCCAGGCAATTAAAGGAATATGGCGGTGATCCTGTGCTGCGCGAGGGCGTGATTACTGACAACGGTAACCTGATTATTGATTTGCACGGCCTGAAAATAGAAAACGCCCCGGAAATGGAGCGTTCTCTCAATCAGATCACCGGCGTGGTGACCAATGGGCTGTTTGCAGTCAGCCCGGCAACGGTAGTGCTAACCAGTTAGTCAGTACAGCTAAATGACCTGGTGGCCACAATGCCGCCAGCACTACCCGGCACCTCTACAGTCAGCGTAACAAGGCCTGTACTGGGTGTATCATCTGCCGCTAATGCCACGGCAAATGCCTGGCTGCCAATGCTGTTGGAGTCCGGCGTCGTATAGGAAACAGGCCCACCAATCTCACAGTTTGTGGTCGCTACGTTGAATGTTGTTCCTGAGGGCAGAGGCCCGTTAAAAAGGTCTGAAATACGGAACACCCGTGTAACCGGCAAATCCCCAGACCCTACATCGGGGTCGGCAAGAATCTGAGTGCCTGTGGAATCGTAAACTTCAATAAAAGGTGTCGATCCACCCACATTCAGTACCACCTGATCGCGCACTGTGACCAGCGCTGTTGTGCAATCACCATTGGCGGCGTCGATTGGCTGACATAGGCTGCCATTATAGATGCCATTGCCACGATCGTAGATCCCGTTGGAATCAAAGTCGACAAACTCCTCTTCCCCGCCACCTTCCTGCCAGTCGGCACAGAGCTCGGCCTCACCGACCATCTCGGTGGTATTGCCATCGCCATCAATATCATTGACGTCGACGACAGGCACAATGCTGTTGCCAGTACCCACGCCTGTACAGGCGCCTGAGGTTTCGGCACCACCGAAGACTCCGTCCTCGTTTTTATCGATAAAAGCTTCGGGCAGATCAACAAAAGGCTCGCCCACCTCGTAAAGACCGTTACCGTTGGAATCAATAAAGGATTCTTCACCGGTGGCGTAAGCCAGAATGGTAGTACGGCCACCGTAGATCTGACCGGGGAAATCAATGTCAGCTGGATCAGTCAGCACCGTGGGGCAGGGGTTTCCGGTACCAATAGCGCCGCCGCCAGAATCCGTATCGGGAGTGCCATCAAAGTTTGAGTCACAAGCAAGCTGGGTAATCCGTAACACTCTACCCGTACTGGCAAATAATGGGAGCCGCTCGTCCTGGCTGGTCCAAGTGGCCGAACAGGCACCTTCTACCGTGTCACAAGAACCGACAATAGCTCCATATTCCGTAGTAAAAATTACGGTCGTGCCATCGGGTACCGGGTTGTTAAACGAGTCTGCTGCTCGAACGGTAAGCTCGGAATTAAAACCGTCAAAATCAAACCCGCCGGGGTTCAGGATACTTGCCGAAAGCGAGAAGGATTCGTTATCCGGCTGCCCTGTTGTTACAGCCAATGCGCCGGAAATAGTGCTGATTACAGTTCCTGAGCCATCAACTTCAACGGATGCTTCAATACGGACAGAGGTAGGTACCGTACCTGCTTGAACAATAAACGTCGCCTCGCCCGCTCCATTGGTATTTGCTGTCGCAGTACCCGTATCATTACCACCAATCGTGATGCCACCAATGACGGATGAAAGCATCGCTGTCACCTCCTCTCCGACGGCGGGATCACCTAGCTCAGAAAGAACCCTGAAGGTGACCTGGGACGTATCAGTGCCTGTCCCCCTGAGCGTAATTTGGTTGGGATCGGACTGTACAAAGTTAATGGAACCCACATCTGCCGATTCGATAAACACTGACCCTGTCGCCGAAACGCCTGTCAGTTCCGCTACGTTGGCCGTAATATTTACGTCACCCTCACAGCTATTTGCGCGGAAAGTTGACACGGCGATGCCATTGGAAGTGGTTACATCGGTATCAACCTCTGCCGCAGCACAATCAGTGGTAAATTCAATGGTCAGGGGCGAGGTAAAGGCCTCAGTCTGATCATTGTCCGAGACCACTACAACCCTGAGAACAGTTGTACCACCTGCAGATAAATTTCCTGTGGCTGAAATAGCGATCTCTCCATCTACAAAGGCGATGTTATCGGGATCAGCAAAACCATTACTATCTCGACCTAACTGTAGATCGACGCTACCGAAAGAAAAGTTCTGGCTTTGGGAAACATCAGAAAAAGTCGCCGTAAGCGTAGCTGCTCCACTTAGGCTGGCGTCGCTGGCGGTAACACGGGTGGCGGCAACACCATTAGAATTGGTTAGCACCTGGGAAGGAGAGACTGCGCCCGCGGAGGTAGTCATGGAAACAATAGCGCCAGTGACCGGATCCCCTGTCGCAGTCTCGGTAACCCGGGCCACAAAAAATGCCGAACCAAATGAACTTACAGAGCTGACTTCCGTCGAGTTCTCCAGGTCATCAAGGTCGACATCGGTATTGTAAAGACCAACCTCAATTGAATAGGTTTCGGAAACACTTCCATCATCCGGGTCGTCGGCTTCGCCCCCACCGCCACCACCATTATTGATGGGTGCCGTTCCGCCGCCACCACCACAGGCAGCTAGCGCGAAAAGAGCAAAAAACAGCAGGATCGAGGATTGAATACGTTGAATATGCTTGCGCATCGGAAGCCTCTCTGGTGCTCATGTAGAACGAGCAGTTTCTCTGAACTATACCCAATACCACCCCCTACAAGTAGCAATTGGGCATTCCCGGACTCGTCAATGAGCCAACTTGGTGACCGAATATAGCAATATTTCCCGGCAGGGGGCAAAGAATATTCGGTTTTTTTAGAAGTTTTTGAACTATTTCCGCTAACTAACTGAAATTTCTGTCAAATAATCGCAGCAATTCTTTGAAACAGTTCATAAAAAAGGGGGAATTAAATTCCCCCTTTTTCATTTTCATTTAAGCAGTTCAGGTTCTTGATGCCTGAAAAATTGACTCGATGGAGGCATCCAGCATGGCGTTAAATTCATCATCGCTTTGTCGGGCCGATAATCCCTCGGTCAGGGCACGAGAAAAACTGGCGATCATGCCTGTATTTTCTTTCAGCCGGCGATTTGCATCATCGCGAGTGTAACCACCCGAAAGCGCAACCACCCGAACCACATTGGGGTGCTCAATGCATTCTTTATAAAAATTGGCCTGATCGGGCAGTGTCAGCTTCAACATCACTTTCTGATCTGCATCCAACATATCCAGTTGCTTGAGTATTTCCGCCTTGAGAATGGTTTCCGCTTCGGCCTTGGTCGGGCTGTGGATATCAATTTCCGGCTCAATAATCGGCACTAGTCCGGCTGAAACAATTTGTTTGCCTATCTCGAACTGCTGGTCGACAACAGAGGAAATTCCTTCCTCATTGGCCGCCTTGATGACCGATCGCATCTTGGTACCAAACACACCCTGGGATTTGGCTTTTTCCAGCAACGGGCCCAGATCGCGAATGGGCTTCATCAGCTGGACATCGTTCGCTTCTTCGGCAAGGCCCTTATCGACTTTCAGGAAAGGAACCACCTGTTTTTGTTCCCATAGATACCTGGCCGATGAGTGCCCTTCGATTTCACGATCAAGCGTGTTTTCAAACAGGATCGCTCCCAGAATCCGGTCACCATCAAAGCTTGGGCTGGTGACAATACGGGTACGCATCTGGTGCACCAGCGAAAACATTTCTTCGTCATTGCTGTAAGCATCTTCTTCAATGCCATATAGCCTCAATGCCTTGGGCGTGCTCCCGCCACTCTGATCCAGCGCGGCAATAAACCCTTCCGCATTGGTTACCTTGTCTAACTGTTGATCAAATGTGCTCATGAATTTCTCTAGGTTATTTCTGATTCTGTTTATCCTGGCCTTGAGTTCAGTGGGTCAGCCTCGTTGCTGCAAAATTTCCACCGCAGGCAACACCTTGCCCTCAACATATTCCAGGAACGCACCACCACCGGTAGAAATATAGGAGATCCGGGGCGCAATCTGGTATTTATCAATAGCCGCAAGCGTATCTCCCCCACCCGCCAAAGAAAATGCTTCACTGGCGGCGATGGCGCGCGACAGTTCTTCTGTACCGCCGGCAAACTGGTCGAACTCGAAAACACCAACCGGACCGTTCCACAGCAGGGTTTTTGCTCCACTTACAATGGCAGAAAATACCTTTCTCGTTTCCGGACCAATGTCAAAAATCATATCGTCCTCGGCTACCTCTGCCACCGGCTTGGTCACGGCCTCAGCATCCGGCGAAAATTCCTTACCGACTACCACGTCCGTTGGCAGTGGAATCTCACATTTCTCCATCAAGGCCCTGGCGTTGGAAACCAGGTCTTTCTCGTATAGCGACTTTCCGACGGGGTAACCACTAGCTGCCAAAAAGGTATTGGCAATACCGCCACCCACAATCAACTGGTCCACTTTTTCAGAGAGGGTTTCCAATACTGTCAGTTTAGTGGATACCTTGGAGCCTCCCACTATCGCCAGCATAGGCCTGGCCGGCGCGGACAGTGCACGCTCCAGCGCATCGAGTTCGTTGGCCAGCAAAGGTCCGGCACAGGCAACCGTGGCAAACCGGGCAACGCCATGTGTCGATGCCTGCGCCCGGTGAGCTGTCCCAAAGGCATCCATGGCAAAGACATCGCAAAGTGCGGCATAGTCGCGACTCAGCTCTTCACTATTCTTTCCCTCTCCCACATTAAACCGGACATTTTCCAGCAGGATAAGATTGCTATCGGGTAGCCCTTGTTGCCAATCCCTGACCAATGGAACCTCAATTTTCAGTGCGTCGGAGAGATAATCAGCAACCGGCTTGAGTGAAAATTCCTTGGCAAAGTCTCCTTCAGTTGGGCGCCCCAGATGCGACATGAGTATCACGCGCGCTCCCTTCTCCAGCGCCATTTCAATGGTAGGTAGAGCAGCCCGGATTCGAGCATCCGAAGTGACTTTACCGCCAGATACAGGCACATTCAGATCTTCGCGGATCAGTACCCGCTTGCCCGCAATATCCAAATCAGTTAACAGTTTCAAAATACTTGCTCCCGGCGGTTTGCCAATATTCTGGAAAATTTCTCTATCGGGTGCGCCAGTGTGCCGCGACATCAAGCATGCGGTTGGCGTACCCCCACTCGTTATCAAACCAAATCAGTATCTTGGCGAGCCTGCCCCCTGCTACCGTGGTTTGGCCCGCATCGATAATTCCCGAATGAGCATCGTGAACAAAATCGCACGAAGCAAGGGGTTCATCGGTGAAGTCCAGCAGCCCTTTATATGGTCCGGAAGCAGATTGCATCAGTACATTATTAAGTTGCTCGACACTGACATCTTCCTTGAGCATCACCGTTAAATCCATGGCCGAAACATCAGACACAGGCACCCGGATGGCTTTGGCTTCAATTCTGCCCTCCAGTTCCGGCAAGATCCGACTGATCCCCCGCGCTAGCTGGGTTTCAACGGGGATTAGCGACTCAAATGCCGCCCGCGTTTTACGCAGATCTGTGTGATGGTAGGCATCAATTACAGGCTGGTCATTCATGGCGGCATGGATTGTACGAATGACTGCAGACTCAATACCAAATGCAGACTGCAATATCTGCAGAACCGGCACAACTGCGTTGGTCGTACAGGACGCTGCTGAAACAATCTGGTGAGAAGCGTTAAGCAGCTTTTCATTAACGCCCATAACAATGGTGGAATCGACGTTAATGTCTGCCGGCTGGGAAAATAAGACTTTTTTGGCTCCCACCTGCAGATGCTGCTCTGCTGTTAATCGATCACTGAAACTGCCCGTACATTCAAAGACCAGGTCTACGCCGAGTTCACCCCAGCGCAGATCGGCAATAGACTCATGGTGCGAAAGCTGGATGGGCTGCCCATTCACCAGCATGGTTTCACCTTCCAAACCCACCTGCCCGCGAAAACGACCATGAGTCGAATCATAGCGGGTCAGGTAATGGATGGTTTGGGCATCGGCAAGCTCATTTATGGCCACCAGGCGGAAATCCCGGTCTCGGCCAGTTTCCATCAGCGCCCGTAGCAGGCAACGACCAATCCGGCCAAAACCATTAATAGCAATCGTTGTTGGCATTGGCAAAGCGTGCGTTTACGCGTCCAGACACTCCTTGGCAACTTGCAGTACATTCTCAACAGTAAAGCCAAAATGCTCCATCAGTTCCGGTCCCGGTGCCGACTCCCCAAAGGTGGGCATTCCGACAATACGGCCATCCAGACCGACAAACTTGTACCAGTAATCCGGATGTGCGGCTTCAATAGCAACACGGGCCAACACATCAGAGGGCAATACAGATTCACGGTATTCAGCATCCTGATCCATAAATGCTTCCGCACAAGGAATGCTCACAACTCGCACTTTGACCGAGTTGCTGCTTAATTGTTTTGCTGCCTGAACGGCCAGATCAACTTCTGAGCCGGTTGCCATAAGAATCAGGTCAGGCTGTCCATCGCAGTCAAGCAGTACGTAGGCACCACGGTCAATCAGTGCGACCTGTTCGGCATTGCGGGGCTGACATGCCAGACCCTGGCGGCTGAAGACAAGTGCGCTGGGACCAGCATTACGGAGAATGGCCTGCTTCCAGGCAACCGCAGATTCCACGGTGTCACAGGGACGCCAGGTGTAGAGGTTCGGTGTCACGCGAAGAGCAGTTAGCTGCTCCACCGCCTGGTGGGTCGGCCCATCTTCGCCCAGCCCTATGGAGTCATGGGTGTATACAAAAATGCTGCGGAGCTTCATCAGCGAAGCCATTCTTACGGCGTTTCGTGCATACTCCATAAACATCAGGAAGGTAGCGCCATATGGGATAAAGCCGCCGTGCAGGGCAATACCGCTCATAATGGCCGACATCCCGAACTCACGAACACCGTAGTAAATGTAGTTGCCGTTGGCATCGTCGGATCTGACCGGCTTGGAACCAGACCAGATCGTCAGGTTGGAGGCTGCCAGATCGGCTGAACCACCCAGTAGTTCAGGAAGATTGGGGCCAAAGGCATTCAAGGTATTCTGCGAGGCTTTTCGGGAAGCAACTTTCTCCGCATCAACCTGACACTGGTCAATGTAGCTATCCGCCATTTCAATAAAGTCAGAAGGCAACTCTCCGGCTATTCGACGCAGAAATTCAGCAGCGTCCTCGGGAAACTCTTGCTTGTAGGTATCAAAACGCTTTTGCCATTGCTCCTCGGCCGCTGAACCTGCCGCGCGAGCATCCCACTTGTCATAGATATCTTGTGGAATCTCAAATGCTGGGTGATGCCAGTCCAGCGCTTTTCGAGCCAGCGCGATTTCTTCTTCACCAAGTGGTGCGCCATGACTACTTTCCTTGCCCTGTTTATTTGGCGCACCGAAGCCGATTACTGTTTTACAACAAATCAGTGTGGGCCGTTCATCATCCGCCAGGGCGGTCTCGATGGCCGCACGAACCGCTCCGGAATCGTGTCCATCGATACGCGGAATTACCTGCCAGCCATAGGACTCAAAACGCTCCGGTGTATCATCGGTAAACCAGTCATGCACTTCTCCATCGATGGAAATATTGTTGTCATCGTAGAATGCAACCAACTTGCCCAGGCCGAGCGTTCCAGCGAGTGAACAGGCTTCGTGGGAGATACCCTCCATCAGACAGCCATCTCCCAGAAATACGAAGGTTCTATGATCGATAATTTCCCGATTTGGTTTATTGAACTGGCCCGCCAGCACTTTTTCGGCGAGAGCCATGCCCACAGCGTTTGCCAGACCCTGGCCCAGCGGGCCGGTCGTTGTTTCTACGCCGGGCGCATAGCCATATTCCGGGTGCCCAGGAGTTTTCGAGCCTAGCTGACGAAAGTTTTTCAGTTCGTCTATGGGCAAGTCATACCCTGTCAGGTGTAATAATGAATAGAGCAGCATGGAACCATGACCATTGGAAAGCACAAAGCGATCACGGTTAATCCACTGGGGGTTCTGGGGATTATGGACGAGGTAGTCATTCCATAGCACTTCAGCAATATCGGCCATACCCATAGGTGCACCAGGATGTCCTGAATTGGCCGCTTGAACAGCGTCCATAGCTAGGGCGCGAATTGCGTTGGCAAGTTGCCGTCGATCTACGGTCGTCATAGTTGAACTCCAAACAGGGGAAGGAATTAAAAAAGGCCGCACATTTTCCACTATGCCCGGGGCTCAGTAAACCATTTAGGGCTGCCGACTCGCTCAAATTCTGTAAAATGTGCTCTTTATGTAAAAACCTGAAAGAAACTTTGACTCCTATGCGCTCCAGATTTATCTCACTTTACTGGCTAGCGGCACTGCTTTTGTTGTTGCCATGCACTTCCTGGGCCAATGACCCCCATCTGGATGCGCTGTTGCTGGAAAGCAGCAACCTGATGCAGGACGGCCGGGTAGACGAAGCACTGATACTGTTGGAGGGGGCTGAAAGCCAATACCGTGACAGCCATGAATACATGAACAACCTGGCAGTCGCCTACCTTGGCAACAATCAGGCAGAACGGGCGCTGGGAATATTTCGCGAGCTGGTTGATAACGACCCCATATACAGCATCATTGCCCACAACCTTCTGGAAATGGAATTACAGTTATCCGACTCTCGCCCGGAGAACATAAACCCGGTACTATTTGTAAAAAGCGTTGAGTCCTATTATGAACAGGAACAGGGACAAGCCTCGGCACCAGTTACCGAGCTTGATGAGGAGCCCATACCCACAGGCCTTAACGCAACAATAGAAACCTTGATGGAAACCTGGGCATCGCGCTGGTCAAATAAGGATCTGATCGGTTATCTTTCCATGTATTCTAGGAATTTTATTGGCCCCGGGGGAGAAGATTTCCGGCAATGGGTAAGCGCTCGACGGGGTCCACTGAGTAAACCGGGTCCCATATCGGTAGAGTTGAGCAATATTGACATAGATGTCATGAACAACCGACAGGTCGAAGCCCGGTTTGACCAGGCCTATGACTCAAGCAACTATAGCGACCGCGTGCGCAAGCAACTCGTGTTCGCTCTGGAAGATGAAGGCTGGAAAATAATTCGAGAAGTCACGCTAGAAACATACTAATGCACCCAAGACTCATTACTTTTTTTGCTGCAATGCTGGCAGCAGCAAGCTTTGCGATTTCCACGCCTGCGCTGTCGCAGGCGTCGGCCTACGCAGAAGACTATCACCCTGAATTAACGCCAAAGGGCTACCCCAGCGGCCTTATTACTGATAACCAGAACTCACCCTACCTGTTCTGGGTTGCCTTGAGTGACGGTCGCTTACATGTGCTGGAGCGTACATTTGACGGCCAGTACCGTGAAATAGAGAACATTCCGATCTCTATCGGAAAGCAGGGCTACGGGAAGGAAGTGGAAGGCGATCAAAAAACACCCATGGGCGTCTATACCGTTACCTCATTTATTGAAGACGAGCGCCTGGATGACTTTTACGGTCTGGGTGCTTATCCCATCAACTACCCCAACGCCTGGGACCAACTGTCCGGACGTACCGGCTACGGCATCTGGCTGCATGGCCTTCCAAAGGGAGTCGCTGAACGCCCCCTCCTCGACAGCAACGGCTGTGTGGTCATTAACAATGACAAGCTTGCCCAATATGCAAACTACATTGAGACCGGGATGAGCACCATGGTTCTGGCGGAGTCACTGGAATGGCTGGAGCAGCCGGAACAGCAGGAATCTGCGGATGTGATGCAAGCGATTGGCCGCTGGGTCACTGAATGGGAAAGCCTGGATGCGGAAGCCTATCTCAGCAATTATCACGATGAATTCAGCGACTTTAATCGCGACCTGGACGAATGGTCACAGTACAAAACCCGGGTTAATTCTGCCAAGGAGTTTATCGATGTGGACCTGAGCCAGCTCAGTGTATTTGCTTATCCTGGAGAAGAAGACATGGTGATCACCCGCTTCTTTCAGGATTATCAAAGCAGCAATTACAACTGGCAGGGATGGAAACAATTGCTTTGGCGCAGGAATGCTGACAGCGGAGACTGGCAAATTATTTACGAAGGCAACGGCTAGTTTCCCATGCGCCATATCTACAAACCAGCGCTGGTAGCTGGTCTTTGCTACCTGCTTGCTTCCTGTTCCGAATTTCCCTTTATCCAGCAGCAACCCACAAGCTCGCCCGAGACAGAAGAAACTGCCGAACCAGCGGTAGTCGAGCCTGAGGAGACAGCGCCTTCCGAAAGCAGCCAATCTGACAGCACAGACACAGACGTAAAAACGACGCCTGTGGGTTCAAGGGAAACAGTCGTCAGGACTCCAGGCGCAGAAGCTGCCATCGATGAGCCTGTTGCCGAAACAGAAACCGAACCAGAGTCACCTGTTGAGGAAGACGTGATATCGTCGGAAGAGGATTTGCCCGTCTCGGAGCCCGAACCCGATTCAGCCGAACTCGTCAGTGTTCTCTGCAACCAGATAGGCAATAAACTGACCAGTGTTTCAGTGGCCGAATGCAATGCCCAGCAACTCATGCATGGTGCGCTCAGCTACGAGGGCCGATCCCTGGCCTACCGGGATTATCTACCGTTGCCATCGAGAGATCCCCTGGGGCGCGTGCTGGTTATTGGAGGCATTCACGGCGATGAATTTTCTTCCGTTTCGGTCGTATTTAAATGGATGAATATCCTCAATCAGTTTCACTCGGGACTGTTCCACTGGCGATTTATTCCGGCATCAAACCCTGACGGCTTGCTTAATGAGAATTCACAGCGTCAAAACGCCAGAGGTGTAGATCTCAACCGCAACTTCCCAACCGCGGACTGGGACAACCTGGCAAAAGAGTACTGGATTGAGCGCACCTATCGAAATCCACGGCGCTATCCGGGTGAAACCTCCATGAGTGAGCCGGAAACCATGTTCCTGGTTGAGCAAATTCGTGAATTTGACCCGGACATTATTATTTCCATGCACGCTCCCTACCACCTGGTGGACTATGACGGGCCACCCTCCGCACCCAACAAACTGGGTGGATTGTACTTGCGGGAACTGGGAGTCTATCCCGGATCCCTGGGCAATTACTTTGGCGTGAACAAGTCCAGTCCCATTGTGACGATTGAGCTCAAATCCGCCGGCATCATGCCTTCCGACCAGGAAATTGATCGCATGTGGACGGATCTGGTGCGCTGGCTGCGCGGCCAGCTGGAAGAACAGGATTAGGTGTTCTTTAGAAGCGCAGATCCCTAATCAAAACTCACCGTGAGCCTGCTTGTCTGCATGATAGGAAGACCGTACCAGCGGCCCGGAAGCGACATGGGTAAAGCCTATTGAATAGGCGTAGTCTTCGTATTCCTTGAATTCATCGGGGTGTACGTAACGCTGGATCGGGAAATGGTCTTTGGATGGCTGCAAATACTGCCCCACAGTGAGCATTTCAATGTCGTGTTCGCGCATGTCGTCGAATACCGCCTTCATCTCTTCCAGCGATTCGCCCATTCCCACCATCAATCCTGATTTGGTCAATACCTGCGGATTTCGCGCCTTGTACTCTTTTAAAAGCCTTAGCGACCATTTGTAATTGGCGCCGGGACGAGCTTCACGATAAAGGCGAGGAATCGTTTCCAGGTTATGGTTAAACACATCCGGCTGCGTCTCTGAAAGTATGTCCAGCGCCGGCTCCATGCGGCCACGAAAATCCGGTGTCAAAACCTCAATCTGGATATCGGGTACACGGCCCCGGATTTCCCGAATGCAATCGGCAAAGTGCTGGGCTCCGCCATCGCGCAGATCGTCCCGATCAACAGAGGTCACAACCACATATCGCAGCTTCATTTCAGCAATGGCCTCGGCCAGGTTCACCGGCTCTTTGGGGTCCAGCGGTAGAGGCTTGCCGTGCCCTACATCGCAAAAGGGACAGCGACGGGTACAGATCTCACCCATAATCATAAATGTCGCGGTACCACCGCTAAAACACTCTCCCAAATTAGGGCAACTCGCCTCTTCGCAGACCGTAAACAGGTTATGTGAGCGCAGTACCTTTTTAATACGCTCGACTTCAGAGGTCCCACCCAGGCGCACACGAATCCAGTCCGGCTTGCGCAGGTATTCTGTTTGCTCGAGCTTCACCGGAATTAGTTCCAGTTTGTCGGCATCACGTAATTTCACCCCGGCTTCGCGCTTTCGGGTGCGGCGTGGTGGCTCAAAATGCTGTGTCGCGTCTGTCATGCAATCAGGTTCGTTGTTTGTGCCGGATTTGTCAAAGCGGCAATTGGTTTACTGTCTCTATTTTTTTGGCCTTCAGCCTGCTGGCCAATTCGCCCAGAAGTACTGAAGCCACTTCATCCAGGCCTGGCATACGTTCAGCCGGGATCTGCTCGCTGAGCTGGGTGACCTTGCCACCCAGACCGCAGGCATTTATTCCTGCCCAGGGCTGCATATCCATATCAATATTAAAATTCAGCCCGTGATAAGCACGTCCCTGCTTAATCCGGAGACCCAGTGCTCCTATCTTGGCATCGTCGACATAAACACCCGGTGCGTCATTCCTGGGAACTGCTTGTACATTCCAGTGACCGAGCGTCGCAACCAGCGACTGCTCTATCAGGCGCACAAAACTGCGGACACCCAACCCGTGACGCTTGATATCCACGAGGGTATACACAGTTAACTGGCCTGGCCCGTGATAGGTGACTTGTCCGCCGCGATCAATCGACTCGACGGGTATGTCTCCCGGGGCAAGTATATATTCCGCTTTTCCTGCCCTGCCCTGAGTATAAACAGGCTCATGTTCCAAAAACCAGAGCTCATCGGGGGTGTGCGTATCCCGTGTCTCGGTGAAACATTTCATCGCATCGAAGACGGGTTTGTACGGCTGCACACCCAGGTGGCGAACAATCAGCTCCGGCGTAACAGTGGATGTCAAAGTTGTGTCTATCAACGGCCCCTAAAGCACCATTTTGACCAGTTCACTAGCGCGCAGGTCGGTATTAAGCTCGCGCAATTGCTGTTCTCCCGTGGCAGTAATAAACACGGTGATTGACTGGAAGGTTCCCTTGGCGGACTCCTTGATAGTCATTTTGGCGGCATCAAAGCCGGGCGCATGTATCTCGACGGTATTGAGCACGTATTCACGGAACTCGACACCGCTAATCCCCATAATTTTGACCGGATAGTCCGGGCAGGGGAATTCAATTTTTGGCGCATCCGTAGAACCTGCCATGCCCGAAAACCTATATTTGCCCGAATATCTTCATCATGAACAATTTCAAACCATCCCAAAAACGGGCAAAAAAGCCTGCCTGTTCAACCGCCGTCTTGGCAACCAGCGGCCTGGTAAGAATCTCTTCCCCTTCATAACTGATAGACAGGGTGCCCAATTGGTCGCCCACAGCAATTGGCGCTTCCAGAGTACTCTCGATAGACATGGACGCTTCGAGCAAGTCTTCTGCACCTCGGGGAATGGTCAGATAAATCTCTTCAGCAACACCCAGGTCGACCGAGTCCGTCCTGCCTTTCCAGACACGTTCCGATGAAAGCTGGTCATCGGCACCGTAGAGTCGGTGTGTCATGTAATACCGGAACCCCCATGAAAGCAGCTTTTGCGATTCAGTCGCTCGCGACTGCTCACTGCGAGTCCCCATGACAACTGACACCAGGCGCATGCCATTGCGCTCCCCTGAGGCCACCAGACAGTACCCTGCTGCTTCGGTATGGCCGGTCTTTAGACCGTCAATGGAAGAATCACGCCAGAGAAGCTGGTTGCGATTGGGCTGGGTTATACCGTTGTACTCAAATTCCTTTTCAGCGTATATATCGTAGTGTTCCGGGTGGTCTTCAATGATGGCTGCCGCCAATTTGGCGAGGTCACGTGCCGTCGTCATGTGTGCTTCATCGGGAAGCCCTGTCGAGTTGACGAAGTGGGTATTGGTCATCCCCAGGATTGTGGCCTGCTGATTCATGATGTCGGCAAACGCCTGTTCGTCGCCGGCAATATGCTCGGCCAGGGCGATCGCTGCATCATTACCTGACTGGATAATCACGCCACGCATGAGATCAATCACGCTGGCATCTTCATTGGGTGGCAGAAACATGGTTGAGCCACCACTTTTTGCTCCACCGGTCTCCCAGGCATTAACGCTAACACGCACCATGTCGGATTCATTCAAACGGCCCGCCTCAATTTCCTCGGAAACGATATAGGTGGTCATCATCTTGGTAAGACTGGCCGGTGGAAGGATCTCGTCGGCATTATGTTCAGCCAATACCCGGCCGGTTTTGGAATCCATAAGCAGCCAGGCCGTTGCCGCCAGCTCGGGGGCAGCAGGGATTAGCGGTTGTGCCAGTGCGGCAGGCGTACTGAAAAGCAGTATACAGGCTAAATGCCTTACCCAAGACGTCATCGTTCCCATAAGTGTATATCTGTGTTTATTTTCAAAGCGGTAAAAAAGGCGCACATACTAGCAGCTCGACGCCATGATCCACAGTGCCAGAGCTCTATTCGCTGTATTACTCGGAGAGTTTGACAATAAATCCGGGAGAAAGTCCCGCAAGTTCAAGCACCATACCCAATTCATTGGCTTCCCTTCGATCTACCAGAGGACCAATCAGAACGCGGTAGTGTTTTTTGGCATCGAGAAAGTCTTCGGCAATGGTCACCGGGAATTTGGTGTAAGCCTCCACTTCCTCAGCCATGACATCGGCGCCCTGTCTTTGGGTCATCAAAGCCACCTGGTAGTAACTGTCCTCATCCAGGGCATACTCAGGAGGAATCATCTCGATTTGCGGAACGTTTTCAGGTCGTCTGGGTTCATTTAGCCTGGCAAGTGTTGCGTGGGGATCATCCGGATCCAGGGCAACAATCCTGACCCGCGCTGTCCCCTGGTCGGCAAACCCAAGTTTTGCCGCTGCCCCCCAGGACAGATCTATATTTCTTTGACTGTGAAAAGGCCCCCGATCATTCACCCGCAGTACCGCTTTCTGACCGTTTTCCAGGTTGGTCACCTCGACATACGTGGGTATCGGCAAACTTTTGTGTGCAGCTGTCATACCATACATGTCGAAACGCTCACCATTGGATGTGGGGCGACCATGGAATTTTCTGCCATACCAGGAGGCCGTTCCCTCTTCTACAAAGCCATGACTGCTGGGCAAGACTTCATAGGTTTTCCCCAATACCGTGTAGGGACTTTTATTGCCGGCATTGGTCCGGACAACAGGCTCGGGCGTGATATCAGGGAGTGTGCGTGCATCCACCCTGGTTCTCGGGGCACCATCTTTTTGGGAAATTACCTTGGGAAGCGAAGTCGAACAGGCCGCAAGTGCAAGCACCAAGGCAATAATTCCTAACTGTTGGACCCTTTTGTTCATCTTCGACAATATGCTCAGTCTGGTTTAGCGCTTTTGTTTTCGAATTTCTTCGGAAAGTTGAAAAACTGCCATTGCATACAGGTGAGAGTGATTATACCGGGTGATCACATAAAAGTTATGCATTCCTAACCAATATTCATCACCGCTCTCGCCTTCAAGTTGCATGGCCGTTGCCAACCGATCGGAAGAAAGATCGACCTCCGGCTGCAAGCCTGCCTGCTGAAGTGCATGCAAGCGATGCTCCGGCCTGAGCCCCTGGTTTAATACTGCCGAATCTGGCTGCCCGGTAACAGCCGCCGGATGGGCGATGGATTCACCCGCCTGCCAGCCATGATGGGATAAATAGCTGGCGACACTCCAGATCGCATCGGCTTCGCTATTCCAGATATCGATAAAACCATCATTACCGTAATCAGCGGCATAGGCACGATAGGAACTCGGCATAAACTGGCCCAGCCCCATGGCGCCAGCGTAGGAACCCAGTAAAGCCAGCGGCGATTGCTCTTGTTCCCGCGCAAGGATCAAAAACTCTTTTAATTCAGAGCGAAAAAAAGGTGCCCTTGCCGGGTAATCAAACGCAAGCGTCGACAGTGCATCTATCACGCGGTAACTGCCAGTAATCCTTCCATAAAGGGTTTCCACGCCAATGATGGCCACAATAATTTCTGCTGGAACGCCGTATTCTCGTTCGGCTTCAGAAAGAATCTGCTGATTCCTGTTCCAGAAATCCACCCCGCCATCAATACGGTTTTGCCCAAGAAATATTCTTCGGTATTCACCCCAGGTCAGGACTTTTTCCGCCGGGCGGTTCATGGCATCAATAATGGCGTCTTTCTTTTCTGCCTGGGAAAAAATCTGCCTTAACTCAACGGCGTCAAATCCTTCTTCCTCAACCATTTCCTGGATAAACTGCTGTGCCAATTCGTTTTGGCTATAGTCGGCAAGGGCGTCGTTAACGACCAGTAAAAGGCAGGTCGCAACCATAAACCGGATTGATTTCATCTACACTCCCAAATCAATAAACAAACCTGCATATGGCGAATACAGGCGGCTACTTTGCATGCAAGGTTTCCTGCTCTGTCGAGATCGCCATGAGTACACCAAAGGCAATAAACATGGATACCAAAGCCGTGCCGCCATAACTAAACAGCGGAAGCGGCACACCCACTACGGGAAGTATGCCCGATACCATGCCCATGTTGACGAAGACATACACAAAAATAGTAAAGGTCACGGCTCCCGCAACCAGCCGGCTAAAGCTGCTTTTGGCAGTGTAGCTGATCCATAACCCGCGTATAAAAAGCAATAAGTAACCGATCAACAGGATCAACACGCCTCGAAAACCAAATTCTTCCGCCAGGACGGCAATAATGAAATCCGTATGGCTTTCAGGAAGGAAATCCAGGTGGGACTGGGTGCCGAGCATCCATCCCTTGCCCGACCAGCCTCCTGAGCCAATCGCCGTCGTGGATTGAATAATATTCCAGCCAGCCCCAAGTTTGTCTGCCTCTGGATTAAACATCGTCAATACTCGCTGCTTCTGGTAATCATGCAGCAGGAATATCCAGGCCCCGGCGACCGCCAGCGGTGCCAGTGCCAACGCAGAAATAATATAACGCCAGCGCAACCCGGCCAGGAAAAGAACCACCAGCCCGGATCCCGCTACAAGAATTGCCGTACCCAGGTCGGGTTGGTAAAGAATCAGCCCGACTGGTAAAAAAACCATGATCAGCGTCCAGCAGACATGCTTGAACCGAACAGGCATTGCCCTCTGCGACAAATAAGCGGCAATAAACATGGGCAGTGCAAACTTGATGACTTCGGAAGGCTGGAACTGGATCACGCCCAGATCAACCCAGCGTTGCGCTCCGTTAGCCCCCGAGCCGGCAACCAGGACGATCACCAGCATAAACACACCGCCCACGTAGGCCAGCCAGGCAAGGCGCTGCATCACCAGCGGAGGTATCTGGGCAACAGTAAACATGGCCAGGGTACCTATGCCAATATAGGCCATTTGCCGGTTCACCAGATAACGGCTTTCACCCCCCGCACTGTAGAGCACAAATACGCCCATGGCCGCCAGCAGATAAAGCACAACCATTAAAAACGGGTCGATATGCAATCGCTCAAGAAAGCCTCTTTCCTGGCCTGCCGTTGCCGTACCTGCCCCGGGCATCCGACGCAAAAAATCAGATTGCATCTGCTTTTTCTCCTGCGGCCGGATTTTCGCTGTCTGTTTGTGAAATCACCCAGGGATTTTCGCTAAGCCACTGAACTGTCAGCTCCCTGGCAACCGGTGCGGCCACCGAACTGCCTGACTCGCCATTTTCTACAATTACGGCAATGGCAATCTTGGGATCTTCGACCGGTGCAAATGAAACAAACAGCGCGTGATCAAGCTCAAATTCTTTCAATAATTCCGGATCATATTCGGCATCCTGGGGTATTCCCACGACTTGCGCGGTACCGGTTTTACCGGCCATACGGAAATTAAGCCCTTGCCCCTGCGCAGATGCGGTCCCACGGATGGAATGCACAACCCCTTCCATGGCCGCATGCACGGTATTCCAGTGCTCCGGGGCGATATCGACCAGAGGCTCATTGGCAACTTCGACCTCTACCTCGTTGACGGCATGCAGCATGTGTGGCTTAAGGCTCACACCACGACGTGCAATATTGGCCGTCATTTGCGCCAGTTGCAGTGGTGTCGCCAGACTAAACCCCTGTCCAATACTGGCATTGATTGTGTCTCCCGGGTACCAGGCCAGCCCGCGGGCACCTCGTTTCCATTCCCGCGAGGGCATGATCCCGGCCATCTCGGACGGCATGTCAATGCCGGTTTTCCGGCCAAGTCCAAACAAATGACCAAATTCGCTGAGCACATCAATCCCCATCATATTGCCCAACTCATAAAAGTAGACATCGCAGGACTGCTCAACAGCAATTTTCAGATCGACTTTGCCGTGTCCATCTCGTTTCCAGTCACGGTACACACGCTCCTGGTTGGGCAACTGGAATTTACCATAATCCTGGATGCTCCAGTCTTTAGTGACTGTACCAGTTGCCAAACCTGCCAGCGCGTAGAGCGGTTTGACCGTAGAGCCCGGCGGATATTGCCCAAGAAGCGCGCGATCATACAAGGGGCGGTTAACGTCGTGCAGCAATTCATTGTAAGCGCTATAGCTAATCCCGGTTACAAACAGATTGGCATCGTAGGAGGGAGTACTGACCAGCGCCAGGACTTCCCCGGTTTCCACATCTATGGCCACCACCGACGCCCTGCGCCCTTCAAGCAGCTCCTCCGCACGAAGCTGCAGGTTGCTGTCGATGCTTAAATACAGATCCTCACCGGGGACAGCGTCTTCCCGCTCAAGCACCCGTAGCACGTTGCCCCTGGCATCGGTTTCGACATATTCATAACCGACAGAACCATGGAGCATGTCTTCGTACTGTTTCTCTATACCAATCTTGCCGATCACGTGTGTACTCTCGTAGCGCTCTTTATCGATAACCGCCTGCTCACGGTCATTGATGCGCCCTACATAACCGACACTGTGAGCAAAGGTTTCACGGAACGGATAGTGACGAACGAGCTCGACTTCAACCTCAATACCGGGCAACCTGAACTCATTCACGGCCAGCAAGGCCACATTTTCCTCGGTTAACTGAAAGCGCAGGGGAACACCTTCATAGGCACGACGATACTGTTCCCGCTGCTCTTCAAAACGGGCCAGCTCCGACTCGGTCAGGTTGAGAAGTGCCTTGAGATCAGCGAGTAACTGATCGAGGTCTTCGACTCGCTCATCGACAATTGACAGCGTGTAACTGGGCCGATTTTCGGCAAGGATAACCCCATTGCGGTCAAAGATTAGCCCGCGTGTCGGTGGCACGGCACGGACATGTACCCGGTTTTCATCCGACAGGGTTGCGTAACGCTGGTGTTCCTTGATTTGCAAATCGTAATAGCGCAACAGCAACAGGGATAAGAGAAAGGCCAGCAGCAGCGTCAATCCCATGATGCGTGATCGAACCACGCGCCTCTGGATATCGGGATCATTGATAGATTGAAGTTCGCTGTTCATCTGGCACCAGTAAAAGCCGGGAGAAACTGTCTGTTAACCATGCTTCGATGGTTTATCAGCCAGTTGGTTCCATTATCATGGCTAATCGCACAAAGCTTGCCAAGCCCTTGATTGAAAAAGATAAAATGAAATTTATTCGCGGTGATAGGGGTGGTTGGCATTCAATGCCAGCGCCCGGTAGATCTGCTCGGCAAGAACAATCCGGACCAGTGGATGAGGGAGCGTCAATTTTGAGAGTGACAGCCGGTCATGGGAACCAGACAAAAAACGCTCATCCAGGCCATCGGGGCCCCCGATAATAACCGCCACATCCTGACCTTCCATCTGCCAGCTTTCTATAAACCCTGCCAGCTCCGATGTCGAAAAGGACTTGCCCTTTACATCCAGCACAACCAGCTTTTCATTGCCTTTGAGACGCTTCTCTATGGCATCGGCCTCTTCTGCCTTAATTCGTGCAATATCGGATGTCTTGCCGCGCTTTGCCAGCGGGATTTCCACAAGCTCAAGTGACTGCATGGGCCGAATTCGTCGGCAAAAATCCTCAACACCTTCCTGCACCCAGGCAGGCATACGAGTGCCAACAGCAAGTATTTTTATCTTCACACGGAAGCTAGGAGGTTACCGGCCTGATTCACGCCTGGGAATTTTGCTCCAGAGCCGTTCCAGATCGTAGAGTTCGCGCGCTTCAGGCAACATCAGGTGGACCGCCGTGTCGCCAAAATCGATAAGAATCCAGTCTGCACTGCTTCTGCCCTCGGAAGAAAGCGGTCGAAAACCAGCCTCTTTGGCCTTTTTCTCGACATTGTCAGCCAGCGCCTTAACCTGTCTGCTGGATGTACCGGTAGCAATAACCATGGTGTCAACAACTGACGTCATCTCGCGCACATCCAGCTCAAGGATATCAATCCCCTTAATGTCTTCCAGCGCATTGATCACTATCTGGTTTAGGTTTGCTTTCGTCATGCATATACCTGATGTTCTTTAATGTATTTAAGCACATTTGGATGGAGCCATTGTTGCAGATAGACATCTGCTTCCTGTCCGCCATCAGTGTGCAATAAATGCTGGCGGAGTTCGGTGGCAGACACATCCAGCGATGGGGCGTCCAGCTTTAAAATCTGCCCGGCATGCCGGTTTACCTGCCCGACCGTATCAACAATCCGCTCATGAATATCCTGATCCAGGCTGACATCGCCCGAATTCCGTTCCAACACAATAAGGTTGGCCTGATCCAGGATCGCCTGCCACTGATGCCAGGATTTAAGCTGCTTCAGCGAATCCTCGCCCAGACAGAAAAACAAATCCGCCTCCGGCATTTCGGTACGAAAATGCGCCAGTGTCTCAACCGTATAAGACGTTGAAGATTTATCCAGCTCAAAATCAGAGACCTGCAGACCTGGCTGGTCAGCCACCGCCAGCTCGACCATGGCCAGACGATCTTCCGCTGAGGCGTGAGCTGCCTGCCTGTGTGGAGGCAAGTGGCAGGGCATCAGAATCAGGCAATCAAGCCTGGCCTGTACCAGCGCCAGCTTTGCCAGTGTCAGATGCCCAACATGAACCGGGTCAAAAGTACCGCCCAGAATACCCAGGCGTTTGTATGAGGTTGTCCGCAAATTAGGCGCGCACCGTGCCGTCACCAAACACAACCCACTTCTGTGAGGTCAAACCTTCAAGTCCCACCGGACCACGTGCATGAATTTTGTCTGTGGAAATACCGATTTCAGCACCCAGACCATATTCAAAGCCATCCGCAAACTGGGTCGATGCATTGATCATGACCGAGGCAGAATCCACCGCTCTCAAAAAACGCATGGCGCGGCTGTGATTTTCCGTAACAATCGCATCCGTGTGGCCAGAACCATAACGGGTAATATGCGCCATGGCGTCGTCCATATCTGCCACGACCTTTATGGCCAAAATGGGTAACAGGTATTCTGTTCCCCAATCTTCTTCTGTTGCCGCTTTTACCTTAATGATGGCCGCTGTTTTTTCGCAACCCCGGAGCTCAACGCCTTCTTTCTCATATAGCTCGGCTATCCGGGGCAGAAACGCATCCGCGATACCCTCAGCTACCAGCAAGGTTTCCATGGCACCACAAATACCATAACGCCGGCATTTGGAGTTATAGGCAACCGCAATCGCCTTTTCCATATCCGCACCATCGTCAACGTAGACATGACAAATACCATCAAGGTGCTTGATAACAGGAATTCGTGCATCTTCCGAAATACGGGCAATCAGTCCTGCCCCCCCACGAGGAACAATGACATCAATGTAGTCCTTCATGGTGATCAGCTCAGCAACAGCCGAACGATCGGTCGTCTCCACAACAGATACGACCGAAGCGGGTAACCCGGCCTCTTCCAGCCCGGCGGAAATACATTCGGCAATCATGCGATTGGAATTGATCGCCTCACTGCCGCCACGTAAAACGGCGGCATTGCCTGCTTTCAGGCAAAGGCTGGCGGCATCAATGGTAACGTTGGGACGCGACTCATAAATAATTCCGACAACGCCCAAAGGCACGCGCATACGGCCCACCTGAATACCACTGGGCCGCTGGCGAATACCAGTCATTTCACCCACGGGGTCAGGCAGTGATGCCACCTGTTCCAGGCCATCGATCATGCCCTGGATACGCGCCTCGTTGATCTCCAGTCGGTCGAGAAGAGCGGGCGTAAGACCATTTTCGCGACCATTTTTCATATCAATCGCGTTTGCCTCAAGTAATTGCACCTTGCGCTCGCCCAGAATGCGGGCAATGGCCAGTAACGCCTGGTTTTTTTGTGCAGTCGTCGCCTCGGCAATCACACGGGAAGCCGCGCGCACAGATCGGCCGAGGTCCTGCATGTACTCCTTAACGTCCATCTCTATTTCTCTCTCCGGAAATTGAAAGATCCCAGCACAGATGCTGCAACCTCAAAAAAGGGCGGGCATTTTACCGGAATTCCCCAAGAATTGTTGATTAACCCAACCTGATTACACAGGATTCGACAGCGTCTGGATGTGATCAATCAAAAACGCCAGTCGACTTCTGGCATCGCGCATGCTGAGACAATGAATACGCTCTTCAATGCTCATCGGCAATATCTGGGCCAGACCATTGCCCAGGCCTACACAGTTGATTTTTTCGACCTCGGGCAAACGGCGATTCACTTCCGGGTGATTTCTTAGCTCCGTGTATAGCTCCTGAAGACCAGAACAGGAATCGGGAATGGGCTCATCCTGGTCGGGCTCAATATAGTTGACCCCGGCGCGGATCAGGCCGTCAGGATCCACCTCGGTTTCCTGGATTTCAAACCGTCGATGCCCTTCAACCGTGATTCCCAGAAGACCATTTTCCAGCTGGCTGAAATCAGTGATCCACACCTCGACCCCAACAGAATACAGACTGCTCGTTTCCCCGGCTTCCGAACCTTCCTCAATGGCACAAATCCCGAATGGCAAATTCTCTCGCATCGAGGAACTCACCAACTTGATATAACGCTGCTCAAAAATTTGCAGATCCAGACTGAGTCCGGGAAACAGGGGCTGGCTTAACGGGAACAGCGGCAACCAGTCAGCAGATTCAGACATAAACGACCTTATCGCTTGGAAAAGACATTGAAGGTCTAGACTAAGTGGCTAATTGCAGCAAAGCAACTTTGCTAGGAAGGGTTAGTTTTCTGTAAATGGCTATCAGGATAGCAGCAACCATCACCTGGTTTAAATTCAGCACCACTCGGCGACCTGGCAGCAGCCGAGAGGCAAAGAAAAATTCGGAGGCAAGCGAGGACTGTCTGAGCGCTTTAGCGCGAGTTTACTCGTTTAATGCACTCGCCCTCCGGATCGCCTTTCAGGCGCTGTCTCACTTCGTTCGGCTCGCAGCGCCGCATCTCAAAAGTGAGCGAGGGAACCTGATTTTAAGAGCAGGCTGCGGAGAGCCTACCCCGCGAGCATAGCGAGTGCCTTGGGTATTGGGAGCAATGCTTTTGGTAACTTTTGGCGCAACAAAAGTTACGCCCCACTCAGTGGTTACAAAGTTAGAAAAAACTACAAATTTTCCTCTGCAAATGCCGCAAGAGCCGACCTTTCTATCCCCCCAATATGCATCAGCCCTGCCCGCTCAAAGTATTTGAACTTCTCGACGATGTAGGTCAATCCGGAGGTCAGCGGTGTGATGTATTTGTTATCAATCTGGGCGAGATTGCCCAGAATAATAATCTTGGAGTTATTGCCGACCCGGGTAATGACGGATTTAAGCTGGAACTGGGTCAGCCCCTGCGCTTCATCGATGATAATCAGCGCGTTATTAAATGATCGGCCACGCATAAAGTTAAGCGATTTAAACTGGATATTCGCGCGTTCCTTGACGTATTCGACACTGCTGTAGGGAGATTCATCCCCACCGTGCAGGACCTCAAGGTTATCGTCGAAAGCGGCCAGCCAGGGCGCCATTTTTTCTTCTTCAGTACCTGGCAGGAAGCCGATATCTTCGGCAATGGGTGGCGTTGATCGAGCGACGATCAGCTTGGTGAATCGCTTTTCTTCCAGGATGGCATGTAGACCATAGGCCAGTGCGAGCAGGGTTTTACCACTTCCCGCGGGACCGGTCAGGATATTCAAATCCAGTTCATCCTGACGCAACAGATTCAAGGCCAGTGCCTGCTCCAGATTACGTGGCTGCAGCCCCCAAACCCGCTGGGCCATCATGAGCTCCGGATTGAGATCCTGTAGTTTTACTGTCGACTCTGTCATCGAATCAATGCGACCGACAAAGTTTTCCTCGTCGCAGACAAACAGGTTGGGATAGGGGTCCTGAAACAGGGCACGATCGACAACATGATAGGTTGCTCGCGCTTCCTGCACGGTTTCGACATCGACAACCCGATCCCAAAACCGTCCTTCGGCCTGCTCAACCCCTGTGGCCAGCAGATCGATGTCGTCAAGAACCTTGTCGTTGCGGTAATCCTCAACATGTTCCAGGCCGGAACCCCTGGCCTTCAGGCGCATGTTGATATCCTTGGTCACCAGGCAGACAAATGCACCCGGGTTTTCCGAGGCCAGCTGCAAAGCAACATTAATAATCCGGTTATCGTTATCGTGATCCTGGGTCAGCCTTAAAAAGGCGGCATCCTTGGTTTCAGTCAATACCTGATCCGGATAAACAGCCAGGGTTCCATATACTTCCCCGGCGCTGGAATCCCCATGGGCAAGCACCTGGACTCCTTCCTTAATATCAGAGGTACTGGCATTGACCATCAACCTGTCGATGGCATTAATGGCGATACGAGCCTCTCGGCTGACATCTTTATCTCGCCGGTCCTTAATATGGTCCAGCTCTTCGAGCACGGTCATGGGGATAATCACCTTGTGCTCGGCGAACGAATGGATTGCGAGTGGATCATGCAACAATACGTTGGTATCCAGTACGTAGATTTTATTTTCAGCTTCGGCCTTGCTGGCCTTGGCTTTCTTCAGGTCTATGGGAACTGGCGAAGCCGTAGGACTCATATAAATACCACCTTTAGTAACGAGCAAAAGTAACGAGCGGATGCATGGGACAGATAACCACCAGGACGGAACACAGCTGTCCGGGGAGGGAGCGTTATCAGGGAATTTGGGGAGGACAAGAGGCCGAGCGAATCTGTTGGGGGAATGATGGGGTGAAGAAGTCCGCTATGCATCTGAAGTGCGATTAGCTGCGAAATTCGCGTAGACTTGAGGTGTATCTATAGACGACCAAACCAACCCTCTGTCGCTTAACCTTGCCTGACGAAGAATTGTTTCTTCCAACCAAGCTTTCAAGTAATCTTGCCTTAAACCTGTCTGGATAGACAACCTCTTTTTTCAGTTAATTTCGGATCCTGCTCCCGTGGTAATCACTACCCCCAGGCACTTTATACAAAAAATCGTTATTGCCATGGTTTTGGCATGTGCGCCTCTTTGCGCATCCAGCCAGGTTTCGGAAGCATCGGAATTCAGAATAGGCAAAGTCACCCTGAACCCGGCCAAGCAGGAAAAGGAAATCGCCCCCATGGCCGGCTTCCTCAGTCAACAGCTGGGCTATAACGAAGCCGGAACGGTTTATACAAAGGATATTGACGACATGGTCGAACTTTTCGCCCGGGATGAAGTTGAATTCTTCACCGGCTCGTTCTGGGAGGCTGCTGTCCTGATAAATGAAGGCGTGGGGGAAGCTGTTGCCATAAAATTCAAACGCCAGAGCCCGAGCTACCGATCCCTGATCGTGGTTCACCGGGATAGCGAGATCGAAGAGATCAGTGACCTGGCCGGCAAGCTGATCGCTTTCGAGGACCCGGATTCTACCAGCGCCTATCGGGTGCCTTACTTGCAGATGCGCAAGGCAGGCCTGGAAATGGTCGAAAACATCCGTCGTCCGGAGCATGACAGCCTGGTCCATTATCGTTTTTCCAACTCGGAGCAAATTTCATCAGCCTGGCTTTACCGGGGGATTGTCGACGCCATCAGTATCAGCGACAGTGACTGGTCAAAGGCCGATAATGTGCCCAGCTTCCAGAAAGAACAATATAAAATCATATACACTTCGGCCGAGTTACCGAGAGCGGTGGAAGTTGTTCGACGAAATATGCCGCCGGAAGATAAGCAAAAACTCAGGAATATATTGTTTGATCCCAATCTACCCGAAAACCAGGCCGACATTCTGGACAACTACCATGAAACATCCGGTTTTATCTCGCCCGATCCCGACACGATAAAAGAACTGGAAAATTTCTCCCGATATTTCACCAAGTAGCTGCCGTTCTTGTGAAGAAATCTATCCGCAACAAAATTTTACTCGCCATCATTGGCACGACGTTTATTGCCAGCTGTCTGTTATCACTGGTGCTGATACTTTTGGCACGTGCTGACTTTAAAACAGTCGCGGATGACTATCTCCTCAGGCTGGAGCAAACAAGTATCGCCTACTTTGATAACACCATAGCCAACAGTGTTCAGAATTTGTCCAAAACACTGGTTAATCCGCTTTACTACGACGATTTTGACTACATCCAACACCAGCTCTCGTTTGCGGAAGACCAGATCAGCGTTGACTCAGTAATGATCCTGGATACTGAAGGAGCCATCCTTCACGAGGGCAACAATGACTTCCCCCGCCTCGGTACGCTGATTGAAATTCCCGCGGACGATCTGGCATCCCTGCACCAGGGACAGCTGGTAATGAATACGTCGGAAGACCAGCGGATCGCCTTGCAGGGAATCTTTCTCGGTGACGACATGCTTGGCATTCTGAGAATGACAAGCCAGCCATACGCCATGGCCGGGTTCATCCGGGATAGTTACGATCAGGTTCAGCAGCAGACGCAAAGCATGATTTTGGTATATGCCCTGGGTGCAGCAGGAATCACCATGGTCATGCTGATATTTGCGGGAATAGGTGCCTGGGTAACATCGGACCGGCTGGTCAAGCCAGTACAGCTGCTGAAACAGCAGGCCGAGCAAATGGGTTCGGGAAACCTGCAGATCCAGCAGCGAATCGATCGGGCAGATGAACTGGGCGACCTGGCGAAATCTATTTACACCATGGCAGCTGACCTTGAGCTGCAGAATAGATCCGTCAAATACCTCGCCTTTCACGATTCACTGACCGGCATCGCCAACCGCTCCAGCTTTCAAATGGATCTTGAGGACCAGATTGTTCGGGCCACAGAGCAACATGAAACCTGTGCGCTCATTTTTATCGATGTGGATGATTTCAAAAGCATCAACGATGCCGCAGGACACGACCATGGTGACCGGGCACTTAAACTGATGGCGGACCGGATTAGCGAAGCAGCCCAGGAATCCTTTGAAGCCGGCGAGATCCAGCCATCTGTTGCGCGTATCGGCGGAGATGAATTTACCGTGCTTGTCCCGGGCAATCGCAATGAAGCCCAATTGCGACATATCGTCGAACGCATTCTGGAAATTCTTTCAAGGCCCTTGATGGTAGAGGGAGAGTTGCACCAGGTATCGGGCAGTATCGGCATTTCGCAGTTTCCCAAAGATGGTGACAGTGCCAGCAGCCTTCTAAATGCCGCAGATAAGGCCATGTACCACAGCAAGTTTGCCGGCAAGGGGACCTATCGTTTTTATGACGCAAGCATGACCAGTGAAGACCAGAGCGTCCACCGAATCAAAACCGAATTTAAAGCAGCGCTGGCCAATCCGGATGAACTGGAGTTGCTTTATCAGCCTATTGTGCATATTCAAACAGGGGAGATTCACGGTGGCGAAGCACTCATGCGCTGGCACCACCCCAAGCTGGGGACCATTGAACCCGCGCAGTTTATTTCTGTCGTGGAAAACAATGAAATTGCGTGAGCAGCCGATCTTTGGGTAATTGAATCCACGCTGGACTTTCTGGAAACCATCGATTTTTCCCGGCACCCAAATTTTGTTGTTTCCGCCAATATTTCGGCCAGCAACCTGGTGCGCGAACAATTTCCGGAAGCCGTATCAAGGTTGCTGAAACAAAGCCCGGTCAACCCCAAACATTTGCAGCTGGAAATCACAGAAACCTATTTGCATCGCGACGAAGAAAAGGCCATGCAATCGCTTAAAACCATACAGGCAGAGGGGGTCAAGCTCTGGCTGGATGATTTCTGTACCGGCTATAGCTCACTGAAACATCTGCATATGTTCCCAACCAACGGCATCAAGATTGACCGGCAATTTGTGGTTAACCTGAATAAACGCAACGAAGACCGCCTGCTGGTCAACTCCATGATATCTCTGGCGGACTCCTTCAACATCGGTGTGGTAGCCGAAGGCATCGACAACCAGGCGGATCGGGAACTATTGCTTTCCCTGGGTTGCCCGCTGGGCCAGGGCGAACTCTTTAGCAAGCCTGTTAGTGCCAACACATTTAAGCAACTGGTGTCGACGAAAACGCGCCTGCCACTGACAGACGACGAATCTGCTTAGACATTGAGTTTATTTGCCAGCTACTACTCATAAAAAAAAGCCCCAAAATCGGGGCTTTTTTTTATGCTCTGTTTTTTCCAGCCAGCCTGGCCATAAATACTAGGCAGTTTTTGACAAGGCTTCTGCAGGAAGCTGGGGACCTGCTGAAACCAGTGCAGCCCCCTCTTCCGTGTCGGTAAATTGAACAAAATTATCGACAAACAACTGCCCCAGTTTGCTCGCCCTGGCATCCCACTCCTCAGGATCGGCATAGGTATCCCTGGGATCCAGAATGGACCCGTCAACACCCGGCAACACCTTGGGTATGGACAAGTTAAATATTGGCAGCTCCTGTGCCGGCGCTTCATCAATGGTTCCATCAAGAATGGCATCAATAATGGCGCGGGTATTTTTCAGGGAAATTCGTTTGCCAGTGCCATTCCAGCCAGTATTCACCAAGTAGGCACTGGCTCCCGCGGCCTGCATGCGCTTGACCAGAACCTCGGCATATTGCGTTGGGTGCAGCGACAGGAACGCCGCTCCAAAGCAGGATGAAAAGGTAGGCGTAGGCTCGGTAATACCGCGCTCGGTTCCCGCCAGCTTGGCGGTAAAGCCGGACAGGAAATGGTACTGGGTCTGATCATCTGTCAATTTGGCAACAGGCGGCAGTACACCAAATGCATCGGCTGTCAGGAAAATCACTTTTTTGGCATGACCACCTTTGGATACCGGCTTGACGATATTCTCGATGTGATAAATCGGATAGGACACCCGGGTATTCTCGGTCACCGATCCATCGGAAAAATCCAGTTTGCCATTCTCGTCGATGGTCACGTTTTCCAGCAGTGCATCACGGCGAATGGCGTTGTAAATATCGGGCTCTTTTTCCGCATCCAGATCGATGGTCTTGGCATAGCAGCCACCTTCAAAATTGAATACCCCGGTGTCATCCCAGCCATGCTCATCATCACCGATCAGTGCCCGCTTGGGGTCGGCAGAAAGGGTGGTTTTGCCCGTGCCGGATAAACCAAAGAAAATCGCCACATCGCCTTCCCCGCCCACATTGGCGGAGCAATGCATGGAAGCTACCCCCTGCAATGGCAACAGGTAGTTCATCATGGAGAACATCCCTTTTTTCATCTCGCCGCCATACCATGTGCCGCCAATCAACTGAATACGCTCAGTCAAATTAAAGGCCACAAAGGTCTCCGAATTCATGCCGTGCCGCTGCCAGTCAGGATTGGTTGCCTTGGAGGCATTAACCACCACAAAGTCGGGCTCAAAGTTTTCCAACTCCTCCTCGGAAGGCCGGATAAACATATTTTTGACAAAGTGTGCCTGCCAGGCGACTTCCATCACAAAACGAACACTCAGGGCCGAGTCCTTGTTGGCGCCACAGTAGCCATCCACAACATAGAGTTTTTTATTGGTGAGCTGATTGCCGACGATGCTCTTCAGGTCATTCCAGGTATCCTGTGTGATCGGCTTGTTGTCATTTTTTGCGCCACCCGTGCCATTCCACCAAAAGGTATCGCGCGTGGTGTCATCCTTCACGATAAATTTGTCTTTGGGGGAACGCCCGGTGTATTCACCGGTAAAGACATTCACCGCCCCGAGACTGGAGAGATAGCCTTTTTCATAGCCTTCCAGCTCGGGCGACATTTCATCGGCAAACAGCTTTTCGTAGGACGGGTTGTAAATCACTTCGTCGGGATGATGGATGCCGAGCGAAGCCAAGTGATCGATGACTTTCTGAATGGACATAATGGGGACAGGGGTGTCTGTATTTTGTTGCAAAATCAATGAAAAACCCCTTCTAAAACAAGGAGTTCTGCGAAGTGCGCGAGATTATAAGAACTATGGGATGTTATCTGAACGGCAAAAAATGAAAGGAAATGGGACTAACTTTCAGCCTGATGCCCGACTACTGGTCGGCATCCCCTTCCAGGCTGCGCCGCTTGAATCTGTGGATTTGTCGACGTTGTTTTTTTGTTGGCCGGGTATCCGAGACCAGGAAGGCACCCCTCGCTGCCTTGCGATCAGCAGCACGGTCTTCCCTTTCTTTGATACTCGCTTCGGTTTCTTCATACAGCTCTTGTGCTTCCGGTGCGCTGCGCCGCTGGTCAGACAAGGCTTTTACCACCACGGTTTTTTCGTCCCAGCCGGCCCTGAACTTTATTTCGTCGCCGGGTTTAATTTCCCGACTGGGCTTGGCCCTGACACCATTGACCCGTACCTTGCCGCCGTCGATATCCTGTTTGGCCAGCGAGCGTGTTTTGTAGAAGCGGCAGGCCCATAGCCATTTGTCGATCCGTACAGAGGGTTCAGCCATGCATCAGATCCCGAAAATCAACTATGGCCTCATAATCCAGTGAGGCCCTGGCTGGCCGGGTCATATCCGGTGTTTCAATCGCACGCAGATGCCGGATTCCAAAACGTTTTGCGCTGTGAAGGACATCATGATTATCGTCAATAAAAAGAGTGCGCGCCTTATCAAACATCAGCTCTCCCTCAAGAGCTTGCCAGAACTCCTGGGTCTCCTTGGGCGCCAGAAAGTCATGGGAACTACAAATGCGATCAAAGTACTGGCGCATATCCAGCCGGCCGAATTTCAGGTCAATACTCCAGTGGTGAGCATTGGTCACCAATACCACGCGCTTCCCCGAGCGGGAAAGCCACTGCAAAAACTCTTCTGCCTGGGGACGATAGCGCACACGATCCAATACCTCGCGCTTGAGCTCTATAATCTCGATATCAAGCTCACGCTCCCAGTATTCCAGGCAATACCAATCCAGCGTGCCCTGCATAACCTGATAGCGGTCATGCAAATGCCGCCGAACCTGGTCGGCGTCCAGCCCCCGGATCTCGGCGTAACGGACAGGCAAATATTCCAGCCAGAAATAATTGTCGTAGTGCAAATCCAGCAACGTACCATCCATGTCCAGAAACACTTCATCAACCTGCTCCCAATCAACCAGGATTTTTTCTGCAGACATATTTTTTTGCTCGGTCACGTTGATATGGCACCCCCATAACATTCACACTAAAACTTATCACGATTGAGGGCGCGCTATAATGACGCCCCATGTAATTCGCTTCAACATTCAGGAAAGTCATTTAATGGAAATTACCCGCCAGTTGCTCGACCAGGTCGTCAATATTGCCCATCTTGCCGGACAGGCAATTCTTGAGGTATATCACGACAAGGAAGGTTTTGATACAGACACCAAGGCCGACAATTCCCCCGTCACCAAGGCCGATCTGGCCGCCCACGCCATTATTGAGCCCGCACTTGCCGCTATTGATCTGGATATTCCGGTGCTGTCAGAAGAGTCGACCATCCCGGATTACGAAATCCGTTCAACCTGGCACCAATACTGGATTGTCGATCCCCTGGACGGTACCAAGGAATTTATCAAACGCAATGGCGAATTTACCGTCAATATTGCCCTGATTGAAAACGGCGTCCCCGTGCTTGGCGTTGTCTATGTACCTGTTGCCGACATCTACTACATAGGTGCAAAACATATTGGGGCGGCAAAAATTACCAGCGGCAAGGAAACGCCGATCCAGGTCAAAAGCCTGAAGGAAAAAGCCACTGGCGAACCACTCGTCGTTGTGGCCAGTCGCAGCCATGGATCCGAAGCCGTGGAAGAATGCATCGAAAAACTGACCAAAGAGTTTGGCAAAGTCGAACGCAGCAGCATGGGCAGTTCACTCAAACTTTGCCTGGTGGCCGAAGGTGCTGCCGACATCTATCCGCGCCTGGCACCGACCTCAGAATGGGATACCGCCGCCGCCCAGGCAGTCGTTGAGGCCGCCGGGGGTACCGTGGTCGATGCCGAACTCAAGGAGCTGCGTTACAACGCCAAGGCGGACATCCTGAACCCATACTTTTATGTGCTGGGTGATACCAAATTTAATTGGGCTGCGCTCTTGTAGACACTGGCCGAAGTAATCGGTCAGACATAAAAAAAGCCGCACTCTTTTGCGGCTTTTTTATACGGTCAAGGAAGCAATTATTGCTCAGGATCTTGGCGTCAGTGGCTCGCCCCGGTCTTCCATAATCATGTAAATCAACTCCAGCCCGGTATGCTCGCAAGGCGGGAGCTCAACGTTCGTTTCCCTCAACGGCGTCAGGCGTTCGCCCCACTTGATCAAGTGTGCCGACCAGGTTAGCCCCGCGCCAAACGCGGGCATCAAAATATAGTCGCCCGCCTTTATTCGATGTTCTTCCAGTGCCTCTACAGTAGCCACGGGAACAGTAGCTGCCGATACATTGCCATAGCGATGCACATTGACGTAACACTTTTCCGGCGGAATGCCGGCTTTTTTGGCCACGGCATCAATAATTCGTTTATTGGCCTGATGAGGGATACAGAGCGACACCTGATCTGCCGTAATGCCCTCTTCGGCAATTACATCCACACTGGCTGCTGCCATGGCGTTGACTGCCTTTTTGAAAATATCCTGACCCTGAAATTTCCAGAAAGCCAGGTCCTGTCGCACCTGCCCCGGGGGTGTAAAGCCATAATTGATGGCCAGGATATCGCGATCATCCGCCATGCAGCCCAGCTTTTGGGTCAGAATACCTTCATGCTTGTCCGAAGCCTGAAGCACCCATGCCGCGGCCCCATCGCCAAAGAGTACAGAGATACTGCGGTCGTGCCAGGGAACTGGCTGCGACATCACCTCAGCACCAACCACGACAGCATTTTTAATCACGCCGGTTTTGATCATCCCGGCGGCAGTGCTCAGGGCATACATAAATCCGGTACAGGCAGTGTTGATGTCGTAACAACCGGCATTATCAGCACCCAGTTTCTGCTGGATCAATGAAGCAGAATTGGGCAAGCCTGAATCTGTGGTGCAGGATGCCAGAACCACCATGTCCAGGTCCTTGGCATCAAGATCTGCACACGCCAGTGCGCGGGCAGCAGCAACATAGCCAAGTTCTGACACTCCCACATGGGAAATACGACGCTCTTTCATACCTGTTCGCGTAGTAATCCATTCGTCTGAGGTATCCAAAAAGGTCGCTAGATCGTCGTTGGTTACGACAGCGGGCGGCAAACACTTACCCCATCCCGTTATTGCGGCGTGTTTCATCTATAAATCTCTAAGCTTTCAGATTGGAATTGTAGCAGAGGAAATGCGGGTCAATCAGCCTGCTTTTCGCCTATTGGTTCAAGATATCGGCAACTCGCAGGGAGACATTAATATGTCGCTGCAAATCAAACCGGTCCCCCATTGGGGGAGGCTGCCTGTTATCCCCCTCAGTCACGAACAGCGAGCCTATGCGAATGCCGAGCAATCTCATGCCCTCGGCTGTCTGAACAAAAAGAGCACCACCGGAGGCACCTCCCATACTGTGGCAATCGTCCCACACAAGACGGGAGGTTCCCTCCAGCAATGCCGTCTGTTCTGCCGAGCCCACATTGCAGCGAATATGCGCCTTTAAACGACCTGAAACCACATCAAAGCCAACCAGAAATGCCAGGCCTGATGCATGATGACTGCCAACAACCTGGTCTTTAGACAGTGCCCAGTGTCGCCAGTTTGCCCAGGGCTCTGTACGGACCATGGACCAGTCCTGTTCATATTTCATTGGCAATGTCGTGTTGCCGGTATCAGCCAGATTCCCCACACCCACTGACTGGACCAGCTTTCCGCGATTCCAGCGATTGACACCTGAGTGAAACTCACAGCTGGAGAGATCAAATGATTGCAGTACATGCCCGGCAGTCAGCACAACAGGCTGATCATTGATATCGAGCAAGACAGCACTTCCCTCAGTCATTCCATCGCAAACGATCTTCCCCACAGCATTGAAAAGTACGGGCCAGACATCAACATCATGTCTTTGCACTCTCTGGTCTTCCACACCATTGTCCGGATCACCATCACCAAATACCGACGCAGTCGCATCCAGTGGCAGCCAGACAAGCAACATTATTAAAAGCCCTGGGACTGCTCTTTTAATGTCTGTTTTTTCAATCCTGATCGGGGTCACAGAAGGCCTTTCAGTCATTATCAGGTGGACAAACTAGATGGTTTGCATACTGAAGACAAGCGATCTCCAAATACAGCTATCACTAGACAGACGCCTGATTGCTGACAGCATCAAAATCATCACGCGAGTCTTTTAATAACGATATGGTCGCCGCTCTTGCCGCCTCCGGGTCACGTCTGGCAATGGCATCATAAACCGCCTTATGTCGCGGCAGAGAAAGCGCATAGGTGTCCGGGTGCCGGCTTGTTAGCTCGATTGAGAAGGCCAGCGCTGAATGCAACGTGGAACCAATAAAGCTGAGCATGGGATTGGCTGTGGCATCCATGATGGCCTGATGGAAACGCAGGTCCGGATCGATCAGGTCCGCCTTGGTCGGGGCATTCTTCATGCTTTCATAGGCCTCACCTATTTTCTGAATAGCCACATCACTGCCATTAACCGCGGCCAGTTCAGATGCCATCGGCTCAATACCCAAACGTACCTCAAATAGCATGTCCAGAAACCGGTTTTCCGGAACAGTCTCGATCAGCCAGTTCAATACATGGCCATCAAGCATATTCCAGTGGCTTCTGGGCGTGACAACCGTTCCGACCCGCGCCCTGGATACCACCAGCCCCTTGGCCATCAGGATCTTGATCGCCTCGCGCAGTACCGATCGACTGACACCAAACTCCTGGCAGAGGTCTGCCTCAATGGGCAATCGCTCGCCTACGCCATAATCGCCGGCGATAATTCGCCGGCCGATCGTATCAACCAGTTGCGCGTTGATGTTTTTTGGCTGGCGGGAAATAGCCCTGATTGTCATGTCTGCTTATTGTGCAAGCATATTATCAGTGTGAGTGCGCGGGCACATCGGCACCTCGACACCCCACCAGAAAATCAAAGTCGCAGCCTTCGTCCGCTTGCAGTACATGCTCCCGATACAATTCCAGGTAGCCGCCTGTTCGGGCAATAACCCGATTTTCTCTCAGCTTCTCAAGACGTGTGGCCAACTCCTCATCACTGATATCGAGATGCAGGCGACCATTTTCCGCATCAAGCTCAATCATGTCGCCATCGTCAACGGCAGCCAGTGGTCCCAGATCCATCGCTTCCGGCGCAACATGCAACACTACCGTGCCGTAGGCTGTTCCGCTCATGCGCGCATCCGATATTCGTACCATGTCCGTCACGCCCTGTTGCAGGAGTTTTGGCGGTAACCCCATATTGCCTACCTCGGCCATACCCGGATAACCCTTGGGGCCACAGTTTTTCATCACCATGATGCAGCTCGCATCAATATCAAGGTCAGGGTCCAAAATGCGGGTTTTGTAATCATCAAAATTATCAAAAACCACAGCCCGCCCCCGGTGCTTCATCAACTCTGGTGTTGCCGCTGATGGTTTTAGTACCGCCCCTCTGGGTGCCAGGTTACCTTTCAGAATACAAATTCCCCCGCTTTCAACCAGCGGATTATCCGGCTCGCGAATAACATCGCGGTTATAGCATTCAGCCTCCTTGACGTTCTCCCAAATGGTTTTGCCATTAACGGTCAGCGCTTCTTTTTCCAGTACGCCGAGCTCGCCCAGTTCGCGTAGCACAGCGGGCAACCCACCGGCATAATAAAACTCCTCCATCAGGTATTTGCCAGATGGCTGCAGATTGACAATGGTCGGCACACCCTTGCCATATTTTTGCCAGTCATCCAGCGACAGGTCTACGCCGATTCGCTGGGCAATCGCCTTTAGGTGAATCACCGCATTGGTGGAACCACCTATGGCCGCATTGGTTCGAATCGCATTGCGAAACGCTTCAGGGGTAAGTATTTTCGATAGTGTCAGACCTTCCAGGGCCATTTCCACAATGCGCATACCGGACATGTGGGCCAACACATAGCGCCGGGAATCAACGGCAGGAATAGCCGCATTATGGGGCAGGGACGCGCCCAGCGATTCTGCCATGCAGGCCATCGTCGATGCAGTACCCATGGTGTTACAGGTCCCAGCCGAACGGGACATACCGGCTTCGGCACTGAGAAAATCATCCAGACTAATCTTACCAGCCTTGTAATCTTCATGCGTTTGCCAGACAGCCGTACCCGAGCCAACCGTCTTGCCCTTATGGTTTCCATTGAGCATGGGGCCACCCGTAACAACAATCGCCGGCACGTCACAGCTGGCAGCCCCCATTAACAGTGCAGGCGTGGTCTTGTCACAACCGGTGAGCAACACAACGGCATCTATCGGATTACCGCGAATGGATTCCTCGACATCCATGGATGCCAGATTACGCGTCAACATGGCGGTAGGCCTAAGGTTTGATTCACCGTTGGAGAATACCGGGAACTCAACAGGGAGCCCCCCAGCTTCATATACACCCCGTTTAACGCGCTCGGCGATCTGGCGGAAATGGGCATTGCAGGGGGTCAGTTCAGACCAGGTATTACAGATACCAATTACCGGTTTGCCTTCAAATTGATGTTCCGGAAAGCCCTGGTTTTTCATCCAGCTGCGGTACATAAACCCGTTCTTGTCGCGCGTGCCAAACCATTCTTTTGAGCGTAAATCCACTTTGGGAGTTTTGGTCTTATTGGAAGTCATCGTCTTTTCTGCCACCGTTGAAAATCTTTTTTGAAATACATAAATTCACTTACCCGACATCACGGGCAGCGAAGCTTTTAATTATCATATAATATACTTATTATAATTTTGCGGTACAACTGCTAACCCTTAACAATCAATTTGCCGATAGAACATTTATTGAACCAGGCAACGTCAGGAAGCCCATGAGACTTATTCAATACAAAGACGAAAACAACCAGATTCAGGCCGGTGTTATTAAGGAAGATCAGCTTTACTCCCTGAAAAAGCCTCTCAACACCTATCAATTGGCTGCCCAGGCAATACGAGAGCAAACCACGCTTGGCAATCTCGTCAAATCCCTAGCGGGAGAACCCCTGGATTATGATGAACTTGCGCACCAGCATCGGCTTTTATCGCCCGTACACCATGAAGACGCTGCCCACGTGCTGGTTACTGGCACCGGCCTGACTCATTTGGGCAGCGCCGATACCCGCAACGCCATGCATGCAAAATCGAGCGGGGCTGAAGAGAACCTTACTGACTCCATGAAAATGTTTCGAATGGGCGTCGAAGGCGGCAAGCCCGCAGCCGGTGAAACCGGGGTACAGCCCGAATGGTTTTACAAGGGGGACGGCCAGATTATCGTCGCACCAGGCGCCGATATGCCCTCGCCTGACTTTGCCCTGGATGGCAGCGAAGAACCGGAAATTGCAGGCATTTATTTAATCGGTGAGGATTGCCAGCCCTATCGCCTGGGTTTCGCTTTGGGCAACGAATTCTCTGATCACCAGACCGAGCGTATGAACTACCTCTATCTGGCCCATTCAAAATTGCGCCATTGCTCCGTGGGACCGGAGCTACTGCTTGGAGAATTGCCAAAAGACGTCCGGGGCATGTCCAGAATACTCCGCGACGGCAAAATTGCCTGGGAAAAAGAATTCCTGAGCGGCGAGGACAACATGTCGCACAGTATCGCCAACCTGGAATATCACCACTTTAAATACGATGCCTTTCTTCGCCCGGGCGATATCCATGTGCATTTTTTCGGTACCGCGACACTGAGCTTTGGCGATGGTTTTAAAACACAGGAAGGCGATGTCTTCGAAATTGAATGCCAGGAATTCGGCAAGCCATTGCAGAACCGACTCTCAATAGAGCCAGCCAGGCAAACACAGGTAAAAGCTCTTTAGCCTTTTTATTCGAGCCGCTTTAGCCCGGGGCTATTCGAGTCTTAGCACTGTCACTGAGCGGGCTGGAATACTCAGTGACAGTTGCCCCTGCTCTACCGGATAGTCGACGTCCACCGGAGTAACTTTATCCGGGTTATCGAAGCTGTTACGAGCATCCAGCTCATCGCCAGTGAGTAACTGACCCGATGCTGAATCGATATAGTCAGGAAGTTCAACGTCAATATTTTCTGCGGATGAAGCGTGGGTATTCACCAGTGCGATATACAAATTGCCGTCTGTGCCACGAGCCGCGGTAGCCGACACTTTGGGAATGGACTCTCCATCCATTTCATATAGTGATTGTTCCTTTATATCCAGTGGAATAAATGTCGCGTCCTGAAAGGGCACGTACATTTTGTATACGTGGTAGGTCGGCGTCAGCATCATCTGTTCTTCATCCGTGAGAATCATCGCCTGGAGAACATTGACCATCTGGGCAATGTTGGTCATCTGCACACGCTCGGCATACTCGTGAAACAGATTCATATTCAGCGCTGCCACGATGGCATCACGAATCGTATTTTGCTGGTAGAGAAAGCCCGGGTTTTCGCCTTCTTCCACGTCATACCATGTTCCCCATTCATCCACATAAAAGGCGATGTTGTTTTCCGGATCAAGCTCATCCATGACCGCAATATTTTCTTCAAGGATGTGTCGCATCGTTAGCGTGTAATTCAGGGTTGAGAACCACTCATCTTCGGCAAACCCTGTGGACGGACCCTTGTTACTAAAGTCACCTGAGGGCACGGTATAAAAATGGTGGCTTATCGCACCATAGCTCATGGACCAGATGTCAGGCACACCCTCCAGTATGGCTTCCGTCCACTCGGTGGATTCATCCGAATAACCCGAGGCCACAACAACCGGTTCCTGTCCTCCAGTGGCCTTGGCAAAAGTGGCGTAATGTTTGAAGACATCAATGTAGTACTCCGGCGTCATGGTGCCACCGCAGCCCCAGGTTTCGTTACCGATTCCCAGATGAGCCACCTCCCAGGGTTCATCGCGGCCATTGGCTCGCCGCAAGTTGGCCAGGGAGCTCTGGGAGTCTGAGGTCATGTATTCAAGCCAGTCGGCCGCTTCACCAATGGTTCCGGTGCCCACATTAATGTTTACGTAAGCATCCGCACCCAGCATTTCCACCAGCTGAAAAAACTCGTGAGTACCGAAGTGGTTATTTTCAGTGACACCACCCCAGTTCTTATTGAGAGTCACCGGACGTCCATCCCGGGGACCTATGCCATCACGCCAATGGTATTGATCGGCAAAGCAACCACCGGGCCAGCGAAGCACCGGCACATGCAGCTCTTTCAACGCATTGATAACGTCATCGCGAAATCCGTTGGTATTGGGAATATCGGAATCTTCCCCTACCCAGATACCTTCATAGATCCCGCGCCCCAGATGCTCCATAAACTGGCCGTAAATATCCTTGTTGATGACTGGGCCAGGGTCAGGCTCGTCAGCCATAACTTCTATTTGGGTACCTGCACTGGCTATACGGACGGCAGCCAGCAACATAAATAAAAAACAGCAGTGAAGAGTTTTTATTGGAGTCATTACCTATCCCTTTTGTTGCGTTTGATCAGGGAATAGTACTGAAGCGGAAAACCGAGGTTTGCGTGTAGACCTCACCTGGATCCAGACGTGTACTGGGGAAATCGGGCTGGTTGGGCGAGTCCGGGAAATGCTGAGGTTCCAGACACAGCGCCCAACTCTGGCGGTAAATATGGTTATCCTTGCCAACAACTGAAGCGTCCAGGAAGTTGCCGGAATAAAATTGCACTCCCGGTTCAGTCGTCCAAAGCTCAAGCACTCGTCCTGAATAATGGTCAGATACACGGGCGGCCAACTGCGGCTGATCACTGACTCCGCTATTTAAAACGTAGTTGTGATCGTAACCCCGACCAATACGCAACTGTTCATTACTGCCATCGTTAATCCGCTCGCCTATCGTCCTGGGAGAGCGAAAATCAAAAGGAGTGCCTGCGACCGGGCGTAATTCACCCGTCGGTATGGCTCCAGCGTCCGTAGGCAGGAAGTGATCTGCTTCTATTTCAAGAAAATGATTGAGAATGCTTTGGCCCGAACTGGCACCGGCCAAGTTGAAGTAGGTGTGGTTGGTCAAATTCACCACTGTGGGCCTGGTGGTGGTCGCCCGATACCGCATAAATAATTCATTATTTTCGGTGAGCGCATAGGTGACCTCCGTGGTCAGTTCACCGGGGTACCCCTGGTCGCCATCCGGGCTGACATAACTGAGGGTAACGCTGGCTTCCTCATCATCACTGTTAACCCCAGTGATTTCCCAAAGCACCTTGTCGAAACCAACATTGCCTCCGTGAAGCGAGTTCTCTCCATTATTGACAGGCAGCTGGTATTGCTCCCCGTCCAGGCTGAAACGTCCACCGGCTATGCGATTGGCGTAACGCCCCGCTGTAACGCCAAAGTACTGGGGTGTGGATACAAACCCTTGCATATCCGGATGGGAAAGTACGACATCAGCAAAATTCCCGTCCCTGTCCGGTATGGACAATGCCTGCAACGAAGCACCATAAGCGATGATTCTTGCGCTTGCTCCCTGGCTATTGGTCAGTACGACGGCGTCGACCTGTTCGCTCCCCAGTTGGCCAAAAATCTCACGTTTGGCCTCTAAGGCATTAGCAGACATTGAGACTAGCGCCGCCAGTACTAAAAGCAACTTCGTATTGTGAATATACCATTTAACTCCCCCCTTTTTTTTGTTGCTATGCATCGCAAAAAAATATTTTTCTGTAGCCTATATAACGGGCTATTTAATATGGATATTAATCAGGCTCTCATAGAGTTCCTGACGGCCGGAAGTCTGCGCCGGTTCACCATTGCTGTTACCAATCTCTGCCAGTTGCTCCAGCGTCAGCTCACCTTTTTCGAATCGTGCACCCTGACCTTCATCAAAACTTGCATAACGGGATTTGCGCATGCTCTCAAACGCTGAGTTTTGCATAAGATCATCAGCGATAAGCAGTGCGCGGGCAAAGGTATCCATGCCGCCAATGTGGCCGTAAAAGATATCCGTCAAATCAGTGGAGTTCCGGCGCAGCTTGGCGTCAAAGTTGACACCACCTCCCTGGAAGCCGCCGTGACGCAACAGAACCAGCATCATTTCGACAGTCTCATTAATGCTCATGGGAAACTGGTCAGTATCCCAGGCATTCTGGTAGTCACCGCGGTTGGCGTCGATGCTGCCGAGCATGCCCTGGGCACCCGCCACTTCCATTTCGTGATCCATGGTGTGGTTGGCCAATGTGGCATGGTTGGTTTCGATATTGAGTTTGAAGTCCTTGTCCAGGCCGTGCTCTCGCAAGAAACCGATAACCGTTTCACTGTCAAAGTCATACTGGTGCTTGGAGGGTTCCATCGGCTTGGGCTCAATCAGGAAGTTCCCTTTAAAGCCATTGGCACGACCATAGTCGCGCGCCATGGTCAGAAAACGCGCCATATGCTCCTTTTCACGCGCCATATCCGTATTCAGCAGACTCATATAACCTTCACGGCCACCCCAGAATACGTAGTTTTCGCCATTCAGGGCGATGGTGGCATCCAGTGCATCCTTTAGTTGTGCGCCGGCAAATGCGACCACATCAAAATCCGGATTGGTAGAGGCGCCGTTCATGTAACGCGGATGAGTAAAAAGATTAGACGTACCCCAAAGTAACTTGACACCAGACGCGGACATTTTCTCCTTGGCGTAGTCGACCATGGTGAACAGGCGTTTTTGGGTTTCCGCGCGGCTATCGCCCTCGTCAACCATATCCACATCATGGAAGCAGAAATAAGGTACGCCCAGCTTGGTGAATAACTCAAACGCTGCATCCATCTTATCCCTAGCGCGCCCTATGGCATCAGAATTGGCATCCCAGGGATAGACCTTGGTACCAGGCCCAAAAGGGTCATGCCCCATATTACAAAACGTGTGCCAATAGCAGACTGCAAATTTAAAGTGTTCCTTCATGGTCCTGCCAGCCACAACACGATTTTCATCGTAGTAGCGGAAAGCCAGCGGATTATCGGATTCCACGCCCTCGAAAGTTATTTTGTCGATACCGGGAAAGAATTCTTTATCGCCAGTGATAATGCTCATAATGATTTCCTGTTTTGGATTCTGTATGTAACCAGCAGAGCGCTGCAAAAGGGCCTGTTTTTAAATATCGTTCTCTGCAGAAAGCAGCGGATCTAACAACACCAAGCCATCTTATTGTCATTTTGACCAAAAGAATAATACAATGAGTAATTCATGTAAAGAATACAAACAAGCTACACTCAAATTAAACGGGCACTACAACAGGTGCACCAGGAACAATACGTCATCTACCCATCAGGTTTTTCGTGTGGCCGATCCAGTTAACCCCAAAAATGCCAGTGCTCATGCCGGTCCCCTGCCTCCCGAAGGGAGCATTCCCCACATTACTGTCGACAATCTGATTTTTGGTCTGGAAAACGGTGCGCTCAAAGTACTTCTCATTCGGCACAAGATCGATGGCAAATGGAAGCCCTGGGCGTTACCCGGCGGCTGGATTTATTTTGACGAAGATTTGCGCGATGCTGCAAAACGCATCCTGCAGTTGCACACCGGCGTTAAGGGGGTATATCTGGAGCAACTGAAAACTTTTGGCAAAGTTGACCGGCTACCCTTTGGCCGCGTAGCAACTATTGCTTACTACGCGTTGGTGAGCACAGAAAAGTGCCCCCTAATTGCCCACGATGATCGCCCCGATGCCATGTGGTGTGATATTCAAGAGGTGCCAAAACTCAACTACGACCACAACGAGATCCTGGACTTCGGCCTGGAATTTCTGCGGCACAAAATTCGCCATGAACCTATTGGCTTCAATCTGCTGCCGGAAAAGTTCACGCTATTGGAACTGCAAGAACTTTACGAAGCCATTCTGAACTGCAAACTGGACAAACCCAACTTTCGTCGCAAAATGCTAAAGATGAAATTGCTGGAACCTTGTAATGAAAAACAAACCGGGGTTGCCCATCGCGCAGCGAATCTTTACCGGTTTGATGCCGAAGCATTTAAAAAATTAACGTCCCAGGGGTTTTCCTTTGAAGTTTAGGGCACAGAGCCGCCCTGACAGTCCTTTGAGGCACCGGGCTAACAATTGAACAATAACAAAACGGGTAGAGCCATGTCTGATAGCACATCAACCAACCAGGGAAGCACTGCTTTTATTGTGCTTATTAGCTGTATCGCCACCATCGGCGGTTTCCTCTTCGGCTTTGACAGTGGGGTTATCAACGGCACGGTTGACGGCCTGCGAATTGCCTTTAACTCCAACGAAATGGGTACAGGGTTTAACGTGGCCTCCATGTTACTTGGCTGCGCTGTCGGCGCTTTCTTTGCCGGCCGGCTGGCCGATCTTTATGGCCGCCGCACCATGCTGATTCTCGCCGCTGTGTTTTTCATCATCTCCGCCTGGGGCTCCGGCATTTCCGAAACATCTGGCGAGTTCATCTTTTACCGGATCGTCGGCGGTCTGGCCGTGGGCGCTGCCAGCGTCATGGCGCCGGCCTATATCAGCGAAGTCTCCCTGGCCAGTTTCCGCGGGCGAATGATCACTGTCCAGCAAATTGCCATTATCAGCGGCTTGACCGCGGCCTTCCTGAGCAACTATGTACTGGCCAAGGTTGCTGGCAGGTCTATCGACATTCTGTGGGCCGGCTTTGAAGCCTGGCGCTGGATGTTCTGGATTGAACTGATTCCGGCGTCAATTTTCTTTGTCACCCTGCTAATGATTCCCGAAAGCCCCCGCTTTCTGGTGGTCAAGGGCAAACAGGAGACTGCGCTGGCCGTACTCACAAGGCTTTACGGCGCAGAGGCAGCCAGGATCAAACTCGATGAAATTCTCGGCTCCATTGCCCGGGACCACCAGCCGCGCTTTCGCGACCTGCTGGATGGCGCGGGCAAGGTACGCAAAATTATCTGGGTAGGGATTGGACTGGCAACTTTCCAGCAACTGGTCGGTATTAACGTAGTGTTCTACTACGGTGCCGTGCTCTGGCAATCCGTAGGTTTTACTGAATCGGACGCCCTGGCAATCAATGTTCTCTCAGGCAGTATCAGTATCGCCGCCTGTATTGTTTCCATTGTTCTGATCGATAAAATTGGCCGCAAGCCCATCCTGCTTGTCGGTTCCATCGGCATGGCCATCACGCTGGGTCTGGCCGCTGCGGCCTTCTCCACGGCCCAAATTGTCGACGGCCAGGTCACGCTGGGTGATGGCATGGGCGTGATGGCATTGCTGGCGGCCAATGCTTACGTCGTATTTTTCAATTTCTCCTGGGGACCGGTGATGTGGGTCATGCTGGGAGAAATGTTCCCCAACCAGATTCGCGGCTCGGGATTGGCCGTGGCAGGCCTGTTCCAGTGGGGCACCAACTTCGGCATTACCATGACCTTCCCCATCATGCTGGCCGGTATCGGTCTGGCCGGAGCATACGGCTTTTACACTCTTTGTGCGGCGCTTTCCATCTTCTTTGTCATGAAGTTTATTCACGAAACCAAAGGCGTCGAACTGGAAGATATGCAGGGCTAGCCTGCTTCGCCCTCTATAAAAAAAGCCCGCCATTCGGCGGGCTTTTTTTGTTACAGAACACTGATCGATGCTCAGTTCATGGTTTTCTGGATTTTCTTGTAGCGCTCAATCAGGCTATAGGTCGAAGAATCATGGGTTTTTCCGGTCGACTCAGCCAGCAACTCTTTCTCAATATCGGCGGCCAGCCCCTTGCCGAGCTCCACACCCCACTGATCGAAGGAACAGATATTCAGGATAATGCCCTGACAAAAGATCTTGTGCTCATAGAGGGCGATCAACGCACCCAGGGATCGGGGTGAAACCTGCTCCATCAACAGGGTATTGGTGGGCCGATTGCCCTTGTGTACCTTGTGACGAGCAACATGATCGATGTATTCCTGATTACGCCCCTTGGCCTTGAGATCGGCACGCACCTGTTGCTCATCCACCCCCAGCATCAGTGCCTGGGTTTGTGCAAAGAAGTTGGCCATCAGGGTCTCATGGTGGCCCTCAATGGGCGTATTGCTTTTCACTGAGCCGATAAAATCTGCCGGGACAATGTTATTACTCTGGTGCAGATACTGGTAAAACGCGTGTTGGCCATTAATCCCCAGGCCGCCCCAGATACCAGGGACAGTCGGGTAATCGATTTCTTCACCATCCATACTCACCGATTTACCGTTGGACTCCATCTCTGCCTGCTGCAGGTAGGAGGAAAGCATGTGTAATGTCTGGTCGTAAGGCAGTATTGCCTGCGACTGGGCATTAAGGAAGGTCGTGTTCCAGACACTGATCAGCGCCAGGATCATGGGGCCATTAACTTCCTTGGGTGCCTCACAGAAATGTCGATCCATCTCGTAGGCACCCTCAAGCAAATTGAGGAATTTTTCAAACCCCAAATACAGGGCAATTGGCAAACCAATCGCAGACCACAGGGAAAACCGGCCACCAACCCAGTCCCACATATCAAAGATATTCTCTTCTTCAATACCGAAGTCCATCGCCGCCTTTTTGTTAGCAGATACCGCAACAAAGTGACGGGCAATGGCCGACTTGTCCGGGAAAACGGCTTTGAGCCATTGCACCGCAGTTCGTGCATTAGTCATAGTCTCCACCGTCGTAAACGTCTTGGAAGAAACGATAAACAGCACGTTTTCAGGATTGAGTGGCCGCAGGGTTTCGGCGATCTGGGTGGCATCTACATTGGAGACGTAATGCACATTCAGCGTGTCGTCACTAAAATGTACCAAAGCCTCGGTAACCATTTGCGGGCCCAAATTGGAACCACCTACACCAATGCTGACAATGTCGGTAATACGCTTGCCGGAATACCCTTTCCATTGACCACAACGTACCCGGTGCGAGAAATTCTCAATGCGCTTGAGCTCTCTTTGAACCTGATCGGTAACATTCACATCTTCCACGATCAGCGGGGTGTTACTGCGATCACGCAGGGCCACATGCAGCACAGACCGGTCTTCGGTCTTGTTGATGCGTTCGCCGGAAAACATTTTTTCACGCCAGCGGGTGAGGTCAGTTTCATCTACCAGGCTCATCAGTTCATCAAAAATACTTTCATCAATCCGGTTTTTGGAATAGTCCAGATAGATATGAGGCATCTGCAAGGAAAACCGCGATGCACGATTCGGATCGGATGCAAACAGCGATTTCATGTGCAGGTTTTTGGAATTGACCGCAAGGGTTTGCAGGTTATACCAGCTCTTCAGTTGAGTTTGACTGGGCATGGAGTTCCTCAGTTACAGAAAGGGTAGGCCGTATTTTTATGCAGAACGCTATCTAAGCAAATTGGGGCGAAAAAGAGAAATCATCTTCCCTATTACTACGCACTAAAATTATTTATTTATCAAAAACTGATATTCGATAGATAAAATTGATCAAGGGCATGATTTTTTCCAACTTCATATGCCCACCGGCTGCCGCCATAGTAACCACCAGAGCGCACAAGAGCGCAAAAATATTTGGTTTAGTAAATACATATTAATACTGGAGTTAATTAATGGCACTCATCAACACAAAGATTAAACCCTTTAAGGCTACCGCTTATAAGCAAGGCAATTTTATTGAAGTCAGCGACGCTGACCTGAAAGACAAATGGTCTGTCTTTTTCTTCTATCCCGCCGACTTTACGTTTGTCTGCCCGACCGAGCTCGGTGACCTGGCTGACCACTACGAAGAGTTCCAGTCTCGTGGTGTGGAAATTTACTCGGTATCAACCGATACCCACTTTACCCACAAAGCCTGGCACGACTCTTCCGATACCATCGGCAAGATCCAGTACACCATGATCGGTGACCCAACCGGGGAAATCACACGTAACTTTGATGTGATGCGCGAAGGCATGGGCCTGGCTGACCGGGGCACCTTTGTTATCGACCCGGATGGAGTCATCCAGGCCATGGAAATTACGGCAGAGGGCATCGGCCGCGATGCCGAAGACCTTTTGCGCAAGGTGAAAGCCGCACAATACGTTGCCGAACATCCTGGTGAAGTCTGTCCTGCCAAATGGAAGGAAGGTGAAGAAACGCTGGCTCCCTCCCTTGACCTGGTAGGCAAGATCTAGCCCCTTTACGGTCAGCTCCCGGGGATCTCCCCAAGTTCACTGCCCCGGGATGCTGATCTTTTTTATCTCAAACCTTTTCAGGTGGACCGATGCGCAGAGTGAAAACTGACTCTGCCAGTCGAGCTACCTCTTTTTTAAAACTGGAGACAACCCGTGCTTTCGAAAGAAATTCTTGATGCATTAAAAGGCTACGCAGAAGGGATGCAAAAGCGCATCCGTTTCGTCGTACAGACAGGAACACACAGTAAGCGTGAAGAACTGATCGACTTCCTGACCCGGATTGCCAGCGTCTCGGACTATCTTTCCGTTGAAGAGAGGCAGGCCGGTCTGCGCAGCCCCGTTAGCTTTACCCTGGAAGCCGATGACCAGCCAACAGGTATTGAATTTTCGGGTATTCCCGGTGGCCACGAATTTAATTCGCTTATCCTGGCAATGCTGCAGAGTTCTGGCACGCCCATCAAACTGGACAATAGTGTCCAGACCTTGATAGGCAACATACAGGAGCCGCTGAAATTCGAAGTATTTATCAGCCTTTCCTGTCATAACTGCCCTGACGTCGTGCAGGCGCTGAACCAGTTTGCCCTGCTGAATGGCAACATCACCTCCGAAATGATTGATGGCGGGTTATTCCAGAATGTTGTGCAGGAACGTGATATCCAGGGCGTTCCCTGTGTGTACCTCAATGGCAAACTCTTTGCCAATGGCAAGGTAGATGCCGCCCAACTGGTGGATAAACTCATCGAGAAATATCCCGAAGCGACCCAATCGGGAACCGGGATTTCCGAGTTGCCCGAGCAGGACGTTACTGTCGTCGGTGGTGGACCGGCGGGAGTCTCCGCTGCCATTTACAGTGCCCGAAAAGGCCTGAAAGTCACCCTGATTGCCGATCGCATTGGCGGCCAGGTCAAGGACACCATGGGCATCGAAAACCTGATCTCGGTTCCAAAGACAACCGGCCCCGAACTGACTGGCGCATTGCAGGCGCATATGAACGATTACGAGATCACTCTTAAAGAGCATCTTCGTGTCAGTGAGATTGCCGACCTGGGCAATCGCAAGGAAATTCGCCTCAGCACCGGTGAAACCATTCTTAGTAAAACCGTCATTCTTGCCACCGGAGCACGCTGGCGTGAGCTGGGCATTCCCGGCGAGAAAGAGTACACCGGCAATGGGGTGGCCTACTGCCCACACTGTGATGGGCCTTTCTTTAAGGGCAAAGATGTCGCCGTGATTGGTGGTGGCAACTCGGGAGTCGAAGCAGCTCTGGACCTAGCTGGTATCGTTAAGTCAGTCAGCCTGTACGAATTCATGCCCGAACTGAAGGCCGACCAGGTTCTGGTTAACAAGGCCGAATCGACGGCCAACATAAGCATTCACAAAAATGTCACCGTCAAGGAAATACTGGCAACTGATGGCAAGGTGAGCGGCCTGGCATTTGAAGACCGCGAAACCAGTGAACTGCTGCAAACCGGATTGTCTGGCGTGTTTGTACAGATCGGCCTGGTGCCCAATAGCCAGTTCGTCAAGGGTCTGGTGAAAATGACGCCCCACGGCGAAATAGAGATCAACGAAAAATGCCAGACATCCGTACCAGGCATATTTGCCTGTGGTGATGTCACCACGGTGCCTTACAAGCAAATTGTCATTGCCATGGGAGAAGGATCAAAGGCGTCACTGTCCGCTTTTGAATACCTGCTCACCCGGACTGACACCTCCGAAGAAGAGCAATCCGAGGCCGCGTAGCTTTTTTTGTTTGGCGCTATATCGTTAAAAAAGCCGGGACTGAGAAGACAGCCCGGCTTTTTTCTTTGCCAATACTTTATTTGCAGAAAAAACGGATTGCTGTAGAGTCAATCGACCCTATAATCGCCAGCCCTGTTATCTCCTTAAGATATCAGGTCATCGTGCTGCCCCAATACAGGCAGCTTGGGTAGTCATTCAGCCAAAGGATCTGCTAATGCATACAGATTCAAAAAACGGGTGGAAGGTCGAAGACTCGGCTGAAGCCTATCGACTCGACGACTGGAACGCGGGTCACTTCAATATTACCGACTCCGGTCACCTGGCCATTGAGTGCCAGGTAAATGGCTCGGTCGTTCGTGTTCCCATCATGGATATTATTGAAGGCATGCAGGAACGCGACCTGTGTATGCCGGCATTGATTCGTGTGGAGAACATCCTCGACCATAGCCTTAAAGCCCTGAACGAAGCCTTCATCCAGGCCATAGACGCCTGCGGTTACCAGAATGTGTATCGGGGCGTATTTCCCATTAAGGTGAACCAGCAGGCACAGATCGTTGAAGAAATTGTGCGCTTTGGCAAACCTTACAACCACGGCCTGGAGGCCGGCAGCAAGCCGGAACTCATTATTGCCCTGGCCATGCTGGAGAACGAAGGCAGTTACATTGTCTGCAACGGCTACAAGGACGAGGAATTTATTGATCTGGGGCTACGCGCTATCCAGCTCGGCTATAAATGTTTCTTTGTTATTGAAACCCCGACCGAAGTGCCGGTAATAATTCGCCGGGCACAGGCGCTGGGCATCAAACCCATGCTGGGCACCCGGGTCAAACTTTCCACCACAGTGGAAGGCCACTGGCAAAAGGACAGCGGTGATCGTTCCATCTTTGGCCTGAACAGCCTGCAAATTATCCAGGTGATCGACATGCTGAAAGAAGCGGACATGCTTGACTGCCTGCAACTTTTGCACTTTCACCTGGGCTCTCAGATTCCCAGCATTCATAACATTCGCAAGGGTGTTCAGGAAGCCTGTCGTTACTACACCAGCATGTTACGTGAAGGCGCCAACATGCAGTACATGGATGTGGGCGGTGGCCTGGCAGTGGACTATGAAGGCAACCAGCAACGCAGCATGAACAGCAAAAACTACACGCTGGGCGAATACTGTAGCGACATCCTGGAAACCATCATGTTGACGCTGGACCCGGAAGAGATTCCCCACCCGACGATTATCTCTGAGTCAGGTCGTGCAACATCCGCCTATTCCAGTATCTTCCTGTTTAACATTCTGGATGTCGCCCACTTTGACCCGGTTCAGCAACTTCACGAACCACCACAGGGCAGCGACGAGAAACTTAAAAACCTGCGCGAGGTTCTGGAGGTGATCACCCCGGATAATTTGCAGGAATGCTACAACGACGCCAATTATTATCGCGACGAAATTCGCCACCTGTTTCACCATGGACAGGTGGAATTGCGTGAACGCGCTACCGCGGAAAACCTCTACCTGGAGGTTCTGCAAAATATACTAAAGCTGGCACCGGAAGCCGGTGTCCTGTCCGAAGAACTGGAAGGCCTACAGCGCAGCCTGACGGATGTTTACTACGGCAATTTCAGTGTATTCCAGTCGCTGCCTGATGCCTGGGCCATCAACCAGGTTTTCCCGATCATGCCGGTTCACCGGCTCGATGAAAAACCCACAAGGCAGGCGACCTTTGCCGACCTCACCTGTGACTGTGACGGCAAGCTCGATCATTTTATCGGCGGGGAAAACACCCTGCCCCTGCACGAATTACGAGACGGCGAAGATTACTTTGTCGGTGTCTTCCTGGTCGGGGCCTACCAGGAAACACTGAGTGACCTGCATAACCTGTTTGGCGATACCAATGTGGTCAGTGTTCGCATTGAAGAAGATGGCAGTTTCGAGTTTGTTCATGAAATTGAAGGAGATACCATCGAAGATGTACTGGACTATGTGGAATACGACATCAAGGCCATGAAAGAACGATTCCGGCGTATTGTCGAAAAAGCCGTTCGGGAAAATAAAATTTCCGTAAAAACACGACAGCAAATACTCAAGTCATTTGCTGATAGTCTCACCGGTTACACCTACTACGAAGTGGAGTAAGTTGTGAAAAAAGTCATGATTATTGGCGCAGGCGGTGTGGGCGGCGTCGTTGCCCACAAGTGCGCACAGTTACCCGAAGTCTTTGAAGAGATTGTTTTGGCCAGTCGCACCCAAAGCAAATGCGACCAGATTGCCGCACAAATCGGCAAGGACCATGTCCGCACTGCCCAGGTCGATGCAGACAATGTGGATGAACTGACCGCGCTCCTGAACAAAGAACAGCCTTTTATGGTCATTAACGTGGCCCTGCCCTATCAGGATCTGCATATCATGGACGCCTGCCTGAATGCCGGCGTACATTATCTGGACACCGCCAACTACGAACCCCCGGAAGAAGCCAAGTTCGAATACAAATGGCAATGGGCCTATCAGGACAAATTCAAGCAGGCGGGCCTGATGGCGCTCCTTGGCAGCGGCTTTGATCCCGGTGTAACCGGCGTTTACACCGCCTATGCAGCCAAACATCATTTTGACGAGATCGAAACGCTGGATATTGTCGACGTCAATGGGGGCAATCACGGCCATCCCTTTGCCACCAACTTTAATCCGGAAATCAATATCCGCGAAGTCACCGCAGAGTGTCGTCACTGGGAGGATGGGGAGTTTGTCAGTACACCCGCGATGTCAAAAAACCTGAGCTTCACCTGTCCCGAGGGCGTGGGAACCTACAGCATTTACCGCATGTATCACGAAGAGCTGGAATCCCTGACCAAACATTTTCCCTCGATCAAAAAAGCCCAGTTCTGGATGAGCTTTTCCGAGAACTACCTGAAACACCTGGAAGTGCTGGGCAATATCGGCATGACTTCCATTGAACCAGTGATGTTTGAAGGGCGCGAAATTATCCCGCTGCAATTTCTCAAGGCACTATTGCCTGACCCTGCCAGCCTGGGGCCGCGTACCAAGGGCAAAACCTGTATCGGCAATATCATTCGCGGCACCAAGGACGCCAAGGAAAAGCTCTATTACGTCTATAACATCTGTGACCACGAGGCCTGTTACGCTGAAGTGCAATCCCAGGCCATTTCCTACACCACCGGCGTACCGGCCATGATCGGCGCCAAAATGATGATGGAAGGCAAATGGATGCAACCCGGCGTCTGGAATGTCGAGCAGATGGATCCAGATCCCTTTATGGCCGATCTCAACCAGTACGGTTTGCCTTGGAATGAAATCGAGCTTGAACAGCATCCACTGGAATCCCGCTAAGCAAAGCGGGGTCAGAGTAAAAACTTACTCTGACCCCGGTTAATTTATGGCACACCATTTCGATCAGTTTGACCCGCAGCGCGTCCCTTCACCCTGTTATGTGGTTGACGAGGTCGCGGTCGAAGAAAACCTGAAAATCCTCGCCGATGTTCAGGCCCGCAGTGGTGCCAAAGTCCTGGCTGCGCTAAAAGCTTTTTCCATGTGGAAGTTAGCCCCGCTGACATCCAGATATCTCAGCGGCACCTGTGCCAGTGGTTATAACGAGGCGCGTTTGGGTAAAGAAGAATACGGTGGTGAAACCCACGTTTTTTCGGCAGCTTATTCCGAATCCGACCTCGAAAAAATCCTGCCACTGGCAGACCATCTGGTTTTTAACTCCTGTGCCCAATGGCAACGTTTTAAACCGAGGGTAGAGGCGTTCCAAAGCGAGCATGGTAAACCCAGGGTGGGCTTACGCCTGAATCCGGAGCATTCCGAAGGCACTGTGCCTATCTACGATCCATGCGCACCCTGCTCCCGACTCGGCATTACCTTTGATGAGCTGGAACCGGAGTCACTGGAAGGGATTAGCGGTATACATATGCATACTCTGTGCGAACAGGGTTTTGAGCCCTTGCAGCGAACCGTGGCTGCATTGGAAGAGAAGTTTGGTGATCTGCTGGAGGATATGGAGTGGCTCAACCTGGGCGGCGGGCACCACATCACCAAGCCGGATTATGATCGCGAAGGGTTGATTGCACTGATCAAACAGTTGCGTGAACGCTACAATGTCGAGGTTTATCTGGAGCCGGGCGAGGCCATTGCCATCCACACGGGTGTTCTGGTCACAGAAGTACTGGACATCAAGCACAACCAGATGAACCTGGCCATTCTGGATACCTCGGCTACCTGCCATATGCCCGATGTCCTGGAGATGCCCTATCGCCCTGATGTTCTGCATGCCGGCGAACCGGAAGAAAAAAATTACACCTATCGCTTGGGAGGGATGACCTGTCTGGCAGGCGATGTGATTGGCGATTACAGCTTTGACGACGAACTCAAGCCAGGTGACCGACTGGTCTTTGACGATATGTCGCACTACACCATGGTCAAGACAACCACCTTTAACGGTATCAACCTACCCTCGATTGCACTGTGGAACTCCAGGAAAGATCAACTTGAGATCGTTAAACAATTCGGCTACGAGGATTTCAGGGAGCGCCTTTCATAAGTAGTGACAAGCTGACCTGATCTCTCCTTTCAAGTTTTTCCCTTCCTCTCCATATAGTATCGCCGCCAATCGCCATCCTGAATGAAGCGGCCCTCGTCTACCGGCTGATTATAGACATACGTCCAGGCATAGCCGGGCTCACCCATCAATTCAATGGACTGACGCAAATACAACGAACTGGATTCCTGTCCGGGAAAGTAATCTTCATAGGGGTCAAGAATCTCCCATACATCCGGATGCAGCACTTCATAGACCTCACCTACGACAAGGCCTGCGCCCTCCTTCAAACCGGGATAACTACCCAGATCGTAGAGACTTCCCTGTACCTGCGACTCACACACGAATCGCAAGTGTTCACTGGCGGGCAATGCATCCATTGCCCCCAAGCCACGCATCAGTGTGCCGTAAAGAAACAGATATTCGGAAGAACTCACTCTATTCAGTAGCTACCCGGAAAAAGCCGGTATGAAAGTAGTTAAATCCTGCCGCCAAGAGGAGCGAATAGCAAGTTGGCGAAATTAATTAAATACCTGTGGCAATAACACTTCGCCGGGTACAGGACAAAAGCTGGCCACATCACTATTGAGCATGGGCGGACGTCCCCGGTACCATTCGGATTGATCCAGCCGACGGTAGGCTACCAGGTTGGCGGGCGCTCTTTGCTCTTCCTCTGAACTAAAAATATCGCCGTATTCCAATAGATACAGAGGGCTTACCGAAAAATTCGCTGCTTCCAGATAAAACCATTGGCCATCAACCCAAACTCCCGCGACATAGTGATCCGCTGGTCTGTCATCCTCGGGATTGGTATCCACAAGGATTTTTGATAATTCAAACAGCTCAAAACCGCCGACAGCAAACGCGAGATCCAAAAGGCTATCCACAGCATCACAATCGTCTTCGATGCTGTGGTAATGCAAATAGGCCTCGGTGTTATCTGCCCAGTTCTCATTGGGTTCATCAATCAAACGGCCAAGTGGTCGAGTCCGCTGGCGCATTTCTTCCAGCCATTCCAGTGAACGCTGCTCGACCCCGCTCAAGTCTTTCGGCAGTTCTCCAGTTTCTACATTTCTGCAAAAACCCTGCCGCTCCGGGTGTTGCTCCACCACACCGGGATAGCAATAACAACTCGACAAGTTCTGGTTGCCCTCAAGGCTACAGAATGCCTGTTTCTTCTCGCGAAGCGTCTCCAGCGAATCCAGCGCCACCAGTGGGTTCTCACAATTGCCAATCTGGTAATCATCAATTTGCTCAGCGGAAGACCTCACTGTCGGCTTGCAACTCTCACGACGATCCGGAAATCGGGCCAGTGCAAACTCGTGGCAAAAACAGCCGGGTAGCGCATGATTTTCGGGGAGGACACACTTGCCCGTGTCGCCCAATACCTGACCTGCAGGAGGACCGTCTTGTTCCGGATTAGAGGTGCAAGCTGATAGCAAGAGCAGGAAGACTGAATATAGGACAGCCCATGATACCCTTGCCCGTCCGTATGACGGCAGCAAAGCAAAAACACAGGACAACATCCTTGGCACCCATTGACTGTTCTAATATATGAGGCTCTGAGGCTATGACCTGTATACAGGCAAGTAAAGCGATTATATTGGTGAACGGAGCGCCGCAAAAAACCCGGCGTTATCAATAGTTGTCAGCAAGCGCCATGTCTACTATATACACAGCTCTTGTTGATAATATTTATAAAAGATTTTTATCTAAAACAGTTGCCTGTTATGCAAAATCGGTCTAATAAACTTTCAGGAGCACAGTGGCAAAAAATGATTTTAACCCCTTTTCACCTCGCTATTCAGGTTCGCAATATTGACGAGGCCAGGGAATTCTATGGAACAAAAATGGGCCTGCCCGAGGGCCGGAGCGCAGATCACTGGATCGACTTCAACCTGTTTGGCCATCAACTGGTCACTCACCTGAACCCCTCCATTGGCAAGGACGGAAAAATCCAGAGTATCCATAACCCGGTAGACGGCCACGGTGTCCCGGTACCACACTTCGGCGTGGTTATGAATTTTGATCAGTGGGAAGCCCTCGCCAATCGCGCCAAAGGGTTTGTCGATGAATTTATTATCGAACCTTATATTCGCTTCAAGGGCGAGCCCGGAGAACAAGGCACCATGTTTTTCCAGGATCCGTCAGGCAACGCGCTGGAATTCAAGGCCTTCAGAAACATCGAACAGAGTCTGTTTGCCAAGTAGCTTCCAGTTACATCCAGGTATCGAAGGACTTAAGAATCGGACAGGGTCCAGACTTGCCATGGGCACACTCATTTGCCAGTTTCTTTAGCGCATTCCGTGCCTGTTGCAACTCCTCTATCCTGGTATCCAGCGCACTAATACGTGCCCTGGCCAACTCTCGGGCCCTGGAGCGGTCATCGCTGGAATCCAGGGAAATGAGCTCTTTAATTTCCTGCAGGCTAAAACCAGCAGATTGTGCCTTGCGAATAAACGTAAGGCGTCGCACATCCTCCTGGCCATAGTGCCTGATACCTCCCTTTTTTGATGGGGTTTCCATCAGTCCTTTCCGTTGATAAAAACGAATGGTCTCAACACCAACTCCACAGGCATCAGCGAGTTTTCCAATCGTGAACATAGCGCTTGACTCCGTACCCTGGTACGGGGTTTATGTTATTCAAACTTGAGTACCATTACGAGGATATTCTTATGAATACAGGCAATTCTGCCTCTGCAAAAGATAAAACCGCTGTGCTTTATCGTATGGTTATGGACAAACACCTGTGCCCGTTTGGGCTAAAAACCAGACACCTGCTAAAGAGCCAGGACTATAAGGTTGAAGATCACTGGCTGACTTCGAGGGACGAGGTCGATGCGTTTAAATCCAAACACAATGTCTCAACGACACCTCAGGTATTTATTGCCGATGAACGCATAGGCGGGTACGAAGACGTACGTCGTTACCTTGGCAAAACGGTTCCAGACAAGGATGCTACAAGCTATAAGCCGGTCATTGCGCTTTTTAGCATAACGTTTCTTGCATCGCTTTCTGCAAGCTATGCTGCGTTCGACACTTTTTTCACGGTTAAGGCCGCAGAATGGTTTATCGCTTTCAGTATGGCCATTCTGGCTTTGTTAAAACTCCAGAACGTGGAAAGCTTCGCTACCATGTTTCTCAACTATGATCTGCTGGCAAAGCGATGGGTGCCCTATTCCTATATTTACCCATTTGCCGAAGGCCTCGCCGGCGTATTGATGATCGGCGGCATTTTGAACTGGCTCTCCATACCTGTGGCATTTTTCATTGGCTCTGTGGGAGCCGTCTCGGTATTCAAAGCCGTTTATATCGATAAACGCGAATTGAAATGCGCCTGCGTAGGTGGTTCCAGTAACGTACCTTTGGGGTTTATCTCGTTGACTGAGAACCTGATGATGATCGCCATGGCCGTATGGATGGCTTACAAACTCTTTATATAGCCAAGTATATTAGTAGCTTTCCCCAAATAAGGCTCCTGATCTAGGGAGCCTTATTTCTTGATTGCTGCAAATGTCCAACTCCAGATTTTTCAGCAAAGGAACGCATTTCGGACAGTAGCTCAGGCATGGAGCTGTGCTGGAAATTGACATGCCCCACTTTTCGGCCAGGTCTTGGCTCCTTGTTATACCAGTTCAAAAAGCTGAACTCGTTGAGCAGATGTAAAGGCGGCGCTTCCGTACCGATTAGATTTAACATGCCGGAAGCACTTGTATTCTCGGTTGTACCCAGTTTGTAGCCCGCAACTGCGCGAACATGGTTTTCAAACTGGCTGGTTGTATGGCTCTGGTCTGTCCAGTGACCACTATTGTGTACCCGTGGCGCAAGCTCGTTAACCAGTACCTCCTCACCACAGACAAAACATTCAATAGCCAGAACGCCGACGTAATCCATTGCTTCCAGTAACTTCCTGGCATAACCCTCCATCGCCGTTTTTACCGTCTCAGTGACATTGGGCGAGGGAGAAAGGCTGTAAATAAGGATTCCCTGATCATGGACATTCTCTGTAACAGGGTAGAATGCAATGTCTCCATCGCGACTACGCACCGCAATAATCGACGCTTCAAGGTCATAGGCAACACCTTGCTCGACAATCCACTCACCTTCGTAACCGGCATTGGCGAACCTGGTCAGAGCTTGCATATCGGACAGAACGTGCTGGTTTTTGCCGTCGTACGCCAACCGGGTGGATTTTGCATAGAGCGGAAACTCGGGGGTGGGCAAATCCAGTGCTTCCTTTGCATTGGACAAGAAGCTATAAGTTGCTACCGGGATTGAAAGCGATTCAAGCAACTGCTTTTCCAGGTAACGATGACTGCATTTTTTTAATGCATCGGGATTGGGGTGAACCGGACAAAAGCTTGCCAGATCTTTCAACAGATCCAAATCTACCTGCTCTTTCTCAACCGTAATAACGTCTGGCGACCCCATCTGAGCATAAATTTCTGAGGCACTTGTGCCTTCTCTCAAGACAACAATCTCGCCCAGGCCCTGAATACACTCAGTTTCTGACACACGATCGCTTTCGATAAGAAAGCTGAACTTCATACCAAGGCGAATTCCCGCAAAAGCCAGCATCCGGGCCAATTGCCCCCCGCCGATTACGCCAATGTGCATAGCCGTCATCAAATTCTCCGCTACTCGACTTCTACCGGGACACTGTCCGTTTGCTTCTCGCGCCATTGAATCAGGCGCTGCTTCAGGTCAGCATCTTTTAATGCCAGAATCTGCGCAGCATAAAGGCCCGCGTTAAACGCACCGGATTCACCTATCGCCTGCGTTGCTACGGCAACGCCCTTGGGCATCTGGGCAATGGAAAGCAGGCTATCCATGCCATTAAGTGCCTTGCTCTGCACCGGAACGGCGATCACAGGCAGCTCCGTCATGGAGGCCAGCATCCCTGGCAGGTGTGCTGCACCACCGGCCCCGGCGATCAGTACTTCATAACCCTGATCAGTTGCCTCACGTGCAAACTGGTAAAGCCTGTCCGGGGTCCGATGCGCTGATACCACTTGCGCATGAAAAGAAATATCGAGCTCTTCCAATACGTGCGTGGATAATTGCATCGTCGGCCAGTCACTTTGCGACCCCATCACGATGGCTACTTTCTTTGTTTGCATTCATTTTCCTCTGATATTCGTGTAAATAGTCCGGCCTATCCCATCCACCATTGTGTAATTGCAATATAGGCGGGGATCCCGATCATGACATTAAAAGGAAAGGTAATCCCTAAAGACGCAGTAATCGATAAACTATGATTGGCTTGGGGCAATGCTACTCGCATGGCAGCCGGAACCGCAATATAGGATGAACTGGCTCCAAGAACCGCCATGAGGATGACGCCTCCTGCAGAGAGCGAAAGCGCTGCAGCCAATAAACCGCCCAGTAGCCCGCCTATAAGGGGCATGATTATACCAAAACTCAGGATAAAGCTGGCTGTATGCTTCATCTCCTTGATACGACTGGCCGCAACGATACCCATCTCCAGCAAGAACAGGGCCAGAGCCCCCTGGAACAGATCCATAAATAGCGGTGACAATCGACCTATTTGGGCGTGACCCAGATAGCCAATCAACAAGGCACCCGTCATTAACACCATACCCTGGTTAAAAAACACCTCATGGCATAATTTGCCAATCTTAAGACGCTTCCCCTTGCTGTTCGCCAGTGCAATACCAACGGCGATGGCAGGCATTTCCAGCAACACGACAAACAGGGGGAAATAAGGCTCATAGGGAATCGACTGGCCTTCGAGCAACGCTACGGCCACGGCGTAGGTTCCCACACTGACCGAACCGTAGTGAGCAGCAATGGAAGCTGCATCATCCCGCTTCAAATTGCCGATCTTGAACAAGATAGGAAAGGCCAGCAAGGGCAGCACCAGACCAAAAGTCACTACCGCAATAGATTGCGGGATCACCGAAGCGGAACCATATTCTGCCAATGCGACCCCACCCTTTAGCCCGATCGCCAGCATTAAAAACAGCGTGAGCGACTGGTACAGGGCGGGGGGAAATTGAATGGGACTCCCGACAAGTCGGGCCAGAACACCTAGAACAAAAAATGCGACAACAATATCAAAGGACATTTTCTTGCTTCCTGCTGAAGACGCCCAAAGGTATTAGCCTTGTTGTCAATGAGGTCTTCGCTGAACCTTTTAGTGCAGGAGCCAGTACATAGTAGTGAGTGCTGAATGCGACCAGAAAAATGGCGAGGACAATGAGTGACGTGCCGCTACTGCCAATCGCGACCAGTCCGTATCCCAGTGCAAGTAGTACAGAAGAAGTAAACAGGGAGAAAAACCATTGGTACCTGTTGATACCTGTCGGAAATTTCATTGCTGAAATCATCAATATGTGCTCCTTTCCAGATAAGTATTGATTGTGTTGTTTCCGTCCGTGGCACCGGAAACGCACGCAGGATGACAAAATTAATACATAAATAAAATTAGATAATATTTAGTATATATATAGATTTTTATCTATATTAAGATTATGGCGCGTCAATAACGCTGATACACAAGCCAGAGACCAACCGATGAACTCAAGAGTCCATGCCCACATTGGCACCGTGAGACAGATGGAAATTCTGTTGACGGTCTTTGAAACCGGGTCAATCACAGCCGCCGCTGATCGACTCTTCCTCACCCAACCCACCATATCCATGCAATTAAAAAAAATGAGTGATGCGGTAGGTTTGCGGCTGTATGACCTGGTCGGGAAGAAAGTGATTTTTACCGAAGCCGGGCTGGAACTCGTCAGCAGCGCGCGAAGACTCATACAGGAGTTTGAATCGCTGGACATGAACCTGGCCAACTTGCGAGGTCTCAAGGCGGGTACGCTCAAGCTGGCAGTGGTAACTACTTCAAAATATTTCATCCCCCACTTGCTGGGCCCTTTTTGCCGTAAATATCCGGATATTGATATCCAGCTAAAAGTTGGCAACCGCCAGCAAATCATTGATCGCCTCAAAAATGGCACCGATGACTTTTACGTATTCAGCCATCCCCCGTCAGACATCGAAACCCACAAGATTGAATTTTTGGGTAATCCGCTTGTAGCGATCGCTCATGAAAACCACCCGTTGAGTCACAAGCCAAAACTGGATTTGAAAGATATTGAGAAAGAACCTTTTCTTATGCGCGAAAGCGGATCCGGTACCCGCTTTGCCATCGAAGAATTTATGCGAAGGGAGCGATGTTCACTGAACGTGAGGATGATTATCGAAAGTAACGAAGCGATAAAACACGCCGTTATGTCAGAGCTGGGCATATCCATCCTCTCCGCCCACACGCTTACTTATGGCGGGCAAGCGGGGTTAAAAACCCTGAACATCAAACAGCTGCCTATAATCTCTCACTGGTATTTCCTGTGGCTTAAAACAAAACAGCCGACGTTAATTGCCGATGAATTCTTGAGACATGTACAAACGGAAGGTCGAAAAATGCTCCTTGACGAACTGAAGAAAAGTGGCATCACCGAACAACACTTTTAAAAAAAAGCCCCGCGATTTCGGGGCCCGGCTGTAAAAGTGTTTGGATTTTGGTCCATGTCTGGTCCGAATCCCTCCGAACCAGACAGGTTCGTTACTACATGGAAGGCTAATTTTTTAACGTCGTTCGGTTCTCTACCGACCTGAAATGCTTCCATCTTTCCTCAGAGTAAAAACAGGCCGCAACAAAGACACAATATCCGACCAGCATTAACTCAAATAAAATTAAACCAAGCATTGATGCCTCCTGTTAATAAATTTCGGGGGTAATTATTAAGGATAAAAAAATCTTTTAAAATCCGAATTAATTTTCAATTTAGTTCGATTTTTTCGAAGTATTGAGATCGGGAAGGCGGCTGGAAAATGCAGCTAAACACGCCGGAAACAGGTCGCTATAACCTGCGCTCTGGCTCACTCAATGCAACTGCAACCTGGCATTTTCACAGATGATGGAAACTGCCGAATGTTTTAGCTTACGCTCGGGGGATATCGCATAAAAGGATTCGCTTATTTCAGGCAACGAGCCAATTTCAATAGCGCTGTACATCCTCTCAATTCCTTTCGATATCGCCCTGGGGGCAGGAAACACACCTCTAGCGACACTGCCAAATGCCTTGAGCAGCGCACTGTCCTCAAACTCGGCAACAACCCTTGGATGAATATTCTTTGCCTCAAACCACTCATCCAGTTGATTCCGGAGGGGGTTGTTCGATAGCGGCAGCAATACCGGTGCGTTATCCAGACTTTGCGGGAAGTTCTGCTGGTATTCCGCAGCAATTGACTCCGCCGCAAAAAAAGAAACCGGGCTCACACCCAAAAAATGATTGTATGCTTTTACCCCCAACCCGGAGGGCATGGGCCGGTCTGATAGCACCAGATCCAGATGATGGATAGAGAGGTCCGCCAACAGGTTTTCAAGCTTGCCCTCATGACATATCACCCTGAACGATTCCTCCAGCGACATGGCGGGAGCAACCAGCTGATAGGCAATCAGCTTGGCGATAGAGTTAACAATACCAACATTTAATTCGAGTGTATTTATCGCAGACTTGTCCCTGACCCTGTTGGCCAGCTCTGCCCCCAGATTGAAAATCTCATCGGCATACTGCTTTACTACTTTTCCGGAATCGGAGAGAACCAGCCTACGACCAACGCGGTTGAACAAGGGCTCACCTACCACGTCTTCCAGCAACTTCAGCTGTCCGCTTATGGTTTGCGGGGTCAGATGCAGAATTTCCGAGGCCCTTTTGATGCTGCCTTCTCTGGCAACCGTCCAGAAATAATACAAATGGTTGTAATTTAGATGCCTCATCTTATTCCACGTACATACACTGCCCATGGGCAATATAGCATTCCTTATTAGCCACAAAATAATACATGTTGCTGAAAGAGGGGGTTAGTTATCAGTTGCTATGTAACCTTGTTCTTGTCATACGCCAAAACAATAGTTTATGGATCCTTATAACCAGAGTTTTCAATGAATTCCTGAGGCTATATGATCTTTTAGCTACAAGACCACTCTCTGCTCATCACGTTTGAGCACAATGTCGCAAGGATTTCGTTTGTATTTCGTGTTTATGTCGTTCTCTCCAGAACCTTTATCAGTGAAGCTTGACTCACCTCAAGCAGCAAAGGTGAACCCATGATTGTCAGGAAACTGCGTTTGAAAAATGGTTGGTCTCAAAGCCAGCTAGCCGAGATGGCAGGTGTTACCACTCGAACCATTCAACGTATAGAACAAGGTCATCGTGCCAGTATGGAAACAAGTAAAGCGCTCGCTTCTGTGTTTGAGGTAGATCTACGTTTACTAAAACCGGAGGACAGACAAATGCAAAATGAAACCGAATTAAAGGCAGATGAACAACAAGCGATGCTATATGCCAAGCGAATGAAAGAATTCTATGAGTTCCTGGTTACCTATCTGGTACTGGCGGCCGTCTTTCTTGTTCTTTTTCACGGCGAACCAGTCGTCTACATTATCTTTGCGGGCCTTGGCCTCGGACTGATTGTGCAGGGACTGGTTGCGTACGAAGTTGTTAGCTTTATGAACCCGGACTGGGAGAAGAAATTGGTAGAGCGAAAGCTGGGGCGGAAACTTTAGCGCCCTAATCATCTGGAAATGCCAATCAGCTCCTTATATAAAAAGCCCCGCATTGCGGGGCTTTTTAAAGATTTTTAAGGGCGGAATGCTCGCTCCATTCTGCCATGGAGCTCGGCCTGCGGCTCCCTCTTCGAGGGCCCAAAAATGCAGTGCATTTTTGTCGAACCAGGTGGTTCGCTTCCCTCTGCTAAAGCAGAGACAAACAAAAAAGGCCCCGCGTTGCGGAGCCTTTATTTGTTCGTGGTGCCCAGAGGCGGAATCGAACCACCGACACGGGGATTTTCAATCCCCTGCTCTACCGACTGAGCTATCTGGGCATTTATAGCTATTACGTTTACTCGTACTTCGTTAAAGAGCAAATTTCATTCGGTTACTTACCCGGGTAAGCGCCCTCGTTCAATTTGCTCTTTGCCTCGTCTGAGTTTCTCTCATGACGCTCTAAAAATTTATATGCTTCTAGGCGGGCCAAAAAGAGGCGCGTATTAAAACGATTCGCCTCTTTAGAGTCAAGCCGGAAATGGCTCGTCCCACCCAGAAAAAATAAACTTATTCTGATGGGGGGACGTAGCCCTCGGCTTCGTCCACTTTTTCATCGTTAAAAAATTTATCGCGCTGGTCATCCAGATAGGCGCGATCAGTCATGTCCATCAGGTTGAGACGTTTTTCATTGATCAGCATGGTCTGGTGTGACATCCATTCGCCCCAGGCCTTTTTCGAGATATTGTCGTAGATGTCCTGCCCCTTGGCGCCCGGCATGGGCGGCAGGTCGAGCCCTTCCAGTTCTTCTTTGTATTTGCGACAAAAGACCATTCTAGCCATTGCTTACATCCTGAATTTTTTTGAGTAGCACGGCCACCGGAGCGGCAAGGCCAATACGATTTTCGAGGGCATCACTGTACCAGATTTGCTGCGCCCCTTCGTCGGCCTGATTAGCGCTCCGGGCGTTATCGCAAAAAATCACCAGGGGGCGATAGTCCAGTTGAAAGTGGGAAAAGACATGAGACCCCTGCGGCAACCATTCTTGCCGATGAGCCTGATAGCCACGCTGATCCAGGGTGGAATCGAGCTCATTGGGCGCAACCTCGGGAAAGCTCCATAGCCCGCCCCATATCCCGATCGAAGGCCGTTTTTCCAGTAACACTTCGCCCTTTTTGTTGCGCAACACAAGAAAAATTTTTTCACGAACGGGTTTGGCCTTTTTAGGCTTGCGTGCCGGTATCTGGTCAACCTGGTTGTTCTTGTATGCCTGACACTCATCAGTAAACGGGCAGCGCTCACAATCCGGGCTGGAGCGCTTACAGACTGTCGCCCCCAGATCCATAATGGCCTGGGTATAGTCGCGGAGTCGACTATTATCAGAGTCGCGAAGCCGGCTTGATGAAGAGTCGCGCAGTCGGCTTGAAGACTCGGGCAATAAGGACGCGGATAACTCCCAAAGCTGCTTTTCAATCTTGCCTTGTCCGGGCCATTCGGTGATGCCTTCCAGCCGGGTGAGCACTCGCTTTACGTTACCGTCGAGAATTGGCACGGGCTGGTTAAACGCCTGGGCAAGAATTGCCCCTCCCGTAGACCGGCCTACACCGGGAAGTGCTGTGAGCTCGTCCGGGGTTTGGGGGAATCGACCATCAAACTCATCGACCACTTTTCTTGCCGCAGCGTGAAGGTTGCGACCACGGGCGTAGTAGCCCAGCCCGGACCAAAGGTGCAGAACTTCGTCCAGTTCGGCTGCGGCCAGATCCTGCACCCGGGGGAACTGCTGGATGAACCGTTCAAAATAGGGAATGACCGTGGCTACCTGGGTTTGCTGCAGCATGATCTCGGATAACCAGATTTTGTAGGGGTCGTCGTCACGCTGCCAGGGCAAATCCTTGCGGCCGTGCTCATCCCACCATGCTAGCAGTCGTTGCGAAAAGGCACTCATCGAGAATTCGGTCTCAGTATTCCTCTCAGGGCGTCCTCAAAAAGTCGTCGGGTAGGGTCTTCCACTTCTTCGGCGTTTTCTTCTTCCGTTTCTTCCTGGGGAGCAAGAAAGCGTTCCAGTCGCTGCTGAATCGCATTTTGTACCCTGCCGGTGAGCAATGCCTGAATGACGGCGTTATCCAGCCCACAAGACATTTCGCCACCTTCGCCTATATTGCCCTCACAGGAAAGCGGCAACTCGGTATTGCGAATATATTGGTTAATCGAGCAGCCCTGTTCACTGGTGCGATCTCCCTGAATTAGCAAGGCCAACTGGGCGGACAAATCCATGGACACCAGGTTTAAATTGCCACCGCCAGTAAAGGCAATGTTGCCAAAGCCCGAAGTGATTTCTTCCAGTGTGGTAATACCGTTGCGAATCTGGACAGGCGTGCTAAAGGAGGAAAACTCCGTGCCCGGTGACCAACTGGAGCGCAACGCAGAACTCGCACCTAGTCGTTCAGCGGAGACGCAAATATTCTGTTCAATATTCCAGTTTTGCAAATACAAACGGTCAACAGAAACCAGCCCATCCCCATTGAGGCCGGAAAGAAATGTGTCCCCGACCAGGCTAACAAGCTCGCCGCTAAACGCCGCGGTCGCCTCACCTTCAATAATGGGTTCCCCTGTGTCGGTTTTTACGATTTGCCCGAGTTGCAGGTTATTTGCCCGAAGCGAATCAATACGCACCTGGGGTTGGCTGTTTGCCTGCAGTACAAGTCCCGCTTCCAGGTCCCCATCGGCAAAGCCTGCATGCTGAAGGGCAACATTGGCTGTTGCGTTAGAAATGTTTGATATCAGTTCCAGCTCCGTTAACTGGTAGCCGGAAACCGTCAAATCGTTAACTGTCAGACGGATATCAAATGGCGGCATGGTCTCCAGGAACGCCAGGGGATTTTCATTATTTTCAGGCTCATCAGCCTCTTCCGGCCCAGCCAGATACTGGTCGACATTTATCTGGCCAATATCGACATTGAGCTGACTGGTTTGCTGTACATCCAGAAAATATTGCAGGCTGGCCTCGATATCGCTTTCGTTTAATGTCGCGCCAAGCGAATCCAGCACCAGGGATTCCGGCCCATAATCAAAACTGGTTTCCAGTGCCAGGTTATTTAGAAGGTCGGTATTTGCCAGACGTCCGATCAGACGTGTTCCTCCGGACAGGCTCAAATGGCCGGTTGCACTCAAGGGTTCGATCATGCCTTCTGCATCCAGACGGGCAGAAAGATCGTCAATCTGAGTGTTTGTGAGTTCCAGAGACCAGCTTCCTGTATCCAGGTTTACTTCGGCGACCAGATCAATCTGGCTGCTAATGGACTGATCCCCGGTGACGCCGAGATCAAGGCGTTCGGTTTCGATTTGATAGCGGCTGGCTTCCAGGTCGAGCAACAACTGTGAGCTCATACCCAGGTTCAGGCGTTGTCCGGCATATTCCAGATCAAATGAGACAGCAAAAGGAAAAGGGTTGCCTGCAAGATTGAACGACTCTGCCGACAGCTCGGCAATTTCCAGGTCAACTGCGTCACCTTCTATCGGCTGATAAAAAAGGTGGAGATCTTGCAGGGTAATCTGTCTTGCGCTGAGCCCCGCTACAGATATTTCTTCCGAGGTGGCCGCATCAGGAGCGCCGGCATCGGAAGCGCCGGCATCTCCAGTCGGCGATTCAGCGGACTCGATTTCTGTAACCGACAGGTCGACACCCTGCACCCGAATGCCGCTGACACTTAGTTCCCCGGCAAAAATGGGCCACAAGTCAATATCCAGTTGGGCCTGTTCAAGACTTGCCATCAGCGACATGGCGGCCTGGTCAGTGGCCAGTGCCACCTCATTGAGCTCCAATGCAATTGACGGATAAATCTGCCAACCCAGATCGCCGTTAATCTGCAAATCAACACCCTGCTCCTGGGCGAGCCTTTCAATTTGCGGCTTGTAGTCGTTGGGGTCCAGGGTCAATAAAAAAACGACTGGTGCCAGGACCAGGATCAACAGCAAACTAAAGCCAATTGAGAAAATTTTTAACAGCCTTGCAACCTTCACTTTGCGTTCTCTTTTTAAATAAAACCCTGGCTTCTACGAGCCACAGAATCCGGAGAAGTTCAGGATAAATCTTAGCCTGAAACCCAAATTGGGGTCAGGTTTAAATTTTGCAAATCAGAATAAATTTGAAATGACTCTGACCCGGGTTTCAAGAATCCGTATAATCGCGCTTTTAAACCAAACCCTGTAAATCATGACCGAAAGAACTGCCAGCGTTAAACGCGACACGCTCGAGACCCAAATCAGCGTTGATCTCAATCTCGACGGTACCGGAAAGTCCAGCTTCAACACTGGTATTCCGTTCCTTGAGCACATGATGGACCAGATCGCCCGCCACGGCATGATTGATCTGGATATCCAGGCCAAGGGGGATATCGAAATTGATGATCACCACACTGTGGAAGATATTGGCATTACGCTGGGACAGGCCATGGCCAAGGCAGTGGGCGATAAAAAAGGCATCACCCGTTACGGCCACAGCTATGTGCCGCTGGACGAAGCCCTGTCACGCGTTGTGATCGACTTTTCCGGCCGTCCTGGTCTGGAAATGCACGTCGAGTTCACCCGCGCTCGCGTGGGCGATTTTGACGTGGACCTGTTCTTTGAGTTTTTCCAGGGGTTTACCAACCACGCCAATGTCACCCTGCACATTGATAATCTTCGCGGTTACAACACGCACCACCAGATCGAGACCATTTTCAAGGCCTTTGGTCGGGCACTGCGTATGGCCCTGACGCCCGACCCTCGCATGAGCGGTATTACTCCGTCCACCAAGGGGGCGCTCTAACGCTCAAGCAGGCAGAATTATGGCTGAACAACGTATTGCTGTTATCGACTACGGTATGGGCAACCTGCACTCTGCGGCCAGTGCCCTGGAGCATGTCGCCGAAGATGCCGAAGTGGTCATTACGTCTGAAAACGCGGTAATTGAAAGCGCCGATCGCGTGGTATTTCCCGGGGTCGGCGCCATTCGCGACTGCATGCACGAAATCCGCAGGCTGGGTTTTGACGAGCTGATCCTGAAACAGATTCAGGAAAAACCCGTGCTGGCCATTTGTGTCGGCATGCAGGCGCTGATGAATCACAGCAAGGAAAACCAGGGCGTGGATTGCATTGGTGCCATTGACGGCGAAGTTGAATTCTTTGGCAAGGATTTGCGGGATGAGAATGGCATAGCCCTGAAAGTTCCCCATATGGGCTGGAACCAGGTGCACCAGACTGTAGCTCACCCCATGTGGCGGGATATTCCACAGGATTCAAGGTTTTACTTTGTGCATTCCTACTATGTCAGGCTTAACGATAATTCCGTGCGGGCAGGTGTTACCCGCTATGGGCTGGATTTTGTTTCTTCAGCGGTGAGCAAAAACCTGTTCTGCGCACAGTTTCACCCGGAGAAAAGTCATTCTGCGGGTCTGCAATTATTGGCAAATTTCACTGAGTGGGATGGAAACCCCTAGATCACTAAATCCCAATAATTCGGTGTCAGACCTTTAATTATTTAGGAATTAAAGGTCTGACACCGAATTACTTTGTAACCTAAACACCCTTTTGCTGGGTAGCCACTAGCCAGATCGCGTGGATCATCCCGGGAATATATCCTGCCAGGGTCAATGCCAGGTTAATCCAGAAATGCGTGGTTACCCCTACCTGAAGGTAAGCACCTACTGGTGGAAGCAATATGGCCAGAATTAAATTAAGTATGCTCATGGGTCACCTCCTTTTTTTATTTATTTTATTGCGCAGAGCATAACCCAATTTTTTGGGGCAACTGGAATGAATATTGCTCAGACATTACAAAAGCCCCTGTAAAAATTGCATCAACAACAAGTTCGGGTATGATGCGCGCCCGCAATCACCCGACAAAAACACGGAAAGAGTATTTATGCTTATCATCCCCGCAATCGACCTCAAAGACGGTCAATGTGTACGTCTCAAGCAAGGTGTAATGGATGATTCCACCGTATTTTCGAGCGACCCCGCCGCCATGGCGAGCCAGTGGGTCCAGGAAGGTGCACGGCGCCTTCATGTTGTGGACCTTAATGGTGCATTTGCGGGAACACCGGTCAATCGTGAAGTCGTTCATGAAATCACTGAAAACTATCCGGGCCTGCCTGTACAAATTGGCGGGGGCATCCGTGATTTGCAAACGATCGAGGCTTACATAGTAGCCGGTGTAAGTTGGGTGATTCTGGGTACCAAGGCCGTCAAGAATCCAGAGTTTGTTGCTGAAGCCTGCAAGGAGTTCCCTGAAAAAATTATCGTTGGACTGGATGCCCGCAACGGCTTTGTCGCTACAGAAGGCTGGGCAGAAATTTCCGATATAAAGGCCGCGGAACTGGCCAAACGCTTCGAACAGGATGGAGTCACCTCCATTATCTACACCGACATCAGCCGAGACGGCATGATGCAAGGTGTAAATATCGAAGAAACCGTCACCATGTGCCGTGCTTCCTCCATTCCCATTATTGCCTCAGGTGGCATCACCAACATGGAAGACATCAAGGCGCTCAAGGAAGTCGAGGATGAAGGCATCGTCGGTGCCATTACCGGCCGTGCCATCTACGAAGGCACCCTGGACCTGGCGACCGCACAGAGCTACTGCGACCAATAGACAGGCAAATTCAATCCGAGTCAAAGTTGGTAGCAGATCTCCCGCTACCAACCTTACATCACTATTTCACCTGTAACTGCCTGCGTTGCCACAAATAGAAAATCGCCGGCACCACCAGCAAGGTGAGTACCAATGTACTTATCATTCCACCAACCATGGGTGCGGCAATACGGCTCATGACTTCCGAGCCGGTTCCTGTCCCAAATAAAATAGGCAGCAACCCCAGCACAACCGTCGCCGTGGTCATCATTATCGGGCGGACTCGTAATCCTGCACCGGAAATGACAGCAGTCTTTAACTCAATATCGCTTGAATGAGTCTGCAAGCTCGCAATGGATTGCTTTAAATAAACCAGCATGATGACACCAATCTCCACAGCCAAGCCGGCCAAAGCTATAAAGCCAACACCTACCGCTATCGAAAAATTGTAACCTTGCCAATACATCAACCAGGCACTGCCAACCATAGCCAGAGGCATGCTTACCATCAAGATAGCTACCTCTGTAAAGCTGCGAAAATTCATAAAGAGCAGCAAGGCAACAATGGCAAATGTAAGAGGTATCACATATCCAAGCTTCTCCTTCGCTCTAAGCATATATTCATATTGCCCGGCCCAATTGATCGAATAACCAGGGGGTATCTCCAGTTCAGCATCGACCGCAGCCATGGCCTGCTCAACATAATTGCCAAGGTCTACTCCCTCAATATCGACAAACGTCCAGCCGTTTACACGGGCATTCTCACTTTTGATCGCAGGCGGACCATCTTCAACGTATATCGAAGCCACATCACCAAGTACGATGTTTTGACCTGACGCCGTTACTATGGGCAACAGCGCCAGCTGTTCAGGGGAATCCCGGTAAGCCTGCGGATAGCGGACATTAACGGGGTAACGCTCAAGCCCCTCAACCGTCTGGGTTATATTCATGCCCCCTACAGCTGAGCCGATAACTTGCTGAATATCAGCTATATTCAGGCCATAGCGAGAGGCTTCCTGTCGATCGATATCAATCTTGATATAGCGACCGCCAGCAACCCGTTCGGAGTAAACCGAAGCAGTACCGGGCACATCGGCCAAAATGGTTTCCAATTGCCGGCCGATATCCTGGATCACTGCGAGATCCGAACCTGCGACCTTAACCCCTACCGGTGTTTTTATACCTGTTGCAAGCATATCTATACGGGTTTTAATGGGCATTACCCATGCATTGGTCAGCCCCGGGAATTGCACCAGGGAATCAAGCTCTTGCCTGAGTGATTCCGAGGTCACACCCGGCCGCCACTCACTGCGATCCTTCAGTTGTATAAAGGTTTCAATCATCGTTAATGGCGCTGGATCTGTGGCAGTTTCCGCGCGACCAATCTTCCCAAATACCGACTCGACCTCGGGAACTGTTCGAATCAATTTATCGGTCTGTTGCAGTAACTCCCGCGCTTCACCAATGGATATACCCGGGTAGGTCGTGGGCATATACATCAAGTCGCCTTCATCCAGGGGCGGCATAAATTCACTACCAATTCGCTGCAATGGCCAAATGGCACTGACAAGAACCAGAAGAGCGATGGCAAGGGTAATTTTGGGATAATCGAGTACTTTTCCCAGTACCGGCACATAGGCTGCGGTCAAAATCCGGTTAAGGGGGTTTTTGCGCTCAGGCATTACACGCCCCCGAATAAAATACCCCATCAACACCGGCACGAGGGTAATCGCCAGTGCTGCCGAGGCGGCCATGGCATAGGTTTTGGTAAACGCCAAAGGTGAAAACATACGGCCTTCCTGGGCTTCCAGGGTAAATACTGGCAGAAAGCTTACGGTAATAATCAATAAGCTAAAAAAGAGTGCCGGCCCTACTTCTGAGGCTGAGTCAGCGACAATCTTCCAGCGATTTTCCCTGGTCAGCGGGGTTTTCTCCATATGTTTGTGCATATTCTCGATCATCACAATTGCCCCATCGACCATGGTTCCAATGGCGATGGCAATCCCGCCGAGCGACATAATATTGGCATTAATCCCTTGTGCATTCATGATGATGAAAGCGGCAAGAATGCCAACTGGAAGACTGACAATAGCAACCAGGGAGGACCGAACATGCAACAGAAAGATAATACAAACCAGCGCCACAATGGTGAATTCCTCCAGCAACTTGTGCCACAGGTTTTCCACCGCACGACTGATCAGGTTTGAGCGATCGTAGACAGGGACAATTTCAACACCATCAGGTAATCCTTGTTTCAACTGTTCCAGTTTGGCTTTCACGCCGTCAATGGTTCTTTGGGCGTTCTCGCCATAACGCATGACCACAACACCGCCGACGGTTTCACCCTCGCCATTGAGCTCGGCGATACCTCGTCGCATTTGCGGGCCAAGATTAATCTCGGCAACGTCTTTAAGGCTGAGCGGCGTACCGTTTTGATTCACCCCCAAAGGAACGGCTGCCAGGTCTTCAATGGACTGAATATATCCCGTCGCCCGAACCATATACTCGGCTTCTGCCATCTCCACAACAGAAGCCCCTATTTCCTGATTGGCCCTTTTGATCGCCATCTGGATATGTGCGAGCGGGATACTATATGCCCGTAATTTTTCAGGATTTACTGTGACCTGATATTGCTTGACCATGCCTCCCACCGGAGCCACTTCTGATACGCCAGGAACTGTTTGTAGCTCGTATTTGAGATACCAGTCCTGTATTGAGCGCAACTCCGAAAGATCGTGTTGTCCGGTTCGATCGATCAATGAGTATATGTAAACCCAGCCAACGCCGGTGGCATCAGGGCCAAGCTGGGGGTTCGCGTTATCCGGCAGGGAAGGGGCAACCTGGCTGAGGTATTCCAGTACTCGAGCCCGAGCCCAATACAGATCCGTATCTTCATCAAAGATCACGTAAACGTAGGAATCACCAAAAAATGAATATCCCCTGACAGTCACCGCTCCCGGAACGGACAGCATCGCAGTGGTAAGGGGATAGGTGACCTGATCCTCGACCACCTGGGGCGCTTGCCCCGGGTAACTGGTTTTAATAATAACCTGAACATCAGATAAATCAGGAATGGCATCTACGGGCGTATTTCTCAACGAGACTGTACCAGCAATAATCAGCACAATCGTTGCGAGCAATACTAGAAACCGGTTGTTTACAGACCATCGAATGACAGCTTCAATCATCACACCACCTACTCTGATGTATTCATCTGATCAGGACCCATTTGGCCGTGATCCATTTGGCTGTGGTCCATCTCGTCATGATTCATCTGACTGGGGTCCATTTGGCTGTGATCCATCTCGTCATGATTCATCTGACTATGGTCCATTTGGCTGTGGTCCATCTCGTCATGATTCATCTGGCTATGGTCCATTTGGCTGTGATCCATCTCGTCATGATTCATCTGACTATGGTCCATTTGGCTGTGATCCATCTCGCCATGATTCATCTGACCATGGTCCATTTGGCTGTGGTCCATCTCGCCATGATTCATCTGACCATGGTCCATTTGAGCCTCACTCGTGGTTCCAGATTGGGGGGCTTCCATTCGACGAAAATCAGAGGTCTTACTGGATTCCGAATCCAGCAAAAACTGCGCAGACGTAACGACTGTATCCCCTTGGGAAATACCTTCGAGTATTTCTATCGAATGGTTATCGGAGCGTCCCAAGAGAACCTCAACGGATTTAAATTCACCATTTCCCAAAGATAGAACCACGCGATCCTGACTGCCTGTTCGAATCACTGACTCTCTGGGAACAAGGAGTGTCGCTGCAGTTTCTTTTCCATGAATTGTCACCTGGGAATACATGTTAGGTTTTAGACTCAAGTCTTCGTTGCTGAATTGCATCCTCACTTTTAATGTTCGGGTTTTGGGATCAAGTACCGGATAAACGTAATCCACCACACCTTCCCAGGTTCTGCCGGGCAAATAATCAACCGTTACGATGGCGTACAAGCCAGATTCCAGTTGTGCGGCCTGTTGTTCATATACTTCAGCCTCAACCCAAACCTGATCCAGATTGGCAATAGACATCAGTTTGTTGCCTGGCCGGACAAAGGTTCCTTCACGAACCCCAAGCTCCTCGATCACCCCGCCCTGAGGCGCATTAAAGGTAACGACCTGAACAACCTGCCTATTTACTTTTAGCGTATTAATAAATTCCGGACCCAGGTTCAGCGCACGTAAACGACCCTCGGCAGCCTGGATCAACTGGTTATTATTGGCATTAAGTGCCATCAGTAACTCTTCCTGTGCGCTCACAATTTGCGGTGAATAGATTTCATATAGTGGCTGCCCCTGAACAACCGGATCACCTGAAGAGTTCACATGTAGTTTCTCAATCCAGCCTTCTACTCGGGGATTAATATGAATCAGCTTGTCCTGATCATATGTGACATAACCTACTGTCGTTATTTGGCTTTGCAATGTCCCAATTTCTGCCTGACCGGTTCTGACCCCAAGGTTATTGACCAAATTGGGTGAAATAGCGATCGTTCCGGGCCCCATAGTGCCAGTACCTTCTTCGGCATACACAGGTATTAGCTCCATCCCCATAGGTGACAGACCCGGCTCATCCCTTCGATAATTGGGGTCCATAGGAGCTACCCAGTAAAGCGGCTCAGGTTCTGCTTCTGCTGTTTCCCGACCAATAGTCTCGTTTGTTCTGAGACATACAAAAAACGCTATCAGTCCAATAACCAAAAAAATGGCCAATATGAATTTAGTGCGCTTATCTAAAGTATTAATCATGAGTTGTCTCTCTCTGCTGCCTCTCTCACTGGTTGCACCGGAGTGTCGGCAGTGACAAAGAAATAATTTAATTGGGCAATTGCCTTAAGCCTGTCTATCTCTATGGACAGGGCATCAATACGAGCATTGAGTTCTGCGATATGCGCCCGAATAACTTCAGCAAAATCACCCTCGTCATTGGTGTAAGCAATCAGTGCTGCTTCCGCCTGTTTTGCCATTTCGTCAAGTAATCTCGACTGGTAGAGATGTTGACGCTGATCCAACCGCAACAACTCAGTACGTTTTGATTCAAACCGGGCACGCATTTGCCGCAATAGAAGTGCCCTGTCCGTCTTTAGCGCTTCGGCTTCAGAAATTGCCGACTGAACCTGACGATCCTGTCTGTTTTCAACAAAAATAGGGATATCGAGACTGACGCCTATCGAAAAGAAATCGGATCTATCCATGCCCATTGGGTCTTCATCGCGAAAGCCGTAAGCCGCATTTACACCCCATTGTGGTTTATAGGACTGGCGTGCTATTTCAACGTCCGTGGACTGGACAGTGATTTTTTGATCCAGGCTCAAAACAGCCGGATGCCCTACCAAATACTCTGCAAGCTCTGGCATGGATTGGCCAATGTCATCATAGACGGTTTCTCGATCCTTTAATGCCAGTTCAGGCAGCTCAGACTTAACGCCCAGCCGGGCAAATTCATAATTGCCTGAAACGCCGTCGTACAACCACTCCATCAACATGCGCTCAGAAGACTCTTGTTTTGAATGAAGACCAGTTATGCGATCATCCAGCCTTGTCAGCTCAAGCTGTGCGCGAACCAGATCGTGCTGACTGGCTCTTCCCAAATTATTGGCATATTTGGATCGCACCTGATCAACCAGATCTTCAAACAGGACCCGGTCTTTCTCCAACATTCGAATACTTTCAACATAAAAGTATGCGTCCAGCCAGAGCAATGTTACGTTGACCTCGACTGTGGCCTGGCGGTCCATGCGCATATACGGATGTTGTTCACTCATCTCCCGGAAGCGCTGGCTTGTAAGTTCAAGTTCTTCTCCGCGAGGAAAAACCTGGCTTATGCCAACTTGTATCTGGGTCATTGGCTCCCGTCCGAAATCCGGGTTACTTACAGGCAAATTGGCCAGTCCCAGTGAGATTTTAGGGTCGGGAAGTTGTCCAGCTGCGATGCTACGATCTATAGCTGCCTGCTCTCTTAACTGACTTCCTTTTAGCCAGGGATCCACTTTCTGGGCTCTTGTCACTGCTTCTTCGAGAGAAAGCTGCGACTGGGCTGAAAGCTGTAAAGACATAGACATAGCCACTGTCATGCCTATCCATTTAATCAACGAGCAATTTGTGCTCATAGGAATTACTCCCAAACAAGTCACGCCGTAAAGGCAATTTGAATCGGGAGATTTATACTCCCGCCAAGCAAAACAAGCTGGCCACACCTTATTTCAGGCGCAGCTATCCTGCGTTAGCGGAATATGGGGGGAGGATTGCTGACAGAAATATCTGCCAGTATAGGTATCAGGGAATCAGCAAGGTCTATTACTGAATGAAAGGGATTAACAGAAAAAAAACTTTTGGCAGGCATCGCGGTCATTGTCACGCAATGCATTAATTCACAGTCTATTTGGTTGCAACAATCTGACAACGTTTTCTCAATGAGAACCTCATGTCCTTCATGTCCATGAAAGTTCATGGATTCAATATCATTATCACCTGAAGTTTGCATTGCATGGACTGAATGTTCTGCTCCCGCCTGATCCATCGAACAGGGCAAAATCGAGGCAAAGACCGGCTGACTGATAAACACCAGAATAAATACAAGCAGAAACGGCCTCAATTTGTCTCTCATCTCAATGTTTATCGTTAAAGCCCATAGCGTCCATTTTATAGGCAAGAAGTTTAGCAGTCAGCTTCATTTGTTGCCATGTAATGATCATTTAAGAAAATGATTCAAAGAGTTTTTACAGACCTATATCTGGTTATTCAGTCCCAATCGTTTTGGATGGGCCGCAAAAAAACCTTGCTGGCGAAGTAAATTCCCAACGGCTCCGAGTAGTGGCGCAACAGACTCAGAGAAACGATGAGTGGCACTCGCAATTGATTTGATAGAACATGTGGATTCCAAAGAATGCCGGAGGTTCTATGAACATCATTGATTTTATCGTGTTTCTAGCTATTGGCGCACTGGTTGGCTGGCTGGCGGGGCTCCTTGTAAAAGGCAAAGGAGCCGGTCTTATCGGCAACATAATTGTCGGCGTTGTTGGCTCCATCCTTGGCGGCTATATTTTTGGCTTCCTCGGTATCACTACGGGCGGCCTGCTTGGCGCCATTATCATGGCTGTCATTGGTGCTTCTGTTTTGCTGTACCTTATTCGATTGCTCAAAAAGCTCTAAATATCTCCTGCTTTCCCGCTTAAATTTGATTATTTAAACCAAGCCGTTTCGGATGGGCTGCAAGAAAACTCTGGCTGGCGAAATAATCGCCTGCCAGATCTGAATAGTGTTGCAGTAATGTCAAAGGAACGATTAATGGCACTTCGCCAACCCGGTAGGATTCTATGACCCTCGTGATATCAGCCTTGGCATCCTTGTCCAGCTTGGATTTCAGGTAGCCCTGCATATGTTGAAGTGCATTGGCGTTTCCCTTGCGTCCCGCTCGCTGTTTCAGGCCGTGCATCAGCAGGTTGCGGTAGCGTGTGGCCAATGTCTCAATGGAATAAAAACCAGCTCGCGCCAGCAGCTTTCCAATCAGTCTGTAATGTCTCTGGCTGTGCGCCATCACCAGGTATTTATGCCGTGAATGAAAGTCGATGATGTTCTTTCGACTCGGGGCTTCCTGCATGAGGTTTTGCCATTCATATAGCGCAAACACGCGTGTAACAAAGTTCTCGCGCAGTTGCGCATCCAGAAGCCTCCCCGACTCCTCAACCGGTAACCAAGGCATGAGTTTCATCAGGCGCCCGGCAAAGGCACCTTGTCCGTTGGTGTGCAAGACATTGCCATTGGGGTGATAGGCCTTGACCCGGTATGCCCCACAGCTGGGCGAGTTTTGCATAAAGATAAACCCACATAGATCGCCCAGTTCCGGTTGCTTCGTATCAGCCAGCGAGCTCAGCTTTTCTGTGTAGTCTTTGGAAGGGTCCTTGATTTCCAGCACCCGGATATTGGAGTCATCCTCTGAGCCATGTTCCACCAGTCGAATGGGCTCACGGGGAATGCCCATACCAATTTCCACTTCGGGACAAACATCCCGATACTCGAAATAATCCCCCAGATGGTCCCGACAATATTTGGACAGCTTGTGACCGCCGTTATAACGCACTTCCTCACCCAACAGGCAGCGGCTTATACCAACCGGGATACGGACATTCTGGTGAGCTGTTTTGGTTTCCGACGTCATATGACGGTATTCCGGGTAATGAACGATATTCTGGGAGTTTTACGCCAGTGTACTCTCGCTGGATTGCCTGAACCAAAAATGCGGCAGGCTTCTCAATCGGCTGCGGACAGCCGCATTAGTGCAGTGCTACAATTTGGTGAAATTTATCCCGCTGCAAATAAATCAAGGATTTACTCCATTGCCACTAGCCAAGCGCATAATCCCATGCCTGGACGTCGACAAGGGTCGGGTCGTCAAGGGCGTTAATTTTGTCGACATTCGCGACGCCGGTGACCCGGTTGAGGTTGCCTGTCGTTACAACGAACAGGGCGCCGATGAAATCACCTTTCTGGATATTACCGCCAGCCACGAAGATCGGGATACTACAATTCACACGGTGGAAGAGATTGCCAGCGAGGTATTTATTCCACTAACCGTGGGTGGAGGGATTCGCGAACTCAATGATATCCGCAATATGCTGAATGCCGGTGCCGACAAGGTTGGCATTAATTCCGCTGCGGTAAAAAACCCGGATTTTGTGAAGGCTGCCTCCGACCGCTTTGGGGCCCAGTGCATCGTGGTGGCTATCGACGCCAAGCAGGTGGAATCCGGTGATAATCCCCGCTGGGAAATCTTTACCCATGGTGGCCGCAAACCCACCGGGATTGATGCGATCGAGTGGGCCGTAAAAATGTATGAATACGGGGCAGGTGAAATCCTGTTAACCAGCATGGATCGCGATGGCACCAAGAATGGTTTTGACTTGGACCTTTGCCGGCGGGTGAGCAATGCCGTAAGTATCCCCCTGATCGCCTCCGGCGGTGTGGGCAATTTGCAACACATGGCCGACGGCGTTCTCCAGGGGCATGCAGATGCCGTACTGGCAGCCAGTATTTTCCACTATGGCGAGTATTCAGTTCAGGAAGCCAAGGAATTTATGGCAGCACAGGGAATTGAGATGCGGCTTTAACAATAAGATCCTGCTACATCATCCTGGACTTTGTTTAGGATCTCATCAAATTTTGAAGATTACTTAAAAGGTTTCGCCTTTCGGCGAGGTACTTTTGTTTAGGCAAAAGTACCCAAAACCATCGCTCCCAATCCGCAGCCCTTCGGGTTCCCTACATTCCAATCAATAATAGCTGTCGCTTCTACGTGACGTCCTGTCACGTATCAGCTCAATTGGGCGTCCATGCCCAATTGCCAGCAAATATTGATTTCCATTTCGGCTGCTACCAGGTCGCAATTTGGTGCAGAATTTTAACGAAGGGCGCGGCCCCTGGAGCTTGCCGAAGGAGAGCCCATTGATTAAGGGCAGCTGCAGGCCAAGCGTATGGGGTGCTTTTTCTTTTGGTTCGTTTTCTTTGCGCAAGCAAAGAAAACGAACGGATAAAACACGATTACCTAAATTTTCGCTAAAAGATAATCTGATAGCTCCCGAGTTTTCGAGCATCGCAGGAAACCTCGAAGAGGCTGCGGACAGCGTGGCCCGCATACGTAGTATGTGTTTTGGCCTTTGGGAGCAATGCTTTTGCTGAGAGCCTGCCCCGCGAACATAGTGAGTGTTTTGGGTACTTTTGGCGGAACAAAAGTCAGGCTCCACGCAGTGGCTACAAAAACAAAAAACTAATAACGCTCAGAAACAATAATCTCTTTGATCGCATCACAAAGCTTCCTCAGCTCAGCTTCGGTGATCACATAGGGCGGCATGGCATAAATCATATTGCGAAACGGGCGTAGCCACACTCCGAGTTCCAGCAGTGCCGGACGCACCCTATCCAAATCCGGCGCACGATCCAGCTCGACAATACCAATGGCACCGAGCACGCGCACATCTTTCACTTTGGGCAATTCAAGCAGGGGTTGCAGGCATTCATTGAAAGTCTGCTGAATACCCGCCACCTGTTTTTTCCAGTCGCCACGCTGGAGGATTTCGATATTTTTTGCCGCCACCCTGGCTGCCAGGGCATTTCCCATATACGTCGGACCATGCATTAACGGGTCCTGACCATCGCCGGAAATTCCTTTGGCGATATCACGCGTGGTTAAGGTGGCCGCAAAGGACAAATAGCCTGCCGTCATGGCCTTCCCGATACAGAGAATGTCGGGCTGGATTCCCGCGTGCTCATAGGCAAACCACTTTCCGGTACGACCAAACCCGGTGGCGATTTCGTCCAGTACCAGCAGCAGATTATGCCGGTCACATAATTCGCGGATTCGCTTAAGAATCGCCGGGTTATAGATATTCATGCCGCCGGCATTTTGCACCACGGGTTCCATTACGACGGCTGCGCAGGTAGCGGCATTGTCGCCAATAACATTTTCCAGATGATCCCAATACGCCTGCGGAACCGGTCGGTCAAAACCGGAGGGAGGACGATCGATAAATTCCGGCTGATGCAGGATGCTGCTAAAGCGGGTATGCATGCCGTCGCGCGGATCGGAAAATGACATGGTGGCAAAGGTGTCGCCGTGATAGCCGGTTCGAAGTGTCAAAAACCGGGTTTTTTCCGGCTTGCCAACGCCCTGCCAGTATTGAAGGGCCATCTTGAGACCAACTTCAACCGACACCGAACCCGAATCAGAATAGAAGATAGCATCCAGATTGGGAGAGGTGACATCCAGCAGCCGCTGTCCCAACTCGACCGCAGGCTTGTGTGTCAGGCCACCGAACATGACATGCGCAAAATCATCGAGCTGTTCGATAAGGACCTGGTTTAGTTCCGGCTGATTGTACCCCTGAATTGCCGACCACCAGGAGGCCGTGCCATCCGTTAATTCTGTGCCGTCGGCCAGTGTCAGGGTACAGCCATGTGCACCCGTCACTTCCAGCATTTCCTGTGGGTTGGTCAGTGAAGTATAGGGGTGCCAGAGGTGTTGTCTGTCAAATTTTAGAATGCCCGACATTAACGCCCCCTCAAAAACAACTTGTCGAGTTCGGCAAGACTCATTTGTGTCCAGGTGGGTCGGCCATGGTTGCATTGCCCACTGCGCTCGGTGATTTCCATCTCACGTAAAAGTGCATTCATTTCCGGAATAGTCAGTTTGCGATTGGCCCGCACTGCGTTGTGGCAAGCCATGTTGCCCAAAATTTCGTTAATCTGTAACTCAATACGTTTGGAACTACCCAGTTCAAGAATATCGGACAGCACATCGCGCACCAGGGGTTCAACCTGTGGCTGCTTTAGCAGCACCGGCACTGCCCTGACCAGCAGGGTTTCCGGTCCGGCACGCTCCAGCTGGATACCCAGCCGGGTAAACGTCTCGGCGTTTTCTTCTGCAGCGTCTGCTTCCCTGGAGCTTACGGCAAAGGATTCCGGGACTAATAGGGGCTGACTGGCCAGCCCTTCACCGTTCCAGGCGCGGCGCATTTTTTCCAGGGTGATGCGTTCATGTGCAGCGTGCATATCAACCAGCACCATCCCCTCGGCATTCTCCGCCAATATGTAAATACCCTTGAGCTGAGCAAGGGCAAAACCCAGTGGAGGTATTTCCTGCGAATCCGTTGATTGCTGCAGCTCTGCGTTATTATCTGCTGGAACGGCAACATCAAATGAAGTGGGTGACACGGCTTCATACACCCGACGCTGTTCTTGCACCGTCCCTGGAGCCGTATCGGTTGCCAGGGTTTGCTCCCTGTCTCTAAGGCCAAAAGACTGCTGTACGGGCTCGGGGGGAATGGGCATTTGTGCCCTGGGTTCAGGCTCATCCACTGCCCGGGTATCGCCGGGTCGTGTCTGGGCGATGACCCGGTGCAATGCGCTAAAAATAAAGCCATGTACTGAACGGCTATCGCGAAATCGCACCTCATGTTTGGTGGGATGCACGTTGACATCAACCCAGGCGGGGTCAACTTCCAGAAACAGGACAAACGCCGGGTGGCGACCATGGTAGAGCACATCCTGATAAGCCTGCCGGACCGCATGGGACACGACCTTGTCTTTTACCGACCGACCGTTGACGTAGAAATACTGCAAATCCGCTTGGCTGCGCGAGAAAGTTGGCAATCCCATCCACCCCCAAAGTCGAAGGTTTGCCGATTGCTCGTCTATGGGCAGAGCCTGCTCCATAAAGGCCGAGCCGCAAACGGAAGCGACCCGTCTGGCCTGCTCGGACGGCGAACCACAGGGGTTCATGGAGTGCACATTGCGGCCATTGTGCTCAAGCCGAAATCCGATATCCAGATGGCTCAGGGAAAGCCGGCGGACTACTTCATCAATCCGACCAAATTCGGTCTTTTCTGTTTTCAGAAACTTGCGTCGTGCCGGGGTGTTGAAAAACAGGTCAACCACATCGACACTGGTTCCCTGGTTATGTGCTACGGGGCTCAGCTGTGGTTCCATATCGATGCCTTCCGTTTCCACTTGCCAGCCATCCGCAGCAGATTCGGCGGATTTCAGTGTCAGCCTGGAGACAGAGGCGATACTGGCGAGCGCTTCCCCGCGAAAACCAAGCGACTGGACCGCTTCCAGATCATCCAGCTCTTTTATTTTGCTGGTGGCATGGCGCGAAACGGCCAGTGGCAAATCGTCTTTGGCAATACCACAACCGTTATCCCGAACACGAATGCGCTTCACCCCGCCCTGCTCAACCTGGATATCTATCTGAGTGGCCCCGGAATCAAGACTGTTTTCCAGCAATTCCTTGACCACAGACGCCGGCCTTTCAACTACCTCACCGGCAGCAATCTGGTTAGCGAGGCGAGGTGAAAGTCGTTCGATTCTGGGCATGAATAAATATCGGATGCTTGGGAAATGAAGTGCGATTATAGACAGTTTGCCCTGAGCTTTAAGCCCAATGCAAACATGGAAAATTTCCGGGAAAACCCGTGCGTCAAATACGCATTTTAACGAGGGTCAAACGAGGAAAGAAACGGGGGAAAGTGCTTTGGTTATTATCAGGTAGCAGGGATATTGATCTGCTGACCAACCCTGATGACCGAACTATTGATGTTATTGAACACGCGCAAGCTGTTCAGGGAAACATTAAAACGCTCGGCAATTTCAGAAAGTGTGTCCCCGCTTTGGATGACGTAAGTACGTCCACCTTGTTGACGGTTGGACGCGACCAGCGTACCTGCGGGTGGGTAGTTGTCGAAATAATTACGAAGTCCCTGAAAGATCGATTTGGCCAGCCGATTCTGGAAAGAAGATGTGGACAGGTTGCGGGCATCTTCCGGGTTGGAAATAAAGCCGGTTTCGATAAGCAGGGACGGAACATCCGGCGACTTAAGCACGGCAAAGCCGGCCTGTTCCACCTGCTTCTTGTGTAGGCGGGTCACGGTGCCCATTTCGGAAAGTATCAGTTCTCCCAGTCGCAAACTGGAATCCAGCGTCGCGTTCATGGAAAGGTCCAGCAGAACACTGGCCAGCTGGTCATCCTTGTCCTTGATACTCAGACTGCCGGCACCGCCAATCAGGTCTGCACGATTTTCCTTCTGTGCCAGATAAGAGGCCATTTCACTGGTTGCACCTTTTGTGGATAGCGCATACACCGAGGCGCCACGCACAGAAGGCATACGGAAACTATCCGCGTGGATGGAGATAAACATATCGGCGCGATTCTCGCGTGCCCTGGCAAACCGGTCACGAAGTGGCACGTAATAATCACTGGTTCGAACCAATACGGCGGAATACCCTGGCTGGGCATCTATGGCCTCTTTAAGCGCCTTGCTGATTCCCAGGACAACATCTTTTTCCCGGACTCCGCCCGGTCCAAGTGCCCCGGGATCTTCCCCGCCATGTCCTGCATCAATGGCGATAACAATGTCGCGATTTACCTCGGTGAGATCCGCGACCGATTTCTGGACACGCTCATTCTTGTCAAACAGGTCGACAACCAGGCGGTTCCCGTAGGATTCATTCGGGGCCAGACTGAATGTTCGGGGCTTAACCTTTTTTTCCAGGTCCAGCACAACGCGCAAGCCGCCATCGTCGCGCCTGCCTGTACGAATAGCATTGACGGGCGTATCCGCTGTTTCCAGGCTATCCACATTGGCTTTAAAGGAAGCTGCCGGCATATCAATGACCAGCCGATCGGGGTTGCTAAGCTCAAAGATGCTGTGGGAAATCGGGCCATTGAGATCAAAGACCAGACGGGTGTTATCCGGCGCGCGCCATACGCGCACATTTTCAATGACGGGTTCAGCCAGGGAGCAGAAGGAACCTGTGAGCAAAATGAAGGAAGAAAGCGAGACCAAAAATCGCTTTCTGAAAAGCAAGCAAAGCCCGCGAAAACCGGATTTCCGCCAGGGTCGTACGCCAGTTTGCGTACCAAAAAATGAAAGCTTGCTACTGACCATGAGAAGCATTGTGCCACTGAATATCAATTTGTCTAGTATTTTTAGTGACTTGCGAAGCATTCTTAAAGTGATTAAATCGCAAATATATCTCGACATCCGGTTCGCCAAGACAGCCCTGGGCACGCTCCGGCCATTCAATCAGGCAATAATTGCGTTGCACCAACTCATCCCGTGCTCCAATAAACTCCAGTTCTTCCGGATGGGAAAGGCGGTACAGATCAAAATGGGCGCTGGGAGATGGCTCTGTCGGATAGTGTTCAACCAGGGTGTAGGTTGGACTTCTCACCGTGCCCGAATAACCGAGGCCGCGCAGAATGCCGCGGGTCAGCGTGGTTTTTCCCGCACCCAGATCACCATGCAGAAAAATGACACCGCCATCGGGCAGCTTCTGGGCCAACTCCCTGGCAATGGATTCGCCGAAGGCCATGGTGGCTGCTTCGTCAACCAGCTCAATCCCGGTCATAGGTCCACCCCGTTTAGCAGCGCTCGGGCCTGATCAATCAGGTCGGTGGCCAGCAACCCTCTCTGGCCATGACTTGCTGCCAATATATCTGCGGATCTTGCATGCAGACAGGAACCCAGGCGCGCAGATTGTTCCGCCGTCAATCCCTGAGCCATTAGCCCGCCAATGATTCCAGACAACACATCACCCATGCCTCCGGAGGCCATGCCCGGATTACCGTAAGGACAGAGGCTGATGCTATCGCTACCTGTCTTCAAAGCACTTCCAATCAAGGTACCGCTTCCCTTGAGCAACACGGTGGCTGAATATTGTTCAATTAGGTCAGCCACTGCCTTGAGTCGATTCCGACCAACTTCCTGCGCACTTTTACCCAACAGGCGACCCGCCTCGCCCGGGTGAGGAGTGATAACCGACTGTTCATTGAGCGTTGCTGATCGGGGAATATCCCTGGCGACCAGGTTCAGGGCATCAGCGTCCAGCACCATTGGTTTTCCGGATTCCATTGCCCGCTGCATCAGTCGCTGCCCCCATGCTTCGGTTCCCAGACCAGGGCCAACGACCAAATGACTGGCTTTATCAAGCACCTGGTCAAATTGTGCACTCTGTGCATCCAGCGCCATAATTTCCGGGCGACGACTGACACAGGCGGGAATGTGCTCGGGACGGGTTGCGATTGATACCAGTCCAGCCCCCATTCGCAAGGCGGCTTCTGCGACCATCAGGGGTGCACCGGCAAAGCCGAGGTCACCACCAATAATTAACAGATGACCATTTTTTCCCTTGTGCGCATCGGCGGCCCTGGGTTTGAGGCTCTCCAGTTCGGTTTCCAGATTCAAAATCCTGGCCACAGGCGCGATGTTGGAATAAATAACCTCCGGAACCCCGAGATCTTCAAAAATGATATCTCCCGCGAAGGCTCGTCCTTGTCCCGTATAGAGTCCCGGTTTGTTACCGATAAAGGTGACCGTGCAATCGGCGCGAACAGCTTCACTCCCGACGTATCCGGTATCGGCTTCCAGCCCGGAGGGAATATCGGCCGATACCACCGGCAATCCGGATTGGTTAATGCGTTTTATCAACTCGGCAACTGGCGCACGCAACGTGCCGGAGAACCCTGTACCCAGCAGGGCGTCGACGATCAGGCTGGTCTCGGCAAATGTTGGCGACGATAACCAGTTATCTGCCAGTATTGGCTCTACCCCCAGGTCCAGTGCGAAATTTCGGGCACGTTTAGCATCGCCTTTGACTTTTTCCGGCGCTATTTCAATCAACATCACCGGCAACCTTTCCCGGGCAGCCAACCCGGCTACGATGTAACCATCACCGCCATTGTTTCCCGGACCACAAAAAACCGTCAGATGCCCAATGTCTGGCCATCTGGTAACAATTTGCCCAAATATTGCCTGCCCCGCCCGTTTCATTAACGAGATTCCGGCTATACCCTGCTCCTGTATCGCACGCCGGTCCAGCTCCCGAACCTGTTCCGGAGTATAGAGATTCGCCGCAGAACCTGTATGTGGCGGCAGCGTTGATTGACGAAAACCCATAGAATGCCAACCTGTAGGAAAAACCCCTGGATTATACGTGGACACTGTTCGCCAAAACACCGAGAAACTCAGCGAATTGCTTCCCCTCATCGATGAGTGGTCAAGAGAGCTTGGCTTTCAGGATTGGGGAATTGCCGACCTCGATATCGAGCACTATGTTGCCCGGCTCGATGACTGGCTGGTCAAAGGCTTTCAGGCAGACATGTGCTGGATAGCGGATCGGCGTAATTTGCGGGCTTACCCCGATCAACTGGTTGAAGGCACTGTCCGCGTCATCTCTCTCAGGATGGATTACCAGCCTCCTGACACAGAGCCACTCAGGATTCTCAAGTCCCCGGAAAAAGCCTACGTCTCGCGCTACGCCCTGGGCCGCGACTATCACAAGGTCATCCGCGCGCGTCTGGCAAAGCTGGCCGAAAAGATTAATGCCTGGGCCAGCGATGAAATGGCGTCAAATCTGTCCCAGCGTGTCTTTGTTGATAGTGCGCCTGTGATGGAAAAACCCATGGCCGAAAAAGCCGGAATTGGCTGGATCGGGAAAAACACGCTGATTCTCAACCGAAATGCGGGCTCCTGGTTTTTCCTGGGGGAAATTTATACCAATCTCCCACTGCCTGTCAGCGGGGATCTGCCTGAGGATGAGTGCGGGAAATGCAAGGCCTGCCTGAATATCTGCCCAACCAATGCCTTTCCGGAACCCTACGTCCTGGATGCCAGCAAATGCATTTCCTATCTTACGATTGAGAACTCCGGGCCCATACCAACGGAGTTGCGGTCCAAAATGGGCAATCGGGTATTCGGCTGTGATGATTGTCAGCTGGTTTGTCCCTGGAACCGGTTTGCCTCGACGTCCGGGGAAAGTGACTTTCGTCCGCGCCACCAACTGGATGACTCAGAGCTGGCCGATCTGTTCAAATGGACAGAGGCGGAATTCCTGGACCGGACGGCAGGGTCACCTATTCGTCGAGCAGGCTACGACGGCTGGCGGAGGAATCTCGCCGTTGGCCTTGGAAATGGTCCGGCAAGCCAAAAAGCAATCAACGCGCTTAAACAGGCACGCCCCCGCTCGTCGATGGTGCGTGAGCATGTAGAATGGGCTCTCGAACAACTGACAGAGAAATCCCAATCGTATGAGTCATGAATCGGGCAACCCCGAACAAGATACAACCTGTCTGACCGGACAGCTTCTGGTTGCCATGCCTGGCATGTGGGACCCAAACTTTGCCGGAACAGTCAGTTTGATATGCGAGCACAACCAGGACGGTGCGATTGCTTTTGTGATTAACCAGCCTTTGGACATAGGACTGAAATCTGTTCTTGAGCAAACGGGCCTGGAAATCGATCCATCCGTCAAAGATCAACCCGTTCTTTCCGGTGGACCGGTTTCCGTGGAGCGTGGTTTTGTCATGCATCGCCCGGACGAGCGTACCTGGATGTCCAGCATGTCTATTTCAGACTGCATTCATATCACCGCCTCAGACGACATTATCAATGCCATGGCCCAAAACCAGGGTCCCAAAGACGCCATTCTTATTCTCGGTTATGCCGGCTGGGCTCCTGGTCAACTGGAACAGGAAATACTGGAAAACTCCTGGCTAACCCTGCCAGCGACGCCCGATGTGGTGTTTGATTCGGACTTTGACCAGCGCCTTAAAATTGCTACGGCCAACGCCGGCATAGATTTCCAGAGAATGTCGACCGGAGCAGGCCACGCTTAGCCATGCAGCTCCTGGCTTTTGATTTTGGGTTGCGGCAAATCGGTCTCGCCACTGGAAATACACAGACCGGTATGGCATCGGAGCTCTCCGTGCTCAATGCCAAAAATGGCAGTCCGGACTGGGCCGAGGTTGCAAAAATCCTGGACGAATGGAAGCCCGACCTATGCCTGGTAGGGTTGCCTCTTAATATGGACGGAAGCGAAAGCGACCTCAGTGAAAAATCCAGGAAATTTGCTCGACAGATAGAAGGGAGGTTCGGGCTAAAAACTGAAATGGTCGATGAGCGTCTCAGCAGCTTTGAAGCCAAGGGGCGGGCCCGTGAGGAAGGACATAAAGGAGATTACAAAGTCGCTCCTGTCGATGCCCTGGCAGCAAAGATCCTGGTGGAACAATGGCTGGGAGGTATTTCCAGCTAGAACAGTTTTTTCTTGTCTTCTTCGCTTTCCTGGTCAAATGTCAGGCCATCAAGATCATCGTCATCACCGAAAACCCCGCTGTCATCCACGCCCTTATTGAGTTTAATCATCAAACGCAGGTCATTTTTGGACTCGGCGTAAGCGATCGCGTTATCGTAGGAAATGAGCCCTTCCGTGTAGAGCGCATAGAGAGCCTGGTCAAATGTTTGCATCCCGGACTCCCTGGACTTGGCCATCACTTCCTTGATTTCGGAGACTTCACCCTTCTTAATAAGATCGGAGATTAAGGGTGTATTTATTAATATTTCAATCGCTGCCCGTCGCTTGCCATCGACCGTTGGAATGAGCTGCTGGGCGATAAAAGCCTTCAGGTTGAGCGACAAATCCGTCATTAGCTGGTGATGCTTGTTTGCCGGAAAGAAGTTAATAACCCGGTCCATCGCCTGGTTAGCGTTATTGGCGTGCAACGTCGCAAAAACCAGGTGACCGGTTTCTGCCATGGCAATGGCGTGTTCCATGGTTTCCTGATCCCGAATCTCCCCAATCAGGATGACGTCGGGCGCCTGTCGCAAGGTGCTTTTGAGCGCATTCTCCCAACTGAGGGTGTCTACGCCCACTTCCCGCTGGGTGACAATACAACCCGCATGCTGATGAACAAACTCCACCGGATCTTCGATCGTAATTATATGGCCGGTGGTATTGTGGTTTCGATAGGAAAGCAGTGAGGCCAGTGAGGTTGATTTCCCCGTGCCGGTTCCCCCGACAAATATCACAATACCCTTTTTCTCCATAACAATATCGAGCAATACGGGGGGCAGGTTTAGTTGCTCAGCCGTCGGGATATCTGTCTCAATCTTCCTCAGCACCATTCCCACGCAGCCCATCTGGAAATAGGCGTTCACACGGAAGCGTCCGCCTTTTTTCGAGACGATGGCGTAGTTAAGTTCCTTCTGCTCGAGAAACTCTTCCTGCTGCCAGTCTTCCATGGTCGCCAGGGCCATGTCGCGAGCCATTTTTTGATCGAGAATGGTTTTTCCAATCGTCACAACCTTGCCATGCAGTTTCATACATGGCTGTTTACCCACGGCAATAAAAAGATCAGAGCCGCCTTTTTCCACCATCAGGTTCAAATAAGGTTCAATATCCATTGCTTAATATCTCAATCTGTTTCATGTGTTAAACCTGACATAATCGGCACAGGGCTTAACGGTTTCAGCAGCAAAGTTTTGCTGCGTTTATTAAAAGTTATCCGGCATTTTGGCCTTTTCCTTGGCTACTTCCCGGGTAATCACTTTTTTCGCTACCAGGTCAGACAGGCACTGGTCGAGAGTCTGCATGCCCGTAGATTGCCCCGTCTGGATCGCCGAGTACATCTGGGCCACCTTGCCTTCACGAATCAGGTTTCTGATCGCCGGTGTCCCCACCATAATTTCGTGGGCAGCCACACGACCGCCACCGTTTTTCTTTAACAGTGTCTGTGAAATCACCGCTTTCAGGGATTCAGATAGCATGGTCCGTACCATGTCTTTTTCCGCCGCCGGGAATACATCAATAATCCGGTCGATTGTCTTGGATGCCGAATTGGTATGCAGGGTGCCAAATACCAGGTGCCCGGTTTCTGCCGCACTCATGGCCAGACGAATGGTTTCCAGGTCTCGCATCTCACCCACCAGGATAATATCCGGATCCTCACGCAATGCAGATCGCAATGCATTCTCAAAGCTGAGGGTGTCCCGATGCACCTCGCGCTGATTCACCAGGCACTTCTTGCTTTTGTGGACAAATTCGATGGGGTCTTCAATAGTCAGAATATGGTCGTATTTGTTTTCGTTGATGTAGTCAATCATGGCAGCTAGGGTGGTCGACTTACCTGAACCGGTAGGGCCGGTCACCAATACCAGGCCATTGGGCTGCATACTCAACTGCTTGAAGATATTACCCATTCCCAGGTCTTCCATGGACAGTATTTTGGAGGGAATGGTACGAAATACGGCGCCACAACCCCGGTTCTGGTTAAATGCGTTTACCCGAAAACGTGCCAAACCGGGAATTTCGAAGGAAAAGTCCGCCTCAAAAAACTCTTCATAGTTTTTGCGTTGCTTGTCATTCATGATGTCGTGAATAAGGCTCAGAACATCCTTATGCTCCATGGCGGGCACGTTAATCTTGCGCACTTCACCATCTACCCGGATCATTGGCGGCATGCCCGCCGAAAGGTGCATATCCGAAGCGCCCTGTTTGGTAGAAAAGGCCAAAAGTTCAGTAATATCCATCGACAATATCCTCTATATATTGCTGACAGGAACGGCAGCAACTGGTTAACTATCTTTCAATGAGCAGACTAGCCGAAAATCTTATATCAGTAAAAGCCCGAATTGCCCAGGCTGCGGATAACGCCGGTCGGAATCCGGAAAGTATCCAACTTATTGCCGTCAGCAAAACAAAACCGGTGGAAGACGTTCGCCAGGCTATCGATGCCGGGCAAAAGGATTTTGGCGAAAACTACCTGCAGGACGCACTCGAAAAAATCGAGGCCATTGCCAATCCGGAAGTGGCCTGGCACTTTATTGGCCCCATACAGAGCAACAAAACCCGAAGTATTGCCGAGCACTTTCAATGGGTACAGACGCTGGACCGTATAAAAATTGCTCGTCGCCTGAACGATCAACGCCCTCCGGGGAAACCGGCAATTAATGTCTGTATCCAGATCAACCTGGATGAAGAAGAATCCAAGTCAGGTATTAACCTGCCTCAGGCGATAGAGCTTGGTCATACTGTTCAGGGGCTACCAAACCTGCGCCTGCGTGGTCTTATGTTTATTCCGGCCCCCCGGAATTCGCACGCCGCTCGCATGGAAACATGCCAAAAGGCCCGAGAACTTTTTGAAAAATTCAGGCAAAGGTTTCCTGACTGCGACACACTCTCCCTCGGCATGTCTGCGGACCTGGAAGAAGCCATTGCCGCCGGCTCAACCATGGTTCGAATTGGTACGGATATTTTTGGTGCACGAGAATGAGGCAACCAGGAAATAGTCCGTAATCGTTTGATTTACCAGAAAACTCCCAGATAATTGGCAGCGATTATCCGGATAAAACAGAGTCCTTTAGGGGAATACCATGCGCATTGAAGAGCTAGTGGAAAAATTCAGGGAACAGTACCTGAATATCGCCAATGATATCTGGCAGGTCGACAGCTATGTCCAGTTTGGCGTGATCCTGGTTATCTACACGTTTTCCTACTGGGTAGCCCTCAGAATCCGTAGGGCCTCGCCCCTGGTGACTACCGCGCCTGCGCCCGAAGCGCATCCCATGCGCAAGGCCATGTACCAGATAGACCGTATCCTGTTTCCCCTGTGCTCTATTCTGCTGCTCAAGTTCGGCAATGAAGCCAGCAAAATCCTTCTGGAGCAAAACTGGATTCTTACGGTAGCACTGACGATTGCCGTATTGATTTTCTTTAAAAGCCTGATCGACAAGTTTGTCGGACACAAGATTCTCTCCATAATCTTTACCTACATCGGCCTGCCCATTCTGCTTTTACATATGATCGGATGGCTCGATGACATCACTGCGGTCTTGAGAACCATTTCCATCAGTGTCGGAAACATCTCGATTTCTGCCTATGGACTGGCTCGTGTGGCATTTTTTGGCACCATTCTTTTTTGGCTCGGACGGTCATCCAACAATCTCGGCCAAAATATCATTCGCAAGCAGGAGTCCCTGGACATCCCCACCCGGGAAGTCTTTGCCAAGTTGTTTGAGGTGACCCTGTTCTGTGTGATCGCCATCCTGTTGCTTAACATGATGGGCATCAACCTGACTGCACTTGCCGTATTTGGCGGTGCACTCGGTGTCGGTCTTGGTTTTGGCTTGCAGTCTATCGCGTCCAATTTTATTTCCGGAATTATCATCCTGATGGACCGGTCCATCACCATTGGCGATTTCATTGAACTTGAAGACGGGCGATCCGGTTTTGTACGCGAGTTCAAGATGCGCTTTATCGCACTGGAAACCTATGACGGCAAGGACATTATGGTGCCCAACGAAATGTTTATTTCGTCCACCTTCATTAATTGGTCGCACAAGGATCCCAAACAGCGATACCGGGTCGATTTTTCTGTTGCCTATGCCACGGACATCCGTTCTATGGTCGAGATCGTCAAGGAGGTGGTCGCCAGCCACCCCCAGGTGCTTAGCGGCGAAGATCTGCCTTTCGAAATGCGACCCGACTGCGAAATCGACAGTTTTGGTGACTCTGGCGTCAACATGTTTGTGGAGTTCTGGATGGAAGGTATTGATGATGGCAAGAACCGGGTCGGGGGAGACCTGCTGCTAATGATCTTTGAAGCACTGCGTGAACACGGTATCCAGATACCCTTCCCGCAACGCGAGGTTCGCCTGCTTAACGATGATCCTCCAGATAATGTTCCTGCCAAATAATAGTTATCACAACCTGCTAAACTTTCACGCTATCAAGCAAGTTCCCGAGTATCACCAAAAAAGCATCGACCAAAATCAAAATAATGAGCTCACCAATCATTGCCTTTATTGGCAGCGGAAATATGGCCACCAGTCTGATCGGCGGTCTGATCAACCAGGGATTTCCGGCAGAAAATATTGTTGCCTGTGACCCCTCTGAAGAACAGCGCGAGAAACTCCGCGCATCTGTTCCCCAGGGAGATCACCTGAAATGTTATCCGGATACCGAACAGGCGAATACCGCAGACATTATTGTTCTGGCCGTTAAACCACAGATACTTAAAAACGTTGCCCAGGATCTCGCTCCGCGTTTGAAGCCTGAGGCCATGGTGGTATCCATCGCTGCGGGTATTTCCATGCATTCGCTGCAAGACTGGTTCGGGCAACACGCAATCGTTCGCTGTATGCCCAATACCCCATCGCTGATCCAAAAAGGTGCAACCGGGCTTTACGCCAACGATCAAACAACACCTGAACAGAAACAGCGAGCAGAAGACATTCTCAGTGCGGTCGGAATCGTCCAGTGGGTAGACTCCGACGGGGCCATTGACATAGTTACCGCCATTTCCGGCTCCGGTCCGGCCTACTTTTTTTACTTTATGGAGCTGATGACCCAAAGTGCCGTCGACATGGGTTTGCCGCAGGATGTCGCTGAGAAACTGGCCATACAGACCTGCCTGGGCGCAGGCACACTGGCAAGTGAGAGTCCTGATCGACTGGGTGAACTGCGTGCAAAAGTCACATCCAAAGGTGGAACGACCCATGCAGCACTCGAAAGCTTTAAACGTGATAATTTACAACAGACCATAGATAACGCCATGAGAGACTGCGCAAGACGTGCCGCCGAAATGGCAAAAGAATTTGGAGACTAACAAACAGTGAATGCCAGCCAAGAAATCCTGAGCTACATCATTCAAACCCTGGGTGGGCTTTATGTCTTTTTTGCCTTGCTGCGTGTGCTTCTGCAAGCAAGCCGGGCTGATTACTACAACCCCATTAGCCAGTTTGCAGTAAAAATCACCCAAAAACCGGTTTGGCTTATCGGAAGAATCGTCCCGAGATGGGGCCACCTGGATCTGGCCGGCATCGTCTGGGTTCTGATTGTCCAGATGCTGGTTATCGAGATTTCCTGCCTGGTTTTCTACGGACAAATTATCAACCCGGTGACCGCACTGGCCTGGGCGGCTATTGGCACCATTCAGCTTTTCCTGACCATTGTTTTCTGGGGCCTGATTATCCTGATTATCATGAGCTTTGCGGCCTTGCTTGGCGGCTCGCGGATACAACACCCTATTCTGACCCTGATTGAACAGCTGATGGCACCAATCATGTACCCGTTTCAGCGAATCCTTCCACCCATGGGCGGGATTGATCTCTCTCCGTTACTTTTGTTTATGGTGATTAATATTTTGCAGATCGTGAACGCCAACCTGGCTCAGGGTACCGGTCTGGCGCCGAGCCTTGTTATCGGCTTTTAATCATCCACAAATCCGACGCTACCCGGTTGCATGGACATAGCTAAAACGAGGCATAGCCCTATTTTCCGGGAGTGGCATAGCCACTCACCAGCGAGTACACTGCCCCGCAATTATTACAGCCACAAAGCATCATCACATGGCAAGGGAATATCCAGCCGATTCTGTCGGCCTGGTCGAACCAAAAAAAATCAGGATTAGCGAGCCGCTGACGCTTGCCTGTGGGCGCGTGCTTGACAGCCATGATCTGGTTTATGAAACCTATGGCACCCTCAATGCTGACAAAACCAATGCGGTGTTGATTTGCCACGCATTGAGCGGTAATCACCACGCAGCGGGATATCACGGCGCCAGCGACGAAGAAAAACCAGGCTGGTGGGAAAACTGTATCGGGCCAGGCAAACCCATAGATGCTAACAAGTTTTTTGTGGTGGTTCCCAATAATCTGGGAGGCTGTCATGGCAGCACAGGACCCAACACGATAAACCCTGAAACCGGCAAATACTGGGGACCAGACTTTCCGCAGTTGCGTTTTCGCGACTGGGTAGAGTCCCAGCGCCAGCTGGCTGATGCCCTGGGTATCCATTGCTGGGCAGCTATTATCGGTGGCAGTCTTGGTGGCATGCAGGTAATGCGCTGGGCACTGGAGCACCCTGAAAGGCTCAGACACGCCATTGTTATTGCTTCGGCCATGTCGCTGACGCCGCAAAATATTGCGTTTAACGAGCTTGCCAGGCAAGCCATCACCTCCGATCCCAATTTTTGTGGAGGACGTTTTCTGGACGAAGGTAAATCGCCCGGTGCCGGCCTTTCCCTCGCCCGAATGATTGCCCACATCACCTATTTATCCGATAGCGCGTTTGAGCAGCGCTTTGGACGTCAGCTGCGAACGGGTACGTTTGAGCGTGGCCAGGAGACAGAGCTGCAATTTGAAGTGGAAAGTTATTTGCACTACAAGGGCAAACAATTCGCGGATCAATTTGATGCCAACAGCTATTTGCTGATTACCCGCATGCTGGATGTGTTCGATCTGGCACGCGAATACGATGACGACCCAGTCGCTGCATTTGGCCATGCACTGTGCAAATTTTTTGTTGTGTCCTTCAGCACAGACTGGCGATTTTCCCCAGAACGCTCCAGGGAGATTACACGGGCCCTGGTCGCTGCAGGCAAGGAGACCACCTATCTGGACGTTGAGACCGACAAGGGTCATGACGCCTTTTTGCTGCCCATCGAGCGTTACGTACGTGGTTTTAAGGCCTATATGAATAATGTCGCGGAGGAAATCTCAAATGCGGGTTGATCTCGACATTCTGGAGCAATGGGTAAAGCCAGGTAGTCGTGTCCTGGATCTGGGATGTGGCGACGGGAGTCTGCTTGTCCGACTTAAAGACAAGAAAGTGACTGGCTATGGTCTGGAAAATGATCCGGAACAAATTCAGCGCTGTATCGAGAACGGTATCAGTGTGATCGAAAAAACGCTGGACCGGGAGTTGCACGATTTTGGCGACCAAAGCTTTGACACCCTGATCATGACCTTCGCCCTGCAGGTCATGCAACACCCCGATATTATCCTCGACGAAATGCTGAGGGTCGGTCGTGAGTGTATTGTCACCATTCCCAACTTTGGCAGCCTGCAAGCACGGCTTGCCCTGATGTTTGGTGGAAAAATGCCCGTAACCAAACGCCTGCCCTATGAATGGTACAATACGCCCAACATCCACTTTTGTACGGTGGCAGATTTTGAGCACTTTTGTCGATCACGAAACTATCAGGTACTCAATCGCAAAATGATTAGCCAGTCCCGTATCAACCAGCCGCTGAAAGATCTTTGGCCAAACCTGTTTGCTGAAACAGCGGTTTATCACCTGACCCGACAGCAAGAAACATGATAAACCGACTTGCACGATACGTTTGCCCGGTATATTTCCTGATCAACCTGGTCCTGCTTTCGGGCACAGCAAGCGCCCAGAATTCGGACACATCTCCCGTGGAAGCAGGTGACTACCTGATTCACTTCAGCACTTTCAACAGCAGCTTTTTGACCCCTGAGGTAGCCAGTGTCTACGGTTTTGTACGCGGATCTGACAGAGCGCTGATCAATGTCGCCGTGACCAAAGCCCAGCCGGAAGAAGACAGCTATGGATTACCTGCCCAGGTATTAGGCGTCGCTCGCAATTTAATGCAACAGCAAACGCCTCTGGAATTTGTCGAGGTCCGTGAGCAAAACGCGATTTATTACATTGCGCCCTTCCAGTTTGACGATGAAGAAGTGCTGAATTTCGAGATTGGGGTCGTTTTGCCAGGAAACACCCGAACGACGCCGGTCCGCTTTAGCAAAAAGTTTTATGAGGATTAATTTCGGGACTACCCGTTTCTCTTCGAAACCATCAACATGAGCACTGCCCTTAAAGCCGCACTGATCTGGCTATGTATTGCCTGCCTGGCTATCTTGAACGGGCTGATCCGCGATTTCCTTTTTGCTCCCCTTTTGGGCACTGCTTTTGCCCTGCCACTCAGTGGTATCTCACTTGCCGTTATTGTTTTTGCCGTGACTTATCTTTTTATTGGATTTATCGGTGCGACCAGTAAAAAAGAGTGCTTTCTGGTAGGAACGCAGTGGGTTCTCATGACTCTGGCATTTGAATTGCTCTTTGGGCATTTTCTGGCAGGAAAGTCCTGGGCCGAACTGCTACAGGTATTCAACATGCTCAAAGGCGACCTGTTTTTACTGGTTCTTTTGGTTAGCTTGTTTTCGCCCTATGTCACGACCAGAATCCGCGGACACCTGACGACCGGGCAAACCTGATCTTGTACAGGCTTATTTTTGCCAAATGATGCATTGGTTGTTGGCTGGCATAGAGCTATCAGACTGCAAATAAAGCCCCTGCCGCTCAGCAAGCTGGTTAACCCACTCAAAATCCCGAATGCCACTGCCCGGATCGGACTGCCGCAAAAACTGATCAAAGCCGGCATTGGACTCCGAGGTGAATTCGCCGTTGTATTTGAACGGGCCATATATGGCCAATATTCCCCTTTGGCCAAGTATGTTGCCAACGCCTTCAAACAGGCATTCCACAGAGTCTGCATTCATAATGTGCAGACTATTCGCTGTAAAAACGGCATCATATTTTTCCTTTGGCCATAATTCCGCCTTTCTTACATCCAGCTCGACAGGTGGCGGCAGATTGTCAAATTGCTGAGTCTCCAACACACTCAGATAATCCCCGAAATCTGACATTTGCCAGCGCAAATGGGGCAAATGACGGGTAAAGTGCCGGGCGTGCTGTCCTGTGCCTGAACCGATTTCCAGAACAGTAGACAGATCCTGGAGCCACGGCCTTATAACATTCAGAATCGGTTCCTTGTTGCGCTCACAGGCCTCGGAATGGAACATAAGCAGTAAGAGTGTCCAAAGAAAAAGCCAACTATATGATCCTGTACCACAGTGAGTAAACTGTGCGGCACTCAGCAACATACAAACCAGAGCGATTGCCACCAATTATCTTGTCGACACGATGAAAATAGTCCTTGCCTCCGGTAATACCGGCAAAATTCGTGAACTGCAAAATCGCCTGGGCGAGCAGTTTGAGCTGTTATCACAAAATGACCTGGGTGTTATTGCCCCCCCGGAAAACGGCCTGAGCTTTGTTGAAAACGCGATCATCAAGGCCCGTGCGGCCTGCAAGCAAACCGGCCTTCCTGCCCTTGCTGATGATTCCGGCCTCAGTGTTGATGCCCTGGGAGGGGCACCTGGAATCTACTCTGCCCGCTTTAGTGGTGACCATGCCACGGACGAATCCAACAACCAGCTACTTTTGGAAAAACTGGCCGATGTCGAAGATACCCGTCGAGCAGCACGATTTCAGTGCGCCCTGGTTTATATGCGTAATGCCAGCGACCCAACACCGATTATTTGCCAGGGAACCTGGGAAGGGCATATTTTACATGAGCCCCAAGGCACCAATGGCTTCGGGTACGATCCCCTGTTTTTTGCCTTTGATCAGGGATGCGCTTCAGCACAACTTCCACCGGAAATAAAAAACCAGGTCAGCCATCGGGGGAAAGCCATTAATCTGCTGATTGAGTCGCTGCAGGATATCAATAAAAACACTGGCGAATTCAACAGGTAATCTGTTATCGTTAAATAAGTTTCAATTTAAAACTTATTTTGCCTGGAGACCTGCGATGATTTATCCCATGTTTGCGATGATTCTTCTGACATTCTGTTACGGCTTCTACACAGCATATACACGGGTCAGTATGTCGTTGCGAGGCGAAATAAACCCCCGTTATTTCAAAACCATGTCCGGTTACGAAGTACCGGAAAAAATCCAGGTGACAACCAGGCATTTTGCCAACCTGCTGGAAACACCTCCTCTTTTTTATATTGCCGGTGCCCTCATCATTGCTCTTGGCATTGACAGTGCAGTCGCGGAAACCATTGGCTGGATCTACGTGACTGCCCGATTGGCCCACATGTTTATCCATAACAGCTACAACCATCCGGTACATCGTATGGTTTGTTTTATGATCGGTTTATTCTGTATCTTGGCGTTATGGATTATCGTCTTGTTAAACGCAGGTTAAATTGAAGCGCCAGCTACCTCCCCTGTCACTTTATATACATATCCCCTGGTGTGTCCGTAAATGCCCATATTGTGACTTCAACTCTCATGGTATTGGGCAACTCGACCCCCCTGAGGATTCGTACATTGAGGCGGTCAAAACCGATCTGGAACTAAGTGCTCCACAAGCACAGGGGCGAAAGTTACAGAGTATTTTCTTTGGGGGAGGAACACCCAGCCTGTTTTCTGACCGGGCGATTGGACGCCTGCTGGAAGCGGCGGATCAATCTATAGGCATCGAAAAAGACGCCGAAATAACACTGGAAGCGAACCCGGGAACATTCGAACAAAAAAAATTCTCTGGTTTTCGACAAGCCGGCGTCAACCGGCTGTCTATCGGCATACAGAGTTTTGCGGGGGAAAATCTTGAGTCACTGGGCCGTATTCACAACGCCGAAGAAGCACTTGGTTCGGTATCCATCGCCAGACGGGCAGGTTTTGACAATATTAACCTGGACCTGATGTTTGGCTTGCCAAATCAGGACCTTGCGCAGGCAATGGAAGACCTGGAACAGGCCATACAACTGCATCCGGAACACATTTCCTGGTACGAACTCACCATCGAACCCAATACCGAATTTTATAACAAGCCCCCTGTACAACCGGATAATGACGAACTGGCGGATATTTCCGCAGCAGGAATTACACTTCTGGAAAACCGGGGATATCAACGCTATGAAACATCTGCCTTTGCCGAGCGTGGCATGGAAAGCCGGCACAATCTCAATTACTGGCGTTTTGGCGATTACCTCGGTGTCGGTGCCGGCGCCCACGGAAAATATACCAACGCTTACACAGGTGAAATTATCCGGGAGTCCAAGACCCGGCTACCCCGGCACTATATGGATCGTATCGGCTCCTATGTAGCCAAATCAGAGCCTGTTCTGGAACAGGATTTGCTAGCAGAATATATGATGAACGCATTACGACTGATTAATGGCGTTAGCCTTGAGGAAGCTGCCATGTACACTGGACTGGGTGTTGACCAAATAAAAAGCGCCTGTCAAATTGGTATTCAGCGACAACTTATTGTCCTCGATGAAAATTTGTTAAGGCCAACAGAACAGGGGCAGAGATTGTTAAACTTGTGTTTACAAAGTTTTCTTTAGATTGAAGTTAGGGTGATACTTTGAAAGATTATTTGTCTCCGGATTATCGAGCACTCATGAACGCGGTTTTGCTCAATGACCTTGGCAAGGTCAAGCAACTGCTTGCCAATGGCGTATCGCCTAACGATCACGATCCCGGCGTGGAATCTGCACTGATTTTTGCGGCGGATGAAGGGATGGTTGATATCGTCGGCGAATTACTAAACGCCGGGGCTGAGGTCAATTATGAAGATGAGTCCGGCAATACACCGTTAATTTGCGGGGCATCGATGAGCTCTGGTGAAATTATCCGTCTATGCGTGGAGCATGGTGCGGATATTCATTATCGAAACCGGCATGGCAGGAATGCGCTGGACTACGTTCGTGATCTTGCCGACGATCATATCGTGCGCTTGCTGGAATCACTCTCAGAAAACACTGAAGAACCGGCCTGATCTCAAATTATCCCCTTGTCCCTGGCGACCGGAAAGCTAAACAGATATCCACTGGCCAGACTCCAGCCCATCTATTGTCCAGCTGCCGACAGAGTAGCGAATCAGACGTAAACAGGGGAACCCTATGGCAGCACACATTCGTCGAACCTGGCGGTTGCGCCCCTCCTTTATTCGTATCTCCAGCCAGTTAACCGGTATGTTTTTTCGCTCACGGATTGGAGGAATGCGAGGCCACAGGCTGGCGGGCTCGCGCATTAGCTGGACCCTGGCCGGTGCAGCAGGCCCATCTTTTAGCAGCACTCCCTCGCGCAAGGGGTTCAAATCTGTCTCCGTGGGCATCCCCTCGACTTGGGCCCAATAGGTCTTGCTCATTTTATGTGCCGGAGATGCAATTTTATTTTGCAGGGCACCATCATCAGTAAGCACTAACAAACCTTCAGAGTCTTTATCCAGTCGGCCTGCAGCATAAACACCAGGCACCTCAATAAACTGCGACAGGTTTGGAACGCCTGGCTCGGAAGTAAACTGGCTGAGCACGCCGTATGGCTTGTTAAACAGGATAATTTTGGTCAAAAGAACACAGAACCTTTATTTTTAGCCATTCTATCCCATCGTCCTCCAGCCTTGAGAAATGACATGCAGCCCGCAGCACGACGATGAACCATGAATAAATCGCATGCGCTATGAATAAATGGCAAAATCACCCCATGCCCGATTTAACTCATCTCAACAGTGCTGGCGAAGCGGAAATGGTCGATGTATCTGCCAAACAAGACAGCGTACGTATCGCTGTTGCCGAAAGCCTGGTTGTACTCAATCCGGATATCCTAAAGGCATTGCACCAGGGCGAGATACCCAAGGGAGATGTACTGGCCACTGCCCGCATTGCAGGTATCCAGGCAGCCAAAAAGTGCGCCGACCTGATTCCGCTCTGTCATCCATTACCCTTGTCCAAAGTAAAAGTTGATCTGCAAATTGAACCGGACCAGGTGCGAATACAGGCAACCTGTAAAACTACCGGAAAAACCGGGGTGGAAATGGAGGCGCTGACGGCTGCGTCGGTCGCCGCGCTGACCATTTATGATATGTGCAAGGCACTGGACAAAGGTATCGAGATCAGCCGCACCCGACTGTTAAAAAAAAGCGGGGGCAAATCAGGTGACTGGAGTTCGGAATCATGATGTCAGTCCGGATACTTTTCTTTGGAAAGTTGACCGATCTGGTCGACCAGTCAGATTTTTACCATGAAACTGAGCCCGGCATTCGGGTAGCCGATTTATACGAACAATTGGCTAGCGTTTCAAAGCTTCCATCACTGGAACAAAAACCCAATATCAAAGCGGCCGTGAATCAACAATTAGTTGACTGGGAGCAATCGCTTTCTCCCGGTGACGAGCTGGCCTTTCTGCCTCCTGTCACTGGCGGATAACTGAGTCACATGCACATTGAGATTCGCAAAAAAGATTTTGTGATCGGCGACGAATATGACGCCCTGATCCGGGATAGCCATAATGCCGGTGCCCAGGTTATTTTTATTGGACGGGTTCGTGATTTTGACGAGGACGGCACCATCAAGTCCTTGTCCCTTTCGCACTACCCGGGCATGACAGAAACAGTTATCGAAGACATCTGCAAACGTGCCTGTGAGCGCTGGAATATTCAGCAGATACGGGTGATACACCGGGTTGGCGAGCTTCAGGGAAACGAACAAATTGTTTTGGTAGGCGTATCATCCGAACACCGCACGGATGCCTTCTCAGGAGCAGAATTTATTATGGATGCATTAAAAACCGAAGCCACTTTCTGGAAGAAGGAAAAGCGAATTGATGGCCGCGAACGCTGGCTGGACATGAAATCAGATGATTTAAAAAGAGCGGCACACTGGGATAAAGGAGGAGGCGAATGAGCCATAAATCGATCACAGGCGCCATTATTGCCGGCGGAAGATCAAGCCGATTTGGCAACATCAACAAGGCCCGGGCAGTTCTGGGCGGGAAAACCCTGCTGGAACATGTGTACGACCGCCTGACACCCCAGGTAGAGCGACTGTATATTAACTGCCAGCCCGACTTTATTTCGGCAACCCCAATCCAATCCCCCAGGATCGTCGAGGATTACCTTGCCAACAAAAAGGGGCCACTAAACGGTGTTCTGGGCTGTCTGGAAAAATCTGTGGAAGACGGCTCTGAATGGCTGTTAATTGCCCCATGCGACACACCATTTTTACCTCATGACCTCGGCACTAAACTTCTAGACGCAGCAAAAAAAAGCCAGGTCGAGCTGGCTATGCCCGTTTACAAGGGCATTCCCCAGACCAGTCTTTCACTTTGGCATCGCAGTCTGCTGGAACCCTTGAAGAGAGCCGTAACCAAACAGGGGGCCGAGGGATTTAAGCAGTTCTACCCACATACGTTATATGAGTTGGTTGAATGGCCGCAGGCTGAATATGACCCCTTTCTCAACATCAACCATCAAGGCGACCTGACGCAGGCCGCCGATATAATGAATCTTATAGGCGACAGGAAATCCGACTAATGGCTCCCCCCGCACTAAAAGAGAGTGTTGCACTGAATATTGCCATTCTCACTGTTTCCGACACCCGGACTGAAGACAACGATTCTTCCGGTAGTTATCTCGCTGAACAGATTCTGGCAGCCGGTCACCAAATCGCCGAGCGGCGAATATGTATCGACGATATATATCAAATCAGGGCGCTGGTATCAGACTGGATTGCCCGGGAAGACGTTCATGCAGTTCTGACAACCGGTGGCACGGGTTTTAGTGGCCGGGACTCAACGCCGGAGGCGCTCCTGCCCCTGTTCGACAAGCAAATTGACGGCTTTGGCGAACTATTCAGGCACCTGTCCCTTAGTGATATTGGCACCAGCACCGTCCAGTCACGCGCACTTGCGGGTCTGGCCAATCAGACATTGATCTTTTGTCTTCCGGGGTCAACCGGTGCCTGCCGTACCGGCTGGGAAGGCATCCTCGCCGAGCAACTGGATAGCACGCACCGGCCCTGTAATTTCGTCGCACATACCCGGGCCAGGAAAGGACAGGCAACAACCTGATGATTACTGTGACGCAAGCACTGACTGCGATGCAGTCCAATGTGCAACCGGTCTGCGGCACAGAAAATCTTGGCCTGGACCAGATCCTGGGGCGCACCCTGTCATCAGAGGTGATCAGCCCGGTCAATGTTCCACCCGATGACAACAGTGCCATGGATGGTTATGCCGTTCGTATCAGGGATATTAACCTCGGTGATCGCTACCAGATTAGCCAGAGAATCACGGCCGGCGTTGATCCTGAACCACTACAACCCGGAACCGTCGCACGTATTTTCACCGGCGCCACCATTCCGGCAGGAGCCGATGCCGTCATCATCCAGGAAAATGCCATTCACGAAGAGCAACAGGTGCAATTCTCGGTGGTGGCAGGAGAAGGCGAGAACATACGCCGACAAGGTCAGGACCTGAAAGCAAATACCGGGATTTTGCCTGCAGGGAAACTGATACGCCCCCAGGAAGTCGGCCTGATTGCTTCCTGCGGTCTGGGCCAGGTGGATGTATATAAAAAGCTGCGTGTCGCCATTCTCAGCACCGGTAATGAACTGGTTGAACCGGGACATGAAACCCGGCCCGGACAAATATTTAACTCCAACCTCTATTTACTGAAAAGTTTGTGCCAGGTTTGCGGTTTTGAAGCACTCGATTTGGGGCAGGTTCCTGACCAGCTGGATCAAACAATTACTGCACTGGAGGCAGCCGCTCGAGAAGCTGATGTTATTCTCACCACTGGCGGCGTCTCGGTAGGTGAAGAAGATCACATACGTCCTGCGATAGAAAAGCTGGGCCGCCTGGATATGTGGAGCGTCGCCATCAAACCGGGAAAGCCCATTGCCCTGGGTAAAATAGGGACAACCGACCTGATTGGCTTACCCGGCAATCCCGCTTCGGTATTTACCACGTTCCTGGTATTGGCACTCCCGCGTTTACGCTTGCTCCAGGGACGACTACCAAGAACTCCCCTGCCAGAAATTATCCCGGCCAACTTTGCTCGAGAGTCGGGATCCCGACAAGAGTACCTGCGTGCCAGAAAGAGTCCGCGAGGTGTGGAAATATACCCGAACCAGAGTAGTGGCGTGCTTTCATCCGCCTGCTGGGGCGATGGCTTTGTTGTCCAGCCCAGCGGGGTTGGCATCCAGCAGGGACAACCGGTTGAATTCTTCAGCTACGAGAATCTTATCAATGGGTAACGACAATACAGGGACAACACAGGCACAATGACAGCATGACCAGTATCAAGCCGCTGCCATCACCTGCGACACGAATGATTGATCCGTTTGATCGACATATCCATTACCTGCGTCTGTCGGTTACAGACCGCTGCAATCTGCGTTGTACCTATTGCATGGCGGAAGACATGGAGTTTTTGCCACGAAAGGAAATTCTCTCGCTTGAGGAAATAGAGCGGATTGCCCGATGCTTTGTGGATTTGGGAGTCGACAAGATTCGGTTGACCGGTGGCGAGCCCCTGGTGCGCAAGGGCATTGTTGACCTGAGCCAGGCCATTTCTCGCCTAAATGGCTTGCGCGAGCTCACCATGACCACCAATGGGCTGCTGCTTGATCAGCATGCCCACGCTTTAAAAGCGGCTGGTGTAAGCCGACTGAATATCAGCATCGACAGCTTGCAGGAAGATCGTTTCAACGAGCTGACGCGGGTAGGCGATCTTGGCCGTGTTCTTCAGGGCATCGAGGCGGCAATGGATGCGAATTTTGATCGAATCAAGCTCAACGCCGTCATACTTCGAGGCATCAATGATGATGAGATTCTTGAGCTGGCAGAGTTTGCTATTACTCGGGGACTCGATATCAGCTTTATCGAGGAAATGCCCCTGGGACAGATTGATTCCCATGAACGAAGCGAAACCCGTTTTACTTCCGGCACCATTCGGCAAAAACTGTCGGATCACTGGCAACTCACTGCCAGCACTACATCAACGGGTGGCCCATCCCGTTATTATGTGTTGCCAGATAGCACAAGCCGTATCGGCTTCATCTCACCCATGTCGGATAATTTCTGCGCCAGCTGCAACAGGGTGCGGCTAACCGTGGAAGGCCGGCTTCTTCTTTGCCTGGGCAACGAGCACTCGCTTGATTTGCGGGCCATGCTCAGGGATTCAGGTGTTTCAGATAATGACATCAAGGCAGGCATTCTGCATGCCATAGACCGCAAACCCGAGAAGCATTTCTTCGATTACGGTGATACCCGGATCGTTCGGTTTATGAACCATACCGGTGGCTAAAAAGACTGGCTTCTATGGTGTCGTTTATGTCTCTGGCCATAGGCTGCACTGTAAGTCACCGCAAACAGGGCCATCAGGGTGGATGCATAGGCAGGAATCCTCAGACTGAAATCTGCCATTGAGTGCACGGCAATACCCACAATGCACATAAAACAGGCATAACCGGCGATCTGTATCCAGTTTGAGCGCGATGAAACGCAGGCCACGTAAGCCGCTTTAAGGGTAAAGCCAACGAAGGCTGCCAGTGCCAAAAAGCCGAATATCCCAAGCTCTATCAGGAATTCTAGATAATCATTGTGCGCATGGTAATAAAAATCAGCGCCTTCAATATCCCCTCGATAAAGAGGAAATGTCGAATAAAACGTGCCCGCGCCCGAGCCAAACCAGAAATACTCCCTCACCATCGGTACAGCCGCTTCCACCACCGATGTTCTCATGCCCCGATCCACCATGGTGTTGGCCACCTCGTCCACCAGCCGATCAACACCAAACCGGGCGCCCACAACAATCGCGTCGATTAAAAGGATACTGGCAATCAGAATGAGCCAGGCAACCACCAATCGACGCTTCACCAGCATATAGGTACCGGCAGCACCAAACAGGGCACACATAAACGCCACATTGGCCATTCGCGAGGAGCTCATTACCAGACCTACCACCAGAACAACGACAGCCAGGCGCCATGCCAGGGAGCCGGACATCATTAATGTCAGGGTCCGCCCAAACAGATTTTCCCCTGCTTTCAACTTGCGGACGCTAACCATCAAATAAGCGACACCTATCGCCAACCCCAAGTTAAGGTAAGCGGCGAAGTGATTGGGATTCACAAACGTGCCCGTCGCCAACCCCTTAAAGAAGGCTTTGGGAACCAGGAAGCCCAGCTCCAGGCCGGTCAAAACCATCATGCTTCCATAAAGCGCCTGAAACACCGTACTTGCAAAGATTAATACCAGAAGCACCTTGATTCTTTTGGGACTATGGAACTGCAGGATTAAAAGAAACAGTCCCAAATAAGCGAGACCTAAAAGGAAAGATCGGTAGGTGGCAAAAATATCCGTGCTCCAGCCGACAGGTTGTAGCCACTGAAAAAGAACAATTACCTGTACAAGCGCCAGGCAGCCAATGGGCCATAAACAACGTCGGAAAATGCTGGAAAGACGAACCTGGCCAGCGACATAAGCCAGGCTCCAGAGAAAACAAATAGCCAATATAAAAGCTGACCAGCCCATGGAAGACCAGACTCTGTTACTGGCAGCAGGCAGTGGCACCCACACAAGGGCAGCGCAGACGAGCAGAAAAAGCGTCTGCTCAATTTTTTTTCCCTTGAAGTCGATGAGTTCTTGTTCTGTATCCAATCCTCGCCCCTGCAGTTGAGCTGCATCCCGGTGCAGCTCAATAGGGCATGGTAGCGGCTTTATCGCAGATGTAAATTATCTTGCAGGGCTCGCACTGGTAGGAGGCACAGTGACCGGGTTGGATGGGCGAGGCGCAGTGGTTCCAGAACCAATATTCACATTAATTCGCCTTTGTTCCGTGGGATTGGCCACCAGCGGCGTGGCATTGATGTCCGCAGCCAGGATAGCCGCTTCTATTTCACTGTTGTCACTGATTCCCTCAGTAGCAATGAAGAAAATATCGGTGACAATATCATCGCTAACATTGGTCCCACCCAGTGCCTGGGTAGCTGCAACGGCGGCATTGGGTGGCTCCAGACCCAGATCGATCGCGATCGTGACCAGCTCCGCATACAACACCGGGTTTCTGGCAATGGCATTATTTAACGCCATTTGCATCTCTTCCTGTGTTGCGTCGGCGGGATTTGGCAATAACTCGGCATAAAGCTCTGCCGCACTAAGCGACGCATTAACCGTCGTATTCTGGCCATCCCCATTGCTTTCTGATTCACCCGAAGCCTGCTCAGCCCCACTGTCAGCCTCATTTGTTTCTTCCGGCTCTTCTGCCGCTACAGCTTCCTGTTCCTGCTCCTCGCCCTCACCTTCATTCTGCTGTTCTGAAGGGTCATTGCTGACGATATCATCACCTTCGGTGGTCATCGTCTGCGGAGCACCGGTCGAGTTGCCTTGCTCACTGGATGGTTCCCCGGTCAAACCAATCACCGTGGTTTGGCCATTATCCAGGACAAACACGTCCCCCGTGCGTGAGCGGGCGGTCAGTTCACCCAGGGTCACAAATACACGGGTAGCCTCCGAATCGGTTCTGATAATACCGCCAGATCCTCTGAGGCCAATCACCGCAAAGTCTGTCTCGATTCGAAATCTTGATTGATCCTGCTTGCCTATATGGCCGGAGATAAATTCCATCACGCCTTCGGAAAAATGGAAATCAGCAATCTCGGTGCCATCTTCCGTGCCGTTAAAATGAAACGCTTCAATCGTGAAACTGGAATTTTCCTGAATCACATAGGTACTGTCGTCCAGAAGCTTGAATCTGACCCGTGCACTATCGGAAACAACGATCGTATCGCCGACAAAGACCGGATCCCGACGGCTTAGCGAACGGATTGCCCCGGATGCTGGTTCAGCAATCACACCGCCAGAAACGGTTAAAACAGTACCGGCAACTTCCTGGGCGAGGGCCAGGCTTGACCAAAAACCCAGCAGCAAGCCCGCCAAAACGGGTTGGATTACAGACCGGTTAATCTTAAACATATTCATGCCTGCAAGACCTCTAATCGTGTGCTTTGGCAATTGATTGGCTCATTATCCCTCTAATGCACAGGCTTTTCGATGAACTACGTCTAATATTGCTAATTATTCCTTGAAAAATATGCTTTTATGTGACCTTGATAACAATATTTCTAGGAATTAATCCGTTTTGCGTACTGGTTCCATATCCAATATGCGAAGGAGTCCTCATACTATCAGGTGGACGCGTAAGATAGCGCCCCTACACCAGAGGCTCAGCCTCTTACTGAAGCAAATCAGGCAATGAACAGGTTAAAAGCAACGCACAGAATGAAGTCGTTACCAGGCGCAATTGTTTTTGCTGCCGGGCTCGGCTGTGCCTTGCCATCACTGGCCCAGCCAGACCAAACCGGGCACACACCCATGAGCCTTTTGCCGGAAGTCTTTACCCGACTGGACTATGTCACGGACGCAAGGGTAGTACAGACCGAAACCAGAAAGGAACCAGCCCTTTCCGAGCCGCAACCGGATGAGTCTGAAGCCAGCTACGCGCAGGAAGATCTCGACCTTGCCCTGGAAAATTTCTTCTATGCACTTGAAGACCTGGTGGAGTCCGCTTCCCGGTACGAGGCGTCTGTGCCCAGCAACCAAAATAGCTACTTCACTCACGTACAGTTTCCTGCGCAGGTAATGAGCAGCCTTGCAGACAGAACCAGCAGTGACCGGGCGACCAATACAATGGTCACCACTTCACAGGAGGGCACTACCCTGCCACCTGTCCGCGCAAGGCAACAAAACCAGGGCTCCGTCGGCCTGGCTGAATTCGAGTTCAGTGGTGTTACGCGGGTAAATATGGAACACAACGACAATATTTACACGACCCGGACAGATGCCCTGTCAGACCAGATACTTACCACAAGTATAAGCGGGGTCGCCGAAAGCAGAAGCCGTACCCGTGCCATCAAGTTTGAAGGCAACATCGACAATGGCAACTACAACCACAATGCCGACAATAATTTTACTGACTGGAGTGCCACCTCTTCCTACTCCACGTTGCTGGGGCCACGATCCAAGGGTTTTGCCGGATTTGGTTATTTTTACCACCATGAAGAAAAAGGCGTAGGCTCAACAGCCGGCAACCAGGTCTCTATCATTGATGAGCCCATTAAATTTGAATCCTGGGTTACTCGAGGAATCTATGAGCTGGGATCGCAGCAGGCCCGAACCCGGTTTGTCGCCGACGGCAAACTTGATGTACTCAGGACAACAAATTTTCAGGATATCCCCGAAATCAAATCACGGGACCGTGATATTGCCTCGTTTGTAGGTACCGCTTATTACAAAAGCACACGAAGGTTATCCTACTTGACGGAATTACGTTACATGGACATTTCCTACGTCAACGCCCTGGAGAACAATTCCCTGGATTCGGCTCAAACTCGCCTGGCACTGGGTGCCGAATGGCTGGCCACGCGAAAAACAGCGGGATCGCTGCGCTTTGGCTTACAGGAAAAGCAATACGACAACCCCGGCATTAAGGATACAAGCCGTATTTCCTGGGAGGCTGTCGTTGAATGGGCGCCGAGGCCACGCACCGAAATCGTACTGGAAAGTATCCAGGATACAGAAGAATCCGACGGTTTTGGTGCTGCCCGGGATCGCACTGACTACAAGATCACCTGGTCTCAACAATGGACACCACGTATTGATACAAGCACTTCCCTCCAATATGGAACAACGGACTTCCAGGAGTCTGTTCGAGAAGACCAGCTCAACCTCTTTGATACTGAGCTGACATACTCTCTCAGCACCAGAGCGGCAGCCACGCTCAAATTGACTTATATAGACAATAGTTCTAACGTTGTAGAGTATGGTTTCGAGCGATCACAAATTCAGCTCGGTGTGAACCTGGAGCTAGATTAACCTGAGGCTGAGACATCTCAATATGGGGCTCACCATTCAATTCCTGAAGCAACTTTTCCCAGTTGCCATTTGCCTTCTAATGGCCCTATCCGGATCAGCCTCGGCCCAGCAGGGTGTTTTTGACAACTCCGACTACAGTCTGGGTACGGGTGACACCATTCAGATCACTGTACATCAGGAACCTGATCTTTCCATGCAGATCCTGCTCAACAAGAACGGGCAATTCAGCTACCCCTATCTGGGCATTATTTCTGCGTTAGGAAAAACAACCGATCAGCTGGCAACAGAGATTGAGAACGGACTTCGTGGCGACTATTTGATCGAACCTTCCGTGAGTGTCAGCATTACTGAATACCGCAACTTTTATATAGGCGGCGAGGTTCGTAATCCGGGTGGCTATACCTACCAGCCCGGCCTGACGATCAGGCAGGCAATTGTCGTTGCCGGAGGAGAAACAGAGTGGGCCTCTTCATCCAGATATAGCATACAACGCGAGAACTCCAATGAGACTGTTCGTGCGAATGCGGATACGCCAATTTATCCCGGTGACACCGTTACTGTTGAGGCAGGCCTGTTTTAGACAACAACAAGTAGTATTTGCTCTTATTTCATTTTAACCTAGCCCCGGAATTACCCGACACAAGACCATATGAATCAGGACTTCGGCCGCAATCTGGATAATTTTGAGACCCAACCCCAGGGTCCTGACGTGTTGTTCTATTGGCAATTACTGGTTAGTGCTGTCAAAAAGTACTACATCGGCATTGCGGCCTTATGTGTCCTCTCAACCGTTCTTGTCGCCATGCTGGTGCAAACCATGCAGCCGGTTTACACCGCGCAGGCCCAGCTTCATGTGAAGCCGCGCGGAGAAAACGTATTTAATCTCACCGAAGTGTTTTTTGAATGGCGTGACCCCGCCTTCCAGGAAACCCAGATTGCCATCATGACCTCCAGGGAAGTACTGGTTGATGCCGTAGAAAAGCTGGGACTGGCCGAAGAACCCGAACGAGTGATGAACGCCACAGCAGATGCCGGGTTTTTGAGCTGGTTCCGTGGATTGCTGGGTGCGTCCGGCGACTCTATCGCCACTCCACAAGTCACCCTGTCCTTGCAGGAGCGCAAGGAATGGCTGGCATCACAGCTTGCCGGTCAAATCCAGGTACTTCCCATTGGAGAGTCATACCTGCTTGGGCTTCTGGTCACCGATTCGGACCCTCATCGTGCCGCCGATATTGCCAATACGGTTGCCGATTCCTATGTTCAATCCATCTATGACGCGGATGTCGAGGCCTCTCTCAACTCCCAGGCCTGGCTGATGGATCGGGTCAATGAATTAAGGGAAGATCTCCGGATTGCCCAGCAAAACCTGCAAGCTTTTCGCGAACAGGAAGACATTCTGGGAACCAGCCAGGATGGCAACGCGCCCAGTGAAATTGAACTGATTTCATCTGCATTATTGCAAGCGCGTGAACGCCGCATGTCCCTGGAAAATCAGTACAACCAGATTCGCCAAATCCAGCTGCGTGGATCCAGGGATTACACGAATGTACCGGTAGTCGCCAGCGATCCCTTAGTGCAATCCATTACCCGGGAAATTTTTGAGCTTGAGAGACAACAAAACGAGTTGGGCAAAAGATACGGGCCAAGACACAACCGCATGATCGCCATTGAGTCCCAACTCGCAAGTGCTCGACAGGCGCTTCAAACCCAAAGCCGTGCGGTCGTTGAAACCATACGCAACAATTACAGCATCGCCCAGGAAAATGAACAGTCTCTGGCCAGGTCACTGGAAGAGGCACGTCAGGGCATGCAATCTCTCGGACGAAAGGAATCTCGCCTTCGCGAACTTGAATCCGAAGTTGAGTCCAAGGCAGAAATCTACAACGTGGTGTTGAACCGCTTTAACCAGGTGAGTGCCTCGGCCAATGTGCAGAACAATAATATAAGGGTCACGGATTACGCCATACCCCCACGGTATCCGAACAACAGCCACCAGCAATACCTGATTTACGCGGCGTTTGTCGCCAGTTTGCTTGCCGGCATAGGCCTGGCGATGTTAGCTGAAGCCCTGGATTCCAGCATCAATACACCAGCCGATGTGGAACACAAACTGGGGCTCGAGACAATTGGCACGCTTCCCGAAATCGATACCCCCAAAGGCGAAGAACAACCGCTTCATGTGGCTTATCACCATTATCAGCAACAACACCATTCCGTATTTTCCGAGTCGGTGCGCACAATACGCACCAGCCTTATCCTCGCAGCGCTTGATGACCCCATCAAACGTATGCTGGTTACTTCTTCTGTTCCTGGAGAAGGAAAAACATCGGTCGCCATGAACCTGGCCGCCGCATTCGGGGAATCAGAACGCGTCCTTCTTGTAGACGCTGACCTCCGTCGCCCCTCCCTGGACAAGGCCCTCGGACTTCGCCATCACGAACAACCCGGGCTAACGGATGCCATTGCCGGAACGGTGGCCCTGGAAGATTGCCTGGTGAAGAACACCGGAAACGGGTTTGATGTTCTTACCGCCGGGACCTTTAGCCGACGCCCACTGGATATCTTTTCCTCCGAGCGGTTTGGGCAGCTTCTCTCTGTCCTGGATCAGCGATATGACCGCATTATCATGGATACTGCGCCTGTCGCACCTGTCAGCGACGCGATGCTATTGACACCCCAGGTTGATTCTCTCCTGTTTGTTGTTAAAGCAGGCCGGACCGCCATTCCGCAGGCTCGACGCTCTATCCAAAAGCTACAGCGAATCGGTGCACCACTTAGCGGGGTAATCCTCAATAAAATTGATGAAAACTCTCCGTACTACGAATATGAGTATTATGGGCATGGTTACGCAAATGTGGCCCACTAGGAAACTAACGCTGCCGCCATGCTTCGACGCGTAGCTCTCGGTCTACCCCTGGTAGCCATTTTTGCTGTATCGACCTATTCATCCTGGGAATACGCCTACTCCGATACCTTCCTGCAAAGTGCTTCACGAACAGTACTTCTGGAACGTCGAAACCAGGAACCCTCGTTAACGCAAATTACACTGGCCAGGGCCTATACGGAAGAAGCCCTGGCATTGACTCCCGAGGACCCTGACACGCTCGATCTAGCGGGCCGGATCAGTTATCTGGAAGCCACCAGCTCGGCGCCTGATACTGAACAGGAGGCACTCCTGCATGAAGCCGTAGACTTTCATACCAAAGCACTTGAGCACAGACGCTACTGGCCTTACTCCCACCTGAATATCGTATTTGCCAAATCCTCGCTTGGTGAATTTGATAGCGAGTACAACCAGCATTTTGAGCTGGCCTATGAATTGGGATTTGACGATCGCTCCGTGACCCGGGACCTCGTTCACCTGGGAGTCCATGACTGGAACGAGATCGGCCAGCCATTGCGCAACCTGACGGTGACCCTGGCAGAAAGAGCACTCAGGCAAAATATCATCTCGCCAAATTCCTTACGCCCTTATTTTGAGTCGACGAACCACCTGCTTCGGTTTTGTGCACATTTAAGTCAGTTCCAGGAAAAAGCCGAGCTCTGCAATAGCTAGACCGGCGTAGAAAGTTTCGCCTGCCCAAACAACTCTCTGCCTAGCTCCATAGCGACCATACCGGATCACAGTCTTCGGGCAGAGGCTGTACGACCCCCAGATCAGCCCAGTCTTGCCCGGGACGATGAAAATCCGATCCGGCAGATGACAGCAGGCCAAATTGCCCTGCCAACTGGGCCAGTTCCCGGGTTTGCGCCGGGGTTTGCTTTCCACTGATCACCTCAACGGCTCGCCCGCCTGCTGCTGTGAAGTCTTCAGCCAATTCGCTCAAGCGGGTTCTTGTCATGCTGTATTTCAGCGGATGTGCCAATACTGCCACCCCCTGTGCCTGCTCAATCCAGGACACTACTTCTTCCATGGATCGCCACTGGGTTTTGACATCACCCGGCTTACCATCACCTAAAAACTTCTTAAACGCTTGCCGGCTATCCTTAACAAAACCCTGGTCAACCAGATAGCTGGCAAAATGCGGCCTGCCCAATACCGCCCCGTTTGCAAACTGACGTGCACCTTCAAGTGCATCCGGAATCCCCCTGTTCTCCAGTTTTTGGGCGATAAGAACCGATCGCTGTTCCCGGGCAACTTTCTGGGCTCGCATCGCCTCTTGCATGACCCCGGAAGCCACATTGAGATTGAGTCCAACAATATGAATTGTCCGGCCTCTCCATACAGAGGAAAACTCGCAGCCTGGCACCAGCTTCAGTCCGTTTAATGACAAGCTGGAAACCTCAGAATAGGCATCGAGCGTGTCATGATCGGTAATAGAAAGCGCTTCCAGACCTCGGCCCGAAGCCAGATCAATAATTTCACCGACAGTCAGGACCCCGTCTGAGTGGCAACTGTGAATATGAAAATCTATCTCCATGGCAAATTTAGAATGTGTCCTGCTTCACATTTCACGTCAAGTATCATCTACAGGCAACCGGCTAATGAGAGATAATCCGGGCTTCTTCACGGGGAGAACACCCTTGTCCGCAAAGCAGGCCTACACTGAACGAACACAGCTCAGGGAGCAGTACAACCAGTTGCCCATTGTTATCTGGGGCAACCTTATCACAGCTGGTATCACTGCCCTGTTTTACTATGAGCTGGTAAGTCATGTTTTCCTGACCATATGGCTATGCTTGCTATTGATAACACTGTCTGTCCGCTACCTTCTCTTTCGGGCATTTAAAAAAAATGACAGTGATGACCTTGCAAACTGGGTCTGGGCCTACGCCCTGGGTGCCGCCGCAACCGGGACGCTATGGGCCATGCTGAGTGTTTACCTGATTCAGGCCGTTGAGCCGGAATCCCTGCTGATTATCTTTTTAGCATTACTTGGCCTGACCGGCGGCAATATCGCCACAGCGAGCTATCGCAAAAGAATGTTTGTCGCTTTCTCCACTCCGGCCCTGGTGCCTGCCGGCCTGGTGGCATTATTTAGCGACTCACGGATGGTGGTGATGATGGGTGCGTTTAGCCTGGCACTTTATATCCTGACCCTAATTGCCGTTAACCGGCTAAGTAAATCCCTGACTTCCGTTATAAGACTGGATCAAGAAAACCGGGAACTTATCAAGGCGTTAAAACATGAAAAATCCCAACTGGAAAAAACCAACCAGCGCCTCAACCAGGAACTCCAGCGAAAACTGAGCATGACCAAATGGCTGGCCGCCGGAGTTGAGGCGCCTCCCCCAGCCATCAGGGCCAACGTCGGTAACGGTAATTTTGGTGATTTCCTGGCCGACATCTGGGAGCAGTCGATAGAAAGCCAGTATTCACTTTCCCTGGTTACCTTTGAGTTGGATGGCGATTACGAGTGGCCTGATAACGATGGGGAACTCAGTGAGCCCTTTAGGAAAATCCAGGATGAAATTTGCTCGGCCATCCGCAGCAACGATGTGTTTGTGCGCATAAACAGCAAAGAGATGGCCATTATTCTCTCGCAATTGTCAGCCAGGGACGCAGTCAGCCTGGTCAATCGGTTACGCGGAAAGCTGGTCTCCAAAGTCGGCCTGAATGATAACAACCTGCCGATCACCATAAGCTGGGGAGTCGCCGGCTGGACGCCTGACGTTACCCAGGACGCCAGCGAACTGATTACCGCAAGCCGCCACGCCAAGAACATGTCAAAGAATCGTGGAGGAAACCAGGTTAGCCTCTGTTAATTCCAGGCCTGATCGTTTATCAGGCTCTTTGCAGGATGTGGCTGACCACCGTGGCACCTGTGCCGCCGATGTTCTGAACCAGGGCTATTTCCGGATCGGGCACCTGGTTTTCTCCGGCGGTATTGGTCAATTGCATGTAGGTCTCGACCAGTTGGTAGACGCCGGTGGCACCCACCGGGTGACCACGTGATTTGAGCCCACCCATGGTGGATATTGGCAACTTGCCGTTTAGGGCAATTTCACCATCCTTGCCAAAGTGTACGCCTTTGCCGCGCTCGGCAAACCCCGCGGCTTCCAGACTGAGTGTACTAATAATTGTGTAGGCATCATGAAGCTCATAAATGTCTATGTCTTCGTGTTTAACACCTGCCTGCTCCATGGCTTTTTTCGTCGAAACTTCTACACCACTGAGCTTTAATTTATCGGTTCTGGCATCCAGCGCCAGAGAGTCCGTGCCTATCGCCGAGCCACTGATTTTGATCAGCGGCAAGCCGCAACGGCTTGCCGATCTGGCAACCTCCTCGTTGGCCATAATGACCGCGGCCGCTCCATCACATACAGGGGGTGCATCAAACAGCTTCACCGGGTCTGCCAACATGCGCGAGTTCAGGTAGGCTTCCATATCAATTTTTTTGTGCAAGAACGCATTGGGATTATTCAAACCATTCTCGTGGGCGTTGATGGCGAAGTGAGCAAAGTCTTCCGCTTCGATACCATAGGTTTCCATGTACAGCCGCATAATTTTTGCATTCAGGGAAATAAATGATTCCCCGTAACAGCCTTCCAGTTCCCAGTCTGCCGCCGTGGCCAATGCGGCAGTTGTGTCTTCGCGGGTAGCATGGGTCATCCGCTCAATACCACAGACAATCACGGCATTGTGCAACCCGCCAGCCACCGCCATATAACCCCAGCGAGCCGCAGATGCACCAGATGAACAGGCAGACTCGACTGTGGCCGCTTCAACGCCGCGAAAACCACAGGCATCCGCAGTCAGTGCGCCTAACTGCTGCTGCTGTGTAAGGATGCCGGACATCATGTTGCCGGTAATAAACATGGTGATCTGTTCTTTCTCGATCCCGGCGTGTTCCATCGCTTTGGAAACCGCCTCTGCAGACAGGTAGCGTCCACGGATTCCGGCATTTTTGGAAATTTTTGTTTGACCGATACCGATCAAATAAACGTCATTCATAAGTTCCTCTGCTTTTGGCAGTTATAAAATAAAACAGGTCCTTCGAAGAACAGGGCGGCTTCTACTACCTTTTCAGCCTAATACCCAATCGCAGACTAGCCATAAAAAACATGCAATTTTAGTGCCTGTTTTTTACCGGGCAGTGACATCTGGAATGTCATGTCACTGCCTGAATCAATACAAACGGCTTGACTACCACTGCCCAAAGCTCAGAATCCTGATCGTACCAGTGCAAGGCCTGTTCGTCGGTGATCGTCAGCAGCTCACCCTCTTTGAGCAGCTGCTCGACATATGGACTATCGTCCCTGCTAATACGCAAGGCGACTTCCGTCAGGTCCAAATCCCGGGAAACCTGATACACCTTGCCAGCAGCAAAAAACCGCTGAAGAGATCGCCAGGGTATCCTGGCGGTTTCCAGGCATATTTTTGCCTTGTCAATCTCGCTATCAAGTGCGTGTGCTTTTGCTTCCCGGTTCAAATTGGCCTCGTGAATAGTGTAAATAAGGTTACAGTTGATCACTGACTGTGAGAATATTGGTCAATATCATCTGGCCTCAAGAGCGCCAGTACAAGTTTTATTTCTGTCAATCTTCAGATGTTAAAATAGCTGTGGGTTTCCTTGATCTGGAAATTCTATTGCAGAACAAAAAATCATAGTCATCCAAAAAAAAACACCAAGGTTTCGTTTCGATGCCCCCAAACACACCCGCTTTTAAAAAACGCACAAAGATACTGGCCACCATGGGGCCGGCCAGCTCTGACCCTGAAGTTATCGAACAACTCATTCTTTCTGGCGCCAACTGTTTTCGGCTGAATTTTTCTCATGGTGCTCCTGAAGAACATATGGCTCGAGCAAACGCTGTTCGACAAGTCGCAGAAAAACTTGGCGTTCATATTGGACTTCTGGGTGATTTGCAGGGGCCCAAAATCCGCATCTGCAAATTTAGTGAAGGCCCCATACACCTTAACGCCGGAGATACCTTTACGCTGAACACCCAACTTGCAGATGATGCCGGCAACCAGCAAGAAGTCGGTGTGCTCTACAAAGACCTGGCCAAGGATTGCAAGGCAGGCGACAGACTGCTGCTCGACGACGGTCGCATTGAACTAGAGGTACTTTCGATCGAGGATGGCAAAATCAAAACTACTGTCGTCCTTGGCGGCCTGCTCTCAAGTAACAAGGGAATAAATCTCTCAGGTGGCGGACTATCCGCGCCCGCACTTACCGAGAAAGATTACAAGGATATGCAGACTGCTGCCGATATCGGCGTGGACTTTCTTGCGATCAGTTTCCCCAAAACAGCAGAGGATATGATCCTGGCGCGAAAAGCGGCAGAAAAGATTGGCTACCGGGGCAAGCTGGTCGCCAAAATCGAACGGGCAGAAAGCCTGGCGACACCGGAAACGCTTGATGACCTGATTCGCGCCTCGGATATCGTCATGGTTGCGCGTGGGGATCTCGGCGTGGAAATTGGTGATGCCGCGCTCGTCGGAGTGCAGAAGCGTATTATTCTGCGCGCCCGGCAGTTAAACCGTGCCGTGATTACCGCCACCCAAATGATGGAATCCATGATCGAAAGCCCACTTCCAACCAGGGCGGAAGTCTCAGACGTTGCCAATGCGGTATTGGACGGTACCGATGCCGTGATGCTTTCTGCTGAAACAGCGGTTGGCAAATACCCGGTCAAGTGTGTCCAGGCAATGACGAGAATTATCCAGGGGGCGGAGAGAGAACGCACAACCCAGGTCAGCCAGCACCGTCTCGACCGCCAGTTTGAACGTATTGATGAAACCATTGCCATGGCCGCCATGTACGCAGCGAATCATATGGGCAGCACCAAGGCCATTGTCAGCCTCAGCGAAACCGGAACCACGCCTTTACTGATGTCACGGATACGCTCCGGCCTGCCAATTTACAGTCTGGCGCGCAAACCGGAAGCATTGCGATACCTGTCCCTGGTACGCGGTGCGTTTACCTATCTGGCCGACTTCGATGAAAATTTCACTGTAGCCGAATCCATCCAGGCATCCATGAAGCTTCTCGTGGACAATGGCCTGCTAACAAAGGGAGACCGCATACTCGTCACCGTGGGCGATAGCATTGGCACCAGCGGTCATACCAACACCCTCAAGGTGCTGGAAGTCTAGTTTTTACATTACTAAACAGCTCTTTTAATAAAGGCATCCAGCGCCCGGGTTCCCAGAACCCTGCGAAGAAATCCCATAAGGTAGGTGGGCAGGGTTACATAGTAGTGCGCCCTGGGTCGGCTGGATTCCAGCGCATGTATCAGCTTTTTGGTTACCGCTTCGGGGCCCAGGGTAAAAGGCTGCGCAATACCTTCTTTATTCAGTCGCTTCAGCGTGGCCTCATATGAGTCAGCGTGGCGGCTGGCCTCAATATCAATTTCCTCACGAAACGCTTTTAACGAATTCTTGCGAAAATCAGTCAGGATGGGGCCGGGTTCGATAGAGACCACTTTTACCGACGTATCTGCCAACTCCTGCCGCAAGGTATCTGTCAGCCCCTCCAAGGCAAATTTGGAGGCGTTGTAGGCCCCGCGAAATGGCATGGCAACAAGCCCCAGAACAGAACTACATTGCACTATCCGGGCATCGTCTTGCTGCAACATGATTGGTAAAAACGCCCGTGTTAACTCATGGGTGCCAAACAGATTGGTTTCAAACTGTCGACGCAGGGCATCACGGGTCAAATCCTCAACAGCACCTGGCAAGCCATAGGCACCGTTGTTGAACAGCGCATACAACTGCCTCCCGGTAATTTCCAGTGTGCTGGTTACCGCTGCATTGATGGATTCTGAAGATTGCAAATCCAGCAACAGTACATGTTCGAGCCCTTTTTCCTGCAACAAGGCTATATGCTCAGTATTACGCACAGTCGCAATAACCTGGTATCCGCGCTGCTGTAACCCAAGGGCTGCATCCAGCCCAATCCCGGACGAGCACCCTGTGATCAAGATTGATTTCGCCATATCGTCGTATAAGAGCTATTTAATAGAGGTCTTCCAGGATATTGGCCAACCGGGCGGCCGCTAGTGCCAGGCGCTCATAGGAGATCACCTGTCCATCATGGGTATAAAACTGATCACCACCGGAGCCATCCTTGATTGAATAAACAAACCGGGCATAGGTAAAACCTTCCTGCAGCCATTGCTCGGGGTCCAACTCACTGGCCTGTTCAGGATCAACATTGACACGCTCGACAAACTCAATGGCTTCGCCGACCGTTTCATAGGTATCAAAAAAGCCCAGCGCATTGTCCCAGTATGAATGCAAGTTGGTCTCACAGGTGAGGCCATTCACTCGATACTCGACACAGAAACCGTTACCGCCCCGATCGGTTTCGCAGTCTTCATCGACCTGTGTGATGGCGTGCAATGGCTGGTGAGCATCGACGACAAAATGCGTAATCATCGCCAATGCCAACTGTCTGTTGGCGTCTGTCTCGGCATTGCGAAAGGCCTCTACCAGGCCTTCAAGCGCCCAGCTGATATTTCTATCCTGCTCCAGGTCGCACTGGGCACCATCCAGCAGCGTGGTAGTCAGGGTCGTATAGTACGGCTGGTTCTTGTAATGCCAGGTACTGGTATCCTGCTGTAGAGCGCCTTCAAAGTAGTCAGGAACGTCCGAACCAAATTGCTGGTAAAGCGATTCCACAGTGAGGTTACGATAGGTATCGGCGAACAGGGAGACCTGGGCCAATGGTGAGGCACCTTCGAAGTTTCTACGCAAGTAAAGGCGACGATCCGTTTCCTGTTGTCTCAGTAACGCATAGGCATCTGACTCTACACGTCGCTTTTCAGCCGGCGTCAGTTTTTGCAGGGCAAGGTCTGTTGCCACCATATGTTCAAACTCACCCCAGGCCAGGGCGGCGGAGCTCGTGCACAAAAGTACGAATAAACTGAGGGCTCTGACTATTGACATACCTATCCGATTAATGGGAGTTCATTTGACGGGAAGGGTAACAAAAATTGTGCTTTTGTTTTGTTGCCGACACTTAACAACCGGCAAATTCGGGGCAAAAAAAACCCGCCAAAATTGGCGGGCCACACTGTTTGGGTTTCCCCAAAATATTCATTTTTTATTTTTCTACCCCCTCCCGTAAGGCAGCTTGTTAGCGCTGCCTTCACAAGAATGACGGTGATTAAACTGCATCTCTGTAGAAGGTTCAACTACTTTTCTGTCATTTTTTTCATTTTTGTTCAGTAACCCTGGAAAAGGGCCTATTTTATTTTTAGCTCCCTGACTTCAGGCGGTGGATAGGCTTCAATCATGGCTTCAGGAAATCCCGCCTCATTAATAATTTGTGCATGCGCCCGATTCAGCAGTCGAGGCTCTTCAACGCCACATGAATGGGCAATCATCCCGACATCCCGGGCCAGATTGCGTGCATAGTTGGCCACCCTCACTGACTTAAGCGCCGGATCAAGACCTCTCTGGAGATCCTTGTCGTGTGTGGTAATACCCGTCGGGCAAGTATTTTTGTTGCACTGAAGCGACTGGATACAGCCGAGCGCAAACATAAATCCACGAGCGCTCACCACCACATCCGCACCCATGGCAAATGCCCAGGCGACTTCCGAGGGAACAATCATTTTGCCGGAGCAGATCACCCGGATTCTTTCCTTAAGGCCATATTCCAGCAACAGGTCGACAACGACTGGCAACGAGCTTTTTATCGGCAACCCCATGTAATCCATCAGTGGCTGTGGAGCAGCTCCTGTCCCTCCGTCGGCACTGTCGATCGTAATAAAATCAGGAGCACTCTCCAGACCTCGCTGGCGGATGGTTTCAAACAGATCCGACAACCAGCTGCTTTGTCCCAGAACGCACTTGAACCCGACGGGCTTGCCTGTCAGTTCGCGAATGTACTGAATACGATCCAGCAAATCGTCAACATTGCGAATGTCCTTATGCCCGTTGGGGCTGATTGAATCCTGGCCAACGGGTATCCCGCGAGTCAGAGCAATCTCGGGCGTCACCTTCTCCCCAGGCAATATCCCTCCCTTGCCGGGCTTGGCCCCCTGGCTCAACTTGATTTCAAACATCCTGACCTGGGGAATTGCCGCCAACTCGAGTAGTCGTTTTTCGGAAAGATTGCCTTCTTCGTCACGTACACCGTATTTAGCGGTGCCAATCTGGAAGACCAGGTCACAACCTCCTTTAAGGTGATATTCGGATAGCCCGCCCTCGCCGGTATTCATCCATATACCTGCAGCCGCTGCACCACTGGAGAGTGCGCGCACAGCCGGAACCCCCAGTGCACCAAAACTCATACCGGATATATTCACCAGTGCCGACGTTTTATAGGGCTCACGTGCATACCCCTGACCAAAAGTAATTTCCGAAGGCTCGGCAATCTCTTCGTCCAGTTTGGGGAAAGGGCAATTCAAAAAGATAACTTCGCCCGGATGGTTAAGGACACGAGTGGACCCAAACGCAATAGTGGTATCCACATTTTTGGCCGCCCGATACGCCCAGGACCTCTGCGCACGATTAAACGGCATTTCTTCACGATCCATCGCAAAAAAATACTGGCGAAAAAATTCGCCCATATGTTCAAATTTATATCGAAGCCGTCCAATTACAGGGTAATTACGACGAATCGTATGTTCTCTCTGTCGTACATCGACGATGTACATCCAGGCGATCCAGACAAGCAGGGCAAGAAATAAAAATGCAAAGAAAGCTGCCGCAAGCTGAAAAAAGCCGATCACAAACGAAGCTAGTTTTTCCACTGAGATACCTTTTTAATTTTTAGTCTGAGTCTTTGACGATCATTTTTTAACCAGCGCCTGCTTGGCTGCAGCACTGAGTTTTTTTATTTCAGCCTCCCGGCGACTCGCCTCGGAACGACTGGGGTGAGATTCGGTATAAACCACAGCAACGGGACGACGGCCCCGAAAAAATTTGGCCCCCCTGTCTTTACCCAGGACACCCTGATGCTCGAGAAACCTGCGTTCGACATCGGTAGTAATCCCGGTGTATAACCGGCCATCACTGGATTCAATCAGATATACGAACCAGGAAACAGATGACATTATTCACTTCTTTTTACACAGATTTACTATCAATTCTATCTCACGCAGGTAAAATCTTGTTCCTTGCATTTGTGTGTAAATTTTCTTTATCCCAGTGATTCGGAATCAATTGGAGCCCTACCCCCATGGCCAATCTAATCGATACTGATACGCCAATTAATCAGTACCTGAGTTTTAAAATCAGTGTTCTCTACCGGTTGATGGTGCGTCGATCAGCACGTTTTCTCAACTCCAAATACGACCTTTCGGTCGCTGAGTGGTGGACACTGGGGCAACTCGCTGTCAAATCACCTGGCACGGTAAGTGGAATTGTCGAATTAACCCAGAACGACAAGGCACAGGTGAGCCGAGCCGTCACCATGCTGATCCAGAAAGGCCTGGTTCGCAAAGAGAACAACCCGGAAGACAAACGCAGCAGCTTGCTTTACCTGACTGAAAAGGGCCTGGGCCTTTATAATGAAGTGCTGCCCATGCGCCAAAAGACCCAGAATCTCATTCTGGAACAGCTCACTGAAGAAGAGCGCATAGTCACTGAACGAGCCATTGTTAAATTGACCAATTACCTGCTGGACCACCCCGAGCTGATCGTTGCGGCAGAATAACGCTCTGTCGCCTTGTACTTACGGTAATCAATGAGCCTGCTCAAGAAGATCCCCGAAGATGCCTTGCTGCTCAACCGGAGTGATCCAAATGAGTTGCTCGGGAGTTATTCAGCCCATGGTTTTTTTCTGGATGACCAGGAATGGCCGACCGCAGAACATTATTACCAGGCGATGAAGTTTACCGATCCCGACTATCGCGAGCTCATCCGTCAGGCGCCAGATGTCAGCAAAGCCCGACGCCTGGGGCATCGCTGGTTCAAACGCAAGCGCCCTGACTTCAGCAAAGTACGCACTACACTGATGACCCGGGCCATTTACACCAAATGCCGCACCTATCCCATTATTGCCCAAACCCTGATTGATACTGGCGAGCAATTTATTGCCGAGCGCAGCTTTACCGACTATTACTGGGGTTGTGGCCGCGATGGACGGGGAGACAATCACTACGGAAAAGTGCTGATGAATGTCCGTAAACGCTTGCTCGAAGAACGCAAAGACAGGGCTCAAAACCAGGGCTGAACCGCTGGAACCAATGACAAACTGCCTTCTGTCTGTTGTCGGCACAAAACAGCCGTTACACTAGCTACCTGTTTTTGAACCCATAATGTCGTCAGCATCACGGAACCCATGAATACCCGGATCCTTATCCCGTCAATTATCGCCCTGCTCATCGCCGGACCAGGCCAGGCCCAGCTTCTTGAACCTCGTCCTGACCAGGACTCCCCGGAACCCGCGGCCAATGAAGATTCCCCTTTCGGTTTGATCAGCATTGAACGCGATGAGGCTGTCAGTGAAGAGGTAGTACTGAGGGGGCAGGTTACCGGGTTTGATTTTGTCCAGCCCGAAACGCTTATCTCACTGGAAGCAGGACGCGAGAATTGGCAACTCACCGCACCGTCCGCGGTTGAGTTGCGCCGGCTGGGATGGAACAGTGACTCACTGTTTAACGGCGAAATGGTAGAAATCCTGGCGGAGAGAGAACCTGGAAATGGTAATTTTGCCCAGCTAAAGCGAGTTACCAGGGCCAATGGAGCATTACTCCTAACAGGGCTGGAACAGGGCGACGAATCCTCCAGTAATGCCAATGACTTTGCCAATGTTCCTGAAGGGTACTACGCCCTGGACCCTCGACAGGCACATCTGTTCTTTAGCTTTAACCATTTGGGGTTTTCCAGTACGCCGGTGAAAGTCGAGCGTTTGTCTGGCAATGTTGACTGGAATCAGGCAACTCCCGGCGATTCAAGTATCCAGCTCGATCTTGATGTATCCAGCTTTCGTTCAGGTGTCACCTTGCTGGACGAAGCCTTGCGAGGCCCGGACTTTTTTGATTTCCTGAACCATCCGAGAATTCGCTTTACCAGTACCGGCGTCTCCCTCTCCAAGTGGGGAGGGTTAAGCATCGAAGGGACGCTGGAGATTAAGGAGATCAGCCAACCCGTTTCACTCAAGGGCGAAATTATTCATATTGGCCCCAACCCCTTGACCCAAAATTTTACTGTGGGAATTTCAGCACAGGGCGAGCTAAACCGCAGCGACTGGGAAATGACCGACTATCTGCCCATTATTGATGACAGAATCCGCATTCGTTTTGAGGGAGAATTTATCCTGTCGACGAATCCTGGTCCACGAAATAGTAATCCCGCCCGTCAGGGACTTTCTCCCGGTCGCCCATCACCTTTTGAGAGCCTGCCGAGTCGTCCGGGTGCACTTGAAGAGCTTCCAGCTTCAGACGATTCCGGTGTATCGACTAACCCGGCCCAGGATAACGGATTTATTTTTAACGAGTAATCTAGCCGCTGCGGGAATACAACCAGTGGTACTTCCGCGCGATGATTCCGGTTGTCATCGGGCCTCCCAAGCGCATCAACCCATCCCTCAACGCCGTTGCCACTCCTCTCGGCTGGTGGAAAAACGCCAGATTCCAGCGGGCACCTTCCTGAACCCGTTTGACTCGCTCGCGGCGCTTTTCATAGAAGCTGGCCAGTCCGGCTTCTATATCGGGCACAGATCGTGCCCCTGCCAGTAACTGCGCCAGCATAAACCCATCCTCCATTCCCTGGGCTGCCCCCTGGGCCAAATTCGGCAACATGGCATGAGCCGCATCACCAATAAGGACCTGACATCCATGATGCCAGGCGGGCAAATCACGCTGTTCAAATAAACCCCAGAGACGTGATTCGGGTGCCTGTTCTATAAGCGACAGCACTTCCGGGCAGCAGCCCTCGAACGCGCTCGCCCAGTCCTCCCTGGAAGAAGCAACAACCCGCTCCTGTTCATCCCACTGGGGTTTTTTGATCGTTGCCACCAGATTCACCTGGGAACTATGGCCCACCGGGTAAGCCACCAAATGCCGATCCTGATCCACCCAAACCGTGACCTGGTCAACACCTGAGTCAACCTGGTTTATCAGTCCACGCCAACAGGCAACGCCGGAATATCGAGGTGAATGCCCAGGGAACATTTGTTCTGACAGGACCGACCCGACACCATCCGCAGCGATCACGAGGTCTGCTTCATGTACGCCGCCATCGGCGAAGGACAATTCCACACCTTGGCCCTGGTGCCGGCTTTCCAGCAGCGTTTTTCCCGTCTTCAACCTTATTTGTGCATGTCGAACTGCATCGACCAGCAGGCGATGAAGATCGGATCGCAGTAGCTGATATGCAGGGACGCCATATCGCTTTCTGAAATAACCGGAATACGGCAGCGTAGCCAGCTGGCGATGATCCCTCGCCCTTCGCAACTCACCGTAATCCGAACAGTGCGCTATTTTTGCAACTTCACCGGACAGGCCCAGCATATGCAGAAGCCGAACCGCATTGGGCGCCAACTGAATACCCGCACCTGCTTCAGAGGGCTCAGAAGCACGCTCAAAGACCTGAATATTTTTTTGGCCGTACTTGTGCAAAGCCAGGGCAGCAGTCAAACCGGAAATACCGGCACCCACAATGGCAATTCTCATCAATGACCTGTCGATATATAAAGCCAGCGGTTATCTTATCAGGCAACCCAGGCACTCGTGTCTGTAAACGTATTTTTTGCCATGCGCGTTAGGCCTCTTTCGCGCTTTTACTTTATAGTCAAAGTTAATCCTTTAATTTTTTAAGCGCAGAACTAAAAAAAACAGGATCTCTTTATGAAGGCCCGGAAATTTTTGCCATTTTTACTAATACTAATTGTCAGTGTGTCCACCAGTCTGTGGGCACAGACTGACGCGCCCCGAACGATTGACCCCACCAGGTTTAATGAGGAGATCGAGGCTTTCGAGGCCACTGACGAAGAAATGCTACCCCCAGAAGGTGCTATCGTGGTTACCGGCAGCTCCAGCATCAGGCGCTGGCATCCCACAATAAGAGAAGACCTGGCACCGCTGACGGTGATTCCCAGAGGGTTTGGTGGCAGTACCATGGCTGACCTCCAGTACTTCCTCGACCGAATTGTTATCAAATACGAACCACGGGCTGTCGTCATCTATGAAGGTGATAACGACACCGGTGCCTTCGGTGTCCCACCCGAGAAGATCGCCGAAGAGTTCAGGGAAATTGTTACTGCCGTTCACAACGCCTTGCCAGAGACCCGTTTCTACCTGATATCCGTCAAGCCAAGTCTTGCTCGCTGGGAATATTGGGATGTCGCACAAGCAACCAACGAGCTCTACAAAGAGATGGCGGCACAAAGCGACAAGATTTTCTATATTGATATCGCCACCCCGTTCCTCGATGAGGATGGCGAGGTATTGGACGATATTTTCGTCGAGGACGGACTGCACCTGAATGAAAAGGGCACCCGCATTTGGGCAAATACCATCAAGGCAGCACTAATGCCGATTGAGGCTCGGTACGAGTGAACTGAACTTTAAGCCAACAGATAAGATTTATTTATAAAAATGACTTCTTAAACATGCTGTCATTTGACTCTTGCACAGCACCGGGACACAAGCCATGGGGACTGTTTTCCCGCTGGCAAACCGCTGTCTCCATTGGCGCCCCGGTATCACCTTGCTGGTTCATCCAATCTGATAACTCAGCCTTAAGTCGAGCAACTATGTCCTGATACTGCTCATCATTGATCAGGTTATTACGCTCAAAAGGATCATCTTTTACATTGTAGAGTTCAAATTCGGGGCGGCTCACAAAATTTGCATAGTTGTTCTTATTTTGCTCCCTCTCCACTTTCAACTCTCTCTGATACCAGGGACTCGCCACAATCAGGTTCGAAAAGTCGTTCTGGTACTGTAAATTATGAATAAGCTTGTACTCCTGGCCGCGCACTGAGCGTATTGGATAATTACTGCCATCCTTTATGTTGTAAGTCGTTTGGATTCCAAACACATACTGTTTGTGATCATTTTTCTTCCCTTCCAGTACAGGTCTGAAGCTTTTTCCATCAAGCGGCTTTCCATCATGAGCTATTGGCACGGTGCCGCTAACAAGATCCGTTAGTGTAGGCAGGACATCCACGTACTCGATCATGGCATCTGTTTTTGTCCCTGCAGTAATCCTGCCAGGCCACCGAATAATGAATGCTGTCCTCAGGCCACCGTCATAGTTCGACCATTTACCATAGGGCAAGACTGAGCCCTGCTCACTGGTAAATATAAAAATGGTATTTTCTTTTATGCCGCCCTTTTCCAGTTCATCCTCGATCAGGCCTACCTCCCTGTCCAAATCAGTAACCTCTGCCAGATAATCTGCCATTAAACGGCGAACATCAGGGGTATCATTGAGGAACGAAGGGATTTGAAGCTTGTCTTCCGGATATTGGGTTCGATCTCCCCGGGTCCAGGGGTCATGGGGACTGCTGGATGCGACAATCAAAAAAAATGGCTGTCTCTCGGATATAGCTTTATCGCTATCCTTATGGATGAACTCCCTGGTCTGCTCAATACCGAACGAGGTCTCGCCGTCCGCGCTCCGGTTCTGTTCCCCGGCCATCTGAAAAGGAAATGACGCATAAGGAGCAATATGTGTTTTCCCTGCCAGACCAACCCTGTACCCCAGATCTTTAAAGTAATGGGCGGCACTTTTTACGCCCTCATGGACACGTGTATGGTTTCCATATGCGCCATTGCGAACCGGATAAATGCCGGTATAAAGCTGCTGGCGAGTTACGGCACACATTGCCGTTGCGGTAAATGCGCGTTTAAAAAGAGTGCCTTCCTGAGCTAACTTATCGATATTTGGTGTAATGGCATTTTTGGGCACATAAGTAAATTCCTGATGATACGCACCAATATCAAACCAGCTCATGTCATCGGCCAATACCATGACAATGTTGGGCTTTTGCGCCGGAATAGAAAAACCCACTCCCTCCGTTGGATTACTTTCACAACCGGACAAGCTGGCAAACAGCGTGAGAAGAAGTAATGCTTTCAGGAAATTCATACGCCAGCCCTTTATTCTGGTTTACCCTGTTAACACACAGGGTATAACGCAAAAACTACCCTATCGAGCAATGATTTAGCTAGAGTATATCCTTTAAAAATAGCTGGCAGTAAGGCTGAATGCTTAAACTAAGCTGAAGTATGCAATCCGCATTCGCGGCCAGATTCAACCTTGGTGGGATCAAAATAATGGCGGCATGAAGGCAGCTCATGTTCCTTCATATAGGCTTCAAGCTCCTCATCCGACCAGTAGAAAATCGGTGCCACTTTTAAAATACCGCGGTTATCGTAGGACAGGATGTCCAGTCCACGGCGGAAGTCGGTGTCACTTTGACGGATGCCACTAATCCACACTTTGGGCTGTAGCTCTTCCAGTGCCCGGTTAAAGGGCTCCAGTTTGACGATACGGGTAAATTCATCGTGCAGGTCGGGTTCATCCAGCGTGGGGATACCGCCAAGTTTGACGTTCAGGTGTTCCGCGGTCACGGCCGGCACATAGATGCGGGCATCCAGGCCAAGATTTTCAATCAACTGATCGGCCACCACATAGGTATCGCGCATGTTGTACCCGGAATCCACCCATACGACCGGCACGTTCTTGTCAACCCGGGAAAGCAGGTGCAGGATCGCACCCGAGTTGGGACCAAAACTGGTTGAGGTAATCGTCGGTTCACCAAGGTTAACCGCCCAGCGAATAACCTCCTCAGGAGGGAGGTCGCGCAATTCCTTGTTGGCGGTATCGAGATCGATCAAAGTTCAACCTGGCTGTTTAAATGAAAAAAGAGCATCCTCCTGACTCCATCAGGATTTGGGCTCATGGGAAAAGTGGGCCGCGTACTATAGGAAGTCTGGTTTATTCTTCAAAATACTTAAAAATAATATCCATATAACCAGGATAAAGGGCAGCCAAATTTGCCCGGGCACTAGATAATTTTTTGTATCCATTCAGACATTTCCAGTATCTGGGCGGGACAAACATTGTGCTCCATAGGATAGGTCCAGTACTCAGGCGAATAGCCCAACTCACGCAATTTGGCACAGGCTTGCTGGCCCAGGGATTCTGGTACGACCGGGTCATAGATACCATGATAAACGGCGATAGGTAGATCGGCGTTGGCCGGATTAATCTGAACAGTATCCTGCGTGGCAAAATACGTCGACAGGGCCATCAATCCACCCAGCTTGAGGGGACAACTCAGTCCGGCTTCATAGGCCACGGCTCCTCCCTGGGAGAATCCGGCCAGGATAATCCTCTCGGAACGAATACCACGGGCTATTTCCGCATCGACAAGCTTCAGCACTGCCCTGGCTGATTGCTCCAGCTGGACCCGGTCCACCTGTCGCTCGATACTCATCTCCAGTATGTCATACCAGGCCGGCATGACCATTCCCCCGTTAATGGTGACAGGCAACATGGGCGCATGCGGGAATATAAAACGAATACCAGTATCTGAAGGCAGGTCCAGCTCGGGAACAAGGGGCACGAAGTCATCACCACTGGCCCCCAGCCCATGAAGCCAGATCACGGCGGCATCAGGTCGCTTGTTGGTTTCAATTTCAATATATTTTAGTGTCAGGTCTGTTTCGTTTGGCATAAAGTTCCATGGGCCTTGTTGTCTAAATGAAATGCTGCGGGGATACTATTCACTGCGAGCAAAGAAGATAGATGACGCTATTTTAAGGAAGCGGGGCTTGAAAAGCATTTCGAGTCACCCTATTAATCAGTCAACCATGAAACCTGTTCGATATCGACCCTGGAGCCAATCCCACCATGATGAGAATTTTCCTGTTTCTGCTAACTAACCTGGCAGTCATTGTCGTCGCGAGTATTGCTCTCAGCCTGCTGGGTGTCGGTTCCTACCTGGAGCAAAGTGGTAGCGGTCTCAATTTGCAGAACCTGCTGATCTTCTGTTTTGTGTTCGGTATGTCCGGCTCCTTTGTTTCGCTGATGATTTCCAAATGGATGGCCAAGCGGGCAACCGGAACCCAGATTATCGAACAACCCCGGACAGCAGAGGAGTCCTGGCTCATTAACACCGTCGGCCAACTGGCCAGTGAGGCGGGCATCGGCATGCCTGAGGTAGGTATTTTCCCTTCACCCACGTCCAATGCGTTTGCGACCGGATGGAATAAAAACAAGGCGCTTGTGGCAGTGAGCCGCGGTTTGCTGGATCGTTTTGACCAGGACGAAATCCGGGCAGTGCTTGGCCATGAAATCGGTCACGTAGCCAATGGCGACATGATCACGCTGGCCCTCATCCAGGGCGTGGTGAATACCTTTGTGATGTTCTTTGCCCGGATTATTGGGCATACCGTGGATCGGGTGATATTTAAAACCGAACGGGGTCACGGCATTGGTTTCTGGATAACAACCTTTATCGCTGAAATCATCCTGGGCATCCTGGCCAGCATGATCGTCTTCTGGTTCTCCCGCCGCCGCGAATACCGTGCGGACGAAGCCGGCGCCCGACTTGCTGGAAGCAGCGCCATGATTTCTGCACTGCAACGCCTGCAACGTGAAAGCGGTCAGCCCAATGACATGCCGGATTCCATGGTCGCCTTCGGTATTTCCAACAAAATGACAAAAAGTAATTTGGCCCGCGCGTTCATGACACACCCACCACTCGACGAACGTATTCGCGCCTTGCAAAGTCGCGCCTGAGCGTAGCCAAAAAGCAGATTTTTCTATTGCCCTTCCCTTGTTATCAGGGAAGGGCAAACTGTGAACTGGCTCAAAGTCGTCCCCTGGGCATACATTAATTTTTTTATATTTTTGTCTTTACCGCCCTATCCCTGCTTCTGCCAGAAGCACCTAAGAGTAGTATCTGTATACATCCGTGGCAAGTATCAAGGACAGCAAATGAAACTAAGAGTTATCGACGGCGGCCGAAAACAGCTCGAAAACCGGGTGATCAAAAGCATGATGCGTGGTCAGGTTTGTGCAGAAGATCTTGATCGCCTCAAACCCTGGGGTGATCTGCACCTGGTCGGGCAACCCCCTTCCAGGGAAACACGGCTGAACGACCCCATCCCGCCATCCACCTCGGAAGACACGGCAAGCCGCTAGTCCTTATACATTCCTGTCTTTTACTGCTTTATTAATGGCAACTGCCTGCATTCCGGCTTGGCCGCCAGTATTTGTACTGTAGAGATCATTCGCTCCCTGAAGCCGCCTTCACAGTAGCAGAGATAGTATTCCCACATTCGCTCAAAGACAGAATCAAAACCGAGTTCCCGCACACGGGATATATTCGCCCGGAAATTCTTGCGCCAATCGGCCAGAGTCTGCGCATAATGTGGTGTGATATCTTCCAGGCCCACAATCTGCATATTCGAATGCGTGGCGAACTGATCGGCAATCACCTGCACAGATGGTAACTCGCCGCCGGGAAAAATATAAAGCTGGATAAAATCTGCAGATTTCTGATATTGATGATAACGCTGGTCGGCAATGGTGATGGATTGCAACAACATTAATCCATCCGGCTTAAGCAATTGGCTGCAGCCTTTGAAGAACTGTGGATAAAAGCGGTGTCCTACCGCTTCGATCATCTCGACAGAGACCAGTTTGTCAAACCGTCCTTCCAGATCCCGATAGTCGCTAAACAACACTTCAATACGGTCTTCCAGGCCCGCTTTCTTAACCGCGGCCCGGGCAAAGTCATATTGTTCTTTCGATATGGTGGTCGTTGTAACCCGACAGCCGTAATTTTGCGCTGCATGAATTGCCATTGACCCCCAGCCAGTGCCAATTTCCAGCAGGTGGTCATCGGGCTGCAAATCCAGTCGCTGGCATATATGCTCCAGCTTGTTGATTGACGCATCATGAAGACTGGCATGGGGAGACGGGTAGATGGCAGAGCTGTACATCATGCTTGGATCGAGCATCAGCGCGAAAAAATCGTTGCTCAGGTCATAGTGTGCGGAAATATTGCGACGTGAACCGGCATGCGAATTCCTGTTAAGCAGGTGTAGCAGCCTGAGAAATCCGCTACCCAGCCGGGTCCATCGATTCTGCATGGCGCTCAACGTCTGCTGATTGCGGGCAAACAACTGGATCACTGACAACAGGTCAGGCGTTTTCCAGTTTCCCTGCATGTAGGCCTCAGCAACACCAACTGTCCCGTTTAACAGGATCTTACGATAGGCAGACGGATCAAGAATATGGACCCTGGCATAAAGTTCCGATCCGGACTCATGCTCGCCAAAACGATACTTGCTGCCACACTCCTCAATCTCCAGACAGCCTTCGCGCAACTGTCCCAACAGGGTAAAGACAAGTTTGCGCGCAAGCGCATCCAGGGAAAAACGCCGATTTATCAAACGTTGATTTGTTCGCTCTATAGACACAGACATAGGTAGTCTTACTCCGTTTTTAATCGCTTTTTTGATTGTTCACGCCGAGGATGCGGAAACACAGGAACGCCCTTCAAGAACAGTCGAAGCGCCTGCCAGTAAATTCCCCAGGCAACCTTCATTGTTATCAGCGGGAAACGCCAAAGAATGGATCGCATGGCACGAGCCGTCATGGGTTCACGCTTGAGCAAAAGCGTGGCATCAAAAACCCGCTCCCCACTTTCGCCAGACGAATCATAATTATCAAAGTGCAGGCTTAACCGTTCAGATGGCTCATCGAGACGCCACGCATAACGCATATCCATAGGATGGAAAGGTGAAACGTGCATATTTTTAAAGAAACGCCCTCTTGCCAGCCGGTCCTTATTGCCAGTCAGTTCCTGGCATGAGAGCAGGTAATGCGTACGTTCACCCCAGGGTGTGTTGGTTACCTCCGTGACAACATATTCAAGGCGGGCCGGTTCGCCATCATTTGCCTGTGAATAGCAGTAGTAACAAACGATCGGGTTCATCAAAAAGCCCGCAACCCTGAGGTTTGCCAGCATGCGCACAGGCCCGGAGACTCTTTTTCCGGTCTGCTCATATACCAAGTCAAGAACGGCATGTTTAAGCGGTTTGTCATATCGCCCAAAAAAATCCTTGCGCTTCCATTGAACGAAAGCAGGCTTTTCCATCGACCAGAAAACACTTTGTGAAAACACCCGGTCCAGCTCATCCAGATCCAGCCAGACCATATAAACCGGATAACGAAATTCATGTTTTTTCGGCTTGTAGCGACGATGCCGCACGGTGCCGGTATAGATAGCACTATGCATGTGATCGCCCCTTTTCCACGCCTTGCCTGATGCCATCAACCACATTCAGGGCACTGACAACACCATCTTCGTGAAATCCGTTGCGACACCAGGCACCACAAAACCAGGTATTGCGAGCGCCATTTATGCGCGTCAACTGTTCCTGGGCCTGCACTCCCTCGGGGCGAAACTCGGGATGAGAATACCGATAGACTCCCCAGATTTTGTCCGGGTCAATGGACTTGGTGGCATTCAGGGTCACACAAAATGTTTTGTCAGACTGAATGCCCTGGAGAATATTCATGTTGTATGTCAGCACGGCCTGATCTTCCTGCCTTCCCAACAGGTAGTTCCAGCTGGACCAGGTGCGCCTATTCTCGGGCAAGAGACTCTCATCCCAGTGCAAAACCGCTTCGTTTTTGCTGTAAGGAATGGCTGAAAGAATCTGCCGCTCTTCTTCGGTAGCATCCGTCAAAATATTAAGTGCCTGATCGCTGTGGCAGGCAAACACGACATCGTCAAAAGACTCGCCACTCTCGCTGACCGAATCAATCAGCACCCTGTCCTGCTCGCGACGAACAGCTTTCACTGGGCAGCTGGTACGTATGCGACTGGCAAATGGTTGGGTTAAGGGACCAAGATATTGGCTGGAGCCCCCTTCAATCACTCGCCACTGTGGTCGATTTCGGATATTCAGCAAGCCGTGATTCTTAAAAAACCGGACAAAGAACTTCACAGGTATTTGTTCAACATGATCCAGCCCTGATGACCAGATCGCTGCGGCCATGGGAATCAGGTAATAACGTCTAAAAGCCTCCCCGTAGCCGTGCCGTTCAAGATAATCGCCCAGGCGAATATTTTCAGAAATGATATTGAGCTCAAGATGTTCAGCCGCTTCGCGATTAAAGCGGAGGATGTCACGTAACATTCGCCAGTGTGAGAGGCTCAATAAGTTGCGCCGCTGGGCAAACAAGCCTCCCAGGCCACTGCCGGAATATTCCAGCCCCGTCTGCCTGCATGAAAGACTAAAACCCATGGAGGTTGGCTTTGAGCCCACGCCAAGTTCATCCATTAGCTGGATAAAGTGGGGGTAGGTCCAGTCATTAAAGACAATAAAACCGGTGTCAATATGGTACTTACGGCCTTCCAGACGAACCTCTTTGGTCGCGGTATGCCCGCCTATGCGGGCGTCGGCTTCGAAAACATGCACATCATGATCCGGCGACAATTTATAGGCGGCGGTCAACCCGGAGATACCCGCGCCAATCACAGCGATTTTTTTGCGCTCGCTGGAATTCTGTTTATTCAACGTTTTTTCTGAGACAGCCATGTTCGGGACGTTCCTACAATTCCTTATTGCGACTCATGCGCGGGGCCAAAAACCCGTACCAAAGGCTGTTAAACATACCCAGCAAACCCAGCGACCAGCTCAGCCGACGCGGAAAACGGACATGTCGCCGACGCTTTTCTATACCGGATAAGATAATCGGAACTGACTGCTCCAGCGTCATCAACGTGGGCATTTCAAAATCGTTTTTACGCGTGAGCGGGGTATCTACAAACCCGGGAGAGACCAGCGTTATATCAATTCCGGCAGAATCCAGATCAATACGCATGGAGTCCATCCAATACTCAAACGCCGCCTTGGATGCACCATAGGCCTCAGCTCGGGGAAATGGCAGGTGTGCCGCAAGTGAACCGATACCAACCAGCTGGGGCCGCAGTTCGCTGTTTCGCAAAAAAGCCAGGGCGACTCGTGCACATTCTATCTGGGCAAAAAAATTGACTTCCATGACCCGGCGATAAAGATCAAGATCACAATCCGGACGATCCACATATTCGCAAACACCGGCCGCCAGAACGACCAGGTCAAGCGTATCCGTATGCTCCTGGATACGAGCCGCCAGATTGTCGGAAAAGGCGCCAGACAAATCAAAATCAATTCCTCTCACCCGTTGCGGAGCCATCTCCTCCAGCTCTCCCAGGGCCTTTCGATTGCGTCCGCTGACAATCACAAAATGGCCTTGTTCTATGTATGCCCTGGCCAACTCTGAGCCAATACCTGAGGTGGCTCCGGTAATCCAGATGGTCTTTTTACTTTGCATAAACGACTGGCCTTTAGGCGATTCGGGACTTGATGAATTGAATTAACCGACCAAGAAGAGGCAGTTGCTCATAAAGCATGGCGCCAAGATCATAGTAGTCGCGGTGGTAACTGACTTTGCCGCCAGCAAAGCGCAGCTCCGTCGAGCCATCCAGCGCCTGTAGAGATCCACCGGCCAGCCGGGGATGACTGAAATGCATGGTCCAGCTTAGAAACGCACTTTCTTCCTGCTGGATAGTTGAGTGAAACTCAAATTTACAGGAAGTGAGAGATGCGGACATTCGGTCGAAATAGGGTTTAAGACTATCCAGGCCTTTAACTTCATGTACGGGATCCTTAAAGAAGCAGTCCTCGGTGTATAGCTCAGAGAGCCGCCAGAGTGCCGCCTGATTAAATTCTGAATAAAAGTCACATAACTTGGCTAGTTCCGGGCTCATAAACGTCGCTGACCTGATTTCCTGAAATATCAAGCCAATCTACGCAGTCGTAATACGCATGGATCAGGGAAAGCACTAAATTCTCCGCCCCCCTCCTGAACAATAAAAAAATTAATTCTTTATTTTCAGATGAACTAAACCATCTTGCTGGACGTAACAGGCGTTGTAGAACATAGTTAGGTAGAAATAAATGGCACACCTGTCACACAAAGAAACATTGCTCGCCAATGAATCGACCAGGACACAGAAAGCTTCTGTAGTTGCCAGTTTTAAACCTGACCGGGAGCAAAAATTGCAAAACACAGCCAGGCGAACAGACAGTTGGTCAGAAGATCTGGTAGCGATCGGGAAAAAACGTGATCGCGAAGCATTTGCACGCTTTTTTGCACATTTTTCACCCTTGATTAAAGGCTACTTCCTCAATCACCAGGGAATGATGATGTCATCGACCCAGGCGGACGAGCTGGTACAGGAAGTCATGCTTAAAGTCTGGACCAAGGCGACCAAGTACAAACCGGAAAAGGCCGCGGCCAGCACCTGGGTATTTACCATGGCCCGTAATACGCGCATTGACATGTTGCGACGCCAGGCTCGCCATAACACCGAGGTATTGGAAACCGAAGACATCTGGGCCACAGAAGAAGAGGAATCGCCAGTGGCACAGCTTCAGTATCAGCGCGAACAAACGCTGGTCATGGAGGCCATGAAAGACTTGCCACCCGAGCAAGCGCAAATTGTTCAAATAATCTATCTGGAAGGCAAAACCCATACGGTTGCTGCCGAAGAATTAAATTTACCCTTGGGCACAGTGAAGTCGCGCCTTCGACTGGCACTGGCCAAGATGAAAATACAAATCACCCAATCGGCCGACAAGGCAGATTTGCTGACATAACCTATTGCCATGATTAAGTATCACCCAAACATAAATACACTTGCTGAATATGCGGCCGGCAGCCTGGACACAGCGCCATCAATTGCCGTAAGCGCCCATTTGCATTTTTGCCATCAGTGCAAAAAGCAGGTACAGAGCCTGCAACACATCGGCGGGACGATTCTGGATCAACGCCAGGCGGTGGAAGTCGATGCCTCTGTGCTGGACTCGCTGATGCAGAAAATCGACGAAATGGAGTCCCGTCCCGAGACCCAGCCCAAACACAAAGAAGGCTTCTCCCATTACGATACCGGGCTGACAGGCTTGCCGCCGGTCGTGTCCAAACTGATAGGCAGTCGAACCCAGCTGAAATGGAAAAAATTGACGAGCTCACTGCAAATCGCTTCTTTAAAAACCGGGCAGTCCCAGGCAGAAGTGTCTTTGCACAAAATATCTGCTGGTGGAAAAGTCATGGAGCATGACCACCGGGGTCAGGAATACACGCTGGTATTGAAGGGCAGTTTCTCGGATGAAAACGGTGTCTACCAGCCTGGTGACTTCCTCTTGAAACAACCGGGAGAAATTCACAAGCCCTATGCTGCTGCCAACCGTGATTGCATCTGCCTGACGGTGGTTGAAGCGCCGGTTCGCTTTACCGGCTTTTGGGGGAAATTGCTAAACCCCTTCTTGCGCCTGAACCCGGCCTAGGCCGGGACGGTCGTTTTCAGGGCATTCTCTTACTGAATCGCCTTGCGCATGGCAGAAATCGTTTCCGCATAAGAGCTTGACCCAAAGATAGCCGAGCCGGCTACAAAGGTATCGGCACCGGCGGCCGCAATCTCGGCAATATTGTCGACGCCAACCCCACCGTCCACTTCCAGGCGGATATCATTGTCGAATGAATCGAGTAACTCTCGTGCCTGACTGAGTTTATTCAGCGTGTTGGGAATAAATTTCTGTCCGCCAAAGCCCGGGTTGACCGACATCAGAAGCAGCAAGTCCAGCTTGTCGAGCACATGCTCAACCACGCCCAGTGAGGTTGCCGGGTTGAGTACCAGCCCTGCATGGCAGCCAAGGTCACGAATCAGCTGAAGGGAGCGGTCGACATGGCGGCTGGCCTCCGGATGGAAGCTGATGTAACTGGCCCCGGCATCGGCAAACATGCGGATCAGGTCATCGACAGGCTCAACCATAAGATGAACATCAATGGGCGCTGTCACCCCGTAATCGCGCAAGGACTTGCATACCATCGGACCAATGGTGAGGTTGGGCACATAGTGATTGTCCATCACATCAAAATGCACCCAGTCGGCACCGGCCTCCAGAACCGAATCAACCTCGGCACCCAGACGGGCAAAATCGGCAGAAAGGATCGAAGGGGCAATCAGGTATTCAGGCATGGTGCTTTCCAGTGAAGTTGGCTTGTCATAGGGTGTTAATTATTCATCCGGGCGTTTAACTCGTCCAGCCGTTCCGGGGTGCCGACATCTTCCCAGTCCCCCTGATACAACTCTCCGCTTACCTTGCCGCAAGCTATACCCGCTTGCAACGACTCGACCAGGGGGAATTTGCGTCGATCCGGCCGAAACCGTCGAATAAACTCTGTAGAAAACAGGCCCATGCCACTGTATGTATGAGTTGGTCGGGCGTTGCTACTTAACATCCCCTGTTCATTGATACCAAAATCTCCCGCCATGTGTTGCGCCGGATTGGGAACCATCACCAGATGTGCGGACTCGCGGGGCAACTGGATATCCAGCAGTCCGGAGAGGGCATAATCCGTCCAGACATCGCCATTAACCACAATAAACTCTGTGTCACCGTCCTTTTCCAACAGGGGCAGCGCGTTGAGCATGCCGCCTCCTGTATCCAGGATTTCAGGTTCATACGACCAGTGAATGCTGGCACCAAACTGATGACCATCTCCAAGTGATGCCAATAGCTGATCCGCCAGCCAGTGTGTATTGATCACCAAATCGCGAACACCCGCATCGACCAGCTTTTCAATGTGAAACTGGATTAACGGCTTACCGGCAACTTCAAGCAGGGGCTTGGGTGTTGTTTGTGTCAAAGGCCGCATCCGTTTGCCCAGGCCTGCGGCGAAAATTAATGCTCTCTTAACAGCCACAATATTTGTCTCGTGTATTTATTGGCGGTCTCCGGATTATTCGCTAAAAATCCAGCAGGGTTCCAGCCGTTTGCCAATCCTGATACCAGTCTTGCCTGGCAGCTACGGGTACCAGCTGTGTTCTGATCAGCTCGTGAAATTCCTGCAGTTCCGGGTAGCTGGCTGTGACCTCCAGCGTATAGCGCAGAACCAGCGGCAGATCCTGCAGATAACGGGATTTACCATCGCGCAAATTCAATCTCGCAAAGATACCCAGCACCTTAATATGTCGTTGCAAGCCCATTAGATCAACGCTGCGGCCAAAGTTTGTGTACGCTTCGTCCGTAAGTATTCCATTCTTGTGCAATCGTTGGGCATGGCTGTTCACGAATTCGTTCACTCGCTCTTTGGGCCAGCGCAGATAGCAGTCCCGGCATAGCGACACCAGATCATAGGTAATGGGGCCCCAGACGGCATCCTGGAAATCAATGGTCGCCAGTGTCTTGTCCGGCAATACCATCAGGTTGCGACAATGAAAATCACGATGCACAAATACCTGCGGCTGTTCTGTGGCCGCATCTACCAACAGTTCAAACGCTGCTTCTATAATTGACTGCGAGGACTGATCGAGGGTGACACACAGCAATTGCCCAACAAACCATTCCCGGAATAATTGCATTTCTTCCAGAAGATATTCGGCAGAATAATCATGCAGCCAGTCAGGTCGATCTTTCGCCACCTGCATCTGGTACAGCATATCCAGCGCCCTGGTGTACATCTGATGAGCGTTTTCCGTTGTCAGGTACTCCTGCAATAACTGCTCACCCAGATCCTCGAGCAGCAACTTGCCCTGCTCGAAGCTGACCGCATGCATATGTGGCACCCGAACCCGATGACGGGCCAGGTAATCGTTTACCCGAACATACTCCAGATTACGCTCTTTATCCGGGGGAGAATCCACCAGCATCAGACTGGGTGTTGAGCTCAATCGGTAATAGCGGCGAAAGCCGGCATCCCCAAGCAGGGGTTCCAGGGCCGCCCCCTGATAGTCGATATCAGCTGGGCCATAAGAGTGCGCAAATTCTATAAGATCCAAGTTCGTACAATCTATTCGTTATATCGCGGCCAAATACTACACCATAGAAACAGTGGTTTAAGTAGAATAGCGAGCTGATTTTCGGAATACGCATCGACAAATTAACACAGCGACCTCATGGGCATACGGCCAGGAACCCCTTTTTCACTCGTCAACGGCATTGGATTCTCTCTGTTTATCCTCTTGCTTTGCCCTGTCCTGCATGCACAACAAAACGATGCCCGACAGCTGGATTGGGTTCCCCGGGCAGAATTAACCGAAGCACAACGTGAAAATTGCCCGCAGGCCTGCGATGGCGCTTACGTTAATCCTGCCAGGGACGAAACCAGTGACCCCGGCCAGTCTCCCATTGAGGCCATGGCAGATTCCGGCCAGATTAATACCGCCAATGAAACAGCCACCCTGGAAGGCAATGTGGAATTCACGCAGGGATTCCGGCAATTGCGTGCTGATCGCGTAGAAATTGACCGCACCCGGGGGAGCCTTGAACTGGAGGGTAATATCCTCATCCGCGAACCGGGGATTCTCCTGGTGGGGGATTCCGCCTCGATTGATGCACGGGAAGACCGTATTGAAGTTCAGGGCGCACAGTATGTGATTCACGAACAGCGAATTCGCGGTACCGCCGATCAAATTGAACGCTCCCCTTTTGGCGGTATCAGCATAAACAACGCAACGTACACAACCTGCGAGCCCGGTGATGAAGCCTGGGCGCTTTATGCGGGAGAACTTAATATCGATGAACAGACAGGCCGGGCGACAGCAAGGGATGTCAAACTGGAAGTTGCCAATACACCCGTGGCCTACGTTCCCTGGTTTCAGTTTATTATCGATGATCGCCGTGCCAGTGGCCTGCTTTACCCGGAGATTGGTTACAGCACCGATGAAGGCTTTAAGTACGCCCAGCCATACTATGTAAACCTCGCTCCCAACCAAGACCTCACCCTGACACCACGATATGCCGCCAGGCGAGGTGCGGGTATGGAAGCCGAATATCGTTTGCTGACTGCGCAAAGCCACAGCCAGGTTTCCGGGACATTTTTCCCCGATGACGATATTAACCCGAATTACCCTGACAACCGCTGGGCCACTTCGATTGAGCACCGCGGAGTATTCGGCTCGGTGCAGACACAGATTGACATGCAGGCAGTCAGCGATGAAGACTTCCTGGATGACTGGGCCACCACTACACTGACCCAGGACGACCGGGACCTGTTTCTCAAACAGTACGCGCAGGTCTCCACGCAGACGGGCAACTGGCAGTTGTCGGCAGCAACCCGCGGCTATCAAAACCTGATTGAGGAAGACGAACGACATTATCGGGAACTGCCCCGGCTGGGCGCGCTGGGGAAATATCGTTTCGGGGATATTGCGCTGGAACTCGATGCGACATTCACCCGGTTCGACCTGACCAATAACCAGACTGGTCAATATACCCGCTATCTGCCGGACACGCGTTTTCAGCGTCCCGAGGGCAATCGTCTGCAACTGGACTGGTCAGCATACTGGGAAAACGAGCAATCCTGGGGATACATACGACCCGGGCTGGGCACTGCTTATCGTTCCTACCAGTTGGATACCGCCTTGCTTGGCCACACTGATAACTCACCTTCCGCCTTTGCGGCGGAGGCAAGCCTGGACGCCGGACTGTTTTTCGAAAGGCAAGCCTCTTTGGGTAAGCGTGACTTTATCCAGACACTGGAACCCCGGTTTTACTATTTATACCGACAGGCAGACCAACAAAGCGATCTTCCGGTATTTGACACGGCCTATGCCACTGAGTCGCTGGATCAATTGTTTCGCGACTCCATCTTTGTCGGCGGAGACCGAATGGAAGATGCCAACCGCCTGAGCCTGGGGGTTCAGTCCCGTTTTTACACCCTGGATACACGAAGGGAAGTCCTGGTTTTGGGTTTGGGCCAGGCGTTCTATCTTGACGAGCCTGTCAGCTCCCTGATCCCGTACCTGGACAATACCAACCCATTACCGGGCCACGCTATCTTTATTAATCCACTTTCAGGAAATACGGAGACCGGGTTCGAATCGGCACCATTTACCGGCCCGACACCGCCCTCTGTCAGTACCGTGCCGGTCACAGGCCTGAATTTACTTTCGGGAGACCTGTACCGGCACATTCGCGAACAAGACCGCAATCGTTCTGAACTCATCGGCGAGGCCGACTGGCAGATCAGCTCCCAGTGGTCAGCATCGGCCAGTGTGTTCTGGGATACACGAGAATCGCGACTGGACCGCTCGCGACTGGAGCTGGATTACCGCGCGGAAGATTCAGACAACTTCCTCAGGTTGGGGTACCTGTCCGAACGCAATGAGTCATACATTGAAATCAACTCAAATACCTCTTTCGCACATATGGTTGAGCAGGACATCTCCCAGGCATATGTTCGTGGACAATGGAAATTAGATGAACAATGGGGATTGGTATTTGGTGTCCAGTCTGATCTTGAAAATGACCGGAACCTGGACCGGTTATTCGGTGTCAGTTATGAGAGTTGCTGCTGGAATATCACCCTCGGCTTGCGTGACAGACTGGAGCGTTCCATCCATGATGGGCTGGTGGTAACCGATCCCCAACGGGGGAAAAATGTTATCTTGAGCTTTGAATTTTTCGGGCTGGGCGGGATAGGAAGATCCGGTGCCGAGTTGGTGCAATCGCCTTAGTTTATAGCTCAAGGCCGGTAGCACTTGCTAAGACAGGAAGCGGGACACCATAATGCCCCGCCTCGTAAATAGGTTATCGACCCTAAACGACGAAACAATACAAATCGTATATCGAATGAATATTTATCAAACCATTGCCGCGGTTTTCCTTTTACTCAGCGGAATCCAACCGGCCATTGCCCAGGGCCAACAAATTGATCGGATCATCGCCATTGTCGATGACAGCGTTGTACTCTCGTCGGAACTCGAAACCCGGGTGGAGGACGTCAAGGCACGCTTCGCCGACCAACCGCAACAGCTGCCACCTGATGACGAACTACGCGAACAGCTACTGGAACGACTCATCATTGAAACCATCCAGCTTCAGCTGGCACAGCGATATGGCATCAACCCAACAGATGCCCAGGTCAATCAATCTTTAGCACAAATGGCAAATAGCCAGGGAACCTCGCCCGAAGAGGTGATATCCGAGATGCAAGCCCAGGGTGAAAGCGTCACCAGCTTCATGCGCGGGATTCGTCGGGAACTCACCATTCAGCAATTACAGCAAGCCGCCGTCAATGATCGTATTAACATCACCGAGGCAGAGATTGATAACTTTCTTCGCTCTACGGAAGGACAGTTCTGGCAGTCGCCCAGCCTGAATCTGCAGCATATCCAGATCAACCTATCCAGCAATGCTGATCCCGGCCAGGTTGCCTCTGCCCAGAATACCGCAAATGCAGTAATAGAAAACCTGGAAGCCGGTGAACCTTTCGAGGCCATGGCTGTGCAATACTCCAATGGCCCGACGGCGCTTGATGGTGGCAATATCGGCTGGCGACGCTCCATGGAATTTCCCCAGGAAATTCGCGAGGCACTGGAAGCCACAGAAACCGGTGGCTATACCGAGCCCGTACGCAGCTCCGGTGGCATTCATATTTTTAAAATTCTCGATGAGCGTGGCGGCATGTCACAGGAACAAATGGTCGAGCAAACCAAAACCCGACACATTCTGTTGATGCCCAATGAGATCCGCAACAGCGAGGAAACACGGGAAATGGCAGAAAATCTTCGGCAGCGTGTGCTGGATGGGGAATCTTTCGAAGACCTGGCCGCCGAGTACTCCGAAGATATTTCAAATAGCCTGAAAGGCGGCGATCTGGGCTGGGTAATGCCCGGACAAATGGTGCCTCCCTTTGAAGCCGCCATGAACGCAACGGAAGTTGGCGAAGTCAGTCCTCCTGTCGAAACACGCTTTGGCTGGCACATCCTTATGGTAGAAGACCGGCGTGAACAGGATATGAGTGATAACATCATTCGTAACCAGGCCTATGGGGTGTTGCACAATCAGCGTTTCCCCGAGGAACTGGACCTGTGGCTGCGGGAAATCCGCGGCGATGCCTTTGTTAGTATTCTCGACCAGTAAGTCAGCGTTCATTTGTACCGGATTGCCATTACATCGGGAGAACCTGCCGGAATCGGGCCCGATATTTTGCTAAAGGCTGCCATGCGTGAACATCATGTTCAGCTGGTGGCATTGGCAGACATACATTTGCTTGAAACTCGCGCCCAAGAGTTGGGGCTCGATATCGAACTAAAGCACTGGACAGAGAACACGCCAGTGGTTCAACACACGCCCGGCTCACTTTGGGTGTCCGAAGTTTCACTCAGAACACCCTGCCATGCCGGCGAACTTGATTCTGCCAATGCAGAATACGTGGTGGAAATGCTGGACCAGGCAACCGATGGGGTACAGGCCGGAGCCTTTGCGGCCATGGTGACGGCGCCTGTACAAAAAAGTGTGATTAATGAAGCAGGCATTGCGTTTTCCGGGCACACAGAATTTCTCCAGCAAAAGGCCGGAGTAAAAAAGGTAGTCATGATGCTGGCTTCTCCGCGACTGCGGGTCGCCCTGGTGACAACCCATTTGCCCTTGCGCAAGGTTGCTGATGCCATCACTTCCCACGAAGTCGAGCAATCCGTGCGCATACTGCACGCCGACCTGGTTGAGAAATTCGGCCTGGCGGACCCCCGTATACTGGTTGCTGGCCTTAACCCTCATGCCGGCGAAGGCGGGCACCTGGGCCGTGAGGAAATCGACATTATTGAGCCCGTTCTAGAGCAGCTGCGCAAAGAAGGCATGCAATTAATTGGTCCCCTGCCCGCAGATACCCTGTTTACACCTAAGTACCTGGAGTCCGCTGATGCCGTGCTGGCGATGTACCACGATCAGGGTTTGCCTGTACTTAAATCCCAGGGATTTGGCGAGTCCATTAATGTCACACTGGGCCTGCCCTTCATCCGCACCTCGGTAGATCACGGTACGGCACTGGACCTGGCTGGAACAGGAAAGGCCGATGAAAGCTCGTTGCTGGCAGCAATTCATATTGCCAGCCAAATGATTAGCAGTCAGCGAACCTAGGCAAAGATGTCACCACTGCCCACCCAGCGGACGTCCGGACATCGCGCTCGCAAGCGTTTTGGCCAGAATTTCCTGACCAGTGAAACCGTCATTGGCAAGATTCTTCGAGCCCTGAACCCATCACCTGAAGATCACATTATCGAGATCGGGCCAGGCCTGGGCGCTTTGACCGCACCACTGATAGAAAGTGGCGCCAGTATTTGCGCCATCGAACTGGACAGGGATCTGGCCGCAAGACTAAAACAGCAATTTAGCGACAAGGTAAATTTCCAGTTAATCAACCAGGATGTGCTCAAGACGGATCTGGAATCCATTTTTCCGGCTGAGGCTCCCCTGAGAATCATCGGCAACCTGCCTTACAACATTTCCACGCCAATCCTTTTTCATCTGCTAAACCGGACTGACCGAATTAATGACATGCTGTTTATGCTGCAGCGTGAAGTGGTTGAACGCATGGATGCCAGACCAGGCACCTCAGAGTACGGCCGGCTGAGTGTGATGATCCAGTATCGTTGCCATGTCGAATCACTGATCCCGGTCCCGCCGGGCTCCTTTGACCCGCCACCCAAAGTGCATTCTGCGGTGGTTCGACTCCGCCCCAGGGAACCGGAAGTCAAGGCGATCTCCGAAGAGGTGCTGGACAATATCGTACGCGACGCCTTTAGTGCCCGTCGCAAGACCCTGCGCAACAGCCTCAAGAATCACCTCGACAGTGATGCCATTGAAAAACTGGGAATTGACCCTGGCCGTCGACCCGAAACCCTGTCTGTTGTCGACTTTGTAAAACTGGCAAACTGTGCCTGCGAAAATAATTCCCAGACTCCATGAACTTGCCACGTATAGAAATAAAAACCCAGCCACAGTTTGAGCCGGAGCAGTCGTCGATTGCGGATGGCCAATACTTTTATTCCTACCGTATTCGCATTCGCAACCTTGAAGGCCAGCGTTGTCAGTTAATCAGCCGGCACTGGCTGATTACCGATGCCAATGGCCATAAGCAGGAAGTCGTCGGTGATGGCGTCGTCGGTCAGCAACCAGTCATTGAGCCCGGCCGCGAATTCTCCTATACCAGCGGTTGCCTTCTTGAGACCCCCGTAGGTACTATGGAAGGCTACTACGTAATGTGCACTGACGATGGTGAAGAATTTCATGCACCGATTGCACCCTTTCTGTTGTCCGTACCCGGCACGGTAAACTAATAAAAACCTATATAGCCTCTAGCCATAGCCACATAAAATGACTACTTACGCCATTGGAGATATTCAGGGCTGTTATGACCCTTTAATGCGTCTGCTCGATAAAATCGATTTTGACGAAAAAAAGGACAAGCTTTGGTCAGTGGGCGACCTGGTCAATCGGGGGCCGGATTCACTAAAGGTACTGGAATTCTGTCGCGGACTGGGGAAAAACTTTGTCTGTGCCCTGGGCAACCATGATCTTCACCTGCTTGCGGTTGCGGCCTGTCGACGACAGGTCAAGACGGGAGACACCTTTGATGACGTCCTGACCAGCCCCCATCGTGATGAACTCTTACACTGGCTGCGTCACCAAAAGCTTCTACACTACGATAAGGGCCGTGACGTCGCAGTAGTCCACGCCGGAATTCCTCCACTCTGGGACATAGAAAAAGCCTGTGAACTGGCCTCCGAAGTGGAAGATGTTATTCGCGACGATAACCTGGCTCACATTTACTATCACAACATGTACGGCAATACGCCGGCAAAATGGTCGGATGATTTAAGTGGCCCGGTGCGCTGGCGAGTCATTACCAATTACCTGACCCGAATGCGTTTTTGCAATGCCAAAGGCAAGCTGGAGTTGCAGACCAAAACCGGATTAATCAATCCCCCAAAGGGATATATGCCCTGGTTTATGGTCCCGGACCGCAAAGCCTTCAACACCCGTATTATCTTCGGCCACTGGGCCGCATTGCTGGGTGAAACCTACGATAGTACCAACGTTTATGCACTGGACACTGGCTGTGTCTGGGGACAAAAACTGGCCGCTATCAATGTCGACAAGCTGCACAAAGTGCACACCGTCAAGGCAAAAAAGAAATCCAGCTAGCAAGTCATCGCTATGGCCGCACCCCTACACCAATGCCACCAGTGCGGCATGTCCTACGACAACACCAGTGATCACTGTCCCAAGTGCGATTTTGGTCGTTTCGAACAGAACCGGGAGCAGCGTATGGTCGTGGATATTGCTCACAACAGACAGACCATTGACGTCGCGACGCACCAGTTTTACGACGCACTGAACCAGGCAAAACGCGAGCTATATGCAGAGCTGGAAATTATTGTAGGAAACGGACTGATTAACCGGGAAATCGCCAACATTCTGGAAGCGGAAGTCTGGAATACTTCAATCCGCAGTTATCGGCAGGAGCCCCACAATCGCGGGGCTTATATCCTGAAACTATAATTCGGTGTCAGGCAAGCAGTTCTTCTGGAGGCCGTTCAATATTCAGTTTGTCACCCAGAAGTTTTTCAATGGGCTCAAGGAGAAAAGAATCATCCTCGCAGGCAAAGCTGATGGAAACACCGGTTCTGCCAGCTCGACCCGTTCGACCTATACGGTGTACATAGTCTTCCGGCTCTTCCGGTAGCGTGTAATTGACCACATGGCTGATGCCATCGACGTGAATGCCTCGACCGGCTACATCGGTGGCTACCAATACCTGAATCTTGCCGGACTTAAAGTCCTCAAGTGTGCGTACACGTTTGTTCTGGGCAATTTCACCAGACAATATCCCGGCCGGTATTCCTTTTTTACGCAAACGCTCCTGCAGGCGACGTACTTCATCGCGGCGATTGGCAAACACAATGACAGATTCCGCCTGTTCAGTTTCAAGCACTGCCTGAAGTAATTTGAATTTCTGGTTGCTTTCAACAATATAGACTTTCTGGTCCACACTGTCGGAAGCCACATGCTCTGGCTCAATCTCAATGCGGGTTGCATCCAGTGTCCACTGTTCCGCCAGACGCTCCACGTCCGACGTAAAGGTCGCAGAGAACATCAATGTCTGGCGATGCTCCTTGTGTGGCGTCATGCGGACAATTCGTCGCACTTGCGGGATAAACCCCATGTCCAGCATGCGATCGGCTTCATCAATCACCATTACCTCAACGCGGTCGAGGTACACATCTTTATTGGTCGCGAAGTCAATCAGCCGACCGGGCGTGGCAATGACAATGTCCACGGCATCGTAGTGCAAGGCTTTTTTCTGTTTGTCGTAGTCCATGCCACCGACCAATGTCTGGATTTTCAGGTCCGTATGTTTGGCCAACCCCTTGGCATCCTCGGCAATCTGCATGACCAGTTCCCGGGTCGGGGCAATCACCAGCGCCCTTGGTTCGCCGGCGTACTGCTCTTCTTCCAGCGGGTGCGTCATAAGGTCGTTGATAATGGTGATAAGAAACGCCGCCGTTTTTCCGGTGCCGGTTTGTGCTTTGCCAACCACGTCATTTCCCGGGAGTGTGTAGGGAAGTGACTTGGCCTGAATGGGGGAGGCGTACTGAAAACCGAGATCCGCAATACCGTGCATTAGCTGTACAGGCAACCCCAGATCATGGAAACGTACTTTTCCTGGCTGTGGTTCTACCTGAAATTGGGAAAGATCCCATGCTTTTTTGCGGTTACTGGGGCGACGTCTTCGACGGCGTTTGTTGGTCGAATCGCCCTCTTTTTTGGAGGCTTGTTTGTGTTCAGTCAAAAGAATTCTTATTTGCAATGAAATTGAGGGCGGCGATTATATCAGTCAACGCTAGGATTTGCGCGCAGTGATTGCTTTGTAGACAGATAGAGGGTAAAGAATCAATAGTGGGGCGGACGCTCCTGTTTCTCCTCGTGTGAATCGACCCCTTGCTGAATTTCCTGCAAACGTTTTTCATAGTGTTTGATGCCGACTTCAAGCGAATCCATGCGCTGTTGCTGTTTATACAAGGCATCACTTAGCTTGTGTAAATTGTCTTCCAGAAAGGCTACCTGCATTTCCAGTTCGGCTATTCGGTCTTCATTGCTTTCTGTCATCAAACCCTGCCCCAATTCACTTACTTTTTGACCAATAAGGTCACGGCTTCAAGGTGAGTAGTATGCGGAAACATATTCATCGCGCCCACTTTTTCGATGCTGTAATTTTTATCCAGTGCTTGAATATCCCGCACCATGGTCGCCGGATGACAGGAAATATAAAGTATTTTTTCCGGACCAATTCTGGCCAACCAGGGCATAAGTGCTTCAGCACCTGCACGGGGAGGATCAAGCACCACCTGATCAAATGGGCCCTCACCTATTTTTGAAAACTTTCCGGCATCAAACAGATCAAGTGACCTGAACTCAAGATTCAGCAATTTATTACGGCGGGCGTTATTTTGTGCTTGCTGGCATAGCTCATAAGACCCTTCGACACCCAGCACCGATTTCACCCTGGGGGCAAATGCCAGACTGAAATTGCCAGCACCACAGAACAAATCCAGTAAATTATGGCTGGCTTCAGGCTTTAGCCACTCAATTGCCTGCTGAATCATGGCGCGATTTATCGCGTCATTCACCTGTACAAACTGTCCTGGCTGAATCTCCATTTCAATCGATTCCATGAGGCGCACTTGCAAAGGTTTACCCTCAAATACCGGAGTGGCTTTCTGGCCGGGCAGTTTTTGCCAGATAGCTGTGCCGGGCAAGTATTGGCCCACCGTAATAACCTGCTGTTCAGACAGGGCAGACTTGACGGAAAAGCAGGCCGTCAGCCGGGTATCACCTGCCGTGAGTTCAATTTCCTGTAATCCCCTGTTTTTAAGTTCTGGAGCCAGGGCTCTCAAGCCTGGTAATAATCCGTTTAAGCGTTCCTCCAGCACATCACAATGTTCAATATCCACGATCTGGCTGGAACCTCGCGCCCGAAACCCCAGGAAAACCGTTCCCTTTTTATTGTAAGCCACCGCCAGCCGTGTCCGGCGCCGGTAATTCCAGTCAGAAACATGTAGAGGAGGCATCCAGTCAGCGGCTTCCAGCCCGGATTTCACGAAGAGGTATTTTAGTTGGCGTTCCTTCCACTCCAACTGGGATGCACTATCAAAATGTTGTAATTCGCATCCACCACATTGGCCGAAATATGGACAGCGAGGGTCAACCCGCCCTGGCGAAGACTCAACCACTTCAGTGCATATTCCTTCATCAAATGACCGTTTACGCTTACGGAGTGACCATCGAACGACTTCGTCCGGAAGAGCGCCAGTGATGAAACAGGTTTTACCCACATCCGTGCGCCCCACACCCCGGCCATCGTGACTCAAGTCATGTATCTGTACCTTTTGTTCAGTCATATAACATTTCCAACGCCGGTATCGGCACAGAATCCGGATCATTCAAAATATAGCTATCGGAAAGATCAGTATACTTCATGGACCAACCCATTCTTACAGACAACATTGATGCAAGATTCCAATAAGGTTTTCGCGGCGATTGAGGCAGGTGGAACCAAATTTGTCGTCGCCATCGGCAACCATAACAAAGTAACGCGGAAAGCGACCTTCCCTACTCGCGACCCGAAGAAGACATGGGGCGAAGTGCTCGATTTCTTGAGTCAGGCATACAACGACACTCCTTTTTCGGCCATAAGCCTGGCCAGTTTTGGCCCCCTGGAGCTAAACCGCAATTCCAGCACCTATGGCCAAATTGGAAGCACACCCAAAATTGAGTGGCAAGGGACGGACATGCTTGCCCCACTCAGGCGGTTTAACGTTCCCCTTTGTCTGGAAACGGACGTAAATGCCTCTGCCCTGGGCGAAGCCACTCTGGGAAATGGAGCCAATCATAATATGGTGGCCTACGTGACCGTAGGTACCGGTATTGGCGTGGGCATTGTTATGGAGGGCCGGATCCTGGGTGGAAACGCACATCTGGAAATTGGTCATATACCAATACCTCATGATCCTGTTCAGGATCCATTTCCCGGAACATGCCCATTTCACAAAAACTGCCTTGAGGGCCTGGCATCCGGAACAGCATTATATGCACGCTGGGGACGTCAATTAAGCGAACTTGGACTCGATCATCCCGCTTACGAATTAGAGGCAAAATACCTGGGTCACCTGTGCTCATTCCTGGTCCTTGGCTATGCGCCGGACAAAATAATACTTGGCGGCGGCGTTATGGAGTCAGATTACCTGTTACAAAAAACCAGGGAGTATTGCGCCAGTTATCTGAACAACTACCCGAAGACACTGGATGTGGAAGAGTTGATTGACCCTCCCGCCTACAGAGGTGATTCAGCATTGCTGGGAGGTTTTATACTGGCGAATCAACCTGTAATCGAATAAACCAAAGGTTTCGCTTCCCGGCTTTTCCAGGCCTTTTCATGAAAATGATACGCGACGGTATTGATTGCCGGCTCCACCAGCGCGATTGCCCCACCAACCAGCCAACTGCCAGAAAGTACATAGGCGACCGTGAAAGCCACGGAAAAATGCAGTACGGCAAAGGTGAAGGTTTTGGTCATTGCATCATCCTCTCGAGATGAAAAGTTATTGGCAATCATTATCAACAACTTAAAAGAATAACCAAACAAAATTAAATTTAGCTTTATGATTGCTATTAGCTATTAATTATCCGGCTTAGTGCAACGAACGCTTGCATAAAAAATTTTGGGAGATAAAAATTTCGCATCATGGATGGTGCAAAGGCTTGCGAATGATTGACGGGACTACTAAAATCGCGCCTCGCAAAAACGTGGCTACGTAGCTCAGCTGGTTAGAGCACAGCATTCATAATGCTGGGGTCGGTGGTTCAAGTCCACCCGTAGCTACCAATAGATTCAAAGGCTTACCTCCGGGTAGGCCTTTTTTGTTTCTTGTTGAGACCAGATTGAGACCAGATTGAGACTCAAAGAAATAAATAATCCTTAGTGGTTTTGAAGATGAATACAAGATTAGTCAACTTTTACAAAAGCTAGTCCTGGAGTACGCTCATTTATTTCTAGCAAGCAGCAGCCAAGCTCATCATCCAAATCGATTAAACTAGAGTGGGTTACTAAGCTTATGCGAGCTTCTTTGCTTACTATCTGAACAAATACATCAATATCTTTTTCAGAAAAATAGAGCTCTATATCAGATTCAAGATAACTTAGATGATGCTCTGCCTCTTCATCTGACAGTGGGAATTCACCCTTAGTAACTGCAGAAACTAGATGAGCAATAACGTGATGTTTTTCTTGCATCATTTTTCACCTTAGACCTTAGTTTATTCCTCTAAACAGTTAGCTTTAATATTTTGGATACATATACAGGTTGTTCTCAAAATCATGGCTTCGCCTTCTTCTCATTAAGTATGGCAATAAGCGCAGCCCTCGATCTTCCCAAGGTCACCCAAAGCTCAGGAGCAAATTCACAAAGGCCCTTAACAAAGCTTTCAACGCTTTGAGCCTGCTCACAAGATATCTCTCCAAAAGATAGCTCTGAAAACCATTGCCCCAAAGATTCTGCCCATAGTTTTTGATCCGAATTGGAAGCCGAAAATATCAAACCCATTCTACAAAGTTCAGTAAATTCAATTTCTGATTCTTGCCTACAGATCCGAATTAAAACTTTTAACTCGTTAGCTAACGAGCAGCTCCTTGAGGATGCCGCCACACAAGCTAACCCTATCAATATAGATAAAACCTCTTCTCTATTTTCGTTTTGACCAAGACGAATTCGATTTTCATTTATTAATTTTGCAGCTTTTTCTGAGAGCCCTACATCCAGACGATAGATTAAACATGAATTAATCAGGGCACTAAATGACTTAAGATCAATTTCCTGTGAAGTTAGCTGGCTATTTACTGCATCTAATATATCTTGGGGAGGTTCTGGGCCTACATCATCTTTCCCTTCGAGTGGACCAGGTACAAAAGAGAAAGGAAACTCCAGTTGATTCTTTAATGATTTATCAGAGTCGCCAAAGAGAAGAGTCTGAATAGCTACTGGAAGATTTTCTTGGACAGCTAGGCAAGCGGCATTATGGATTCTCCCAATACAATCTGCTCTCAACCTCTCCGGATGTATGGAGTCCGGTAGCCACTTTGGCTCTTCGCGAAGATCAATTAAATTTTTTAGGTAGTAATCCCACCATCGAGCATTAGAAGCCCAGCTGGAGAATTGTTTTACGTCAACATTTTTCGGAATTATCTGCCTGGATAATAAAGAAGCCTGTGAAAATGCAGCTAATCTACGTAAAGATGGAGAAATTTCAGACAGTACTTTTGTGCGCGCGTTTTCTCCATCCACCAAAATCACTAAAGAGGACAGCAGTTCAAATGCCCTTTTAACTTCAGTTGATTCCTTATCAAGAATCTCCTCTAACATTGCCACCAATTGCCATTCTATCGAAGGGAATTCATCTAGGATGGATAGACCGACCTCTATGGCACCTATCTTTGTAATAATGTCGCCTTCTCTTTCAATTAGTCCGTACAGTTCAACAACAGCATTTTCGTCTATTTGCTTTACGTATTTGATAAGAGATAACGAAATAGAATAATGAGCACACAATAAAAATGCCCAATATAAACCTTCAACACTTTTCCACTTCATCAGCTGTTCAATGTGTGAATTTAGATCGTTATTCAGATAGTCTTGGAATGACACGGAGTTATCGGAAAGCCCTATTAACCCAAAATAGTATTCGCTTGAATCAACAGCAAGAGTTTGAATTTGGCTACTGCCTGCATCTATGTCTTTGCGGATTTTTTTTGATAATTCTACTGGGGTGTTAGAAATATCTGCCTCAATCGCACTGAGCTCATCATCAGTTATTGATCGCTTAAATAGTATGCTTTTCCACTTAGATACAGCCCTTTGAGGCAGATTACATAAAGCAGCTTGACTCAAGAAATAATCTACTCGCTCCTTTCGTTTCGGAGATAAATAAACAAAGCCGGATAAAAGATATCTTTCTTTTACTTTTACGATTTCTACAATGCCGTCCTTCTTGAGTCGAATCTTTAGCGGCTCCTCATTGTCATCTAAAACTGTCAGTGTGCGACGCTTATCTTCAAATAACTGTCTTATAGATTTGTAAAAAATTGACCTATCAATAGTGAATGCGTTTTGTCCAAAAATTAGCTTTGCATCTGAAGTGAGCCCTAGATCAGACAGAAAATTGTGATCCGACAAAAGGCTATCTTTAATAAATTGAGGTAAAAAATTGAAGGTGCTTGATGCGTAAAATTCCCTTAAGTTCTGATCAGCCTTCTTCATAGCGCTCTCCGAACTCATCCAGATTTTCCATAGAGCGAAGCACTACATTTTTAGCTCTCGCAATTACACGATTGAATAGCTCTCCTTCTTCAACAATATTTGGCCAAAAGTATTCTTCAACCCAATCGAAATAACGTTGCTTTACCTCCAAATCCGATGATGTAGGGGTGATAAGAAGGAGTAAAACTTGGTGTACAAAGCATTCATTCGCATAATTTTCCCCTGTTTCGAAATCAAAACTCCCAGACTATCCTCTAATATCTATGAATTGAATCAGCCATTCCGATCTTGCTCTTGCCACTGAATCTGGAATTTCAGTGGTCCAATTTTGATGTATTTGTCCTATGATGAGTTTACTGAAATTTGTGAGCCAAAATGCTTCTCTGGGTAATTGAAGATATCCGCTCATTTGAGCTTTTAGGTAATTTTCTCGAATGGCTTTTAACTCTGAATTTTCAATAACTTGGCCATCTTCAACTATGCTACTAATCAAAGCTGACTGTAATTCATCTTGCTCTAATGGAACGAATAAATAGCCAGCATTTCTCAGTTTAGCTTTGGCCTCAAAATAATTTTGTGGACTAATCATTTCTTGAGATTTTAAATAGTTGATTAGCTCTAGCGTTGTTATCAGCTTACCGCCTAGATTCTTGTTAAAGTATCTATCGTCGACAACTAGAGCATCCACTTCATCTATGAGGCTCATTGCGGTGAAAGCAGGATGATGTATTAAGTCAGGTGTGGCGTCGTTTTCATTAACTATCTGATTTCCGAGAATAATCTTTCCCGAATTGATTCCTTTATTTAAAAACTCCCTCAATTCATCGATCACCTCAACCGCCTTGTTAGTCAAATTTTCAAAATTAACTAAATTTCTAGCGTCTCTTAGGCATGATGAAGAAATAATTACATCAAAGCCTGCTTCAGATAGTTTCTCTAAAACATCCAGGTGCTGAAAGTAGGAAACTGATAAATCATCTAAGTACAAAATAGCGCCATCAGGGATGTCAATCTTATTCGGCCATTCTTGTTCATGAAGGCTGAGATAATCCTTAGCCCGGCGTTCATCCGAAGAATTTAAATTTCCTAATTGTTTCAGCTTATCAATTACGGATGAGCAACTGCTCATCAAGTCGAAGTAATCAGATAAGTCAGCCTGTTCATCCATCAACGAGCCAACTCGGTGAACAGGAAAAGGATGAACTACAATGTGTTTTTTATCCTTGGCACTTAAATTTTTATCTTTTGCATTTGAAATCATGCATGCTAAATCTTCTCCAACATCAGCCTGCAATTTTCGGTCTGGGCTAACGCTGAGAGTAAGCTTATGCAGATCACCATTTTGAGCAAGTCGTAGTATTTCCTTGGCTCTAGTAATCCGACTAGGCTGGTGATGGGCCACCTCTAACCTCTCTTTAAAAAGCCATCCAAGTGTAGAGTGTGGGATAACTATGTATTCAAAGTAAGAGTCTATATTTTCAAGAAATCCCAAGAATCCCAAAGTAATTAATGAGGTTGCATCAAAGGCTATTCGAGTGACTACATCTAATCCCTCGACGTCGCCACGCTCGCCAGCGTATGCAGGAATTACCATTTTCTTCCTGACATCCTTTTCCTTCACGCTTGCTAGTACTTGCAACAAGTGTATTTCACACAATGATCTATTAAGAGTGTTAGCTACAATAAACAATGGGATTTCGCCGGTTCGAAGCTTATTATAGACATCGTCCTCCCTTTCATCCCAAGCAGGTTTTTTATCCATGATGTCCGCAAGTGACATTCTTTGAATTGGTCCGTCCTCTGTCGAAAGCTCAATGGCTTTATTTAGCCACTGGCCAGCGAGTTCTTTGTCTTCCCAACCTGAGCCTGTTGCGATTCCGTAGGCAGATAAAAGAATGACAGGATCCTTAGCAGCCTTTGAAACGGCTAACTCGACTAATTGCTGAGTACGAAAGGAGCCAACAGATCTGGAAATTTGAGCTAATCTGATTAACGAAGATGCGTCTTTAGAGTCTCTAGAATTCCATTCCTCTTCTATATAGCTATGTAAGCTTGCCCAATCACCAGACGAGATGGCGATATTTACCCAAAGCTCTCTGTAATTAGCTCTAATAGAATCATCTGTAATGGATTCATACTCTTTCTTAGACTCTGAAAGCTTTCCTAATCGGTAATAGCTTTCGGCCGATATCGCTCTTAATTGGTCTGATTGGTTAATAAAACTAGGGTTATCGCCCAAAAAGTTCAATACATCCGAATACTGGTGACAATTAAAAGTTGAAAAGGCTACGCTCAGCGCATCCCTTAATGAATTAGTCTTTTTGAATAGTTCAGATGAATATTGGCGAGCCTGTTTCCAATCGGCGGCTTCTTCCAATATCTTTACTAGATGGACAAGATCTGAAAGTTCTTGGGTGCGTTCATATTGTTCCCTAAATCTACCCGCTGGATCATCTTCAGTAGATTCACCGATGATAGTTCTGAGTTTTATTTTTTGATCTTCTAATAATTCTGACTTCTCTAATTTAGCTGACGCACCATCTAGATCTCCACTTTTTGCTAGTGCCTCAATCAGTATTGAATCTATGTAATTCTTATCTATAAATTGATATAACTGATCTTTGTGCTTCTCAATATAGGCTAAGACGTCTTTGGCTGATTGCTGTTCAAAAGCTATTGCTAACCTAGCTAGTGCGACTTCAAGTGATATACCGCCCGAACGAACGAAATTCTGCTGTATTTCATTCTCAAGCTGTTCTAAATCTATTTTTATTCCAAATTGTAGAGCTAGAGGAACCCTTCTGATTTTATGGGAGGCATCACTTAAACTGTTTTTTAGCTCTTCCATAGCTACAGCTCTAAATTCAAGGTCCCGTAGCTTGAGCCATAAGTAATAGTCAAACGCTAGATTCGCGGCCTTATTACAACCCAGGGTGGAAGCAGCTTCACCACAGGATAAGAAGCTGTTCATCGCTAATCGTCTTTTTTTGAAAGATTCAGCATCGTCAGATAACCTAACATGAGCATCCATCGGCAGGTGCTGTAATAAACTTTTTCTTATGTCCTCTGGGGTGACTAGTGCCAAATTTACGTGGGCAACAATGCAATGCAACACAGGGGAATTATTAAAATCTTTCTCGGCAATGTCGCTTAAACACTCAAGAGCCCTATCCCAACTTCCTGCGTCTAATAAATAAGATATAAATAGGAACTTTCCATCTGAGTCTAGACTGGAGAAGCTATACCCCGCCTTCAGTATCCACTTTAGAGCATCAGTTTTTCCTTCATGATGAGCAACAACGAGAAAGGATGCAGTGACTGATAGGGGCGTATCTATTTCCGCGAGAATGGATAAAGAGGCTGGCTCATTGTCTTCCGATGACATAATGAAAGCCTCCGCTACTGACACTTCTTCTCCAGATGAAAGTTTTCGAGCTTCTTCAAATAACTCTTTAGCATATGTCAGTTCTGAATATGCAAGAATTCTGACACACCAGGCCAGAGCTATGCCTCTTACTTGCTCGGAGGCACCAGCAAGTTCGCCATCGAGAAGCTTCTTCGAAAAACTTTTGGCCCGATCACTCGCTTGTCCTGTTCCATCAAAAAAGCGTGTTGCCTTTAATTCAAATAGCTCTTTTTCGATGGCATCAACAGCTATAGCTTGAGGATATCGAAGGCCAAAATTAATGTTTTGTACATTGTTATCACCTACTTGAACTGCGGAAGCATGAACATCAATTTCATCCTTTTCCGACATATTTGGCCTCTAAAAGTAAAATTCAGAAATTATTGGTTTGCGTGTTTTTATCTCCCACTTGAACTGCTTTAGCCTTCTTAATATTCACGTTGTATTTACCAGAATCAAAACCTGGTCTATCTAATAATTCATACAAAGATTTTGCTTTATCAATAATTTCTTGAGATGGTTCGGGAATGCTCGAGGAAATCTTCTTTTCTAACGGAGTGCGAAATGTCTCTGGATCTTGCTCTAAATTGGAAATCAAAATTTCAGCTTCCTGCGCTATCTGTTCATTTTCGCCGGCTTTCCTATTCCAAGAATGAATCACAGCAGCTTTTAATCCTTGATACGTATCTTTAACTGCTTGGCTGGCTGTATCTTTCAAAGCTTCTGACGCCCCTAAAATTAGAGCGCCTACTAACATAGTAACTGGTTCCATCTGTCTCTCTCCTTATTGGTCCGGCTTATATTCCAATAATTCATCTAAACTCACATTAAAGTACTCGCAAAGTTGAGATAAAACTTCGCAATCTAATTTCTTCGCAGACTCATGATATAGCCGGGTTATAGGGCCACGCTCAATTCCTGTTTCACGAGACAGATCAGCGATGCTCATTCGCCTTTCGCCCATTATTTTTGAAAGTTTACATTTGATCATAATGATCTTTCACAGGTTGTAATGTTCATATTTCGATTGTTTTAAGTATTTTTTAATCATTTTTACTTGAAAAAAGTTATAATTCGATTAAAATAATTATTATTCGATCAAAATAATCGATTTTTGATCAAAATAATCAGCGAGGAACCATTATTATGACACAAACTTACCTAACCACTGAAGAACTCTCTGAGCGTATCAAATACGACCCTAGAACAATTCGAGATCGCCTCAAAGATTCTGTCCTTTTAGAGGGAGTGCATTACATCCGGCCATTTGGTGGAAGAAAAATTCTCTATCTATGGGAAAAGATAGAACAAGATATGACCTCTACCCCATCGATTGATACTTTGCTAGCTGGTATTTGAAGAGTCATGGGAAGCATTAATTCACGAGGCAATCGTATTTTCTTCGACTTTCGATATCGAGACTGTCGACATAGAGAATATACAAAACTCAAAGACACTCCCGCTAACCGAAAGCGAGCCAAGATGATCCTGGAACGTTTGGAAGCTGAGATTGTTCTGGGTACTTTTGACTACGCGAAGTATTTTCCCAACTCACCTCGTGCAGCTGAGTTTGCTAACCAGAAAGAACGTATCCAGTTAGCCAAGAGCAGCTCGCCAGTATTTAAAGAGTTTGCTGAGCTCTGGTTTTCTGAACACCAGATTGGCTGGAAGCACTCCTATAAAGAAACCCTCCGTGGCTCCTTAGAGAAACATCTTTATCCCGCCTTTGGCGACAAACCAGTCGACGTCATAAAAAAATCCGACATCCTGGCCTTTCGTGCAGGACTGGCTTCTATTAATAGAAGCGATGGATCTCAGGGGCTCTCTCCTGCCCGCATCAATCACATCATGACGCCTTTGCGAATGATCTTAAACGAAGCGGCAGATCGATATGAATTTGATACTCCCTACAAGAACATCAAACCACTGAAAGTACCCAAGACGAATGTCGAGCCCTTTTCTCTGGATGAGGTGCGGCTGATTCTGAAACACGTTCGCAAGGATTTTCATAACTACTACTGCTTTCGATTCTTTACCGGAATGCGTACTGGTGAAGTTCATGGACTCAAATGGAAATACATTGATTTTGAACGCCGGCAAATCCTGATCAGAGAAAGCTTTGTCAGTGGACGGATGACCACAACCAAGACAGATGGCTCCGCACGGGAAATCTACATGTCTGACCCGGTGCTAAATGCACTTCAGGAACAGAAGAGAGTCACCGGCAAGTATGAATTTGTATTCTGTAATACCGAAGGCAATCCACTCTCTGTAAATAATGTTACCAAGCGAGTCTGGTACCCCCTGCTCCGCTTGTTAAACCTGACGCCAAGACGCCCCTACCAGGCCCGACATACCGCAGCGACCCTTTGGCTTGCTGCTGGGGAAAACCCCGAGTGGGTAGCCAGGCAGTTAGGACACAGCTCTACGGAGATGCTGTTCACCGTTTACTCCCGCTATGTACCAAATTTAACCCGACAGGATGGCTCGGCCTTTGCCCGACTCCTATCTCAGCAGTTACCCGAATACCACACTTCTCAGGCTGACCCAACTTCTGACGGCTTTGAAGCCCCCAAACACCCTTCGGTCAGTGATATGGAGCCTTAAACTGAGCATTAATTAACCCTAACAAAGGATATGCAAAATGATGCAACCTAATATTCTTATTGACGAATTAGTCGTAATTAAAAAGCGCTACAACATGGCCAGTGCCGCTGCCGCCAGCATGATGCAGGAACTACAAATTCCCATGGGAAGATATATTGCCTACATCCTCAGGATTCCCATGGACGTCGACAATCATGAGGCCATCACGATATGGATACTGGAAAACTTACCTGGCGATGTCGTGATTGATAACGAGGTCTATGAGTTACTCAAGTCAAAGTTGATCCGCAAGATGGATCCAGATGATCAGACCATTCACTAAAGGGTGACCAATGACTGAACAGGAAATACTTACCACCAAGCTGGTCAGCCACTACGACGATCTCTGTGAAGTGCTTTGCGACTGTGCGTTCACGCTTGAAGGACTGGGATGTATTGCTGTACTCGAAGAAGTAATCGACGAGGACACTGCAGCCGGAGTCAGGCTTCAGTCAGCTCGTTTAAGAGAACGGTTGGCCAGTTTAAAGACAGATCTCAATGACATTCTCAATACGGCCAAGTCCCTTCATTGAATATCAGTTGAATGTCTTGAGCTGGGCTTCGGCGTGGCTAACAAGTTCTGACAAAGGGACACCAAACTGTTTTGAGAGGTTATACATGGTAGACAGAGTGGGGCTTTTCACCGCCCGCTCCAACATGGAGATATAGGTACGGTCCAGATCGGCAGCCTCGGCAAGCTGCTCCTGCGACATATTTTTCAAATGCCGGTAGTGACGCAGCGTCTTAGCGAATGCTTTCGTAATGTCAGGGTTCTCTGCCATCTCATAAGCATCTCGCTGTGTAGACTATTGATCCACGGACTATAGTCTACATATACTGCCTCTGCGCCTAATAAAAACAACATGGAGCTATACATGATTTATTGTAGAAAGGGCATTGCGCGAGCAAACCTGACTTTATTTCTTAAAGACGTTTTCGCTTTTATAAAGCCAAAAGGGCAAGCAGGAAAACTAACCCATTTAACTTCAGCAATGATGGCTGTACTGATGCTGGGATCAATATCAGAAGCAGCACGGGCTCACTATTTTGATGTGACCTACAGCGATGCAGATGGTGAAGGCGTAAATGACCCCACGCCCATTAACCCGCTGGAATCCAATGAAGGTGAGACATTGGGCGATCAGCGCAGGATTGCGATAGAGCACGCCCTGGAGCTGTTCTCCCTATCAATTCATTCTAACGCACGAATTCCCATTGAAATTCGTTTTACAGACACGGATTACTCGGCCTTTGCCTTTGTTCTTGAAACGCCCTATGACGAATTCAGTCTTATAGGAGACAAAACAGCTGCCGAATACGACTGGTGGATGGAAGATACCAATTACACACTCGCCTGGGTGGCGGCCGCGTCAGGTGTCGATTCGTTTGACCTGGATGGGCAGAACTCCGGAGAAATCTATATCTCCAAGTCTCAGGATTTCGATCTTTCAACCGAAGGCTCGGGAGCCAGAAACTTGCTAGTACATACAATATTGCATGAATTAAGTCATGTTTTCGGTATCAAGACTGAAATAGTGACCGTTGAAGACGAAGATGTTGATAACGGATCTTTTTTAAATGGGAACCCCTCATATTTTGATCGATTTCTGGTCGACAACGATGGTTCAACCCTGACAGCCCTTATCGATATGACCGACGAAGAACGCTATGAAGCGTCGGACTCGGGAAATGTCCAGTTTAATGGCGAGCTAACCAAGGCAGCCGGATTTGACGAAATCACCTCAGGCGCATCCGATGAGGGTCATCCAGACATTCACGTTTATGACGGTGGGGAGCGTGACGGACAAGCGCTAAGCCATTTATCAGAATCCGTATCTCCTGATCAGATGCTTTCTTCTAATGGCGCGATTACCTACGACATGGGCATGGCGGCATTCATGTTCGCTGATATGGGATTGGGATCACCTGCGGATTTTGAGCTAACGGTGACCGAATCCGACGGAGCGGTGTCAGTGATTGCCGATAACCCCAGCGAGTACGACTTTGAAAATGCGGTGCTTGAAATTGATGTCCCAGAAGAGATTACGGTAAGTAATTTTGCAGCAGAACCCGGTGTTTGTACCGATGCGAGCACAGGCTTTATGGAATGTGAATTTGCCGAGATTCTGGCCTTTGACATGATTCGGGTTGAGTTTGAAGCGGCACTGGAAGGCGATGCTACAGGCGAAATCATTGATATGGCTTTCAGAGTGAATTCGCCCCACGTTGATCGTGACGCTTCAAATAACATCAGCGGCCTGTTGATCGGCACACTGGAAGAAGAGGAACCTGAGGAAGAACCTCCTGTTGTTGCTGACAACGGCGGCGGAAGTAATGGTGGATGCTCTGCGATGGTAGGCCCACAGCTGTTTAGTCAAGCGTATGCCAGTACTGGTGGATCCACTTCCTCAACCCTCGGATTCCTGTTTATCCCGTTCCTGATGGGTGCGGTTCGCAAGGTGCGCCAGTCGAAGTTGAATCGTGTGGCAAAGTTTGCCCTGCTCGGACTTCTCGGCATTGGCTTGATGGCCTGCGGCGGTGGTAGTGGTGGAGGATCAGGGCCTGGATGCTAAGGGCTGACCTGTTAAGCCCTGGCGCCATGAACAGACATCCGCGCTATAACAATAGAGAACGTATTTAAACGAGGTACATATGATAGTAACCAGAAAAGTAAGCATTGCGCCTGATAAACCAGAGCTTCGAGTGGACCTGACCTTTGAGGACGCTGGTGGGACAGTACGGCCCACTGCCGTTCGTGACCTGACCGGCACCTGGGTTTTGTGTGGTCCTGAAGGAGCTGCAGATGCCCTGGTCCCATATCAAATTAGGGCGCTCTATCCCCAGGTGAATGCTGACCACCTAGACCCCTATGAGCTGAACATTGATCATTTCCAGGTGGCTCTTTCAAAGGCTTCCTCCGTTGCTGCACCTTCGGAATTAGACGTCCTGATGGACTATTACGACCTGAATGAAAAAATGCCCAGGCACGTTGATGATTTTTTCGCACCAGTCACCACGTTTCCTGCAAACGCAGACATCCTTGGTTGGATAAAAGAGCTCGATAGTTATGGATCCGGGAAGGCTGTTGGAAATACAGATACAGCCACTGCTGTCCGGATTACTGACCTTCGAGTGGCTTTGGAACGATGTGGGGTCTATGAGATACCTTTGAAGAATCCATATCACCTGACTGTTTCCAGATACTACAGTAAAGATCCCGGAACAGAAGGCCTTGGCCTGGACAAGGTTTGGCGATCAGAGCGTGGCTGGTTTACATCGCATGAGATACTTCGACCTGCCCGCATCAGCAAGCAAGGTGACACGGCAAAAGATTTTGTTGATCAAGTGCAGAAACTCTATCCTGAGAAGAAGCGATATAAAGGAAACGGCAAAACCCCCACCCTTCACTAATCGCCTCTTCATTTAGAAAAATGTTTTGTCATGTTCCTTAATGATCTGTTTTTAAGTGTTCGCTTGCCCTTCATATTGATACCACCCGCAGCCAGTTTAAGGCACCCCCTGAACATGACTTCTTTTTTGGTGGAAAGGTCAATATAAATGGGGGCATATTTGGGGGCATAAATATAAATAGAATTTTAAATATCTATTTATATCAACAGATTAATAAACCTGATTGAGAGCCCCATAGCCTACTGATAGCTTTGGCAAATAAAGTAGGCGTTCACGCAATACCAAGATCAATGCCAAATTGCTTTACCAGAAGTGCAAATAGCCAATAGCAGATCAGCGTAATAACTGCGCTCGCTATAAGAGAACCCCAAAACCCCAGGCGAGGCATTAACCATGGAAAGGCCAGGAACATAGGCAGCGTTGGCACTACATACCAAAACGTATACCAGGCGTGATTAGAGACCTTTTCTGCCGATCCTGTTTCAATATGCAGCCAAATCAGAGCCAGAATTGTAACCATGGGTAACGCAGCTAATAGTGCGCCTAATTTATCACTTCGCTTGGCCAACTCTGACACGAGAACCACCACCATTGCTGTAATTAAATATTTTGCTGTTATCCAGGCCATTCTGTTCTCCTTAAAAGTAGTTCACAAAAAACCGACCACCAATCGGTTTTTATCTGATAGCATATCATCAATCATAATTAATAACGGTAGTATTACTATGGTACTCGGCGAGCTGGAAAAGCGAGTTCTTCAATACTTATGGGAAGTTCCAGAGGCAGATGCGAAACAAGTGCATGAGGCCTTAACCAAGCCAAAAGGCGGCACTCTCAATACTATCCAAAGTACACTTGAAAGATTGTTCAAAAAAGACCTGCTTTCTCGCCAAAAAATGGGACATGCGTACTATTATTTCGCGAAAGTCGGTAAAGAAGAACTAATTGCTAAGCTCATTCATTCTGTAACAGGTGATTTCCTTAGCTCGGATGAAGATGGCTTGATAGCCGCGTTTACTTCAGTCTCAGCCGGACTGGATGACGAGAAACTCTCTCAGCTCGAAGAGTTAATTCAGCAACAGCGTGAAATACGCAGGCAGGAAGACCCTGATGCTAACTAACGAATGGGCGATAATATTTAACCTGCTCAGCATCGTGGTTACAGCACTGCTTGTAACCACTGTACTACTTTGTTTTGCTTGGCTGGCTATCGCTCAATACATTGAACAATTCTCGCTACATACGCAAAAAAGGATTTTGTGGCTTTTTGTATCAGCGCCCTGGCTCTTGAGCATTATCTACGTTGCGTTTTTTGTACCGTCACTGTTTCAATCCCACAACACAATTTGGCTGACTCACTGGCACCATCCGCATGAGTTTTATCTGACCAGTTGGCATGGCGCCTTTCTATTCGTATCTGCCCTGGGCTTCATTTACGTTTTAACTCGAAAGCTTATAACTGCATCCAGGCATTTAAGCGCCCTTAGCTCGCTCACAGGTCTATTCCAAAACAAGGGCCAACATGAACAAATCAGTCTCGATGTTGTAGTACTTGAGTCTCAAACGCCCCTAGCATTTTCTGCCGGTATCTTTAACCCTAAATGCTATGTCACTACAGGGCTGGTTGAACAATTTTCTGGCGAAGAACTAGATATTATCCTTGAGCATGAACGCGCCCATATCAAACATAAGGATTTACAACAAAAACTGCTATTTACTCTATTAGTTTCATTCTTTCCCAAGCCTGTAAGCTTTCAACTAAACAGATCATTCTCACTAGTAGCAGAAAAACTTGCCGACCAATCTGTTTGCGAAAATCACAGCAAACTGGATATTGCGCAAACTTTGATTAAATCAGTACGAGCACAAAAACTTTCTAAAGATTATTTCTGTTCTGCAGTGGTGAACTACTTCACCTCAGATGACGTGGATTCCCGTGTGAAGGCTTTAATAGAGCCACAAGACTATCGTCTGTTTTCATGGAACTTATGCCTAATATTTTTGGCTTCTTTCACTATCGTTTCTTTCGTCGGTGTAGATGGTTTGCACCATCTAATAGAGACACTTTTTTCACACTAAATTGTTACAACCCTAAGGGCTAAGAATGAACTCGCTATGTATCAGCTGGCATAAAATACCGACCCTCAGTCGGTTTTTGAAACGCCCTATTCAGACGTCTCTGCTTTTAATGGCCGCAAGTTGGATTTGCTTAATCGCTTTCCCCGCCTATCCGCAGAGCAACTCAGACCAACCAACCTTATCTATGGATCAAGCAGTTCAAATGACTCTTGAGCAACATCCCCAATTGGGCGTATACCGATTCAGGAGAGATGCTTATCAGGGATTGATAGATCAAGCCGGCGCAAATGAGCGACCTATTATTAATTTAAATATTGAAGATGTTGCTGGAGGAGGCGAATACAGCGGTTTTGATCGAGCACAATCCACTTTATCTATCAGCTGGGTAATGCAGGGAGAGAGACTTAGCCGTCGGGTTCAGGCAGCCCAAACAGCGGCAAACCAGGTTGATATACAAAGACAAATAGATGCACTTGATCTATCTGCCCGGACTGCCAGGCTATTTATACAGGCACTAATCACAGAGGAACGCCTGGCTTTATCCCAACAAGCACGCCAACAAGCCAGAAATACCGTTTCTGCTATCGAGCGCAGGGTTAATGCGGGTAGCAGTTTGGGGCTTGAGTCACTTCAGGCCGAAGTAGAACTTTCCGAAAGAGAACTTGAGGCTGAAGATTTAGAGCACGAGCTGACCTCAACGCGATATCAATTATTTGCGCAATGGGGAGAAACAGAAAGAAATTATCAGCTGACAGGTGAGCTCTCTAATATCCCGACTTTTGATAATGTCGAAGACCAATTTGCCCTTCTCAAACAAAATCCTGCGCTGACACTGTTAGCAACTCAGCAGCGCATCTTGGAATCTGAAATAGAATTAGCCAGGATCGAAGCCAAACCACAACTTCAGTTTTCTGTCGGTGTCAGACGTTACGAAGCTACTGATGATGTAGGCATGACAGCAGGTATCTCTCTTCCATTGGGCAACAACCCTGCCAGCACAGGAAAAATTAAAAGCCTAAGAGCACAACAGGCAGAGTACGGGATTGAGTCTCAAGCTATGCAACGCGAGCTGGATACTCAACTCTATGTCTTACTACAAGAAATAAGACACAGTCGGCATGTGATAGAAACACTACAAGAACAAATTATCCCCACTCTGGAAAAAGCCGAAAATCAGGCTGAACAAGCCTTTAATGCCGGCAGATTAGGCTATCAGCAATGGAACCTCATCTTGAATAAAAAGCTGGATGCGCAACAAGATTTATTGAGCGCTATTGAGACGATCCATCTTCAACATATTGAGCTACAACGCCTTACGGGCACCACTCTAATTTAAGGAACCCGCAAACGTGAGAGATAACATCATGAAGCCATACGCATTACGTCTTTTACTGCTTTGCCAGCTATTGCTGGGTGCACTATTACTTTCCACGATTGCATTTTCCGCAACCGAGCAGGCAGATCACGAGGCCGAGCCAGAGCGCGGCCCACACCAGGGACGTATGTTAAGAGAGGACGATTTTGCACTTGAACTAACCATCTTTGAAACGGGAGTACCCCCGGAATTCCGCATATGGGCCTTTGAAGATGATCAGCCCGTAGCACCTGAAGAAGTCGATCTGAGAATTCAGCTCACAAGGCTAGGTGGTGTAGTAGATGATATTGGGTTTAGAGCTGAGGGTGATTATCTGCGTGGGGATACCGTGATTTATGAGCCACACTCCTTTGTCGTCACGATTACTGCAGACTATGAAGGCAATACCTATCGCTGGGAATACGATAATTTTGAAGGACGCACACAGATTGCCGACAACGTTGCTGAGGCCATGGGTATTACTACCGAAACTGCTGGAGAGGCCACGCTACATCAGACAATCCGGGTCTATGGGAAGCTACGGCTTCCACCAAATGCAAGGCAGACAGTTCAGGCGCGTTTTGACGGCGAAATAACGGCAATGCATGTCAGCCTTGGCGATCAGGTCACAAAAGGGCAAGTCCTGGCAACCATTGAAAGCAATGAAAGTCTGCAAACCTATCAAATCGTTGCCTCCCTGACAGGTCTTGTTACCCAGCAGTACGCCACTATCGGTGAGCAGACATCAGGGCGACCTCTATTGGAAATCACCAATACAGATACCTTTCTGGCAGAGCTAGCAGTCTATCCCGAGGATAGAGCAGACGTAGACATTGATGCACCTGTTTCCTTGCATATAAGCGGAATTGAAACTCCTTTAATGTCTACCATCAGCGGATCAAGGTCTGGTTTACGCGAGGATCAGGCTCAACTTTTTCTTGCTGAGGTTAGCAATGATGATGGTCTTTTAAGTGAGGGATCATTTGTTGCAGGCGACATTGAAATCGAGACCTTTACGGTTCCGCTAGCCGTGAAGCGCATTGGGCTGCAAGGTTTTCGCGATTTTACAGTGGTCTATGCCAAGTTTGATGATGAATACGAAGTGCGCATGCTGGATTTGGGACGTGAAGCGGGCGAGTGGGTAGAAGTGTTAGGAGGGCTAGAGCCTGGAACTGAGTACGTCACTGAAAACAGCTACATCATCAAGGCCGATATTGAAAAATCCGGCGCATCACACGATCACTAGGAGTTCCCATGCTGGATAAGATTCTAAGGTTTGCGATACACCGCAGCGGTCTGGTCATTATTATGGTATTGGCCCTGGCCGGATTAGGTGCATGGAACTTTACCAAACTACCCATTGATGCGGTCCCGGATATCACCAACGTTCAGGTGATGATCAACACGGAAGCACCCGGTTATACACCGCTGGAAGTGGAACAGCGAATTTCCTACCCCCTGGAAACCTCACTGGCTGGATTACCTGGCTTGGACAATACCCGCTCTATTTCTCGCTATGGGCTTTCGCAGGTGGTGGCTGTATTTACTGATGACACCGATATTTATTTTGCTCGCCAACTGATTAACGAGCGGTTATCCGCAGCCCGTTCTGAATTGCCAACCGGGTTAGAGCCAGAACTCGGCCCTATTGCTACCGGCCTGGGTGAAATTTTTATGTTCACTGTGGATGCCGAGCCCGGTGCGACCAACTCTGAAGGTGAACCCATTACACCTATGGAGCTTCGGGCAGTACACGACTGGATTATTCGTCCACAATTAATGCGAGTACCGGGCGTCGTTGAAGTGAATCCCATTGGTGGCTATGAACGTGAAATCCTGGTGGCTTTTGACCCGGAAAGCTTATTGCAATTTGGCCTGACACAGGCTGATGTCGTTGAAGCAATCAACGCTAATAATACTAACCAGGGTGCTGGCTTTATTGAGCGCAATGGCGCTCAGTGGTTGATGCGTATTCCTGGACAAGCCGAGGCCATAGAGGATCTCAGCGAGATACCACTGTCCACTCAAAACGGTTCCAGCGTACGCGTTAAGGATGTCGCGCAAGTCAGTGAAGGTCATGGCTTACGTACCGGTGCAGCAACACAAAACGGTCGCGAAGTCGTCATGAGCACGGTGTTCATGTTGATAGGCGAGAATAGCCGCTCGGTCGCTAATGCCACTGCAGAAAAACTGGAAGAAATCAGCCAGAACCTACCACCAGGAATTGTTGCCACTGCCGTTTATGACCGCACCAAGCTGGTCGATGAAACCCTGTCTACGGTTAGAACTAACCTGGCCGAAGGGGCCTTGCTGGTTATTGCCATTTTGTTTCTTTTGCTGGGCAATATTCGAGCAGCGTTTTTAACGGCTTTGGTCATCCCTTTTGCCATGCTGATGACTGTTACCGGCATGGTGCAAACCAGAGTTAGCGCAAATTTAATGAGCTTAGGTGCACTGGACTTTGGCCTGCTTGTCGATGGGGCGATCATTATTGTTGAAAACTGCCTGCGTCGTCTTAGTCAGGCCAGCGCTAATTCGCAGACCCTAGTCGCGCGCGAACGCCTGAATGTGGTATTTGAGGCGACAAAAGAAGTAATACGACCTGCGTTGTTTGGCGTGTTTATTATTACCGCAGTGTACCTGCCCATTTTTGCGCTCGAAGGTACCGAAGGAAAAATGTTCCACCCAATGGCGATTACAGTAGTTATCGCTTTGCTTAGCGCAATGCTGCTTTCTGTCACCTTCGTTCCAGCAGCCATTGCGTTGTTATTTAAAAAGCCAGTTCAGGAAAAAAGTAATCCTATTATTCGCACGGCTACTTCTGCCTATCAGCCCGCATTGCGCTGGGTAATCCACCATCGCGGATTAGTAGTAGGGCTGGCTGCGCTGCTGGTACTTATTAGCGGATTTGGAGCCACGCGATTGGGTAGCGAGTTTGCCCCCAATCTGGATGAAGGAGATATCGCAATGCACGCTCTCCGTATTCCGGGCACCTCATTGAGCCAGGCAATAGCTTTGCAGGAGATTCTGGAAAATCGCATAAGAGAGCTTCCCGAAGTGGAGCGTGTGTTTGCCAAAATTGGTACTGCGGACGTAGCTACTGACGCCGTACCTCCCAGTGTCGCTGACAACTTCATCATACTGAAACCTAGAGAGGAATGGCCCAATCCGAACAAGCCAAAAATTCAGGTGGTGCAAGAACTGGAAGCATTAGTAAACGATATTCCCGGTAACCGATATGAGTTTCTTCAGCCAATACAAATGCGCTTTAACGAACTTTTGGCCGGTGTTCGTGCGGAACTGGCAATTAAAGTATTTGGCGACGACCTGAGCATATTGGAAGGATTAGGCAACGAAATAGAAGGAGCCATCGGATCAGTTGAAGGGATTGCCGACGTTCAGGTCGAACAAACAACAGGGCTACCCATGCTTGAGGTTATCCCTAAGCCTGAAAAGCTGGCCCAGTATGGCATCAGCAAGATGCAAATACAGGAGCAACTGGCGACTGCTTATGGTGGACGTGTGGCCGGCAAATTTTATGAGGGCGACCGTCGTGCTGACATCGTTGTCAGGCTTGAAGAATCTCTAAGGAATGATGTCGATGCCATGTATCGCTTGCCGATCAATCTTTCAAACGGAGCGAGCGTACCTTTACAGGAATTAGCGTCACTTGAAAATGTTCAGGGAGTTAACCAAGTCAACCGGGAAAACGGTAAACGCCGTGTGGTAGTGACCGCGAATGTGAGAGGACGTGACCTGGGCAGCTTTGTGGCAGATATCCAGACTGTTATTAACGACTCTGTAGAAATCCCAGCAGGCTATTGGGTAGAGTATGGAGGAACCTACCAAAAACTTCAGTCAGCATCACAACGCTTGTCGATCGTCGTTCCAGTGACACTGCTCATGATTATAGGGCTTTTGATACTGGCACTAGGCTCATTCAAGGATGCCATGATTATCTTTTCAGGCGTGCCTTTGGCACTAACTGGAGGCATTGCTGCCTTAATGCTGCGAGGCATTCCCTTTTCTATATCAGCCGCAGTCGGCTTTATCGCACTCTCCGGTATTGCCATCCTCAACGGTCTGGTCATGGTGTCGTTCATTAGAGAACTGCTCAAAAATGACTTGCCTTTGGAAAAGGCCATTGTCGAAGGAGCGTTAACTCGCCTCCGCCCTGTGCTTACCACGGCTTTAGTGGCTTCTTTGGGATTCATTCCTATGGCGCTCAATACTGGAATTGGATCAGAGGTACAAAGACCGTTAGCTACAGTGGTTATTGGCGGCATACTGTCATCGACATTACTAACGCTTTTTGTAATTCCAGCGCTATACCGTTTGTTAAATCGCGACACCAATCAACCGATTAATACTCTAGAAGATTATGGCTAAATTAATAATGCCCCTATCACTCAATAAACAACTGCATTTTGTCTTGTTCAGCATTGGGTTGATGATCATTAGCTTCATAGCTATCGCACCTGAAGCTATGGCTCATGGAGTAACTGCTGGTGACAAAGGATACATACTCGAAACCACCGGTGTTCAAGCTATCCCTTTTATTTACTTGGGTGCAAAACACATGGTGACAGGGTATGACCATTTGCTTTTTTTGTTAGGAGTGATCTTTTTTCTATATCGTCTTAAAGATGTGGCCATCTATGTAACCCTATTTGCTCTTGGTCATATCGTCACACTCTTGCTGGGTGTGTTAATGGAAATAAATGTTAGCGCTTATCTCATCGACGCCATCATTGGTTTCTCTGTTGTCTACAAGGCTCTGGACAACATGGGAGCTTATCAACGCTGGTTTGGCGTTCAACCAAATACCAAGGCCGCCACTTTTCTATTTGGCCTATTACATGGATTTGGTCTTGCGACAAAAATTTTGGAGTACGAGCTCTCTTCAGATGGCCTACTTCCCAACCTGATTTTCTTCAATATTGGTGTAGAGCTCGGTCAGATACTTGCACTAGCTGCAATTTTGATCGCCATAAGCTACTGGCGTAAATCCAGTAATTTTCTTCATCACGCCTACACAGCAAATGCTGCAATTATGATGCTGGGCTTCTTGCTTATGGGATACCAAATCACTGGCTATTTTATTCAATAATTTTGGTATTCGACTGAGGCCAGCTAACCAAGGAAATACAAATGTACAATTCAAATATTCCCTCTGATCGCGAAGTTCCATCTACTGGAAAGCTCATTAAATCAACAATAGTCGCTGCTGTTGTTGCATTAGCTCTTCTAATTACCATTGTAATGCCTGCTGAATACGGAATAGATCCAACTGGGATAGGAAGCCTGACAGGCTTGACCCGAATGGGTGAGATAAAAATGTCATTGGCAAGAGAAGCAGAAACTGAAACCGATAACGCTGCAATTGAAGAAGCTGTCGCAAGAGCCGTTTCCGAAGCCATGGCTCAGATAAGACTCAATAACCAAGCCAATGATGAAGTTGAGGCTGAGATACCTGCGACTGATCCTTCTGAAGAAATTAGCTCTTCAATAAACAGTCACGAAATGACTATTACTCTTGCCCCAGATGAAGCAGGAGAGATTAAGGTCGTTTTAGCTGAAGGCGCATCTGTGGATTACTCGTGGGAGTCTGATGGAGGTGCAGTGAACTTTGACGTTCATGGCGATTCTAGCGAGCTAGGTATTCGCTATCACCCATACTATAAAGGCACTGACCAACAGCGTGAAGGCAGCCTGGTTGCAGATTTTGATGGAGCTCATGGTTGGTTCTGGCGTAATCGTACAGGTGAAGCCCTGAACATCACCATACGTACTAGTGGTGAATACACGGAAATAAATCGCTATTAACTTTCAGTGCCATAAATCAACTGAAAAAGATGAATATCAAAATCTCTCTTCTCTCTGATAATCTTAAAATTATGAAATGCCAAAGGATTGAGATAGAAAGCTCACACAGCTTAAATTTCGTGAATTAGACTCCATAACCTCCATCTTTAGTCAAATGTTCCAGATTTTCGATTTCACACTCTTCAATGTAATGAATATAAGCTCTGCGAATGCTGTTCGTAATTTTGGTATCGGTCTGGCTAATTTCGCTAATAATGACTTCCTCAACTTTAGATAGATCTATTTGGATTAGATCATATTTGACTTTAATCTCATTTGATCCAATGTTTACAGCGACAACACCCATTAGTTCAGAAAGTTTTTGATTAAGCTTTCTTTGCTCAACTTTTTCTAATTTATTATTCAAAACAATTTTTCTTACTTTATATTCACTTGCCCCCTTCTGTTTTTCTGAGCGGCCGTGCCGAGGATCTCCTACATACAAGTGCGGATGCTCTTTGAACCTATCTTGGCACTGTGCAGAGCAAAACAGATACTCTATCCCTTTAAATGACATTAGAGTTGATTTATCCAGCTTGGTCATTGAACAAACGGGGCAAGTTTTCTCCATCATTCTCATTAGTCGTTACCGAAATGCCTATGAGGTGTAAAACTTAGTCCAGCAGCTTGTTATAAATACTTACTAGTATCCATCCAGTTATAGCCGCAACAAGAACCCAAGCGACCAGGCCATAAAAAAAACCTGCCAGTGTTAATTGCCAGCCCATGGATGCCAGATTCATATGAACCATATGCCCTGATATAGACGTTAAGATGCTTGGTAGGAAAAACACCAAAAAGCTACACAGAATCCATAAAATTGCTGCTGTTATACCGCAAGCAATACTAAATTTTTGAGTTTCAATTTTCATGCTTCGTTCTCCTTATTCAGTTCAGATTGAAAAGAAAACTACAAATCCTGAAATCTATTGAGTTCCTGTGCCATCAGCATGGCGTCATGCTCTTCCAGGGAGCATAAATTTTCCAGAAGCTCTTTGGCAGAAGCTGTATCGGCCCGGGAATGCAGGTATCGGTATAACTCAATGACTTGTTGATGTTGATTGATGACCTGGGAAATCACTTCATCTGCTGAAAGTGAGGCAAAAGGCTCATTGCATGGTTGATGCCGGGTAATTGGGTGTTTGTCTGTGTATTCATTTACCCAGGTATTTAAAGCTTTTTTATTACCCTTGCGCTCAAAGCCTTCTATTGTCTGGGACAACTGTGATTCATGCTCTGCCATATAGGCCATAATCATTTTGACCCTCTCACTTTCATTTTTATTTCGGCAATGAGATAGACATTTTGAAAGATACTGGTGAAATTCCTTTGTCCAATGTAGTACGTCTTTTAGGGTTTCTATTTGCATTTTAAAGCTCCAACCAAAGTCCATAGACAATAATTCCTTCTACCGGACACAAGCCCCCCCTCTTCCCTACTAATGATTATCTTCTTCACCGGACTTCCCATGATTTGAATGATTTCCATGCCCATGCATAAAGAAATGCATGAATGGGCAGGCCAAAAAGATCAGATAAGGAAAAAATTCCCACACATGCTGCCAATGTTTCATGAGCAAAAAATAGCCTGCCGCACCTAGGAGTCCGAGAACGGCCAGTCCTTTTGAAGTTAACCAAAATGATTGTGTTGATCTCGACATGGTAGTGACCTCTTATTTAGCCAGAATGGTTCCCCGATACATTTGCATCTGGCAATGAAATTGATATTCGCCAGCAGCTAAAGCGGGTAGATGTATGGTTTTGTTTTTGTTCAGGGGAAGACTCTCACTTATTTGCAGCTCTGGAATTTGTAATATTTCAGAGCAAGGTGTTTCATCTTTGCGCATAAACTGAATATCAACAGGTTCACCCGCTGGCAACTTGATTCTAGAAGGTGAGTAGGTGCCATTTTCTACGGTAATTACCAAGTCATGTTCACCAAGCTCTGCCTCTTTGGGCTTATAAAGCCAAAACCACCACACGATTAACGCAATCAGGGCAATACCGGCAATATTGATCAATAACATATCTGCTCTCCTGAAGTGGCTGTTGCTGAAGTAGTCATTAGTGTTCTTGAGCTTTAAAAAGCCGTAGACGATTGGCGTTTGTCACCACAGTTAATGATGAAAATGCCATCGCAGCACCTGCTATGACAGGGCTTAATAGCAAGCCAAAAAACGGATACAAAACACCCGCTGCGAAAGGCACGCCAGCTACGTTGTAAATAAACGCACCGAACAGATTCTGTTTGATATTACGTAATGTGGCCTTGCTGACCGCAATGGCATCGGCAAGCCCATGAAGTGATCCGCGCATCAAGGTGATATCAGCACTCTCTATTGCCACGTCGGTTCCGGTGCCGATGGCGAAACCCACATTGGCAATCGCCAGTGCCGGCGCATCGTTGATTCCGTCGCCAGTCATACCGACTACTTCGCCATCCATCTGCAGTTCCTGAACCTTTTTGGATTTGTCTTCCGGTAATACTTCAGCGAAGAACTCGTTAATGCCCGCTTTTTCTGCGACCGCTTTTGCCGTGGCGCGGTTATCGCCCGTCAGCATGACGACGCGAATGCCGTTGTGTTGCAAACGTTTGATGGCGGCGATGGAGTCCTCCTTGATGGGGTCGGCAACCGCGATAATCGCGGAAAGTTGGTTATCCACGGCGAAATACATCGGGGTTTTAGCCTCCGCGGCCAGCTCCTGCGCCCTCTCGACAAAACTGCCGAGTTCGATATTGCGTTCACGCATCAATTTTTCATTGCCGAACAGCAGTGTTTTTCCATCCACCTCAGCCTGCACACCGTGACCGGCGATGGCATTGAAATTGGAGACCTTCCCCGTTTTGATACCTTTTTCCTGGGCAGACTCGACAATCGCCATCGCCAAAGGATGTTCGGAACCGGATTCGAGCGTAGCTGCCAATTCCAGAATGGCGTCCTCGTCCTGTTCACCAGCGACCAATACATCAGTAACCTTGGGTGCACCTAAGGTAATGGTGCCGGTTTTATCCAGAATCATTGCTGATATTTTTGATGCAGTTTGCAACGCTTCGCCATTGCGAATCAGCACGCCTGCCTCCGCGGCTTTGCCCACCCCCACCATGACAGACATGGGCGTCGCCAGACCTAAGGCGCAGGGACAGGCAATAATTAAAACGGTGGTTGCTGATACCATCGCAAACGCCACGGCAGGATTCGGCCCAAAGTTGAGCCAAACCAACGCACTGGCGACGGCAACAATCATCACTACTGGAACAAAGTACGCGGAGATCACATCCGCCAAACGACCAATAGGTGGCTTGGAGTTCTGCGCTCGTTTCACCATATTGATAATCTGTGCTAAGGCAGTGTCTTTGCCGACACGTGTTGCCTTAAACAAAATAGAACCGCTTTTATTGATAGTGCCTGCAGCTACTGTATCGCCCTCTGATTTCTCCACGGGCATGGGCTCGCCAGTTAACATGGACTCATCGATGGCAGTATGGCCTTCTATGACCTCGCCATCTACGGGAATTTTTTCGCCAGGACGAACTCGTACCACGTCGTCCATCAGCACTTGCTCGATAGCGACATCCAGTTCCTTGTTGTCCCGAATCACCCGAGCGGTCTTGGCCTGAAGGCCGATTAGACGCTTAATGGCTTCGGATGTACGTCCACGGGCTTTTAGTTCGAGAGCCAGGCCCAGATCAATTAAGCCAATAATCATCGCGGTAGCCTCGAAATAGACGTGACGCGCCATTTCCGGAACTACCTGCGGCATGAATACGACAACCATAGAGTAAATCCATGCGGTCCCTGTACCTAATGCGATCAAGGTATCCATATTGGCTGAGTGGTTTTTAAAGGATTGCCAGGCGCCCACAAAAAAGTGTTTGCCAGAAAACACCATGACGCCTAGGGTCAGTAATCCAACAGCCAGCCATGAAAGACGCTCACCGTTCGTACTTACCGTCATCTCGCCGCCAACGACGCTGTAGATCATCAAGGGCACGCCGAGTGATAATGCGATAGTCATCTCACGCATTAACCGTCTGTAGTAAGCCCAATCTGCTTGCTCTTTCTCCGCCAGCGCATCATCCTCACTCTCAGCGGCTGTGAATTTGGCGTTGTAACCCGCTTTTTCCACAGCATTTACCAGTTCTGCTTCTGTGGCATTACCTGTCACGCTTACGGTGCGCTGGGCAAAATTCATTTCTGCAGTACTTACCCCTGGCACGGCTTTTAGTGCTGATTCAATTTTTCCTACACAACTGGCACAACCGGCTCCTTCAATGATAAGTTCTTGCATCTGCTCGTTTGTCATTTCATGAGGGGCCTTGCCAGGGCCTGCGTTTTTTGAACTCATGTGCTTATTCTCGATTTGATGAGTTGCAGTTAACTAATTACTGATGCGGGAAATCCTGCACGTTTCAACGCGGCTAAAAGATGATCTGTGTCAGCTTCGCCAAAAACAGTTGCAATGCCTGTAACTAAATCCATGGATGCCTCACTAACCCCGGAAATATTTTTCAAAATTTGTTCAATGCTATTTACACAGCCTCCACAGGTGGCGCCCTGTACCTGTAGCCTCTGCAGGGAATTCGATGACGATGGCTTGCTAACATTGTCGGCATTAGGGCTAGCAGTGTGTATGCCTGCACAGCAACAACCACCTTGTGACTTATTCGTGCCTGACAATTGATAAGTATTCATACTTATATCTCCAAAGTGAATTCTTCGATTAGATGACAAAGCATATGACCCGTGGGTGCCTTATCTGGCTTCTGACCCCATTCCAACACGGCTCGTTGCATGCGATTTCGAAGTTGCAGCATTTCTTCAAACTGTTGCTCTGTTTCATGTAAGCGCTGAGTAATAAGAGTCCTCACTCTTGAACAAGGAGATTTTTCCTTGTCTGCGTAAGAAAGAATTTCCTGGATATCTTCGACTGAAAAACCCAATTGCCGGGCACTCATAACAAAACGCAACCGATTGACATCTTTATCGCTGTATTCTTTATAACCATTCACTTTGCTTTTATTTGGGGTCAGAACTTTGATCCGGGTATAAAACCGTACCGTATCCGGAGTGACCCCCAATTTTTTTGCAACTTCGTTTACTTTCATTTCTAGCTACTCATACCAGTTTTGAAAATCGAAAATCTCATACTAAACGCCACAATGATTTAAAGTTTTGATTTGAATCAATCACAACATGTAAAGCACTGATGCCTTTAATGCGCCGTTGGTGAAGTTATACACTTGTGAGTTGCACACAGGTCAAGTGTATTTATCAGAGAACCGAAAGATATTAATTACTCTCGTGTCTATGTATGGAAGTAGGGCTTAGATGAGGTTGGCTCGGTTTCCCATCCCCGCATAAGATTCTAATGTGATGGTTTTGTTGGCAGGGAAATTACAAACTGGTTTGATCTTTCACTAGACAGCGCTTCTATTTGGCCACCATGTGCTTCAATGATGGATTTAACAATAGCCAGCCCCAAACCAGCCCCTTCTCCCTGGGATGACCTTGACGGATCGACCTGATAAAACCGGTCAAACAGTTTGCCCAAGTGCTCATCGGCTATTTTGTCACCAGGGTTCTCGATACAGAGCAAAACCCGGTTTGTTGTGTCTTCGATTGAAACCCTCACCAAAACGCACTTTTTTTCCGGGGTGAATCTCACTGCATTCGATAGCAGATTAGAAAACGCCTGGCGTAACATTGCCCTGTCGCCCTTAATTGCAGGAGCTTCACCCTCAAGTACCAGGCTCACCTGCTTTTCCTCGGCCAGAGCTTCAAAAAATTCAAACAGGGCGCGTATTTCCTGACACAGATCCACAGGCTCCAATACGGGCTTGATCAGGCCATGCTCGCTCTTGGCTAACCAAAGCATGTCATTGACCATTTTGCTCAAACGTTCCTGCTCCTCCAGATTGGAATAGAGCAATTCTCTATATTCATCCAGACTTCGCTTTTGCCCCAGGCTTACCTGGGTTTGGGTTATTAGGTTGGTTAAAGGGGTGCGCAATTCGTGAGCGATATCATCGGAAAAGTGGGATAAGCGGGTAAAACTTTGATCCAAACCATCCAGCATCTGATTAAATGCCAACACCAATTCTCGTAATTCCGCTGGAACGGCTTCAACATCAAGTCGCGAATCCAGCCGATCGACACCTATTGAGCGAACCCGGCTACTCAGCTGTCTTAGAGGGGACAGTCCCTGATGCACCCCCAGCCAGACGGCTACCAGCGTAGCTATACCAGCCAGAGTCATAATAATCGCCAGACTATTACGAAAATTCTCAAGAAACTGCTGATGAAACTCCATATCCATGGCTGTGCTGATCAAGTAGGACTTCGTTCCTACCCGCTTAAAGACTGATGCGCCTCGATAGGATTTATTTTCCGACTGCCAACCCACCAAGTTATTGGTGTCTATCTTGTCCTGTACAGCTGGAAAGCTATCCAGAGCACTAAAATCAGCTCCTGGCGATATATACAGGATATCTCCCGTATCCGACTGAACACGGTAATAAACACCATGATGACCGGATACTGCGCGAGCCAGAACAACCGGGGGCATGCCAGATCCCTCCTGAACGGAAAACTCCTGCAAGCGCTGATATATGGTTTCCGTCATTACCCTTAATTCATCGGCATCCTGCTCGGCAAAATGTCGCTCTACGGCCTTAAGCACCAACTGACTGATTAACAACATGCTCACGCCTATGGTGAGGGCCACAAAGACCATCATCCGCAGTGTTAATGACCGCGGACACGTGAGTTTAATCTTCATCAGCCTCTTCATCCTCAAGCTTGTATCCCATCCCTCGAACTGTATGAATGAGCTTTGGGCTGAATGCTTCATCCACCTTGGCCCGTAGTCGACGAATCGCCACATCTATCACGTTGGTATCCGAGTCAAAGTTCATATCCCAGACCTGAGAAGCTATCAATGACCGAGGTAAAACTTCACCCTCACGCCTAACCAGTAATTCCAGCAAACAGAATTCTTTATGGCTTAACGGAATTTTTTTCCCAGATCGAGAAACGCGACGACGAAGAAGATCAAGGCGAAGATCAGCTACTTGCAGCTGATCAGTCACTTGCTGAACAGACCCGCGTCGCAACAGCGTGCGGACCCTTGCTAATAATTCGGCAAAGGCGAAGGGCTTGACCAGATAGTCATCCGCTCCAAGCTCCAGGCCTTTAACCCGATCGTCAACGCTATCACGAGCCGTAAGAAAAAGAACCGGGGTCAGGCGCCCGGCCTCTCGCAATGACTGAACAATACGCCAACCATCAACGTCCGGAAGCATCACATCCAATACAATAAGGTCGTAGGTTTCCGTCATGGCGAGATGGTGTCCGTCCAGCCCGTTCCTAGCCAGGGTCACCATGAATCCGGATTCTGACAGCCCTTGGCACAGGTAGTCGCCAACCTTGGTTTCATCTTCAACTATCAATATCTGCATGCTTGCTCACTTCTATCTGTGTCTCTGAGAAGGCTAACTATCGGCAGGTCACAGGAAGATGACTGAAAGATTACAGGCTTGTCATCTTTGAGTCATGCTGCTGACAGACCCCATTTATTAGTCTTGCCAAAAAGTTTTGGACACAAGCTCATTTAGGAGAGAGTTAAACATGCCTAATTTTGGATCCTTACTACCCGTGGGAATTAATCGTCGCCGGTTCGTACAGGGGCTGGCAGCAGGCGGTGTGCTGGCAGCTACTCCGTCGCTGCTGCTGGCCAACACCGGTCAGTTGGAAACGCCTGTTCTCAGTGGTCGTGAGATAGATCTGGTCATTGAAGAAAAGCCGGTCAACTTTACTGGTGTCACCCGCATGGCCACCACTATTAATGGCTCTATTCCGGCCCCGACACTGCGACTTCGTGAAGGCGATGAGGTGACTATTCGGGTTACCAACAGGCTCCCGGTATCTACATCAATTCACTGGCACGGCATTCTGTTGCCCTATCAAATGGACGGGGTCCCAGGAATTAGCTTTAAGGGCATTGCGCCCGGCGAAACCTTCACTTACCGATTCCCATTGCGACAAAGCGGTACTTACTGGTACCACAGTCACTCCGGCTTTCAGGAAATGACCGGCATGTATGGCGCGCTGATCATTGAGCCTCGCGAGGGTGAAAGGCATCAGGCAGACAAAGATTATGTTGTTCAACTCTCCGACTGGACCGACGATGACCCCATGCGGGTTTTCAGCAAGCTGAAAGTACAGAGTGATCTTTACAATTTCAGTCAACCTACTTTTCTTGAATTTACACAGGACGTGTCGGATATGGGGCTGCAAGCCGCACTGGAAAAACGCGAAATGTGGAACCAGATGCGCATGAAACCCACTGACCTCGCCGACCTGTCATCAGCAACACTAACCTATCTACTCAACGGTGCCACACCAGCAGGAAACTGGACAGGTATCTTTAATCCTGGAGAAAGAGTCAGGCTGCGCTTTATTAATGCATCCAGTAACAGTTTCTATGATGTCCGCATACCAGGGCTCAAGCTCACGGTCGTTCAGGCTGATGGACAAGATGTTGAACCTGTGACCGTCGATGAATTTCGTTTCGGGCCCGGAGAGACATACGACGCCATCGTCCAGCCACAGGACGATGCCTACAGTATTTTTTCCCAGAGTATGGATCGAAGCGGCTATGCCCTGGGAACCCTGGCTGTTCGCCATGGACTCAATGCACCCGTTCCGGAAACTGATTCGGTCGAGTGGCTCACCATGCAAGACATGATGGGTGCCATGGATCATGGAAACATGGACCATAGCGGCATGAGTGGTATGAACCACTCTGGCCAGAACAAAATGACCATGGATCACAGTTCACATGGAAGCATGGCAATGGACCACAGCATGCATGCCATGCATTCAGCCGACAGCCCACTGGCCAAACCATCCCAGACCGTGCAACACGCCAGCACTGAATACGGGCCATCCGTGGATATGCGGGTGAATACGCCACGAACCAATCTGGATGATCCTGGAATTGGTCTTCGCAATAACGGGCGCCGGGTGCTTACATTGGCCGATCTGAAATCCATAGATGGTGTTCTCGACGACCAGCGCCCTCCAGTCAAGGAGCTAGAACTGCATCTCACCGGCAATATGGAACGATATAGCTGGTCATTTGATGGCCTGGAGTTTGGCAAAAGCACCCCCGTATCCCTGAAACATCACGAACGGGTACGGATCATTCTGCAAAATGACACCATGATGACCCACCCAATGCACCTCCACGGCATGTGGAGTGAGCTCGAAACAGATCAGGGCGAGTTACGAGTCAGACGTCATACCATCCCGGTTCAACCTGCCCAACGCATCAGCTTCCTGACCACGCCCCATGACCTCGGTCGCTGGGCCTGGCATTGCCACCTGTTATTCCATATGGATGCAGGCATGTTCCGTGAAGTAGTGGTGTCATGAGGAGAACGATTATGATTATGAATTCTAAATTAGTCATTTTACTGGCTCTGAGCACACTTTATTCCATTCCATCATTGGCTCAAATGGATCAGGCTGAAATGCAGATGCAGGGGGGCACCGCCCCCACAGATGCGCGCGACCCACACGCTTATTCCGATGGCTATACCCTGACTGAAGGCCCCTATGCCCTGCCCGGCCCCAGAACCCTCAAGCTGGCAGATGAACATAGCTTTTGGTCAATTTTAGGTGACCGCCTGGAATACAACGAAGGCAGCGAGGCCGCTGTCTTTGATCTGCAAGGCTGGTACGGCACCACCTATAACCGCTTTGCGATAAAGACCGAGGGTGATTATGCGGACGGGGCCCTGGAGGAAAGCTCTACCGATTTGCTTTGGGACAGGGCAATGAATGCCTACTTCAACACACAATTGGGTATACGGCTGGACCAGTCTCACGAAGGCAAAAACCGACAATGGCTGGCTGCGGGAGTTCAGGGATTAGCACCCTACTGGTTTGAAATAGACCTCACTGCATACATGAGTGACAACGGACGCACCTCACTTACGGCGGAAGCTGAATACGAGTTGATGATCACCCAGAGGCTCATCCTGCAACCCCGAGCTGAGCTCAGCTTTTATGGCAAGGACGATCCGGAAAACGGCATCGGCAAAGGGCTATCCGATGTCTCACTTGGCTTGCGTTTGCGTTACGAATTCAGTCGACAGTTCGCCCCCTATATTGGTGTTGAGTGGTCTGCTAGCTACGGCAATACGGCTGAATTCCTGCAGGAAGAAGGTCTGGATACCAGCGATACCGAAATTGTGGCTGGCGTCAGGTTTTGGTACTGACCCGGTCTTTCCATACACATAGATCTCTATCGAGGCTAATCAAATGAAACAAATACTACTTACAACCGGCTTAATCAGTTTTACCCTAACCGCGGGCTTTGCTCAGGCTCATTCGCCAGAAGAACATGCCCAGAACGGAGAAGACCCCAATTGTGCTGCTATGCAAACCATGGATCACAGCAACATGGATATGGATGATCCTGTGATGCAGGCCATGATGGAGAAATGTATGGGGCATATGGATGATCACAGCGCACATGGCACCAGCACTGGGCAGGATCAAACAGACCAGGACGATACAGCTCATGAGATGACAAATAGCTCGGGCGATCATCAGCACTAATTAAGCAGGAACACCTATGAACCAGATCGTCGCCTACATTAAGGGCCTTTTGCTAACTGTCGTACTCCTTATGATTGGCGGCGGTCTGTTTATATACTCTGGCCTGTACCCCATAGGTGCAGATGTACCGCACCATCAGCTCTCATACTGGATTCTAGAAACCGCCAGAGATCGATCTATAGCACGTGCTGCCAAATCAATATCCATTCCGGAAGACCTGGATTCATCCCGCCGATTGCTGGCAGGTGGCGCTGATTACAATGACATGTGTGCAGATTGCCACTTAAAGCCTGGAGTAACAGAAACCGACTTCACCATAGGACTTTACCCCAGCCCACCCAGTCTAACTCTCACATCAAACAATTCCGGGGAAAATGATGCCCTGCTAAAACGCCAGTTTTGGGTTATTAAACATGGTATCAAGGCCTCAGGTATGCCAGCCTGGGGACCAACACACGACGATCAGCGAATCTGGAATATGGTGGCATTCCTCCAGCGCCTGCCAGACCTCTCACCCGCGCAATACCAAATTATCACTGCCCGTGGAGCTTCACCGGCTAACACTGCTGAACACTGATATTCAGGAGACAGGAAAGACAACCAGCATCAATGATGCTGGTGCTTATCCTCATCTTGCATGCGCTTGCGCAAGTCCGATTTTAGGAACCAGCTCTCTCCCAGAGCGATCAATATCATCAGTATGATTGCGACGACCAAAACCAAAGGATCAGTCGTCAGCTTTACCCAGACAAAACCCGTCAAGGCTATCAAATCAAGCACTATAGCTACCCAGGGAACCCAGATTTTGGCATCAATATCCTCGCCCAAATATCGCACCACTCCCCAGTGAATTGCCATATCCATGATCAGGTAAAAAATTATTCCCAACGCAGCTATGCGTGATAGATCAAAGAATGCCGTCAGCACTAGACCTAAAACAACGGTGTACACCAACGTGTGTTTCTGGATGCTCCCCGGCATGCCAAAATGGCTATGGGGCACCAGATTCATCTCTGTCAGCATAGCCAGCATTCGAGAAACCGCAAAAATACTGGCCATAATCCCACCTGCTGTGGCCATGATAGCAATGGCAACCGTTGCCCAAACGCCATAGTCACCTAAAGCGGGGCGCGCAGCTGCCGCCAGAGAGTAGTCACGGGTTTCGATGATCTCCGAAAGGGATAGATTGCTGGCCACGGCAAATCCCACCAAACTATAAATCACTACACAGGCCGCGATGGAAATAATAATGGCCCGGCCAACATTTTTGTGCGGATCAATCACTTCAGAGCCACTATTGGTAATGGTGGTAAACCCTTTAAACGCCAAAACCCCCAAAGCAGTTGCGCCAAGAAAATTCGTCAGGCTTTCAGTGTCTGAGGTGCGGCTGAAATCAACTGCCAGGCTATCGGCCAGCCAGACGCCCACCAACCCAAAAACCAGAATACCAATGATTTTCAGAATACCAAGAGCGCTGGCAACATTCTGAATTAATCGATTGCTTAACAGGTTTACCACAAAGGCGACCAGCAAGAGAGACACCCCGAGAATGGGGACCATCAGGCCCGACTGATCCCCCCCAAACAACTGCATGCTGTACGAGCCAAATGTCCGCGCCAGAAAGCTTTGGGCAATCACCATGGAGAAGTACATGAGCAAGGCGTGAAAAGCCGTAGGCAAGCGATCGCCATAAGCCTTGTGGAGATACATACCAATGCCACCGGCAGATGGGTAGGCGTTGGAGATTTTGATATAGGAGTAGGCGCTGAACGCAACAACTACCGCTGCTGCCAGGAAAGCCAGCGGGAATAATGCACCAGTCATCTCGGCCATTTGTCCGGTCAGGGCAAATATGCCTGCGCCGATCATCACGCCCGTACCCAGCATCACAGTGCCCGCCAAACTAAGGCTGTCTTTGCTGTATTGGGTAGAGTGATTGCTCTGCATATCTTTTTCCTCAAATTATTTTTATTCCGCCCAACAACATGGCTATTTCAAGAATTACTTACCAGGAGTGATCAATACATTGAAATCATCCAGATACCGGCAAAAATCATAAACAAGTTTTCAGTTAAAGAAACAAACCCCAGTGGAACGCTACTGTCTCCGCCTACACAGGCACATTTAAGCTCTCTCTTGTCGATATAAACCGCCTTATATACCGACACCGCGCCAATAGTGCCGATAAATATAGACACTGGGGCGAAAATCCATGGCCAAGAACCTGATAACATTCCCACGCCGGCGTACGCTTCAGCAAAAGGATAGACATAGGCATAGCGTACGAAACGCATGGAGAGCAAGTCATAGGTAATAAACTGATTTGTAAACGCAGTAACATCCTGGAGTTTTTGAATTGCCAGAACCAACATACTTAGGCCAACGAACCATGGCAAAAGTAATGAAAGGGAAAAACCACCAGTATTTGCCCACACTAGAGCCAGGGCAGCAAGGAAACTACATCCAAAAATAGCGATGACCGGTTTGTAGGTTGTGCCGCTGTCGCCTTCCTGTTCCAATCCCAAATAATCCCTGAGTTTGTCATATCCTCCAATACGTTCGCCGTCGATAAATGTCTGTGGTGTGGTATCGACGTTATGCTCTTCCTTAAATCTTTCTACTTCTTCCCGGGATTTAAACGTATTATCCTCAAGATCAAAGCCACTACGCCTGAGAAGGTCTCGTGATTTTAAGCCAAAAGGACAGATATGATCGTCTGTTTCCATTCGGTACAAGGTGGCTCGCTGTGACATATATACCTCTCATTGTTAAATTAGACGGCTATGAATATGATCTCGGGACGAGTTTGCCCAATTTCAAGGACAGAATTACCCAACTCCCGGGAATTATTGACTTTTCAGAGTATGTCTCTTCCATAAATAGTAAACAATCGGCAATACCAATAAGGTCAAAATAACCGCACTGGTCATGCCGCCCACCATTGGGGCTGCGATCCTGCGCATCACTTCAATACCAGTTCCGGAACCATACATAATTGGCAGTAGACCAACGATAGTTGCTGACGCAGTCATCATGACGGGGCGTACTCGCAACCCAGCACCTTTCAATACGGCCTGGTAAATCATGCCGGTATCCGGGCTTATGCCCTTCTCGCGACAATGATCAAGCATGGTGTTATAAGCCTGATTTAGATAGACCAGCATGATCACCCCTATTTCTACAGCGACTCCGGCCAGGGCAATGAACCCTACACCCACAGCTACTGAGAAGTTATAACCCAGCAGATACATTAACCAGATACTTCCAACCATGGCCAAGGGTAAGGTTCCCATGATGATTGCCACTTCAGAGAGGCTGCGGAAATTCAAGAACAATAAGAGCCCTATGATGAGCAATGTCAGGGGAACGACATAAGTAAGCTTTTCCTTTGCTCTCAACATGTACTCATATTGCCCAGACCAGTTAACGGAATAACCGGCTGGCAACTCTAGTTGCTGATCGACAATTTCCATTGCCTCGTTAACATAAGAGCCGATATCCACATCCTCGATATCAACAAAGGTCCATCCGTTAATACGTGCATTTTCGGTCTTGATCCCAGGTGGACCATCCTCAATAAATACGTTGGCCACATCACCTAGTGCGATACGCTGTCCATCTTTCGTAACTATTGGCAACAGGGCGATTTGTTCCGGAGAGTCCCGGTAGGATTGCGGGTAACGAATATTTACCGGGTATCGCTCCAGCCCTTCTACCGTCTGGGTAACATTCATACCGCCTATGGCCGACATGACCACTTGCTGCACATCGGCAATATTTAATCCATATCTGGAGGCTTTTTGACGGTCAATATCCACTTTGATATATCGACCACCGGCGACCCTCTCTGAATAAACAGAGGCTGTACCAGGAACATCCGAGAGGATAGTTTCCAATTGTTTACCTATTTCCTGGATTACATCTAGGTCTGCACCGGACACTTTGATACCAACAGGGGTCTTAATCCCTGTTGCCAACATATCAATGCGGGTTTTAATGGGCATCACCCAGGCGTTGGTTACGCCGGGCAGTTTTACCAGTGAATCCAGTTCCTGCTTTAAGGACTCACTGGTGACGCCCGAACGCCATTCGCTGCGATCCTTCAACTGAATGAACGTTTCAATCATGGTCAAAGGGGCGGGATCTGTTGCAGTTTCGGCTCGGCCTATCTTGCCAAATACGGTTTCTACTTCGGGAACCGTTCTAATCAATTTATCGGTCTGTTGTAGCAACTCACGGGCCTGACCAATGGAAATTCCTGGATAGGTGGTTGGCATGTACATAAGATCACCTTCATCCAGAGTCGGGATAAATTCACTTCCAATCTTGCTAAGCGGCCAAAGGCTGGTCGCCAACAAAATCAATGCCAGTCCGATACAGCTTTTCGGATAACTCAATACCTGTTTGAGTAAAGGCGAATAAACTGAAATCAGGAACCGGTTAATCGGATTTTTATGCTCAGGTAGCACTTTACCCCGAATGAAGTAACCCATGAGTACTGGAACCAGAGTGATCGCCAGTGCGGCACTGGCGGCCATGGCGTAGGTTTTTGTAAACGCCAGGGGTGAGAACATCCGCCCTTCCTGGGCTTCAAGGGTAAAAACCGGCATAAAGCTAACAGTAGTAATCAGCAAGCTAAAAAATAATGCGGGCCCGACTTCTGATGCGGATTTGGCAACAATCTGCCACCGATTTTCAGGAGTGATTGGTGTTGTCTCCAAATGCTTATGCATGTTTTCAATCATGACAATAGCGCCGTCAATCATGACTCCGATCGCAATGGCGATACCACCCAATGACATAATATTGGCGTTCAAGCCTTGCCAGTGCATGACAATAAATGCAGTCAAAATCCCTACTGGTAGGCTGACAATAGCGACCAGGGATGAACGCACATGAAAAAGGAAAATCATGCACACCAGGGCGACCACGGTGAATTCCTCTAACAGTTTGTGCCAAAGGTTATCAACGGCGCGCTCGATGAGTCCGGACCGGTCATAAACAGTGACGACTTCTACCCCTTCAGGCAGTCCGGCTTTTAGTTGTTCGAGTTTCTGTTTAACTCCTTCGATCGTCTTTTGCGCATTTTCTCCGTAACGCATCACCACGACACCACCTACAGTTTCGCCCTCGCCGTTTAACTCAGCGATGCCACGACGCATCTGCGGGCCCAGATTAATTTCGGCAACATCTTTCAATTGCAGAGGAGTACCGTTTTGGTTGATTCCCAAAGGGATATTGGCCAAATCGGATTCACTTTGAATGTAGCCTGAGGAGCGAACCATATATTCCGCCTCTGCCATTTCGACGACAGAGGCGCCTATCTCCTGATTCGCTCGCTGAATCGCCGTTTGTATATGGGCTAGAGGGATACCAAATGCCCGTATTTTTTCCGGATCAACGGTCACCTGGTACTGCTTGACCATGCCGCCTATAGGTGCCACTTCTGACACGCCGGGAACCGTTTGCAGCTCGTACTTTAAAAACCAGTCCTGCAAACTCCTCAGCTGACTAAGATCGTGATTCCCGGTTCTATCTACTAACGCATACAGATACACCCAACCTACACCTGTGGCATCGGGTCCTAACTGAGGTTGGGCATTTTCTGGCAAATTGGGGGCTACCTGGCTGAGATATTCCAGCACTCGGGAACGGGCCCAATAAAGATCAGTATCCTCATCGAAAATCACATAGACATAGGAATCACCAAAAAATGAATACCCTCTGACGGTGACAGCCCCCGGAACGGATAACATAGAGGTGGTAAGTGGATAGGTCACCTGATCTTCTACTACCTGCGGCGCTTGACCCGGATAGCTCGTTTTAATGATGACCTGAACATCGGAGAGATCCGGTATGGCATCAACAGGTGTGTTTTTTAAAGAAAAGATACCTCCCGCCACCAATATGACGCTGGCCAGAAGTACCAAAAAACGATTATTAACTGACCAATGAATTATTGACTCAATCATTGCCCGGCTCCATGTGTTGGCTATGATCCATATCGTCATGGTTCATAGGCTCGGATCCAGTGACCGGGCTTTCCATATCAGAGTGATTCATTGCCCCGTGATCCATATCACTGTGGTTCATCGTGTCCATGGATTGGGGCCCGGATTCACTATGATCCATACTGCTGTGGTCCATCGTGTCCATGGATTGAGACTCGGATTCGCTATGATCCATACTGCTGTGATCCATCATGTCCATGGATTGGGGCCCGGATTCGCTATGATCCATACTGCTGTGGTCCATCGTGTCCACGGATTGAGACTCGGATTCGCTATGATCCATACTGCTGTGGTCCATCGTGTCCATGGATTGGGGCCCGGATTCGCTATGATCCATACTGCTGTGATCCATCATGTCCATGGATTGAGACTCGGATTCGTCGTGATCCATGCGACGAAAATCGGACGTTTTGCTGGATTCTGAATCCAAAAGAAACTGAGCAGAGGTCACTATTTCATCCCCTGCCCTAATACCGTTGTGTATTTCTATATACTCGTCATCCATCCGGCCAAGCTCAACGGCCACTGACTTAAAACGACCTTCAGACAGAGCGAGAACGACCCGGTTTTGAGATCCGGTTCTAATCACGGCTTCTTTGGGAACGACAAGCAACTTTTCATCTCTTCCTGCATGAATCGTTACCTGGGTGTATGTCGTCAAACAAAGTTGGACACATGGCGTCCTGATTTAAGAGAGGGTTTGACTCATCAGGTTAGTACTCTCTGTTGGCGAGCATAGTGGATTTGTTTACGCATCGCCAAGGTGTTTTGTTTAATCATCTCTCGCTCTCTCAGTATGGCTTCTCCCCGCCCATAGAACACATCTGCCGGTGTCAGGTTGTCCAGCGATTCATGATACCGCTCATGGTTGTAATAGCTGACAAACCGCTGAAGGTGTTCTTCCAGTTCACCAGGCAAATAATAGTTATTCAACAGGATCTGGTTCTTCATGGATCGATGCCAGCGTTCAATCTTGCCTTGCGTCTGCGGGTGATAGGGCCTGCCACGGGTATGCGTCATATGCTGACTGCCCAGATACTCCGCCAACTCGACGGAAATATAGCAAGGACCGTTATCACTCAACAGTCTGGGTTTGTGCCGCACCTGAACCTGATCCAGCTCCGTGAAGTCCAGCGCATCATTCAGGGTATCCATGACATCCCCTGCACTCATGGACTGGCAGAGTCGCCAGGACACAATGAACCGGGAGTAATCGTCTAACACGGTGGACAGGTAATACCAGCCCCAGCCAATGATTTTGAAGTAGGTAAAATCCGTCTGCCAGAGTTCATTCACCCGGGTACTGGGATGGCTAAACTGGTCACTGGCCTGCATCAGCAGATACGCGGGACTGGTGATCAGGTCCTGCGCCTTTAACAGCCGGTAGACACTGGATTCCGAGACAAAATAGCCTTGGGTATCCGTGTAGGTCACCGCCAGCTCCCTGGGAGACATGGCAGGCTGATCCAGCGCCAGCTCAATCAGGGCATCCCGATGACTCTGGCCGATCCGGTTCCAGGGTTCTGAATCCGGTTTGCGATCCTCCAGTCCATCCAACCCCTCATCCTCGTAGCGCTTTAACCAGCCGTAGAAAGTGGAACGGTGGATGCCCAGCCGATCCAGTGTCTGGCGCACCGATAAACTGGATTGAGTGACCAGTTGAATGATCTCGTACTTTTCCGAAGCGCGATATCTCATATACCGTCTTCCCCATCCCCCAGCACGCTTTTTTTCAAAAGCCGGTTTTCCAGTAACAACTCCGCCAGCGTCTCTTTGAGCACAGTTGCCTCTGAACGCAGTTGCTTCACCTCATCCGAGGTCGCTTCCCGGGCAGTATCACCGGCCAGACGTTTCTTGCCTGCCTCCAAAAACTCCTTGGACCAGCGGTAGTACACATTGGGATTAATACCTTCCCGGCGACAGAGTTCAGCAATACTGTCCTCGCCTCGAAGACCATCCAATACAATGCGGATTTTCTCTTCGGAAGAATACTGCTTGCGGGTGGCTCGACGGATATCTCGAACGGTTTTTTCAGAAGGGCTTTTGGTCGTCATCATCGTTTCCTCTTGGGTTAACGATGAGCCAAAACCCTCTCTTAGACAATCAGCCTATTTGGTCCACTTTGTGATGACGGGATACACGCGAACTGTTATATTCAAACCTGGAAGAACAGGAGCGCCTGACCAAAATGGTTAATGACATGCTCTGGCTGGCCCAAAGCGAACACGGTCTGCTCAAGCCTGTCTGGGAGCCGCTCGATCTGGCTCGGGAAGTGCGCGAGCTGTTCGATTTTTTCGAGGCCTTGGCGGAGGAAAAACACATCGAATTGGTATTGGATGGAAAGGCGCCAATTATACTGGGTGATCGCGCCATGTTGCGTCGTGCATTATCCAATCTCCTGTCCAATGCCTTACGTCATGCGCCCGCGGAGGCACGTGTGCTAATCCTGCTGGATTCATCGGGCGAGGGTAGGGCGTTACTCAGCGTACAGAATCCGGGCCCGGAGATTCCAGCCGAGCATTTGCCCAGGGTTTTCGACCGCTTTTACCGTGTCGATCCTTCCCGGCAACGCCAAAGCGAAGGTGCTGGTTTGGGGTTGGCTATCGTCAAGTCCATAGTCGAAGCCCATGAGGGGAATATTAGCGTGACATCCGAGCGCAACGTCACGCGTTTCACGATCAGCTTACCCAGCACAGCTGATACAGAGGTGAGTCCTACGGGAGAAAGTGATGAGTCAACTGACCATCGGTAAACTGGCGCAAGCTGCTCGGGCCAGTGTTGAAACTATCCGTTATTACGAACGCCTCGGACTTGTCGAGCAGCCGCCAAAGCCAGCTCAAGGATACCGCACCTACCCAAAAGCCACCCTGGCACGGGTTTTGTTCATCAAACGCGCCCAGGAGCTGGGATTCACTTTGGAAGAAATCGATAATCTGTTGGCGCTTGGAGAATCCCAATGCGAAGAGGTACAAGGTCTGGCTGAAAGCAAGCTGGCCGAGGTGCAGGCGAAAATTAACGACCTGCACCGATTGGAGCAAGTCCTGGAGCATTTATTGATTCAGTGCCGCACCAATCCCGATAATGCGGTTTGCCCCATTGTGGAATCCTTGCAACCCCCTTTCGAGCAATCATAAATGGGCGATCAATCATAAATTTGAACTTGACTCCGTACCTGAGTACGGTGGTTACACTGGCTTCATCACAATTATTGGGTGGAGTCAGCCATGACCCTAAAACATAAACTCGCTGAAAGCAACGTACCCGTTATAGGTGGCGTGATTGCCGCTATCGGTGCGAGTCTGTGCTGTGTCGGACCTTTTGTGTTGCTGATGTTGGGCGTCAGCGGCGCCTGGATCGGCAACCTGACACTGCTGGAGCCTTATCGTCCTTTCTTTATTGTCATCGTGTTGTTGCTGTTCGGTTGGGCTGGCTGGCAGGTTCATCGACCAATCGAGGCCTGTGCGTCGGGCACCGCCTGCGCCGTACCGCAACCACGGAAACGGCGGCAGATTATTGTCTGGACGACAGCAATCATCGTGCTGATCCTCGTCAGCAGTAGTTACTGGATTCCCTTGCTAGCTTGAAGAGAACCTGGAGAATTTTCATGATAAAAATTACGTTCGTATCGATACTCGCCCTTATCAGCCTACCGGTCTGGGCCAAACCGCAAACCGTAAACTTGGATTTACCCACTATGAACTGTGCCATGTGCCCGATCACAGTGAAAAAGGCGCTAACTAAGGTAAAAGGAGTGATCAAGGCTGAGGTCAGTTATGAACACAAGCAGGCCGTAGTGACATTCGAAGATACCCAGACCGACACTAACAAATTGATTGAGGCGACCACCAACGCCGGTTATCCATCAACCATCGTGGAAACGGCAGCGCCATGACTTCAAGTGTGATTCTACAGTCGGAACTGACTTGCCCAGAATGTGGCCATAAAAAAACCGAGACCATGCCAACGGATGCCTGCCAATGGTTTTATGAATGCGAACGTTGCAGTGCGGTGCTCAAACCAAAACCCGGCGACTGCTGTGTGTATTGTTCCTTCGGCTCGGTGCCTTGTCCATCTATTCAAAAAAAATAAAATTATTTTTAAGGAATTTCTGAGCATGGTATTTTTTATGGTATTACCGATTGTCAGTGAAATAAGTCATAGATTTTAAAAGATAAAAATGGCTTATTTACAATAGAGTGGAGTGAGGGAAATTTGTACCCTCTTGAAATATAAAAAATAAAACAAATCCAATTGATAATGTAATTTGCATAATCAATGGTGTTTTTCATGGCATTTATTACGGGTAGCAAGACAGAAAGCGGCGATACTATGAGAGGCACATTGATGCTGACATGGTATCAGCGAGTTTGAACTGCGTGTGCTCTGGAATACTCTGGAAACCTGTTATACCAGTACGCTTCAATTTGCTTTGCTTCTCATCCGTGCTAGCTGATTATTTCCAATAACAGCATGGGACAGCCGCCTTTATTACTCATCATTCTCGGATTGTTGAGCAGTCGAAAAAAGTCCAGGGAGTGGTTAATGCACAAGAGCTGTAGTTCGCGTCGTGATTATGTTTTCTGCTGATTAGCTCTCAGCCATCGCTTGAATTTTTGATTGCTTCTCACGCCTGTACAGGGACTCTAGAATACGACAGTCGGCAACATGTCCCCCCGAACAGCTTGCAGACATACGTCGCAGTTTCCTGGCCAGAGACTCAAGGTGCTTGATGCGGTTGCGAATCCCGTGTAGATGTTTGTCAGTAATTTTGTCCACCGCTTCACAGGAAAGATCGGGTTGTTCTTTGAGCGACAGCAGTTCTCGGATATCGTCCAAAGAAAAACCCAGCTCACGAGCATGAAGGATAAAGCGCAGCTGATGGATGTGATGGTCGGTGTAACGGCGGTAGCCACTTTCCGAACGCGCAGTCGGCGACAGAATACCCACCCGCTCGTAGTAGCGAATGGTTTCGATATGGCAGCCCGACAGCCGTGATGCCTCGCCAATCTTCATGATGTGTCTCTTGACCCTGTAGCCATTACAGACTTTATGGTAGCAAAGAAGACACAATACTTGGAGAGAGGAATGAGCTCAGATTGCTGCGATGTCGACACTGTTGACCAGCTCGCCACGGCGGGGCGCCGTAAAACGCTGTATATTGTCCTGTGGATTAATATCCTGATGTTCGTGGCCGAACTTGGAGCCGGCATCTGGGCCGATTCCAAGGCGCTGATGGCGGATTCTGCCGACAACCTGGGGGACAGCCTGGTCTACGCCATGAGCCTCTTTGTGGTTGCTCGCAGTGTGCGCTGGCGGGCAGGAACAGCCTTCGTGAAAGGGTTGATTCAGCTTGCCTTTGGGTTAGGTCTTATAGTCACAATTATTGCCAGCCTGTTGGGAGAACCACAGCCAATTGGCTTGGCGATGGTGGCGGTTGCAGGCCTGGCGCTGCTCGGCAACCTGGCCTGTTTCGGTCTACTGATGAAGCACCGAGGGGAGGATGTGAACATGCGTTCTGTCTGGCTGTGTTCCCGCAACGATGTGATCAGTAATGCCGGGGTGATTATTTCAGGAGCTCTGGTTATTTGGCTCGATTCTTATTGGCCGGACTTGATAGTTGCCAGTATCGTTGCCATCGTTTTTCTTCACACGGCCTATGAAGTGTTTCGAAGCGCAGGTCAATCCTGGCGGGCCTAAAACCGTTGATTGATCTATGTCAATCATCAACGGCGCTATGTTTGAACTTTTAAGAGAATAAGGTATCTTTCTTAGGGTTGATGCAACCATTTGCAGATTATGCGGCTCAGCAGATTTAGATTTTACATAGCGATCTTCGCGTTACTGGCTTTTACCAGCCAGTCGTTCGCTGTTGAGGAATGGCCCTGCCAAAAGATGAGTCACGAACCTGATGCGCCAGTAATGTCGGGGACAATGGCTCTTGGAAGCCATACCCAGGCAAGCCATACCCAAGCAGATAATGCCCTTACGGCTGCTGCCGCTGATTGTTGCAGCCAGGATCACTGCTCTCAGATGGATTGCATCTCTGCAAGCGTTGCGGTGGTGAGTACACTGTCGCCGTTTCCCGTCCAGTTTTCTCAAACCTTCAATACAGCGTATTCGGTTTCCTTCCTCTCGCAGGAAGCTTCGTCGCTGTTTCGCCCCCCCATTTCCCGCTGAAGTGGGGTTGGTACGCTTGAAATTCAGGTGCGTGACGACCCAGTAAGCGGGAGATCAAAACTCCCATAACGTCTGTTTAAAGCGCGCCGTAGCTACTGAGCGTGCTCATTGCAATTCTTGATCGGGAGTCATCATGAAGCCATTACATACCTATCTGCGCTTTCCGGCGCTGATCCTATTCCTGTTATTTCTTACCGCTTGTTCCGAAAGCGAAAATCACGTAACTAAAAGCGCAACGATTGCAACGTTGGATGTCTATAAAAACCGCACCTGTCAATGCTGCCAGCAATGGATTCAGCATATGGAAGATGTTGGATTTGACACAAAAACCCACCACCCGTCGGACTTGAATCGCATTAAAAATGACTATGGCATAGCACCTGAGTTCCAGTCCTGCCATACAGCAGTGACGAGTAACGGTTATGTGTTCGAAGGCCATATCCCTGCGCGCTTTGTTCAGCAGTTTCTGGAAAACCCTCCAGATGACGCCATTGGCCTTAGTGTGCCTGGTATGCCGGCAGGCAGCCCGGGTATGGAGATGGGTGACAGGTTTACGCCTTACAAAGTATGGCTGCTTAAAAAAGACGGTTCGGCTGACGTGTTTGCATCTGTGAATAGTCGCGATCAGCAATAGGATATATAACGATGAACATTCAATGGGTATCTTTATTGTTTTTGCTGGTGGGGTTTCCTGTATTTGCTCAGATTCAGCATCGGCACTTCTAGACCCCAAGGTCAGCCTGATGGCGGCTAACTTTCCTACCGACAGCTTCAATATCAACCAGGAGCCTATGACACAGCTCACTGTAGGTGTTAGTCAGATGTTTCCTCGCGGGGATAGTCTGGCGCTGCCCAGCCAGCACGGTGATGAGCCGGCGTCGGTGGGAGGTTAGCCGGATAGTGATCGTTGGCTCTATGAACAGGTCAACCGGCACCCACTCTTGCTGGCACTTGATCAGCGTATTGATACCATGGAGACCGGGGTCGAATGAAATATAAATCTGAGTGGGGTCTTTCCGCCCAATACGGCTATAGGGACGATGATCTCATGGGCATGCACTCTTAGATCCTCTGCTGTGTAGCGCCCAAGTCTTCAGTCTTAGAATCTTTTCTCGTGATTCAAGTAACTGATGATTCTGAAATTTTCTTTGTGCTTACAACAATTATTAAACAAAAAAATAGTTATAAATTTCTGTGTTTAAAGGGACTAAATTTTAGGAAGCATAAGATGAGAAAGTTTTGTTATTCTAGAACGATAAGTTGAGAGTATTTTAAGCTTTATTAGGGATAGGAATTGTTTTACTTTCAATAAAAACAATTAGTTAAGGAATGTCAGCACAGATAATCGAAAAGTGAGAATGGTAAAAGCGGAATCATAAGATGAGAATACTCTCGTCTTATGGGTTCATTCTCACACAATTTTTACTAGTGCCGTTGTAGCCTCTGTATGTGGGGCTGTGGTGAATGCTTGGTTAGAGAACAGAAGGCTTAAAACAGCAACAAAACTGGATGATCAAAGTCCATATAAAATAACAGCATTAATAAATACATCAATAAAATTATTTGTAACTTTTGATAACTGCTTTCGATGAGTTATTAGATGGTGAGCTTTCTTGTTTATGTTTACTTTAAAATTTTGATACTGTAGTGTAAAAAATGTAAGGGCATAAACTACTCAAAAATCCTACGCAAAAACAATGAATTTCTTCCCCAAAAGATCAAAAATCGTGTGGCTCATCGCTGCTCTTTTTTTGTTTCAAGGTGTTTTTGCGTCAGCAGAAGTAAGCTATCTGCCATCTCTTTCGATTTCAGATAATTTCGAAGAAGCAGATACTCACCACTACGTGCCAAATGGCTCTTGTATTCTCTTGCCCGACTGTGTTGAAACATATAGTAATGTAGATGATTGCGACAATTGCTGTCATTGTCACGGTTCTCATCTGACCTTATTGCCCAAGCCTATTATGGCGAGTGCTGTCGTATTTTTTTCGGCTCCTCAGGCATACGAAACCAAAGAAATCACAAAGCTCCCCACCTCCATATATCGTCCACCGATAGCTTAATCCCTGTTTGATTTCCTGTTCCGTATACGGAACAAATTACCAACAATTCTGGGATTAAACTCATGTCTATTTTTTATCGAACCAACAGGTTCGTCAGATATTTCGTATATAAGAAACACTTACATTTATTAATTCTTCTATGTCTTGGGGCACAGCCTTCGTTGGCACAAAGTGCCCTGAGCTTACCGCAGGCTATCCAAAAGGCTCTTACCAATAATCCGCAAATACAAGCCTATCAATGGCAATTTAAATCCATAGAAGGCCAGAGACAAACGGCGGGTTTATCGCCAGCCTATGAGCTAGGTATTGAGGCGGAGAACCTTCTGAATATTGGAAATGCCCCTCAAGCTGAAAGTACTGAAGTAACTGTGTCTATCTCCTCTGTTATCGAGCTGGGGGGCAAGCGTGAAGCTCGAATACAGGTCGCAAACTCCCGCTATGCGCTCGCTGAAGCCGAAAAGAAACTGAAATCGCTTGATCTGATAGGCGAAGTGACGGATCGGTATATTGAAGTGCTCAGCTTGCAAGAAAAAACGAAAGTAGCGGAGCAAGCTATTGAGCTTGCCGAAACCACTCTTTCATTAGCCAAAGCAAGAGTCGACAGGGGGGCGGCACCCAAAGCGGAGCTTTACCGTGCCCAGTCTTCACTGGCTCAAGCAAAAATCTTACGTGATGAATATCAGGGTAGATTAGCAAGCAGTCGCCTTACTTTGGCTACCTTATGGCGAGCAGAACAAGCCAACTTTGGCCCGGCCTCAGCAGACCTGTTTAGTTTTGAAACTTCGCCAGATTTTGAATCTCTTTATCAGCGAGTGACCGACTCGCCGAATGTTCAAATATATGCTGGAGAGGAACGCTTGAAAGCAGCCGAACTGGAAGTCGCGCAGAGCCAAACCACAAGTAATCTGTCCTGGAGTTTAGGTGTAAAGCATATTGATGAAACCAGTGATTCAGCTATTACAGCAGGTGTATCCATACCGCTCTTTTCAGGAAAACGGAATCAGGGAGAATTGAGATCCGCCCGTGCAGAATTGGAGATGGTGGAGTACAGCAAAGCAAGCACGTTGCTACAGCTTCGATCACTGCTGTTCAAGGCCTGGAGCGCTAATCGGCAGAGTGTTTCAGCAGCTAATACGATCAAAACAGAAATCTTGCCCGACCTCGAAGAAGCCTTATTGCTTACGCAGCAAGCCTACGAAAGTGGGCGTTACAGCTATCTGGATTGGACAACTGCCCAGAGGGACCTACTTGAAGCAAGAATGGCTTTAATCGAAAAATCCAAAAGTGCCTTGCTGAATCAATCGCTTATCGAGCAAATAACGGCTACTTCACTTTCATCAGAACATAACAACGGTCGGCCCTATGCGGCTTCGCCCGGCAACTGAATTTAGGAATAATCAACTATGAATATTTCAACCTTTTACAGACTTTGCAATCTACTGCAAATGCGGCCATATCTATTGTCCATAATATTATTGGCTCAGGGGATTGCCTATGCACAGGAAGCAGATCACCACCACGACGAGCCAACTCCTGCTGAACCTTCACCAGGGTTGCACACTGAAATCAGTTTGGAGATAGCTAAAGCGGTCAATATTCAAACGGCTGAAGCAGGCCCAGGCACAATAGAACGCCACATACTTGTTTACGGACGCCTTCATACGCCACCCAGCAACTCTGTTCACATAAAAGCCAGGTTTCCAGGGCTTATCAAGGAAGTCTTGGTCGATGTGGGCGACTCTGTAGTTAAAGGAGAGCTCTTGGCTACTATCGAGTCAGATGCCAGCTTGCAGGACTATCAATTGCGTTCGCCGATTGATGCCGTTATCCAGGATCGATTCGGCAACACAGGCGAAGTAACTGGTGACTCCCCTCTTTTCGTTCTTGTTAATAACGAACAGCTTTGGGCAGAACTTAAAGTTTTTCCTAGCCAGCGCTTTGAAATCGAAGTGGGTCAAGATGTCCACATCATCCACAACGAACATAGCCATAACAGCAAAATATCCAGCATTACACCCGCCTCTAACACCCAACCTTATGTGGTCGCCAGGGTCGTACTTGAAAACACCTATGGTGATATGGCCCCGGGAGATATGGTTAGCGGGCAAATTGATGCCGAAAAAATAGATGTGCCCATTTCGGTAGAAAACAAAGCAATCCAAAGTATAGATGGCGTAGATGTTGTCTTTGTCCAGCAGGGAAACAAGTACACTCCTCGCCCCCTGGAGCTGGGACGCACCGATGGCTCAAGTACAGAGGTTCTATCGGGTCTCCAGCCAGGAGATAACTATGTGGTAGAAAACAGTTATCTGATTAAGGCGGATATCGAAAAATCTGAAGCCGGGCACGAACACTAAGGGGCAGAACATGATTAACTCTATCTTGCGCCTTGCTATCGCACGGCGATATTTATTTCTCACTTTGTCACTTGTCATAATTGGGATTGGTGTTTGGAGCTACCAGTACTTGCCAATTGATGCTGTACCCGATATCACCAATGTTCAGGTTCAAATCAATACATCCGCACCGGGCTATTCTCCACTGGAATCTGAGCAACGAATTACCTACCCGGTGGAGACAGCCTTATACGGTCTGCCAAATCTCGCCTATACCCGTTCTCTTTCACGTTACGGTCTATCTCAGGTAACCGTGGTATTTGAAGAGGGCACAGATATTTACTTTGCCCGAAATCTGATTAATGCCCGGTTAGGGGCAATAAAAAGTGCATTGCCAGCAGGCATTGAACCTGAAATGGGACCTATTTCTACCGGTCTTGGCGAAATTTTTATGTATACCGTTAGTGCCGAATCCGATGCGGCTCAACCTAATGGTCAACCATATGATGCAACGGCTTTACGAGAAATCCAGGATTGGATTATCAAACCTCAACTGGCCCAGGTAAAAGGAGTTATCGAAGTCAATAGTATTGGTGGCTATAACAAGCAATACCATGTACTTCCGGATCCCAAAAAACTACTGACCTTTGGTGTCAGTATCGATGACCTCTCTTCCGCTCTTAGGGCAAATAATGACAACAGGGGAGCGGGCTATATTGAGAGAAATGGACAACAGTTTCTTGTGCGATCTCCTGGCCAGTTAGAAACCATAGAAGACATAGGAAACGTTATTGTCGCCGAACACGAAAGTGTGCCCATCAAGGTCAGTGATGTTGCCGATATAGCAATTGGTAAAGAACTACGTACTGGTGCAGCAACACAAAACGGCGTAGAAACCGTCTTGGGCACGGCAATGATGCTGATTGGTGAAAACTCCCGCTCTGTGGCGCGTGATGTTGCTCTGAAACTGGAAGATATCCAGGCTTCTCTGCCTGAAGGTGTTGTTGCGGAAGCAGTTTACGATCGCACTGCCCTGGTAGATAAAGCGATTAACACGGTAACGAAGAATCTATTGGAAGGGGCCTTGCTCGTGATCGTGGTTCTGTTCCTTTTATTGGGAAACTTGCGTGCTGCGTTAATTACAGCTGCTGTCATTCCACTTTCCATGTTAATGACGGTGACCGGAATGGTAAGAACCGGGGTTTCTGCCAACTTAATGAGTCTAGGGGCTTTGGACTTCGGGCTGATAGTCGATGGCGCAGTCATCATTGTTGAAAATACAGTTAGACGGTTGGCTGAAGCACAACGTGTGGGTGGTATCCAGCCACTTAAGGAGCGTTTAAACACTGTATATGAAGCCACTTCCGAGGTAATTCGCCCCAGCCTGTTTGGTGTGGCCATTATTACCGTGGTCTACATTCCGATCTTTTCACTAACGGGGGTGGAAGGGAAAATGTTTCACCCGATGGCCGCTACCGTAGTGATGGCCTTAATTTCAGCGATGATTCTTTCTCTGACCCTGGTTCCCGCTGCTGTTGCAGTGTTTTTGAGGGGAAAGATTAGCGAGAAAGAAAGCATCATTATCGGCTCCATAAAAAAAGCGTATGAGCCATTATTGTTACTCGCACTAAAGTTTCGTTGGTTCGTTGTCGTGTCGGCGGCAGTCCTGGTATCTGTATGCCTTTGGGTTGCTTCGACGCTAGGGTCTGAATTCATCCCGCAACTTAATGAGGGAGATATCGCCCTGCATGCTTTGCGCATTCCTGGAACCGGGCTTGAACAAGCAGTAGAAATGCAGGAGATATTGGAAGAACGCATTCAGTCATTTCCTGAGGTTGAAAAGGTTTTCGCCCGTATCGGGACACCTGAAGTAGCTACAGATCCCATGCCCCCAAATGTGGCAGATAACTTTGTTATTTTGAAACCGGTTTCTGAATGGCCTGATCCCAATAAGACCAAGGAACAACTTGTTTCGGAAATGGAGCAATCTCTCAAAGAACTACCTGGAAATAACTATGAATTTACCCAGCCAATTCAAATGCGTTTTAACGAACTAATATCCGGTGTAAGGGCAGATCTGGGCATTAAAGTATTTGGCGATGACCTGGATCAGCTAGTTAGTACAGCGAATGAAATCTTAAGTGCTGTAAACAGCGTGAGCGGTGCTGCCGATGCCCGAGTTGAGCAGGTAACAGGATTACCTACACTGTCTGTAACTCCCGATCGTACTGCGCTTGGTCGATATGGTCTCAATGTCATTGACCTTCAGGACTGGGTCTCAGCAGCAATAGGAGGAGAGTCTGCCGGCATTATTTATGAAGGTGATCGTCGCTTCGAATTGGTTGTTAGGCTTCCAGAAACACTAAGACGTGACATTGAAGCACTTTCCTTCTTGCCAATACCTTTACCCAATGGTGAATATGTCCCATTGGAAGAAGTAGCTGATTTGGATATTTCACCTGCTCCCGCCCAGATAAGTCGTGAAAATGGGAAACGACGTGTTGTAGTGACTGCCAATGTAAGAGGTAGAGATTTGGGTAGCTTTGTCGAAGATGTACAAGCACAGATAGCCAGTGAAGTAGATTTGCCAGCTGGGTATTGGCTGGATTACGGCGGCACGTTCGAGCAACTGGAGTCAGCCAGCAAGCGATTATCTATTGTTGTACCTATTACTCTAATGATTATTCTGGGTATTTTGGTTATGGCTTTTGCCTCGTTCAAAGATGCACTAATTATTTTTAGTGGTGTCCCTCTAGCACTGACTGGCGGGGTGCTTTCTTTGCTAATAAGAGACATGCCTTTATCGATTTCTGCCGGCATCGGGTTTATTGCACTTTCGGGTGTCGCGGTACTAAACGGGCTGGTCATGGTCGCGTTTATAAAAGACCTATGGCACGAAAAAGGTGATTTGCTATTGGCAGTAACTGAGGGCGCATTAACTCGCCTGCGCCCTGTTTTAATGACGGCGTTGGTAGCAAGTTTGGGCTTCATTCCTATGGCACTAAATACAGGGACTGGAGCTGAGGTTCAGCGTCCCCTGGCTACTGTAGTTATCGGCGGAATACTCTCATCGACATTATTAACCTTGTTGGTATTACCAGTGTTATACCACTGGGTACACAGAAGCGAGAGTATGGGCCAGGAAAGTACTTAGCAGATTTGAGGCATGCCTTTAACTAAAGGTGTGCCTCTCAGGAGGCAATATGCATTCTCATAAGCATTCCATAAGCTCGTCCCGGATAGGTTGGGCATTTTTTTTAAACTTGATATTTACCATTATTGAATTTATAGGCGGCTGGCTTACCAATAGTGTGTCGATTATGGCAGATGCGGTACACGATCTCGGAGACACACTGTCCATCGGCAGTTCATGGATTTTGGATCGCGCTGGTAATAAACAGGCAGATTCTGAATATACCTATGGTTACCGCAGACTTAGCCTTCTGGGAGCACTAATTAATGGAATAGTGCTGATTGCCGGATCAACATGGGTATTAATGGAAGCCGTTCCAAGATTATTTGATCCTGTACTTCCACATGTTGATGGCATGATTGGATTGGCAATACTCGGGGCATCAATAAACGGAATTGCCGCGTACAAGCTTAGTCATGGAAACACGTTAAATGAGAAGGTCTTGAACTGGCACCTTCTTGAAGATGTCCTTGGCTGGGTGGCCGTTCTCGTCGTAGCTATCACGATGAAATTCGTAGAGTGGCCTGTGCTTGACCCTGTCTTATCAATTGGTTTCACCTTATTCATTCTGGTCAATGTGACACGCAATCTTCGAGCAACCGCAAGAATGTTTTTTCAGGCCTCCCCAGACTCTAAATTGATCCAGGAAATTCGTGAAAAATTACTAGGTGTAGACGATATAGAGGCGATACATCATTTGCATTTATGGTCACTGGATGGAGAGCGCCATGTTCTTACTACCCACGCAACAGTGAGTAAATCAGTAAATGAAGTAAACTATGTTCAGCTTAAAGAAGCGCTACGCTCTGCTTTGGAACATTTCAATATCGAACACACCACTATTGAAATCGAATCACCGGAAGAGATGTGTCGTGATGAGCCAATGGATTAGCTACAACCAAATAACTAGCCAAAGCTAAAATTTATTTTAGCGGGGGCATATTTGGGGGCATAAATATAAATAGAATTTTAAATATCTATTTATATCAATAGGTTGAATAGCCTATTTGAGTGACCCCGCCCCATAAACTGTTATAATTGAATTTGTTCCTCCAACTCACTACCCTGTAGGGAGAAGGGAAAGATCAAATTTTAGGATCCCAAGATTTAGGCTTACGCACCATATTGGCAAAACGGATTTTTAGCTCAGCTTCCGATAGATCGAAACCGCGCCGTTTTTCATCATCGGTAAAAGATTCCTTCCTCTTATCTGAAAATTTGGGGGTCACTGAAATTTCTTTCTTGGAAGTCATGGAAGAGTTTCTGATTTCATATTGAATACATAATACTCCTTCCTTGCCCCCCTTCAAGGAAGCCCCTGGCTCTCCCATACATGCAATCAAAGGCACCCTAGACACAAAAAAACCCGCAGATATCTCGGCGGGGCTTTTGGGCTTGCAGGATAGGTGGTCCATCAAGCAGATATGTGTCTAGCAACAAGCTAAATCTATAAACATAACCTGCTTATGTCAAATCTCGTTCACACGCCAAAAAACCAAAATTCTTAGGCGCGCTGAACTCTACTTTGCAACTTCATACAAAGGGGAAAGGCCGACGATCAAAAGCATCCACACGGCAAACCGCAACCCAGGTGAACCAGAACGCCTTTTTTTATCAATCAGCCGAACATTCAACTGACCATGTACATTTCTGGAATATTTCTTTGTCTCTTGTGCCACCTCAATATCACTTTTGATGTAAGCGCTTAAATTTTTACGCCAGTATTTCTGTTGTTGCTGTTCAGTTTTTTTATCACCTAAAAACAGCCTCACTTTGATGTCCCAGCGATTAAAGCCAAGGTCAAAGAGTAATTTCAAAAACTCTTTCGCCTGAAAGGCATGGGAAAACTCAAACCACTCATTTCGTTTATATACCCTATCTATATAGAGAGAAATAAACGCGTCTCTTTTATCAGGATCTACCCGACCGAGAATGGCTGCAACCCTGCGAGCATAGCGCTGGTCATCTTTTTTTCCTGGCATTCTTGGGACACATTTATAACCCCCATAGGTGTGATTAAAATTCTCTTGCCGAAATACCCTCGAGAACTTGGGGTCGGATACCAACTGCTCGCAGCGAGCCAAGTATTTCGTCAAACTGGCTTCATCAACGCCAGTTAATTGGTAAATTAGATCCGGGTGAGAATTCAAACCAACTCTCATATTCATGGCGCTCCAGACATCAAAAATATCAGGCTCTGCCGGAGTAATCCCAAGGTCCATTCCCTGCCGGTATAAATGCTCCATGGTCACCGGCCTGAGCTTACGCACCACCGGAAAACTTTGTGCCAAAGTGCGCCCCAAAAGCTCCGTACCTGACTTTTTTCGGTGATAGGCAGTCGAGGTTGAAATCAAACCCATTTTGGCAAGATCAACAGGGTCATACAGCTTCGACTGATAAATAAGCGCTGCCAAGAACCAATCCAGGCAATGGATGTAGTGCTCTAAAGACACATCGGGGCCAGAGTGGCCTATCATTTGGGAGACCAGATAATAATGCCGGCGGGTTGGCCCTGCGTTCTCATAGATCAATTGAGCGAACTGCTTTGACTCCGACAAAAACTTTTTCGTCTCAGGAAGATGATCAAAGAATCTTAGACTGACGTCGTGATCCGCAATCATAAGCCTGGCTATCATCCAGGTGGCGGCAGAATGCCTGAGATGATGAAACCGAATATTGACCCGCTGAGTGACTTCACGCATGACTCGATGTAGCGGCTTAATAATTTCATCTTCTCTAAAATCCTGCTTCCCAAATGCCGGCAGAGCAAACAGGTAGCCGTCATCGTCCTCACTTGATGAATTTTTTAGCTCCTGCTCCCTACTGTTTATCCAGTCACGCAACCCATCAAGTTCAGACTTAGGCAGCAGGGCATAAAGCGGTACATTGCGCTGGGAGTTACCCGTTTTAAGCGTACGAATTTTATTTTCACGAACGATGGCAAAAAGGTCACGCCCCCCGATGAGATCCTCAACTCGGAGGAACAAGACTTCTTTTCTGCGCATACCCGTTCGAAAACCAAGGATAAATACCAGCTTCATGATTTTGATCAGTTCTTCACTTTGATTTTTAGCGAGCATCGTCTCCAAAGTTCCTAAAATAGCCTGATACTCATCCTCACAGATAATTTCGGCATCCACTGGTACAAGTTCATTTTGAAATTCAGACAACTCCTTTAAGCCGTAATCGCTCGTCATTCCTTTGCTTACCAAAAACTGCAAAAAGCTGTGCAAGAATCTAAGGTAATGGTTTCGAGTCATTCGACTTTTGGCTATTTCGGTCACACTACGAAAAATGGCCATCCAGTCCTCTGGTGAAAAATCATCACAATTCTGGTCAGAAACAAACTCCACTAATGCCGGGGCAACGGCATAGAGCATTTGCTGAAGGCTATTTGGCCTGGCATTGGCGCCAAGCCCATGCTTTCGATCAATAAGAAATATCTGCCATTGGGCAAGCAGTCGAACAATATGTGGCCGATCATAGGGCGCTTCTTTTTTAGATTTTGCGCCCGGGATTTTTGTACTTAGCCAATTTTCCAGCCTGGCTCGCAACTCCGCCTTTTCAGGTAATTTCGAGTAGCACCCATAAAGACTTTTTAGCGCAAGTCCCCCAAGATTAACGCCCTCTTCTTCATCAAAATCCTCATATGAGTTTTTTAATTTCTCATCCAACGCCTCTTCCTGCACAGACTCTTCTTGCTGTACACCAAGCAAATATCGCCAGCATGGCTCCGTCAAAGAATGATTAATCGTTTTGCGGCTTGCGTAGTATGAGAACATTGAAGGAATTCGCAGATCCATCTCTGCTAACTGAGCAGCAACAAGCGCCGTAAAGTTTTTAAGCGATTTATCCAGCTCTACACCACGTGCAGTAATACTCGCCTTCATCAACCCAAATAGAACACGGGTAAGTGATGCGGAGTCAAAAACCCTGGTTAAACAACCATCAATCTCTTTACCAAAAAATCCATTTTTTGCCTCTGAAAATTTCTGGATACTGGCCAATGTCATTGGATCAATAAGTATGCGTCTAAATTCTTGATCAGGTTTCCCTCTCCATGACAAATCCGTTGATATCCATACCACCGAATCATTGGCATAGATCTCATCGGTGATAATCGCACGCAATAGGGCTCGCAGCCCCCCAGAGCTGCAAACCCCCGAATAACAAAGCGCATTCAACAGCACGTCACCAACAATTTGCTTGGCGGTCGTTTGCCCAGGAGGCTCAATCATTAGCTTACGCACCCTGAAAAGGCTGTTCACTTTTGGCATATCCAGAGGAGTGCCATGCGGCGAAGGCTGAGGAAAATGCATGAGATATCCAGGATCAGACGCAAAACGCCAAAGATCCTTATCCTCCCCCTGCCGAACAACAAAAGTCAGAATGTTTATTAGCTCAACACTATCCTCTGTATCCTTTGCCGCATGCTTTATAAGGTCTTTAATCAAATTCCAGTCAGGATTTTTCACCAACCTGTTGGAAGGATTTTTGTCGGTCAGCTTTCTGAGCACATTGTTACTTTTAAAGTCTGCAGCCAGAACAATTGCCTTTAATCGCTCAAACCGCTCTCTGTGATGCTCTCGAAGTCCGGTATTCGGCCAATCCCAGATAGGGTTTAACTCCTTTTTGGGCTTATTCTGATCCTCGGAGACATCCATCATCTTGTCCTGAATGGGCAATCTATAGGCCTCCACCCACACTCAAGGGAAAGTTCCTCTATTGCCTGAGTGATCGTTCTTCGATAGTCAAGAATAGGGAAACTCGAGTACTGCCCCCAAGGCTGCTGCCCCATTGACCAGTGCGACATGAATGCATTCACATATTCTGCTGGAACGCCTTTCATGCGTAACTCTGTTCTTAAAAATCGACGATTCGAATTGATTGCAAAATCGAAAAAGCCGGCGACTTGCTGCTCGGTCCGACTGGGAAAACTGGGGATTAAAACCAGTCCTATATTCGGGTCTCTATCCAAATAAAAGGGCTGACCGCTTTGCAGAATCCTCCTCTCTGCCCTGGTCATCCGCAACTCATCTAAAAAGCCAATCTCCTTAATCCTTGATCGATGAATATCCCAGTTCTCAAGTTGCCTCTTGAGCCCTTCATTAAGAGGGATATGTCGGGTATTAAAAAAGGATTTTGGTTTCTTAACTATAACCTCTACTTGTCCATCAATACCGCTACCCTTTACCAACCCATCCTTGTCCGACAGAGCAAAAAAATCTCCTTGCCCATCCATCCACTCGGCTCGCGGCAGTGGTTGATTCAACGCTCTGTAAGACGTTGTATAGGCGCTATACAAAACTGTGTAAGCAACAAAGTAATTATGCCGCTCAATCCTATCTCTGATCTTTAAAGACTGATCCGGAGCTAATTCCGTGCTTTTAATTTTCTCCTGCAACGTCAAAACCATTTGACTAACAGCCTGAACTGTTGGGCACTGCTTTACCCCAACGGCCCCGGACATATTGTTTATCTTTACCTTTTTAACTTTTTTAGCCTTTACAGGCACAGGCCAATTCTCGTAGACACGCTCTATCACTTTCTGAACAGTTGTTTCATAGGCACTTGCCAGATAGGCGACATCAGGACAATAGTAATGAAGCTGGTTGAATGCGTTAGGTAGTTTTCTACCGCATATTAACGCCGCATCTGCAGAGTCACTGCCCTGCTTCAGGAGTTCATTTACCAAAAACCGACTTAGGTACGTACTTGATTTGGATATGAGTTTTCCATGATTTTCTTTTATATCTTCCAAAGTATCTTCATAGCACTGTTTGTAGTCTTGCCTGTTCCAGCTTCCAAAAGGGTGCTGCATTTCAATTCGCTCACAGGTCTTCCTTAATTTCCGAAAATATTCTGAGAACCCAAAATAGTCAGGAAGGCGCATATATCCCGCCGCAGTACGCTCTTGATTTGGCAAAGCTGTTCGGTCCGCATGGGAATCAGGTATCTGAACTGGAAAGCGCCAATAACTCACACCACCTTTTCTCAACAGCTGGATTACACCTTCCGATATGGAATCTTTTTGAGATTCAACTATGCTCATGGCCTCTTCAGAAGTCCTCCCTAACCAAACCTGCATCATGGCAATCACTGCAAATTGAGCTGGCTTTAAAGAACGCTCTAAATTATCAACTTCCTCTTCAGAAACATTATCTATGCTAGACCGCTGCTCTAAGGAATCAATTATCCGTTCTGTCTGTTTGATTGATTCTCTGAAACGGCGCCCTAAGGACTCCATTAACAGAGCAATCTCCGGAATGATGAATTGATTAAAGGTAAACGGGAGCTCCTGATTGGCCATGAGCAAGTGCTTAAGTTGATATTTTGAACGCCACCCGCCTGCACGTTGCTCTTTTGAACTTGGGGTATCCAGTCCGACTTTATCAGCTTGTGTTTCGTAAGGGCTAACATCATCCGTGTCCGCCACTTCAACTTCTTCCTCTTCTATCTCTACAGTAAAGACCTCATCATCCTCTTGGTCTATCTGCATGTCCCGTAAACGTGGCCCGCTGCCTACCAGGTTAAATGAATATATCTGCCGCGTGACTCCCAAACCAAAATTATTTTTCTTTCCTCCCCCTCCACCTCCGGTGCGTTTACTACGCAATCCCCGCATTCTTAAAAGCGAATTTAAAATCTTTGCAAGATTATCCACATTTAACCTTTTAAATTGGACTAACTGCCATACGGTTAAAGTATTAAGATTCGTTATTTTATGAATGAAATCCGTCGGCGAATCCGACAAGATTTTAAGCTCTATACCTCGCCCGCCAGATGTATCGCTAAGAGTTCTCATTCCTCGATACATTTTACCCAAGAAATTTTTTTCTTTTACCGTCTTGTTTAGGCCATCCCAATCTTTGTAGGCACAAAGAAGATGCATTTGCAGAAAACGGAAGTTTTCGACAGCCCATTCCCAATCACCTACGTCGTGCATCACACATAACACAGTGTATAAAGGGTGCTCCCCCTGATAGTTATATGAGGGTATTTGATCTTCTCCCTTTTCGGTTCTTCCCTTAAAAGCTTGAGACCACCAGTCTGGATCTATCCCTTCTGAATTTTTTTGTGACGTATCAGGGTTTGGGATACATGCACAAGCCTTGGCAACAGGGATAAATCTGGAAAGCCACTTATATTCAGGCCAAGAATTCTTTTTAATCAGTTCCAGGCACTGTAAAAAGTTTTCTGAGACATCCACGATGGCCCCCAGCTTTGGAGGGGCATCGATAATTTTCAAATACTCATGATAAATAGATTCGCTGACATCCTCCTTTATAAGCCCATATAGTTTTGGAATATCATCAGGAGTTTTTTTTGGCCTTGGCATGAAAAAATTTCCCTATATTTGCTTCAAGAACATCATTAACGATAGAATAATATCGAATTATAATAATATATTATTTTCCAATTGAGCCCAAAATTTTATATCTTAGATTGTTTTAAATGATTTAAATATTTTTAAAATAATCTGAAAAATCCCTTTATTTATAGGTTTTAAAGGCGATTTATATCAATTAATATAAATTAAAATTAAACATGGTGTAATGTTCATAATGGGGGTCGGTGGTTCAAGAATTCCCTTTTAGATTCAACAGGATATAGTTCCTTCCCCCACTTTTTAAATCCTGTACAAGCTATAGCTAAAAAAGCCCGTAAGCGAGATATGCTTCCTTGGGATCCATTCCTTGTAATATGGCTTTACGAACCAAATTTTCAGTGTTCATAACCTCCTCTACACGCTCCACTGTAGATTGGGCCTCTTCGGATGGAATAATTACCACCCCGTCCAGGTCGCCAAAAACGTAATCCCCGTTACTGATATCCACATCCCCAATTTTTATGTCTTCACCAAAACTGTCAGGGACCCAAGTGCCAACAACATCTCTTGGCGATTTATATCTGGCAAAAACCGGAAAACCCAGATTCAGGATAAATTCAGAATCCCTGGTACCTCCGTCAACGACGTATCCATTCACACCTTTAAAATGCAGCGTTTCCGCAGAAAGCTCGCCCATATGAGCGATCGTGTGATCGTTAGGCTGACAAACGACAACACTCCCGGCGGGGGCCCTGGATAAAAAATCCGTCCAGCGAAGCAAGGTTTCATGGGGATCCAGATCCGGATCAAGATGGCCACGAACAGTAAACGCTTCGCCTGCCATTTTTTTTGACGGGTCCAAAGGCGCTATCCCTGGAGGCAGGACACACCTGGTTATGCCTTTTTCACGCAGCGCGTCGTATACGGCGCCAGAATAACAATTCATTAAACGCCTGGTTATATCGCTGGTCATTAGCCTCCCTAATACTCGGAAATTCTCCAAAACGATACCGGCAATACGGCCAGTATGATTTTGGTTACATCGCTTTAAAAATTTTGCTGATTATCTGCACCGGGCATTTTCCGGATTCGCGACCCAGACAATGGCATCTTTAAACAAGGCTGAATAATCCGGGTTCGCGTAAACTTCAGGCAAGTGACCTATTGCGGTGTATAGCGCACGACCATCACCCACACAATTCGACCAGATAATGGGGTGATCCTTACCCATCGCCAATCTCGGGGGCACTACCTCATAAGTAGATTCGTCCAAATTGGCTATCACATTGACACCATTGGAACGCGGGCTCGATTCGAAGGAATACCATTCTTCCCGCAATGTCCAGCCTGGCATTTGCTGCTGGCCTATTCCACCTGCGGTAGGCTCAATGGCAACATATGCTTCCTGAAACTGCTGCTCTCCTACGGGGTGACCTATTGCGCGGGCATCACCCAGCAATACTTCCTTGTACCAGGGCCAAATATCAAACCAGTAATTTCCAGCAGCGTGGATTCCCAGGTAACCACCGCCCCCGGTAATATAATCCCTGTAAGCCTCACGCTGACTTAGTGTAAGTGCATCACCAAAGTTGTTATTCCAGATAACCAGGTCAAACTGGTCAAGTGTTTCGGGATTAAAAACAGCGGCGGAGTTTGTCACCACGACTCCCCAACCAAGCTGGCTAGCAATATTTCGGATTGCCTCGGTAGCGGCAGCGACGACAGACCCATGATGAAAACCAACCACCTTGTTAAATACCAGGATTCGGTGTTCCGTTTCAGGAATAGTCAGCTCAGGCAACTCAATATCATAGTTGGCACAGCGTGCCTTGCGATCCATGTCAGTGATATTGAGCAAAGCAAGTGCACGATTGATCTCTTCTTGCTGAGACTCTGAAATCTCATGACTGCGGGCCACCATACGCACGGACCGGGTCAAGCTGTAGGTCGACCTTATCTCGGCAGTTGGTGGCTCAATGCGCTTGTCGTCGTCGGGCAAACTATCCAGAAATCCCGGCAAATGTTCATTAACTACCTCTTTGGCATTTTGACTTACCAGAACATGAAAAAAAGGGGAATCAAGAGAAAACGGTGTATCTCTTAAGGGGCAATCTGCTATTTGGGTTTCTTCAGCATGCAGGTTTTGAATAAGGCCTGTAAATACCAATAGGCAGGCTGTCAGTAAAAACCTGACAGGACAAGATTCAAAAGCATATGGAATATTTTTATTATTGGATTTCAATGTTTCCCCCAGGCTCAGTCTCTAATGACATAAGCTATTATGTTTATACTGTTGCAGCTTAATATAGTTTCAATGAAAAACCACAACTAAGCCATCTCTCTTAAACCAATAAATAAACAGCAAAATGACGAACCTTCCCAGGACACCCAGCTTTGCACTTAAGGGTCAGCGCGCACTGGTCACAGGCGCGAGCCGCGGAATTGGCCTGGCCTCAGCTGCTGCCCTGGCACAGGCTGGGGCGGAAGTTACGCTGGTTGCTCGTAGTGAAAATGAAATTCAGCAGGCCGCTGAAGCGATTAATACTTCGGGCGGAATTGCCCATTTTGAGTCTCTGGATGTGTCCAGTCTGGACAGCGTCAGTGAGTTTTTTGCCGGGCGCCCTGCGTTCGATATCCTGGTAAACAATGCGGGTACCAATCGCCCCAAACCATTAATTGAAGTCACTGAAGATGACTACGAAGCCGTGCTGGATCTCAACCTGAAAAGTGCCATCTTTGTCAGCCAGGCATGCGCCAGGCAAATGCTTCATGAACAGGTAAGCGGCTCGATCATCCACATCAGTTCCCAACTAGGGCATGTGGGCAGCCCGAACCGTTCCCTGTATTGTGCCTCCAAGTGGGGACTGGAGGGCTTTAGCAAGGCACTGGCGCTGGAGCTGGCGCCACACGGCATTCGCAGCAATACGATCTGTCCCACCTATATCGAAACACCCCTGACCCAGCCCTACTTTGAAGACAAGGCATTTCTCGAAAGTGTGTTGAAAAACATTAAACTTGGCCGACTGGGCCAGGTGGAAGACCTGATGGGCCCTGTAGTATTTCTCGCCTCCGAGGCATCTGCCCTGATGACTGGCAGCAGTATGATGCTCGATGGCGGCTGGACGGCCGAATAATCCTAAACCGGAACAAATGTAGATGAACGACTATTTCAATAGAAAGTTACCCGACGTCGAGTCCCTCAGACAGCATGCCAAAAAACGCATTCCCAAATTTGCGTTCGAATATCTGGAAAATGGCTGTAACGAAGAAGTCGGGCTCGATCGAAATCGCACCGCGATTCAGTCTGTTCAGCTACGCAGCCGTTTGCTTCAACCTTCTACCAAAAGCGACCCCGCTACAGAGATTTTTGGTCATACCTACAGTGCACCTTTTGGTATTGCCCCGATTGGTTTGCAGGGCCTGGTCTGGCCAAAGGCACCGGAAATCCTGGCGCGTGCCGCAAAAGATTTAAATGTCCCCTACATTCTTAGCACGGTTTCATCAGCCGGACTGGAGCAGATCGCGGAAATTTCCGAAGGGCACGCCTGGTACCAGCTTTACAACCCGACCGACCCGGAAATCCGGCAGGACCTGCTGCAAAGAGTCCAGTCGGCCGGATATAAAGTGCTTGTGGTGACCGTGGACGTACCGACGTTTGGTTTTCGCCCAAGGGATATGAAAAACGGCCTGTCCATGCCGCCTAAAATGACACTAAAGAATGTCCTGCAAATGGCCTCATGCCCCCAATGGCTCTGGGAAACAGCAAAAGCCGGCAAACCGGAAATGCAAACCTTGAAACCCTACATGTCGCCAGACATGCCGGTCCATGAACTTATGGATTTTATGAACAAGACCGTGATGGGGCCCGTCGACATCGAAGGACTGAAGCCGCTTCGTGATTTCTGGCAAGGACCACTGGTCATCAAGGGATTGATCAATGAAGAAGATGTAAAAGACGCCATCCGCCTGGGTGCAGATGCCGTCGTGATCTCCAATCACGGCGCACGTCAGTTGGATAATGGTGAAGCAGCGGTAGAACCCCTGAAACGCATTTCCAGAAAATACAATAAAGACCTGAAAATCTTTATGGATGGGGGGCTGAGGACAGGTTCAAACATTGCCGCTGCACTCGCCTGCGGTGCCGATTTCACCTTCCTTGGTCGCCCCTTTGTATACGGAGTGGGCGCCCTGGGCGACAAGGGTGGCGTGCATACCATTAACAGTCTGCGTATCCAGCTGGAACAGGTGATGAACCAGCTGGGCTGTGCGTCTGTAAAAGATCTGCCGAACTTCCTGGTGGAAGAGCCCAACACGCATGACGAGCTGTGGAATTCATACCGGCAACTGTCAGAAACACTGACCAGTCATTTTCGACTTTGACTCCGGTCTAAAAAGTCTTAGTCCACCGTAATATCGCGGCTTGCGGGCATGCGGATGTCATCCACCATGTTGCCGATTTCACGAGGCGTCGGCGCGGTAAATCGGGCAACCGTGGTGGCCACCGCAAAGTTCACCAGCATGCCAATGGCGCCAATGCCCTCTGGTGAGATCCCCAGGAACCAGTGCTCACTGGCATTGAGCTCTGGCGCAATAAACTTGTAGAACACAATATAGCCAAAGGCCACCAGAAAACCGGAGACCATGCCGGCAATCGCACCCTCACGGTTCATCCACTTAAAGAAGATGCCCATAAAGATCGCCGGGAACAGGCTGGCCGCCGCCAACCCAAAGGCAAAGGCCACCACCTGGGCAACAAACCCCGGCGGATTGATCCCAAAGTAACCGGCAATCAAGATCGCCACGGTGGCCGCCATGCGCGCATACGTCAGCTCTTGTTTGTCGGTAATCGACGGCATCAGGGTCTTCTTCATCAGATCATGAGAGACCGCGGTGGAAATCACTAGCAACAACCCGGCGGCTGTCGATAGCGCCGCAGCGACCGCACCGGCCGCTACCAGGGCAATCACCCATTTGGGCAACTGGGCAATCTCGGGATTGGCCAACACGATAGTATCCCGGTCGACATAGACTTCATTGGCATTGGCGGTCATCTCGTTGGTAATGACCCGTTCCCCCTGCAGACCCCGCTCTTCCGTAAACTCGGGCAGCCCCTCAAAGGGCGCACCGGGGGCATACTGGATTGTCCCGTCGTCGTTCTTGTCATTCCAGGCATACAAGCCCACATTTTCCCAGGTCTTGAACCAGGCGGGCACATCGCTGTAGGGCGTCTCATGAATGGTGTCGATAAAGTTGATGCGGGCAAAGGCCGCCACGCTGGGAGCGGTCGTATACAGCAGGGCAATAAATAACAAGGCATAGCCTGCCGATTTGCGCGCATCCGAAACTCTGGGCACGGTAAAAAAGCGCACAATCACATGCGGAAGGCCGGCCGTACCGACCATCAGGGCCATGGTAATGGCCAGTACATCAATGGTCGCTCTCTGGCCCTGGGTATAGGCCGCAAAACCCAGATCCATCAGAGTACTATCCAGCTTCTCCAATACCGTCATGCCACTACCATCTGTGACGGTAGACCCTAGGCCCAATTGGGGGATGGGGTTACCGGTGATCAATATGGAGATGAACACCGCCGGGACAAAATAGGCAAACATCAGCACACAGTATTGGGCCACCTGGGTATAGGTAATACCTTTCATGCCGCCCATCACGGCATAGAAAAACACGATGCCCATGCCGATGATGACACCGGTATTAATGTCCACCTCCAAAAAGCGGGAGAACACAATACCCACACCGCGCATCTGCCCGGCAATGTAAGTGAAAGAGATAAAGATCAGGCAGACCACAGCGACCAGCCTGGCGGTTCGGGAATAGTAACGTTCACCAATAAAGTCCGGCACGGTGAACTGCCCAAATTTCCTCAGGTAGGGGGCCAGCAACAGGGCCAGCAACACAAAGCCCCCGGTCCAGCCCATCAGATAGACCGACCCGTCATACCCCAGAAAAGCGATGAGTCCGGCCATGGAGATAAACGAGGCCGCACTCATCCAGTCAGCTGCGGTGGCCATGCCGTTTAAAACGGGCGGAACACCACCCCCGGCAACATAAAACTCACTGGTGGAACCGGCACGGGACCAGATGGCAATACCGATATACAGGGCAAAGGACAGCCCGACAAACAGATAACTCAGCGTTTGTGCATCCATGCTTATTCCTCTTCGTCATCATCGACGTGGAAACGATCTTCCAGCCGTCCCATCAGATGGGAATAAACAAAAATGAGTATGACAAAGCAAATAATGGAGCCCTGCTGGGCAAACCAGAATCCCAGCGGGAAGCCGAAGAACGTAATCTGGTTGAGCACATCGACAAACAATATGCTGCAACCAAAGGACACCAGCGCCCAAATGCTTAAAAGGATAGCCAGCAAGCGGAGATTGGCCTTCCAGTAGGCATCAATAATTTCATGATCTATGGCAGGCTGTTCGCGCTCGCCGTGTTTGGGCAGGTTGCCTCCCTCGTGGTGGTACCTGTGCTCGTTCTTGTTAGTTTCCACGGATTCCCCTCCAGAATATTGACGGGCATTAATGGCTTTTATTTTTTATCCAGTCTGCATATAAACCCAAAGCAAAGGCTGACACAAATTCAGACCGACTCCATTTGAAATTTATTCCGACTCTTCTGCCACACAAAATGGGTTGCGACCCATTGCGCTCTCTATGCCACCAAGAATGTGGGCCAGATAATGTTCGTTTCTAAAAATCTCCTCACTGTGCCCAAGGGTCGTCAGCCAGGCCCGCCCACCATCATAGTAGTGGCACCAACTGACCGGGTGCGGCCCTTCATAGGTTCCCGGATGCCCAAAAAAACCTTTCGTGCTGTCTCTTGTCGAATCATCGACTTCCAGTAGCAGACGGACATTACCTGTCTCAAGCGGGTTGGGGTGAACGTTGTACCACTCATCTTCCAGCACAAATCGGGATGGCAGTTCTTGTGTCGAAGTATCGTTGCTGTTTGACACTACCGCTGTTCCTTCCATAAAGGGAGCATGATCATAGAGCTGCGTGTTGCCCAAAAGGCCCCGAAACCATTCCCAGTTGAATTGGGTGCCAAACACGTTATGGATACCCACAAATCCACCGCCGCCTTGCATGTATAGCCGCAAGGCACGTTTCTCGGCACTGTTCATCACGTCGCGCTGGGTATTAAAGAAAATTACAGCATTAAATGTATTCAGTTGTCCGGGGTTGGAAAGTAGCGTTTCATCAGTGGCCACCTTAATGGCATGTTCATTGAGAAGGGCAATCAACTGTTCTGTGGCGTAGGGCGTGTTCTCGTGGGGTGAGCCATCCTCACCAATGCGGCTGAAAAGCAGCACCTTGTAACCTTCCTCCGCCGGGTTTCTCATACCCCAATCGCTATAGCAGCCGGGCTGCGTGCCACTGCATGGTTCAGAGCTTGTGTGCTGCGCCTGTCCTGTAATTGCCATACACATCAGGAAAACCAGTAGCGACAGGGTTTTTAAAATTGCCGTTAAATATCTCATGTTGCTGATTGTCCAAAGCTCAAACGATCAAAATACCCCGCCATTTCCTGCTGGAAAATTCACTTTTCGGTCAGGGCGCAAGTACAGTACTCTACCACCGGATCCGGATAAACATCCGGACTTCTCTCCGGGGGACAGAGGAAAAAATAATGCCAGGTCCAAACCCAATTCGCCGACGCAGCTTTCTTAAACTTTCCGGTTCCGGTCTTCTTGCTCCTGCCGGCATCGCTGCACCTTCCATCAGTATGGCCGCCGATCGACCACAAGCAAATATGGGCTGTAGTAGCGGAGACGTCACCAGTTCGGGCGCCATCATCTGGACACGGACGGACCGGCCTTCCCAGCTAAAGGTGGCTGTATCCGAAGATCCGGACTTCCGAAATAACCAGCAGTTTTACGGAGGGTTTGGTCTCTCCGAAAATGATTTTAATACCAAGGCAGCGATCAATGGGCTAAAGCCTGACACCCAATATTTTTACCGCCTGGAGTGCGAGAGCCTTGAATCTCCGGGATTATTCGGTGAACCGGTTTATGGCAGCTTTCGCAGTGCCGCCAGCTCTCCGCAAAAAGCCATCCGATTCTGCTGGTCGGGCGATACCGCCGGCCAGGGCTGGGGAATTGATCGCAACCGTGGCGGCATGAAAATTTACCAGGCTATGCTCAGCCAACAACCGGATTTTTTCGTTCATAGCGGCGACCAGATTTATGCCGATGGCCCCATGAATGAAACGGTCACACTCGACGATGGATCCCTCTGGAGAAACGAACTTATCGAAGCCAAAACCCGTGTTGCCGAATCCACCCAAGACTTTCGCGAAAACTATTACTACAACTTTCTGGATGACCATGTAAAACGCTTTCATGCCCAGGTACCGGTTTACAATCAATGGGATGATCATGAAGTCGTGAATAACTGGTATCCGGGTGAATTACTGACAGACGACAGGTACTCCGTAAAAAGTGCATCCCTGTTGGCTGTCCGCTCCCGCAGGGCCATGTTCGAATGCAACCCTATTGCCAACAACCGCCATCATCCCGAGCGTATTTATCGAAAAGTCTCTCACGGGCCCTTTCTCGAATTATTCTTCCTTGATTTGCGATCCTATCGCGGGCCGAATTCACGCAATCGGCAAGCGCAAAAAAGTGCCGAAACGGCTTTTATGGGGGATCCACAATTGCAGTGGTTAAAGCAGGCGCTGACGGAGTCCACCGCCACCTGGAAAATCATCTGCTCGGACATGCCCATCGGGCTCATCGTGCCGGACGGACCAGAAAACTTTGAAAATGGCGCCAACGGAGATGGTCCACCCCTGGGACGCGAGCAGGAAATTGCCGATTTGCTGGGCTACATACACCAGCAAGAAATTGCCAATGTCCACTTTATTACAGCCGATGTTCATTACTGCGCTTCCCATTACTACTCGCCGGAAAAGGCCGTGTTTAAAAATTTCACCCCTTTCTGGGAATTTGTCAGTGGACCAATGCATGCCGGTACGTTTGGCCCTGGCCAACTGGATAACACCTTTGGACCTGATGAAGTATTTCGGGGTATCCCGGAGGGCATGGCGCCCAATCGACCGCCGTCAGAGGGGTTTCAGTTTTATGGCCTGGTGGATATTAACCCGGATGACCAGTCGATGACCGTCACGCACCTAAACGCCGAAAACGAGGTTCTTTGGCAGAAAACTTTACTTCCAAAGTGATAGCATCCGGCTGATTTACTTGGATCAAATTGCTGAAAACGACAATTATGAAAAGAACAATGCACTTCTTTGTCACCACTTTTGCTTTTTATCTTATTACAGGCTTCTTGCTGTCTGCCCAAGCGGAACCAGCTAAATTAAACTTGGGTGCCTGCTCGGCTGAAGGGTCGGTTTTTCAGGCTGACACAGAATGGCTTCAGGTGCCTCAGGGACAGGTACTTGGCCAGGTTACGGCCGTAGCGGTGGATGACTCGGATCATGTGTGGGTTTTGCATCGTCCCGGCTCGGTAACCGACGCCAACTCGGCGCTAGTTCTGCCGCCCGTCTTGGAGTTTGATGATGGCGGGCATTTTGTGCAGGCTTTTGGCGGCCCCGACGATCAATACCAGTGGCCGGACAGGGAACATAGCCTGGCGGTATCGGCGTCGGGTCAAATCTGGGTGAGCGGAAGCGCGTATCGGGATCTGGAGCCCGGACGCGGCGACCACATGCTGCTTGTCTTTGATAGCAACGGCCAGTTTCTCCGCCAGATCGGCCAGCGGGGCGCCAGCGAGGGCAACCTCGACAGGGAAAACCTGAATGCCCCGGGTGATATCTTCATTGATGATGAAGCCCGCGAAGCCTATATTGCGGACGGTTACGGGAATCAGCGTGCCATTGTTTTTAGCACCGAAGATGGCCGTTTTCTACGCATGTGGGGCGCTTATGGAACAGACGAGTTTCCGACATCAATGCAAGACCTCCCCGAAAGCGATCCCCAGGCTGACAGCTTCCATAACGTTCATGGGGTGGAGATCGCAAATGATGGGAAGGTCTACATCTCCGACCGAATGAACCAGCGCATCCAGGTGTTTTCTGCCGACGGGACCTTTCTCGATCAAACATTGGTAAACCCTGGGTACCCCTCGCCTTTGACCGCCTCAGGCATCACGTTCTCGACGGACGATGCCCAGAAATATATGTTCGTCGTCGACTGGGGTAATCATACGATTGAGGTATTCGATCGCCACTCGCTTGAGCATATTGCTCGAATTGGCAACGCGGGTACCCAGCCGGGCGAATTCCTGGGTCCGCACCTGATTGATACGGACAGTCGGGGCAATCTTTATATTGCCGAAGTCCAGGGCGCGCGCCTGCAGCGACTTGCACCCTGCAACACAGACAACGGGGCGGTTATTTGGTAATTCCCTAGACCGTGATCGAATCGTGTACGACGACTTTTTCCCAGAGGTGTGAGCAGTTTTCTACAAACTCCAGGTGAATCGGGTGAGCCTGATAGGCGCTTTGAGCCTCCAGATCATCAAAAAACATAAGCTCGGACACCTGGAAACTGTTGTCGACCACATCGCGATTTTCCGTGGACGCCGGCAGACCGATTTGCAACGAATTTACTGAAGGAATCTGCTCCAGGGTTTTCAGTCCCTCAATCAGGGTTTGCCTGTCCTCATCGGAACCAGGTCGTTTCAGCCAGAAAAAAACCGCATGAATCAGTTGCTGTGGCTGATTAGGCTGACTTGATTTTGCCATTACTCTTCCTCCGGATACGGATGCAGCCGCACCGGCCGCTGTTGTTGCCACGAACTGCCTTCTGGTCAACTTACCCATCAAATATTCCTCACGTTTACCTTTAAAAAGAAGCCAGCGAATTACTGCGCCGGGCTCACCTGTGCCTAGAGCTGCCGATAATGCCGGGTGGCCGATACCTGACGCAGTCCTTCAGCGGCCTGTTCCGGCGTAATGTCCCGCTGGGGTTCCGCCATCATTTCATAACCCACCATAAATTTCCTGACCGTCGCTGAACGCAGCAATGGAGGATACAGGTGGGCATGAAGCTGCCAGTGCCCCATATCTTCTGTCTCACTTACCACCCCTGGCGCCTGATGCCAGCCCATGGAATAGGGAAAGCTGGTTTCAAACAGATTATCGTAGCGAGTTAGAAACCGTTTGAGGATGTCTGCCAGCGACTGCTTTTCCTCGTCCCTGAGTTCGCCCATGTGTCGGATGTGGCGGCGCGGCATCAGCAACATCTCAAATGGCCACATGGCCCAGTATGGTACCAGCGCCACCCAATGGGGATTTGAATCGACAATGCGCTCGCCGTTTTCAAGCTCTGCCTGCAGGTAATCCAGCAGCAGGACTGACCCATGTGACGCCAAATAGGTTTGTTGACTGGCATCGACCCTGGCAGGTTCTGAAGGCAAATGCTGGCTGGCCCATATCTGCCCGTGCGGGTGGGGATTGGAACAGCCCATTGCCGCTCCCTTGTTCTCAAAAATCTGTACCCACCGATATTGTCTGGCCAATTCGGAATATTGATCACTCCAGAGACTGACCACCGCCGCGATTTGCTCAACCGGCATTTCCGGCAAGGTTAAATCGTGCCGAGGAGAAAAACAGATCACCCTGCATTCGCCATACACAGGCTGTGCCTGTAATAAACCAGGGTCAGGCTTTGCCCGAAATAAGCCAGAGTCAGGCTGTGACTGCGACAAACCTGGACCCAACAAATCACTTGTCTGCTCGTCCTGTTTTACCAGGGCCGCAAAGTCGTTTTCAAATACATAGGTGGAGTCGTAGGCCGGGTTGGTTTCCCCGTTGGCGCGGGGATTTTCAGGGCAAAGGTAACACTGCGGATCGTATTCAGGGCGTTGTGTGTAATCGGCGTCTTCGCTTTGTCCCTGCCAGGGCCGTTTGGTTCGGTGTGGCGAAACCAGCACCCATTGTTCCAGCAAGGGGTTATAGCGTCGGTGCGGTTGATCCTGGAAATTAAACCCGGACATCAGGCTTTTCCTGAAAAGACTTCAAGCACACCATCGACAATATCCACCGGATAAAACGCGGCGTCATAGCCTATAGCAGATCGATAAGCGGGACCGACTGCGGCGATAAATTGTTCGACGCAATCGTCTCGCAACAACGCCAGACCACAACCACCAAAGCCCCCACCCATCATACGTGCGCCCAAAACGCCCGCCTGCTGCTGGGCCAGGTCCACAAGAGTGTCCATCTCTACTCCCGTTACCTCATAGTCGTATCTCAACGACTGATGCGATTCATTTAACAGCTGGCCAAACCCTTCAAGGTCGTTATTCTTAAGTGCCCCGGACGCCTTGAGCACACGATGGTTTTCAGTGATCACATGGCGGGCCCGACGCTGGAGCAGCTCATCGTCAAGCATATCGAGTACTTGATCCAATTGCGTACTGTCCAGATCGCACAGGGAAGTAATGTTGAGCGCATCGCCAACCAGCGACAACGCGGTTTCGGTCTCCAGTCTTCGCTGGTTATAGGCGGATTCCGTCAGGTTTCTGTCTTTGCAGGAGTTCATAATCAGCAATGAATATTCTCCAAGAGCAACCGGCACATAATCCACATCCAGGGTTTCACAATCCAGGCACATGGCCATGTCTTTCTTCCCCAGGGCAACCGATGCCTGATCCATCACGCCACAATTCATACCGACAAAATCATTTTCCGCTCGCTGCGCCAGCCAGCTAATTGCCTGACGGCGGGCAAAGTCGTCCTGGATGTTTTCACTGTCCATAAAGGTTTCTATCAAATAGGCAATGCCTACTTCCAGTGATGCCGATGACGATAATCCACCACCGGGAATATCTCCTGCCAGGGCAATATCCAGTGCAGGCAATGAATGCCCGGACGCCTGGTACTCGAAAAAAACCCCTTTAATGTAATTACCCCAATGATTACCCGATGTGCGCTCGATGGGTTGATCTATGGAAAATTCAATTTTTTCTTCCTGGTTAAGGGAATACACACGAATCCGGTCCAATTCATTTCGACCCGCGATAAAAAATGTCCCGAACTGAATCGCTGCCGGCAGAACCTTCCCACCACAATAATCGATGTGATCACCAATCAGGTTGATTCGGGCCGGGGAAAAAAATCGACGTGCACTTTCCGCGGAAATTGCACTGCCCCAGTGCTCAAACAATGCATGCTCTATTTTCCTGAAAAGGGACATATTCATTCTTACGACAGATTTTTTTACAGTTTTTTGACCAACTACCCTTGTGAATTTATCGGCTAAGTAGCGTTTTATCCAGTCTGTGGATCAACTAATTCTGCGGGTGACAAAAAAGGGGAGCCGTTGGCTCCCCACGCTGCAATTAACTACAAATCACCAAAAAACGGTATAAAGCAGGATAAGTATGGCAACGACCACAGAGGAACCAATGAGGTAACCCGTCGTGGTGGTGAAATCAACCTCGCGCAGTTCGATGGCACCTTCCTGTACCCGGTCTTTTTCCAGCATTCCCAGCGCCACAATAATGAAGCAGCAGGCAAAGAACACATAGAGCACCCGATCCATAAAGGGTACTTCCGGCATAAACAGTTTCATCAGGATAGAGAATACAAATGAGCCTAATGCCGCCAAAAGGGCACCGTTTCCGGTGGCACCCTTCCAGCAGACGCCGAGGATAAAGATCGCACAAATACCAGGCGTAAAGAACCCGGTGAACTCCTGGATGTACTGGAAGGCCTGCGGGAAATTACCCAACAGCGGCTTGGCCACCAAAACAGCGATAATCAAGGCTGACAAGCTGGCAATACGGCCAATCTTTACTAGGTCATGTTCACTTTCGACGCCTGGATGGAGAGGGCGATAGATATCGAGCGTAAAAATGGTGGAGATCGAGTTCATCATGGAACCCAGCGAAGAAACAATGGCAGCAATCAGGGCAGCAAAGATCAAACCGCGAATACCCACAGGCGTCAACGCCATAAGGCTGGGATAGGCTGCATCCGGACGTGCCACGCTAAGTCCCGAGGTGGGGTCTTGGGCCAGCACATAGGCGGCGATACCGGGAACCACAATAATCAGTGGCATCAATAATTTCAAAAAGGCCGCAAAGACGATCCCCTTCTGGGCTTCCTTGACACTCTTGGCAGCGAGCGCGCGCTGGATAATGTATTGGTTAAAGCCCCAATAGGACAGGTTCATCATCCACATACCACCAATCAACACACCAATGCCCGGCAAGTTCATATACTCAGGGTTGTCTTTTGACAGGATCATGTCGAACTTTCCGGGTGCCTGATCAATCAACACACCGAAACCGGCAATTGCACCGCCCCCATCGGAAACCTCGTTCAGTGCCAGCCAGGCGATTAACAATCCGCCCAGGACCAAAAGAATGATCTGGATGATGTCCGTCAGGGCAACCGCCTTAAGGCCACCGTAAATGGAGTAGGCCACGGCAAATGCCGCCAGCCCCACCATACCGTAGACCACCGGAAAGCCTGTGAGAGTGGCAATCGCCGTGGCGCCCAGCCATAAGACAGCGGTCAGGTTCACAAAGGTGTAAAGCCCCAGCCAGAATACGCTCATGACGTACTTCACCCGCTTGTCGAACCTCTGCTGGAGGAACTGGGGCATGGTGTAAATTTCATGCTTGAGGAACACCGGCAAAAAGAAATAGCCGACGATCAACAATGTTGCTGCCGCCATCCATTCATAGGAGGCAATGGCCAGGCCGACCACATAGCCGGAGCCTGACATGCCGATAATCTGCTCGGCAGAAATATTGGCAGCAATTAACGAAGCGCCAACCGCCCACCAGGGCAGTGCTTTACCTGCAAGAAAGAAGTCTCTGGAATTTTTTTCATGGCCAGCCTTTTCCCTGGAGACCAACGTAGCGATAGAGATGAGTGCAATCACATAAACGACAACAATCACCAGGTCGATGGTGCTAAGAGTCAATTTTGTATCCCCCCGAGCCGATTTTTATTTTGTCTGCAACTGTGAATGTCCGGGAACAGACAGGTTTTGAATATTTTCTACAGTTGCGCCTGCATTTGAACGCAGTTTCCGGCATTAGACAAGCAGCTTCCTTAAAAGAAAGGAAGCTGCCTGGCTAATTTTTTCGAAGGTGGCCAATTCCCTGGCACTTTATATATCGATTGGTTTATCGATTCACTTGTCCTGTTGTTTTTGAGTTAACTCATCGAGAGCCAAACTGATTAGCCCAGAACAACTTCACCATCGACCAATCGGCATATCTTCTGGGAGTTTTCATCGTCCAGGGCCGCAGGCAGATAGTTGCCGGGCATGTTCTGGTAACACACGGGACGCATATAGCGATCGATCGCTGCTGTACCTACGGAGGTACTGCGACCGTCAGCCGTGGCAGGATAAGGTCCACCGTGTACCATCGCATGACAAACTTCTACACCGGTACCAAAGCCGTTCCAGATGATTCGACCTACTTTCAGTTCCAGTGCATCGATCAAGTCCTGAACCAGCCCGGAATCTTCTGAATCGGTAGCGTGAATTGCTCCCGTAAGCTGTCCACGCAGACTATCAAGGGCAGACAGCAACTCCTCGGCGGTTTCACAGCGAACAACCAGAGAGCAGGAACCAAACACCTCTTCCCGCAGCTCTTCATTAGCGACAAAGTCCTTGGCACTGACTTCAAACAGTGCAGCTCGACACTGACAACCATCCGCTTCCTGACCCACACTGATCTGGCTCAGTTCAGACATGGATGACAGACGCTCAACGCCTTTCTCATAGGCTTCATGAATAGTGGGCGAAAGCATGGTCTGGGGCGCCGCTTCACTGATAGCCTTTCTGGCAGAGGCAACAAAGTTGTCATAGCCTTCACCGGCCATGCCGAATATCAGACCAGGGCTGGTACAGAACTGGCCCGCGCCCATCATCATGGAAGCAACCAGATTAGTACCGATCTCCTCACCACGAGTTGCCAGGGCATCAGGCAGAAGGAAAACGGGGTTAATGCTGCTCATTTCTGCATAAACAGGGATCGGCTCAGGGCGAGCTGCCGCCAGTTTCATCAGGGCAGTACCGCCGCTCTCTGAACCAGTGAAACCAACTGCCTTGATGGCAGGATGGCTAACCAGGGCAGAGCCGACTTCGCGTCCGGAACCAAAGATCAGTGAAAAAACACCTTCGTCCAGACCGTGATCGGCAACGGCTTTTTGCAGTGCACGGCCTACCAGCTCGGAAGTACCTGGGTGGGAAGAGTGCGCCTTAACGATCACCGGGCAACCAGCGGCCAGGGCAGAAGCTGTGTCACCACCTGCCACAGAAAAGGCCAGGGGGAAATTACTGGCACCAAAAACCGCGACGGGACCCAGGGGAATGTAACGCATGCGGTGGTCAAGACGTGGCATGGGCTTACGATCCGGCATGGCCGTATCAATGCGTGCACCCTGGTAATGGCCGTCACGTATAAGTTGGGCGAAAAGCTTAAGCTGGCCAACGGTTCGACCGCGCTCACCAACAACACGAGCCTCCGGAAGACCACTCTCAGCCATGACACGCTCTACCAGTTCGTCGCCCAGCTCCATGATGTTATCGGCACAACTGTCGATAAACGCGGCCCGCGCCTCGTTGTCCAGTTTGCGAAAGCTGGCAAACGCCTTTGCCGCTTTTTCGCAGGCTTCATTGACGTCTGCCTGAGTACCGCCACCAAAAGCGGGCTCCATTTTTTCGCCAGTTGCGGGATTAATCGCATGAATCTGTGTCGAGGTTCCCATCACCTCTTTGGCGCCCAAAAGCATATGGCCTGAAATAGTCATAATTTCGCGTACTCCTAAAATTGTTTACCTCAAACCCGGGATATGAGTTTGAGTGATTATGGTTATAGTATTCAAGAATTCCGCATTTTATCAGCTATAGAGAAGTCGTGCCTCCGACCTGGGGAATATCTTGGTTTTTTTGTGCAGGCACCACCAGAAAGGCACTTCCAGATTGTGCGACAGGAAGAAAATAAAAACCCCCATTCGCCAGAATGGGAGTTTTACCTGGACAAGGGATTTTCCGGAATCGATGTTAGCCGGTATTGCGCAGGCCCGCCGAGATCCCGGCAATTGTCACCATAATGGCTTGTTGCAAATCGGCGTCTTCTTTTTTGCGGTTACGCTGGAGAAGCTCGGCCTGCAACAGGTTCAGGGGGTCCACATAGGTATTGCGGAAATCAATCGATGCTCTTTGCAGGGGTGTATCCTCCATGGGGCTTTCCTCGTTACGAATACTCAGCACCGTGGATATATCTTTTTCCAGCTGAGTCCGCAGTTGGGTTCCCAGGGAATGCTTGTCCTGATCCACCAGAACAGAATCATAATAATTGGAAATATCGATATCGGCCTTGACATAAACCATTTCCAGCATAGAGATACGTGTCGCAAAGAAAGGCCAGTCTTCGCACATTTGCTCGAGTATGGTCTTGCCTTCAGAGTCAATCACCTGTTGCAAGGCATCGCCCGCTCCCAGCCAGGCAGGCAGCATCAAACGGTTCTGACTCCATGCAAATATCCAGGGAATTGCTCGCAGGCTTTCAATACCGCCGCCGGTTTTGCGTCGGGCCGGACGTGATCCCAAAGGCAAGTTACCAAGCTCTATTTCCGGGGTAGCCTGACGGAAGTAGGCAACAAAGTCCGGATTTTCCCTAACCACGGAGCGATAGGCTGCACAGGACAAGTCGGAAAGTTTGTCCATGACCTTTCGCCACTCCGGTCTGGGCACCGGCGGCTTATCCAGATTGGCTTGCATAATCGCTGTGGTATAAAGCGCCAGGCTTTTGGTGGCAATCGAGGTCAGCCCGAGCTTGGTTCGAATCATCTCGCCCTGCTCGGTTACCCTCAGACCATTAGTCAGTGAACCCGGAGGCTGGGACAGCAAGGCTGCCTTGGCGGGTGCGCCGCCACGACCAATAGTACCGCCACGACCATGAAACAGCTGCAAGGCAACCCCGGCCTCCTCGCAGACACGCAGCAATTCTTCCTGAGCACGATACTGGGCCCAGCCAGCGGCCATAACGCCAGCATCCTTGGCGGAGTCGGAATAACCAATCATGACCGTCTGGCGGTTTGAACATTCGTTTCGATACCAGTCCATCGCCATCAGTGAGCTCATCACACTGCTGGCATTATTGAGGTCTTCCAGTGTTTCAAACAGCGGTGCAACGGGCAATAGATCCTTGCACCCGCATTCGCGCATCAAGAGCTTTACCAGCAACACATCGGATGCTGTCCGGGCCATGGAGATGACATAGACCCCGAAGGCATCCCGCGGATGACGACTAATTTCGCGGCAGGTGTCGAGGACTTCCTGGACATTATCGGAAGGCTTCCAGTCGGACGGAATCAAGGGACGCTTGCTTTGCAGTTCGGAAAGAATAAATTCCTGTCGTTGTTCCTCATCCCAACTGGCGTAGTCACCCATTCCCAGATACTGGGTCAGTTCGGAAATCGCCTCAGTATGACGGTCACTTTCCTGGCGAATATCAAACCGCACAAGGTGCACGCCAAATGCGCGAACACGTCGCAAAACATCAAGTATTTTGCTCTCGGCGATATTCACCATGCCGCTATCCCAGAGCGAATCAAAGCAGGCTTTTAACGGCTCCCAAAGCTGATCAACAGATTGCAGCGGGTTATCTTTTTCCTCAGCACGTCCCTGAAGCTCAGCCTCCAGGCTGGTTTTCGCGTCACGCAGCAACGTCCGGAGCTTTCTCAACAGGAACCGGTAAGGCTCACGTGCACCCTCGGCCATTTCAGCCAATTCCGGTGTGCAGCGAAACATGGAGAGCTCATCAATCAATTCCTGAATATCACGCAAGTACAAATCAATCGCCGTCCAGCGACTTAAGAGCAGCACCTGCCGTGTGACCTTGGCCGTCACATTGGGGTTGCCATCCCGGTCACCGCCCATCCAGAAAGTAAAACTGATCGGGGAAAACTCCAGAGGCAAATACTCGCCAGTTGCAGCCATACTGGTGTTGTGTAACCGGCGCATGAACGCAGGCACGGCTTGCCAAAGTGAATTTTCTATTACGGAAAAACCCCAGCGGGCCTCGTCGACCGGCGTAGGCCGATGTTCACGAAAATCCCCGGTATTCCATATTTGCGCAATCAGTTCCGCCAAACGTCGATGCAAAACGGTGACTTCACGATTCGTCAGCCCTTGCAGCTCGAGCTGCGACAACACCTGGTCAATTTCTGCGTGTTTGTTGATCAGGCTTCGACGGGTAATTTCTGTAGGGTGAGCGGTAAGTACCAACTCAATATTTAGCTGCGAAAGCGCGCTATTGATACGCTCGGTGCTATAACCGGTTTCCGTCAACTGTCGAAACATATCTTCAAGCGTCTGGGTGGCCGACAGATCCTCGTCCATCTCGCGGGAAATAGCATGGTGCTGGTCAACAATGTTTGACAGATTCAGGAAATGGCTAAAAGCGCGGGCCACAGGCAGCAACTCATCATTCGATAAGGAAACCAGATAGTCTGCCAGTCTCTTATAACCTTCCTGCCCTTCGGAACGGGCTGACTTGGACAATTGCCGGATGGTCTCAATCTTGTCGATAACCTGTGTTCCCTCAACATCGGCAATACACTCGCCCAGCATGGAGCCAAGCAGTTTTACATTGGCACTGATCGAAAGCGGTACATTTTTATCTGACATAGGTATAGCCCCTTGTGTAGTCCGAAGTATATTTAGACGCTGATTATTGTGCAAAGCACTAGAACAGTTTGGTGCTTCAGCCGAAAAGCGGCTGACGTGTATTTACATCGCTAAAAATGCGATTGAACGTAATAGCTGGCACCTATCAGGCCAGGGTTTTTATGGGTAATCAACCAGGTAGGCACCGGCTTTAAAAGCTCGCTGTGACGCCCCTTGGCTTCAAAGCCCTGACGAAATTTGCTGGCAAGCAATTCATCGGGGTAACGCTGAACGATACCGCCACCGATAAACACTCCGTCAAACGCGCCCAGGGAAAGCATTAAATCCCCGGCCGTTTGGCCCAAAATCTCAAAAAAGAGCTCCATGGTCCGCTGGCAAAATTCATCCTCGCGAGCCTGGGCCTGACTGGCAATTTCCGACGCAGTAAGTTGTTGTGGCTCAACTCCTTCCAGAGTACAGATAGCCAGGTAAATATTCTGAATACCAGGTCCTGAAAGCAGCCGCTCTGCTGACACCCTGGAATATTTTCGAAAAAGGACTTCCAGGACTGACGCCTGGAAAGAGTTTTCCGGGGCAAAACCGATGTGACCACCTTCACCCATCAGGGGGAAACGTTCACTGTGACGAACCACAAGTCCGGCAACGCCCAGACCGCTTCCTGGGCCCAGGACACCCAGTGTACTGTCCTTGCCACTGGGAAGTTCATGGCTTGCACCAACGCTGATCAAGTCATCTCCGCCCAGTGTCGGCAGGGAATAGGCGATGGCCTCAAAATCATTGAGGATATGTACTTTATCAAAACCCAGTTGCTGTTTTAGATCAGAGCCATCCAGATGCCAGTGATTATTGGTCAGTTTTACCCTTTGGTTAACCACAGCTCCGGCAACAGCCAGGCAAACGCCATCCAGACGATCAATCCCCATTTCCCAAAGGTACATCTTGATTGCATCGTAGGAAGTCTCATAGTCGGCACAGGCCAGAGTTCGCAGCTGCTCAAACCGGCCTTCGACTTCCCCGGCGAGCGCCAATCGAGCGTTGGTACCGCCAATATCGGCAATAAGAATGTTTTTTTCAGACATGTTGTGAACAGAGAAAACAGTATGGGCAAATAATGTTATGGTCGTATTATAAAATTTTCTTGCAATTAAATGCACGTAATGTAACTAAATTACAATTTGTCCCTTAAAAAACCTGTGACGAACTTATCAGGCTTTGCTATTAAATTCATTTAACCCCTGTTTTAAATCGAACCAGACCACATATATAGAGGTCCAACGCTCCAAATTTTGACTAAAATAGAGTAACTCCAGCCCTATTGGCAGGCAGACAGATTGATGGAAAAGAAAACATTAACCGGCTTCCCGCTTAAGCGAATATCCCTGGCCGTACTGGCCGGGGTTTCTTTTGCCCATTTGCAAGCCTGGTCCAACGACTTTGAGGAACTCTCTGATTGCCAGCAGGTTAAGAAGGAAAGTGACGACTCAATCCTGTCCCGGGCACTCGGGGATGAGCTGGAAATATTGAGCTGGAACATCCAAAAAACCAGCAACCAAAACTGGCAACAGGATCTTGCCAGGCTGGGCGATAGCGCTCACCTGATCCTTTTCCAGGAAGCTGTGCACAAAGCGGATTTCTCGCAGGCAATCCCGGTCGAAACACACAATGAATTTGCCCCCGGCTACCGCCGTGGTGACCTGCAGACAGGTGTAATGACTGTCAGTGCCAGCAGTCCGACGGCGGCGTGCGACCTGAGCATAAACGAACCCTGGTTGCGCACGCCCAAGGCGACAAGCATTGCCCAGTACCGTCTGGAAAATCGTGAAGAGCATCTGCTGGTTGTTAACCTTCACGCTGTTAATTTTTCACTTGGCATGAAGTCATACCAAAGCCAGCTCTCCGCACTGGATGAATATCTTGAAAGTCATCCCGGACCCATTATCCTGGCCGGCGACTTGAACACCTGGAGCAAAAAACGCCTGGCTTTTGTCAACGAATTCACCGGACGGCATGGCCTGAATCCGGTTGTGTTTGAACCCGACCACCGAAGCAAGGTGTTTGGCAAAGCGCTTGACCATGTCTATGTCCGGGGCATGGAAGCCCATTTTGCTGAAGCCATCCAGGTAGACAGTTCGGATCACAACCCGTTGCGGGTCAAATTGCGCCTGCTATAAGTATGATCTGGAAATTGCTACCCTCCGTAAGCACTAACTACTTATTTAGAGATAGTCAGGCCAAGGATATATGAGCAAACTACAGTCCATTATGTCAGGCGTTATTCTTGCGGGAGTAATTGCTGCCATCGCAATTTCCTGGGCAGTGCGATCCAGTCTGACATTGCCACCTGTTTTATCCACGCCGCGTCCGGACTTTGATTCTTTTACGAATGTGCAAGAAAAGAAGCAGGCTTTCTTTGACTATCTACTGCCAAGTGTTCGCGAAGCAAATGACTATGTCCTGAAAGATCGTGAGCGCGTTATTCGCTGGCAAACGGCCTATGAAACCCGGGGAAATCTTTCAGGCCGGGATCTTTCCCAGCTGAATACACTTGCGGCCCAATACGAAATAGATACCGAGCTCGGTATCGAGGAAAAACTCGAACTTTTATCACTCAGGGTAGACATGATTCCAGCTTCTCTCGCCCTGGCACAGGCCGCCAAGGAGTCCGGCTGGGGAACCTCCCGATTCTCCAAGGATGCCAACAATTATTTTGGCGAGTGGTGTTTTAGTGAAGGCTGTGGTCTCGTACCCAGTCGCCGCGCTGAAGGCGCGACCCATGAAGTTCGCGCCTTTGACGACGTGGAGGACTCCATCGCTGCCTACATCCACAATCTAAACACTCACCCTCCTTATCGATCCTTGCGTGAAATTCGCGCGGAAATGCGCGACCAGGGCAAAATTACCGGCATGTCCCTGGCTGAAGGACTATCCCGCTATTCAGAGCGTGGCCCGGTATACATTGGCGAAGTCCAGAGTATTATTCGGGTCAATGACCTCCAGCCCCTGGATCGCTCCCTGGAAACTTCGCCAGAATAACTGCCTGACAGCCCAAATCCGAACCCGATTACAGGGTTTGTGACCGATCACACTTCCATCTTGCCAATCGGCTGCTAATATCCTGCTATCTGAACAACACAGGTGGCAGTCATGGCGATTTGGGAAGGTGTTAAACGACAACTGCGCTCGGTTATTGAGTGGGAACAGCCCAGCGATGAACAGCTTTTTTACCGCTGGACGGACACGGGCGACGAAATCAAGAATGCCTCCAAACTGATTGTCGGCCCGGGGCAAGGATGCGTCTTTGTTTATGAGGGCGTTGTTCAGGCCATGCATGTCGAACCCGGCATGGTAGATCTGGAAACTGACAACGTTCCATTCTGGACCACAGTCAAAAAATTTATGCAGGCCTTTGAGAGCGAACACAAGGTTGGCATGTACTTCTTCCGCACTGCCAAAGTGCTGGACCAGAAGTGGGGAACCACCTCTCCCATCAAATACGTGGACTCAGTCTACCAGTTTCCCGTCGGTCTCAAGGCCTATGGCAGCTACAGCTACCGGATCAACAACCCCCTGGAATTCTTTGTCAATGTAATTGCCGGCCAGCATGACTACAGCACCAGCGACTTCCGTTCCGTTATGTCCGACCGGATTTTGCACCCCTTAAGTGACTATCTGGCGGAGATGAAACACAGCTACAACGAAATCGATGCCTTTCGCGATGAAATCGCTGAAGGCATGCGCCAGCGCCTTGACCAGGAGTTCGACAAACTGGGCTTTACCATTACGGACTTCCGTATTGAAGGTACCGCTTTTGACGACAACACCCTTGACCGCATCAACCGTATCGCAGACGTCACCGCTGAATCCGCTGCCGCCAAGGCTGCCGGTATGGACTATGCCGGGCTTCAGCATCTGGAAGCATTGCGGGAAGCCGCCCGTAATGAAGGCGGAGCCGCGGGCGCAGGGGTTGGTATTGGAGCCGGCATTGGGCTTGGCCAGGCCATGACAGAAAAAATGACCCAGCAAATGCAGGATGCCGAGGTAATCAGCAAAGAAGAAAAGCCGCTAATCAACAAGCTCAACAAACTCAAGGAAATGCGCGACTCTGATCTGATTACCGAAGAAGAGTATGCCGCCAAAAAAGCCGATATCCTGGACCAACTCTAACAACCTAATCCGGGGTCAGAGTAAAAATTTACCCTGACCCCAATTTTCGACAGGTAGTCTCCCAGATGTCTGAATGCCGATTTTGTAGCGCACCCGTCGATCGCCGAACCGGCTTTTGCCGATACTGCGATAGTCGCCTTGAACTGGATCTGCATGGGAACCTGGCTGGCCGACTTTATGAGCCTGACTCCGAACGCACTTGTCCGGACTGCCAAATCTCCCTGGACACCATCGACCTGAAAATTGATAAAAAATTCCTGGTGGAAAAATGCCGGGAATGCCACGGCCTGTTTTTTGATCCCGGCGAACTGGAAATGGTGCTGGCCAAATCCGTGTCCAATGTCTATCACGTCGACCGCCAGAAACTGAATGATCTGCAAAGTCATAGCTATCAGTCTCGCCCAAAAGAATTCAAATACCGAAAGTGCCCGGCCTGCCAGGTGGTCATGAATCGCGTCGCTTTTGGTTATCGTTCAGGTGTTATCGTCGACCATTGCAACAAGCATGGCTTCTGGCTGGACGAAGGCGAACTTCGGCAATTACAGGAATGGAAAAAAGCCGGCGGTGAAATGGAACAAAAGAACAGGGGTAAAGGCTATGGCCACGAAGCCAGGGCCCCATTACCAGAGGACACCCCTCGTCCGAAAAAAACAGCCAATATCAGTTTTACCACCACCTCAAACCGGCGCGCTGATTTCGATGCAGGCGATGTATTTGATTTATTGACCGGTATATTTAACTAACCGGACCAAACAGTCAGCACAAACATTTGAATGCCTGTCATGCTTGCGCCACTATAGATAGCAAATATCTATTGGAGCATGTCATGCAAGTCGAACTGAAAGGTTCCTGCCTTTGCGGCAATCATAGCTATCAAGTCACCGGTGAGATGGCCGGTTTTTACCATTGTCACTGTAGCCGATGCCGGAAAATGACCGGTACAGGTCATGCCTCAAATATCATTGTTCAACCTGGTGAGCTGGAGCTGTTTGGCGATCCAGATGAAATTGGTGTCTTCAAGGTGCCCGATGCCGAGCGCTTTGCCAGTCGCTTTTGCAAAAATTGTGGCGGCCCCATTCCCCGGGTTGCCAAGCACATGCAAAGAGTCGTGGTTCCCGCGGGCACACTGGATCAGGAAATTGATTTCAAGCCCGAGTGCAGAATTTTTTGGGACTCGCGAGCTGACTGGTCATGCAGTCACGAAGAGCTGCCAAACTTTTCTCAATACCCCGAGTAATTACACTTATCGTCGCTCTTTGGTCATTATTAAGCTCGAAATTATGTAATTTTACACCTTTTTTTTATTAATTATGTAACAATATTACGTTTACTGTCCTGCCTGCGATAACAGGTAACGCGCGCTTCCCGCAAAGGAAAATAGTCAGGAAGGTCTATTTGATATGGCAAAAAAATCTGAATTGTTGATTATTGGCGGCGATGGCGATCTTGCTATCCGCAAGCTTTATCCGGCACTTTTCTCTCTGGAACAGGCGGGTGAGCTGTCCCGGGATTTTTCCATTATCGGCATGGCCCGCAAACCCAAGCCACGTGAGGAAGTACTTAAACTAATCAAAAGCCGCCTTGAGACATCCGGCCGTTTTTACGAAGAAGACTGGCAGCGTTTCGCCAACCGCATAGATCTCCGCCAGGGAGACGCCAGCAGTGCGGACTCCCTGTCTGAATACGCCGGGACGATTGATCTGGAAACAACCCAGCTCACGGCCTACTTCGCTATTCCACCCAGTATTTTTGAGTCGGTATGCAACGCCATGGACAAGGCGGGCCTGGTGGTTCCAGATACTCGTGTTGTGGTGGAAAAACCGCTGGGAACCGATAAGGCTTCCTTCTGTGAAATCCATGATTCGCTGGCCAAGATTTTTGCCGAATCACAAGTGTATCGAATTGATCACTACCTCGGGAAAGAATCCGTACAAAATCTTCTCGCCTTGCGTTTTGCCAATATCTTTTTTGGCTCGCTGTGGAACGGATCCTATATTGAAAACGTGCAAATCACCATCGCCGAAACCGTTGGTGTCGAAGATCGTCATGAATTTTATGAGGAGACCGGCGCACTCAGGGATATGGTGCAAAACCACATGATGCAGTTACTTTGCCTGGTCGCCCTGGAACCGCCTGCCAATAAATCTGCTGAGATGATTCGTGGCGAAAAACTCAAGGTTTTAAAGTCACTCAAGCCTATCGATTTACAGGACATTAACGCCAAGACCATTCGCGGCCAATACGCATCCGGAAGCATAGATAACGAACTGGTCCCGGGATACCAACAGGAAATTGGTCAGGAAAAAGGCTCCAATGTAGAAACCTATGTGGCCATCAAGGCAGAAATTGATAACTGGCGCTGGGCCAATGTGCCTTTCTATCTTCGAACAGGCAAACGCATGAGTTCACGCTGTGCGGAAATCATCATTCAGTTCCGCAACCCCAAACACAATATTTTTCCGGCACAAACCATGGGTATGGCTGGCAACCAGCTACGCATCCGGTTACAGCCCGATGAAGGTATCGAGTTGCATTTTCTCAATAAAGGCCCTGGCGTGGGAGAAACACCCATGGAAGAGGTGTCCCTCAGCCTGGATGCCCCATATTCATTCAAACAGCACAGTTTTGACGCTTATGCCCGCTTGCTGCTGGAAGTCCTTAGGGGCGACCAAACCCTGTTTGTCAGCGCTGAAGAAGTCATTGCTTCCTGGGAGTGGATTGACCAGATACGTAAACACTGGGATGCCGCCAAGTCGAGAGCCTACCCCTATGCCGCCGGCACCATGGGTCCGTCCCAGTCGGTTGTCATGATGGCCCGTGATAATCGCGAGTGGATCGACCTGAGCCGTTAAACCGACTAATCGAGATCGAATGGATACAGTAAACCTGCATGACCCCCAACAATTGGCCGAAGCGCTCGGCGACCGTATTACCCGACTTTTGGCAGATGCCATCAAAGCCAGGGGCAAAGCCACGTTGGTTGTTTCAGGTGGCTCAACGCCCAAACCACTTTTTCAATATCTCTCACGCCAGCCAATAAACTGGAGCAACGTCACTGTCACCCTGGCCGATGAGCGCTGTGTTCCGGCTGAGTCCGAACAAAGTAATGCCCGCCTGGTTCGTGAGAACCTTCTGCAGTATCAGGCAAGTGCCGCCAAATTTGTGGCACTGCATAATGACAGCGTTGCACCTGATGTCTCGGCGGCACAGGCAGATTCAAGCATGGGCAACCTGCCCAAATTTGATTGCGTGATCCTCGGCATGGGCAATGATGGTCATACGGCGTCAATATTCCCTGAAGCCAGCGGTCGCGATCAGGCACTGGATCTCAATAACAAAGCAAATGCCATGCTGATTGACCCTGTTACTGTTACGCCACTGCGAATTACCCAGACAGCACGTCGCTTGCTGGATACCCGGTGGATGGTTTTACACATTACCGGCGAAGAAAAAGCACGATTGCTGGATCAAATAGCAAACGCCCCTGATCCAGGGAAATGGCCGATCTCTTTCTTCCTTTGTCAGACCGAAATACCATTTTCAGTCTACAAAAACAACTCTAGTGAGCAGGAGTCCGCACCATGAATCCGGTCGTTGAAGCAGTCACCAATGAATTAATCGAGCGCAGTTCGATCACCCGCCAAAACTACATTGAGCGAATGCGTCACTCCATGGAACACACGCCACCCAAGCGCAAACTTTCTTGCGGCAACCTGGCACATGCGTTTGCAGCCAACACCGATTCTGAAAAAACCACGATTGCAGACCAGGTCTATTCTCCCAGTATCGCCAGCGACCGACTGAACAGCACCAATCTGGGCATTATTAATGCCTATAACGATATGCTGTCCGCTCATCAGCCACTCAAGGACTACCCGGACCAGATCAAGGCCGCAGCAAGGGCACTTGGCTCGACAGCACAGGTAGCCGCTGGTGTTCCCGCAATGTGCGATGGCGTCACACAGGGGCATGAAGGGATGGAACTGAGTTTGTTCAGCCGCGATGTTATTGCACTGGCAACGGCTATTGGTCTTTCACACAACATGTTTGACGGCAATTTTTTTCTGGGGGTATGCGACAAAATTGTTCCCGGCATGATGATGGGCGCCCTGGAATTTGGTCACCTGCCGGCGGTATTTGTTCCCGCAGGACCAATGCCATCGGGTATGTCCAATGATGAAAAGGCCAAACAGCGGCAACTCTTTGCCGAAGGGAAAATTGACCGTCGCCAGATGCTGGAGGTCGAATCCGCCTGCTATCACAGTCCGGGCACCTGTACCTTTTATGGCACAGCAAATTCCAACCAGATGCTGATGGAGATGCTGGGCGTCCAGTTGGCCGGCGCATCCTTTGTGCAACCTGGAACTGAACTGCGTGCAGCCCTGACCAAAGCAGCTGTAGAAAAGCTGATTCGGGCAACAGAGCCCAACGGTAATTATCGGCCCCTGTATGAGGTGGTCACCGAGAAATCCGTAATAAATGCCCTGGTGGGACTGTTGGCCACGGGAGGATCAACCAATCACAGCCTGCATCTGGTAGCGATCGCCAGATGTGCCGGAATCATGTTGGACTGGTCGGATGTTGATCGCCTGTCCAAGGTAATTCCCTTGCTGGCAAAGGTGTATCCAAACGGCTCTGCCGATGTAAACCACTTCCAGCAGGCTGGCGGCATGGCCTTTCTTGTCCATGAATTACGACGGGCCGGACTTTTAAATGAAGATGTCGTCAATATCATGGGGTCCGACCTCTCTGCCTATGAGCTCGCTCCTGAACTAAAAGGCGATGAGGTCATCTGGCAGAACCGGGTGACATCGAGCACGGACACCAGCGTACTTGCCAGCATTGAAAAACCATTTGCCAGTAACGGCGGGCTGTCTCTTCTCAATGGCAATCTTGGCAAATCCATTATCAAGGTATCCGCCGTCAAGGAAGAGCATCGACAGATTGAAGCCCCGGCAGCGGTCTTTGAATCGCAAAATGAATTTATCGATGCCTTTAATCGCGGTGAGCTGTTTCGTGACATGGTTGCTGTCGTCCGCTTTCAGGGCCCCGCCGCAAACGGGATGCCTGAACTGCACAAGCTCACGCCGCTGCTCGGCATTTGCCAGGATCGCGGCTTTAAAGTTGCACTGGTAACCGATGGCCGCATGTCCGGTGCGTCAGGCAAAGTGCCAGCTGCCATTCATGTGTCACCGGAAGGCCTTAAAGGTGGCATAATTTCCAAGGTGCGCGACGGCGATATCATCAAACTTGATGCGAACGCCGGGACACTTGAGCTATTAGTCAGCGAAGAGGAATTACAACACCGGATGACCGAGAGCTACACCCCGGAAATGCAAACCATTGGCCGCGGTTTATTCGAAAACTTTCGCGCCGCTGTCGATATCGCTGAACGCGGTGCAGCGACTGTTAATCCAAATCACTGTCCATAATTCACGGAACGTTAAATGTCTGAACTCATTACCACTCTAAAAAGCTACAAAGTTCTTCCTGTCGTTACACCACCTGCCCCGGAGCAATGTGTGCAACTGGCCCAGGCTCTCGCCGCAGGCGGAATCAAGGCGATTGAAATAACACTGCGCAATGAGACCGCCATGGAGGCACTCAAGGCCGTGAAGGAATCAGATGTTCAAATTGATGTTGGCGTTGGCACACTGACCAGCGCCAGGCAGGTCGAAGCCGTTGCAGAACTTGGCCTGGATTTTGGCATTTCTCCCGGTGTCACGCCGGCCGTTTTACAAGCCGCGGTAGACACCGGCTTGCGCCTGATTCCCGGGGTGACCAGCCCATCGGAAATGATGCTGGGTATGGAGTATGGCCTTGAGACATTCAAATTATTTCCAGCGGGCGCTATCGGTGGATACAACCTGCTAAAGGCCCTTTCCGGCCCCTTCCCTAACATCAGTTTCTGTCCAACAGGCGGCATCAACCTGGAAAATGCCCGTCAATATCTGGACCTGCCAAATGTTGTCTGTATCGGTGGCTCCTGGATGGTACCGAATGAACTGGTTCGCAAAAGTGATTGGGAATCCATTACCAAACTCTGTGCGGAAGCGATCAACGTTTAAACTGCAAGATCAATTTTTTGAAAGTCCGACAGAAAAATGTAATAAAATGTCAAATTTGCTTTCAAAAGTATTTAAGACAGTAATCTGACATGATCGACAAACCTCGCCTGCTGACACTGATGAGAAGCAGCGACATCAAGCTGAGTAAATCGGACCGAAAACTGGCCTCTATCATTCAAAGAGACCCACACCGCGTCATTCATCAATCCATTGCCAGCCTGGCAGAACAGGCAGAAGTGAGCGAGCCGACGGTCAGCCGCTTTTGTCTTAAGCTGGGCTGTAACGGATACCCGCAGTTCAAATTACGCCTTGCCCAGGAGATTTCTGCCGGGGATGACCTCTATGTAGACAACATGGATCGTGAAGACTCAACCGTCACTGTGATGAAGAAGATTATGGACAATATTCTTGCCAGTGTTCAGGCTATTTCCAAGTCAACCAGCCCCCAGTCAGTGGACCACGCCGCCAAGCAAATAGCCAACTGCAGCACGGTTTATTTTTTTGGCATGGGGGCATCCGGCCCCGTGGCTCTTGATGCCCAACACAAGTTCTTTCGTTTTGGCATGTCGGTTGTGGCGCATACGGATTCCATCAACATGCGCATGGTTTGCTCCATGCTCAGACCGGATGATGTGGCAGTATTTATCTCCTACTCGGGCCAGACCACGGCTCTGGTGGAAGCGTCTGTGATTGCCCGCGAATCCGGCGCGCCTATTATCGGCCTTACGCGCAATGGTACCCCTTTGGCGTCGCACTGTGATGTGGTATTGAATGCCGTAACGGCGGAGGATATAGACCTCTTTACCCCGATGACCTCGCGCATCATCCATCTCGCCATTATCGACATACTTGCCACCACCGTTGCCCTTAAAATGGGTAAACGGGTGGAAAAGCTCATTCAGTCAATACAGGGAAATCTCAGGGCAACACGCCTGGATGGCGGCAACGATTTTTCCTCTTCAGAAAAAAAAGGTGTCTAGCCATTTTGCAGACCTATTGACCTGTATCAAGGCCAGGATTTCTGTAAACGAACATACTTTCTCCATCAACCAATGGAGGTTATGTGATGATTGTAGAAGACCGCACTGCCCTGATGAATGTTGGCAAAGTTGTGATGGCAGGCGTTGCCATTATGTTAACCCTGATCGCCGTTTCCGTCGTTATTGGCTAATATAGACTTGTGGTTTCCAGCAACAGGTTGGAAGCTATGTTTTGGGCGAGTACACTCGGGGCAAGACACCCAGGGAGGTCGTTATGTATCAGAATATATTTGTCGCTGTTGATGGCTCTGAAGATTCAGAAAAAGCACTGTTAACCGCTGCCGAAATGGCCACACATTTCAAATCAACGCTTCACCTGGTGTTTGCCATTCAGTATCAGCACTATGCCATGGGGCTTGGCTCTGAAGTTGCCTTTACCTTGCCCCAGGAAGAATTGGAAGCATTTGCCAAGGAGCTTCTCACAGGCAGCAAGGAGAAGGCAGAAAAGGCCGGCTGTAAACAGATTGAAACCCACCAGGTAATGGGTGAGGCCGGGCAGGCTGTCACTGAGCTCGCCCAGGAAAAAGGGGCCGACCTGATTGTTGTTGGCAGTAAAGGCCACAGCGATATCGCCGGTTTTTTACTTGGTAGCGTATCGCACAAAATTTGTCACCTGGCGCACTGTCCCTGCCTGGTGGTTAGATAAGTATTTGTGCCGGTCTAGTCTTCCAGACTAAGCCAGTCCATCGCTTCTTCGACCGTCTCAAAACTTTTTATCTCTCCTGAGACGAACCAGGAGGCGATCCTGGCCATTGTCTCCTGCCAGGTGAGATCGCCATATAGCGCAATCCTCTTGAATTGCTGTCCGTGTTTTAATCCCAGCTTTAGATCATCCCAGGCCGCTCTTAATTCCCAGCCGTCAAAATCCCTCAGATCTACCAGCATTTTTACATTCGGGTCATCCACAGCAGCAAGCGCGGAATCCAGGATGGGAGTAAAAACCTGATAATCCTCATGCGTTAGCTTGCCAACTACTTTAAGGCCGATAAATATCTCGGTGCCTACGCGTTCAACACCAATTGATATTCCATGACGCTTTTTCATTCACCACTCCCGGGTTATGAGAAACAAAGTGCCAGTCATGTTATCAATGCGATTTGATTTTCTATTTGACAGGGATCAACTTTTGTCCATTATTAGTTGAAATATCCACTTTTTGAGGTCATTGCAATGAACATTGACACCCTGACATCTGTGCTGGGCTGGATCACCCTGCTTAACATTGGTCTTTTACTTGTTTGGTGGCTCTTGCTCCTTTTTGCCAAAGAGTGGATTTTTAATATGCATCGGCACTGGTTCTCATTGACCAACTCACAGTTCAGCGAGATTCATTATCAGCTATATGGACAATACAAGCTGGCAACCCTTCTGCTATTTATTACCCCCTACCTTTCCCTAAAAATAGTGGCCTGAACCAGCTAATTTTTTCTATCCGGTGTGGTCTAAGCGTGTGGAGGGTACCTAAATGAAGCAAAAAAACGCTCTTTTTGCCCTGTTTATCATGTTTAGCTGCACATCACTGGATCTGACGGCCGAGGATGTTTTTCGATCCAATTATGGCGAATACTATTATCTGGAAAGTGGCCTGGTCATCAGTCAGCATGTTATCGAGCCGACGTTTAGCTCCTTTTCAGACTGGCATGGTGTGGCAGACCTCAACAAACGCAACAGTTACCGGCTGAGGGAAAAACAAACCCGGTATCTGGATGTCCAGTTTTTAAGCTGTGGCATTGACCCATTTAGCCCCCGGCCCAGTATCGACCATGCTCGTAATATGGTAAGAGACTGCCTGAGGGCTCATGTCTGGGAAAATGATGATATTCCGGATTGGGCAAAATATGTGGGCACAGCCCTCGCCCTGGGGGCAGCCTCAGAAAGCGGAGCACTGGACAACGAAATCAGTGTCAATATTGATCTGACAACGCTCAATCAATTATTCAACACACAAAACCAATAAAATCGCTTTTAGGTCGCTCCGGCGCCAGAACAACATTATCAAGAGCAAGGAAACTTCCTATAATGACCCAGCCATAGGGAGCCGAAATATGGAAAACAAATTCGCCTCGGATAAAATCGCTGACAACATGTCTTGCCATCATGGCAATCGCGGATCGTGCAGTACCTGCCGGCTCGCCGAACTCTGCATCCCTATTGCATTAAAAATCGAAGACATCAACAAACTGGAAAGTATTGTTAATCGAGGTCGTCCCATCCAGAAAGGCGATCATATCTACCGGGAAGACGAGCCATTCAAATTTATTTATGCGGTTCGAATGGGCAGTGTTAAAACCTACCTGGTAACCAATGACGGGCGCGAACAGGTCACAGGTTTTTACATGGCAGGAGAGGTCTTCGGCATGGACGGCGTCGCCACCGGTTTTCATGAAACCTCGGCAATTGCCCTGGATACCTCAGCCATTTGCGCTATCCCGTTCGAACGACTGGAGGAGTTGGGCAGCCTGATTCCTTCCCTGCAGCGACATATGTTTAAACTTCTGGGCCAGGAAATCGCAGAAGACCAAAAACTCATTACATTGCTAAGCAAGAATTCCGCCGATGAGCGGATAGCCGCCCTGTTTCTGAGCCTGTCGCAACGATGCCGAACCATAGGCCTTTCAGCAGACAACATTATTTTGCCCATGTCTCGAAGTGATATTGCCAACTACCTCGGACTGACGGTGGAAACCGTCAGTCGGGTACTTTCCAGAATGCAGAAAAATGGCGTGATCCAGATCGACAACAAGGAACTGCACATACTGGATATGGATGCCTTGCGCTCTATCACCAACTCCTCAGACTGCTAATACAAACAGCCTAAAAGTAAGTGCTTACTATCCGGCGAGTGTTCCACGTTGATAGTCCTGTATTGCCTGATTAATTTCTGCATGAGTATTCATCACAAACGGCCCGTGCTGAACAATAGGCTCTCTTAACGGGATGCCGCCAAATACGAGCAACCGACTGCGTTGCTTTCCAGCATGAAAGGTGGCCATGCTTCCCTGGTCCTCCAGGACTACCAGTGAAGGCGAGGCAATATCATTTACCTGGCCATCGTAGACATAGAACAACAGCCTTATTCCATCCGGTACAGCCAACTCCAGTGTGGAGTCTGACGGCATATCTATATCCAGATATATGGGCCTAGTGCTTAGTCCCTGAATTGGTCCATCAAGTACCTGACCCTCAACTTCTACCTGTCCTGCAATGGATGTCACCTGAACACCTTCGGAGGTCGTGATTTTTGGGGTATCGGCATGACGGATGTCCCGATAGGCAGCCGGTTTCATTTTTTCTGCCGCTGGGAGATTCAGCCAGAGCTGAAATCCATGGAACAAACCATCTTGTTGCTCCGGCATTTCCGAATGCACAACCCCTCGACCCGCAGTCATCCATTGCAGGTCTCCAGGGCCGATCACACCCTCATTACCCATATGATCACGATGCCTTACCAAGCCATCTTTCATATAAGTGAGCGTTTCAAAACCGCGGTGCGGGTGAGGCGGAAAGCCACCAATGTAATCCTTGCTATCGTCCGAGCGAAGCTCATCAACCATCAGGAATGGATCCATGTCCTCGTTATACTGGCGTCCAGCCACACGAAATATTTTGACACCATCTCCATCCTGGGTCGGCATTGCCGGAATCCAGCGTTTAATCTTTCGAGCCTGTCTCATATTTACTCTCCTCACGCTGCCAACAGCTGATTAATTTGCTCATGAGCACTTTGTATTAGCTTGTCGGAATCGTTTGCAGATCCGTCAGCATGCACCAGATAAGTCTGCTCAATACCAATAAAGTTCATAATGTGCGTTAAGTAGCCACTGGCAAAATCAATATCACTACCTATGGGTGTCCCACCCGATGCGACAACCAAATAAGCCTTGTTGATATCAAGGAGTCCCACCGGACCCTTCTCAGTATATTTAAACGTAATACCTGCACGACACACCTGATCAATCCAGGCTTTTAATCTTGCCGGAACACTAAAGTTATATATGGGTGTGGCAATCAGGATTTCATCCGCCCAAACCAATTCCTCGATCAATTCATCTGATCGTTCCAGCAACGTTTTTTGCGTTTCATCCAGTGCCTCTGAAGGAGTGAACATGGCTCCAATCAGATCGTTATCAATGAGTGGAAGATCTGTTTCTTCCAGATCACGAATCCGGACATCATAATCATCTTTTTCCTTGAGCCTGCTGACAAAAAAGTCGCTGGCTTGGCGGGTAATTGAGCCCGTTTTGCGACCACTGGATTTAATGACCAATAATTTTTTTGCGCTCATAATAAAAATCTCTTTCAACCATTTGAAAATTAGTTGCATTGTATTTATTGATTATCAGTCGATAAATATCTATATTTTGCTTAATATATTCAAAATATTTGATTATTTATGAGCAATGCGAGCCTAAGCCTGGAAGCACTTGAAATCATCGACGCCATAGACCGACGAGGCAGCTTTGCAGCGGCGGCCGAAGAGCTTGGCAAAGTCCCCTCGGCGCTTTCCTATACGATCAGCAAACTGGAAGAAAAACTGGAAATCACCCTGTTTTCCCGACAGGGAAGAAAGTCGGTTATGACCCCGGCAGGGAAAACGTTACTGGTTGAAGGCCGAAAGCTGCTAGCCGCCAGTCAACAGCTGGAAATGGAAGCCCGACGCATTGCGACGGGCTGGGAAACCCGTATTCGTATTGCCATAGATGCCATTCAGGACTTCGCACTACCAATGCGCGCCATACGACAATTCACTGAAGAACATCCCTCCATGGAAATCAGCCTCAGCGAGGAAGTACTGGGAGGAACCTGGGAGTCTCTAATATGCGACCGCGTCGATCTGGTTATTGGTGCATCTGCCCCGGTACCAAAGTCACAAGGCATCAGGACCGAACCATACAAACGCAACCAGGCAGTCATTGCTGTTGCATCCACTCATCCACTGGCCCGGTTTTGGGGCAAAGTCTCACGCACCGAGCTAACCCGATACCGGCAAGTCATTATTCATGACAGCTCTCTAATTGAAGTTCCACGATCATCCGTGCTGTTTAATAAAAACCGGCGCTTTTACGTGGGCAATATGGCCCAGAAAATCGAAGTACAGCGCCAGGGCATTGGCTTTGGTTTTCTTCCTTATGAGGCCATCAAGCCCTATCTGGCTTCCGGCGAGATGAAAATAATTGAAGTAGAGGGAACGTCGAGCACACTTGACTCACTTATTGCCTGGAAAACGACCAACCAGGGCAAGGGGCTCAAACGTTTGCGCGAGCTACTGCTGTCTCCTGAGCCCGCCAACCCTCAAGCGTCCTTTTCCTACTAAACCGGAAAGCTTCGCTTTTATAACCCCCGGCAGAACCAGCATGGTAGGGGTAAAAATCAGGGTCAGTATGGTTGAGAACGCCAAGCCATTGACAATCGTAGCCGCCATGGCTGACCAGAAAGAAGCGACCGGACCACCTATTACGACACTACGGTTAATCAGGTCAACACTGGTCCCATTAGCCAAAGGCATCAGGCCAATCACGGTGGTCAGCGTTGTCAGCACCACGGGCCTGAACCGTCGCTTGGCGGATTCCAGCGCCAACTCATAAGTACTTTTATCAGGAAAGCTGTCGCGAAGCCGGTTGAATGTATCTATCAATACAATATTGTTATTTACCACAATACCTGCCAAAGCAACCAGACCCACGCCGGTCAACAAAATACTGAATGGCTGCTGTGTCAGCATATTTCCCAACATAACGCCTGCGGTAGACATCACCACCGCCGAAATAATCAATCCTGCCTGATAGAAGCTATTAAATTGCGCAACCAGAATAATAAGCATCAGAAACATCGCCAGACTGAAGGCCGAAGATAAAAATTGTGCCGACTCATCGGTTTCCTCGCTGGCTCCCCGAAAGCGATAGTTAACCTGATCGTCGAGCCCTTCGCTAACCATCCAGTCATCGATTTCAGCAACCATGTCACTGGCAAGAACGCCTTCTACAGTATAGGCCGACACGCTCACAACCTCCGCAGAATCAACACGCTCAATCACATCCACCCTTGGCTGCGCCTCCATGGTAACGAAGGAAGAAACCGGTACCGTCCCCTCGGGGGTCGCGACACGCAGACGACGCAATGCATCAAGGCTGCGAAAGTTTTCCGGGAAACGCAGGCGTATTTCGACTTCTTCATCGGCATCATCCGGCCTGTATTCACCCAAATAAAGGCCATCGGTGACCATTTGGACAACCTGGCCAATCTGCATCACGCTGACGCCCTGCATGGCAGCGGCGGCCTTATCGACAATGAACTGCCATTCAATCCCCGGCAGGGACAGGGTATCTTCGACATCAATAAGACCTGGCATACTATCGAGTCTGGCGCGCACCTGTCCGGCAACCCTGTGCAGTAACTCACGGTTTTCGGAAGAAAGTTCTATCTGGACATCCTTACCCACCGGCGGCCCGTTTTCGATTTTATTCACCTGGACAATAATCCCGGGAATATCATTTGTGTGTGCCCGCACCTTGTCCAATGCTTCCGTACTGGTTAGCTCGCGATCACGGGAATGCAGCAATTCCAGCAGGACACCTGCAATTTCGTCCCGCGGCCTGGCTCCACCGGATGCAAAACCGTTGGTGCTTACATAGTAGGATTTCACCTCCGGGATCACTGCCAGCCTTTCCTCTACGGCTTTTACCATCTCTATTCTTTCGGCCACGGTCAGATTACCCTGGGCACGAATCGACATGGTGGTAAAGGAATCCTCACTTTCGGCGGCACCGAAAACTGTACCCACACCGAACTTTCCGTAGGCCACAAAGATCGCCACCAGCATAACGACGATTGCGGAAGCTGTTCTGCCTGGCCTGCCCAGACAACCTTTAAGCATTTTCAGGTAGGCGTTACGAAGTCCCTGGAACTCTACACCGGCTTCTTCCCCATTTTCCTGGTTGATTTTCTTGTTAGGTTTCGAAGTCAGCAGGCGCACACCAAGTATGGGAACGACCAGCAATGAAAATACCAGGGACCAGATCAACACTGAAAACACAGTCACCGGCAGGATCGCCATAAAGTCGCCAACCACACCGGGCCAAAACATAAGCGGCAGGAAAGCCGCCAGGGTCGTAAGGGTAGACGCGATAATGGGAATCGCCATCCGGCGAGCCGCCCCCACATAGGCGTCAAAGGTACTGGCTCCTTCGGCCAGCTTGCGGCTGGCATATTCGGCAACCACCAGTGCACCATCGATCAGCATCCCCAATGACAATAACAGGCCAAAAATAACCATAAAGTTGAATGAATAGCCCATCAGGTAAACCACGATGCCGGAACCCAACAGGGAAAACGGTATACCAAAGCCCACCAGCATTCCGGAGCGAAAGCCCAGCGACGCCACCACAATAACCATGACCAGCGCCATGGCGGAAACCACGTTCCCAGACAGCTCTTCCACCGTCTCCTTGATACCGGTGGAGGTATCAAACACATACTCCACTTCAACATGCTGGGGAATCCTGTCGGCATTCTGCTCTACCAAATCCCTGACTTCCTGAACGGTATCTATGGTGTTGGCCTTGAGACGCTTGGTAATCTCAATAGCAATTGTCTGCTTGCCATTCACCCGACTAAAGCCGGTGGCATCCCTGAATGTTCGTCGCACATCCGCAATTTGTTCGAGTGTCACAACGCCATCCGACGTCGAGCGAACGGGCAGCTTTTTCAGGTCATCAATGGTTTCAACCAGACTGGGTATCTTGACCCCAAAATTGCCGCTACCCGCATCCAGGTCGCCAGCGGGTATCAACAAATTATTGGCGCGAACCAAATTGGCAATTTCCGTCGCCGTAATTCCGTAAAATTCCAGCTTGACCGGATCCATATAGATTTCGGCAACTTCTTCACGCGCCCCCTTGATCTCCGCCTGTAGAACATCTGGCAGGCCTCTGAGATCCTCCCTAAATGTGCGAGCCAGCTCAAAGAGTTCACGCTCATCGGCAACATCACTGAGAAATGACACTACAACCACCAGATTGCCCTGTGCCGCGATCTCCCTGACGACCGGCTCATCCGTATTGTCCGGGAATTCCGCCTTGGCCCGATCAACCGCGGCGCGCGTATTCAACACGGCGACATCGATATCCACATCGGTATCAAACTCGGTGATAACGTAGGCCACGCTTTCCCGGGTTGTGGAGCGTATCTCGACAATGCCATCCACTGATCGCATCTCTTGCTCAATCGGTTTGGCCAGCAAGCGGGCCGCATCCTCTGGCGAAATACCCGGATGCACCACGGTTGTTACCACCACGGGAACAATAACGTTGGGAAAGGTCTCAATCGTCATGAATGAGCGGGCCATGATGCCCGACAACAATATAAAGACAATTAGGGAATAACTGGCTTTGTGCTGACGAATAGCCAGATCGACCAGTTTCATCAGAGGCTTCCTGTTTCAGTCCCGGACCTGAGGCTTATTTCCACCTGCTGCCCGGCGCCGACGTACTCATGACCCGTAACGATTAAGCGAACTCTTTCGGGCAAACCGGTGACCCACACCCTGCCTGGCTCGTCCGAAATAATCCTGATTTCGTAAATCTCAACCTGGTTATTCTGGTCGACGGCTTTCAGGAACAGTCCACCCGCGGCATTTAATGACATTGCCGAAGCAGGTATGGCATGTGCCATCTGCTCTTTGCCATAAACCTTCACGGTTCCAGTCAGGTCTGACAAAAGCTCAGTCTCAGGATTCTCCAACACTGCCTCAACACGAAACGCCCTGCTGCTGCCCTCCGCTTTGGAAGACCGATAGAAAAAACGACCCGAAATAACGCTGCCGTCGTCCTGCTGGAAATCAATCATGGTCTCCGGATCAAGCTGCTGTACTTCCTGCTCGCTTACCTGGAAAACCACCTTTAACGGATCCAGTTGCAACAGTTGGGCAAAGGCTTCCCCGCGCTGGATAAAATCGCCTTCTTCGGCATATCTCCGGTTAAACACCCCGGCAAACGGGGCGCGGATGACCGAACGCTGGAGCTCCAGCTGGGCAGCCTCAAGCGAAGCGCGGGCCGACTCCAGTTCCGCTTCGGACCGGGCAACATCAGCACTGGACAACAAATTATTTGCCCTGAGCTCCTGCGCTGCATCATATTCAATTTCACGCTGCTGAAGTAATGCCCGTGCCTGGCGCACGCGAAGTTCTCTTTCTTCGGGATTAATTTGCGCCAGCTCCTCACCCTGTGCCACATGAGTGCCCTCTTTTGCCGGTGTGGCAATAATGGCCCCGGATGTTTCAGCAGACACATCGACAGACCTGAAAGGCGCCGTATACGCGTTAAATTCCATAACCGGGCGATGTGGCACAGCCTGAATATCCTCAACCTCAACCAGTGCCGTGTCGAGCTGCTGGTTGGCGGCATCTTCCGCACTTTCTGTATTGCCTTTAAAGAGGACACCCGAAATCAACCAGGCCAATATAAGGACCAGCACGATGAGTGCATTGCGGACGTTTTTGCTCACTTGAATCCCTTTTGCGAAAGAAGCGACACCTGGTTAGCTGGAAATGGCCACCACGACGTTTATGTCAAGGCCGCAGGCATGTTAACGCAAAGGGCGAAAGCGTTGTACACGAAACAAAGGAATTTATTATACAAACAGGGCGGTTTATTTAATGGAACAGGCAGAAGCCTGAAGCAGCTCAAACTTCCCTACTCAAACCACCCGAAGGTCACAAGAGCAGGGAAGGGTCGTTACTGAATTCCTGAAACAATCGAGATCATGACACCGGCGGCCACCGCGGAGCCAATCACACCGGCAACATTGGGCCCCATTGCGTGCATGAGCAGGAAGTTCTGTGGATTGGATTCCAGACCCACCCGGTTGGATACCCGGGCCGCCATAGGCACCGCCGATACACCGGCAGAGCCAATCAGCGGGTTGATCTTGGCCTGGCTTAATGCATTCATCAACTTGGCCATCAACACACCCATGGCAGTACCGATACCGAAAGCGACAATACCCAGTGCCAGGATGATCAGCGTACTGGGGTCCAGGAACTTGTCGGCTACCAGTTTGGAACCGACCGACAGGCCCAGAAAGATTGTGGTGATGTTGATCAGGGCGTTTTGGGCCGTGTCGCTAAGACGGGCCACTACCCCACATTCCTTCATCAGGTTACCAAAACAGAACATGCCCAGAAGCGGTGCTGCATCTGGCAAAAAGATCGCCACCAACAGCAACAGAATCTGTGGAAAGATGATTTTTTCCCGTTGTGATACCTGGCGCAGTTGCTTCATCTCAATCTTGCGCTCGGCTTCTGTGGTCAATGCACGCATGATCGGAGGCTGGATCAGGGGCACCAATGCCATGTAGGAATAGGCGGCCACAGCAATAGCTCCGAGCAAATCCGGCGCCAGAACCGACGCCACGTATATGGCAGTCGGACCATCTGCGCCACCAATAATCCCGATGGCGGCCGCATCCGCGATACTGAAATCCACCCACCCCAGCTGGGAAATCGCCACCGCCCCGAGCACTGTCGAAAAAATACCGAATTGGGCTGCGGCGCCAAGAAACAGGGTTTTTGGGTTGGCCAGCAGGGGACCAAAATCAGTCATCGCGCCAACACCCATAAAAATGATCAGCGGGGCTGCACCACTGCCAATGGCGACCTCATAAAAATTCGACAGCATCCCGCCGCTGTAACCCATGTCAGACGCCATTTGTGCCACTGTTGCATGGATTGACGCCGGTGCCGAGGAGAGGGCCATTTTAACAGTATAAAGGTCGGCCGTTTCAGATAACCCCAAGAGGTTAGCCAGGGCGGCAATGGTCTGGGGATCGCCCGCATTGAGCATTCGTTCGGTCGCTGTCAATGCCAGGTCAGCTCCCGGAATATTGGCAAGAATCCCGCCAAAACCAATAGGCACCAACAGCAGGGGTTCAAACTGCTTCCGGATGGCTAGAAACAGCAATGACAGGCCAATCAGTATCATGACCGCCTGCCCTAACTCTAAATGGTACAGCCCGGAGGATTGCCAGAGTACGTTGAGTTGTTCCATGGACTCTGCTCCTAGGCAATATGTAGCAGTGTATCGCCAACAGCGACTTTGTCGCCCTGGTCTACATCAACACTGGAAATGGTTCCTGATCGGGACGCACTGACATTGGTTTCCATCTTCATTGCCTCAAGCACAATCAGGGTATCCCCTTCCTCGACTTGCTGGCCCGGTTTCACAAGAATTTTGAAAATATTTCCCGCCAGGGGCGAACCTACAGGCTCGCCGCCTTCCGGCACAGAATCAGAGGAAGCATCGGCTTCTGAAGCACCCGCCGAATCACCCTTGTTTACCGGCACCATGCCAGTGACATCACCACCAGGAGACACACTTACGGTATAACTTACGCCCTCAACCTTGACGGTATAGACTTCATCGCCGCTATCGGTGGTTGGCACAGTACTTTCCTTACCTGTCGGTGCCGGTTCAAAGGCATCCGGATTCCCGCGGTTTTCAAGAAATTTCAGCCCTATTTGCGGAAACAGTGCATAAGTCAGCACATCGTCAATCTGGCGTTCGCCGTCCTCCAGATTGATGTTTTTTTCGCCCGCAAGATCAACCAGCTCCGACTTCAGTCGATCAATTTCCGGCTCCAGCAGGTCGGCTGGCCGGCAGGTGATCGGCTCAGCGCCTTCCAGGACTCTCTCCTGTAATTCCTTGTTCATCGGTGCAGGCGTTGCCCCGTATTCACCCTTGAGGATGCCGGAGGTTTCCTTGGAAATACTTTTGTATCGCTCGCCGGCGAGTACATTGAGCACGGCCTGCGTTCCCACAATTTGCGAGGTGGGTGTAACCAGCGGGATTAACCCGAGGTCTTCCCGCACCCGGGGAATCTCTTCCAGTACCGCATCAAACTTGTCTTCCGCCCCCTGGTCACGTAACTGGTTTTCCATATTGGTCAGCATGCCACCGGGCACCTGTGCAACCAGGATGCGTGAGTCGATACCTTTCAGGGACCCTTCAAACTTCGCGTATTTTTTGCGCACTTCACGGAAATAGGCCGCGATCTCCTGAAGCAGGTTTAAATCCAGCCCGGTCGCCCGGTCAGTCTCTTCCAGTATCGCCACCAGGGCTTCGGTGGGAGAATGGCCATAGGTCATGGACATGGAAGAAATGGACGTGTCGATATTATCGATACCCGCTTCCACACACTTCAACGCCGTGGCAGTCGACATACCTGTAGTGGCATGACATTGCATATGTACCGGCAGATCACATTCTGCCTTCAGACGACTCACCAGCTCATGCCCGGTATAGGGCTTCAGCAGGCCGGCCATGTCCTTGATACAAATCGAGTCAGCGCCCATGTCCTCAATCTGCTTGGCCATGGAGACCCACAAGTCCATGTTGTGAACGGGGCTGATGGTATAGGACAGCGTGCCCTGTGCGTGTTTGCCGCTGTTCTTGACTGCCTTGAGTGCCCGCTCAATGTTGCGCATGTCATTCATGGCATCAAACACACGAAACACATCAACACCATTTACCGCGCAGCGCTCGACAAATTTATCGACCACATCATCGGCATAGTGCCGATAGCCCAGTAAATTCTGCCCACGCAGCAACATTTGCATGGGCGTTTTCGGCATCGCTCTCTTTAGTTCCCGTATACGCTCCCAGGGATCCTCGCCCAGATAGCGGATACAGGCATCAAATGTGGCGCCCCCCCAGGTTTCAAGCGACCAGTAACCTACCTGGTCAAGTTTTTCTGCAATAGGCAGCATGTCGTCAATGCGCATACGTGTGGCAAATAGCGATTGATGGCCATCGCGCAAAACCACATCCGTAATCCCAAGGGGAGCCTTGTTCTCACTCATAGCAATACCGTGAATTATTTGGATTTTCTGTGTTCGGCTACCGCGGCCTCAATCACCGCGATAATTCGGGAGTTCTCTTTTCGGGAATCTTTACGTGGAGCGGTTGCCGGGGCAAGGGTCTCCGGGTAAAAACGCATGATCAACAATGACATGAGATTAGTACAGACGACCAGCGCGGTAAGAAATACAAAAACGGTTCCCATGCCGAAAAGCATGAGATTTAAGCCATCTGCCATTTGTAGATTCCTCAATCAACGTGAATAATGGAATATATAACGCTAAATTAGCGCTCGCTGCAAAAAAACTTGCAGAAAAGTTGAAATTATAAAATAAAGTATATTGTATACAGTTTATAATATAAACGACGAACGCAATACGTCTACTCTGAACAGCACTAGTTCATGGTAAAAGACGACATAAACAGCCGCAATGGCTCGCATAAGGCGAGCTTTTGTTTTTTCTTTGCTGATTTACACATGCACTAAGATTATTAGCGAGCTGACAAAGCCGGCTCGCCCAACTCCACACGCAAAAAGGGGTTCGCCCCAAATTAAGGAGAGTCAACCTATGCGTATAGGTATTCCAAAAGAAGTACACGCCAATGAGCGCCGAGTGGCAACCACGCCCGATGTTGTCGGCGAACTGCAAAAGCTGGGCTTTGAGGTTTCTGTCGAGGCTGGTGCCGGAGAGGCCGCCAAGTTTACCGACTCGGCCTATGAAGCGTCCGGAGCCCGGGTTATTTCTGATCCCCGGGAGATCTGGAGTTCGAGTGACATCATTCTAAAAGTGCGTGCGCCTGGCGAGCATCCGGAACTGGGAGTAAATGAAACCGAGCTGCTAAAGGAAGGCCAGACCCTGGTCAGTTTTATGGCACCTGCGCAAAATTCGGAACTGCTGCAGACGCTTGCCGACAAAAAGGTTAATGCGCTGGCCATTGAAAGTATTCCGAGGATATCGCGTGCCCAGAAGATGGATGGACTTTCGTCCATGGCCAATATTGCCGGGTACCGTGCAGTGGTTGAGGCGGCCCAGCATTTCGGCCGGTTTTTTACTGGCCAGATCACTGCCGCAGGCAAGATACCTCCCGCCAAAATCCTGGTCATTGGCGCCGGGGTGGCAGGTCTTTCAGCCATTGGGGCAGCAGCTTCCATGGGGGCAATCGTTCGGGCATTTGATACACGCCCTGAGGTGAAAGACCAGGTTGAAAGCCTGGGTGGCGAGTTCCTGATGCTGGATTTCGATGACGAGGATGGCAGCGGCGAAGGTGGCTATGCCAAGGTAATGAGCGACGAGTTTATCGCTGCCGAAATGGCGCTGTTCGCCGAGCAGGCCAAGGAAATTGACATTGTGATTACGACGGCCCTTATACCCGGCAAGCCCGCACCGGAGCTGTGGACAGAAGACATGGTCAAGTCCATGAAAGAGGGGAGTGTTATCGTTGATTTGGCTGCCGAGATGGGCGGCAATTGCAAGCTGACGGAAGCCAATAAAGTAGTGGTCAAGCACGGTGTCACACTGATCGGCTATACCGATCTTCCCAGCCGACTGCCCACCCAGTCCAGTCAGCTTTATGCCACTAACCTGCGACATCTGTTATCCGATATGTGTCCCGATAAGGACGGCACTATCCATATCGATATGGAGGATGAGGTGATTCGCGGAGCCACTTGCGTTAAGGATGGCAAGGTCACCTGGCCGCCACCCGCACCCAAAACCAGTTCAGCCCCGAAAGCACCAGCACAGCCAAAACAGGAGCCCGAAACTCCGGCAGAACCCGAGGCACCCAAAAACAAATGGGTGGGCAACCTGGCCGCGTTTTTAATCGCCGGCGCTGCCCTGCTTGGGTTGGGTTCCGTTGCCCCGGCATCCTTTATGGCGCATTTCACTGTGTTTGTCCTGGCCTGTTTTGTGGGCTACATGGTGATCTGGAACGTGAAGCCATCCCTGCACACGCCCTTGATGAGCGTAACCAATGCCATCAGTAGCATCATTATCATCGGGGCACTGATCCAGATCAGTTCACCTGACCGGGGAATGCTTTACCTGGCGGCCATCGCTGTACTTATTACCAGCATCAATATCTTCGGCGGCTTCGCCGTGACACGGCGCATGTTGGCCATGTTCCAGAAATAAGGGGAAATAAGAATTATGTTATCTCAAGGTGTATTAACTGCCTCTTATGTTGGGGCATCCATTCTGTTCATCCTGGCGCTGGGTGGCCTCAGCTCCCAGGAAACCGCCAAGCGCGGAAACATCTATGGCATGGCGGGCATGGGTCTGGCCCTGGCAGCTACTGTACTTGGTGTAGTCACTGCAAATTACGCCATCCTGATCGGGGCCATGGCGATTGGTGCAGTGATTGGCCTGGTGTTGGCCGCTCGCGTACAGATGACCCAAATGCCGGAGCTGGTGGCCATTCTTCACAGCCTGGTTGGTCTGGCGGCTGTCCTGGTTGGCTTTGCGACCTTTATGGATCACAGCCACGGTTATACAGGTGTGGAAAAAACCATCCACGATGTGGAAATCTATGTCGGCATCCTGATTGGCGCGCTGACATTTTCCGGTTCCGTCATCGCCTACCTGAAACTCAGCGCCAAAATTGGTGGCAAGCCACTGCTGTTGCCTGCTCGTCACTGGTTAAACCTGGCCCTGCTGATTGCTGCCATTTATTTCGGAGTTGAGTTTGTCGAGCAATCTTCTGCCAATCAGGGCATGACTGCACTATTGATTGTGACCGTGATCGCCTTGCTGTTTGGCATTCATATGGTGATGGCCATCGGTGGTGCCGACATGCCCGTGGTGGTCTCCATGCTCAACAGCTACTCTGGCTGGGCAGCGGCAGCTACCGGATTTATGCTCAGTAATGACTTGCTGATTGTTGTCGGGGCCCTGGTGGGAAGTTCGGGGGCAATCCTGAGCTACATCATGTGCCGGGCCATGAACCGCAGGTTTATCGCCGTGATTGCCGGAGGCTTTGGCAACCCCAAATCTTCCGGAACTTCTTCGGGCGCTGAAGGGGAGGCCGGGGATATCAATCCTATTGAAACAGAGGAGCTTGTGGCGCTTCTTGAGGACGCCAAAGAAGTCATGATCCTTCCCGGGTATGGTATGGCGGTGGCACAGGCACAGCACTCCGTCTGTGAACTCACCAAGAAGCTCAAGGCCAAGGGCGTGAATGTGCGCTTTGGTATCCACCCGGTCGCCGGGCGCATGCCGGGGCACATGAATGTATTGCTTGCCGAGGCCAAGGTACCTTACGACATTGTGTTTGAGATGGAGGAAATCAACGACGACTTCCCGGACGTGGATGTGTCCATCGTGATTGGCGCCAACGATATTGTGAATCCGGCCGCACAGGAGGTACCTGATAGTCCGATTGCAGGTATGCCTGTCCTGGAGCCATGGAACGGCAAGACCACCATCGTGTTGAAGCGCTCCATGGCCACGGGCTATGCCGGGGTCGACAACCCCTTGTTCTACAAGGACAACACCCGGATGTTGTTTGGTGATGCCAAGGCCAGTATCGACGCCCTGGTGAGCTCACTCTAGCGACTCATCGAAAAAAACGCCCGGAAACACATAGTGTGGCCGGGCGTTTTAGCTATTAGACTTATGCTAAAAAAGAAATGGGGTTTCCTCAATATCCGGGAAATATCTCTGCATGGAAATATCCTGCCTCCCGACCTGTCCGGCTTTGAGTAACTGCAGGTCACGCTCGACGGCATCCATATACGCCAGAACCTCATCCCGTTCCAGTGCTTCCAGCAACGCCTCTCCCCAGACGGCAACCATATTGGTAAAAATATAACGATCCGGTTTTTCCTTGGCCCACTCCGGCGCAATACTGAGACCAATACCGGCAATACGCTGACGCACAAGTGGCCGCTGGTTCGCTGGCATTTGTGAGGTGAGATCATCGGACATCTGTAGCCAGCCATTGTTATAAACAACCCAGCCCTGATAAAAACGTTTGACCCAGACCAGGTACTCTTCCAGGGACTGTAATTGCTGATTTGCCGGATCACTTTCGTAAGCTTCCAGAAAAATGTCTATGGGCGGCAAATCCTCAGACCACTCCATTTGCATTTTGTAGTAGCTGGCACAACCTGCCAAAGAGATGAGCAATACGGCAACGATAATTTTGTAAAAATGCTTCATGGAAAGTATAAAAACTGGCACTGGCAATATAGGGGAATAGGCATGATCAGGGCGATCTATTTATCGATCTTACTCGCCAAGTGTGAAACTATGGCGAAAATTTATACGCGGTATACTGTAAATGAACCAATGCCCGCAAGATACAAGAGCTTATGTCGCATAAAAACCTGACCCAGAAAGTCCTGATTGCTCTGGCACTGGGTATTATCACCGGTCTGATCCTCAATATTTCCGGACTTGTTCAGTCCAGTTCTTTCGTCAGTGACTACCTTGTATCCGGCCTGTTTCATACAGTCGGCACAATGTTCGTCAATGCACTGAAAATGCTGGTCGTGCCCCTGGTACTTTTTTCTATCATTCCGGGAATCCTGGGCATCGGCGATATTCATCTGCTCGGCCGGGTAGGCATCAAGGCGTTGATACTTTACCTGTCGACGACCGCCATCGCCATTGCGACGGCACTGCTGGCCGCTTCCACGTTCTCCATTGGTGAAGGCATGTCACTAAATACCAGCAGCGATTTTGCCGGTAACAGTGCACCGCCTGTTTCGGAAGTACTGATAAACATCATCCCCAGTAATCCCATTGCCGCCATGGCCAATGGCGACATGCTGGCAATTATATTTTTCGCCATCATCTTTGGTATCAGCTTGCTGGCAGTTGCCAGGGAGTCGCCAGAAACCGTAAAGCTGATGGAACAGTTAAATGAAGTGATGATGAAAATGGTTGGCCTGGTGATGCATTTTGCTCCTTATGCAGTGTTTTGCCTGATCGCACGAGCCATTTCCGAGCTTGGACTGGACTTGCTGAAAGAGCTTATCGGTTATGCCCTGGTATTGGTTGGCGTGCTGCTTTTCCATGCCCTGGTTAGCTACAGTCTGATTCTTAAAGTATTTACCGGTCTGAGCCCCGCAATTTTTCTCAGGAAATTGAGAGCCGCGCAGACCTTTGCCTTCAGCACGGCAAGTTCCGCAGCAACCATTCCGGTAACCTTGCGTACCGTTGAGCAACGGCTTGGCGTTAATAATTCCATTGCCTCCTTCACGGTACCTCTGGGAGCAACCATCAACATGGACGGCACGGCAATGATGCAAGGCGTGGCAACGGTGTTTATTGCCAATGTATATGGCATAGACCTCAGCGCAATGGACTATCTGATGGTTATTATGATGGCCGTGCTCGCCTCGATTGGCACCGCAGCTGTTCCCAGTGTTGGCCTGGTCATGCTTACCATGGTCTTTAATGAAGTGAATCTGCCCGTTGAGGGAATTGGACTGGTTCTTGGCATCGACCGGATACTGGACATGTTACGGACCGCCGTGAACGTGACAGGTGACGCCACCGTCAGTACCGTGGTTGCCAAAAGCGAAAACAGGTTTGATCCGGACATTTACAACAACCCGGAAGCCGGGATCATTAACGACTGATACGGTTAGCAGGGCGCGCTTTCCAGATGGGCCACGAGCTTTTCCGCCAACGGGCCCGACAACTCTTCCGGAAAATCATGCGCCCAGCCTTCGATAAGTTCAAAACGGGCACCTTCAATCTGGTTGGCAATATCCTGCCCACTGGTATAGGGAACCAGCGGGTCACTGTCTCCGTGTAACACAAGCGTCGGGGCACAAACTTTCCTTAGACGCGAGGAAATATTGCCCGTGCGCAAAGAGGCCGCCAGCTGGCGAGACAACCCCTGAGAATCTGGCGACCTCCGTTCCCGCTCGGCAATCCAGCTCTCAAGGTCCTCCTCGGTTTTAGGGTAGGCAGGACTCGTGAGCAGTCGCATTAATTCCATTTTTTGTCGATGGCCGGACTTGCTGAATATATAGGCCGGATTAGTGACCAGTTGTAATACCCGCCAGTCTGGTGGAGGCAGCCAGGGATTGCCCGTTGTGGAGCTCAGGCAACAAAGAGAACAGACACGCTCTGGATGCCCAGCGGCCAGGATCTGGGCAATAATCCCGCCCTGGGAGGAGCCCACCAAATGGGCGCGATCAATATTCAACGCATCCATAAGCCCCAGGGTGTCTTCAGCCATGTCATCCAAATCATAGGGCGCCGGAACCCTTGCACCCCAGAACATGCTCAAGCCATAAGCTGCCAGACTGGGTGGTGAAAGGTGATCCAGGTGAGAAGATAGCCCAATATCGCGATTATCAAATCGAATAACGCGATAACCGGCGTCAGCAATCTTTTCGCAGAAGGAGACAGGCCAGTCGATCAACTGGCAATAAAGCCCCATGATGAGAATTACCGCCGGTGACTCCTCGCGGCCAAATTCATCGTATGCTATGCGAATACCGTTGGTTGAAAGACTGGGCACAATACGGAGATACCTGAAAATGGAGGATTTATCAGCCTGGACGGCAAAAAAGGGAATAGACAACAGAACGCCTGATACCAGGCACTTTATCCCGCCCCCTGTAAGGAGTCATTCAATTCCATTGCAGGCAGTGAAGCACTTGCGCGGGTAACTGTCTGTAAAACACCCTCATCAAACCGGTGCTCAGCAATACCCACATTGAGAATAACCTGAAACGAACCACGCTCTGTGTCGATGACATTTTGTCGCAACAATACTTGCAGGCGGTTCATCAGTGTTTTTGCCTGCTCTGCCGTTTTACCATACATAAAGACAAGAAATTCACCGCCCTTGTTTCTGGCAAGCAGATCCTGACGCCCCAAAATCCGCATGACCATCAGTGCTACATGACCTAGTGCCAAATCACCACTCTTACCACCGTAGGTATCGTTAATCTCAGAAAAATTATCAATCCCAAGTATGGCTATCGTACTGGGTTGCTGATTTGCCAGTGAACTTTCCAGCAATGGCTCAACGGAATCAAAAAATGTTCGACGACTGAGCACCCCCGCCTGGTTTTGCCGATGTGCCGCATTACCAAGACGGTCGATCAGTCGCTGGTTGGTCAACAGGATCAACGCCATCATGCAAGCGAACGTGGTAATGACGGCACCAAACATCACTACCGTATCAAATCCCATATCAATGGGGCGCGAAATATCAAGAAAACTCATTACGGCGCGAACCCCCCATGTCAGCGCCGCGCCAGAAAATCCCGCACTGGCAAACCAGGTAGCAATCCCGGAAACACCATGACGGAGTATTTCGTACAACACCATTAGTGAAAGCACACTAATCAGCGAGGATATCCAGGCAACTCCCCATGCCGCAGGCATGTTCAGGGGGTGGCCAGCAAGCAACAGTATGAAAAAGCCTAGCCAGGCTCCAAACAGCAACTTTTTAGCGGGCAGGCTTCTTCCCATAAAGCGTAAAATGCCACGCCAGAGCACCAACCAGGCCAGGCCGTTTATTGAGGTTCCCAGATCCCGAAGGAAGCTAAAGAAATTTAGCGGCACCATGTCTGCCGGATCACTTAAATTTAGGCGTGCGATAACTGCCATGGAGCAGCCCACCAATGTCATGCTAAGCGCGATAGCCCAATCCCTGACCGCCAGCTCGTGCCGATTTAAATGCCAGTTGATCCACATGGCCATTGCGCTCATGGCGAAACTAAAAATCAACAAAATGTAAAGAACGTTGTACACGCTCATGCTTTATCCCTGTCTTAAACGCCTGAAGCCAACCAGATGTTCCTGCTAATATTGTTGTGCTTTAGTACAGCATACAAACATGCAGGCTTGAACTATACATCTACGTAAAATAATGAACGGGCTCACCGGAAACCCTTGATGCAACTAATCGACTCTCTCTTACAACACCGCTCCATTAGAAAATTTACCAGCGAAGCGATCGAAGAGCATTTGCTGGAACGTATTTTACGTGCGGGACAGTCTGCGGCCACCTCAAGCTTCGTCCAAGCTTATAGTCTTATTCGAATCACGGATAGCCAACTTCGTGGAAAGCTAGCCGAATTAAGCGGCAATCAATCTTACGTTGCAGAATGTGCCGAGTTCTTTGTCTGTTGCGCTGATCTGGCAAGAAACCGGGACATTTGCTTACAGGCCGGTCAAACGGCTGAACCCGGTTATATGGAGCAGTTCATTATCGCCACCGTCGACACAGCACTTATGGCGCAAAATATGGTCGTTGCAGCTGAGTCCATAGGGCTGGGAATATGCTTTATTGGCGGCATCCGCAACAATCCACAGCAAGTTTCTGACCTGTTGGGCCTACCCGAATTTACCTATCCGGTTTTTGGACTTTGCCTGGGCTATCCCGCCCATAACCCGGAAACAAAGCCACGTTTGCCCCGGTCTTTATGGGTCATGGAAAACCACTACAAACCAGTTGAAACCGGCTCTGATCTGGAAGACTACGATCAGGCAGTGAGTGAATACTACAAAACCAGGACCGGCAACAGAAAAAATACAAGCTGGACCGAGGAAATGCTGGGATTCCTGAAAAAGGAATCCCGGCCACATATGCTTCAGTTTTTACAATCGAGAGGGCTGGCCAGGCGGTAATTATGTCTGCGGACAATAATCTCAATAAATATCTGGTCGGAGGGGCTGTTCGCGACCAGCTACTGGGCATTGCGCCAAGCGAACAGGACTGGGTCGTCACCGGAGCCTCACCTGAAGACATGCTCAAACGGGGCTTTAAACAGGTTGGCAACGAGTTCCCTGTTTTTTTGCATCCGGACACAAAAGAAGAATATGCACTCGCACGCAGGGAAAGAAAGCAGGGGAGTGGCTACCACGGATTTGCCACGGATACCCGCTCCGTAACACTGGAAGAAGATCTTTCTCGACGCGATCTCACCATCAATGCCATGGCATTGACTGACCAAAATGAACTCATTGATCCTTTTGACGGGCAGGACGACATTAGACAACGTGTACTTAGGCACGTTTCCCCGGCATTTGCCGAAGATCCGCTTCGGGTATTGAGAGTGGCTCGTTTTTCCGCACAGCTTTCCACTTACTGCTTCCAACTGGCCGACGAGACACGGCAGCTATTGCAATCAATGTCGTCCAGTGCCGAATTGGAAAAACTGACTCCGGAACGCGTCTGGATGGAGACCGAAAAGGCGCTAAAGACGTCGAGACCCAGGCTCTATTTTGAAGTTCTTCGGGAGATTGGCGCATTGAAGGTTATTTTTCCGGAAATCGATGCCTTGTTTGGTATCGACCAGCGGCCCAGATTTCACCCTGAAATTGACGTCGGCCTTCATTGTTTAATGAGCCTGGATAGTATTGCGGAGCTAACCGATGATCCTGTACAGAGGTTTGCCGTGCTCTGCCACGATCTGGGCAAAGCGACGACTCCACCTTCTGTCCGACCTGGCCATGCGGGACATGAAGACCGCGGCGCCATCCTGACCGAACAACTTTGTAATCGACTGAAGGTACCAAACAAATATCGCCAACTGGCAGTCACTGTGGCGCGATTACACCTGAAGTGCCACCAGGCGCTGAAAACACCGGCAAATGAGCTGGTTCAATTATTGTCGCAACTTGGGGCCTGGACACAAAAGTCCAGTGTAGAGGCCTTTGGTAATTGTTGTATGGCCGACGCCCGTGGGCGAACCGGCCTTGAAAGCAGGCCTTATCCGCAAAAGGAATTTTTACTTGAGTGCGAACAGGCTGGCGCGTCTATCTCAGCTTCTCAACTGGTGGATCAGGGCTACCAGGGAGAAGAACTCGGTAAGCACCTGAAAGCCATGCGAGCGAAGGCAATGGAAGAAGTGATCGCGCGATATCAGGATATCGACGAGCTGCGTTACGCTTGCCCTGATGAAAAAAGCTAGCCTGGCAGCACAGCTTCCAACTCATCCATTGGAAACTCTGAGGTGACTATCGCCTCTCCGAGCGCCTTAAGTAATACCAGTCGCAAACGACCGTCGAGTACTTTTTTATCCAGCCCCATGAGGTGAAGAAAATCTTTCCCTTTCATTTGCTCGGGAGGATCGGTAGGTAATCCGGCGGCGGCAATAATACGCCTGGCGCGCAAAAAATCCTGCTCGGTTATATTGCCCATTCGCATGGACAGCTCGGCAGCCATAACCATTCCAGCAGCCACCGCTTCACCATGAAGCCAGTCTTTATACTGTTGATAGGCCTCTATCGCGTGACCAAAGGTATGTCCGAGATTGAGAATCGCCCGGACACCTTGCTCGGTTTCATCCGCCGCGACGACTCGTGCCTTGGTTTCGCAAGAGATGGCTATTGCCCTGGCAATCAGGTCTGCTTCACGCTGCATAAGCGCGGACATGTTTTGTTCCAGCCAGTCCAAAAATTTGGCATCAGCAATCAAGCCGTATTTGATCACTTCTGCCATCCCGGCCGCGTACTCCCTGTCTGGCAGAGATTTCAGGATATCCGTATCTATAATGACCGCTCGAGGTTGGCAGAACGCGCCGATCATGTTTTTGCCGGCGGCATGGTTTACCCCTGTTTTACCACCGACCGAGGAATCTACCTGGGCCAGCAGAGTGGTCGGCAGTTGTACAAAATTTACACCGCGCTGGTAACAGGCCGCCGCAAAACCGGTCATATCACCTACAACCCCGCCACCTAATGCAACAAGAGTGGTCGTTCGGTTGTGACGAAGCTCCGTCAGACGATCAAATATTTTATTCAGGGTTTCAAGGTTTTTGAAACGCTCACCATCCGGCAATATCAGGCTGTCGGCATGGATACTGTTTTTTGAAAAATTATCGAGAACCGGCTGCAAATACATGGGTGCAATGGTCTCGTTGGTAACGACGAGCACCTGTGACCCCACCAGAAACTCCGAGAGATCCTGAGATCCCAGCAGGCCCGAACCAATTCGGATTGGATAGCTTCGATCTCCAAGCTCTACGGTAATTTCGATCAAAATATATTTCCCTGGTGACAGCTCTGTTTTGGGGAGCGCATTCTAGCGTTTGGCGAGATTATATTTCCAGCAGTCGGTCCGCAAGTTTCCTTGCTAGCTCTTGCGGACTGTTATTTTCACTTCCCTGAAAAGTGAGGTCCGCAAGTTCCCGATAAAGTGGATCACGCTGACGAAATATATTTTCGTAAGCAGTCCGCGGATCATCAACTTGCAATAGGGGCCTGGATTTATCCCGGGCCACGCGCTGGAACAGCACGTCCACGGGTGCCGTCAAATAAACGACCTTGCCTGCTTTTTGTAAAAGAGCGTGGTTTTCCGGCATGACCACGACGCCCCCGCCCGTGGCGATAACCGAATTGACCATCCGGGACACTTCTTCAAGCACGGATGTCTCTCGCTTGCGGAATCCCTCTTCCCCTTCAATATCGAAAATCCAGGGGATGTTTGTACCGCAGCGCTCTTCTATCAGGTGATCTGTATCAACAAACTGTTTGCCCAGAGCACTTGCCAGTGCTCGGCCAACCGCAGTTTTCCCCGAGCCCATAGGCCCAATCAGGACAACATTGTCACCCGCCGAACTCATCGGCTGGTGACATTTTCATCAATGATTTTTGGTGTAATGAAAATCAGGATTTCCTGTTTCTCTGAGTTGGTCAGCGTGTTTTTAAAGGCATTTCCTACAATCGGAAGGTCACCCAGTAAAGGAACCTTGTCCTCTGACTCGGTTTGAGTCATTCGGAAAATCCCGCCTAAAACCAAGGTTTCACCTGAATCAACCAGAACCTGGGTTCCCAACTCGGTCGTATCAATGGTTGGCTCGCCGCCAAAGACAAGGTCGCCAATAGAGTCCTGTGCAACCAGTAGATCCAGAATAACCCGATCATCCGGTGTGATCTGGGGAGTTACTTCGAGTTCCAGTACGGCCTCCCTGAATGCCGTTGTGGTCGCTCCACTGGAAGCAGCTTCCTGGTAGGCAACCTCGGAACCGGACTTGATGTAAGCAGTCTGTTTATCTCCGGTAAGCACCTTGGGCTGGGATATGACTTCACCATAGCCCTCACTTTCAAGTGCACTTAATTCAAGATCAACAAACGCTGAATCTGTCAGGAAAGACACAGCAAAACTTGTCGTGGCTGACGCTACACCCAGATCCACTGCCGGGACGAGCTCCACGCCGTCAGCGGTTCCGTTAAAGAAATTGATTGCCTGCCCGCCAACGTCACTCCTCGTTGCGCCATACTGGACAACACTATCGCCCGAGTCGGAGAAATTCACCCCGGTACCACCCCAGCGAACCCCCAGCTCACGCCGAAAATCATTACTGGCAATAACGATCCGAGCTTCAATCAGGACCTGCCGGATAGGAATATCCAGCTCGTCGACCATGCGCCGAAACGAGGTAATCTTTTCGGCCACATCCGTGAGTACAATGGTATTCGTTCTCTGGTCCACAATGGCCGACCCACGAGGGGACAATAAACCCGGCGCACCTTCGCCGTTCTCTGAGCCGCCGCCCATACTGGCACTACTCAATAATTGATATAACTGGGCAGCATCTGCGTAGCGAATGCGAATATACTCGGTTGATAGCGGCGCCAATTCCTGCAGCTGGCGACTTGCCTCAATTTCCAGCCGTTCACGTTCAGCAATTTCCGCAATGGGAGCGACCAGCAGTACATTGCCTTCTCGTCGTTGATCCAGGCCTTTTGCCTTAAGAACGATATCCAGTGCCTGATCCCAGGGCACATTTTGCAAACGCAAGGTGATACTGCCATTGACTGTGTCACTGGCGACCAGGTTGAGCTCTGTAAAATCTGCTATTAACTGGAGTACTGCACGAACCTCAATATCCTGGAAATTCAGGGAAAGTTTTTCACCCGTGTAACTAAACTCATTTTCAGCACCCGGCGTTCCCGGTTGTGCACGGGGCTTAACACTCACCACATAGGAAGTATCTGTCTGGTAAGCCAGGTACTCAAAAGGCTCAATGGTGGTAATTTCTATGACAGAGTCGCCACCAATGGTTTCCGCACTAAATGTCGACACTGGCGTGGCAAAATCCTGCACATCAAAAATACGTTGCAAATTTTCCTGCAGCGACACATCGAAAAAGCGAACCTCAATAGTATTGCCTGAAACGGAGACATCCGCGTTTACTTCATCGTCTTCCAGCTCAAAGAGAATATTGCCTTCACCAACCTCTCCCCGACGAAAATCGAGTGCCTCAATGTAAAGATCATCACCCGAAGGGGTGGAAGGCGTCTGGGCTGCTTCCAGGCGAGAGGCTATAGATGAGGACTGGGAACGGGGTGCCTGCACTGAGCCCCCTGCACTTGAGCCGACTACCAGTCGAACAGATGAACCTGAAACCTGTAGATTATGGCTCACAGGGTTGTTCATGTTGATCACAAGGCGTGTACGTTCCGGCGTACCCAGAAGTATCGCCTCGGACGCATTATTTAATGTGAGGGGGAATTGCTTTTCAGCAACCTGGTTAGTCACACCTGGCAAATCGAGTACCAGTCGCGCCGGTTGCTCAATCGCAAAAACCTGGGGATCATCGTAATCCATCCCGTCAAGTGACAGGACAACCTCAAATCTGTCCTGGTCCAAAGGCCTGAACTCTATATCCTCCAGCGCCGCGGCCAGGGAACCGGCCGAAAAGGTCAGCAATGAAAAGAGGCAGGCCCACTTCAGGCAGAACAACCGAAATTTATTGTGCAAAACAAATGTTGGATAAATATTCATGGCTTTTCTCTAGTTTTCGCCTATGCCCATGCTGCGAGGTCTTTCAATCCATCCGCCCTGGCCATTAACTACCGTTTCGACCAGCTCCAGATTTGATTCATTAATCCGGGTTACCTGTCCATAATTCCTTCCGAGGTAATTGCCCGCACGAACTCGATGAACAGAGCCTTCCCCATCCCGAATTAATCCCCAGCGGACGCCATTGTGCTCAATGCTGCCCACCATGGTTAATTCAGCCAGGTTGAATCTCTCCAGAAACTCCTTGGGTCTGGAAAGGTCTGGCGCATCAGTCAGGACCCCGGAAATTTCCGAAGTAACCACCTCTCTCGGTGGTGCAAAGGGGCTTCTCTGCCCGGCTGACTGGTACACGACCGCCACATAGGGCGGGTACGCCGGAAGCGGCTCTATACGGATACGATTGGCGGATTCCGCCCTGACCTGCTCCATAAAAGCAATAATGTCCTGATTATTATTGGATGAGCAGGCTGACAACACCAACACACCCAACAACATGAAAATTCGAATGACAGAGCCGTTCCTACTCATTACTCCGGCTCCCTGTAACGATAGGTTTTCGCTGTAATCGACAGATTCAACAGTGAAGAACCATTCTTAGTGATTTCAAAATCGTGCAAGGTAACAATTCGAGGCAAGCCCGATACGCCGCTGATAAAGGTAGCGAAATCGTGATAGCCACCGGAAGCATTGATCGAAATCGGCAATTCGACGTAGTAGTCGTGCGACTGTTCATTCTGCAACTGGATACTCTCAATCGCCAGGCCACTACTCAGCCCCGTCTCGGTGATGTCTTCAAGCAGGCCAGGGACCTCGGTGTCTTTGGGCAACTGGCCTATGAGTGTCTGCAAACGCTCATCCAGTTCAACCCTTTGCTCACGATAAGCTTCCAGGTTGGCCGCTTCGTACGACCTGCTTTCAAAGGTTTCGCGTAGTTCTGCTTCCTGTGCAATCGTGCTTTCCAGTGTCGAATTCGAATTTGAAATAACAAAATAAAAATACACAGCAATGACGGCAACAAACGCTCCCAGACACATAAGAACGCGGACGACCAGGGGCCAACGGCCGATGTTGTCCAGCCGGATCTCGGTTGGATCAATATTCTTGATATCTTCAATAATCGCCTGAATATCCATCTGTATCCCCTAGATATTCTCGGAAACGTCCGTTACCTGGGCCGTCATGGAAAACTGGCTGCCCTGGGCACCAAGTTCTGAGTCAGCGGTAACGGTTGTCAGGTTAGGCTGGGAAAATTTTTCGGAGGCATCGATCTGTCGCATCAATGCTGAAATACGGTTGTTTGATTCGGCCTTGCCTTCCAACGATAGCGAGTTGCCAGTAACCGTTAGCGAAAGCAAGTACACACCATCGGGCGTCACCTGCACCAACTGGTCAAATAACCGAACGATTTCCGGGCGGTTTGTCTGCAATCCCTTAATCACCTCCATTCGGTCAAGCATCTCCGCTTTCGCACGCCGCAATTCACGAATTTCTGCAGCCATGGCATCCAGCTTGGTGATTTCTGTTTGCAAGAGATCATTACGTCTTTGCTGCGCCGAGATCTTGCTATTGATATAGGAATCCCAGGCAAAACCAATAATCCCGGCCAGAATACATGTCAGGACCAACGCCGAAAAAAACTGGCGCTTGCGCTCTTCGCGCAGTGCCTCACGCCAGGGCAGGAGGTTAATATCAGGCATCAGTTAATACCTCTCAGAGCCAAACCAGTAGCGATCAACATGGATGAAGCCGTCTGTTTTAGCTTGTCGGCCTTGATTCGTTCGCCAAGCTCCATCTGGGAAAAAGGGTTTCCGGCTATCACGGGCAATTCCAGGCGAGTCTCAGCCAGCTCGGCAATCGCCCCATCACCAACAACCCCGCCAGCCAGCACCAGACAATCTACATGGTTATATGTCGATGAAGAGTAAAAGAATTGCAGGGCGCGACTTATCTGCTGCACCAGTGAATCATAAAACGGATTTAGCACTTCATCCTGGTAATCGGCCGGCAGACCTCCTTCGGCCTGGGCAATATTGGCTTCTTCAGCAGACAACCCGTATCGGCGCTGGACTTCTTCGCTTAGCTGTGCCGAGCCAAAGGACTCTTCGCGACTGTATACCGTGCTTCCCTTTTCGAGGACGTTGAAACGCAACATCCTGGCGCCGATATCAACGATGGCAATCAGGCTGTCACTGTCTTCTTCCATTTGTTCAGCAAGCAGGGGATAAACCCTTTCCAGGCAAAATGGCTCAACATCGACAATCTTGGGTTTGAGCTCGGCAATTTCGGCAATTTCTATCAGACCCTCGATAGATTCTTTACGACTGGCCGCAATCAGTATCTGGGCATGCTCACCATCCTCAGACTCATTCATGCGAGTAAAGTCCAGGGCAACTTCATCGAGCGAGTATGGGATATATTGCTCGGCCTCCATCAACAGCTGCATTTCCAGCTCGTCTTCGGAGAGGTCGCCCGGCATTTCAACCAAACGGGTGATCACCGAGGAGCTGGGGACGGCAAATGCAACATTCTTGGTTTTGGAGCGGCTGTTTACCACGGCCCGGCTCAATACTTCCGCCAGCGCAGGTGCATCCTCAATCCGGCCTTCCTTTAAAACGCCTGCGGGAATAGGAACAACCTGGGCGGCTACCAGCTTCAGGCCCTTGGAGGTCGATTCAAGCTCTACCAGCTTGAGAGCAGCAGTACCAATATCCACACCCAGTACCGCATTGGTACCAGCTCCGATCAGCTCAGCAAACGCCGCAGGTATTTTCATCAAGAACCCTCCACCCCCGATGTCAAAAACGGGCCAAGATTCACAGCCAATGTCCGTCTCGTCAGATATAATGACCACATCAAAAACTTTTTGGTCATCATGTCTTCTCGATTTCCAGTATTGAAACCGTTATTTAAACTAGGCGTTATGCTCGCGTGCATAGGTTTGTCTGGTGCCATAGCCGTCATACTCTATCTCGCTCCCGCATTACCGTCCGTCGAACAGCTTCGCGACGTTAAGTTGCAGACTCCACTTAAGGTTTTCTCGGCGGAGGAAACCCTTATCGGAGAGTTCGGCGAACAGAAACGTACGCCCATTACCTACAATCAAATCCCCGAACAGTTTGTTCATGCAATCCTCTCTGCGGAAGACGACAACTTTTTCAACCATTATGGAGTGGACCCTCTTGGATTATTGCGCGCCGGTTCACAAATTTTAACCAGCGGGCAAATTCAATCCGGTGGCAGCACCATCACCATGCAAGTCGCCAGAAGCTTTTTCTTGAGCCTGGAACAAACTTTTACCAGGAAATTCAATGAGATTCTTCTGGCTCTTGAGATAGAGCATGAACTATCTAAAGAAGAAATTCTAGAGCTTTATGCAAATAAAATTTACCTTGGAAAGCGCGCCTATGGCATCCAGGCAGCAGCCAATATCTACTACGGGAAGGATATTGGCGAACTAAACCTGGCCCAACTTGCCATGATTGCCGGTTTGCCCAAGGCACCTTCCGCTTTCAATCCAATCAACAATCCCTCTCGCGCACTGGAGCGCAGAGACTGGATTTTGGGGCGCATGCGTCTGCTGGGATACATCGACGAACAGGAGTTCCGGGAGGCTATTTCCCAACCTATTACCGCAGAGGAACACGGCTCGGTCATTGAAGTACAGGCACCTTACGTGGCTGAAATGGTGCGCTCTGAAATGGTCGAAAGGTTTGGCACGGCCGCTTATGAAGACGGCTATGAAGTCCGGACAACCATCGACACAGAATTGCAGCAAACCGCCGATACCTCAGTTAAGCAGGGACTGATGATGTACGACCAGCGACACGGGTATCGGGGACCGGAGGCACAACTGACCCAGATAGACTTGCAGGATCCGGAACAGCTGCAACAGGCACTGTCCAGTGTTGACTCTGTCTGGGAGCTTCAACCCGCGATCGTGACTGCTGTTGAAGAACAAAGTGCCACTGTCTACATCAAGAATGCTGGCAGCCAAACCCTGCAATGGGAGGACGGCCTCTCCGATGCACGCCCCTACCGAACCCAAAGCTGGGTTGGCGAAGCGCCAGATACCGCATCAGATGTTCTCACTGCTGGTGACCGCATTCGGGTGAGAATGCTCAATGGCCGCTGGCAACTGAGCCAGGTACCCAATGCACAGGCCGCGCTGGTTGCACTGGATCCCGATACAGGGGCTATCAGGGCACTGCAGGGGGGGTTCGATTTTTATTACAACCGCTTCAATCGGGTGGTTTCCGCCAGACGTCAACCCGGGTCCAACCTCAAACCCTTCCTTTACACCGCAGCCCTGGAAAACGGGTTTACTGCGGCAACGACCATTAACGATGCGCCCATTGTTTTTGAAGACGCCGCCCTGGAGGATATCTGGAGACCGGAAAATGACTCCGGGCGTTTTTATGGCCCCACACGCCTCAGAGAGGCCCTGTACTTTTCACGCAACCTGGTTTCTATTCGAATTTTGCGCGAGCTGGGACTGAGCACTGCCCGGGAGAGCATGAAGCGATTTGGCTTTGAAGATTCTGATCTGGCAACCAACCTGACCCTGGCTTTGGGCAGTGAGGCGCTGGCTCCACTAAAAATTGCCCAGGGATATGCCAGCTTTGCCAATGGTGGCTACCGGGTGGAGGCCCACCTGATCGATGAGATTCGCGACAATAATGGCAATGTTATATACAAGGCCATGTATCCACGGGTCTGTGATGACCGCTGCCAACAGGAAAAGGAAAGCAGGGAACCCATCACACAGCAGGCTGTGTCAACTAATTCGGGAACCATCCGACTGGATGATTTGCTGATCACTGAAGATTCCCAGGAGTCAATCGACTATCCCGAAGCAGAACGCATTCTGGAACCACGTGTTCACTTTATTATTGACTCAATTCTTAAGGATGTTGTTCAAAAGGGCACCGGCCGACGTGCGCGCGCCCTGGAACGAACGGATATTGCAGGCAAAACCGGGACAACGAATGGCCCTAGGGATGCCTGGTTCTCTGGCTATAACCAGGACATGGTCGCCACCGCCTGGGTAGGCTTTGACGACAACAGCCTGCTGGGAAGCGGTGAGTTTGGCGGCACGGCGGCACTGCCTATCTGGATAGACTTTATGGAAGTCGCCCTGGATGGTAAGAGCGAGAAATTCTTTGACCAGCCCCCGGGCCTGGTCATTGCCCGCGTCGACCCGGAATCAGGTCAGCGCGCCCAGCCGGAGGATACCGATGCAATCTTTGAATTTTTTCTCCGGGAAAATACTCCCACAGCCTTGCCTGAATCGGGTTCGTCGGGGAATTCCCAGCCGGACTCCAACGACCTCAACAGTATTTTCTGATACAACCAAAAAAGGCTCCCAAGGGAGCCTTTTTTCAAACCGATACCAACACGACTTACGCCTTGGCTGCACCTCGGTTACCAAAACGTCTCTTGAAGCGGTCAATACGGCCACCAGAATCGACGACTTTTTGCTTGCCAGTGTAAAACGGGTGACAGTTTGCACACACATCAATGTGTATATCGCCACCGCGAGTTGATCTGGTCTTGATAACATTACCGCAACTGCACGTAGCGGTAAGTTCCTGATATTTAGGATGGATCTCTGCTTGCATGTCTAGGGCCTCGCCATTATGTTGTCGTGCCGCCATTCAGACGTTCTTTTCTCGCTGAACACGGCACAGTAGGGCAAAAAAGAGGCGCGGATGTTACCAGAATTCGGCCGGATAGCAAGCAATCATGCAGCCTTCAAAACCTTTGGAACACAACTCAATATTGAGCTCGGTCTCCGGGCCTTCGCATACCGTGCAAATTCTTGAAATACTGGTCGCCAATAAACTAAATAAAAGCCTTTGTTACCTGAACCAAACAGGAGAACCCCTCGATGCAGGCGAACTGGTCCGGGTTCCACTAGGCAAACAGGTCACAACGGGAATTGTTCTGGGAGAAGGGCAGGATACCGGGGAATTCAGGTTGAAGCCCATCCAGGGGAAAATCGAAGGTACCAGTAAACTTCCCCGGGAACTTCTGCAACTGCTGAACTGGGCCGCGCGCTACTACCACACACCCATTGGCCAGGTCCTTGCCACAGCCCTGCCGAAAAGCCTGCTGGATGGAAAGCCGGCAAAACCGCGCAGTCGCTCCATCTGGAAGGCTGCCACGCCCGGTAACGAAACAGCCACACCAAAACAACAGCGTCTTCTTGATTGGTTATCCGGACATGGCGAAGCCTCAACCGAGCAAATTCTGGAAGCAGGATATGGCCGTCACCTGCTCAGAGCATTGAGAGATAAACAGCTAGTCATGGCAAAAGAACAGACACCTGCCCCGCAGGATCTGCTCGCCGAGACGCCCCTGCCCCCAAATGATGAGCAAGCCCGGGCATTAGAGGCCATTCGCTTAAAAAACGGCCCCTTTTTGCTTCAGGGAGTAACCGGCAGTGGCAAAACCGAGGTGTACCTTCAGGCCGCGCAGGATTTTCTGGACAAGGGCCAGCAGGTTTTATTTCTGGTCCCTGAAATCGGCCTGATTCCCCAGACCACCCAGCGACTAAAAGCCCGGTTTAACCGGCCTGTCCTGGGTTACCATTCCGCCGCAACCGAATCTGAAAAAGTGGATTGCTGGAACCAGTGTGCAAGCTCAAGGCCCGTGATCATTGTGGGAACACGTTCGGCCATTTTCCTGCCTTTCAGCCAACTGGGCCTGATCGTCATTGATGAGGAGCAGGATCTTTCTTATAAACAGTTTGAGGGTTTTCGTTACAACGCACGCGATCTTGCACTTATTCGCTCGCAGCAAACCGGCGCCAAACTTATCCTGGGCTCGGCAACGCCTTCCCTGGAATCTTTATACAACTGTGACCGGGGCAACTTTGTACGACTCAGACTAAACACCCGTGTTGCCCAAAAAGGTCTGCCGAAATGGCAAGTGATACAGGCAGAGGTCTCTTCGACACAGCCTGTTTCCAACCAGGTCATGGACAAAATTAAAAAGGAATTATCCCAGGGCGGACAGGTATTGGTCTTTCTTAACCGCCGCGGCTATGCTCCGATACTGACCTGCCTGCAATGTGCCTGGACCGCTAACTGCCTGGCCTGCGATACACAAATGTGTATTCATCAACAACCCAGCGCTCTGATTTGCCACCGTTGTGATGGCCGTTTGCCTATCCCCTCGAATTGCCCCTCATGCGGCTCATCACAGTTGATCACCAAAGGTTTTGGCACGGAACAACTGGAAGCATTTTTATCCAGCCATTTCCCCGAGGTTCCCTGCTTACGTATTGACCGTGACAGCACCCAGCAGAAAAACGCGTTTTCTGAAAAACTCAACCAGCTTCACTCTGGCGACCCCGCACTTCTCATCGGCACACAGATGATCACCAAAGGTCACCATTTGCCAGGTATTTCCCTGGTGGTTGCCCTGGGGGCCGACTCTGCCCTGTTTAGCCATGACTTTCGTGCAATTGAACACCTCGCACAAACACTGACCCAGGTCGCCGGCCGGTCCGGACGGGGCAAGCGAGCCGGACAAATCCTGGTGGAAACAACCCAGCCCAATCATCCCACGCTGGAAAAGCTATGTGCGCGGGATTACGACCAGATTGCTCGCGAGCTTCTGGAAAACAGGAAAGCTTACGGCCTCCCCCCCGCGGGCTATTCGGCCGCACTGCATGCCAGCAGCACTGACCTTTCGGCGGTGAACCAATTTATGGCGACTTTTGGTGACATTACGGAAAATACGCCTGTATCGCAGCTGGGCCCCATGCCTTCAATCATCGAGCGGAAAGCCGGCCGCTATAGATACCAGATGCGGCTCTTTTCCCAAGCACGTAGTGAACTACACGCCATCATTGCCAAAATTGAATCCCAGATCGCACAAATGAGAGGATTTAGTAAAATTCGCTGGGCAATTGATATCGATCCACTCACAATGGATTAACATGTAGACTTAAGTCAGTTCGCGTCGTTTTAAGCACACCTCCAGAGTTCCATGCACAACGCTTCACGTACAAAAGACCAACCTGCCTCCGCCGGCCCCAAAGTGTTCCTGCTGGGCACAATTTTTGGTGTTCTGCTCTGCTTGGGAGTACAGTCGTTGCTCATGGTCGGTGACCGTCCCGGAGACATTACCCAAAACCTGCCAGAAACCACCAATAATCTGCCTTCCCTTGATCAGGCCAGGGAACCCGTTATCGATTTTTACACACGCCTGCGTGAGATTGAGGTTATGGTTCCGGATGATGAGTTGGTACTGGACTCACCTGATCTTATTTATCTTCTTCAGGCAGGCTCTTTTCGCAGGGCCGCGGATGCCGACAGCTTGCGAGCCCAGCTGATCCTGCTAAACCTCAACGCGGAAGTCAGCCAATTCAACCATAATGGTGAAGTCTGGCACCGCGTCATTGTCGGCCCGTTTGAAAACCATTCAGCGATGTCCAGTGCCCGTACTTCCCTGCTGGAAAACGGCATCGAAAGCCTGCTTCTGACCAAAGAAAAAACCTGACAACGCCCTGTTTATTTCTTGAAAAACCCGGCAGTGCCCCAAATTCAGCCTAACCAGCGTCACCACAATTAATAAAAGGGGCCCTATTTTGGAACAGTACGAAGGAACCACGATCTGCTCGGTTCGCCGAAACGGCAAGGTGGCTATTGGCGGAGATGGCCAGGTCAGCCTTGGCAATACCATCATGAAGGGCAATGCCCGCAAGGTACGCCGCCTTTACAAGGATCAGGTGATTGCCGGTTTCGCCGGAGGAACCGCCGATGCCTTTACCCTGTTTGAGCGATTCGAGGCCAAACTTGAACAACACCAGGGTCAGCTGACCCGGGCAGCGGTAGAACTCGCCAAAGACTGGCGAACCGACCGGATGCTGCGCCGTCTGGAAGCCCTGCTGGCTGTTGCCGATGCAGAAACCTCGCTCATCATTACCGGTAATGGTGATGTTATCCAGCCTGAGGACGATCTGATCGCCATTGGTTCAGGTGGACCTTATGCCCAGTCCGCAGCCCGCGCACTCCTGGAAAACACAGAGATGGAAGCCCGGGAGATCGTCGAAAAATCCCTGCAAATAGCTGCAGATATTTGTATCTATACCAACCACAATCGAACCATTGAAGAGCTTTAGGCTCATTACTTACGCTAGAGAATTCAGATGTCAATGACACCCCGCGAGATCGTTCACGAACTCGGCCGCCATATCATCGGTCAGGAGGAAGCCAAGAAAGCCGTGGCCATAGCCCTTCGCAACCGCTGGCGCCGCATGCAGCTTGATAGCGAACTGCGTGCTGAAGTACACCCCAAGAATATTTTGATGATTGGCCCAACGGGTGTGGGCAAAACCGAAATAGCTCGCCGGCTGGCCAAACTGGCCAAAGCCCCTTTTATCAAAGTGGAAGCCACCAAATTTACCGAAGTTGGCTATGTCGGCAAGGATGTGGAAGCCATTATCCGTGATCTGGTCGATGTGGCCATCAAGATGCTCCGTGAAGAACAAATGAAACGGGTTTCCAACCAGGCGGAGGATGCCGCAGAAGAACGTATTCTGGACGCACTCCTGCCCAGCGCTCGTGGAGATGAATCTACCGAGAAGGACGGCCACACTCGTCAGGTTTTCCGCAAGAAACTGCGTGAAGGCGACCTGGATGACAAGGAAATCGAGATCGAAATCCAGGCACCCAAAGTTGGTATGGAGATTATGACGCCTCCGGGCATGGAGGATATGGCCGGGCAGATTCAGGATATGTTCTCCAACATGGGTAAAAACCGTAAGCAGCGTCGAAAGATAAAGGTTGGCAAGGCCCTGAAACAACTCAGGGATGAAGAAGCCGCCAGCCTGATTGACGAGGAAGATATAAAAGTCCGGGCCATTGACCTGGTTGAACAGACGGGCATTGTGTTTATCGACGAGATCGACAAAGTCGCCAAGCGAGGCGAGGGTGGAGGAACCGATGTTTCCCGTGAAGGAGTGCAGCGCGATCTCTTGCCCCTGATCGAAGGATCGACCGTTTCCACTAAATACGGCATGGTAAAGACCGACCATGTCCTGTTTATTGCTTCCGGGGCGTTCCACCTGTCCAAACCATCGGACCTGATACCGGAACTACAGGGGCGCTTACCTATTCGTGTTGAACTCAAGGCGCTGACCGCGGAAGATTTTCAGCGCATTCTTTCCGAGCCCGATGCCTCACTTTGTGTTCAATATCGCGAGCTTCTGAAAACCGAAGGGGTCAATGTGGAATTCCAGAAGGAGGGTATTGACCGGATTTCCGAACTGGCCTACCAGGTCAACGAATCCACAGAAAACATCGGTGCCCGCCGCCTTCATACACTGATGGAGCGACTGCTTGAGGATTTGTCCTATGAGGCGCCAGACATGGATGGCCAGACCATTTCCATTGATGCGCAGTATGTCAATGACAAACTGGCAGCCCTGGCCACCGACGAAGATCTTTCCCGCTTTATTCTGTAATTAATCATGAGCGACCAACCCCAAAGAGTACTTTTGCGAGACAGCGGACGAACCCTGGTACTGGAGTATGCGGATAGCGAGCCGGCCCGACTTGACGCTGAGTACTTGCGGGTTAACTCTCCAAGTGCCGAGGTTCAGGGTCACGGAAAGGAAGGAGGCACTTTACCCACGGGCAAGCAGGAAGTCCGTATTGTGAATATTGAAAAGGCCGGAAATTATGCCCTCAGGCTGCACTTCGACGACGGTCATGACTCCGGCATTTATACCTGGATTTATTTTCGCCAACTGGCCAAGGAAAAACAGCAGCGCTGGCAGAACTACCTGATGGAATTGAAAAAGTTTGGGGTAAGCCGCGACCCGGAAACCCAAATCGTTCGACTGATCGACCCGTCAAAACAGCAATAAAGGCCTGGCCGACCGGTTTGTGAATCAACCGGCGCTTTAATCTCCCCTTCTGCTAGTAGCCAAAGACCCAAAGCGAGAACATGGCTATGCCGGTTCCGAGCAACATTCCCGCCAGGATATCCGAGACAAAATGGACGCGGAGCAACACCCGCGAAAGAGCAATCATGCCAACCCAGAGATACATGGGTAACGCGGCGCCCGGAAAGAAATGGGCGACCAGATAGGCCATAAGGAAACCTGCTGTGGCATGGCCTGAAGGAAAACTGAATTCATCCGAAGGAATATGGATGCGCTCCAGCGCTGTATGCACCACATAGGGACGCTGACGCTTGAACGACTTCTTGGCTGTCCAGTAAATCGGCAGTTCAATCGCGGCGGCAAACAGCCCACTATAAAGTAGCTTTAGACCTGGCTCTGGCTCCAGCAAACACGCCAAAAACGCAATGATGAAATACAGGTAGCCATCGCCACTGAATGACAAACTGCGGGCCAGTGGATACAAATTCAGGCGCTCCTGCAAACGACCAAACCCGACATAGAGTTTGGCATCAAGCTGCGCCAGTATTTTTAGTGTATTGCTACCTATCAATGGACTTTCTGTGAACGTTTTCACCTGAATGTTATCCCAGTACGGTCAGCCTAACCAGATTGCATTCTAGTTAGTAAAGAATGACAACTTGGTGAATTTTCGCGGAAGGTTTCATGTAACCGTCAATATCTATCCATAGTATGCTGACTGCACATCGGAGTAATACCTGAAACTGGATACACAATGGCCGCCGAATGATCAATGTCGAAAAGCTGGTACAGGACTCTTTCCCCGAAGGCAGGATTAAGCAATATTTTTCCAGACCTCTTGTCCATTGGTTGCGGTGGTTATTCCATGAAAAAGAGTTCCAGGCTTTTGAACAAACGTATCCGGATGCCCGGGGCATAAACTTTGTAAGCCATTCACTGGCCTATTTTAACTTCCGCTACGATGTGGACCAGACCGGTCTTGAAAACATCCCCCAACAGGGCCGGGTTGTACTGGTTGCCAATCACCCCATCGGTTCGCTGGATGGCCTGGCATTGTTACAGCTCATCCACGCAATCCGGCCCGATGTAAAAATTGTCGCCAACCAAGTGTTGTCACGCCTGGGGCCACTTGCCCCCCTGTTGCTGCCTGTAGACAACATGGGCGGAAATACCGCGCGAATGCAGTTCAAGGCAATTCAAAAGCACCTTCAATCCGAGGGCGCCGTTATCGTTTTTCCCTCGGGAGTGGTTTCAAGATGGGGATCAAAGGGTATTGCCGACGGCAAATGGCGCTCGGGATTTTTACGTTTTTCGCAGAGCTGCCGGGCCCCTGTCCTGCCCGTTCATATCCAGGGGCGTTGCTCATCATTTTTTTATGCACTCTCCGTGGTTGCCCGCAAGGTATCGACCCTGTGGCTGGTGCCGGAGATGTTTAAACAACGCAACAAAACCATCCGTTTTACCATTGGCCAGATCATCCCCTGCAAAGCCTACGAAGAACTGGATGTCCCGACAAATGAACTGATCGCCCGCTTTCGATCCCATGTTTATGGTTTGCCGAACCAGCAGCCGGCTTTATTTCGGACGCTGGAACCAATGGCTCCAGGGGAACACCGCGGGGACATTGAGCGGGAGCTCAATCAAGCCACGCACCTGGGGCAAACCAGTGATGGAAAACAGATTTACCTGTTTGATTATTTCGAGGGCTCAAAAACCATTGCTGAACTTGGCAGGTTAAGAGAGTTGACGTTCCGCATGGTCGAGGAGGGCACAGGTAAAACCCGCGATCTCGATGCTTACGACGAATATTACCAGCACCTGATTCTCTGGAATCCTGACGAAGGCGATATTGTTGGGGCTTACCGGATCTGCGATACAAATGAGATCATTGCCAGCCGTGGAATAGAGGCGCTTTATAGTAGCCAGATTTACCGCTACAGCGATGACATGCAGCCTTACTTTAAGCAGGGAATGGAGTTGGGCCGCAGTTTTGTCCAACCAAAATATTGGGGCAAGCGCAGTCTGGATTATCTTTGGTATGGCATAGGCGCGCTATTACAAAACAACCCCAACTATCGATATTTGTTTGGTGCGGTCAGTATTAGTGACGGGTTTCCCGATGAAGCCAAAGATCTCATCATTCATTTTTATACCACGCACTTTCCTCCCGCGGCCCAGGTCACTGAAGCGATTTACCCCTACGAGATATCAGCCAGCCGTAAAGCCGATCTTCTGAAAGAGTTTCCCGGAAAAGACTATACAACCGAGTTCTGCCAATTAAAGACACGCCTTAAAAAACTCGGCTACACGATCCCAACACTGTTTAAACAATATGCTGAGCTTGGTGATCCGGGAGGCGTATCCATTTCCTGCAGTGGTCTGGACGTCACATTTAGCAACGTGGTTGACGGATTCGTCATGGTAGACACCTGGAAGCTCAAGGCGAGCAAGCGAAACCGTTATCTGCAAACAGCGGTTTCAGCGCAGGCCTGACCGACGGGAAACAACCCGCCGAAAGAAAATCAATTTGCTACGCAATCGTTCAGTACTGTGAGACTTTTATCTCATTTTCTTCACCCTTTTGTTCAGTTGATCAACGCAACCCCTTGGTTCCTATAAAAATAGTTGCTAGTCTCGACACCGTTCTATAAGGACAGCCCCTTGTAAACCAGATAACCGGAGCACAAGAAAATGCCCGAAGTACACGTCTACTCCATGTCCAGCGGCGTTTATGAAGAAGCCGGAAAGTGTCTGCCTGTCAGCTATGCCATGGTTAACACGCCACACGGCAACGCTTTTTTTGCTGAAAGTTGTGGCAGGGTGGTTTACATGTCACTGATCGATGACCTGGAATCAGCACTGGCTGATTTCCAGCGCCGCTGGTATTTGAGCAAACCCAGTTTGCGTGAAGATCACTGTCAGCGCATGGTCGACAAAATGTTTGACTGTGACGACCCCTTCTCCTGTGCGCGTGTACTCCTGATGGGTAGCGAATTTCAGGTTAGTGTCTGGGAAGCCCTGACACACATTGAAGAAGGCACGATCTCCACATACAAGGAAATTGCTGAACATATTGGTTACCCGGATGCCGTTCGCGCCGTCGCCAATGCCATCGGTGACAATCCCATTGCCTATTTCATCCCCTGTCATCGCGTTGTGCGCACAGACGGTTCGCTGGGTGGTTACCGCTGGGGAGTCGAATCCAAGCGACAGTTTTTAACCCTGGAAGGGATCGACCTCAGCCAGCTTAAAGCCGCCTGATCGCACTTAAATTCAATTTATTAATAGTCAGTGCCAGTCAGTGAACTGGCCTGGTTGACGTCATTTCTGCTTATCCATCTCAGGATTCCCACCAAAAGTAATCGTCTCATGTAAAATGCCGCGACGAGCGGTGGTATACAGATGAGTGACAAAAAAACGACCCATTTTGGTTACAAAGAGGTTCCTGTCGAGGAGAAGGCGGGAATGGTTGCTGGCGTCTTTCATTCGGTCGCCCGGCAATATGACCTGATGAACGACCTGATGAGTTTTGGCATCCACCGTGTCTGGAAGTTTTTTACGATTGAAAAATCCGGTGTGCGCAAGGGCCAGTCCGTCCTGGACATCGCGGGCGGTACGGGTGACCTGACGGCCAGCTTTTCCAAAATCGTCGGCGAGACCGGCAAGGTGATTCTCGCCGACATTAATGACTCCATGCTCAGGGTAGGGCGCGACAAACTCATCGATCAGGGGCGGGGCAACCATGTGCACTATGTACAGGCCGATGCCCAGTACCTGCCTTTTCCGGACAACAGTTTTGACTGCATTACGATTGCTTTTGGCTTGCGCAATGTGACCGACAAGGATTTGGCACTAAAATCCATGCACCGCATTCTCAAGCCGGGCGGGCGTTTATTGGTTCTGGAGTTTTCCAAACCGTCCCAGGAAATCCTTACCAAAATCTATGACCAATACTCATTCCATATCCTGCCCAGAATGGGACAACTGGTCGCAGGCGATGCCGAAAGCTATCGATATCTGGCCGAATCCATCCGTATGCATCCGGATCAGGAAACCCTGAAAACCATGATGCAGGATGCCGGTTTTGGACAGACAGAGTATTTCAATATGACCGGCGGTATCGTCGCCCTGCACCGCGGATTTAAGACGTAGCAGCCATGCCTTTCGATTTTTCTGGTCAAAAAATAATTCAGCAGCAAATCAATCGCGCCATTGCTGAACTGTTGGCCTCTGACCCGGCAAATGCCAACTACCTGGCAACGCTGAATAATACGGCAATCGCTGTGGAGGCTATGAAGCCTTCACTGCCACTCTTGCTGGTATTTGCAGATAACCGGCTGCAGATTATGCCGCTGCCGGAAGACGCCCCGGTGCAGGTGCGTATCAGGGGAAACACCCTGGATTTGGCAAAGCTGCTGATCACTCCGGTCGACAGCGCCGCCAGATTACGACAACTGGGTATTGAGGTCACCGGAGATGTTGGCCTGCTTTTGGAAATGTCCCAACTGGCAAATAAAATAGAAATTGACTGGGAATATCTTGTTAGCCAGCGATTGGGCGAAACACCCGCCGTGCTGATCTCCAGGGCGAGCCAGATAGCCCGGACCCAGGCAACCCGGGCAAAAAAAGACCTGCAGGGATACATGCATTCGCATTTGAGAAAACGTGCCAATCTGCCCACCCGGGCAGAGCTGGATGTAACCAGAAGTGAAATCCGTGAGTTGGGTTATCGCCTGGATCGGCTGGAACTGGCAATAAGGCAGAGGAATCACTGACTTCATGTCCGTCATCTTTCGCTCTTTCACTATCTGGTGGCACGCCTGTCGGCTGAGGCTGGATCTGATGATCCCCTCAATGGCACCACTGTGGCTGAAATTACTCTTCCTGCCTGCTAAATGTTTTTCGACCAAAAACCGTTCTGAAGGGGAGCGACTACGTCTCTGGTGCGAGCGGCTGGGTCCTATCTTTATCAAGTTCGGACAGTTACTTTCCACCCGACCGGATTTGCTAACCGAAGATATGGCCCGGGAGCTGCGCAAACTGCAGGATGCGGTTCCACCATTTGATCCTGAAAAATTTCGAGAGATCGTCGAAACCGGCCTTGAAGCACCTATCAACGATCTTTTTACCGACTATGCAGCCACTCCCCTGGCCTCGGCTTCCCTGGCCCAGGTGCATACAGCGAAACTGAAAACCGGGGAAGACGTTGTCATCAAGGTCATTCGACCCGGCATTGAGCACGTTATACAACGCGATCTTCGGCTGTTAGCCATGCTGTCGGGACTTATCAACCGAATGGGCCCGGATGGCCGCCGACTGCATGCTCCGGAAATCGTCGCCGATTATCGTTTTATTATTGAAAGCGAACTGGACCTGCGCCATGAAGCGGCCAATGCGCAAAAGCTGCGCGATAACTTTATCGATAATCCCGTGAACTACACGCCCCTGGTTTACTGGGACTACGTTCGCGAAAACATTATGGTCAGCGAGCGTATCGATGGTATCCCCGTGACCGATGCCAAGGCCATCGCTGAGCTGGGTATCGACCTGAAACAGCTTGCCGAAATTGGCGTTGGTATATTTTTCACCCAGGTGTTTGAGCACAATTTCTTTCATGCCGACATGCACCCGGGAAATATTTTTGTCAGCAAGAAGCACCTTGATCAACCGCAGTACATGTGTGTGGATTGCGCCATTGTGGGCTCCCTGACAGAGGAAGAACGCTATTCCCTGGCCACCATGCTCCTCGGGGTGTTTCGTCGCGATTATCGCCGGGTGGCTGAAGTACAGATTCAGTCCGGCTGGGTCGCGCCAGATACATCCATTCACCAGTTCGAAGCCGAAATCCGAACCGTATGTGAACCCATATTTGCCCGCCCCCTGTCTGAAATCTCTTTTGCCAGCATCCTGGTTAGTCTTTTCCAGACAGCGCGGCGATTCGACATGCAAATGATGCCCTCACTGTTTTTGCTGGAAAAAACCATTGTCAATGTCGAGGGACTGGGCCGGCAGCTCTATCCGGAACTGGATCTGTGGAACACCCTGGCGCCCCACTTTGAGAAGTGGTCTAAAGACCGGTATTCCCCAAAATCAATCATCCGAAAATTCCGTGAAATCGGACCCGATTGGCTGGAACAGTTTCCCGAAGTCCCCCCACTGCTTTTCAAGGCCTTGCAACAACTCGCAAATCCCGTGGAGCCAAGGCCAGTTGAGAGAAAATCACATCGATCCTCGGCTGGAGCCGGCCTGTGGCTTGCGGCCATTGGTGGCGTCACCCTGGGTTTATTGCTTCCCGAGCTCCCGACACCAGACAGCCTTAGAGACCTCAGCATAGCTACATTGGCCTTAATTGGCGCCTATGTGCTTGTTCGGCGCTAGCCGTCGATTCATAATCGCGCACTTGTTAAAAAGGCACCAACTCCTCCAGATAACCAAAATCTATGCGTCAGGATATAAGTGAACTCAAATGGAACGAACAGGGCCTGTTGCCAGCAGTCGCCCAGGATGCCAGCACCGGCGAAGTTCTTATGCTTGCCTGGATGAGCCCTGAAGCACTGCAACTCACCCTGGATGAGGGAATTGCCGTGTATTGGTCACGTTCACGCAACGAACTCTGGCGCAAAGGCGAAACCTCAGGACACACACAAATCGTTCATGAAGTACGTATCGATTGTGACAAGGACAGTATTTTGCTGAAAGTTGAACAAGTCGGCGACATAGCCTGCCATACTGGTCGCCGGAGCTGCTTTTATATGCGCCATCAAGATCAGAAATGGGTAGAATGCGAACCCGTCATCAAGTCACCGGACCAGATATATCGGCATGAGTGAAGTTCTCACCAAACTAACAGGCATTTTGGAAGAGAGAAAATCTGCCACGGCAGAGGATTCCTACGTGGCGCTTTTACACGAAAAGGGGCTGAACAAGATCCTGGAAAAAGTTGGTGAAGAAGCCACTGAAACTATTCTGGCGGCAAAGGATGGGGACAAGACCGCTCTGGTGAGTGAAACTGCAGACTTGTGGTTTCATTCCCTGGTGATGCTTTCGCACATGGGTTTGAGTGCTGAAGATGTATTAAACGAGCTTGAACGACGCTTTGGGCTTTCCGGCCTGGAAGAAAAAGCGTCTCGGGATAAAGAGTAAAAGAGGTATATAGACATGGGACTAGGTGGAATTAGTATTTGGCAATTGCTGATTATTTTGGTGATTGTCCTGTTGCTGTTCGGCACAAAAAAATTGCGCAATATTGGCTCTGATCTTGGCGGCGCCGTCAGGGGATTCAAAGACTCCATGGGTGATGAAGAAAAATCCAAAGAAGGTGATGAAGAAAATGAATCACTGGACGACGCTTCCGAAACCACCCAGGCCAAGGAAGCAGAACAAGAAAAAGAACGCTCGTAAATTAGTGACAAACTGAGTTTATATGTTCGGTATCGGTTTCTTTGAGCTGCTGCTGATAGCCATCTTCGGGCTATTGATTTTTGGCCCGGAGAAACTTCCTGAAGCAATCCGCACGATTTCCCGCAATGTTGGAAGAGCCAAGCGCGCCTGGCAGCACACCCGGCGGGAGCTGGAAGAAGAACTCGGCATGGATGAAATTCGCCGGGAACTTTACAACGAACAAATTCAGGAAGAACTGAAGCGGCGCAAGCAATCGATTATGGGAGAGGAGCAGGATAAGGAGTCCGAAGAGCAGCCCACACGAGAAGAAAAAATCCGGGAAGCGGCAATAAAGCACGAAGAAAAGTTAGACCGCGAAGATGACTGATCATCAGGAAGAGCAAAAATCACAGCCGCTGATTGAACACCTGCTGGAGCTTCGTTCCCGCATACTGAAGTCTATTGTCGCGGTACTCCTGATTTTCCTGTGCCTGTTTGCTTTTGCCAATCAGATATACGACCTTCTATCCGAACCCCTCAGGGCCCAATTGCCTGAAGGCGCTTCTATGATCGCCACGGATGTGATCTCGCCCTTTATGGCGCCATTAAAGTTCACTCTTTTTGTAAGTGCCATGCTCGCCATGCCCTATGTGCTGTATCAAGCCTGGGCATTTATCGCACCGGGGTTATACGCCAACGAAAAGAAAGTCGCATTACCCATTTTTGCCTCAAGCGTCGTCCTTTTTTACTCGGGTATTGCCTTTGCTTACTTTGTGATCATCAAGCTGGTGACCGGCTTCATTATCGGCGTTGCCCCGGACAGCATCGCGGTTATGACCGATATCAACAGCTACCTGAACTTTGTTTTAAAGCTGTTTTTTGCCTTCGGCCTGGCATTTGAGATTCCTATCGCCACTATCCTGCTGGTAAGAGCCGGGGCCACCACCACCGAATCCCTGGCAGCAAAACGACCCTATATTATTGTCGGCTGTCTGGTCATTGGCATGTTGCTGACACCGCCGGATATCTTTTCCCAATTATTTTTGGCAGGTCCCATGTGGCTCTTGTTTGAGGCCGGCCTGATATTCGCCAAATACATGGATCCACACGAGCAGGAGAAGAAGCGCCAGGAAAAGGAAAAACGCAACGAGGCGCGCAAGGCAAAGCGAGAGAAGAAAAAATAGGCTGGCTAGCCTGCTTTCATCTCTTCCAGCTCAAACCAGCGTTCTGTGGCCTGATCCAGCTTTCCCTGAAGCCGGGCCAATTCATCCAATACCGGCTGCGTCTTATCAAAAGACTGGTCATAGAACGACGGTTGCTCTATATCTTTCTGAATTTCGGCAATTTGTGCCTCGAGCCTTTCAATCTCGTCGGGCAACATATCCAGTTCTCGCTGAAACTTGTAGCTCAGCTTTACCGGCTTTCCGGAAGATTTGTCCGACGTTGGCTCTGGCGCCTTCTGCTCATTTTTCTTTAACGCAGCCGGGGTATCGGCAATCTTGAGATTCTTTCCCCTGGCTGCCCAAGCGGAGTATCCCCCTGCATATTCAACCACCTTGCCATCGCCTTCAAATACGAGCGTGCTGGTCACGACATTGTCCAGGAAATCCCGGTCATGGCTCACCACAATCAAGGTGCCATTGAACTCCACCAGCTTTTCCTCCAGAACCTCGAGCATCTCTACATCCAGGTCATTTGTCGGTTCGTCGAGTACCAGTAAGTTGTTGGGCTGCGTGAACAGCTTGGCCAGCAATACCCGGTTGCATTCGCCACCAGAGAGGTTGCGAACAGGTGTCATGGCCCGTTTGGGTGAAAACAGGAAATTCTTGAGATAACCGACAATGTGCCGGTCACGTCCATTTACCTTGATGTACTCCTTGCCGTTACCGACATTTTCGGCAACGGTCTTGTCCCACTCCAGTTCACGGCGTATCTGGTCAAAATAGCCAATCACCAGGTTGGTACCCATCTTGATGGTGCCTTCATCCGGCGTTAACTGCCCAAGCAATATCTTTAATAGGGTACTCTTGCCCACCCCATTATTGCCTATGAGACCAATCCGATCGCCCCGCATCAGGCGGATTTTGAATCCATCCAGCAACAGATTATCGCCATAGGCATGACGGACGCTGCGGGCTTCGATGACTTTGCGGCCACTCTCCTCGGCTTCAGAAATATGTATCTTCGCCTTGCCCTGACGCTTGATGCGTTTGGCTCGTTCCTCCCGCATCGCATGTAAGGCTCGCACACGTCCCTCGTTGCGCGTTCGGCGGGCCTTGATACCTTGCCGAATCCAGTTCTCCTCTTGCTCCAGGCGCTTATCAAACAGGGCGTTGCGGGTATCTTCCTCTTCGTTGGCCTTTTCCTTAAGATCAAGATAATGACGGTAGGAGCCCGGCCAGCTAATCAGCTTTCCCCGGTCAATTTCAACAATGCGTGTGGCCAGTTTCTCCAGAAACGTCCGATCGTGGGTCACAAAAATCACACTGCCACGAAAACCCCGAACCACGTGCTCCAGCCACTCAATGGTGGAAATATCCAGATGGTTTGTGGGCTCGTCCAGCAGCAAAAGCTCGGGATTTGATACCAGCGCCCTGGCCAGGGCGACCCGACGACGCCAGCCGCCGGAAAGATCGGCCATCCTGCTTTCGGCTGGCAGCTCCAGCTGGCTGATGATAGTTTCCACCTGTTGATCCGGTTGCCAGCCGCCCCCGGCTTCTATTCTGGACTGAAGGGCCTCCAGATCCTTCAGGTCATTGCGATTGAGTGACTGATCACTGAGCTTCTTAAACTCTTCAATTAAGCGTATTTGTCGCGCAAGACCCTGTCGCACCACATCAAACACTTTTTCATTTTCACTCTCCGGAAGCTGCTGATCCAGTACACTGACACGCAAATTGTCCTTATACTGGACCTCGCCGCGATCGGGCTGATATTCGCCAGTGACAATCTTCATCAGGGTCGATTTTCCCGTTCCATTACGGCCAATCAGGCACACACGTTCACCTGTTTCGACAGAAAAATCGGCATCGACAAGCAAAGGAGTATCGCCAAACTCTATGGAGATTTGGTCACAGCGAACTAGAGTCATTTATGGAAAATTGGGCAGTAAAGGCGCTATATTAACAGAGAGTTCAACCCCTCGTACCGGGGATCGTAACTTGCATGGCATTCAATCATGACAAATGACGACAAAACACAAAATTCAAAAAAATCACCGGATGACAATGACTCAAATGAGTTAAGCCGGGAAGAAATTGATCAAATCAACTATGAGCGCAAAATTCGTGACCAGCAGGCCGCTGGTCGTAGAGTAACTCCATGGCACATCAATATTGCCGCTGTGGTTTTGTGCGTTATCGGTCTGCTTTACGCTATCCCCCGCATGCTCTGGGTAAGCCAGGAAGAAGTCAGTGACTATGTTCCCCTGGATGAGCGAGTACCGGAAGAGAATGCCGAGGAAATTCTCCCTCCCTTACCGAACGAACAACGCGTTTTTCTTGATGATGGTCTGGAAAACGGCTCTACCGCAGAGCCGGCACCCATGCCCACACCTCCCGCCCAACCATCTGTCGAGGCTGACCCTGTGCCGGGCGAGCAGCGAAGCAGTTCATTAACCACAGATCAACAAAACATAGAACAGCTGCTGCCTGAAAGTGAAATCATCAGTACGCTGGAGCAATGGGCGCAACAGTGGTCCAACCAGAATGTCAGTGGCTATCTGGATCACTACGCCAGTTCCTTTATTTCAGAAAACGGCCAAGACAAGGCCGCATGGGGTGCCTACCGCGAGCCCAGAATCATTTCACCCGAATGGATTGAAGTGGAAATTACCGACCTGGAAATTGAATTTACCGACACCTATAACGCCGAGGCCGATTTTCTGCAAATCTACAACGCCTCCAATTACAGTGATGAAAGTTTCAAGCGCTTGATCCTTGTCCGGGAATCCGGCCAATGGAAAATTCACAGGGAGCTCTCAGTCGATATCTGACAAGGCTTGTAAAATGGGCCGCAATAACAACCAGTTACGCTTGTTAAATCACTCCAAAGCCTCTAGAGTGCGCGCTCCTTTTTTTGTGAAAACCAAGGTGAGTAACCATGCAACTCGAAAAGAAAACTGAATCCCACAAGATTTACAAGCGCAACGATGGCCGTTTTGCTGTAAAAACCCTAAAGGGTCAACCGGTAAATGGCGATGAAAAAGTCGCTGTACTGATTGAGGCTGGCCTGATTACAGCGCCAGAGCCCAAGGCCGAGCCCGCTCCGGAGCCGGAAGAGGCAGCAACCGAAGAAGCTGTAGCTGAAGCCCCAGCCGAAGAAGAGGCTCCAGCAGAAGAAGCACCTGCTGAAGAAGAAGCACCTGCTGAAGAAGAAGCTCCTGCTGAAGAAGAAGCTCCTGCTGAAGAAGCTCCTGCTGAAGAAGCTCCTGCTGAAGAAGAAGCTCCTGCTGAAGAAGAAGCTCCTGCTGAAGAAGAAGCTCCTGCTGAAGAGTCTGAAGACAAGGAAAAGTAAACCTTGCTCTCTTAAATCAAGGCGGCCATTGGCCGCCTTTTTTATGTCTGTAAAATGCCTGCCCGCGCTGGATTCTCAACCAATGTTCATTTTTTCAGGCCAGTAAATCGCTAGAATGGCTTAATGGCTAGCCAAATCAAATCAAAACTTCGATACATATTTAAGGAAACAGCGATTGTCGCTGTTATGTTCGCTGTCATTTTTTTTGGCGGCAAGCAGGTGCAAATATGGCTTGGCCAAAAAGCACTGGATGAGACTGGAATCGCCTTCCAGTCTTACGAAACTGCCATTGAGGAAGCCTCAGCCTCGGGCAAACCTGTGCTGCTGGAATTTGGAGCCGTATGGTGTGGCAGTTGTCGCAAGCTCAATACACAGGTGATGGCCGATGAGCGGGTTCGCGATAAAATCCACCAAAATTACGTCGCCGCCCACGTGGAGTGGACCGCCGAGGAAGACCGGCCGATTTTTCAGCATTTTGGCGTTGAATCCTTTCCACAGATTATCATCATGAATCCCGATTCCGGAGAATACCGCCGGCTGCCCATCACCTTTGAGCCCGAACAGTTTCTGGAATTAATCTAGTCAGTTATTCCAATTCCAGCTAACCGGCTATTCCGCTTCCAGCAAAAACGTTACCGGTCCGTCATTGACCAGGCTCACCTGCATATCTGCCGAAAAAACGCCGGTTTCCACGTTGGATAAATGTGTTTTGCAACAGCGGACAAAGTATTCGTAAATCGCTTTGGCCTGTTCTGGCGGTGCAGCACTGGTAAAGCTGGGGCGGCGTCCTTTGCGGGTATCGGCTGATAGTGTGAATTGGGAAACCACCAGAATATCGCCATCTATGTCTTTTAGCCCCAGATTCATCCTTCCCTGTTCATCGGCAAAAATACGATACCCGACAACGCGCTCGGCCAGCTTCTCAGCCACTGATTCCTGATCATCCCTGTCCACGCCGAGCAGCACCAGTAATCCCTGGCCTATTTCTCCAACCTTTTTCCCCTCAACCTCAACATGAGCATGACGAACTCGTTGAATCAGCGCTTTCATTTATTTGGTGTTCCACATTTTTTTACAACTCTATATTCTGGGCGAACTGAAACAGGAGTTTGAACCATATGTCTGCCAGTAACCATATTCATCGCTGTGACTGGTGCGAAGGAAGCGATATCTATCAGGATTATCACGATGTCGAGTGGGGCTCCCCGCTTTATGATGATCAAAAACTATTTGAATTCCTGATATTGGAAGGTGCCCAGGCCGGTCTTTCCTGGATAACCGTCCTGAAAAAACGCGAAGGTTACCGACAGGCTTTTGATCAATTCGACCCAATAAAAATAGCCGGTTATGACCAGGACAAGCTTTACAGCCTGTCCCAGAACCCGGAAATTATTCGCAACCGCCTTAAAATCGCCTCTGCGGTACAAAATGCCCAGGCCTATTTGCGAATCACCCAATCAGGCACCTTCGCCGACTATCTGTGGCAATTTGTTGGCGGCCAGCCCAAACAAAACCAGTGGCGAACACTCGCCGAAGTGCCTGCGGAAACGGCAGAATCAAATGCCATGAGCAAGCAGCTGCGCAAAGACGGGTTTAATTTTGTCGGACCAACCATCTGCTATGCGTTCATGCAAGCCACGGGCATGGTCAACGACCACCTCACAAACTGCTTTCGCTATGCTGAGCTTGGCGGGCGATAAATCGGGGTTAATATACCCTCTACTGTAAGTACTTGGGAGCAACTATGTCTGGCGAAGAACCACACGGCGAACTACTTTTACGCACCCTGGCCATGCCGGCCAATACCAATGCCAACGGCGATATTTTTGGCGGCTGGGTCATGTCGCAGATGGATATTGCGGGAGGCATCCTGGCCAAGGAAATCTCCATGGGCAGAATAGCTACTATTGCTGCGGATCAGATGAAGTTTATTGAGCCGGTTGCCGTTGGCGATACCGTTTGCTGTTATGGTCAGGTAACCAAAATAGGCAATACGTCCATCGCCATTGCTCTGGAAGTCTGGGTACACAAAAGCTATGCCCCAACCGATGGCGAGCGTTTGCGACGCAAGGTTACCGAAGCGATCTTTACCTACGTGGCAATCGACGACAACGGGAAAAAACGGCCAGTGCCCAAGAATTAAGATTGATAGTCGTTAGATTAGTACAGACAAAATATTCCCTTTGCCAGCCTGTCGACTGCTCTCCAGCGGATAAGCCCGAAACAAAACTGTGCCCTGACCAGGTGGCTTGCCTTTAATTCAAACGAATAGCGTCACTATTGATGTAGCACAATGGAAATAAAATACCGGGCAATTGCATTTATAATGTTTATCAACCTTCGTTGATAATTGCATATTGTTCAGCAAAAAATTCTATTAGAGCCCGAATAGATGGCAGCATCCCACGCCTGCTTGGAAATGCAAAGTGTATAACCTCCCTTCGAGGCTCCCAATCAGGGAGCAGTGATATCAAAGTCCCTTTTTCTGTCTCGTGTCGCAACATTAATAATGGCAGTTGAACAACGCCCACACCTGCCATAGCAGCTTCCTTTAAAGCATACATATCAGTAGTTACATAGCGTGGATTAAAAGTTATTTTCCTTGTTTCACCGGTTCCATCTTTTAAGATCCAGGCATGTAACTCATTTGGTGTCGATCGGCTTAAGCCAGGCCAGTTCTTAAGCTCTTCGGGATTGTTGGGCAAACCATTCATCCGTTCAACCAAATCCGGACTCGCAACCAGACACTGCCCTCTATCGGATAATACCCTTACTACAAGGTCCGTATCCTCAAGTGGGAATGGTCGAACCCGCAATGCTATATCGACACCTTCATTCAGAAGGTCCACCCGCCTGTTAGTTGCTTCAAGATGAATATTTACACGGGGATATTGAGACATGAACTTAGCCAAGATTCTTCCCGCGTGGAAATGCAGCAATCCCACAGGACATGTCATTTTGATATTACCAGCAGGCTCTGCTTGCAACTGATCAACGGACTCTTGAGCTGCTTCAGCCTCAACTAACATTGCCAAACAATGTTCAAGATACAATCTGCCAACATCTGTCACACGAAAGCTACGAGATGAACGCTGGATTAAACGCACGCCAAGTCGTTCCTCCAACAATTTAATACGACGACTAAGCCTGGACTTGGCAATTCCGAGCTTCCGACCCGCTGGAGTAAACCCGCCGTACTCAACCACTTTTACGAAAAAATATAGGTCGTTTAGATCGTGCATCCGATGGCCTTTCTATTGATTATCGTTCTATAGGAAGAACGCTGCGTCGAATTTTAGTGGACTACACCAATTAACGCGACTTATTTAGACTTTTCAGAAAGCTCAAAACTGTAAGGAGTTAATTATGGGTAAACTGTACACACGTCTTGATAAAGCAAACGCCGCGGTACTTTTAGTAGATCACCAGACTGGATTACTGTCCCTGGTTCGGGATATTGATCCTGATCGATTCAAAAATAATGTACTGGCACTTGCTGATCTCGCAAAGTATTTCAATCTTCCTACCATTCTCACGACCAGCTTTGAAAATGGCCCTAATGGACCTCTGGTTCCTGAATTAAAAGAGACTTTTCCGGACGCACCATTCATTGCAAGGCCAGGGCAGATTAACGCATGGGATAACGAAGAATTCGTAGAAGCTGTGAAAGCTACCGGCAAAAAGCAATTAATTATCGCCGGTGTGGTTACTGAGGTTTGTGTTGCCTTCCCAACACTTTCGGCTCTGGCTGAAGATTTCGATGTATTCGTTGTTACCGACGCTTCGGGCACTTTCAATGCGCTGACACGCGATTCTGCATGGGATCGAATGTCTGCATCGGGGGCTCAGTTAATAACCTGGTTCGGTGTAGCCTGTGAGTTACATAGAGATTGGCGAAACGATGTCGAAGGACTGGGACAGCTATTTGCAAATCATATTCCTGATTATCGTAATTTGATCAACAGCTACAACACACTAACTGAAGCCAAATGAACATAACCAGCACCCGGCTTGTGGTCGGGTGCTGGAGCACACCGCAGCTAACTTGCACCCTGCCTATCAAAGAGAGAAGACATAGACAGCTTTCAGGTCACTGACCCGTCGGCCAGGCGGCACCCTTTTATTCGTCATACTAATTGCCTACCATGAATACAGGCCGAATGATTAGTGGCTTTTTTTCAATTAACAGATCAGGAGGGTCTATGAAACGTACAGGTTCAGCTATCTGGCAAGGCGGATTGAAAGACGGTAAGGGTGAGCTCACCACTGAAAGTGGCGTGCTTTCCAACACCAAATATGGCTTCCAAACGCGCTTCGAAGATGCACCCGGCACCAACCCGGAAGAACTGATTGCCGCGGCCCATGCCGGCTGCTTCTCCATGGCGCTATCAAAGATACTGGGGGAAGCCGATCTAATTCCGGAGAAAATCGACACCAAGGCCCACGTCACCCTGGACAAAACAGACGATGGTTTCTCCATCACCAAAATACATCTCGACCTGACGGCAAAAGTACCTGGAACGGACCAGGCACAGTTCGATGAGCTGGCTCAAAAAGCCAAAGTAGGCTGCCCGGTTTCCAAGGTACTGAATGCGGAAATCACATTGGATGCCAGGCTGGAAAACTGACATCTGACGATACCGTATATGCAGAACGCCCTTCGGACGACTTTGTCGTTCCCTGGGCTCTCGTCGCCCGGGTTTCCTAAGTACATGCAATGGCCTGCCTGTGGCTTCTGTAACAAGGACGTCCCTTGTCTTCCCTAATAATATATGACCAGCAATCGCATTCCCCTATGGATTAAACTGGCCTATACCTTCATGGCTTGCATTATTGTGCTGGTCTACTGGCGTGATCTCGGTCCGTCTAATTTTTTATGGTTTTCCGATATCGCCTTGATCGTTATGGTCCCCGCGTTGTGGCTGGAAAGTCGTTTTCTCGCGAGCACCATGGCTGTTGGTGTGTTGTTTCTTGAACTGAGCTGGGTTCTCGATTTTATACTGGGCGGCAACCTGACCCACATAGCCGCCTATATGTATACCGACGATACCGAGTGGTATATCCGTTTTCTCTCGGGTGCATTTCACCTGGCTTTACCACCTGTACTACTTTTGATGCTATACCGATACGGCTACGATCGCCGCGCCCTACCCGTACAGAGTTTAATTGCACTGGTAGTAGTGCCGATTACACGATTAATTACGGAGCCTTCGAAAAACATCAATTGGGTTTACGGCCTCGCAGAACCACAAAACTGGCTGCCCGCGCCGCTGTATCTCGTTCTGCTGTTATTGGTACTTATTGTTGGAGTCTATCTTCCATCACACCTTTTATTTCTAAGATTTTTTCCCAAAAAATAGACGAAGCTTGAATTATTAATTAATGGCGTCAAACCAGGCAGGGCCATACTGCTCCCTCGTCTTTATCCTGTCAAACACCTAAAAGTTTCGGTGCTGTTTCTATCCACCATGAGGAACCCCAAAGAAAGTGGGCAGTTACAACCCAAGCCCCGATCAATGACAGCCCTATTAGATACGAGCGGTGGAGCCTGCCTTCTTTAACAACGTCACGGACAACTGCCGGGACAATCAATACCAGCATATAAAAATGCCTGGCATCAATGACATTGAACCCAAGATCCGGAAGCACTTGCGAAAACCCTATTAGCCGGCCCAGCGCCGGGATCATTAATACCAGGGCCGTTAAAATCATCAATCTCTTGTGAGATTCACTGTCCTTGTGTCGCACCAAAATTGCCCAAAGATAGAAGCTGGGGAAAAACAGGTAGCTAACACCATGGATAAGCACAATATCGGAAATGCTCCGCTTAAATTCTGCAATTGATTCTGGCGAAGCGTCGGAAGGCGCGAGAACATGGTGGGCATAGTAGACTTCGATACCCAGCATCGAGAGCAACACACAGGGAGCCAGAATGAAAGATGCAAGGCCAAGTTTCATGTGTAACGACGGCTTCCCGGTATACATGAGCGCCGCTTGCGCAAGAAGCAATAGCAGCCACAGACTCAACGAAGCTGCATGAAAATGCATAATAAATGGAGGGACAGGTTGCTCTCCGGATGCCACTCTTCCAATCAGGCCAAGCGAAGTGGGAGCAAAACCGGCTATTGCGGTAATGACAAATAAAAGAGCCATGAACACATAGATATAATCAGGTCGTTGTGCGGCTCTTTCCATCAGTACCCTCCCGATATCATTGTTTTGTCAACTGACTTGGGAGGTTACACTATTCTTTTAGAGGATTCATAACGCTTCAGGCTGCCTTAGCCTGAAGCATTATTCTTTTGATTTACCGGGTTATCCAGCCTCCGCCAACATGTCAACGCTGGCTTTGTCCCAGACAAACCAGTATATAGGTACCCTGCTGCCATCTGGCGCATTCCACATATCCTCTTTCAGGTTACGGGCCCCAACTGACTTATAAAATTCCTGCGCGTTTACATTGTCCTGATTCACCGTCAAACAGATACTTCCCGCTGGGTTCTGCTGTAGACACCAACGGCAAATTTCAGCCAAAAGCGATTTTCCAATACCTTTGGATTGATGATCCTTGCGAACATGTAAATTGTCGACGTAGGAACCCCATTGGGAGTTTTCGCCGACATAGACACAGGCAAACCCCAGGATTTTCCCGTCCTGTTCGGCAACGGCCACATACTGATTCGGCTTTGGTTTTTCAAACCGGTCTATCCAGAGCTCATATCGTTCCTTGGGCACAACATCCAAAAGATATTCCGCGGTTAAAGTACCCTGATAGGTATCACGCCAGCTTGTGGCATGTATCTCGGCAATTGTCTCAGCATCGCTTGCCAATGCTGGTCTTATCTTCATGTAGAACTACCCTTTTTTTGTATTTCCTATTTTGGGCCGGCTCTCCTACTTGCCGATTGTTCGTTCCAGAAAACCCAACGCGTTTTCGAGGTGTTCACCCTCATAGAAAGCGGGACCGCCATGGGCGGCACCGTGCACAACGTCGAAGCTGACGTCCAGACCGTATTGCTTGTAAATTCCTTCCAGTTCATGTGACTGGTTGATGGGCATTTGCGGATCCTGGTCTCCATGCAATAGCAATAACGGCGGGTCACCGGCATCAACATGGAACACCGGACTGGCCAACCTGGCGACATCCGTTACAACATCAGGTTGCCCACCAATGAACAGATCAAGTGCCGGCTTGCGAACACTCAATCCATGAGGCGTGGACTGACCCAGAATGCTCGTCAGGTTTGACGCACCGAAATATGAAACGATGGCCTGAACATCTGAGGATGCATCCTGATACTCCCCGACCATGCCTTCAAGTTCAGCATGGCCATTGGTTACACCGACAAGTGCTGCCAGATGTGCCCCGGCTGATGAACCGGAGATCGCTATCTGGTCGGTACTAAACCCGTATTTATCACTTTTAGCCCGAAGAAATCGTATGGCCGCCTTGATGTCATGTATTTGTGCAGGAAACTGCGCCTCAGGAGAAAGCCGGTAGTCAACGCTGGCCACGGCAAAGCCACCGTCTACAAATACAGGGGGAACCTCCAGCCTGCTTCCGCTGCGCCAGGCACCACCATGTACCCAAACCAGCAAGGGAGGGTTCTCTACGCCATCGGGCAGATAAATATCAAGCACGAGATTCTTGTCACCGACCGTCGCGAAAACAATATTGCCGTAATCGGGCTCTGGCGACTGGGCGAATACCTCACCCGCGTGCAAGAAAACCATACAGATTCCCATCAAAACAGTGGTTAGTTGAACACCGTTGAACCGCCCTGAAGTCTTCATCATTTTCCCCCTATTGATCAATAGTCTGAGTAGCCAACTGACGTCAGCTTGAGGCGACGGTGCTATAGCGTATTGCCGTCTTGGCCGCGTATTTAATCAGGGCCCAGTATATCGACTGCTCTTGCTTATTAAAGATAGGAGACAAGAGTTGACTATTAAATGATAATAAATATTATTTTCATCTATGAATATAGTCAGCTTTTCTCAGGAGGACCCCAATATGAGTTATCACATTAATGCCTGGCTGGAAGATGGCGACCCAAAATTAGAAATTTTAGATGCGCACACCAAAGACGTGTGCATGTCCTGGAGCTATAAAGCCAGGCGAGGCATGACAAGAAAGGATAAAACGGAAATACAAAGATTATTCAGGAAACTCATACTGCTGACTTGCAGGCAGACAGTAGCAAATTGCCGGGTTTTCGAGACCAGGTCGAATTTAAAGCAGCAGGAATAGTTTTAAACTAACGCTGACTATAAACAGCGTTAGGTTATTTAGGTCTTCCGTCTAGGCCACTTTGGGCTTGGCTCGTTTCCTTTCATTTTCGGTGAGCAGTTTTTTGCGAAGACGAATGGATGAAGGTGTCACTTCCACCAGCTCGTCGTCTTCAATAAATTCAAGCGCCTGTTCGAGGGTGTGACGAATTGGGGGTACCAGCGTCAGCGCTTCGTCCGTGCCGGCTGCACGGATATTGGTCAGCTGTTTGGCCTTGGTGGGGTTTACAGTCAAGTCATTGGCGCGTGAGTGAATGCCGATAATCTGGCCCTCGTAAACCTCTTCCGCATGGCCCATAAACAGGCGACCGCGATCCTGAAGGTTAAACAGGGCGTAAGCCAGTGTTTTGCCCTTGACCATACTGACCAATACACCGTTCTGACGCTTTGCTACTTCGCCTTCTTTAACCACGCCATAGTGATCAAAAATGCTGGTCATAATGCCGGAACCGGAGGTCAGGGTCAGGAAGTGCCCCCGAAAACCGATCAGGCCTCGCGAAGGTACAATAAATTCCAGACGAACCCGTCCCTTGCCGTCCGGCTGCATGTTTTTCAGTTCGCCTTTGCGCAAACCCAGCTCTTCCATTACGGCACCCTGGTGTTTTTCCTCAATATCAATCACCACGGACTCGAAAGGCTCCTGGATCTTTCCATCGATTTCACGCTGCACCACTTCGGGACGCGATACGCCCAGTTCAAAACCTTCGCGACGCATGGTTTCGATCAACACTGACAGGTGCAGTTCGCCCCGGCCGGAAACGACAAACTTGTCTGCCGAGTCGCCTTGTTTTACACGCAGGGCAACGTTGTGAATCAGCTCTTGTTCCAGTCGCTCCTTGATGTTGCGCGAGGTCACAAACTTGCCTTCTTTTCCCGAAAAAGGAGAGTCATTGACCAAAAACGTCATGCTGACGGTCGGTTCATCGACACTCAACGCGGGCAGGGCTTCGACATGGTCGGGATCACAAAGGGTATCGGAAATCTTTAATTTATCTATACCGGTGATACAGACAATGTCACCCGCTTCGGCAAGCTGGGTATCTATTCGCTCGAGCCCCAAATAGCCTTTAATGTTCAACACACGGCCCTTGCGCTCTTTTCCATCCGCAGATTTAACCACCACTTGCTGGTTGGGTTTGAGTTTGCCGCGGGTGATACGCCCGATACCAATGACACCTACATAGCTGTCGTAATCCAGGGCAGAAATCTGCATCTGGAAGGGCGAGTCAGGGTCGACGTCTGGCGCGGGCACATGATCCACAATCATCTTAAACAAGGGCGTCATATCGTCCGCGAGATCTTCCACTTCGTTACCGGCAATACCGTTCAGAGCCGACGCATAAATGACGGGAAAATCGAGCTGCTCATCGGTCGCACCCAGGTTATCGAACAACTCAAACACCTGATCCATCACCCAGTGCGGACGTGCACCCGGACGGTCAACCTTGTTGATCACAACAATTGGGCGAAGACCCCGCTCGAATGCTTTTTGGGTAACGAAGCGGGTTTGTGGCATGGGACCATCGACCGCATCCACAAGCAGACAAACCGAATCCACCATCGATAGAACCCGTTCGACTTCCCCGCCAAAATCCGCGTGTCCCGGCGTGTCCACAATGTTGATACGGTAGTTGTTCCAGCTAATCGCCGTATTTTTCGCCAGGATAGTGATGCCGCGTTCCTTCTCCTGGTCATTGGAGTCCATAATGCGCTCTTCCCCCACGGACTTTCTGTCCAGGGTTCCAGACTGTTGAAGAAGCTTGTCCACGAGAGTGGTCTTGCCATGGTCAACGTGGGCAATAATGGCGATATTTCTGAGTTTTTCGATCATGGTTGCTCGGGTCGAGGCCCGGATTGGGAGGGGTGAAAAATGAGGCGCGATTATAGCGATTTTAACGGCCAACAAAAGCAATTCTTGGTATGCCGGCCCGCCTCAATGTATTGCCGACCACGACTGAATCACAAATATCTAACATCAAACCCGTGATTATGTGATCTGTGCATAATTTCAGGGCATTGAACCATTGCAGTTAGCTGCAATATTGGCAAGAATTTAGAACACTTTTGTATAAAAACTGCGCACAAACAAGCGTGGTTTTTCTGAACATCCTTTAATTTAGTATCGGCTTTAATAATGACATCTGAGAGGAATATGTCTTGCACTGAATTGCACAAATACAACGGGCAGAAAAAGAAAGACCGCTGGCATGCACCAAGGCTGTTGAACCTGGCGTTGCCCTTTACATCGGGGAACAAGGATGCTCTTGCCCCCCAGGAAGGAAATCGCGGACGGGGAGGCAAGGTTGAGGTATCGCCATCCTGATAAGGCTCGCCCGATTTTGGCTAACTACGGGTCGACTTTTTTGACTTTTCCGGTTTTCCCAGCTACTGCCCATCATGTATTTGAACCTCGACTAACTCACAAATATTCCACACCAGTTCCGTAATTTTGTGATGTGCACGAAATTTCAGGCCACGAAAACATTGCAGTTGGCAAAAATGCTGTCAGAATTAACTTGGGTTGCTGGATTTGTACTACGCATCTAATTGACGTAGCCCGGATGATCAGCAGCCTGTCTTTGATTTACGCCCTGAGCGAAATGGAAGCAAGCCATGCCGGAAAAAAATTTGCACAAAAACCCCTCTAACAAAGAAGGGAAACCTTGCTGGCAGGCCCCTGAACTGCTGGATCTGACCATGTCCAGTACAGCGGGCAATAAGGATGCCATTGCCAACAATGAAGGCAGGGCCGGCTACCAAAACAAGCTGGAAGTTTCCCCTTCCTGACAGGGTATTTTCGAATTCGAACACTTACCAGTTTGCGTCTTAATTTTTTACCTGATTCCTCTTCACCCGATTCCCTGGCTCTGTCCCAAGTAGGCCGGCCGAAAAATCCTCTCTTACTCCTCATCTACTGCGGCCTGCTCGGCATCCTGGCAAGCTTGGCGTTTGCCCCTGCGAATCTTTGGCCGGCTGTTCTTTTTGCCCAAATCGGACTCCTGTATTTCCTGCAACCGGCTCACTTCGTTTTGGCCTTGTCTGGATTGTGGACATTTTGGGCGTTGCACTTTGGCACCGCCATGCACTGGATGTATCTTGGGCTGGGGAAAATTTTAGGTCTTGATTCCATCGCTGCCGTCAGCCTGACGATTGTCACGGGACTGGTTTATAGCGCCATACTACTTGTGCCATGGCTTCTATACTGCCTCTGCCCGACCAACTCCCGTCTACGCCTGGCCTGCTTTCCACTTGCCTGGGTTTTATGCGAATGGATGCGCTACTGGATTTTGGGAGGCCTTACCTGGCTTTTGTCAGGCTATGCTCTCCTGCCCAGTTGTCTGACCGGCTGGGTGCCCATATTTGGTGCTCTGGGGGTTGGCCTTGCGGCCAGCCTGAGTGCCGTGCTTTTCTTTACCGCAGTCAAAAAGAAATCCATGATTCCGCTCGCTGGAGTATTTGTTCTCTGGGCGGGAGGCGGATTGCTATCCGGCATAAACTGGACCCAAAGCATGGGGGCCTCCATTCCTGCCACCATTGTGCAACCCGAGGCAAAGGCCTGGCTGCAAGAAGCCTACAGCGCTGAAGAAAGAGACCAGATCTGGAATCGGGAAGTAGCAGAACTCAGTGACGGGCACTGGCAACCAGGTTTACTGGTCTGGCCCGAGCGCGGTATCCGGGCCAGTGTCGATTACTCTGCCGGCCGGATCTACATGCTCGCACAGAAAGCCAGGGCCTCAGATACTGCGTTGATCACTGGCGCCAACCATTATGCCGGACAGCCAGATAGTGGAACCTATAACGCTGTGTATGGATTGGGCGCTGCGGAAGGACTCTATTTCAAGGAAAAGCTCGTTCCCCTGGGAGAGCGAACACTGCCGGGAAGTACAAAGGCCGCCGACCTGGAAGAAGAACAAAAGCTGTCCACAAAAGCGACTACCGCCGAGGATAAACGCATTCCGTTTGATTATGAGGCCGATCGCTTCTCTATTGCGCCGCTCATATGCTATGAAATTGCCTGGGGCAATTATCTGAATACCTTCGCGGACGATGCGAACATACTGGTAAACCTGAGTAATGATCGCTGGTTCACGCAATCTGCCCAGCTCGACCAGACATTGCAAATCGCCCGGATAAGGGCGATAGAGCAACAAAAACCGCTGTTGAGATCCAGCTTTGGCGGGTATAGCGCTCACATTAATCACAAGGGTGACGTCATTGCAGCCGCCACCGATACCAGCGCCCAGATCTTGTCAACGACGGTGGAACCACGATCAGGGTATACACCCTATACACGTGCAGGGGATATGCCAGTTCTGGTGCTTGCCCTGCTGATCTGGCTGGGGGCCTTACTCTCAACCGTGCGTATCAGGCATCCAGGTAACGCAGTGAGTCCGGCAACCAACGGTGCAAAAGGCGATTAGCTCGCTGTGGATCTTCCTGCAACATACGTTTGGCACATTGATGGGCTTCAGGCAAAAGCTCAGCATCGCGGCCCAGATCTGCCATTAAAAAACCTTGTTCTCCTGCCTGGCGTGAGCCCAGCAGTTCACCGGGACCACGCAGCTGAAGATCAATGTCGGCTATTTTGAAACCATCGTTCGTTTCACGCATGGCTCGAATACGTGCTGTGCTATTTTCTGAAAGTGGTGCTTCGTAAAGCAACAGGCAATGGGACTCAACCCGGCCCCGGCCTACCCGTCCACGCAGCTGATGCAACTGGGACAGCCCCAGTCGTTCAGGATTTTCGATAATCATGAGGCTGGCATTGGGCACATCCACACCAACTTCAATCACGGTAGTGGCAACCAGTACCTGTATGTGTCCCTGGTGAAATTCCTGCATGACACGCTGTTTTTCACTCGGCTTCATACGACCGTGGACCAGACCCACGGACCAGTCACCAAGGGTGATGGAAAGCTCATCGGCGGTTGCCTCCGCTGCCTGCGCCTGCAGTTCTTCCGATTCTTCGACCAGGGTACAAACCCAATATGTCTGGCGGCCCTGTTCACAGGCGACTTTAACTCGCTCTATCACTTCAGTACGGCGAATGCCTGGCAATGCAGCCGTCACCACAGGTGTCCGCCCCGGGGGTAGTTCGTCGATGATGGAGGTATCCAGATCCGCGTAATGACTCATAGCCAGCGTCCTTGGAATCGGGGTTGCGGTCATAATCAACTGGTGAGGCACCTGATCACCAGAGGCCCCTTTTTGCCGTAATTCAAGCCGCTGGTTCACACCAAATCTGTGCTGCTCATCAATCACCATCAATCCCAGCCTGGCAAACTCAACGTCCGACTGGATCAGTGCATGTGTGCCGATTACCACTTGCGCCACGCCTGATTTAATCAGTTCCAGAACCGCTTCCCGCGCCTTGCCTTTCACTTTGCTGCTGAAGAAAACCACTTTGTAACCGAGTGGCTGCAACCAGCTCTCAAACTTATGCAGATGCTGCTCGGCCAGTATCTCAGTCGGGGCCATCACCGCCGCCTGATGACCCGACCCAAGGGCCGCCAGGATAGATATCGCCGCAACCAGGGTTTTTCCCGAGCCGACATCGCCCTGCAGCAAGCGCAACATGGGATGTCCCAGCTGCATATCCGCTTCTATTTCACGAATCACTCGCGTTTGGGCGTCTGTGGGAATGAAAGGCAACTGGGCCAGGAACTGTTCTTTTTCCTTTTGCTTTGCTGAAAGACTGGGAGCCTTTCTTGATTTGACTCGGTTGCGTGCCATTTGCATGCTCAGTTGATGCGCAACCAGTTCTTCAAACACGATTTTCTTTTGGAAAGGATGCTGTCCCAATAACAACTGGCTTACCGGTGCATCCACTGGCGGACGATGCAGATAAAGAAGTGCCTGCCTGAGCGGGATATCCTTGCCCGGCCCTTCGGAAACCAATTCCTCAACCGGCGCCTGCCTGAGTGCGTTGAGAGCTTGCGAACTAAGATCGCGCAAACGCGCCTGGGTCAGCCCTTCGGTGGTTGAATATACCGGTGTTAACTCCGCCTCCGGCGGTGGCGCGCCTTCCTGGACGAACTCGTATTCAGGATGATACAGCTCCAGCCCCGACCGACCCGGACGGACTTCTCCCGCGCAGCGCAAAAATTTGCCTCGGCTCAAGCCGGCTTTCTGGGCCTGCGAAAAGTGGAAAAACCTCAGTGTAGTAACGCCCGTCCCGTCCCCGAGTTTGACCATCAAACTACGGCGGCGACCAAAGAGAATATCGGAGGCCAGTATTTCCCCCTGAATCAACACATATTGATTGGGCTGCAAAGCACCTATGGGTGATATTTGAGTTCGGTCCAGATAGCGCAAAGGCAATCTGAAGAGCAAATCCTTGATCTCGTAAATACCTGCCTTTTCCAGCAAGGCCTGCAATTTGGGGCCAACGCCTTTTAATTGGTCGACCGGTTTTTCCAGTCCTGGAACACCTATTCTTGGCGATGCCATAGAAATACGCCGGGGAAAATGAACAATCTATTTCAGGAATTTAAAACTCGAGACCACATTGTTGTATTGCCTGCCTCAATGCATCAACTGCTTTGTGGCGCGGGAAGCTGGCCCGCCAGGCCAGTGCCACAGTCCGGGTTGGCGTCGGCGGCTCAAAGCGACGGGTAATGAGAGCTCCCTCAGTGTACTGGGTATTCAGCGTGGCGGAATAAGGCAAGATAGTGATTCCCAGTCCGGATGCCACCATGTGGCGAAGCGTTTCCAGAGAGCCTCCTTCTGCAGCCGTTCGAATAGGCGAATTATTGTCTTCTACCGGTTTGCGCAGGGAAGGGCACATCTCGAGCACCTGGTCACGGAAACAGTGACCTTCACCCAACATCAGCACGTTTTCCTTGTCCAGATCCGTGGCCTTAACCAGTTTTTGCTTGCCCAGCGGATGCGAGCCCGGTAGCAGCACCACAAAAGGTTCCTCATAAATTGGCTGGGTTACAACATCCGGCTCATTAAACGGGAGGGACAGTATTACGACATCCAGGTCTCCATTTCGCAGCCGCTTACGCAAGTCTGCGGTATAACCCTCCTCAATAATGAGAGGCATCTCCCCCGCAATACTTCTAAGCTGGGGAATTAAATGCGGGAATAGATAGGGGCCAATAGTAAAGATGGCGCCCACGGAAAGGGGACTGCTTAGCTGGTCTTTACCCGAACTGGCCAGATCCTTAATTGATGACGTCTGTTCCAGAATTTGCTGGGCCTGGGCAACAATCTGCTCACCAATCGGGGTTGGATGAACACGGCTTTTTGTCCGCTCAAACAGGGCAATACCAAGCTCATCCTCAAGTTTCTTGACCGCAATGCTAAGGGTGGGCTGGCTGACGAAACAGCGCTCTGCTGCCCGTCCAAAATGCTGCTCTTTGGCAAGCATGACAATGTAGCGCAATTCGGTCAGTGTCATTTGTACGGGCCCCTTAACTTATGGAAGTCTCAGAAAGTCATAGACTGCTTCACTTTATCAGCTTTACACAATAGTTTGAATTAATGACAGCCTAGGTTCTGCCGGGCCGATAAACGCCAACATTTCGGTAGCCGGCTTCCACCAGAAGCTCGGCATGCAGTCGACTCATCACCCCTCGGTCACAATAAAGCAGATAACGTTTTTTCGCATCCGTCCGGTCAAATTCCTTCTGTATCCGGAAATAGGGGATTTCCAAATGCTCATTATTGGATGAGTGTGTTTCCGCTATGGGGTGATGCTGAATCTCATCGGGATGTCGCACATCCACCAGGACAGCGCCAGGTACCAATGTGTCATAAATATCAACGGGTATGTCAATCACCGACTCCAAAATGCTGGATATCGACTCCACCTTGTGTTCGGCCACTGCACGATCCAGCACACTGAAATCAAAACTGGTCTCGGCATCCTCAATGATATGGGATTTGGCGGCGGTGGTAGGTTTGCGGGAAATCACCCCGCAGTACTCCGGCATACTGGCCGCAAACTCTTCCGTGCCTATGTCCCTGGCTATTTTAATTATTTCCGTTTTGTCCATGGTGGAAAGCGGTCGCATCACCAGCATTCCGGATACGGAGTCAATCACAGCCAGATTGGCCAGTGTCTGGCTGGATACCTGGGCCACCGCCTCCCCGGTCACCAGGGCTTTAAAATCATATTGCTGCGCAACCTGCTCTGCGGCACGCAGCATCATTCGTTTTAGCGCCACTCCCATATAGGATTTTGGAATGTTGGTCAGGATTTCTGTCACCACCTCCTCAAAGGGCACCGTGATGAATTTCACCGGATGCGATGAAGAGTATTTCTGCCACAAATAATGGGCGACTTCCTTGACACCAATTTCGTGAGCGCGTCCCCCCAGATTAAAAAACAGATAGTGGGTTACCAGACCACGCCGCGTAGACAGATAGCTGGCCACAGAAGAATCAAAACCACCAGAGATCAGGGACAGCACTTTTTCCTGTGAGCCCAGGGGAAAACCACCCAGGCCCGGCCATGTGTGGTCAATAATAAACAAATCCTGATGGCGAATTTCCAACTGTATGCGGACATCCGGGGTATGAAGATCGACACCTTTAGCACCAGAGTTATGTAGTAAGTACCCACCAATATATCTTTCAACATCCGTCGATTTAAAGTCCTGCTTGCCACTGCGCTTAACCCGTACAACAAAGGTCTTCCCCGAGATTTTTTCGGCAAGCTGCGCATGACAAAGTTCGGCTATGTGCTCCAGGCCATCAAACTGAACGCCCAATGCCTCACTAAACTGATCTATCCCAGGTGTAGTTGACAGGATTTCAATTGCACGGGCCCGATTCTCCGGTTCATCGGGAACACATACTTCGATTTTTTCAAAATCCCTGCGCACCTCTGCCCCTTCCACATCCCGGAAAAGACGTTTCATATTACTGGCCAGCATTCGGGTCAGTCGCTTTCGGACAGGTGGACTTTTAACAAAAATTTCGGGGAAGAGCTTGACAATAAAAAGCATGAACAATGATAAACAGGACGCAACCGGGCTGCGGATTATCCCTGAATCCTGGCAACAATGGAAAAACTGTGACTAAACAGGCAATCTGTTAGCTGCATTTTTCCCAGGATAAAGGAATAATACCACTGAGCCATCATGGAGCATCTGAATCTATGAATGCCAATCACTCCATCATTCATTCGTCGACGAAAGCGAGCAATCTCCTGTGGCTGCTCTTATTCTTTGTGTTATCAGCGCCAGCCCAGTCCCAGGTATATAAGTACGTCGATAAAGATGGGAATGTCGTATACAGCGATAGTCCTCCTGAAGAGCAACAAGACCTGCCTCCCGCAAAGCTACCCGACCTTATTATCCAGCCTGCCGTAGAAGTACAACGCAATAACTCCTCCAATACGCCACAAACGGATGCCACGGAAATTGAGGTCAGCATTGTTCAACCAGAGAATGAAACCACCATCACGCCTGGCCAGATGTCTTTCACCGTTGCTGCCATGGCTTCACGCTCACTTGCTCGCGGTGAAATCGCCGTATTGGTGGTGAACGGGGAAGAGCATGCCCGTAGTACCAGCATGAACTGGACACTGGACAATCTAATTCGCGGAGAAATGACTCTTCAAGTCAATATTCTGGATAGTGAGGATAGCGTCCTTGCAGAGTCCGACACCATTCGGGTCTTTGTCCGTCGACCCAGCGTGATTAACTAATCGCAATAGGCCCTAAAAGAAACACCTGCCTTATATTGAGGCAATTTTCTTTCCCTAAATGCACCATTTTAGTGCATAATTTTAATCATATTGATAACGTCTGGCCCATCGCGCCAATTTTGTGCTCATAAGCAACCTGCGACCGCACTTATTATTGGCGCGAACTTTGCATATTTATCAGGGCTTGGCGTCAATTTGACGCACGGAATACCAATGAATACCGACAGCGAACTTTTTAGCCAACTTCTCAACTACTTGAACACCGCCATTGTATTAGTAGATAGCTCTTGTGAAATTCGTTACATGAATCAATCAGCAGAGGCAATTTTTGGACTGAGTATGACCAAGGCATTGGGCATGGATATTGTCCCGCTACTCTCCACGTCCAAAGCCGACAGGCTGGCACTGGTGAATGCCATCCAGCAGTCTCACCCATTTATTAAACGCAAAGCTGAATTCCAAAATGTGCAAGGAAAAAGCACGGTAGTCGACTACAGCGTGACGCCGTTTGATCAGGAAGAGGGCAATTATCTGTTGATTGAGATCAGCGAGATGGACCGCCTGATCAGGATTAGCCGCGAAGAATCCATTCTTGCAACCCATGACACATCCAAACAGCTTATTCGTGGACTTGCTCATGAAGTCAAAAATCCTCTTGGCGGTATTCGCGGTGCAGCCCAGTTGCTCGCTTCTGAGCTCGACAACCCGGACTGGCTTGAATACACCGATGTGATCGCCAAGGAAACCGACCGATTACGCAATCTGGTGGACCGCATGCTGGGCCCCAATATTCCACCAAACATGGTAGAGCTGAACGTCCACGAGGTACTGGAAAGAGTCAGCAAGTTACTGGAAGCGGAAGACAGCCAATCAACCGTTAGTATTGTGCGCGACTACGATCCCAGCCTACCTGAAATTGCCGGTGATTTTGAACAGCTGATCCAGGCGGTCCTCAACATTGCACGTAATGCCAAGCAGGCGGTAAATGAAGCAGGGACGAAGGACCCTCATATTATCCTGAGAACCCGGATTCAGCATCGTTTTACCATTGGATCTGTGCAGCATCTCCTGGTTGCCAGAGTGGACATCGAGGACAATGGCCCCGGGATTCCTGCAGATAAAATTGATGATATTTTTTATCCAATGATTACCGGTCGCAGTGAAGGAACCGGTCTCGGCCTGCCTATTGCCCAGTCCATTATCAATGCACACAGCGGTCTGGTTGAGTGTCAAAGTGAACCAGGGCAAACCGTTTTTTCAATTTTCTTACCGATTAGCCAGTCAACCCATATGGTTGAAGAAGCAGCCTATGTATAGGCATTTAGAGAGATAAACTATGAAACAGTCTGAAAGCGTTTGGGTCGTGGATGACGACAAGTCAATTCGCTGGGTACTGGAAAAGGCTTTGCGACGGGAATCCATGGAAGTGGAAAGCTTCGAAAACAGTGATGACCTGCTCGACGCACTGGAAGAGAGGCGACCCAAAGTCGTTATCAGCGATATCCGCATGCCTGGAACCGACGGCCTGAGCCTGCTAAAAAAAATCAGTGATACCGACCCCCACCTTCCCGTCATCATTATGACCGCGCACTCGGATCTTCAGAGTGCAGTCGACTCATACGAAGGCGGAGCCTTCGAATATTTACCCAAGCCATTTGATCTGGAAGAGGTTATTAGCGTCACTCGTCGCGCACTTGATCACAGCGCAACCCTGCACACCGATGACACTTCCGATCAACTGGCTATCTCCTCAGAGATTATTGGTGAAGCGCCGGCCATGCAGGAGGTTTTCCGGGCAATTGGACGACTGGCAAAGTCCAATGTCACGGTACTGATTAATGGCCAATCAGGCACGGGCAAGGAGCTGGTGGCACGAGCGCTGCACAAACACAGTCCTCGCAACAACAAGCCTTTCATCGCCCTGAACATGGCCGCCATCCCCGCCGACCTGATTGAATCGGAACTCTTCGGGCATGAAAAGGGCGCGTTCACCGGCGCCAATGCTCGTCGGGAAGGACGCTTTGAACAGGCCAACGGCGGCACATTGTTTCTCGATGAAATTGGCGATATGCCCGCCGAAGCACAGACCAGGCTGCTACGTGTGCTGGCCGATGGCGAATTTTATCGGGTAGGTGGTCATGTTCCTGTGAAAGTCGATGTTCGTATTATTACGGCAACCCACCAAAATCTGGAAAAACTTGTCGACGAACACAAGTTTCGTGAAGACCTTTTCCATCGACTCAATGTCATTCGGGTACACCTGCCCAGATTATGCGAGAGGCCCGACGATATACCGGCGCTGGCAAATTACTTCCTGATTCGTTCTGCAAATGAACTGCAAATGGAAACCAAGGAATTGCTTCCGGAAACGGAAGAGTTTTTGACCCAGCTCCCCTGGCCCGGCAACGTGCGCCAGCTGGAGAATGTTTGCCGCTGGCTTATCGTCATGGCGCCCGGCAGAGAGATCCACGTGAACGATTTGCCGCCGGAGCTTCTTGAAGGCAAGAAAGTCAGCAAGCCGCTGGAAATGGAAGGCGATTGGCCGGAATTGCTAAGAAGCTGGGCTTCCCAATCACTTCTCAACGGTCAACAGCATATTCTTAAATCAGCAGTGCCCATGTTTGAAACGGCGCTCATTGAAACCGCGCTGGAACATACGCAGGGCCGAAAACGAGATGCCGCTGAGTTGCTGGGGTGGGGTCGCAACACGCTCACCCGCAAACTCAAGGATTTGGGGCTGGCTAATTATCGGGAAACCGACGAGGAATAGGACACAAAAAACCCGGCACAAGGCCGGGTTTTTTTGAATTGACTTGCCACTTTACTGGACTGTGTCCGAATTATCCGGTGAATTGGTTTCTGCCTGCTTTTGCTGGTCTACGGCTCTTTGATACAAGGATTCGAAGTTAATCGGCGCCAGGCGAAGTGGGGGAAAGTTAGCCTTGGTCACCAGGCTGTCGATGGTTTCCCGCGCATAAGGGAAGAGTGCCGAAGGCGCCACCGTGGACAACACCCGGCGAAGCTCTTCTTCCGGGATATCAACTACACGGAATGTGCCTGCCTGTTCAATTTCGATCAGGTAATAGTTATCTCCTGATTCGCCATCCTTCACTGTCGCGGTAATGCGCAGAACAACTTCATAAAGTTCATCAGAAATTTTGTTCTGGGCGTTGTTCAGATCCATATCCACACGTGGATTCCAGGATTTGCTAAACGCCTCGTTGCCTTTGGGGCACTCCAGTGACACATCTTTAAGATAGATGCGCTCAATTCCAAATCTTGGTCGTTGGGTCTGCTGTTCGGTAGCACCCGTTTCTTCGTTTGCCATATGAATTTCCTGTTGTTTCTATATTGGGAAAAACTCCCCCGAATCAAAGTTATGGTTCCTGAATAGGAAATAACAAGTGATTGCCTACAATTAACTTTTTACCGTGGGCAGCTTTTCATTGAGCCACTCACTCATACCACCACTCAGGCGTTTCACACTAAACCCCTGTTTACCAAGATCGCGGCCAACAGAACCGGAATGCTGACCCATCTTGTCAACAACAACAATCAGTTGATCCTTTTTGGCTTCGAGCTCGTTGACCCTGTCCTTAATCTTGCTGAACGGGATATTAATCGCTCCGGCAATATGCCCGGCTTCATACTCTTTGGGTTCCCGAACATCCAGGACAATCGCCTGATCCGCGTTAATCAGGCGTGTAAGCTCATGATAGGTAATGGCTTTGCCGCCTTTACTGCTTTCACGCCAGATAAATGCGTACAGCATGAGCATGAATATGCTGATCAATAGCCATTGTTCACTGGCAAAGATAAAAAAATCCAAAGAGATGCACCCGGTAATGTTTGGTAAAAAGACAGGCGCGGAGTATACCTTTGCCTGTACAGCAGGTGAACCTCGCATCATCGACGATTGACCGATAGAATGCCCTATCCCCTCAAATTCTTTAACAGGACAGTGTTTAAACGTGAAAAAACCGCTGCTTTTATTAATTCTTGATGGCTGGGGTCATAACGACTCTGAAGATCACAATGCCATTGCCGCCGCGAATTCACCCACATGGGACCGCCTCTGGGCGGAACGACCCAAAACCCTGATATCGGGGTCAGGTCTTGATGTTGGCCTGCCCGAAGGCCAGATGGGCAACTCCGAAGTCGGTCATATGACGCTTGGCGCTGGCAGGATTGTCTGGCAAAACCTGACCCGTATAGACAAGGCCATCGAGGATGGCACCTTTGCGGAAAACCCGGTCTATGTTGAAGCCATCGACAAGGCAGTAAATGCCGGCAAGGCCGTGCATATCATGGGGCTTTTATCGCCGGGAGGTGTTCACAGCCACGAAAGTCATATTCATGCTGCCATTCGTCTGGCCGTCTCACGCGGGGCAAAGGAAGTTTATCTCCATGCGTTTGGTGATGGCCGGGATACGGCTCCTCGCAGTGCCCTGTATTCCATAGAAAGCACAGAGGCAGTTTTTGCCGAGGAGGGTGTCGGCCGGTTTGCCAGCCTCGTGGGTCGCTATTACGCAATGGATCGTGACAATCGCTGGGAACGCGTTGAGCCTGTCTATCGCCTGTTGGCCAACGGCGAGGCTGAACATAGCTATGGTAGTGCCATTGAAGCCCTTGAGGCTGCCTATGAGCGGGACGAAAATGACGAATTTATCGCACCGACCCATATAGGCAATGATCTTGAGATGCAGGATGGCGATGCCTTGCTGTTTATTAATTTCCGGGCCGACCGCGCGCGCGAGATTACCCGTGCGTTTGTCGATAAGGATTTCGACGGATTTGACAGGGGCGAAGTACCTGCTGTTCATTTTGTCCAGACCACGGAATACGCCGCCAATATTGATGCCCCTGTGGCTTTCCCGCCATCGGACTTAAAAAATTCGTTCGGCGATTACCTTTCCCAGCTTGGAAAAACCCAGTTGCGTATTGCCGAGACTGAAAAATACGCCCACGTCACTTTCTTCTTCAGTGGCGGACAGGAAGAAGAGTACGAAGGTGAAAAACGGATCCTGGTTCCCTCTCCCAAAGTTGCCACTTATGACCTTAAACCGGAAATGAGCGTGTACGAAGTCACGGAGAAACTTTGTGAAGCCATACGGGGAGGCGAATACGACGCCATTATCTGTAACTTTGCCAATGGCGACATGGTCGGGCACACGGGCATTTTTGACGCCGCCGTCAAGGCCGTCGAAGCGGTCGATGAGTGTCTGGGCAAGATTGTCGAGGCGATTGACGAAGTTGACGGGCAATGTCTGATTACCGCTGACCATGGCAACTGTGAGCGAATGCTCGATAGCCAAAGCGGTCAACCATTGACCTCGCACACAACCGAGCCGGTACCCTTTATCTATGTTGGCAGCAAATCCGTCAGTTTCTCTGACGATGGCACCCTCGCCGATGTTGCACCGACGATGCTGGCATTAATGGATATCGAACAACCGACGGAAATGGAAGGGAAAAATCTGGCCCGGATTGATTAGTCAGCCGGCTGCCTCTACTAATTTTTTTCGAAAAAGTCTTTGTAGGGCGCATGGTCAAATTATAATTTGACCATGCGTAACCACCTCTTTCGACTTGCTCTTCTCACACTACTTGCCTGCATCACATTTACTGTAGTTGCACAGATAGATGAAGAAGCCAATCTGGCCGCCGTAAAAAAAGAATTGGAGGCCCTGAACGCACAACTGCAGCAATACCAGAGCGAGCATTCAGAGCTGGAGCGGGAAATGCGCGACCAGGAAGTCGAGCTGTCACGCCTGCACCGGGAAATCTATAACACCGACCGGGCAATTGATGTAGGCACCGCTCAACTCTCAAGACTGAACAGTCAACGAACCGAGCTTCTCCGACTTAGCGAAATACAAGAACAGGCCATTCGTTCGGATCTGGTCGCCATGCATAAGACCGGCCAACAGGAGCCGGTCAAGGTGCTCCTTAATCTGGAGGACCCAGCCCTTTTTAGCAGAATGCTGGTTTATTACCGCTACCTCCTCGAAGCACGGTCAGCACGTATAGATGCTTACGCCAGTACCATCAGTCAACTTGAAACCAACCGCCAGGAAATTAACCAGCAGAACCAGGAGCTGGACGAGCTAAGAAGCACATTGAGAGAACAGGAGGTCAGCCTGAATGCCTCTCTCGCGCGGCGAGCCCGATTACTGGAGCGACTTGAAAGCCGCATTCTCACCGCAGAGCAACAAATTGCCGAGCGGGAGGAAAACGCACGCCGACTGGAGCAGCTTATCCAGGAAGCCATTGAGCGGATTGCCCGGCTCGCACCACCTGAGACCTACCGCCCGTTTGCTGAATTACGTGGCCAGTTTCCCTGGCCTGTCAATGGCAGGATCGACCATCGTTTTGGCAGCATTCGAACCGGCGACGTCCAGTGGCAGGGTGTCGTTTTGGCGGCAGAGAGCGGCACTGAAATCCACAGCATTCATCATGGACGAGTTGTTTTTGCAGACTATATGCGAGGTTACGGTTTGTTGGTAATCGTTGACCACGAAGATGGATACATGACACTCTATGGACACAATCAATCGCTCTTTGTCGAACCCGGCGATTGGGTTGCACCAGGAGAGCAGTTGGCATTGGTGGGCAATACAGGCGGTCTTTCCGAACCCGGGCTCTACTTTGAGATTCGCCAGAACGGCAGACCGGTCAACCCGGCTAACTGGTGCTCCAGAAGCAGCTAATACGAGTGCCGGTCATATACTTATGAACAAGCTTTTTTCAATCAGCCTGATTTTCACCTTATCCATTTTTGCCCTGCCCTCCATCTCATTATCACAGGAAGCGCAAACTCAGACAGGGCAGCAAAACGTTCCCGGAAACGAGTCAGAGCCAGCTCCTGTCACTGCCCGTTTTTCCATGGAGGAATTGCAACAATTTGCCCGGATTTTTGAGCAGGTGCGCCAGAACTATGTAGAAGATTTTACTGATGCCGAGCTTTTGGACATGGCCATAGAAGGCATGCTCTCCCAATTAGACCCGCACTCCGAGTTACTCAACCAGGAAGAACGGGAACAGGTGGAGGACAGCAGTGAAGGAACTTTTTATGGCGTTGGACTGGAATTGACCATGCGCGAAGGCGAACTCATGGTGGTGACACCTATCGACAGCAGTCCTGCCCAGCGAGCAGGAATGCAGGCCGGGGATATTATTCTTGAGGTCGACGGACAGTCATTGTGGGGGCTATCGCTTAACGAGGCACTGGAAATCATGGAAGGGGAACTGGGTACAGAAATGACTCTCCTGGTGGTTCGTGATGACCAGCCCAAGCCCTTTGAGGTTAGTCTCACTCGCGAGAAGATCGCGATGGAAAGTGTCCTGGCCAAAACCATAACCGAGGACATTGGCTATATTCGTGTACGACAATTCCAGAACAATAGCGGTGAAGAGTTCCGCAATAAATTGCAATCACTGATTGATGAACACCCGTATATCACTGGGCTTATTCTGGATTTACGCAACAACCCCGGTGGCGTTCTGCAGGCTGCCATAGAAATAAGTGATGCCTTTATTGACGAAGGGCTGATCGTTTCTACCCGAGGCCGAGCGCTCAACAGCAATCTGGAGTTCTATGCGTCTTCAGACACCGTAGAGCCTTCGCTTCCTCTCGTGGTGCTTATCAACCGGGGCAGCGCCTCTGGCTCAGAAATTGTTGCGGGAGCCTTACAGGACCACAAGCGCGCCATCATCATCGGCGATATCAGTTTTGGCAAAGGGTCGGTCCAAAACGTTGTGCCCATCGACGAGGCCCGTGCCATCAAGCTGACAACTGCTCGCTATTACACTCCCTCGGGACGATCCATTCAGGCACAGGGCATCTTCCCCGATATTACCGTCCTCGACGGTGATATTAGTTATAAGGAAAGTGGTGTCACCATTACCGAGGCGGACCTGTTTGATCACCTGGAAAACGAGGATGGCGACGGACCAGAGTTGCTGGGATTTCGTGAGACTTTAACGGATATTGAAGATCTTCAGCTGGCTCAGGCGCTGGCGTTTCTTAAGGGGCTGGCAATTTACCAACGATAAATGCTTCTAAAACCTTTGTTAGAAATACTGAATGTGCTTAACGGTAATGAGTAAAGTGCTAGACTGAGGTAACAGTGCACAATACCAGGAGTTGTACCAGATGCTTGAATTTCAGCAGCCACCCAAAGATTACAGCGAAGTATTTATGGAGGACACGGATGCTCCACTTCCATCAAAGCTGGATTTTGGTACACGCTACGCGTTTTTCTCAACGATCGCCAAGGGTGGCAAATCTGTTATCAAGTCCTGCAAGGATCTCCATCTAAACCGGGTTGTCTGTTTTAAAACCCTGCGCTCGGAATTTGAGAAAGATGAGATCGAACAACGCCGTCTTGTGCGTGAAGCACGTATATCGGCCATGCTCCAGCATCCAAACACCATTCCAACCTATGAACTTGGGCGAGATCTTAGCGGCAAGTATTACTTCACCATGAAACTGGTACACGGTTACACCTTGCGTGAAATACTGGATTATCGGGAGCGTTACGACCTTACCCAACTGGTAGACATCATTGCCCAAATTGGTCAGGCGCTTGCCTATGCCCATGCCCACGGCGTGGCACATCGCGACATCAAACCCGAAAATCTCCTGGTGGGACCTTTTGGCGAAGTACTGCTTCTTGACTGGGGGCTGGCCAAAGTATGGAAAAAGGATGGCTCGGCGACCGAAGAGCTACCTAACATGACTTCCTTTCCTGGCGATCGTTCAATGACGGGCCAGGGCAAGCTTCAGGGAACGCTTTGCTATATGTCTCCCGAGCAGATCAACCGGGATCCGGATATCAGCTTTTCAACGGACACCTACAGTTTGGGGTCTGTACTCTACGAAGTACTTTCCGGACAAACACCTTTTGATGGCGATACCGCCCAGGAAATTATCGATGCTGTGAAAGGGGAAGAACCACCTCCGCCATCGGAAGTGACAAAGTTCAAGGTTCCCAAGCTTCTGGAAGAAATTTGCATGCAATCCCTGAATAAAGATCCGGCCAAACGCCCTCACAACATGGGTGAATTCATTTCCGTACTGCAGGACACAGATTGGCCACGTGAGCTGTTGAAGTAACCGCAGACAAAACAAATACGCATAAAAAAAGGGGCCTTACAGCCCCTTTTTTATTTGGAAAACCAACCAGATTAAGCCAGAGCTTCCTTGGTTGTTTTAATTATGACAGCTGCAACCTTGTAAGGATCCGCATTGGACGCCGTACGACGGTCTTCCAGGCGACCTTTCCAGCCATCTTCCACAGTGCTAACCGGGATACGGATAGAAGCACCACGGTCAGATACCCCGTAGCTGTATTGGTCAATAGACTGGGTTTCATGTTTACCGGTTAATCGCTGGTCATTAAAGGCACCGTAAACGCTCATGTGACGCTGAATGTTCTTGCCAAACTCTTCACAGATTTTGGTAAAGACTTCCTGGTCACCCAGATCACGCATCGCGCCATTAGAAAAGTTGGCGTGCATACCGGAGCCATTCCAGTCAGTATCGCCCAGAGGTTTGGGATGATAGTCGATGGCCAAACCATATTTCTCGGCAGTGCGCTCTAGCAGGTAACGAGCAAACCAGATTTGATCACCTGCACTGTATGGGCTCTTGGCAAAGATCTGGAATTCCCACTGACCGGGAGCCACTTCAGCATTGATGCCCTCGAGATTGATGCCTGCTTCCAGACAGAGATCCATATGCTCTTCAATCAGATCACGACAATACGCGTTCTTTGCACCTACGGAACAATAGTAAGGGCCCTGTGGAGGGGGATAACCGCCGGGAGGGAAGCCGGGAGGCAGATTGGTTTGTGGATCCCAAAGGAAGTATTCCTGTTCAAAGCCAAACCAGAAATCCTCATCGTCGTCATCAATCATGGCGCGACCATTGGACTCATGCGGTGTGCCATCCGCATTCAGGACTTCATTCATGACCAGATAGCCGTTTTTACGATCGGGGTCAGGAATAATGGCCACTGGCTTCAACAGGCAGTCAGACGCATTACCTTCCGCTTGCTGTGTTGAACTACCGTCAAAGACCCACATTGGGCACTCTTCCAGTGTTCCGCCAAAGTCCTTGCGAACCATGGTTTTACTACGTAGGCTCTGAGTTGGCTTGCAACCGTCGAGCCAGATGTATTCCAACTTGCTTTTCATGATCTAATCAATCTCCAGATTTGGTTCTTTCTAAAATAAGTTTTCAGGCCGCAGCCTTTTCCCGTGGAATTTGTATTAAAGCAAATACTGTTCCAACTTGTAGTTTTTCGACCCGGTAATTACGCCCTTGCTGAGGATTTGACTCAAAATCCACGCGTTTGCATGAATTTCAGGCGGTCAGGCCGCTAGCAAACCTGGGCATTATCCGAGGGGTCTGGCTGGAGATACACAAATGACCGGGCATGCGCACGACAAAAAAGCACAAAAATAGTGCATAAAAACAGTGTGGAGCACAAATGCACCAATATAGTGCTTTAGCTTAACGCATCGTTTATTCGTGCCAACGCCGCACTTCCAGGACAAAGAGCATCTTCATTGAGCTGATTTAACGGAGAGGCCGTTGTTCCCATCATTTCGTGAAAGTCCGGGGCTTGCGGGTCCAGATAAATCAGTCCAGTCAGTATCTTGCCTTCTGTTTTGTATCGCTGCAACGTATTGATGGCCGCCTCACGATCATGTGCGTCATATTCGCTTTCCGCCTTATGCAGATGAATAACTGACCCATCGTGGAGCGTAACTTCTTCGGTGGAACCCGGATCATAATCAATGGTGATTTCATCAGCCATTGGCACATAGTCCATGACCACACCCGAGGCCTGATGTTCACGAACATAATCGTAGGACTTGGTTGATCCCTTGTGATTATTGAACGTCACACAGGGGGAAATAACATCAATCAGGGCAAATCCCTTGTGTGCCATGGCGGCTTTAATCAGCGGAACCAACTGGGTCTTATCCCCTGAAAAGCTGCGGGCAACAAAAGTGGCACCCAGTTGCAGGCCCAAACCAACCAGGTCGATGGACTCAAAGTGATTTTCCACGCCTTTTTTATTCACCGCGCCTTCATCCGTCGTCGCTGAGTCCTGGCCCTTGGTCAGGCCATAACAACCATTGTTCTCAACGATATACATCATGTTCAGGTTGCGACGAATGATATGGGCAAATTGCCCCATACCGATAGAAGCCGTATCCCCGTCACCGGAAACACCAATGTAATAGAGGCTTCTGTTCGCTGCATGGGCACCTGTCATCACAGAAGGCATACGGCCGTGTACCGTATTAAAGCCATGCGCCTGGTTGAGGAAATAGGTCGGGGATTTTGACGAACAACCAATACCGGACAGCTTGGCAACCCGGTGCGGGGAAATTGCACTCTCCCAACAGGCACGGACAATCGCCGCACTGATGGAATCGTGACCACATCCGGCGCAAAGAGTAGAAATAGCACCTTCATAGGCTGACTCAGTCAGGCCTATACGGTTTTGCGGGGCGTTGGGGTGTCTAAAACCGGGCTTGTAAAAACTCATTTCTTGGCGCTCCTGATCGGAGTGATATCGGCATCGACAAGCTGGCTTCGAATGGCTTCGGCAATCTTGCGTGCATTAATAGGGGTACCATCGTAGTGTGTGATCGAAATTAATCGGGCCGGATCAATCTCCAGCTCATTGACCAGCAACATACGCATTTGGGCATCACGGTTTTGTTCGACAACAAACACCTGATCATGAGCATCAACAAACTCCCGCACGGAATCATGAAACGGGAAACAGCGAAGACGCAAATCATCCAGGTGACGATCTTCACCGGCGAGGATCTCAATAGCCTCTCGCATGGAGGGTTCCGTCGTCCCAAAATGAATAACACCCACTTTGCTGCCGTCATTGCCCAGGGTTATAACCGGCTCAGGCATATACTTCAGCGCTGTCACAAACTTGCGTTGAAGCCGCTCCATATTCTCAACATATTTGTCGCCGTCTTCTGTATAGACCGCATACTCGTCGCGTGAGGTTCCCCGGGTAAAGTAGGCGCCCTTGTCGGGGTGAGTCCCCGGGTAGGTTCGATAGGGAATGCCATCACCATCCTTGTCCAGATAACGCCCAAAACGCTCACCGGCTTCGGTCACGGCATCCAGGTCATCCGCTGTCAGCACCTTCCCGCGATCATATCGACGGCTGTCATCCCACTCAAAAGGTTCAGACATCCAGTCATTCATTCCCAGATCGAGATCTGTAAGCATAATCACTGGCGTTTGCACTCGTTCGGCAATATCCAGCGCCTGCGCAGTCATATCAAAACACTCTTTTGGGCTGGCCGGAAACAGCAATAAATGCCTGGTATCCCCATGCGATGCATAGGCAGCCGCCAGCACATCGGATTGCTGGGTTTTGGTCGGCATCCCGGTGGACGGACCTGCACGCTGAACATCAATAAGTACAGCGGGGACTTCCGCAAAATAAGCGAGGCCGAGAAACTCAGTCATCAGGGAAACACCAGGGCCACTGGTTGCAGTAAACGAACGACAACCGTTCCATGCCGCGCCGATTACCATACCCATGGCGGCAAGTTCGTCCTCTGCCTGAATAACCATGTAGTTTTTGTCGCCACTGGCCGGGTCCAGACGCAACCGTGAAGCGTACTTTTCAAAGGCTTCAGCAACAGAAGTCGATGGCGTAATGGGATACCAGGCGGCCACTGTTGCGCCACCATAAACAGCGCCCAGGCCGCAGGCCGTATTACCATCAACAAAAATCTTGTCACCTACCAGATCGCGCTTTTCCAGACGCAACCCGAGGGGGCACTCAACATTTTTCCGGGCATAGCGATAGCCCATCTCAAGCGCATGAATATTAGGTTGAATCAGCTTTTCCTTGGATTTGAACTGATCACTCACCAGCTTCGTCAACACTTCAAAATCCATATCTATCAGTGCCGCCAAAGCGCCAACATAGATAACGTTTTTAAAAAGCTGTCGAAGTCGCGGTTCGGCATACTCCGTATTCGTCATCTGCGTCAGCGGAATGCCGATGTAATTAATATCGTTGCGAATCAGGCGCAAATCCAGTGGCTTGGTATTGTCATAAATAAAGTAGCCGCCTGGTTCAACTTCCAGTACATCCTTGGGCATGCTCTGTGGATTCACAGATAACATAATGTCTACGGTTTCGCCGCGACGTCCCAGATGCCCTTTTTCATTGATACGAACTTCGTACCAGGTCGGCAAGCCCTGAATATTGGAAGGAAAAATATTGCGCGCACTGACCGGTATACCCATGCGAAATACCGCCTTGGCAAACATATGGTTGGCACTGGAAGAGCCGGAACCATTTACGTTGGCAAACTTGACGACAAAGTCGTTCACGGCTGCCCGGGTTTCAACCTTGCTGGTCACTAGAGCACCTCCCCAACACGATTGCCTGCCTTGGTGGTGGCATAGAAAAACTTCTGCATATCCCAGGCACCTGTCGGGCAACGCTCGGCACAAAGCCCGCAATGAAGGCAGACATCTTCGTCCTTGACCATCACGCGAGTTGTTGGGAGATCTTCAGAAACATAGAGGTCCTGGTCCATATTTTCCGAACTGGCTTCAAGGCGCTGGCGCAGTTCTTCTTCCTCTCCATTTTGGGTAAAGGTAATACAGTCTGTAGGACAAATATCTGTGCAAGCATCACACTCAATACACTTGCCAACGGTAAATACCGTCTGGACATCACAGTTCAGGCAGCGCTCTGCTTCTTCATAAGCGGTCCTGGTATCAAAACCCAATTCGACCTCGGCGGTTCTGCTTGAAAGCGCCTTTTCCTTCTCGAGGTGGGGCACGGCATAGCGCACATCGCTGGTCACATTGCTGTCGTAACTCCACTCATGAATTCCCATCTTCTGACTGAAGATGCTGGTGTGCGGGGCAGGACGGTCTTCCAGGGATTTTCCGTGGCAGAATAAATCAATAGAAACCGCCGCCTGATGGCCATGGGCCACCGCCGTAATAATGTTTTCCGGACCAAAGGCCGCGTCACCCGCGAAGAAGACCCTGGGCAGGGTGGACTGGAAGGTAATACGATCAACTTCCGGCTCGCCCCACTTATTAAAATCAATACCCAGATCATTTTCGATCCATGGGAAAGCAGTCTGCTGACCAACGGCGACAATAACGTCATCCGCTTCCAGAAACACCGGCGCTTCACCTGTGGACTGGAGCGTACGCTTGCCGTTTTCATCATAGACCGACTCAACCCGGTCAAACTTCATACCGACCAGCTTGCCATCTTCCAGCACATATTCCAGCGGGTTCAGGTTGCATTCAAAAGGAATGTCTTCGCGCATGGCGTCTTCCTTTTCCCAGGGCGACGCTTTCATATCTTCATAGGTGGAACGAACGGTCACAATCACGTTTTCACCACCGAGCCGTCGTGCGGTACGGCAGCAATCCATCGCTGTATTACCACCACCAAGAACCAAGACTTTCTTGCCAATTTCCTGGGTGTGCTGGAATGCCACACTGGCCAGCCACTGGATACCAATGTGAATATTGTCATCGGCTTCTTCCCTTCCCGGAAGATCCAGGTCCCGCCCCTTGGGCGCACCGGTACCGACAACAACGGCATCATAGTTCTTGTCGAGAATCTCCTTCATGCTTTCAACACGCTGGTTGAAAAACTGGGTTACCCCCATGTCCAGAACGTAGCCACACTCTTCGTCGAGCACAGATTCCGGCAAACGGAAGCTGGGGATCTGGCTGCGCATAAAGCCCCCGGCCTTGGGGTTCTCATCATACAAATCGACACTGTAGCCGAGTGGCATTAGATCCCTGGCAACAGTCATACAGGCCGGCCCCGCACCGATCAACGCAATGCGCTTGCCATTCTTTTTGGAAGGAATCTGGGGCAGGCGGTCGATAACTTCTTCTTTAAAATCTGCGGCCACGCGTTTGAGGCGGCAGATAGCCACAGGCTCTTTTTCTACCCGACCGCGTCGGCAGGCCGGCTCACAGGGCCGGTCACAAGTTCGTCCGAGCACCCCCGGAAATACATTGGACTCCCAATTAATCATGTAGGCGTCCGTGTAACGCTGCTGTGCAATAAGGCGAATATACTCTGGCACGGGTGTATGAGCCGGGCAGGCATACTGGCAGTCGACGACCTTATGGAAGTACTCTGGATTGGTTATATCTGTAGGTTTCACTGGTTATTACAATAGTTGGATGGACAACATACGTATTTGGGCGCGCATACTACCCTAGCAGAGCAGTAATATCACTGAAATAAAAAAACAGAGTGCGTAGTCTATGTGACCTATTTTCATAATCAGGACGTTTTCCAAGGTATTGTAACCAAAAGGTTTTATTGATATTTCAATTCGATTGATTTAATTGGAAATAATCGCCTGTTCCGGGGTATCTTCGGGACTCGGGCAATAATCATTTGAGGATACCTTTATGGACACATTCTTTGGTAGAAGCTGGGATCAATGGATTCATGAATATTCGCAAAGTCATCAGCACCCGGCCAATCAGTTTTGCCACAAATTGGGCATACCCGCGATTGCCCTTTCCCTGATTGTCGCCCCCTTCTCCCTCCTTTTGCCGGGCTTGTTTTACTGGTGCCTCGGCCTGTTTATCCTGGGCTGGATACTGCAGTTCGTCGGCCATGTATTTGAACGAAAATGGCCTGAATTCTTTCGGGACTGGCGCTTCCTGTTTGTCGGCCTGCGATGGTGGTGGTCAAAAGTTCGGCCAGGAAGATCCAACACAGGTTAATTCAACTACAGGATTCTTAACGCTGCCCTCCAGATAACAGCGCTAAAATTCTTCCTGTACCCCTTTGACTGCATTAGTAGCATGATCAAGATTTCCATCAGCTTCCTGATCATAGTTCTTGTTGGGCTGGCCATTGCCACCCCGATTTTGCAGCGAAATGGCAGCTTACCGGACTCTTCCCAGGCATCACTGGTCAGCCGTTTGGAGCAGCTGGAACAAGCCCTCGACCAGGAAATCGAGCAGCGCCAGCTGCTGGAAAGGCAGGTTGCGCATGAAAGGGAGCAGCGCCTGGCACTGGCCGGCCAAATCAGTGAGCTCAATGCCCACAACGATGCATTGAGCTCAACCATGGAGAACCGGGCCTTTAGTGCACCCAGCCAGATGAGCCGCGGCGGAGACCATCAAAGCGAAATTGATCTTCTTGTTAATGCCGGTTTTGACTCTAGCGATGCGGAACGCATCGTCGAACTGGAAACCAATTTGCAAAGGCAGATACTTTCCTCGCGTTTTGGCTCGCAACGAGTCAATATCAGGGAGCTTTTTCTGGAAATGAGCCAGACCTTGCGCACAGAACTCGGCGATGAAAAATATGAGCAGTATCTGGAAACTACCGGGCGCCCAACCAGCGTGGCAGTGGGTCATGTTGTGCCTGACTCAGCTGGCGCAGCTGCCGGCCTACAGATTGGAGACAACATTGTTTCCTATGATGGTGAGCGAATTTTCAATATTAATGATTTGCAGCAGGCCACCCAATCCGGAACAGAGGGCCAGACGGTGGTTATGGAAATCGAACGGGATGGCATTCCTGTCACCCTGGTTTTGCCCCGGGGGCAAATTGGCATTTCCGCTGGCAGTATTAGTTTAAGCCGGGAAGCCTTACCACTCGATTAAATCGGCCAGAAATCGTACACGAACTGGTCGACAATCGTCATACCCCAGATCAGGAAGAAAAATACCAGTGCGACAAAGACGGACGCCGAGCCCAAATCCTTGGCGCGACCAATTAATTCGTTTTCTTCATCACCCCAGCGATCCACAGCAGCTTCAATTGCCGAGTTGAGTAATTCGGTAATGACGACCAGCACACAACTCAGGATAAGCCAGAGCCATTGCAGTACCGAACCGGCAACATAAATAGAAACCGGAATAAGAACGGCGATAGCAACGACTTCCTGGCGAAAACTTTCTTCATAGCGCCAGGCAGCCTGTAAACCCTGGAGAGAATATCGGGTCGCACTGATTATACGCCTAAGGCCATCAAGCTTCAGAGGCGTTCGATACTTGGACCAGTTTTTAAAATAATCGGGATCAAATTGCATGGTTTGAACCTGGGCTTGCTGATAACTATTTAAAATCCTGGTTCATTGAGAACGCAGGAGAGGACGAGTGCGGCTTGCCAATCTGTTTGGCTGGCACGCCAGCGTAGGTCGTATGGGGTGGGACAGGCTCCAGGACCAGGCTCGACGCACCGACTCTGGCCCCTTCACCCACTTCGATATTACCAAGTATACGAGCGCCCGCTGCAAGCAATACACCGCGTCGTATTTTAGGATGTCGATCCCCGGTTTCTTTACCTGTACCGCCCAGAGTGACTCCGTGAAGCATGGAAACGTCATCTTCCACAACGGCCGTTTCACCGATCACCAAACCACTGCCGTGGTCAATCATCACACCTTTGCCAATGGTTGCCGCGGGGTGTATATCGACATCGTATTCACGCGAGGCTCGTCCCTGGAAAAACAGGGCAATAGACTCGCGTCCCTGTCTCCAAAGCCAGTTGGCCATGCGGTAAACCTGCAGGGCATGATATCCCTTGTAGTAAAGAAACGGGCACAAGTAACTATTACTGGCTGGATCACGATCGACATGGGCGTGAATATCAGCAATCGCGGACAGTTCTATATTCGGGTCTGTTTTCAGTGCCTCCCTGAACGTGACAAAAATATCCTTTTGCGTCATCAGGGGTGCGGCCATCTCACTGGACAAAACGCAGCAAAGGGCATCGCCAAAACTGTCGTGACTCAAAATGCATTGCTGCAGGAAGGGAGCCAGCATTGGCTCGTTTGCCGCGGTACTATTGGCTTCTTCACGCAAGTTTTGCCAAACGAATTCGCTGGTAACTGGCTCAGTGGAAATCATGGAATCTCCCATTGTATGGGCTGTTATCTAGTCGACAACAACAAATCGATTATAAAGCCTGGGCATGTGAGCTTTGATGACATCGGACAGTCCGAGGTCAACCCCTTCCCAACTTTGTTGCAAAATTTGGACGCTCATTCTACCGGCGTATTCGCTTGCCAGCGACCGGTAGCTTAAATGCCAGGGCTCTGGTGACAGGCCTCCCATATCCTGGGCGTACGGTCGGTAAAAGTCCGTATGAGGCAATTCAGCATCCAGCCAGGCATGCATTTCAGCACAGGGGCCATCGCCCTCACATTCAGCATGACTCAATTTCAATCGATAGCCATACCGCAGACGAGAAGCGTCGTAGACATCAAAGTCGGTTCCCCAGTGGTGACGGGAAGATCCCGGCAAAGCCGAAAATCTCAAGATGGCTTCAACCTGTTCTATCTCGCTCAGTGAACGCATATCAACGGGCTGGTCATGGTCATCAAAAACCGGCTTGACGCCCCTCACCTTATTGTTCCAGATCATAAGCTGCCGGTCGAAGTTGCGAAAACCACTGGCAATTCGCATGTCGAAACCCGCCGCACGTGCGCGTGCCTCCAGGTCCTTATAGGCATCCACGACACTGGCATGTAACACGCCCGCGAATTCACCCACCTGCGCCAGATGTGACGTTGCTTTGCCTACCAATATGTCGTTATCTGTCTGCAAAACCGGATTATCTCTTTATTGATGAATCTTTAGCCCTGCTAGAATGCGCGGCTAAACCAACCACACTCGTAAACGAAGACATCCCAAAGGAGTTCGACATGCCGCTGGCATTATTTGATCTGGATAATACGCTACTTGCTGGCGACAGCGATTACTCCTGGGGTCAGTTTATTGTAACCAAGGAACTGGTCGATGCCGAAACCTATTCCCTGATGAATGATAAATTCTATGAGGATTATTTGCGCGGCGAACTGGACGCCTATTTGTACCAGCAATTCTGCATACAGCCTCTCAAGGGCAGAAGCCTGCCTGAAATGAACGAACTGCACACTGAATTTATGAGCTCCTGCATTGAGCCCTTGTGGCTTCCGAGAGCCGAGGCACTGATCGAAAAGCACCGAAAGGCCGGGGACCGACTGGTGGTCATCACAGCGACCAACCGTTTTATTGTAGAACCTATCGTACAAAAACTCGGTATTTCAGACCTTATATGCTCTGAACCAGGCATTGAAAATGATCGGTACAATGGCGAACTTGTCGATGAACCCTGCATGGGCCCGGGCAAGGTGAGCAAGTTACAGCGCTGGATGCAGGCGGAAGAAGAAAGCCTGCATGGCTCTTTCTTCTACAGCGACTCGCACAATGATCTACCCTTACTGAGTCAGGTCGATCATCCTGTGGCGGTGGATCCGGACGACACACTCCGGGCTATCGCCGGGCAAAATGGCTGGCCGATCATCAGTCTGCGTAATTAATCTGTCTCTTTGAGCACATCAGCGAGTGAATCGGCGACATAATCGAGATTGTTACGGGTTAACCCGGCGACGCTGATACGACTGGACTCGAGCATGTAAACACTGTGCTTTTCCCTGAGCCGCATGACCTGATCTGCTGTAATACCCAGAAACGAAAACATGCCAAACTGGTCGGCAACAAACCCAAATCGTTCGCCATAACCCCGCTCAGCCATGGCACTGGCAAAGCCTGAACGGACCTGATTCACCCGGGCACGCATTGAAGCGAGCTCTTTTTCCCAGCTTTGACACAGCTGGTCATCATTGAGAATTTCTGCAACCAAAAACGCTCCATGCGCGGCGGGCATGGAATAAGTGGCACGGCTACAGCTCATCATGTTGGAACGTGTTCGCTCCGCCGAATCCTTGTCTTTGGAAATGGCAATCAACGCACCGATACGATCCCGATAAAGGGAAAAGTTTTTTGAGCAGGAATAGGAGATCAGCATTTCCGGCACCCTTGATGCCAGAAGACGCCAACCGTAAGCATCTTCCTCCAGCCCATTGCCCAGTCCCTGATAGGCCGCATCAATAAAAGGCACCAGCTTTCGCTCAACGATCAAGTCCGCCAGTTCATCCCACTGATCCCGACTTAAATCAGCGCCCGAGGGGTTGTGACAACAACCATGAAGCAGCACCACAGACCCTCTCGGCAAACGGCCCAGAGCGTCCATCATTTCATCGAACATCAGTGAATTGGTGCTGGTGTCGTAATAGGGAAATTCGAGCACCTCGACACCCGCCGTTTTTAATAACGGGAAGTGATTTGCCCAGGTCGGTCGACCAGCCCAGACCACCGGTTCCTTCATGGCGCGCCGGATTAATTGCCCGGCCAGTAATATGGCAGCCGACCCGGCAACAGTATGCAAGGTAGAAACACGCCCCCTGGCAACAGGCTCACTATCCTTTCCCAAAATCAGATCGGTAATCGCCGAGTTGTAACGAGTATCGCCAATAATCCCCTGATAGGTACGTGTATGTTCACTTTCCAGTCGCCGGGGTTCCGCCTGACGTACAGCATCAAGAATCGGTGTATTTCCAGCTTCGTCCTTATATACACCGGCGCTCAGATCGACCACGTTCGGTGATGGATCCGCATTGGCTTTCATAAGGAGCTCAATAATAGGGTCATCGGGCTGCTGTTGCAGGCGATCAAGCATAGGATTTCTTCCAGGGCAGAGTAAAGTTATTCAGTTATGGGCGTAACACGTAGTACTTCTTCAATGGTCGTTTTTCCGGCTGCCACTTTTCTGGCACCAGCCAATCGAAGTGTCAGGCTGCCATCCTTAAGCGCCTGTTTGCGAATCAGATCCAGATCCGCCTGATCAATGATCTGCTTACGCAAAGTGGAAGAAGGCTCCAAAATCTCGTAAATACCTTCACGGCCCATAAATCCGGTGTTACGACATTCCAGACAGCCTACTGGTTGATAAACATGCTTGGGGGGGGCATTTTTGAACGGGTCAACCAGGGTCTTCCAGGCACTTTCATCCACGTCCGCCTTTTCCTTGCAGTTCGGACAGAGCGTACGCACCAGTCTCTGGGCCATTACGCCATTTAACGTGACGCGAATCAGATGAGCCGGAAGCCCCAAATCAAGCAAACGCGTAATCGCCGTGGGGGCATCATTGGTGTGCAGGGTAGAAAGCACCAGGTGTCCGGTCAGTGCCGCCTGGACGGCCATTTCCGCCGTTTCACGATCACGAATCTCGCCCACCATAATGATGTCCGGATCCTGCCGGAGCAGTGTGCGTATCCCTTCGGCAAACCCCATGCTTATCTGCGACTGAACCTGGGTCTGGTTAAAGGCATCAACCACCATTTCGATAGGGTCTTCCAGTGTGGAGACATTCACCTCGCTGGTCGCCAGTTCACGGAGTGTTGTATATAGCGTTGTCGTCTTGCCCGAGCCCGTGGGCCCGGTTACCAAAACGATTCCTGACGTCCGGTGGGTAAGGCCATTCCAGATACTCAAATCCTTATCTTCAAGGCCCATCTGCTCGAAACTGCGCAACAGGACATCGGGGTCAAATATACGCATGACAAGCTTTTCACCAAAGGCGGTCGGCAGGGTGGAAAGACGTAGCTCCACTTCCTTGCCCTGGGGTGTCCGACTCTTGATACGTCCATCCTGGGGCCGGCGCTTTTCCGCAACATCCATCCGACCCAGCACCTTGAGACGGGCAGTCACTGCATTGGACACATTACGCGGCATTTCGTAGACATCATGCAACACGCCATCAATTCGAAAACGGACATTGCCTACTTCCCGGCGAGGCTCAAGATGTATATCACTCGCTCGCTGGTCAAACGCATATTGGAGTAACCAGTCCACAATATTAACGACATGCTTGTCTTCTGCCGAAGCATCCTTGTCCCCCTTAATCTCAAGCAATTGCTCAAAATTGGTAAGCTGGGAGCCGCCATTGTTTTTATTGCCGGCCCCCATGACTGACCGGGCAATGGAGTAAAATTCGACAATATACTTTTCAATCAGGTCGGGACGGATAAAGACCGTACGTATTTTTTTGTCTGTTGTCTGCTCAACCGCGGCCTTCCAGCTGTCGTTTTCCGGATTGGCAGTACCTATGACCACTTCATTGGCATGAACTTCCAGCGGCAAAAGATTGTGCATCTTGGCGTAATTAAAGCTCATCACCCTGGTGACCGCCTGCACATCAACCTTTAAGGGATTAACTGAATAGTATTCGGCCTTGATTTCCCGTGCCCACCATTCACCCAGCACTTCGCCGGTGAGGGCCCGTCCCCCGTTGGTTTGATCGGCAATGCCCAACCCGACGATAGCGCTAATGGGATGACTGCCCAGTGGGGCCTTTTTCGCCCGCTTCATATCAGACTCGTTAATCATCCCATCGTCAAAAAGAGCCTGGGCAATGGTAGTTATGGATTTTATGCGTTCAGACGTCGGCATTTTTTGGTCCAACACGTTATCTACCTGCATTGTACTGGGTCTTTCAGCGGATGCCATCTATCTGCAAAACAGTCTGTTCTTCCGCGCGCGGCAGCTATAGAGTAACGCCATGAAAAAGAAGCTTCCCGAATTCAGGGACACCCTTCATCAATTAATTGCCTCTGCGTCAGTCAGTTCGGTCAATCCTGCCTATGACATGAGTAATGCCGGGGTTATCAATCTGTTGGGCGACTGGCTGGATTCCCTGGGATTTACCACCGAAGTTCAATCGGTAGGCGTTCATGGAAAGCAAAATCTGATCGCTACCCTGGGTCAGGGAACAGGGGGATTAGTCTTATCCGGTCACTCCGATACGGTACCCTACGACGATATCCAATGGCTTTCTGACCCCTTTCAATGTACTCACAGAGACAATGGCTTTTACGGTCTGGGTACAACGGACATGAAAGGGTTCTTTGCGGTGGCAATGGAAGCTATACAGCAAACTGATTTGACCAAACTCAAGGCGCCACTCACCTTGATCGCAACAGCCGATGAAGAGTCGACGATGTCTGGCGCCCGCTTCCTGTCGGAATCCGGACTGAGCCAGGGTGAAGCCGTTATTATTGGTGAGCCCACCAGCCTAAAACCGGTTCGCATGCATAAAGGCATCAGCATGCAAGCCATTCGTATTACTGGCCGATCGGGCCATTCCTCCAATCCCGAACTGGGCAATAATGCATTGGAAGCCATGTCAGAAGTGCTTGGGGAGTTGCAAACTTTTCGCACCAGGCTGCAATCAACCTACCAGAATAGTGGCTTTGCCGTTACCGTCCCCACCCTGAACCTGGGTTGTATCCATGGTGGTGACAACCCCAATCGAATTTGTGGCCAATGCGAACTACAGTATGACTTGCGGCCATTACCGGGAATGGCCATAGACGACTTGCGTAATGAAATCACAACCCTGCTGGAACCGATTGCTGATCGTCGAGGCGTTATGATTGAACAGGAAATTCTGTTTGGTGGCGTTGAAGCCTTTGAGGAACCGGCCTCTTCCGAACTGGTTACAAATGCAGAAAACTTTACCGGTACAAACGCAGAATCGGTGGCTTTTGCCACGGAAGCGCCGTTTTACAAAGGCCTTGGCAAACAAACCATTATTCTGGGACCCGGAAGCATAGATCAGGCACACCAGCCCAATGAGTATCTTCCGGACAATCAGGTTCTGCCTGCAATCGATATATATCGTCGATTTATACAGCATTATTGTCTTTGATTAACCAGGGTCCGCATCACCACTTAGCTCGCTCGCCCAGATCAAGTACAATGTCGCGGCCTCGCGCACTGGCGAAGAAACAAGAATCAGCTCATGCATCAGGTACCAGAAAGTTTTATTAACTGGTTTCGTCTATCCGCTCCCTATATCAGGAAGCACCGCGAAGCCACTTTTGTCATCGCTCTCCCGGGCGAGGCTATCGAGCACCCCAATTTTATTAACCTGGTGCATGACCTTGCCATGCTGCAAAGCCTGGGGGCCAAACTGGTCATTGTTCAGGGCGCGCGCATCCAAATCACCAGGGCGTTGGAGAAAGCCGGGGTCAACGCACCGATTGAATCGGGCATTCGCGTGTCTTCTGCGGAGGCCATGCCGCACGTTATTGCGGCCTCTAACAGTACAAGAACCGAACTGGAAAGTGCCATGTCTGCGGGGCTGGTGGACTCCCCAATGTTCCAGCTTAACCTCAAGACCCTGTCTGGCAATTTTATCTTTGCCAAACCCCTGGGTGTGCGGGATGGGGTGGATTATCAGTACACGGGACTGGTTCGCCAGATAGACAGCAAGGCAATTCGCGCGGCACTGGAAACCGGAGCTGCCGTGATATGCAACACGCTGGGATACTCGACCACAGGAGAAGTCTTCAACCTGTCCCTTAACGAATGTGCATTAAGTGCCGCGACCTCATTAAACGCCGACAAGGTGATCGGTTTTATGAGTGAAGAAACCCTGTCGCCCATGCTGGAGTCGTCTGAAATACGTCCAAAGGCTGCCCATGCCTACGGCAGTGCCAATATGGAAGAGGCCGGCCTGGCAGATGCACTTGCTGAAGCAGTAGATCGTGGTATTGAGCGCGCCCACCTCGTGAGCTATGAACAAAACGGCGCCCTGTTAAAAGAGCTGTTTACTCATGATGGCGCAGGGCTCTTGATCAGCAAAATTGATACTGCTGTTCTTCGAGCCGCTCAATCAAGCGATATCGGAGCGATTCTGGAACTTATCCAGCCAATGCAGGCAGCAGGCGCTTTGGTTCAAAGAACCCGGGAATTACTGGAAGAGCAAATTGAAAATTTTGCCGTCATGGAAATAGACGGCACCGCCGTTGGTTGTGCGGCATTGCAGCTGTTGGACGAGACATCGGCAGAAATCGCCTGTGTCGCTGTTCAACCTGAGTTCCAGGGACGTGGCTATGCCCAGAAATTACTGGATTATCAAATCAAGAAGGCCAGGGAACATCAGGTTCATTCCCTGTTTGTACTTTCCACACAAGCGACTCACTGGTTTATAGAACGGGGTTTTAGGGAAACCAGTGCTGATTCACTGCCCGACTTCCGACGCTCACAATACAATACACAAAGAAAACCCAAAGTTCTGATCAAAGAACTGAACAAGTAACTACAAAAAATTTCGGTACCAGAGGAATTCAAGATGGCCAAATACAGGTCCTATACAAGTACTCAGGGACGCAATATGGCCGGTGCCCGCGCCCTTTGGCGCGCTACAGGCATGAAAGACGATGACTTTCAAAAGCCTATTATTGCTGTCGCCAATTCATTTACCCAGTTTGTCCCCGGTCATGTGCACCTGAAGGACCTGGGTCAATTGGTAGCAAGGGAAATAGAAGCAGCAGGCGGAGTTGCCAAGGAATTCAACACCATTGCCGTGGATGATGGCATTGCCATGGGCCACGATGGCATGCTTTATAGCCTGCCCAGCCGCGACATCATTGCCGATAGTATCGAGTATATGGTTAACGCCCACTGTGCTGACGGCATCGTCTGCATATCCAATTGCGACAAAATTACCCCTGGCATGTTAATCGCGGCCATGCGACTCAACATACCCGTGGTATTCGTTTCCGGTGGCCCCATGGAGGCGGGAAAAACCAAACTGGCGGAGCACAAACTTGATCTGGTCGACGCCATGGTTATCGCCGCCGATTCAAAGGCCAGTGATGAACAGGTTGCTTCCTATGAACGCTCTGCCTGTCCTACCTGTGGCAGCTGTTCGGGAATGTTTACGGCCAATAGTATGAATTGTCTGGCTGAAGCAATCGGTCTGGCATTACCGGGTAACGGATCGGTACTGGCGACACACGCCGACCGTGAACGACTTTTTAAACAGGCAGGGCATACCATTGTCGAGATTGTAAAACGACATTACGAACAGGACGACGACTCCGTGCTCCCCCGAAATATTGGAAGCCGTAAAGCGTTTGAAAATGCCATGGCACTGGATATAGCCATGGGCGGGTCAACAAATACTATCCTGCACTTGCTCGCCATAGCCCAGGAGGCGGAGCTGGACTTCACCATGAAAGACATGGATGCACTGTCACGCAAGGTCCCGCAACTTTGCAAGGTTGCCCCCAATACGCCCAAATATCACATGGAGGATGTACACCGCGCTGGGGGGGTCATGGGAATCCTTGGCGAACTTGCTCGCGGAGGTTTGCTACACACGGAGGTTCCAACCGTTCATAGTCCAACCATGGCGGAAGCACTACAACAATGGGATATCATGCAGACCGGCGATGAATCCGTAAAAGAGTTTTATAAGGCAGGACCCGGCGGCATTCCTACCCAGGTTGCCTTTAGCCAGAATACCCGCTGGAGCAGTCTTGATGCTGACCGTGAGAATGGCTGCATACGATCAGTGGACCATGCCTATAGCAAGGATGGCGGTCTCGCTATTTTGCAGGGCAATATCGCGGAAGGCGGCTGTGTAGTAAAAACCGCTGGCGTCGATGAAAGTATTCTGGTTTTCGAGGGAACAGCTTTTGTTACCGAGTCACAGGATGAAGCCGTCGACGCCATCCTGAATGACCGCGTTAAAGCCGGCGATGTTGTGATTGTTCGTTATGAAGGCCCCCGCGGAGGACCAGGAATGCAGGAGATGCTTTATCCTACCAGCTACCTGAAATCAAAAGGGTTGGGCAAGGATTGCGCATTACTCACCGATGGGCGTTTTTCCGGTGGAACGTCCGGGCTGTCTATTGGCCACGTTTCACCCGAAGCCGCTGCAGGAGGTGCGATTGGGCTGATTGAAAATGGCGATAAAATCAGGATTGATATTCCCAACCGAAGTATTGATGTACTGGTTTCTCCAGAAGAGCTAGACAAGCGAAGAGCAGCCATGGAAGAAAAGTATGGCGGCGGTGACTGGGCACCGGCACATCCTCGCCGCCGGGTAGTTTCAACTGCACTAAAGGCCTATGCAAAGATGGCAACCAGTGCAGATAAAGGTGCTGTCAGGGATCTTTCACGGCTCGATTAACAGACTATATAGTTTCTTTCAGGCATAAAAAAACCGGCGAATTTCGCCGGTTTTTTATGTAAGCCAAAGAGCTTTTGACTTAGTTCGCCGCGAGTATGGCTTCCAGGTCAATACCAGAATCACGCAGTTGCTGGGCACGTCGTTTCTCAGCTTCTACGTAACGTATCCACTCGACAGCTGAATCATAGCCTTGTGAGTCTCTGTCTACCTGACGGAAGGTCCTGATCGCATCATCGTAACGTTGCAAGTTGAATTCCGCGTTACCTTTGGTCAGTAACACCAAATCCATGCGATCAACACCACCACGATCTGCTGCTTCCGTTGCGGTACGCAGGGCATCTTCATAGCGCTCAAGATCTACATAAATACCTGCAAGTCGAGCAAAGCTTTCACCATCTGTGGACTTTTCCGCAGCGCGTTCCATCCAGGGAAGTGCTTTTTGCAGTTCCGCAGACTGGTACATGGCAGAGCCAATCAGCTGAAGATTCTTCTCACTGTCTTCGACTTCGCCTTCATCAAGCGCTTCGATCATGATCTCAGCTGCCTTGTAAGGGGCTTGTGCCGAAATGAACATGTAGGCCATACCAACATACTGACCTTCTGAGGTAAAACCATCCTGCAAGTAAGCCAGATGATAGGCGGCCATTTGCTCTGTCTCTTCTTCAAGCTCAGCGTACATGCCACCCAACTCACGCCAGTAGCGTACATTTGGATAGTTGACGATCAGCTTGTTGAGGATCTCCACACACTTGCGGAAATTACGCTGCTCATAGCTAATTGCTTTCTGAATTGCGTACCAGTTTTCCTGGGCAATCTCGCCATTGGACTCACGCATTTCAATGGCAATTTCAACATTCTCGAGCGCGCTGTCGAGATCTTCCATGTTGTAGTAAATGTTTGCCAATAGCGCATAATCTGAAGCACCGACTACTTGCTGCATGGACATCCACTCGGTGTAATATCGCAGGGCAAGATCCCATTGCTCATCCATCATATGGAGTTGGGCAACAGTCTTCAGGGTTCGATTGACCAAAGGCGCATTCGCTTCTGGCTCATTGATTACACGGGTGTAGTACTCCTTGGTTCTGGCCAGATCATCCAGCAAGTAATAGGTGTAACCCAGCAGGTTCCAGATCTCTGCCTTCTCGTGTCCGGGAAGATCATTTGTACGGATACCCTGTAGAACCTCAAGAGCACACTGAGGGTTTGGCTCTGGTGGCGTACCCCCTTCCTGCTCAGGCTCTGGCGCAAGACATTCCCTGGCTGGCTGAATCTGTCCCGCCAGGCGTTGGCTTATCGCCTTTACTTTGGTGGTCTCTACGTTTTCAAATCGCCTTTGTTCCTCTTCATCCTGCGCCTGGACCAGACCAGCACCCAGAGACAACAGACAAAAGGCAAACAGAAAACGCTGAACCAGGTTTTTCATATCTACTTTCATACGCTTTCTCGCATTACTTATTTATTCTGCAAGTTCGAAAGTGAATTTGTAGAAATGATCTACTTCTACAGGATTGCCGTCGATAACTCGGGGCTTGTACTTCAATCTTTCGGCCGCTCTTACTGCAGAACGATCAAATATAGATGAGGTTGACTCAATGACCTGGACATCCCTGGTGGTCCCCTGAGTGGTAATCGTGAAGCTAACAACTACATAGCCTTCAATACCACGCTGAAGGGCGCGTCGTGGATAGTCTGGCTGAATGGCGACCAGTGGAATAATGTCACCATCAGAAAAACCACCGCCAAGCGAGATGTCTACATTTGCCTGAACCCGTGCTCCGGAAAGGTCAACGGTTTCGACATTTGCATCGACCTCAATATCCTGCTTGGGGATATCGGGTGGCGGTTCCTCAGGCTCATCGATTTCCTCAATTTTTCGCTCTTTAACCTGGTCTTCGATCTCACGATCTTCCTGCCAGATATCAGCAATTTGAGGACGATTATCATCTTCCGGCTGGGGAAGGTCTGACTCGATCAAAAACTGCATCAAGAACAACAAACCAAAGACCACAACAATGGCAATGATTGCTGAAGGTGCGAGTAGCAAAAAACCACTCTGACGAGGCTGTATCTTGTTCATCACTGTTCCTCCGCTGCAATTGTGATCTGCTGAACACCTACATCCTTGGCAGCATCAGCGACCTGTGCAATCTGCAGGATACGCGATTCTTCATCTGCCTGAATTACCATTTCTCCATTTGGATTTTCAGAATACAGTACAGCTATACGCGTTCTAAGAAAACGCGGATCAACCAGTTCACGGTTGATCCATATCTGGCTTTCGCTATCGATAGCCACCAACATCGCCGGCTTACTTTCCTGGGCATTAAGTGCACCTGGACGCATAACGTCTGCACCAGGGAGCTTAATAAAAGTGGCCGTTACGATAAAGAAGATCAACATGATAAACACCACGTCCAGCATGGGCGTGAGGTCTATCTGTTGTTCGTCTGCTTTTTTTCTTTCTCTACTCATGGTTCGCTACCTCAGTGATCCATGGTGAGGTGATCTTCGAGGAGAGCTGTCTCATTGCTCGCCTTGCGGCTAACAAAGTTATCTCCAAAGACACCAGCAATTGCAACAACCATCCCGGACAATGTAGGGACAGTTGCGGTGAAAACACCGGTGGCCATCTGGCGAGCGTCACCGCCGCCTGTAATAGCCATGACCTCAAACACGTTGATCATACCAGTTACCGTACCCAAAAGCCCAAAAAGCGGGGCAAGGGCAACGGTGGTTTTGATCATCGGCAGATAGGCATTTACGCGCTCAGTTACTTCGGATATCAGCTTTTCTCGAACCTTGTGTGCATGCCAGGAGACCCTTTCAGAACGGGACTCCCATGCATCTATGGCGGCAGCTACATCTTTATTCAATCCACCACCGTAGTAGTAGAAGAGCCTCTCGAGGACCAGAGTCCACATGAGGAAGGCCAGGCCCGCAATCAAATAGATTACGAACCCGCCCAGTTCGATGTATTCCTGTACCGCTTCTATAGCGTCGGTAAACATACTGATTAACCCTCAGCTTTCTCCGCAACAATGCCTGCTGCTTGTTCATCAAGAATATGGATGATTCGCATTGCCTGGCTGTTAACCAGCGTGTGCAGCAGAATAGTGGGAATAGCCACAATCAGACCCCAAACGGTAGTAATCAGGGCTTGCGAAATACCGCCGGCCATACCGCCAACGTCGCCCGCACCGTAAAGGGCAATACCCTGGAAGGTCAGAATCATACCGGTAACGGTACCCAGCAGACCCAGCAGAGGACCAACTGCTGCAATAATCTTCAGGGCGTTCAGCCAGGCTTCAATACCTGGACGCTCTTTCAGGATAGCTTCATTCAGCTTGAGCTCAAGCGTTTCAGTATCAACGTTCGGCGCTTCTTCATGAACTGCCATAATACGACCCAGCGGGTTGTTGCTATTGGCAGAGTCAGACTTAAGCTGCGCACGAATCTTGCCACTGAGCAGGGTCAACTGAATGAACTTGGCAATAGCAATCAGTACAGCGACTGAAAGAAGGCCCATAAGTACATAACCAACCAGACCACCCTGTGTACTCAAACGCTCACCCCAATCAGGCATGGCAACGAGTGCACCCAGGAAGCTACCGCCAGATGGACCTGTTGGGTCAATACCGAAGGAGTTAATAGCCTGCGGATTGTTCTGGAGAGCAGCGGCTGTGCGCTGATAACCGGAAGGCTGGCTGGGTAATACAGAGATACGGCCTGTGCTTGGGTCGTAGCTGAGGTATTCACCGTTGGAAACCAGGTTGTAATTACCTACACGAACCACTTCACGGGCAGGATCTTCACCGACAGGCGCAGTGAACTCAACCACTTTCCCGCCTTCAATGATTTGATCCAGGGTCTCGCTCCAGACACGGTTGATATTTTCAATGGAAGGCAGCTCAGTCTGGCTGGCCATCTGGGCAACCATTTCTTCCATGAACTCAGTACGACCTGGGTACTGGGCAGAAACGATTGACGTATCAATACCTTCACGAACATCACCGATAAAGCCGGTCAGGTGGCCAAAGAGCTCACGCAGGGTACCCAGACGCTCGGTCAGCTGTTGTTGCTTGTCGGCAATAACCAGCTCGTTTTCGTCGTAGATAGCTTTTAGCTCTTCGGAACGCTGTTCTTCACGATCTCTCTCGGCTTGGGCTGCATTCAGCATGCTTTGACGCTGTTGTTGCTGCTGCTGGAAAGCAGCAATGCGCTCACGTGATTCCTGCGAATCAGAAATCGACGCCTCACGAACCATTTGAGACAGCTCTTCAAGGGTTGCCGCTTCATTCTGCGCCAGGGCAGGTGTAATAAAGGCAACTGAACTCAGGGCGATCAGGCCGCTTAAGATTACCTTCTTCATTGGGTGGCCTCCTGTGGAGCTGAAACGGGAATGCTCATGATGTTAATCGGGGATTGTCTGCGTGCGATTTGCAGACCTTCGGAGATGTCGGCATTCCAGTCGTCATCCAGAGTTTGCCAACCACCATCCTGCCAGACGGCAGATTGTGAAAGATCCTTGGTTTGATACATCAGTGCGATACGACCGATGCGAAGAATATTTACATCCTGCTCAACACCGTCTACGGCTACTGTTTCAGTGTACGCTTCAATCGCGTTGCCATATTCAAGCTCGATGCTGTATGCCTCGAGGACCTGACGGAATTTCTCAGCAGTAGAAAGATTGGAGCGACCAAGGTTGGCACGTAATCTGGCCACTCGCTCGTTACGCTCTTCCACGTGGAAAGGCATATCAAGCTCTACAAACTGCTCCAGGGCATCGATCATGCTTACCATGAGGGGAGCAATATCACGCTCCATGCTGGCGGCATTGGCAATGGATCGATCCAGGTTGGCCAGGGTTCGCTCCTGGTCAGCAATCTGAAGTTCCTGCTGGGCGTTGTATACCTTCAGGCCTTCAATTTGCTTGGTAACAACCCTGAACTGCTGCATCAGGTCATTTGACTGTTCGGCAATGCCGTTAATGCGCTCTTGGGCAGCTCTCAGTTCAGCTGTGTTTTCCACACTCTGCTGCATCACCGAATCGACTGTTTGGGAATGCGCCATAAAACTAAATGCCATTAAGCCCGAGGCGAGCACCCCTGCGGCGAGACATTTCATTCGCTGGTTTTTCATGATTTCCTCTATTTCAGGACAATAAAATCTAAAAAAATGGAGTGCAAAGGGCACCCCCCCTATTTATATTTGAGGGCAAATAAGCGAGCAAACATTGGTCTATCACCGCCGTTTGCTATTGGTTTTTAAGTATTGGAATAAGTGCTATTCGCCAGCTGGCGCCGATACTAGCACTATTTATGAGGATTTCTCCACCACTTGGAAGAAAAAGTTGACGCCATTCCAGCATTTTTTTTGCTCAGAGACGATTCGCCAGTTTTGATCGAGCTCAGGGAAGTACGCGTCACCATCAGGGCTGGCATCAACATAGGTGCGATAGACCCTGGAAATCATCGGTAACATCTGTCGATAAATGTTTTCCCCACCTATTACCATTATTTCATCAACACCTAATTCTCCTGCCAGATTCTCTGCCAGCTCAATGGCTTTATCTGTCGAGCTGGCCAGATAAATTCCTTCTACCCCATAGTTTTCGTCCCGACTGACAACGATATGTGGTCTTCCCGGCAGAAGCCGCCCCAAAGACTCAAACGTCTTGCGCCCCATAATCATCGGCTTGCCCATGGTGTTTTCCTTAAACCATTTCAGATCCTCGGGAATATGCCAGGGTAGTTTGTTTTTCTTGCCAATAACGCCATTGGCGGCCACGGCAACAATGCAGGAAAGTCGAGCCATTAAATGGCCACCGGTGCAGATATATGTGGATGCGCCTGGTAGTTCACCAGCTCAAAATCATCGAAACAAAAATCAAACAGGCTCGATACGCCCGGGTTTATTTTCATTTGCGGCAGCGGGTAAGGCTCGCGGGCAAGCTGCTCTTCCACCTGTTCAAGATGGTTCAGGTACAAATGGGCGTCCCCAAACGTATGCACAAACTCTCCCGGACGCAGACCGGTTACATGGGCAATCATCAGGGTGAGCAAGCTGTAGGAAGCAATATTAAAGGGCACGCCAAGAAAGACATCCGCACTGCGCTGATACAGCTGACAGGAGAGCTTGCCGTCAAGAACATAGAACTGAAAAAGACAGTGGCAGGGAGGCAGCGCCTGCCGCCCCTGCGCGGCATTCTCCCGGGGAGAGAATTTTGTGTCGGGTAACACCGTCGGGTTCCAGGCACTTACCAGCAGCCGACGCGAGTCCGGGTTGTTCTTAATCTGGCCAACCACTTCCTCTATCTGATCGACCACTTCACCGTTTGGCCCTTCCCAGGAACGCCATTGCTTGCCATACACCGGCCCGAGATCCCCGTCCTCCGTTGCCCATTCATCCCAGATACTAACGCCGTTTTCCTTTAAATAGGCTATGTTGGTCTCGCCCTTTAAAAACCAGAGCAGCTCATGGATGATGGATCGCAAATGACACTTCTTGGTGGTCACCAGCGGAAAACCTTCCTCGAGATCAAAGCGCATCTGGTATCCAAAGACGCTGATCGTTCCTGTGCCTGTACGATCATCCTTGCGCACACCTGTGTCTCGTATGTGACGCATTAAATCGAGATATTGTTTCATAAACTCACTATGACTTTGTTGAAGTCTGTCTGGAATTTCGCAAACTCCAGACAATAATGAAAACTCCGGCCAACAACATGGGGACACTTAACACCTGTCCGCGCGTGATCCAGCCAAATAATAACAAGTCTGCCAGGTGCGCATCGGGCTCACGGGCAAACTCAACCAGGAAGCGCAAACCGCCGTATCCCGCCAAAAAACAACCGGATATAAGGCCTCGCGGGCGCGGTTTCATTGAAATCCACCAAAGCACCGCAAATAAAAGCAGGCCCTCAAGTGCCGCCTCGTATAGCTGGGAAGGATGCCTTGCCAGACCCAGGGGGTCACGAGGGAACACCATGGCCCACCAGCCTTCCGTGGGACGCCCCCAGAGCTCCTGCCCAATGAAGTTGCCAATGCGGCCAAAAAACAAACCCACCGGAACCATGGGTGCGACAAAGTCACTTATTTGCAGAAAATCGACGTGCCAGCGACGGGCGCTTATATACAGGGCGACGATCACGCCAATCAGCCCGCCGTGAAAAGCCATGCCTCCTTCCCAGATACGAAACAACCAAAGTGGGTCGGCCAGGAATTGGTCCATTTTGTAAAAGAATACATAGCCCAGACGCCCGCCGATAACGACACCCAGAGCCCCATTGAAGATCAGGTCTTCTGCCTGGTCTGGATTAATTGGGGTCCACGACTTTTTTGCCCGAAAAACAAACAGCCGCCAGACAATCAAAAAACTCAGCAGGTACGTCAGTCCGTACCAGTGAATTTTTAACGGGCCGAGGGAAATGGCAACCGGATCAATTTCGGGATAGGTCAACATAGGTAGCTAGCAATCTGATTTTTTGGCAATTCACTTATCCCAAACCGGGCGCAACTTTAATATAGCGGCGCACCTCCGGATCCTTGACTGCTTCAAGCAACCTTTCCCGAACCATACTCTCATCGGGCAGGTGCAGTATTTCACGCAGGAGCAACCGGATTTCAGCAATATTGGACTTGCGGATTACCGCCTTAACCTTGAGCAGGTTTGACGCATTCATCGAAAGCGAGTCATAACCCATCGCCAACAGCAGCAACGCGCCCAGGGGATCACCGGCAAGCTCGCCGCAGACCCCGGCATTTTTGCCTTCGGCATGGGCCGACTTGACCACATGATTGATCGCCGACAGGACCGCCGGGTGCATAGCTTGGTACAAATCAGCTACCTGTGGATTGTTGCGATCTACAGCCAAAATATACTGGGTCAGATCATTGCTGCCCACAGAGAGAAAATCCACCCGGCGGGCAAGTTCACGGGCCAGGAAAATGGCGGACGGAACTTCAATCATGGCACCAATACGTGGCATTTTAATCTTGAGATGGTCTTCCTCTGTCAGCTCATCATAGGCCCGATAAATAAGCTCAAGCGCCATTTCCAGTTCCTTGACACTGGAAATCATCGGCAATAGCAAGCGCAGGTTATCCAGCCCCATCGAGGCCTTCATCATGGCACGCACCTGGGCCAGGAACAGTTCAGGGTGATCCAGCGTAATGCGAATACCGCGCCAGCCCAAAAAGGGGTTGGCCTCTTCGATAGGGAAATAGGGCAGTGCCTTGTCACCACCAATGTCCAGGGTACGCATAACGACCGGACGGGGATAAAAGGCTTCCAGTTGCTCGCGATAAAACTGACGTTGTTCTTCTTCCGTCGGAAATCGCTGGCGGGTAAAAAACGGTACTTCGCTTCGATAAAGGCCAACACCCTCGGCACCGCGCTCAAGCGAAATTCGAACATCGGCCATTAGGCCTGTGTTGACCAGCAAGCGTACCTTCTGGTCATCCAGCGATACGGCGGGTTCATCCCGCAAGGATTCAAGTTCGGCAAGCAACTGGCGATCTTCTTCGCGGATTGCCTCATATTGAGTCAGGTGTTCTTGCGTGGGGTTGATATATACATGCCCACGGTAGCCATCAATAATCAGCTTCTTGCCTCGCAGGCGTCCGTAGCGCAGCCCTTGAACACCTACCACAGTGGGAATGCCCATTGCACGGGCCAGTATGGCTAAATGCGAGTTGATGGAGCCCTTGATTGAAACCAGTCCGGCGAGCTTTTCTACCGGCACCATGCCCAGGGTCGCCGCCGATAGCTCTTCACCTACCAGAATCGCGTTGTCCGGATAGACAATGTCTTTTTGGACATTTTTCTGCATATGCCCCAGCACCCGACGACCCAGATCGCGCAAATCTGCTGCGCGCTCTTTCAGGTAGGCATCCTCCATGGCATCAAATTTTCGGGCATGGGCAATAATGACCTCGCTCCAGGCTGACTGCGCCGAGACTCCCTGGTGAATTCGTTCCTTTACTTCCTTGCCAAGACTGTGGTCATCCAGCATTTGCACATAGGCCGTAAACAGCAAACGTTCCTGTTCGCTTATCACTCCGGATAGGCCATGGGCCATGTCCCAGATGTCCTTGCGGGTATTTTCAACGGCCCGGTGATATTCCTCGAGCTCCGACTTGATCGACCGGGCCTCCACGGCCTCCACCGCATAGAGATCTGCCACCGGCGAAATAATAACCACTTCGCCAATGCCAACACCGGGCGCACCCGCAAGACCATGGAACTCATACTCTCCATCCGTTCCGGACAAAGGACGAATCAATTGAACCAGATCGCCGGTAGATTGAGCGTGAGCAATGGTTCCGGAAAGCTGGGCAGAGAGCGTAATCAGAAACGCTTCTTCTCCTTCATCAAAACGTCTCTGGTCCACCTGCTGGACAACCAGCACACCCAGTACGTGTCCGTGGTGAATAATAGGCACGCCAAGAAAGGAGCTGTAACGTTCCTCACCTGTCTCCGGAATGTATTGATAGTTCGGATGCGAATCAGCTTTTTCGAGGTTAATCGGTTCTTCACGGCTGACCACCATACCCACCAGACCCTCTTTCGGACCGAGGAACACCTGACCGACGGCTTCCTGGTTCAGCCCGCGGGTGGCCATCAGCAGATACCGATTCATCAGTTGGTCATGAAGGTAAATCGAACAAACGCTAACGTTCAGCGAGCTCTTGACACTGCTAACAATGATCTCAAGCGCTTCGCTGAGATCACCGGCTGCGCTGACACGCTGAACAATTAGTCTGAGTTCTTCTAGCATCCGTTAGCCCAACTGCTGTGATCTTCGGTTCTTTTTATGACGCCTCAATCTGCGAGGGGTCTCAGGATACCGCTTTCCGGCAACCAGTGCGGCGTGTGCCGGAGCAAGCTCCCTGAGTGCGCGCCGGTATACATCCTGCTTAAAGTTGACGACATCGACCGTTGGATACCAATAGCTAACCCAGCGCCAATCAGTAAACTCCGCTTTTTCTCCGCGGTCGAATCTGATCTCTTCAGGCGCGCAATCCAGCTGCATCAAGAACCAGCGCTGCTTTTGTCCAATACACCTGGGTTTCTGTCGCTTGCGCAGCAGGTGCTCGGGGATGCGGTAACTGAGCCAGCCACGGGTTTGGGAAATCAAATTTACCTGGTGGGATTCAAGGCCAACTTCTTCGTAAAGTTCTCGATAGGCGGCATCCTCAGGGGACTCCCCCTGGTTCACCCCGCCCTGCGGGAATTGCCAGGAATCACCTGCCTGAACCCGTTTCGCCCAAAGCACATCACCTGCGCCATCGGCGATTACAATACCAACATTGGCCCTATAGCCTTCTGTATCTATCAAAGCTGTTTCAACCCAGAACACGCACATGGCATGTTCCTGGTTACCTCTGGTTATTCTTCTATTTCGGCAGCGTAGCCTTCGGCATCCAGTGTATCGTCCAGCTCGGCGATATCATCCGGCCGGATACGAAAAAACCAACCGTCGGTATATGGCCCCTCGTTGACCAATTCCGGCTCGTCTTCCAGCGCCTCGTTGATCTCGATGACCTCACCACTGACAGGTGAAAAAATGTCAGAGGCCGCTTTCACTGACTCGACAACCGCACATTCTTCCCGGGCACCAAGCTGTTCACCCACTTCCGGTAATTCCACAAAAACCACATCGCCAAGCTGATCCTGGGCGTGGTCAGTAATACCTATGGTAATGGTGCCATCGAGATTTTTACGCGCCCATTCATGACTGGGAAGATAACGCAAATCTTCAGGTATTTCGCTCATATTGAACTCTCTTAATTCTTTTTTAACGAGTATAAACAGTGTGTCTAAAAACACACGCACTCTTCAGATGCATAGGATACTGACACCCTCTCCTAAATCAGATCAACAATTTTTTTAGGCAAATTCAGGTTACGACCCCGGGACTGGAAATCACTATGGCACAATAGGTATTCAAACTTTCCCATGAACGATTCATGAACGTTTTTGCGCACCCACTCTGGTTCACAAATTTGCCCAGGCATCCCGTCATCGGCCCTTATTGGCGCCTGACTAGAATGGACAAGCCCGTCGGCAGCCTGCTGATTCTCTGGCCTACCCTTGCCAGCCTGTGGATTGCCGGATCGGGCAGGCCCGACATCGGCCTGGTCATTATTTTCACCCTGGGTACGTTTTTAATGCGCTCTGCGGGATGCGCCATCAATGATTATGCCGACCGCCATATCGACGGTGATGTCACCCGCACCACCCAGCGACCGCTGGCTACCGGGGAATTAAGACCCAAGCAGGCTGTCTGTACGTTTTTGATTCTCTGTGTCATCAGCTTTGGCCTGGTACTGCTGACAAACAGGCTCACCATTTATCTTTCCCTGGCAGGTGCCGCACTGGCAGCGATTTACCCCTTTCTGAAGCGCATCACTCATCTGCCCCAGGTCTGGCTGGGTCTGGCTATGAACTGGGGAATCCTGATGGCCTACAGCGCCCAGGCCAACACACTTCATCCCGGCATCGGCGTGTTTTATGCGGCTACAATCCTCTGGACCGTGGTCTATGACTGCTTTTATGCGATGGTAGATCGTGAGGATGACCTGAAAATCGGGGTGAAATCCATTGCCATACTCTTTGGAGAACAGGATCGACTCTTCTGCGGCATACTCCAGCTGTTATCTGTTTTTGCTTTCTACATGGCCGGTCAACGCCTGGAGCTGGGTACTGCCTACTATCTGCTAACAGTTGGAAGTGTATGCCTCCTGTTTGCCTATCAGCAATACCTTGTCAGAGCACGTGACCGCGCAAGCTGTTTCACTGCGTTTATGAACAGCCGGTGGGTTGCCCTGGTGATCTTTGTCGGGGTCTTTGTCGAGACCAGTTTTTAACAAAGAACATGCACTACCGCTTTCTTGATTGCCTTGCAGATATTAAGGCTTCTCACTGGAATCGTCTGCTGGAGGGCAATTATCCCTTCGCAAAACATCAATATCTGAATGCACTCGAATTAACAGGCTGCGTTGGCGGGGATAGTGGCTGGCAGCCTTGTCACCTGATTCTGGAAGATTCATCGGGACTTGTCGCCGCGCTACCCTTGTATGAAAAAACACATTCCTATGGTGAATATGTCTTTGACTGGGCCTGGGCTGATGCCTTTCACCGTTATGGCCGCCCCTACTATCCCAAACTGGTCAGTGCCATTCCCTTCACGCCGGTTACCGGGCCAAGACTGCTTGTGCGGAAAAATGCAGATCCTGACGAAACTCTCTCACTCGCCTGTGAAGCAATCATGGATAAATGCAACGAGCAGGGTTATTCAAGCTGGCATTTGCTTTTCCCCGACGATCAGTTAAGAAACGCCGCCAAACACTGGGACCGCCTTCTTCACCGCGAAGCGGTACAGTTCCACTGGATGAACCGGGATCCTGACAGCGGCGAGCCTTACACCGACTTTGAGCATTTTTTGCAGGGGCTGCGCTCGTCGAAACGCAAACAAATCCGCCGTGAACGGCGAAGAGTGGCCGAGCAAGGGTTAACACTTGAACGGCGCACAGGGCCGAACATACGCGATACAGACTGGCAGGCTTTTTACGCCTGCTATCAGGCAACCTACTTGAAGCGCAGTGGTCATACAGGCTACCTCAACCTGAATTTCTTTGAGGAAATTGCCCGGACACTCAGTCACCAGTGCATGCTAACCACCGCCTCTCTTGATGAAACACCCGTTGCCTGCGCATTGTTTTTCTTTGACAAGGAAAGGCTCTATGGACGCTATTGGGGTGCTTTATCCAATTTTGATTCCCTGCACTTTGAAGCCTGCTATTACCAGGGAATAGAGTTTGCCATCGAAATGGGCATTGGGCGATTTGACCCCGGAACACAGGGCGAACACAAGCTGGTCCGGGGATTTGAGCCCATCAAGACCAGCTCCCTGCACTGGATCTCTGACCCGGAATTCTCAGTCGCCATTGACGATTTTCTGGAGAGGGAGCGACAGCACAATGACCGCTATCAACAGGCTGCGGAGGAGCATTTGCCTTTTCATCGCAGCGATTGAAGCTTCCTGCCTGAAAACCGACATAAATCTGCATTAGAATGTAGCCCATGGCTGACAACAAACCATCCGCACTGCGCAATTATTTTCTTGCTGAGCTCAAGTACGTCGTCGTACTGATTTTCAGCTGGACCCTGCTTGGCGCATTTTTTGGCTATCCAATCTCCGGAACCCTGTTTGGCTTCGCGGTGTATATGCTGTGGTCTCTGGTCCAGATCTACCGCCTCAATGAATGGATCAAGCACAAGAAAAAAAGCCGGGTTCCTGTGGTTCGGGGTATCTATGGCTATTTTCTGGAAGAATCCCTGAACCAAAAACGCGAACACAAACGGGAAAACAAAAAGCTCAAGGCGGCCATGGCCCGTCAACGCGACCTGATGGAAGGGGTTCGGGATGCCGCCATCCTGGTGGATGCCGCCGGCAGGATTCAATGGTTTAACCGTCAGGCGCGGCAAATGCTCGACCTGAAATCAAAAGATCGGGAAAAGCCGGTTCTGGAAATCATTAAAGACCCCGATTTCATTCTGTATTTGAGCAAAGGCAAGTTTGCCGATCCTCTGCCGATGAATTACCCCCCCGGCACCAAAGACTGGGTGGAAGCGAGTATTACCAAATACAAAAACGGTGACCGTATTATCCTGCTTCGCGACATTACCCGATTGCGCAAACTTGAAAGTATGCGCCGGGATTTCATTGCCAATCTGTCGCACGAACTGCGAACTCCCCTGACGGTGTTACGCGGTTATCTGGAAACCCTGCAAATGCACCCAACCACCGATGATTCAATCCGGCGCATCTACATGCAAATGGATGAGCAGGGTGCGCGCATGGCCAATCTGGTGAATGATTTAACCACGCTGTCCCGTCTGGAGAGCCTGGAACAGGATCGCCAGGAAGAGCCCGTGGACATCACCGCATTAATCCAGCGTGTTGTCCGCGACGCCGAGGGGCTGGATGCCTTTAACAAGCACAAGATAAAAACCGAAATCGAGGACGATTACTTCCTGATGGGCGTGGAAAGCGAACTCCGCAGTGTCTTTGGCAACCTGGTTTTTAATGCCGTGCGCTATACCCCTCCCGGAAGCAAAATCACGATCGGTGTCAGCAAGCCCAAATCCGGGCTGCGCGTGACTGTCGAAGACAATGGTCCCGGTATCGAGGAAAAACATCTGCCGCGACTGACTGAACGCTTTTACCGGGTCGACAAAAGCCGAAGCAGTGGTACCGGGGGAACCGGCCTCGGGCTGGCCATTGCCAAACATGCACTGGCCAGTCACAAAGGGCGTCTTAGCATTAAATCAAAACCTGGTGAGGGCTCTAAATTCAGCTGTGTTTTTCCCAGGGAAAAACTGGTTAAACCACCAAAAAACGAACCCTCGCTGCGCATCGTTTCCTGACGTTCGCCCGTGAACTTTCATTATTCTTTTGCCGAACTTGGCCCGGCTTTTTCCCAGCCTGTTCAACTGAGCCCCCTTCAGGAACCGACCCTGGCCTCCTGGAATCCGGAAGCAGCCAGACTGCTGGGCTGGGACAGCATTCCCGACCAGATCGTTGCCTTGCTCAATGGCGAGACCCGGCTTGAACGTGACCCGGTTTCTTCACTTTATGCCGGTCATCAATTTGGTGTCTGGGTACCCCAACTGGGTGACGGCCGGGCGGCCATTCTTGGCGAAATCATCCACGATGGCCAGCGCTTGGAATTACAACTCAAGGGCAGTGGGCCCACCCCGTTTTCCCGGGGTGGAGACGGACGCGCTGTATTGCGCTCAAGTATCCGCGAATATCTTTGCAGCGAGGCCATGCATGGGCTGGGCATAGCGACAACGCGAGCGCTCTGCCTGATTGATTCAAAAACACCGGTCTATAGGGAAGAGATTGAATCCGGCGCACTGATTGTTCGTATGGCACCGACCCATATTCGCTTTGGCAGTTTTGAGGTATTTGCTTCCCGCGGCCAGACCGACGAAGTTCGGCAACTGGCTGATTTTGTGATTGAACGTTTTTACCCGGAATGCCTGGAACATGAAAAGCCCTATCTGGCGTTTTATCAGCAGGTTATCGAACGAACCGCCGGGATGATTGCCGGATGGATGGCACAGGGCTTTGCTCACGGGGTGATGAATACCGACAACATGTCCATTCTCGGTTTAGCCATAGATTATGGTCCTTATGGCTTTATGGAAGCCTACAACCCCGGGTTTATCTGTAATCACTCCGATCACACGGGTCGATATGCCTTTAACCAGCAGCCCAACATTGCTTCCTGGAACCTGGGCGCACTGGGTAATGCCTTATTGTCGTTGCTGGAAGTCAAGGAGGCACAGAAAGCTCTGGATGGTTTCCGGGACATGTACACAACCGCGTATAACCAGCGCATGTGCGCCAAGCTCGGGTTCGCCGAAGCGACTGAAGAGGGACAACAGCTGGTAGAAGAGTTACTGCGACTGATGCGTGACTGCCAGGCTGACTACAGTCGCACATTTCGCTTGCTGTCTCGAGAGCAGACCTGGGATCAGGCTGCGCAACTTTTCGGCAACTCCAACCAGTTTAACGCCTGGCTTTTGCGGCTTGCCGACCACCGCTCTGCTTTTGACGAGGCGGAGTCCCGGGCATTGACCCAAAATCCCAAATACGTGCTGCGCAACTACATGGCACAAATGGCCATCGAAAAAGCACAAAAGGGTGACTATTCAGAAATTGACCGGCAACTGCGTATCCTGCAGAACCCATTTGAAGAGCACCCGGACGCCGAAGAATATTTTGCCGAGCCGCCAGATTGGGCGCGACAGCTATCCGTCAGCTGTTCTTCGTGACGAACGTTAATAACATTTTTCATAACACAAACAGGTTTCTTTGCGGGGCTCGCTTGATATCGCCGATGTCAGCCCCGAAAATGCCACTATGAGTCAATTTCTCTGGAATTTTCTGGTCTACTGGCTGGCGGCCTACGCTGTCCTGGCCGGCATTTACCTGGTCGCGGGGAAATTTGTCAGCTGGTTTAACCAGTCACTGCTGCAAAAAAAACGGATTCAGGATAAGGACTGTCCACCCGAACTTATCCGGCGAGACATAAAACAAAGCCTGTTATCCCTCCTGAATATTTCGGCCATGCTGTCCATCGGCCTGAGCCTGAGGTCAGCGGGGCTGGGTGTCCCCCCCATGGAACTTACCTGGGTGACGGGTATTGTCTGGGCTATTATCTCCCTGTTGTTATTTGATACCTGGTTTTACTGGGCACATCGGGCTATCCATCATCCGAGGCTATACAAAAAAATTCATCGCTGGCATCACAAGGCCATCACACCTACCGTCTGGTCCAACAACAGTGACACGCTGGTTGATAACCTGTTCTGTCAGTCGTACTGGCTGGTGGCGCCGATACTGCTTCCTGCGCCGACCCTGATTATTTGTCTGCACAAGGTATACGACCAGATCACCGGCATGCTGGGACACGCGGGTTATGAGTACGCTGGTGGCAGGATGTCCGCCAGACCGTCACCTCTTATCGGGACCACATTCCACGATCAACATCACTCGGCTTTTCATTACAATTTTGCCACCCACTTTTCTTTGTGGGATCGATTGATGGGCACACTGCATCCCGAATACGATCGGCTGATTACCAAGTACCCCAGAACCAAAAGAGAAGAGAAAAGTGAGTAGTTACTTCCAGGGTAAAACCGTTTTGATCTCGGGCGCCTCCAGCGGTATCGGCGCTGCTCTTACCAGAAACCTGGCCGCAAAGGGCGCGAACCTGATCCTGATTGCCCGACAAATTGAACCCCTGGAAGCCCTGGCCGATGAACTAAAACTGCTCACCCCACCCCGGGTCATCAGTGTTGATATCAGCGACGAACTGTCCGTCAACCAACTGGCCAACCAGATCAACCTGAATGCTGTCGATATACTGATTAATAATGCTGGCATCGCTCGTTGTGCGCGTTTTGAAGATTTATATCAAACGGATTTCCGTTCGATGATCGATATAAATTATCTGGGGCACGTGTGGATGACGCGATTGCTGCTCCCCGTGATGAAAGAAAATGGTGAAGGACAGATCGTCAACATCGCCTCCATGGCCGGCGTGCTTGGGTTGGCCGGATACACGGCCTATGGTGCCAGCAAGCATGCGTTGATAGGGTTTACCGATGCCCTGCGCAATGAACTCTCGGGCAGCAATGTCAGCCTGACACTTGCCTTGCCATCGGATGTTGAGACACCACAGTTTGAGCAGGAAAGCGCCCACAAGCCACAGGCTACCCGGGCGCTTTCTGGAAAAGTAAAACCACTGCCGGCAGATCGGGCGGCAGCAACCATCCTTGATGCCATTGAGAAACGCAAACGAGAGGTTCTGGTAGCTCCTGCCTCCGGAAAGCTTATACTCGCACTTTGCCGGCTTTTCCCGGGGACAAGCAAGGCGGTGATGGACAAACTGACCCGACCCCACAATCATTGATACGAGGGCTAAAAAAATGAACTGGAATCATCTTGCAAGAACTCTGGTTTTAACCGCGGCATTGATTATCAGCCCACTTTCCTTTGCCGAATCTGTATGGATTGATGTACGTAGCCAGGCAGAATACGACGAAGACCACATTGAGGGAGACGTCTTTATCCCGCACGAAGAAATTGTTGGCCGGGTCAGTGAAATGTTTCCGGATAAAACCACGGAAATTCATTTGTATTGTCGCAGTGGTGGTCGGGCAGGGCGAGCATTGAATGCCCTGGAAGATGCGGGTTACACCAATGTCTCCAACGCTGGCGGCATTGAGGATGCACGCGAAGCAAGGGCACTGGACGACTGAAAAACAGATCAGGCCACTAGCATTATCACGCCATTAAAAGCGACTGGCCAAGCACAATCCGTTGTTCCGGTTGCAGCCGCTTGCGGTTTTCCAGTGCTCTGGCCGGTTCTACACAGAGCATCTGGAGATAGCCAGAATCGTCAAAATCGGCCATCTCATTGGCACTTTCTTTCCAGGGGTTCCAGACCACCAGATCGGTATTGCCCCAGCTTTCAATGGTAAATGTCCGGCCAATGCCAGGGTCGATCAGATGCACTCGCTCAGGTGGGTCAGAAAATACACGGTCGGTTTCTTCATGGATCGAAAGCGGCTTATCCTGCACAAACATTTGAAAGTCCTGCAACTTATCCCGATAACCCAGCCCGTCAAGCTCGGGAATCTGTACCCGGGTCACATCAGCAACCCCAAAGTAGGTATGCAGGGCGCCACCAACCTCCACGGCACGGTCACTGATGTTCGTGGTAATCAGCTCAATTTTTAATGCTTCCGAAAGGCTCACTTCGACTTCCAGCGCCAGCAGGTTTCGCCACTCTGGATAGGGTGCATCGGAGAGCATTCTAAGCCGCGCTCTGGCAAACAGCCCGGTTTCTTCAAAATCAATCAGTTCAAAATTTGCCGTGCGGGCAAAGCCATGCTGGGCGCGATCGCCTTCACCCCAATAAGCCCCGAACCATGGCCAGCAAATTGGAATACCACCGCGAATCGCCCTGTTCGGGGCGTAACTGGCCGACTCGCTTACCCAAAGTACCTCGGTTTGACCGTCGGGCTTCCAGGAGGTGATATGCGAACCCTGCAAATACAAAAAAGCGCTGGCACGCCCAAATGTTAATGCAATCCCCGGCTGTGAATTTTTACCCTTAACCTGTCTGACCACTGCTTTCATAGCAATCAATCAGGCCTGATGGGCATCATCCATATCATCACGCGCCAGAATCTTTGCGCGGATAAACTGACTGTGTCCCAGATGCAGTAAATCCGCCAGTTTTCGGATCATGTGCTCTTCGTATCGGTCTACCTGCGCATCGGCGTATGCCACCATCCAAAGCTGTTTGAGCAGTTCAAATTTCTGGTCGTTGTCGTAATGATCATTGACGACCGAGGTAAATTGATACAGGTCGTTTGCCGACTGCTGTTTGTTGGTCGCCTCTTCCAATATTTCCCTGGCTTCCTCTTCAGACAAATGGAGATTGTTAATCAGCAGACCGTGGATTTTTTCAACCTCCATATCATCCCAATCATGATCGGCAACCATGACCTCGACCATCAATGCCGCCGCGGCGTGCTGGATATCGTGGGTTTCAATTTCTTCCGGCTCGTCCAGTCCGAACCATTCCATCAACTTGGCTTTCATGGGTAACGTCCCGTTCTTGTTCGCATATAAGCGGACGGCGTAGTCAAGCCAGTCTTTTACTGGCCAAAACGGTTGCCGCCGCTGGAGAGGTATTCTGCTTCATCTGCCGCGTTCTCTCGCCCAAGGGCCTGATTTCTATGGGGGAAACGGCCAAAACGCTCAATGATTTGGCAGTGCTGATCGGCAAAATCAGCGTAGCCCTTCATCATTTGTTTCCAGTCATCCGGAGCGATCTCCACTTGCTCCCGGTACAGTGCCACGCCTTCACGCTGGAGTTCCAGATTTTCTACATGTTGGTAAGGCATCAAGACAAAGGCTCGCTCTGGATAGTCGAGTTTCGACAAAAACTTCTGCTGCACCATGGAACGCGTAATCGATAAGGCTTTGTCATCAGAAGCAAATGCCGATGCCTGTCCCCGATACAGATTTCGCGGAAACTGGTCTAGCAAAATGATTAGGGCTAATCCGTTTTCCGGATCTTTTACCCAGGCATCAAAGGTTCCAGAGCGTGCGGTACTAACCAGTTTGCCAAACCGGCGCTCGATATCGTAGTCCATATCCTTGTTACTACCAAACCAGCGTTTATTGCGATCGGCCGCATCTTGTGGGTTTATGGGCCTTGGGCCAAACCAGTAATCCAGAACATTTTTTGCAACAGGGTTAACCATCAATAAATACCTGTCACCTCACTTCGGCGGCAATGACGGCAACGCGGTAATTGGACGTACTATCAATGACACCTGTTCCAGTGGCCGCCTGCTCACCAGGGGCAAGCCGGCTTGTCACGAAAAACGTTCTCGCGCTGCCGGTACGTATGTTGGTCACCCGAATCTGCACTGAACTGACCTCAAGCCCGGTGTTGTTTCTGACAACGGCAATAATTTCACCGGTCCCCGCTCTTTGCAGTCCACTGGCAAGATATCTGTTCGGGTTAGTTGGCAAATCGTAGCGAACCAGTCGCTCCTGGGCCGCCTGCCCTACTTCGCCGCCAGCACTGGCAGCATTCTGATAATACTGCACGGCCTGATCGACATCGCCGCGACGTTCGGCCAATTCGCCAAGCAAGTAGGATGCCGTGGCCGTAGGCAGTAATTGCTGGCCTCGCTCCAGATCCGACCGTGCCTCCGCGTGCTTGCCCATCTGCTTGCGCAACAACCCTCTTGCCAGCCAGTGACGATAGTAGTTTGGATTCTTTTCAATCGCCGTGGTAAAGGCTCGCTCGGCATTGTCTTCGTCCTCTTTCATACGCCAGGCGTGACCTCTTAACTCCCAAAACTGCCCTTCATCGGGCTGGATATCTATGGCCTTATCCAGCAATGACAGGGCTTCATCAGGCTTTTCATCATTGAGCGCAGCGGTCGCCTGAATTTGCGCCTCGTAAGCTTCGGCGTCCTCAATCAGCTGGGAAATCGCTTCCCGATACCTGTCCCGGCCAATGATACCGCCCTGGGGTAATTGCTGAGCGAATGCCCGGTTGGCATCCACCCGATCTTGCGAAGGGGGGTGACTGGCAAACAGGCCATCAAAAAATCCCGGATTGCGTCCTTCCGACATGCGCACAAAGGTTTCCTGTAAAGAGACAGCACCCTGGGGGTCGTACCCGGCTTCAGACATAATCATCATGCCGTAGTGGTCGGACTCCAGTTCATCGTCACGCCCATAAGTGGCCATCCATGCGGCAGAACCAATCTGCGAGCCATAATTGACCAGATCCCCATATTCAGCGCCGGAAGTAGCAATGCCAACCACCGCCAGCCCGGCATTGAGCAACGTACCGCGGCTCATTTGCGCAGCACTGTGGCCAGCCGCAGCATGCACAATTTCGTGACCGATCACGGCCGCCAGTTCCGACTCATTATCCAGTTCAGTTAACAGACCACGGTTAATGGCCATCTTGCCACCGGGCATCGCCCAGGCATTGGGAACATCATTGTTCAACACAACAATCTCATAAGAGAATCTGGGCGCTTCAGGAAACACCCTTTCAGACGCCGCAACCAGTTTGGCCGTTACTTCCGAGACGTAGGCATTTAACTCCGGGTCAAGATAGTATTGGCCACCCTGGGATTGCTGGCTGGGCTGGTAATTTTCTTCACCTATCTCGATTTGATCGGATATGGAAACGAAGGAAATCTCTCGTTCCCCGGTGACCGGGTTGGTGGAGCAGCCTGCAAGCAGGGCCGAAAGCAGTATCGCGCCCCAAATTGGAAAATTAACTATCTTGTTCATTGATATTCTTGTCTCCTGGACAGAAAACCCTTGTGACGAATCGGTGTAGAATGGCGCCACAATTTTGCACCAGCACTACTCAGGGATAAACCACTTCTCCTGATTATTTATAGCCTGTTAACCCAAATAACGTGACAACCATGCTAATTGTTATCTCTCCCGCCAAAACGCTTGATTACGAAAGCACACCTGGCACAAAAAAGCACAGCAAGCCTGACTTTGTCAGTGATAGTGCCCAACTGATCGAACAGCTACGCAAGCTCAATCCGCCCGATATCGAGCAGTTGATGGGAATCAGCAAAAAACTGGCGGACCTTAACTTTGGTCGCTACCTGAACTGGAGTGAAAAGCCTACTAAGGAGAACGCCAAACAGGCCATACTGGCGTTTAAGGGCGATGTGTACACGGGACTTCAGGCGGAAAATCTTTCTGAAGAGGATCTGGATTATGCCCAGGAGCACCTGCGTATTCTTTCCGGATTGTACGGCGTGTTAAAACCACTGGATTTGGTGCAGCCTTACCGACTGGAAATGGGTACCCGCCTGGAAACCGGTCGTGGCAAGACGCTGTATGATTTTTGGGGCGACAAGCCAGTCGAGGCGCTTAATGCCCAACTCAAGGCACTGGGCTCGGAAACCCTGGTAAATCTCGCCAGCAACGAGTATTTCAAATCGATCAATCTGGACAAGCTGGCTGGGGAAGTTGTCACGCCAGTCTTCAAGGATTACAAAAATGGCAAATACAAAGTCATCAGTTTTTTTGCCAAGAAAGCCCGCGGTTTGATGTCGGCCTGGATTATCCAGAATCGCATAGAAAAGAAGGCCGATCTGAAAAAGTTTAATGTTGACGGCTACAAGTACAATGCGGCCGCCTCTGAAGGCAACGAGCTGGTCTTTCTTCGTGATGCCAGCTAGGGCTGCGCGATGCCAGCCAGGGCTGCCCGGATGAGGCACTTGGTTTGACACTGGAAATTTGGCAGCTCGCTCTGCTAACCGGTGTTGGGGTCATTGCCGGCTGGCTTAATGTCATGGCGGGTGGTGGCTCCATGCTTACCATGCCCATCATGCTATTTATGGGGCTGCCCGGCCCGGTGGCCAACGGGACCAACCGCATAGCGATTCTTGCACAGAACATCAGTGCTACCGCCAACTTCCGTCGCAAGGGGTTTCGGGAGCTAAAGCTGGGGATCAGTCTGTCGCTGGCTGCAATCCCCGGGGCAGTCGCCGGGGCCATGATTGGTGTCCGGCTGCAAGGTGAATTGTTTGACCAGGTACTGGCCATCATCATGATCGGCATGATGATCCTGATGATGACCGACGGCGGGAAAACGACTCCACAGCCCTCTCATCAACCCACGAGAAAGCAGCTGATCCTTGGGCATCTATGCATGGTTGGTGCCGGTGTTTGGGGCGGCTTTATCCAGATCGGGATCGGATTCATTCTGATGCCCATTCTCAATCGGGTGATGGGCCTGGACCTGGTGCGAGTCAATGCGCTCAAGGTCTTTATTATCCTTTGCTACACCGTGGTGGCCCTGGCCGTCTTTGCTTCCCAGGTTGAAATCCTCTGGGTTGCCGGACTTGCCCTGGCGCTGGGAAACTCAATTGGCGGCTGGCTGGGCGCCCACTCATCGGTGACGAGGGGAGACAAGCTGATCCGCTGGGTACTGAATACCCTTTTACTGATTTTTATTATCAAGTTGTTGTTCTTCTAGACGACGGCATTTCCGGATAATCAGGCTTCTGTCTGGACAGCACCAAACGCCCGACATATCCTAAAAACTCAGGGTAAAAAAACGGAGTTCCGGCCATGTCCCTCTACCGGCCTTCCTCAAGCATTTTTTTTCGAGCCATATTAGTAGTGGCATGTGTTTTCACACTGGCTGGCTGTCAATCCCCGCCACCGCCTGAAGAAGTCATGAGTGACGCCCATCGCTTTACTGCTGTATCCCGGGTGGCACCTGATTTCAGGCCGGTCTCCCAACAACGCCTGATCTGGTATGGCGATTTGATTGTTGAAGACCAGCAGTCGACCACCAAAATAACCGCAGAAAATCGCCAGTTCATTAAGCAAACGCTGGAGAACCAGTTGCGACTGCGCAATTATCGATTCACCCAAAATCCGGAAGAAGCCGATTACGTGGTTGGGGCGGCCCTGTTGCTGGATAACAGCCCGGAAAGCCAGACGATTGAAAACTTTCTCAGGCTTCACCCCATGGTTGGCTCGGCGGTAGGCAGATATCCGCGGGGAACTCTCATGGTGGCCATTATGGAACCCAGGGAAATCACCCAGCAATCCGTGCTCTGGCGTGGCGCCATCCAGGCGTTCAATATGGGGGAAACCTTGCCCTCCGAAATTAACCGGGTACGTATTCAGGATTTCGTGCAGAAGCTGATCGAAGCAGTACCCCTGGCCAGGTAAGCATGGTGAAAACCGCCCCCAAACATCTCATCACCGAGCCCCGCTGGGGTTTTGAAGTTCTGCTGGTACTTTTGGTTGCCAGCCTGATTGTCCCGGCCTATATGGAACCTGGACCGGCAAGAGCGGCAACCTCCAGTCTGTTGCTGTCGTTTACCCTGATTTCGTCACTGTATCTCGTGGTCTATCAGCTGAGGGAGTTATATATAGGCATTGCCCTGATGATCCCCTGTCTCCTGACATTGTGGTGGCACCCCCCACTGCCCGAACCCTGGGACTACAACACAGGCTATTTGCTCTATATCTTTTTTATCCTTTATATCACGCTGCATATAGGTCGCTATCTGGTAGAAACCGACGAAATTGATACGGATATGGTGCTGGCGGCCATCTGTGTTTACTTGCTAATCGGGCTGTTGTGGGCATTTATTTTTCTGATGATTGAAACCTCATCCCCCGGGTCGTTCGTCATTCCGACACACAACAGCGACGGCGCAACCTATAGCCTGTTTGTTTATTTCAGCTACGTGACGCTAACCACCCTGGGTTATGGTGAAATGACTCCGATATCGGAAGTCGCCCAAAGCTGGTCTGTGTTGGAAAGTATTACAGGGCAACTCTATCTGACAATTGTGATCGCCCGAATGATTGGCCTTATTATCAGCCACAAAAAATGATTGATTGCGATTAGGGTAGAATTCCGCCAAATAAACATAATCAGAATTTCTAAAGGGGAGCCCTGTTGGCGACTTTGATTCGTTACATCGATCGCTTTACTGAAATTGTCGGGCACATCATGGCCTGGCTTTGTCTGGGAACCATGCTTGCGACCGTATTGGTCGTCCTGATGAGATACCTGTTTCAGGCAGGCAACATGATTGCCTTTCAGGAATCCGTGACCTACTTGCATGCCACCGTGTTTATGCTTGCCCTGGGCTGGACCTTCAAGCGTAACGGCCACGTCAGGGTCGATGTGTTTTATCGGAACTTCTCACCCCGAACAAAAGCATGGATCAACAGCCTGGGCATCCTGGTGTTTTTGTTGCCGTTCTGTGTATTCCTGTTTCTTGCCAGTATGGACTTCGTCCAACTGTCCTGGTCAATTGGCGAAACATCCAATGAGTCTGGTGGCCTGCCCATCGTTTATCTATTTAAATCATTGATACCCCTGATGTGCGTGCTTCTGGGATTGCAGGCCCTGGCGGAGCTGATGCGTAACGCCTGCTTCCTGTGCTGTCAGGATGAAGCATCCACTGGAAAGTCCGGGAATCCCTGATGATTGAGCTAATCCCCATATTCCTGTTTGTGGTGATCTGCCTGCTGCTAATGCTGGGCTTTCCCGTTGCATTCACCCTGGCCGGTACCGCCCTGGTATTTGCCGCTTTCGGCATTATCGGCGGCATTTTTGATCCCAATCTCCTCAAGGCCATGCCGGATCGTTTGTTCGGCACCATGAGCAATGACACGCTGATCGCGATCCCCCTGTTTGTCCTGATGGGGATCCTGCTGGAAAAATCCCGCCTGGCAGAAGAACTGCTGGAAAATATGTCCAAGGCGTTCGGGCGTTTTCCCGGTGGACTGAGTATCTCGGTCATTATTGTCGGCATGCTCCTGGCGGCATCCACCGGCATTGTTGGCGCCACGGTGGTGGCCATGGGTTTGATGTCCCTGCCCACGATGCTGAAACGCGGTTTTGACCCGCGCTTTGCCACCGGCACTATTTGTGCCACGGGCACACTGGGCCAGATTATTCCACCATCAATCGCCCTGGTATTGCTTGGCGATATTATTTCCAACGCCTATCAACAGGCCCAGCTGCGCACCGGGGTTTTCAATACCCAGACGGTCAGCGTCGGAGACCTTTTTATTGGCGCCATTATTCCCGGCCTGCTGCTGGTCGCCGGTTATCTGGCCTATGTCATTATCATCGCGCAACTCCACCCCGAAAAAGCACCTCCGGCCAAAGACCTGGGCAAGCTAAGTCGAACTGAACTGATAAAAAGCCTGACCCCACCCATTGGCCTGATCGTTCTGGTACTTGGTTCCATTATCACAGGTGTGGCGACACCTACCGAGGCCGCCGGGGTCGGTGCGCTGGGAGCATTGCTGCTGTCCATGGCAAAAGGCCGTATGTCACTTTCCCGATTGCAGGAATCACTTCTGAGTACCGTCGAGACGACCACCATGATCTTCATGATCCTGATCGGGGCTTCCCTGTTTTCGCTGGTGTTCCGAGGATTTGGCGGGGAAGAATTAATTCACTCCATGTTCCTGAATATGCCAGGCGGTGTCATCACGGCCGTCGTTATCGTAATGCTGGTGATTTTTATCCTCGGCTTTATCCTGGACTTTATTGAAATCACTTTTGTCGTGGTACCTATTATTGGCCCAGTGCTACTGATGATGGGGTTAGACCCGATCTGGCTTGCCATCATGATCGCCATCAACCTGCAAACCTCGTTTCTCACTCCACCCTTTGGTTTCGCGCTCTTTTACCTGCGAGGAGTTTGCGGAGAAGACATCCAGACCAAACATATTTATCAGGGCGTGATACCCTTCATTGGCATCCAGCTGGCCGTGCTTCTGGCACTGGCAATCTGGCCGCAATTAGCCACCTGGTTGCCATCTGTCACTAACCCCTGAGCATGACTGATACCAAAGAGCCGCAAAAAAAACTTCCCTCTCTAACGCACGCCATCATCTGCCTTCTGGGGCTTTTTCTGTGGATCGCCTTTGGGCTGTTTATTCTGGATGCCGGCTTGCATGGTGTCCTTATGCTAGGCCTTGTCTGGGTGGCCAGTAACGCGCTGATTCTCGCACCCAGTTACCACCAGATACGTGAAGCGATGTTATCGGGTGCCAGTCGTGCCATGCCTGCCATGTTTATTTTCCTACTCATTGGCATCGTTATCGTGACCTTCATCCAGGCTGGAACCATAGGCACACTGATTTACTACGGTCTGGAGTTTATGCATCCCGGTATTGTGCTTCCCGCCGGATTAATCCTGTGCAGTCTGATGTCCATGGCTGTGGGAACGTCCTGGGGAACCGTCGCCACCGGCGGGATTGTACTTCTGGGCGTCGGCGGTGCCATGGGCATTCCCCTGCCAATTATTGCCGGTATGGTGATCTCCGGTGCCAGTTTTGGTGACAAGATGTCGCCAGTCTCGGATACCACCAACCTGTCAGCACTTTCGGCCGAAACGGATCTCTACCAGCATATCCGCAGCATGGCGTACACCACGGGACCGACCTATCTGATCGTGCTGGTGATCTTTAGCTGGATTGGCTGGGGATACACCGATCAGGCGTTACCGCAAGAACGGCTCGATATGTTGCTGAACGGTCTCGAACAGGCATTCACTATCAATGTATTAATGTTGTTGCCGCTGGTCGTTCTGTTTGTCCTGGCGATGAAACGAGTACCCGCCGAAGCCGCCATGATGATCTCGTCACTGACGGCCGGGTTGATGGCTATCCTGTTCCAGGAGCGAACACTGGAGCAGGTGGTAACCGGCTTTTATACCGGTGCAACTGTCTCGACGCAGGTCGACACATTGGATACCTTGCTTAATCGCGGCGGCATCGGCGATATGACCTGGACGTACACCCTGGCCGTCATCGCTATTTCTCTGGGTGCAATCCTGGAGAAGTTTGGCTTCCTGCGTGTTCTGCTTGAATTTCTGCTCCAGCGAATCAAGCGGCGGGGTACGCTGGTGGCGTCGACCATCATGACTGCCTTTGCCAGCAACCTGGCCATTGCCGAGTCCTACATCAGTATTATTTTGACCGGGCAGTTATACAAAAAGTCCTTTGACGATCAGGGGCTGGATCGCTCTGTCTTGTCTCGTTCACTGGAAGAAGGCAGCACTTTGCTGACTGCCCTGATTCCCTGGACCACGACCGGCGTTTTTTATGCATCCACGTTGGGTGTACCTACCCTGGAATATATCCAGTGGTCATTTTTAAACTGGATAAACCCGTTGATGGGGATTTTATTTGCCTGCCTGGGCATCGGGATGTTCCGGAGAAAATCGGGGACCGAAAGAACGTGGACAGAGTAAAAATTTACTCTGACCCCCGGATTTATAAATCAGTCTGTCTCTTGCAGTGACTCACGATAGTCATACATGGCTTTCTCGGAGATTTGCAGCCACTCGTAAGTCATCTCCTGGAATTCCGTGTACTGCTCATAGATACGGGCAAAATCCTCGTTTCGAGCCGATTCTTCCTCGTAATATTCATCGGCATGACGCTTAAGCTCGTTCAGGACATCTGTAGGCAAGGGTCGGGGCTCAATGCCCGAGGCGCGCAGATCCCGAAGTGCCTGGGCATTGCGCGCCGTATATTCCGCCAGCATGTCTGCATTGACCGCATCGGCCGCCACACGCACGATGGCCTGCAAGTCTTCTGGCAGGCTGTCCCAGGCGGTTTCGTTAACGATGAATTCCAGCATGGCCTCGGGCTCGTGCCAGGCGGGCGTGTAGTAATATTCACCCACTTCATTAAGGCCGAACGACCGGTCGTTATAGGGGCCCACCCACTCTGTAGCATCAATTACGCCAGTCTGCATGGAGGTGTAGAGTTCACCGCCAGGGATATTCACCGACGTACCTCCTGCCCGTGAAAACACCTCCCCGGCAATGCCTGGAATTCGCATTTTCAGGCCGCGAAAATCCTCGATGGAATTGAGCTCCCGGTTAAACCAGCCCGCCATCTGGATGCCGGTATTTCCACCCGGAAAAGGGATGACATTCAGCGGTTCATAAATCTCGCGCCACAATTCCAGCCCACCGCCGTAGTAGATCCAGGCGTTGTGCTCAAGAACATTCATGCCAAAGGGAATCGCGGAAAAGAAGGGCGCTGCCGGAATCTTGCCCTTGTGATAATAGGCGCCCGAATGACCCATTTCGACACTGCCGGTAGAAACGGCATCGAACACCCCCAGGGCGGGTACCAGCTCTCCTGCACCATAGACATGCACCTGCAACCGCCCCCCACTCATCTCATCGACCATCGCGGCAAATTTTTCCGGGCCCATGCCAAGTCCGGGGAAATTCTTCGGCCAGGACGTCACCAGACGCCAGTTAAATTCCTGCCGGGTCGAGCCATCTTCACTGGCAACCGATGTGCTGCGTTCATAGCGGGTGGCACGTTCACTGGCGAACAGGCCGGCAAACAGCACGGTGCTGGCCACCAGTGCCAGAATAAGTAGCGGGCTCCAGTTAATGGCACCCCGTTGATTGTTATGTCGATCCAAGGTTTTCCCCTCCCGAAATCAGCCGCCAATCTTACACCTTTGATAAAACATTGGGGGTCAGAGTAAATCTTTACTCTGACCCCAGCTTTCTTGTTTGGCTGAGCGAGCAATGTTTGAGACAAGGCGTAAGCAGCGCAGAAGGCGAGACATATCTAGTAGATAGGCGAGCCTGCGAGCAGCGCACAACGCAGTCTCAGGCATGCGCAGCCAGCCAAATTAAACGGCCTCAAGCTTGGCGTAGGACAGCACCAACCACTTCGTCCCTTCCGATTCAAAATTCACCTGGACCCGAGCGTGAGCCCCGTCACCTTCCAGATTCAAAATCATGCCCTCGCCAAATTTGGGGTGGGTGACCCTTTGTCCAAGACTAAAGCCCGTATCATCTTCACGCTGCTGTGCGGTGAGGATGGGCTTTGGCTGCGCCCTGTGACCGGAAAAACCGGTGGAAAATCGCACTTCCTGCACCAGCTCCGCAGGCAAATCGCGAGCAAACCGGCTGATGGCATTGTAACGCTCATCACCGTATATCTGACGACACTCGGCATAAGTAAGCACCAACTTTTCCATCGCGCGGGTAATGCCTACATACGCCAGGCGACGCTCTTCTTCCAGACGACCCGGCTCTTCCGCAGACATGGCATGCGGAAACAAACCCTCTTCCATACCGGCCAGGAACACCAGTGGAAATTCCAGACCTTTGGCCGAGTGCAGGGTCATCATTTGCACGGCATCCTCATTTTCGTCAGCCTGGGTATCTCCGGCATCCAGTGCCGCATCAGCCAAAAATTGCGGCAGGGCGTCAGCATCCGGGTCTTCTGGCGTGTAAGAATTACAGGCACTCACCAGTTCATAAAGGTTTTCAGCGCGCGTCTGGCCACGTTCGCCTTTTTCAGCCTTGTGGAAATCCAGCAGACCCGTCATGTCCAGTACCTGATCCACCATTTCGGATAGCTTCAGGCCCTCAAAGCTGGCACTGAGGTTATTGACCAAATCGATAAACCCGTAAAGCGCATTGGAAGCGCGGGCAGGCAACAGTTTTTTATCGATCATCTTCAGGCTGGCCGCCCAAAGTGAGCTTTGGTCTTCGCGTGCCAGCTGCCGTATTTGCTCCAGGGTACGGTCGCCGATACCACGAGTAGGGGTGTTAATCACCCGCTCAAAAGCGGCATCGTTGTCGCGGTTTTCTGTCAGGCGCAAGTAGGCCAGGGCATTGCGGATTTCCAGCCGTTCATAAAAACGCTGCCCGCCATAGATGCGATAGGGAATACCCAGCCTGAGCAGGGATTCCTCCAGCACACGTGACTGGGCATTGGAGCGATACAAAATGGCGCAGTCGCGGCGGAAATTACCCCGATCAATCCAGCGATTCAGGTACTCGGCAATAAACCGTGCTTCGTCTTTTTCATTAAAACCGGCATAGAGGGAAATGGGATCGCCGTCTTCAGCTTCGGTCCAAAGATTCTTGCCGAGCCGCCCGGAATTGCGGGCAATGACGGCATTCGCCCCTTTCAGAATCGTACCGGTAGAACGGTAATTCTGCTCCAGGCGTACTGTATGGGTACCCGGAAAGTGTTTCTCGAAATTCTGGATATTTTCAATCCTGGCCCCGCGCCAGCCATAGATAGACTGGTCGTCGTCGCCCACCACGCCGACCGACGCGACATCGCCGGCCAACACCCTCAGCCAGGCGTACTGGATACTGTTGGTGTCCTGGAACTCGTCGACCAGAATGGTGTGAAATCGCCCCTGATAATGCTTTAGCAATTCGGGATCTTTCAGCCAGAGTTCATGGCTGCGCAATAACAATTCAGCAAAGTCGACAAAACCGCTCTGGTTACAGGTGTCTTCATAGGCCTGATAGATCTTGAGCATGGTCTGCACAAAAGGATCGTGACCGGGATCAATGTGTTTGGCTCGCAGCCCCTCATCCTTCTGTTCATTAATAAACCATTGTGCCTGTCTGGTGGGCCAGCGTTTTTCATCCAATCCCAATGTATTGATGATGCGTTTAAGCACCCGCTGCTGATCATCACTGTCGAGAATCTGGAAATGTTGCGGCAACCCGGCTTCCTGCCAATGCTGGGAGAGGAGCCTGTTGGCTATGCCATGAAATGTCCCTACCCACATGGCGCGCGTGTTAATACCCAGCATCTGCTCAACCCGGCCACGCATTTCCCTGGCCGCTTTATTCGTAAACGTCACCGCCAATATGCCCTGAGGCGACTGCCCCATAACATCGATCACCCAGGCCATGCGATGCACGAGAACCCGCGTCTTGCCGGAACCCGCACCCGCCAGCACCAGCAAGTGTCTGGAGTCGGATGTGACTGCCTCGCGCTGGGCATCGTTCAGGCCGTCTAGAATCGGGGTGATATCCATGAAATAACGCTAAATCGGGTTCGTGAAAAGAACTGTAAGTTTATACAGATTGCGGCGGGGTTTTAACCCGCGCACGGAAATTGTTAAATGGTGATCTTCCCCGGTTTTCGAGGCAACCTGCATACATGGTATTTTCAACACTAGCGCTGCTGGACCTGGTATTTAGGTCAGCAGCAATCGGACAACTGGTTTTGTTGGCAGGTATTGGACTTAATCCTAAGCCAGCCACAGAAGGAAGACTGCTCAAGCTTCTTGCCGTAGTCTGTAGCATCGCCTATTTGTTGCTTACGGCACCTATACCCGATGCAGCCTATGGTGTATTTCGCAACGTGCTTCTGGTACTGACAGACGCCTGGGCCTATGCGCTCTGGCTGGTAGCTATGTACCAGTTTCAGGCGCAGTTTTCCGTTCGCCATATGCCTTTTTGGGCGATTCCTGTCGTAACGACTTGGCTTGGCTGGCATGTGTATTTTTTCGGGTACCTGGGTGGAAACGGAACGTACCACCATATCAATCATGGGCTGGCCATCCTGGTTTTGTTGCATCTGATATATACCATCCTGAAGGGGCTTTCTGACGATCTGGTGGATAGCCGACGACGTTTGCGTTTTGTGCTTTGCGGGGCATTGGCGGCCTATGGTGCCATGCTTGCCATCGATCAGTTATGGCTGGGTCGACTGCTCCAGGACAACACCCTCAGCCTGGTGAACTCGGCCCTTGTTTTTGCCGGTGTCACGTTGTTTAGCCTGTACCTCTCGAGAGCCGGTAACACGCTGGAATTAGCAACACCGATCGTTGATTCTGAAAAACCAAATCCGGCATCCCTTCCCCCGGAATACCAAGCGCTCAATACTGCGCTGGATGCGTTTATTGCCCGAGGTGATTACTCACAACCTGATCTGGATATAGCCTCCTTGGCTACGCAGCTTGGTGGCAAAGAACACAAGCTACGCCGGCTAATCAACCGACAGCTAGGCTTTCAAAACTTTAGCGTTTTTCTCAACCATCTGCGTATCCAGCAAGCCTGTAAATGGCTGGCCTCGCCAGAACATCTTTCCACGCCGATTATGAATATCGCACTGGATTTGGGTTACGGCTCTATCGGACCTTTCAATCGCGCTTTCAAACACTCTACGGGGCTTACGCCTACACAATATCGGGCCAAATTTCAGAATCGGCGATAGGTTTTCAGAATCGGCAAGATTTTTCTCCAGATAAAACAGACGCTTACCCAATACCCACCGGGGCAAAGGTTTCGTTTTTTATTTGGAGATTCATCATGAAATCATTTTTTATAACCGCTTTCTTTTTACTGTTTACATCACTGGCTTCAGCCCAGAGCTTTTACTCGCTTCCTGACTATCAGGAATTTGGCCAATCAGTTTCTGTCACCGAGACTCAGGAGCTGGATGCGTTTATGTCTGAATTTTTGCAGGCTTGGCGCACCCAGGATGCCCAGGCCCTTGCCGCTTTACATACCCCGAATGTCGAATGGATCAATGCGTTTGGCCGAACCTTCAGAGGCAGAGAAAATCTTGAACATTTTTTTGCGCACGTTCTTTTTCCCAACTTTTCACCAGAGGAATGGCAAGCTGCCATAGATTCCTATCGACCAATTTCCAGGCATTTTTTGGGTAACGTCGTCGTGATGAATAGCCAATTACACAGCTCCCCTGGTTCCGCCATGGACGGGAATCAACGGCGGACCTCCCTAAACTTTGTGTTAATTAAGCAAGCGGGGCAATGGCAAATAGCCCAGCAGGTTATCTCGGACATCAGACCGCGCCGGGATTCCACCAGGCTGGACTAACAAAACCAGACAACATTGCCTTTCCGGTTATACTTCCTTTTTCAGGCTGGGATAGCGAAGGACAGTCAATGCTGGAACTACGCCCAAATTGCGAACGCTGCGACAAGGATTTGCCTCCGGAATCCCCGGAGGCTGTTATTTGTTCCTTTGAATGCACATTTTGCGCCTCGTGCGCTGAGACTGTTTTCAATAACAGCTGCCCAAATTGCGGGGGAAATTTTGTACCACGGCCTGTACGCCCCCAGGAAGCCTTGAAGAAAAATCCCGCCTCAACGAAACGCGTTTTAAAATAAAACGGTTGCTCGGCAATTAACAGAATGAAAACAATCAGAAATATTTTCCTTAGGAGCCCTAAATACGACGGCATCAGGCCAATAAATATTTATTTTATGCGCCTGATTTACGTGTTGATGTTCTTTGTTTTGGGACAGGAGGTTTGGGGCTATATCTTGTCCCACCCCGGCCCATGGGGCGAAAACGAAGCCGTTGCCTGGAGTGTTTGGGCCGCATTTTCGACTTTGGCACTTTTGGGCATATTCAGGTCGGTACAAATGATTCCGATCCTGCTTCTGGAAATATTTTACAAAGTGCTTTGGCTTATTCTGGTTGTCTATCCGCTTTGGGTATCTGACAAATTGAGCGGATCCGGCGTTGAGGAAACCGCTTTTGCCTTCATGCTTGTAGTTCTACCTATTTTGGCCGTTCCCTGGGGATATGTAGTGAACAGATATATTCTTGGCAGACAATTTACGGAACCAAAAACCAAATAAAGTAAACGGACAATTGTGAATAAGCTTGCCATCCTGATTACCCTGTTTTTACTGACTTTGGTCGATGGATTTGCAGGGCAATATTTCTACCCCGGAGAAAGTTTCCCGCCCATTACTCCCTGGTTTAGCTTTGCTTATGCGTTTCTGGGTTTTTGCTGGTACCACGTCGATACAAACGAACGAAATTACAAAAGAACCATTCTTTTAAACATTGGAATAATCGGCTTTGGTTTTATTGCGTTTCCGTACTACTTTTTTCGAAGTCGTGGCTTAAAGAAAGGAGCTCTGGCTACATTTTGGCTTTTGATCGTTATTGCTTCATGGGCGGGCGCCTTTTACCTGGGGACAAGTATCGCCCTGATCGCACAATAAGGCCCGCTTGCCAATAGCCTGTTACTACTTATTCACCAACAAACCCTGCTTCCACGCTACACTGTTAAAAACGGGGAAATAGTGAAGAAGACGTGCTTTCCAGCTTTAAATTAAGAATACCGCAGATCGTATTGCGGCGATCATTGCCGGTAAGCCCCCCAAACCCGGTAGACGTCTATCTTGACTATGAGAAACCGGTAGCCAAAACCAGTGGCCGCTATCTTTCTTACTCCATTGATATCTCGGTTCTGGCCGGTGGCTTCTGGTGGGAAGGAAGCCTGGGCATGCGTGCAGGTCTGGGCACACTGCGAGTGGCACCTCTTCGCATCAAGCGGCGCAAACTGGATCGCCTGGTAAGCGCACTTGGTCCCGCCTATTTGCGTGTTGGGGGTTCAGAAGCGGACAAGATTCATTACTTTTTTCCACAGTTCGAAGAAAAAAACCCGTTAATTCTCACCAAAAAGCAGTGGCGGCGATTGCACGCGTTTGTGAAGCGCAACGATCTCAAACTGATTTTCACCTGTAAGTACGGCCTGTTTCGACGCAAGCATCACGGCAACTGGCATGGGACCGAGCTGGAGGAATTGCTGGAATACAGCAGGAAGAAAAATTTCCGGATTGACGTCTTTGAACTGGGCAACGAGCTAAATGCCTACTGGGCCTTTCACGGGTTTACTTCCCAACCAGGCCCCAAAAACCTGGCGCGGGATTACGTCACCTTCGCCGAGCTGGTAAGACAGTATTACCCGAACGCACGAATTTCCGGTCCGGGCAGTGCCTTCTGGCCGAAACTGGGTGAAACCATACGCCCGTTTACCAACCTGACCGAAAGCTTTCTGAAACGAATTAGCATCCCGCTGGATATCATCAATTGGCATTATTATCCCTTCCAAAGTGAACGTGCGCCCCTGCGAACCAGGGCGGCGAAAATAAAGCACCTGATCGACCCCAAATCCTTTGCAGATTATGGCCGCTACTGTGAGCGACTCAGCGCACTGCGTGATAGCTTGCAACCCCAGGCGGAAATCTGGACAGGCGAGACAGGTTCGGCCCAGTGTGGTGGCCAGCCCTATCTTTCCGACCGCTGGGCCTCCAGCTTCTGGTGGGCAGACCAACTCGGCCAGGGTGCCCGTCTCGGTCAAAAGGTGATGGTTCGCCAGGCATTGATTGGCGGTGATTACGGCCTGATCGATCGTTTTACCCTGAAACCAAGACCGGATTACTGGGTTAGCTGGGTTTGGCAACAAATGATGGGCAAGGCAGTTTATAAGGCAGAATCCAGTGATCCCTATGTCCGGGCGTATCTTCACCGACATCGCAATGGCAAGGACCTGGCGCTCATGCTGATTAATGTAAGCCATGAGCCCAAAGAGTTCCATTTGAACGGCGAGCTTATTGTTGCCGAGAGCTATGTTCTCACTGCAAAGAAACTTACCAGCCGAAAGATTCGAATTAACAATACCAAACCGCGCATTAACAAGGGCAAAGTCGAACTGGAAAATTTTTCCGGCCCCGCTTTGCGTTCACAGCTACCTGCGTTCAGCATCAGTTTTTTGCGCATCAATCCATGAAACGCTATTTATTTAACCTATCCGGGAAAGAGAATGAGTAACCCCGCCAAATTCTGGGACGGAATCGCTGAGCGCTATGCCAAAGCGCCAGTCAAAGACGAAGCTGCCTACCAGCATAAACTTGAAATAACACGTGAATATTTGGATCCGAAGACGAATGTACTCGAATTTGGTTGTGGCACAGGTTCAACAGCGATCGCTCACGCACCCTTCGTGAACCATATCCTGGCCATTGATATTTCATCCGGGATGCTGGATATCGCCAAAGAAAAAGCCCTGGAGGCCAACATCACCAATATTGAATTCCGACAGGCCGGGATCAATGAACTTGCCGTCCCGGGTAAACTGTTTGATGTGGTAATGGCGCACAGCATTCTTCACCTGGTACCCGACCGGGAAGAAGTCATCCGAAAAGTGGCAGATGTCCTTAAGCCTGGCGGTATTTTTGTTTCCAGCACTCACTGCCTGGGTGATTCCTCGATCCTGTTCAGGCTGATTTTGCCTGTCGCCCGTTTTTTACGATTGGCCCCCCTGGTCAGGGTGTTTACCAGGAAAGAACTGGCAAAAAGCATCAAGGCAAATGGTTTTACTATTGTCTATCAATGGCGTCCCAGGAAAGGTGGGGCGGAATTTATTGTCGCGCAAAAGTACTAGTCGCATCGGGAGTCTATGGTGATGAATTTTATTGACTGGAACGACTTTCAAAATGTCGACATTCGGGTAGGCACGATTATTGAGGCAGAGGACTTCCCGGAAGCGCGCCAGCCGGCTTATAAGCTTAGAGTCGATTTTGGTCCGGAAATCGGTATTCGCAAATCCAGCGCGCAAATAACCGACTTGTATGAAAAAGAGAGCCTGTTAGGCAAACAGGTTTTGGCGGTGGTGAATTTCCCACCAAAACAAATCGGACCATTTATGTCTGAATGTCTGGTCACCGGCTTTCATCGTCCGGATGGTTCAGTGGTACTTTCCACGGTGGATATGGATCTGCCAAACGGGGTCAGACTGGCTTAAAGGCAAGACAAGTGGGGACAGTTCACGTTGTACTTGCCATCACTTGCCTGTTACTCGGGGCAATGGTTTTTTTGCAGAAAAAAGGCGGAGAAAGACATCGGCTGTTGGGCTACCTCTACAGTATCGCACTCTTGGTGGTAAATCTCAGTGCGCTGACCGTTTACGAAGACTCGGCCGGCCCGGGGCCATTCCACTATCTTGCATTAATCAGTCTGGCAACCATAAGCGCCGGCTTTATAACGGCTTTTTTACGCAAGCCCGCTCAATGGATGAGCATGCATGCCTACTTTATGAGCTGGTCTTATGTGGGCCTTGTGGCCGCCGGTATCGCACAAATAATTACTGAACTTTTTCCTCTCTCAACTGCATTTACCGTTGCATTGCCCTCGGCGTTTATTATCGCTGTTGGTGCAATAATGATTCATCTAAGAACGCCAAGAATCATTGCAACACTGTCACCACTCAATTTTACGAAAAATAGCCGGGAAAGAATTTAATGGATAAGGAAGTCAGCCGTGCAAAAACATTGGTGATTTTTATTCTTACCATTATTTTCGGCTTTATTTTATTTGCTTTGCCAAACCTTTTTTTTGGTATCACAAGGATTAACGGTGGTCTGGCCGGCGTAAATTTATTATTTATTGCACTCTTTCAACTCCTTACTGTTTGTTCGTTAATCTATTTATCGCTTCGATTGTTGAAGAAGGATTTTCGTTATATCGGCTGGTCGGGAAAGCATTGGGCCAGGGACAGTTTGATTGGATTGTTTTTCGGTCTGGGATGGGCAGCACTGCAACTCGGATTGATTATTCCAAATACTGGTGGGGCTGAGAGAGAAGACATAGCCCAAATAATTACCATGTTTGACGGCTCACTATTAGGGCTTTTTTCTTTTATTGCCCTGGGTGTAATCGGGGGCGGCATTACGGAAGAGATTTTTAACCGTGGCTACTTTATAGCTGTTTTAAAAGACTGCTTTCATAATCCCGAAATCGGGCTTTGGGTCGCTGCGACCTTGTCGATTCTATTTTTTGCTATCGGCCATTTACCAAAAGATATGCTGGGTTGGTTTGATATTCTGGTTCCAACGATCACCTATACTGTTTTATTTTTATACACAAAGCGATTAACTGCGCCCGTGGTAGCCCATGGGACATACAACATGGTAGCCATCTTATTAACTTACTTAATCTATGCTCATTAGCAGCTTCAGGCTTTTTCTGGCTACTCCCTACCAGATCCAGGCTGACTGGTTTTTTCGTAGAACAATATAAATTGTAAGGTCATTTCAACCATGTCGGGTTTTTCCAAACCCCAACAACTTTTCGGATTTCTAGGCTGGCTCGCATTGAGTTTTCTAACCGCTGCCCTGGGAAGCGTCGCTTCTGTGCAAGCGAGATCATTTTATGCCGAGCTTTCCCAGCCTGTGTGGGCTCCCCCAGGCTGGCTATTTGGTCCCGTATGGACAACGCTCTACCTGATGATGGCCATTGCGGCCTGGCTGGTATGGCGACGGGGCGGATTTTCGATGACCCGTTTGGCGCTGACCATTTTTGTTATCCAGCTGGCAGTCAATGCCCTGTGGAGCTGGCTATTTTTTGCCTGGCATTTGGGTGGTGCCGCCTTTGTCGATATCCTGGTTTTAATTGCATTAATTGCGCTAACCACGTTTCATTTCTGGCAACACAGCCGTGCGGCTGCCTTATTGCTAATACCCTATTTTTGCTGGGTATGTTTTGCCGCGTTTCTAAACTACAACGTCTGGCAGATGAACCACGCTCTGCTAGGCTAAAAGTGAAAGAGCGTCATTTCCCATTAATCCTGTAAAAAAACAAGACTGTCTATGAAGAACAAAACTGTCGGGGCATCAGAGCGTGCCGCCCAACTGGCCTGGGATTTATTAACTGCCGAGGATGACGGCCGGGTTTGCAGGGATATTCCCGAAAGTGCATGTAACGATCAGCCCAAAAATTTTGTCACCCATATTATTGCTTTGTCGATGACCAAGTTGGCGGATGGCCTGTTAAACCCCAAACTGATTTTGAGCTGGATATTAAGCAGTCTTGGCGCACCTGCCTATTTTGTTGGCTGGCTGGTACCCATACGTGAGGCCGGAGCGCTCTTACCACAGCTGTTTATAGCCAGTTATATTCGCTCATTGCCTGTACGCAAGACCGTCTGGACACTGGGCAGTATTGTTCAGGGTATTTGTGCCACGGGAATCGCTCTGGCGGCTCTGAATCTTGAAGGATTTGAACTTGGTTTGACCGTGGTCTCTCTTCTGGCGGTATTGGCCCTGGCACGAAGCCTGTGCTCGGTTTCCTATAAAGATGTGTTGGGTAAAACGGTCGGCAAATCAAAACGCGGCACAGCCACAGGAACTGCCAGCTCTATCGCTGCCAGTGGCGTTTTAGCCTATGCACTTGCGCTCTCCTCTGGCTGGTTTGACACGCAGGACCTATTGATAGCAGGCCTGTTTTTAGCCGGGGCACTTTGGATAACGGCGAGCCTGTTGTTTACCCGGTTGACCGAAGAAGAGGGCGCAACTGAGGGTGGAGGCAACCCCTATCGCCTGGCTCTGGAGAATATTGGTTCCCTGGCAAGAGACAGACAGCTCCTCCTGTTTATCTTCACGCGAGCATTACTTATTGCCACCGCGCTGGCACCACCTTTTATGGTGGCACTGAATGCTGGCAACGCTACGGGAGGTCTGTCGCAACTGGGCCTGCTTCTGCTGGCGTCCTCACTGGCCGGCCTGGGCAGCAGTTATGTCTGGGGCCGACTGGCTGATAGATCAAGTCGCTGGGTCCTGATACTGGCGGCGATAATGGGCTCTTTCACGCTTTTTTTGACCGTGCTGCTGGCCCAGTCTGATCTGATGAAAACCTGGTGGCTACTTCCCTCGCTTTTGTTTGGCCTGATGGTTGCCTACGAAGGGGTACGGCTGGGACGCTCAACCCATCTGGTGGATATGGCCAGCGAAGATCAGCGTGCCCTGTATACGGCGTTATCCAACACAATTATCGGTATCCTTTTGTTCCTTGGCGGTTTTTTCAGTCTGGTTGCCAACGCCTACGGGTCTGTAGCTGTATTGGCGATATTTGCGATGATGTGCCTTCTTGCCACCATTCCTGCCTTTCTTATGAAAGAAGCCCAGACATAGTTGATGGCACAACCTGGATAAGTGTGCTCAAATCAGGATCCATTAATCCTGGTAACGGAGAACAGCCATGGTCGAAGCAACCACCCTCACCGGAAGCTGCCTTTGTGGCGCCGTAAAGATTACTGCAAATAAGCCCAGTTATAAGGTAGGTGCATGCCATTGCGGTATGTGTCGAAAGTGGGGCGGTGGTCCTTATATGGAGATTAACTGTGGCCCGGACGTTTCTTTTGAAGGCAAGGAACACATCCAGGTATATAACTCATCAGACTGGTCGGAGCGCGGTTTTTGTCACCAATGTGGCAGTCATCTGTTTTATCGGTTAAAAGAGGATGGGCAACACATGGTGCCCGTCGGACTCTTTGATGACCAGGAACAATTCGTCTTTGAACATCAGGTATTCATAGATAAAAAACCTTCGTTTTACAGCTTCTCAAACAATACAAAAAACATGACAGAAGACGAAGTATTTAAAATGTTTGGGGCTTCCTGACGTGAGTGACGCAATGAAAATACTCGTTATTTGCCTAGTCTTTCTGTCTCTTGCAAGTTGCTCAAACAGGGGCATCTACGAGGGAGTTCAAGCCGGCAACCGATTTGAATGTTCAAAGCTCCCGCCAACTCAATACGATGAATGTATGAGTCGTGCCAATACACCTTATGCAGAGTACGAGCGCGAACGAAAGGAAGCCCTGGAAAAAGAATAAAGCCCTGGGGAAGAATGTTGCATGCAGGACATAAAATCACTTGACCAACAGCGTCATGAATTTGCGCAGAGACGTTTAATCGCCACGCCCATTGCCGGACTCATTGCCTGGACAATCATTGGTCTTTGCTCTCTTTTCCTGGACCCTTTCGCCCTCTCCATGGTTTTATTTGTAGCGACAGGCACTATCGTTTACCTGGGTATGTTTGTCTCAAAATTCACCGGTGAGAACTTTCTCGATAAAAACAGGCCGCGCAATAGCTTTGATTCCCTCTTTTTCTACACTGTCGGCATGTCGGTTCTGGTCTATGCGATCGCCATTCCTTTCTTTCTTGTGGATTACTCCTCATTACCACTCTCTGTTGGCATCCTGACGGGCTTAATGTGGCTACCCATTTCATGGATTATTCAGCACTGGATTGGTTGGGTTCATGCCATCGCCAGGACAGCAGCTATCCTGCTTGTCTGGTATCTGTTCCCGGAACATCGTTTCTTGGCGGTATCCCTGGTGATTGTCTTGTTATATATCTTTGCCATCAGTGTGCTGGAGAACCGCTGGCAGCGTATTCAAAAACAGCAACATGAGAATCCAGCCTGAGAGGAAAAGTTGAAGCGAATCGTTATCTTTGGAAATTCCGGTTCCGGAAAGTCCACTCTCGCAAGGAAACTAAAAGACGCCGAAAACCTGGCCCATCTCGACCTGGATACTGTGGCCTGGTTGCCTGTATCTCCACCCACGAGAGCCCCTGTCAACGAATCGAAAGCAGTGATTGATGATTTTATCGAGACGAACAAATGCTGGGTCATTGAAGGCTGTTATTCGGATTTACTGGATCTTGCCATTCCCGAGGCTACTGAGATCATCTATATGAATTTATCCGTAGAAGCATGCATAGCCAATGCAAAAAACCGCCCCTGGGAGCCTCACAAATATGAATCCAGGGAAGCTCAGGATGCCAATTTGGAAATGTTGATCGACTGGATAGCCCAATATGCAGAGCGGCAGGATAGTTTCTCCAAAACAGCACACAAAACCCTGTTTGATCAATATGGGGGGAAGAAAACCATGCACAGGCAAAACCTGCCGTAAGCAAAGTGCCTCTTATCGCCCCCTGTTATCCTGGTTATTAATTAACTATTATTCTTAAAAGGTTCTGCACACACTTGATGCGCAGGCCCCAAAAGGTTGGCTATACCTGATGCAGGTCTGATTCCACTAATACCAAAATCAAGAGGGAAACGTTATGGAAAATTTTCTGGAACTTTGGCGACCTCGCGTGCTTAGCATTATGCGCATCGTGACGGGCTTTCTGTTTATCCAGCATGGCACCATGAAGATGTTTGGCTGGCCGTTGCCCCAGCGCGGTGAGTTTGTATTGTTCTCACTTTCTGGCACTGCAGGGGTTCTTGAAGTATTCGGCGGACTGTTAATTATGATCGGCCTGTTCACCCGCTCAACCGCTTTCGTCATGTCCGGTCTGATGGCCTTTGCCTACTTTCTGGCCCATGCACCACAAGGTTTCCTGCCAATTACCAATGGCGGCGAACTTGCCACGGTTTGGTCGTTTTTGTTTCTCTACCTGGCCTTTGCAGGTGGTGGTGAATGGAGTGTTGACCAGTTTCTGGCAAACAGGAAACAGGGAGCTGCATAAATCAGAAACACCCTGACTTCGCTCCGAATCCAGGTTGCCGCATAAATAATCACCTGCTTGCCAATTGTGGGAAAGACGTAATGATTAAGCTCCCGGGCGCATATCGGCAGGCAAGTGTGGGCGATGCACTTGCCATGGCAGAACTGGTCAACATGGCTGGCGAGGGATTGCCTTTTTATTTATGGAGCCAGCTGGCTTTAGATAATCAGACTGCCTGGGACGTCGGCAAGGAACGGGCTCGACGCGAAACCGGTGGCTTTTCTTACAGGAATACCATTGTACGCGTGGAGTCCGATCAGGTTATTGCCGCACTCATCGGCTACCCGATCGACGAGGATCCAGAGCCTGTTGACTACGCCTCTCTTCCACCGCTTTTTGCCCCCCTCCAGACACTTGAGGACATGGCGCCAGGCACCTGGTACGTCAATGTCCTGGCGACCTACCCCGACTTTCGCGGAAAAGGCTACGGCAGCGAATTGCTCACTATCGCCGAGACCATCGCGAGGGATACTGGCAGACACGGACTAAGCATTATTGTGGCAGATACCAACAAGACCGCACGACGACTGTATGAGCGCCATGGCTATCATGAGAAGGCCCGTAAACCCCTCGTAAAAGAACAGTTTCAACACCCTGGAAAAGAGTGGGTATTGCTGGTGAAGATCTTTTAACAGTGCGGATTTCTCATCATTCTTGTATTTCCCTGATCTGATTCCTGTTCCTTGCTGTTCGTGTTCAAGGTAAATCCGTAAAATTGCGTCTGTCTGCTTATCTGCCCAGCCAAAAGGGGTCATTAATGTTTGCAATAAATATGGTTTCGCTTTTGGGGCTGATAGCCGCTTTCTGTACCACTTTTGCCTTTGTTCCCCAGGCATTGCGCATCATTAAAACCCGCCATACCAAAGACCTGTCACTTGGCATGTACATCATTTTTTCGCTCGGTGTTCTTTTGTGGTTAATTTATGGCTTTCTGCAAATGGATATTCCCATCATGCTCGCAAATTTTGTGACCTTTATTTTTAGCTTCACGATTTTACTCATGAAGCTAAAATACAAATAAACTGTACACGCAGATGAACACCCTCGAGATTCAATACGGGTCCGCTGCCTACCGCGAATGCCTTGCCTTGCGCAATGCGGTTTTAAGAGCACCTCTGGGTATGGAACTGTCTGAGGAAGATGTTGCCGGGGAACATGAACATCTGCATGTGGGCATTTTTCAGGGACAGCAATTAATGGGCTGTATCATTGCCAAACCGATTGAAGCAGGACGGCTAGCCAAAATACGGCAAATGGTGATAGCGTCGGAAGCACAGGGGAAAGGATTTGGTCATCGGCTTCTTCGCGATACTGAATCATTGCTAAAGGCACGGGGGTTTAGTGAGGTAGAGCTCAATGCCCGAAAAACTGCCATTCCTTTCTATGAAAAACAGGGTTACAAAGGCGTTGGGGATTTTTTTGACCGCCTTGGCCTTCCACACTTAAAGATGCAAAAAATATTGTGAAAAAAGTACTCAATTTTCTATTAATCATTAATGGCATTCTTCTCATCATCGTTGGAGCCATGCTGGCTTTGATGCCTTTTTTGCAGACCATGAACACTGGGACAGAGAATACCGAACAGTCGCTGCTACCCATTCTGGTGTTGGGGCTTGTCCTGACTGCCGGCGGCGGATTTTTGCTTACCAAAGGAGTAAAGAAGCTCAAGAAGTTATAGGCCCTCTATACGATGGTCCGATACGCCATGGACGCAAAAAACAGCAAAATGACCACTATGGATGCCGACATTAGCCAACTGTTTCGCAGTTCACCTACCCAGTCCTTGCGACCATTTAGCAACAGCAGAACCAATGCCAGGAAGGGCAGGAACAATGCCCCGGCAACCGTATAAATTTTCTGGATTTCACTAAAGTTTCTGAAAAGGCCAATCATGGGCACGGTAGCGATATAAACCAGGAATGCCCTGTAAGGTAGCGTCCGGGTGTCGATGGCGACCTTTTTCCCGGGCAAATATTTTTCGCTAACCAGCCGACAGCAATCCGCAAAGATATAGGGAAGTGCCTGCCAAACGCCAAGCAAACTACTGAAGATCGCTCCGAATGCGCCGATCAGGAAAAATACTCGCCCCCAGGGGCCCAATTGCTCTCGAAGGCTCTCACCCAGATTGACCAGCAAGGTTGAGCCCGTTCCCTCAATCTCAATAGAACTGCCAATAATCAACATGGCAGCACCAAATAGCGCAGTGACTGTATAGCCCACGGCCAAATCAATTCGACAGATCGACATGTCTTTCGGGGATTCCCTGCCTTCTTCCCGCAACCAGTAGCCATAGCAAAGCAGGGTAATACTTCCTCCCACTCCACCAATGAGTGCCAGTGTCCAGCCCAGGCCGCTGCCAGCCAAATCGGGAATAGTCGGGATCAACAGGCCCTGAATGACACTGCCGGTTCCCGGCCAGAGATATCCGGCGGTCAGGACAACCGTCACAAACATGATGGCGATACAAACACGCATAGCGTATTCAAACAGGCGATAACCGCCGATAAGCACCATGAAAAAGCCAACCAGACTGGCAGAAATCCCAAAAACCACCTTGCCCTGGACAGAGTTTTCAAATAGCGGAATTAATGCGTGAAGGGCAACACCACTGGCGCCCATCAGAGCGCTGCCCAGAAAAAAGGAAAAGAGGATAAGGTAGAATAGAACCAGCCAGATAACCCAGCTACCGGCCTTGTGGACGACACCCTCCAGAATCGTGTCGCCCGTGGCAAGCTGCCATCGCGCCACGCCCTCGGAAATAATAAATTTCATCCATGCGCCGACAATAACGGCCCATAAAAGGGTGGTTCCGTAGTAACTGCCAACAATTGATCCAGTCGCCAGATCACCGGCACCAACTCCCGTTGCTGCCAGCAAGACACCGGGGCCAATAATGGAAAATAAGGGCGCTCGCTTCACTTATATAACCATAAACAAATCTGATTGTTGTTGGCCTGAAAGGACGTTATCTTTCTTTTGCTGGCATGGGATTAATCGCTTTCCGCAATTTCCTTGATTTTTTCAAGCCCGCCAGTAAAGAGGTTGGTGCGGCGTTCAACATTGGCCTGAAAGGTTGTCTCATCTTCGTTCGAACGGTCCCACATAACGCGATAAATCATCTTTGAGGTAGAGTCCGTTACCGGGCGTGCCTCCATGAACCCGTGGTATAAATTATAGGGAACCCCTTCCACCGGAGGCTGGGTATAGCCGTAAGAGAGCTCGGTTTGACCAACAAGTGGTTCAACAATGGTGCCATTGAGAACACGTACTGTCCCCAGGCCACCGTCCCCCTGGGTGATTTCGCAGGTCACTCCCAGCCAGTCCGAGATGTCGCAGTAGTCCCCAACTTTCGACCACACTTCCGCAGCTGGTCGATTGATGTCAATTTCAAACTCCAGTCGGTGATAGTCCGCCTGGGCCATTGCCAGACTGCAAAGGGTGATGGTAAAAAAAGCCAGAAAAAGTTTTTGAACATGCATTTTTATTATTTCCCCGTTTATTAGGTTTAATCCAAAAAGACCATGATTGCTGACAACTGACATACCAGCAGCGATATATTTATGTAGCACGGACCAGGTCTATGCCCCGCGGCTGGCTTGCAGCGCATCTACAGGGGCTCTGTCTTTGCCCCAGCTTCTATAGATATAGTCCTTGATGGTATCAATATTCTCCTGCGAAACTTCGGAGGCTTCGCCACGCTCCAGCATATCGTAATGAAAAATATAGATACGGGAAGCAAATTCTTCAAACTCGAGTGAGGATTCGCCAAACAGTTCTCCGTTGTCGGCGGTGCTAACAACCAGGCCATCACCCCAATCCTGTCCACTATCGTTATTTGGATTGTAAAAATAGACACGCATTTTGCCAGCCGGGTCCAGTGCTACCCTCTGGATCGTGATGGCATGCCATCCAATAAAACGAGCAGCGCTGTCCGTAATGGCCAATCCTGCAGGCTGCGGGTGAATAAGCGGCTGATTACCGTTGTAGTAGGGATGGTAGTAGGTATAAAAATCCCGATAAAAATCATCGAGATCAATGAGCTGCCCGGAGACCACATCGACATTGATTCGAAATCCGCGACCGACTCGCCAACCGTGAAATTCCGGGTTGATCCATCTGTGTGGGTCACCTTCACGTCCAATACAGAGTTTCCCCATTTCGCCATAAACATAATCCAGGTGCGGTACAAGGATCATCGACACCGGATCAAGATCCATCGGCAAGGCCACTGCCTGCGTAACTACGGATTTGGATGAAATTGGCTGACCCTCAAAGTGCATGAGGATTTCATCGTCACGTGCCGCTGAAGCGATTAGTTGCAGGAGATAATCCGGATCTGTGTAGGACCAGATGGAAATCGCCCGGGCTGACTGACAAGTAGGGTTGTTTCCCTGGCCAATACCCAACGGTAACCCCAACACCAGCAACACCCCTTCGAGTAATCGTGTCTGAGCAGAAACCACATCACCAAAGCTAGCCTGCAAGCGTTGCCGGGACCAATCAGATAACCGGAGTTTTAACTGGCGCCAGAGTGAAGGGGCGACCGCTGGATAATAGAGTATCCCCCGTTCAAGCATCAGCGTCAGGCCAAAAACGGCCTGCGGTGTATAAGGAGTAACGGCTTGCTTGATCAATGCAACGACGAGTTCGTGATAGCAAAGCAGGCTGTCGCGTCCTGTCCCGGATAGCCCTAGCGCGTCTTCCATCAATTGCGGCTGGGTTTCACAGATATACTTCAGCAAAACTGCGTGGTATGGCGAAACCAACCCGGTATCGTGCATGGCCCGGGCAAAGCCAATCGCCTCTGCCTGTAATGCCTGGCTATCCAGATGCACCAGACGTTCTTCGTAAACCTCCACTCCCGGATCTTCACGACAAAGCCGGGTAGGACCAAACAGGCTGCTTACCAACCGATCTGCTCCCTGCACCAAAGACTCCGTCGCGGCGCCCGTTTCAATGCTTTTCGATTCACCTGAGCCCTGTGAAATAGCAATTTGGGTAATCATCTGCTTAACGGAATCAACCTGGACAGGCCGTTGTCGCAATATGCGCCATATCTCGTCGATCAGCTTATCCACGATCTGTTCGTAACCAATTTCAGCAGCCAGATGCTTGAGCAAGCCCCTGGGTATTGCTGAAATCCGCCCCTGGGTTTCGCGCTCGGCTTCACTCAGTGGCGTAAATAGCATCGCCAGATTAATGGCCAAAACCTGGGTCAGATAGTGCCGGGACTGCTCGGCAGAAAATTGTGGCAACTCGACCTGACCCTTGGCCGCGGCGAGCAGACGCAGTTCACTCAGCGCCTCCACAACCACCACGTTGGTATCCGCACTTTTTAACGAACGACCACTGAGCACGGGCACGAGAATATGTGGTTGGGCCCAATCCGTTCCGGCAAAAACCTGCGCACGTTCAAGTGTCAGGGCACGGGATTCAATCGCCGCGAACCCTCCTTCGGTCAGCATTAACCGACGGGCAAAATCCAGAACCCGCGCCAGTTTGGCGGGTTTGGCAAAATCACGGGAATCGGACAGGGCAACAAGCGCTTCATCCAGTTCCCGGGCAAGCCGCCGACACTTGTCATGTTCTGAAGGAGTAGATTGTGTCATTGGTTCGAACAACGGGCCGGAAAAACCTTCAGGAATTTAGCCTGTTTACACGTAAAAATCTAATTCTTCCTGGCGCTTAAGCAGCTTGTGAAGGGTATCCGGGTCATCACCCTTAAAGTAGGCCAGTCCCCAATGGGTCCCAAACGCTGTTCGCTTGGTCACCGTTTCTTCCAGTGGCTCGGTCAGCTCGTGAGATTCGAAATAGGGGTGATCTTCTGTTTCTTCGGGAATTTCCAGTTTGCTAACCACGCGGCGACGAGGATACACACCAAAGCAGCCCGCATAGCATTTGGCATCCACAATTTCGCGGGGGAAAAATTCGGTAATTTCCTCTTCCGTGGTTTTGGGGTCAAATGCCAGTATCATGCCCTGGTAGGCGTTGAAGCCATATACCCGTTCCAGCAGTTCAAATACTTTGAAGCCGGGTGGACGATAGGCAACTTCACCAAAGTACATTTCATCATCACTGGTCAGGAAGTATTCGGGGTGAACAAAGCCAAAATCGATATCGAACACCTTAATCAGTTTTTCAATTTCCTTTCGGATCTGATCACGGTACTTCTCCAGTTCCGGAGAGGCCGGAACAAACACGGAGTAGCCCAGGGTGACATATTCGGAAATATTCAAAAATCGGATCTTGCCGTTCTGGATCCAGGCTTCCACGGCAAATTCCCAGCCATCCAGGTGGGATTCAATTAACGCCGGAAATTCTTCATCGGGGATAGCGTCCACATCGTCCGGTGTACGAATGACCCTATGCCCGAGACAGCCGGCCTTATCAAAGGCTTTAAAGTGAATTGGGTCGTTGGGATCGCCGTCAAGCTTTAGCAGTGTCTGGTTGACCCTGCGCAGGAAACGAATGACATCCTCCCGATCATGTGCCTCTTCAAAAATGCCCACACGAATGCCACCCAACTGGGCGCGGCGCTTCATCAGGGATTTGTCACGCATCAGCATGGACTGCCCAAGCAACCGGGGATTATCGAGCAGGACCGAGTTAATGGCTCCGGCCCATTCAACGGTTTCTTCAAATAATGGGATGGCAACATCCACGCCCATTTCTTTAAGTTTGTTGGCTATCTCTATGGAACGTTCATTCAGGCGCTCAAAATTCCAGGCAAGATAGGGAATGTCATGCTGCTTGCAATACTCTTCCGCCCAATCGGGGGCGACCACAATGTAGCGACGATCAAAATCGGCAGCGGCTTCTACTGCATTAAGGCTCCAGCCAAGCAGTGCGATATAACCTTTTTCCGGGTTAACTTGCATATTTCCCTCGCAGTGTAAGCTGCAACTAACGCCATCCAGACGCTAGAAACAGTGGTGAATTTGGCACACCCTCCATGGCATTTATAGAAATACCGTACAGAGAAGGCTTATGACTTGCAATTTCAGTCTGGTAAGAAAGATGCGTAATACATATTCCTGATAGACTCCAACCACAGGCTTATTCAGGTTTCAGGAGAAAAAATCATGCCCCCGATTCTTGTTACTTTATTTTTTCTGGCATTGTTTCCCGTTGTGCTTTCTTCCATAGGCGGTTATTACCGGATCAAGCAATTTGGCCACCTGGACAATAGGCACCCAAGAGCCCAGCAGGCCTTAATGGAAGGTCCGGGCGCCAGGGCGATTGCCGCACATAAAAATGCCTGGGAAGCCCTCGCAATGTACTCCGTTACCATTTTTATTGCCTTTGCCAACGGCCTAGATCTTTATTCGTTAACGTTTCCGGCGCTGATATTTTTGGCCGCGCGTTTATTCCATGCATTTTTCTATATTGCTGACTTGTCCACCCTGCGCTCTATTGCGTACGCCGTTGGTTTTTTTGACTGTGTTTATATTTTCGCCATCGCGCTGAAAGCCATTTGATCTCTCTTGACCTTAAAATCCCACCCGCCCTGTTTCTGGCAATAACCGCTGCCGGCATGTGGGGGATATCCATTTTATTCCCCCCTGGGCAAATCAGCCTGCCGGGGAAGGTCTGGTTTGCCTTGCTATTTGGCCTCTTTGGTCTGTTATTCCCCTTGTTAGCTGTGCTTGCTTTCCATCGGGCGGATACAACTGTTGATCCCAGATATCCTGAACACAGCGAACAGCTTGTTATCGTCGGCATTTACAACCTGAGCCGCAATCCCATGTATTTGGGGTTCTTATTGTTGCTTTTTGCCTGGGCCATTTATTTGGGTAACTGGTTGGCAGGCCTGTTACTACCATTATTTGTTATTTACATGAACCGCTTTCAAATTACTCCGGAAGAGCGGGTCCTATTAAAAAAGTTTGGTACCCCTTATCAACAATATCTTTCGCGGGTACGGCGCTGGATTTAACCAAAACCAAAAGAAGTGATAGCCTGCTTTCGGAGGTATGTGCTATGAACAATCTGGATATCGTGCAAGGTGACATCACCCGTGCCAAGGTAGATGCGATTGTGAATGCGGCCAACCCGAAAATGCTGGGTGGCGGCGGCGTCGATGGTGCAATTCACCGTGCTGCAGGATCAGAACTTCTTGAAGCCTGTGAGCGCGTGCCGGAAGTGGATGGAGTGCGTTGCCCCCCAGGCGAAGCCCGAATGACCCGTGCCGGCCTGCTTCCTGCCAAATACGTCATACACACGGTAGGGCCGGTCTACGACACTGATCCATCTCCTGCTGAGACTCTTTCATCCGCCTATATTTCTTCACTTAAGCTGGCCATGGAACAAAACTGCCAGAGTATTGCTTTTCCTGCCATTTCCTGTGGTGCTTACGGCTACCCTGTAGACGAAGCCGCATTTGTAGCTAAAAATGCCTGTGGCCGTATCGAATTTCGCCAGCTCGATATTTATTTTTATCTATTTAGTGACCAGGTAGCGCGTATCTGGCGTGAAGTGTTCCGCCTGGCCTAGGTATATCCTGACAAGATCCATATGGTTCACAAAGAGTCCCATCGCTCTCATCGCTCCGGCTGGTTGCGTGCCAGTGTTATGGGGGCGAACGATGGCATAGTTTCAACCGCCAGCCTGATTATCGGTGTGGCCGCTGCCGGAAGTTCCCGCGAAGCTATTTTATTGGCCGGGCTCGCCGGGCTCGCAGCAGGGGCCATGTCCATGGCTGCCGGTGAATATGTTTCCGTTAAATCCCAGGCTGACACCGAAAAAGCCGACCTGGAGATCGAACGCCGCTCCCTGGAAAAAAATTACGAACAGGAAAAGGACGAACTGGCTGAAATTTACCGAAACCGTGGAGTAGCTCCAGAGCTGGCTCACCAGGTCGCCGAACAAATGATGCAACAGGATGCACTGGGTGCTCATGCGCGCGACGATATCGGTATTAGTGAAACCCAGCGTGCCCGGCCAATACTGGCCGCCTTTTCTTCCATGGCCACGTTTTCCCTGGGCGCCGCCTTGCCAATTTTCATTGTCGGACTGGTGCCAGTTTCTTCCGTTATCTATTGGGTGGCGCTCTGGTCCCTCGCCTTTTTGGCAACCCTGGGAGGTATTGCTGCAAGGGTTGGCGGGGCGCCCATACTGCGTGCCTGTGTACGCGTCTGTTTTTGGGGAGCATTGGCCATGGCCATAACTGCAGGGGTAGGGGTGCTGTTTGGAATTTCCACCTGATCTAATGGAGCGAAAAAATGACTGAAATCCTCATTCGGTATGTCCATTTTTTGGGAATTATCGTTTTTGCCTCATTACTGGTTACCGAACATGTTCTGGTAAAGGACAAGCTATCCAGAGAGGATTTAAAACGTATTTTGATTATTGATGCCGCCTACGGGATATCGGCGTTGGTGGTATTGGCTGCCGGTTTGGCGCTTTGGTTATGGGTGGGCAAAGCCGCGGCGTTTTATAGTGCCAATCCTGTTTTTCATGCAAAGCTCGGACTTTTTGTACTTACCGGACTGCTTTCGATACATCCCACAAGGTTCTATTTAAAACACCGAAAAAGCCAGGAATCCTTTATTCAGGTGCCCAAATCGGTCGTTCACTGCATTCGGCTGGAAACGCTGTTTTTGGTTCTTATTCCATTACTTGCTGTATTTATGGCTCGGGGTTATGGGCTGGGTTAAGCCAGATGCAGAAACTTACAACCAAACTTCAGATCAAGGTGAGCCCAGGGGCTGCGGCAAATGCAATAACCGGCTGGATGGGTGACCAGCTAAAGATAAGGGTGACCGCTGTACCCGAAAAGGGCAAAGCCAACCAGGCGGTGATCAAACTATTGTCCCGGACACTGGGATTACATACTGATGCAATTAAAATCAGCAAAGGCAGTACGTCCGGCAAAAAAATCGTTGAGATCACCGGAATGTCCCCGGGTGAACTTCGCCGTCGGCTATCGCAGGAGAGTGTCCGTGCAACCTCGAATTAGTATGATCACATTGGGGGTAGCCGATGTGCCAAGGGCAATAGCCTTTTATGAAAAAGGGCTAGGCTTTCCCCGGCTGGATTTCGAATCGGACTCCGTCGCTTTCTTCACACTCAATGGGACCTGGCTGGGATTATATGGGCGTGAGGCGCTGGCCGAAGATGCCCAGGTAGCGCCAGGAGGCAGTGGCTTTAACGGATTTGCCCTTGCACATAATGTTTCTTCGGAATCAGAGGTTGATAGCGTAATGGAACAGGCCATCGCCGCAGGTGCGGAGATGGTAAAAACACCACAAAAAGTATTCTGGGGAGGGTACAGCGGTTATTTCAAAGACCTGGATGGACATCTTTGGGAAGTCGCCCACAACCCGTTTATGTGGGTTGGTCCCGAGAACAGGTAATTAGACGATTTCCTCTGATTTCCTTGCTGAAAAGCTGTAAACGTCCAGATTTTTTGGCCACAGAAACCGTATCGTTGTGCCCTTACCGGGCTCGGATTCCAGATGTATTTCGCCACCATAGGTTCTCACAATTTTTTCCACGATTGAGAGCCCCATACCCGTTCCATCAACTTCGTCTTTTGGTCGCAAGGAAGAAAACATCTCAAAAACCCTTTCGTGAAATTTCGGATCAATTCCCTGTCCGTCATCACTAACAGCAAACTCGTAAAAGTCCTCATCCTCCGCCTGTTTTCCCGAGACAGTAATTGTCCCGGATTCCCCACCATGATGCTTAATGGCATTGGAAATAAGGTTTCGAAGAATGAGCTCGAAAGGTGCCGCCAGAGTATTGAACACCGGCAGTTTCCCTGTAAATTCCAGCGCAAAATCCCGTGGAGGATGAGAGATCTCAAAAATTTCGCGGGTCATGGTCTCCACGTTAATTTCACGACTTGCTTCTTGTCTTCTTCCAACCTGCGAAAACGTAAGCAAATCCGTTAACAGGCTATCCAGTCGTTTAATTCGACTCTGGATTAAATTGATATTCTGTTGAACCTGTCCCTGGTCACCAGACTCAAGGTCTTCCTGAATCCAGCTGATCAGTTGGGATATGCCTCTTAATGGTGCCTTGAGGTCATGCGAGGCTACCCGGGCAAATTGCGACAGATCGTTATTACTGCGTTCCAGTTCCGCCATATACATGGCTAATTGTTCCTCGGCCTCCTTGCGATCCTGGATATCAGTTACCGTACCGCAGAGACGTTTGACTCCGGATATTTCGTCTTCAAAGGCAATACTGCGAGCCAAAAACCATTTGTACTGACCATTTTTGCACTTGAGTCGATATTCCTGTTCGTAAGGCTTCCCTGTACCGATGTGTTGCTCCAGATTTCTCCGGGTCGCCGGAAAATCATCCGGATGAAGCAGAGACAGGAAGGTCTCATGAGATGCTTTAATCTCATCCTCTTCGTAGCCAAGCAAGGCTTTAAATTGGGGCGACCAGTATTGTTCCGGTTTTGATAAGTCTGGCCAGTCGCGGATTCCATCCATGGAGGCTTCAATAACCCGTTCGAGTCTTTTTTCTGATTCCACCAACTGTGTGATGTCTTCGATCACCACCAATATTCGTCGCTTGCCTCCCATCGTCGACGGATAGGGGATTCGATGACGCCTGACCCAGCCGCTGGTTCCATCCAGGTGTTTGTACTGGGAAATAACATTCAGCTCGGGAATACCGGTTTCTATCACCCGGAGATTGTTTTCATAAAATTCCTGCGCTTTTTCCCTGGAAACAAACTCGGCCGTATTCCTGCCTTCACCCACCTCAACGGAAGTCCCCAGCATTTCTGCGGCACCCCGGTTCATCTTTAATATATTGTTTTTGTCATCCTTGCAAAGAATTGCCAGAGGGACTGAGTCAAAGATAATTTGAAGTTCGTTTTCACGTTCAGCCAGTTCGCTTCTAATTATTTCTTCCGTTTCTACCAGGATATTCAGGTTTAGCGCCAATACACCAATTTCGTCATGGCGATAAACCCTGGCCTTGGAATGCTTGTCTCCCTCAGCCCGGCGATCAATCACATTGATCACATCCTTGAGTGGCCCAAAAATGTAGTATGAAAACAGGGTATAGAGGAACACATCCAGAAGCAGGATGGCGACGAGGGATAAAAGGAAATAAAACTGAAGCTCTCGTTTGTCAGCCTGCATCTTTGCCAATGTGTCCAGTTGCATGACAATTAATACGGGCCGTAAAATTTCCCCTTCCCCATCCAGCCTGAAATCAAATCGCCGCGCATAGGTGTAAGTAGAACCATCTTCTTGCATGCGACCTATTTCGGATAACTGGTTTGCACTGAGTTCGTCGAATACACTCCTGGGTAAAAGATTTTCACCCATTTCATGCACCTGGGTATTTTGCCAACTCGGTTCCGAACTAACGATGACCTCACCGGAATAAGGCAGGATAACGGACACATTGAGTACATTATTCTCTTGCGCGAGAGCTTCCACCACAGGTGCCAGTTGAAAAGGACGCCCATAAATATCGACTGCGTTCCTGATGGTGTTGGCAATTAACTTGGCCTGCTCCCTGGCATCCTGCTCACGGTCTATATTCATATCGCGATCAATAAGAAAAAGAACGGAACACGCACCTATTAGAAGGATGCTGATTACCGGAATAAGAATAATATGTCTCAGGGATCTCTCTCTGTGATCCATCCGTTGCTCTCCCTTTTTAATATAGTCCGATATAGCAGGCATAAGCGTGTTCGATGTATGCGTTGATAATTGTGGATTTCCGATCCTGGAATAAATTCATATACACACGAAAATCTGGTATTTTCACAGCATATACTCTGTAATTTTGCTTTGCAGCTACTACTGACTGTTATCAACAGGCACTTTTGATCTAGCTCAACTACTTTAATTAGATTGTCATGTAAGCTTCACTAAACTGCGTTTCCCACTCACTTTTTAACTTAAGAGGCACAGAGGCACCATGAAAAAACTGGACAAGTTATTTAGCGAGGCCCGCCATATTCACGATGAACTGGAGCTCCAGCTTCATTTGATGAACATGGATCTCAAGGACCAATGGCATGAGCTCAGCGACCGGCTGAAAACCCTGGAAAAATCCTTCGAAGACCGTGTCGTCTCCAGCGCGGAAAAGTGGGGAAAGGCCGAAGAGGCGTATTTTGCAGGTGAACAGGAGGATCTGGCCCGACTGGTCGAGGAATTCCAGAGTCTTCGCAGATCTCACAAGGACGACTAGTCTTCAGGCAAGCTGACGAAATATATTGAGTCGCCAGTATTGCCTGGCTACCACTCTTTAACGACAATTTCCCACTCATGACACCTTTGTCCGAGTGGGGGAGTTTATGGGATCAAATGATGAGTTGATCCTCCGTCTTGAGCAACCTGGGGATGCACAGGAAATTTCCCGTGTCGTTCGGCTCGCTTTTGAAAACTCGCCTCACAGTGATCAGCAAGAACATTTTATCGTGGAATCCCTGAGAGACTCCGGGGCGCTTGATCCTGCAGTAATTGCCCAAATCAATGACGAATTAGTCGGCTTTGCAGGAACGTCTCCCGTGCAGATTTCTGATGGCTCCCAAGGATGGTTTGGTTTGGGTCCTGTGGCTGTTCTTACTGATTTCCAGGGCGCCGGTATAGGAAGCATGATAGTCGATGACATACTTTCCCGGTTACGCTACCGTGGGGCGTCAGGATGTGTCGTGCTGGGTGACCCGGATTTTTACTCCCGTTTTGGCTTCGAGCCCGATCGGCAACTTGTATTCCCCGGCTTCGATCCTGAATATTTCCAAATCATCCGTTTTGACGAATCCCCGGCGCATGGGAATGTGCTTTATCATCCGGCGTTTTACAGCTCACACTGATCAGCGTAATGTTTACATTGAGCGTATAAATGGATAAACCTCTTCAAATTGATTACTACTCAGACGTGCTTTGTGTCTGGGCCTGGATCGCTCAGCGAAGGCTGGAAGAGCTCAACAGGCAGTGGGGCAACCAGATTCGGATTTGCCATTATTACGTCGATGTCTTTGGCGATGTTGAGCAAAAGATAGAAAACGCCTGGGCTGACAGGGGCCGGTACAGCGGATTTGCCAGTCATGTTCAGGAGGCCGTGCATAAATTTGATGAAATCAAAGTGCACCCGGAACTCTGGCAAGAGACTCGACCAAAAACCTCCGCCAATGCCCATCTTGTAATCAAGGCCATTGAGCTGGTTCATGGCGAGGACGTTGCCGGAAAAATTGATTTTGAAATACGCCAATCGTTCTTTCTCGAGGCCCGGGATATTGGGCATATGGATTTTCTGTTTGATGTCCTTGAGCATAACCAGCTGGATCCCGGAAAGATTCGTGGTCATATCGAAAATGGGGCGGCCATGGCAAGCTTGCTGCGCGATTACCGGCAGGCACAATCAAAATCTATCCAGGGCAGTCCCACGTATGTTCTCGATGGAGGACGCCAGGTACTTTTTGGCAACGTGGGCTATCGGGTTATTCATGCCAATATCGAAGAGTTGCTACGCAAGCCCGTGGGAGAAGCTAGCTGGTGCTAAGCCACCGGGAATCATATTTGAACCCGGGGCAATATATTGGGATATGATGCGATTAACCATCAAGGGGAGGTGACCCACATGACTCTGGAAACGGTTAAAGATATCCTGGACTGGACACGTACTTTGCACCAGCGACTCAGTGAGACGTACGAAGATGCCGCGGCTGAAATCGGGGATGAACGGGCGTCCATGCTGCTAAAATATGTCGCCGAACACGAGCGCGTTCTGTCTGAATCCATCAAGCGCTTTGAAAGTGACAGCAATGTCCAGCTGATGGATACCTGGTTTCAGGAGTACATCAACAAAATGCCTTTCATGAACAGCTCGCCGGCCATTGGTGGATTTCCTACCGCGGATCCCACAGTAATTATGGATATGACCATTAAAGCCCACCAGTCATTGATCGATATGTATAAAGAGCTGGGCGAGCTGGCGAAAACTTCCAAACTGAAAGAATTGTTTGAGGAAATGGAGTTTCTGGAAAATTCAGAACTAAAGCGTATGGTGACCTCCATGCAGCGGATGACCGATTTATAGTTCAAGGAAGGGTTGGCTTTTGTGAGATTGACTCTCTATTACGATGGGAGCTGCCCTATCTGCGTTCGCGAAATGCGCCAACTAAAGCGGTGCGATACAAAGTTCCAGCTAAATCTGGTTAATGTTCAGGCTGAGGAGTTCGCGGAGAAATACCCGCATATCGATCCGGCGAAAGCCATGCAGATTCTACACGCGGAAACCGAAGACGGGGCCATACTGCTCGGTGTAAAGGCCAATGTCACTGCCTGGCGTCTGGTAGATCGAAAACCCTGGCTGGAAATACTTCGCTGGCCACTGATCAGGCCGATTGCCGATGCGTGCTATCTATTTTTTGCCCGGCATCGTTATCGAATATCCAGAATATTCCTCGGACAGTCTCGCTGTGAAAGCTGTCACCTTCCTTAATACAAAGAGCCAAAAATAAAAAAGGCCGCTATTTAGCGGCCTTTTTTGTCGAATGGTCGAATTGCCTGTCAGCGTTTGGCCTGGCGACGAAGCTTTTCCAGCGTCATTAACTGGGCTGCGGCTTCTGCCAATTCGGATGAGGCACGTGAGTAGTCCAGTTCACCCGACTGGTTTGTCAGGGTTTTCAGGGCTTCATCACGGGCCTGCTGGGCCGATGCTTCGTCAATATCATGAGCTCGCACAGCCGTATCAGCCAAAATGGTCACCAAATGTGGTTGTACTTCCAGATAGCCACCGGAAACAAACACCAGCTCCTCTTCACCACCCTGCTTGATGATACGCAAGGGACCGGGGCGTAATGGTGTTAAAAGCGGGGCATGGCCATACTGGACGCCAAGCTCACCTTCAATGCCAGTGGCTGTCAGACTTTCAATCAGGCCTGAAAAAATTTCCTGCTCGGCGCTAACTATATTGCAGTGGACAGTCATGGGCATAAGGTTACTCCTGTTGCAAAGACCTGCAACTTAAAGTTTTTTGGCTTTCTCAAGAGCTTCCTCAATGCCGCCAACCATGTAGAAGGCCTGCTCCGGAACATTGTCATACTGACCTTCCAGAATACCTTTAAAGCTGGCGATGGTGTCTTTCAGTGATACATATTTACCTGGGGACCCGGTAAATACCTCGGCCACAAAGAACGGCTGTGACAAGAAGCGCTGGATTTTACGTGCACGGGCAACGGTTTGTTTGTCTTCTTCAGACAGTTCGTCCATACCCAGAATGGCAATAATATCCTTCAGCTCTTTATAACGCTGCAGCACACCCTGTACACCTCGAGCCACTTCATAGTGCTCCTGGCCGATAACCAGTGGGTCAAGAAGGCGCGATGTGGAATCCAGTGGATCCACCGCCGGGTAAATACCCAGTTCGGCAATCTGGCGAGACAATACGAGGGTCGCATCCAGGTGAGCAAAGGTGGTTGCAGGCGAAGGGTCCGTCAAGTCATCCGCAGGCACGTAAACCGCCTGGAACGAGGTAATGGATCCGGTTTTGGTGGAAGTAATACGCTCCTGGAGCGCACCCATCTCTTCCGCCAGGGTAGGCTGATAACCCACCGCCGAAGGCATACGGCCCAGCAGTGCCGATACCTCGGTACCCGCCAGGGTGTAACGATAGATGTTGTCAACGAACATGAGGACGTCACGACCTTCGTCACGGAAATATTCCGCCATTGTCAGACCTGACAGGGCAACGCGCAGACGGTTACCGGGAGGCTCGTTCATCTGGCCGTATACCATGGCCACCTTATCGAGTACGCCAGCTTCCTTCATTTCATAGTAGAAGTCGTTACCTTCACGGGTACGCTCACCTACACCGGCAAACACAGACAAACCAGAGTGTGCCGTGGCAATGTTGTTAATCAACTCCATCAGGGTCACGGTTTTACCTACACCGGCACCACCGAAGAGGCCAACCTTACCACCTTTGGCAATCGGCATAATCAGGTCAATTACCTTAATACCGGTTTCCAGCAGATCAATGGATGATGACTGATCAGCGTAGATAGGGGGCTTACGGTGAATTTCTGAACGCTCTTCCTCGCCAATAGGTCCGGCCTCATCAACCGGATTGCCAAGTACATCCATAATCCGTCCCAGAGTCGCCTGACCAACAGGGACTTTAATGGGGGCGTTCGTGTTACCAACACTCAGTCCACGGCTCAGGCCTTCAGACGAACCCATGGCGATTGAGCGAACCACACCGTCACCCAGCTGTTGCTGTACTTCCAGGGTGAGGCCAGTGCTCTCAACGTTAAGTGCGTCATAAACCTTGGGTACGCTGTCGCGCGGGAATTCCACGTCTACCACAGCGCCGATGATTTGTACGATACGTCCGCTACTCATCAGGGTTTTCCTCTTAAAATATTCGATAAATTCTGTAACTGGCCCGCTGCCTTATACCGCGGCAGCACCGCCTACAATTTCTGATAGCTCTTGTGTAATCGCTGCCTGACGAGCCTTGTTGTAAAGCAACTGCAATTCGTCAATCAGCTCACCGGCATTATCAGTAGCATTCTTCATTGCCAACATACGTGCAGCCATTTCACAGGCCTTGTTTTCGACAACTGCCTGATAAACCTGGGATTCCACATAACGCACCAGCAATCCATCCAGAATCTCTCGCGGATCGGTGGGCTCGTAAATGTAATCCCAGCGGTGAGTCAGCTCTTCATCTTCCGACTTTTCCAGTGGCAGTAACTGTCGCACCTGGGGCTTCTGGGTCATGGTGTTAACAAAATCATTGCTCACCAGGTAAAGACGATCAATGGCGCCTTCATCAAACGCATCCAGCATGACTTTGACTGAACCCAACAACTCTTCGGCACTGGGTGCATCACCCAGGTCACGTACTGCTGCCAGAACATTGCCGCCGTAGTTGCCAAAAAACGCGGCCGCCTTGGCACCAACTGCACAAAAATCCGCCTCGACGTCTTGCTCTTTCCAACGCTTGAGGTCCTTGACCAGGGCCTTGAACAGGTTAACGTTCAGGCCGCCACAGAGACCGCGATCAGAAGACACCAGAATATAGCCAACACGCTTGACCTCGCGCTCTACCAGATACTGATGCTTGTATTCAGAGTTCGCGCTGGCAATGTGACTGATCACCGAGCGGATACGTTCAGCATAGGGCTTGCCAAGAGACATTCGGTCCTGGGCACGGCGCATTTTGCTGGCCGCGACCATTTCCATTGCAGAGGTAATTTTCTGCGTGCTCTTGATTGAGTTGATCTTGGTTTTTACTTCCTTACCAACTGCCATATAAATCTATCCCAAAGCTTTTGTGCTTAGTTTAGTAAGTCTGGGTTTCAACAAACTTGTCGATTGCAGCCTTAAAGCCGGCTTCGATATCGTCAGTCCAGTTACCTTCGTCACCGACCTGTTTCATCAGGTCTGCGTGTTCGGCATTCATGTAACTCAACAGTGCGGATTCGAAATCACCAATTTTGTTGAGCTCAACGGACTTGAGATAACCCGAGTTGGCCGCGTACAGCACAACACCCATCTCGGCTGTGTTGAGCGGGGCATACTGCAGCTGCTTCATCAGTTCGGTAACTGCCTGGCCGTGTTCGAGCTGCTCACGCGTGGCATCATCCAGATCCGAAGCAAATTGCGAGAACGCTGCCAGTTCACGGTACTGGGCAAGCGCCAGACGAATACCACCACCAAGCTTTTTGATGATTTTGGTCTGGGCCGAACCACCTACACGCGAGACCGAAAGGCCGGCGTTCATGGCAGGGCGGATACCTGCGTTAAACAGGTCGGCTTCCAGGAAGATCTGACCATCGGTAATGGAGATTACGTTGGTAGGAACGAAAGCCGAAACATCGCCCGCCTGGGTTTCAATGATAGGCAGGGCGGTCAGGGAGCCTGTTTTCCCTTTGACTTCACCATTAGTACATTTTTCAACGTGGTCCGCGTTCACCCGGGCCGCGCGCTCAAGCAAGCGAGAGTGCAAGTAGAAAACGTCACCGGGGTAGGCCTCACGACCAGGAGGACGCTTCAACAGAAGCGATATCTGGCGATAGGCCCATGCCTGTTTGGTCAGATCGTCATAAATAATCAGGGCGTCTTCACCGCGGTCGCGATAGTACTCGCCCATGGTGCAGCCAGCATAGGGTGCAAGGAATTGCATGGACGCGGGGTCTGACGCGGTAGCTGCTACCACAATGGTGTGGTCCATGGCACCGTGCTCTTCCAGCTTGCGCACAATATTGGCTACAGTTGAGTTCTTCTGGCCAACGGCGACGTAAATACATTTAACGCCTGTGCCTTTCTGGTTAATGATGGCGTCGATGGCGATGGCGGTTTTACCGATCTGGCGGTCGCCGATAATCAACTCACGCTGACCGCGACCGATTGGTACCATTGAGTCAATGGCCTTGAGACCGGTCTGCATGGGCTGGTCTACCGATTGGCGGGCAATAACGCCAGGTGCGACTTTCTCTACCGCATCGGTCAGTTTGGCATCAATCGCTCCCTTGCCATCAATTGCGTTACCCAGGGCATCGACCACCCGGCCTTCCATTTCGGGACCGACGGGTACTTCCAGAATACGACCCGTACAACGAGCCTTGTCGCCTTCGGCCAGTCCCAGGTAATCACCCAGTACCACGGCACCGACGGAATCGCGCTCCAGGTTGAGGGCCATACCGAAAAGGCCGCCGTCAAATTCGATCATCTCGCCGTACATAACTTCGGCAAGACCATGGATTCGAACGATACCATCCTGAACGGAGACAACCGTGCCTTCGTTTTTCGCCTCGGCGGCGACGTCCAGGGAATCAATTCGATTCTTGATAATGTCACTGATTTCAGATGGATTCAGTTGCTGCATTTGTTCATTCCTCAGGAATTCCTGATTACTCCCGTTTAGTGGGCAATGGCCTCTTTGAGTTTGGTCAGACGGCCTTTGACAGAGCCGTCGATCAGCGTGTCGCCAGCGTGAATAACTGCGCCACCGATCAGGCTGCTATCGGCCTCGACCTCCATGACAACCTTGCGATTGAGGTTTTTGCTCAATGCCTCGGCCAGTTTGTTTTGCTGCTCTTCGCTGATCTCATAGGCACTCAGGATTTTCACATCCAGTACCTGCTCACGATTGGCCTTCATCAGATCAAAAAGTTTCGAGATCTCGCCCAGCAGATTCAGGCGCTTGTTAACCGCCATATTGCGGACAAAGTTCTGCATTTTTTCATTCAGATCTTCACCCATTAAGTCGATCAGAATCCGGGCGTGCTGCTCGGTGGTCGCCAGTGGATTTGAAAGGGCCTGGGCGACCTTTGGATCTGCCGCGACAACCGCAAGCTCTTGAAGTGCCCTTGACCAGGCATCCAGGGCATTAGCCGCATCGGCGTATTCAAACGCGGCCTTGGCGTAGGGACGAGCCAGTGTGGTTATTTCTGCCATATGATTTCCCGTCGCCTCGGCCTAGAGCTGAGCGGCCAGCTTGTCCAGCATATCGCTGTGCGTTTTGGCATCAACCCTGGTTTCGAGAATTTTCTCGGCACCACTTATCGCCAGCAGGGCGACTTGAGCCCGCAGAGCTTCTTTTGCCTGGGCAATCTGCTGTTCAACCTCTGCTTCCGCATTGGCGCGAACACGATCTGCTTCTTCTTTCGCCTTTTCTTTGGCGTCCTCGACCATCTGGTCGGCACGCTTTTTCGCCTGTTCGATAATCTCGGCAGCCCGGGCCTGAGCCTCTTTCAGATCAGCCGCGGCTTTTTCCTGGGCCAGTTCCAGATCCTTGTCCGCACGATCCGCCGCTGCCAGGCCATCGGCGATTTTTTTCGCTCGCTCGGCCATGGCGTTGGTAATCGGCGGCCATACAAACTTCATGCAAAAGAGCACAAAGATGACGAAAAAGATCATCTGGCCAACGAGTGTCCAATTGATACTCACTCTAGTAACCTCGATTCGTTAGTTGTTTGCTGTGCGTGTGCCGGTAAGACGCATGCGTCCTACCGGAACGAAATGGCGATCGCTTAGGCGGCGCCAGGTGCAACAACAAAAATCAAAAACATGGCAATACCCACACCGATGATGGGCACAGCATCAATAAGACCGGCAAGGATGAACATTTTCGTTTGAAGCATGGGTGCCAGCTCGGGTTGACGGGCTGTGCTTTCCAGCAAACGGCCACCAAGCAGGCCCATACCGATAGCGGCACCAATGCCGCCCAGTCCAATCATGATGGATGCAGCGATGTAAACCAGTTCCATTTTTTTCTCCTGTGAAAAGATTAAAAAGTCGCGTAATTAAATGATGTAAAACCTAGTGATCCTCGTGCGCCATGCTCAGGTAGACAATTGTCAGTACCATAAAGATAAACGCCTGCAACGGAATAACGAGAATATGGAATATCGCCCAGCCTACTTGCAACAAACCGCCGGAGATCCCCAAAACCAAACCACCTGCATACATGGTGGCAATCAAAATAAAGATGATTTCGCCTGCGTACATGTTGCCGAAAAGACGCAGTCCCATGCTGACCGGCTTGGCCAGCAAGCTGATAATTTCCAACACCAGATTAAAGGGAATAAATGCCCAGTGGTTGAAAGGCTGCAAGCCCAGCTCTTTGGCAAAGCCGCCCACACCCTTAACTTTAATGGAGTAATAAATAATTAATAGAAACACTCCAAGTGACATACCCAGAGTGATATTGGGATCGGTCGAAGGCACGATTTTTTGGAAATGCACACCCAGCATGCTCATGATCCAAGGCACCAGGTCGACCGGAACCCACTTGAGCATGTTCATCAAGAGAATCCAGACAAAGATGGTTAATGCCAATGGAGCAATCACCGGGTTCTTGCCATGGAAGGCGTCCTTCACGTTGTTGTCGACAAACTCAACGAAAGACTCAACAAAATTCTGTAGCTTCCCGGGCACACCGGTTGTCGCCTTGCGTGCCACCAGGCCAAACAACAGGCAGAAAAACACACCCAGGCCAAATGACCAGGCCAGACTGTCGACGTGGAATGCATTAAAACCCATGGCCGCCGCTTCTTCAGAGCTGTGGGCCCAGGTCCAGGTAGGTTCTTCGAGAGTGTAGTGATGGCCGTCTTCGCCGTGGCGCTCATAACCGGCAGGGAGTTTGCCGTAGGTTAGGTTTTGCAAGTGGTGCTGGATGTATTCAGCGGAGGTTTGCGTTTCGCCGGCCATTAAATTGTCTCAGTCAATCTCTGCGTCGTTGCGTTGTGTCGGAGCCAGAGCTCATTTGTCTGGAAAACACTTTCATACTAATTGGCACCTGTATCGCCAGCATGACGAACAGCGCCACAAACAGTAACAGGGGGTAGTGCGGCGGTACAAATCGAAATACCAGGGCGCACAAAACCATTACCAATACTATTTTTCCTGTTTCACCCCAGTATATTGCCCCAAACGCTTTAGCGGGTTGTTGGCTGGCTCTATACCTGAAAGCCTGAAAGGTGAAATAAGCATTCGGCAGTATTGCGATGCCGCACCCGTAAGCTACTGCCAATGCTCCGTCGCGACCCTCTATACCGAAGCCCGCGAGCAACAGGACAAGCATTGCTGCCAGCTGCCATCCAATGTATTTGAAAAATAGGCTTGCTGACACTTATCCACAGGCTTACGCGGGGCCGTGGATTATAGTTGGATGGGGTTGGGGCTTCAAGGTTTTAGAAGACGGAAACATACGAAATTTCACGATTAGTAAGGTATAAAGCTTGCTAATTTGCGCTTTGGAAAATCGGGTATTGAACGTTCCATTAAAAGAAAGCACCCATATCTTAATTTCAGGTTTTCCGGATGCTCCAAAAATGCCTGATCGCCGGAAGCGCAAAAAGCACAAACACCAGGAGAAATACCAGATTGATTCCAAGCCCGGCTGGGGAAAAAGCCGCTGCACCATACTTGATGCAATAGCCCAGCACCAATAGGAGTGCGGCCAGTGATATCGCCGTTTTTAGCCAAAACCTGGCACGCCGGGCCTCGCCCAGCCAACAGGAGATGGCGCATGCGGCGATCAGGGAACCCCAGAACACGGCCGTGGAGGGAAGGTGGAACAACACCTGGGTAATACCCGTCAGCAAAAGAGCCAGGGGAGTACCCCAGATGATCCCTGCCCAAAGTGTGTTGATGGCATCCTGTTTTTTGCGCTTGATTAGCCAGATATTGACACCGCTAACCGACACGACAGTCAGTGCAAGGCCCAATACCACGTAAAGCAGCTTGGTGCCCAGCCCGCCAAAGTGGCCAAAGTGCAGACGGTAAATGGAATAAACCACCTGTTGAGCAACAGAGCCATCGGAATAACCGGCCCGGTCAACGAAATTACCCTGCATATCGAAACGATAGTTTTCCGAGTAAATCATTCGTCCCGGCATCTGGACGTAGTATTCCTGGAACCGTTGTTCGGATGATGCATCGTGGATCACCATAAACAGGGGATTGCCATCAGGTACTTCCGCAGCCAGGTAGTCGAGGGGCTTCACCAGATTTGCCTCCAGTGGCTGGCCCTGTAATTCCGGCTCCGGAGTAAAAAAATCACTGGTTGCAGCATCCCTGTCACCGTCATAAAAGGCTTCCGCTGCCCCCATAATCAGTAAGCCCACCAGCCCAAAGTAGGCGCCGGTAATCGCGATCATGATGTGGAATGGCGCCCCCCACACGCTGAGGCGGTTGTGCAAATCCACTTCAGCCATGCGCTCGCTATTTGATCGACGCCAGGAAAAGGCGTCTTTAAATATGGTTGGGTGCGCCAGAAATCCGCTGATAATCAAACCCAAAAACAGGGCGCCGATGGCACTGACAATCACAATGCCAATATTTATTGGCATGTGCAGATTAATGTGCAGACCGGTAATCAGGTGCGACCAGTCATCATGGGCTATTGGCCCGATACTGCCATCTTCGTTGAGATAATGCCCCTGGGTATCAGTGGCAAATTTAATACGGGGTATGGCATCACTGGGGAAAACCACATACAGGTGCTCACCGGTTTCGGATAACGCCTGAACGTAATTCCGGAATGCGTCCTGAATCAATTCGGGCTGAAGCGATCTGTATTCATCCGCGGACGGCTGTTCCCAGCGTTCTATATCCAGATAAAACACCACAATGGTACCAGTCAGGCAAATCAGGTACATAAGACCACCCAACAGCAGCCCCAGCCAGGAGTGTGCTTGCAGGGAAGATTTAACGAGACCGGGAGACAATAGCTTCATTGAGTGTTCACAGGTAGAGATAAAGGCTGGCTAAAATTCCAGACAATAGTGTGGCCGACAAGGGCATCCATATCTTTTTACTGCCACATATCCATGCCGCCATACCACCCCACAACAAGGGTAGTACAAGCAACGACCAGAGCATCTGTGTGGCATCGTCAGCGGGCAACAGTTTTACCAGAAACAGTGTTACCGGAATGGACGCAGCACCCACAAGCGGGACGGTCGCCAAAAACAGGCCCAGATGCCCGGCAACCTTGACCCAGGGAGGGCGTCCCACAAGTACAGGTTCAACTTCCTGTCGACTTTCCGAACGCCTGTTTTCCCGGGAAAAATAGATAACCAGCCAGGCAGCCAGTGCCGGAAAGCTCAACCCGTAAACAAGGCCGAATTCCCAACCCGGTTTTACAAACCAGAGTGGCAGCGACAATACGATCAATAACCAGCCCAACCAAATAATGGGGCTGGAGCGATCCCGCCGATCGCGTTTCCAGGAATAGAACAGGCACACAACTCCGGCGAGAGAGAAGGTGCCTGCAATCAGGTTAGTCAGCATATTTGCTTTTGTGTTTTATTTATCGTCCAGCACTAGAAATCGTAGGTCATGGTAGCAACTGCCGTGCGACGCATTCCCGGGAAGCAGTCGCCTCGCGTCAGGCAAGAGGTCAAATATTTCTCATCCGTCAGGTTACGAAAGTTTAGTGCCAGATCCCAGTTATCATTTAACTGATAACCAAACATTAGATCGGCCAGGGTGTAATCCGGTGTTACGTAACGAACCGTAGCATCCTCGGAGACACTTTCACCCACATATCGAATACCCCCACCTGCTCGAAATGGCGTAGTGGACGGATTCCAGGTGACCCAGATGGAAGCATTGCTATCCGGCTCCGCCGCGAACTCATAATTATTTTGGTCGCGGGCATCCAGTGTGCTCAGCCCCATTCTCAGATAATAATCCCCAAGCATGGCCTGCGCTTCGAACTCAATGCCATCCAGCTCGGATACACCCTGTTGCTGGGCGGCATCCCCGGGCAAACTGTTGGGATTCGGCAAATTGGATATTTCTATGTCGTAATAGGAGAGGGTAATCAGTGCAGGAATACTGTCCGGCTCATACTTCAAACCAACTTCATACTGTTTGCCTTCTTCCGGGTCCAGTTGATTGCCTGACAAATCAGTACCTACGACCGTTTCAAACGATTCGGAATAGCTCACATAAGAGGACACACCAGACTCAAACCGGTACAACATACCCAGGCTCGTGGAAAGCTCACTGTCCGTCTGACGGGTAGTACCATCATTGTTATCCACATCGTCGTAACGTAACCCGGCGGTAAGACGCCAGTTACCTACGCTGATCTGGTCTGATAAATACAGCCCCAGGTCCTTGACGTTCTGTACAGCACCATCGTTGAGAATGGCATCAAATACGGACTGGTCCGGAGCACCCGTATACACCGGGTCAGCCAGATCCAGCGCATAGGTAAAATCGCCACTGAAGACGCCTGCGCCATAAAAATAGGCAGTATCACTGTCGGTTTCCACATCCTGATACTGGCCACCAAACAGCACTTCGTGATTGAGTGTCCCGGTGGAAAATTCGGCAGTCAAACGAACATCCAGCGCTAACTGTTCAAAAGTGTTGTCGCCCTGATAAAAAGAACGCGGGACCACTGTATCACTATAGCCCGTAGGGGTTCCTGCCGGGATCATTCCAGCGTCAACCAGCGCCTGGTTCAGGTAGCGGCTGGCCCCTGCACCAGTAAACAGCGGCCAGGCCTGGTTGTAATCGGCCTCACCATCGCGCCACAACGCGGTGGCTTCCAGGCCCAAATTGGCATTGAACCGATGTTCCACCAGTGCGGTTAACTGGGTGGATTCGGTATCAAATTTATTCCAGCCTGGTTCTCCCGCATAAATATCCTGGTCAATATACCCACCGCCAGCGAGGGGATTCAGTGTGCCTTCAATGGGAATAAACTGGGCGGCCGTATCCGCATTGGAATCCTGGTACATGGCCAGCAGTGTGTAACTCGTATCATCACTGGGCACATAGCTTATAGAGGGCATAAACAGGGTGACATCGTCGTTTACATGTTCTACCTGGGTATCGCTGTCGCGGCCCAGGGCCACGACGCGGTAAAGCCAGTCAGAAGAGCCTATTTGACCGGTTGAATCCAGTCCGACCTGCTTGCGATTGTGGTTGCCGATTTCCACTACCACTTCTGAATCGGACTCGGCTTTCGGTGTCTTGGACACATAGTTAACAATACCGCCAGGAGAACCCTGACCGTAAAGCACTGAGGCCGGTCCTTTCAGTACCTCAACCTGTTCAATGGTGTAAAGCTCGGCCCGCGTGGTGTTATAACTACCAAACAACTCCTGGATTGAATCGCGGTAACGGGGAAGCTCAAGACCGCGGGCGTGAATCCAGTCCCCACGTGTTGAGAAACCGTAGGTTTCGGCCGTTACACCTGACATATAGGAGGTTGCCTGGGACAAATTCAGGGCACCTTTTTCCTTAAATTGCTCGGCCGTTTCTATCGAGATAGATCTGGCCGTTTCGACAATAGGCACATTGGACTTGGTCGCGCCAAAGCGAGACAGCTGTCCGGTGACAGTCATGGATTCAATTTCCTGGGCCAGAACGGCAGGGGAAGCAACAAGGCTGAACAGCAGGGCACAGCCTGCGACTTTTTGCGCGACCATTTTTGACATACCTTTTTGGGGGTGATTGATAAAATGAGTGCGAATGATAATTGGTCTCATTATCAATTTCAAACAAATGATCGACAAAATGTCTAAATTATTCTATTTACTGATTTCAGCCGTTTCTTTTCGAACCAAATAGGCAAGCAATGCGCCTGATAGAAAAAGGCCACTCACCACGCTGGTAGCAATACCGAACCAGACGCCCCAGACACCAAAACCGCCGACTACCACATAAAGCCAGGAAAACAGTGCCACTCCGATTCCCTGGCGGTAAATGCCTACCAGCAATGAAAGCACCGGTTTTTTAAATGCCTGAAAGAGTGAATTAAAAGCAAATAACAGCATATAGACCCAAAGGATCAGGCCATCCACTCGCAGGTAACTCACCCCAACATCGATCACAGACTGGTCTCGAGTAAACAACAACATGAGGTACTCCCCTAACAACCAAAGCAACGCACCGGATATCAGGGTCATGATTGCCCCAAATTTAAAACAGAACAGTGCCGCTTCCTTGACCCGGTGATATTGTCTTGCCCCGATATTTTGGGCCGCTATGGGAAGCAGGCTTCCCGTCAAACCAAATACAGGCAGCAGCAGGATTTGTTCAATTCGCAAGGCTACGCCATAACCCGCCTGGGCATGGGATCCAAAGTCCTTCAGAAAATACTGTACGACAAACCCGGCGATCATCATCACCATCATGCTAAAACTGGAGGGCAAGGCCTGGTTAATGATGTCTAGATAGGCCCGCAGGTCTGGCACCAGGCCAGCTAGTCCGTGATTTTTAAAGAGGAAAATCCGTGTAACCTGAAAAAGAATATAAGCCATCACCCCGGCCTGGCTGGCCAGGGTAGACAGCGCCAACCCATCAAAACCAAACGCTGGAAACAAGCCGGGAATACCAAAAATAAACAGGGGATTGAGCGCCAGGTTGGCAAAAAATGCAGCGATCTGCGCTCGCTTCATTGATCGCGTATCGCCATGAGCCTGAAGGATTCCGTTACCGCCATATGCCAGAAGGAAAAATACCGTACCCAGTAGAAGTACTCGCAAATAGCTGTTGGCCGCCTCCCGGTATTCTCCGGGTTCCGAAATCAGCTCGATGATTTCCGGCGCAAGATAGTAACCAACCAGGGTCATGGCCAAAGAGAGCAGGATGCCAAATCCCACCCCCTGCCGGGCGATGTGATTTGAGGCTTCTTCGTTATCAGCTCCCAGTGCCTGACCAACCAGTGCACTGAGTGCTGAGCTCAGGCCAAAGCCAAGGGCAATCAAAAAGAAAAATACCTGGGAAGCAATCGCCAGACCCGCCTGAGCCCAGGTGGAAATCAGCCCGGCATAAAAGGTATCCACCACGTTATAGAGCGTAGAAAAAATCATGCCGACTGCCATGGGCAGGGCCATGTTTTTAAAATGCTCGGGAATGGATCCGCGCGTTAAATCATTGCGGCGGGCAGGCGTCGATTCAGCCACGCTGATCTGCTATTTGATCCTTTTCAGGATGCCATCGAGAATATCGAGTGAGGAATAGCTGATCACCAGCTTGCCCTTGCCGCCTCGCGACTGGTTAATGGCGACGGGTGCGCCCAGTTTTTCCGAAAGATCTTTTTCAAGCGCCACCACATCGGCCGATTTTTTTTCCTTCTTATTCGTCTTTTTGGTGGTGGGTTTTTCCTGGAGCGAGCGAACATAGGTTTCTGCCTGCCTCACCGACATATCCCGGTCGATAATATCCCGAGCCGCCCCTTGCTGCTTGTCAGCTGATAGGGGTAATAGTGCGCGGGCATGCCCCATATCCAGGTCGCCGCGTTCCACCAGGATTCTTACCTGCTCCGGCAGGTTGGTCAAACGCATCAGGTTGGTAACGGCACTGCGGGATTTACCTACAGCCTCTGCTACTTCTTCATGGGTCAGACCAAACTCGTCCTTGATACGCTGCAATGCCATGGCCTCTTCCATGGCATTAAGGTCCTCGCGCTGCATATTCTCGATGAGCGACATGGCAATCGCCGCTTCATCGGGAATATCGCGAACAATCGCAGCTATGGTATCCAGTCCGGCCTTTTGTACGGCACGCCAGCGACGTTCGCCGGCAATAATTTCGTAGGTATCTGCACTGATGGGCCGCAGGACAATTGGCTGCATGAGTCCCTGGGCCTGGATGCTGGCTGCCAGCTCGTCCAGGGCGGATTCATCGATATGGCGACGTGGCTGATAACGACCTCGCTGGATCAGGTCAACGGGTATCTGTTTTAGCGCATCACCTGCTGTTTGGCGTGCTGTATCCATATCCTGATGGCTTTCATCAATAATGCTTTTGGCATCAATGAAGGCATCGAGTCCGCTGCCCAGTGATTTTTTCAGTCCGGATCCCAAACCGCGTTTTTTCGTGGCCATTTAATTCGTTTCCTCAGCACCCATTCGCACTTTGGGCTTGTGTCTTCTAATCAGTTCCCCTGCCAGGCCTTTGTAGGCGATTGCCCCCTTGGAGTTTTTGTCATAAACCAGCGCGGGCAGGCCATGGCTGGGTGCTTCTGCCAGACGTACATTGCGTGGAATAGCGGTACGGAATACCTTGTCGCCAAAGTACCCCCGAAGCTCGGTTTCCACATCCATCGTCAACATACTCCGGGGGTCGTACATGGTTTGCAGCACACCCTCGATCCTTAAATTCTTGTTGGCCATTTTGGCAATTTTTTCGACCGTCCCCACGAGAGCCGAAATACCTTCCAGTGAGAAAAATTCACATTGCACTGGAATAATGACGCCGGTGGACGCAACCAGAGCATTAATGCTGAGCATGTTGAGGGAAGGAGGGCAGTCAATAATGATGTAATCGTACTTGTGCTGAATTTTGAGTAACGCGTGCTTGAGGCGTTGTTCGCGCATTAACTCGTTAATCAACTCCACTTCTGCCGTGGTCAGATCGCCGTTTGCTGGCAAGAGGTCATATCGGGCTTCAGGACAATGAACCAGGACATCGGCAATATCCGCATTGTTCATCAACACATCCAGTACGGTTTTATCCAGCTCATGCTTGTCGCAGCCAGAGCCCACGGTGGCATTGGCCTGCGGATCCAGGTCTATCAGGAGTACTTTCTTGAAACTATGACCAAGTGAAGCCGCCAGGTTCAGCGCCGTTGTGGTTTTGCCAACACCACCTTTCTGATTGGCTATAGCGAGGATATGCGTCATTTTTTTACCGCGATTTCTATGAGAAAACGCTCTACCTCCAGACCCGGGATCTGCAAAGGATAGGCTTTCTCGAAGGAAAACTGTTGATCGAGTTCGTCCAGTTCCTGTTGTGGATAGCGTCCTTTCATGGCCAGAAAGCGACCTCCATCGGTCAACAGGTGCACGGCATTATCTGTCATATCTTTTAACGTGGCAAAAGCTCGCGACAGAATGACATCAAAGTGGGTCTGTGGCTGGTATTTTTCGACACGCTCGTGAATAACTTCAATATTCTTCAGACCCAACTCAATACGCACCTGGTTTAAAAATCGGCACTTTTTACCATTGGTATCGAGCAAGGCGATCTGAAAATCAGGATTTAGAATAGCCAGAACCACACCCGGCAAGCCTGCCCCTGTTCCGACATCCAGCAAACGGTTGCCCTGGGAGCGTTGGCTGACCAGAGAGCAAATGCTCAGACTATCGAGCAGGTGCAGGTTGAGCATTTCTTCCGGCTCGCGAATAGCCGTCAGGTTATAGGCCCGGTTCCATTTTTGGATCAGGAACAGGTAATCCAGAAGTTTGTTTGTTTGCGAAGCGGTCAGGGAAAGTCCCAGGCACGTAGCTCCAGATACGAGCCGATTTTCCAGCTGTTGCCTGAGCTCCATCAGTGGTTACTGGGCAATCTGCTTTTTGTAACCGTGCTTTTTCAGGTAGATGAGCAACAAGGAGATAGCCGCCGGAGTAACCCCCTGGATGCGCGATGCCTGGGCAATGCTCGCAGGCCGGATGTCCCTGAGTTTTTGTACCACCTCGTTGGAAAGGCCCTTAACCTGATTGTATTCAAAATCCTCAGGAATCAGGGTGTTTTCCTGTCGGCGCAGACGTTCAATATCCTCTGCCTGGCGATCAATGTAACCGGCATATTTGGCAGAGATCTCTACCTGTAAGGCCGCCTGATCGTGGCCACAGTGTTGACCGGTAATCTCGCTGATTTTTTGGTAGTCCAGTTCGGGACGCTTGAGCAATTCAAACAGGTTGTATTCCCTGTTAAGCGGTTTTTCTATATGGGTTTCGAATCGCTGTGCCTTTTCTGAACCTGCCTGGATCCAGGTGGTTTTCATGCGCGCAGTCTCTTTCTCAACCATGTCGACTTTTTCCTGGAAATACTGCCAACGCTGATCATCAACCAACCCGAGTTCACGGCCCTTTTCAGTCAGTCGGATATCCGCATTATCTTCACGCAAAAGTAACCGATACTCGGCACGACTGGTGAACATGCGGTAGGGCTCTTTTGTGCCCATGGTAATCAGGTCATCGACCAGCACTCCCAGATAGGCCTGATCACGCGAAGGCCACCAGGCATCTTTGCCTTGTGCTAAAAGGCTGGCATTGAGCCCTGCCAATAACCCCTGGGCACCCGCTTCTTCATAACCGGTAGTGCCGTTTATCTGGCCAGCAAAATAGAGGCCATGAATAAATTTATTCTCCAGTGTATGTTTGAGGTCGCGGGGGTCAAAGAAATCGTATTCGATGGCGTAACCGGGTCGAACGATATGTGCGTTTTCAAAGCCCTTAATCGAATGCACCAGTCGCTCCTGAATATCGTAGGGCAAGCTGGTGGAAATCCCGTTTGGGTAGAGCTCTATGGAATTTAGCCCCTCAGGCTCAATAAATATTTGGTGGCTGGTTTTGTCGGCAAAACGAACCACCTTGTCTTCGATAGAGGGACAATAACGAGGACCAATACCTTCAATAACCCCGGTAAACATGGGTGAACGATCCATGCCTTCACGAATAACATCATGGGTGGATTCATTGGTATGGGTAATCCAGCAACAAACCTGTTGAGGATGCTGCTCGGGCGTTCCCAGATAGGACATCACAGGAACAGGCTGGTCACCCCATTGTTCCTGCAAGTCAGAAAAATCCACGGAGCGACGGTCTATTCTGGGCGGGGTACCTGTTTTCAGGCGATCGACATGAAGTGGAAGGTCACGCAGTCGTTGGGCCAGGGCAATCGACGGGGGATCCCCCGCTCGTCCGCCCGAATGGTTTTCCAGGCCAATATGTATTTTCCCACCCAGGAACGTCCCGGTTGTCAGCACCACATGGTCCGCAAAAAACCTAAGCCCCATCTGGGTGACTACGCCGCGAACCTGTTCACCTTCAACGATAAGATCATCGACGGCCTGTTGGAAAATACTAAGCCCCGGTTCAGCTTCCAAAATTGAGCGAATGGCATTTCGATAAAGTACCCGATCCGCCTGGGCGCGTGTGGCTCGAACGGCTGGACCCTTGCGGGAATTCAATACCCGAAACTGGATACCGGCAAGATCGGTGGCTTTTCCCATGGCGCCACCCAGAGCATCAATTTCCTTTACCAGGTGGCTTTTTCCAATACCACCTATCGCCGGGTTACAGGACATTTGGCCAAGCGTATCAATATTATGAGTCAGCAAAAGCGTACGTGCACCCGAACGCGCAGCGGCGAGGCAGGCTTCGGTTCCTGCGTGGCCACCACCGATGACAATGACATCAAATTGCTTTTCCGGCATATCTGTTATTGAAAACCTTGGTTTTTGCTGATCATTTTTTAATCAAAATTATCAGGGGCTGCGCATTATATAGATTGTTGAGAAATAGGCTAATTAATCCTTGCGGCTGATTTCAAGAAGTGTGGCTTAAATAAAGTGACATAGATAAATATATAAATAGATATATATTTATATATAGGAAGTACCTTAATACTGTTGTTATTAGTCAGCACTACATCCGTGGATAACCCCTTTTATATTTTTAATATCAATCGCTTGGGAAAAGTACAGGCAGGGTAGCAATGATCAACAAAATTATGGAGAAGCTGGGTTTGAGCATTGGATAAAAAAGCAGCAAATAATTCCATACATTTTTATACAGTATGTATTACCACTTAAGTCACAACCTTGTGCTCGTAATGAAAAGAATCGTTGTACAAGCCCAATAAAAAAGGGACAACCTGTCAGTTTGATTGGGACAGATTGTGGATATAGTGTTTGCTGGCACTTACAACAAGAAAAGATATCAATCTGGAGAAATAACTAATGTCTGATTTTAATGGGCAAACCGCCGTTATAACCGGCGGTGCGCAAGGTATTGGTTTGGCAACTGCCACAAGACTTATTAATGATGGCTGTGAGGTCATGATTTGGGATATGGATGAAGAAAAGGGAATGGAAGCAGCCAGGAGTTTAGGTTGTCACTTTCTGAAAATGGACCAGACTGACAATGACCTGGTTCAGGAAGCAACCGAAAAAACCATTAAGCAAATGAACAAAATTGATATTCTGGTTTGTAGTGCTGGAATAGCAGGGCCAACTTTTCCCACCTGGGACTATCCCATAGAGGAGTGGTCCAAAGTGTTTAGTGTCAATGTAAATGGTGTTTTCTATTGCAACAAACATGTTGTGAAGAAAATGCGGGAAAACGGCTATGGCAGAATAGTTAACATAGCTTCTATTGCTGGCAAGGAAGGCAACCCAAATGCATCCGCATACTCAGCATCAAAAGCGGCTGTGATTGCCCTTACCAAATCACTAGGCAAGGAAACAGCAGATCAGGATATCGCAGTAAATTGTATAACCCCGGCAACAGCCAAAACGGCAATACTGGATCAGGTGTCCCAGGAATTTATTGATTACATGTTATCCAAAATTCCCAAGAACAGATTTGTAAGGGTTGAAGAGATCGCCTCAATGATTGCCTTTCTGGCAAGCAGGGAAAACAGTTTTACCACAGCAGGCGTATTTGATATTTCCGGCGGAAGAGCAACCTATTAGATCTGCGCAAAGATCGTCTATTTGCCGATGCAAAAACCGGCAAATATTTTTCCCAATAAGTCGTCGGCGCTCAGGTTTCCGGTAATTTCACTTAGATGCTGTTGGGCAAGGCGAAGGTCTTCGGCTAAAAGCTCTCCGGAGCGATGTTCACTGTAGGCTTTCAGGCCTCTGTGAATCACCTGTTGGCATTTGGTTAATGCTTGCACATGACGAGTTCTGGCAGAAAATTGCGGCTCCCTTTCGTCCAGATTCAGTAAGCGGGTAATTTCATCAATTAGCCTATCCAGGCCTTTGCCGGTTTTGGCAGATACGGACACCAGTGTTTGGTGACTAATACTTACCGGCAATGCATCAGGATCGATTAAATCCATTTTATTGGCGACGAACAGCATTGGCTTATTGGTTTCAAGGATATTGGCGTAGTCGCCCAGGATTCGGGAAAGGTCTTCTCCTGTCCGTGTACTGGCATCGAACAGGAATAAAAGGATATCCGCATCCTGTGCTTTGGACAGTGTCCGGTCGATCCCGATTTTTTCTATCTGGTCGGGCTGGTCGTTCAGCCCTGCCGTATCAATAAAGGTTACCGGCGCTCCACCGATATCAATTGATTGTTCAATGGAGTCGCGTGTGGTCCCGGCGATGTCACTGACGATGGCGACGTCCTGACGGGCAAGCAAATTGAGCAGTGAAGATTTGCCGGCATTGGGTCTTCCAATGATGGCAATACGGGCACCTTCTTTAATAAGCAGGCCTCGTTGGGCTTCTTCCAGAAGTGCCTGGATGGTTTCGCTGGTGTTGTTGATGCGCTCTAGCACATCGGAATCGGCGATAAAATCAATTTCCTCTTCCGGAAAATCAATGGCCGCCTCAACGTATATTCGAATCTCGTTAAGTTGATCCTGAACGCTATTCACCTGCTGAGAAAAGAATCCCTGCAGGGATCGGTTGGCGGCGCGAACCGCGGCGGTAGTCCCTGCATCAATCAGATCGGCAATCGCTTCGACCTGTGTCAGATCGAGTTTGTCATTCAGGAAGGCGCGTTGTGAGAATTCGCCTGCCAATGCCTGACGAGCCCCAAGTGTCAGGCAGGCTTCAAGCAACAATCGCAGAACCAGTGGCCCCCCATGTACCTGTAGTTCAACCACATCCTCCCCTGTAAAGGAGTGAGGAGCTGGGAAGTAAATGGCCAGTCCCTCATCGATTAATTCATCGTTTAGATGAAACCGGGAAAAATGGGCAAATCTTGGGCGAAGGGTTTTTCCGGAGAGTTCCTGGGCAATGGCAAGGGCATTTTTGCCGGACAGACGAACAATACCAATGCCACCGCGCCCTGGCGCAGTAGCGACGGCGGCAATTGTGTACTGATCATTCACCATATAGTCGGGCATAGCGCAAGTTTGCCTCTAACGAAGGGACAGCGCTACAGGCTGTAACCAGCAGGGAAACCTACTTGATTTCCCCTTTTTCCAGTCGGCGCGTAATCACCCATTGCTGGGCAATAGACAGCAGGTTGTTGACTGTCCAGTAAAGCACCAGGCCAGCCGGGAACCAGAGGAACATAAAGGTGAACATGATAGGCATCATTTGCATCACTTTCGCCTGGGTAGGGTCCGGTGGCGGAGGGTTTAGTTTTTGCTGAAACCACATGCTGGCACCCATAATCAGTGGAAGTACAAACCATGGGTCTTTGGCAGACAAATCCTGGATCCAGCCAAAGAAAGGCGCGTGGCGAATTTCAACACTTTCCAGCAATACCCAGTAAAGGGCAATAAAAATCGGCATCTGCAACAGCATGGGCAAACACCCGCCCATGGGATTGACCTTTTCCTTTTGGTACAGCTTCATCATTTCCTGTGACATCGCCTGTTTGTCATCGCCATAGCGCTCACGCAGTGCGGTCATTTTGGGTGTCAATTTGCGCATCCTTGCCATGGATCGATAGCTGGCAGCAGACAGGGGGAACAGAATCAACTTGACGATGACCGTCAGGAGAATGATGGAAACCCCCCAGTTGGACACGCCAGGAAAAACATTGAGGTCCAGGTTAAATGAATGGATTTCACCACTCTGGATAAAGTAGAGAACAGCATACAAAGGCTGGGCAGCCCACCAGAGCCAACCATAGTCCACAGTTAAATCCAGGTGCTGGGCAATATCGCGCAAGCGGTACTGGTCTTTGGGTCCTGCATAAAAGCCGGCCTTGATTGAACCCTGCTGCCCTGAAGCCACGCTAAATTCGGGCTGGGTAAAACCAATGTAATAAAGGTCACGGTTTGCTGATTTACGCAGATCGTAAGATACCTGTCGATCTTCTACAGGAATCCATGCAGATAAAAAATAACGCTCCAGCAGGGCGACCCAGCCGGAGTCGACGGTTTCGCGGTAACGGCTATCGGCAATGTCTTCAAACTCAACTTTTTTGTAGCGTTCGTCCGGGGTGGTGATTGCGGCACCTACATAGGGAGCGGCGCCAAACATGGAGTCGACGTCCGGTATAAAGTCATCGCGATTAATTTGTCCGTAAAATGCCGCACTCCATGGCGCATCAGACTGGTTGTTTACCAGGTATTCCACATCGATAAGGTAGTCGGAACGACGGACCGTGAAACGCTTGGTAATGAGCACGTCACCCTGTTGATATTGCAGGTCAATCTGGATCCGATCCTGTCCTTCGGCAAGACGGTAAGTATCTGAGCCCGATGTAAAGAGCGGTCTTCCCTGTGCGGTGTCGGTGGCGTTTCTGCCGATCAGGCCACTGCGAGCGACATAGGTTCGATTGTTACTGTTAACAAGTAACTGGTAGGGCGTCTGGTCGTTACTGGAATTAACGTGTTCGAGTAATCTGGCTGATACCAGATCGCCCCCTCGAGGGTTGATTTGCAGGTCGAGAACATCCGTCGTTACCTGAATAAGGCCAGTGTTGGTAGCGGGTTCGCTTTCAATTCCTGGGCTCGTTGTGCTGGATGTTTGCAATTCAGGCAGGCTGTTATCTGCGGATGCTGGGCTGGTACTTTCAGGCACATTACCGTTTTGGGCAGAGACCGTTTTAGTTATTTCTGAATCCTGGCTTTCAAGAGAAGCACGCGCGATTTTAAATTCGTCCCATTCTCTAAAAAGTATGAGTACACAGATGCCCATGCCGAGCAAGAGGGCAGACTTTACCCAGTCAATATCTTTTAACATCAGATGATTGTTTCCGAATGTTGTTTTTACAGTTGTGAGGCAATGCTTTCTGAGCTTTTTGCTTGTCTTCGCAGGGAAAGGTTTCAGGAACGGGGTCGTAGCCACCAGCGTTGCCGGGGTGGCATTTTAAAAGGCGTTTGAGGCTAAGGTAACCCCCCCGAAGCACACCGTGATCCCTTAATGCTTGCAGGGAATACCCGGAGCATGAGGGGTAAAAGCGGCAACGCGGGCCCAATAAAGGGCTTAGAAAATAGCGGTACGCACGTATAGGGAGTGAAACCAGCCAAACGGCGCAGCTTTTTGGGGTGATTTCCTTAGCCATGCTTTTCCGCCAGGGATTCAAAAATGTCTGAAACCAGGGATTTAATTTCCTTGTCCGTTTTGTGATCTGAGTTGCCGCGGTTCATGAAAATCACATCCAGGTTTACCAGTCGGTGTTGACGCGTACGAAAGTTTTCCCGTACCAAACGCTTGAGGTGGTTGCGGTCGACAGCACGCTTTAAAAATTTCTTCCGAACAATGAGGCCGAGCCGAGGGTGTTCGAGCGAATTCTTGCGACAGAGTAACAGGTATGGGCCCTTGCTGATGCGCACGTCAACCTGTTCAAAGACAGCGGAATAATCTTTCTTGGTAAGAAGTCGATGGTGGGGGCGAAAGCTGAAATTTTCCACAGCCTGTCTCGACACCAAATACGCCGGGTCTGTTCAGGCTTAATGGATATGACCGATGAGCACATGATAGCTATCGGTCAATCGCATTTTAAACAGCGAGGCGTTTACGACCTTTGGCGCGACGTCGCGCAAGTACCTGGCGACCTTTGGCTGTCGCCGAACGTGCACGAAAGCCGTGGGTGCGTTTACGTTTCAGGTTGCTGGGCTGAAATGTACGTTTCATTGTTCCGAATCCAAAATCTTTTCAGTGAAGCCCGGTTTGGCATGGTTGAGTTTGGAGCCGTCCGGAGCGGGTGCGCGATTCTATAGGAACCCCCGATCTAAATCAACGAGCAGCTTGGGTTGCCAGCAGAAAAAAACCGCTAATAAATTAATGCTATTGCAATTGATGTTTTTAATTAAAAAAATCTGGTTATTAGACGTATTTGAACAAAAACAGGGCATTTTTCACAGTTTTTACAAAATATCCACAAGCTACTAAGTGGAAGTCCACTGGTTGTTTGTGGATAAAAAAACAAATTATATTGTTTGACAACAAATATGTTATTGAAAATAAAGAAAAATATAATTTTTATGTTAAAGGGTGATAAAAAAGATATGTGTGGATAAAGAAGCGGTTAACTGTTTATAATCTTCGCACCTAAGACGTATTACTCACAAAATAATTATATTAAGAGGAAGGGGAGCAACATGGCTGCACCTCACTGGCATCGCTGTGCAGATTTTTTACAGCAAGAGCTATCAGAACAACAATTCAATACCTGGATACGTCCCTTACAGGTTGAGCAAATGGGACAGAACCTCTATCTGCTTGCACCTAACCGGTTTATAAAAAACTGGGTGGAAGAAAAATTTCTTACACGAATTAGAGAAATATTTTCCGAAATAGGCAGTAGTTCCCAAATTTGCCTGGATCTGATCTCCAACCAGGATCAACTTAACAAAGTATCCACGGCAGAAGAGCTGATGGAGCCTGCCAATCAGGATATTCAGGAAGAACAGGCAAATACTTCCCTCGCCTCCGGCGCCGAAAACATAGCTTCATCATCTACCCAGTTCACGACAGGCCTTGGCGTTGTGAATTCTCCCTACCATCCATCGCCCATGTCTGTACCTGCTGACGCCCGTCATCTGGAAACGGCGACACAAAGCGGTGGCTCTGAAAATGGTCGTGTGGGAAATCGCGGAACGGCACTAAACAGTCTCTTTACGTTTGATTCCTTTGTTGAAGGCAAATCAAATCAGCTGGCACTGGCCGCTACCATCCAGGTCGCCGCCAACCCCGGCGGTGGTTATAACCCACTATTTATATACGGTGGTGTGGGCCTGGGCAAAACCCACCTGATGCACGCGGTCGGTAATGCGCTTCGCGCTCGCAAGCCGGATGCCCGGATTGTTTACCTGCATTCGGAAAGGTTTGTAGCGGATATGGTAAAAGCACTTCAGCTAAATGCCATCAATGATTTTAAACGTTATTACCGGAGCGTAGATGCCCTGCTGATTGACGATATCCAGTTTTTTGCAAACAAGGACCGTTCCCAGGAAGAGTTTTTTCACACCTTTAACTCCCTCATGGAAGGCGGGCAGCAAATGATATTTACCTGTGATCGCTATCCCAAGGAAATTGACGGGCTGGAGGAACGACTCAAGTCACGATTTGGCTGGGGTCTAACTGTCTCTATTGAGCCGCCTGAACTGGAAACGAGGGCGGCCATTTTGATGAAAAAGGCCGCACAGGCCAAAATTGATTTGAGTTCGGAAGCTGCTTTTTTTATTGCCCAGCGGGTTCGATCCAATGTGCGAGAGCTAGAGGGCGCACTTAAGCGAGTGATAGCAAGTGCCCACTTTACCGGCCGGCCCATTACCGTTGATCTTATTAAAGAATCCCTTAAAGACCTGTTGGCATTGCAGGAGCGTTTGGTGACGATCGACAACATTCAAAAGGTGGTCGCCGAATACTACAAGATCAAGTTAAGCGATTTGCTTTCCAAGAAACGTACCCGTTCCCTGGCGCGACCCCGACAGCTGGCCATGTCTCTTGCCAAGGATTTGACCAACCATAGCCTGCCGGAAATTGGTGATGCATTTGGTGGTCGAGATCATACGACGGTGTTACACGCCTGCCGAAAAATCCAGGAGCTGGAAGCCAGCAATTCGGATATACGGGAAGATCTTAAAAATTTATATCGAATTCTTAGTACTTGATTGCCCTTTACCCTATTATTTTGGGGTTTAATATGAGTGCTTGTCATTATCAGAGCCGTAAGGAAATCCAAGAGAACCAATAATGAAATTTTCCATAGCCCGAGATACTTTTTTAAATGGCCTGCAGCTTGTCGCGGGTGTCGTTGAACGACGCCAGACGTTGCCGGTATTGTCCAATGCACTTTTTGTTCTCGATGACACGGGTTTGTCGATCACTGGGACTGATCTTGAAGTTGAAGTAGTAAGTAAAATTCAACCGCAGTCCGTTGAAGAAACAGGAACAATCACGATTCCGGCCAGAAAGCTGTTTGATATTGTGCGATCACTTTCTGATGATGCACAGATTGAAGTGAGTACAGAGGAAGAACGGGCTGTGGTAAAGAGCGGGCGTAGCCGCTTTACCCTAAGCACGTTGCCTGCCAGTGAATTTCCAAACGTTGAAGAGGGCGCGCAAAGCTGCCAGTTCGATATTGCCCAGGGCCAGCTTAAGTCATTGATAGACAAAGTTTCCTTTTCCATGGCCCAGCAGGATGTTCGATACTACCTTAACGGAATGCTGTTTGAGGTCTCCCCGGAACATTTGCGACTGGTTGCTACCGATGGCCATCGATTGGCGATGACCACCTACGATACAACTAATCTAAGCACTGAGAGTTTGCAGGCTATTCTTCCCAGGAAAGGGGTATTGGAATTATCCCGTATGTTGTCTGATGGAGACGACAAAGTCAGTGTGAGCCTGGGCTCTAACCATATGTGTGTTGTTGCTCCTGGCTACAAATTCACCAGCAAGCTGGTCGATGGGAAGTTTCCCGACTATGAGCGAGTACTTCCACGAAATGCAGAGAAGACGATTGAATCTAATCGCGAAGGTTTAAAACAAAGTTTTTCCAGAGCTGCCATTCTCTCTAATGAGAAGTATCGTGGTGTACGAATGCAGCTCGAAGAAGGCTTGATCCGTATAACGGCCAACAACCCGGAGCAGGAGCAGGCGGAAGAGGAAGTAGCGGTTAATTATGAAGGAGACTCTCTGGAAATAGGATTTAATGTCTCCTATATGATTGAAGCCTTAAGTACGCTTAGATCCGATGACGTGCAAATTAGCCTGGCTGATCCTAATTCCAGTGCATTGATGCAAGCGAAAGGAGATAGCTCGACTCTCTATGTCATTATGCCAATGCGGTTGTAATTGCCCGGTTTAGAGCCTGTCACCCTTGAGTATTAGACAGCTTGGGTTAACCAATTTCCGTAATATAAAAGGGGCTGATCTGGAAACGGACAGCCCCTTTGTTATTGTGTCGGGAGGAAATGCCGCCGGGAAAACATCCATCCTTGAGGCGATTCATTTATTGCTGGCCGGAAGATCGTTTCGTACCAGGGAGTCCTCCAAGCTTATATCACACGGGGAAAGCCAGACCTTTGTCCGCGCAAGGATTGGCCAGCACAATCTTGGTACCAGTCGCTCCACAAACGAACCAGCGGTATATCGCCAAAACGGCGAGCACATCACTATTCCTGAAGTTGCCCGCCAGTTTCCCATCCAGGTCTTTGATAACCGTTTGTTTGAACTTTTTGAGGGTCCACCAAGGATCCGTCGACAAATGCTCGACTGGGGTGTGTTTCACGTGAAACACGACTATTATGTTTATTGGCAGTCGTATCAGCATGCTATAAAACAACGCAATGCATTACTGAAAAAATCAAAAGTTGATATTGGCCAGTTAGAGGCATGGGACCAGGAGCTGGTTCGCTATGGTCATTTATTGCATGAGGAAAGAAATCGCTACGCTGAGTTGCTGGTACAGGCTTGTGAAAACAGTGAGCTGCTACAAGAGCTGCATCTGGGCTTTTCTTATTTTCCTGGCTGGAATATTCGCGAACACCCGAGCTACAAGGAAGCGTTGATGGCTGCCAGATCCAGGGATTTGCAATACAAAAGAACAACAGTAGGCCCGCATCAGGCTGATCTCAGAATACAGATTCAGACTCGAAAGGCGGGTGATATTCTCTCCCGGGGTCAAAAGAAAATAGCTGGTTTTGGCATCAAGCTGGCCCAGGTAAAGATGTATAATGACGTAATAAACAAAACGTGTATTTTGCTTTGCGACGACTTTCCTGCAGAGCTGGATGACGAAAACCAGAAACGCATACTTAATCATATGCGTGATTTGGAAAACCAGGTGTTTGTAACGTCCATAGACTCACAGCAAATACAAAAGCACTTAGCCGGCTGCCCTGACAATTTCCTGACCCTGTTTCACGTGAAACAGGGTCAGGTTTTGCCTTTGTCAGATGGGGGCGAAAACTAGACCAACCTATCGAATCGGAGAAGGTATGACCGAGGAAAAAAATTACGATTCCTCCAGTATTAAAGTACTTAAAGGCCTGGATGCAGTCCGCAAGCGCCCCGGCATGTACATTGGCGATACGGATGATGGAACAGGCTTACACCACATGGTGTTTGAGTTGGTGGATAACTCTATCGATGAAGCACTAGCCGGACACTGTTCTGAAATACGTGTCGTAATTCACCCTGACGAATCAGTCAGCGTCTCTGATAATGGTCGCGGGATCCCGGTCGATGAACATGAAGAGGGCGTTAGTGCGGCTGAAGTGATCATGACGGTACTGCATGCCGGCGGTAAGTTTGACGATAACTCGTACAAGGTGTCTGGCGGTCTGCATGGTGTCGGTATCTCTGTCGTAAATGCGCTTTCTTCCAAACTCAAACTGACGATCCGTCGTGATGGAAAGGTTCATGAACAAACCTATACGCACGGCGTTCCAGATCATCCACTCAAGGTTATTGGGGAGACGGACAGTTCCGGAACGGTCGTGCATTTTGTGCCTTCACCACAAACGTTTGCCAATATTGAATTCCACTTTGACCAGCTGGCAAAACGTCTTCGGGAACTAAGTTTTCTTAACTCCGGTGTGCGCATCGTTTTGGAGGATGAGCGGACAGGCAAGAAAGAGGTCTACGAATACGAAGGCGGACTGGCAGCATTTGTCAATTTCCTGAACACCAACAAAAGCACGATTAACCAGATCATGCACTTTGTTAAGGAGGATCGTGAAGATGGGATTGGTGTGGAAGTAGCTCTTCAATGGAACGATGGTTTCCAGGAAAACATATTTTGCTATACCAACAATATTCCCCAGCGGGATGGTGGTACCCATTTGGCCGGTTTTCGCGGCGCCCTAACCCGATCACTTAATCAATACATTGATGCTGAAGGGCTTGGCGCCAAGGCTAAGGTGGCAACCTCTGGTGATGACGCCAGGGAAGGTCTTACTGCCATTATTTCGGTAAAAGTCCCGGATCCCAAATTTAGCTCACAGACCAAGGACAAGCTGGTTTCATCGGAAGTAAAAAGTGCTGTCGAGCAAGAGCTTGGCTCGGCATTGACTGATTACCTGCTGGAAAATCCGCAAGAAGCCAAGGCCATTGTGACCAAAATGCTTGAGGCGGCGCGGGCAAGGGAAGCGGCAAGAAAGGCCAGGGAGATGACTCGCCGAAAAGGTGCCCTGGATATTGCCGGCTTACCCGGCAAGCTTGCAGACTGCCAGGAAAAAGACCCGGCACAATCAGAAATTTATCTGGTGGAGGGCGATTCAGCCGGTGGCTCCGCCAAACAGGGGCGGGATCGTCGTACACAGGCTATTCTTCCGCTCAAGGGTAAAATTCTTAATGTTGAAAAGGCCCGTTTCGACAAGATGCTTTCCAGCGCTGAAGTGGGGACCCTGATTACGGCACTGGGATGCGGTATTGGCAAGGATGAATTTGATCCGGAGAAACTCCGATACCACCAGATTATCATCATGACCGATGCCGACGTGGATGGAGCACATATTCGCACGTTGTTGCTCACCTTTTTTTATCGCCAGATGCGCGAGCTGGTTGAGCGTGGTCATGTGTATATTGCCCAACCGCCACTGTACAAAATTAGCCGGGGTAAAAACGAAGAATATCTAAAAGATGAAGAATCCCTGGCAGAGTACCTTACCAATGGAGCCATAGAGAACACGAGCCTGTTTGTCAGTGATAGTGCACCGGCTCTTGCCGGGACAGCGCTGGAGAGCCTGATTCGGGAGTTCAGGTCCGTTGATGCCATCAGTGAACGTATGTCGCGAGTTATACCCTACGAAGTAACCCAGGCACTGATATATGCGCCGGTATTCACGGAAGAGCTCTTGTCCGATCAGGCGTCTGCGGAAAGCTGGTGCGAAGACCTGGCAGCGTTATTGAAAAGACACCAGACCAATGCGAAAAGTTATACCGTTGAGGTTGTCAGGGACCATGAACGAAGCCAGTGGGCCCCCGTTGTGAAAATCCACCAACATGGCACTCATGCAGCATACGCTCTGGGTGGAGAATTCCTGACATCAGGAGAATATCGAGCCATTGTTGCGCTGGGTGAAAAGCTACAGGGGTTATTGGAACCCGGAGCCTATATCCAGAGAGGCGAAAAGAAGCAGCCTGTAACGGATTTTGCCGAGGCTCTGGACTGGTTAATGAAAGAATCACGTCGCGGGTACAGCATACAGCGCTACAAAGGTTTGGGTGAAATGAACCCCGAGCAGCTCTGGGAGACCACGATGAATCCGGAAACCCGTCGACTAATGCAGGTTACAGTAGAAGACGCGGTGGCTGCAGATTTGATGTTTACCACCCTGATGGGAGACCAGGTAGAGCCTCGACGGGATTTTATTGAGACTAATGCCCTGTCAGTAGCGAATCTTGACGTATAAGGATGATATTGAAAGTGAGCGCCCACTCTCTATGTGGGCGCTTTAATATGCAGATCTTTAGCCGCGCTCGATAAAACTATAAAGTGGCGAGGGTTTTTCGGGTCCAGCCTTCCACTTCGGCAGCCATCTGCTCGGCAGAGCGGTCAGGACTAATACCAAGCGCATCGCCAATCACAATCTTGATGGTACCCCCCCCGACAAACCGGTCTTTCTGCCAGTAGGTGCCAGAGTTATGGACAATGGGTATCAGTGGCACCTGATTATCCTGGGCAAGTTTGAACGCCGTTCGTGCGTATTTTTTTATTTCTCCGGCTTTAACCCGGGTTCCCTCGGGGAAAATAAGCACGTTAATCCCTTCGTTTAAACGAGTCGTACCCTGACTGATGATCGCGCGTATAGCCGTTCGGGGAGAGCCACGGTCAATGGCAATTGGCTTCAGGTAGCGTTGTCCCCAACCGTAAACGGGTATGCGTAGAAGAGCCTCTTTCATGACGATGGCGGAAGGGCACAGCAGGCTGGCCAGAAACAGGGTTTCCCATTCTGACTGGTGGTTACAAACAGCAACAAAGGGTTTGTTGACCAGCTTCTCCTTGCCATAAACCTCGACGCTGATGCCGGTACTCCACTTTAACCAGGACGTGGCCATAATCCTCGGCCAGATAGTGGCCACTCGCATACGACGCTCATACGGCATGGCCCATCCTATGAGTAACAGGAAGAGGACAACCAAAATAAGCGTCAGGCCGTACCCGGCAAAATAGAGCGTGCGCCCCTGAAGAAAACTCATGCCATGAAATAGTTAATCCTGGCCAGTGAGCAGAGAAATATCAGCAACACTAAGAAAGAGCTGCCGCATCTCACTTAACAGGCTCAGGCGGTTTTTACGAATCGCCATATCGTCGGCATTAACCATCACTTCATCAAAAAACTGATCTACCGGTTTACGCAATTTGGACAATTCGTCCAAAGCGGCTGAATAACTGGAAGACTGTATCAACGGTGCCAATGCCTTATATGCCTGGTCAATCGTTTTGGCCAGTTCGCTTTCGGCTGGAGATTCAAACAGATTGGCGTTGATGGCCCCGGGTTCCACGTCGGATTTGTTGAGGATGTTAGCCACACGTTTGTTGGCAGCAGCAAGCGCGTTGGCATTTTCGGATTTGGAAAATTCGGCGACGGCTTTAACCCGAGCGTTAATATCAGCCGCATCGTCGATACCTAATGCCCTGACAGATAAAAAGTTTTCGGTCGCTATGCCGCCATCGCTAAACCATGCGGAAAACCGATCCAGCAAGTAATTTAACAGGTCTTCAACAACAGGATCGCGGTGCTCGGTTGTTCCTGTATGCAGGTCCAGGGCGGTCTCCAGTAACTCTGTAAGTGATACCTTGAACCCTCCCTCGACCAAAATACGCAACACACCCAGACTGGCCCGTCGAAGCGCGAAGGGATCCCTGGAGCCGGTAGGTTGCTGGCCTATGCCAAAAATACCTGTGAGCGTGTCCAGTCGGTCGGCAAGAGCCAGCGCCTTCCCGGTTGCAGTGGCAGGCAATTCGTCTCCGGCAAAACGGGGCAGGTATTGTTCATACATGGCCGTGGAGACTTCCTGGTTCTCACCACTTAATTCGGCGTAGTAACGCCCCATGATTCCCTGAAGATCATCAAATTCAAGGACCATTTCAGAGACGAGGTCACATTTGGCCAGCTCGCCGGCGCGTCGGGCATCTTCCGGCTTTGCGCCCACATATGGGGCAATTTTTTCTGCCAGGTCCGCCAGTCGCTCGGTTTTGTCAAAAATCGAACCGAGCTGTTTTTGAAAAACGATGTCTTTGAGGCGCGAACGAAAGGAAGCAAAGTTCGTTTTTTTGTCGGTCGTAAAGAAAAAAGCGGCGTCAGCAAGACGAGGGCGAATAACCCGTTCATTGCCGTTGACCACTTTGGCGGGGTCGAGCGATTCAATATTGGCCACAGTAATAAAATGCGGCATCAACTGGTCGTTTCTGTCGACCACATGAAAATATTTCTGATGTTCGCGCATGGAAGAGATCAGCGCTTCCGGTGGAACCTCCAAAAAGCTGGTATCAAAATTTCCAGCCAGGGGAACCGGCCATTCCACCAGTGAGGTCACTTCTTCCAGCAAATCCTGTCCAATAACTGCTTTTCCGCTAAGTTCCTTCTCCGCAAGCAACGCAACTGACGTTCTTATGGTGTCCATTCGCGCCTGATAATCCACATCGACTTTTCCCAGTTCCCGCAGGGACCGGACATAGCTGTCGGCATCCTTTATTTCTATGTCATGGTTGGCGTGGAATCGATGACCGCGGGTAGTGGTTCCACTTTCCAGGCCCATTACGGTTCCTGGCACAGGCTGGTCACCGAGTAGCATCAATACCCAGTGAACAGGACGAACAAACTCGTCACGTTTGTCACCCCAGCGCATACGTTTGGGAATAGGCAGATTATCCAGGGCCTTGTTGACGATATCCGGAAGCAATTCCGCAGTCGCGAGTCCTGGAGTTACGGAAATATGGGCGAGGCGTGGGCCCTTGGGACTGTCGACCTGTTGTAAATCACTGACCTCTACGCCTGCTTTTCTGGCAAATCCCAGCGCGGCACCAGTGGGGGCGCCTGCCTCATCAAATGCGGCGGCTACAGCGGGGCCCAGTAATTCAGTTGTTTGTTCGGGTTGTTGCTGTTCGACATCTGTGATCAGTACCGCCAGGCGACGGGGAGCGGCCATTTCGCCCCCAGGGCCACCGAAAGCGATTCCCTTTTGTTGCAGTCCGTCACAAATTGCCTGTTCAAAAGCGGCCCTGAGCGAACGCAGCGCTTTTGGAGGCAATTCTTCAGTGCCAATTTCGACGAGGAAGTTTGCAGTCGACATCAATTGGCTCCTTCACTCTTATATTGTGATAAAACTTGCTCGGCCAATGATTTGGGCGCCAGAGGAAAACCAAGCGCCATACGTGAATCAAAATAGGCCTGTGCAACTGCCCGGGCCAATGTGCGTACCCGCAAGATAAATCGCTGACGTTCAGTCACGGAGATGGCGTGGCGTGCATCCAGTAGATTAAACGCATGGGATGCCTTCATGACCATCTCATAAGCGGGCAGTGGCAGCCCCTGTGCCAACAACTGATTGCAGCTGGTTTCATATTCGTCAAAAGCACTGAACAGGAAATCAACATTCGCCTGTTCAAAATTGTAGGCGGACATCTCTTTCTCGTTTTGGAGAAAAACGTCGCCGTAAGTGACAGGCGTTCCGTCAGGTGCTCGCGCCCATATGAGGTCGTAAATGCTGTCAACACCTTGCAAGTACATGGCGATGCGTTCAAGTCCGTAGGTAATTTCACCGCTGACCGGGAAGCACTCGAGACCGCCCACCTGCTGGAAATAAGTGAACTGTGTGACTTCCATGCCATTTAACCAGACTTCCCAGCCCAGCCCCCAGGCACCAAGTGTGGGTGATTCCCAGTTATCTTCGACAAATCTAATGTCATGGATAGACGGGTCGATACCAAGCATTTTCAGGGAATCCAGATAGAGCTCCTGGATATTATCAGGCGAAGGTTTAAGGATGACCTGGAACTGATAGTAATGTTGCAGTCGATTGGGATTCTCGCCGTAACGACCATCTGTCGGGCGACGACAGGGTTGTACATAGGCCGTATTCCAGCTCTCAGGCCCGATGGCTCGCAAAAAGGTTGCCGGATGAAAGGTTCCCGCGCCGACCTCCATATCAAGGGGCTGCAAGACCACGCAACCGTAATCACCCCAAAATTTTTGCAGGCGTTGTATCAGACCCTGAAAGGTTTCTGAACCTTCCTTATTTTCAGTTTCAGTATTCACGTTTCCTCAGTAGCCCGTTCAGGGAGCACCATTCTGGACGTTATATTTTGGACAATGTTTGGACAAAGGCGGCGATTATAGCGGCTTGTTTGTCTGTGTATAAGGGCATGACGCGAGTGACTGCGTATAATGCCCGCAGATTTATTTTGGTGTGGCTATGCGACTGTTTTTTATCCAATGTCTCGTGGGATTTTTTTCCAGGTTGCCGCTTGGACTCAACCGTTTTATCGCAGCGGGGATCGGTCGACTGATTTACCTGTTGAATGTCCGTGAGCGAAAAACCACAGAGCGCAATCTGGAACTATGTTTTCCGGAAATACCACCGGCAGAGAGAGTCGCACTTGCCCGGAAAAGTATTCGCCAGTCTGCCAGCTGGGCCCTGGAAACCAGTTCCGTCTGGTTTCGTGGCGAAGACTGGCGTGAATCCATAATTAAAAAAATACATAACCGCGATCTCTATGACCAGGCAAAATCGTCAAATCAGGGTGTCCTGCTGTTATTACCCCATTTTGGCAACTGGGAAATGATCGGTTTGTGGGTCGGCGATCAGTCGAAAACGACGGCGATGTACAGAATGCCAAAAATGGAAAAACTTGACCCACTGGTCCGTCAGGCCAGATCCTACTCGGAGCTGACCTCGATGGTGCCAGCAACTGCTCGCGGAGTTATGTCGGTATTGAAAGCCCTGAAACGAGGCGAGCAAACCATTATCCTGCCGGATCAGGTGCCTGTGGGTGAAGGCGGTGTCTACTCGGAGTTCTTTGGTATCCCGGCCTATACCCAAACGCTGACGTTTAACCTGATTCAAAAAACCAGTCCGACCGTCCTGTTTGCCTATGCGCTGCGCGTCCCTGGCGGATTCGAGTTAGGTTTTTTTGAACCGCTGGAGGGAATATATTCGGAGAATGTCCAGGAGTCCGTTGATGCCATGAATCGCGGGGTCGAGCAACTTTGCCTGATGGATTTAAGCCAGTACCAGTGGGAGTACAAGCGGTTTAAAAACCAGGCTGACGGCAAAGACTACTATCTATAATAGAAGTGCTCGATAGTAGTCAATTTTAGCTGCGCCAATACATGGGCACGCATAGCACTATCAGGGTAAATAATTCGAGCCGGCCAAGAATCATGCAAAAGCAAAGCACCCATTTGGCAACGTCGTTTATCTCGGAATAATTCAGCCCGACTTCCCCCAGGCCGGGACCGAGATTGTTAAGCGTGGCTGCGACAGCCGACCAGGCGGTCACATAATCTAGGCCTGTTGCCAGCAAGATCACCACCATAATGTAGTAGATGATGAGATAGGCGCCAAAAAATCCCCAAATGGCGTCAGCGATTCTCGGGTTTACCGGGCGGTTACCCATTTTTATCGGGAAAACGGCATTGGGATGAATCAGGCGGGATATTTCACGGATGGTCTGTTTGCCCAAAATCACCATGCGACCAATTTTGATGCCGCCACCGGTAGAGCCGGCACAGGCACCAAAGAAAGACAAAATAATCAGTACAAAGGCAATATGCTGGGGCCAGGCAGAGAAATTGTCAGTGGTAAACCCCGTCGTGGTCATGATGGAAATCGTGTGGAAAAACCCCTGCCGCAGTCCGCCGTTAAAGTGGTAGGTATTCCAGATGACCAGCGCCATTGCCACCACGATCATGCTGACAAAAAGCAGGCTGAAATATACGCGCGCCTCGGTATCCCTGAAATAGTGGCGAAACGTGTGCCGTGCAAACGTATAGTAGTGCAAGGCGAAGTTCAGTCCGGCGATTACCATGAACACCATGCAGACGACCAAAATAAAATCGCTGTGCATGCCGGGTTGCTGGGTAAACCAGGCCATACTGTCATCGTGGGTGGAAAAGCCGCCAATGGAGACAGTAGAAAATGAATGGGCGATGGCATCAAACAGGCTCATTCCCCCGGCCCAATATAGCGCGGCACAACAAACCGTCAGCGTCAGGTAAATAAAAAACAGTGCTTTGGCCGTTTCGGCGATTCTGGGCGTTAATTTGCTGTCTTTGACCGGTCCGGGTGTTTCAGCTCGATATAACTGCATCCCCCCAATACCCAGCATGGGCAAAATGGCCACGGCGATAACGATAATCCCGATACCTCCCATCCACTGCATCAGCTGGCGATAAAACAGCAGGGACTTTGGCAGGTCGTCCAGGCCTTGTATTACCGTTGCGCCGGTCGTGGTCAGACCGGAAATGGATTCAAACACAGCATCGGTAACACTCAGTTTTGGTGCAGCACTAAGCAAAAAGGGCAGGGAACCCGCCATGCCCAGAACAAACCAGAACAGCACGGTAATCATAAAGCCATCCCGGGCCCTGAGTTCCTCGGTATATCTGGCGCAGGGAATCCAGATCAGTGCACCCAAACTAAAAGTGATCAGGAAGGCATAGACGAACACGGGTAATTTGTCGTCGTCATAAATCAGGGATACCAGCATGGGCAGAATATAGCTGGTGCTGAAAAGCATCAGCAGCAAACCGAGAATTTTAAATATGACGCCTGATCTAAGCATGCTGTGGCCGGTGCCTAAAAGAAGCCCACGCCGACCTGGAACAGCTGTTCCACTTTGCGGATCTGTGATTTGTCCGAGAGAAACAGGATGACGTGATCCTGATCCTGGATAACGGTGTCTCCACCGCCCATCAGTGCGACCATGCGGCCATCCTTTTCACGGACGATGGCGCCGATGGTGGTGCCTTCGGGCAAGGTGATTTCATCAATCGTCCGACCGACCACCTTGGAGCTTTTATTGTCACCGTGCGCGACAATCTCCATGGCTTCTGCCGCACCCCGTCGAAGTGAGTACACACGTACTGTGTCGCCCCTGCGCACAAAGGTTAACAGCTTGCCAGTGGTAATCTGGGCTGGAGATATGGCGATATCCAGATCAGAGGTCTGCATCATGTCGACATAGACGGAGTTATTGATCAGGGTAATGACCTTGCCGGCGCCCAGCTTTTTGGCCAGCATCGATGAAATGATATTGGCCGCGTCGTTATTGGTCAGTGCCAGGAACACATCCGTGCTATCGATATTTTCTGCCAGCAGCAGATCCTGGTCAGAGGAACTGCCGTTGAGCACAATGGCCTGGGTCAGGTTTTCCGCCAAAAAAGTGCAACGTTCCGGGTTAAGCTCAATCACCTTGGTGAGATAATCTTTCTCGATGGCTTCGGTAAAACGGAAGCCGATGTTTCCGCCGCCAGCGACAATAATTTTGCGATAAGGCTTTTCCTTGTGCGCCAGCTCTGACATAACTTTGCGTATAGCGCGCTTTGATGCCAGGAAAAAGACCTCGTCACCCTCGTGAATAACGGTGTCCCCGGTCGGGATAATGGCCTCGGATTGGCGATAAACGGCAGCCACACGGACATCAACCCCGGGAATGTGCTCCTTCAGCGCAGATATCTTCTCATTGACCATGGGCGCATCGGCTGACGCTCTTACACCAATCAACTTGACTTCGCCGTCGGCAAACTCAAGAACCTGCAGTGCCCCCGGATGGCTGATCAGGCGAAACAAATGCTCCGTGACCAGAATTTCCGGTGTGATGACGGTATCGACCGGCAGATGCTGGGAACCAAAAAGCTTTTTACTGATGTGAGGACGGGTATAGCCTTCCGAGCGAATCCTGGCGATTTTTTGCGGTGTCTTGTAAAGCGAGTGGGCAATCTGGCAGGCAACCATGTTGACTTCGTCATGCGTGGTGACTGCCACCAGCATGTCGGCATCTTCAATGCCGGCCTGCTCGAGTACTTCCGGGTGTGAGCCCTGTCCGTGAACAATCCGGATATCCAGGCGATCTCGTAGTTCGTTCAGACTGTGTTCGTCGAGGTCAATAAGCGTGATATCGTTGGCTTCACTGGCCAGGTTCTCTGCCAGCGTACTGCCGACCTGGCCGGCACCGATAATCACTATTTTCATGCTTGCTCCTCAGCTTTCGCGTCGTTTTTGCAACAGGGCGAAATAAAAGCCATCGGCACCCTGGTCCCCGGGAAGCAGTTGTCTACCCAAAGAGAGACCGATGCCCCAGTCAGCGTTAATCGGCTTTACTCCGGCATCAGGATGTCGTGCCATGAACTGCTCAATCTGCATTTCATTTTCATCCGGCATTATTGAGCAGGTGACATAGAGCAGCAACCCGTTTTCCGCCAGAGTTGGCCAAAGACCTTCGAGAAGACGCATTTGTTGTTGCTGAAAGCTCTGGATGTCGGCCGGTCGACGCAGCACCTTGATGTCGGGATGGCGACGAATGACGCCGGTTCCTGAGCAGGGGGCATCCAGTAAAATGCGATCAAAAGGCTGTTTATCCCACCATTTATCTGTCGCCGCTGCATCCGCGGCAGAGAGTGATGCCTGAAACCCCAAACGTTCGAGGTTGGACTGTACGTCTTGCAAGCGTTTGGCCGAGTTATCCATGACCTGAAGTTCAATGTCCGGACAGCTTTCCAGAAGATGGCCGGTTTTTCCCCCGGGCGCCGCACAGGCGTCCAGTACCCTTAATCCTGATCTCAATTCCAGAAGAGGGGCACATAGCTGTGCGGCTTCATCCTGGACACTGCAGCTGCCTTCAAAAAATCCCGGCAATGCCGAAACGGCAACAGGCTGGGAAAGCTTGACGGAAGAGGCACTCATTTGACCGGGCTGGGCCTCAATTCCTGCATTGCCAAGTTCATGGAAATAGTCCTCACGCTGATGCCTCCCGAGATTTACCCTTAGACACATGGGAGGATATTGATTGGCTGTTTCGACAATCTGGTCCAATTTTTCAGGCCAGGCTTGTTGCCAGCGCTCAACCATCCAGCGGGGCAGTGAAGTCCTGAACTCGATATCGGAAGCCAGCTGCGACTCAATCTGCTCTTTTTGGCGTAAGTAATTGCGCAGAACCGCGTTAGTCAAACCCCGGGCCCAGTTTTTGCCCAATCCGTTAACGGCTTCCACGGTCTGGTTCAGTGCGGCATGGTCAGGAATACGGGTGAAACGCAATTGGTAAAGACCCAGTAGTAGTAATGCTTTCACGTCAGTATTCTGGGGCTTGAGCTTTTTTTGCAGTAACTGGCCCAAAATCAGATTTAGTTGAGGCGCCTGCCGCAAGGTGCCGTAACAGAGTTCTGCATAAAGCCCCTGATCTGACGGATCTTCCATCCTGTCCAGTTTCAGGGCGCTTCGCTGGTTTAATACAGGTGCCAGTGTCTGGGCAGCCCGGGCTCGCAGGCTAAATGATTTCAGGGCGTATTCTCCATGTTTGTGTCACCGAGTACTGTCCCGGGCCGAAACAGATCAGCGTAACCCTTGAGAATTTCCGACACGGGCAGCGCTTTCTTTCCCGGCATTTGTAGCTGTTCAACACGCAGGGTGCCTTTGCCTGTCTGGATATCAAGTCCCTGTGGGGAAACGGCCATGATCTCTCCCGCCTTGCTGGAAGAATGGGTCTCAAGCACAAATGCCCGGTGAATCCTGATACGTTGGCCGTCCAGTTCTGTATAACAGACCGGAAAGGGGTTAAATGCCCTGATTTTTCGTTCAAGCACAACAGCATCCTGGGCCCAGTCAAGCTGGCCTTCAGATTTTTGGATTTTCTGCGCGTAGGTGGCCCCTGAGTTGTCCTGTGGTATGGCTTGGACATTGCCCTTTTCAATTTGTGCCAGAGCTCGCAGTAATGCCGGTTTGCCTATTTCAATGAGCTTGTCATGCAGGTCCGTGGTCGAATCACGCGATTCGATGGGACAGGACGATGTGAGCAACATATCGCCGGTATCCAGCCCGGCATCCATTTGCATGATCGTGACGCCGGATTCCAAATCTCCTGCTTCGATGGCACGCTGGATTGGTGCGGCACCTCGCCAGCGGGGCAACAGAGAGGCGTGCACATTAATACAGCCGAATCGGGGAGCGTCTAGTACGGATTCCGGCAAAATCAGGCCGTAGGCTACCACCACCATGATATCCGCCTGCAACGACGCGAGCTCATCGACGTCCGCTTGATCTTTAAAATTTAGTGGCTGGAATACTGGTAGCTGGTGATCAAGCGCCACCTTCTTGACAGCGCTGGGCTGCAGCTTTTTCCCCCTGCCTGCAGGCCGGTCCGGCTGGGTATAAACACCAACGACATGGTGTGAGCTTTCGATTAGCGATAAAAGGTGTTGCGCGGCAAAATCAGGGGTGCCGGCAAAGATAATGCGCAGCGGGCTGCGATCCTGGGAAAGGTCCATGATTGGTGACCCGCGATCGGGCCTGATCAAGCGCGCTTGCGCTGTTGTTTTTCCAGTTTGGAGCGAATCCTCTGGCGTTTGATGGGAGAGATGTAATCAACAAACAATTTGCCGTCCAGATGATCGATTTCGTGCTGGACACAGACCGCCAGCAGACCCCGGGGCTCCATAACAAATGGTTCGCCATCCAGGCCAATAGCATTAATCCGGACGTGGGCCGGTCTATTGACCTCTTCAAAAAAACCCGGGACAGACAAACAGCCTTCCTCATACCCTTCGGTTTCCTGGTCCAAAACCTCAATTTCGGGATTGATAAACACGTGTGGTTCGGATTTGTCTTCCGAGATATCAATCACAAGAATTCGCTCATGTACGTTCACCTGAGTCGCGGCAAGACCGATACCCGGTGCGGCATACATGGTTTCCAGCATGTCTTCGGCAAGTTTGCGAATACGGTCGTCGACCTTCTCCACCGGCCTGGCGACGGTGCGTAAGCGGGGGTCGGGAAACTCTAATATTGGTAACAGTGCCATGTTTTGTCCGTTGTACTGAGACGTAAGTCTAAAATATATGCGGTTTTTAATGCCATAATTCAACTGGCACAACTAAAGACTATATTATAACCTGCCGACAGAAGCGCTGTTATCACCGGGTTCCCAGGATGAAAAAAAGACAAACAATTTGCAGCCGGGTTATCGCATTTGCTACCTGCGTAGTGATTGCAGGTATGGCGAGCGCCCAAAATCTTAGAACGGGCCATCCCGAAACCTATGTTGTTCAGGAAGGGGATACCCTCTGGGATATTTCGGCCCGCTTTCTGGAAGACCCCTGGCTCTGGCCGGAAATCTGGCACATTAATGAACAGGTAGCCAATCCGCACCTGATATACCCCGGCGACGTTCTTCGGCTGATTTATGTAAACGGGGAACCCCGCCTGGTACTTGATCGTGGCGTCGTCAGGCTGAGTCCCCAGGTCCGGGAAACGGAACATACGCAAGCTATCTCATCCATTCCCCTGGAATCCATCAGAGATTTTTTCTCCCGGAATCAGGTAGTCTCGGAAGAGCAGCTTGAGATGGCCCCCTACATGGTGGCCGGACCGGACCGGCGCATTATGGTGGGCATGGGGGATCCCCTGTATGCCCGAGGCAGCCAGACGGCAGGAGTCAATGTATACGGCATATTCAGTTCCAGTGAAGAATATCGGGACCCGGAGACCAATGATTTGCTCGGTGTGCGAGCTGAAGCCAAGGGGACGGCCCGCTACCTGAATAGCAGTGGCGAGGTGATGCATCTCAACGTTCTGGAAAGCTATGCTGAGATTTCCCTGGGCGATCGCATTTTCCCATTGGAGCAGGATCAGCTCGATCCACTGATTTTCCCATCAGTTCCCGAAGAAACGGTTTTTGGTGAAATCATTTCTGTGGAAGGCGGGGTCAGTCAGATTTCTTCCTATGACGTTGTGGCAATCAACAAAGGTGGTGACAACGGCCTTGAGGTCGGTCACCTGCTTGCCATTATGGAAGAAGGGGATGTTGTGCGTGACCGTGTTGAAGGTGGCTCGGTAAGACTGCCAGACGAGCAGGCCGGGGTGCTCATGGTATTCAAGACCTATGACCGGATGAGTTTGGGACTGGTTTTATCTGCAGATAAGGTTCTTGCCGTCGGATATCCGGTAACCAGCCTGTTCTCGCAGCAGGCCTATGAGCAATATCGCATGGAAGAAATGGAACGTCGAAATAACAGGTGGCCCCTCTTCGACTGAAGCTGCTGGACTGGACATGTTTAATCCGGTTACCAGACCCAGAGAGTAAAAGCGTTCAATAACCGGGCTGCCTCATATGGCAGCCTGTTCGGGTAGGGAGTTGCCGGGAACAGATCAAGGAAGATACATGAATTTCACCATTCTTTGTAAAACACTGGCGCTTTCCAATCAGGGGCTGGTTGAGGCTATGCGCACGCTGGGCAGTCTGGAAAAGATTTTTTCTGAACACCCCGATACCCTGAAGCAATGGTTTCATCCCGTGGATATTTCCCGGATTTTGCACTGGCACAAGTCGGCCAGCATTCGCGAGTACTATGCGAAATCAGAGGATGTCATAAAGAAAGAGCATGTTCGGATTCTGGGTTTGGACAATAAAAGCTATCCGGCGCTACTCAAGGAAATCCCGGATCCGCCAGCCGTTCTTTTTTTAAAAGGGGATATCGACAACCTAAACCTGCCCCAGATCGCCATCGTGGGTAGCAGAAACTGTACTGCACAGGGGCGTAGAATAGCGCAAGAATTTGCAGCTGAACTATCGGCGGCCGGCTTCGTGATTACCAGTGGTCTTGCTCTGGGAATTGATGCCGCTGCACATCAGGGTGCCTTGCAATCCTCGGGAAAAACCTCTGCGGTGATGGGCACAGGCCTCGACCAGGTCTATCCAGAACGCAACAAGCCCCTGGCTTCAAGGATTTTAACCAGCGGCGGCACACTGATATCAGAATTTCTTCCCGGCAGCCCGCCTCGAGCCTGGCATTTTCCTCATCGAAATCGGGTCGTTACTGGCCTGAGCCTGGCGGTTCTGGTCATAGAAGCCGGTGAACGCAGCGGTTCGCTTATTAGTGCCAGGCTGGCGGCTGAGCAAGGCAGAGAGGTGTTTGCTATTCCGGGAGGACTAAAATCCCCCGTGTCGGCCGGCTGTAATCGTCTGATCCGCGAAGGAGCAACGCTTGTGACCGAACCGCGACAGCTGGTTGAACAACTGGGCCATTTACTTGGGTTTCAATTGTCTTACTGCAGACCCGGTAGCCTGGAGTCCCAGACCCCGCTTGGAGAGATGCCGGAAAAAGAACACTGGCTACTGTCGCAAATAGGTGTTGATCCCGTGACGATCGATGAACTTTGCCATCTTTGTGAATGCCGTAGTCAGGAAATCACTATCGCGCTGGCTGAGCTTGAGCTTGAAGGAAAAGTTACACAAACGCCGTTTGGTTATCAACGCTGTGTCTAGGCCCTGACAAACACTGAAAATTCAACAGTTTAAGTTGAGCCAGGAGTGGTGCTATTGTAATGTGCGCTGCCTCTTATTTCCCTGCATATAGATAAGGACATTAATCATGTCTGATGTTATCACCCCGGTATTGATTCGCCAGGCTGCAGTCAGCCTGTCAAAAGGTGGTGTTATTGCCTATCCAACGGAAGGCGTTTGGGGGCTGGGCTGTGATCCGGCGAACGAAGGGGCGGTTACCCGATTGCTGGCGCTGAAATCACGGCCTGTAGAAAAAGGTCTGATTTTAGTTGCAGGCAAGGTCGACCAGCTATCGGATTACTTCGCTGAACTTCCTGACGAAAAAAGCCTGCAGGTCGGGCATGGTCGTCCGGTCACCTGGGTTGTCAATCATGGTGGGTGCTGCCCCCACTGGCTGTCCGGGGGGCGTGATACACTGGCCATTCGTCTAACAGACCATCCTGTGATTCGCGCACTTTGCCGGGAGACAGGCCAGGCACTGGTTTCAACGTCGGCCAATCCAGCGGGCCGGGAACCGGCACTTAGCCTTGAAGAAGTCAAAAACTATTTCGGCGATTTGATCGATGTCATGGTTGAGGGTGAATTAGGCGGTGAAAATGGCGCCTCTGAAATTCGAGATTTTCAAACCGGAAAGATATTGAGAGAGGCAAGTTCATGAATGCGGTCATCCCCCCCAAAGCCTGTACAGAAGCAAATATGGAATCAGTAAGCCAATACCTAAAACAGCTGCAAGACAATATTTGTCGTGCGCTGTCTGATTTTGATGGTGTCGAATTTACGGAAGATCTCTGGGAACGCGACACTGAAAAACTTGGCGGTGGAGGCCGTACCCGGGTGCTGGCTGAAGGCAACCAGATAGAGAAGGGTGGTGTGAACTACTCGCTGGTAACAGGGGAGTCTTTACCAGCGTCAGCCACAGCGCACCGTCCGGAACTGGCAGGCCGCTCTTACAAGGCGATGGGTGTTTCCCTGGTGATTCATCCCCGCAATCCCTACATGCCGACTTCGCATGCCAACGTCCGCATGTTTGTCGCAGAAAAGCAGGGAGAAGATCCCGTCTGGTGGTTTGGCGGAGGTTACGATCTGACCCCCTATTACGGCTTTGAAGAAGATTGTGTGCATTGGCATCAGACGGCCAAAAATGCCTGTGAGCCTTTTGGCGAAGACATTTATCCGCGCTTTAAGACCTGGTGTGATAATTATTTTTATCTGAAACATCGATTTGAGCCACGCGGTATAGGCGGGCTGTTTTTCGATGATTTTAACGAACTGGGCTTCGACAAAAGTTTTGAGTTTCTTCGCGCAGTTGGTGATAGCTATATAGATGCCTATCTTCCAATCCTGGAAAAGCGTAAGGACACACCTTATGGTGAACGCGAACGCAGCTTTCAGGCTTACCGTCGGGGGCGCTATGTAGAATTTAACCTGGTCTATGACCGTGGCACTATCTTTGGCCTTCAATCCGGGGGACGTGCGGAATCCATTTTGATGTCATTGCCACCAAAGGTGGAATGGCATTACAAGTGGCATCCGGAAGCCGGATCTGAAGAAGAGCGCCTTTATACAGATTTCCTTCGTTCGCGCGATTGGGTATAACAGACAAAAGGCTGCACAAACCTGGAGCAACAATTTGGATCGTTACGCCGTTTTTGGAAACCCGATAAAGCATTCAAAATCACCGCAAATCCATCAATGGTTTGCCGAACAAACCCGTCAATCGCTTGAATATGATGCCCGACTGGTCGAGCTGGGCCAGTTCGAACCGGCGGCTCGTGAATTTTTTAACGCCGGTGGGCTCGGTCTGAATATCACCGTCCCGTTTAAGCATGATGCTTATGAATTTGCCGAATCCCTGACCGAAAGGGCGCGGCGAGCCCAGGCGGTGAATACACTGGCTCGCCAATCGGATGGAAGTATTCTGGGCGATAATACGGACGGCGTTGGCCTGGTTGCGGACATTCGCGACAATTTGTCCTGGTCTTTAAACGCGACCCGAATCCTTATACTTGGTGCCGGTGGAGCGGTCCGGGGCGTACTGGGTCCGATTTTATCTGAACATCCAAAAGAAATAGTCATTGCAAACCGGACCAGTGCAAAGGCAGCAGAGCTTGCCAGAGAGTTTGCCGAACTTGGTGAAATTTCTGGTAGTGGATACGAGCAGCTAAAGGACCAAACCGGTTCATTTGATCTGGTTATTAACGGAACAAGCCTCAGTCTTAGCGGCGAGTTGCCCCCGGTTCCCGAAGTGTTGCTGACACCACAAACCCGTGCCTACGACATGGTGTACGCCAATAAACCAACCCCTTTCATGTCCTGGGCAAGTGCGCTCGGCTGTGATGTTTCCGATGGTTTGGGGATGCTGGTTGGGCAAGCGGCAGAGTCGTTTTATGTTTGGCGGAGCGTTCGTCCGCCAACCCTGCCGCTAATTAAACTGCTCAGGGAAAAGGCCCAAACAGAAACCTGAACATAAGGCATTTTAAGTAGTTACCCATGCCTATAGAATGCTTGGTTTTCCAATCCTGAATTATCCGGGGAATTCTATGAAAAGACTCATAAAAAGCATGTTGTCCGTCTTCCTCCTGGCGAGCTGTCATCTGGCTTTTGCCCAGTTTGCAGTGTTGGATAATGCCAATTCCTCGGTGAGCTTTGTTACTACCAAGGTACAGGACATCCAGGAAGTCATGCGTTTTGACCAGATATCCGGGAATATTTCGGATGAGGGACATGTAGATATCCGCATTGATGCCAACAGCATTAACACGGCAATTCCCATCCGGGATGATCGTATGCGCGAGCACCTTTTTGAGGTAGCTAATTTCCCCGAAATCAGCGTGCAGGCGATGGTTGATCCGGCCAGCCTGTCCGGAACCCGTCAAATGGAAATTCCGGCAACCTTGCACATACTGGGATTGGAGCAAAATATTCAGCTGAACATGCTTGTCTCGGTAAAAGAAGATCGGGTTATCGTTGCCAGCATGGAACCGGTATTGCTTAACGCGGGAGATCTGGGCCTGTCGGACGGCCTGGCGATACTGGGCAGGATGGCAGGTGGTATCTGGATAGGTCAGTCTGTACCGGTAAGTTTCGCCCTGACCTTTAATCTTGTCGACTAAGCGATGTTGCTATGTCTTTTCCTGTAAATACTGGTCTTTCAATTTGATGTAGTTTTGGGGAGAGTACGGCAGGAAATTGCGCTCATCATCACTAAGGGGGCGCAATTGTTTAACCGGGTTGCCGACATACACATATCCCGAAGCCAAATGTTTTCCGGGTGGTACCAGTGCTCCCGCACCCAGGATGACTTCGTCTTCAATAACCGCGCCGTCATTTACAATGGCACCAATGCCAACAAGTACGCGATTACCAACTGTGCAGCCGTGCAGAACGGCCGCATGCCCAATGGTGACATCTTCGCCAATATTTAGCGGGAAACCCTCGGGACTGAAATTCTCGCTGGCGTGGGTAATATGCAGAACGGCGTTATCCTGCACATTGCTTCGGTGGCCTACATGAATGTAGTGCATGTCGCCCCGAATAATGGCACCGGGCCAGACAGAAACATCGTCGCCCAATACGACATCACCAATGACTGTCGCGCTGTCGTCAACGAACACGCGTTCACCCAGCTGGGGAGTGATACCATTAAAAGATCGAATTGAATCTGTCATGGAAATTGCTCCGTAGATATCCAGATATTATGAAGCCTAGCATGAAAAACAAACGATTTATTGCCGGGGCGGTTTGCCCGAAATGTACCCAGGTAGACAAGGTATTTACCTACGAGTTAGAGGGCCGGAAATTCCGTGCCTGCACTCGCTGCGACTTCAATGAAGAAATGCGTTTTGACCAAAATCGCCAGGAATTGCCCACAAGGGTAAATTTATCAGCCAGGTCGCAAGCAGAGCCGGTGACTCTGCTTCAGTTTCCCGACAAAGATAAAAAATCCAGTTCCTAATCAAACAGATAGTTGAGGGATACCGTGACGTACTTGTCCGTGTTCTCTGTGTCCACGGGTACGTCGGTGTTGTGCTTGATAAGGTAGGAAAGCTTGATGCCGAGGTTGTCAGTCATCAAAACTCCCAGGGCTATCTGACCTTCCAGGTAGGTATTTTCAGCGCCGGATTCAGAAAGTACTCTGGATTCAAAGCGTGTATTTTCTGTTAAGGAGCGGTGGTAGGTCGCGCGAGTTGTCCAGATAGATTCGCTCTCTTCTCCCTGGTTGTCCAACAGCTCCGCTTTTCGATAACCAATACCGGCCTGGGCCCTGAAAAGCGACACCCCATCATCAAAAAAAGTTTTACCAAGACCTATGGATGTTGATGATTGGTAGTCATAACCGCTGAAACGATCATCCAGGTAACGCACGTTGGCGAATGCGAAGGAGCGCTCGCTTATGCGGTAGTCGCTTTGCAGCTTGATGCTGTAGGTTTTTGCTGTGGTTTCATCATCCTGCGAGGCACTGTAGGCATCAAATTCAGCCATGTAGAGCCAGTCACCAAGAGTGTCGTAATTGGTGGAAAATGCCGCCGCGAGTGAATTTGACTCGGAATTACCGCTAACTGAGTTATAGCCCAGGTCGCCACTGCCCGACCAGTCTCCGGCCATCGCGGGAAAGCAGGTGAAAACCAGGCATGCGCCAAGGGTACGAAAAGTTGATGTCATAGCTCTCTCCAAAATTTTGGCTGCACTATAAGGAACCATTTACGGGTTTCAAGTAAGAAAGGTTTGATAAAGCGTAAAAAATAAAATAAATCGTTGGCAAGTATAAGAAACAAGAGCCGCTTAACCCTTTTGCCAATCTTTTTGCAGTATTCGCAAGAAAGGCAGGGCCAAGCTAGCGATACGGGCAAGATGTATGCTGAACATTGCCAGCCAAAGACCGGTGTTACCCAGCCCTCTTGTTAACCACCATACAGGAATGAAAATAAACAGTGTGGCCAGTACCATCGCGTTTTGCATGGTACGAGTATGGCCAATACCAATAAATATTCCATCCAGCTGATAACACCAGACGGCAATCATTGGCAAGAAGGTCAGCCAGAGAAAGTCGTTTGACGCTATTTGGCGAACAGCGTCCAGATTCGTATACATGTTGATGATGGGCGTTTGTCCGATGAGCAGTGTGGTCGTGCAGAGGATAGCCATGATGGCAGCAAGTACTGATGTACCTTTGCAAGCGGCAACAAAATCCTGGCGATCACCAGCACCCCAGGCTTTGCCACACAGCGTCTCTGCAGCATGGGCAAAGCCGTCCATTGTGTAGGCTGTCAGGGCCAGCAAATTTAATAAAATCGCATTGGCTGCAGCCGTTTCCGCTCCAATGAGCGCACCCTGGCTGGTAAAAAATAAAAAAGTGAAAAGCAGGCAGAGCGTGCGAACAAATAAATGACGGGAACTGTGGAACATCTCAAGCAGCGACGTCCAGTCGATTTCGGGCCACCGTAAGGCGATATGTAATCCGGACAATTTTCGCATGACCAGGATGGCACCCAGTGCGAAACCCAGATATTCGGCGGCAAGACTGGCCCACGCAGCCCCTGCTGATGCCAGCCCCATTTCCACGATCAGTATATAGTCAAACAGAATGTTTAGAAGATTGGTGGTCAGCAGTATCCACATCACAGACCTGGTGTCCTGAAGGCCAATTAACCAGCCCACAAAGGCATAGGTCATAAGTGCAGCGGGAGCTGCCCAAATTCGTATGCTGGTATATTCAAGTGCCAGCCCGGAAAGCTCACTGGAGGCATCGCTCAGTAATGCGATTAGGGGTCCGAGAGCCCATGGATGCACAATAAGTATGATCAAACCGATAATGGAGGCAAAACCGATAGCCTCACAAAGACGACGGAAGGTTTCCTGATCACTGCCGCTTCCCCGGGCCCGGGCCGTAAAGCCGGTGGTGCCCATCCTCAGGAAGCCGAACACCCAAAAGATCATGCCAATCAACTGGGCGCCCAGTGCTGCTGCCCCCAGGTAGACGGCGTCTTCCTGGTGGCCCAGCAAGGCCGTATCCACAAGTCCCAAGAGTGGAATACTCAAATTGGCCAGCATCATGGGTAATGCAATGTTGAGAATTTTCCGATAGTAGCCGGGTATCATTAGCTGGGAATACCTGAAAAAAATGTTGTGAAATCAAGAAGATGTAAGCATCTTGCTGTGGAGCTTTAAAAATGACTAATGTATACTCACGCGGCTTTTTTGAGGCTGCTCACCAGTCGGACTAATGCTCAGGAATTGACCCTTCAAGGGACAAATTCTAAGCTGCTTAGAATTAAATAACATCGGAGAAAAGTGCAATGCTGAGAAAAGCGATGAAGCTTTTCGCACTCGCTCTAGGGGCTCTACCCGGTTTCGCTTTTGCGGCCGAGGGGTCTGCCGGGCAATCAGTGCTTAATATGACAAGAGGCGTTACCCCGGTTTCGCACGAAGTCTACGAAATCCACATGTTCATGTTCTGGATCTGCGTAGTCATCGGTATTGGGGTATTTGGGTACATGTTGTGGGCTATGATTTTTCACCGCAAGTCGGTTGGTCACAAGCCTGCACAATTTCATGAACATTTGGGTGCTGAAATTGCCTGGACGGTTATCCCGTTCCTTCTTTTAATTGTAATGGCCGTGCCTGCCACCAAAACTCTAAAGGATATGTACGATACCTCGGATGCCGAGATAGACATTAAAGTCACAGGCTATCAGTGGCGATGGCAATACGAATATCTTGGCGAGGGTGTCAGCTTTATGTCCGAGCTGTCCACTTCACGTGACCAAATAAATAACCTGGAAGAAAAAGGTGTGAACTACCTTCAGGAAGTCACTGAGCCCCTGGTTCTTCCGGCGGAGACCAAAGTGCGTTTCCTGGTGACATCCCGCGATGTAATCCATGCCTGGTGGGTTCCCGCCTTTGCCATCAAGCGTGATGCCATTCCCGGCTATACCGTCGAGACCTGGACCTATGTAAACGAGCCTGGCACCTACCGTGGAGAGTGTGCTGAACTCTGTGGTCAGGATCATGCCTTTATGCCAATTGTGGTTGAGGTTCTGCCAAAGGCAGAGTATGCCCAATGGCTGGAGGACAAGAAGGCCGAAGCTGAGGCACTGGCTGCGCTGACCGAACGAACTTTTACCATGGATGAGCTGATGGAGCGCGGTAAAGCCGCCTATGATCGTTCCTGTGCAGCCTGTCACGGTGTTGATGGACAGGGTGTCGCCGGGGCCTTCCCGGCCATGGCTGGCAGCCCGGTTGTACAGGGGGATCTTTCACATCACTTGGACGTCGTGGTTAACGGTGTCCCGGGCACATCCATGCAGGCATTTGGCACCCAGCTTAGCGAAGTGGATATGGCTGCCATAATTACTTACGAACGTAACGCTTTCGGCAACAATACCGGTGATCTGGTGCAGCCGATTGATGTATACAACTTTGCTAACGGTCAATAGGAGGTATTAACTAATGGGACACTCTGCTCCTAAAGGTATTGGCCGCTGGCTGTTTACCACAAACCACAAAGACATCGGTACGCTTTACCTCTGGTTCAGTTTTGCGATGTTTATCCTTGGTGGCTTTTTTGCCATGGTCATTCGTGCTGAGCTGTTCGAACCCGGCATGCAATTGATTCGTCCGGAGTTTTTCAACCAGATGACCACAATGCACGGGCTGGTGATGGTATTTGGCGCCATCATGCCCGCTTTTGTGGGCCTGGCGAACTGGATGATTCCAATGATGATCGGTGCGCCCGACATGGCGCTGCCGCGTATGAACAACCTCAGCTTCTGGATTCTGCCTCCGGCGTTCCTGTTGCTTGCAGCGACCCTCTTTATGGAAGGGGGTGGCCCCAACTTTGGTTGGACGTTCTACGCGCCGCTCTCCACGACATACGCCCCGGATACGGTTAACTACTTTATCTTCGGTGTGCACATCATGGGTATTTCATCGATCATGGGCTCCATCAACATCATTGCCACCGTGCTAAACATGCGCGCCCCCGGCATGACCCTGATGAAAATGCCCCTGTTCGTATGGACCTGGTTGATCACTGCGTTCCTGCTGATTGCGGTTATGCCTGTACTGGCTGGCGCGGTCACCATGATGCTGATGGACATCAATTTCGGTACCAGCTTCTTTGATGCCGCAGGTGGTGGTGACCCCGTACTGTTCCAGCATATTTTCTGGTTCTTTGGCCACCCCGAGGTATACATTATTATCCTTCCGGCATTCGGTGTGATTTCCGAAATCATCCCCACCTTCAGTCGCAAACCCCTGTTTGGCTATAGCTCGATGGTGTACGCCACGGCCTCCATTGCCTTCCTGTCATTCATCGTTTGGGCTCACCACATGTTTACGGTAGGTATGCCAGTGGGTGGTGAGCTGTACTTCATGTACGCCACCATGCTGATTGCGGTGCCGACAGCGGCCAAAGTGTTCAACTGGATCACGACTATGTTCAAGGGGGCGATCTCGTTCGAAACGCCCATGCTGTTTGCCATTGCTTTCGTGGTTCTGTTTACCGTTGGCGGGTTCACCGGTTTGATGCTGGCGATCGCACCTGCGGACATCCAGTACCATGACAGCTACTTCGTGGTAGCACATTTCCATTACGTCATGGTAGCGGGTGCAGTATTCAGTATGTCGGCCTCGGTTTACTACTGGCTGCCCAAGTGGTGTGGCCGTATGTACAACGAAGCTATGGGTAAAGCCCATTTCTGGATCTCGTTTATCGGCTTCAACATTACGTTCTTCCCTCAGCACTTCCTGGGCCTTGGCGGCATGCCACGTCGATACGCCGACTACGCCTTGCAATTTGCTGACTGGAATATGGTGAGCTCTATTGGGGCCTTTATTTACGGTGCCTCCCAGATCCTGTTCCTTTACAACGTGATTGCCACTATTCGTAGCGGTAAGAAAGTGGATGAACCCAAAGTGTGGGAAGGTGCACGTGGTCTGGAGTGGACAGTGCCTACCCCGGCGCCATATCACACATTTACAACTCCGCCGGATGTATCCCAGAAAGCGGAAGAGCTCCACTAGGAGATAAACACAACTATGGCAGACAAGAACAGCCAGAACGGTAAGAGCATTGGCAAGACAGTTGTCAAATCAGCTGTTGGTGCGGTGGTTATGTTTGCCTTTGCGGTGTTTGTGATGCCGCCCCTGTATGATCTGTTCTGTGAAGTGACCGGCATTGGTGACAAAACAGCGAGCAAATTTGAAGGGACGGTCAGCGCGATCGACGAGTCGCGCACGGTCAAGGTACAGTTTATTGCCACCAACGAGGCCACGATGCCATGGGACTTTGAACCCAATATCTTTGAGGTAGAGGTTCATCCCGGGGAGGCAACCCGAATTACCTATTTCGCCAAGAACAGGACCCGGCGCAATATGGTGGCTCAGGCAATCCCCAATATTGTGCCGACGTCGGCGGTGAAGTACTTTCACAAGACAGAGTGCTTCTGCTTTGACCAGCAGCCACTGCAAGCGGGGGAAGAGGCAAATATGCCGCTGGTATTCATTGTCGACAGGGATCTCCCCAAGGCAATAAATACGATTACCCTGTCCTATAGTATTTTTGACGTGACCGACAGATTTAGTGGTGATGTCGCAGGTATTAACTAGATTGGGCTGAAAACCCAACAACGAAACCGGAGAAAAAACAAAATGGCAGCTGAAGGTACATATTACGTTCCTGAGCAAAGCAAACTGCCCATCATCGTTGGTTTGGCATTGGGGCTTTCTGCCTATGGCGCCGGCCGGGTCATGATTGATGGCAGCTACGGAGCCTTGCTGGTAGGTATGATCGTTCTGTGGAGTGGCCTGGCTTATTGGTGGAATCTCGTTATCAAGGAAAATATGCAGGGTCTGGTCGATGACCAGCTCAAGCGTTCCTATGTCTGGGGTATCGGCTGGTTCATCTTCTCCGAAGTCATGTTTTTTGCGGCATTTTTTGGTGCCCTTTTCTATGTGCGAAATATTGCACTGCCAACCCTTGGCGGTTGGGAAATGGGTGTGGCCAACCCGGAAGAGTGGGGTGGTTTCAGTCCATCCTGGCCTCTTATGGTGACGCCAGACCAGGCACTGAATGGTGAAGATGCAATCATGAAAGGCCCGGAACAGGCCATGACCTTTCCTGGCTGGAGCAATATTTTCCATTGGCTACCCTTATGGGGCACGCTCATTCTGATGACTTCAAGCTGGACCGTGCATGTAGCACACCACGCGCTCAAGCATGGCGATAATCGCAAGAAGTTTAATCTTTGGCTGGGCGCTACGGTTGCCCTGGGTGCTATCTTCCTGTGTCTGCAAGTCTACGAATATTACGAGGCATACCATCATCTTGGCCTGACTCTGCAGTCAGGAATCTACGGGACAACGTTCTTTATGCTGACAGGCTTCCACGGTGCACACGTCACCATGGGAACCATCATGTTGTTGATCCAGTTGATCCGCTCGTTCAAGGGGCACTTTACCGAGAACGACCATTTTGGGTTTGAAATGGCATCCTGGTATTGGCACTTTGTGGATGTGGTTTGGGTGATGCTGTTCTTCTTCGTCTACATTCTGTAAGGAGGCGCCCTTTTCCGCGACTTCTTCGTCAGAACCGTACTCGGACGCTTATGTATATTTATACACGCGCGCCCTCCGTGCGATTCTTCCTCGAATTCACGAAAAAATGACAGCCTCCAGGATCGGAGAACGGAAATAAAAACGGCCAGTAACACTGGCCGTTTTTGTGTAGATAAAAGCGGGTGGGAGTTTATTCGTTGATCACTCGCTCGGGATGCAATTCGCGATCCCAGGGTGCCTGGCTACCTAACTGGCCGGTACCAATGCCATAGGCGATGGTGCCAATAAGCGCTGTTGCGAGGCTGATACGAATTAACAGCGCGTAGAGTACACGTTTGCGCTCGTTGCCCTTGTCTTTCACAAGGAACCAGAAGCCCGTGAAAAGGCTGGAAAGCATGGCAATAAGCAGGATAAAGACGATCAGTTTTAAAAGCATGGTCGATCTGAAATGAAAATTGGGCCGCTATTTAAACACAGCGGCGCGTTTGGCGGACCGAAATTAGTCAAACAATAGTTGAGACGGAGGTGCCGGGCACTTTGTCGAATCGGGTCAAATTTCAATGGCAGTGGGATTTTAAATTCCTGCTTCTTGTGTGTGCGGTGCTGCCGCTCACTATCTCGGCTATTTTTTGGCAGCTGGATCGCGCCGCCCAAAAGCGGGAGATTCTTCGTCAACTGGATGAAGGGTTGGCAAGCCCGCCGGTACTCCTGGAAACCCTGCCTGACAGTGATCGAGTGCAAAACTATACCCAGGTAATTGTGGAAGGGCATTGGACAGAGCAGGTTTTTTTTCTGGACAACCGCACCCGCTATGGACGGGTGGGCTACGAAGTTGTTGGCGTGCTTGAAAGGGAAACCGGTGCACCGGTATTGGTAAATCGGGGCTGGGTAGCTGCCGGGAATGACCGAAGCGTTTTGCCGGAGATCGACATACCTCCCGGAAGCCACCGGGTTGAAGGTTATCTATATCGATCAGCCCAGACGCCTATCGTGTTTGCCGAGCAGCAGTGGACGGGCGAATGGCCCGAACGAATCCAGGTGATAGATTTTGACTTGCTGACGGATCGTCTGGAAACAGAGCCATACCCTTTTGTTGTACGTATCAGTGCGGAGTCTCCACTAGCGTATCAGGCAGATTGGGTCATCGAACGCGAAGGGCCGGGAATGCACATTGGCTATGCCATGCAATGGATGCTGATTTCACTGACGATAGTCATCATGTGTCTATTTGTGAACAGTAATCTCAAGGATTGGTTGAAATACCGCAAACAGAATTAGCAACAAATGAACGATACAAATAAACCTCAGCAGCCCGCAGGCAAACAAAACCCCTGGCCGCTTTACATCATTATTGGCATGGTCGCCGGAGTACTGATTTTGGGCTATCTTCTGGCGCCCAAAACAGAAGAAGGCAAACTCGCCTGGATTGAAATACTGGGCACCACCAACAATGGTATTTTGCTGAACCCGCCTGTTGAGGTATCGCCAGAACAAATTCTGGGCCTGGACGGTCAGCCATGGTCAGCCATGCAGGATAGCACCTGGAAAATGGTACTTCTGGTACAGGGCGACTGTGGTGAGGACTGCACTGCCCGTATGCAAGAACTTCATGCCATGCGCATACGCCTTCAGCGCGATGCCAGCGAGTTAACCCTGGGATTGCTGGTTTCCGATACCGAATACCTGCCGGATGTTCCCGTTGCCGATGATATTCATGAGTTGCAGCTGGGAGGCACGGCGTTGCCAGACATGCTTGCCCGGACCAATGTCCCGGATTGGCAGCAACCGATGGTATTACTTATGAATCCCATCGACGTATTTATGCTCGCCTATTCACCGGAGCATACCGGTGTCGAGATTCTCGAAGATTTTGAGCATTTGCTTAAGCTGGCGCATTAACGAGTTGCCAATAAAGGCATTATTAAGAGACCTCATCATGAAATCGTTTTTTTCAAACCCTCTTCCTGGATTTCGCCTCGCGTTGATTGGTGTCGTACTCGCGGCGGGTGTCGTTGGCCTGGGTGCTTTCACCCGGCTGGTGCATGCTGGCCTGGGTTGTCCAGATTGGCCGGGCTGCTATGGACACCTTCTTTGGCCTAACGAAGAACATGAAATTGCTGCGGCGAACGAGGCATTCCCGGATATGCCGGTGATTGATGGCAAGCCCTGGCCGGAAATGGTTCATCGCTATTTTGCCGGTGGCCTGGCTCTGCTTATTTTGGCGATGGCCGTCAAGGCGATTCGTCACAGAGATCAGGAAAACTACCCATTTCGACAGCCACTCTTCATGTTGTTTTTGGTCATATGGCAGGCCCTGTTTGGCATGTGGACAGTGACGCTTAAACTTTGGCCCCAGGTAGTCACTATTCATCTGATGGGCGGCTTTGCCACCTTTGTCTTGATAGTGGTTATGGCGCAGCGGCTGTCCAGTTATCAATGGCGTTTGCCGGAAATCCAGCTGGAAAAAATTCATTCCCTGAAACCCTGGATTATCCTGGGTATTATTATCGTTGCCCTCCAAATCACGCTGGGCGGATGGGTGGCTTCCAATTATGCAGCTCTGGCCTGTCCGCCAAGAGAATTCCCTACCTGCTTTGGTTCTTATTGGCCTGAGATGGACTTCGTCCATGGCTTTAATTTTGCCCAGGACATTGGCCCCAACTACCTCGGTGGTTTATTACATAATGAAGCGCGCGTCGCGATTCATTACATGCATCGTGTGGGTGCGTTGATAACTACCGTCTACTTGATTTTCCTTGCGGTAATTTGTTTTGCCCGTGGTTTTAAACCCCTGTCAACCTTGACGTCAGTAATGCTGGCTCTTCTGGCTGTTCAGGTGATTTTGGGCATCAGCAACGTTATGATGTCACTGCCTTTGTTCATTGCTGTTGCGCACAATGTTGTTGGTGCCTTTCTGCTGGCTGCAGTCTGTACCATGCTCACTCAATGCCAGCGTGCTCAAGGGTTGGAAACTCGGGAAACACAAGGGGAATAAGATGAGCGCAGAAGCGAGCGTATCCGCAACCTTCAGTGATTACCTGGAGCTTACCAAGCCCAGGGTAGTCGCTCTCATGATTCTTACATCGGTCATTGGCATGATGCTGGCTGTGCCGGGCATGGTGCCGCTGGATGCCCTCATTCTTGGAAACCTGGGTATCGCCCTGTGTGCCGGTTCTGCCGCCGCCATTAACCATCTGGTGGATCGTCAGGTCGATCTGAAGATGGCCCGCACCCGCAACAGGCCAGTCGCGACCGGTCGGGTCGATCCGATTCCAGCCAGCCTGTTTGCATTTGTCATCGGGGCAATTGGTACCTACATACTGGTTGCCTACGTGAACATGCTAACAGCCGTGCTAACACTTCTCTCGTTAGTGGGTTACGCCGTGGTTTATACCCTGTGGTTAAAACGTGCGACCCCGCAAAACATTGTGATTGGTGGTCTGGCTGGCGCTGCACCACCCCTGCTAGGCTGGACGGCAGTCACCGGGGAAATTCATCCGCATGCGCTGCTCTTGGTATTGATTATATTTGCCTGGACACCACCGCACTTTTGGGCGCTGGCGGTACATCGACTGGACGACTATCGGGAAGCCAAAATCCCCATGTTGCCGGTAACCCACGGTGAAAAATACACCAAACTCAATATCCTGCTTTACACCCTCATTATGTTTGCCGTGACCATGCTTCCGTTTGTGTTTGGCATGTTCAGCTGGATCTACCTGACGGGCGCTGTGATCCTTGGGGGGATTTTCCTCTATTGGTCCATCGTCATGATTATCGGCAAAAACCCGCAAGCCGGGATGAGCACCTTTAAGTATTCCATTTTGTATTTGATGCTACTGTTTGTTGTCATGCTGGCTGACCACTACATTTTGCCACCGACCTATATCGCCCAGGCGTAATCCCTATGTCAAATAAACCGTCACACGTTAGCGACGACACTCGAAAAGCCATTCGTAAAACAGCGGTAATTTCCGTTGTTGTTATTTTTGTTTTCGTGCTCGCCTTTTTCTGGAAAATTACCCAACCCCGGGCACTGCGAATATCTGAAATGCAGTCCAACGGCCTGATGTATTTCGAAACACCGCGTGAGGTATTGCCTTTTGAACTGGTGGATGATGAAGGCGAGACCTTTACCCGTGAAGACCTGGAAGGTAAATGGACCATGATTTTTCCCGGTTTTACGCATTGTCCGGATATTTGTCCGACCACTATGGCGCAACTGAGCCAAATGTGGGGCTATCTGGACGAAAGGCCAAAAGAAGACCTGCAGGTCATCATGCTTTCGGTGGATCCAAACCGCGATACCGTAGATATCCTCAATCAGTACGTGAACTATTTTAATGAAGACTTTATCGGTCTTACCGGCAATCTGGGAACCATTGCCGATCTCGCCACGCAGCTCAATATTGCCTTTGACATCATCAACCCGGATAACGCGCCCGACAATTATGATGTTGCCCACAGCGCCAATATCGTACTGGTGAATCCGGCGGGCAATTATCAGGGGTTTTTCCGACCGCCGTTTGATCCGGCGATATTAAAACTGAACTATCAGTCTGTTTGGGTTCAGAACTAAAGAATAACTAGCTGACCCGATCTGGCGGTGTGAAATCCCGCTTTAAATAATTAAGCGGAAATAAAAAAGGCGCCTTTGGCGCCTTTTTGGGTTTAGTGATGTAGCGGCATCTCCGGCCTTTCCGGGGCGACCCCGCCCAAAAAGTGGAACATGCGGCTGACCCAGGTGTACTCGGATTCGGCACCCATAATGGCAATAAAGATCAGCAGACACATGGGTGGAACCAGGATGGCCGTCACCAGTGCCAGTCGTTCCCAGGCCATATGCATGAAGATAGCGATAATGAAGCCAGCCTTGAGGAACATAAAGATCAATACCAGTGACCAGCGTAACCAGCCTTGGAATTGAATGTAGTCCACCATGTAGGAAAAAAAGCTGAGCACAAATAAAAGTACCCAGACCTTAAAGTAGACGCCCAGTGGGTGCTGTTGGTGGCCTTCAGCCGTTGTTGATGACATAGCGAATTCTCCCTACCACAAGTAAAAGAAGGCGAAGATAAATACCCAGACCAGATCCACGAAGTGCCAGTAAAGCCCGGCCACTTCGACAATGCCGTAGCCCCGTTCTTCGTAATGACCCTTGGCAACCTTGATGGCTACGATGGTCAGGTATATGACCCCGATACTTACGTGAAAGCCGTGGAACCCTGTCACCATAAAGAAGATGGCGCCAAACTGGGGTGCACCCATTGGGTTACCCCAGGGGCGTACCCCTTCAGAGATCAGTTTGCTCCACTCGAAGGCCTGCATGCCGACAAAAGTCAGGCCCAAAAAGGCAGTGGCAAACATCAACAGGGCCGTAGCCTTTTTGTTGCCCCGGTATCCATAGTTCACTGCCATTGCCATGGTTCCGCTACTGGTAATCAGCACAAACGTCATGATGGCAATGAGGATCAGCGGAATATGATGGCCAAACAGGGTCAATGCAAAAACTTCACTGGTGGGCGGCCAGGGCACGGGCGTGCTCCAGCGCACAGTCATGTAGGCAATCAGGAAGCAGCTGAAGATAAAGGTATCCGACAACAGGAATATCCACATCATCGCCTTGCCCCAGGAGACGTCCTTGAACACCTCCTTGTCCGAGGACCAGTCCTGGGCAATGCCTTTCATGCCGGGTTCGAGAGTAGTATTGACTCCTGACATTGGTAGTTTCCCCTAAATAATGTTGCAGTAGGCCGCGAGCAGCGCAATGGTTTCCGGTGGCCCGGCCAGAATGAAAAACAGAAGCAGCCAGAGTACAAACAGGAAATGCCAGAAAGTGGCACACATATCGGTTACTTTGGCGACCCGTTCCGGGGCTTTGCCTGACCATGCCCGACCCATGCAGGTGGACCAAAAAGTCAGTCCCAGTAGTAAATGTGCCCCGTGCAGGGCGGTTAGGACATAAAAGAAGCTGTTGGCCGGGTTCGTGTTCAGGTAATACCCGTGATCAAGCAGTTGCTGCCATACGGCAACCTGGCCGATCAAAAATGACACAGCGAACAGGCCAGCGAGCATCAGTCCCCGCAATATGCCGGTTTCCTTGCCTGCTTTAACCATGCGTCTTGCGTATTCGAAAGAGATACTGCTGCACAACAGCATGGCAGTGTTCAGCCACAGTTGGCTTCGATTGGATAGTGGGTTCCAGGGTTGTGAGAGCGTGTCCCAATCACCCACATTGGAGCGGATCAGGTAGGCGAGCATGAACAGCATAAACAGAGAGCTGGCTACCGCCAGAAGCACATAGAGTGCGACCTTTTCTGTCGTTAGGCCTTTAAAGCCGCCCATGGGGGGCAGGGTTCTTGCCGTTGTTTCCATGTGTCCTCCCCTATGCTTCCGAAGGTCGATGGCCATCGCCATGTTCTATGGCATCGTCCAGTTCATCATCGGTTTCCGACTCGGTAGCCACTTCATCGGTTGAAACAGTCTGCACAACAAAGTCATCCGGTGCTCCAGGAACGCTGTAGTCGTAAGCCCATCGATGGACAACAGGCAGTTTGTCCCCCCAGTTGCCGTGGCCCGGAGGAGTTTCTGGGGTGACCCATTCCAGGGAACAGGCCTTCCAGGGATTCGATGAGGCGACCTTGCCCCTGAAGTAGCTGTAGAACATGTTAAAAATAAACAGGAACTGCGCCGTTCCCAGAATCAGGGCAACGATGGTGATAAAGACATTCAGGTCCTGGGCCGATTCCGGAAGGAAGTCATAATTTTCATAGGCGTAGTAACGTCTTGGCATACCCAATACGCCCAGATAATGCATGGGGAAGTAGATTAGGTAGGTGCCAATAAAGGTAATCCAGAAATGAATATGGCCAATGGTGTCATTCAGCATGCGCCCGGTGATTTTCGGGTACCAGTGATAGATAGCACCAAAGACCACCAAAATCGGGGCAACACCCATCACCATGTGGAAGTGTGCCACCACGAAATAGGTATCTGACAGGGGTACATCGACAATCACATTACCCAAAAACAGTCCGGTCATACCGCCCACGACAAATGTCAGGATAAAAGCGACGGCAAACAACATGGGCACGGTCAGGTGCAGATTGCCCTGCCAGAGAGTCAGTACCCAGTTGTAGACTTTAATGGCTGTCGGAATAGCAATGATCAATGTGGTTGTGGCAAAGAAGAACCCGAAGTAGGGGTTCATCCCGCTCACGTACATATGGTGAGCCCATACGACAAAGCTCAGACCGCCGATCGCAACGATGGCCCAGACCATCATCCGGTAACCAAAAATATTCTTGCGCGCGTGCACACTGATAATGTCGGAGACGATACCAAACGCAGGCAAAGCAACGATATAGACCTCAGGGTGACCAAAAAACCAGAAAAGGTGTTGGAACAGGATGGGAGAGCCACCGCTGTAATCCAGTTGCTGACCCAGAGAGACCATGGCTGGCATAAAGAAACTGGTATGTAGTGTTTTGTCCAGCAACATCATCACGGCGCTGACAAACAGGGCTGGAAATGCCAGCAACGCCAGAATCGTCGCAATGAATATACCCCAGACTGAAAGTGGCATACGCATCAGGGTCATGCCGTGGGTTCGTGCTTGCAGCACGGTAGTGACATAGTTCAAACCACCCATGGTGGCCGCCACAATAAATACCGCCAGGGAAACCAGCATCAGAATGATGCCCCAGTCGGAGCCTGGCGTGCCTTCTGTAATTGCCTGGGGAGGATAAAGTGTCCAGCCTGCGCCAGTGGGGCCGCCCGGGACAAAAAAGCTCGCGAACAGGATAATGACGGACAGCAGGTAGAACCAGTAGCTGAGCATGTTCACAAAGGGGAACACCATATCGCGTGCACCGCACATCAGCGGAATCAGGTAATTGCCAAAACCGCCGAGGAATAGAGCGGTAAGCAGGTATATCACCATGATCATGCCGTGCATGGTCACGTATTGGTAATAGGTGGCTGCGTCCATATCAATAACACCCGGCAGGCCGATTTGCATGCGCATAAGGGCAGACAGGGTCAGTGCCACCAGGCCGGCGACAATGGCCGTCAGCGAGTACTGAATGGCAATAACCTTATGATCCTGGCTCCAAACGTACTTGGTCCAGAAACTTTTTGGATGATGGAGCTCTTCGTGTTCGGCATCTTCTGCGTAAGCCATATTGCTATTCCCCTTCTACACTTAATGATGAGTTGGCTTTGGCATAGGCCACCAGGGCATCGACCTGTTCTTCGGTCAGTTGCACAGGGGGCATAACTGGTTGGTAACCCTCGACAATTTTGGCCGACGGATTTTGAATGGCCTCGCGCAGATACTCCTCGTCAGCGATGGCGGTTGAACCATCTTCGAATGTGCGTTCCGAGCCATACAAATCTTTCCAGGTGGGGCCAATTCCCTCCGATCCGTCTGTGCTGTGACAGCCGCTGCAGGCATTTTGGGCCGCGACCTGGGCACCTTGCTCAGCCAGTGTCATTTCTCCGGAGGATGCTTCGGTTTGTGATTCACTCTCTTGCGTGGGTTCGGCTTCTGTCTGGGTACTTTCTTCATCCTGGCTGCCTGAATCATCGGAACCGAGTGATCTGGCGTAGGCAACCAGTGCATCCATCTGCTCTTCGCTAAAATCGTAGGAGATCATGACAGGTGGGAATCCGGCGACCAGTTTGGCCTGGGGATCAGTAATGGATTCCCGGAAATAGGCTTCATCCGCTACGATCGTACTTCCATCGGCCAGTTCGGTCTCCCGACCGAAGATACCAAGCCAGGTAGGCGCCAGCGACGGGCTGCCATCTACGCTGTGACAGGCCACGCAGCCCTGTCCGCTTGCCAGGGCTTCACCCTGTTCAACCAGGCCGCCAGTCGTTCCCATGGTCAGGGTTTCGGCAAAGGTGGGTTTGGATGCCAGCCAGCTATCAAACTCTTCCTGTTCGGCAATGACCATGTGTCCGCGCATATTGTAGTGACCCACACCGCATAGCTCGGCACAAAGAATTTCGTAACGCCCCTCGACCGTCGGCGTAAACCAGAACCAGGAGACGATGCCAGGAACCAGATCCATCTTGGCCCTGATCTGGGGAACAAAGAAATTGTGGAGGACATCAACGGACCGGAGCAGGGCCTTGACCGGCTGGTCTACCGGAACATAGACCTCATTGGCAAGAATGATCCGGTCATCCTGGCCGTTGGGGTCATCCGGATTTAGCCCAAGTGGATTTTGGCCATTGATGAAACGCGGCTCACTGGTCCCAAATACCCCGTCATCACCAGGATATCGAAAGGTCCAGCGCCACTGGTTGCCGACAGCTTCAAATTCATGGGCCTCTTCGGGAACCGTGATGTAGTCGTTATAGACAATCAGTCCCGGAGCGAGCATGGCGACAATGCCGACGGTACTCAGCCCGATAAGCCACCATTCCAGCTTTTTGTTTTCCGGTTGGTAATGTGCTTTTAGTCCCGGTCTGGTGCGGTATTTGACCAGCACATAGATCAGAAAGATTGCGATTAAGAGAGTGACAACACCCGTAACAGCCAGTGTAATGATGATGGTCGTATCAATACTGCCCCAATTGGAAGCGAGTGGTGTGAACGACCAGGGTGTCAGGAAATTAAACAGGACTGATCCGATGACCAGTAATGCCAGGACGACTGCTATAGCCATGCGTTCTAATCCTTCTATTCAGCCATAACTACCATTCACACGGACAGCTGGCTTCAAGGAGAAGTCAGAAATAAGCTAGCCACAATCGGCACTCAGGTTTTCACCTGAAGTGAAGCGTCGTCGACAGGTACTACAACTACATTGGCGATGTCGTCGCTATGTGCCGTCTACAACCCCTCTGAAATTCATCGTTGTTGCGAGGGTAAATCAGTAGTCAGGGGCCTAACCGAGGTTTTACTGCCCGTAACCAAAAACTGATGGATGGATAAAGCATACAGAAATAAATCAGAAAGAAAAGGTTGATATATCAATTTGTGCAGGTGCCAAAAAATGAATCTGGCTTTGCAAGAGGGATTTGGTTGCATTTCCAGTTGGTATCGCTACTCTTTCTGGCCATTTTATTTTCCCCGGGATTTCTATGTCAGACGCCCCCCCATTAATTCTGGTCGATGGTTCTTCCTACCTGTATCGGGCTTTTCATGCATTACCACCCCTGGCGACCTCCAGGGGTCAACCGACTGGCGCAGTGCGCGGGGTTGTTGCCATGTTGCGTAAATTGCGCGACCAGTATCCGGCCAGCAACATCGTTGTGGTTTTTGACGCCAAGGGAAAAACTTTCCGTGACGACATGTATCCCGAATACAAGTCGCAACGCCCCCCCATGCCGGACGAGATGCGTGAACAGATAGAACCCCTGCACGACTGTGTCAGGGCCCTCGGATTCCCCATGATCATCCATCCCGGTGTCGAGGCTGATGATGTCATGGGCACACTTGCCCTGCAGGCGGCAGATCGGGGAATCAAGAGCATTATCTCCACGGGTGACAAGGATATGGCGCAGCTGGTCAGCGAACATATCACGCTGGTAAATACCATGTCCGAGAGCACCTATGACCGCCAGGGCGTGATCGACAAGTTCGGTGTGCCCCCCGAGCTTATCATTGATTATCTGGCCATTATTGGCGATAGCTCGGATAACATCCCCGGCGTGCCCGGTGTCGGCCCGAAAAGTGCCACCCCCATGCTGAATGCCCTGGGGGGTCTAAAAGAGATCTACAGCAACCTTGAAGCGATACGTGATCTGGATTTCCGCGGTGCAAAAAAAATGCCGGAGAAGCTGGAGGAGCATCGTGATCAGGCCTTTATGTCCTATGATCTGGCGACCATTAAAACCGACGTTGAGATGGACGAAAAACTGGAAGACCTGGTCAATGACGAGCCGGATAAGGCCAGGCTCAAAGAGCTTTATACAGTGCTGGAATTTAAAGGCTGGCTAAAAGAGCTGGATAAGTCAGCTGGCGAGGGCGACCAGGAACCGGAGAAGGACCTGACCAATGTCCGCAAGGTTCAGGTGGAGCAAAACTATGCCTGTGTACTTGAGAAAGCCGATTTTGAACACTGGCTGCAAAAGCTGAAATCCGCGGAAATTTTTGCGTTTGATACCGAAACCACCAGTCTTAACTATATGGATGCCGAAATTGTCGGGGTCTCCTTTGCGGTGGACGCCGGGGAAGCGGCCTACGTGCCCGTGGCCCACGATTACATGGATGCGCCACAACAACTGGATCGTGACTGGGTGCTGGGACAGCTGAAACCCCTGTTGGAAGACAAGAGCAAAGTCATCGTCGCCCAAAACCTGAAATACGATCAGTCCGTGTTGGCCAACTACGGCATAGAGGTTCGCTGCCAGCCAATGGATACCATGCTGGAATCCTATGTCCTCAACTCGGTGGCCGGCCGTCATGATATGGATTCGCTGGCGCTTAGGCACCTGGATCGCGAGACCATTCATTTTGAGGATATTGCCGGTAAAGGAGCCAAACAGCTGACCTTTAACCAGATTGCACTGGAGCAGGCAGCGTCCTACGCAGCAGAAGATGCCGATATTACCCTGCAATTGCACCAGGAGCTCTGGCCACAACTGGAAAAAATAGTCCCCCTAAAAAAGCTTTACCTAGACATTGAGGCCCCCCTGGTCAGCGTGCTCTCTCACATCGAGCGCAATGGAGCGCTGATCGATCCCGATGCCATGTTTGCCCAAAGTGAGGAGATAGCCGCCAAGGTGCAAAACCTGGAAACCCAGGTGCACGATCTGGCCGGACAAGTCTTCAATCTGGGCTCACCCAAGCAATTGCAGGAAATTCTCTACGAAAAGCAGGAGCTGCCAGTTCTCAAAAAAACACCCAAGGGGCAGCCTTCAACCGCCGAAGAAGTGCTTCAGCAATTGGCGGATGACTATGAAATACCGCGTCTGATTCTGGAATATCGTTCGCTTAGCAAGCTCAAGTCGACCTATACTGACAAGTTGCCACTGATGATCAGCAAGAAAACCGGTCGTGTACACACCTCTTATCATCAGGCGGTAGCCGCTACCGGGCGCCTGTCGTCCTCGGATCCCAACCTGCAAAATATTCCTGTGCGTACCGAAGAAGGTCGCCGCATCCGCAAGGCGTTTATCGCGCCAAAGGGCAAGAAGCTGGTCGCTGCGGATTATTCACAAATCGAGCTGCGTATCATGGCGCACCTTTCTCACGACAAGGGGCTTATGAAAGCCTTTAAGGAAGGCAAGGATGTACACAGCGCCACCGCCGCTGAAGTGTTTGATGTGAGCCTGGACGACGTCACCTCGGAACATCGTCGCAAGGCAAAGGCCATCAATTTTGGCCTGATTTACGGCATGAGCGCATTCGGTCTGGGACGTCAGCTCCAGGTGGGCCGTAACGAAGCACAGAAATATATCGACCTCTATTTCGATCGCTATCCCGGCGTAAAACAGTTTATGGATCGCATCCGGGCCCAGGCGGCCGAGGATGGCTATGTGGAAACCCTGTTTGGTCGCAGGCTCTATCTGCCCGAAATCAATGACCGAAACGGCCAGCGCCGTCAGGCAGCCGAGCGAACGGCCATCAACGCGCCCATGCAGGGAACTGCCGCTGACATTATCAAGCTCGCCATGATTGATGTGCACCAGTGGTTACAACAGTCTGATTTTGATGTTCGCATGATTATGCAGGTTCACGATGAGCTTGTGTTCGAAGTGCCCGAAGACCAGTTGGATGCATTTATCCCTGAGATCGAAAAGCGTATGGAAAGTGCGGCCGAGCTGGATGTGCCTTTATTGGTAGAAGCTGGAGTTGGATCGAATTGGGAGGAAGCCCACTGATTGGATCAAAATCACTGTGATACGGCGTTAAAGTCCTCATTCGAAATTCTCATATGCTGCTTGTAAACTCCGCTTTTGTCAGTGAACTTTGCCTTGTCTCCAAGGCGATTTTGAAGCCAATCCGGGGAAATATAAAGACGATAAGAAATATCTTGTCGGGCAGGACCGAGATTATTTATTTTTTGCGGTTGCCGATAAGTTTGGCAACAGCGTGATCACTGCCGAGACAACCCACCACCAGCGCAACGATGCCTACGACGCCGAAGATAAGCGGAGGTAAAAAGTAGCTGCCAATCCGGTCGGGCCAGGCCAGGGTGAAAACCAGGATGGACAGGCCGGTCATCAATACCCCAATCGCCAGTACGACCTTGCGGTTGAGTGGCTTGAGAATATATTCGTCTGAGTCGTTTTCAAACAGGTTGAGAATGGGGCTGAATAGTTTGGTCAGGGCGTTTTTCATCAAAAAATTACATCACACTTGAGCTACTGGCAGAAAGATACAGTAATCTCACGCTTTTTCTTAGTCGCATTTTTAGTGGCCTGTTCCCAGAGAGGTAAATACAGTGATGCTGGCACGCTTTCAGCGAGGTTTTGATCGTCTTCGCAGCAACCGTATTTTTGAGGCTTTTGTCATTACGGTTATTTTGTTTTCCGCCGTACTTATCGGCGCCAAAACATTTCCAATCGAATCAACCTATCTTCGGATACTGAATATTCTTGACTGGGGAATAACCTTTTTCTTCCTGATAGAAATCAGTATACGTTTTTTGGGAGAAGCCAATAAAAGGGACTTTTTTAAATCCGGCTGGAATATTTTTGACACCCTGATCGTGGCGGTGAGCCTCATTCCTATCGAGGATTCCGAGCTGGCCTTGCTGGGGCGGATGATTCGGATTTTTCGTGTGTTACGGATGGTGTCCATCATCCCAGAGTTGCGCATACTGATGAACTCATTAATTCAGGCACTTCCCCAACTGGGGTACGTCTGTCTGTTGATGTTTATCATTTTTTACATATTTGCCGCCATTGGCGCTTCGTTCTTTGGCTCGGTAAATCCAGTGCTCTGGGGTGATATTGGTGTGAGCCTGCTAACCTTGTTCAGGGTGATGACGTTTGAAGACTGGACCGACGTCATGTACGAAACCATGGAGGTCTACGGTTGGAGCTGGGCCTTTTATTTAAGTTTTATTTTTCTGACGGCCTTTGCGTTCCTGAACATGATCATCGGTATTGTGGTCAAGGTACTGGAGCAGGAGCAGGAAAAGGAAAATGTGGCCAGGCAAAAAGCCTCCCATGGGGGACAGGTCGAGCCGGATCGCTACGAGCTACAGAGACAAATTGCAGAATTGAAGGAGCTTATCGAAAAAAAACTCTAATAACGGGAGGGAAAAAATTTTTAATTTTTTTGGAACTTTACCTGAAACCCCCAGTCAGAGTACTCGCATAGATTATTTCCCCCTTGAGTTGTATTTGGTTGCCCCGGGTTCCCCCGGGGCTTTTTTTGTCAACAAAAAATTTTCAAAAGATGCAACTCAGACGGAACTAAATTAAAAACTATCTTTCTAAGCCTACGAATTGACCCCCTACGCGGTAGCGATTTTCTTCTGAATTTACCGCCTTACAAGCCCGCCAATCGCGGGCTTTTTTTTATCACTTTATATATCGGTTTCGTCGACAAGACGGTTGCTGACAAACCAGTCAGTCAACAGTTGGCGCAATTCGGGCAGCCCATCGCCTTTAAGGGCGGAAAATGTTTGTACTGAGACCAACGGTGTGTCGAATTCCTCTTCAATGGCCCGTCTGACCGACAGCAAGGCTGATTTGGCAGCACCTTGCTTCAGCTTGTCCGCCTTGGTGAGCAAGATATGTAGTGGTAGACCTTCTGCCAGGGACCATGCGATAAAGTTCAGGTCGAATTCCTGCAGGGGATGACGAATGTCCATTAGCAAAAGACACCCGCAAAGGCTTTGGCGGCGATTTAGGTATTCCGTCAGGTTTTTTTCCCATTCGCGGCGAACCTTTAGGGGCACCTTGGCAAACCCATAGCCGGGCAAATCGACCAGACGTTTGTCCTCGGCAATTTCAAAAAAGTTAATCAACTGTGTGCGCCCGGGCGTTTTGCTTGTGCGTGCCAGTTTGGGTTGCTCGGTAAGACGATTCAGCGCGCTGGATTTTCCGGCATTGGAACGGCCGGCAAAGGCAATTTCCAGACCCTCATCCGGCGGGCACTGTCGAAGATCCGGGGCACTTCGAAGGAAGTGTGCCCGATTAAAGTGAATTGGCGTTATCGCTGGGGAGCTCGGTTGATCGGTCATTCGGGGCCTCGGTATTAAGGCGCGTATATTAACTTGTTTTTCTGGGGGTTCGTGACGTGACGGGAACAAGTCCATTGGGTATAATCCGCCGACTTTTTTTCACAGGGTATGGAAAAGTACCGCGCGTCCCACCAGTGCGTGTTTCGTGCCCGGAACCACAAATAGTACATGGCTTTAAAATGATGAAGGTTCTCCCTAGTATTCTTGGATCAGTGGCGTTGTTATTTGCCGCCGCTTCATACGCTGCCGGCGACGCAGACGCCGGTGCCAACAAGGTCGTGGTTTGCGCGGCCTGTCACGGTCAGGAAGGTGTGAGTGCGTCTGCACTTTATCCAAACCTTGCCGGCCAGAGCGAAAACTACTTACTCAAGCAATTACAGGATATCAAATCCGGTGAGCGCCCTGTTCCGGAAATGACCGGCATGCTCGCTGCTTCCAGTGATCAGGATATGGCTGATATTGCGGCATTCTACGCCTCGCAAGACCATACGGTTATGGGCAGTCAGGCCATTGCCGATGAAGCCTATGATCTTAGTGAAGAAGAGTTTCTGGCGCTGGGCGAAAAAGTTTTCCGCGGTGGCAACCTGCAAACCGGTGTTGCGGCCTGTACCGGCTGTCATGCGCCCTCCGGCATGGGTAATAACCCCGCCAGCTACCCGGTAATCGCCGGCCAACACAGTGACTATATTATTAAGCAGTTGAAAGACTTCCAGAAAAATCTGCGAACCAATGATGGTGATGGCCAAATTATGCGGGCTGTTGCAGCGCCAATGAGCGATCTGGAAATACGTGCCGTAGCAAACTATCTCTCAGGGCTTCATTAAGGCACGTTAATTTGTTTAAAAGGGCGGCTAAGGGCCGCCTTTTTTGTGATTCAATGGCACAGGTTTTATTATTTATCCGTTGAGCAGATCACCCAAAAGAGGTATCCAATGAAGAAGCTTTTCTCGATTTTTATGCTGGCCTTCCTGATTCCTGTGGCCTCGTGTAGCGCACAGTCTGATGATTCAGCGGGCAATCAATTTGTTGAGGGACAGGACTACAGCCTACTTCCTCGTCCGGTAAACACGGTTGATCCCGAAAAGATCGAAGTGAACGAGATTTTTTGGTACGGATGCATTCACTGTTTCCGTTTAGAGCCGGAAATTAACGACTGGCTCCCAACACTTGCCGATGACGTTGAGTTTATCCGCACGCCAGCTATCTGGGCGGAAGTAATGGAGCTGCATGCCACCATGTATTATGCCAACGAAGTATTAGGCATTACGGAAGAGTTACATAAGCCTATTTTTGACGAAATGAATGTTGAACGTAACCAATTGGCTTCTGAAGAAGCCATTCTCGACTTCGTCAGTGAACATGGAATCGATACAGAAAGGTACCGTCGAGCACTGAATTCATTCGGTGTATCCAGTCAGGTGCAACAGGCTCGTGCCAAAATGGGAGCCTATGCTGTTCGTGGAACGCCGGAAATGGTGATCAATGGCAAGTATAAGCTGACCACCCAAATGGCCGGCAGCTTCCCACGTATGCTTCAAATTGCCGATGCCTTGATCGAGCAAGAGCGCCAGGCCATGGCCGGAGGCGCACAGTAAGCGATCACGCCAGTAAATGTCGTTAAAGTCTTTCCTGACCGCCAGGGCTGCTGAAGCCATGGCGGCAGCGGGTATGCCAGAGGGCAGCTCGCCTCACCTAAACTCCAGTACTCGCCCCGAATTTGGTGACTTCCAGATTAATGGGGCGATGGCTGTCGCCAAACAGCTAAAGTCCAATCCGAGGGATATTGCCCAAAAAATTATCGATCACCTTGAGCTCGATGCAGTTTGCTCGAAGATCGACATTGCCGGCCCCGGTTTTATCAATTTAACGCTGGATAACCAGTGGCTTGCCGGGTTTCTGGCTGAACTTGATGCCAGTGGAAACCTCGGTGTCAGCCCTGCCGAGCACCCCGATACAGTTGTCATTGATTATTCATCGCCCAACGTGGCCAAGGAAATGCATGTGGGTCATCTGCGTGGCACCATTCTTGGCGATAGCCTGGTTCGGGCCTTGCAATACCTGGGGCACCGGGTTATCCGGCAAAATCACATCGGTGATTGGGGCACGCAATTTGGCATGCTGATTGCCGAGCTGGAAGATCAACTGGCCAGCGGTGTTGATGCGGAAATGGAATTGAATGATCTTGAGGTGTTTTATCGCCAGGCCAAGATTCATTTTGATAGTGACCCGGAGTTTGCCGATCGCGCCAGGGAGAATGTCGTTAAGCTGCAATCCGGAGATAAACATTCGCTGGATCTCTGGCACAGGTTTATTGATATTTCCATGCAGCACGCCCAGGAAAATTATGAAAAGCTTGGTGTGACGCTGACCCCGGAAGATACCCAGGGTGAAAGTGCCTACAACGATGATCTGGCCGCGGTTGTTTCCGAATTGAAGGCAAAACAACTATGCGTGGAAGACCAGGGCGCCCAGGTGGTTTTTATAGATGAGCTGGCAGACAAAAACGGCGATCCATCCGTATTTATCGTACAAAAAGCCGGTGGGGGCTATCTTTACGCGACCACTGACCTGGCCGCAATCCGGTATCGGGTTAACCGGTTAAAGGCCAACCGAATTCTGTACTTTATTGATGTGCGCCAGAGTCTGCATATGAAACAGGTGTTCGCTACGGCGCGCATGGCGGGCTGGGTACCGGAAGACGCGGAATTATTGCATTGTGCTTACGGCACTATCATGGGCGAGGATGGCAAGCCTTTTAAAACCCGTTCCGGTGACACGGTTAAACTCAGTGACCTGCTCGATGAAGCAGTCGAACGTGCTGCGGAACTGGTTAAAAACAAGAACCCGGAGCTTGCCAGCGATGAAATCCAGACCATTGCCCGGGCCGTGGGTATTGGCGCGGTCAAATATGCGGATCTCAGTAAAACGCGCACCAACGATTACGTGTTTGACTGGAATGCCATGCTGAGTTTTGAGGGCAATACAGCGCCTTACCTGCAGTATGCCTACACCCGTATCCGCAGTATTCTGCGACGGGCGGAGGCAACTGAACCAGAACTGGATACCTATGCGTTCCGTATTGATGATCCGGCTGAGCGCAGTTTGGCTTTTGCAATATGCCAATTTGCCGACGTGATTGAGCAAGTGGCTGAACGAGCCATGCCTCATGAGCTTTGTAATTACCTGTTTGATCTGAGCGGTCGTTTTATGGGTTTTTACGAATCCTGTCCCATTCTCAAGGAGTCTGTATCGGAAGAATGTCGTCAGTCCCGGCTGAAATTGGCTAACCTTACTGCCAGGGTGCTTCGTCAGGGGTTGGATTTACTGGGGATAAAAACCCTGGAACGCATGTAGTTCTCACACTATCCAGTTGTAATCTGTCGATTACTTTCCTACTATTCTGTTGTGCACTGCCAAATCACAATCTCGTTGTGATTGGCGGTCCCAGCGTGTTTGTTTCCATTTTTCTTCCAGAAGTCCGGCAACAGGTAGTCCTTCCATGAGCCTTGAAGATTCCATTGTTATCGTAAACGGTGCCCGAACTCCCATGGGTGGTTTTGGCGGTGTATTTAGCAGCTTTACTGCCATTGATCTTGGCGCCGAGGCCATTAAGGCGGCGGTTGCCAAGTCTGGTATCGATCCCACGGAAGTGGACGAAGTCTATATGGGCTGTGTGCTGCAGGCCGGATTAAAACAGGCACCCGCCAGACAGGCGGCTATCAAGGCAGGGGTTCCTGACTCTGCAGGTGCTGTTACCGTGAACAAGGTCTGTGGCTCAGGCATGCAGGCCGTTATTTTTGCCTATGACCAGATTCGACTAGGGAGTGCAAAAATTGCCGTAGCCGGTGGTATGGAGAGCATGACCAATGCCCCCCATTTAATTAACGGTCGTTCCGGTATTGGCACGGGACATAAAACCATTTACGACAGTATGTTCCTCGACGGGCTGGAGGATTCTTTTACCGGTACGTCCATGGGGAAGTTTGCCCAGGAGACTGCAGATCATTTCGGCTTGACCCGCGAAGCGATGGACAGTTTTGCTATCGAATCGCTCAATCGGGCAAACCAGGCAATTATCGATGAAGTATTACTGGATGAAATAGTCCCGGTCACAGTAAAAACCAAACGGGACGAGTTTGTCATCAAACATGATGAACAGCCCCAGAATGCGCGGGTCAACAGGATTCCGGAGCTGCGCCCGGCCTTTTCTTCGGACGGCACCATTACCGCCGCCAACTCCAGCTCTATATCGGACGGCGCGTCCGCCATGGTGTTAATGGCCGAGACGGAGGCCACTAACCGCGGATTGACACCCATGGCACGGATCGTGGCTTATTCGCGCCATTCACATGCCCCCGAATATTTCACCACAGCGCCCATTGGTGCGATCGAAAAAATCTTTGAAAAAACCGGATGGGACAAAGACACGACCGATCTGTTCGAAGTTAATGAAGCCTTCGCCATGGTGGCCATGCTGACCATCAAGGATCTGGGGCTGGACCCGGGCAAAGTAAATATTCATGGCGGTGCCTGTGCCCAGGGACATCCACTGGGTTCAACAGCCAGTCGGGTAATTGTCAGCCTGATGTATGCACTCAAGCGCCAGTGCAAGAAGCGTGGTATTGCCAGTATGTGTATTGGCGGTGGGGAGGCTCTCGCCATGGCCATCGAGATGCTTTAGCGAGGTTTATTTTCCCCTGACTGCGTTAAAAACGAGCCTCGTTCGCTCATTTATTAAGTATAAAATCGCTCACTATGTTCGTTTTTGCCTGGCCAGGGATAAAATCTTCACTCGCTAAAAATCCATATGTTATAAAAAAGGCCGCATTAGCGGCCTTTTTATTGGGTATATGAAATGGACTGGTTTAAACAACCATGATGCCGTCCATTTCCACCAGGGCACCGCGCGGAAGTTCGTTGATACCGATGGCGGCACGGGCCGGATAGGGCTGCTCGAAATAACGAGCCATGATGTTGTTCACCGTGGCGAAGTGACTTAAATCAGTCAGGTAGATATTGAGCTTGACGATATCCTGTAAAGTGCCACCCGCTTCTTCACATACAGCGGACAGGTTTTTAAACACTTGCTCGATTTGCTCATCAATACTGGCGCTAATCAGCTCCATGGTGTCGGGCACCAGGGGTATCTGGCCAGACAAATAAACGGTGTTATTTACCTTGACGGCCTGCGAATAGGTACCGATGGCTTCTGGCGCATCAGTGGTATTAATGGTTGCTCGGTTAGGCATTTATTTCTCCTCAGACGTTATCGCCACGGCGCAGTTTTTTCACATAGGGCTCAAGCCGGATCCGTCGCATAACGTTCGCCAGATGAACACGATTATTTACCCGGAGCATCAGTTTAATCACACTGATCGTTGCTCCACGTTCTTCGATACTGATGTTATCAATACCGACATTATCTGCCGAGATGCGCGCGGCCAGTTGGGCCACAACGCCACGGAACATTTCCACGTCGATCCATAGCTCAACCTGAAATTCGCCACTGACCTCGGGAGCCCAGCTGATGGGCATACAAACCTCGGGATTGTCACGTATTTCGGCAATATTGGGACACTCTTCACGATGAACCACCAGGCCGCGGCCCGAGCTCAAGTGCCCGACGATGATATCGCCAGGAATCGGATGACAACAGCGGCCAAAGTTGACGACCTGTCCTTCAGAAGAGTCAATCACAATGGGGGAATGCAGATTTTGACTCAGGCGGGACGCCTGTTCCGGATCCAGTAGCAGTTTGGCCACCGCGTATGGAACCCGGTCACCCAGGCCTATTTGTTGAAGGATGTCGTCGAAGGATTCATGTCCTCCTTCTTCCAAAAGATTTTGTAGCCGGTCTTCTGCAATGTCATCAACGCTAAGCCCCAGTTCAGACAGGCTGCGATTGAGCAGTCGGCGTCCAAGACTCACCGACTCCTCATGCCTTCGGTGTTTCAGGCTATGTCGAATGGCGCTGCGGGCCTTGGCGGTAACAACAAAATCCAGCCATCCGGGGTGTGGCAGAGCGCGATTGGCACGCAAGATTTCGACGACTTGGCCACTTTCCAGTTTTTGCGACAAGGGGGCCATCTGATTGTTAATTTTGCAGCCGACAGCCGAGTTACCTATATCCGTGTGCAGCGCATAGGCATAATCGACGACGGTGCTCCCCGTAGGTAACTCGATGATCTTTCCCTTGGGCGTGAACACGTACACTTCGTCCGGGAACAGGTCGGTTTTAACGTGCTCAATAAATTCCAGCGGATCGCCAGCCTGCTGCTGCATTTCCAGAAGACGCTTGACCCATTCACTGGCGCGCGTGGAAATACCCTGGGTGGCCTTGCTGTGGGAGTCTTTGTAAAACCAGTGTGCCGCAATGCCAAAATTGGCCATATCATCCATGGCTTTGGTGCGAATTTGTACCTCAATGGGCACCCCGTGCATGCCTACCAGCACCGAGTGCAACGATTGATAGCCATTGGCCTTGGGAATGGCGATGTAATCCTTGAATGAACCGGCAACCGGTTTAAACAGGTTGTGGATAATTCCCAGGGCACGGTAACACTGATCCACAGTTTCCACCGTAATGCGGAAGGCAAACACGTCCATGATGTCCTTGAAAGACAGGTTCTTGTAACGCATTTTCTTGTAAATGCTGTACAAGTGTTTTTCGCGACCCTGGACATTGGCAGGAAAATCCTCTTTTTGCAGACGGATTTCAATGGCCTCCTGGATTTCTACCACCAGATCCTTGCGTCGGCCGCGAGCCTGTTCCAGCGCAGCACTCAGGCGTTTGGCGCGCATGGGGTAAAGAGCCTGGAAACCGCGGTCCTCAAACTCAATACGCATATCGTTAATGCCCAGTCTCTGGGCGATCGGGGCATAGATTTCCAGGGTCTCGCGAGCGATACGTCGCCTTTTTTCCGGTCTCAGTACGCCCAGTGTTCGCATGTTATGCAGGCGGTCGGCAAGTTTGACCAAAATAACGCGAATATCCTTGGACATGGCCAGGGTCATTTTCAGGAAATTTTCCGCCTGGATCTCTTCCTGGGTATCACCGCGAACTTCCATTTTGTTCAGCTTGCTGACGCCATCCACCAGTTCGGCAACGATCGGGCCGAACTTTTTTTCAAGAATAGGTTTGCTAACCGGGGTGTCTTCAATGACATCGTGCAGCAGGGCACCCATCAGGCAGTGGTGGTCCATGTGCATGTCGGCAAGGATATTGGCGGCGGCCAGGGGGTGGGTCACATAGGGCTCGCCGCTCTGGCGATACTGGCCCTCGTGGGCCTCGGCAGCGAATAGATAGGCTCTGCGTACCTGATCGATTTGATCTGAATCGAGATAAGAGGTGAGCCTTTGGGATAACTCATCAATGCCGGACAAGACTCACCCTCCGGGGCTTAGGTAGCCCGGAAAAACATTACTCGTCGGCCTGATCCTCAACCTTTGCGGCTTCTGCAGCCATTTCGTCGGATTCAACAACCACCTCACCCATAAGTGCAGCAAGTTCAGCTTCCTGATTGTAGGACTCTTGGGTAGGCTCATCAAAGTAATCATCACGGGCTTCTTCTTCGAGGATGCTGGCATCTATATAACCTTCCTCAATTTCACGCAGGGCCACCACGGTCGCCTTGTCGTTTTCCCAATCGACCATCGGTTCCTTGTTGCCAACCATGAGTTGACGAGCGCGTTTGCTGCTGACAAGTACCAGTTCAAAACGGTTGGCAACCTTGTCCAGACAATCTTCTACAGTAATTCGAGCCATTTAAAATTCACCGGGGATTGTGTTGCACCAGCATTGTGGCGCAAGGGTTAAGAAAAGGGGCGCAATTCTATCGAAATTTTGTCAATTAAGACAATAGTTCAGAGATAAGTGCTTGATGTTTTTGGAAATCTTTTTTGCTGGACAGGTCGGCAGAGAGGATGATGGCCTGTAATTCTTCCAAAGCGGTCTGGAAATCGTCGTTGATAATCACAAAGTCGGCCTCACTGTAATGCGAGATTTCGTCTCTGGCCTCGCTCATTCGTTTTTCAATAACGTCGGCGTCATCCTGGCCGCGATTGGTCAAGCGTTCGCGCAGCACTTCCCGTGAAGGGGGAAGGATGAAAATGCCAATCGTCTCGGGAATGATCTGGCGAACCTGGGCGGCCCCTTGCCAGTCGATTTCCAGTATGACATCGTGGCCTTCGGCCAGGGTATTTCTGACCCAGCTTTCCGACGTTCCATAGTAATTGCCGAACACTTTGGCATGTTCCAGGAAATCACCATTCTCGATCAGCTGGATAAAGGTCGATTCTTCGACAAAGTTGTAATTCACGCCGTCTCTTTCGCCCGGACGCATGGCACGGGTAGTGTGCGACACGGAAATACGCAAGTTGGGCAGGGCATCCAGGGCTGCATTCACCAGACTGGTTTTCCCTGCGCCCGAAGGGGCAGAAACAGTAAATAGATTGCCGCTCATAGCCTTATTCGATGTTCTGGATCTGTTCTCGCATTTGTTCTATCAAGACTTTTAGCTCGACGGAGACATTGGTGGATTCAATCGCCTGGGATTTGGAACCCAGCGTGTTGGCCTCTCGGTTGAACTCCTGCATCAGGAAGTCCAGGCGCCGGCCAATCGGCTGATCTTCTTTTAGGGTAGTTCGGACTTCTTGCATATGAGTTTCCAGGCGATCGATTTCCTCGTCCACATCTATGCGCTGTGCCTGGTAGACCAGCTCTTGCTCCAGTCGGTCTGGATCGGCATCTACTTTTAATTGATCCAGGCGCTCGAGCAAGCGTGTTTTTAATGCCTCCCGAATTTCTGGCAAGGCATTCTTAACAATTGCCACCTGTTCGGCAATGGCGTCGATGCGTTGCTCTACAACACGTGCCATTTCATTGCCCTCACGCAGTCGCATTTGCCTGTGTTGCTCCAGGGCCTGGCTAAGCACGGCTTTGGCTGCCTTATACAACTCTTCGGGTTCAATTTCGATGGATGTAGCCACCCCGGGCATACGCAATACATCCAGGGGATTGATGGGCGCGGGGGAATCAATCCGGGCAGCAATTTGCTCTGCTGCATTAATGACGGCGCTGGCTGCATTTAAATCAAAGCCCTGGCCACTTGTCTGGCCGGGATTGATTTGCACTTGCAGGTTGCATTCAATTTTGCCGCGGGAAACCCTGTCCTTGATCTGGTTACGGATATCCAGTTCAAATTCCCGCAAACTGTCGGGCATGCGGAAATAAATGTCGAGGAAGCGGTGATTAACGGACTTGATTTCGCAGTAAATCGAGCCCCAATCGCATTTGTGCTCACTGCGGGCAAACCCGGTCATGCTGTATGGCATAGATGTCTAAACTCATGTAAAAACGGCAGGCATACTAGCATGTGAGAGCCAGCCAGAGAGGCATAAAAACAAAGCGACGTATATGTTAAAAAAGTATGGGGCACAATTGTCTATAATGCCCGGCTTTTAAACGATTAACAGCTTACAGGATATTTGATGCAACGACCCAGCGGCCGCCGACCAAATCAACTACGACAAATACGAATTCACCGCAATTTTACCTGCCATGCAGAAGGTTCGGTGCTCGTCGAATTCGGTAATACGAAGGTGATATGTACAGCAAGTGTTGAAGACATGGTCCCGCGCTTTTTGCGGGGACAAAATCGGGGTTGGGTAACAGCCGAATATGGCATGTTGCCCCGATCCACAGGTTCACGCATGCAGCGCGAAGCGGCCAGGGGCAAGCAATCTGGCCGAACCCAGGAAATCCAGCGATTGATTGGCCGTTCCCTGCGAGCTGCCGTTGATATGGAAAAACTTGGCGAACGCACGATTCACATTGATTGTGATGTTATCCAGGCCGACGGTGGTACGCGTACGGCGTCTATTACCGGTGCCTGTGTCGCGCTGATTGATGCGCTCAACGGCCTGGAGCGTAAAAAAGAATTGATTGAATCCCCTTTAAAAGCGTTTGTGGCCGCGGTTTCTGTGGGTATCTATGAGGGCGAAGCCGTACTGGATCTGGATTATCTGGAGGATTCAACGGCCGGCACGGATATGAATGTGGTGATGAATGACCAGAGTGGTTTTATTGAGTTGCAGGGAACTGCAGAAGATGGCACCTATTCTGCGGAGGAACTTCAGTCTATGCTAAAGCTGGCCACCCAGGGCATTGGTGAGATTATCAAAATTCAAAAAATGGCTCTGGCGCAATAATCATCAGAGAAGAAAGATGTCAGGGTTAAAAGAATTCCAAAAGCGATTTATCGATCTGGCCATTGAGTACGATGTGCTCCGGTTTGGCGAGTTTACGTTGAAATCCGGTCGCAAAAGCCCTTATTTTTTTAATGCCGGGAATTTTAATTCAGGCAGGGCATTGTCAGTAATGGGTGCCTGTTACGCCGATGCGATTATGGATTCAGGACTGGAAATTGACTTACTATTTGGACCTGCCTACAAGGGCATTCCTCTGGTAGCCGTCACAGCGGCTGCCCTGGCCGAACGGCATCAAATTGATCTGCCATATTGCTTTAATCGCAAGGAAGCCAAGGATCACGGAGAAGGCGGCAACATGGTTGGAGCCGAATTAAAGGGGCGCGCTCTGGTGGTCGATGATGTGATTACGGCGGGCACGGCAATTCGCGAAGTGATCGACATGATGGAAGGATCGGACGCATCGATTGGCGGGGTTCTGATCGGACTTGATCGACAGGAAAGGGGTGCCACAGGTCACAGATCTGCGTTAGGTGAACTGAAAGAAATGTTTGGATTCCCGGTTATTAGTATTATAGGGCTTGAACATATACGTACTTTTATTGCCCAGGAGGGCGACAGGGAGTTGCTTAAGGCGATAGATGATTACAGGGAAGAGTACGGGGCTAATTAGTTATCGGAGGCGAGAGCTTGGCTACCTTCTGCATGAGAATATGTATGGTGTCGATACTGTGCTTGATGGCAGGCACAGCCTTTGCCCAATACCTTTATCGTTATACTGACGACAACGGCAGTGTCGTCATGAACAATACTATCCCGCCCGAGTATGCCGGCAAGGGCTATGAAATCCTGGACCCCGGTACCGGGAAGGTCGTTCAAGTCATAGAACCCCAGGAGGAAGATCTTGAGGCCAATGTGGTTTATTTATCCCCGGACGATAAAATTCTTCTGGCCAGTTATAGCTCCCCCGAAGAGATCCAGGCGCACCTGGAGCGCAAAACGGCGGGACTGCGCGCGGAAATTGCCAATATTCGTGCAGACATTCGTATTTTGAATGAAGAGCTTGAAGCCAGCCTGGCTGAAGTGGCTCGACTGGAGGAGAGGGAACGGGAGGTTCCCCAGGAAACCCTCGACCATATTGCCGAGCTGAAAGAATCAGATTCGGGCCTTAAGGCCGCTCTGGACCGCCGGGAGCAAGATCTGCTCAGTACGGAAGAAGAGTACGAACAGAAAAAAGCCCGGTTTCTGGTGCTAATGAATTCAGAGCGCCGTTAAGATATTGGGCTTCTAGGCAAATATGGCGTCAGCCAGTAGCTGCCAGTGATCCGCCCAATTTTTCCGTGGCGTGCGCTCAAAGCCGGATCGCACATAGGAAATTAGCCGGCCATCGAGTTGTGTGATCATCAGGTCCACACAGACACCAACTGGCTTGCGTGTTCTAAGCCCTTCTTTCACTTCAGATTCCCGCAACAACTGCTTTAACTGGGTCTCAAGGCGGGCAAGAATCTGGTTGGCGCGTCTTTTGAGTCGTTCATGCTCCCCCATCAGCGCGTCGCCGGTAAGAATGCGGCAAATACCCGGATTCAATTCGGCAAATTGCAGCGTGACTTCCAGGATCAAACGACATTGTTCCTGTGCCCCGTTCGGGCTTTCGAGAATTTGCGCAACCCGGGAAAAAATCGCCTCTTCGGTAAAATCCAGGAGGGCGTCAAACATTTTCGCCTTGCTGGGAAAATGACGGTAGAGAGCGGCTTCCGAAACCCCTACCTGCGATGCCAGTGCGGCCGTAGTAATTTTATTGCCGGGCGAGGATTCCAGCATCATGGCCAGAGCTTCCAGAATTTCATGCTTGCGCTGACCGCGCTTGTTTTGTGTATCGCTCATCTGAAAAAACTAGTGATTGGTGATCAGGGTGCCAACCCCGGTGTCAGAGAATATCTCCAGCAGGCAGGCATGTGGGACGCGCCCATCAATAATATGGGCAGATTGAACGCCCGATTTTACTGCGCTGAGCGCGCACTGGATTTTGGGCAACATGCCGCCATAGATCGTGCCGTCAGCGATGAGCTCGTCGACTTTTGCGGTGGTCAGCCCGGTCAATACTTCGCCACTTTTATCCTGAAGTCCGGCCACATTGGTCAGCAGCATCAGTTTTTCCGCCTGAGTGACTTCGGCGATCTTTCCAGCGACCAGGTCGGCATTAATGTTATAGCTCTGCCCGTCCGCGCCAACACCAATAGGCGCCACAACGGGAATAAAATTGCTATCACTGAGTGTGTTGAGCATATCCACGTTAATGGCAGAAACCTCACCGACATGGCCGATATCAATAATCTCCGGAGCGTCGACCTCGGGCCCTTTTTTTGTCACCGTCATTTTTCGTGCCCGAATCAGGTTGCCATCCTTGCCGGTAACTCCTATGGCCTGACCACCATTTCGGTTGAGGAGACTGACGATTTCCTTGTTAACCGTACCGCCCAGAACCATCTCCACGACATCCATCGTCGCGCTGTCAGTCACACGCATGCCCTCGACAAAATGGCTTTCAATTTTTAGCTCTTCCAGCAGTTTGCCAATTTGGGGGCCTCCCCCATGAACCACAATGGGATTAATGCCAACCAGCTTCATTAGAACAATGTCACGGGCAAAGCTGGATTTCAGCTTGTCATCAATCATCGCGTTGCCGCCAAACTTGACCACGAAGGTTTTTCCAGTGAATTTTTGGATGTACGGCAATGCCTCGGTAAGTACCGAAGCAAATTGTTTGGATTGTTCAAAATCAAGCGACATTATCCTGGCTCCTAGTAATTCGCCTGCACACTATGGGTGTCTATCTCAGTTGGCAGTGCATCCAGCATCTGGCATATCTTGTGTTTCAGCTCGGCCAGAAATGCGTCAGAGAAAGCCTCAAACCTCAGGGTTAGTGCCGCTGAGGTGTTCGATGCACGTACCAGTGCCCAGCCTCGAGCGTACTCGAGTCGCAGTCCGTCAGTGGTAATGATTTCCGGAGACTCGCCGTTAATATCGAAGGCTTCCTGTTTCAGCAGATCATCCACCAGCTCAAATTTTATCTCATCGGCCACAGGCAGGTAGATCTCGCCGGTCGCCACTTTACCAGAAACTGGTGGACATAATTGCTCCAGTGTCTGCCCGGAATGTTTGCATATGGCCAGAAGACGGCAGGCAGCATAGATGCCGTCGTCTGTTCCATACCAGCGGTCAGCAAAAAAATAGTGGGCACTGAATTCGGCACCCATGGCGGCACCCGATGTCATTAACCGGGTCTGGATGAAACTTCGTCCCGCCCGTTCCATGATGGGGTTGCCTCCCAGGCGTTCAATTTCCCCGGCCACGTTGCTGGAGCATTTTACATCGAAAACAATCGATGCTCCCGGTGATGATTGCAACAGTTGCTTGGAAAAAGCCAGGATAAGATCGTCGGCGTTGAGCAGTCGCCCCTGATGGGTAACCGCCACCATGCGATCCCCGTCACCGTCCATGCCGATGCCCACATCGGCCCCTTCGCTTAGTACCCGTTCACAGAGATCGTGGAGGTTTTCTACCTTGCTGGTATCGGGTGATCGATTGGGGAAATCCCCATCCGGCTGACAAAATTGGGTAATAACATCAGCATCAAGGTGTTTAAGTGCCCTTACCGCCAGTGGTCCCGCCGCACCGTTGGCCCCGTCAATGACTACTTTTATTCCGGCCAGGGAGGGAATATCTTCCTTCAGGGCATCCAGGTACCCGGGGACAAGATCCACCGGCACTGGTGATACGGCAGGAAAGTTTTGCCTGCGCATCTCCTCGTGAATGCTGGCCAGCTCGTCTCCATAAAGAGGTTTTCCGCCCAGCATGCATTTAAACCCGTTCTGGTGTTTGGGATTATGGCTGGCGGTGATCATGATGCCGCTATGAATTATATCGGAGGTGGCCAGGGCAAAGCCCAGCAGGGGTGTGGGGCCAATACCCAGATCCTTGATAGAAAGGCCGCCAGACGCCAGTCCGGAAACAAGGGCGTCATGCAGGGCCGGGCTGCTGTGACGGGCATCACGGCAAACCAGTACACTGTGTTCGCCCAGGGCGATAACTCTGGCAGCAAAGGCCGAACCCAGTGCTGCCGCAAATTCTGGAGTCAGTTCTGTCTCGGCGTCTCCGCGAATATCGTTGCCACGAAAAACCTGTTTTGGAAAAACCTGGCTCAAATGTTGTGCTCCCCGAGCCAGAGCTGGCCAATCTGGTGAATAAGTTGTCGGGCGAGCAGATGCTTGTCGGTCTTCGGTATTGGTGTGTCTTCAGTAGGGGCTATCAGGACAACCTCGTTTTCATCCTTTCCAAAACCAATGTCTTCACGTGATATATCGTTGGCGATAATCAGGTCAATGTTCTTGCGCTGAAGTTTCGCTCGTGCATGCTCTAAAACCTTTTCCGATTCGGCGGCAAAACCCACGCAGAACGGCCGCTCGTCCATCTGGCCGACGATTTCCAGAATATCCGGATTCCTTACAAGTTCGAGGGATAGGGTCTCGTCCGTTTTCTTGATTTTCTGGGTGGCTATTTGGTTAACACGATAGTCGGCAACGGCGGCGCAAGCGATAAAAAGATCGGTACCATTTATTTCTGCCTGTACGGCGGCCAGCATATCCTGGGCACTTTGCACGTCGATTCGCCGCACGCGAGCCGGGCTGGGCAGTGATACAGGTCCGCTGACCAATATGACTTCAGCGCCTGAATCCGCGGCCGCCTGGGCCAAGGCGTAACCCATTTTCCCTGAACTGTGATTGCTCAGGTAGCGAACGGGATCAATGGCTTCGCGAGTGGGCCCGGCGGTAATCAGTACTTTTTTGCCGGTCAGGGGACCTGACTCAAAAGACTGTGCAACCAGGTCAACAAGAGCCAGGGGTTCCAGCATTCTGCCTGCCCCGATATCGCCACAAGCCTGTGCACCGCTGTCAGGTCCAAAAAGGGCAATCCCATTCGCTTTAAGTGCCTGAATGTTTTTCTGTGAGGCCGTGTTTGACCACATTGCCTGGTTCATGGCGGGAGCGACCTGAATTGGCGCCTGTGTCGCCAGACATAGGGTAGTGAGCAAATCATCGGCGCTTCCCCTGGCCAGCCTTTCAATAAAGTTGGCACTGGCAGGAGCGACTAATACGCGGTCAGCCCATTTTGCCAGCTCAATATGCCCCATTCCTGCTTCCGCTTTTTCGTCCAGCAGTTCCGTGTGTACGGGATGACCCGACACGGCCTGGAATGACAGTGGCGTGACAAAGGCCTGTGCCCCTTTGGTCATCACCACCCGGACATCGGCGCCGTATTCCTTTAGGCGCCGCACCAGCTCACAGGATTTATAACAGGCAATGCCTCCCGTAACCCCGAGCAAAATCTTGCGTCCGTACAGCTGGCTGCGGAGGGTTTCTTGTGACATTTGGCCTGGGTTCCTTGTGTTGGGGCAATTGAATGCCCAAATGATAGCGACAGATTGACCGCGATTGTACTGCGGATAGACAATAGGACTCAGGGAAGATTCCCCGAAAGCAGGTTTTCGGGGGTTGGTTTTAACAAACAAGGGAATGTATATGTCGATACAACAATGGCCGGAGCGACTGCGGCCGCGCGAAAAATTGCTGGCGCAGGGTCCTGCCAGCCTCAGCGATGCTGAATTATTAGCCATTTTTTTGCGAACGGGTGTTCATGGACTCTCGGCCGTGGATTTGGCCGAAAAGCTTATTGAGGACTACGGATCAATCTCAGGCTTGTTGGCAGCGTCCCATGCCCATTTTGTAAAGGGCCGGGGACTGGGCAGTGCCAAATATGTGCAGTTACAGGCAGTGATGGAATTGGCCTTGAGGCATTTATCCGAAGGGCTTAAGCGAGGCCAGGCGCTTACTGACACCCAATCAGTAAAGCACTACTTGAGTACCCAGATTCGTAATCCTGCACGTGAATTATTTCATGTGCTGTTTTTGGACATGCAGCACCAACTTATCGCCGGGGAAACCCTGTTTTCCGGCACCTTGGGAACCACGGCTGTTTACCCGCGTGAAATCCTGCGGCGTGTGCTGGAGCTCAATGCCGGTGCCGTGATACTGGCACACAATCATCCCTCGGGCTTTGCAGAACCCAGTGCGGCGGATCTTCGCATTACTGAAAATGTCCGGCGGGCGCTGGAATTAATCGATGTCCGACTTTTGGACCACATGATTGTTGGCGACCGCGATGTGCTTTCCTTTGCCGAAAAGGGATTGCTCTAGAACTGCGATATATCTACCAGCAAAACATCAGAAAGCACTGGGCAGGGTTTTCAACCTCATTGTTTTCAACCAGGTTGTTCTGGCCATCGTCACGGATGCGCAAGAATTTAACAAAGGTGTTGTTGATGACAATGTTGTTATTGGCAAAGTCCCCATCATCAGCGCTGGAGCCAATGTCGTAGCCTTCATCATGATCACAGTAGTTGCGATTGCCATCTCGCGAGCCCAGCCAGATTCCAGGATTGCGGCCCCTGTACTGGTCGTAGTAGAAACGGTTACCCTCTATCAGATTGTTTTGTGGCGGCTGGTGCCGAATATTGCCGCCCTCGCCGCAGTTTCGGTAAAGGTAGATGCCCCCCTCGCGCAGACTATTAAATTGATTGTTGAGAATGCGGTTGTTGGCAGATCCGTCCACGGCCACTAGCTCCCGTCGATCCCTGTCCAGATTAAAGATATTGCCCTCGATCAGGTTGTGTCCGGATTCGGCATCCAGATAGATCGCCGTACTGCGACTAAGGCCGGTAAGGCGTGAATTGGTAATACTGGAATGCGTTACTCCCGGACCAAAATAAAAGGGAATGGGACCATTTGTTTCGGTGGTGAACCGATCCAAATGAATATTGGAAGGCGCATTTTGCTGAACGCGCTCGGTATGTCCCTCTTGTCGTGAGGATTCAGTCAGGTTTTCACTTTCGCCGTTTATTCCCATGCCATAAACATGGGTAATTGCCTCGGTAATACAGTTGGATATATGAATATTTTTGGGAACGCTCCAGGAAACGTTGCCCTGGGAGTCCGTTTGCTTGCGAGAAAATATTTTAATGCCTCGCTTAAGGCGGCTGCCTGCGCAGTCGATACGGATATTTGAGGCCTCCTCCCCTTCAATTAAGACCAGCTTTTGGATAACCGAATCCGGTCGCATGGTCATGCTGCAGTCAAGGTGAATTTCACCGCCTGAGTTACTGTACAGTTCTCTGGCAACTGGGTCAGGGCACTGGGAGCTCTCCTGCTGTGCATAACAGGTAACTGAGAATAAAAGAAGTGCTAAAAAAGAGCAGGTTTTCATCTGAATATCCGTTGACTGCCAATATGCAGATCTTACGCTAAGAAGAAGTCACTGGCGGGTCAAGCAGATATATTTTTTGCAGAACAGGGCGTTGATTTGGGCAGTAAAAATTGGGGTTTTCGCGTTGCTTTCGCAGGTGCGTTCTGGCAAAATCGCGCACCTTTCTCGGCAAGGGCAGGTGTTTTCGCATTACCTTTCCTCGTTCGGGACCAGAATTTACGGGTGTTGTCCTGGTTGAAAAGCGCCAGGCAGGGCCGGAAATATGAAATTAACGAGGCAATTAGCATGTCCAGGGTTTGTCAGGTAACCGGAAAGCGTCCAGTTACTGGGAACAATGTTTCCCACGCGAAGAACAGAACCAAGCGTCGCTTCCTCCCCAATCTGCATGATCGCCGATTTTGGGTTGAGTCAGAAGGTCGCTTCATTAAACTGCGTGTTTCGACCAAAGGTCAGCGCATTATCGATAAAGTGGGCATTGACAGCGTTTTGGCTGATCTGCGTGCCCGCGGCGAAAAATTTTAGGAGCTGAATCATGGCTAAAGGTATACGTGAAAAAATTCGCCTGAATTCCAGCGCTGGCACAGGTCATTTCTATACGACTGACAAGAACAAGCGCAACATGCCTGAGAAAATGGAGATCAAAAAATTTGATCCCGTCGCTCGCAAGCATGTCATCTACAAGGAAGGTAAAATCAAGTAATTGATAACCTGCATTGAAGACATAAAAGAACCGGCGTCTAGCCGGTTTTTTTATGTCTTGCGTATTTAAGGGTTAATCTTTTCAAGCAGAAGGTTGCCATAGGCATCCCTCATGCATTGCCACTGGGGGTCAATCCAGGTGGTTGCGCTGGTTTCGCAGACAAGCAATGGTCCTTTAAACCATTGCTCAAGAGGCATCTGCTCACGCTGCATAAACCTGGCATCTACCTCTGAAAGTATACCTTCGTTGTTCCTTCCCCATATTTTTCGGTATTCCTCTGTAACTTCCTGTTTTGGGGGCTCTGCTCTTGGCAAACTGAGTGGGCGTTGGGCCACTTTGGCGCTAACTCTCAGGTTAACCAGTTCGACTGGCAGTTCGAAGTTGTGACCATAGGTCGATAAGTGCATATGATGAAAACTCGCAAGGGTTTCGCGAGGGTTTTGCCATTCAACATTCAGGGTAAATGACTGCCCCTTATAACGGCAGTCAACAGAGCGAGTAAATGTAATGGAATCGCGAGACGCTCCTTCGGCGACTAGCTCTTCTTTTGCCCGGTTTTCCAGCGATGAAAAGTGCCGGTCTATATCCGGCGCTTCTGATTCTGCCAATGTCCTGAGATAGGAATGAGAAAGTTCTCTGGCCCTGGCGGCAGCCAGCATGCCCAGGGCTGAGAATACACCGCCAAAAACAGGGACCATGGCTCGATTCATGCCTATGGAATCGGCCAGGGCACAGATATGCAGACCTCCGGCACCGCCAAAACCCAATAATTGATAGTCGGCAGGGTCGTGGCCGCGTTGCTCGGAAATGACGCGCAATGCCCGTGTCATGTGTTCATTGGCCAGGTCGAGAATACCCTGGGCACATTCTTCACTGCTCATCTGCATTTTTTTGGCAAGTTTGCCAATGGCATGGATGGCGCTGTTCTTGTCCAGGTCCATTTTTCCGCCCAGGAAACTATCGGGCTGAATTCGTCCGAGCAGCGTATTGGCATCGGTAACTGTAGGCTGTGTCCCGCCCTGGCCGTAGCAGGCCGGGCCTGGTCTGGCACCGGCAGATTCGGGACCTACATGCAGCATCCCGGCTTCGTCCAGATAGGCAATGGAACCGCCACCTGCCCCAATGGTATGCATATCGACCATGGGCAGGGCGATAGGGTAACGGCCTATACGGCCTTCAGAGGTCAGTTGAATGGCGCCGTCGATCAGCGCGACATCGGTCGATGTGCCGCCCATGTCAAAACTGAGCATTTTTTCACTGTGAACCAGCTTGCCCAGGTATTCGGCGGCGGCCAGCCCGCCGGCAGGTCCTGAGAGTAAAAGGTTGGCTGCCTTGTCGGCTGCCTGATCAATATCGATGGTCCCGCCGGATGATTGCATAATCGAAATAGGCGCCGGCTTCAGGCTGTTGTGCAGACGTCGAAAATAGGACGCAACAAGCGGGCCAAGATAGGCGTTGTACCAGGTGGCGATGCCGCGTTCATATTCACGGATTTCGGGTAAAACCTCTGAAGATCGGCAGACATAAGCCAATGGCTGTATTGCGGATTCCAGTTCTTTTTCAAACCGGTCGTCGATGTAGGAATACAGTAGATTGATGGCTACTGACTCGGGCTTAAGTGACCTGATCTGCCCAACAAGTGTCTGGATATCTTCTTCGGTTAACGGCTCAAGTACCTGACCGTTTGCATCAAGTCGCCCACCCGTTTCCAGACAGAGCTCAGCGGGAACCGGTGGCGGGGTCAATTCGGGTTGCAGGTTGTATAACTCGGCACGTGCCTGTCGGCCAATGGTGAGCACATCCTTTAGGCCGCGGTTAGCCACATAAGCAGTTTTCACCCCCTTGCTTTCAAGCGCGGCATTCGTGGCAACGGTGGTTCCGTGAATAACACGTAAATGATCGAGCTGGTCGGCAATACCCATTTCCTGCAAACCTTGCAAAATGGCCTGTTCAGGAGCATCAGGCGTTGATAACACTTTATGCAAAACGATGTTGTCATCCTGTAACAGGATGAAATCGGTGAAGGTTCCGCCCGTGTCAACGCCAAGAAGAAGTGAGGAGGTCATGGAATCCAAAGGTAGCCAGGGACAGGGAATTATAGAGGCTATATATGTTGGAAAAACCCTGCTTTGTTCTCTTTAAAGCAAAAAGCCCGATCAATTGATCGGGCTTTTTATGTAACAGGGTAACTGGTCGCTGTTAATCAGCGTAAGTCACCAGAGATATCGGAGCATTCGCGCCAATCGCCTCTGTGGCCTGATCCATAATGCCGATGTATACGTCAGCACTGGCCAGTTCGTGTGCACGGACTATCACGGAAGCTTCGGGGTTTTCGGCACGGATACGTTCCACGTTTGCACGGACAGAACGCACGTCGATTCGCCGATCACCCAGCCAGATCTCATCCGTTTCACTCACTACAAAAACAGCGTTTTGCATGGAGGGGTCAGGCGGTGTGTCCTGTTCCGGAGAGGGTGGCGGACGATTTACCAGAAAGCCTTGCTCCTGTACGAAAGATGCCGTCACAATGAAGAAAATCAGCATGATAAAGACCACGTCCAGCATGGGCGTGAGGTCGATGCTCATTTCCTCTTCGTCACGTTTTTTCTTAAACAAATGGGCCATTCAATTATTACCGAGGAAATCTCGGTCCCCTAAAAAACTTATAAAAATTTGAGAATAATCGATAGCAGAATCCGATGGACTCTGTAGCGGGGGGTAAACTTACCAGAACACGCCTCGCTTTGCACTAGTCTCATGCAATATTGCGAAACTGTCAGGTTCAAAAGGCAGGCTACAATAGCGGAAATGAACACAAACCGATTTCTGGAAACATTCTGTGCCCGAATTACCTGAAGTAGAAACCACCCGACAGGGTTTGTCGCCTCACTTGATAGGCAAAAAAGTTCTTAACCTGCATTTGTACCGCCGTGATCTGCGCTGGCCCATATCGTCCGAGTTGCCGGAAGCTGTGCTTGACCAGGCGTTTCAGGCAGTTCAGCGCCGCGGCAAATATCTGGCGTTTGAAATGAACCAGGGTGCCATGCTGGTTCACCTGGGAATGTCCGGATCCATGCGACTAAGCGGTTCTGAAGAGGCCTTGCGCAAGCACGACCATTGGGAGCTGACGTTAGATAATGGGGTGGTACTCAGATACAACGATCCGCGCCGGTTTGGATTACTGTTTTGGCTGGCCGAGGACTGGCGGCAGCATCCATTGGTTCGGAACCTTGGTCCCGAACCCCTGGGGACGGAGTTTACGCCGGAGTACCTGTACCAAAGCTGTCGCGGGCGGTCGCAGGCCATCAAAAATCACCTTATGAATTCAAAAACTGTGGTAGGTGTGGGCAATATTTACGCGGCGGAGTCCCTCTTTCATGCGGGCATTCATCCTGCCTTGCCTGCAGGCAGGCTTTCCCGGCCTCGTGCGGCACGGCTGGTGGAGGAAATCAGGGCCGTGTTAACTCGCTCAATTGAGCAGGGCGGGACCACCTTGCGAGATTACGTTAATGGCAATGGGCAACCGGGGTATTTTAAACAGCAGTTATGGGTATACGGACGGGAAGGTATGCCCTGTAAAGCCTGTGGTTCTCTGTTGAAGGGCAGTCGAATGGGGCAAAGGGCGACCGTTTTTTGTGCCAAATGCCAGAAAAGATAAATTTATTTGCTGAAACGGAGTTTAAGCTCTGGCACCACAGCGTCAGGAACAAACTGGCTGACGTCTCCACCCAGGGAGGCAATTTCCTTTACCAGCGAGGAAGAAATATAGCTGAATCGTTCTGCCGGTGTCAGAAAGATACTTTCCATTTTGGAAATGGCGCGGTTCATATTGGCCAGCTGGAACTCATATTCAAAGTCCGAAACCGCCCGCAAGCCACGCATCACCGCCTGTGCTCCCTTCTCGACGGCAAAGTCCACCAGCAATTTGTCAAAACCACAGACTTCAATATTGTCCAGATGGCTTAATGACGCCTCAGCCAGGCGAATGCGTTCTTCCAGGGTAAACATGGGCTGCTTGCGCTTGCTGGACGCTACCGCAACGATGACATGGTCAAAGAGGCGCGAAGCCCGCTCAACCAGATCGACATGGCCATTGGTAATGGGATCAAAGGTCCCGGGATATATAACAGTTGCTGCGTGCATGGTGCAGTGCTCAATACGGGTGGGCCATAGTAAACAATTACGCTATTTCTCTCAATGTCCTCCTCGGGAGGCGTGTTCGACCAGGTAGAGTGAAAAATTAACCTGGCCACTTGCCTTTTCCTTTAGCAGTTGCCAATGGCTGGGGATACCTATGTCTTCATTAACTGGTGCTTCAATATAAACCAATGAGGATTCCGTCAGAATCTCTGCCTGGCAAACTTTGTCCAGGACAGGCATATGTAAATGGGAGTCGAAGGGTGGATCAAGCAATAGAAGGTCAATGGAGCGGGGGCGAAGTTCATCAATGACATCAAACGCACTTTGTTGGCGAACCTGCCCTTTTTCACACTTCAGTATGGCCAGATTGTCCGCGATTCCCCTGGCAGCCGTGGCATTTGCTTCCACAAACAGGCAGTGTCCTGCACCTCTGGATAAGGCTTCCATGCCCAGGGCTCCGCTTCCGGCAAAAAGGTCGAGCACATTTGATTGATAAAGATAGGGAGTTAGCCAGTTAAACAGGGTTTCGCGCATGCGATCGCCGGTTGGGCGAAGGCCGGGAATGTTGGGAAAAGATAATTTACGCCCTCGCCAGTCGCCCGCAATGATGCGAACCTGGTTGTTGTTATGCCGTGTTGATTTTTTTGCCGTATTTTTTGCAGGCATTCTGCTGTCCAGATCGAGCCAGAGTGGTAGGATACTCCGGCTAGAACCTCTGAACCATCTTCATTCAATGTCTTCTGAAAACAAGCCTGTTTCAACACTGGGCCGATTATTTGGCCGTGGTAAAAAACAAAAACAAGAACAGCCGCAAGGAAATCCGGCTGTCGATAGTCAATCGCCAGTCGATAGTGCTGAACAGGTTGAGCACAAACAACCGGATGTGAATGCCGAGGCTGAGTCTGAAGCCGGGGGCCGCACCGGCCTGTTTTCTCGCTGGCGTTCCGGCATGGGCAAAACGCGGGCCAGTCTGGGCTCAGCATTTGGTTCACTGCTCGGCGGCAAGCGCAGTATTAATGATGAGCTGATAGAAGAAATTGAAACCCTGTTACTGGTTGCCGATGTCGGTATCAATACGACCCAAAACCTCATTGATGCTTTCCGTCAGCGTGTCAAGAAAGGCGTAAAGGCTGATCAGGATTTGATGGATGTTTTTCGGGACCTCCTGGTAGAAACGTTGGCTGTGCATGCCAGTCCACTGGAGCTAGGTGAGAGCAAGCCGGGTGTGGTGATGATGGTAGGAGTGAATGGGGTTGGCAAAACCACTTCAATAGGCAAGCTCGCCAAACGATTTCAATCCCAGGGCCGGTCGGTTGTGTTGGCTGCTGGCGATACATTCCGGGCTGCGGCTGTTGAACAATTACAGGTTTGGGGTGAGCGCAATTCAGTGCCGGTTATTGCGCAGGCCACCGGGGCGGACAGTGCCTCGGTTATTTACGATGCACTGGATTCATGTCGAGCCCGGCAGACAGATGTATTGATAGCCGATACAGCTGGCCGCTTGCACAACAAGGGGAGCCTTATGGAAGAGCTAAGCAAGATTGTTCGGGTGATGAAAAAGCTCGATGAATCGGCGCCTCACGAAATATTATTGGTTCTTGATGCAGCCACTGGCCAGAATGCGCTCAGCCAGGCGCGGGAGTTCTGTAAGTCGGTACCGGTTACCGGCCTGGTGTTAACCAAACTGGATGGCACCGCCAAGGGTGGAATTGTCTTTGCGCTAACAGAGCAGTTGAAAGTGCCGGTCAAGTTTGTGGGGCTGGGTGAAGGAATTGATGACCTCACTGAATTTGATCCGGAGAGCTTCGTTGCCGCGTTATTTGATTAATGCATCGGGTAATCGGCGTATTTTCCGCTGACAATCCTGGCCTGCTTTAGGATAAAGTGAATCCATACTTGCCCGAATTTAATGAATGATCCAGTTTGACTCTGTTAGCAAACGTTATCCTGGTGGACACGAAGCGTTAAAGAACGTCAGCTTCCAGCTTCCACAGGGGGAGATGTGCTTTTTAACCGGACATTCCGGTGCCGGTAAAAGTACGTTGCTGAAGCTGATCATGTTGATGGAGCGAGCCACGCAGGGACAGGTGATCTGCCAGGGCGTGAACCTGGCTCGAATTTCAAAACGACATATCCCCTATCACCGTCGCCGGATTGGCGTGGTATTCCAGAATCACTCGCTATTGTCGGATCGGACGGTTTTTGAAAATGTTGCCCTGCCGTTGCTGGTTAGTGGCGCGCCCTACCAGGAAACCGGGCGACGGGTTCGGGCGGCACTGGACAAGGTGGGACTGCTCAATAAAGAAAAGAAACTTCCAATCCAGTTGTCCGGGGGCGAGCAACAGCGAGTGGGCATTGCCCGTGCCGTTGTCCATAAACCGGATTTATTGTTGGCCGATGAGCCCACCGGCAACCTGGATCCTGAGCTGTCCGCAGATATTATGAAGCTGTTTGCTGATTTTAATGCCGTAGGCGTGACCATGCTGATCGCTACCCACGACGTTGATCTTATCCGACGCATGGGGCGCACTGAGATCAAATTGGACAGTGGACGGCTGGAGATGTCCTGATGGCCTCTGTGACCTCTTCGGGAATTCCCATTCGTGCCAACCGTTCCTTTAAGCGACGGTTGACTGACCATCTGGATGCCTGCCTGGACAGTCTGGGGCGGTTTGTTCTGTCTCCTTTTCAGACGATTATTACCCTGCTGGTTATTGCAGTCGCCCTCTGTTTGCCCTCGATGCTTTACATGCTCGTCAAAAGCGTGGAATCGGGCATGATTGATGTGCAGCAGAGCGCGGACATTTCCGTGTATTTTTCTCCCGGGATAGACGAGGAGACTTCATTGCAGGTGCAGTCGGAGGTGTTGGCAATGGAGGCTGTATCGGCAGCCCGTTTTTTGTCTCCGGAAAGAGCACTGCAGGAATTTAAAGAGTTTTCAGGGCTTGGCGATGCACTTGGTGAGTTGCAAGAAAACCCACTGCCGGCAACCTTGCTGGTCACGCCCGAGATGGACCAGGACATCGAAGCATTAATTAGCCGGATTGAATCCCTGGATTCGGTCGATCAGGTACAGTTTGATTATGTTTGGCTACAGCGCCTGCGTGCGCTATTGGCGGTGATTGACAAGGTTGCGCTGGTACTGGCGCTATTGTTGGGCGCGGGCGTCATTCTCATTCTGGGTAATACCATCAGGCTGGAAATTGAAAACCGTCGTGAAGAAGTGGCCGTGATCAAGCTGGTTGGCGGAACCAATGCTTATGTACAGCGACCATTGTTGTACACAGGCGTATGGTTCGGTTTGCTTGGTGCGCTGATTGCCTGGTTTTTAACCAATCTCTTTGCCTGGTTGATGTCCGCACCGCTTGATGCTCTCGGGCAACTTTACCTGCGTGATATATCGCTTGTGGGGCTGGATTCCATGGATTTGCTGATACTTCTCGCCCTGGGTGTTGCCCTGGGCTGGCTGGGTGCCTGGATGGCCGCGGCCCGACATCTAGCGTCCATTGAGCCAGCCTAGATCTTCATCAATAAATTTTAATATCAAAAAATATTGATATTGTTTTTGCCATGGCGTAGCCTTGCGCCATGGTTTCGTCTGCACGTACTCAAAAATCCCTCAATATCGCCAGCGCGCTTAAGGCAGCCGGGGATTCAATGCGGCTCGAAATTCTAAAAATCATGCGTCGTGACTCCTTTGGCGTGCTGGAGCTCTGCCAGATTTTTAATGTGCAACAGCCTTCCATGAGTCATCACCTGAAAGTGATGAGTAATGCGGGTCTGCTTGAAAGTCGCAGGGAAGGAAACAGCATCTATTACAAGCGGGCACAGGGATCCTCACCGGAGGAACAGGCAGTACTGGATCGAATTTTTGAGCTTTCGGATGCAACGGATATTTCTGCCGCGCACAAGAGCGGGGTACACCGGGTTCAGGAGACACGCAAGCAACGTGCCGAGAATTTTTTCCGGGAAAATGCCGACAGATTCCATGAACAGCAAGATCTGATCGCCGGGTTTACGGATTATGGGGACGCTCTCCTGAGCCTGCTTGTCAGGGGTGAGGTACGTACCTGGGTTGAAATAGGGCCCGGTGCCGGTGAACTGCTGAAAGAGGCCTGCCACAGCTATGGACGCACGATTGCCCTGGATATTTCCAGTGAGATGCTGGAGAGCTCCAGGACCTGTCTCGGGGAAGACGCGCATCAGGTGGACTTTGTACTGGGTGATACCTCCGATGCCTTAAAAAGAGGGATACAGGCAGATACGGTTAGCTGCAGCATGGTGCTGCACCATGTGGCATCACCCGCTGAAATGATCCGTGACATGGCGCGGATACTCAATTGCCATGGGCAATTGTTGATTTGTGATCTGGATAAGCATGATCAGGAATGGGCCCGGGAATCCTGTGGAGATCTCTGGCTTGGCTTTGCCCCAGAAGAAATTGGTGGATGGTGTGCCGATGCGGGCTTGCAGGAAGGGCGCGAGCAGTATTTGGCATTACGCAACGGATTCAGGGTTCAGATTCGGGAATTTATCAAGAACGAACCCGCTATAGATCAGTAGGGCAAGAAAGCCCAATTTGAATGGAGAGGAATAATCAATGAGTTTTTATCGTACGTTTACTTCAGAGTCGGTGTCCGAAGGGCATCCGGATAAAATTGCGGATCAGGTCTCTGATGCCATACTCGACGCGATTATCGCGGATGACCCCAACGCACGTGTTGCTGTTGAGACCATGGTCAAAACGGGAATGGCTATTGTTGCGGGCGAAGTCAGGACCAGCACCTATGTGGATCTTGAGGATGTGGTTCGCGGGGTCATCCTGGACATTGGCTACAACAGTTCAGATGTCGGTTTTGATGGCGCCAGCTGCGCGGTCCTGAATGCTATAGGCAAGCAGTCGCAAGATATTGCCATGGGTGTGGACGAAGCCGATAACAAGGAACAGGGTGCCGGTGACCAGGGCATGATGTTTGGCTACGCGTCCAATGAAACAGAAACCCTGATGCCTGCCCCGGTGTATTACTCACATCGACTGGTTGAAAGACAGGCACAATTGCGTAAACAGGGCGTGTTGCCCTGGCTTCGCCCGGACGCCAAGAGCCAGGTAACCATGAGCTATGACGAGAACGGCAAGCCGGTCTCCATTGATGCTGTGGTGCTGTCGACGCAGCACAATCCGGATATCAGTCTGGCGGACCTGCGCGCGGCGGTGATGGAAAATATTATTCAGGATGTACTACCTGAAGACCTCCTTCATGCGAATACCCTGTATCACATCAATCCGACCGGCAATTTCGTCATTGGCGGCCCCGTGGGCGATTGTGGTCTGACCGGACGCAAAATTATTGTGGATACCTATGGCGGAATGGCCCGTCACGGCGGTGGTGCATTTTCCGGAAAAGATCCGTCCAAGGTGGATCGTTCAGCCGCTTATGCAGGCCGCTATGTCGCAAAAAATATTGTCGCTGCGGGGCTGGCCGATCGGTGTGAAGTGCAGGTCTCTTATGCCATCGGTGTCGCAGAGCCCACGTCCGTTAGTGTGAACTCCCTGGGTACGGGAAAAATCGACGATGCCGAAATTGAAAAACTGGTACGTGAACATTTTGATCTTCGGCCCAAAGGCATTGTGGAGATGCTGGATCTGTTACAGCCCATTTATCGTCCTACCGCTGCTTACGGTCATTTTGGTCGCTCCGCCGATAAGGGCTTTACCTGGGAAAAAACCGACAGGGCCGATGTTCTGGCCAAAGCCCTTTGATAAATGAATTTGAGATTGAGGAATAGAAAATGAGTGCAGAATTGCAAAGTATCACTGATGTGAAAGATTACAAGGTCGCGGATATCAGCCTGGCTGACTGGGGTCGACTGGAGCTGGAAATTGCCGAAACCGAAATGCCCGCACTAATGTCCCTGCGGGAAACCTATCGTGATGAGAAACCGCTGGCCGGTGCCAAAATCCTCGGCTGTATCCACATGACGATCCAGACAGGGGTATTGATCGAGACCCTGATTGAGCTCGGTGCCGAAGTACGCTGGTCTTCCTGCAATATTTTTTCCACCCAGGATCATGCGGCAGCCGCCATTGCTGCGTCCGGGGTTCCTGTCTTTGCCTGGAAGGGAGAGACCGAGGAAGAGTACGAGTGGTGTATTGAACAAACCATTCTCAAGGATGGCCAACCCTGGGATGCCAATATGGTTCTTGATGATGGGGGTGACCTGACGGCCATGCTGCATGAAAAGTATCCCCAGATCCTGGAACGGGTCCATGGCATCACTGAAGAGACAACCACGGGTGTACATCGTCTCCAGGAAATGCTGGAAAAGGGGGAGCTGAAAGTTCCAGCCATCAATGTGAACGATTCGGTGACCAAATCAAAAAACGACAACAAATATGGTTGTCGTCACAGCCTGAATGACGCGATTAAACGCGCTACAGATCATCTGCTTTCAGGCAAGAAAGCACTGGTGATCGGTTATGGCGATGTGGGCAAGGGATCTGCGGCTTCCCTTCGGCAGGAAGGCATGATTGTCCGAATTACTGAAATCGACCCCATCTGTGCCATGCAGGCCTGTATGGATGGCTTCGAAGTGGTTTCACCATTTATTGACGGCATCAACACAGGCGAAGCTGACTGTATCGACCAGTCTGTAATGGGCAACGTTGACCTGCTGGTGACCTGTACCGGTAACTTCAATGTCTGTGACAAAAACATGTTGTCGGCACTCAAGTCCGGTGCGGTGGTTTGTAACATCGGGCATTTTGATAACGAAATCGATACCGCGTTTACACGTCAGAACTGGGAGTGGCAGGAAGTGAAGCCGCAGGTTCACAAAGTGTATCGCGACCGCAACGCAGGCGACTTCCTGTTGTTGCTGTCCGAGGGTCGACTGGTCAATCTGGGCAATGCTACCGGACATCCTTCCCGCATTATGGATGGTTCTTTTGCCAACCAGGTGCTGGCACAGATGCATCTGTACAAGCAGAAGTTTGCAGACCTGGTTGACGCTGAGAAGCAGGCGGCACTGAGGGTAGAGGTATTGCCCAAGAAGCTGGATGAAGAAGTGGCAGCCCACATGGTTGCCGGTTTTGGTGGTGTTATGACACGACTCACTGCAGAGCAGGCCAAATACATTGGTGTCTCGGCAGATGGGCCATTCAAACCCGAGCATTACAAATATTAATTATTGATGGGCCACAGGCTCGTCAAACAGGCACCTTCATGAAAGACGATATTTCATTTAGCTTTGAATTCTTTCCCCCTCGCACCGACAAGGGAAAGGAAAAACTGGAAAAGGTAAGGGCCAGACTAAACCAGTTGGGTCCAAAGTACTTTTCGGTGACCTATGGGGCCGGAGGGACCACCCGCGACAATACCCGCGACACGGTGCTTGCCATGAAGGCCGAAGGGCTTGAGGTAGCACCGCATTTGTCGTTCGGTGCCGATGACGAGGGGTTTGTTGAGGACCTGTTGAGGACCTACAAGGACGCCGGTATTCGTCGATTGGTGGCTTTGCGGGGAGACTTGCCTCCCGAGTTCAGTGACAAGCGCCTTGTGTATGCCAATGAGCTGGTGGAATTTGTCCGCAGGAATTTTGGCGATCATTTTGAAATTGCCGTTGGCTGTTATCCGGAAGTGCATCCCCAGGCGTCCGGCTACACGGAAGATGTGCGGTATTTAAAACAGAAGCTGGATGCAGGTTCGGACTATGCCGTGACCCAGTATTTTTACAACGCCGATGCCTATGCGCGCTTTATGGATGAGTGTGAAGTGCAGGGAATCGATAAGCCAATTATTCCGGGCATCATGCCAATCACTAATCTGGACAACCTGGTTCGTTTTTCCAATATGTGTGGAGCAGAGATTCCACGTTGGTTACAGCGCTCTTTGAACGATTTTGAGCCCGGCTCCGAAGACTTCCTGCGCTTTGGCGAGGAGGTGGTGACCAGCCTCTGTGAACATTTGATGGAGCTCGGTGCAGAATCCTTTCATTTCTATACCATGAACCAGTATGAGCCCACGGCCAATATCTGTGCCAATCTGGGTCTGTTGGAAAAGGTATAAATTGCATGCGGGTGCCCCGGGTTTATCTGGATGCCGATATTACCTCGGGGCAACGGCTTGAGCTCCCAGCCAGGCAATCCAATTATTTATGCAAGGCGTTGCGTATGCAGGCCGGCCGTGAACTCTGGTTGTTCAATGGGCAGGGAGGTGCCTGGCGATGCCAAATTGAGGAAGCCGATAGCAAGAACGCCGTGGTTGCTGTGCAGGATTTTGATCCGCATAACCATGAGTCACCGCTACCCATAGAGCTCGCTATCGCGCTTTCCAAAGGCGATCGCTTTGAGATGGTTTTGCAAAAGGCAACCGAGCTGGGTGTAACCGCTATTCAGCCGATGCTTACCGAACACACCGACGTGAAGCTTAATAAGGATCGTCTGCAAAAAAAATATGAGCATTGGCGTGGCATCCTGATCAGTGCCTGTGAACAATCCGGCCGGAATCTGGTACCGGAATTGTTGCCACTGAAAAACTTCGATGACCTTTTGGATAAACCCTCTGGAGTGACAGGCCTATTACTGGATCCACAGGCGGGTCAAGGCATTGCCTCTCTGGAGCCTCCGGAGCAGGGGTTTTGTCTGTATATAGGTCCGGAAGGGGGCTTTTCTGAGCAGGAAACAGGCAGGGCGAAACAGGCCGGGTTGACTGGTATTCGTTTGGGGCCGCGAGTACTGCGAACCGAGACCGCGCCTCTGGCCGTCATCAGCATACTGCAGTCAACCTTTGGCGATCTTTCTTGAGGGCTTTCCTGATACTTGAGTCTTCCCTGATAAGAGCGTCGTCAGGAGGCCTTTTTAAGATCGGCGGCTACCTGCTCTTCAATATCGGCAATTTCGGGAATAATGCAGGGCACGCCGCGTACCCTGACGGCCGTGGCAACCCTGCTTAGTCTCTCGGGAACAGCCTCTTCAATCATTTCATCCCCTGATTCCAGGCGGTACTCGCTGGGCATGGCCTGGGTAGGCAAACCGTAAAAAGGCAATGTTTCTGTATCAGAAGTACCGCGAATCACAACAATGTGGGAGCCTCTAAGGCGAGCCGCCTTGTTATGTAACAGTTGCTCAAAGCTTAATACAGGGATCGTCATTCCGCTCCAGTTCAGGTTGCCCCGCTGCCAGAAATGCGGATCCTCAACAGCAGACACACTTACCCCGGAAACAATATCCGCCACCATTTCCGAAGGAAGCAACAGATTAAAACCGTCGCAGATACCGATAATTGCCTTGATCGAACTATCTGCCATTTTTAACCTCCGCCAGCAGTCGCTTAATTTCTTCGAGTAATTGGTCTTCGCGGTAAGGCTTGCCGAAGTAGTTGTTGGCTCCCAGGGACAGGCCTCGCTGCTTGTGCTTTTCACCCGTTCGTGACGTGATCAGGACAATAGGTAAATTCTCGAATTTCTCGCTGGAGCGCAAGGTTCCCAGAAGCTCAAAGCCATCCATTCTTGGCATTTCCACGTCAACAAGCATCAAGTCGGGTGCGTGGTCATGCACCATGCGCAAGGCCTCTGCACCATCCCTTGCGGTTTCGACGATAAAACCTTCGCGTGTCAGGAAGCGGGAGGTCACTTTGCGAACGGTAACGGAATCATCTACCACCATAATTGTTGGGGTATGGGTCTCTTCATAAGGCTGAATCAGATTGCCCTGGTCGGTATCGTCGATGACAGACGTGTAGTGGCTGGCAATCAGGGCTGGCATGTCCAGCGTAACGACTACGCTACCATCACCCATGATCGCTGCACCGGACAAGCCGGGAACGGCGTTAAAAGGATAGCTGAGTGACTTGACCACGACCTCGTTACTGCCAACGATCTCATCAATGAGTAGCGCCAGGCGGTGATTGCCTACCCGAAAAAGAACCACCGACACGGTAGGCTCAATGATGGCATCCATGGGCGGACGTTCACGCGTTTTAAGCAGCTCACCCAAATAACCAAAATCGTATTCATCAGCGCCGTAAGCCAGCTTTTTGTTGGGGTTTTCATAATAGGATTGCAAGTCAGTGCGACTCAGGCGCACCAGTGCTTCCAGCGATGCCAGGGGCAAGGCGTAAAGATCTTCACCACAATGGACCATAAGTGCCCGATTCACGGATGTGGTAAAGGGTATGGATAGCTGGAAACGGGTGCCTTTCCCCAGCTCGCTGCTCAAATTGATAGAACCACCCATTTCCCTGATCGTGGATTTCACCACATCCATTCCCACGCCGCGTCCGGAAATCTGGGTAACAGCCTGGGCCGTTGAAAAACCGGGCATAAAAAGGAATTCGGCGACTTCTTCCCTGCTGAGCGCTGTGCTTTCCGCCTCACCAATCAGTCCGCGATCAACGGCACGTCGACGTACCGCCTCAAAATCGATCCCGGCGCCATCATCGGTAATGGTCAGCACCATGTAAGAACCTTCTCGGTGAAGGTTGAATGTAATACGACCAATGGGGGGTTTGTGCGCGCGGCTGCGACCTTCGGCATTTTCAATGCCGTGGTCGATGGAGTTGCGCAGGATATGTTCTATGGGTGGAACCAGCTGCTCCAGCACGGTCCGATCCATCTCGCCACTGATGTCCAGTGCCCTTATTTCCGCTTTCTTGTTGAGTTCACGGGAGACAGTACGAACAATCCGCTCCAGGCGCGGTAACAGCCGCTCAAAAGGAACCATCCTTGTACGCATCAGTTGCGCATTGAGCTCAGACTGGATGCGGCCGCTTTGTACGAGCAGTACATTGGTGTCTCGGTTTGTTTCAGAGAGGCTAGCCCGAAGATCTTGCAGGTCAGAGGCCGACTCGATCAGCTGATGGGATAATTGTTGCAAGGTCGAGTAGCGATCCATTTCCAGCGGATCGAAATCCTCTTCTTCACCGGATTCCGCCAGCTGTTCACTACGGAACTGGATCTGGGCTTCCGTCTCGGTATCCAGTCGACGGGCAAGTTGCTGGATTCGGCCAATAGTGGCTTCCAGTTCATCCAGGTTGTTTTCCAATCCTGCCAGTTGGGCTTCAACACGTCCCCGGTAGACCGTCGCCTCACTGGACAGGTTGATCATTTCGTCGACTAAATCAGAACGGAGTCGTATATTTTCCTGACGATGTTGCCGTGCTTCAAACGCACGGGAGTCACTATCCGCGCCAGGCTCACTTTCCGCCACGGCCTCCTGGATTTGCTCATTAATTTTTTCCTGGTCGCGAGCTACCGGCTCAGACTCGGAAGGTGCCAGCTCTTCAGCCGGGATAACCTGCATCTCGGGTTCATCAGATGGCTCTGCTTCTTCGTTGGAGCCGGGTTTTCCCTTGTCTGGTGCAGGCACATCCTCCAATGAGCCGCCACTAAGCATGACTTCACGAATGGCCTCGATATGCGAATTCAGAAGATCCAGGCGTTCCAGTGCCTTGGCAAAAAAGTCTTCATCCGCTTTTTGCAGAACCTGCTGGTCAATAATAAACGACTCGAAGTCGTGACTGAAATCGCCAAGCTTGGTCAGGCCGGAGAGTCGTGCCCCTCCCTTGAGTGTGTGGAGCGCGCGATGGATAAGGTCAGCGTTATCAAAAGCTGTGGGATCACGACGCCAGGCACTGATGCTGGTATCGATTTCCTGCATAAGGTCATCGGCTTCTTCGAGAAAGGTATCCAGTAGCTCTTGCTGGAATTCATCTTCCGGATCGATGAAATTGCTGTCGAACTGAAGGTCTTCTCCCAGAGGGGCGTCGGGTTCCAGTTCGATACTCGGTGATTCGGCTTCCTCTGAATCGGGAGCCTCTTCTGTTATTTCCTGCTCTGTGGATTCCCCTGTCTCCTTTTCCCCGCTTTCAATTTTTGGAAGGGTGGATATCAGATCATTACTGACTTTGGGAACGACCTGCCAGGAAGCCACTGCATCGAGCATTTTTAAAAGCAGACCGTAGGCCTGATCAAGCCATTGTGCCTGTGATTCCTCCAGGGTTGCCTGTCCGGTCAGGCTTGTCTGGACTTCTTCAATATATTTGCAAAGCCTGATGATTTCATCCACCTGACAGGCACTGGCAACTTCCGCCAGGGATTTGAGGTCGGCATCCAGACCGTCAAGATCTTCACTGGATATTTCACCCTGGCTCCACTCATGGATGAGTTGCTCCGCCCTGATGAGATAATCCAGGTGTTCCGCCATAAGCCTGTGCAGTGGCAAGAAACGTTTCTTCCTGTCGGATGATAAATCACCAGTACTGGTGAGGGCTTTTTCTTCCCGTGTGTAAAGCTCGCTGGCTGATTTGGCTACGTCCTGGACAGGTTTCAGGTCCAGGTTGCCAGACTGGATCAGGTGATTGAGCAAGGTATCAAATCTGCCGGCCCAAATACTTAGCAGGGCAATAAACTCACTGGAAAGTCCCGAATTAAAGGAGTTGTATAGCTGCAACAGTTTTTGCAAGGGAGCAATGCTGTCGGCCAGCTCGTCCAGTTCGGCTACCCGGGCACTGTCGGCCAGTGTGTGCAGAATAGTCACCAACTGGGCTGCCGACTGTTCGTTCTTGTTGGTAGATGCGGCGGCTGTCAGCTGTATGATGGATTTTCGATGATCTTCTGCTTCGTTAACAAAGGTGGTGACAACTTCATCAAAACCGGCGCCGGAGTCGTCTTCTTCTACTTCTCCATCGGGGGATTCGGAATCGGGCGAGGCTTCCGGTTCATTTTCCTGAACTGTTGCTGGTGTTTCTGCTTCTGCCTCTATCTCAGTGGTCGCCTCTTCTGGATCAGAATGCTCAGGTGCAATTTGTTCTGCAATGGGCTCTTCGGTGTCGGGGGTTGCAGGCTCATCCGCTTCTTTACCGGCTGAAACATTGGCCAGTGGATCTGCCAGTACATGGGCCCGTTCCCCGATCCGTTCGATGTCGTCGTTTGAGCTTTCGGTACCAGAGGCGCTTAACTCTTCAAGCAACGCCGGATATTGATTTAACGCCTCCTGTGTTAGCGCATGTATTTCGGGTGTTACTTCAACACTGTTATCAATTATGCGGTTGAGCAGATTTTCCATTGCCCAGCTCAGCTCTCCTAGAACTGAGGCACCAATCATGCGACCGCCACCTTTTAACGTATGAAATCCCCGGCGAAGATCAAGTAACGCTGCCTTGTCCTCATTTTCACGCCATTCCTTTAATTGCTCGTGGGCAATGGGCAGTATCTCCCCGGCTTCTTCGACAAAAATTTCGATGATTTCAAAATCATCGTCTTCATCGTTTGCCGGTTCCTGCGCAGCGGGTTCTTCCGTTGAGGGCTCAGTAACAGCAGGCTCAGGTTCTTCGTCTTCAGACGGCACTTCATCTTGCCCGCTTTCCGGAGTTTCTGTTGTTTCATCGGAAGGAGAAAGTTCTTCAGCCTTAAACTGGTTGGTGTCCCCAAAGACAGTGCTGTCCTCGTCCACGTCTTCGACGTGTGTATCAGCAGCCTCCCGGGTATCCTGGCTTGCTTCGGCTTCTGCTGGCTCTTTATAGGAATAGCCGAGAGCGGTGCAGTTCTCAAAGGCGCGCTCAATCAGGAACTCGAGGTTGAAAGCAGTACCACGTTCGAGGCACTCGAGATAATAATCGACGGCAACAATGACATCAGCTAACTGGTCGATCTCTTGTTGATTGGGTTCTTCCTGCTTTTCCAGTAATGACTCGCTGACATAGCGTCGAATGCAATTGACGACTTTGGCTAGGTCGTCCAGCGGGTAAAACCTCAGGGCACCTTCAATCATGGCCAGACTGGATGGAACCTCACGCAGCATGCTCCACTGCCAGTTGGATTCGATAAACTGGGAAATAGAGGTTTTTATCTGGGTGAGGGCAACCCGGCTCTCTTCGATAATGGTTGTCTTCGCGCCTGAGACACCGGTGGATTCATCAGCATCGTTGGCAGAGGGATGTGACAGTCGAGCCAGTTGCGATTCAAGGCTGACCATTTCATTGGCAAAACGGTCCAGGTCTTCAGGCGACAAATCTTTTTCCGAGCCGAGTTTTTCCCATTCACCCAGAATGGCCAGAAGGTTTTGCGCTAATTGGCGAGGAGTGTCCGCGCCGACCATAATGAGGGTGTCATCGGCACGTCGAAGAATCGCCCTGACTTGCCGAAGAGCTTCCTTGAAGTCACAGGCCTGGTGCAGGCAGTCATCCAGCCAGGTTTTGGCCTGCTCTATTTCTGTCTGGAGAACCTCAACGACTTTGGCGACAAGCTCGGGCTCCATGGACAGGGATTTGCCCTGAACTGTAGTGCCAGCATCGTCAGCAAACTCTTCCAGTGAAAAGATGTCAATCAGCCTTGAGGAGAGTTCGCCGTGGTCCGTGCCACAGGCAACGTAATAAAGGATATTTTTCAGCAGCCCCAGGTCTTCGTATTCCGTGCCGGCATTGAGTTTCTTCAGTACATCGTCCAGACGTTTAAAAAGACTTTTGACGGCAACATTGAGCGTCAGGTTGTTGGTCTGAAGCCGTTCGATAAGGGTCAGACCGGAATAACCCAGAGCCGACAGGTAGGGCGTGCCCCCCATTTGATAGAGAATTTTGAAAACCTTTTGCAGGTTTCCAAGGGTTTCAGTAGACAAACCTGACTTAAACAGGCTCAACACGGTTTTTTGGTAGAGCATTCGCAATTTGCGAATGGTTTGCGAGTCCAGTGGTTGTGTCGAGGATTTTTTAAAGGCGCGAAAGCCCTTATCCAGATCAATTTCTACGGCAGTAGACTCGGTAAAAAGCTCTCGTTCAGTCAGCGCTCGCAGATTATTAATTTGCGGAATCAGTCGTTTAATACGCTTGGGGTTACCAAGATAGCTGCTGAGCTCCAGTATCGCTTCGGCGACCAGGCTGATCGTGTCTGTCGCTGCCTGACCTGTCAGGTTGGCGTAATCCGTGATGGCCGTTTGCAGTTCTTCGCCAAGTAACTGGGGTATGGCCATATTGGCCACGGCAAAAATTCCGGTGACCTGCTTTAGATGCTGGAGGCACTCGTCCAGCGATTCCTTGCCTTCCCGGTTTTGGTTTTCAGAGTAATTTTCGAGAATACGCAACACCACGTTGAGCTCATTGTTAAGCTCATCGACGGCCCAGCTAAGGGAGTTGGGCTGGCTTTGCAAAAGGGTTTGCGTCATGGTTTCCAGGGCTCAGGTCCGAGGGTTATTTCTTTTCTTCTTCGTCGATATCAAAACTCAGGAAATCCTCGTCATCAAACGAGAAGTCCATCTCATCTTCGTCATCCTGCTCTGGATCTTTGTCCGTTTTCTTCTCCTCTGGCTTTTCTGAATCATCGGTTTCTTCTTCCGATTGCAGATCGGGGGCTTCCATGATCATGGTTGCCTCAAAGTCATCAGCTTCAGCGGTTTCGTTCTCTCCGGAAGACACATCAGAATCAGCGGCCTCGGCCTCGCTGCCAACGTCCAGGGAAACGGTGGCTTCTGTTTCATCCTGCTCGTCATCAAATTCCGTGAAATCGACCTCGTCTAGCGATTCGTCGGCCGTTTCGATGTCTGCGTTCGCCGCTAATTCTGTGTCATCTGTCCCTGTGTCGAACTCATCAATGAAATCCACATCCAGGTCGGCATCATCGTCAGAGCTTTCATGTGAGTCGGCTTCGAAGCTGGTGGTTTCGTCATCCTCTTCGCCCAGGATCATCTCGTCATCCAGAATGCCGCTATTGCTCGATTCTGAATCTTCTTCCACGTCTACAAAGCTCATTTCATCGACCCCGGTGGGCAGATCGTCGTCAACGGAGTTGACGATAGACTCGGGCTGCATGGCATCGGGCAGTTTAAAGTCCGCAATAGACTGACGCAGCTCATCGGCCTGCTCAGAGAGCTCACCAACGGCACGTGCTGATTCAGTTGTACCTTCCAGCGTTTGCGCCGAGATGTCCTGGATAACACGCATGGATCCCACGATGCTTTCAGCACTTTTGGACTGGTTCTGGGTTTCTTTTGCAATGGCCAGAATCAGTGTGGCCAGGTTTTCCGAAGTAGTCTGGATGTCATTCAATGCATTACCGGCATTGTTGGCGAGCTGAGCTCCTCGTACCACCTCGGCCGTGGTTTGCTCCATTGAGGCAACGGCCTCGTTAGTATCAGACTGAATGGTTTTCACCAGGTTTTCAATCTGTCGTGTCGACGCTGCAGCACGTTCTGCCAGACCCTGCACTTCGTCTGCTACCACAGCGAAACCACGACCGGCTTCCCCCGCCATGGCCGCCTGGATGGAGGCGTTTAGTGCGAGGATGTTTGTCTGATCGGCAATTTCGTTAATCAGCGATACGATGTCACCAATTTCCTGCGAGGACTCACCCAATCGTTTAATACGCTTGGATGTATCCTGGATCTGTTCGCGAATGTTGTTCATGCCCTCAATGGTGTTTTGTACAACGCTGGCGCCATTACGTGCCACGGTTACCGAGCGTTGTGCAGTGTTCGCCAGTTGCTCGGCGTTCTCGGATACTTTCGACAGGTTTTCCGAGATCTCATTGATGGAGCTGGAAGCATTGGCAATCTGGGTTGCCTGATGCTCCGACGCTTCAGAAAGTCGCAGTGAAGTGGCCCGCGTTTCGTTTGAGGATGCGGCCACAGACTCAGCGGTGGTGGCCACCCTTGCCACCAGTCCTCGCAATTGTTCGATCGCGTAGTTGATAGAGTCCGCAATCGCACCGGTAAAGTCCTCGGTTACCGTTGCATGAACCGTCAAGTCACCTTCACCGAGGTCGGCAATTTCGTCAAGAAGACGCAGAATAGCTTCCTGGTTGCGTTCGTTGGTGTCTTCCGTACTGACCAGGTTTTTACGTGTGTTGAAGTAAATTTGAACACCCAGAATAAACAGGACAAGCACCACCACGCTGGCTGCAACCAACGTGGTAAACGCTGTTGAAAGCGGACGTTTCTGGATGTTGTCGGCCAGTGCGGAAATCTCATCGGAAATGGCCGTCGTGGATTGCAGCAGGGCCGCTGCTGTATCCAGGATAACACTGCTGGCCTGTGATATTTGACCTAGCGAAGGAGACGCCGAAATAACGGATTCGATAGACTGGTTAAGTTCAGCAAACTGGTTGTCGACCTGTTCAAGGAGTAGTCGTGCTTCCGGGGATTCAACACGTGTGATTCCCATGATCAGGTTGCCTTCCTGCATCCCCGTAAGAACCTGGTTGAAGACCAGCACGTCCTGGCGGAACTGCTCGGCAGAGGCTACGGCATCATCAGAGCCCCCCAGTATACGGTTCAGGGAGGTCAGCAGGCGTTCTGCACGCCATACCTGCGCCTGTGCTTCAGCCACCTGATCGGGCGGTGATTCCGCTTGCAGCATGGTATCTACCACGGTGGTATAGGCCTGCTGAATTTGGGGAATGCTGGCTTCAAGAATAGAGAGCTGGTCGTACAGAAAGAGAACGTTTTCGGTCTGCGCTTCAATGGTGTCGATGTTTTCAGCAATGATGCTGATCTGGTTATTCAGGGTGGCTCGGGACTCTTCAGCAATTTCATCCTCAGTGGCGTTAAATTGAGACATCAGGCCACGAATCTGATTTTTTAAATCAGGAAGAATGAACAGTGCGTTTTCGTCACCGGCCGCCGCTTCCTGGGCGATAATCATGAGGTCGTAAACCTCGGATTGCATCTGGTTCAGGATGGATTGTGACTCCCGGTCTTCTGCCGTTCGTATATTTGCATCCACAATACTGAACCCGGCCACGCCAAGCGCCGCCACCATGATGACGATGAGCACGATAATCGTTACTCTTCTGGAACCTTCTGATCTAGCCATATTTTCACCATCTAACAGGTTGGAGCTCTCAATTCCAACCGATTATTTCCAACTGTTTATAAAGTCGAAACACTTAAAAAGTTCTCGTTTTTGACCAGCTTTTCCGGATCAAAAATATCCATCCACTGGCCATCGATAAGCACTGAACCCGAAATACAGGTCTTTAATGATTCCGGACATTCTTCAGATGTTTGTTCACGCATTTCCTGCGCACTGACCTGGCGCATGCCGATTACCCTGTCCACAACCATTCCCAGTCTGGTGTCGCCTTCTTCAATAGCGATAACCCGATTGAGATGCGGCGTACGGCTGCCTCCCAATTCAAAAAGCTCATGCAGGTCGACAATGGCCAGCACTTCACCCCGAACATTGGATATTCCCAGTACCCAGCGTTTCACGCCGGGGAGCTTGGTCACAGGGGGCTGCGGAGACACCTCCGACACTGCATTCATGTCGATAAGCATGGTGGCTTCGTTGAGCTGGAAAGCAATAGCCTGCCAGGAATTGTCTTTGCCGGATCGCTCCGGCAAGGGCGCAGCCCGATCCCTGACACGCTGTGCCAGCTGCTTTAGTTGCTCAAAAGGGTGGATCGGCCTGGTCATGGGATTAACCGGTCAACGCCTGATTAATCGTATCGAGCAAAAGCTTCTCAGGAACCGGCTTGGTAAGGAATGCTGTGGCACCTTGTCTGGTAGCCCACACTTTGTCCGTCTCCTGGTCTTTGGTGCTGACGACGACTACTGGAATATGTCTGGTCGAATCGCCCCGGGTAATTTGTCGTGTGGCCTGAAAGCCATTGAGTCCGGGCATCACCACATCCATCAGGATAAGGTCGGGCAGGTTTTCCTTGGCCCGCTGTACGCCTTGCTCACCGTTTTCGGCCATGTCGACTTCGTGGCCGTGCTTTAACAGAATTTGGGCGTAAGCCCGGGATTCTGTTTGCGAATCTTCTACCAATAATATTTTTGCCATGGTTGACCCTTTTTATTTTATATGTGTTTTATTTATCCAGTGCCTGTCGAATGGTTTCCATCAGCAGGTCTTCAGGAACCGGTTTGCTCAGGTAGGCGCTGGCTCCCTGGCGCCGCCCCCACACCTTGTCAGTTTCCTGATCCTTGGTGGTGACAATAATAATCGGTATATGTTTGGTGCCGGGATCCCGCGTCAGGCGTCTGGTTGCCTGAAAGCCATTGAGTCCGGGCATCACCACATCCATCAGGATAAGGTCGGGCAGTTCTGATTTGGCTACCTCGATACCGACCTCGCCGCTGTCTGCGGTAATGACGTCATGTCCGTGTTTTTCCAGAAACTGAGTAAATCGTTTGGTTTCGGTTTGCGAGTCGTCGACTATGAGTACCTTGGCCATGTGAATTTTCCCAAGTGATTATCGTCTGTATTGCCGTGTTAAGAAGCGTACTGCTCGTAAACTTCCAGAAGTTCGTCCTTGCTAAAGGGCTTGGTGAGGTACTGGTCAGAACCTACGATTCTTCCTTTCGCCTTGTCGAACAGCCCATCTTTACTGGATAACATCACGACCGGAGTCGCCTTGTATGCTGGGTTATTCTTGACCAGTGCGCATGTCTGATAGCCGTCCAGACGAGGCATCATGATGTCGATAAAGATGAGATCTGGTTTGGATTCAGCAATCTTGGCCAAGGCATCGTAGCCATCGATTGCGGTGACCACGCTGCAGCCGATTTTGCTTAGAATGGTTTCTACGGTGCGGCGAATAGTATTACTGTCATCAACCACCATGACTTTCATTGTGCTGTGCGCCCCATTTAGGAAAAACCCTTATTATTTAAGGTAAGAACCTTTCAATATTGTCGTAAAGGTATAATAAACACAACAATGAGCAAACCGTATTTTCGGAAAATGCTCTACTCTGTGAAGCAGATCTCGCATTAGAAAAGAGGCTTTCGGCCGGATTGTCCAATTGAAATGCCTGTCTTGGTTGCGAAACTGCCAATAACATCTAACAGCTCAAATTAGGAGCCGATTTGCAAAATAGAAATATTTCAGTTGGGTTCGTGCTTGACCCCCTTCAGCGCCTACACATCAAAAAAGACAGTAGTCTTGCCATGATCCTGGCGGCACAGGCCAGGGGATGGACTGTGTATTACATTAATCCGCTCGATATGAGTTTGTCTGAGGGGAGTGTGGTGTCCAAAGTGCAGACGCTGGCCGTGGATCTGGCGCAAGAACGCTGGTATACGCTTGGCGACACCGAAGATGTAAACCTGGCAGGGATGGACGCCATTTTCATGCGCAAGGATCCCCCTTTTGATATCAACTACATTTACTCCACGTATTTGCTGGAACGCCTTGAGGACCAGGGGGTGCTGATTGTTAACAAACCGCGCTCGCTGAGGGACTGCAATGAAAAGCTGTTTGCGACAAATTTTCCCCAATGTTGCCCGCCCTTGCTGGTAAGCGCCGACAGCAAGAGGTTAAAGGCTTTCCACCTGGAACATGAGGACGTTATCTATAAGCCACTGGATGGGATGGGAGGCAGCTCGGTATTCCGTGCGCGTCCCCAGGAGCATAATTTGAGCGTTATTCTGGAAACGCTGACAGAACATGGGGCTCGACCGATTATGGCGCAAAAATACCTTCCCGAAATTGCGGAGGGAGATAAACGCATACTATTGATCGATGGTGAGCCGGTGCCATATTGCCTGGCCCGGGTTCCCGCACGTGGGGAAACACGCGGAAACCTGGCGGCAGGTGGGCAAGGTGTTGTTAAAGAGCTTACGGCCAGGGATCGCTGGATTGTTGAGCAGGTAGCAGACGAGCTGAAGGAAAGAGGCTTGATCTTTGTGGGCCTTGATGTCATTGGTGATTACCTGACGGAGATCAATGTCACCAGCCCGACCTGCATACGTGAGATAGATCGCGACGCTGGAACGGATATAGGTGGCCTTTTGATGGATTCCGTGGCAATGCATTTGCAGAACAAAAGGCAGGCAAATGACTGAGCAGATTTCCGGGGGCTATCAGCTGAATGTTGATAGTGGAGATCGTTTTGGTTTTGGGTTTTTTATCGCCCTGGCATTACACCTGATCCTGATTTTTGGTGTTGTCTTTAACTGGATTGATTCCAGTCAGTCACATTCGGATCTGGATGTGACGCTGGTAACGCATTATTCCAGTGAGGCTCCCGATGAGGCAGATTTTCTGGCGCAACAAAACCAGCAGGCCAGCGGAACAGAAGAAGACGCGATGGTACCGACCACTCCCGATCCCGAGTCCAGGGCAAATATGGATGGTGAGCAGGGAGAGGTGCCTCAGTCGCCTTTGCAGATTCAGGGAGGTGAGTCCCAAAACCGGGTATTGACTACCCTGGCCAGTCCGGAAAACAGTGTGCTGTCAAATTCGGTAGAGGCCCCTCAGCCAGAGGCGCCCAGTGTCGCTTCGGCAAGTGCGAGACAATCCTTGCTTGCCCGACTCGATATGCTGCAACAGGAATACGCCAGGCGGCCCAAAATCGGCGCGCTGACCTCCGTCGCGGCAAAGGCCAGGGAGGATGCGGAGTACCAGGCGCATATGCAGCAGAGAGTGATCGATATAGGCAATCGGAATTATCCGCGAGAATCCATTGAAGGCGGAGTCTATGGCAGTTTGCGTATGAAATTGACGGTTCTGCCCGATGGCTCTCTGGAGAGTACCGAGATTACCGAATCTTCCGGTTACCCGGTTCTTGATCGTTCGGCAGTCCGAATTGCCCGATTATCTGCACCCTTTGAGCCTTTTCCCAGAGCGCTCGAGAGCAAGTACGACAAAATTGTGTTTATACGGACCTGGCAATTCCTTCCGGGCGGGCGGTTAACCACTGATCCCTGATTTAGCACTTCAGGATGGTTTCCCGATAGTGCTTAAGCTCCTGGATAGAATCATGGATGTCGTCCATCGCCAAGTGCGACCCCTGTTTCTTGAATTGCCCGGCGACTTCCGGGGCCCAACGCCGGGCCAGCTCCTTGAGTGTGCTCACATCGAGGTTGCGGTAATGAAAAAAGGCTTCCAGCTCAGGCATTTCCCGGGCCAAAAAACGCCGGTCCTGACAAATTGAATTGCCACACATGGGAGAGGTTTTTGCAGGAACCCATTTTTGCAGGAAATCCAGGGTAGCGGATTGTGCCTCGTCGACTGTCGCTGAACTCTCCAGTACGCGACTGGTCAGGCCTGATTTTTCATGCTGGGCTGTATTCCATTCGTCCATGGCGTTCATCACTTCTGCAGGCTGGTGTATTGCTATTACCGGGCCTTCTGCAAGAATGTGTAGCTCGGGGTCGGTAACCAGCGTGGCAATTTCAATAATATGATCATTGAGCGTATCCAGCCCGGTCATTTCCAGATCTATCCATATGAGGTTTAAATCGTTGCGATTAGAATCAGCCATATATTTTTCCATGCGTCTGTGTCATGAATTCTAACCTTCCTTGCAATGAAATACAGTGCATTGAAATGCACTTGGCGGTTTCAGGCTGATTATGGACGGTCAAGCGGGCCTGGTTGTCAGTCATCACGGTTCCAGGGCGAGGGTTCGGAGTGACAGTGGTATCGAATATCAGGCGGAAGTGCGCCATGCCATGCGCGACCTGGTAGCCGGGGACCGGGTTTTCCTGCGAGGAGACGGTGGAGGGGATCCCTGGATTATTGCCGGTCGTGATGAGCGACAGACGGAAGTTTTTCGCACGGACAAGCGCGGTAATAGAAAGCTGATTGCGGCAAACCTGGATGCCTTATTGGTTGTGGTCGCGCCAGAGCCAGAGCCGCACCTGAACCTGATTGATCGATATCTCGCCGCTGCAGAAATTTCTGGAGTGGTTCCGGCGATTGTCATAAACAAGTCGGACAGGCAGCAAGGCGAAGTTCTGGCTGAAGTACAGCGAATTTATCCCGGGCTGGGTTATCCGGTATTCAGTGTTTCGGCCTTGTCTGCCAGCACGCTATTTGATCTTTCCCTTTGGATGCGTGGGAAAAAACTGGCCCTGGTGGGTCAGTCAGGTGTTGGTAAATCCTCACTAATTAACGGGATATTGGAGCAGCCGGTAGCCCAGGTGGGCACGCTCTCACAAAAACGAACCAAAGGACGTCATACGACGACCGCATCCCAGATATATGATTTGCTTGGCGGGGGATGGATTATGGATTCGCCGGGAATACGGGAGTTCGTCAATAGTGCCTGGTCGTTTCAGGAGATTGTTCGGGGATTTCCTGAAATCCAGCATTATTCTGATCGATGCCAGTTTCGTAATTGTGCCCACGGCCAGGATCGAGGCTGTGCCGTTCGACAAGCATTAAGCGACGGCAAAATAGAACCGAGCCGATTTCAGGGATTTATTGATTTGATTAGCGAATAATACGAAAAAAACAAGGCCAAACAGGCTTAGGCCATGAATTGGTTCACAAAAATGTCATCGAGCAGACTATACTCTTCGTGAAACATGTCGATATTTTGTAGGCTGAGCTGTTGCGCACGCTGAATAGGTAGTAGTGTCAATGTTCTGCCACAAAGACAATGCAACCATACATAGATGACTCATTTGGGGAGGTCAGTATGAATTCGGTTCCAGCATTGGGTGAAAAAACGTCTGCTGAAAAAAAGAAAAGTTCTTTTTTTCGCGCCAGAACCACCTCTGTAAAGCTAGCCATCGCCATTTCTGCATTAGTATCTTCGGAACTGATGTTTGCACAATCGCAGAGTCCGGCAAGCCAGATTGCCCAGCTCAATGCGACTGGTCGCTCTGCCGAGGCCTATACCCTGGCCATGCAACAGCTTCCCCAATATGAAGGCGATCCGGCATTTGATCTGCACTACGGTGTTGCCGCGGTTGATACGGGGCGTGCGTCTGAAGGCGCTTTCGCACTGGAGAGAGTGTTGATGTACCAGCCCAATAATGACTATGCCCGGTTGGAACTGGGCAGGGCGTATTTTGCACTGGAAGAAGATGAGCGCGCCGAGAAAGAATTTAACCAAGTTCTGGCATCCAACCCCCCCGAAGAAGTCATCCAGAATGTGCGGCCATACTTGCGTGCAATCGATAATCGCCGCTCCAAACGCGAAACCACGGTCGTTGCCAATGTAGAGCTGGGCAGTGGTTATGATTCCAATGTACTGGCCTCCCCGGACACAGATACGTTTTTTATCCCACTGTTGGGCGATGAAGCCACGCTTGCCAGCCGGGAATTTGGTGACGTCTTTTACCAATTCAGGGGCGACGTCAGTGTCAATCACCCGATTCGTCCAGGTATCAGTCTGTTTGCTTCAGGCAACATGAATTTGCGCGAAAACCGTGATGGGTTTGAGTTGCTGGATCCTGACGATCAATCCTCCGCGGTTGGTCTGGGCCGTATTTTTGGCTATGGAACCCGTGGTGGCGCACGATTGGAAAAAGGCGCCCACAATTTCAGCCTATCGGCCGAATACAACGTGATGGAAATCGACAAGAAGGGCTACCGGGACAGTCTGGGCCTTCGCAGCAGTTGGCGTTATACATGGACGCCGCAAACGGCGGTTACCCTGTTTGGGCAAGTAACCGAGCTTTCCTATGATGACTTAAAGTTTAAAGACTCACTCATGAGCATGGGTGGTCTGTCCGTTCAGCACCAATTTATTGCCTCCATGCGTCCCATGCTGACTATCGGCGGTGTTATAGGTGATGAAAGCGCTGACAACGAACAGTTGCCGGGTGCTCTCGCGACAGCCGACAGGGATATCGTTGGCGCTAATGCTTCGATCACCCTGACTCCGGCAGCAGACTGGCAGGTGTCTCTGGGTTATGAGATTCAGCAGAACAAGTACTCTGGCGATGCGCTCCATGCCCTGCCTTCCGGTTCCAGTGGCGGAGATGTCTTTATTAAAAGGGATGATGAGCAGAAAACATTCAGGGCAGGCTTGGCCTGGCTACCTGTTGACAATGTCTTGCTCAAGCTGGATGGCTCACTGGGTGGAACGGATTCCAATATTGCCATTTTCGACTATGACAGAAACCAACTCGTTTTCAGCGTGCGGTATACCTTTAGATAGGCCCCGCGAGGAACTAGGTTATGAATACAAATAAATTTACTGGGATTCAGGTTCTTCTGGCCGTTGTGATTTTTTGGCTGGGGTCAAACGCGCACGCACAATCCGAAGAAGAAGCAGTCGGATTGATTCTCTCGACCAGTGGCACTGTGACCGCGGAAGCCGAAGATGGCACCGTTCGCCAATTACGTCGCCGTTCGCCAGTTTATGAAGGCGATACTGTCATTACAGCGACCCGTTCCAGGGCGCAAATACGGTTTAACGACAATGGCCTGGTTGCCCTGCAACCCGAGACCAGCTTTTTTGTGGAAGAGCATACATTTAACGGGCAGGAAGATGGCACGGAAAGCGCCGTGTATCGACTCTTTAGAGGTGGTTTGCAGGCTATTACCGGCTTGATTGGCAATACCAACAAAAGTCGCTATCGATTTGAAACTCCCCTGGCAACTATTGGCTTGCGTGGCACCCACTGGGCGGCAACTTATTGCACTACCTCCTGTGATGGTCTGGCGCCCGGCCTTTATGGTGGTGTGGCTGAAGGCGGTATCGACGTATGTAACGCTGGCGGCTGTGAAGACATTGACCAGGATGGTTATTTTTATGTCCAGGATCAAAACACCTCTCCCCAGGCGCTAGTAAGACGGCCTTCGGTCGTGTTTGAAGACACGACCTCCGAGCGCGGCGAAGAGGAGCAGGAAGAAGAAGGTGATTCTGACGATGGTGGAGAAACTGATACTGGCGCTGAAGGCGGTGATGACAACCAGGGAGGAAACGACACAGGCAGTGACGAAGACACCGACGGTGATGCCTCTCAGTTCGGTTCATCTGGTGATACTGATGCAAGTCCGGACGAAGGTGGCCTGACAGGTGGTGATGAAAACCTGGGTCGCGATTTTGGTGGCCTGGATGAACGTGATCCGATCAACTGTAGTAATGATCCTAATGCCGCTAATGCTTGTGGTGATTCCGGTGAGAGCGAAGGCAGCAACAGATTCAGCATAACCCAGCTGCAATCCGGTCAGGCACAGGAGATTATTGAAGGGCGAGGGGACAACACTGATCCTGACACTGATGGCGATGGTATTCCGGATACTTTAGACCCATACCCTTCTTTTGTTACTACTGAAGCTGCGGCAGGCTCAGCGGTGGCACTGGCTGGCGGCAACGCCAGTATGGGTTCCCTGAATGCCACTCTCCTGCCGGATGGTTCGGGAGTACGCGTGGTGCTTGCCGAACAGGGTGATGTTGGAAATGTCTATTTGGACAGTGTTGATACTGATAACTGCTCGCCTTCCTGTGAAGTGGAAGTGGTAGAGGGTGAACTTGTTGAAAGTGGAGGCATCAGTAATTTCGCTGGAGCAGGCTTTGGCGTGAACTGGGGCCGTTGGCAACTGGACGAATCAGGCGCACTGATCAACGGCAATTCCTTTAACGTTGGCCCGGCACTGCATTATGGCTATTCCCCGAACGCAATGAGCTTTGATGAGTACGATAGCTATGTGGCGTCGCTGGGAATGCCTATGGTGGCAAAATACAGCCTTGCAGGTGGCACATCGCCAACCAACCAGAATGGAACTGCAGGCACACTTAATGAAGTGATCATGGCATTTGATTTCTTCTATCAGGTCGTCACTGAATTCTCCATGGATCTGGATATTGGCAACCTGAACTACCAAGCCATGCTCTATGAAGAGCAGAGCCTGCTGGATCCGCTGCTTCTCGTGGGTTATGTCAATGGTAATGGAACCGGTAACTACACCCTTTGGGGTGATACCAGCCTGGTGTTTATCGGTAATTCCGCCCAGGGTGTTTTGGGTAGTTACAGCCTTCGACATATAGCGGGAGGATTCTCTCCAAATGCCAGCCCGAACTCATTTACGGCTCTTACCCCTACAAATACAGCTAATGGTGTTTATGTCCTGGAGCAGGACCAACTTGAGGTGGCTCCCTACTACTTCAGCAGCGACTTCCAGACCACAACCTCTTCTAATGGCATTGCTGTGGCTGCCGGTATTGCTTCTATTGAGGACATGAATGGTGGTTATCGAACCCAGGCCTTCCCCCTCACTGTACTTCCACAGATTGGCGACCATCTGGAGCTGTACGAGATGATGGGGGTGAACGCCCTGGTTGGCTTTGATATCGTGGAATTTGATAATGGTACCGAAATTGACTGCGATCCGTGCATGCAGATTAATGAAGGTATTCTGGTTGAAGCCGGTTCCTACAACGGGGCAGGTTTTAGTGCCGACTTCGGGCGCTGGGTTGCCACAGATATTTCCGCTTCTGTGTTTGATCAAGATTACGGCACGTTGCGGGATGTCATTCTCGAAGCAGATTTGCACTTTGGCTACACTGAAGACCAGACAGAGTCCTTTGAACAATTGTTTGGCCCCTCCATTGCCACATACAATTATGTGGCCGGTACCTCACCCACTGATGAGATGGGTAATGTCGGTTCGGTTTCTGAAATCTCCATGGACCTGGATTTCTACCAGCAAGCGGTTACGCGCTTTGATCTTTCACTGGATATTGGCAACCGCTCGTACATGGCCGGATTGGCACCAGATAACAGTGTGGCGTATCTGTTTGATGTCGAAGAAGACGTTGAGCTGGATCTCGCCGGTATGTGCGAAGGGGGTGACTGTGGCTCAGGTATCGCCCTGTCAGGTGAAACCAGCTTCTCATTCCTGGGAGCCCAGGCACAGGGCGTACTGGGCAGCTATGGGTTAAACACCATGGGGGCCAGCTTTGATCATGAAAACTATCTGATGGGCAACCCCTTTATCAGCGCTTCCGGTGCCTATGTACTGGAGTCTGAAGGCACTTCGGCCAATCCGTTTTTCTTCGATATCGGGGATACCAGCACCTATTCGGTAGTTCCTACTGAAATGGAAACATTCACAATTACAGCCCTTTACAAGGAAGACATGTACAGCGGTGGCCTGTACCCGGCCATCAATAGTTTTTATGACTATTATGGTGAAGACTCTGTGTTTGTTGACCTCAATGGTGTAGAGGTCCCTGTAAGCATTGGATGTGTTGAGTGCGACGCCCTTAATGTTGATCAAGGGGTGTTAGCCGAGTTTTCCAGTCATACCTTCGCTTCCGGGGCTGAAATTAGTTGGGGGCGCTGGTTTGCCGGTGATGTTTCCTTCGACTATGGCGACTATGCCGTTAGCCCGATCGTTCATTTTGGATATTCGAATAATGCAGCTTTTCTTGCCAAGGGCGAAAACGATATTGGCATGCAAGTTGGTGAGCCCAGTGAGATGATCCTTACCTTTAATCTTATCGGTGGTACGGCTCCCAGTGATATGCACGGTCGTACCGGCCATCTGGAATACGCCGACATGGCAATGGACTTCTATAGTGAGTCAGTCGTATCCATGAATCTGGGCTTAACTATTGACGATATGATTTACCGGGCGAGCCTGGGTGGTGGTTCCTACTATGGATACGGCGGTGTTTCCCTTCACGGTTACTGTTTTGGTGGTGAATGTGGCGATCGTTCGCAAATAAGTGGTTTTGCCAACTTTGAGTTTGCTGGCGGAGATATGCAGGGTTACATCCCCGAGGGTATATTGGGCGCCTATTCGCTGTTTGCCGGGCTTTCATGTGTCGATTGTGATCCCTATGAATACAACTACCTCTATGGGCATTCTTCGGTTCAAGGCGTATTCGCTCTGGGGCGGGACGAATCGCCTCTAGTGTTCAATAATCCGACGGTAATCAATACTTCCGGCGCGCCTGATGCGGCCTTTACCAGTGTGATTCTTGACTCTGATGGTAATTACCTCCCTTTAGGTATCCTGGCTCTGCAGGGAAGTGGGGCAACTTTTGCCAACCTGGGTGACCTTACGGGTGCAGTAGATGCGGGACTCAATATGTTTAGCGCCACAGATTATCGCGGGCGACAGGTTAATGCGATAACAGGTCTGGTGAACCCAATGGGTACTGCAGGCGTTATTGATGGCACCCTGGTAGATCATGTCATCGAAAGCGATCCCGGTACTGGTACCAATTTATTTTGGGGTACCTGGATTGGCGATGCCGGGGAAGTTGATAGCCAGGGAGCTATGGGGCTTTCCTACACAGATGTCTTCCAGTATCTCTATACCGATCAGTGGACAGCCCAGTTGCCAGATGTGCCCCTTGATGAATACGAAGTGCGTTACAGCTATATTGGCGGACCTTCACCGGCAGATCAGTATGGCTATGCAGGCAATGTTGTACACACCAGAATGTCAGTCGATTTTTCGCAGTCGCAGATCAGTGGTTTTAATACCCTGTTTTCTGTGGATAGTGATTACTATCAAGCCTATTTTAATTCCCAAATGGGTGTTGGTGGAGCAATCACGGATCTAGGCAACGGAACCATTGGGGCCTCGTTTGAGCTACTAGGCTCTATGGGCGATTCTGATGGCAATTACTGTGGTGGGCCCTGTTTTTACGGTTATGTCGATGCAGTAGGTGATGCGACAGTTGCTTTTGCTGGTCCCAACGCGGAATTTGCCCTTGGTACGCTGGGACTAGTAAACGCTCCAGAAGAGATGTACGACACCTTTGCCGTTACGCAGAATTTTGCGTTGCGCCGCCAGCCTATTCGAATCTTTGATGGCGATGGTCCAGTGCGCTCCTCAAATGCGGCGGGCATGTTTGCCACAGTTCTGGATTCGGATATCGCCATCAGTGGGCTTTCTACCTCGCCTGTTGATATTGCCACTCTTTCGGAAAACGGTTTTGGTCATGCGCAGGCGCTGGTTGCTGGCAGCTTTAGTGGTGGCTCAGCGGTAGAAGGTATGACCCTGGATACCGATTTGGACATCACGGAAGGGCGACTGGATGTATACGATTCAGTCCAGGGTGAGGACCGATCTTATGAGGCATACTGGGGCCGCTGGTTATCCTATGATCAGGTCAATGTGGATGGTTCCAATGTCGATACCGTAGGTGCCATTCATTTTGCTTACTCTGATGACCTGATCTCCGTTTCAGATATGCAGACCCTGGAAATGCAAAATGCATATATCGATTACCATGGGTCCGGTGGCACACACACTGTTACCGATCAGGATGGTGATATGGGCCTTCTTGAAGCCGTCTATATGGGTATCGATTTTGGCTCACAAACTATCGGTTACTTTGATATGTATCTCAGCACCAAGGATGGCGACTGGTATGCATGGGCGGAAGATGTTGCGATAGAAAATTACTCTGCAACCCAGAATTTTGAAGTGAGTGGCGGTCTGGATGATTGTGGTGAGTGCTATACGCCAGTTGAAGGTAATGTAAATACCGCAATTCTGGGAGCCAATGCAGATGCCGTACTGGGGGCATATAATCTGTCGGCACCTGCTATGGATGCAGAAGCCGCAGGCACCTTCCTGCTTGAGATCAGTTACGACGAGTAATTGCACCCATGTCAAAAAAACTTCGCAATCGCGAGGTTTTTTTGTGTCTTAATATTTTTCGTTCCCGCTTGGGAAGTTCCAGTTATTTACTGGTATGCCGGAATACTCCATCCCAGCCTTCGGGGGGTGGTTCGTGTTCACCCGAGGTGCGTTCGGCGTAGACTTTGTATAGTCCGCGATCCGGGTTGAGTTTGCTGAGAATAAAGAACTGGCGGTGGGCATCTTCCCAGTAACCCTGGTAGTAGGCTTCCAGCGCTTCCTGGTAGCTTTCCATTTCGAACAGGGTTTCCGGATCAATCTCGTCTTTCTTGCCCAGCGGCTCATAGAGAGTTACCGGCGCTTCCTTGCCTTTTACCAGGACTTTGTCGACCGGACAAAATTCGAATTCATCCTGGCACTGGTAGTAGGTGTTTTCCCCAACCAATAGTTTGGCACCGTAGAATTTGGTCAGCCCCTCAATACGTGAACCCAGGTTTACGTTATCCCCTAGCACGGTGTAAGAGCGGCGATACTCTGAACCCATATTGCCCACATTCATTTCACCCGAATTCAGGCCGATGCCAATTTCAATGTCGGGATAACCCATGGCCTTGAATTTGGTTTTCAGGTTCTGGGTTTCTTCCAGCATCTCCATGGCCGCACGCAGCGCATTTTTTGCGTGCTCGGGATCATCCAGTGGCGCACCCCAGAAAGCCATCACCAGGTCGCCAATGTATTTGTCGATGGTGCCACGGTTATCAAAGATAATTTTGGTCATTGGGGTGAAATAGCGGTTGAGCATGTCTTTCAGCTCGGCCGGTTCCATCCCTTCGGAAATACTGGTGAAGTTACGAATATCGGCAAACAGTACGGTCATGTCGCGCCGGTCACCGTCAAAGCTCAGTGCGCTGTCCGGCGATTCACTCATCTGTTCGACCAGTTCGGGCGGCACGTATTGACCAAACATATCAGTCACCTGCATACGGGCAAAACGCTCGGACACAAAGCCGTAAATGAAAACACCGACACTTTGCATAATTACCAGCGAAATAATAATGGTGGCGTCCATGGCCAGTCCCAGTGACGTCCAGGCCCAATTGTTTACCAGGGCGTAGCCAATAAGATATAACGCAGAGATGGCCAGAATAAAGGGGGCGCTCAGGAAGGGCAAAATAAATGAAAACAGGACACCGGTAATGACAACAAGTAAGAGATTGACGCCATAACCCCACCAGGGTTGGTGTTTGATGTTCTGGTCCAGAATGCCCTGGACAATGGTTGGGTGCACTTCCAGGCCCGGGAACTGGCTTTGTACGGGGGTGCTGCGAAAGTCGAACAGTGCCATGGCGGTAGAACCGATAAAGGCGATTCTGCCTTCCAGTTCCCTGGGATCGACTCGGCCTTCAATCACATCCGTTGCCGATACGGAGTGGAACTGTCCGCTCCGGCCACGGAAAGGGATAAGCATCTGCCCATATTGATCCAGGGGTATTTCCAGATCGGCAACACGCACACCCTCAAGTGCCGCCGAGCCATTGGTTTGCGTTCCCAGCAGTTCAATTTCCTGGGCAAACATGTATAGCCGGATGGTTTCCAGGGCCAGTGATGAGTAGAGCTCGCCATCGTGTTCAAAAAGCATGTTGTAACGACGGAGAGTGCCATCGTCATCTTCCAGTACGGAATAAAAGCCACTACCGGCTGCGGCTTCTGTTACTTCAGGAATATTGGCAAGGTAGCCGCGAGCCGACCTGACTCCCCATGCTCGTGCGGGAACATTACTTTCTGTAGCGACCGGCGGAGGCATCATGCCCTTGCTCTCGCCATCGTTGATAAACAGGTAGCCGGGGATCACATCGTATCCACCAACAGCTTCGCCCAAGGCACCATCGGCATCAAGATCAGTTTCCGCCTGTTCGAGGACATTGAGGATTTGTTCGGATTCCAACCCCTGGTTGCGTACGTAGCCAATCACCTGGCTTGCCGGATTGTTCTCCGGCTCAGGGAATGACACGTCGATCGCGGTAACCACGACACCGGCCTCGCCCAGCTTGTTGATCAGGTCCGCCATAATCAGGCGGCTCCAGGGCCAACGCCCCTGTTCGGACAGGGACCTTTCGTCCATATCGATCAGCACAATATCCTGCGAGGGTTCGGGGTTTTCCTCCAGATTGTAAAAGAGGCGCATGTCGTAGATGATCCAGTCCAGGCGTTGCCGGATTTCGATCAGCAGCGGATTACTGGTATTCATCCAGTACAGGTGAAAAAACGTGATCGCCAGGCCGACGCCAACAGGCCAAACCTTGCGCTTCAAATCTCGGAGCCGGAACCGCATATGGTTCTCCTTAGTCTTGCACTAGTTGGCTTGTGCCAAATAGGGCTCTGCGTCGGTTACGTCCAACTGTTCAGGTTTAAGCGTGGTCTTGGCGTACTTCTCCCACACACGGGAACGGACAAACAAATCGAACAGATCCGGATCAATATGGTTATCTTCTCGCATTCTTTTGAGAATAGTAAGAGCGAGACTGATTTTCATCGGGTCCTTGTATGGGCGGTCTTGCGAGGTCAGTGCTTCGAAAATATCAGCTATGGCCATCATCCTTGCGGGCACGGACATCTGATCGCGGGTCAATCCGCGGGGGAAGCCGCTGCCGTCCATTTTTTCGTGATGGCCGCCTGCGTACTCGGGAACCCTTCGCAGTTTTTTGGGGAAGGGCAGTGATTCCAGCATGTCGAGGGTAACGACCATATGGTCGTTGATAATCTGGCGTTCCTCCCGGGAAAGCGTTCCACGTTCGATACAGAGAAAATCAACTTCTTTCTGGCTTAGCAGTGGTTGCAGTTCCCCTTTGGCATCCGGCCATTGGCGCCCCGCTATACGCCGGACGCGTTCCTTGGATTCTTCCGACATGAATTCGCCACCTTTGTTGGCGGTAAGCAGAAACGCCGTATCATCTTCGAGGTTGGCGAGTTTTTCCTCGTAATCTGCCTTTATCTGTTCCGCGCTTTCGGGAGACTCGATTAATGCCTCAAGATAATCAACTCTCAGGCTTTGCCGAATGGCCGCAATACGGGCATGAACTTCGTGAATGCCATCGCGTAACAGGTGAAGTTTCGTGCTTTTGTCCAGAACAGAATCCGGGGTAGCAAGCTTGCCGCAGTCGTGCATCCAGGCAGCGACACGAATCTCATACCACTCGTCTTCATTCAGATTAAAGTCGGCAAAGGTTTGATCGTCTTCACAGGCCGCCTGGGCGATCATTTCCATTAGCAGGGGAACGCGCTGACAATGGTTACTGGTATGGGACGATTTCGCGTCAATCGCCTGGGCGATCACCTGAATAAAAGCGTCCAGAAGTGCTTTCAGGTCCTGCAGTAATATGCGGTTATGCAGGGCGATGGCGGCGTAGGTTGCCAATGCAGTAACGATAGCCTCGGCCTTCTCGGCAAAGGGAATAACCTCGTGGGTACGGAAATCGCGAGCATTGACGAGCTGGAGCACGCCGATAACCTCATCTTCATGGTTGGTCAGGGGGACGGCCAGGAAGGATTTCGAGTGATACTCATGTTGCTTGTCGAATTCGCGAACATGGGTGAAATCAAATTCGGTGTTGTCGTAAGCATCGGCAATATTGACGACATCCCCCGTAATGGCGCAGTGGGTTGCCAGGCCGGACTTTCCTTTTACCTAGCTTTGGTTGAGGGGAAGTGGCGGGAGGTCGATATCGTCGACGTCGGCACCACCCAGATAAATATCCAGGGGGTCGTTAACCATAAGGGCGAATTCCAGCTGCGGCACTTCGAGCTTGTCATTCAGCATAAAGATGGTGCCGCCATCCGCGTTGGTAATGGCCTTGGCTTCTTTTAGAATCTGCTCAGTAAGCCGTTTGGTGTCTGAGGTGCCGGAAAGATTGATTAACAGTTCCCGACGGCGTTGACTGGCCAGTTGGGTTTCCAGTGCCTTGGCGGCAAAGTTGGCCAGAATCTGAATCGCGGATTCGTGGGTAGGGTCAAAAGAGACGACCTTCCCATCATCCGTGGCATTGAGCAGTTGAAACACACCCAGCACCCGGCCGGTATCGGCGATCAGGGGTACCGTGAGGAACGACTTGCTATTGAAGCCGGTGCTTTCATCGAAGCGCTTGGTTCCGGAAAAATCAAAGCCTTCTGAAGCATAGACGTCTTCGATATTGATGCGTTCGCCGCTGTGAAAGGCGTAGCAGGCAACATTTTTCAGGTTGGGCTCACCCTTTTCATTAAAAAGCGACAGGGGTGGGAGGTTGGATTTTTCCGTGTCGATGTTCAGCACAGAGTTGCGGACAATCACAAAATCCAGGGAGTCAGCTTCCTTGTTGTCGTTTTCAGAGACCAGATAGAGTGTGCCTCCCTGGGCTCCGGTTATGGATTGTGCTTCCGAAAGCAGGGTGGAGCAGAGTCGATGGACATCCGCTTCTCCGGCGATCTTTACGGCGACAGCAATAATGCGATCGTACATTTCTGTCGACATGGGCTGATTAGTTAATCGATCACTCATGATAATCTATACAGGCTCATATTCTGTGCAGCTATATAACCATTGAGAAAAGTGTACGGCAAGTGACCTGGGATATGAGTTTTTTTATTTAAAAACAAATCTTGCTGCGAACTTTTTTTACTGAGGGGAAGACCTTGGACTTTTTCGTCGAAATGCAACGCTACCTGCCAAAAAAGCTGATGACGCTTTTGGCCGGGATGTTGGCATCGGTTAAGTATCGACACGTAAAAAACTTACTCATTCAAATGTTTATCAAGACATATCAGGTGGATATGTCTGAAGCCCGTGCGTTAAGCATTGATCAGTACAGGGATTTTAATGATTTCTTTACCCGGGCACTCCGGCCGGATGTAAGACCGATTCCAGAGGATCCCCAGGCAATGATATCTCCGGCCGATGGTGTGCTCTCTGAATTCGGACAGGTCGAACAGAAGCAGCTCATTCAGGCGAAGGGGAAATATTTTTCGTTGGCAAAGCTGGTTGATGATGACTCCCTGGCGGATGAGCTGGATGGCGGTTGTTTTGCGACGGTGTATTTATCCCCCAGGGATTATCACCGCGTCCACATGCCACTGGACGGGGAACCCGTTGATATGCGCTATGTCCCGGGGAAATTATTTTCCGTCAACAACCGTACCACAGGGAAACTGGATAATCTGTTTGCTATCAACGAAAGACTGGTTATTACTTTTAAGGACAAGACCGGGAAAAAGTTTGTGGTGGTTCTGGTTGGGGCACTTATCGTTGGTGGTATGGAGACAGTACTTTCAGGGCCAATTATTCGTTCCAGTAGCGCCAGCAAGATTGAATTCCAGGAAAGTCCCCTGGACAAGGGGGATGAGTTAGGTCGGTTTTTCCTTGGATCGACGGTGATATTGCTTTGTCCGAGAGGCCACGCAGAGCTGGACGAAAACCTCGAAAAAGGCATGTTGGTAAAAATGGGGCAAAAAATTGGCCTAATGCAGGATTAGGCCATAGGGGAGGTTGTTATTGAAAACCTTAAACAGCGGCGGCTGTAGATGTCCCGAAGAGTCGCTTGATAAAACCGCCACCGGCTTTGCCGCTATCGGGAACCAACGATAAAACCGAGTTCTCAAACACATTCTGTAATTCGGCATCAGCGCGAGCTGCCGGTAGGTCATTCGTTATTGAGAGCCCCTCTTCGCTGGACAGGTTGATGGTTCGCGGTTCTTCCAGTTCCGAGCCGCTAGCGTCCTTGACGACCATGATCTCGGGCTTGAGTCGGCGGTTGGGGTTGTTTTTGATTACCACACCCGTCTCTCCGGAAGAGAGCGTAACCATAGTGCCCAGGGGGTACAGGCCGATGGCTTCAATGAACTCAACTACGAGCTCTTCCTGAAATGCCTTGCCTTTCTGGTTGTAAAGTACTTTTGCCGCCTGTGAGGGAGACTTGGCCTTGCTCTGATTCTTGAGTGGATGCAATGCCAGGTCATAAGCGGTCGCAATAGAAGCAATACGAGCCAGGAAGGGTATTTTTTCACCCACCAGTCCGAATGGTTTGCCTGAGCCGTTAAATCGTTCGCGATGGTATTTCACCACGGCAATGATTTTTGGGTGGGCATTAGACTCCCGCAGTAAACTGACACTGGTCAATACCGGGTCGGCTTTGGCCTGGGTATTAAATTTCCCGGAGAGTCGATAAACATCCTTTAACAGGATTCCCTGTGCAAGACGCTTAAGTTGCAGGACTTCCAGGCCGATATGACGTCCGCACAAAAGTGCCCAGGTCGCTGTGCGAAGCCCATGGTTGTATATCCGGTCGTCGTGCTGCTGCAGCAAGGCGGTCCAGAAGGCGGCCGTCGGCATTTTGACAATCGCATCGGTCAGAATGGAAGAAGCCTGATTCAGCTTGGCTTCGTCGATGTCAGAGCCCGCACGAAGTTCAGAATAAATGGCGTTAATGGAACTCGAGACCCTGATCAGGTCATCATTTACCTGTTTATATTGGCTGGCTGATGGGATGTTGTTGTTGAACCCGTAATAATTGTGGTCAATATCCAGCGGACGGGTCGATTTGCGAACCTTGTTGATATCCCTTTTATCAGAAGCACTACTGTTGAGAATTTGCTGGCGTGCCTCATCACTATCAAAGTTGCTTTTCTCTGAATCAATATAAACATACTGGCAGACGGCCTTAAGCGCGCTCAACTCTCTGTGAGAACGAATCTTAAACCCTTGCAGCGGGAAAGAGGTCTGTGACCAGGGCCGGTCCAGTGCGGAAACGTAGAGCCCGACCTTCAGGTCCATGACGTCTACTTTTACTTTTTCTAGCTCTGCCATAACGGTAGTCTCGCTAACTGAGTCTTCAACTCCACTTTTCTAACAGCGACAAATGTACAGCCAAAGTTTCTACCGTTGGTATGGGAATGGCTAGTTTTCGCTAGAGGGGTTTTCTCAATAAACCGCTGGATTGCGACTTATATCACACTTAGCTCGTGCACAGCACTCACAAATGCAGCGGCATGCTCGACGGGGACATCGGGGGTAATGCCATGACCGAGGTTAAATACGTGTCCTGGACCGCTGCCAAATTCTGTCAGAATGCGGCCAACTTCTGTCCTTATCTGTTCAGGACCACTTAAAAGTATGGCGGGATCCAGATTGCCCTGGAGACAAATTTTGTCGCCCACACGCGATCTCGCTTGCCCGATGTTGGTGGTCCAGTCCAGACCGGCTGCATCGCAGCCGGTGGCGGCGATTTGTTCCAGCCATTGGCCACCGTTCTTGGTAAACAGAATAACCGGCACATCGGCTGTGTCTGGATTGGATTTTAGTTTGGAGACGATGCGCTGCATGTATTGCAGGGAGAAATCCAGATAGGCCTGGTCGCTGAGCGCTCCACCCCAGGTATCAAATATCTGGACTGTCTGGGCGCCCGCCTGGATCTGGGCGCTGAGATATTCAGCTACGGACTCTGCCAGTTTGGACAGCAATTGGTGGGCGAGTTCGGGCTGGGTATAGATCAGGGTCTTGATCCGTTTAAAGTCACGGCTTGACTGGCCTTCCACCATATAGGTTGCCAGTGTCCAGGGGCTTCCGGAAAAGCCAATAAGAGGTACACGCCCATTCAATTCCTTGCGAATGAGGCGAACAGCGTCGGTAACATAACTAAGTTGCGACGCAGTGTTGGTAACTTCCAGCGCTTCAATATCGGCTTCTGTGCGAACAGGCTTGCGAAATTTCGGTCCTTCGCCAGTCTCGAAATAAAGGCCAAGACCCATGGCATCCGGGATTGTCAGGATGTCTGAAAAAAGAATGGCCGCATCCAGGGGGAACCGCTCCAATGGCTGCAAGGTAACCTCGCAGGCCCATTCTGGGTTGGTACAAAGGTCCATGAACGAGCCTGCATGCTGGCGCAATTCACGGTATTCGGGAAGATAACGTCCGGCCTGGCGCATCATCCAGACGGGAGTCATATCAACTGGCTGGCGCTTTAAGGCGCGCAGGAAGCGATCGTTTTTTAATTCAGGCAGGGACATAGAGAGTTATAAAGAGTGACGACTAGACTTCCAGGTAATCCAGGATACCTTCGGCCGCTTCACGGCCTTCCCAGATTGCTGTGACTACCAGATCCGAGCCGCGAACCATATCGCCCCCGGCAAACACTTTGGGATTGCTGGTCTGGAACGCAAATTCCTGCTCTTCAGGAGCAATGACGCCACCCCAGTCCGCCAGCTTGATATCGTGCTCTTCCATCCAGGGTGCAGGGCTCGGCTGGAAGCCAAACGCCATGATAACTGCATCGGCATCCAGGATTTTTTCACTGCCTTCGACCGGTTCAGGACGACGACGTCCACGCTCATCCGGTTCACCCAGGCGTGTTTCCACCACCTTGATTCCGGACACTTTGCCTTCATCGTCGGCAATGATTTCCACCGGCTGTCGGTTAAACATAAAGCGAACGCCTTCTTCCTTGGCGTTCTTAACTTCACGGCGAGAGCCTGGCATGTTGACTTCGTCCCGGCGATAGGCACAGATAACAGAGTCGGCCTGCTGGCGTATGGATGTGCGCACACAGTCCATCGCCGTATCACCACCGCCCAGCACGACAACGCGCTTGCCTTCCATGCTGATGTATTCAGATTCGTCTTTTTCAAAGCCCATCAGGCGGTTGATATTGGAAACCAGGAAAGGCAGGGCATCGTAAACACCTGGCAGATCTTCACCCGGGAAACCACCTTTCATGTACTTATAGGTGCCCATGCCAAGGAACACGGCATCGTATTCCTCAAGGAGCTGCTTGAACTCCACATCTTTGCCGACTTCGGTTCCGAGCCGGAATTCAACGCCCATGTATTCAAATATTTCGCGGCGGCGCTGCATGACTTTCTTTTCCAGCTTGAATGGCGGAATGCCGAAGGTCAGCAGACCACCGATTTCCGGGTATTTGTCAAACACCACCGGTTTAACACCGTTGCGAACCAGGATATCGGCGCAACCCAGACCGGCAGGGCCAGCACCAATAACGGCTACTTTCTTGTCAGTCCAGACGACTTTGGACATATCGGGCTTCCAGCCCAGCGCAAAAGCAGTATCGGTAATGTACTTTTCTGCGTTACCAATGGTGACGGCACCAAAACCATCATTGAGCGTACAGGCCCCTTCACAAAGGCGGTCCTGTGGGCAGACCCGGCCACAGACTTCGGGCAGGGAATTTGTCTGGTGGCACAGTTCAACCGCTTCCATGACATTGCCTTCAGCAATGAGCTTCAGCCAGTTGGGGATGTAGTTGTGGACAGGGCATTTCCACTCGCAATAGGGGTTGCCACACTCAATACAGCGGTGCGACTGTTCAGCCACCTGATGGCGATTAAATGGCTCGTAAATTTCCACGAATTCCCTTGTGCGCTTGCGTGATGAGCGCTTATTGGGGTCCTTGCGGGCCACCTCCAGGAATTGGAAATTATTACTCAAACGATCAGCCATGTTAGGTCAATTCTCCGATTTGGGGTTCCAGTAATCAATCTCTGGAAACTTACTGGGGATTGGCGCGGGTGCGTTGCATCAAGTCAGCCAGGCTGGCTGCCTTGGGTTTCACCAGCCAGAAGCGATAGAGGTAGTCTTCAAAGTTATTGTACAACTCTGCTCCCCATTTGCTTCCGGTTTCGCGATAGAAATCGCCAATCATATCGCGCAGACAGGAAGCGTAACCTTCCTCGTGTTCTGAGCCGATGCGCTCCAGTTCGATAAGTTCTGAGTTGTACTTGTCGATAAAAGAACGGTCCTGGTCAAGAACAAAGGCAAAACCGCCGGTCATGCCTGCACCAAAATTCACACCGGTGTTGCCTAAAACGGCCACGATACCACCGGTCATATATTCACAGCAGTGGTCACCTGCCCCTTCGACAACGATATGGGCGCCAGAGTTTCTGACACCGCAACGCTCACCTGCCTGACCTGCGGCGTAGACCTTGCCGCCAGTGGCACCATACAGGCAGGTGTTGCCCATAATGCTGGTTTTCTGGCTGACAAAGCTGCTGCCTGCTGGCGGCGCGATCACGATTTTTCCGCCGGCCATGCCCTTGCCGACGTAGTCATTTGCGTCACCTTCCAGATAAAGCTCCAGGCCGCCGGCATTCCAGGCGCCAAAACTCTGTCCGGCGACGCCGGTAAATTTCAATTTGATCGGGCTGTCATCCATGCCAGCATTGCCATATCGTTGGGCGATTTCACCGGAAACACGTGCGCCGATAGAGCGGTCGCAGTTCGTGATTGGGAAATGGAACTCGCCGCCGGTTTTTGCCTCAATGGCAGGCAGTGTCTCGGCCACGATGCGCTCGGCGAGTTCGCCCTTGTCAAACGGCGCATTGCGTTCAACCTGACAAAATTGGGGTTTGCTGGCAAGGAAATCATCCGTATGAATGATGGGAGATAAATCCAGCTTGGCCTGACGAGCTGTCTCACCGGATACGGCTTCCAGCAGGTCGACACGGCCAATCAGTTCTTCCAGGGTGCGTACACCCAGTTTGGCCATCCACATGCGGGTTTCTTCAGCCATGAAGCGGAAAAAGTTCATGGCATTTTCAACGGTGCCACGATAATGCTCTTCGCGGAGGCGGTCATCCTGGGTGGCAACGCCGGTAGCGCAGTTGTTCAGGTGGCAGATACGCAGGTACTTACAACCCAGGGCCACCATGGGGCCGGTACCAAAGCCAAAACTTTCCGCACCCAGAATGGCGGCCTTGACCACATCCAGACCGGTTTTCAGCCCGCCGTCAGTTTGCACACGAACCTTGTCTCGCAGGTCGTTGGCACGCAGCATTTGATGCGTTTCGGAAAGACCCAGCTCCCAGGGCGACCCGGCATAACGGATCGAAGAGAGGGGGCTGGCCGCAGTTCCGCCATCGTAACCGGATATGGTAATCAGGTCGGCATAGGCTTTGGCAACGCCCGCGGCAATGGTGCCGACACCCGGGCGTGATACCAGCTTCACAGATATCAGCGCTTTGGGGTTGACCTGCTTGAGGTCAAAGATCAGCTGTGCCAAATCCTCGATAGAATAGATATCGTGGTGTGGTGGCGGTGAAATCAGTGTGACACCGGGAACCGAATAACGCAGTCGGGCAATCAGTGAGTTCACTTTACCGCCGGGCAACTGGCCGCCTTCACCGGGCTTGGCGCCCTGGGCGACCTTGATCTGGATAACTTCGGCGTTTACCAGGTAATGGGGAGTAACCCCAAATCGTCCTGAGGCAACCTGTTTGATCTTGGAAGACTTGATCGTGCCATAGCGAGCGGGGTCTTCGCCCCCTTCGCCAGAATTGGATCGTCCGCCAAGAGTATTCATGGCTTCTGCCAGCGCTTCATGGGCTTCGGGCGAAAGTGCCCCCAGAGACATCCCGGCAGAGTCAAAGCGCTTGACGATTGTTTCCATCGGTTCGACTTCGTCCAGGGGAATTTCCTGGATATCTGCCTTGAACTTCAGGAGGTCGCGCAATGTGGCAACCGGGCGCTGGTTTACCGCGTCAGCGTATTTTTGCCAGTCCTTGAAGTCGCCACTGCGAACGGCGTCGTGCATAAAATGAATAACATCCGGGTTATATGCATGATATTCCTGCCCATAGATAAATTTCAGCAAACCACCTGGATTGATTGGCTTGCGCGCCGTCCAGGCCAGTTTTGCCAGTTTCTTCGTGTCTTCTTCGAAGTCCGAAAAGTCGGCGCCCTTTATGCGACTGGGAGTGCCATCAAAACAGAGGTCGATGATTTCATCGTTCAGGCCGACTGCTTCAAACAGCTGCGCGCCTCGATAGGAAACCACCGCTGAAATACCCATTTTTGAAAGTATTTTCTGGAGACCCTTGTTAATCCCCTTGCGATAGTTCTTCATCGCTTCCCAGGGTTCCATCAGGATTTCGCCATTGTCCACCAGGTTTCTCAGAACACGATAGCTCAGGTAGGGGTGTATAGCTGTCGCCCCATAGCCAATCAGGCAGGCAAATTGATGGGGGTCGCGGGCGGTCGCTGTCTGGGCAATGATATTGGTGTTGCAGCGCAAACCGGTTTTGACCAGACGGTGGTGGACCGCGCCGGTTGCCATCAGGGCATGAATGGGCAGTTTGCCCTTCTCGATATACCTGTCGGTCAGGATAATCAGCGAAATATTGTCACGTGCGGCGGCTTCTGCCTGTTCGCAAATTGATTCAATCGCTGCCTTTAGATTGGTCTGTTCCGGATCATACTGCAGGCTCAGCTCACGGGAAGGCATGTGATGATCCGATTCAGGATCCACCAGGGCCGCCAGTTTGTTGGTTGAAAGGACAGGGGTTGCCGTGATTACCCGGAACGCGTGTTCCGGTTCTTCGTCAAAGATATTGCCTTCCGGGCCAAAGCAGGTTTCCAGGGACATCACGATGGCCTCGCGAAGCGGGTCAATCGGGGGGTTTGTCACCTGGGCAAATTGCTGCCTGAAATAGTCATACAGGGAACGAGTGGTTTTTGACAGTACAGCCATGGGTGTGTCGTCGCCCATTGAGCCTACGGCTTCCTGACCCGCCTCGGCCATGGGTCGGAGTACCTGGTCGCGCTCTTCAAAGCTGACCTGAAACATCTTCATGTACGCTTTGAGGTCGTCGTCGGTCAGCCCGGTAATTTCCGCGGGGGGGATTAGTGATCCCTTAATCCGCATGGCCTGTTCGCGTATCCACTGTTTATATGGGTGCGTCTGCTTGAGGCTACTGTCGATATCCTCCGTGTGCATCAAACGCCCTTCTTCCGTATCGATGGACAGGATCTGGCCGGGGCCAAGACGGCCTTTGGCAACCACATCTTCAGGCTTGTACCCATAGGTGCCCACTTCGGACGCCACGGTGATGAAGTTGTCCTTGGTAACCACCCATCGGGAAGGGCGCAATCCGTTTCGGTCCAGTGTACAAACGGCATAGCGGCCATCGGTAATTACCAGTCCGGCGGGGCCATCCCAGGGCTCCATGTGCAATGCGTTGTATTCGAAGAACGCGCGAAGGTCCGGATCCATGTGACGCGAATTTTGCCATGCAGGGGGCACCATCATCCGGATGGCGCGGTGAAGGTCCATACCTCCAAGCACGAGCAGCTCCAGCATGTTATCCAGGCTGGAAGAGTCTGAGCCGGTTCGGTTGACCAGTGGCGTGATTTCTGAGAGATCGCCGAGGAGCTCCGAGCGGAACAGCGGTGTTCGGGCCACAGACCAATTGCGGTTACCCGTGATCGTATTGATCTCACCATTATGGGCCAGCATCCGGAAAGGTTGTGCCAGGGGCCAGCGGGGCAAGGTGTTGGTGGAGAAGCGCTGGTGGAAAACACAGATAGCGGTCTCAAGACGCTCGTCAGCCAGATCAGGGTAAAATCGGGCGAGGTCAGCGGGCATCATCAGTCCCTTGTAGCTCAGTACTGAGCGGGACAGGCTGGCTATATAGAAGTCTTCGTGTTCGCTTAAAGCGATTTCTGCTTTGCGGCGGGCGATAAAAAGTTGTCCGTCGAAATGGGCATCATCCAGCTCGCCGGGGCCGACGAAGACGTGCTCAATAACGGGAACGGATTCCAGCGCAATCGGGCCGAGGCAGTCGCTGTTGGTAGGTACCAGTCGCCAGCCAAGAACGTCAAGGTTTCTTTCTTTTAGTGCTGTTTCAACCGCAGCGCGCTCTTTCTCGCGCAATGTCTCATCGGGAGAAAACATGATTGCACCGACGCCATAACTGGCTGGCAGATCAGTGCCGATAGATTCGCTAGCAATGGCGCGCATGAAGCTATCGGGCTTCTGTAGCAAAAGGCCACAGCCATCACCGGTTTTGCCGTCGGCAGCGATACCACCACGGTGAGTCATACAGGTGAGTGACTCAATGGCGGTTTCTAAAAGACGATGGCTGCGCTCGCCTTTGAGATGAGCAATCAGGCCGAAGCCGCAATTGTCTTTAAACTCATCAATATTATATAGGCCAGAAGGCATAAATTACCTATAAATCAGATGCTTACAGAGAAAATAGCCCCACCGGATAGGGTGAGGCTGGCAAAAGGATCGTAATTCTACACTTGAGTTGTCTTTGCGACAAATCGGTGTGATGCACAAAGTTGAAGAGTCAATTTAAATAACTGTGTCAATTAGAGTATGCGTGCACTGAATACGGGATGCTGTGCTAATCTTGATAACAAATCTGGATATCTAAAAAAGGGCATTAAATGGTCGCGACCTCACTTCTGGACCTGATCGGCAACACACCCCTGCTTAAACTGAAATCTGTTTCGGAAATGACAGGCTGTGAGATCTACGGAAAATGCGAATTTCTTAATCCCGGGGGATCGGTAAAAGATCGAACGGCACTTGGCATTATTCGAAAGGCGGAAGCGCGTGGAGAATTGAGACCTGGCAGTACCATTGTTGAGGGAACGGCGGGAAATACTGGTATTGGTCTTTGTCTGTTGGGTAATGCCCTGGGATACAAAACCCGAATTGTTATGCCCATGAATCAGTCCAAGGAAAAAATCGAGCAACTGGAGTTATTGGGGGCCGAGCTGCATCTGGTACAGGTGACAGGATACGATGACGAAAAGCATTATGTTCATCAGGCCAGGCGAATGGCAGAGGAAATGAATGCCAGGGAGCCGGGCAGTGCTTTCTGGTCCCGGCAATTCGACAATACTGATAATCGAAAAATACATTGCGAAACCACAGGGCAGGAAATCTGGGCACAGACAGAAGGCAAAATTGATGGGTTTATTTGTTCTGTCGGAACAGGCGGCACCCTGGCCGGGGTCAGCGATGCGCTAAAGGAAAAAAACCAGGATATAAAAATCGGGTTGGCAGATCCCGATGGCTCGGCCCTGTACAACTATTTTACCAGTGGCCAGCTGGCATCAGAGGGCAGTTCGGTCGCAGAGGGGATAGGTATCAGCCATATCACGGAAAACCTGGATGGTGCAGAAGTTGACATGGCGTTTCGTATTTCCGACCGGGAGGCATTGCCTTATATATTTGACCTGCTTACAGACGAAGGGATTTGCCTGGGTGGATCATCGGCAATCAATATTGCCGGAGCGGTCGCACTGGCGAAAGAGCTGGGTCCGGGGCATAAAATTGTTACCGTGCTTTGCGACTTTGGTACCCGCTATCAGAGCAAGATTTACAACCCGACCTTCCTCAAGGCCAGGAAGCTGCCGGTTCCGGGCTGGCTGCGCTAGGCGTTTTCCGGATTGCGTAAACGCAACACCCTGAATCCGTCCAGGCGGGCCACTTCCCTGGCGCTCAGGTTATTCAGGGAAGCAATTTTTTCCAGGTTTAAAAACTGGTTAACGACAAACCATGCGGATCCTTCTGGTGCCAACAATCGCTGCGTGTTTGATAAAAAGCGTTTGTGCAGGTCAGGTGTCGTCGTAAAGCCCTGGTGAAAGGGCGGATTGCAGAGAATCAGGTCATATTGCCCTTCCAGTCGGTCCCCTGCATTGGAGGCGAGCACGGTGCAATTGTCAGTAGTTTCCAGGTTCTTTTGGGCGGCCTCAAGAGCACCGAGGCAGTTATCGGTTGCGGTAAGTTTTGCCGGCTGCAATTGAGTTGCCCAGATACTGAGGTAACCGTACCCACAACCGATATCAAGCACACGAATTCCCTTTTTTGCATCGGTATGACCAGACAATGTCTCGGTCAATAGTTTGCTGCCGGGATCAACCTTGTTCCATCCATAGATACCCGGTTTGCTCCAGAATTTTGTTTGGCCTGTTTCTATGTGCCTGAGGGTGCTGTACTGGTTATCGTCCAAAAGCTGACCCTGCTCTTTATGCTTTTCAAGACAGGCAACTGACAACTGGTTTTTCCCTTTTGATATAGCTGGCTTGCTACCAAACAGCCTGGCCGCTCGATCAATATGGGTTTTAATTCCTTCATTTTTATAACCGGCCAGCCAGAGTCGGCCCCCCATGGGCAGGCTCAGGAAAGACTGGTTAATCTGGTAATGCATTAGGGCCCTTTCTTTGGGAACCCGGATAAAAATACCCTGAGGGCTGAGTTCTTCCGGAATATCGAAATCGGAAAATTGCGCCGGGATTTTTAAAGATTGTGCAAGCAGGTACTGATCCCAGCGGTTACTGATAAAAAGCAGCGAGCCCTTTGCCAGGCTGTCGAGTTTCGAAGGGTCGACAGGGTGCTCGTCGGCCAGCCACAAAAATGAGGCTTCCGGCTCAGCGACCTGCTGTGTCCGGATTGTTTCGAGTATGGCATCGATGGCGGGGTCGTTATCAGACACTGGCAATTTCTTCTTCGGTAAGCGGGCGGTACTCGCCCGGCGCCAGCAATTCATCCAGCCGGATTTCCCCTATCTGGATTCGATGCAGGCTATCGACAGAGTTATCGACGGCGTGAAGCATACGTTTGACCTGATGGTATTTTCCTTCGCTGATATGCAGAAGCATTTGATCAGGCTGCAGGCGTTCGATCCTGGCGGGTCGGGTGCGTATTTTTTCCGGTTCCAGGAAAATACCAGTTTCGAGTTTGGTGATCATTTGGTCCGTGATGAACTCGCTTGTGGTGACCAGATAGGTTTTGATGCATTCATGGCGCGGCGAGGTTACCCGGTGTGACCACTGTCCATCTCCTGTAATCAGGACCAGTCCGGTGGTATCGATATCAAGTCGGCCGGCCACATGCATCCCTGGATGCGGTTCGTCGATCAGGTCAAAAACGGTCGGGTGCAGAGAGTCGCTGTTGGCGCATACAACACCATCTGGCTTGTTCAGCATAAAATAGCCGGGGCCAAGAACGGATATGACCTGACCGTCGATAGAGACGCAGTCCTGTTCATTAACGTAAAAAGCCGGGTCATTAATGCAGGTGCCTTCAACCTGCACGCGCTCGTCTTTCAGCAGTCGCCTGGCCTCCTTGCGGGAAAGTGACGTGTTGTTGGCCAGGTACTTGTCCAGTCGCATCATGCTTCAACGCTACGAGCCAGTGCAGTACCTGTTCGGGAATTATTTGCGCGTCCGATTTTCGTACTTATCTGTTCGCCAATGGATGCCAGCTTTGCCAGGTCTATCCCGGTGTTAAAGCCAGCTCCTTCGAGCATGTATACCAGGTCTTCAGTCGCCAGGTTGCCGGTTGCTCCCGGGGCAAATGGACAGCCACCGAGGCCGCCAACGGCTGCATCAAAGGTTCGAATACCCCTATCCAGCGCTGTTTTGCTGTTGGTCAGTGCCTGTCCGTATGTATCGTGAAAGTGAACGGCCAGCTTATCGAACGGCAAGCCTTGCTTCTGGCAGGAATCAAGCAAAGCCTCCGTTGTGGTCACCGTCCCGACGCCAATGGTATCGGCCAGGCAAACCTCGTGGCATCCGTAATCCAAAAAAGTTCCGGCCAGGCTGGCAACAAATGCGGGGTCAACAGTGCCAGAAAAAGGGCAGCCCAGTGCGCAGGAAATATATCCGCGAACGGGCAGTTGTTGTGCCGTGCTTGCTTCAATCACTTTCTTGAACCCATCCATGCTTTTTTCGATGGATGCATTGAGGTTTTTTTGGGAAAAGGTTTGTGACGCGGCAGCAAAAACAGCAATTTCATCAACGGGAAGCGCTATTGCCCTTTCCAGTCCCCGGAGATTGGGCACCAGGGCTGAGTATTGCACTCCTGCGTGTTTTGAGAGCTGTTTAAAAACCAGATCAGAGTCTGCCATTTGCGGGACTCGCGCAGGATGAACAAACGCACCGGCTTCAATTCGTTTAATGCCTGCACTGGCCAGTTGGTCAATCAGGTCCAGCTTTGTGTCCAGGTCAATGGTCCCGGGTTCATTTTGCAGTCCGTCTCTTGGCCCGACTTCGACAATGTTAACGGTGGTGGAGCAGCTCGAGTTCATCTTTGCGGTCAAAATGTTCCTGCTGGTTCGCATAAATCTTTTTGATGTGCTCCCTGACCCAGGAATGCATGGGAGAGTTTGCAGTGCGTTTGTGATAAACCATCATAATATCAATAACCGTTGCCCCCTCTTTACCGGGCAAGGGCATGGTAGTGATCGCGCCCGTGGCTTTAATGAACGGCAGACTCATGCGCGGGGTGAACATAAGAAAATCTGTTTGCGCAACGGTTTGCAGCGCCGTCAGGTAGTCCGGCGTTTCAAGCATGATTGAACTGAGGTTGAAATACCGGGCAAAATTGGGGGGCATCCAGCTGCCACGTTGATATTCGGCGCTGGGTACTTTTATGGCCACTTCCGGATACTGCATCACATCGCGCCAGGTTGGATCTTCCAGCTGTTTAAGGGGGTGGTTGGCGCGCAACAGGAAAACAGGATGTGTCTGGCAAAGCCTCTCGGTAATAAAATCATCGTCATATTGCTGGCGTCGACCACCGATAGAAAGATCAACACGTCCTTCCGCCATTCCCTTGAACTGGTTTTCGATATCCTGGGACAGTTTTATTCCCAGTTCTGGCGCCTCATTTTGAAGTATGCCCATTAGCTGGGGAATGACGGGAAGAGTAAAGTGATCAAGGGCCGATATGTGGAAGCGCCCCTCAAAATTGCCAGGATCAATCTCGCCAGAACCTACCAGTGAGTCCAGTGTTAATAAAACCTGTTCCAGTTGTGCGTGAAGTTCTATCGCGCGGGGCGTCGGAACCATGCCATGAGCGGAGCGGGTGAAAAGCTGGTCGTCAAAAAGTTCCCGCAATCGTGACAGGGTCTTGCTCATCGCGGACTGGGTGATAAACAAACGCTCAGCCGCTTTGCTAACGTTTTGTTCTTCCAGTAATACCTGAAAGGCCACGAGCAAATTCAGGTCCATTCTGGACAATCTTCTGGTATCCAACAGCTAGTTCCTCTTGATATTCCCCTTGGGAATTCTATCAATGATTATATGTAATTTGAAGAATATTGTGCGGCGCATTATTATGCTCCTGAACTTAAACCAAAGCCGTTAAACAACGTAGGAGAAAGCATCATGTTAATCAACATACTTTTGATTATCGTGGGCGGTCTGTTGGCGGCGATTTTTAAATCAGAAGCCGACTACGCCAATCACGAATAAGATCATACGGGATTTCCATTCCCGGTATCTGAAAAAAGCTCACCTTCGGGTGAGCTTTTTTTTGCCTGGAAATATTTAGACAAAAAAAACCCGCCGGGGAGGCGGGTAAAGTCAGATTTTCTAGGGGGGGGGTAGAAAACGAAAAAACTGGTTTGTCGTCGTATGTTGTCTACGAGGACCTTACTGGTGATTCGCGTAGTCGATTTCAGACTTTGCGATGGCTGCCAATAAGCTAAAAACTGTTACAAGTACTACGTTGATAATCATGCTACTGCTCCGTGCTGTTTGTGTATGCTGTGCATTTTAGGGCGATGCACCATATTCCGCAAATGTAATAAAGTCATTTATTAAATTCCTTGGAAGACTATGATCGGTGCGTCACAAAAATAATTGCCTGGAAGTGGTGATGAGCTGTAAAAAATGTCCAGGCAAAAAAAAGCCCGCCGGGGAGGCGGGCAAAGTCAGATTTTCTAGGGGTGGGGTAGAAAAAGTAAATCGGGTAAAAGCGGTTGAATAGTTAAGCTGTTGTTTGGGCTCAAATAATCAATGCTTTACTGGTGGTTGGCGTAGTCCGCTTCGGACTTTGCAATGGCGGCCAACAAACCTAAAACTGTTACAAGTATCATGTTTACTATCATTTTTCTTTCCTCTTTCTTGTTTACGGGGCGCATGATACTCAGCATCAAGCTATTCCTCCAATGTTATAAAATCATTTAAAACATTCTCCAAAGGAATATCTTCTAGGTGCCCTGATTGAGTTGTTTAAATGCGGCAATGGCCTGTTTTCTGGTTTCCCCGGTATTTACTATTGCCTCGGGGTAGTTTTCAGGACGATAACTGACAAGTTTGGTTTCGTTGTGAATTGTTTTGGCGGGAAGTTCACGAAGTTCGGGCACAAAACGTTTGATAAATTTGGCCTCCGGGTCAAACCGCTCCGCCTGGGTAAACGGGTTAAATACCCGAAAATAGGGAGCTGCATCCGTTCCTGTGGAGGCACTCCACTGCCAGCCTCCGTTGTTCAGGGCAAAGTCACCGTCTATCAGCTGTTCCAGGAAATGCCTTTCTCCACGGCGCCAGTCGATCAGCAGGTTTTTACTCAGGAACATGGCAGTAATCATTCGCAATCGATTGTGCATCCAGCCGGTTTCTGCCAGTTGTCGCATGCCGGCATCGACAATCGGTATACCGGTTTGCCCTTGTTTCCATTTTTCGAATTCTTCACCGGGGGAGTTCCATGTCAAATGTTTGGTTGATTCGATGAATGGCTGATTCATGGAAACCGGGTCAAAACGGGCAACCAGATGGTAGTAAAATTCGCGCCATATAAGCTGGGATATCCAGGCAGTAATTTCTTTTGAGCCACCATCAGCTTCGCCGTGATTGCACAACAAAGCTTCGTTTAAGGCGCGAAGAGGGGAAAGCGTTCCGGCGCTGAGATCTGCAGAAAGGCCTGAGGTGGCATCCAGTTCGGGAAAATCCCGGCGTGTTTGGTAGTTATATAGGGGCGTCTCTATAAACTTCCCAAGTTTTTGCATGGCAAGAGTTGGGCTACCAGACTTGTCGAGCTTGTTGACCAGGTCAGATCGTTTTCTTTCAAAGGAAGCTAGCCAGGCTCTGCGGAAGGGGGTATAGACACGGTAAAAGTCACCTTTTCCGGTGGATATGTCGTCTGGTGGCAGGATAAGGCTGTCATCATAACGTTGTACCTTAATTCCCTGTTTTTCCAGATAGACTGACAGTCGATGGTCCCTTCGTCGTTCATCCAGGGGGTATTCATTGTTCCAAAGAACGTTTTGGATGTTGTGTTCCCGACACAGTTTGATGATGTGCTTTTCCTGCTGCTCAAAACTCTCCACTTCAGTTGAGAATACTTCGATGCCTTTTTTTTTTAGTTCCCGATCCAGGTTTTTGCAGGCTTCCCTGAGAAAGTTTATTTTGCGTTCACCGTGTCCATAACCAAGTAACTGGTCAGACGGGAGCAAGATACAGGCAAGGGTTTCACCTGTTTCAAGTGCGTTTCGCAAGGCAGTGTTGTCAATGCTTCTAAGGTCTGACCTAAACCAAACTAAATTCTTCATGATGTCTTGATATTTTTTGATCCAACCAAATGTTAGATAAACAGCGATAGCAATCAATTAATAAAAAGGGTAGTACGTCTAGCACAAACTGGCATCGCTATTTGCCTGAACATCCCCGTATAAGGGATAAGTGTCGAGTAATGCATTCCTGTTTTTGGTAAGGTGCCCATCCCTGATTTCACTGAGGAGACCCCATGAGCGATAACCAGATACCGCAAATGAATGCGGAGAACATGTACCTTGATGAGGTATTTACGGATCAGGCAATCGGACAGATTCGTCGTTTGACTCCGGTAAATTCTGAGGGGGCACCTGATACAAGCCGAAAAGTTATATTTATGGGGTCGACCCAGTTTTCGACACCTGCTGGTCCCTTGCCGGTAAATTTCGAAATAGAAGCAGAAACACTTTCAGAGGCCATTGCCCAGTTTAGTGAATTGGCCCAGCAGGGGGCTGAAGACACTATCAAACGGCTGGAAGAAATGCGTCGAGACCAGGCATCAAAAATTGTTGTGCCGGGTCAGGAGGGGAATGGCGGAATTCAGATGCCCTGATAGTCGCAAAGCGATCCTACGTTGACACCAATTCGCGCTAAAATATAAGAATCTAAATGACGACAACCGCCTTGCAGGCAAATCTTATGGGTACAGCCCTTCAACCTGTTGACATACTCTCGCCCGGTGGCGATATCAACGCCTACATCCAGGGCGTTTACAGTATTCCAGTGCTTACCGTGGAAGAAGAGCGGGAGCTGGCAGTGCAGTATGTCGATGAAGGTGACCTTGATGCTGCACGTCAGTTAGTACTTGCGCACCTGCGTTTTGTCGTCCACATCGCACGTAGTTATTCAGGCTATGGACTGCCTTTGGGCGATCTAATCCAGGAAGGTAATGTCGGTCTGATGAAGGCCGTAAAACGGTTCGATCCCGAGCGCGGGGTTCGCCTGGTGTCCTTTGCCGTGCATTGGATCAAGGCAGAGATTCATGAGTTCATCCTGCGCAACTGGCGAATCGTGAAAATTGCGACCACCAAGGCCCAGAGGAAACTGTTTTTTAACCTGCGCAGCAAAAAGAAAAACCTGGGCTGGTTGAGCAACGACGAAGCAGAAGCTATTGCTGAAGACCTCGGGGTCGAAGTCGACCAGGTGGTGCAAATGGAGGGGCGACTTGCATCGCAGGATACCGCCTATGACGCGCCAGCCAATGGCGATGATGAAGATGCTCCCACTGCACCTATTTACTACCTTGAAGACAAAAGTATGGATCCGGCCCAGATGCTGGAAGATTCTGACTGGGAAGAATCCAATGAAGCGCTTCTCGCCAAGGGCATGGAATTACTGGATGAGCGCAGCAAGGATATCCTGGTACGTCGCTGGCTGGCCGAGGATAAGGCGACGTTGCACGATCTTGCGGACGAATATGGTGTGTCTGCAGAGCGAATCCGCCAGATAGAACAGGCGGCAATGAAAAAAATTCGATCCATGATGGAAGCCGAGGGCTAATGGCCCATCGTTTCCTTGTATTTGCTGCGTTGAACGGCTTCCTTTCAGTGGCATTTGGTGCCTTTGCAGCACATGGGCTAGAGAACAGGGTGAGTGAAAACTTCCTTGATGTTTTTAACACGGCCGCTGAATACCAGATGACCCACTCGCTGGTCCTGCTTCTGGTCTCTATCTTGATGCTTCAGGTTTCTTCCCGAACTCTTGCGGTCAGTGCATGGGCTTTTTCCCTGGGCCTGATTGTATTTTCCGGTAGCTTGTATCTGTTGGTGTTACTGGACGTTCCTGCACTTGGTGTACTTACCCCGGTGGGTGGTGTCGCCTTCCTGACGGGTTGGGCCTGCCTGATTATTTTTGCTGTCATGCGAAAAGACCATGCTAATCAAGCCTGAGTTTCGGCCAAAGGCAATTCGCTCGTTTGTTATTCGCTCCGGGCGTATGACCGATGGGCAAAAAGCTGCCTTTGAAAAGCATTGGCAAATCTACGGACTGGAATTAAAGCAGGGGCTTATATCCCAGGAAGCCGCCTTTGGCCGTTCTGGTGAGCTGAATATCGAAATTGGGTTTGGTATGGGGGACTCCTTGCTGCAAATGTGTCTGGAGAAACCGGATGCCAATTTTATCGGTATTGAAGTGCATCCACCGGGGGTGGGTCGCATCATGAACCGGGCAGCCCAGGAAGGTATTACCAACTTGCGGGTGTATATGGCGGATGCCAGGGATGTATTGGCAGAATGTGTTGCCGACCAAAGTGTGGATCGGATACAGGTGTACTTCCCCGATCCGTGGCATAAAAAGAAGCATCACAAGAGACGCCTGATACAGAAAGCGTTTATCGCGGTATTGCAGCCCAAATTAAAGACGGGAGGAATCCTTCATCTGGCCACTGATTGGCAAAATTACGCGGAACACATGCGGGAAGTAATGGAATCGCAGCCCCAGTTTGTTAATCTGGCGGGCGAAGAGCAATACAGTCCGCGTCCTGACTGGCGACCGGAAACCAAATTTGAGCGCCGTGGTCACAGGCTTGGGCATGGAGTTTGGGATCTGATCTACAAATTAACTCCCTGAAAAAGGTTATAGTGCAGCGCTGCATGGCGCCTGGCAGACCTTATGCAAACTATTGCCACGACACCTGAACATCGAAAAAATTGAAACTATTGGAGTAAGTTGTGAGAAATTATTTAATTACTTTGGCAGTAACCGGCACCCTGTTTTTGACAGGCTGCGGCGGAAATCAGCAGGCCACAGAGCCCCAGCCAACAGTGGACCTGGAAAGTCTTGAAGGCAAGGTAAGCTACGTGCTTGGCTACAACAACGCGGCACAATTACAGTCGCAGGGCGTTCAACTGGACGCCGAGGCGTTCTCTGCCGGTGTTGCAGCAGCCGTTGCCGGAGAGAATTCGGCTATTGGTGAAGAAGAGGCTCGTGCGGCATTCGAAGAGTTTCAGGAACAAATGATGGCGGAAGCCCAGTCGTCGTTTGACGCACTTGCTGAAGAAAACCGGGCCAAATCTGAAGCGTTTCTGGAAGAAAATGCCCAGGCAGAAGGGGTAATGACAACGGACAGCGGACTTCAATACAAAGTACTGGAAATGGGTGACGGTGAAATGCCAGTCGCAGAAAGTACAGTGCAGGTTCATTACGAGGGCAGGCTGATCGGCGGCGAAGTTTTTGACAGCTCCATTGAGCGTGGCGAGCCTGTTGCCTTCGCACTCAACCAGGTCATTCCCGGCTGGACTGAAGGGTTGCAGTTGATGCCTGAAGGATCCAGGTTCGAGCTTTATATACCCAGCGACCTGGCGTATGGTCCGGGTGGATCGCAAAGAATTGGCCCGAATGAAGCGCTGATATTTGAAGTTGAGCTTCTTGATGCAAATTACTCTGAAGCTTCAGAGGACAGTGAAGGCTAAACAGTCGATTTTTAGTGCTATACGGATAAAAAAGGGCGCGAATATCGCGCCCTTTTTTTTGTCCGGAAGTTATGGTTGCTTTCGCCTGGGTGGAACCATTCCGGAACGCTGTTCACTGGATACCCCGGTTTCGGCACTGGTGCCGGATGATCGGCGTTTCCCCAGATTTTTACGGTGTCGCTGGCGTGCTTTGTCCTGTGTTTTTGTCTGGTTTGACGTAGTAAGTTTTTTTTTCGATTTTGTCCCGGCGGCCTTGCCCGACTTTTTGAGCTTTTTCGGTCCCTTGTACTTTCCCTCCAGCCCTGGAATGAGTTCGCGTGTAAATTTTTGTTTCAGGTATCTCTGGATCCCGGCGGCCAGGTTCCATTCATAATCGGCGATTAATGAAATGGCATTACCTGTCGCCCGCGCGCCCGGTTCTGCCAACACGATGCACGTATTCATCTCCGCTATGGGCCATATCAAAATTAATCACCAGATCGACGCCTTTGATGTCGAGTCCACGGGCGGCGACGTCAGTGGCGACCAGCACATTGAAGTTGCCCTGCTTGAACTGGGCCATAATATGCTTGCGCTCGTCCTGGGGTATTTCGCCATGAAGTTCGTTGCAGCGGATGTCACTGGAGCGTAAAAATGCATGGAGTTCGCTGACATGAAGTCGCTTGTTGCCAAAGACTATGGCCTTGTCATAGCGCCGGTTTTTCAGGAGCCAGAGCAGTTGTTTTCGTTTGTGCTCAGGCCCGTCTGACAGCACGATCGCCTGATCGATGTGTTCATGAGGTGTCTGCGCGCCGGCCATATTGATAATTTGGGCATTGCTCAACATCTCGTGAGCGATAGCAGAGACACCCCGGTGATTCAGGGTCGCCGACAGTAGCATGGTTTGGCGCTTTTTATTGCACTGCTCGACAATGGCGCCAACGTCATCGCGAAATCCCATATCGAGCATACGATCGGCTTCGTCCAGGACCAGAACCTCAATATCTTCAAGTCGGGCATTCTTGCGACCCAGGTGTTCGATGAGCCTGCCCGGCGTGGCCACAATGATGTCCGGGTCGCGCCTTAACAGGGAGGCCTGGTAGCGCATTTCCTGACCGCCGGTAATAAGCACACTTTTGATTTTGGTGGTTGTTTCCAGCAGGCTGCATTCCTTGAATATCTGTTGGGCCAACTCCCTGGTGGGAAGCAATATGAGTGCACGGCTGCCTGTGTCGGGTGTCGCCGGGCTGGTGACGAACCGATTGAACAGGGGAATGAGATACGCCAGTGTTTTGCCGCTGCCTGTTTCGGCGCTGACCTGCAAGTCAGTGCCGGCAAGGGCCGCCGGAATTACCTGCTGTTGAACTTCGGTAGGCGCTTGAAAACCCTGTGAGTCCAGTGCTTTATGTATTTGGGAATGCAGTTCAAACTCTGTGAACATCATGGGCAATTAGCGTTCCGCTTTGCGGAATAATTGCCAGACGCACACGGCAATCACAAGCAAAAATGCCACCAGGGTCCATCCGGGGATGCTCAGTCCCAGAAATTGCCATTTGATCTCTGCACAGCTTCCTTCCCCCAGAAACATGGCCTGCAATACTTCAGTAAAGGGAAAATATTCCATCAAATAGGGGAGTGTTGGTCCGCAAGCAGGTACCTGATCCGCGGGCAGCGACTGTAAATACACCTGGCGCGCAGAAATGCTGGCGCCAGCCCCAGCCATGAGGGCGATAAGGACGCTGTAGATGCGCTGCTTGGCTGGCGCCGGGTTGTGTAGTACAGCAATCAGGGCAATCAGACCAAAAGCGATGGCAAAGATGCGTTGCGTGATGCAAAGCGGGCAGGGCAACAGGCCCAAATGTTTTTGAAAAAAGAAAAATGCGATCAGCATCATGCTGGCTGAAAAAGCGAACAGGGCCAGATTGACGTGACAGTATTTAAGCTTTTGTAGATCAGGCATGCTGCTTTCCTCGGGCGCGTTGTGCGGTAGATCGATTAGAACTCATTTTGAACGCGCCATTCTGCCACATAGCTCGTCGTATCAATGAGTGTCTGTCGGCAAAGTTTTTGTAAATGTTGGTAATTTTCCAGGACAGGTTGTTCCAGGAGATGCAAAGGGTTTTCCCTGCTGAGTCTCTGGCCAATACGGGACAATGCGCCGAGGCAGTAATCAAGGTCTGTGTATCCCATCAGCCAGTTATCCGATTGTATTCTGTAGAGAATATGTAGGGCGCGCCTGCACAGTAGATCCGAATTGGCGTCCAGTAGTGCCAATTTTTGTTCGCAAAAGTAACGCAGGGAGTTGGAGGAAAATGCCTCCCATTCACTGGCAAGGACATGATCACAGAGTATGTCGGCAATAATGGGTGTGTAGCGGCCAAACTGGTCGGGCAAGAGCAATCGCATTTTTTTAATCGACGGGTGCTGGTCGCTCCAGCTATCAATGCGTCGGTGGAGTTCAATGCCTTTTTCGATTTTTTCCGGATATTCGCCTTTCATGGGCCCTTTGACAAAATCCCCAAGAAATCCGCCAACCACCAGTTCCCTGTGCTCTCCTGCCAAATATAAGTGTGCGAGATAATTCAAATCGGTATTCAGAGTCGCTGGTACTGATCAAAATAGCCCTGTATAAAATCATCCAGGGATTGGCTTTCTGACTGCTCGATATTTTTTTGCTTTTTCAGGGACGTCTTGGCAAGCCGGGCAAATTGCTCTTTCGCCTGGGCACTGAGTTCATGCTGCACATAGCGTTGATGATGTTGTCGGGCCTTGTCCAGTGACCAGTCAATAAAGGACTGATTGCCCTGGCGCAATTCATCAAGGATTTGTGCCGAAGGACAAAGGTCCGGATTTTCCACTCGCGATTTCATTTGCGCCAATGTCTGTGAGTATTGTTGGTCTCCCTTCAGTTCATCCATGATGCTCGCCACCTCGGAGAGCTGTGTCAGTAGTTCTTCTGCCCAGGAATTTAGAGGGATTTGCTTGCCGCCCTTGTTAAGTTTGAGTGTCGGGTTGCGTCCCTCGTGAACTACCTTTTTCTGGTTGGACAAGATCTCATTGTATTCATTGATGTTTGTCTCCGGACTTTCGTCCAGCAGACAGGCAATCAAAAACATTTCCAGGAACTGGATTTGTGTTCGGTCAATGCCAAGTGGGTCGTAGGGATTGATATCAACGCAGCGAACTTCAATATATTCGACACCACGTTCCTTTAGCGCCCTAAGCTGTGTTTCCCCTGTCCGGGCAGTTTGCTTGGGTCGAATCGTACTGTAGAACTCGTTTTCAATCTGAAGAACGGCCTTGCTCAGTTGCTGTCGTTGATCACGATCGCCAGTGGTCGGGATATCCTCGTAAATTGAGTAATTCTCCAAGATGGCGCTTTGCAGGGTTTTGAGGTATGTCTCGATGCTGTTGTAGCAAACATAGAGCTCGTCCTGGGCAATACTCTGGTAACCGAGATCGCCCATTCTCAATGAGGTCGCGTAAGGCAGGTAAACATCCTGGCTGCCAAATTTTTCCAGGTCGTGGTCGCGGCCTTCAACAAAGCTGGCATGTGTAACCGGTGAGGCCCCCATCAAATACAAAAGCAACCAGAATCGCCGGCGGAAATTGCGTACCAGTTTCAGGTATCCCTGTGTTTTAAATTCCTGGAGGTTGAGAAGGCTTCCGCTCTGGGTCCGCAAGCAGCTCCAGACAGCGTCGGGCAGGGAAAAATTAAAATGAACCCCGGCGATGGCCTGCATTTTTCGGCCATATCTGTGCCCCAGTCCGCGACGATAAATGGTTTTCATCATTCCAACGTTGGATTGGCCGTATTGAGCGATGGGGATGTCCAGGTCTGAATCAAGGATACAGGGCATGCTGCAGGGCCAGAGCAATTCCTTATTGGCCAGGTTTGCTGCGGCAAACGAATGTGTGTTGGCCAGCTGCTCCAGCAAATCATGGATTTTGGGCAACGGATCAGTAATAAATTCCAGCAGGGCTTCCGAGTAGTCGGTAGTTATCATGGGGTGAGTCAGCGGTGATCCCAGTGCAGCAGGGTGCGGGCTGTGGGCAATTTTCCCCTGAGGTGTGACACGGAGTGTTTCCCTTTCCACGCCGCGCAAATTACAGCACAACAGATCGCGATGACGTTTTTCCTGGAACAGCTGGATGTGTTCGTTAAAAGTAGTGCTGTTATAACTCATCTGATTCCCGAAAAAAGAAGTTGGCCTGATTCCGGAAGGAACCAGAATGGTGTGCCGCATTTTACCCTTTAGGCTGCCCGGAAGGAGGGTGAAGTATATCTGGAAATAAATTAAAAGGTTTTCATGGAAAGCCCGGCGGCCAAAACCCTTACCTCAGGGGAAATATGTAGTAGAATCAGTGGCTCGCTGTCGGGGCAACGGTTGCCCCGGGTTGATTTTTCAGGATATGAAAATCATTCGAGTATTCGACCCGATCCATTGATACCCCTTTTCAACATTCAGCGCGTGCTATTTCAATTTACTTCAAACGCATCGAGGCTATACACCAATCATGATGAAGGCATTGTGGGGCACTTCATTTCTGGGTGGCGGTAACGCTGCCTATCTCGAAGAGCAGTATGAAAACTGGCTGCGTGACCCCAATTCGGTTACGCAAAATCTGCGCGACTATTTTGAGCAGTTGCCCACGACCAATGGCATTGCACAGGATATTCCGCACAGTGACATCCGTGAGCAGTTCGAAAAAATTACCCGGTCACGAGCTGTCGGTCGCGGTGGACCAGCCGTGGATGCCAGTCTGGCGCATGAGCGTAAACAGGTTGGTGTTAACCAGCTGATTAATGCGTATCGGATTCGTGGTCACCAATGGGCCAAACTCAACCCTTTAACCGATGAGAAAGACGTACGACCCCTGGTTCGGGAACTTGAGCTGGGCTCACACGGGCTGACCGAGGCGGATTTTGACACAGTATTTAATACCGGGTCTTTGCATGCACCCGAGCAGATGACCCTGCGGGATATTCGTGCCCAATTGGAGCGAACCTATTGTGGCTCTATTGGTATCGAATACATGCATATGCTCAATACCACCCAGAAGGAGTGGTTGCAGCAGCGTTTTGAGAGCGCCCAGGGCAAGCCCCAGTATGACTATTCAACCCGCCGCTGGTTAATGGAACGTCTAACGGCTGCCGAGGGAATCGAAAAGTATCTCCATACCAAGTATGTGGGACAAAAACGTTTTTCACTGGAAGGCGGCGAAAGCCTGATCCCCATGATGTCGGAAATGGTTCGTCGTGCTGGCAAGCAAGGGATTAAAGAGCTGGGCGTCGGTATGGCACACCGCGGTCGCCTGAACGCACTGGTCAATATCCTGGGTAAAAAGCCGGCTGAGCTGTTCTCTGAATTTGAGGGCAAGCATGTAGATGAGCTGGACAGCGGCGATGTGAAATACCACCAGGGCTTTTCCTCCGATATCCAGACGGAAGGCGGTGAGTTGCACCTGACCATGGCCTTTAACCCCTCGCACCTGGAAATTGTCAGCCCGGTAATTGAGGGCTCTGTCCGTTCGCGCCAGGATCGACGCAAGCAATTTGGCAATGAAGTATTGCCTATTATTGTTCACGGTGACGCCGCCTTTGCCGGTCAGGGTGTGGTCATGGAAACCTTTAACATGGCTTACGTCCGCGGTTTTACGACGCACGGAACCATACATATTATCGTGAACAACCAGGTCGGATTTACCACCAGTCATCCGGAAGACTCCCGCTCAACGGTCTACTGCACTGATGTGGCCAAAATGATCAATTCGCCTATCCTGCATGTGAATGGCGATGATCCCGAGGCGGTTCTTTTTGCGGCACAGCTGGCATTTGATTATCGAATGCAGTTTAAACAGGACGTCATTATTGACCTTACTTGCTACCGTCGACTTGGACACAATGAGGCCGATGAGCCTTCGGCCACCCAGCCGATGATGTATCGCAAAATCAAGTCGTTACCAACCACAAGAAAACTATACGGCGATAGCCTGGTTCGTTCCGGTGTTCTGGCCGAAGATGAGCCGGAAACCATGGTCAAGGAATTCAGGGCTCATCTGGACGCGGGCGATTGCGTCGCTCCAGGCGTTCTTCCCGGTCCGGTCCACAAAAACAAATACAGCATTGACTGGAGTAAACACCGGAATCGCTACTGGCGTGATCCATGGAAATCAGAGGTTCCACTGGAACGGCTCCAATCGCTCGCTAACAAACTCACTACCCTGCCTGATGGGTTTGAGTTGCATGCCCGGGTACGGAAAATTGTCGAGGATCGCCGGAAGATGACCGCCGGTGGACTTCCACTGGATTGGGGTTACGCTGAAAATCTTGCCTATGCCAGTTTGCTGGATCAGGGCTTTGCCGTTCGAATTACCGGCCAGGATGTGGGCCGGGGAACCTTCTTCCATCGGCATGCGGTGCTGCACAACCAGCACAGTGGCGAAAGCTATACGCCACTGGAAAATCTTGCCGAAGGACAGCCCGACTTCAGGATCTATGACTCTGTCCTTTCCGAAGAGGCGGTGCTGGCATTTGAGTATGGTTACTCCACCACAGACCCCAACACACTGGTGATCTGGGAAGCCCAGTTCGGTGATTTTGCCAACGGCGCCCAGGTAGTGATTGACCAGTTTATTACGTCCGGTGAAGCCAAGTGGGGGCGCCTCTGTGGACTGGTGATGCTGTTGCCCCATGGCTATGAAGGTCAGGGTGCAGAACACTCCTCGGCGCGACTGGAACGTTTCATGCAGCTCTGTGCCCGCGATAACATGCAAGTGGTTGTTCCCAGCACTCCTGCCCAGTGTTACCACATGTTGCGTCGACAAATGCTGCGTGACCTGCGTCAGCCCCTGATTGTCATGTCGCCCAAAAGCCTGCTGCGACACAAGCTGGCCACGTCGACCCTGGAAGACCTTTCCGAGGGAACCTTCCAGCCCATCCTGGATGAATACGACCCCATTGATCCCAAGAAGGTGAAGCGACTCGTATTCTGTAGTGGCAAGGTTTACTACGATCTTCTGGAAAAAAGGCGAGATGAGAAAATCGAGGATATTGCTATTGTAAGACTCGAACAGCTGTATCCTTTCCCGTACGATGAAATGCACGCGATCATGGATAAGTACAAGGGTACAAAAGACATTGTCTGGTGTCAGGAAGAACCGCGTAATCAGGGTGCCTGGTTTGCCAGCCGTCACCGTATTGAGCGCTGTTTGAAAAAAACCATGACGTTGAGTTATGCAGGGCGTGAGCCCTCAGCAGCCCCGGCAGTGGGTTATGCCAGCTTGCATGCCAAAGAGCAGGCCCTGCTGGTGGAACAGGCGCTTGGTCTGGCGGAATAGCGCAGAGCGCGATTGCCAAAGAAATTAACTGAACATTCGCCCGGGCTGAATCGGGCAAATAGTAAGAGCACAGTAAAAAATGAGTATTGAAATTAAAGTTCCCGCATTACCCGAATCTGTCGCAGATGCCACGGTGGTGACCTGGCACAAGAAAACTGGCGACGCCGTCGTTCGCGATGAGCTGCTGGTTGAAATTGAGACAGATAAGGTCGTTCTGGAAGTCCCTGCACCCGCAGATGGCGTGCTGGGTGAGGTACTGGCTGATGAGGGTGCCGTTGTCACCGCAGCAGATATCCTTGGAACCATTTCTGAAGGTGAAGCCGCTTCCGGTTCAGCGCCAGCGAAAGATGACAAGGCGGATAAGGCGGATAAGGAAGAAAAAACCGGTTCTGAAACATCGGAAAAAACAGAGTCTGCCCAGGCTGAAGAAGAAAGTCAGTCAGAGCCCCAAACCAGTCCGGCGGTTAGGAAATTACTCGCCGAGAATGATCTGGACGCGCGCCAGATTTCCGGTACAGGCAAGAATGGCCGGATTCTTAAGGAGGATGTGCTGGCTTACCTGGAGTCTTCCAAAGACAAACCTGGTACGGAAGAGAAAAAGCCAGCCGAGCCCGCCCCGGCGGAGCCCACACCTGCTGTTGAGGTTGCCGATGGAGAGCGGCCTGAGAAACGCGTGCCCATGACTCGCATTCGTGCGCGAATTTCACAACGTCTGCTGGAAGCGACCCAGACCACGGCCATGTTGACCACGTTCAATGAAGTGAACATGAAGCCCTTTATTGATTTCCGTAACCAGTACAAGGACAGCTTCCTGAAGCAGCATGGCATCAAGCTTGGCTTTATGTCGATCTTTGTCAAGGCGGCAGCTGAAGCCCTTCGACGTTTCCCCGATATCAATGCTTCCATTGATGGTAACGATATCGTTTACCACGGTTTCTGCGATATTGGCGTGGCCGTTTCTACGGACGACGGGCTGGTGGTTCCCATTCTTCGGGATGCCGAACATATGTCCATTGCGGATATCGAAAAAAATGTTTCCGACTACGCGGAAAAGGCACGTTCCAAGAAATTGTCGCTTGAGGAAATGACCGGTGGCACCTTCACTATCACCAACGGTGGTGTATTTGGCTCAATGATGTCTACGCCCATTTTGAACCCTCCACAAAGTGCCATTTTGGGCATGCACGCAACCCAGGAGAGAGCGGTTGTTATTGATGGGGAAATTGTTATTCGCCCGATGATGTACATTGCCCTCTCCTACGATCATCGCATTGTCGATGGTAAAGGCGCAGTGAGTTTCCTCAAGACAATCAAGGAGTTTGTCGAAGATCCCGCTCGAATGCTGTTTGACGTTTAGTCGAAAAAGATTGAGGAAAATTTATGGCTGACTTTGATGTAATTATTATTGGTGCGGGTCCTGCTGGTTACGTCGCGGCCATTCGCTGTGCACAACTGGGGATGAAAACAGCAGTTGTTGAAGAGTGGATAGGCAAAGACGGTGAACCGGCACTGGGCGGTACCTGCCTAAATGTTGGCTGTATTCCTTCCAAGGCTTTACTGGAAAGCTCCGAAATCTATGAGACCCTGGCGGAGCACGGCACTCAGCATGGCATCAAGCACAAAGGGCTTGAGCCCGATGTGCCGCAAATGATCAAGCGCAAGGATCAGGTTGTCGCCGAGCTGACAGGTGGTATTGCGCAACTGTTTAAAGCCAATGGAATTCAATGGATCCAGGGCCGCGGTTGCCTCAAGCCGGAACGTGTGGTCACAGTGACCGATTTTGAGGGAAAACAGAAGGATTACTCGGCAACCAATGTCATATTGGCGACAGGTTCCCGTCCCATTGAGCTGGAAGCCGCACCGCTTAAAGATGATGTAATCGTCGATTCAAGTGGTGCCCTGGATTGGGAGTCCGTTCCCAAATCGGTTTGCGTTATCGGGGCTGGCGTTATCGGCCTGGAGCTTGGTTCTGTCTGGCGCCGTCTCGGCTCCAAGGTAACTATTCTTGAAGCCATGGACTCATTCCTGCCTGCGGCCGATGCCCAGATTGCCAAAGAAGGGTTGCGTCAGTTCAAGAAACAGGGGCTCGACATCAAGCTGGGTGCCCGAATGACCGCGACCAAAGTGACCAAGACCGGCGTGACGATCAATTATCGTGATAGCGAAGGCGAGCACAGTATGAAAGTGGAGCGACTGATTGTGGCCGTGGGACGTCGTCCCAATTCGAACGGTCTGGCTGCCCCGGAAACTGAGCTGCTGCTTGACGAGCGTGACTTTGTTCATGTCAATGATGAATGCGAAACTATGGTGCCGGGTGTTTATGCCATAGGTGATCTGGTACGTGGCCCCATGTTGGCCCACAAGGGATCAGAGGAAGGCGTCGCAGTGGCCGAACTGATTGCCGGACAATCTTTTGGTATGGACTACGACTGCATTCCCAACGTCATCTATACCCACCCGGAAATATCCTGGGTCGGGAAAACGGAGGAAGACGTCAAGTCTGAAGCTATTGATTACAGTGTTGGGGTTTTCCCTTTTGCGGCCAGTGGGCGCGCCAAGGCCATGGACGATGCCATTGGCATGATTAAAGTCATCACCGATGCCAAAACAGATAAAATACTGGGAGTACACATCATTGGGCCGAACAGCTCGGAAATTGTCGGTCAGGGTGTTATGGCGATGGAGTTCGATGGCACCAGTGAAGATATTGCCCGTATGATTTTTGCGCACCCGACATTATCTGAAGCGTTACACGAAGCGGCTTTGGGTGCAGATGGTCGGGCAATTCATATTGCCAACAAGGCCAGGAAAGCCAAGAAATAACCCTGATTATTTCTCTCTTAAAACAATAAAGGCCTCAATTGAGGCCTTTATTGTTAATAAGTGTGCAATGTTAACCCGGCATCACTCTTTACTGGCTAGACCGCCTGACTGCCGGAGCGGGTTTAGGGGCGTGACTTATTTATCTTCTTATTGGGGAAGAAAATCCAGAAGGTAAGAGCATTTCTGACAAGCTAAGCATATGGATGATGCCAAATGCGATTGGATAGACTCCCCCGCATTGGGTTATTCTCTCGCCTGCCAACAAGAACAAGAAATACAGCATGTCGCGCCCTGCAAAAATTCATATTGATTTGAATGCCCTGCAAAAGAACCAGGCAGTGGCCAGGCGTTATGCGCCAAATTCCAGAATGCTCTGCTGTGTAAAAGCCGATGCTTACGGGCATGGCCTTGTCGAGTCAGCGCTTGTGTTGGCAAAAAAGGCCGATGCCCTGGCAGTGGCATCGCTGGAGGAGGCCAAACAGCTACGCGAGGCAGGTCTTGAATTACCATTGCTTCTTTTGGAAGGCATATTCGACCGGGATGAGCTGCAGGACGTTGAGAAACACTGCCTTTGGCAGGTGGTTCATAACGAGCGACAAGTGCAGTGGTTATGTGAAAAAGAAGTGGTTTCTTCCCAACAGTTATGGGTAAAAGTGGATACCGGAATGCATCGGCTGGGGTTTGCACCGACAAAGGCGTTGGAAGTCAGCCAGGCACTCCATGATAGTGGCTGGCCTGTCCCGGTGCTAATGACTCACTTTGCCAGTGCCGAGGAGCCGGAAAGTGAATTCACCCGGCAGCAGATCCGTGTTTTTGACGAAGTGGCAGGATCCATGTCTGTGGAACAAAGTCTGGCCAATTCTGCGGCAGTTATCGGTTGGCCTGAAACCCACAGGGACTGGGTTCGTCCGGGGTTTATGCTCTATGGCCTAACGCCATATGAACAGGACCACACCAGTAGCAATGAGCTGGAGCCGGTGATGACGTTTGAGTCCGAAGTCATCGCCGTCAAGGAAATCGGGGCAGGTGAAAGTGTCGGCTATAACCGGTACTGGGTAGCGGATCGCCCAAGCCGGATTGCCATTGTTGCGGCAGGCTATGGTGATGGTTATCCACGCAATGTGAAAAATGGTACACCCGTTTTGGTTTCCGGGCAGCGGGCCGGCGTTGTGGGCCGAGTCTCCATGGATTTGTTATCGCTGGATGTCACCGGCTTATCCAATGTGGAAATTGGCTCCAAAGTAGAGCTTTGGGGAAAAAACCTAAGTGCCAATGAGGTCGCCCGCTTTTCCGGGTACAGTGCTTACGAGCTGCTGACAAGGATGCCAATTCGTGTGGAGCGGATATACCAACGCTAATTTCTAACTAGCTGAATATCAAGGTATTTTTAGCAGACTGAATTGTGTTTGCGGCCCGTATTTGCTAGGGTTCGCTTCCCCGATTTACCAACGCGAATTTGCTCCGGATTCGTTTCCAGATTATTACTTATTTTGTTAGGGCAAAACTAATGACAGAACAAAAAGCCACCAACGTACACTGGCATCATGGCGCAGTTGAGCGTCAGCACAGGCAGCAACTCCTGGGTCAAAAAGGAGTCACTCTTTGGTTTACCGGCCTTTCAGGTAGCGGAAAGAGTACGGTTGCGGTCGCTTTGGAACAGGCTCTCTTCGACAAAAAACATCTTTGCTATCGACTTGATGGCGACAATATCCGCATGGGAATTAACAAAAACCTGGGTTTTTCAGCCGAGGATCGTGCCGAAAATATTCGCCGGATCGGTGAAATTGCCAAGTTGTTCTGTGATACAGGTGTTATTGCACTAAGCAGCTTTGTCAGCCCTTACCGCGAAGACCGCGATATTGTACGCAAGCTTCACGAAGAGTCCGGTATCCCTTTCGTTGAAATCTTTATGAAAACGTCTTTGGAAGAAGCGGAAAAACGCGATCCAAAAGGGCTGTACAAGAAGGCGCGTGCAGGCGAGATAAAGAACTTTACCGGTATTGACGACCCCTATGAAGAGCCACTCAATCCGGAAATCGTCCTGGATACGGAAGCGCTCAGTCTGGAGCAGGAAGTTGAACTGCTCATTAAATATCTCGAAGATCAGGGCATTCTAAGCCCCTGATCATTTATCTAAATGGAGACCCATTTCCCATGATCAAACCCCATGGTTCCGACACGTTAAATCCACTCTTTGTCGATGACGCAGGCCTTCGTGCTGAGGCAGAAACATTGCCCTCCATCACCGTCACCTCTGCGGCAGCGGCTAACGCTGTTATGTTGGGTTCGGGATATTTCAATCCGCTGACGGGCTACATGAATCTGGCCGATGCCCTGTCCGCTGCGACAGAACTAAAAACGACATCAGGGCTGTTTTTCCCGGTGCCTGTCGTCAATCGGGTTGAATCGGTCGACGGCATTGAGCCAGGCCAGAAGCTGGCATTGCGCGACCCAAATGTTGAGGGCAATCCAGTGCTGGCGGTCATGACGGTCGAAGCGATTGATGAAGCCTCTGAAGAGCAGATCGCGACCATGACCCAGGAGGTTTACGGCACGCAGGATCCGGCGCACCCGGGCGTTGCGGCCTGGATTGCCCAGGGGCCTTATTTCCTGTCTGGTCCCGTTCAGGTTCTGAATTTTAGTTACTTTGAAAAAGATTTCCCCGAAACGTTTCGCACGGCTTATCAGATTCGTGAAGAAATTGCCGAGCGTGGCTGGAACAGGGTGGTGGCTTTCCAGACCCGTAACCCCATGCATCGTGCTCACGAAGAACTTTGCCGTATGGCCATGGAAGCCGTACAGGCCGATGGCTGTGTTATTCATATGCTTTTGGGCAAGCTCAAGGCTGGAGATATCCCTGCCGATGTGAGAGATGCTTCCATTCGTAAAATGGCGGAACTCTATTTTCCGGAGAACAGTGTCATGATTACCGGATACGGTTTTGACATGCTTTACGCGGGTCCCCGTGAGGCGGTTTTGCATGCACTATTCCGTCAGAATATGGGCGCTACCCACTTTATTATCGGTCGTGACCATGCCGGTGTAGGTGATTACTACGGTGCGTTTGATGCACAAACCATCTTTGAAGAACGTGTACCCGAAGAGGCACTGGATATTGAAATCTTTAATGCGGATCACACGGCTTACAGCAAAAAGCTAAACCGTGTTGTCATGATGCGCGACGTGCCCGACCATACCAAGGAAGATTTTGTGCTGTTGTCCGGGACGAAAGTGCGGGAAATGTTGGGACAAGGCATTGCACCACCACCGGAGTTTTCGCGCCCGGAAGTTGCCCAAATCCTTATGGATTATTACCAGGCAATGGACGCTTCCCAGGACGGCTAGACATTCCTTCGGACATAAAAAAGGGGCTTCAGAAAGCCCCTTTTTTATGCGGTTTTTTTATTTCTGGCTTAATAAATCAGCAAAAGGGCAGTAATAAAATAAACCATGGTGACCAGTACACCAAAACCGGTGAATATCCAGTTGGGCAAACTGATTTTTTGAGCGTAGTCACCGGCGATCTGCCAGCCGGCGAGTATCGAATTCAGGCTGGCAAAAATCAGGGTGATGGTCAGGTAGACTTTAAACCATGTCTGTGCGAGCAGTGCGGACAGTGCTTCGTAAGATAGTTCGCTAAGCATGGCAGTTGCCAGCACGGCAATAAATACCAGTATGACGATGTTGGAGAAGCGCTGGAAAATCCACTGCTGTACGCCATTTCCTCTTTCTAGGCCCATATGACAACCCCCATAAAGATACCGATGACAACTCCCAGGGAGAGTGCAGTCCAGGAAATAAATTTGCCACCTTCCAGGGATTCAAAAAAGCCCATCTCCTGAATCAGGTGTTTAACTGTGCCCATAAAATAGTAGCCTGTGGCTGTAGAAAGCCCCCAGGCAACAAACTGGACAAGAAAATTGGTGCTCAGGAGTTCGGCGACGGTTAAAAAGTTCTCTTCAGACTGGAGTGCATAACCGGCAGTAAACAGCAGAAAGCCGAAACCCACCCAGAGAATCACAGCGCAAACGCGATGCATGATGGATGCGATGGCCGTAATCGGGAAGCTGATAGAGAGCAAGTTCAGATTAACAGGTCTTGCTTTGTTCATAGATGAAATATCCGCTTGGAATCTCTTGTTGATTTCGAAGGCGAAGCAGTTTTTGAACCAGTTGAAATGTAAACAAAAAACCAACTGCTACAAAGACTTAAGGGCGTTTCGCGGCCGTGCAGTATAAAAGCCAGAGAGGTCAAAATCCAATATTTCCTGAGATTAGACAGGATGCCATGGGTTATGCTTTGCGCTCTTTCACTGATAGATGAAACGTTTTTCTCGCTAACCTTGATTATCTGGACACTCGCTACAGGAAACGAAGCCGGGCTGGATCAACGCCTGATCCAGCTTGCCAGTGGCATTCTGTCTGAAGAAGAACGATTGCGTGCCCGGCGTTTTCAATTTGACGCGGATCGCAATCGCTTTCTCCTTGCGCATGCCCTCTGTCGTCTCATGCTTTCTTCGCAGGGAGAGTATGAGCCGGCATTCTGGCAATTTGATCGCGAAATACAGGGGCGTCCTTATGTGACAAACTCTATATCGCCACTGGATTTTAATTTAAGCCATACCCGCGGTATGGTTGGTTGTGCGTTATCAACGAGTGGGCGGGTTGGCTTTGACCTGGAGCACAGGCTTCGCGCGGTAAATATTTCCCGTCTGGCAGAGAAAAAGTTTGCGGCAAAGGAAACAGAAGATGTGCTCGCTCTCTCCGATAAGGAACAGCGAGACCAGTTCTTTCGCTACTGGACATTAAAAGAGGCGTATATCAAGGTGACCGGCAGAGGGCTTCGCGAGGCCCTGGATAGTTTTTGTTTTGATTTAACCAGTGCCCATCCCAGATGCCAACTGGGCGATCAAAATTCGAACCGCTACAGTTTTGGCCTGTTTTCAGCAAGTCAGGAACACCAGGCAGCCTGGGCTTTGGAAGCAAGGGAAAAACAAATTCTCCTGCCCGAGATACATAACCTGAGCCTAAAGGAATTTCAGGAAATGCTTTTATGAAAAAAGCGGCTTTACATATGACTCTGGTCCTATTGTATGCGCTGCTTTTGACCTGGCTTTCGCTTATGCCTGGCAGCGACTACGAAACCTGGTTCTCTCATGCCGACAAGCTTTTACATGTTGGGGCGTATGCGGTCTTTGCCCTGATATGTGCTCCGCTGTGGTGGCGCTCGGGAGGCTCATTGCGTGCAACACTCTCCATCCTGGTACTGGTTTGTCTATTTAGTGGGGCAATAGAGCTGGGTCAGGCCCTGGTGCCGAATCGTGAACCCTCATGGCTCGATATGCTTGCCAATAGCCTGGGCCTGATTATTGGTTGGCAGGTTTCCAATGGCGTAAAAAAAGCCCGCAAATTGCGGGCCTTTATCACTGATTAACAAGATTAGTTGTTGGCTTCGTAGCGCTCAACCGCCTCCTGTATCAACTGCTTGGCTTCGGCAGCATCGCCCCAGCGTTCAATTTTTACCCATTTATCGCTCTCAAGATCTTTGTAGTGGGCAAAGAAATGTTCAACCTGGTGCAGAGTAATCTCCGGCAGGTCGGAGTGATTGATGACTTTTTCGTAGCGGCGGGTCAGCTTGGTACTGGGTACAGCAAGGATTTTTTCATCATGACCGGCCTCATCACTCATGATTAACACCCCAATAGGTTTACAGTTCAGGACTGCACCAGGCGCGATGGCGCGGGTACTGGCGACCAGTACGTCGATCGGGTCACCATCGTCAGAAAGCGTGTGTGGAACAAACCCGTAATTGCCCGGGTAACGCATTGGGGTGTAAAGATAACGATCGACAAACAGCGCGCCCGACTCCTTGTCCATTTCATATTTAATCGGCTCACCGCCAGTTGGAACTTCGATAATAACGTTAATGTCTTCAGGGGCGTTTTTTCCCGCAGGAATAGCGTCGATTCTCATAAAAATTTATACCAGGTTTAAAACGTGGGAGGGTGTAAAAAAGCGGCGCGTATTATCGGTGCACAGCACCACAGAATCAAGTTGACACCAAGCGCAACTAATCCCATAAAAAAAGCCCGGATAAACCGGGCTTTTCTGGCATCCTTGAAATTGCCCGGGCTTAGAGCAGGGGAGCAATCACCAGGCTAACAATTGCCATCACATTGATAAGAATGTTCATGGATGGGCCGGACGTATCTTTAAAGGGGTCGCCCACCGTGTCACCGACTACAGCGGCCGAGTGAGTCTCCGTCCCCTTGCCGCCGTAATTCCCTTTTTCAATATATTTTTTCGCATTGTCCCAGGCACCACCTGCATTGGCCATCATCAGGGCCATAAGTACGCAGCCCAGAAGCGCACCACCCAGCATCCCGCCAAGCGATTCAGCCCCCAGGGTGAAGCCAATAACCGGTGGTGCTGCGACAGCAATCATGCCTGGAAGCAACATTCGTCGCAGGGCCGCAGTCGTCGCAATATCCACGCATTTGGCGGTGTCCGGTTCGGCATTTCCTTCAAGCAGTCCGGGGATTTCCCGAAACTGCCGGCGGATTTCGTTAATCATATCAAACGCAGCATCACCCACTGCGGTCATCGTAATCGAGGCGATCAAAAACGGGATGGTTCCACCGATAAAGAGTCCCACAATCACACGGGGATTTGAAAGCTCCAGTGTGAACTCAGGATATTTGAGTTTCACTGTTGCCACAAAAGCAGCAATGATCGCCAGTGCAGCAAGCGCAGCTGCCCCGATGGCAAAACCCTTGCCTATCGCTGCTGTCGTATTGCCAAGTTCGTCGAGTGAGTCGGTAATTTCCCGGGTTTGCGGGCCCATACCACCCATCTCGGCAATACCGCCAGCGTTGTCGGCGACAGGGCCATAGGCATCAATAGCCATGGTAATACCCACTGTCGAGAGCATGCCTACCGCGGCAATGCCTACACCATAAAGACCGGCGAGAGACGTAGACACAAAAATAATGGCTGCGATAAATAACACGGGCAGAACCACTGACTGCATACCGACGGAAAGACCGGTGATCATCACCGTTGCTGGCCCGGTTTCACCGGATCGGGCAATTTTTCGAACAGGTGCTCCGCCAGTGTAATACTCTGTGATCAGGCCAATCGCGATGCCGCCAATTGCACCGCTAAGCACGGCCCACCATATGTTAATGCCAAGGCCCAGGGACTGGATAAGAAAGTAGGCGGCCACAATAAACAGCACCGGTGCACCGAGTGTACCCGTTCTAAGTGCGGCGGCAGGAGCCGCGGCAGAGCGTAAGCGCACAACAATAATCATCAAAATAGAGGAAACCAGGCCAATGCTTGCCAGCCCCAGGGGCAGAAACATCATGGCCTCGCGTTCAGCCAGGCCCAGCATGGTGGCGGCGATGGCAATACTGGCAATCATGGAGCCACAGTAGGATTCAAAAATATCAGAGCCCATTCCTGCCACGTCGCCGACATTGTCGCCGACGTTATCGGCAATAACTCCGGGGTTACGTGGATCGTCTTCAGGGATACCGGCTTCTACTTTCCCTACGAGGTCGGCACCGACATCAGCACTTTTGGTAAAAATACCGCCGCCGACCCGTGAAAACAGGGCGACACAGGAAGCACCCATGCCGAAACCTTCCAGAGAATGGGCGTCGCCACCAAGATACCAAAACAGGCCGCCAAGCCCGATCAGGCCCAGAGCAGCAACACAGAGCCCCATAATAGAACCGCCAAAAAAGGCGACACTAAGGGCAGATGCGGCACCTTGCTGACTGGCGGCTGTGGCCGTGCGCACATTGGCCTTGGTTGCTGAGTACATACCCAGCCAGCCGGCAATAGACGAGGATAGCGCCCCGACAATGACCGCAATGGCCGTATTTTGGCCAAGGGCCAACCAGGTAATAATGGTTAAAACCAACAGAAATACAGAGAGCATCTTGTATTCGCGCTTCATAAATACCATGGCGCCAAGATGAATCTGATCGGCTATTTTTTTTATTTTGTCTTCGCCTTCAGGATGGCGAGTGACGAGAAAGTAAAGAATATAGGCACAAACGAGTCCGACAATGCCAACCAATGGTGGCAATCCCGTAGGCAACGAATCAATCATGAATTTCCCCTCTAACAGCGATTAACCAAATGAAATCGCGAAATACATTTCAATTGTGATGCGCTCCAATATCCCGACTGTTCTTGATTGATGGGCTTATCGTTGAGAGCACAACCACAGTATTAGCTGTAATCTCAACCATGTCCAGTCTTGCGCGCAAATAGGCTTGTTGAGGGGGAGTGTTAAATGATTTTTTGAAGAGTCTGTATGATTTTTTCGGTGGAAAGACCCGCCTGATCAAGCAGATCATTGCGTGACGCCTGATCCTGGAAATGATCGGGAAGTCCCAGGGTGATGACAGGTGTACGTATACCGGCCCGGCTACAAAACTCCAGTACTGCTGAGCCTGCACCGCCGGCAATCACATTTTCTTCCAGGGTCACCAGATAGTCGTGGGAATCAGCCAGCTCAGCGATCAGTTTTTCATCAACGGGTTTGGCAAAACGCATGTCGGCCACTGTTGCCCCGGTTTGCCGGGCCGCTTCCAGGCAGGCCTGCAAGATGGTTCCAAATGCCAGCAGAGCCACTTTCTTGCCCTTTACAACAACCTGTCCCCGGCCAGTGGTAAGTGCTGTCATGGCTTCATTAATGGGCGTATTGGGCCCTGTCCCCCTGGGGTATCGAACGGCTGCCGGACCCTGGTACATATAGGCTGTGTAGAGCGCCTGTCGGGTTTCGTTTTCGTCCGAGGGTGTGAGTACCAGCATGTTGGGAATACATCTCAGGAAGCTGATATCGAAAGCCCCCGCATGGGTTGCCCCGTCTTCGCCAACAGGGCCCGCACGATCCAGCGCAAAGGTGACATCCAGGTTTTGCAGGGCGACGTCATGAATCAGTTGATCATAGCCCCGTTGCAGAAAGGTCGAATAAATAGCAACGACAGGTTTCAGACCTTCACAAGCCAAACCGGCCCCAAGGGTGACAGCATGCTGCTCGGCAATGCCCACATCATGATATCGGTCGGGATAATCAATAGAAAACTGAACCATTCCCGAGCCTTCGCGCATGGCCGGTGTGATGGCAATCAGCCGGTCATCCTGTGAGGCCATGTCACATAGCCACTGACCGAAAACATCCTGATATTTAGGGCCCTTTTTCTCCGGCTGCGCTTCTTCCGATCCCGGAGCCGGTAGTTCTTCAATAATTTTGTCCGGTACCTTTTCCGGCTCCAGCTTGCCCAGTGCATGGTACTTGATCGGGTCTTCCTCGGCCGCATCAAACCCCCTGCCTTTCTGGGTAATCAGGTGCAGCAGGACGGGTTCGTTAAGGGTTTTCAGGTTGCTCAGGGTTTCCAGCAACAAATCCATGTCGTGACCATCCAGTGGGCCAATGTAATTGTAGCCGAGCTCTTCAAACAGGGTGCCGGGAGAAACCAGCCCTTTCATATGTTCTTCGGTTCGGCGAACAAACTCGGAAGCCGGCGGAACATGCGAGAGCACCTTTTGCCCTTCACGCCGGATAGAGTTATACAGTTTACTGGCCCAGATTTTGGAAAAATAGGTGGAAAGGCCGCCGACATTTTCCGAGATAGACATCTGGTTGTCGTTAAGTACAACCAGCATATCGGCATTGGTATGTGCTACATGGTTGAGCGCCTCAAACGCCATGCCGGCAGTCATGGCACCGTCGCCAATAACCGCTACATGCTTGCGAGACTCACCCTTGTGCCTTGCAGCCAGCGCCATGCCCAGGGCAGCGCTGATGGATGTGCTGCTGTGGCCAACACCGAAGGTATCGTATTCACTTTCGGTGCGCTTGGGAAAACCGGACAGCCCGCCTTTTTGTCGAAGGCTAAATATTTTGTCCTTGCGACCAGTGAGTATCTTGTGTGGATAGGCCTGGTGACCAACGTCCCAAACCAGTCGGTCATGGGGCGTGTCAAAGATGTAGTGCAATGCGACTGTCAGCTCGACCACACCCAGCCCGGCGCCAAAGTGCCCTCCGGTTTGGCCAACTACATAGAGTAAATACTCGCGTAGCTCATCCGCCAGTTGCCCAAGCTCAGACTCCTCAAATTGACGCAGGTCAGCCGGGACACTTACCTGATCCAGCAGGGGAGTATCCGGACATTGTCGAGGAATTTCTGTAAAGGTTTTCATGAGGGCGGGGATTCTACATGAAGCAGATAAATTAGTGGCTTCTCTCGATGATGTAATCGGCAAGTAATCCGAGGTACGAGCTACTTGGGAAGGCCGCCAGAGACCCCCGGGCGATAGAGTGAGCCTCGAGAAGCTTTTCCCTGGCGCCATCCAGACCCAGTATGGAAACATAATTAGGCTTGTCGCGCAGGGCGTCAGCACCCTGTTGTTTTCCTAGAGTCTGGGTGTCGGCAGTGCAATCGAGAATATCGTCCTGAATCTGGAATGCCAACCCGATATTTTCAGCATAGTTTCTTAAAGCGGCCAACTGGTTTTTATCTTCACAGCCAGCGGCTGTAGCGCCCATGAGAACACTGGCGCGGATGAGTGCTCCCGTTTTCATGGCATGCATATGCATTAATCCGTTTAAATCCAGTTGCTCACCTACTGCCTGGAGGTCAATCATTTGTCCACCTGCCATCCCTTTGGCGCCAGCACCTTCGGCAAGTAGTTGAACCAGGGCAATTTTTTGGTTGGCTTTGATATTTTTTGCTGTGGTCAGGGTTTCGAACGCCAGTGCTTGCAGGGCATCGCCGGCAAGAATGGCTGTGGCCTCATCAAACTTTTTGTGAACAGTCGGGTTGCCGCGTCGGAGGTCGTCATCGTCCATCGCCGGAAGATCATCGTGAACCAGGGAATACGCATGAATCATTTCCAGGGCGCAGGCAGTGGTCAGAATGTCATCGTTTTCCAATGCGAATTCATCGAATATTCGAGCGGTGGCAAAACAGAGCATGGGGCGAATGCGTTTTCCACCGTTGAGCGTCGCATAGCTCATGGCCTGGAGAAGGCGATCGCCATAGGGCGATGGCCCGGAGGTCAACAGCTGCGTGAGGTTTGTATCGACTCGTTGAATGACGGAGTGGCTGAACGCCTCCAGGCTGGATTGAATCATTCGTCCGAACTGGGGGGATCCGCAGAAAGAGGCTCCTCCTTGGCTACTCCATTGGTTTCCATTAGAACATTGATGCGCTGTTGTGCGACATCCAGCGCCGACTGGCATTCACGGGTCAGCCTGATTCCCTGCTCATACGCTTGTAGCGACTGTTCGAGAGTCAGATCACCCTGTTCCAGTTCGGTGACTATTTGTTCCAGTTCGGCGAGCTTTTTTTCAAAATCAGGCAATCTGGAGGCTGTTTCGTTGCCGTTTTTTTCGGGAGTGTTTGCCATGTGTAAAGGTAAAGAGCATGTTGTCGCAAACCCTAAGTGAAAGGCTATTTTCGGTCAATCTGAAATTCGCACAATTGTCATCTGAATTTGGCTAAATGGCGTATGTATTGACAGCAGACTGACATGGGTTAATATCGGCGAAAGGTATTGGGAGTAGACGTCTTCAACAGGTTTAGGCAAAGTAAAGAGACGACATCGGGGTGCAAACTGGCACTCAGGGGAACTGCCCCCTCAAGGAAAACGCCCGTTCACCATTTTTCGCACTGCAGTATCCTGAAAAAATTCGTAAAAGCCCCGAGGTTGCAGCGGGGCTTTTTTGTTTGTGGTCTTCAACAAAGATTCGGAGGCATGAACTAGATGGAGTCACAGATACTTAGGCTTAACATTGCGGGTCAGCCAATCGAGTGGCTCAACTGGCAGGAAGCGGTTACGCTTTATGCTCGGGACATTGTTGCCTGGAGCCTGGGGGAGGTGGTTCGCGAGGTTCATGGCGGTATATGCCGGGCGACCGGGCATCGATCCTGTATTCGGGTTCCCAGCATCATCGCCAGTAATGGTGAGAGGCTGGCCAGGCCGCGCAGCACCTATCCGCTAAATAACCGAACGCTGTTTGCTCGCGACGAACACCTTTGTATGTACTGCGGAAACCAGTTTCCTGAGGCCGAACTGACCCGGGACCACATAGAGCCTCTGTCACGGGGCGGTCAGGATATCTGGGAGAATGTCGTGGCGGCATGTCGACGATGCAACCAGCACAAAGGAAATCTCTCTCTGCAACAGGCCGGAATGGAGTTGCTGGCCATGCCCTATCGGCCAAATCTGGCTGAATATCTGGCGCTCGTGAATGATCGTCGAATAAGGGCAGACCAGATGGAATTCCTCAGCGCCCAGTTTTCAAAAAATTATCGAAAAGTATCCTGAGCGCGTTCTGAATTAAACATGTTCCCACGCAATTTCTCATGAAAATGGGAGGGGTCAATCTTTGCCGGGTTTATGTCGATTATATGGTCGATTCCGGCCTGAAATGCTCTTGAAAATAAAAATAATTATCAATTAATACAACAAGTTACGCTAATTTGTAAAGTAAGAAGGGAAATATGTAAATTTTCTGTAGAACTATTTGATCTGGATCTATTTCCTCACTTTAATGCCCTGCTAGTGTTTCAGTTATGTGCATATAAAAGACAAAGATCCAAACCAATGTTTCGACAAGCCTTACCAAAGAAAAATAAACAAATTCACAACCAGGAGCAGAGCTGCTTAAGCAGGAAACAAGCCGGGACTCGATTCGCTTTCTTTTGTTTGCCCCTGATTTTATTTTCCTCATTTATACAGGCACAAACGACCGTACCTGTTTCTGCGGCCAACAGAATAGCTCTGGGAATTGAGACTGAGGTGGTACTCCCCATGGATTCCTTCGCCCAGGTCACGGCAACGGGTGTTGTCATTGCGCCCCAGGGCAGTGCTTATCCCGTAACCAGTCCATTTGACGGTGTTCTGGTCAGGCCGTTGGTTTTTCCGGGAGTGTCAGTAGAAGCAGGTCAGTCCATCGCGCTTTTGCACAGCCCTGATTATTCAACCGCAAAAGCAGAGCAAGAGACCATGCGCTTAACGTTGGTCCACAATGAGCATTTGTATGAAAGTGCCGAGAACCTCCACCAATTGGGGTTGCGTTCCGAATTAGAGCTGGATGAAGCCAGGCATGAACTGGACTCGGCCCGACTCGAATTGACTGCCATGGCTGATCGCTTGGCTTTAGTTAGCGAGGGTGAAAAAGCCGGTCAGTTTGTATTGGCCGCACCTGTGGATGGGGTGGTCAATAACTTTGCTTTGGATCCGGGCGACGAGGTAGTAGCGTCCATGACACTGGCGACCATCTTTGAAGGAAACCAGTACTGGGCTCGTATTCAGGTACCGGAAACAGGTGCATCCCAGGTTGAGCTGCAAGCCCGGGTAGAGTTTGCCGAAACAGGTTCTACGGGCATGGTGGTATCTATTGCGCCCGAAATTGACCCGGATACCAGGTCGCTTGAAGTAATTGTCGAGCTTCCTTCAGACGTCCAGTGGCGTATTGGCCAGCTTGTTTCGGCAAGCTTTTTATCCAGCGTTAAACCGGGCACACAGGCACTGCCAGAACAAGCCATTGTTCGGATTGGTGGTGATACGTTTGTATTTGTTGAAATTCCCACCGGATTTAGGCTGACACCGGTCACCATAGTCTCCCGTGCCCGGGATGTGGTCATTGTGGCCGGGGAACTGGAGGCTGAAGATCAAGTTGCTGTTTCAGGGCTGGCTGCACTTAAAAACATTATCGAGGGAGCCTAGGCATCCATGTTAGCGCGAGTAATCGGGTTTTCATTAACCCAGCGGGCTCTGGTGTTGCTGGCTTCGCTGTTTCTCCTTGGTGCCGGTCTGGCATCTGTCACCAATCTGCCGATTGATGCGTTTCCGGAGATTGCGCCAACCCAGGTCAAATTGATCATGAAAGCACCGGGTATGACTCCGGAAGAGGTTGAGTCCCGCGTGCTGCGTCCACTGGAACTGGAGCTGCTGGGAATTCCCAACCAGACGGTAATGCGTGCGACTGCCAAATACGCTATTGCTGATATCACCATTGATTTTGAAGAAGGCACCGATGTTTATTGGGCGCGCCAGCAAGTTTCGGAGCGTCTGGTGACCGTACAGGAGGAGTTACCGGAAACGGTGGAAGGGGGGCTGGCGCCTATTTCGACCGCGCTCTCCGAATTGTTCATGTTTACCATTGAAGGAGATGAGTACTCGCTGGAAGAGCGCCGCTCACTACTGGACTGGTTGATCCGCCCAAGCTTGAGAACGCTTCCGGGAGTGGCTGATGTCAATGCCCTTGGCGGACGTGTTCGAACGTTTGAGATTGTCCCGGATGAGGCGGCCTTAATCGCCACGAATACCCGAATTGATGATATTCACCAAACCGTTATGAGCAACAATCTCAACGATGGTGCCGGACGTATTGACGAGGGTGAAGAAGCCATTGTGGTTCGGAGCATTGGTTCCGCCCAGACGGTGTCAGATATCGCTAATCTGGTGATTCGTGAAACCGACGGGGGTGTCCTTCGTATCGGGGACGTTGCCCGGGTTAAATTGGGATCACTAACCCGCTATGGATCGGTCACACGTGATGGTGAGGGTGAAGCAGTTGAAGGCATTGTGGTTTCCCTTAGAGGTGCCGATGCACGAATGGTTGTCGAGGGTGTAGAGCAAAGACTGGAAGAGCTCAAGCCGAGTTTGCCTGATGGGGTCAGTGTCCGGGTTTTCTATAATCGCTCTGATCTGATCAATACGGCTGTGGGTACCGTTACCGAGGCGCTGGTGCTTGCTGCTGTGCTGGTTATCCTGCTGCTCATCCTGTTTTTGGGTAATTGGCGTGCTGCGTTGGTAGTGACCCTGATTCTGCCCTTTTCCGCACTGTCAACTTTTCTGCTTATGTGGATGTTTGGTATCTCGGCCAACCTGATGAGCCTGGGTGGATTGGCGATTGCCATCGGCATGATTGTCGATAGCGCGATTGTGGTCATCGAAAACACGGTAGAGCGACTTAAAAACACCAATAAGCGTGACAAGCTTCATATCATGTTTCGGGCGGCCAGCGAGGTATCGGTTCCTACTGCTTCAGGGACGTTAATTATCTGTCTGGTTTTTCTGCCGTTGCTCACTCTGGAAGGTTTGGAAGGAAAGCTGTTTTCGCCCGTGGCCCTGGCCATTGTATTTGCCCTGGGATCTGCGCTGTTACTGGCATTTACACTCATTCCGGTATTTGGCTCCTTCCTCCTGAATTCAAAAGACAGGCCAACAGCCTGGATCATGCGGGTATTGACCCCCTGGTATGAAAAACTGCTGGTCCTCGCAATGAAGCAGCCCAAAGTAGTGTACATAGTGGCCGCAGTCAGTGTGGTGCTGGCGTCTATTAGTTACATGACGATTGGTAAAACGTTTATGCCGACTATGAACGAAGGGGCTGTTGTCATGCAGCTAACAGCACTGCCTTCAATCAGCTTGTCTCAAAGTGAGGCCGATGACCTGCGTGTTGAAGCGATGATTATCGATCGTGTTCCGGAGGTTCAACACGTCATTTCGCGAGTGGGTTCGGACGAACTCGGCCTTGATCCCATGAGTCTCAACGAGAGTGATATGTTTCTTGAGCTGTCGCCAAGGTCTGAATGGCGAGAGCAGGACATGGACTGGCTGGTCAATGAAATTCGGGCCGTCATGACAGATTTTGTCGGCATTGAATCTTCATTCACACAGCCGATTGATATGCGGGTTTCGGAAATGTTGACCGGTTCCCGGGGAGACCTGGCCATAAAGATTTTTGGGCCGGATGCCCAGACTTTGGCAGACCTGGCCGGCCAGATTGAGAATATTGTCGGTGGCGTGAATGGTGCGACAGATGTGTCGACTGCTTCGAATGATATCTCTGAGTATCTGCGTGTCGAGGTTCACAGCGAGCGTGCGGGGATGTTTGGACTGAGTGTCGTCGATGTGCAGCGAGAGATGCGGGCAAGGCTCGAGGGAATAAGGGCAGGTGAAATCATAGAGCCAGACCGGAGAACGCCGATTCTGATCCGCAGTGATGGTAGCTATCGGGAAGATCTGCCGGGTTTCCGTGATATTCGTCTGGTCACTCATGCGGGCCGGCATGTTCGGCTTTCCGATGTGGCCGATATTGAGCGCGCCGAAGGGTTGGCCAGCGTTGAAAGGGAAAATGGCTCCCGATACGCGGTTGTTGAAGCCTTTGTGTCCGGGCGTGACCTGGTGGGATTTGTCGAGGATGCCCAGGCGGCTGTTGAAGAACAGCTGCAGTTGCCGCCGGGATATCGGCTGGATTTTGGTGGCGAATTTGAGAACCAGCGTCGCGCCAATGCCAGACTGGCCTTGGTTATCCCTCTTTCGTTGGGTCTGATATTTATAGTGATTTTTATGACACTAAGATCGCTGCGTCAAACGTTGCTGATCTTTTTCAATATTCCCTTTGCCGTGGTAGGCGGGATTATCACGCTCGGGTTGTCAGGCGAATTTCTTTCCGTGCCTGCCTCGGTCGGCTTTATCGCCCTGCTGGGTATAGCGGTTCTGAATGGACTGGTGCTCATTACCTATTTCAATGACTTGCGAGCACAAGGCAAGAACATGGAAGAGGCGGTGATACTGGGGGCTACGCGTAGATTGAGACCTGTTCTTATGACAGCGACGACGGCGGCCTTTGGTCTGGCACCACTGCTGTTCTCAACCGGGCCAGGTTCCGAGATTCAGAAGCCTCTCGCCCTGGTCATGATTGGTGGTCTGGTTTCGTCAACACTATTGACGCTTTTCCTGTTGCCTTTGTTGTACCGCCGTTTTGGTGAAGCAGGTTCAATTCAAACCTACAGTAAGGAAGTCCAATGGATTCGTCCCTACGCAAATTAACAATTATTTGTCCAAGAGTGCTCGAGTCAAATTTTCTGGATGTGCTCGATAGTATTGAAGATCTGTCTGGCTATACCGTTGTCGATGCATTGGGTCGTGGTCCCTTTATTGAGCAATTAAGCCAGCGGGAACAGGTAAAGGGGGCAATGGATGCAATCATGGCGATCATGATTCTTCCCCAATCGCAAATTGATAGCGTTCTATCGGCGGTGGCATCCAGTTTTGCCCACACTCACATCTCTTACTGGGTAGAACCAGTGCTTGATTTTGCGAGATTGCAATGAAAGTGTTCAGACTGATTTTATTAGCGCCTTTGGTGTTTTTTGGTACCAACAGTCTGCAGGCGCAAACCAATGACCTTTTCCAGCTTATGGAGCAAGCTATACAGGGCTCGCCTGCCGTTCAGGCTGCCAGAATTGACATTGATAGGGCCGAAGCAACAGCTGGCTCCCTGGAAGCCGGCCCCTATGAGTTTGAGTTCTTTGTCTCTGGCGCACGCCGGGAAATAAACGATCCCCTTGCCATGCCCAATGAATTTGATGAGTGGGAAGCAGGAATATCCAGGACTGTCAGGTTGCCCGGAAAACGCAGCACCGATCTCGAATTGGCCAGTCTGGAGGTCGAGTTTGCCAGGGCAAAATACGCGAAGGTATTAAATGAACAGCAGTGGGCGTTTATAGAAAGCTGGAATAGCTGGTCACGTCTGGCGCTGCTTTCTGGAGTTCTTGAAGAGCAATATATCGATGCTCGCAGACTGGCTGAACTTGAGCAAAAGAAAGTCGATGATGGCGCCGGACGTCAGGTAAATGCCGATCAGTTAAAACTGGAGGCTGACCTGATACAGCTGGAACTTGAACAAAATAATCTGGCCAAAATGAATGCCCGGTCCAGACTGGAAACCAGCTACCCCAATATCATTTTTCCAATGGAACCGATTTCTTTCGCCATCCCGGATTTCGAAGCTCTGCTGGCCGAGGATGAAATTGTGCAACCCGAGCAGCGGCTGGCGGAAATCGCCAGTGAACAGGCTAGTTACTCAGCAATGCGTTCGCGGCAAAATCGTCTTCCGGATCCCACATTGCAGTTGTCATACACCGATGAATTTGGTGGTCTGGAAAATACAATCGTCGCCAGTATTTCTATTCCAATCGGGGGGAAAGCCCGGTCTTCAGCCTCCAGGGAAGCGGAAGCGTATTCGTTGATGCAGGCCATGAATCTGGAGCAAATCCAGAGACAGGCTAATCAGAATTTTTACAGTGTCAGGCAGGGCTATAGTCTTGCCTTGCAGAGTCTGGAGCGGGCAAAAAGCGCACAAGATGCCTCGCAATCAGTTCTTGACCGAATTCAGCAGGGTTACCGTTCAGGCAATATGACACTGACAGAATTAATCGCTGCCAGGCGCTCCCACAGACAGACTGAACGATACATTATTGATCAAACGGCGAATGCAGAGCTGGCAGCCATGAAGTATTGGATTTTGGCCGAAGGCTCCTTTACTCCAAAATAATCTATGTAATCCAGATTTATCGGCGTAACTGGTTTAGAATCTTTGCTTATGTCAGTAGTGGTGTAGCCCATGTTGCCAGAAGCGCGCCAGCGAGTGCTTGCTGTGTTGAATTCCGTACCCAGCGGTTCGGTAGTTAGCTATGGGCAAGTGGCAGAGATGGCCGGATTGGGCAGAGGTGCGCGGCAGGTGGGCCAGATATTGCGAAGCCTGCCTGAAGATACCCGGGTGCCCTGGCACCGGGTGATTAGTGCCTCGGGGTTGATCAGTCTTCCGGAGCCAGGAAAATTACAACAGATCAGTCAGCTTTGCCAGGAAGGTATCGTCGTCAATAATGGTCGTGTCGACATGCAACAATACCGCTGGTGCCCTGCTTAACAGGTCACAGGAAAAAGAAGTCCATGAGTTATCAGATACAGCTGTGCTTTGAAGATCAGAGCGTTGAGTTTGAGTGCGAGGCATCCGATACCATTATGGAAGGTGCGCGTCGACGAGGTATTTTTTTGGCAAGCTATTGTGAGCAGGGTGGTTGCGGCGCCTGTACTTCATTAATGAAAAAGGGGGCTGTGGCCTATATGCGCTCTGTCAGGGGCATCCCGCAGGATCCGGTGCCAGGCGACATGATTCGGCCCTGTTCAGCCATGCCCCTGGAGGACCTGAAACTGGAGCCGTTGTCGCGCTGGAAAGCGTTCTCCAAATAGTTCCTGTTTTTCCCGATAGCATCTGCTTGTTTCTGCAAAAGAAGCATCCCATACTTCGCGACCAAATTTTGAGTGAGAGAATCATGCAAATAGAAAAAGGAAAGGTTGTCAGCTTTCATTACCGCCTTAAAGACGCCAATGACAATTTACTGGAGGAGTCCCATGGCGGTGAGCCGACTGCCTATTTGCATGGCCAGCAGAATATTCTTCCTGCACTGGAAGCAGAGTTTGAAGGGAAACAGGCTGGAGATACAGTGCAAGTCAGCCTTACCCCTGACCAGGCTTACGGTGAGTACAATCCTGAAGCCGTCCAGCGAGTGCCGTTAAAACGCATTCTCGGCAAGGAAAATAAAGGGGTAAAACTTAAACCTGGCCAGATATTGTCGGTGGATACAGACCAGGGACCGCGACAGGTGAGGGTGGTAAAAGTTGGAAAATTCAATGTGGATCTGGACACCAACCATCCGCTGGCAGGTGTGAATCTCAATTTCGACGTAGAAATTGTGGAAGTGCGCGACGCCACCGGGGAAGAGATTTCTCACGGTCACGCTCACGGTCCGGGTGGTCATCACCACTAACCAGGCCTGGTTTTTCCCCGGCGGGAAACTTTTCGTCGAGGGCTTTTGCCAATTCATCGCGGGCAGCTTCACCGGCGTTCAGCGCCTGTTCCATCCTGTGCAGGTCAAAAAAATCAATGCCTGAGGTGTCGGGTCGTATCAGGATGTCCGGTTTTTCCAGGTCAAGGCGCTTTTCCAGGGCTGCCAACTGCATAATATCCAGGGCACCCACGGCAATTTCCAGGGCGCTGGGAAGGGGTGAATTGCCCTGTTCTGGCAGGCTGGTGACATCAATGGCAATACAGAAATCCATATCCTGCGCAGCCAGCTCATAACCCAGGTTGTTCACCAGGCCTCCATCAACAAGCAACCAGTCGCCGATTTCAACTGGAGAAAATACGCCCGGTACTGCCATGCTGGCCTGCACGGCCGGTAACAGATCACCCGAGTCGAGAACGATTTCCTTACCGGTATGGTAATCGCACGCAATGGCTTTAAAGGGAATATTCAGGTCATCAAATGTCAGGTCGTGAATTTCATTGAACAGATATTCAAACAGGCCGTCCGCCTTAATCAGGCCGCCAGATCCGGAATTTGGTGAGAGAATTTTTACCCAGCGGACCAGGTTGCGGGATTTTTTAAGCAGGTCCCGAAGTTGATCCTCTTTTAATACCATGTGTTCGCGAAGCCGCGTTTCAATCTCGCTGGCTGAAATGCCACTGGCATAAAGCGCACCAATAATCGCCCCCATACTGGTACCAACGATTTTGTCCGGTTTTATCCCGCGTTCGTCGAGAAGTCGTAATAAGGGCAGGTGTGCAAGTCCTCTTGCCCCGCCTCCGCCTAAAGCCAGACCCAGTTTCATCGCATGATCCTCCATCCAGCCTAGTGGACTTGACTCCCAAAAATCTGATTCAGTGCCTTTTCATCAAAACGATATTTTGCATGACAAAACTGGCAGTCTATTTCAATGACACCGCCCTGCTCGGCCAGGAGCGTGCGTACGTCGGTTTCCCCAAGTGTCGCCAGTGTATTGGCACTGCGTTCTTCAGAGCAATTGCATTCAAAGGCCAATGGGGTGGGCTCGAACAATTGCAATTGTTCCTGATGGAAGAGCCGGTGAAGTATTTGCTCGGCGGGCAGCCCGGAAAGCTCCTGGTTTGTCAGGGTATCTGCCAGCATACAAACGCGATTCCAGTCTTCCGACTCCTTGCTTAAACTGGACTCACTGGCGCTTTCCGGCATGGCCTGAAGTAACAGTCCTGCCGCTTTGTTGTTATCTGAATGTAGCCAGATTTTTGTGCGTAGCTGTTCTGACTGAAGAAAATATTTTTCCAGCACTTCCGACAAATTATTGTCTTCAACCAGCACAATACCCTGATAGCGCTCTCCCTCGTCCGGCTCAATAATAATGGCCATCTGTCCCTTGCCCAGCATTGGTTCCCCGGGGTCGGGGTTTTCCTGGTAGGTAGCGATAGCGCGCAACGCGCGCTGGTTGCGACATTCGGACATAAGCATGGAGACCTGGCCTTCACCTTTTACTTGCAGGATAAGGCTGCCTTTAAACTTGATGGTGGCGCTCAACAGCGCAGCCGCGGCCACAAATTCGCCAATCAGGTGTTTGATCGGCTCGGGGTACTCGTGATTGCTAAAAATATTATGGATAGTTTTGTCGAGCTGAACGAGTTCGCCACGAATGGCGAACTCGTCAAAGAGAAAGCGTTGTCCCTGATCAGGCATAGATTAGGTAAATCCATCGTATGAATGATCAGAAAGTATACCTTGCTCCCAGGGTAATTCCGCGTCCGGGTTCCGGCGCCAGGTCGCGCAGAAAACTGGTCGAATTTCGAATTTCCTCGTTACCCAGATTGGTTCCGCGGGCAAACAGCAGCAAATTGTCCAGGCTGTAGCCCAGGTAGGCATCTACTCGAACATAACCCTCAGTTCTTTCCTGTCCCGTACCCGGACGGTCCTGATCCAGTGCGTTAACCAGGCTGATATTGGCGGTCCAGCGCTCGTTAGCAAACTCCCAGCTGGTTCCCAGGCGCGCAGCCGGTAGTCGGGGAACATCACCGGACTGGTCCAGATTAGCCCGAACCATATCACCCCAAAATCTCAGCGATTGAAATTCTGCCAGCGGAAAGGTGATCTCGGCTTCGAGGCCACGAAACAATGCATCTTCCTGAACATAGAGATAACACTCGACGGATTCTTCAAACTCCTCGGTGTTATTTTCGAAATCAGCCAGATCATCGGAACAGGAGGACAGGCCTGCGGCACCTTCTTCTTCCAGGTGATGGCTAAACCTGAGCTCGGTATCGCTCTGGTAAATGTAATCACTGAAATCAGAATAGAAAACACTCGCACGGGCACTGACGCCGTCAGTATCTGTCGACTCATAAGCCCAGGTTAACTCCGCATTGAACGAAGATTCAGTAGAGAGGCTGGGGTCACCAATTTCATAGGTTCCCGTGGCAATATGCTCGCCGTCAGACAGCAGCTCTTCGGCCACCGGGTTGCGCTCTGCATGGGAAAAAACCAGTCCCACCCGGTTGGCGTCATCGAGCGGCACCAGATAACTGGCACTCAGGTTAAATGCTTCATGATGAATGTTGCCACCTGCGTAGGACAGTTTCTGATCGTCCACACGTGCACCCAGCTCAAGTGTTCCTTCGCCAAGACCGGTTTCTTCAATCAGGTAAAGACTGCGAACACTGGTCTCGGATGCAGGTGCAAACGCTTCGGGACCAATGGCATCGAAATCACGCTCGGAAAAATGTATCCCCAATGCGCCCAGCCAGCCTCCAAGTTCTTCGTGGAGCAGCTCTGTACGCAACTCCCTGCTCTGAACGTCAAAGCGGGTTCCGGTAGACGCAACACCGTCTTCTATTTCCAGTTCCTTATGGCCGTAATCGGTCAGGCTGAAGTCGATGTCCAGGGAGCTGATACCGGAGAATGGGCGCAAAATTTGCAGCATGCCCTGGTACTGGGTCTGCTCCATATCAATGCGCGTGAGAATCTCTTCTTCGTGCATCTCTTCGTGTTCGTCATGATGGTCTTCATCCGCATGTTCTTCGTGGTCTTCCTCATGCTCATCATGATGTTCTTCGTCTGCGTGTTCATCATGGTCTTCTTCATGCTCGTCATGATGCTCTTCTTCGTGATGGTGATGACTGTGGGCACCAGCAACCAGACCATAGTTATTATTCAGGCGGTTGACGCTAAATCCGGCAATGATGTTATCGCCGATCCAGGAGAGGCCCATTCCCAGGGAGTCTGCTTCCCTGTCGGAATTTTCTATAACACCAAAACTGGTTTCGTCCGGATCGTCGAACTCCCTGGCGGCGTAGCCGGGAATTTCGACGTTATCAGAATCCCGTGTAACGGCATCGGCATGCAGCCCGAACCGGCCCAGACCGGCATCCAGACGTCCGACAAAGACGGACTCGCTGTTGTTGCTGTTATGACGAACTTCTGCGGCACCCTCAACCCCGCTAAAAGCGGTGGTATGGATGCGATTGTCAATGACATTGACCACCCCGCCAATTGCACCGGAGCCATATCTGAGGGTGGCCGGTCCTCGAAGGATTTCTATACGCTCGGCCATAAGTGCTTCGGTGGCCACGGCGTGATCAGAACTCAAATCGGATACATCGCCCACGGTAGTGCTGTTTTGCAGAATCTCAACACGTTTACCGCTTTGTCCCCGGATAACCGGAACACCGACACCGGGTCCGAAAGACGAAGAGTGAACGCCGAGCTGGTTCTGCAGGCTTTCACCCAAAGTGGCACTGGCCTCCTTGCGCAGTTCCTCTCCGTCAAGAATGTTTATGGAGCCGGCAATTTCTTGCTCAGACTTTCCATGAGGAGAGGCAGTAACGATGATTTCTTCATAACCGGCAGAGGTCTCCTGCGCGTTTGCTGCCATGACAGGCAGAAGCATCCCGGCAGCAAGTGCCGACAAAAAATGATTTCGCATAATTTTTTCCTAACATACACCTTGTTCCCTGGCTTTCAGGGGCGGACAAGGTCAAAAAGTAAAAGTGATGTGCTTTTGTTGTCAGGAAATAGAAGGGGGACCGCGACTGGGCGGGAGAAAGTGCGAGTGGGATCTGAGCGACAGGGTTTCAATATCGAAGCAGGATTCACTGCCTGAAACCGCAATCGCTGGAATTTCTGTCGTAGACGGCTGTTGATGGTCGGCAATGTGATAGGCAGCACAGTGCTCAAAATGACCCTGGCCAAGAGTGCTCTCAAGATCGTGAACGTGCGACGCCGACAGAATCGACGTGCTAAGCAGCAGCAACGCCAGGCACCCGGCAATCCGGGCAATAAAGCCTTTACTGTAGCTTCTGGTTTCCGTGAACATTCTCTTGAGACGGTAATTAATCGACAGGTTGGCTATATTGTTTGGGCGAACATCAATAAGTCAAGTTACTCCGCGTTACTTTTTTGCCTGGGTGCGTCAGATGCATGAGTACAATAGAGCAGAACGCAATCACTCCTTAAGGATTCCCATGAATAATAAATTGCAGCAGGTATTGGCCAAAATTGACGTGCTCAACGCCGATGATCCAAATTTGGAGCAAGTAGAAGGGCAGGACGTACCCAAAGAACAGCTGTACTCCCGTCGCATGAGCGAACAGTTGAAGACGTTTCTGCCGGATGCTTCTGATGAGTTACAGATTGCCGCGCATGCACAGCATGTCCGACGCTGGACATCACCCCGGAGTGATTATCCGACTGGCAAGGCGGGCTATTATCGTTGGCGAACTGAGCTGGGACGAATGCATGCGGACCTGGCAGCAGACGCGATGGCTGAAGCCGGTTACCCCGAAGCTTCGCAGGACAGGGTGAGAAAACTCCTTACCAAGCAAGGTATAAAACAGGATAACGAGGTGCAGGCACTGGAAGATGTTATTTGCCTGGTGTTCCTTCAATACTATTTTTTGCCTTTTGCCGCTGAGCACCCGGAAGAAAAAGTCATCGATATTTTGCAAAAAACCTGGGCCAAGATGTCAGAAAGAGGGCACCAGGCAGCACTTGCATTGCCACTGGAGCCGGATGCACGGGCGCTGGTTGAAAAGGCGCTGGCGTAAACCATATTGTCTCCACGACCGTAGCACAGAGTGAAGGTTATGTTTTTCTATGGATTAAATAGGTGACAGGTCAACATAACCGCGTTAGTCTAGTAAACAAATTCAGCAGCCCGGAGAGGCTTGGTGGAGAAACTATGAAAAGACATTTTTATCTGAGCTCTGATCTCGACGATTTGGAACTTATCGAAGAAGAACTTGAACAGCAGGGATTATCAAAGCCCCAGATTCATGTTATTAGTAAAGATGATGCAGGATTGGATCATCATCATCGTTTGAATCAAGTGCATCAGTGGTTTCAGACAGACGTTGTTCATTCGACCCTGAAAGGGGCGCTATTGGGCATGCTGGTCGCTGCAGTGATTATTCTTGCAGCCATATTTTTTGGTGTAGAAGAAACAATCGGTTTAATACCTTTTGTGTTCTTGTCAATTATTCTTCTCGGTTTCTGCACATGGGAGGCTGGTTTTATAGGAACACAGTTGCCCAACCGGCATTTTAAAAAGTTCCAGAAAGCACTTGATCACGGCAAGCATCTGTTGATGGTCGATGTCGATCCCAGTGAGGAAAATACCCTGAAACAGGTTTGCGCCCGGCACCCGAAATTGCATCATGCCGGTGAGGGCGGGGGCGCGCCCAGGTGGACAATCTTTGGTCAGAAAAAAGCAGCCGAATTTGTTGAATGGGCACCCTGATTTCTCTGGGGGTTTAAATCACGCATAAAAAAACCCGGCAATTGCCGGGTTTTTTTATGTAGCTGTCGCTGAAATAAATCAGGCGGCAACCTTGGCTGCATCAGCGGCCGCTTTTTTTACGGTCTCTTCAGCAGTTTTGGCGCCTTTTTCGAACCATACTTTCAAATCTTCACCAGCTTGCTGGAAAAGGGCTGTGGTCGATTGGGCAGCATCAGCTACCTTGGCACTGGTTTCTTCAACGATGGCAGTTTGTTTGGCCATGTACTCTTTTGGCTCAGTGACTGAAACCATGTCGAGTTGTTTTTCACCAGCTTCGATCATCATATCGGCGAAACCGATTTGTTTTTCCAGCAGTTTGTTTGCAAGTTCTGCATTAATTGCAAAAAGTTCTTTAGTCGCAGCAAAGGACTCTTTGCTATAAGAGCTAAATGAACTAATAAAGTCAGTAGCGTTAGTCATGTCTGAATCCTCAATCTAGTAAGTGGGTTTATTCATATTGCCTTTTGGGCACTGCACAATATGAGGCCACTATAAAGGTATTCAAGTCAAAGTCAACAAAAAATTGTGCTCCGCACAAAATAATTTTCAGGTTGACTGGCAAGGCATTTCAAATCAGTCGGCCAGGAGCTTTGTTTAATGGCAATCTTGAAAAGGTGTTGCCTCGCCAATGGCATAACCCTGAATAAAATCAATGCCAATCTCTTCAAGCGCACTGACAATGGCCGGGCTTTCTGCAAATTCCGCAATGGTTTTCATGCCAAGTGCATGGGCCATTTCATGAATAGAGACAATCATGGCGCGATCGCGCTCATCCTCGCAAATATCGATGATGAATGTGCCATCAATTTTCAGATAATCAACATCAAAGTCTTTCAGGTAGGAAAAAGAAGAAAGTCCACTGCCAAAGTCATCCAGAGCAAATTTACAGCCGTTGCTTTTCAGGGTTGAAATCATGTTTTGAGCACTAATCAGATTGGAAATGGCTTGTGTTTCCGTGATTTCGAAACAAAGTGCTTCCCAAAACTTTCCATACGTAGGGATGGTTTTAAGCAGGAAATCAAGAAAGCCCGGGTCGGCCAGACTTTGTCCGGAGAGATTGATCGTAATGCGGGGTAGGGAATGCCCTTGCTCATGGTAGCTCATAAGGCAGGAGATAGATTTCTGGACGATTTGCATATCCAGCAACGTCGACAAGCCAAATCGCTCCATGATGGGTAAAAATGTTTTCGGAAAAACAGTTCTGCCATCTTCAGCAATCATTCGTGCCAGAACTTCCATTTGTGGCCCCGGTTCAAACCTTTTTGTTTGGCGAATTGGCTGGGCAAAAATAACAAAACGTTCCTGGTCGAGCGCTGAATTTATTTTTGCCAGCTCAGCCATTTCATCTGTGGTGCTGGCAGGACGGTGTTCCTGAGAATTATAGATATGGTATCTGTTGCGACCGAGGGATTTTGCCGTTTCACAGGCAAAATCCGCGTGCTGAAAAAGCGTGCTTGGGCTGCGGTCATTGGCAGACAGGATAACGGCGCCAATAGAGGCATTGACAGACAGGATGTGACCAACCCAGGAAAACCTGAATGTACGAATTTGGTTGAGAAGTATGTGTAGTCGCCGGTTAACTCCCCCTGAACCATATGTTCTAAGGATCAATGCAAATTTGTCACCATTGAAGTGAAAAATTTGCTCATTTCTATCCAGCTTGCTACGGATAAAACCGGCAAATTGCCTCAGGGCGTGATCGCCCGCCTGATGGCCATGGCAGTCATTGATCAGGTCAAAGTGATCGAGGTCGATATGAATGTAAAGATACCCGCAGTCATTTCGGTTGCGGAGCAGAGATTTGACTTCTTTTTGCAGAGCGTTTCGATTAGGAAGCTGGGTAAGGGTGTCGGTAGTTGCCTGTTTGATAATACGTTGATTGAGAGACTCTCTTTCAGCCTGGTCCAGTATGCTTTTAACGGCCACTCCAACAGTGGCCAGCAAGGGCTCGAGGTAATTGATCAGGTTGTAGGTAAAACCTATGGGCCGGTTGATCATGGAGATCATGCCAAGCATTTTTTCTTCATAATGGATTGGCACCACGGCAATACTATGTATGGATGCTGGGCCATGGCTCCAGCCGGATGTATCAACGTCGTTATAAATGTGTGTGCGCTCGTCTGCCAGGCATTCAGTAAAGAGTGAGTTTATCCCCCGGTATTCGCGCCATTGATCTCCCAGATGTGTGAAAGGCTCAGACCAATCCCCTGTTACAGGAAATCCCGAAGTGCCTCGGGCGATAATTTGCTGGCTTTCCTCATTGCGGCTGAGTTTCAGGGCAATGATGGCTTCCGATGCATGACTGACATCCCGGATTTTCTGTAATAGCTCGTCCAGGCTTTTGTATTTATTGCATTCAATGACATAACTGGACAGGCCCTGGTTTACGGACTCCAGCATATCCATGGAGCGATGGAGCTGCTCTTCAATCTCGCATCTTTCGGTAATTTCTTTTTGTAGCTGGTGGGTTCTCAGGTTGACTACTTTTTCCGCCCGCTGTCGACGGGCGCTGTAGCTCAGCGTCCAGCCAACAATAATGAAACTGCTAATGGTTGTCGCGATAAATACATAGGTGCCAACGTTGGCGGTCAGATAATCATTTGGGGATTCGCTGGCTGAAAACATAAACAGGGGATTATTCCCGAATACCGGGTGTCCTTTATCTTCCGGGAAAACTTGCTGCCTTTCACCATGATGGGCGTCGTGGAGGATCATGTGCCGTTCCTCTTCCAGATTGATATAGCCGTAGAGCCACAGGCCAGTTAACAGGAATAACACCATGAGAGGTGAAACCGCCCGGATTAGTTGCGACCAGTGTCCAAATTTGTAGTTTTGGCTGATCACCAGAAGTATCGGCGTGACCAGAATATATCCAAGTGATTGGCCGACCGATTGAAGCACGATCATATGCAGACCTTGCGCTCCGTTTAGTGGTTCAACGTTGGTAAAGGTGATCAGTCCCAGGATCGGCCCAGTAGTGCTTGTGACTAGCGTAACCAAAAGAAACCAGGTAATAGACCGGTCGGTCAGGATATTGAAATTCTTGCCGAGTACTTTGGTGAGCAGGAAATAGCTTAAGGAAAATTGGGGGATAAACGTAAGAGTGGCGGTTAGCGACAAGCTGACACTTGCCCCGGTGGAGGCGTCCTGAATCAGGCCATAACAGAGAAATTCAAAAAAAACGCCAATAGCGATGCCGGGCAAAGCAAGCCAGCCAATTAAGATCAGTGCCGCAAGAGCAATACCTGATGCGGGATGAAAAAGACTGTTGACCGGATCAAATACGGTGCTGACGCTGATGCCAATTAGGCAATACAGAGCCCCCCACAGAAGCCCTGTAAAAAATTTTTCCTGTTTTGACCTTGGCGATTTGACCCTTAACTTCAGCAAGGAGATCTCGCCTCCCCTAATTATTATTTATGCCTTTTTTGTGCTGGCCTTTTACTACTTCCCTGTTAGAGATGAAAGGGTGTCTTTAAGAGCCCTTCACCTCCGGCCAGCTATTTTCAGGCATGGTAACCCAATGGTTACCTGTTTTCGATAGGCGCTGGATTTAGTTTTGGTGGTCGTGACGGTTGAGATCGCCGAGGTCAAGTACAGGCGATGCGTCGATATCCTCCGCATCCATCATGCGTGCCACCCTTTGAAGCGAGGCGATAATCATGCTGCGTTCCCATTCGTCCAGGCTGGCGAACCGTCGTGCAAACTGTTCCTGAAGAGGTGTAGGGGCTTCTTTAAGGGTTTCCAGTGCCTTGTCTGTCAGGTGGGCGTGGACCTTTCTCTTATCTTCCGTAGAACGCTCTCGAAACACCAGCTGCCGTTTTTCCAGGCGATCCAGAATCGTGGTGACAGTGGCCTGGCTCAGGCTCATGGCTCCGGCCAGATCGCCAATCGTCATTTCGCCCTTATCCTTGATGGTTTGTAGCAGCAGTATTTGTGGCGCGGTGAGACCAGTGGTCTTTGCCAGACGTTTGGAGTGAATGTCTGTGGCACGTATTACCCGGCGTAAAGCGACCAGGACTTCATCTAGGTTGTTCAATAACTTGTCTCCAATCCCGCTGGCAAATAGCAAATTATAGGCGAGGGCGTGCTGATCATCCCTTTTGTCGAAACTCTTTTCAGCACGGTACTCCAGGGTACTTTCCTGGAAGTCCTGATCTATATGGGCAGTTTGCGAACTGGTTGCTTTCACGGTTACTTAGATTGTTTATGGTGTTCGACAGGCTAAATGTGGAGTATTTTTTTCCGTCACCAGCCTGTCATGGCAAATTCATATTCTTTAGTGTACAATATTTACACCACTAAGCAAAATTGCAATATAAATGGCTTAAAAGTCAATTTAGATGCACTTTATTGCGCCTTGTTTTGATTTTTGGCCAAAAAATTGTTTAGATGTATAAACAAATTAGTTAGGACACTTATTTTTAAGCATGAGTTCGGAGATAACGTTTCGTCATCCAGTGCTTGAAGATGGGATCGAAGTTTTCGATCTTATCGAGCGCTGCCCGCCACTGGATCAAAATTCCAGTTACTGTAATTTGCTTCAATGCAGCCACTTTGCTGATACCTGCGTAGCCGCCGAAATGGATGGCGATCTGGTAGGGTTTGTTTCCGGTTACCTTTTGCCTTCCGACCCTTCCACTCTTTTTGTATGGCAGGTTGCTGTGGATAGTCGTGCTCGAGGCAAGGGTCTGGCATCAAGGATGATTCTGCATCTTTTGTCACAGCCATCCTGCGACAAGGTGTCTCATATACATACAACTATCACTGAGGCCAATGAAGCCTCCTGGGCATTATTTCGCAGGCTCTCTGCGAAACTGGATTGCCAGATCAACTCCGAAATCCTGATGGATTGCGACCAGCATTTTAAAGGCCGCCATGCCTCGGAGTTTCTGGTGCATCTGGGCCCCTTTGAATTAACCGCTTAATACTTTTTAACTCACCAACCAGGAAGAGTTCACTGCTATGAAAATTTTCGACGAAATTGAATCAGAAGTTCAGAGTTACGCGCGTTCATTTCCGCGTATTTTTACCCGGGCCAAGGGCGAATTTATGTGGGATGAAGATGGCAACCAGTACCTCGACTTCCTCGCTGGCGCCGGCACACTTAACTACGGGCACAACAACCCTGCATTCAAGCCTGCGCTGCTTGAATATATTGAAAATGACGGGGTGACTCACGGTCTCGACCTGCACACCCGTGCCAAAGGTGAGTTTCTTGAGGCGTTTAATGAAAACATCCTCAAGCCACGAAATATGGAATATGTGGTGATGTTTACCGGTCCAACAGGTACCAATGCCGTTGAAGCAGCCATGAAAGTGGCTCGCAATGTGACTGGCCAGCAAAACATCGTGACCTTTACCAATGGCTTTCACGGCGTAACCCTGGGTGCCCTTGCTGCTACGGGTAACTCGCATCACCGCGATGCGGCGGGTGTGAGCCTGAATGGGATTCACCGTATGCCATATGATGGCTACCTGGGTGAAGGAATTGACACCACTGCCTATCTGGACAAGGTGCTGAGCGATTCCAGCAGCGGGATCAACTCGCCTGCCGGTGTCATTGTGGAATGTGTCCAGGGTGAGGGCGGCATTAATGTGGCCAGCGCCGAATGGCTGCGCAACTTGCAAAAAGTCTGCAGAAAGCACGGTGTTCTTTTCATTATTGACGATATCCAGTCAGGCTGCGGTCGAACAGGTGACTTTTTCGCGTTTGAGGAAGCGGGCCTTGATCCGGATATTATTACCATCTCCAAGTCACTGGGCGGTTATGGTTTGCCTTTTGCTGTGGTTTTAATCAAGCCTGAATATGACCAGTGGAAGCCCGGTGAGCACAACGGCACATTCCGTGGTAACAACCTGGCGTTCGTTACTGCCAAGGCTGCACTGGACACCTACTGGTCTGATGATACGTTTTCGAAAGAGATTAAACGTAAAGGCGAATACATCACCGAGCGACTGAACAAAATTGTTGAGAAACATGGCGAAGGTAATTTTACGGCTCGCGGAAGAGGCATGTTCCAGGGCATTAACTGTGTCAACGGGGAAATTGCCGGCAAGATTACTCATCGAGCCTTTACCAAGGGACTGATTATTGAGACAAGCGGTGCCGACGATCACGTGGTCAAGCTGCTTTGCCCTCTGATTATCAGTGACGAAAACCTGAAGAAGGGTATTGATATCCTCGAGGAATCGGTGGCTGAAGTTTGTGCCAAGGAAGGTGAAATTCCCGAAGAGGAAACCTACTCCGACGCAGGTGGCTTTTAATCAATGCCTTATTGGCGCAAGACATAAAACCATTCAATTTTAACCTTAGAGATTTTTATGATTGTTAGAACTCTTGAAGAAGCGGCTAATTCCGGGCGGAAAATTGTCTCCCCGGTAGGCAATTGGGACAGTGTTCGCATGCTGTTGAAAGATGACCAAATGGGTTTTTCTTTCCATATCACCACTATTTACAAAGGTGCCGATTTCCAGATGCACTACCAGAACCATCTGGAGTCCGTGTACTGCATGTCGGGACGTGGTGAGGTAGAGACGCTTGAAGATGGCAAGGTTTATCCCATCGAGGCAGGCACTCTTTATATCCTCGACAAGAACGACAAGCACATCTTGCGTGCCTTTGAAGAGATGAAAATGGCCTGTGTATTTAATCCGCCACTTAACGGCAAGGAAGTACATAACAGTGAAGGAGCTTACGAGCTCTACGCTGAAGCCATTGAGCAATCATAAGAAACCACCAATCGAGAGGAAGCAAGGGTAAGAATATGGCTACGCACACGGTAGAGAAAATTGGCGGAACGTCGATGAGTGACTACCAGTCCGTAAGGGACAATATTGTTTTGGGTGCCGGCTCTGAGCCGTACAAGCGAATGTTTGTGGTTTCTGCCTATGGCGGGATTACCAACGAGCTGCTTGAGCACAAGAAGAGCGGAAACCCCGGCGTCTACGCCATGTTTGCCAATGCCGTGGAAGACGATGATTGGCTAAAAAAATTCGATTCGCTGGTAAAGGATCTGCACAAGATCAATAAGTCCCTTTTCGGTAAGGGGCCGGAGCTGGAAGAGGCCAACCAGTTTATCGATGAGCGTTTAAGTGAAGCACGCCAATGTCTCCTGGACCTCCAGAGCCTGTGTCAGCACGGACACTTTGCACTGGAAATCCACCTGGCAACCGTACGTGAAATGCTTGCCAGTCTGGGCGAAGCTCACAGTGCCTGGAATATGGCCCGGTTACTTCAGCGAGATGGCATTAACGCCCGCTTTGTGGATTTAACCGGCTGGAGTGATGACAAGCACATCTCACTGGATGAGCGCATCAGTCAGGAGCTCAAAGGCCTGAAGGTGACAAAGGAATTACCGATTGTGACAGGTTATGCGCATACACAGCAGGGACTGATGTCCAGCTTTGATCGTGGTTACAGTGAAATGACATTTAGTCGCCTGGCGGTTCTCAGTGGTGCCAAAGAGGCCATTATCCACAAGGAGTTTCACCTGAGCAGTGCGGATCCCCGTGTCGTTGGTGAAGACAATGCCGTGCCCATTGGGCGTACCAACTTTGATGTGGCAGACCAGTTGGCCAATCTCGGTATGGAGGCTATTCATCCCAAGGCGGCCAAGGGGCTGCGTCAAAATGAGATTCCGTTGAGGATCAAGAATACATTTGAACCCGAGCATGCCGGAACACTGATTACTGGAGATTATGTAAGCAACACTCCATGCGTGGAAATTATTGCCGGCTGTAAAGGTGTCTTTGCCCTGGAAGTATTCGATCAGGATATGGCCGGACAATTCTTTGACTACGAGCGCAAGATTCTCTCGCAGATCGAGCGTTTTCGTGCCGACGTGGTATCCAAAGACATCAATGCCAATACCATCACTCATTACTTGTCGACCAACCTGAAAACAGTCAAACGAATTCGGGTGGCGTTAAAAGAGGTATTTCCTGAAGCGGAAATTGACCAAAAGAAAGTGGCGATTGTTTCTGCCATCGGTAGTGACATGCAAGTGCCGGGTATCCTGGCTAAAACGGTCAGGTCTGTCGCCGACAGGGACATCAGTGTTCTTGCCGTCCACCAGTCCATGCGTCAGGTCGATATGCAGTTTGTTGTCAATGAATCGGATTACGAAGAGACCGTCCGGGGACTGCATGCCGCACTGGTTGAGGTTCATGACCACGGCAGGGCAATATGTCTGGCTTCATGACGAGGGCGATTGGCTCACTGGGATACTTGCCGGTTTTGCTGCTCTGGTGTCTCTCCTGTGCCGTGCTGGCCCAGGAGGATCCGGATGCCACAAACGTGCAACAGTTCGAAGAGGAAATTGCCCAGCTGGAAGAGCCTCTATACAACCCCTTTGTCGAGCGCTATGTCCTTGATGAACTCAAGCAACTGCGTGTTGAGCAGGCACAAACCAAAAATGAACTGCTGCAGCAAATCTTTGATCGCGAACACCAGTCGGTAGATCGAGCTGTTGCCTACGCCACGGATACGGTGACTTATTTCTTCTACCTGATCGCTGCAGCCACTTCGGTGCTGGTTCTGGTTGGCTGGACGTCTATTCGGGATATCAAGGACCGGGTTCATACTGCCGCAGACGAGGAAGTGTCCAAACTGGTCAGTGAATACGAGCGACGACTCGAATTCATTGAGAGTCAGCTACAACAAAAAACCCAGCACATTGAAGAAAACCGGGAAGAAATTGAGCTGACCCAGGAAATTCAGGGTCTCTGGCTGAGAGCGCAGCAAGAGAGTTCTCCAGGGACAAGGATCCGAATCTATGACCAGATTCTTAAACTACGCAAAGATGACAGTGAGGCCCTTACATTCAAGGCAGATGCTGTTCTTGAATTACATGAGCCCCAATGGGCGATTAATCTTTGCCTGGAAGTGTTGAACCTGGATCCCGGTAACGCTCATGCGCTTTATCAAATGGCCTGTGCCAACGCGATGCTCGGGCGCAATGATGAGGCCATAGCCTATCTCAAGAGAGCGATTGAGCAGAATGAGTCCTATGCCGCTGATGCTGCGAGAGATCCGGCGTTTGAGTCCTTGCGAGGCCTGGACGACTTCCAGACCCTGGATGACGAGACGAACAAATAATAATTACCTGACAATCCTATGCTGCTTTCTTTCTTGTTTTTCCTGTTGTTGTTTGCGTCTGTTGGTATTTCATCAGCCTGGAAGAGCCGGGGAACAAAGCAGGATTACTACATAGCAAGTGGTGCGGTTAAGCCCTGGCTGGTCGGGCTTTCCGCGGTAGCGACCAATAATAGCGGTTACATGTTTATTGGGGTCATTGGCTACACCTACGCCACTGGCCTGGCCTCAATATGGCTCATGATTGGCTGGATCACTGGCGATTTCCTGGCTTCCCTGTATGTGCATCGACGCCTCAATCGAGCGACCACCATGAGTGGCGAAGTAAGCTATCCCGGTGTGTTGAGTAACTGGTATGGACAAGAGCATATCCTGCTGCAACGACTGGCGGGCCTGATATCCCTGGCCTTCCTGTTTACCTATGCCGGTGCCCAGCTGGTTGCTGGAAGCAAGGCATTAAACGTATTGCTTGACCTGCCTTTTTGGGCGGGTGCTGTCGTCGCGGCCATTCTCATCGGTGCCTATTGTCTGGCAGGGGGCATTCGCGCCTCAATATGGACAGATGCCGCCCAATCCATCGTGATGATTGGTGCCATGTCGACGCTACTGTTCGTCGCGGTATTTCATCTTGGCGGCCCGACAGCAGCAGTCGAGGAAATGGGTAAAATTGAGGGGTTCCTTGACTGGTTTCCCAAAGAGTTGGCGCTGCCCGGTCTGGCAGGAGGACTGCTCTTCATCCTCGGCTGGCTTTTTGCCGGTATGTCCGTCATTGGGCAACCACATGTGATGGTGCGGTTTATGTCCCTGGACGACACCAAAAACATGCGCCGTGCCAAGCTCTGGTATTACCTTTGGTTTACCTTCTTCTATGCAGCGGCAACCGCCGTGGGCATGCTGTCACGCGTGTATTTGGTCGGCAGTGATTTTGATGCAGAGCTGGCCTTGCCCATGCTGGCTCTGGAAATAATGCCCGAGTTCTTTGTTGGTGTGATCCTGGCCGGTGTCTTTGCCGCGACCATGTCCACCGCCGATTCCCTGATACTCAGCTGTTCGGCGGCAATCACCCATGACATCCTGCCGCACAAAAATGAGAAAACCTGGATTCTAAAGGTAACGACAGTGTTGATCACTCTTGTCGCCCTGGGCTTGGCCTTGCTGAATAACCAGAGTGTTTTCAATATGGTCATTATGTCCTGGTCAGGTCTGGCCAGTGCGTTTGCCCCGCTATTAATTGTGCTTTGCCTGGGGGCAAGGCCCAAAGAAAAACATGCCATTGCTGCCATGATCATCGGCTTTATGGTCGCCTTATTCTGGCGCCTGATGGGCTGGCACGCCCTTGTCTACGAAGGTCTGCCGGGAATAATTGCCGGCTTCCTGATCCTGGTGGCTTTGCCATCTATCCGCAAGGAAATACGCCAGAACCACCAGTTGTTTCAGGGCAGTACAGCCGAAAGCGGCAAGCGTTAGCTTTCCTTCCGCTTCCCAAAGATCCAGTCTGATAGCTTTACCACCAGCACAAAGAACAGGGGAACAAAGAAGATCGCCAAAAAGGTGGCGCTCAGCATCCCGCCCATCACACCGGTACCAATGGCCTGCCGACTCAGGGCACCTGCGCCAGTGCTGATAGCCAGTGGTAATACCCCTAGAGTAAATGCCATGGACGTCATAATAATCGGGCGCAAACGAATTCGTGCTGCCTCGATGGTTGCTTCCACCAGATCCATGCCCTGATCGCGCATACTCTTGGCAAATTCAACAATCAAAATAGCGTTTTTGGCAGACAGGCCTACCGTTGTTAGCAGGGCGACCTGGAAGTAGACGTCATTGCCAATACCCCGAAGTGTAACGGCCAGCACGGCACCCAGAATGCCAAGGGGAACAACCAGCATGACGGAGATGGGGATAGACCAGCTCTCGTACAGGGCGGCAAGGCAAAGAAAGACAACCAACAGGGAAAGCGCGTACAACAGGGTCGATTGGGATCCCGCCACTTGCTCCTGGTAAGACGTACCTGACCACTCAATGCCAAATCCTTCCGGCAGTTGGCCCGCAATTTCTTCAATGGCATCCATGGCGTCGCCACTACTGTATCCGGGTGCTGCCTGTCCCTGGATATTTCTGGCGGGTATTCCGTTAAAGCGCTCGAGTCGCGGCGATCCATAATCCCAATAGCTTGAGGAAAACGCGTTAAAGGGCACCATTTCTCCCTGGTTGTTGCGTACGTATAGCTGGTCCAGATCGCTGGGCAACATGCGGTAGGGTGCTTCATTTTGCACGAAAACCCGTTTTACCCGGCCCCGGTCAATAAAATCATTGACGTAGGTAGATCCCCAGGCGGTACCCAGTGCGGCGTTGACCGACGCAATATCAATACCAAGGGTTTTGACCTTTTCGTAGTCGATATCAATATGGAACGTCGGAACATCTTCCATGCCGTTGGGGCGAACCCCCGTCAAACGTTCATCCTGGGAAGCCATCCCCAGTAACTGGTTGCGTGCATTTAGCAGGGCCTCATGGCCCTGGTTGCCGCGATCCTGCAACATCACATCAAAGCCTGAGGCTGTACCCAGCTCCGGTATTGGTGGCAACTGGATGGGGAAGATCATGGCCTCCTGGATTTGGCTGAAGGCACCGGCGGCTCTGCCCATGGTTGCTTCCATGGATAACTCGGGAGATTGACGTTCATCCCAGTGCTTTAGTTTGACAAACGCCATGCCCATATTCTGACCCTGTCCGGCAAAGCTGAATCCGCTGACGGTAAAATAGGCTTCTACGGCTTCGTCCTGGGAGTAATGTGCCTCTAGCTGGTCAAGCACTTCCAGGGTCCTTTCCTGGGTCGCGCCGGCAGGCAGCTGCACCAGGGTCAGGAAAATGCCCTGGTCTTCATTGGGCAGAAGTGAGCTGGGCAAACGGGCAAACAGAATAACCAGGACACCCAGCATGGCTGTGTAAACCAAAAGGGTCCGAAGGGGCCGCTTGAGAATCTTGCCTACACGTCCGATAAAACGGTCAGTCGATTTGTCGAACATGCGGTTGAACCAGCCAAAAAAGCCTTTCTGGTGAGTTAGCTCGCCCTGTTTGGCAGGTTTTAACAGGCTGGCACAAAGTGCCGGGGACAATGTCAGTGCAACCAGTACTGATAGCGCCATGGCGGAAACAATGGTCAGCGAGAACTGACGATAGATTGCACCTGTCGCCCCGCCAAAAAATGCCATGGGGACGAACACGGCAGACAGAACCAGGGCAATACCAATTAAGGCGCCGGTAATTTGTCCCATGGATTTACGGGTGGCTTCACGCGGGGGCAGGCCGTCCTCATCCATGACACGTTCAACGTTTTCCACCACGACAATGGCATCGTCAACCAGCAGGCCGATCGCCAGAACCAGCCCGAACATGGTCAGTGTGTTGATGGAAAACCCGGCAACCGCCATGACGCCAAAGGTTCCCAGCAGCACCACGGGTACGGCAATGGTGGGAATGAGCGTGGCCCGGAAGTTGCCGAGAAACAGGTACATCACCAGAAATACCAGCACCACCGCCTCGATTAATGTGTGCACCACCTCCTCAATGGAGATTCGTACAAACGGCGTAGTGTCATAGGGATAAACAATTTGCAGGTCACTGGGGAAGAACTCTTCCAGTTCGGCAATTCGTTCCCGGACACTTTGGGCTGTTTCCAGTGCATTGGCACCACTGGCCAGCTGAATGGCCATACCCGACGCGGGGTTGCCTTTATAAAAGGCCATCGACGAGTAGTTCTCGGAGCCCAGCTCGATACGGGCCACATCACTTAGCCTTACTTGTGAGCCGTCGCTGTTTACTTTTAACAGTATATTTTCAAACTGCTCTGTATTCTCGAAACGCGTCTGGGCCAGCACGGTCGCCGTGAGCTGTTGACCTTCAACGGCGGGTAACCCACCGATCTGGCCCACAGCAATCTGGTTATTCTGGGCAGAGATTGCCGCCGTGACGTCATTGGGCGTCAGCGAAAATGCAGCAAGTTTTTCCGGCTGCAACCAGATACGCATGGCGTACTGGGCGCCAAAAACCTGCACGTTGCCGACACCCTGTGTCCGGCTGAGCGTATCGCGCAACTGGCTGTAGGCGTAATCCGACAGGTCTTCCCGGGACATCAGGCCCGTTTCCGATACCAGGCCGACCACCATCAGGAAGTTGCGGTTCGCCTTGTTAACGGTGACACCCTGTTGCAACACAGGCTGGGGCAGGAGTGGTTCGGCCTGGGAGACTTTGTTTTGCACCTGAACCTGCGCCACGTCCGGGTCGGTGCCGGGTGAAAAGGTCAGATTCACTGTGGCGTTGCCGAAGCTGTCGCTCTGGGAAGAAATATAAATCAGGTTATCGATGCCCGTCATATTCTGCTCGATAATCTGGGTCACACTGTCTTCCACTGTGCTGGCTGCAGCACCGGGATAGCGCGCGGAAACACTGATTGCGGGCGGAGCGATGCTTGGATATTGCTGTACCGGCAATTGCACGATAGACAGCACGCCCGCCAACATAATAATGATCGCGATCACCCAGGCAAAAATTGGGCGATCAATAAAAAATCTGGCCATGGGGCTATTCCTGTGCTGTCGGGTTGGCGGAAGCGTTTTCGCCAGCTTCAGAAGGATTTACTGGCATGCCTGGCTGCAATTTTTGTAGCCCGTTGAGGATCAATCGATCTCCCGCTTCCAGGCCGCCAGAAACCAGCCATTTGTCATCAATTGCTCTACCGAGCGTCAGGTTTCTCGTTTCTACGGTATTGTTTTCGCCGACAACCAGCGCCGACGCGTTGCCGTCCACGCCCAGTGTGACTCCCCGCTGTGGTGCAAGGATGGCATCTCTAACTTGCCCGCTAACCATGGTTGCCCGAACAAACATACCGGGTAAGAGCACACCGTCTTCATTGGAAAATTCCGATCTGGTGGCCACCGTGCCGGTGCCAGCATCAACACTGGATTCGGAAAATTTCAACTGACCTACTTCGTCGTATTGGGTGCCATCTTCCAGTGTCAGCCAGACCTCTCTTGAGGCGTTAGAACCGGCTTGCTGCTTCAGGGAAATAATTTCTGTTGCCGGTCGCTGTACATCGACAAAAATAGGTGAGAGTTGTCGAATAGTGGCCAGTGCCTGTGCTTGCTGGGCGGACACCAGAGCCCCTTCTGTCACCATTGAGCGACTGATTATTCCGGAAACCGGTGCCTTGATTTGGGTAAAGTCCAGATTGATTTGGGCTGTTTGAACAGCTGCTTCGGCGGCTTCCCGATTGGCTTGTGCCTGAAGCCAGGCCGCTTCGGCGTCATCAAAGTCTTGCTGGCTGACAGTGCCCGACGATACCAGTTTGCGCATACGGTCCGCCCGCAGCTCTGCAGCGTGCTCGTTGGCAGAAGCCACTGCAAGCTGACCCCTGGCGTTGGCCAGCTGTGCTTCGTAAATGGCCGGGTCTATCTGATACAGCGGCTGACCGGCTTCAACATAACTCCCTTCCTCGAACTGGCGCTCCAGGATAATCCCGTTCACCTGGGGGCGTATTTCCGCAGTACGAATAGAAGATACACGGCCAACAAGTGTGCTTTTCAGTTCCACATCCTCGGGTTGTATCCTGACTGTATGTCGTCAAACAAAGTTGGACACATGGCGTCCTGATTTAAGAGAGGGTTTGACTCATCAGGTTAGTACTCTCTGTTGGCGAGCATAGTGGATTTGTTTACGCATCGCCAAGGTGTTTTGTTTAATCATCTCTCGCTCTCTCAGTATGGCTTCTCCCCGCCCATAGAACACATCTGCCGGTGTCAGGTTGTCCAGCGATTCATGATACCGCTCATGGTTGTAATAGCTGACAAACCGCTGAAGGTGTTCTTCCAGTTCACCAGGCAAATAATAGTTATTCAACAGGATCTGGTTCTTCATGGATCGATGCCAGCGTTCAATCTTGCCTTGCGTCTGCGGGTGATAGGGCCTGCCACGGGTATGCGTCATATGCTGACTGCCCAGATACTCCGCCAACTCGACGGAAATATAGCAAGGACCGTTATCACTCAACAGTCTGGGTTTGTGCCGCACCTGAACCTGATCCAGCTCCGTGAAGTCCAGCGCATCATTCAGGGTATCCATGACATCCCCTGCACTCATGGACTGGCAGAGTCGCCAGGACACAATGAACCGGGAGTAATCGTCTAACACGGTGGACAGGTAATACCAGCCCCAGCCAATGATTTTGAAGTAGGTAAAATCCGTCTGCCAGAGTTCATTCACCCGGGTACTGGGATGGCTAAACTGGTCACTGGCCTGCATCAGCAGATACGCGGGACTGGTGATCAGGTCCTGCGCCTTTAACAGCCGGTAGACACTGGATTCCGAGACAAAATAGCCTTGGGTATCCGTGTAGGTCACCGCCAGCTCCCTGGGAGACATGGCAGGCTGATCCAGCGCCAGCTCAATCAGGGCATCCCGATGACTCTGGCCGATCCGGTTCCAGGGTTCTGAATCCGGTTTGCGATCCTCCAGTCCATCCAACCCCTCATCCTCGTAGCGCTTTAACCAGCCGTAGAAAGTGGAACGGTGGATGCCCAGCCGATCCAGTGTCTGGCGCACCGATAAACTGGATTGAGTGACCAGTTGAATGATCTCGTACTTTTCCGAAGCGCGATATCTCATATACCGTCTTCCCCATCCCCCAGCACGCTTTTTTTCAAAAGCCGGTTTTCCAGTAACAACTCCGCCAGCGTCTCTTTGAGCACAGTTGCCTCTGAACGCAGTTGCTTCACCTCATCCGAGGTCGCTTCCCGGGCAGTATCACCGGCCAGACGTTTCTTGCCTGCCTCCAAAAACTCCTTGGACCAGCGGTAGTACACATTGGGATTAATACCTTCCCGGCGACAGAGTTCAGCAATACTGTCCTCGCCTCGAAGACCATCCAATACAATGCGGATTTTCTCTTCGGAAGAATACTGCTTGCGGGTGGCTCGACGGATATCTCGAACGGTTTTTTCAGAAGGGCTTTTGGTCGTCATCATCGTTTCCTCTTGGGTTAACGATGAGCCAAAACCCTCTCTTAGACAATCAGCCTATTTGGTCCACTTTGTGATGACGGGATACAGTATACTTAGGAGGCGTTGCTTGCCATCTAGCACTATATAGGAGCCTCTCCTATCCCTTGATTCGGCAAGAACTATTTGTGGGATAGGCAATCCTATAATTAGAGACTCTATGAACTTGCTTTTACGCTTATTGTCCCACGCTTCTCGACGTTGAAAGTCAGGATCTAGCTGAATATTCCCTTTATTGATTTGATTGATGATTGTTTCAGTAGTCCAGTCATTGCCGCTAACAGCAGCTCCTGAGAAGTCTCTTGGATTTATTTTCCCAATATCTTCATCAGTCTCTAATTGAGATTCATATTCTGTGAACTCTGAATCCATCAGGTCATCTTCACTCAACTGATTCACCTCCGATAAAATTTTGAATCACAGTCTGATCCTACATACCCTATTTGAGTGGAGCCATACTGGATAGAACATCATTGTAAACATTTAATAGCTTTATAGTTACTTAGGGCTAGAGCCTAACTGTAAGCTAATCTAGATAATTCCATTTTCTGATCTCTGTACATAACTCAGTCAACCTTTGCTCAAGATCAAATGATGGGAAGACATTATGCTTATCCATCTCTGATGCCATTTTTTCTGCAAGAAGAGCTTTCCTTTTCATCTCTCGCCTTCCAAGGCCTTTTTTACATTTATCAAGCTGGTCAAATAAAGAAGAGTATTGCGCTATTTCCTTTAAGTTAGAACCTTCTAACGTATTTACCAGATCCACAGTTAAATAGTTTTCAATTTCCTTGCCTTTAGTTATCCAGCAATAGCCTGCATTCTTTCTAAACTCTTCTTGTATCCTTTTTTTTGTCTGGTTGATGGGTTTTTGCTTTGAGTTTTTATCGCTGTCAATCAAGATTGCGGCTTTTCTGTTTATGTTTAAGATAGAAATAGATTTTTTAAATTCCTTTTCATTGCTTGCGCTTAGGTGGGAAAGTAGTCGGCCACCATAAAACATGATTTGATAATGTGTTCCTTCTTTTAGTTGACCATCTGTAGCTATCTCAATCCATCTATTTAGATATATTCGATCAGAAGGACCTTCGACCCAGATAATACCGTTTGCCTGTAAAATATCACTTGCGCGAACATCCAAATCATCTAAGACACCGTTGTTATCAATATAAGTTTTAACGGCCCGAGTCGTTGAAACCCCGTCACTTTGAGTAACATGAATGATTTGTGCATCTTCTCTTCTACTGAACTGATCAATGAGTACATTCGAATGTGTTGTCATGAAGTAGCTGAAGTTATGAGTTTGAGAATGCTGGTAGATAAACTCACTCAATCTTCTAAGTAGGGATGGATGTATATTATTCTCGATTTCTTCGAACCCAAATATATAGTCGCTTAGTGGTTTTTCCTGGACTTTTGGAATAAGAATTAAATTTGCCAAAACTATTATCACTGTCTTAAGACCGCTTCCTGAACTGGATAGCGAAATCTGGCCTTTAGTTTCCTCTTCTAAGTAGATCTCCCAAGATCCTTTGTCCTTGTCTAATTGGCAAACAAGGTCACTAAAATGTGCATCTTGTGCAAAAATTTGATTTAGAGCATTTAAAATATCTTTTTTTACTAGGTTGCTATCAAGTGTTCTCCAATTTAGAAATCGTTGGATGGTTCTTGTTGTGTATGATCCGTCAGCTTTGATATTTATTTCTGAGGCGTCGTCTGATTCTGGCCGTATATCACGCTCTGCCAAAATTCTTCTGAAGATTTTTCCTTTAAATGGTATCCCTATCTGATTACAAAGTACGTCAGAATATAGTTGCCCGCTTGAGGGGCCTCCTGAGTTAGCAAGTCTAGGCCTTAGATCTTCATCAGCACATTCAACAAACTCAACTCCATTGGTTGTCGCTTTAAATGTTATTGATCTGCCAACAAGTAACTTTCCATATGTGCCGTGATTAGTGCTTATGACTCCGCCGCTAACATTGTCTCTAAATACAGCTTTTACATGCTTTTCCTCAATCGTGACAGTAAAAGTGAGTTCAGGAGGTTTGTTTAATTCTCGCCAGGTAGCTTTATCAAACCGAGGTTTTTCTTGTGTAGCTACTTCAATTAGATCAAGGAGTGCGGACTTGCCAGAGTTGTTTCTTCCAATAACCAGGTTTACAAGCTTAATTTCATCAAAGCCTTGGAAATCCTTGAAGCATTTGTATCCTTGGACTTTTAGTGACGTTTCAAGCATATACAAACTTCCTTTTAAATAGATTGCTCTATGGCGTGAACGTTGAGCCTATCCATCGGGCGTATACTTTTCTAATCATGCCCCAGTCTTTATGTCCTAATTGTGTTGCAAGCCAAGTTGGATCCTTTCCTATTGTAAGCATGTGTGAAGCGAAAGTGTGTCTGGTTTGATAAGGGTTCCTATATTTAACTTTAGCCTTATTTAGCGCCGGTATCCAAATTCTTCTACGAATTCTTTGATCGTTTTTCCATGGCTCTTTGTGTAGTGGGTCAAGAAAGACCACATCATGAAACCGATTTGCTCTTCTCTGTGATTCCAAAGCTGATCTAGATGACTCGTTCAATTCAACAGTCCGGTAGCCGGATTTTGTTTTTGTCGTTTTTAAGTGACCACCAACTTTAGCTTGTCGCACATAGATTCTATTTTTTTTGAAATCGACGTCTTTCCATTCGAGAGCTATTAATTCGCTAGTGCGCAGACCTGACCAAAAGGCGAATTGAATCAGATTTTTTTCTTGTCCTTTCAGCTGGCGAAGAATTGCATTGATTTCTTTTAGTGTGAAAGGCTCGGGTTCACGGGGTTCGGTAGTTAAGTTTTTGATTCGAGCCATTGGATTGGAATCAATGATTTCGTTTGCGAAAGCCTCCTTATAGGCAAGTCGTAAAGGGATAAGAATATTATTGATTCGTTTGTTTGAGATTTTGAGAGTGGAAATCCATTCACGTACATGGACAGGCTTAAGTTCGGATAGTTTTAAATGGCCAAACGCCGGAATCAGATGGTGATAAACAGCGCTACCATAATCACTAACAGTTGAGCGTTGGGCGGTTCGTTGCTTTTGAACAAGCAAATCTTTCAATTGTTGTTCAATAGTAATGCGGTCGCCGGTTCTGGATTCTTCTTCGGCAATTTTTGATCGACTATTAGGAAAATGCTTCAAGTAATCGAATGTGCCGGCAGCTATTTCCCAGCGAATCATTGCTAGCTTATCGGACGCTTGCTGCAAGATGGTATTTGTAATCCTAGGACCGATATAGATCGACTCACGACAACGGCGATCGCGATAAGGAAAACTCAATACGATGCTATTTCCCCGGACACTTACGCCGGGATACCCCTCTGCCATTCCCTTGCCTTCTCTATAACAATAAAGATTCGTCCATTTGGCGATTTAGTGAAGTGGTAATTTAGTCGCCATTGGCCTTTTTTGATCAGGGCGCGAATTGCGTTGACTGACATTCCTGATAGTTCAGAAAACTTTTTCACGGTGACAAGTGGCTCATTCATTTTCGATGTACCCCTTGTTCTCAACTTTCTTGCGGCCCATTACTACATCCCAAAAGGCCCCAATTCTTTCCGTTACTTCGAATCCAATATTTCTAGAGCTTTGTGGTGTTTTATCAGGACATACGTCCTGAAATTTGAGGCCTAAGATTTTCTCGTATTTTTTATATGTTGATGGGCTATGGATAACGCGTAGCACCCGCCAACCAATATGTTGACCCACTATCAAGGCGCCTAGTGCTGATTCAAGAGTTGGTCCCTGGCCGCTATATGTACGGATTTTCTCAAGTACAATTCTTTCTTGTTCATCCGTAAGCTTGACCAAGGGAGGCTTTAATTCAGGTCGTTTTTTCTTAGTCATTAGTTTATTCTCAAATTAACTAGTTACTATCATAAGCACTAGTTATTTTCAGAGTCAATATCTGGGAGAATAAAATATCTCTCCTCAAATTCACGCTTGGTGGCTTGCTCAAGATAATCTGGGAAGCGAATCACAATCTCGATCTCCTCATTGATATCCAGAAACCCGGAAACAATGCCCAGATAGCTAATGTCCAGATCATCAATGACCGCTTCAAATTCTTTATGGGCAACAATCAATCCCATGAGTGCTAATGCGCCGTCTTGGTCGTAGGTAAGTTTTTCTGCTATTTCGATCATTTTTTAAGGTCTTTAATTAGTTAGTACAGTTATTTACACAAGTCCGAGAGGCGCGCCGCGCCAGTGCATACGCACTTATGGCGGCGGCTGCGCCTGCCTCATCTCAATCTTGAATCGTTTGTTTCTGGTACAGATTTCTGTGGTGCCTGATTGAAGGCCAACAAGCTTTGGTTTGCTTCGGTAACCATGAATGGTCTTTCTGGGAATTAACTCGCCTGTATCCAGATCAACTTCCGTGGGCGTTTCATAGACAGGCCTGATAGGTCGAGAATTAACACGCATTTGATCACTGCACATCATGAGACAGAATGACGCCCAATCTGATGAATCTGCGGCCCTTCGTGCCTCCTCGATCGCATCTCCCTCGTCATTTCTCAGGCGCCGCAGTTCTCGCCAGACAGTGACACTAGGGCCGCCAATTTGTTGGAACTGACGAATGTCGTAGATTCTGGCCCATGCTTCAATTTTTGAAGCAGCCTTTTCAGAATCCTCCCCATATAGGTCTTTATCCAGATACGCGCCATCAATGTTTTTTGAGATGTATTTGGCGATATACCCCGAGGCGGTTCCCTTGTTGGGATCAATCTGTACCCGCTTAAATCTCTGTTTATCTGCCCCTTTTTCATCCCGATCTTTGCGAAGAGTGTAATAACGGATGATTGAAGCCATTTCTTCTGCTTGCTCAGGTGGGACAAACAAAAGAAGGTGCCAATGCGGGGTGCCATCATGGTGAGGTTCAACCACTCTAAATCCGTATGGCCGAATTTCCCTTCGGTTCAGCTCGGCACGAATTAAGCGCCAGACATGGCACAGATACTCATGGGCTTCCTTGGGGGTAGTGCCATCAAATTTGGGGTTACGCTTTCCGTTCTTCCGATGTGAGTGCATTCGGCTTGGCGTGGTCATGGTGTAGAACTCACCTCCGTGACCACAGGTTGAAGCGACTTCTTCAAAGCCACGAATTCGAACCATGAGTTCAGCGCGGCGGATAGCTGGATTTGAAACAGTGTGTTCAGAAATTTCCCAAAGTGATCGCTCGTTGCCTTCTTCATCAATGGCTATATGAGATTCTAGGTATTTGCGAGATTCAGCCTTATCCCGCTGCCGCTTGTATAAAGCTGAATCACTGCAATAACTCGAGCGCATACTTTGCACTTGGCCAAGATCGCGACGAATGGACTCAATACGCTGCTTTTGTAGTTTCTGTATCTTCTTAAGCCACCATTTATAGTCGGCCAGTTTGTTCAAGGCAGGGACAAAGCCTTCATCCAAAGAGGGGGAGTCTATGGAATGTTCTTCAAGAATTTTGCTGCATCGTTGCCATGCGGCTTCTGCCTCAAGATTTACTGAGAGTTTTAAACAACGATTGGAAAGGTGGCGACTGTAAGCGCGGAGTTTTGAAGGTGCATCACTGAGATTCAACTCACCGATGAATAAAAGGTTGGACAGGGAAAGGAGCCTTCGATTGGCTTCTACATAAGTTTGCTCTTGGACAACCCGCAGATAATCGTGGCCAAGACTGAGCGCTATATCTGGGTGTTTAGAAAAGATCTTGCGCCGAAAATCGACACATTCCCGAGTTCCATACGCGCCTAATTTGGCATCAATGTGTGCCAGATCTGCGCCAAATGTGGCACATATTTGCCACATTGGAGGACATTCTGGACTACTCGAGACAAGTTGTTCCGAGAAGCCAGAACCGGGAAAGCCTTTAGAATCAAGGCCTTCGGTGGTCTGGGGTAGTCCCCAGACTTTTCCAGTTTGGTGGAGGCGGCGGGAGTTGAACCCGCGTCCGTCGATCCGCCACTACAGGCGCTACATGCTTAGCACCCTCTATTTATTTAGCCGCAAACAGCCCAAGGGTCAGGACGTTATTGGCGAGTTCGGCTTCATGTTTAACAGATCCGCGCCGAACGGACTTCACTGCGATCTTGTGAAATATGACACCTGAGCGAGGTTACTACCCGAAGGCGTTCACCTCTCCAGACGCACAAGCACGGCTCTGGTCAGATGGCACTAAAGCTGGTTCTTAGGCAGCTAGTGCGTAGTTGTCGTCGTTGGCAACTATAAGTTTGTGACTTTTATTTACGAGATTGGTCACCATCTCGGCATGCTCCTGAAGCTTATGGAACTACGTCGAATCCAAATCGCCCCCATGATCAAAACAATCACGCACCCCTTATATATAGGGGCAGGGCGCGGATTTTACAAGCTTTCACTGGCTGCACAACTAATATAATTAGTTGTTTTTCAGAATGCGCTGTTTCTGCCGCTCCCAGTCCCGCTGTTTCTCTGTATCTCGCTTGTCGTGCTTTTGCTTGCCTTTGGCCAGGGCGATTTCCACCTTGACCATGTGTTGTTTCCAGTACATGGCCGTGCACACGATGGTGTAACCCTTCTGGTCGCGGGCGGCGATCAGTTTGCTGATCTCCTTGCTGTGTAACAAAAGCTTGCGGTAGCGGTTGGGCTCGGTGACATGGTGTGTGCTGACCGTATTCAGCGGCATAATTTGTGCGCCAAGCAACCAGGCCTCACCATTTTTAAAGAACACGTGAGTGTCGGTAAGCTGCACTTTTCCCATACGCGCGCTTTTGACCTCCCAGCCTTGCAGGGCAATACCCGCCTCGATTTTTTCTTCAATGAAGTAGTCGTGGCGTGCGCGTTTGTTTAGTGCAATCGTTTTGCTGGTTTGTTTGGGTTTTTTTGCGGCCATAGTTTGGGGCCAAGGTTCAGAGTAAATTTATCGGCCGCGCATAGTAGCTGAGCGCGGCTTTTCTTTACAGTTTCCAATGTAAAGAAAAGCGTTAAAGCTTGAAAGCCGGGGCATTGGTGGTTATCTTGAGCGGCCGGCTCGGGACTGTCCCAAGTGCGTACTATAAATAGTGGCTAGTACACAAAAGAACCCCACATAAATATTAGTGCAACCCGGCTAAAACTGTTCGTTTTAATTGTTCTTATTTTATGAAAAACCCGACCTCGCTTTTCAAACTTCTGATGGCGCTATTATTAGTCAGCCTGCTGGCTGCCTGTGGTGGCAGTGATGGCCCAACCGAAGAGCCCACCCCGCCGGAACCGGAAGAACCTGAACCTGAGCCTGAACCTGAGGAGCCTGTCGATATTCAGGAGCCGCGTATTTTCAATCTCACATCCAACGACGGAAGGATTAACCTGAGCTTTACCCATCGACTGTTGATATTGGATGAGCCGCCCGAGATTACTTTTGACCTTTATTATGCCCGGGAAAAGTTTGAAATTGATCTGGACGAGGATGGCAACTTCGAAGACGAAGATATGACGCTTGAAGAACTTGAGGAGCGCTTTGAAAATACCCTCGGCGCCACCTTGCTTGAAGATGTCGAAAGTCCGCTGGAAATTACCGGGCTTGAAAACAATACGATTTATTATCTTGTGCTAACCGCGACCACGGAAGAAGACGGCACCAGTCACCCCACCGACGAATTCCGGGCAACGCCGCGTGATTATTCTGCACTGGCCGTGTCACCTTACGTGCTCAACGATACAGGCAAAACGACCTGTGGCGATTTCTCGTTTAATCTTGATGTAAACGGTAATGGCAGCCTGGACGACCCAGATGATATCAGGGGTAGCGGCCAGCATAACAACCAGATTGATTGTGTAAACGGCGAGGCAGATCCCCAAAACGATCTGGTGCCCGAGCCCAGTGAGCAGGATGCCTATCAAGGACGCGATTACCTGGCCCAGACCAGCGGGCTTGCCAAAGAGGGCGCCGGGATGGCCGGGTTTGACTTTACCAAGCTGGATGCCAACGGCAACGAACTGGCGGATGACGCGGCTGAGTGGAGCTGCGTCCAGGACAACCATACCGGTTTGGTCTGGGAAGTGAAAAAGACCGAAGGCCTGCATAACGGCGACGACCGCTACAGCTGGTACAATCAGGACATCTTTTCCAATGGCGGTTTTGAGGGCTATAAAAGGGCAGGTGATCTGGCCGGAGCCTTCCCGAACGATACCTGCTTTGGCTTTGTGGGGGGAAATGAGCCTACCTACTGTAATAGTGCTGCCTTTATTGATCGGGTAAACGGTTCTGCCTTGTGTGGTGCCAACGACTGGCGGCTACCGACCCGTGAGGAGTTGATGAGCATCGTCAACTTTGAGTTGGAAAACATAAATGAAGTAACCGATCACCTACCGTCACTGGATCCGAATTATTTTCCCAATATCGATGTCTCTACGGCCGAAGAAACCGTGCGCTACATGACAGCAGATCCCTACGCAGAAGTGCCCGTTGCAATCTGGTCGGTTTACATGGGATCCGGGGGCTTTTCCCGTTCAAACAAGGCCCAGCCCAGCGGCATCATGCTGGTTCGAGAACCCTGATTGGAGAAGTATCTGTGAAAACACTGAACGCGATTATTTTGCTACTCCTCCCCCTGCCGCTCCTGGCGCAAGTCTGTAATGATGCCATTCCCAGAAAGGCATTTGATGCCCGTTACGAGGTCGATATGGTTGACCCCACTATCGTCACAGATACCGCCACAGGCCTTCAGTGGAAGCGCTGTGTGATTGGCTATGTGCTGAACGATAATGACGGCGACCTTGATTACACCAATCATTCATGCGATGAGCCGGCAGAAAATACTGACGACGATGAAGAAACTGCTGTTACGGTTTCCTTTTTCTGGAACGATGCCATTGCTGCGGCTACTGATGCGGGCGGTGGCTGGCGTTTGCCCAATATCAAGGAGCTCAACAGCCTGGTGGAAGTTGCCTGTCATACACCGGCGATTAATCCAGAGATTTTTCCTGACACCGTCGGGACGGATTACTGGAGCAGTACACCCAGCAATTTTGGCGATGACAGAGAGATATGGACTGTCAACTTCACCGATGGTGACAATAAACTGACTTCCAAGGGAACACGCCTGCCTGTGCGGCTGGTTCGTGACTAAAGACCATGAACTATCCGGGCAGATATCCACATTCCCGTCCCCGACGGAACCGCCTGACTGGCTGGTACCGGGATATGTTGCGTGAACATTCGTTACAGGCTGAAGATCTGGTCTGGCCACTATTTATCCATGATCAGTCGCAGTCCATTGCCGTGGACTCCATGCCCGGCGTCCAGAGGCTATGTCATTCGGATTTGCTGTCTGAATGTGAGCGGGCGTTAAAGCTGGGTATCCCGGCCATCGCACTTTTCCCAAGCACAGATCCGGACAAAAAGGACGAGTTGGGGACAGAGTCGGCCAATCCGGACAATCTGGTGTGCCGGTCCGTACGTGCCATCAAGGAACGTTTTCCCGATCTGGGTATCATTTGCGATGTGGCGCTGGATCCTTACACCACGCATGGCCAGGATGGCATTGTGGAAAACGGTTATGTGGTGAACGACCGAACCATAGAGGCGCTGATCAAACAGTCCGTGGTCCAGGCTGAGGCGGGCTGCGATGTGATTGCTCCCTCCGATATGATGGACGGACGCATCGGTGCCATTCGTGAAGGCCTGGATGCCGCTGGTTTTGCCAATACCGCCATCATGTCCTATGCCGCCAAATACGCTTCGGCGTTCTATGGTCCATTCCGCGATGCGGTAGGTTCCTCAGCGACAAGCATTCCCCGTTCAGGTGGCAAGGCAACCTACCAGCTGGACCCGGCCAATACCGACGAAGCGCTGCGCGAAGTCGCCCTCGATATTGCCGAAGGTGCCGATTCCGTGATCGTTAAACCAGGTATGCCCTACCTGGATATTGTTCGCCGGGTCAAAGAAGAGTTTGAATTTCCAACCTTTGTGTATCAGGTTTCTGGCGAGTACGCCATGCTGCACGCCGCTGCCCAGAACGGCTGGCTCGATCTGGATGCCGTCATGATGGAATCGCTGCTGGCATTCAAGCGCGCCGGAGCCGATGGCATCTGGACGTACTTTGCCCCGGTCGTCGCTGAAAAACTGAACACCTGAAACCCGGGGTCGGAGTAAATTTTTACTCTGACCCCAAATCTTCTGCCCTCAAATTTGATAACCCATGCCTATTCCTGTGACCGGAAACAGCTACTTTCGCTTTTTGCTGGAAAACCGGCGTCTGCTGAGCTTTGGACTGCTGGCCGCGATGCTGTCCGGGTTCGGCCAGACATTTTTTATCGGTTTGTTTAACCCCCACCTGCGGGAGATATCCGGGCTGGCCCAGGGAGAGCTTGGTTTGGTCTATGGTGGCGCCACCCTGGGATCTGCTGCCTTGCTAACCTGGCTCGGTGGTCTATATGACCGGGTCAGCACCCGTTTGTTTGTTGCGTCCACCATGGTGGTATTGATGCTGGGCTGCCTGCTGCTGGGCACCGCGGGCGGGACACTGGCCCTGTTGCTGGCGCTGTTTATTTTGCGTGTGAGCGGGCAGGGGCTGATGGTCCATATTTCGCTGACCACCATGGCGCGACGGTTTCATGAGTCCCGTGGCAAGGCAGTTTCCATTGCCGCCATGGGCATGCCGTTGGCCGAAGCTGTGTTTCCCGCGATAGCCGTTGCGGCCATGATCTGGATGAGCTGGCACCAGGTTTGGTTAACAGGTGGATTGATCCTTTTATTACTGTTGCCCTTGATGCTCTGGTTGCTGGGAGGACATACACACTCGGCGCCAAAGGATGATTCCGACCAGGAATCGACAGCCTACAACGCAACTCGCCGGCAAGTGTTGCGTGACTGGAGGTTTGTTCTTCTCATTCCTGCCGCGTTATCGGCACCCTTTGTTGTCACCATTGTGTTCTTCTACCAGGTTCCTATTGTCGAGGCCAAGGGCTGGGGCAATGAGCTGATTGCATCGGGGCTGGCCATGTACGCTTTCGGACACGTTCTCGGATTGTTCAGTGCGGGCAGTCTGGTCGACCGCTATACCGCGAAGCGGGTTTTTGTCCCTGCACTTGTTCCCTTGTTCGTTTCCATGATGGTGCTGACGGTATTTGATGGTCAGTGGGCGGCCATGTTGTGGCCCGCCATATTGGGTATTGGAGTCGGGCTCAATACGCCGGCGATGACATCATTGCTGGCCGAGCTATATGGCCTGGTTCACCTTGGAGCGATACGGGCGATGCTTCAGGCGGTGGTGGTGTTTTCCACAGCGGTAGGGCCGCCCCTGTTTGGCAGTTTGCTGGATCTGGGTATCCAGACCGAAACATTGGTGATTGCTATTGGCACGAGTGTGTTGCTGGCGATCGTTCTTGCCCAGATAGCCCTGTCTGTAAAAACGAGACCCTGAAAAATGGACACAGGAAAAATGCGGTCAGGATAAATATTTACTCTGACCCCTGATTTTCTTCTTCCTGCTCTTGCTCTTCTTCTTGCTCTTCCCTGGCTTCCACGGCCAATTCGTCGGCGCGCTCAAACGTCTGGGTCATCTGTTCCAGATAAAATTCACGCGATACCCTGGGAGTCAAAAGCAGTGGGGGGGGCATGCTGCCCGTCACCAGTTGCGGCTGGTTGTGTTGCCAGGCATTCTCGCGAAAGCTGGGCAGAATATAGCTGGTGGCTACCGTGATGACGACGACCGCTGCGGTAATGGTATTGCGTATCCAGGGTTTCAGGGGCGTGCAAAGATGCAAACTGGGAATTAGCCAGAGCGTCAGGATGCTCGCCGTAATCAGGGTGGCGATAAATTCATCCAGCCCCTCGGACAGAATATTGAAGCTGATCCAGCTGGCCACGTAACCCAGCATTTTTTGCAAAATAATGGCGCTGGATGCCAGACCCAGGTTGGGCCAGTAGACAAACTCATTGCGAAACAGCTTGCTCAGTCCGGCCAGCAGCAGGGCAAACACGGCCAGCCCGGACGTCATGCCAATCAGGCTGGTAAGTACTGTGTGCCATTCCAGCTCCCGGTTGGTGGCCATGTACATATCCAGTAACTGTAAAAATATCGCACCAGCGGCCAGCCCCAGAACAACCAGTGGCTGGTGTAACAGGACCAGCTGGTTATCCAGCAGGGTGCGCTGTTTGGTCATGTCGACCGGGTCGTGCAGGCGATGAATTCTCAGGCGGGTATTGCCCAGTTGGAGCAGGTCGCCGAAATTGGCCTGGATCTGGCCTTCAAATTTCTTCTTGTTGTGGCGGGAGCCATTGGTAGTTTCCAGGTCAGTGACAACAAACGACTCTCCACCATCCACGATCTGGATAAGAAGGTGTTCGGGGTCCACGTCTGGATCGGTAACCAGGATATCCGAGACCCAGGCGCGGCCGACGCGTAACTCGTTGGTGTCCAGCTTTTCAATGCGTGTCTGCCGCAGCCCGGCGTCAAGTATTTCGACGACTATTTCCATGAGGCCGACTCCAGAAAACGCTCGGTAAACATCATGGCAGTTTCCATGCTGACGCCGGCCAGAGTGAAATGGCTGACCAGAGAGCGGGCCGAATTGGCGCTATGACTGTAGAAAAGCACGTCATACAGGCCTTCCATATTGATATAGGCACGAGTGCAAAAGCCGGTTTGCACATAGTGGCCCTCTTCCTGTGGCGAAGGTTCCAGATATGCTTGTTCACAGCTGTATTTGGTGACTTCATCATCCATCGCCCGATTGTCCGGGTGAAAAGAAAGGCCGTCGATCATTTTGTGGAAGCGAATCGCATTTAGCTCCCGCGCTTCGCGGTACGCGTAGGAATAATGCAGGACGCCGGTATTAAACTGGCCGGTCAGGAAGATATGGTTACTGTTGCTACACGTCAGCGACAGTGTGCGAAACTTGGCGTCTTCGTCATCTTCATTCGAATTGCCCCAGCAACTGGTATCCAGCCCCAGCTCGCCCGTCACCAGGGCCTGGTCTCCCAGATCCTTGGGGGTCCATTCCGGGGCCAGCAGCTGATCAAAATAATTGGCCTGAAACGCCCTGACCTGTGAGGCGATTTCGTCCATGTACTCTTTAGGCTGCCAGGGGTCAGAGGCCTCCTCCAGCAATTCCTCCACTTTGACTACCGGCACCAAAAAGCTTAACTGGCTGCCGGCGGTAGAAACGTTGACACCAATAACCTCGCCGTTGGCATTTACTGAAGGGCCACCGCTCATACCGGGATTAAGTGAGCCGGAAAACAGGATACGCCCGGCAAAACTGTAATCGGAGAGTCCGTTATAGGCACCGGAAACCATCAGCATGCCGACATTGCGCGGGTTCCCCAGGGAATAGACAGAGTCTCCCAGCTCAGGATTCTGCGAGGCCAGATTCAGGTATTGCTCTTCATTGGATAGCTCTTTTTTTCTCAACAGGGCCAGGTCGTTTACCGCATCAAAACTAATCAGCTCCAGCTCGCCTTCATTGTCGTTCTGGTCGACATAAACAACTTTGTGATGGGAGGGTTCGAAGACCAGTCCGGAGATCACGTGGTAGTTAGTGATCACCAACCCGTCTTCTGATACCTGGAACCCGGAACCCAGTGCCGATTTGTTTTGCGTGCTGCTCTCGATGATCTGGATCTGATACACCTGATCGTACAGCTGGCTGAGGCGGGACCGGATTTGCTCCGGAGGTTGCTCTGCTGCCTCCTGGGCAAACAGATCCCCAACAGATGCGGTCAGGGTGAGCAAAAAGATGGCGCAGGACTTTCTAATGACGCAGAGCTTTCTTAAATCCATTCACAGTATTCCGGGTACATAGCCAGTCGATCATACTGGCCAATACCCGCTAAAAAAAGTGACGTTGGGGACATAAAAACTTTGGGGTCAGAGTAAAAATTTACTCTGGCCCCAGCTCTACGTAAAAGATATTGGCGTTGATCTGTGGATGAGCTGCAAGGCAGCGAGGAACCGAAGCGCGAGACATACCAAACAAGAAAATGTTAAGGGATTAAAGCGTTATTGAGGCCGCTGCCGGTAGGCGCCAAGTAACGAAAAAACGCAGCTTATAAATAATAAGTGAGTATTTTGAGTTGCGTAGGCAACAACCCGGCAGCAACGCAAATAGATTTAATTAGACATTGAAGCGGAAATGGACAACATCGCCATCCTTTACGATGTAGTCCTTACCCTCCAGCCGCCACTTGCCCGCATCCTTGGCACCGGCTTCGCCTTTACCGGCAATGTAGTCGTCATAGCCGACGACCTCGGCGCGGATAAACCCTTTTTCAAAATCGGTGTGAATCTTCCCGGCTGCCTGGGGAGCAGTGGCTCCCAGCGGGATGGTCCAGGCGCGAACTTCCTTGGGCCCGGCTGTAAAATAGGTGTGCAGGCCGAGCAGTTTGTAACCGGCGCGGATGACCCGGTTCAATCCCGGCTCTTCCATGCCAAGGTCGGCCAGAAATTCCAGTTTGTCTTCGTCGTCGAGTTCGGCAATCTCTGCTTCCAGCTTGTTGCATATAGCCACGACTTCGGCATTTTCCTCTGCTGCGATGGCCTGTACCTTGTCCAGATAGGGATTATTTTCAAAACCGTTCTCATCCACGTTGGCAATGTAGAGCGTCGGTTTCAGGGTTAGCAGGGTTAATTGCCTGAGCAGCTTTTTCTCATCTTTGGTCAGGTCAAGGCTGCGCAGGGGCTTGGCTTCATTCAGGTGCGGCAGGATTTTTTCGCAGATGTTTTTCAGGGCGATGGCGTCCTTGTCCTGACCCTTGGCCATTTTGAGCGCGCGCTGGTGCGCTTTCTCAACGGTTTCCAGGTCGGCCAGTGCCAATTCTGTGTTGATGACTTCGATGTCGCTGGCCGGGTCAATCTGCCCATCAACGTGAATCACGTTGCTGTCATCAAAACAGCGAACCACGTGGGCGATGGCATCGGTTTCACGGATATTTCCCAAAAACTGGTTGCCCAGCCCTTCACCCTTGGATGCGCCAGCGACCAGGCCGGCGATGTCCACAAACTCCATGGTGGCCGGAATGGTCTTCTCGGGTTTAACGATTTCGGCGAGCGCCTTTAGTCGGGGGTCGGGAACCGAAACGATCCCGGTATTGGGCTCAATGGTGCAAAAAGGAAAGTTTTCTGCATCAATGCCCGCTTTGGTCAGTGCGTTAAACAGGGTCGATTTACCCACGTTGGGCAGGCCGACAATACCGCAATTAAATCCCATGATTGATCATTTCCAAGAGTGTTATTCCGGGCCGGTTTGGCTGACGGGGGTTGCCTTTGTATGTAGCGCTTGCATGGCCTGTTCCCACTTGCCATCGGCAAACGTCGGTGCCAGGGCAATGGCATCATCCATGCTGCGCTCTGTCGCTATCTGCTCATCGGGCGACGCCTTGCGCAACACGTAATCGACCACTTCGTTGGCCGAGCCAGGATGGCCCACGCCAATGCGTAGCCGGTAAAAATCACGGCTATTGCCGAGACTGGCGATCACGCTTTTCAGGCCGTTGTGACCGCCATGACCCCCACCAAACTTGAGTCGACTGGTGCCCGGAGGCAGATCGATTTCGTCGTGGGCGATCAGGATTTCTTCCGGCAGGATTTTGAAAAAGCCTGCCAGTGCGCCCAAAGACTGGCCGCTGCGATTCATATACGTCTCGGGCACCAGCAGCTTTACTGTCTGTGCACCAAGCTGGACTTGTCCGGTACGGCCAAAGTACTTGCTGTCGGGTTTTAGTTCGCCAGAAAAGCGACGGGCGAGAGACTCAACAAAGTCCTCGCCCGCATTGTGTCGGGTGCCAGCGTACTGCGCACCCGGATTGCCTAGACCGACGATCAGCTTGAGGCGATTATTCATGAAATAAAGCCCAGCCCCCCGCAAGTCTGGGAGAAGACAGGATTAATCCTCGTCTTCGTCCTCGGCTTTGTCGTCTTTCTCTTCCGTATCGTCTTCAGCTGAATCTTCTGCTTCATCGTCGAGCTCTTCTTCTTCGAAGGCAGCACGAGGCATATGAATTGCAGCAACTGGCAGGTCGTGATCGTGGTCGTCGCCGTGGGACAGTGCAACACTCTCAACGCCCTCTGGCAGTTTGATGTCAGAGATATGCACAATCTCATCCATTTTCACATCAATCATGTCGACCGTAATGTACTCAGGCAGGTCGGCTGGCAGACAGATGATTTCCAGTTCGGTAATACTGTGGGTAATAACCCCGCCTTCCATCTTGACGCCGTGACACTTGTCTTCGTTGATAAAGTGAATAGGCACTCGTACGGTCAGCTTCTGGTTCTTGTCGATGCGGAAAAAATCAGCGTGCGTAATAAATGGCTTGTGTGGGTGGCGCTGTACATCTTTAAGAATGACGTCTTGTGCCTTGCCATCTACTTTCAGGCTAACGATGTGCGAGTAGAACGCCTCGTTTTCCAGGGCACGTGCAAAATCCCTGTGTGAAAGCGAAATCATTTCCGGATCTTTTTTCCCGCCGTAAACAATCGCCGGGACCTCATGCGCGAGGTTACGAAGGCGGCGGCTCGCACCTTTCCCTTTGTCCTCGCGGCTCTTCGCGTGTAATTCAAAGTCAGACATGTCTGGACTCCTTTGGTAACCCTTATCAACTGCGACCGTATCCAAGGGGGTTGATTTAGTCACTGGGTTTTCAGTGACGGTTAAATTCGGTTGTCTATCGAAGCCTGTTTTGCCAGCAATCGCAGATTGCGCATGCAAAACCTAAAATCAATAGGGGAACATCGCGCTGATGGACTCTTCGTTACTCACCCGGCGCATGGCCTCGGCAAGCATTTGTCCCAGTTTCAGCTGACGAATGCGGCTGCAATTTTTGGCTTCTTCACTCAGTGGTATCGTCTCGGTCACCACCAGTTCATCCAGTCTGGAACCATTGATGTTATCGATGGCCTTGCCTGAGAGCACCGGGTGAGTACAGTAGGCCACCACTTTTTTGGCACCGGCATCTTTCAGTGCCCCGGCGGCAGTACAAAGGGTTCCTGCTGTATCAATGATGTCGTCGACCAGAACGCAAGTGCGACCTTCGACTTCACCAATAATGTTCATCACTTCAGCGACATTGGCCTGGGGGCGACGTTTGTCGATAATGGCCAGGTCTGTACCCAGCTGTTTGGCGACGGCACGAGCCCGTACAACACCGCCAATATCCGGTGATACCACCAGCAAATCCTTGTAACCCTGACGGGAAATATCCTCAATCAGGATCGGCGCACCGTAGATGTTGTCCACGGGCATATCAAAAAAGCCCTGGATCTGCTCGGCGTGCAAATCGATGGTCAGCACTCGATCCACACCTACAGCGGCAATCATATCCGCAACCACTTTTGCGGTAATGGGAACACGCGCGGATCGAACACGTCGATCCTGGCGCGCATAGCCAAAATAGGGAATCACTGCAGTCACGCGGGTGGCCGAAGAGCGTCTCAGCGCATCGGCAATGACCAGCAATTCCACCAGATTGTCATTGGTAGGTGCACAGGTCGACTGGACAATAAAGGTATCGCGACCACGTACATTCTCTTGCAGCTCAACAGCTATTTCGCCATCTGAAAACTTGCCGACGTCGATCCGTCCGGGTGCCACACCGAGGTGTTTACAAGTATCTTGAACGAGGTCCGGGTTCGAGCTCCCGGTGAATACCATTAAGTTAGCCATTTTTATCTTGAGCTTTTTGGGTCGCTCTCAGACCAGTCTGGTGGATGGCTGGGGTGGGAGGATTATTCGCAGCCTTGCTGCTCGGCTCAAATTCTCCCCCAACCATGGGTTTAGTCTCCACCAGCGCCTACTTTCAAGACACTGATGTTTCGTTAAATGGCTGGGGGGAAGATTACTCGCAGCTTTGCTGCTCACCCTTTGGGTCAGCCCGCTTCGCGGTCTGCTCAATCCGCCTTGCGGATTAGTCGAACCTCCTCTCGGTTCGAACCTCCCTCAGCCAACGGTCTCGTTTCCTATAGCGCCTGAACGTCTAGGCACTTAATATCTGTGTAATGGCTGGGGTGGGAGGATTCGAACCTCCGCATGACGGGATCAAAACCCGTTGCCTTACCGCTTGGCGACACCCCAATTGTCACTTTTCAAAGCTCGCCCTACCTTGGACGAACTTGCATCGAATTCACGATCTCTGGCAGCCTGCTAACCTGGTATGGGCTGCCGACTGATTTACTCCGCGGGCAATAAAAGCCGAATGTTCGAGGGCCTTAATCGCCGCTGTTTCCTGTAAATAGTCACATACTTGCTCCGCCGCCATTTTGTCCGGGAACTGCATAAACAGACTCGAACCGGTTCCCGACATCTTCGCTGGGGCAAATTTTTCCAGCGCTTTTCGCATTCGGGCGACGTCCGGATGGAGCTTTTCCACCACTGCCTGACAGTCATTTCGACCCCCCAGGTCAGCGAGGGCGCGTATTTTGCTGTTCCTCCCGGCGCATGTCAACTGACTTTCTTGGCCATCTGCAATGGACTGGCCGTCGCGTGTGAGCTCCGGGTGGCCAAATACAGACGCGGTGGATATATGGATATCTGGGGTGACCACCAAAAACCAGTTTTCTTCAAGTTCAACAGGCCACAATTTTTCACCAATTCCCTGTGCCAGGGCGGTTTGTCCGCGAACAAACACTGGCACATCGGCACCGAGGGAAAGCCCTATTTCAGCCAGCTCATCAATAGAAAGTCCAAGCTCCCAAAGATGATTCAGTCCCAGCAAGGTGGTCGCGGCGTCTGAACTGCCGCCACCCAGCCCGGCGCCAACAGGTATGTTTTTGTGTAATTTTATGTGCGCGCCCCGCTTGCTCCCGGTGTGTGATTGCAATATGCGTGCAGCCCGGTAAACCAGATTTTCATTTATGGGGAAATCAGCAGCAGGAAATTGCTCCAGGTGAAGGGAGTCAGCGGGCAGGAATTCCAGCTCGTCGCCCCAGTCAAGCAGTTGAAAAAGGGTCTCAAGCAAGTGATAACCATCGGCGCGCTGTCCCAGGACATGCAAAAACAGGTTGAGCTTGGCCGGGGCAGGCAGCGAAAAGTTCGGGCTCATCAGCTAGAGTGTTTCGAACGAATGAATCAGCAACCGAAGCCGCACGGAATCCTTGCTGGCCAGCAGCTCCTCAGGGACAGCGCGGCCTGACGAAGATTCCTGATAACCCGGATAACTCAGGTGCCAGCCGTGCTCAACAAATTCGGCTCGTGTATTGTCCGGGTGATGTCTCTGGTTGCTGGCATTCCTTCCAGCCGGCGTGCCCAAAAGCCAGTGCGGCAAAGAATTGAGCGGAATCGCCAGGCCGGTCATGTGGTACATCAGGCTAAGCGGCTGGTCCGAACTGATGTCCTGGTCGCCCGTTTGTATCCGTACCGCTCCCGGTTCACCGGAAATTCTTACCGTGCCCATGCCCAGTGGACCATAAAGGCGAACCTGGTATCGGTCGCCGGATTGTCGCCAGTCAAAATTACCGCTTTCAGACATATCGTCGGCCTGATAGGAAAAACGGCCACGTGCATGCCAGTTGTCGCCGGACGCAGAGAGAGGAGGCGGACTGGTATCCAGATTGCTGCAGGCGGTCAGCAGTGCAGACAGGAAGACGGCGAATACTCCCCCAAAACGCATGGATGTCTTATTCCGGGTTAGTCGTCCAGACCCAGGCGGGCACGAGTCTCAGGGATCATGTCACTGTCCGGAAGATCCTCAAGCCCCTGTGCGAGCACCTCGCGTGCCTCGTCGGTTCGGCCAAGTACATGCAAGGTCTCCGCGAGATGCGAAATAACCTCTTCATCCAGCAGGGCGTCGTTGGCACGTTCAAGGTACTCAAGCGCTTCTTCGTAGCGGCCCATACGGAAAAGTACCCAGCCCATACTGTCGATAATGGCTGGGTCCTCCGGGCTCAATTCCAGGGCGCGATCAATCAGATCGTACGCTTCCTGAAGGTCACCATTATTATTGGTCAGCATGTAGCCCAGCGCGTTCAGGGCCGTTGAGTTGTTCTCATCATTGGCCAGAATACTGCGTAAATCGTCCTGGGCCTGGATCGTTTGTCCATTGCGCTCGTAGGCTAATGAGCGGCTGTAAAGAAGGGATTCATTATCGGGGTATACCTCAAGCGCCTGGCCGAGCAGTTCGACCGTGTCGGCCTCCCGATCAAGATCCATCAGCAGGCGCGCTTCCTCAATGAACAGCGTAATGGCCTGGTCAGGGTTCGCAGCTCGCAATTCCTCAAAAACCTCGTGGCCCTCTCCGTTTTCATCGCCATCGATCAGGTATTTCAGTCGTGCCAGCCGGAACTGTGCTTCGAACAACATGTCCATGTCGTCCTCAGTGATATCCTCAGGCGACAACTGTGCATAATGCTGTGCAGCGAGCTCCAGATTCCCCTGTTGTTCATAAATGCGTGCCATATTAAAGAAGGCGATGGCACGGTGTTCACCCTGTTGTGTCAGCCTTCTGTAGAAAGGAATCGCGTTTTCCGGTTGTTCGCTTCCCAGGTGAAGCTGTGCCGTGATGAGCAACAAATCGCCCGACCAGGGATAATCCTCAATTAGGTCTTCCAGGACAGGCAAGGCCGCTTCCTGGTCAATGGTCACCAGGGTTTTGGCCAGTGAGATACGTGTCTCGTCCTCTTCCGGATGGTCCTCAATCCATTGGGTAATGACCCGGGCAGCTTCCTCCGTGTTGCCTGAGTTGATTAGCGAATTCACATGCAGTCGAAAGGCAAGCAGGTTTTCCGGCTCCGCCGCACTGGCTTTTTCGGCAAAGAGCCCGGCCTGTTCGTAATTGCCCAGTGCTTCGTGAATAATTCCCAGTGAGAGCAGCACGTCCTGATCCTGTGTGTCTTCACCATAGGCGCTGATAATGTTTTCCAGCAGCCACTCTATTTGGTAGTTGTCTTCCATCTGGCCAGCCAGTCTCACGGCTTCCGACGATGCCAGGCGAAGCTCATAGGTGCGTTCCGGGTGCTCCGACAGCAGTGCCCAGGCGCCCTCGATTTCTGCACTGCGGGCCAGGGAGCGTACCGCCAGCTCGAAAGCGTAGCGATCATCTTCCGGGGCCAGCTCGCGGTAATACAGCGCGGCATCCAGAAAGCGGAAGGGATCCCCGGTAGCCATGGCAATTTCGGCGGTCCGTCGGGCAATGCCCACATCCTCGGTGGTGCTGGTCAGATCCTCGTAAATCTCCAGCGCCAGTTCCAGGTTATTACGGTAAAGAGCGAGCTCGGCTTCCAGAAGCAGGGCCATGACTTCGGCATCCATGGGCCGTTCGGGTATTTCCTGTGCCTGGGCCTTTATTTCTTCCCGGGTCGGCATCTCCGTCGCAGCGCCAGCTTCGGATTCGGGGGCTGAAGCTTTCGACCCTGTCGGTTGTGCGCCCTGACTGGCACAGCCTGTCAGGAAGGCAAGCGAAAGGCTGGCCAGGAGAAGGATTTTGAGAAAAATGTTTGTCATGTAATCAGTTATTCCAACAATGTATCCGGGATAAAATCGAGTGCCCATTTCCCACAAGCACCATGTTACAGAATATACGCATCAAATGTTCTGTCGATTCGTTTGCCACTTTGTCATCTCTGTACAATTCGGTGTCAGACCTTTAATTCCAAATAATTAAAGGTCTGACACCGAATTATCCTGAATTACCCCTGGCTACCTATGCTCACCAAATTTTAATACCGCTTGTGTTTGGCTCTTTGAGCCTTGAAAATTACGCCCACTCTCACCAGTCCAGCATAAAAGTCTTCGAGCTTAGAATTCATCTTGTTTATTGTTCTTGGCATTAATCACAATACCGCCCCCGTGGAAATCCGCGAGCGGGTGGCATTCGAACCCAAAACGCTGGTACCGGCGTTGCTGGATGCCCAGGAACACCTGGGACATCAGGGAGTCGCTATTTTATCGACCTGTAATCGTACGGAACTCTATCTGGAAACGGATGAGTCGCCAAAACGTGCACTTGAGTGGATGGCAAAGTGGCATGGCCTGGAACCGGAAAAGCTGGATTCGGTGAACTATGTGGTCACTGACGAGCAGGCAGCCTCGCACCTGATGAAAGTGGCCAGCGGACTTGATTCGCTTATTCTCGGTGAACCGCAAATTCTCGGGCAGCTAAAATCCGCCTACGCGGTGGCGCTGGATGCAGGCACACTTAGCTCCGGGCTGCATCGCACCTTCCAACAGGCATTTTCCACGGCCAAACGAATTCGTACCGAAACCGCCATTGGCAAAAATCCCGTGTCGGTGGCGTTTGCGGCGGTTTCCCTGGCGCGGCAGATTTTCTCCGATCTGGATTCCAAGACAGCCATGCTGATCGGTGCTGGCGAAACCATTCGGCTGGCCAGCCAGCACCTGATCCAGCAGGGCGTGACCCGAATGATTATTGCCAACCGAACGTTAAATAACGCCCAGCGGCTGGCAGATGAGCTCAGCCAGAGTGCCGAGGCCGAGGCGATCCTGCTTTCGGATATCCCCGAATACCTGCACCGGGCGGATATTGTGATCAGTTCAACCGCCAGCCAGCTACCCATCCTGGGCAAGGGTGCGGTGGAATCTGCACTTAAAAAACGCAAACACGCGCTGATGTTTATGGTCGATGTCGCTGTGCCGCGCGATATCGAGCATGAAGTCGACGAGCTCGATGATGTCTATTTGTTCACTGTGGATGACTTAAGCGAAGTTATCGAGGAGAATCGCCGCTCTCGCGAAGAAGCGGCGGCGGAAGCCGCGGCCATTATTGACGAGTGCTGTGATCAGTGGCTTCGCGACACGCGGGCGGCCCGCAATGTAGACCTGATAAAGGTCTTCCGCAACCGTTCAGCCGATACCCGCGAGCAGGAATTAAAAAAGGCGATGGCCGCACTGGAAGCGGGTGAACCCCCGGATCATGTGCTCAAACGATTTGCCAATAACCTGACCAACAAACTGATCCACCATCCGACCACCGAGCTGAACAGGGCGATTGGTGAGGGTGAGGGCGACATCATTGATGCCGCACAGCGCCTGCTCGGTCTGGATGACGATAGCCCGGACGAGCAAAAAGACTAAACAACAACGAAGACCCCTGAGGGCAAAACAGCCTTTATGCTGAAAGAATCCATAAAGCACAAACTTGATCTCCTGTGCGATCGCTACGAAGAAGTGGGCGCATTGATGAGCGATCCGGACGTGATTACCAACCAGGATCGTTTTCGCGATCTGTCCCGCGAATACGCTGAAATAGAACCGGTGGTGAAATGCTTTGCCAATTATCGCCGGGCACTTGGAGACATTGACGGAGCCCGGCAAATGCTGGCCGAAGAGTCCGACGCCGAGCTAAAGGAAATGGCGCAGGATGAACTGGACCAGGCGGAGACCACTCGCGAAACCCTGGAAGTAGAGCTGCAAAAGCTGCTGCTGCCCAAAGATCCCAACGACAACAAAAACGTCTTTCTGGAAGTTCGCGCCGGTACGGGTGGCGACGAGGCCGCCATTTTTGCCGGAGACCTGTTTCGCATGTATTCCCGCTATGCCGAAGCCAAGCGCTGGCGAGTAGAAGTGATTTCCGAGCGCGAAGGCGAGCACGGCGGTTACAAGGAAATCATCACCCGCGTTGTGGGCGATGGCGTCTACTCCCTATTGAAGTTTGAATCCGGGGCGCATCGTGTCCAGCGGGTGCCGGAGACTGAATCCCAGGGGCGGGTTCATACCTCGGCCTGTACGGTGGCCATTATGCCCGAGGCCGATGAGCTGGAAGATATCGATATCAACAAGGCGGATCTGCGAGTGGATACCTTCCGCGCGTCGGGCAAAGGCGGACAACACGTCAATAAAACCGACTCCGCCATTCGGCTGACCCACCTGCCCACCGGGATTGTGGTGGAATGCCAGGACGAGCGATCCCAGCACAAGAACCGCGCCAAGGCCATGGCCTTGTTGCAGGCCAAGCTCAATAGTGCCCAGCAGGATGCCGCCGCGCAGGAACAAACAGATACGAGGCGCAATCTGGTTGGCAGCGGGGATCGCTCCGAACGCATTCGTACCTACAACTACCCGCAGGGCCGCGTTACCGATCACCGGATTAACCTGACACTCTACAAGCTGGATGAAATTATGGAAGGTGGTGGGCTTGAGGAAATTCTCCAGGCGCTGGTGCACGAATACCAAGCTGATCAGCTCGCCGCTCTCTCCGGCGACTAAAATCTGGGGTCAGAGTAAAAATTTACTCTGACCCCCTTATTCTTTATGAAAGTCAGAGACCTGATACAACAAGCCGCCGATCAGTTCCCGGATTCCGATAGCGCAAAGCTGGACGCCCAGCTGTTGTTGGGCGATGTGCTGGGTAGAGACCGTACCTGGCTGATGACTTGGGACGACGTCGACGTCAACGAAGCGGACCAGCGACAATTTCTGGAGCTGGTTGCGCGACGTGCTCGCGGTGAGCCCATTGCCCATATACTCGGCTATCGCGAATTCTGGGGTCTGGATTTTGAATGCAACAACAGCACGCTGATTCCACGCCCCGAGACGGAGCTGCTGGTAGAGCAGGCCCTGGCTCTGGGCTTGTCGCCGAATGCCAGGGTGCTGGATTTGGGAACGGGTACCGGCGCTATTGCCCTTGCCCTGGGCAGTGAAAGACCGGGCTGGCAAATACAGGCAGTCGACTTCTCCGCCGATGCGGTGGCACTTGCAAATCGAAACCGGAAAAATCTGGGGATCAATAATGTCGAAATTTATCGCAGCGACTGGTTTTCCGATCTGCCCAATGGAAGCCGGTTTGACCTGGTGATCTCCAACCCGCCCTATGTCAATCCGGGTAGCCCTTATCTGAATAAGGGTGACCTGCGCTTCGAACCGCGGTCTGCCCTGATTGCCGACAAATCCGGTCTGGCCGATATTGAGTTTATCGCTGCGAATGCGCCGCGCTTTCTCAAATCCGGGGGATGGTTAATGATGGAGCATGGCTACGACCAGGCCGGCCCGGTCGCAGATGCCTTTCATCGTGCGGGCTTCTCTTCCATTCGTCGCCAAAACGATTTGTCCGGCTGGCCAAGAATGACTGTTGGAAAAAATAACTAATTCGGTGTCAGACCTTTAATTCTTGATAATTAAAGGTCTGACACCGAATTAGTGTTATGCCAGCGAAGATAAAATGGGGTCAGAGTAAAAATTTACTCTGACCCCAACTTTCGATCTATTAGGCCGCGCTGGAGATTTTCAGAGATTCATGCGCCAAGGCATTCAGCACTGCTTGCAGGGAGGCGTCCAGAATATCCTCTGAACGGGCGGCGCCGCACACACGGGTTCCCTGAACACCCAGTTGAACATAGGCCATGGCATCGGCCTGGGCATCCGCACCGGTAGTGTGCTCGGCGTATTCCACTACCACGATTTCCGTCGCCCAGTGCTGGGCAATCGCGTTGCAAAAAGCATCCATCGCACCACGCCCGGTGCCAGTAATAAAGTGCCCGGGTTCAATTTCAATATGAATCTGGTCCTGGCCATCGGCGCGCTTGAGTTCATAGCTTTGTATTTGCAGCGCTTCGTTGTCGTTCATGTAGGTCGACTGAAACAGATCCCAAATCTTGTTGGCGGCAACCTCGGCTTCGGACGTCTCGGCCTCTTTTTGCACCACGGCACTAAAGTCGATCTGCATCCAGCGTGGCATCTTGATCTGGTGTTCCTGTTCCAGAACCCAGCTGACTCCGCCCTTGCCGGACTGACTGTTGATTCGGATAACCTCCTGGTAATTGCGTCCCAGGTCGCGCGGATCGATAGGCAAATAGGCCACATCCCAGGGCTCATCCTCTTTCTGCGCCGCCATGCACTTGCGGATGGCATCCTGGTGGCTGCCCGAGAACGCCGCAAACACCAGCTCACCGGCATAGGCATGACGCGGATGGGTGGCAATCTGGGTACAGGCTTCCACGGTGCTGATAATTCGGTCCATGTTCGACAGGTCCAGTTTGGGATCAATCCCCTGGCTGTACAGGTTCATGGCCGCCGTCACGATATCCATGTTGCCCGTGCGCTCACCATTGCCCAACAGGGTACCTTCCACGCGGTCGGCTCCGGCCATTTGGGCCAGTTCGGCGGCAGCCACGCCGCAGCCGCGATCGTTGTGTGTATGAAGACTGATAACCACCGAGTCACGGTTCTGGATGTGGTCGCAAACCCATTCAATCTGGTCGGCATAGACATTGGGCGTCGCCGCTTCCACGGTGGCGGGCAGGTTGATAATGCTGGGCTTTTCCGGTGTCGGCTGCCAAACGGCATTCACCGCATCACAGACTTCCACGGCAAAATCCAGCTCGGTTTGTGAAAAACTCTCGGGCGAGTATTGAAAGCGCCATTCGGTCCCGGGCTGGGCATCCGCGCCTTCTTTCACCCAGGTGGCACCCTGGACAGCAATTTGCTTGATCTCGTCGCGGGATTTGCCAAATACTTTTTTCCGCTGCACAGGCGAGGTGGAGTTGTAAACATGCACGATGGCACGGGGCGCACCTTTCAGGGCCTCGTAGGTTCGATCAATCAATTCCTTGCGTGCCTGCACCAGTACCTGCACATAAACGTCCTCGGGAATGCGATCTTCCTCGATCAGCTTGCGGGCAAAATTGAAATCCGTCTGTGACGCAGAAGGGAAGCCAATTTCAATTTCCTTAAAGCCGACATCCACCAGCAACTCAAACATTTGCAGTTTTTGATCCGGGGTCATGGGATCAATCAGTGCCTGGTTGCCATCGCGAAGATCCACGCTACACCAGCGCGGCGCTTTCTCGATAACGGCATCTGGCCAGCGGCGATCCTTCTTGTTCACCGGGGCAAATGGACGATACTTCTTGTGATCGTAATTTGGGTTAAACATGGTGTCTGCGTCTCATAGTGTCATTAATTTCGCGGGCTCCATGCTCTTGTGAAGCAGTTTCCAATATGACCTTGTGGGTCGTTTACCTATGGGAAGCCCGCGGATGCTGCGCACTATAAGAAAAATCCGCGAGTGAATGTATGCAAATTTTCCCCTTATTTGCGGTAAAAATAACAAATATATCTATAAATAAAATAAAAAATAGATAAAAATGCCAATATATTTGTTTTTGGGAAAAGCTCATGCTGGAACTGGACCGAACAGACCGAAAAATCCTGGAACTGATGCAGGCCAATGCACGCATCACCAACCTCGAACTGGCAGACAAGGTCGGCCTGTCGCCCACTCCCTGTTTGCGTCGGGTAAAACGCCTGGAGGAGAGCGGCATTATCGAGCGTCATGTGACCCTGTTAAATGCCGAAAAGCTGGGGCTAAACCTGATGGCTTATATCGGTATTTCCATGGACAGGCATACACCTGACCGTTTCGAATCTTTCGAGCGGGAAATCAACAAACTGCCGGAAGTACTGGAATGCTGCATTGTGACCGGCCAGGACGCCGACTTTTTGCTAAAAGCCGTGGTTCGCGATATGCGTCACTACGAAGAATTTTTGCTTGGCCACCTCACCAAGCTCGATGGCGTCACTGGCGTGCACACCAGTTTTGTCCTGCGTCAGCTGGTCAATAAAACCGAACTGCCAGTTTCCTAAAAATGGGGTCAGAGTAAATTTTTACTCTGACCCCAGCATTCGAACTTCCCTTTGGGGGAAGGGGATTTCAATTCCGGCATCCAGAATCGCGTCGTGTATCGCCTTGTTGGCAGCATAGCGAATGTGGAAATGCCGGTCTGTCGGTGCCCAGAAGCGCACCCCAAAATTAATACTGCTGTCGCCAAAGTTGTCGATGCCGACAATTGGGGTGCGCTCGTCGCTAATGCCGTCAATGGATTCCAGCGCTTTTTCAATCAGTGCGATGACATCATCAGTATTGGACTTATAGGCCACGCCAATTTGCAGTTCAATCAACTTTTCGCCGGCTGAGTTATGCAGCACCTCGCCGATAATCAGCCGGTTGGGTATCTGTATGCGAACATTATCTTCGTCCAGCAGGATGGTATAAGGCAGTTGCACCTCGTCTACCAGCCCCGTCACGCCCTGCACGCTAATCGTGTCGCCCACCACAAACGGCCGGGTAATAATGATGGTAAAGCCGGCCGCGTAATTGGCCAGCATGCCCTGAATCGCCAGGCCAGCACCCAGGCCAAGGGCGCCGATAGCGGCAATAAAGGGCGTGACGCTGATCCCCAGATTGCCCAGGGCCACCACCAGCACCAGCCCCATAATGATCACTTTGCAGGTACCGCCGGTAAAACGGCTCAGCGTGATGTCGATGTTGCGGCTGGACATCATGTTTTCGACAAACTTGCCAACCTTGCTGGCAATCCAGCTGCCGACGGCCAGAATGATGAGCGCGCCCAGAATCTGGAAGCTGTAACTCACCATAAACTGGATGACCATATCGTAAAGGGTCTGGAGTTTTTCGAGATCTTCGCTCATGCTCGTATCCGGAGATTCGTTTTTTTGATTGAGGCCAGAATAGAGCGAACTGCGGCCTCAGTCGAGTAGTCCATTAAAAAGGGTGAACACATGAACAGAATTATTGCCACGATCGTAGTTTTTATCGGTTTTCTGGGAGGCCAGACAATGGCAGTTGCCCAGCAAGACCGAACCATCGAGACGACCCAGCTAACCGATAGTATCTACATGCTTACCGGGCCGGGCGGCAATGTCACTGCATTTGTCGGTGAGGAAGGTACCCTGCTGGTCGATGACAAGTTTGAACAGGATGGGCCAGCCATTCAGGCGGCGCTGGAAGCCATTGGTGGCGAGGTTCCCAAATATCTGGTGAACACGCACTTTCATGGCGATCACAGTGGTTCCAACCAGCACTTTGGCGAGCAGGGCAGTGTGATTGTGGGGCACACACATTTGCATGACCACCTGTCGGAAGGCTACGAGGTGAGAACGTTCAACATGCAGGTTGGACCTGCCCATGAACATGCGTTGCCGGAATTGACCTACTCCGAAGAAATGGAAATTCACCTGAATGACGAAGTGACAAACCTCATTTACATGCCCGATGCCCATACCGACACCGACACCGTGCTGTTCTTCACCGAGTCCAATCTAATCGTAACGGGCGACGTTATGTTTAACGGCTTTTTCCCGTTTATTGATACACCCAACGGAGGCAGCCTTGCCGGTGTGATTGAGGCGTTAAGCGTTATCGCGGATCTGGCTGACGAAGATACCATCATTGTTCCTGGCCATGGCCCGGTCGCCGATCGCGATGACGTGCTCGACACCATCGACACCCTGCAAGTTGCCTATGATCGTCTTTCCGGCCTCAAGCAGGACGGCAAAACCCTGGAAGAAACCATTGCCGCCAAACCGCTGACCGATATCGAAGAAGACTGGGGCGGTGTTATGTTCTCTGCCGACCGCTGGATCGAGGTGGTCTGGGATACCCTTTAGCCTCCGCGTCCAGCTTGCATTGTCAAAAATGGGGTCAGAGTAAATTTTTACTCTGACCCCAAATTTAAAGTTTTTTCTACTCTGTATTTAAATCTGCTATCACCTAATACTTTTCCGCTATTCAGTTTCGCGCGAATACGCTGAAGTTCAGAATCGGACAGACTTTCATTGAATAAGTCACGATACCTGCGTTGTCTCTCTTCTGGGCTTGTCCCGAGTTGTAGATATAAATCGTGAGGTGTGCAGAGCTTTGACTCAACACCTAAAGCGTTGCAGCGAAAACTTGACCAGCCGTAATCAGCAGGCCTGGTTACTATGCCTGCCCTGACAGGGTTGAGCTCTATATATCGATAACACTGCATTAGGTAGTTTTCTTCCTGAACAAGGCATGCACGAAAGCGTCCTTCCCAAAGAGTGCCAGATCGATTGTGAGTGTGATTGAAATAGCGCACATACTGACGCCCTAGAGACTGCATCATCCTTGAAATGGCTCGATTTTGTCTTGGTGTAGCAAGTAAATGAACGTGGTTGCTCATAAACACCCAGGCATGTAGGTCGACCCCATATCTTTGCGAATAATCCAGTAACCATTTTGCATAGGCAGCGACATCCTTTTTGCTGCTAAAACACACTTGGCGATTATTGCCTCGTTGGATGATGTGCTGGGGCACACCTATTATTTCAAGCCTTGGCATCCTTGCCATAATTCCTCCTTGATATTTGAAAGATGGGGTCAGAGTAAAAATTTACTCTGACCCCATTTTTAATTATGGGCTAGTCTTTACGATGTTCCCGGATCAGGTCGTAAGCCTTGGATATTTCGCTTGAGCGCTCGTTGGCCATCTTGACCATATCTTCCGGAACCCCCTGGCCCATCAGTTTGTCCGGGTGGTTCTCGCTCATTAATTTTCGATAGGCCTTCTTCAGCTCGGCATCCGAGCAGTTGGGCGATACGCCCAGGGCCTTGTAGGCGAGATCCAGTTCCGACTGGGAAGGCTTCTGGCCGACACCGGACTGGTAACCTCCCGATGAGTACCCGCCCGTGCGAAAGTGTGCCTGGGCACCGACCATCCCGATTAGCTGATCAAGGATAACGCCGGGAATGCCCAGCATATTGGCCACTTCCTGCAGCACATTGCGCTCGGCGGCATCCAGTTCGCCATCGGCGTGGGCCATAGTGATCAAATACACGAGCAGTGTCTGCTTCAGTCGATTATTGCGCCCACAGGCCGACAAAAACTCATTCATCTGCGAGCGAACATCAAAACCGGGCTCGGTGCCCTGTTTAAACAGCTCGATTGCTCGCTGACGATGTTCGGCAGTCAGGCCCGACTGAGCCATTAGCGCTTCGGCCTGCTGGATTTCCGCTTCGGACACCCGGCCATCGGCCTTGGCCAGTTTGCCCATCAGGCGGAACAGGGTTTCGAAGAACAGCTCCTGGGCTCGAGGATCAGGCCTTCCACTAAACCCTGAGAAGCCCTGACCACTTTGTCGTGAATCGTAAATGTGGCCAACAAAAAGGCCGATAAAAAGGCCCAAAAAGCCCAGTGTGAACAGGCCGATCAGCCCGCCGATAATTTTACCCATGAAATAAATGCTTAATTTAGTTGGTTAGTAAACAACCAGAGGTCACTTTATTTTCGGCTGGACCCCTGTTCTTTTATGCGACATGAAGCTGTTTTATATGGCTTAAATCGATGGCTTTCCCGGCTTCTTCCAGATCATATCTGGCCTGCAAATTAAGCCAGAATTCTGCGGTGGTACCAAAGTACCTTGCAAGACGCAGGGCCGAGTTGGCTGTGATAGAGCGCTTGCCGTGCACGATTTCATTAATGGCTCGTGGTGACATGCCTATTTCGCGACCAAGCCTGTTTTGGCTTATTCCGTACTCGTCCAGAAATTCCTCTTTAAGAACCTCTCCCGGGTGAATATTTTTTATCATTCTGCCACCTCTAATGATAATCGGTAACTTCTAAGTTGTAGGCGTTAGATTGAAACCAGACAAAACAAGTTCGCCACTGTTTATTAATCCGAATACTGTATTGTTCCTGACGGTTACCTTTCAGTCTTTCCAGTCGGTTTGCCGGCGGACTTCTCAAATCATTGATGCTTATTGCTGAATCGAGCATTCGCAATTTTCGCCTTGCCCGTTCTTGTACCACTGGAGCAATACCACGAGATAGGTGCCCATAAAGATTTGCTCTGTCTTTCGATCCATGGAAGAAACAATCATGTCGAGATCATAACGTCATGCAACATATAACGCAATGCGTTATATCCTTGTTCCAATAGTTCCAATAATAGAAATGCAGGATTACAGATAACCCATTTTCTTCAATTGCATTGCCATAATTGGGTAAGCTGCTTAAATAGCACTTCGCTTTTGGGGAAAATGACGATGAACAAGCTAATTCGAAGACTGTTCACTGGTTCAATACTGTTGATTCTGGCGAGCTGTGCCCAGGTGCAAACAGCGCAGGACGACACCAGCCTGCATCAACGTATCATCACCCTCGATACCCATATCGATATTCCCATTGAGCTGGGCCTGGATTCCGCCGATCCGGGCGTCGATGGGCCCATGCAGGTCGACCTGCCAAAAATGCGCGAAGGTGGTCTGGATTCAGGGTTCTTTATTGTCTACGTAGGGCAGGGCGCGATGACCGACGAAGGCTATGCCGAGGCCTACACCAGGGCGCAGGACAAATTTACCGCCATCGAGCGTATGCTGGACATGTACCCCGACCAGATTCAGCTGGCCACCAGCCCCGACCAGCTGGAAGCCATTGTTAACGACGGCAAACTGGCCGCCGCCATTGGCGTGGAAAACTCCTATCCACTGGGCCCTGACCTGGCCCACCTGCAAGAGTTTTACGATCGCGGTGCACGCTATGCCTCGCTTACCCATTTCGGTCACAACCACTTTGCCGACAGCTCGGTTGGCCGGGGCGAGCACGACGGCGTCCCTGAGCCCGTCAACAACGGCATTAGCGAACTGGGCTATCAATTGATCGACGAGCTAAACCGTCTGGGCATTATGGTGGACATCTCCCACACCTCGCCGGAAACCACCATCCAGGCCGCCGAGTACTCCAAGGCGCCGATTATTGCCTCCCACTCGGGCGTGCGTGCCCTTTACGACCACCCGCGCAATATGTCGGATGAAGAGATAAAAGCCGTGGCAGAAAAGGGCGGCGTAATCCAGCTGGTGGCCTTTGACAGCTACATGCGTAGCGTCAGCGATGAAGAACGACAAGCGATTATCGAGATCCGTGAAAACATGGGGCTAACAGGCGAAGGCTGGCGACAGCGCATGACCCAGGATCTGGAAGGCGAGTTACGCCAACGATCCGCTCGTCTTCACGCACAGTTCCCGCGCGCCACCGTCGCCATGCTGGTCGATCATATTGATTACGTGGTGGACCTGGTCGGCGTTGATCACGCTGGCATCTCCTCTGACTTTGGTGGCGGTGGCGGTATTCACGGCTGGGACCATGCCGGCCAAACGCCCGTCATTACCGAAGAACTTTTGAGCAGAGGCTACTCGGAAGAAGACATTGCCAAAATATGGAGCGGCAACCTACTGAGAGTTTGGCGCGCCGCAGAACAGGCCAGCGAATAAGCAGAAACGGGGTCGGAGCAAAAACTTACTCTGACCCAAAAATACCAATTGCCTTTCCCGGATTCCATTTTCGTCATTCCCAATCCCCACCGTCATCCCCGCGCACAAGGTGAATTGCGAAGCAAGAGAGGGCAGCCCGGGCTGGGCGGGTATCCACTAAGAAACAATTCACTGAACTAGATTCCCGCCTAGGCGGGAATGACAATTACGTTGGTGTTAACTAAAGGTCTGACACCGAATTAAACAGACAGAGACCCATTTTCTCGTTGGCGCCACACAACCAGCCCCATTCTGGGTAGAATAGCCAGCTTCGAACAAAGCCCGATTACCAAACAAGGATACGCATGTTAGTTCCCGTCATTATGGCCGGCGGTTCCGGAACCCGACTCTGGCCCATGTCTCGCAAATATCTGCCCAAACAGTTTCTGCGCCTGACTTCGGAAAACACCATGCTGCAAGATACGCTTTTGCGCCTGAAAGGCCTGGATATCGGTAAGCCCATTATTGTGGCGGGAGACGACCACCGCTTCCTGGTGGCCGAACAACTGCGTGAACTTGGCATGGAGGCCGACATCCTCCTTGAGCCCGAAGGCAAAAACACCGCCCCGGCCATTGCGCTGGCTGCCAACTGGGCCCTTACAAGGGGTCAGAGTCAGGACTCTGACCCCACAATTAACCTCCTCGTTCTCGCCGCTGACCACGTTATCCAAAACGTTAGTGCCTTCCAGCACGCCGTACAGCAAGCCAGCCAAATTGCCAATAATGGCATGTTGGTCACCTTCGGCATTGTGCCCACCGAACCACATACCGGTTACGGATACATCAAATATTCCAGGGGTCAGAGTCAGGACTCTGACCCCAAATTTCCCTCTGACCCCAACTTTCACAAAGTCGACGCCTTCGTCGAAAAACCCGACACCCAAACCGCACAAGAATACCTGGATAGCGGCGACTACCTCTGGAACAGCGGCATGTTCCTGTTTGGTGCCCAAAACTACCTGGACGAACTCAGTGCTTTCGCCCCCAATATTGCCGGGCCCTGTGCCAGATCCGTTGAAGGGGCTAAAACCGATCTCGACTTTATTCGTGTCGACGTCGATGCCTTTAAACAAAGCGCCGAAGACTCCGTCGACTACGCCGTGATGGAAAAAACCCAAAACGCGGCCGTTATTCCACTGGATGCCGGCTGGAGCGACGTCGGCAGCTGGACCAGCCTGTGGGACATTGCCAACAAAGATGCCAATGGCAACCACATTGCAAACTGCCAGGCCATCCTGGAAGATACCCAAAACTGCATGATCATGGGCGAGCAGGAAAGAATGATCGCCACCCTGGGCGTAGAAGACCTGGTGATCGTTGACACCAAGGACGCACTACTGGTGGCTAACAAGAATTCTATACAGGACGTAAAGAAGGTAGTGACCGCCGTCAAAAAGGCCGACGGCAAACACGACGAATTCCACCGCGTGGTCTACCGCCCCTGGGGCCATTACGACTCCATCGACAATGGCGAACGCCACCAGGTTAAACGCATTACCGTAAAACCCGGCGAAAAACTCAGCGTGCAAATGCACCACCACCGCGCCGAACACTGGGTAGTGGTGGCAGGTACTGCCGTGGTCACCCGCGACGAAGAAACCCTGACCCTGTCAGAAAACGAATCCGTCTACCTGCCCATAGGCTGCGTACACGCCCTGGAAAACCCCGGCAAGATTCCTCTGGAACTTATTGAAGTGCAGTCAGGCTCTTATCTGGGCGAAGACGATATTGTGCGGTTTGAGGATAGGTATGGGCGAACAAAGTAGCTTCCAGTTCATATGTTGTGACTGGCTTAGTAGGTTATTTATTAATGATGGCCCGCTACGAGCGTGATTTCCGAAATACGGTTTTCGTTGGCGGTGATTGTAGGTTTTAAGCTGGTGCCAGCTTATGGTGCCGTTTATAGCGCTATTGGATACAGAATTATTCTAAAGATCACTGCCGTAAAGGTCCCTTGTATACAACTTCTCCTTCACATCCATAATCTCATCCGTTAGACGGTTGGCAACGATTACATCGCAGTCCTGCTTGAACTGTTCCAGGTCTTTGTAGACTTTGGATTTAAAGAATTCGTCTTCTTTCAGCACGGGTTCGAATACCACCACTTCAATCCCCTTGGCCTTGATGCGTTTCATGATGCCCTGGATGGCACTGGCGCGGAAGTTGTCGGAGCCGGCTTTCATCACAAGTCGATAAACACCGACTTTTTTTGGATTCTTTTGGATGATGCTGTTGGCGATGTGGTCCTTGCGTGTGGAGTTGGCATCGACAATGGCCTTAATGAGGTTGTTGGGTACATCGGAGTAGTTGGCCAGCAGTTGCTTGGTATCCTTGGGCAGGCAGTAGCCGCCGTAGCCAAAGGAGGGGTTGTTGTAGTGGTTGCCGATGCGTGGGTCCAGGCTGACGCCTTCGATTATCTGTTTGGTGCTCAGGCCGTGGTTTTCGGCGTAGCTGTCCAGCTCGTTAAAGAAGGCAACCCGCATGGCCAGATAGGTGTTGGCAAAGAGTTTGACGGCCTCGGCCTCGCTGTCGCTAATAAACAGTACGGCGATATCTTCTTTTTTGGCCCCTTGTTTTAGCAGATTGGCAAAGATGTGGGCGCGTTCGCTGTCTTCGCCCACGATAATGCGCGAGGGGTACAGGTTGTCGTACAGGGCCTTGCCTTCACGCAGAAACTCGGGCGAGAAGATCAGGTTGTCCGTGCCGTGTTCTACTTTGGCTTCGTTGGTAAAGCCGACCGGAATGGTGGATTTAATAATCATCACGGCATCGGGGTTAATGGCCTTCACGTCCTTGATGACGGATTCCACGGTGGAGGTATCGAAGTAGTTGGTTTGGGGGTCGTAGTTGGTAGGGGTGGCAATGATGACGTAGTCCGCCCCGGTATAGGCCTGGTTTTTGTCTGTGGTGGCCGTCAGGTTTAGGTGGTTGTTCGCCAGGCACTCTTCGATTTCCTTGTCTTCAATGGGCGATTTGCGCTGGTTGATCAGGTCGACTTTTTTCTGGTCGATATCCAGAGCCACCACTTCGTTGTGTTGGGCGAGGAGTACGGCGTTGGACAGGCCGACATAGCCGGTACCGGCCACGGCGATTTTGTACGTCTTGCTCATTGCGATCTTCGGGTTCCGTTCATTCGAAAGCCGTGTAGTTTACCTGTTGATATGACGATTTGGTGAAATCAGATAAATATGGGGTCAGAGTAAAAATTTACTCTGACCCCATATTTTATTGCCAGATTTAGACACTATTGCGATAGTGTCATGCGAACGTCACATAAGCTTCATAAAATCCGCGGCATTGAAACATTTTCCTGTGATCAGGTTTATCTATGGATACAAAGACTGTACTGATTGTTGATGACGAAGCCGCGATTCGCGACATGCTTCGCGTGGCGTTGGAGATGGCAAATTTCCACTGCATTGAGGCGAAAAATGCCTACGAGGCCCAGGTCAGTATCGTCGACGATCTGCCCGATCTGGTGTTGCTCGACTGGATGATGCCGGAAGTCAGTGGCATCGAATTGTTACGGCGATGGCGTCGCAACCCGGAGACCAAGAAGATCCCGGTGATTATGCTTACCGCCAAGGCTGAGGAAGAATCACTGGTCAAGGGGCTGGATGCCGGTGCCGACGATTATATTTCCAAACCGTTTTCTCCCCGTGAGCTGGTGGCGCGTATCAAGACCATCTTCCGCCGTGTGGCGTCAGAGATCTCGGATTCTCCCATTTCGATTGATGAGCTAACGATGGATCCGGCGGCCAGATCGGTTACCATTACTGGCAAACCGGTGAATCTGGGCCCCACGGAGTACCGGCTGCTTGAGTTCTTCCTGATGCATCAGAACCGTGCGTTTACCCGGGAGCAGCTGCTAAACAATGTCTGGGGTAACAATGTGTATATTGATGAGCGTACGATCGACGTTCACATCCGGCGTTTACGCAAGGCGCTGGAGCCCTATGGCTATGAGAATTACGTTCAGACTGTGCGCGGCTTTGGATACCGGATGGCCTCGCCGGAGTAATTGAGTAATTCGGTGTCAGACCTTTAATTATCCGAAGTAAATATGGGGTCAGAGTAAAAACTTACTCTGACCCCAACTTTTTAGTCGTCGATAAAATCTTTGTGCTTTTTGACGAACTTGCGAATGAATTTTCGGATTTCCCGGGCGGCTGTGGTATCCGATTCGTCACAGATATCCAGGAACCGGTCGCGCTCTACCCGATTAATCCGGATGATCAATTGGGAATTTTTGGGTTTCTTTTTGTCTTTTTTCTTGCCAGCCATCCGCTATCCGGGTGAAGAAATTCAGGCCTGCATTCTACTCAAATCACGCTTGTATAGACAACGGCGATCGCCGGCATAAGCAGCGTTTAGCCAATAGATAACCTGTCATTTTACTGTCATTGAATCGGCACTTGATTGTCATCTTCTGTTGATACCTTGCCTGCGGAATAGAGGTAGGGAGCTTGCCTGCTTAAACGCCGCAACCCTGAAACTTTGAAATTCCGCTAAACCGAAACACAGTTCTATTTGTCTGGATTTTGAATGAAAAATCACGCCTTTTTTAGATGTCTGGTTGCTTTTTTACTGGGCATTACCTCTTTTTCTGTACTTGCTGAAGATGAGCTTGCCGTATTCGTTTCGCGGGATGGCGCCCCCTTGTCCGGTGCCTTGGTGCGTCTGGACGGTAGTCAGCAAGAAGAGCTTTCGTCAGCGGGTCTGGCTGAGCTGGATCTGTCAGGCGGTGGCCATAGCCTGCAGGTAATCCAGGACGGACAGGTTCTTTACAGCATGCGTATGGACAGTGCCGATGGCCAGTATATCGATGTGGCTATCATGTTTGAATCGGGCAGTGACAGCCCGCAAACCTTCATCGAACACTATTTTCGTTCCGAGTCGGTATCTGAGCGATCAAATGCCCCTTGGGGTATCTACCAGGGTCGCGTCATTCTGTCAGGTGATGGAGCAGAAGGGGCGGTGGTAGAGCTTGAGGGTGTTGGCGAGGTCATTACCGATGCCGATGGCCAGTTCCAGATTGAGGCTCCCAGAGGCTTTTATAACCTGAATGTTTCTCATAGCGAGGCCAGCAGGCCGATAGAAGACAGGACGGTTCGCGTCATATCGCGATTAACCCAAAACGAAGAAATTTTTCTGGCATCTGCCAGTGCATCAGGGATGCAGGGTCTGGCCATACAGATGCCGGAAATGGGCCAGATCGAAGAAGCCACCATTGTCGCCACGATGAACCTGTCGAGTTTTGGCGAGAGCGAGGAGTTCTCCAGCGGTGTGGTTAACACCATGGGTATTGAGGAACTGGCGCGCTTTGGCGGTTCCGATGTGGCTGCGTCCATCGGTCGCATGCCGGCGATTACTGTACAGGACGACAAATATGTATTTATCCGTGGTCTCGGTGGCCGCTACATCACGACGACCCTTAACGGATCCACCATGCCAAGTACCGACCCGACCAAGCGTACGGTGCCGCTGGATTTGTTCCCGAGCAACATGGTGCAGCAACTGGATGTGCTCAAGACATTCCAGGCACGCATGCCTGGTGAAAGCACCGGCGGTAATCTGGTCATCAACACAAGGGCATTCCCGGATCAGCGTACAGGAAAGATTTCGGTAAGCATGGGCGGCAACACCGCGGTCAGCGGCAAGGATGTTGCGGTGGATCCCATTGATGGCGATTTTGATATTTTCGGTTTTGAAGATGGTTCTTCCAGAAATGAACCCGGGGCAGTGAAGGCCATTTCAAAGCTTTTCGATAGCGAAGCCGGAGATGAGCTTTCCCCTAACCAGGAAAGAAAACTCAATTATGTGGCGAGCCTCATGCTGCTCGACGATATGGATTTGGTCACTGAGAGCGCTGACCCGGATTTCTCCCTGGGCGCCAATTACGGTGATGTTTTCTATATAGGTGATGCCGAGCTGGGCTTCTTTGCTGCCGGTAATTACAGCAATGCCTGGTCTCGCCAGGATGACGGCATCGAGCGTACTTACCTGGCTGGCACAGAGCCGGGAACGGTCGGCGATATCGCTGATGACTTTATGACGGACGAAGTGGCCAATGTCATCGACCTGAGCGGCATGTTGTCGATTGGGATGAACATCGGTGACAGCAGCTTTGAATCGGTCACATTGATTTCACGCAATACCGAGAGCTCGGTAAAAACGACCCAGGGCAAGGATGGCGATTCACTTAATCCCACCCAGTTTCACACCATTATCTGGGAAGAGCGCCAGTTCGTTTCCCAGCAGTTTCGTGGCGAGCATTACTTTGATTCGGTCATCGCCGAGTGGCAGGTGACCGGCAGCCAAGCATGGCGTTACGCGCCGGATCGTCGCGAGGTCCGGTTTAACCAGAATTCTGAAAACGCTCCCTATGTATTGAACGTGGCGGATGCCGGTCGTCGCTGGGATGAGCTCGAAGACAATAACCTGGACGGATCCTTTGATCTGGATTGGGATCTGCAACTTATTGACCAGTGGGATACCCGACTGGAGTTGGGCGCCCAGGCCATTCACCGCGAACGTGAGACCGAATCGGCCACTTACGGCTGGCTGGGTAACCGTTTTGTCGTTGACGTCAATTCGCCGAACCTGCAATTCAGCGAAGTTATCAATCTGGAGACTATTACCGGCGACCAGGCGACAGGCTTTGCCTTTAACGAGGAAACCCTGGCCAGTGACGAATACGACGCCGAAATGGACCTCAACAGTCTGTATCTGTCCACAGAGAACAGTTACAACAATCTGGTCGATGTGATCATTGGCGTTCGTTACGAAGATTTCCAGCAAGTCACCGACACCTTTGAGCTGGCAGGTGCGCAGGACGCGGTCCAGTCAAGGCTCGACCAGACGGAAACCCTGCCAAGTCTTGGCGTTAACTGGTATTACGCCGACGGCCAGCAATTGCGTTTTGCTGCTTCCCAAACCGTATCTCGACCGGATTTCAAGGAAACCTCAAACGCCGTGTTCTACGACGATGAGTTCAGTGATGTACGGGTGCGTGGTAACCCGCTGCTGAAAATTTCCAGCATCGATAACTACGATCTGCGCTGGGAGTATTACGGCGAATACGAAGACACACTCAAAGTGGCGCTGTTTTACAAGGATATCGAAAACGCCATTGAGCGCGTCGCCCTGACAGCATCCGGTACCGCTGGTAACAGCCGAACGTTTTCCAACGCCGATGCGGCGGAGCTGTACGGTTTTGAAATTGATGCCCGCAAGGACTTTCCACTAAACGAAGGCTATACCCAGTCTGTGTTTGTGTCGGGTAACGCCGCAATTATTGAGTCCGAATCCAGGGTGTTTGGCCAGCGTACACGCAAGCTCCAGGGACAACCCGACTATACCTTTAACCTGATTCTTGGCTGGGACGATCTCGAACACAACCAGGAATTTACCCTCCTGTTTAACCAGAACGGCGAGAGTATTCGCGATGTCGGTATCTCCGGACAGCCCGACATTATCCAGGAGCCGCGTCTGTCAGTGAATTTCAATTACAGCATTGAGTTGGGAGCCAATGGCACCTTGCAGGCCAAGGTTAACAACCTGCTGGATACGGATGTCGAGTACACCCAGGGCGGCGAGATTTTTCGCCAGTACGGCGAGGGACGCAATTTTTCAATCAGCTACGACTGGCAATTCTAGGCAGCTGAAAACTTATCCACTTATTTGACTTAACACCAAACGTAATAAACCAGGAGACGTTATGGAACTCAAGAAACTAACACTGGCAGCATTGGTTGCCGCTATGGGAATCGGGCTGGTCGGCTGTGGCAGCGATGGTGAAACAACAACGATTACTGTCGAAGGCGACACCACGAACAATACCGATGGTGGTTCGGGTGGCGATGGTGGCTCCGATGGCGATGTGCCATCCGGACCCTCGGAACTTTGCCCGAGCTGGACCACGGTTAAAAACCGCGATGCAGAAGGCAACGATGTATGTGCGCTGCCTTCGGTTATCGAAGAAGACCGCACATTGACCAATGACATTGTCTGGTTGATGGAAGGTCGTGTCACTGTGGGCAACGGTAACGAAGAGATGTCTACCACCCAGGGTCTGCTGGAAAACGGCGACGATGTTCTGGACGTGACGCTGACCATCCAGCAAGGTACAGAGGTTAAAGGTGCAACCGGTACCTTTGCCAACCTGCTGATTACGCGCGGTTCAAAAATTGATGCTCGCGGCACTGCCGATGCGCCAATTACTTTTAGCTCTGATGACGAAGGTTATGAAGGCACTGGTGAATGGGGCGGTATCATCATTCATGGTTACGGCGCGCACAACGAATGTTCTGGCACACCTACCTGTAACGTTGACTCCGAAGGTGAATCCGGTTTCGCGGGTGGATTCGATAACGAGGATGACAGCGGTCGCATTTCCTATCTTCGACTGGTCGAAGGCGGTTTTGAATTTGCCGAAGGCAACGAAATTAACGGTATCTCCTTCATGAGTGTTGGTAGCTCGACTGTGATTGATCACATCCAGGTTCATGCCAATGCCGATGATGGTATCGAAATGTACGGCGGCAAGGTCAACATGAGCTACGTGGTGCTTACTGACAACCTCGATGATTCAGTCGACTGGGATGAAGGTTATCAGGGCAACCTGCAGTACCTGATCGTTGAACAAATTGATACCGATGCCAATGAAGGCAACAGTATTGAAGCCGATACCGAAGGTACCACTGATTTCTACTCCATGCCTTTCATCATGAATGCAACGTTCCTGGGCTCCAGCTCTGCGGATGACCTGCACCGTATGAAAGCCTCTACCGGTGGCTTTATCTTCAACTCGGTGATGAGTGGTGTGGGCGATGTCACCTTCAATAACTGTGTTGATGTTGATGGTGCCGGTGCTAATGGCAACGTCGATACCCGACTGGTATACGAAAATGTTATCGGTGACTGTACGACCTTTGCCCAGGATGAAAACGATGATCCTGTCGCCTTTGCCGGCATGATTGATATGGTTGCTGCTGACCTGAATGACCTCTATGCATCTGAAGCAGCTGAAGCGACCCTGGGTGGCCCGGTTGATCTGAGTGCTTACGAGGACGACGGCGATGTGATGGACAACCGTACCGCTGACCTGGACTTCCTGGAAGCCACTGCTTATTCCGGTGCGGTTGATCCCGCGGCGACTGAAGCCTGGTGGGATGGCTGGATCCTGGAAGGTACTTTGGACAAGACTCAATAAGATAGGAAAATTGGGGTCAGAGTAAAAATTTACTCTGACCCCCGTTCCCCAAAACCCGGCTTCGGCCGGGTTTTTTTATGAAATTCGGTGTCAGACCTTTAATTGGCATGAATTAAAGGTCTGACACCGAATTATTGTTTATTTGCGGTTAAAGGCTTCTGCCAGGCGGGCGGCCATCAGGTTGTCTTTAGACGGCTGCCTGTCCTGGTTGGGACGTTTGCCCTTGTTCGACGGGTTTGGTTTTCCCGATCTGGCCGGACGTGTCTGGGCCTTTTTTGGGGCTTCCTGGCCAGGCTGGTCGTCCAGTCTCATAGACAGCCCGATGCGTTTGCGCTCGATGTCGATTTCCATGACCTTGACCTTGACGATATCACCGGCCTTGACGACCTTGCGCGGATCGTCAATGAACTTTTCGCTCATGGCCGAAATGTGCACCAGCCCATCCTGGTGGACGCCGATATCGATAAAGGCACCGAAGTTGGTCACATTGGTCACGGCGCCTTCCAGGATCATGCCCTGTTCCAGGTCCTTGAGGGTTTCCACGCCATCCTGGAAATTGGCCGTTTTGAATTCCGGGCGCGGGTCGCGACCCGGCTTTTCCAGCTCCTTGAGAATATCGGCAACGGTGGGAACACCAAATTTTTCGTCTGTATAGTCCTGGGGTTTAAGGCCGCGCAAAAACGCGGTATCACCAATAAGAGAATCCAGGGAGCGCCCGTTTTTCTCCGCGATGCGCTCGACCACGCCATAGGCTTCCGGGTGAACACTGGAGGCATCCAGAACGTTGTCACCTTTCATGATGCGCAGGAAGCCAGCGGCCTGCTCAAAGGTTTTCTCGCCCATGCGGGGCACGCTTAAAATACGCTGGCGGTTGGGGTAGGCACCGTGCTCATCGCGAAAGGCGATAATATTGGCGGCCGTTGTCTGGTTGAGGCCGGACACGCTTTCCAGCAGGGCCGCGGAAGCGGTGTTGATATCCACACCGACTTCATTCACGCAGTCCTCTACGGAGGCGGCCAGGCTCTTGCCCAATTTAAACTGGTTAACGTCGTGCTGGTACTGACCCACACCGATGGCCTTGGGCTCTATCTTGACCAGCTCGGCCAGTGGGTCCTGCAGGCGTCGGGCAATAGAAACGGCCCCGCGAATGGTCACATCCAGGTCGGGAAACTCTTTGGCGGCAAATTCCGACGCCGAATAAACCGATGCCCCGGCTTCGCTCACCGTGATTTTTTGTAGCCCGAGCTCAGGGTGACGTTTGATCAGGTCGCCTGAGAGTTTGTCGGTTTCGCGTGAGGCGGTGCCATTGCCAATGGCGATCAGCTCAACCTTGTATTTTTCAGCCAGCCTGGCGAGAGTGGCGATGGATTGATCCCACTGGTTTTTGGGTGCGTGGGGGTAAATGGTGTTGTGATCCACGAGCTTGCCCGTGTTGTCGATCACGGCGACCTTTACTCCGGTGCGTAAACCGGGATCCAGGCCGATACAGGCCCTGGGGCCGGCAGGTGCGGCCATGAGCAGGTCTTTCAGGTTATTGGCAAAAACACGGATGGCCTCGTCCTCGGCCATGTCACGGAGGTCGCCCAGCAAATCCAGCTCGATATGAGTAAGCAGCTTGACTCGCCAGGTCCAGCGAACACATTCCTGCAACCATTTATCCCTCGGGCGGCCCTTGTCCTCGATACCGAAGTGGCTGGCAATTTGGGTCTGGCAGGGATGTTGTCCCTTGAAATCATCGGGCAGGTCGAGATCCAGTGAAATTCGCAGGATGCCTTCGTTGCGCCCGCGAAACAGGGCCAGCGCCCGGTGCGAAGGGACTTTTTTATAGGGTTCCCTGTAGTCGAAATAATCCTGGAACTTGGCGCCTTCCTTTTCTTTATCCTGAAAAATAGAAGATTTGAGCACGCCGTCATTTTTGATCAGTTCACGAAGCGTGCCGATCAGTTCGGCATCTTCGCTAAAGCGTTCCATCAGAATATAGCGGGCACCTTCAAGCGCGGCTTTAATGTCCTCCACCCCTTTGTCTGCATCGACATAGGGTTCGGCGGCTTTCTCGGGCGTTTGTTGCGGGTCTTCAAAGAGGAGATTTGCCAAAGGTTCCAGGCCGGCCTCTATGGCAATCTGCCCCTTGGTGCGACGCTTGGGCTTGTAGGGAAGATAAAGGTCTTCGAGTACCGTTTTGGTGTCGGCCTCCAGAATGGATTTTTTTAGTTCATCGGTCAGCTTTCCCTGTTCTTCAATGCTGTCGAGTATGGTGGCCCGGCGGTCTTCCAGTTCGCGCAGATAACCCAGTCGTTGTTCCAGTGTTCTGAGCTGGGTGTCATCGAGCCCGCCAGTGGCTTCTTTTCGATAACGGGAGATAAAGGGAACCGTCGAGCCTTCGTCGAGGAGTTTGATGGTGGCGTTTATTTGGTCGACATGGACGCCGAGCTCGGCGGCGATAACAGCAGGGATGGAAAGCATAAATCTCGGCTTGCAAAAAAGCCGAGATTATAGGGGAAAGGAAAGTTGGGGTCAGAGTAAAAATTTACTCTGACCCCGGGTATTTAGATCAGGCCGCAGTCGGTAGCTTGGAAATAGGAATGGGAAACAGGTTTTCGGCCTGGTCTTTTTTCACGGATTGCTTGATATCGGCCCAGTGAATAATTTCCAGCCAGCCGTTTTCATCTTCGGCCATCGCTGTGCAGCTTTCTACCCAGTCTCCATCGTTGCAGTAAAGCACGCCGTCGATTTCACGGATTTCTGGCTGGTGGATATGACCGCAGATGATGCCATCCAGGCCACGGCTTTTGGCTTCAGCTGCCGCCGCTTCCTCAAACACCTCGATAGCCTTTCGGGCATTCTTGATACGGTTTTTAATGTAGGTGGCCAATGACCAGTAGGGTTGTCCGGTCCATTTGCGAAAACGGTTGCACCAGCGATTTAAAAATAACAGCAGGTCGTAGCTGATGTCGCCGACAATTTTCACAAAGGTGCTGTGGCGAACCACAAAATCAAATTCGTCGCCGTGGCAGAGCAGGAATTTGCGATTGTCGGCCGTGGTGTGGACATAATTCCGGTGAATTTCAATGCCGAAAATATTGGTGCCGACCAGGTCGCGATTTATTTCGTCGTGGTTGCCCGGGATGTAAATGACACGCGTACCGGATTGCACTTTCTGGATCAGGGTCTTGATGACTTCCTGATGCCTGTCCGGCCAAAGAAAGGTTTTTTTAAGTGACCAGATATCAATCAGGTCGCCGACAATAAAAATGGTTTCAGCTTCTGCGGAGTTGAGGAAATCAAGCAGGAAATCTGCTTTGCAATCGCGGAAACCGAGATGGACATCGGAGATCCAGATAGTCCGGTATTTGCTGCGCTTTAGTTGATCCTGCATGGCTATGTCCTCTTTTAAAAAATGGGGGTCAGAGTAAAAATTTACTCTGACCCCATGTTTTAGGCGGCAACACGCTGATCCCGGTAAGCTTGTTCCGGAAGTTCTGTTTGTGCCCACAGGCGATGAACCAGCTGCCAGGGATCACCATCGGCACCTCGCTCGATAAAATCCGCGACCATGCTGGCGGTGTCGGGATAACTCAGCCTGACGCCTTCGCCGTAATCCAGCCAGTTGCTCACTGCCCCGGCATCGAGCCGGTTCATGGCATAACCCCAACCCAGGGTTTCCAGCGCCAACGCATTGGAGTGCTGTTCAACCTGTTTGCTCATGGGCTTGACCAGGAGCTTTTTCCCCAGTTGCAGGGTTTCGCTGGCCAATTCAAAGCCGGCGTTGCAGATAACGCCCCGACAGGCCGCCAGGTCCAGTGGAAACCGGGTGCGGCTGGGTTGTCGCCAGGAGAGGTTCTTCACCCGGTAGGGTTCGGCTTCCGGGTGATAGATGACAAAACTGGTGTCCGGAAACTGCTTGAGCATCCGGGTAATTTCCAGTCGCGACTCAAAGGGCAGATAAACGAGGATAAAGTCGCGATTCTCGGGCCCCTGGCATTCATGGACCGGTGCAATCGGTGGCAGGATAGGCGCGCCAAAGTGGTGCCAGTGAAGCCCCAGTTCGAGATCCGCCGGGGCAAAACTCTGCAACACCAGCTTGTCGATCATGGTTCCGCGGGCCTGGGGAATGTTTTGGCTGAAGGCATACTGGTGACCAAGACCTATCGTCTTGATCCCGGCCAGCTTGCCTGCCCAGGCAGTAACGGGTTCGTAGTCAGTGACGATCAGGTCAAATTCGCTGACATCGAGTTCGCGGATATCCTGTGCAAGTTGCATGGGACGGCTTTTAATCACTGTTTCCGAAAGAACGACGCGTCCCTTGCGTGAATGGAAGGTCAGACCTTCGCGCCACCAATAGTCACCGAAGGGCTCCATATCAAACAATTTAATTTTGGGGCGGCCGGATACCAAAAACTGCACATCGATATCGCGGTCTTTCATCGCCCTGGCCATGGCTCTTGCACGAGTAATATGGCCGTTGCCTGTACCTTGTACACCGTAGAGTATTTTCATCTGGATTCCCCAATGGACTGCCCTGTGCCGAAGGAGGCGGGCGGTGTTGAATGAGAGGATTTTTGAGGGATAGTTGCCTTGCCGCGGGTCGGAACCGGGCTTGGGTAATGAATTAAAAGCGCTGGCAACTTCATGTTGGTGCAGGATAGGCACAGCGTGTGAACTGAATATTTCAGTATTGCGACAGCTTTATGACACGTGCATTTGAAGTCTGGACAATGTGCAGACCTATCCTTACTCTTTGCGTTCCTGCGCTTGTGACCGAGCGCATCACTCGACAGAGGTTTCGGTTTTGAGCGATAAATCCAGGCGCAAAAGAAAAGCCAGCAAGAAGGATAGTCAACTGGTCGTTCGTATCAACAAGGACGAACGTGATGCCTTTATTGATATATGCGACGAGATGGATACTTCGGCGGCACGTGAAGTGCGTGGTTTTATACGGGAGTTCCTGAAGAAGCACCCCCAGGAAGACGATTGATATTTGGCCTTTGGTAAAGATTCAGACATAAAAAAGGCGAGCACCTGGCTCGCCTTTTTTGTCGGTTGCGAATCTGAATAGCTTATCTACGATTCAGGGCAACGTTACCCGGGATCTTTTCGTCGATCTCAAATACAAATTTCTTGTACTGGTTATCGACAGATACCGGTTGTCCACCTTCGGTTGGTACTTCAAACCGTGTTTGGGCGATGGCTCTCAGTGCCGCACGGTCAAATACCCTGGCAGGCTCGGAGCTGACGACCTCAAGGTTTTCAGCACGCCCGTTTTCGTTAACGCTGTATTTAACCACAGCCCAGCCGGTATGACCGCGCTGAAACGCTGATTTCGGGTATTCAGGCGCTACTTCACGCACAGGGGATACCTGTGTAGTTTCGTCTGAAATAGCCGCGCCGCTTATCAGGTTGGCTGCCAGGAATGTTCCCAGAACAAACGCAATTTTCTTAATCATTGTCTAACCCTCCTCACAAAAAACGACAGAATTAGTGTTTTGTTTCTGTCAGTGAAAGCTGTATGTACAGCTGATGGTTGCCAATGTATATACAAAGAAATGCGTGAGCAATACGTTTTAACAAAAAAGTATATACAGTCACAAAACTGTCATAATTAAGAAGCTGTTTGAACTTACTGTTTTATAAGGGAAAAGCAGCCATGGAAGCTGTCGGGGCGCGGGAATGCACAGTTTTAGTGCCTGGCGCAAATGTCACAGTCAGGGCGGCCCTGATGCTTGATGGATAGCCATTGTTGCTGGCGGCCGTCAAAGACCTGCCAGAGATTGGTGACAAAGCCGGAGCCGGTGATTGCCTTTATGGCCGCAAGGGCCTGCATGCTGGCGGCGATGCCCGGGACAGGACCAAGTACGCCAGCCGCAGCACAGTCGAGCGCTTCATCCTGGATGTTTTCCATCAGGCAGGCATAGCAGCCGGGTTTGTATTCGGAGAAATCAAAACTGATGACCTGGGCTTCCAGACGGATGGCAGAGCCGATGACCAGGGGTTTTCTGGCAGAGAAGGCTGTTTTGTTTATGGCGAGGCGGGTGGTCAGGTTGTCGCTGCAGTCGAGAATGACCGTGGATGCGGTAACCAGTTCGTGCAGGTTGTCCTCATTTGCCCGTAACTGGTGGGTTTCTATCTGAACGCTGGAATTCAGGGATTGCAGTGCCGTTTTGGCAGCATCGACCTTTGCCTGCCCCACCTGGGATTCCGTGTAGAGGATTTGCCGGTGGAGGTTGGTTGTTTCCACCTGGTCGTCATCGACCAGGATCAGCTTGCCAATGCCCGCGGCCGCTAAATACTGTGCCACCGGGCAGCCCAGTCCGCCCAGCCCGACAATCAATGCCGTCGCTTCGGCCATTTTTTCCTGGCCGGGTTCGCCAATGCTCACAAGCATGATCTGGCGGCTGTAGCGAATGTAGTCTTTTCCGGAAAGCATGATGTGACGCTATTCGTTATTTGTCCTTAACCTGTCTGTGTTATTGACCAGTAACCACCAAAGGCGATTGATCCAGTCGACCACCTGGGCAATCGGCTGGTCCCTCTGTTCCCCAATAGAGCAACTGTCCAGGTCGGGATGTCCCAGGGCGGCGTACTCCCAATCGACAATATACAGCTGTTGACTGGTATCGATGATATTTTCCGGAATCAGGTCGTGATGCGACAGCACGGGTTGCCAGTCACCCTTTTGCAGGGATTCCAGTATCGGCTGAAACGCTTGCCATTCATCAATCAGTTCCGGCGTGGCCGCTATTGTGTCTTTAAGCTGGTTCCAGTAGTGTTCCAGGTAATGAATGTAATTGCGGGCGGGCAAGTCGATCCGGGCGTCCTGAAAGCGGCGGATCTTGTCCCGGAGGCGTTCGATTTGTGCCGGTTTTTGTAAATCATTGGGGGTCCAGACACGCCCCTGGATGTACTGGTAAAGCACATAGTTGTCCCGGGAATCGATATGGATGAGGTGCGGGGCAATGCCCAGGTCGGCCACAGATTGCCAGATTTGATACTCCTGATCACGGGAAATGCCCAAGGATTCGGCGCCAATACGATTTAACCTGAGAACCAGTAATTGGTCCCCGGTATTCAGGACAACGCCCTGGTTGGTAAAGCCCGATAATGAACCAACCACCGTCGGTGGCCTGGTCAGGCCGAGCGGCCAGGACGGCCAGTTAGCCAGCGCCTGGCTGAGTCTCGAGTTCTCCAAGGAATGTTTTCCTCCAGTTAAGATAGCCAAAAACGCAGATTACCAGATAGGCGGCAAAGAGCAGGGCTGTCAGGTAAAGACCGCGTTCCGCATAGATAACCAGTGAAATTCCGTCGATCAGTATCCAGTAAAGCCAGTTTTCCAGGACTTTTTTGGCCACCATGTAGGTGGTGAGCACGCTGGCCCAGGTAGTGAAGGAGTCTATATACGGCCAGGCTGCCTGGGTATTTTGGCTAAGCAGATAGCCGCTGATCAGGGAAACAACAACCAGGCCCAGTGCGATACCCAGATGTCGCTGGATGGGCCAGGTATGAATTTGTATTCCCCGGTGGTCGCTGCCACCGGCTTGCCATTGCCACCAGCCGTATAAGGCCATACCCATGTAATAAAGATTTAGGGCAGACTCCATCAACAGGCTCACGTTCCAGAACAGCAGGGTATAAATCAACGTGCTGACCAGGGCACAGGGCCAGCCCCAAATACTCTCGCGCAGGATAAGCAATAGGTAGGCAATGGCCAGAATGACGGCCACAAGCTCCCAGCCCAGCATTTGGCTGAACGCGGCGCTGAGTTGCTGCAGAAAAGCGTCCAAGTTATTCGCTCAACAGCTCGGTATTAGGTAGAAACTTGGTAACAAACACAGCCTTTCCGCAAGCCTCCACACTCCATTTCATGGCGTCACCCAATGCCGCCATGACCTGGTCGTAGTCACCGACGACGAGCGTGGTGGAGGGAAAGGTTTTAACGACAAGCCCTTCGCAGGTATTGAGCCTGTCTATTATGGCCTTGATTGCAGGAAGGTAATCGTCCTGCAGGGGGTACATGGTGATTTCCGCAGATAGTTTCATGGTGGGATTCTCCGTTATCGGGAAGAGGTCAGGCTGCCAGGCCGGATTCGAACCGACAGCCTGTGCCAGGAGTGTTAGAAAGACCAGGTCCCACGGACACCGAATGTGCGAGGGTCGCCCAGCTGGGTGTAGGACTCATCTTCTGTATAAAAGTCACGAGGGTCGTTGGCAAAGTAAAAGCCACGGACCTGGTAATCCTCGTCGAACAGGTTACGACCCCACAGCTGGACTGATAGCTGATCAAGCTGGTAGTTGAGCGAGGCGTGAACCAGTTGATAGCTTTGTGATTGCTGGTCATGACTGTCGGAAAAATAAAAACTGTCCTTGCCTTCCACATCCAGACGGGCGCTGAGCTGGTCATTGAATTGCCACTGGCCACCCAGATGGAACTGATAGCCTGGGGCGTGCGCCTGCTCGCGCCCGCTCTGGTCTTCCAGACCGTTGTCACCCAGGATGTAAAAGTCCTCGATTTCCGTTTCCAGCAGGCCAAGGCTGGCAAAAAGCTGTAGCTGCTCACTGGCCTGAATATCGAGTTCAACTTCGGCACCATAGTTGGTTCCAGAGGCGCCGTTGTCAGTGTAGCCGACAAACAGTGCCCCTTCGTTATACCAGCCCTTGAGCTGGACATCGTCGCGCTGCATATAAAAGGCGGAGAGGCGCAGGCGCATGATGTCACCGGAGAACTTGGAGCCAATTTCGTAGTTGGTCGCCGTTTCTGTCTGGTAGTTCAGACGCTGATTGAGAAACTGGATAATTTCCGGCGCAAACCCGTTTTTCTCGGCGTTGCCCAGGGCGTCGCCATTGACACCGCCCGGCTTGTAGCCCCGAGAGACCAGTGCGTAGGCCATTTGCCGGTCGCTGAGATCATAGGCGAGCGTGATTTCTCCGCCCCAGAGGGTTTCGCCCGGATCGGAGGTGACGGATCGGCTGTCGTCGTAGCTGGAGTCAAAATCTTCGACCCGGCCACCGATGGTCAGGTTTAGCTGATCGGACAAGGGCGTCTGGATTTCGCCATAGAGCGCCAGGTTGGTGGTCTGGTAGGTGCTTTCAAACTGGCCCGGGGCGCCCAGGTCCCAGTCAAAAAAGTCGCGGTGCAGATCCAGGTCCGTGTCCTTGTAGTAAATGCCGGCAACCCAGGAACTGTTGCCCAGGATTTCTGCGCCGGGTTCCGACACGGCGCGAAGACCAAGTTCAGTTGCGCTGTAATCGCGCAGGTAGTTGTCCGCGCTGGAGTACCACCAGTCGAATCCCCAAAGGTCGGAATCGCAATCCAGCCCCTCGCAGATTTCAGTATTGGTCCAGTCTTCATCGAAGCCGTATTCGGCGTCGGTATTCTGGTAGGCGGCCAAAAACTCCAGTCTGGCGACATCCAGGCCCCGGTAATTCATTTGCACGGAAAGCGCGTCGGTTTCCTGACGATCCTGCCCGGGTTCGTCAGACAGCGTGACCCGATTGTTGTCGAGTGAGAACGCATCGTAACCATTGTCCACATCCAGGTGCAGATAGGTGAAGTTGACATCGGTGTTGGCATTGGTCTGCCAGTTGAGTTTGGCACGGGCAGTCAGTTCATCACGGTCATTGGTGTCATCACGGTCAAGGTACTGGTTGTAGATAAAGCCGTCGGACGTCATTTTATTGACGGCCACTCGTGCCTGTGCGCGTTCAGCGATCGGTCCGGAAAGGACGCCGCCCAGTTCCTGGCGACCATAATTGCCAAATCCGGCCTTGATAAACCCTTCGGGTTCCGACGTAGGCGCATTGGACTGGATATTGACCAGGCCGGCCATGGCGCTGGCGCCGAACTTGGTGCCCTGGGGACCACGCAGGATGTCGACCTGGGCAACATCAAACAGGGTAGCGGCGTTGCCCATGGTGCTGAAATCCACACCATCGACGGTCAGGCCCACAGACGGGCTGACAGGGTCAACGAATTGACTGCGCTCGCCAATCCCGCGGATTTGCAGGTAGCGGCCTCGCGAGGCCCCGGCAGAGTAGTTCAGGTTGGGTGTCAAATTGAGCACTTCCTCCAGCTGGTCAGCGGCACGGCGCTGAATGGCATTCTGGTCGACGACCGACATGCTGGTGGTGGTGTTCATCAGGGTGCTGTCGCGGAAATCAGCGGTGACAATGATCTCTTCAATGTCTGCAGCATGAACTGATGTGGTCGGCAGGCTTACGCCAATAAGCAGGCTTGCACTAATAAGTGCGGGAAAAATCTTGGTTTGGTTGGACATGTTGAGCCTCCAGTAACGGTTTTTGTTAAGGAGACCCGGCACGCGAGCGCGAAAGAAACGGATGTTGGTCCTATCCCTACGCCGGCATTAACCGGATCAGGTGCTGGGAGACTTTCGGGCTTGGGAAGCCGTCAGTCTCCACGGGGTTCGTTCAAGAGAACATCTCAGGCTGCTGTGAAATTACTCACGGCAGGCCACCCCCAAGGAGCGGGAGCCATTCTAATGATTTCAATGAAAAATAAAACCGAAATTGAATGACAATTCTGAAAGCGGTTCGCGGGGACCGCTTTCAGAAAGAGTTAACAAGGGCTTGCGATTATGGAGAGGTTGCCGGCGTGTTGATTACCCATTGATGACTAAACCACTGAAAGCGTCCGGAGTCCGTGGGCGCTGTGCAGTTAATGCGATTGCGACCATTTGGCAGGTCCTCAACCGGTTCAACCCGGAATTTGCGATCAGGCTCAAGCCAGGTAACTGGCACCCGGCCCTGGCCGCCAACGTAGCAGGCGAGTTCCGCTATGCGGTCTCCCGCGTCCGCCAGTTCGATTTCCAGACGGGGTCGCCGGTTGCTGGTGAAGTAGTCTTCAGGCTGGACGGATACCACTGGCAGGGGCAGGCTGTTGACCTTGGTCCTGAATTCATCCATTTCCCCGTAATTTTCGTTCATGGGGTAACGCGGCAGCCAGCGTTGGTCACTCAGTGTGCCGATTGCACCGGATTGCTGGCCAAAGGCGATGTAGCCTTTCTCCCTCATCAGGTTGCCGCTCTGGAGTTCGAATTCGCCAAAGGGATAGGCGAACATGCCGATAAAAGGATCCAGCTCCTCGTTTAGCCGGCGCATGCTTTTGTTGACATCGGCCTCGATTCGCTTCAGCCAGGCTGTTCGGCTCTCATCCTTTTGGCGAAGCATGGAGTTATGCGTTGCGCTGTGATTGGCAAACTGGACGCCGCTGGCCTGCATCTCCCGCATTTGTTCCCAGGTCATGTAGCCATTGAGTTTTTGATCGACCGGATCGGTGGCCACAAATACCGTAAATGGAAAGTCGTATTCCTGTAATAGCGGCCAGCCCTGCTTGTAGACCGAGAGGTAGGCATCGTCGACGGTAATTAACACTGCCTTCTCAGGCAGTTTTTTGCCGTGTCTCAGGAAGTCGTCGGCCTGTTGCAAACTGATCACGTTAAAACCGCCATCCTTAAGGTATTTCAGGTGAGCGCGAAATTGCTCCATGCGAATATTGGTGCTGGGGATGCTGTCCTCTCCGAACCGGTGATACATGAGGGCAACAAACGAGTCCGCGGCCATGAGTGGCGTCGATGCCATCCACAGCAGGAGCATGAGCGGGGCAATAATGGTTTGGGTCAAGTATTTCATCGTGCACCTTTCACAAGTCAGTCACCGGTCGGGAACCGTTCTTTTCGAATCTTCTATAGTTTACACGTCATAGGTGGTTGAGGAAGTTTCCCCTCCGCGGCCGGTCCAGTTGGTATGGAAAAATTTGCCCCGCGGTTGATCAATACGTTCGTAGGTATGGGCGCCAAAATAGTCACGCTGGGCCTGAAGCAGGTTGGCAGGCAGACGTGCACAACGGTAACCGTCAAAGTAATTCAGTGCAGACGTGATAGCGGGAACAGGAATGCCATTGACCATGGCTTCCGCAGTGAGTGTTCGCCATCCCTGTTGGCAGGATTCCACTTTTTTCCGAAAGAAGTCATCCAGCAACAGATTGCTAAGGTCGGGATTCAGGTCAAAGGCTTCCTTGATTTTGCCCAGGAAAGAAGAGCGAATAATGCATCCGCCACGCCACATCAGGGCGATACCGCCGTAATTCAGGTGCCAGCCATACTCTTTGGCCGCTTCCTGCATTAACAAATAGCCCTGGGCATAGCTGATAATTTTTGAGGCAAACACGGCCTGCCTCAGGTTTTCGATCATGGCTGCGCGGTCACCGGAAAAGTCGGGTTCTGTGCCCTGGATTATTTTGGAGGCCTGCACGCGCTCTTCTTTCCTGGCGGAAAGACAGCGGGAAAAAACGGCCTCGCCGATCAGAGTCAGGGGGATGCCGAGATCCAGTGCGGTCACGCCGGTCCATTTGCCCGTTCCTTTCTGGCCAGCGGTATCGAGGATTTTTTCGACCAGTGGTTCGCCATCCTCGTCCTTAAACGCCATGATATCGCGGCTGATTTCGATCAAATAACTGTTTAGTTCGCCGTCATTCCAGTCGGCAAAAACCTGGTGAATCTCATCGGCGCTCATGCCCAGAAGGTCGCGCATAATCTGGTAGGCCTCGCAGATTAATTGCATGTCGCCATATTCAATGCCGTTGTGGACCATTTTGACGAAATGACCGGCTCCGTCTTCCCCGACCCAGTCGCAGCAGGGCGAGCCATCTTCCAGCTTGGCCGCAATGTCCTGGAAGATCGGCTTGACTGCCGGCCAGGCGTCAGGGGAGCCCCCGGGCATGATTGAGGGCCCGGTCAGGGCGCCTTCTTCACCGCCGGACACCCCGGTGCCGATAAAGTGAATGCCTTTCTCCCGAAGGTAAGCGGTGCGTCGGTTGGTGTCGGGGAAATGGGTGTTTCCCCCATCAATAATGATGTCGCCTTCTGAAAGGAAGGGAATCAGTTCTTCGATGACGGCGTCTACCGCCTCGCCCGCCTTGACCATCAACATGATTTTCCGGGGGCTGGCCAGTGAATTGACAAATTCTTCTATGGACAATGCGCCGCGAATAGGTTGCCCCTTGGCTCGTCCCTCGATGAAGCGTTCTACCCGGTCGGTGGATCGGTTATAGGCAGTAACAGTATAGCCGCGGCTGGCCATATTCAGGATGAGATTTTCGCCCATCACGGCGAGGCCAATAAGGCCGATGTCAGATTTGTCTTTCATAGTGTATTCAACTGCAGTCTGTTGGTGATCCGCAGGTGCCTAATCATAAGTGACCTGCCGGATTGTTATAGGGAACCCGCTGGATTGAGAAGCTGAGTTTTAGGCGCAAGGATAGCGGAAAAGGAGAAAATAAAAACCTTATCGTATTTTGTATACAGAATAGTCAATATTTTGACATTTCGTCAGTATTTTGACGAATACTGTATACAGTTTACGTCAATAAATTGACTAAAAATTGACAGTAAAATCATAACTTGCTGAAAAATAAGGAAATAAAAAAGTTGGCACACTGGTTGCAATTACTCTGGCAAAGCGACTGAAGAATTTTTCAGTCTGGGTTAGCAAGTTGTGGCTCACCCCGATATTGGCCACAGGAGTAAACAAAATGAAATTGATCAAAACCAGGCAACATCTTAAAACAGACTCCAGAAGCTTTCGGCACTTCGCTGAAAAAGTTGGCATGTTTCTTAGGCCCGCAAAACTCAGCCAGCTGGCCATTGATGGCAGTGAACGTATTTGCCTGGATTCAGTGGTGATTGTTGATATGGGTTCGGAGCAGCCTTTGGTGGAAGCCTTTCGACATGTCAAACATATGAGTCAGCGAGGCCAGGTAAAAGCGAATGTTTTGGTCACCAAGGTTCATAGCGATATCCAGGCTCGATCAGTATTCAATAAATTGACATCACTTTGTGAGAATTTCCTCAATGTAAAGCTGGAGTACCTGGGCGGTGTTCCCAGTGAGTCTCTGCTTCGAAGCGTTGCCTCGAATGAAGAGAAACCAGCATCTTCAGCCAATGACCCCAGCAGGTCACGCCACACAAAGGCGCAAACTCACCTGGATTTTATCCAGGAGTACTGGATACAGACTCATCCGCTGATTAACGTTAACAGAGCGAGTGTTAAAAATGCGTAGCCATTTCCCTCCGGTATGCAAAGGACTTTTCACCCTGGTGAATCGTGGCAAAAAATTTTTGCTGCTGCCTTTTGTGTTGCTGGTGGGTTGCGCTTCCTACCCACAATCGGAGGGAAGCAGCCACGCGCAACCTCTGGGTGATTTGCTCAAATGTGCGGATCAGAAAAACCAGCACCTGCCGACTTGCTATTGCCATAACATGGCACTCAAGAAGAACCCGGATCGGAAAGAGATCTGTGCGGCATCCCTGGATAGCTGGTTGCATAACGAACTGGGCGAAGCTCGTCCCAGATCCCGGGAATTTGTCCTGGAATTAAGAAAGGCTACCGCCAGGCTGGAAAAGTTCCAACGGGAAGAAGCGGAAAACTGGACAGATACCACGGCCAGCTATCTTGCAGGCGTTGAGGTACTCGACGACTGCGATGCGGCGGACAGTCTTCTGGACATTGCTTTTACCCTGGGAAAATTCCGTCTTGATGAACTCGCCAAGGTACTGGTGGACTCCAATCCCCATGACAGTATTCCTGCAGACCACTATGTGGCGGCCGTTTGGGTGGAAGGCGAATGGATGATGCTGGATTACTTTGTTGAGGAAGCCCAGCCACTTATTTATCTGGAATTTGGCGGCTATGAAACCAAGTCGGGCAATTTGGCAAGCCAGTCTGAAGTGGTTGCTTACCGTCGCCTAAGCAATGCCGGGTGGAACGAAGGGCTGCCACCACGTTTGATGGACGATATGCAATTTGTTGCCGGGCTCTAGTTTTAGGTAGTTCGGCTGGCAGGTGGGCACTGGTTGGAAAAAGCCGGAACGCCTGATCAGGATTTCAGAAACGATTGTATCAAGGCTTCATCAGGTGCCATTGATAGTCCAAAAGTTCCAGTGCCTTGCGAATACTTTTTACCGGGTCTGATTTCACAATATAGCCGGCAATGTCGTGTGAATAGGCCCTGAAAATATCGTCCTGGTCGCTTGAGCCGGACATGACAAAGACAGGGGCCGATTTCGCTTCCGGTATTTCCTGTAACTGGTCGAGAAATTCCAGGCCGCTCATTCGCGGCATAATAAGATCCACAAAAATCACATAGGGTGAATTCAGCGTTCCATGTTCTTCACTGCCACGCAGGCATTCCAAGGCGTCCACCCCGTCCTTTACGATAATCAGTTGATTGGAGATGCCGAGTTCCTTAAACGCCCTGCGAATGGCCATTGCATCAACTTCGTCATCTTCCAGTATCAGGAATGAGACGCTTTCCATTAACCTTCCTCAGCTTTATATTTTATCGACTGTTTTGACTGATGGGGAATCATGCTGTCAGGATTGTAAATAATAAAAATTTACTCTTCAGGATTCTACACCTTTGACATTAAGGAATGTAAAAGATAATTGACGAAGTATCTACTATGATAGAAATCGAACTGCATTTTAAAGTGATGCATGTTCACTGGCTATTTGCCTGAGGAATAGTTTTTGAGTGGACCGGAAAACAAGAAGCGCTTCAACCTGATTATTGATGGAAGCGACAGTCGCTTGAAAGATACCGCGAAATCCTTTGAGGCAGTTGCGGACGACTTTTTCGTTATTGATAACCTGGATGAAGACACCTCCTCTGAAGAGAAAGAGGCGTCGAAGAAATACCAGCGTCGCCGGGTTGAAGACAAATCCCGCTATTACAACCAGATCGTCGGTTCCAGCCGAAAAATCAATGAAGTAAAAAAGCTGATTCATCGCGTCTCCATGACCGATGTCACCGTCATGATCAGGGGAGAGTCAGGAACCGGCAAGGAGCTTGCCGCCCGGGCGATCCACGATCTCTCCGGTCGATCAAAAGGCCCTTTCATTGCCGTGAACTGCGGGGCCATTCCCCAGGAGCTTTTTGAATCTGAATTATTTGGCCATGAGAAGGGCGCTTTCACCGGGGCTGTAAAAGAGGCCAAAGGCCGTCTGGAACTTGCCCAGGGCGGGACACTTTTCCTGGACGAGATTGGCGATATGCCGATCGATATGCAGGTGAAGTTATTGCGTGTCCTGCAGGAGCGCACCTACGAGCGGGTAGGGGGCGATCAAAGCTATCCGCTGGATATTCGACTGATCACTGCCTCGCATATTAATTTGCCCGACCTGATTCAGCAGGGAAAATTTAGGCAGGACCTTTTTTACCGAATCAATGTGTTTCCCCTGGAAATGCCCGCATTGAGAGATCGTCCCCAGGATATTCCCGATTTGCTGGAGGCCCATATTGCCCAGCATGATAATGGCGTGGATATTACCTTTTCACCGGCAGCGCTAAGCGCCCTGCTGGTTTACCCCTGGCCAGGTAATGCCCGGGAATTGGCGAATCTGGTCAATCGTCTGACGGTGCTTCATAACAACAAACAGGTGGAAGTGGAGGACCTGCCCGAGGAATATCGTGGTTACGGTTTTTATGGGCAAACGGAAGAAGCTAAAAGCGAACCCCTCTCCGACCCTGCCTCGGGCGCTGCTGAAAACTTGTCCAGGCTGGACCCCCTGACAGAGCTGCAGGGCACAGATATCAATCTGCGCGAACGGCTGGAGCAATTGGAGATTGAGTATCTGGAAGCGGCGCTTGACCTTTGCGATGGCGTCGTGGCCAGGGCGGCGAGAAAACTGGGTATAAAGCGCACAACCCTGGTGGAAAAGATGCGCCGCTATGGAATAGGCGTGGAAGACTGATGCTCAGGATTGTTTGAATCCGGTCCGAACCATTTCTCCCCAACCCTGTTTTTTTCGAAGAAATTGCCACCAGCCCTGGATGCGCCAGATGTTGCATAGCTGCCGATAACCCAGGTTTTTTGGCAAAGATGAAAGTCGCACGTAGCAACAACAATAACTAACTGCTTCAATACGCGTTAAATAGTGGCCATGTGGGCTAATTTTGGGGTAATAGAAAATGAAGCCATTTAGTTTCCCGGGAAAAATTTTCCGCAGTGCCAGTGAAGACCTTTCTGTCACTGATGCGCAAAACGACACTCCACAAACCCGGTCGTCAACCTACGAGCTGGCGTTTGCAGATCGGGAGTTCTTGTTAAAAGAAGAGCTGCGCCCGATTCGTTTGCAACTTGAGCTGCTGAAACCGGATCTGGTCATGAATGAGCATGGGATCGGCTCAACGATTGTGGTGTTCGGCGGGGCCAGGGTACATGACAGTGAGCGGGCTCGTGCGGATGAGCAACAGGCTGAGGCGGCGCTTGCGCAATCACCGCAGGATCCGGAATTAATAAAGGGGCTGGAAAAAGCAAAGCGGGCGGTTGAAATGTCTCTTTACTACGAAGAGGCCAGGAAGTTTGGCCGCCTGATCACCCAGGAACAACAACTGGAAGCCGGATGCCATCTGCATATTGTTACCGGTGGCGGACCGGGCATCATGGAGGCAGCCAATCGAGGTGCCAGTGAGGCAGACGGCGAGAGCATCGGACTTAATATTGTCTTGCCCTTTGAGCAGTACCCCAATGAGTACATCACGCCCGATCTCTGTTTCCAGTTTCACTATTTTGCGATACGCAAGATGCATTTTTTGATGCGGGCCAAGGCGTTGCTCGCCTGCCCCGGGGGCTTTGGCACACTGGATGAGTTGTTTGAAACCCTGACGCTGGTACAAACGGGCAAGGTACAGCGGCTACCCATACTGTTGATGGGCGAAAAATTCTGGCGCGAACTGATTAACTTTGATCAGCTGGTTGAATACGGGTTGATTTCATCTTCTGATCTGGAGCTGTTTACTTTTGTGGAGACGGCAGAACAGGCACTGGACTGCATCAAGCAGTTTTATCAGGCAGACGGGGAAGTCTGTATTTGAAGGGATTAAATAAAAATCACAAAAAAAGTTAAGAATCGTTAATTGGGAGTCTTTTGGGTCAGTTAAATGATTGTCCCCTTTAAAATTTTCCTGTTATCGTAAGCCGGATTGTGGGGCAATAAACTGGATCTGGCCCTGGCTTGCCGCCGGCAGGAATTTACCCAAGGCGCGTAGCCTGGAAATGTGCTTTGAGGGAACGGTTACAAAGGAGTATGTTCTATGGGAGCAAGGCAGCTGCAAAGAGCCACGTCGCATCGTGGCTTTCTGTTCAGGCACCATCTTGCTGCCGCTCTTTCCTGTGTGATTTTCCTCTCGGTGGATGTCTTTTCGCCAATCAGTGCTGCCGGTGCACTCTATGTTGTTGTTCTGTACTGGATAAGCCGGCTCAATCAGGGGCACCTGGTTCTACTTTACGCACTGGTCACAACGATCCTGTCGTTGGCAGGTGGACTGGATTGGTCCCAGTCAACCTATGATTTCTCTCCTGATAGGGTTATTTCCATCCTGCTCATCTGGGGTGCTGCCTGGTTTTTTTATTCCGCGGCGCCCCGGGAAGACAGTGACTCTCTTCCAGCCGAACACAATGGTGACAGCAAATGGCTGGAGATGGCATTTGATCTGGCACCCAACCCCATGGTGATGGTCGATACCGACGGTGTCATCCAGTTGGCCAACAAACCCGCACAAACGCTTTTCGGTTATCAGCAAAACGAGCTGGTTGGACAGAAGATCGAGTGCCTCATTCCTGAACGTTACAGAAAGCACCATGTGGAATTGCGCGATGAGTATATAAATGCGCCCTCAAAGCGAAATATGGGCGAGGGGCGAGATTTGTTCGGGGTACATAAGGATGGCACAGAGATCCCGGTGGAAATTGGCCTGAATCCGGTTAAGACCAGGACGGGCCCGGTAGTGATCAGCTCCATTGTGGATATTTCCGACCGGGTCGAGCAGTTAAACAAGCAAAAGAAACTTTCCCGGAAACTGTTTCTGGCGAATCAGTATCTGGAAAAAACCAACAAGGAAATGGACGACTTTGTCTATGTGGCCTCGCATGACCTGAGATCGCCGTTGAGAGGCATTGAACAGCTCGCCGATTTTATCGAGGAGGATGCCGGCGATTTGCTGCCAAAAAACTCGCACGATGATCTGAACTTGTTACGTGACCGGGTCAAGCGCATGGAGAATTTGCTTGCCAGTCTGCTTGCCTATTCCCGAATCGGTCGCAAGGAGGGAGAGGCCGGCTGGATTGACCCCAAAACCGTGCTTGAGGATGTGCTTGAGCTCTATGTTCCCGCCGAACGCTTCCAGGTCAACCTGCCCGAACACATGCCCCAAATTTATGCACCCCGGGCCGCCGTGGAGTTGGTCTTCAGAAATCTCTTTATGAATGCGGTTAAGCATCATGATAAAGACAGGGGGGTGATTGATGTCGAAGTGGAGACAAACGAAAACGAAGTGATTTATATGGTCGCGGATGATGGCCCAGGCGTCCCGGAGCAGTACCAGGAAAAAATCTTCCAGTTGTTTCAGACGTTAAAACCAAGAGATGAGCTGGAAGGTAGCGGCATGGGGCTGGCACTGGTGAGGAAGACCATGGAAATTCATGATGGATGGGTTGAAGTGCAATCGGATGGTCAGCGGGGCACACGGTTCGTTTTGGGCTGGCCCGTACCAAGGGATGCGCCGCCAGAGTAAGAAGAGGGTAATGTCATGATACTTAACACAGAAGAACCCATTACTATTTTGATTGTCGATGATGATCAGATTGATGTGAGGGCAGTGACCAGAGCACTGCGCAAGCATCGTATTGACAACCCTGTCGAGGTGGCCAGTAACGGCCTGGACGCCCTGAATCTGCTTCGCGGCGAAAGTAGTACTTCGCAGCTGGACTGGCCTTATATTATTTTGCTGGACCTGAACATGCCACGGATGAACGGCCTCGAGTTTCTGGAGGAGGTTCGCAAGGATAAAACACTTCATGACACAGTCGTCTTTGTGTTGACGACTTCAGATGACGATCGCGACAAGGCCAAGGCCTATGAACGGCACATTGCGGGTTATATTGTGAAATCAAATGTGGGCAAGGACTTTATTAACCTGGTCACAATGATTGAGAAGTTCGTATTAACGGTCAGGTTTCAAAGCAAGAAAACCCATGGCAAAAACTAAGACAACCGCTCCGGACGTTGTTCTGGGCGTGAACTGCTCGCGCCTGCTGTTGATTGATGACGATCAGGTGGATCGCAAGATTATTTGCCGCTTTCTAAAAAGCTGCGGCATCGATTTCCATATCGATGAAACAGCGGATCCGGATCACGCCATGGGGTTGATCGAGAAAAACCGATATGACTGTGTACTGATGGATTACCGTTTCCCTGGCGGAACGGCGTTCGATTACTTTGCCGAATTGCTCTCCTTGCCCTGTTCATTGCGCCCTCCTGTGGTATTGCTTACAGGGCAGGGTGACGAGCGGGTGGCTGCCGAGAGCATTACCCTGGGTGCCCAGGAGTACATGAGCAAAAAAGAGCTGGGCAAGCTGGCCATCCGTCGGGCGGTGGAATCGGCCTGCGAAAAAGCCAGCGTACAGCGAAAGCTGGAGCAGCATGATCAGGAGCTGGTCCGGATGAGCTACTTTGACATGCTGACAGGCCTGCCAAACAGGCGGCTTTTTTTTGAACGGCTCGAGCAAACGGTCAGTGAGGCCGGTCGCGCCCAGCGATCTTTCAGTTTGCTAATGCTGGACCTGGATTTTTTCAAGACGGTCAACGACAGTCATGGTCACGCGATTGGTGATCAGTTATTGATCCAGATAGCCCAGCGTGTCAACGGTTTGATGCGGGATTCTGATGTGTTCTCCCGAATTGCCGGCGATGAGTTTGCGGTCTTGTTGCCCACGACCGATAGCCTGGAAGGCGGAATCATTGTGGCAGAAAGGGTCGCGGAACAGCTGGAAGAGCCCTTTATGATAGGTGACCAGATTATTGATATCAGTGCTTCCTTTGGCCTGGTGCGTTACCCGGACCATGGTAGCCATGGCGAAGAGCTGTTTGGAAATGCAGACCTTGCCATGTATGACAGCAAGCGTAATGGTCAACTGGTTACGGTCTATGGGTCGAAGCACAGTCGTACCGATTCGGCGGACATGTTGATTGCCCAAAGTTTTAAACAGGCTTTTGCCAACCGGGAATTTTATGTTCTTTACCAGCCCCAGGTCGATCTGGTGCATAAAACAGTGGTGGGCGTCGAAGTACTGGCGCGCTGGCAGCACCCCACCCTGGGATTGATACCTCCGTCAAAATTTATTCCGATTGCGGAAAGATCCGCACACATTGAAGCGCTGACCTTGCAGGTTTTGGAAAGTGCGCTGATACAGGCGCGGGACTGGGCGGTTCGCGGGATAAATCTGCCGGTGTCCATTAATTTGTCGGCGTCCCTACTAAACCGGGAAGGGCTGACTGACAAAATAGGGGACATAATTTCCCGGATTGGGATGCCCCCCGGGGAACTCTGCCTGGAAGTTACCGAGACCGGCATCATGAGTTCGCCGGAGTCAGCGGAACAGGTCTTGCACCAGCTTCATGAGCTGGGAGTGACCATATCAATTGATGACTTTGGTACAGGCTATTCTTCTCTCAAATATTTGCGAAACTTCCCTATTGGCGAAATTAAAATCGATCAATTATTTATTTCCAGCCTGCTTACCAGTGAACGCGACGAGCTTATTGTTGAATCGGTGCTTGCCCTGGGTAAGGCTTTTGGTGTCCGGGTGCTTGGCGAGGGGGTAGAAAACCCTCAAGTGGCTGACCGGTTATTGCAGCTGGGCTGCAAGTATGCCCAGGGCTATTATTTCGGCAAGCCAATGTTGCCCTCAGAGCTCGAAGCGCAGATAAGCTGATAGCGTTTACTGCAGCAACGCCGTCTGGCTCAGCACCTCTATTACGGCCTCTTCCGTGGGTTTTTCTGCATTAATGATTATTGCATTTTCCGGGATTTCCATGGTGTCCAGCTGGCTTTGGACCAGTCGTGGCGACATGTAATGGTCACGGCGACTGGTGACCCGGTGCTCAGCAGACTCCTTGCTGATATCGAGCCAAACGGTCATGGCGGGCAGACCCTGCAGAAGCAATTCACGGTAACTCGCTTTTAGTGCAGAGCAGGAAAGCATGGAATGGGGTTGCTGTCGTACGGCCATGTGCAGGCTCTGTAACCAGGGTTGCCGGTCTTCGTCGGTAAGCGGTATTCCCCGGGCCATTTTTTCCTTGTTCTCCCGGGAGTGATACTCATCGGCCTCAATGTAGTGCCAGCCCAGCTGCTCTGCCAGTGCTGTCCCAAGGGTGGTTTTGCCGCATCCGCAAATTCCTGCCACCAAAATTACCTGAACTTTCACGTGTTAAAGTTACCCAACCTTTAAGTAGATAAATTTGCCTGGCTTTTGCCTGAATTTGCCCGACAACGCTTTCAGAGGTTGAATTTAACATGCATTTATCACTTTAGGACTAGGAAGCTTGTCAATAAACTGGCACAGTTCGATATATATAATGCGTCTCATTTCACGAAAACTGTTTGCATCCCTCTGAACATCATTTATGGATTTAACAACAAGTATTTCCAATAGCATCCTTATTGTTGAAGATAGCGAGGATGATTTTTACATTACCGAGAAAACTTTTTCACGGGCGGGCTTGATGAACAAGCTGGTTCGGACGAAAACGGGTGATGAGACACTGGATTTTCTTTTCCAGCGCGGTGACTACTCAAGGAATACACCGGCTGATTTACCCGGCATTATTTTGCTGGATCTGAAGCTGCCCGGGGTGAGTGGTGGCGACGTACTTAAACAGATAAAAGCCGAGCCAAAGCTGAGAAAAATACCCGTGGTGGTGTTGACCGGCTCAGAAGACCCCGACGATATCGATAAATGCTACGAAGCAGGCGCCAACGGCTATATCAACAAGCCGGTCAACGTCGAAAACTTTATCCAGGCAATTGTCCGTCTGAAAGATTACTGGTTCCAGGTAAATGTGCTGCCCAAGCGCTAGGTCTTTAATCTTTGTAGCTGCTTATTTCGCCTAGATAGTTGCATGTCCAATGCTCGCTCCACCATCCACATGGAGCGTCTGCCCGGTAATAATTCCTGATTCTTCTTTCAGGAAAAAACCAACGGCTGAAGCAATTTCTTCCGGTGTGGCAAAACGTTCCATGGGAACCATGCGCAGAAAGCGCTTTTCGGCGTCACTACCAGCTGGATTGTTCTCCCTGAATAATTCGGTCACCGTTGGTCCCGGTGCCACGGAATTCACCGCGATACCGTCGAGGGCCAGATCCAGGGCCCAACTTCGGGTAAAGCTCACCATCGCCGTTTTGGCCGCAGAATAAGCGGTGCGATCCCTGATACCGAGAACCACCAGGCTGGATATGTTGACGATTCGACCATAGTGCCGTTCTTTCATGCCGGGCAGAAACGCCTGGGTTAATGAAATTGCCGGTTTCAGGGTCAGGTTAATGACATCATCAAAATCATCCAGATCGACGGAGCCGATACCTGCTGGCCTGACCAGGCCGACGTTGTTGACCAGGTGGTCGACTCGTCCATAGTTCTTTAACACCTCATTGCCGGCTTCCCGTGTTGCGACGGGGTCCGACAGGTCCACTTCCAAAAAGTCACCCGGAAAGGTTCCCGGTTTGCGACGGGCCATGCCGATGACGTGTTCCCCGGCATTCCTTCTGTCCTTGGCGCATGCGTAACCGATACCTTTGGAAGCCCCTGTGATCAGAGTGGTTTTCTTCATATTTGGATAAAACCTGTTGTCGAGATGTTGATAGAAAACACAAGGGTAAATTATGGCTGGAACAAAGCAAATGTCGTTTTGTTTAGTTTTTTTGTTGCTGGTGTCGCCAAGGTGCGATTTCACATATGGGTTTATTTTCTGTAGGGTAGATTGACAGGCAGCCAGGACTGCCTTGCCTCAAACCCCCAAATACATCTACCCAACACTGGAAAAATGTTCAAAAAAAGACATCTCTGTTTAGCCGTCGCCGCAGCAACAGCGGCCCCCTTCGCCTCCCAGGCTCAGCAAATAGAAGAAGTTGTTGTCACCGCGACCAAGCGAGCCGCTTCCACCCAGGACGTGCCCATACGTGTGGCCGCCATCACCCAGGAAAACCTGGAAAATATGGGTGTCGAAAATTTCACCGACATGATGGTGCAACTACCCGGCGTCACCGCCGGCGGTAGTGGCCCGGGCCAAAATACGGTGTATATCCGTGGTGTGGCCTCCACGACCCCCAACCTTGCCACTGCCGGGGTGGCCGGTCTGGCACCCAATGTGGCCTTTTACCTTGATGAGCAGCCTCTGGCCCAGCCCGGTCGTAACCTGGATGTTTATGCGGCCGATATTAACCGTGTCGAGGTACTTGCCGGTCCCCAGGGCACACTTTTCGGTGCCAGTTCCCAGGCTGGCCTGGTAAGGATGATTACGAACAAGCCCGAGTTTGGCGAATTTTACGGTCGGCTCAAGGGCGGCCTGAGCACCATCAAGGATGGTGAAGCCAGCTATAACACCGAATTAATGCTCAATATGCCTGTGTCAGACAATTTTGCCCTGCGTGCTGTGCTGTACCAGGATGACCAGGGTGGTTATGTCGACAACGTGCCGGGCACCATCGATCTGTCGCAAAGTGCGCGCTATCGCCCGGCGGGGACAGTGCGTGATAATGGTGTTGTCGTGACTTCAACCCGCGCCGGCTTCCAGGCAACGGAAGATATCAGTGGTATTAATTTCGTTGAAGCGGACAACTCGGCCCTTGTGGAAGAAGACTTTAACGACAGCCGCTACACAGGTGCCCGTGTCAGTGGTCTTTGGGAAATAAATCCGGACTGGCAGCTGCTGGTGTCGCACACACAGCAAAAGATCGATAGTGACGGGGTGTTTTTCTCCGACCCTGATCTGGGTGAACACAAAATCCAGCGATACAGTGCCGATACCCTGAGCGATGATTTCCACAATACGGCCGTCACACTCGAAGGCCTGTTGGGTGATCTCGAAGTGGTTTACGCCGGTGCCTATACCGACCGTGAAACCGAGCAGGTTGCCGATTACACCGATTACCTGTTTGTTGGTCAGTATTTGCCTTACTACATTTGTGACTATGCGGCCTATGCCATTGGTTACGATCATACGGGCACCAATTGCTACAGCCCGGATTCGTCGATTGATACCTATGGCCGCACCAAGGTGCAGACTCACGAGTTGCGTTTCAGCACCAACCCGGACGACATGATCAGCCTGACAGCAGGACTTTTTTACAGTGACTTTGAGTTGGCAGAACGCGTGGACTTTCTCTACGGCAACGGCTCCATGCAGGAAGTCGATGGTGGTCTGGGATACGTGGAAAATTATCCTTACCAGACCGGCTTTACTTCCCTGCCTGGCCCCTTTCCCGACGATGTAGGTTTCCGCAACGATGTGCTTAGGACAGACGAGCAGCTGGGTGTTTTTGGTGAAGCGACCTTTGATCTGGCCGATGATTTTGATGTGGTTCTCGGTGCCCGCTATTACGATATTGAGGTCGACATGGAGGGCAGTGCCAACGCTTCATTCTGTAATCGGGCGCTGTTCTTTAACGAGGACTCACAGGCCTTCGGCACCGACATCAGTGATCTCTACAACGGTGATGGGGAGTTTACCCTGCGTACCTGCGCTGCCGGGGATGGCACAGTTTATACACTGGATGACCTTGATGATCCCGCGACGCCGGAGAGTGTGATTGCCGCGTTGGGCGCACCGGATAAGGCGAAGACCAGTGGGACCATTCTTAAATTGACAGGTAACTGGACGCCCAGTGATAACGCGCTGATTTACGGCACCGTCTCCGAAGGCTTCCGCCCCGGGCTGCTTAACCGTCCAGGGGGCGCGCAGAATCCGGCCGGTACCTTTACCGTGCCCTATGCCCTGCAAACCGATGAAGTGGTCAACTACGAGATTGGCTGGAAAACCGACCTGTTCGATTACAGTCTGCGCTTTAACGGCGCCATGTTCTGGGTTGATATCGAAAACCTGCAAACCACCATTTTTGATCCCAGCGTGGTCAACCTGTTCTTCTCGGATAACGCCGCCAATGCCGAGGTCAAGGGCTTTGAAGGCGACTTCATCTGGATGCCGGTTTCCATGCCTGGCCTGACTGTGAGCGGTGCCGTTTCGATTCTTGATACGGAGATCACCCAAGTGCTGACGCCCACGGACGATGTGCGCCAGGGTGACTCGCTGGCTTACGCCCCTGAGTTGCAGGCGAATCTGCAGGCACGTTATGAGTGGGATCTCGACGGTGGTCTGCGGGCCCATGTGATGCCACATGTGGCTTACTCTGATGAAAGCTACAGTGATGTGATAACGATTAACCGGGCACGCATTGATAGCTGGTATCTGCTGGGTGTAACCGCCGGGGTGACTGCGGATACCTGGTCTGCCGAGCTCTATGTGGACAACCTGACGGACCAGAATGCCCAGTTGGCCAATAACTTTGTCTATGACCGAATGCGAGTGACCTTTGCCCAGCCACGCACGGTCGGTATGCGAGTCAGCTACGACTTTTAACTTGTGACTGATCGTTTTGGAGCAGAAATTAAAGCAGGCCCAGGACCTGTTGCGGGCGGGAGAAGTTCACCAGGCTGAGGCTGAACTCCGTCCGCTGGTTTCACAACAACCGGACAATCCCGATGTGCTTTACATCGCGGCAGTATGTGCACGCTACCTGGGGCAGTTTGATGACGCACTCGCGTATGTAAACCGCCTGATAGAGCTGGTGCCGGGACACAGCCGGGCCATGCAGGAATTGGGGCATTTGCACCGGGATGCAGGCCGTCCGAATGATGCTCTGCAAGCCTATGGTATGGCCGTGCAGCTCAACCCTGCGCTGGAGGTATGCTGGCGCGAGCAACTGCGCATTTATCTGCAAAGAAACCAGTACGGACTGTCTTCCTCCGAACAGCGACAAATGCTGCTGTTTCGCTCACAGCTGGAGTATCTGCAAAACCTGCCCAAACCAATACTGGCGGTCATGGATCTGATTGCCCAGGGCAAACTGGTCAAGGCCGAAACCCTGTGTCGTGATTTTTTAAAAGAGGTGCCACACCATATAGAAGCCATGCGGCTTTTGGCGGATATAGGTGTGCGTATGGGGGCGCTGGATGATGCCGAGTTTTTGCTCTCGAGTGCGGCAAAGCTGAAACCGGAAAACCTGCGGGTTCGGCTCGACCATATCCAGACCCTGCGAAAGCGACACAAAAACCAGCAGGCCTTGTCTGAAGCTGAAGCACTCCTGGAAGACTTTCCGGGCAATGCCCAGGCCCGATCACTCTATGCTGTTGAGCTGATGCAGGTCGGCGAGTACGAGCGTGCCATTCAACTTTTTGATGAGGTGCTGGCAGAAATACCCGGTGACCCGATGACCCTGACGTCCAGGGGTCATGCCCTGAAAACCCGGGGAGACCAGCAAGAGGCTATCAAATCCTACCAGTCCGCAATCGAGTCACTGGCGCATTACGGAGAGGCCTGGTACTCCCTGGCGAATTTGAAAACCTATACGTTTTCCGATGAAGAAATGGCGCTGATGAGGCAGCTGCTTGAAGAAAACCAGAGCCTTTCCGCCATGCAGCGGGTGCATTTGGCCTTTGCCCTGGGCAAGGCATGGGAAGACCGGGAAGAGTATGAACAGTCGTTCCACTATTACGCCCAGGGAAATCGGTTAAAGAAAAACCAGAGTCGTTACAGCGCGGACAGTATCCATCGCGAATTCATGCAGCAGATAGAAATTTGTACGCCAGAGCTTTTACAAAAGTATGCCGGAGCAGGGTATCCGGCGGAGGATCCCATTTTTATTGTGGGATTGCCGCGCGCCGGGTCGACCCTGCTGGAGCAGATTCTTTCCTCACATTCCCAGGTTGACGGCACACTGGAATTGCCCAATGTGCCCTCACTGGCCCATCGCCTGCGTCGTGGCGAACGGCTGACAGGAGACAGTCACTACCCGGCAGTTCTGGCTGAATTAGCGCCGGAAGACTATCGGGAATTTGGTGAGGCCTATATTCGTGATACCCGGATTCATCGCCAGGGTGCCCCGTTTTTTATTGACAAGATGCCAAACAACTTCCGACACATTGGCCTGATTAAATTAATGCTGCCCAATGCCAAAATCATTGACGCCCGAAGGCATCCCCTGGGTTGTTGCTTTAGCGGATTTAAACAGTTGTTTGCCGAGGGGCAGGAGTTCAGTTACGACCTGATGGACATCGGTCGCTATTACAAGGACTACGTGGCGCTGATGGATCATTGGTATGACCTGTTCCCGGACCAGATTTTGCACGTCCAGTACGAGGAGCTGGTCGATGATTTTGAAGCCCAGGTGCGCCGCCTTCTTGACTACTGTAACCTGCCCTTTGAAGAGGCGTGCCTGAATTTTTACAAGACAGAACGAGCGGTACGCACTGCCAGCTCAGAACAGGTTCGGCAACCAATTAATCGACAAGGTGTTGATCAATGGCTCAATTTTGAGCCCTGGCTGGGTCCGCTAAAAGAAGCACTGGGCCCAAGTCTGGAGCACTTTTATCCGCAGCAAGTTAGAACACAGGGTTCGGACCATACATGATGGAAAAAACCAGTCGTATTAATAAAGTCGTTTTCTATACGTCGAGTGCGATCGTTATATCACTGGTCGCCATTGCTACGGCGATCCCCGAGGCGTCCACCACTTTTTTCCGACAGCTGCAGGCCTCTGTCGTGGAAGTGGCAGGCTGGTTTTACGTCGGTATTGTGGCGGCAATATTGCTCAGCGTTTTGTACTTCGGTCTGGGGCGTTATGGCGATGTGAAGCTGGGTCCGGACCATTCCAGCCCCAGTTACAGCGGGATTTCCTGGTTTGCCATGCTGTTTTCGGCCGGTATCGGTATTGGGCTGTTGTTCTTTGGCGTCGCCGAGCCTGTGATGCACCTTATGTCACCACCACATGGTGCTGGGGGCGATGTTGATGCGGCCCGAGAGGCCATGAACCTGACATTTTTTCACTGGGGGCTGCATGCCTGGGCTATCTACGCCCTGGTCGGGTTGGCCCTGGCGTATTACGGCTATCGCCACAATTTGCCGTTGACCCTGCGTTCGGCCCTGTACCCGCTGCTGGGAGACAGGGTGCACGGTGGCTGGGGCAACGCCATCGATATTTTTGCCATTATTGGCACCATCATGGGGGTGGCAACCTCGCTGGGTTACGGCGTGGCCCAGATTAATGCGGGACTTGGCTACCTGCTTAACGTGTCGGAGACGCTGGGTATCCAGTTCGGCCTGATTATTCTGATTACCCTGTTTGCCATGGCGTCTGTGCTGTCCGGTCTGGACAAGGGCATCAAGCGGCTCTCCGAAATTAATATGGTGCTGGCGCTGTTACTGCTGCTGACCATTCTGCTTGCCGGGCCAACCGTCTATCTGCTTAAGGCGCTTATCCAGAACATGGGTAACTACCTGTCCGACTTTGTCAGTAAAACCTTCAACCTCTACGCCTACGATCCCACGGACTGGCTTGGGGGCTGGACCATTTTCTACTGGGGCTGGTGGATCTCCTGGTCACCTTTTGTCGGCATGTTTATCGCCCGAATTTCCCGGGGCAGAACCATTCGACAGTTTGTCTTGGGTGTCCTGTTCGTTCCTGCGGGTTTTACCTTTGTCTGGATGACGGTTTTTGGTAACAGCGCCTTCGATATCATTGCCAACGAGGGTATGGCGCTGGCCAATGCGGTGGAATCCAATAATGCCGTGGCACTGTTTACATTCTTGGAGTATTTCCCGTTCAGTACCATTATCTCGGCAATCACGATTCTTATGATCGTGATCTTTTTTGTCACCTCGGCAGATTCCGGTGCGCTGGTGGTAAACATGCTTTCTTCGGGCGGGGAAGATAAAACACCCGTGTGGCAAAGGGTTTACTGGACCTCAATCATTGGCGTATCGGCAGCGATACTATTGGCTGCCGGCGGGCTGGGGGCATTGCAGACAGCCACTATTCTCAGTGCATTGCCTTTCTGTTTGATCTTGCTGTTGATGATTCAGTCGCTGTTTCGCTCGCTGAACCTGGATCATCAAAAAAAGCAGAGCTTGTTGTACAGCGTGACGACCAGGCCTTTTTCAAGCACCAGCAGTGAAGACAGTTGGGTAGAGCGAATCGACATTATTTCCAGCATGCCACAGGCACAACGGGTAAAAGAATTTATCTCGACCACTGTCCGGGTGGCATTGGACGCGGTATCCGAAGCACTGGATGAGCGTGGTTACCAAACCCGGGTTCAAGAACTCGATGACGGCATTGAGCTGGAAATATTGCATGGTGAGGAAATCGACTTCCTGTACCGTGTCCGTATGCGGCGACTGCAACGACCGGACTTCGTCTATACCGGGACGCAGGAAAAGAACCAGGAGCATTACTACCGCGCCGAGGTGTATCTGAAGGAAGGTGGGCAGGATTATTGCGTCATGGGCTACAGCAAGGAGCAAATCATCAATGACGTGCTGGATAATTATGAAAAGCATCGCCACTTCCTGAATGTGATTCGGTCGTAAGAGGTTCACCAATCACGGTAATACAGTCAGACCCAACAATTTCCCCTGTGTTGCCAAACAGGAAGAACAATAGAATACTTGGCTCACAAAAGAAAAAGACAGCAATCCAGGCTTGCTTTCCATGCGTTTGTATCCCCAGCAAACCGTGGATGGCCTATATAAATAAAATCCCCTGAAAGGAAATTGTCATTGATGCTTATCCACCCTCATAAAAAAATAACAAAACGATTTGCCGCTACCTTCCTTTCGCTACTCTTCTTCTCCCTGACTGTCTCCGCCCAAACGGGAAGATCAGAAATAGAGCTATCTGGTGAAGGCTGGAGCTTATGGCTTGATCATGCGGCAATCTGGGCCAATGACGAAGCGCATTTGCCCCCTGTTGATATCAGCGCACTACCAGTTAACCCGCCAACTTCTGGATGGGAGGCACTGCATGATGGGCGTGCAGCAGACAAGATCGTCGAAGTTCCCGGGACAGTTGAAGAGCATTACTGGGGCGAAATAGGAGGGGCCGTTCCCAATACCGGTGGGGATTACGTCGGCGTTTCCTGGTGGAGTAAAAAATTTACTGTTGCCCCGGAATTAAGGGGCAAACGCATTCGCCTGCATTTTGAGTCGGTGAATCTGCGAGCCGAAGTCTTTGTGAATGGCAAGCTGGTGGGCTATGACGTTGTCGGAAATACACCATTTGAAGTCGACGCCACGGACGCCATCATTTTTGGTGAGGAAAACGTACTCGATGTCCGGATAACCGATCCGGTAGGAAATTTCTCCTGGAATGACAATATCCTGATGCGCTGGGGAGAGAACCTGGTTCCGGCTGTTCACGGTTTTGGCGGGATTACCGGGCCAGTCACCCTGATTGCTACCGATCAGGTTCATGTCACTGATATTTACGTGCAAAACCAGCCTGACCCCAAAAAAGTCAGGGTATTTGTCACGCTTAAAAATAATACGGATTCCGTGCAGAGAGGCACCCTTGATCTGGCTTTGCATGAATACGCTAATCCCGATGCAGTCGTCTGGGAAAGCATGCTTTTAGGGGAAGTCCCGCCATCCAGTACGAATACCTTCGAGTTTGAGGCCAGTGTTCCCGAGGCAAAGCTTTGGGAGTTGGCCGGTTACCGGGGAGAGGGTGAGGAAAACACTGCGCTTTATGAAGCGCTCGCCACTTTTTCGAATAACACCATTCGGGATTCTCAAAGCCAGCGCTTCGGGTTTCGCTGGTTTGATATGCAGGAAAAAGATGGCGACAAGCGTTTTTACCTGAACGGGGAAAGGGTCGTTATCCTGGCAGCCATGACCAGGGGTTACTGGCCGACCAATGGTATTTTCGCGACGCCGGAAATGGCACAAAGAGATAAGGAAGCCCTGCAGGAGATGGGCCTGAACATGATGCTGCTTCACCGCGCTATCGGCCAGCCTCCGGTGATGGAGTATGCCGACAAATCCGGTCTCCTGACTTATGAGGAACCCGGTGGATATCGGGTGGCACCAAACCCTGAAGATAATATTGATGGGCCGAATGAGCAGGCGCTGGAATGGCGCAGGATCAAACTGGCACGCATGGTCATCCGCGATCGCTCACTGCCGTCCATGGTTATTTACAACCTGAAAAATGAAGCAAGAAAACCACCCGACAATGATGATTATGCAAATGTTCAAATGGTTCACGATCTGGATCCGTCTCGAATCGTCACCTACAACAGCGATCGCAACCGCGATATTGAATACTACGAGGGCAGGGGCGCAGATCCGTACAAACTGCATATGCTGCCCTTTGATGAAACCATGTATATCAGTGGCTGGTTTGACCAGCATCACTGGTTTGGTTATTCCGGTTATGTCGATCAAAACTATAACCATCCCGGGGATTATTTAAGAGGATCTGTCGGTGCGCCGCGTGTGCCCCACCCTATGGATTATCAGTATCGATTAAATCCAAATGACCTGATTTTCTGGGGAGAAGAAGGTGCCTTTGGAACCATGGTTCGCCTGGAAAAAATCAAGGAGGAGCTGGAAGAAAAAGGCGCCACCGGTTTCAGGGAAATGGAACATCTGGACTGGTTCAACTACTACGATGAGTTTTTGGATAAAACTGGTTTTAGGAGTGCCTACCCGAATGTCGATAGCCTGACCATGAGCCTGGGCCGCAATCTGCTGTACTTTCAGGGCAGGAATATTGAAAACGTCAGAATCAGCAATGTCGCCGATGCCTATGTGATGAATGGCTGGGGTTCAGCGTCGACCCGGACGGATATTGTGGATATGTACCGTAACCCGACGGCCGATCCGGCCTTGATCAATCACTACACCCAGCCCCTTTATGTCGCTGTTAAGTTGAGGAACAAAGTGCTCTCAGTGGGCGATACACCGGTGGTTGATTTCTACGTCGTGAATGAAGTCGATCTAAACGGTGAACATACCCTGTCCGTCAGCTATACCGGCCCCGAAGGGGAAACGGTTTATAGCAGGGATTACCAGTTGCAGGTCACCGGTGGTGAAGAATTCGGGGAACTGCTTGCAAGGGATATTGAACTGCCGGAACTGGATGAACCGGGCTACTACAACCTGGAAGCCTCGCTGCATGCCGGAGGAGATGTGAAAGCCACCGGGTTTGATGAAGTGTTTGCCGTGGATCTGGAGGATGCACCGGCGTTATCAGGTCGCTATGCTGTGATTGAAGACGACAATATCGTTAGGGATTTCCTGGAACAGGAACGCGGTATAGTTGCAAACGAGTTCAACCCCTCAGACGAAGAACTGGATGTCATCATTGTGGGCAGCCACACCCATGAAGATCTGGATGAAGGTGTAGTTAACAATCTGATGGAGCGTGTGCAAGGTGGCACAAAGCTTGTTGTACTGCAAAATGCAGATCATTTTGCCGATGCCATTGATGATGTGTTACAAGGCCGTCCCTCGATTCACTCCTTCCACGCTGCTGATGATGTGGAGGACCATGAGGGTATTGTTGTATGGAATGGCCAGGGGCGCCTGTTTGTCGGCCAAAGCGAATACCTTGATGGCCTGCCGCAGGCCGAGGGCATGAGTTGGGAGTACCAGAGCTTCTATAAAACAAATTCTGTTGGACGAAATGGGCAGGTCAGCGGCATCAGGTTGCACGATTGGGGAACAGAGTTGATTGCCGCCGTTGGTCACCAGGGCAGAAAAGAGATACTGGCTGCCCTGGCCGAGGTCCAGGTGGGGCAGGGCAGCGTTATTTTGTCGACCCTGACAATCCCGGCAAACCTTGTCTCAGATGATGAGTCTTCTGTTGTCGCCAAGAGGCTGTTTCTCAACCTTGTGACTCATTGATTCCTGGTTTTACTGGTCATGTTGCAAGTCAGGAAAACCCTTACCGAAATGAGGTAGATAAATCTCAGCGGGCCGGGTTTTGTAAGGCACTCTCAGTGCCGTTCGGGCGACTATATCTTGCGGAATTGCAGCACAAAGCAGGTGCCGCCAGATTCATTGGATTCTGCTTTAACAGAGCCATTGTGCAGCTTCATTATCTCTTGAACGATGGCCAGACCCAGGCCGGCACTGCCTGATGCACTTTCAGTGTTTTTGCCGCGCCAGAAGCGTTCGAACAGGTGCTCAAGCTCTTCCTGTGGAATACCGGGGCCCTGATCACAAACGCTGATGCTGCCTTCCGATGAAACCCGGACATCAATCCGTTTACCGGGATCACTGTAGGCAATCGCGTTTTCAATCAGGTTGCGCAGTGCATCTTCCATTGCCGGCATGTTGCCCCGGACCAGGACGTTTTCTTCCGGCTCGGACAGCTCAATTTCCTTGCCGGCCTTTATCGCCATTAACGCCATCATTTCCAGTACCTGGCGGGCTACCTGGCCCAGATCAACGGTGCTATCGATATCCAGATCCAGGTTATCCAGTCGGGCGGTGTGTAAAAGCTGGGAGACCAGCCGATTCATGCGGGCCACATCCTGGCGCAGCTTTCTCACCTGATCGCTATCTTCCATGCTATCCAGTGCCCCGGTCACAATGGTTAGCGGTGTGCGCAATTCGTGTGCCGCATTGGCAGTAAAGCGACGCTGGGTTTCAAAGCCTTCCTCAAGTCGATCGAGTGCGCTGTTCACGGCCTTGACCAGGGGAGATATTTCGCTGGGTAAATTCCTGGTTCCCAGTCGCACGGAAAGGGATTCAGGGTTGATGGCGGCCGCCTCTTTTGCCGTGATTCGTAATGGCTTTAATCCGCTGCGAATAGCAAACACGCCAACCATCAGGGTCACCAGGATAAAGAGGGGTAAGATCCAGAGACCTTGCTCAATAACGTCTTCCAGCAGGGCGTCCAGCAATTCCTGGTCTTGCCGTTCTGGCTCGGTAACAATCACTACGAGGCGGCCTATGTCCGTGCTTTCATGGGAGATCAGGCCGAAATACTGCTGGCTCAATTCGCCGAATCCGTCGAGCTGAAAGGTCGTGTGCTCGTCATTTTTATGTATTTCCCGGGAAAGAATCTCCGACCGGAATAACGGGTCTGATTCGGCCAAAACCCTGTGTTCGGAATCCAGCACCAGATACTCGGTACCCACATTGAGCCAGCCTCTGTCGATGAGCTCATCAATATCATCCAGGTTGCCTTCGTCTTCCAGCTCTTCCGCCAGCTCCTCGGCGAGATCGTAGAAATCACGTCGATTGAGAGTGTCTACCAGGTTATAACTGAGATAGGCAAAAAATCCCGACAGGATCATTGTGGCCAGAAGCAAGAGGGCACCAAGACGGGTTGCCAGGCGAACCTGGAGCGAGTTCAGGCGAAACCTGTTCATGATTTTTCCTCGGCAAGGATATAGCCCACACCGCGGACTGTATGGATTTGTGTGGATGCGCCGGCTTTCTCCAGTTTGCGCCGCAGATGGTGAACATGCACTGCCACCGCATTGGATTCCAGCTCTTCGCCCAATCCGTATAGTTTTTCTTCCAGCAATTCTTTTGATACCACCCGCCCAACTCGACGCATCAGGTTTTCCAGTAACGCGGTTTCCCGTCTAGACAGATCTACAGAACGGCTATCTACCTGGGTATCGCGTGCCAGGGTGTCCAGCGCTACATTGCCTGCCGTAAGGACGGAGCCCAGTGCGCCTCCGGGCCTGCGCAATAACGCCTTGATACGCGAAATAAGTTCAGAAGCGGCAAACGGCTTGACCAGATAGTCATCTGCGCCAAGATCCAGGCCCTTGACCCGATCTTCTATTGCATCGCGTGCTGTCAGTATCAGAACGGGGACCTGCATTCCCTGATTGCGTATCTGTTTGAGCAGTTCGATGCCATCAAAATCCGGCAAACCGAGATCTAGAATCACGGCGTCGTAGGGAATATTGCGCAGGGCATCCAGCCCATGGGAGCCTTTGGATACGGCATCCACAGTAAAACCGGCCTTGCGAAAATTATCGGTAAGAATTTCCACAATCCGGTTTTCATCTTCAACTATGAGTAATCGCAAGTGCGGCTCCCTGGATCAGTTCGCTAAAAAATCTGGTCGCAGATTAAGTGGCAATCATTATGGTTGTTTTAACAGTCCGCGTTTTTAGCGAAATTGTTTTCATAATACTGTCTTAAAGAACCGCAGCAATACTCCGCCGAAATCTTCAGGGAGTATGACATGGCGCGTTTAACAATTTTTAATGCTGCCTTGCTGGCAGTATCACTACTTTGTCCGCTTGTTGCCCTGGCCCAGGGCCAGACCAGCAGCGCACCCGGCGTATTGGTCACTGACGGTGGCAACCGCGTGATATATACCGCTGAATATTTCAGTCAATACAGCGTGGTTACAGCCGAAGACCAGATTTACCGCATACCCGGTGTCCAGGATCTACTTGATGGGGGTAGCGATGATGAAGACCGCGGGTTTGGCAGTGGCGGAGCCCAGATTTTGATTAATGGCAGCCGCATTTCCGGCAAATCCAATGATGTTGGCTCGGTGCTGGAGCGAATCCAGGCAAGACAGGTGTTGCAGATTGAGGTTATCCGCGGTTCGGTCCCCGGACTGGATGTCCGAAGCCAGGGACGAGTGTTAAACGTGGTTCTTGAGGAAAGAATTGATACGGGTTACGGATCATTCACAGCAGGACTGGAGCACTATAGAGGAGGAGAGCTGGGTGGTGGCAGCAAGCTAAGCTATAGCAGCAACATTGGGGCAATGAGCTATCTATTGTCTCTTGAGGGCCAGTTGAGCCAGGATCCGGAAACCGCCGATGATCTTTTTTTTACGGAAGCCGGGAGCCTCATTGAGCGGGAAACCGAGATCGCTGATGAAGAAACCAGGTCATATGTCCTGTCTGCCAATACCAGCTATGAATTCATTAATGGCAGCTCGCTAAATCTCAATGCCCAGTTTACCCACGAGGATGAGTCGGGTAGTGAACTGACCCGGGGGTATCTGGTAACAGGGAATACTGAGACAGATGATGGCGGCCGACTGAGTGAAGAAAACAATCCCGAAGATAGCTGGGAAATAGGAGGTGACTATCGTTATAACCTGGCGAATGGTCATACCTGGACTACATTATTTATTTATTCCCATTCCTCCAGCAGTGAAGATGGTTCTTTCTATCGTATTCCTGTCGGTAGTCATGCCGAACTGGATGAATTGCAGGTTGAAGAAGGCCAGAGTACTGAAAAAATAGTGCGTAGCGCATACGAGTGGAATATAGGCGAGAACCACTTGCTGGAATCCGGCATGGAAATGGCCATCAATACTTCTGAGGAAGATGCCAGGTTGTTTGAGAGAGAGAATGGCAACCTGGTTGAAGTAACCCTGTTTAACCAGGCATCGGATATCAGGGAAACCCGTTACGAAGCCTTTACCAGCTATTCCTGGCAAGCCACGGAACAATTTCTTATGGAAAGCTCTGTGGATCTGGAGTATTCAGAAATTGAACAACAGGGAGGTGACGTTAACCGTGTTCGCGACTTTATTTATCCCAAGCCCCGACTGGTGTTGAGCTACGACCTGAATGATCAGGTACAGGTTCGTAGTCGTGTGGAGCGCACGGTGAGCCAGCTGGATTTTGGTGATTTTGTCGCCAGTTTTGTCAACGATGACAATCGTTCCGATGTCATTACTGCCGGCAACCCCGAGCTTGAGCCTGAAAAAGCCTGGGAATACGAACTGACCTATGAGCGTCAGTTGCCTGATGACCTGGGGATCTTTTCAATTACGGCGCTCTATGCCGATATCTCTGATCATCTGGCGACGGTTCCCTTTCTTGTCGAAACCGACGAAGGGAGCGAAGTCCGCACCGCTCCTGGCAATCTCGGAGATGCCTATGATGCCGAAATAGAATTCAATGGCAGCGTGCGACTGGATTGGCTCAATATCCCCGGGGGTGTGCTTGACCTGGGTCTGGAAATTGAGCGCAACCGGGTGACCGATCCCTTTACTGGAGAACGACGCCCGCTGGATGAAAGTGAAAAATACAACTGGACACTGGCCTATCGACAGGATCTGGACTGGAAAGGTTTGTCTTATGGCGTTGAGGCCAGCAACCAGGCAGCAATGCCCAAGTATGACCTGGACTATTGGCAGGAAGAAGACGAGGGCCTGGCACTGGATTTCTTCGCGGAATTACAACCGATGCCTAACCTGACCCTGCGATTTGAGGCAGAAAATCTTCTGGACGCGAGGGAACAGCGGATTCGTTATCAATATGTCGATAGCCGTGCTGACAGCCCACTGGAAAGACTCGAACAACGCAGTAGTTACACAGGGCGGGAATTTGAGCTGAGTGTCCAGTGGGCTTTTTAGGTTTATTGCTCAAACGGTTCCAATCCCAACACTGGATGATATAAGTACGCTTGCAGCCCGGGTTATGGTAGAAAACCGGATACCGGATAAAGCTAGAAAAAAGGGTGGTAGTGAATGGACAGCAGCGAGTGTGTACTGGTTATTGATCAGGGAACAACAAGTAGCCGCGCGATTGTCTTCGATCAAGGCCCTGCCATTGTTGCAATAGCCCAGGAAGAATTCCCCCAGATTTATCCAGCGGATGGCCAGGTTGAGCACGACCCCGAAGATATCTGGAGCACAGTCCTTTCTGTGTCGCGGCAGGCCTTCAAAGAGGCTGAGCAGCAAGGGTTTCGGGTTGTTGCCATAGGTATTTCCAACCAGCGTGAGACCACGGTTGTCTGGGATAGGGCCACAGGTGAGGTCATCTATAACGCGATAGTCTGGCAGGATCGCCGCACATCCCGCGTATGTAGTGAACTTAAAGCGCAAAACCTGGAGCCGGTTATACAGGCCAAAACCGGTTTACTGCTTGATCCCTATTTTTCTGCCACCAAGGTGTCCTGGATACTGGATCATGTGGAAGGTGCCCGGCAAAAAGCAGAAAAACGGGAACTGGCATTCGGTACGATCGACAGTTTTTTGCTCTGGAGACTGACCGGCGGGCAATATCACCGCACCGATGCGACCAATGCGTCGCGCACCAGCCTGTACAACATTCATTCGGGCACCTGGGATAAGGAGTTGCTGGATATTTTCCGCGTTCCGCAAACCCTGTTGCCAGAGGTGCTGGATTGCGATGCGCAATTTGGTGAGACAAGCCAGGAGTTATTTGGGCGCTGCATTCCCATTACCGGTATTGCCGGAGATCAACAGGCTGCCGGTATTGGTCAGTGCTGTTTTGACAAAGGCGATATCAAAAGCACTTACGGGACAGGCTGTTTTGTCCTGATGAACTCTGGCGATGCCGCGCTGCAATCGCAAAACCGAATGCTGACCACCGTCGCCTATCAGCTTGATGGGAAACCCACTTATGCGATGGAGGGCTCCATCTTCATGGCCGGGGCGGCGCTTCAGTGGTTGCGTGACGGGTTGGGCATTATTGAGCACGCTGCCGATACCGAGCGTATGTCGGCCAGCCTGGCTGGTAACGCCGGGGTTTACCTGGTTCCTGCATTTACCGGACTTGGGGTGCCTTATTGGGAGCCCGATGCCAGGGGAGCCATTTTTGGATTGACCAGGGCGACGGGTCCGGAAGAAATTGTTCGGGCAACACTGGAGTCTATTGGCTATCAAACGGCTGATTTGTTTGCTGCCTTGGCAAGGGACGGGATCTCACCAAAAACCTTGCGAGTTGATGGAGGCATGGTGGCCAACAACTGGTTTCTGCAATTTTTGGCCGATATTTTGGATACAAAAGTCTGTCGCCCGGCGATTCTGGAAACGACGGCGTTGGGGGCGGCTTATCTCGCTGGCCACCAAAACGGGTTGTATGGAAGTTTTGAAACGATCAAAAAACGCTGGTGTGCTGAAGCTGAATTCAATCCGGCGTTAAGTGAGCATGAACGAAAGAGGTTGCTATCCGGCTGGCATGATGCAGTACAGCGGGTTCTTGCTCCACGGGCCGGCTAGACTCCCGTTCAAGGTCCTGCCATGAATCTGCGACAAACCAACATTGAAAAACTTAAGCAGGACACGTTTGATGTCCTGGTTTTGGGCGGCGGAATAAATGGTGCCGTGTCGGCTGCCGCGCTATCGGCAAAGGGTGCCAGGGTGGCCTTGATTGATCGGGGCGACTTTGCCGGAGACACCAGCTCCAACTCGTCAAACCTTGCCTGGGGCGGTATAAAGTATCTAGAAAGGCATGAATATTTGCTGGTAAACCGGCTCTGCAAGAGTCGTAACCTTTTGATGCGCAGCTATCCCTCGTCGGTCAGGGAAATCCGCTTTTTGACCAGTATTCAAAAAGAATTTCGGTTGTCGCCCTGGTTTGTCTATTTGGGCTGTTTGGCCTACTGGCTGTTGGGCTATCTGCATACAAGAGCACCGAAATACCTGTCGGCCAAAGATTTAAAAAACCGCGAACCCCTTATTGATGCAAGCAATGCAGCGGGTGGGGTCGAGTACTCCGATGCCTATTTCTACGACAATGACGCCCGTTTCGTTTTTAATTTTATCCGGACCAGTCTGGACCTCGGCTGTGCGGCGGCCAACTATGTCGAGTCTGTTGAGACGGTCAGGGAAGATGGGCTCTGGAAGGCGTCGGTCAAAGACCATATTGGCCAGTCGACGTTCAACATAAGTGCCAAGGTGTTGATCAATGCCTGCGGCCCTCATGTAGACCGACAGAACCAGATGTCTGGTGAGAAAACCAGCCACCGTCACCTGTTTTCCAAAGGGGTGCACCTGATAGTCGATCGCCTTGTGGATCAGCAACGCGTCCTGGCGTTTTTTGCCAGTGATGGCCGGCTGTTCTTTGTTATACCCATGGGGCCAAAAACCTGTATTGGCACCACAGATAACCAGGTAAAAACACCCTCGGCCGAGGTCACTGATGAAGACCGCCAATTCATTCTGGACAATGTGAATCACTTTTTGGCCCTGGACGATCCCCTGACCAGGAAAGACATTATCTCTGAGCGTTGTGGGGTCCGGCCGCTGGCCACCCAGGGTGACAGGGACGTCGCGGACTGGGTCAAATTATCACGAAAGCATGTGATAGAAGTGAATAAGAAGCATCACCACCTGAGCATCTTCGGGGGAAAGCTGACGGACTGTATTAATGTCGGCAATGAAATTGCCGAGCATGTCAGTTCACTGGGCCTGGAGCTCTCTCCCAAACGCAATCGCTGGTATGGCGAGCCGGATAAAAAAATAAAACAGGCATTTTTTCACAGGGCCAGATTGACGGGGCTGGATACCCGGGTGTTGCCCAACACCTCCGAGACCATTGCCGATCGACTGTGGCGTCGTTATGGGGACAGGGCGATAGACCTGCTTGAGGCGATAGACCGTGACCCGGAACAGGCTGAGCGACTGATTGAGCGCTCCGATTTTCTGCGTTGCGAAATTGAGCATGTCGCCAGGCATGAAATGGTGACCAGACTCAATGATTTTTTAAGGCGCCGCTCAAGGATATCCCAGGTGGTGCGACATCAGGAGTTGGTTAACTCGCCCGGGCTGCAGAAGGTATGTGAAATTTTGTTCGGGGACCAGGCTGAAGAAAAATTACAGGAATACCTGCATTCCAAGAATAGCTAATTTTCAGGCCTGAAACTTGGTTTCCAATAGAGAGCCATAGCTACCCTAATATGTTGTGGTTTAGTCTGTTTTACGACCTGTACGCAAGAATACTTATCATCGAAAAAAACGAATTTAATGAACGGAATATTCGAATTGATCGATGATTTTTATTGCGTAAAAATCCCGGTAAATGACTAACTAATGATGAGAGACGCATGAACGCACCTTTATACTGTAAGAGTTCTGCTAAAGAGGATAGCTTTGTAAACGCATTGGATGTTCCCATAATGGATGGGCTATACAGCGCTGATGATTCTCGTGAGCCGGTATTAAAGTTGTTAATTGATCTACAGAATTACCATCAGGTGCGCAACTTTAGCCACAGGGAACGGTTTGGTAAGCCAGATCCCTGGTCGGAAAAAATGCTGGCTAATCTAGCGGAGGCAATTACCAACGCCAAGCAAATTATTGAGGACGCACGCTATAGCGACAGGCCTATTTCAGTAGAGTCTTCAATCAGGATAAAAATGCCGCAGTGATTGTTTTGGTGCAATAGAAATCAGCCAGGAAAAAGGAATCAGAAATTGTATTGCTGTTAAAGATATTCTAACCCTGTCATAGGGCAACCAAAAAATAGCGTGAATATACTTCCGCTGAGCGTGCAATACGAACCCTTATGCCCATGATTGTATGCGGCCTACTCGCTATACAGAACTTTACTTTGGCGATCCTGTGCTGCTCAAAGAATTAACTATTAATTTCGTCAACGGTCATGGTCAAAGCAGCGATCTAACATAAACATGTTGGCGCGACATGCTTTGTATGCGTTACCGAAGAAGCACTATCCTTGCGAACCTGAATCAATAACCTTGTTTTTTGACGCGGCACTTACAGCATGCTTTATAAGCGTGGTTGACCTGCTTGCACTCCCCAGGTTACTTGCTTGATATTGTCTCATCGTTAATAGAATCTAGTGAGATGATCAGTCCAAACGAAAAAATGACGTCTTGGCTTGAAAGTTTGGTTTTAAAAATCTACGCTCTGTTCGTTCCATCAAGGCTGGCCTATGCGTCGGAAAAAATAATGAATTATTTTCTTTGGTTCCGGAATACTGCCATTATCCATATCGGTGGTGCGCAGGTCTTCATTCTGCGGGTGGTCATATTTACAGTGGTCAATAGTGTCGAAAAATATAATTGGAATGCAGTTGATAGCTTGCTTCGCTGCGACTCTTCTCGTGGAAAACTAAAGCAATGGTAACCAAATACACTTCGACGCCAAGACAGTTATTCGGCGCTTTTATCGTTTTGATGGTTAGCTGGCTCCTGTGGTCTGGGCTTTACAAGCCGTTGTTGATAGGTTTGGGTTTTTTCTCTTGTCTTTTGAGTCTCTGGTTAGCGAGGAGAACCGGCTTTTTCCGTCACGCCATGAAACTTTCTGCGCTGTTACGACTACCTGCTCTGTGGTGTTGGATACTGAAAGAGGTGGTAGCGTCCAGTATTGAGGTAGCACGAATTGTGCTGTCACCATCGCTGCCAATCCAGCCCGAATTAGTTGAGCTCCCCAGCGCTGAAAAAGCTGATTCTGCCAAGGTGATTCTCGGTAATTCCATCACGCTATCGCCAGGCACAGTCACTATTGATATTAATGAAGATCGTTTGCTGGTGCATTGTTTGTCCGCCAGCAGCGCTGCTTCACTTCGCAGTGGCGAAGTTGAGCGCCGTGTTGCCCGCCTGAAGATCAACTAATTATGTATCTTGTAGTCTCCCTGGCAATCCTGATGACTATGGTGCTGGCATTGGCCCGTGCGCTGAGAGGTCCCACCATTTATGATAGGGTTTTGGCGGTCAATCTCTTTGGCACCAAAACCGCGTTACTGCTTTCAGTGCTTGCTTTCCTTAATAATCGCCCCGATTTTCTTGACCTGGCTTTGGCCTATGCCCTGATTAATCTGGTGGGTATTTTTGCAGTGCTGCAATTCATTCAGATGAAATTTCGAAAGCCTGACTAGGCGTAGGTATATGGTTGATACGGTACTGGATATTCTCAGCTGGATTCTGCTTTGTACGGGCGGTGCTTTTGTGTTGATTGGTGGAATCGGCGCGTTACGCCTCCCTAATTTTTACACTCGCCTGCATGCCGCCAGCCTGACTGAGACCATGGCGAGCATCCTGATTTTTACCGGCATAGTCTTGCAGGCGGGCTTTACACTTGCGGCTTTAAAACTGGGCGCTATCATGGTCTTCCTTCTCCTTACTGCGCCCACAGCCAGCTACGCGCTGGGTAATGCAGCGTTGCTGTCGGGCATGCGGCCCGATGCTCAGCTAAACGTGCAGCAAGGCTTGCAAAGACGGGAGGAAAGCGACTCATGATTATTGTTTTCGCTTTGTTCCTGCTGTCATTGCTGGTGGTTTCGGCACTGGCGATCGTACATACGGAGAACCTTTTTGTTGCAGTGATGCTAACCTCTATTTTTAGTCTGCTGATGGCCGCTAATTTTTTTATCCTCGACGCAGCGGACGTTGCACTGACCGAGGCAGCTGTAGGGGCGGGTATAACGACAGTTATCTTCCTCTCAGCCCTGGCGCTGACCACTGAACGCGAGAAGGCGTATAAATCCAGTCAACGCTTGGCTATGGTTGTCGTAGCGGTACTAGGTAGTTTGATTATCTACGCTACCTTCGACAAACCTCGTTTGGGCGATCCTGATGCGCCCGTTCATCAACATGTGGCGCCATGGTATCTGGAAAACACCCCAGTCTATATGGATTTCCCTAATGTGGTGACGGCCATACTAGGCAGTTTTCGAGGCTACGATACGTTGGGTGAAGTGTTCGTGGTGTTCGCCGCCTGTATTGGCGTGCTATTTATTCTCGGCGTCAAGCCGCCGCAAGGCAGTATGTATGATCCGGAGGCTTCGGGTTTACGGCATCACCTTATCCCGCAAATGGTGGGACGTCTTTTAATACCCTTTATCGTATTGTTTGGCCTGTACGTGCAGTTTCATGGTGAATATGGTCCGGGCGGCGGGTTTCAGGCAGGAGCGCTGATTGCCTCTGGAGTTATCCTCTATGCCTTACTGGAGGGCGAGGCCGCTGCACTTCGAGTATTGCCCCAGCATGTACTCATGGGCCTGACGATAGGCGGTGCCACCTTGTACGGTGGGGTAGGCGTCGTATCTATGCTGCTAGGTGGAAATTTCCTCGAGTATTCCGTGCTTCTTGCTGACCCGGTTAGTGGGCAGCAAATCGGTATCCTGTTGATAGAAGCTGGTGTTGGCATGGCCGTTTGCGGCGCCTTGCTTAGTATCTTTCATGCGTTTGCATCAAGGCCAGTGAAATAATGAATTTGTTCGATTTGCTTGGTTTCTTTAACTACTGGGTGTTCGCGATTGTGCTCACAGTAGGGTTGTACACTGTGATTGCAAAAGCCAATCTGATAAAAAAGTTGATTGGATTGTCGATTTTTCAATCTGCTGTGTTTCTTATGTACATCACTATGGACAAGGTAGAAGGGGGGACCGCGCCGATCATTCAGAAAGGAGTAGAAAACCAGGTTTTTTCTAACCCACTACCTCAGGTGCTAATTCTTACTGCTATCGTAGTAGGCGTTTCCACGCTCGCTCTGGGGTTGGCAATAGTCGTTCGCATTTACGAAACTTACGGCACCATCGAAGACGACGAAATACTGGGCTTGGACTGATTGCATGGATTTGACTTCCCATTTGCCTGCACTTCAGGTCATAGTGCCGATGCTATGTTCTCCGTTAATTCTGCTGCTGAAACCGCGGGGCCTGGCTTGGGCTGGAGCTACTTTGGTAGCTCTTTGCAGCTTTGCTATTGCAGTAAATATGGCCTTTGCTGTTGTTGGCGGAAAGGAATTCAGCTACGACATGGGCGGTTGGGAAGCGCCCTACGGTATCGCCCTGTCGGTAGATGCATTTAGTGCACTGGTGCTACTGATAGTTAACGGTGCTGCAACTATGGCATTGCTTGCAGCCCGGCCTAGTATTGATCAGCAGATTGAACAGGAACGCCAGCCACTATTTTATTCTGCGTTTTTACTGGCCCTTGCCGGTCTTACCGGTATTGTGGTTTCTGCAGATGCCTTCAATATTTTTGTCTTCATGGAGATATCCTCGCTGGCCAGCTATGTTCTAGTAGCTGGAGGCCCTGACCGACGCGCTTTATCTGCGGTGTTTAAATATCTGATCATGGGAACGATTGGTGCCACCTTCTACCTGATTGGGGTGGGCATGATCTATATGATGACCGGCACGCTCAATCTGGCAGATATGGAAGCGCGAATTGGCGGAGTTACTGATATCAACCCGATCCTGGCAGCGGCGGGCTTTATCACCGTTGGCCTGGCTCTCAAGGCCGCCGTGTTTCCGTTACACGTTTGGTTACCCAATGCCTATTCCCAAGCACCGCACATCGTCACTGTATTCCTTGCCTCCTGTGCGACCAAGGTGGCGATTTATGTGCTTATACGTTTTGATTTCTTTGTGTTTCAGGCCAATCTCGATGCGCACGACCTGCAATTTTCAACCTTCTTGATGCCCCTGGCTATAGTCGGCATTCTTGTGCCCTCTGCCGTGGCGATTTTTGAAGGGCACATTAAGCGGCTGCTGGCCATGTCTTCTGTGGCTCAGATTGGCTACATTATTCTGGGGGCCAGTTTTGTTACGACAGTGGGACTGACCGCTTCGGCAACTCACATGTTTAACCATGCTCTCGCGAAGGGAGGGTTGTTTTTGGCTATTGCCGGGCTGGCTTGCCATTATCGCGACCTGCGTCTGGATCAGCTCGCCGGTGCTGCCCGCACAATGCCCTGGACGGCAGCGGCCGTAGTAATTTGCGGTCTTAGCCTGGTGGGTGTTCCGGGTACGGCCGGCTTTATCAGTAAGTGGCTGCTTATTGATGCAGCCGTGGAAAAGGGAGGCTTCTCCTGGTTACTGGTTGTCATTATCCTCGTTAGCTCGCTGATGGCACTGGCTTATGTTAGCCGCATCATCGGGACTTTATACTTCAAACCGGCGGTAGTTTCCCAAGCCCCCCGCGAAGCACCTATACAACTGCTTCTTGTCACTGGACTGGTGGCGCTGGCCAATATTGTCTTTGGGCTTTTCCCCTCATTTCCGCTGGCTTTGTCAAGTAATGCGGCTGAATTACTGTTGGGACACATTCTGTGAACGCTGATAACACCATCATCCTGGCCATCCTGGTGCCACTGATTACAGCAGCGGGTATTCAACTGGCAGGTCGTGTGTCGGATAACTTGCGAGAAAGTGTGACACTGCTCGGTGCTGCCGCGCTGGCATGGGTTGTTTGGGGCATGCTGCCAGAGATATTCAGCGGCGAACAACCGGGCTGGACAGCCGGTGACTTGCTGCCGGGAATAGCACTGGCATTTAAAGTGGAACCACTTGGCATGTTGTTCGCTGCCCTGGCTTCTGGACTTTGGATCATCAATTCAATTTACAGTATTGGTTACATGCGCGGCAATAATGAAAAAAATCAGACGCGCTTTTATACCTGTTTTGCACTGTCGCTTGCGGCGACCATGGGCATTGCTTTTGCCGGTAATCTGCTCACCTTGTTCCTGTTTTATGAAATGTTGACGCTTTCGACGTTCCCATTGGTATCTCACAAAGGGGATGAATCCACCGTTCGTTCAGCGCGGGTATATCTGGGAATTTTGCTCTTTACGTCAATCGGGCTTTTACTTCCCGCCATTATCTGGACCTATCACATTGCCGGCACAGGTGATTTCACGACCGGAGGAATACTTGAGGGCAAGGCTTCCGGGCCTGTTATCGGCTTACTATTGGCACTGTATTTGTTTGGTGTTGGTAAAGCGGCGGTGATGCCGGTTCACCGCTGGCTGCCTGCGGCGATGGTAGCACCTACCCCGGTAAGTGCATTGTTGCACGCGGTCGCGGTCGTTAAAGCTGGTGTGTTTGCCGTGACCAAAATAATTGTCTATATCTTTGGCGTCGATTTCCTGTTTAGCTCTGGCAGCGCAGGATGGTTGGTCTACGTCGCGGCATTTACGATTATTGCTGCCAGTGTGGTGGCAATGTACCAGACTAACTTAAAGCGACTGCTAGCCTATTCGACGGTTGCGCAGTTGTCTTATGTGGTGATGGCCGCTGCCGTGCTGAAACCGCTTGCGGAGATCGGTGCAGCAATTCACATGGTGGCGCATGCCTTTGGTAAAATTACCTTGTTCTTTGCTGCTGGTGCAATTTATACCGCCTCCAAAAAAACTGAATTGTATCAGTTGCGGGGTATCGGTCGACGCATGCCCTGGACAATGGCTGCTTTCACAATTGGCGCGCTCAGCATGATTGGTGTGCCGCCCACGGGCGGGTTTGTGTCCAAGTGGTACATTCTGGCTGGCTCTTTTCAGGCAGACAACTTCCTGGCAATTTTTACCATCATCGCCAGTACGGTGCTAAACGCAGCATACTTTCTACCAATTATTTTTATGGCCTGGCTTGTCGATGAACCTTCCGGGGGAAAGGAGCACGGTGAGGCGCCGCCGCTGGTCGTACTTGCGCTTTGCCTTACGGCCTTAATGACCCTGGGATTCTTTTTCTTCAACGGACCAGTGATCGAACTGGAACAACAGCTGGTTAAGGGGATGCTGCCATGAAGGAGCATGAAAAGAAGCATTGGTTGTACCAGGCTGCGACAGTGAGAAAACTTTGGTGGGTGTTTTCTACTGTATTGGCACTAACGGTTTTTGTGCAATTAGTGGTGCACATAAAAGGTTACTTCACGGTTGATGGTTGGTTTGGATTTGGTGCTGTGTACGGTTTTCTTAGCTGCTTGCTAATGGTGTTATTCGCTAAGGTGCTGGGTGTATTTCTGAAGCGCCCTAACAACTATTATTCTGCGGAGCGAGACGACGATGATTAATCTCATCTCACCCGCTCTGATTATGGTGGTGGCGGCCCTGGCCATTGGTTTGGCTCGGGGGCACTTGCGTACAGCCATTGTGCTGTTGGCCCCTGTGCTGACATTGTGGGCTGTTTGGCAAGTGCCTGATGGTGTGCAGGACACAGTGCGTTTTCTGTCCTACCAGATCGAACCTGTGGAGGGCAGTCCCCTAAGGCGTTTGTTTGCGACAATTTTTGTGCTGATGGCGTTTGTTGGGGGGCTTTTTGCATTCCGCCTGGCGAAATGGTACGAGTTAGCCGCTGCCTTTTTTTATGCCGCTGGTGCCATCGGAGTGAGCTTTGCTGGCGACCTGATTTCGTTGTTTGTTTATTGGGAACTGATGGCGTTATTTTCCACAGTAGTAGTTTGGTGTGGCGGTACGGCTGCTTCTCGTGCGGCTGGCATCCGTTACGCTATTCTGCATTTGCTAGGCGGTGTGGTGCTTAAGGTCGGTATCGAAGGTGTCGTGGTCAGTACCGGTTCCATACAAATCACCCCCATGCTGGCGGAAGATTTTAATAGTTGGATGATACTTTGCGGCATCCTTATCAACGCTGCGGCTCCCCCCCTGTCTGCCTGGCTGGCGGATGCTTATCCTGAATCGAGCCCGACCGGTTCGGTATTTCTTTCCGCTTTTACCACCAAGACTGCGGTATTGGCTTTGATTCTGCTGTTCCCGGGAGAGAAGGTATTGATTGGTATTGGGCTGTTTATGGTGATGTACGGAATTATCTATGCGCTCTTGGAAAACGATATTCGCCGTATTCTGGCCTATTCGGTGGTCAATCAGGTTGGCTTTATGGTCTGCGCAGTCGGTATTGGTACGCAGCTGGCGATAAATGGTGCCACAGCCCACGCCTTTGCTCATATTGTTTACAAGGCGCTGCTGTTCATGAGCGCTGGTGTAGTGATTTACCGTACCGGTAAAAACCGCTGTACTGAGCTAGGTGGTCTGTTTCAATCCATGCCAATAACGACTATCTGCTGCATTATTGGCGCACTGTCCATTTCCAGCTTCCCCCTTACATCGGGTTTTACAACCAAGAGCCTAATTTCCCAAGCGGCAGCGAACAATGGACTTATGTGGGTATATATGCTCCTCACAGCAGCGTCCGCAGGTGTTTTCTTGCATGCGGGAATTAAATTTCCCTGGTTTGTATTTTTTCAGAAAGACTCAGGCCTGCGTCCGAAAGATGCACCCTGGAATATGGCGCTTGCCATGATTATCTTCTCAGTAATTTGTTTGCTGTTGGGTATGTTCCCTGAATGGCTTTACCGTTTCTTGCCCTATGAGATGGACTATCAGGCATACACCGCCGGCAAGGTTGTGTTCTATTTGCAGTTATTGCTTTTCTCCGGGCTAGCCTTTTTCTTGTTCTTGCCGTTAATGAAGCGCACTGAAACAATTAGTCTGGATGTTGATTGGTTATGGCGTGTAGCTGCGCCCGCGTTAGTACGACATTTGGCTAGGGCAATAGCACCTCTGAAAAAACTTGGATTGAGGCTGGATTCAGTTAGTCGAAATTTGCTAAACCACCTGACATCCCGTTATTTTGGACAGCCTCAAATCATGGACCGAAAGGAGCGTGCTCTATTTGCGCGTTCCTGGCCAATCGGCACCACCGCGCTCTGGATAGCTATCCTGCTATCGGTATACGTTTTGCTTTACTATATCTGATGCTCTTGATAGAACAGGTTTAGGTAACAAATTGAACTTGTGAAATTTGGTGCCCAGGAGAGGACTGGGCAAATGGCAACCCTTAAAAATGATTTTTCTAAGCACCTAAGGTGTTGATTCTAAATGAAATGGTAGCATTGGGCGGATGTGCTACCAATTCAATAAAACAAAGGCTTTCCGAAGCATCTAGATACTAAATAGTAGCAGTTTTAGTAGCAGAACTGTTGGCGGGTAGTTTTGCATCAAAGATTAAGTCAATAGATTAGATAAGAAATTATTTTAGAGAAAGAACAAATCAGCCGAAGAGTATTTATTAATTATTTAAGAAAGCATAAAAAATACTTTTCTATTTTGAATTTCAAAACGAATTGCAAATTGCAAATTTATAGATTCTCCAGCCCACAAAAATTTATAACCCATTGAAATTTATGTGTTTTTCGTTTTGGCATGCTATTTGTATAAGTGACGTGCAAATTAGCCAATTGAGGGAAATACAATGAATCTTTCTTTGCACCAAATTGAAAACACTTTTGATAAAAGGCTGCCGTCGGAAAATAACCCAAACAGCTTGTTGCTTGTAAATTTGTCAAAAATTAACAGAGGCGTTTCAAGTTCCTTTTGTAACTTGGTGGTTATTGATGCCAGTGAGCCGGATGCCGCCTCCCGCGCGCTTTCGGTAATCCTGCCAATCTATAAAATCGCTGGGCAAAAAAAGTTTTTGCTAGTGATCAATGGGGTTCGCAATACTCTTCAGGGCCCTTCAATTTTCAAGCAAATATTAGAGCTTGTATCTTACTTGCCGGATATATCTCTTAACTATCTAGGCGATACACCTTCCAGAAAATATCTTTCTGAATTACTTATAGAAAATTAAAACGGCTTCTGGTTTTCATAAAAATAGGGCGAAAAAGAAGATGAAAAATATCATTTTCTTGATGGGCTTGGCACTTTCATCTGGATGTTCCTACTATCCTTCCACCCTCGGGCCAGTTCATCCCACTCCCGCGGGGGAATTCATCAAGTGTATAAGCGAAGAGACGCATCACTTGCCAACCTGTTATTGCAATGAATACGCAGTTAAAGCTAACCCCGAAAGAGAAAAAGTTTGTTTTGCTGCAGAGCGGTCAGATTTAAAAATTCTGGCTAGTGAAACTATTTCAAAAGAAGACTGGTTATTTGATTTCCGCGTAGAAACCGCCAAGCTAGAAAAATACGAGCCTGATGTAAATGAGTTCTGGTCCAATAATACCTTGGATTATTTGCAAGGTAACGAATTCACCGATGATTGTGATGGGCTTGACAGCATACTGGATGTCCTTTTCTTGTTAGGTGAGTTTAGGCTGGAACAGTTGGCGAAAATACTTATGCAAGTTACAGATAATAATCCAGAAACACCTAGATATCATTATGTCGCAGCTGTGTGGGTTGCCGGTGATTGGCTAATTTTGGATCAATCCTCTGCGGCACCATTATATCTGTCTAAGATCACTGCCTATGGCTCAGCCCCACTCACTGTTTTAGCGCACCGTCGTCTTAATGACAGGAAATGGCGAGAGGGCTTGCCGCCTAATGTGCGTACGTTAGCTGGATACTGGTAAAGCTGCTATGCAAAAGGCCATTAAAGATTATGTCCCATCAGTCTTGGTTGTCGAAGATAGTATTTCGGCGGCTCGGCTTTATGAAATTCATCTTCAGGCGATGGGCCTGGAAGTAGAAGTGGCCAATACTTCAAGAGAGGCAATTTTTCTTTGCCAGACAAAGAGCTTTGACTTGGTCTTTTTAGACGTTGAGTTACCGGATGGCTCGGGCCTTGATATTGCAGATCAGCTTAGTGGGATAAATACCAGAGTAATTGTTATTACTGCGCTTGATACCGCGCAAATAGCGATTGAGGCTATGAAAAAAGGTGTTTTTGAGTTTTTGGTTAAACCGGTTGATGAGACTCGAATCAAGGCAGTTGTTAAACAAGCGTTGGGTGATATCAAAACAACTGCCAGCGTTAAGAGTCAAAAAGTAATAGGTGCGTCTGACGCTATTCAGGTCGTGTATCGAATGATTGATGCGGCTGCGAAAAGTGATGTATCGATATTTATTACAGGAGAAAGTGGAACTGGAAAAGAGCTGGCAGCCATCGCAATACACGAACAAAGCGCAAAAGCAAATGAAACGTTCCATGCAATAAATTGCGCGGCAATTCCTGATGAATTAATGGAAAGTGAAATTTTTGGCCATAAAAAGGGAGCTTTTTCAGGTGCACATTTCGATAGAAACGGCGCGGCAAGTATAGCGGATAAAGGCACGCTCTTTCTTGATGAAATTTGTGAGATGAGTCTTGATGTTCAGAAAAAGATGCTGCGCTTTCTGCAAACTGGCGAATATCAAAAAGTAGGGAGCGATTCCAAAGAACAAGCAGATGTGCGAATAATCTGCGCTACAAATAAAAATCCATTGGATGAGGTTCAGGCCGGAAGGTTTCGGCTGGATCTCTACTACCGGCTTCATGTCATTCCAATTCACTTACCTCCTTTGAGGGAGCGTAAAGGTGATATCAAATTAATCGCGGATTATTTCTTATACAAATATTCAAGGCAGGAAAATAAAAATTTCAAAGCTTTTTCGGAGGAAGCCTATGAGCAGTTATTTACATACTCCTGGCCTGGAAATATTCGTGAGTTACAGAATGTCATACAGAACATTGTTGTTTTAAATAATGGAACAGAGGTGCAGGCAAATATGCTTCCTGTTTTATTCAAGGATGTCGGCGCAATCGGTTCAGGACAATCCCCAGTCGATACCGCAGTAACAAGGTCAGAGATAAATTTGGCCAACTTGGAACCCAATAGTGAAATGTTTGGGGATGGAAAAATTTTGCCCTTACGTGCTGCTGAAAAAATTCTTATTAATCAGGCAGTAGATTTATGTGAAGGGAATATTCCCTTGGCTGCTGCCAAACTCGGGCTTGCCCCGTCGACCTTGTACAGAAAGCTAGCATCAGAGAAACAATAATGTATGGCCTAGTAAATAAAGCGATAAAGGACATGATACTTGAGAGATATGGAGAGACTATTTGGGATCAGACACTGGAAGAATCAGGTTTAGATATAGATTGTTTTATAAGCATGAATCAATACAACGATTCATATACATACGCACTTGTAGCCGCAGCATCAAAAACTTTGAAAATGCCGGGGAACGACTTTTTAGAAGATTTAGGCCACTATTGGTCTACGGTTACTGGCCCTAAAAGTTATAAAACATTGATGGACCTAACTGGTAAAGATCTTATTAGTTTTTTAAGTAACTTAAATACACTTCATGAGCGAATTACCTCTACCTTTGTTGGTTACACGCCGCCCTACTTTAAAGTATTTCCTGATGAGGATGGTTTTATTGTCAGATACCAAAGCAAGCGTGAAGGACTACTGCATTTTGTTATTGGACTAATACAAGGTCTTGCTGACTCTTTCGCACAAAAAATAAAAATAGCTGAAGTTAACCAATGTGCTTCTAAGTCAGGTGAGACATGGCTAATAAAAGTTTTAATAGCCAATAATAATCAACAATCTTTCAGGCCATCATAAAAATGGACCTGGATGTCATAAACCAGATCTCGACGGTAAGTTTTTCGCTGGATAGCCACCTGAGAGTGTCAAGGACAAGTAAATTGTTACAAAAAGCCTGCCCAAATCTGGAAGGTGGGAGACTGCTTGATTTTTTTGAGGTAAGAAGGCCCGAGATTAATCATTATCAGGATTTTGTTAGAAATGCGAATGAGTTGATACTTGCCGTTTCAAAGGAGGGGGATTTCGCTTTTCGCGGCCAATTTATTTTATCTTCCGATCTGGATGGTGAACTTAAATTTGTGGGCACCCCATGGCTTTCATGGATGGCATCAAACAGCGATTTTTCTTTGAGCATAAATGATTTTCCACCTTTTGATGCTCAGCTGGACTATTTAGTCTACTTAACTACGGAAAAGCAGCGTCGTAAAGAATTGGATAGTTTGAATTGCGAGCTAAAAAAAGCAAAAGAAGCATTAGAGAGCACTTTACAGTCGCAATCAGAGTTGTTTTCAATGATGAGCCATGAAATGGGAACACAAATAGCCTCTATTGATGCGGCTATTAATCTGATTCAGGAGAAAGAGTTAAATGAATCCGATACAAGCTTTGTCCAAATTTCAAGAAACGCGATAAAGAATCTTAGGATCATTTTTGATCAGGCACTAAATTATTCAAAATTAAAGCACAAGGGCCTTAAAAATGAACCAATAGTTTTTGAACCTGAGGAGCTATTAGCGTCAATATTGGAACCCTTCTCATCAATGATAGACGAGTCTCGCGTCAGGCTGAATTATAACTATACCGGTCCCAAAGCAATTTTTGCCGATGCCATGAAAATAAAGCACGTTTTATCAAACTTAGTTGATAACGCGCTCAAACATACTGAAAAAGGCAGCATCAATATTTTGTTTGATTTTCAGGTAGAAAGACAAAAAATTCGTTTTCGGGTTGCTGACTCGGGTAAGGGGATTCCGGTTGATCAACAACAATATATATTTTCCGAGTACTGGACATCTAAAAGTTACATAAGTAGTGACATAGGTACAGGCTTGGGTTTGGCCATTTGTAAAAAAATGCTTGACTGCATGGGTGGTAGCATTTGTTTTGAAAGCATAGAAAACAAAGGAAGTTGCTTTTATGTTGAATTGCCAGCCATGTTGGCAGACGGTTTAGATAATAATCATAGCTATCAAACAGAAGAAGTTCCTAAAGAACCGTCTTTAGGGTATGAGCAACCTAAAGGCAAATTGCTACTGGTGGATGACAACATGACAAATTGTTATCTAACTCAACTTCATTTAAATGCCCAGGGTTTTGAGGTTGAGATTGCAACAGATGGCAGACAGGCAATAGAAAAAGTCCAGCAAGATAAATTCGATCTGATTCTGATGGACATCTCTATGCCCGATATGGATGGCATAGAAGCGGCGAAACGAATCCGGGAGTTAGAACAAGGAGTGCATTTGCCAATTATAGCTTTTTCAGCTTTTGACGATGTAGAAAAGCAGTTTAATTTGAAAGAAATAGGTATATCTAACATTTTGCACAAGCCCGCAGAGATTTCAGAAATAAAAAACATAATTCAACAATATGTTTAAGGTATGAATTTTCTATGTACGATGAACCAGAACTTTTTTCAGAAAGTATTTCCAGGAAGTTCATCAATGATTTTGGTTTTGTGAAATATCTTTCTTTGATTGAGTTATTTTTACTTGAATTGGAAGAAAAAACTGAAAGCATAGAAAAAGCAATGGATGATGAAAATATGGACGGTGTTAGAAAAATTGCTCATTCATTAATCGCTTCATCTAAAGCTGTTGGAATGATTCAGCTTTCAAAAAAATTTCAAGATATACAAGAAGTCGCAGGGATTGGTAATGCAAGTCAAACTTATAACGAAATACGCGAAATGCTATTTTTAAAAGATGAGTCTTTAAATGAGTTGCATAATTTCTTGGCGACTCAAAAGTGATAGGGGTTTGCCCCTATCCAGTAGCGATGTTTGTTAATTCAAGCGTTTCAACAAAATCAATACTAGAAGTTGGAAATATCTATCTGCATGGTTTTTTGCAGCATGTTTAAAATTTTGCTGTTTTATATCTATCCTTGAACATCGTCTATGTATTTCGTTTCTAATTTTCTATAGGCATATTTCAAATAGCTTTTTTATTTTTTACCTTTTTGGCAAAGACGAAAGGCTAAAAGCTTTGAAGAGGGTTATTAATATTAGTTTCTTTTGGTATCAATAAATCACCGATTTATGATGCATCTAAATGCTATCCTAATTGGTATCAAAAATTTATCTAATTGACTATTTGATACTATCATAATATGATACCCCGATAAATGATACTATCTATCGGGAGCCCTTATGTCACGTACATTTGCATACTGTCGTGTATCTACGACAGAACAGAATACAGATAACCAAATTCAAGCTATTTCAGCAGCAGGATATGATATTGATCCTAATAGGATTGTCTCTGAATCTATTTCAGGTTCTGTACAAGCTTTAAAGCGTCCAAAATTCAAAACTCTTGTAGAGCACCAGCTAGAGCCCAGTGATTGCTTAGTGGTGCTCAAGCTAGATCGTTTAGGGCGAGATAATATCGATGTCCAACAAACAGTTCAGATGTTGGCAGACAGGTCGGTTAAACTCGTTTGCTTAGATTTACCTGTATCGGATCTATCAAGTTCTGAAGGAAAGCTCATGTTGCAAATGTTTTCGGCTTTCGCAGAATTTGAGCGAAATAGAATTAGAGAACGCACTCTAGAGGGGCTGAGAAGGGCTGAGAGCGAAGGTAAGAAACTAGGAAGGCCAAAGGCTGTAAAAACAACAAAAGCGGTGCAGAGAGCAAAAGAAGAAGGTCTAAGCCAATCAAGAGTAGCAGCTAAGCTTGGTCTTGGAATAGCAACTGTAAAAAGACATTGGAATGTCAAGGAAGAAGCATTGTGAAGAATGATGAACGCAGGGCACCCTTTACAAAGTTCAATTACGCCCTTGAAGTTAAATCCCCTGTTTTTGATAAATATGTTGATGATTTATTTGCACGGTTAAATATCACTCACCAAAAGCAAGCAAGGGCGAGAGCGCTCCGAGCAATCCTTTTAAACCTGATATTTAGTTTTTATGATTCGGTAGGTGTTTACAGGACAACATCATATACGCCCTGTAAAAGAGAAAATCCTTTTTCCATTGGGCAAAGAGCACTTTGCTCAGTACTGGATCTTTTAGAGAGTAATAAATATATCCATCAGGCAATCGGTGACAAAACAAAGGATACGATAACAACGATTAAATTTTGTGACTCTCTTAGAGAGGAGCTAAGAGAAAATAATATTCTCGCTTATTGGGAAATGCCTGGTGGCTTGATACTTACATCAAAAGGAGACCCAGTCGTTCTTAAAACTAAAAAAGACAAAGATAATAATGAGAATGGCCGAACGATTGATTATGAAGACAGTGCCTATACAAGGAGAGTAAGAAAAGGTCTAAAGGAGTATCAGAGCTTCATGCAGGAATATGAAATCTGGCTTGAGTATGAAAATGGGGAGATGAGTGAGCTACCAGAGTTTTCAGTTAAAAGGACTTTTAACAACTCATGCTTTAGTCAAGGCGGGAGAATCTCAGGTTATTGGGTATCAATACCAAAAGGAGAGAGGAAGTTCTTAAGAATTGAAGATGAAAAATGTAAGGAATATGACCTAGAGGCTAGTGGACTTAATTTTTTATATCGAAGAGTTACTGGTAAGCCATGTCCAAATAAAGAGCCCTATGCTGCTGAGTTTAAGGGAAAACAGATTCCTAGAAAATTTAGTAAGCTTTATCTGAATGTTGCTCAGAATACAAAGAAAAATGGAATGCATAATGCTTACATGGAAGAATTAGAAAAAAGAGCTCAAAAAAAAGAATTTAATTCACTGGAGCTGAGCTGGAGCGATTTTTGTAGTGCCATCGAATCCAAGCATAAACCTATCCTAGATTATCTGTACCAACCAAAAATAGGAATGGAGACTCAATGGTGTGAGTCTGAGTTTGTTTTTATTTGTTTGGGTAAACTGATAAATGAAGGGATTCCAGTATTGCCCGTATATGATTCTTTTATAGTCAGGGAATTAGACTTTGATAAAACGAAAAAACTAGTTAGTGATACGTTAGAACAGAATATGGAGGATTACCTTATAGCAGTCTAAAGATACCCCTACTACGTAGGAGGAATATAGTAGTTAGAAGGGGGGGGGTAGGTTATTGTTATTGAAGAAATGTATGAAAGGGAAACAGTATTAGGAGAGGGTTTCACCCCTCCAATTAGAGAGACGTTTCTCAAAAATATCTGTTTATGTGTTCAACCAACCTAGTTGATACAAGCCTGAGTATCTCAGAATTCTAAAATATCGTCTTTAGTTTAAGACTATGCTGATAATTCCAGAGAATTTGTCCAATTTTCAAATTCTTTATCAATCGACCCTGCTTTAACTATTAGATATTTATCATGTGTTTTATCACTTATGTTTTCGGCTACTTTTTCTAAATCAACAGGCCTATTGTGAAAACTATTTTTTAATTCCTCCAATATATAGCAGATCATATAGTCTTCTAAGTAGAGGTCTAGAGGTCGTTTTTTTCTTGCTTCAATAAAAAGTTCAGCTATTGCTCTACTACCTGCTTTAGTATCGCTGTAGGTGCTGATGCTTTCATCTACTCTTCTTACCAATAGATCCCGGTACTGTAGAAGTTTTCCCTGAAGCTTGTCGATTTTTGCGTACTTTTTATTGAGTGTATCCGTCGCCTCTTTTAGAGCTTTGATTGAATTAGGAAATTTCATAGGCTGTGAAGTATCGTCGACCTCAATAACAGCATCGATAAGACTGAGGATTGTAAAAGCTTTGTTTTTGACTAAATTTAGTATGGAGTCATTAAAACAAGTCATCCTATGCGGACGGTGTAATCCTATTGAGCCAATCCCGCTTCCTTTAGGAGAGATATCAAGGTCTTCATACAAAGCGGGAATATTTCCCATGTATGGAAACCAGCTAGAGCAGATGTACTTGTCTATAAAATTAGCTGCTCTTTGTGACAGCTCTGTAGATGTTTCTATTAATTTCAGAAAATCATTACTCAGTGTGTAGTCGCCAAAGGTTGAATTGGGATACAACCAAAGATAGAACTTTGAATAGTTGAGTTCGATTGTATTTTCGAGGTTTAAGAGGCGTAACTGGCTGTCTAGTGTTTTAGAGAAGTATTCCATCCTCCTGTAGTGCTTGTCTAAAACATAGCTTTTATGCATCTGCTCAGAACGTCGTGTAGTAAGTTCTAATGTCCATAGAGCCAAAAGTCCGCCAAGCATCCAAAAAGGGAATTTGTATTTATTTAAAAAGTTATCAAAACACTCAGAACGAAAGCATGGTTTGGAAAAATCGCTGGCAGTAATTGCAATAAAAGATGAAAGGCATATGACTAGTGATGCATAAAATAAAAACTTGATTAACTGTTTTCCGGGCATCAGTAATTTACCTAACCAGACTAGAGTTGCGAGAACTCCTATAAGTAAAACAATTAAAGCTATCCAAAGCATTGTAATTCCCTTGTTTTTAAGAATTCACTAAAGTCATTCCTTTCCAGCCATCCTTAAGATGTGAAATGTCTAGCCCTTTAAAAATCAGCTTTTCCTGTTCCTTGTAATAGCTAGGCATTAACTTTTCTAGGTGGTGATCTTCATGACGGTGAATATAGCCTGACATATCGATGTCTGAACTTACCTTATGACCTACCATTACTTCGACAATTTTTTGATTTAGTGAACAGTATTCGAGAGCTTGAGTTATATAGGTTGGGCGAAAGCTATAAAGAGTCTTTTTCTGCTCTATAAAATCTTCAGGCAAATAACCACTTCTGTATCTTTGGTTCCACCACTTACTAGCTTGATCGCTAGCTTTTCTTATTCCTCCAGTGATGCCTCCAAGCATTCTTTTATGCCCCAAGCGAAACATTTCGGAAACATATTCATCAAATCCAAGTTCAAGAATGGCTGGATGTAAAGGTATTGCTCGTCTAGCTGACTCAGTTTTGATTTCAAGCCCATCTTCTGGATCATCGGTTATTAGTAAACACTTAACTCCAGCATATTCTTTGACATCAGAAATTCTTGCTTGTACCAATTCACCTGGTCTGGCTCCAGTATAAAGGCACATGATTGGTAGCCACCAATGAGAAGCAGTTGTTGTTTTTCTTTGGTGATAAGTGCTGTCGCTAACGTAAAGGTCACTGCCAAAGATCGTATTTAGATCTTCAATTGTGAAGTCTTTAGTAGGCTGACTATTAGTTTGAATAGTTACCGTATGAAAAGGATTTTGTGATACTAACTCCTTGGCACATAACCATTTATAAACAGTCCTAGCAAATCCAAGTTTTTCACTGATTGACCTATTGCTTAAACATTCGGAAGCAGGCAAATCCATATCAATTAACTGCTTAGCATCTAGACCTGGATATTTATGTGATCTATGGGTAGGAATTTTCTTTAGGCTATCTCGGAAGTTACAAGCGTCATCATATTTAACTTTATCAACTGGAATATCGCCTAAGATAAAAACTAAATCTCTAAAAGTAGTTCTATATTCATTTTTTGTAGTTTCTCTAATTGGCCTACCAGCTTCCTTATTGATAAGAAAATCTTCTATTACTTCCGAAAGCTTAGGTTTGTCTTTATTAGGAGAATTAGAAGATATTACTTTTTGGGGTGAAATCGATAATTGAGAAGATTCATTTTCCATCTCTTGAATTGAGCTTTTTGCATGTAAACTAATCAGCTCATCAAGTGCTTTGCCCTTTCCTGGAAGTTTGTATCCTATCTCGCCTAAATCAATTTCTAGGCTATTCAAACTGTTTTCAAAAGCTTCTCTAGCCTCTGCAGTATCTGGTTCAACTTGATATTCAATAGCCTCCCGTAATCCTCGATATGATTTGAGCCAGGCATCTAAATGTCTTTTGTAGGCATCTATATGCGTAAGGCTAGAAAAGCGGCCTTTTATTGGATCAGGAGGCTGGCTGGAGTAAAGCTGTTTAAGCTCAGCCATAACTTCTTGGTAATTATCGTCTGTTACTGCTTTCACTTTTTGAATCCATCCTTCGTAGGCTTCTAATTTTCTGACAGCTTCATAGAGATTGTCAGTTTTGAGAGATCTTAGTATCTCCCTTTGGCCTAGTTTCTTTCTTAGCTTTGTTGGAATCTGCCAGCGAAAGTAATAGATATTGCCGCGTTTTTGTAGCAGTTTTAGTAGCAAAATTAGTAGCAAACCTCATATCGATAATGATGAGTTTGCTCAGAAAATCAATAAGGTACTGACTTATAAGAGGATTCTTTGTCAGTGGAATTGCTATGGTGCCCAGGAGAGGACTTGAACCTCCACGACCTTGCGGTCACCAGCACCTGAAGCTGGCGCGTCTACCAATTCCGCCACCTGGGCAAGGTGTCTCGAAGGCCTGACAACAAGCCCTCGGAAAAGGGACGCGCACTTTACTCAGAGCCTGTTTTTTTGTCAATCGCGGGATAGAAAAAACCCGCGGGAAACGCAAGTAAGCTCAGGTTGTCCACCAGCGAGTGGCAAGGCTTAACTTTTTCCGGACTCCAGCCTGGCACGAGATTCCTGATAGGCCTGGTAGTCGGGTACCTTGGTGATCAGGCTTCGGTTAAACATGGGGCTGCTCACCAGCAAATCAGCGGTGGCTTCGTTACATGCTACGGGGATGTTCCACACAGCCGCCAGCCGCAGAAGGGCCTTGACGTCCGGATCGTGGGGCAGGGGTTCAAAGGGGTCCCAGAAAAAAATCAGGACGTCAATCTTGCCTTCGGCAATGGCCGCCCCAATCTGCTGGTCACCGCCCATGGGGCCGGATAAGAATTTGCCAATATCCGTACCCAACTCAGCTTCCATGAGACTGCCTGTTGTCCCCGTGGCAGAAAGCTTGTGCCGGGTGAGAACTTCCTTGTTCGCCAGTGCCCACGTGAGCAAGTCTTGCTTGCGGTTGTCGTGGGCAATCAGGGCGATGTTTTTTTCAATAGCTATTTCGCGATCTTTGTACTTCATGATTTATTAATCACATCAATCGCAAACAGACTGCAGGTGACTAGATTTGACTGGCCAGTACTCCTGCCGTATCGAGCATGCGATTGGAGAAACCCCATTCGTTGTCATACCAGCCCAGTACTTTAACCTGTTTGCCGATCACTTTGGTCTGTTTTAAGTCGGCAATAGAGGAGGCAGGGTTATGGTTGAAGTCGATGCTGACCAGGGGAAGTTCGTTAATTTCCAGCACGCCCTTGTATTTCTCGGCACCGGCTTTCAGTGCAGCGTTAATTTCTTCAACGCTGGTCTCTTTTTTGGCTTCAAAGGTCAGGTCGAGCAGGGAGACATTGATCACCGGAACGCGAATGGCCAGGCCATCCAACTTGCCGGCAAGTTCCGGAAGCACCAGGCCAACCGCAGCGGCAGCACCGGTCTTGGTAGGAATCAATGACTGGGTAGCCGAACGTGCCCGGTAAACATCACTGTGGTAAACGTCAGAGAGGTTCTGGTCGTTGGTGTAGGCATGGACGGTGTTGGCCAGGCCGCACTCAATGCCGACGGCATCATTGAGGGTCGCTGCAATAGGTGCCAGACAGTTCGTGGTACATGACGCATTGGACACCACGGTGTGCTCGGGTTTAAGCACATCATGATTGACGCCGTAAACGATGGTGGCATCCACGTTTTTGCCCGGCGCGGAGATCAGTACTTTTTTGGCGCCCGCTTCAATGTGTGCTGAGGCTGTTTCCTTGCTGGTAAAAATGCCGGTACATTCCATGACCAGGTCAACGCCTTCTGATGCCCAGGGAAGATTGGCAGGAGAGCGTTCGCTAAAGCACTTAATCTTGTGATTGCCGACCTGGATGGTTTGGCCATCGGTCGAGACATCAAGGCCCAGTGTTCCGTGAACCGAGTCGTATTTCAGCAGATGGGCATTCAGAGTGGGATCACCCAGATCGTTAATGGCGACAATTTCGAAATTGGTTTCGTTTTGGCGCTCAAGCCAAGCCCTCAGGACATTTCTTCCGATGCGGCCAAAGCCATTAATGGCTACCTTGGTCATGTATTACCCTCTAACAGTCTAAAAGCGCAACTATGCTACATTTTCTTTGCGTAATTGCAATATAGTTACATAAATGTATGAGATATTCCGCGCATAAAATCGCCATTGCGCCGAATGCCTTACTCACCTAAACTCCCCCCCAACCTGCTTGAGGTGCCTGAACCGGATACTGCCTTGTATTCGTTGGTCAGGTTAAACGGGAACTGTGGTGATTCTGTGTCAGAAGTTAAGGTAGACACAGCCCAATCCACGGCTGCCCCCGCAACGGTGATGGACGTTTTCAACTTTTATAGATAGCGCCCTAAGCCCGATACCGGCCTGCAAAGTAGCGAGCTTGAACTCCCTGTCCTGATAGGGAGTTCTCCAAGACGAAGCGGAGGGCTTTGTCGTGGGCCGTCACTGTTTTGATATCCCCGCATTTTCCTCCCTCAGTCGCGAACGTCTGGGCCGCATCCTCATGGGTTTGCTCCGGACAATTGTTGTTTTACGCAATTGAGGAATACTTATGAATAACAATAAATTTAAAGTGGCGTTGACCACTGCCATCTTCTCTTTACCTGTCGCTGCACAGGAATCAACTGCAACTCAACCCGAAGGACTGGAAGAGGTGGTCATCACTTCCAGCCGGGTCGAACAACCGCTTCGTGAAGTGGCAACCTCAGTCTCCGTGATCACCCGCGAGGACTTGGAGCTTAAGGGTTATACCTCGCTGGCCGATGTGCTCAGAACCCAGACCAGCATTGGCGTAAGTAACCAGGGGGGCACCGGGGCGGTGACCAGTCTGCGTATCCGCGGTGAAGAAGGCTACCGAACCCTGGTCATGATTGATGGGGTGGATATGTCTGACCCTACTGGAACCCAGGTTGGTCCGCTGGTCCAGAATCTGGCCAATACCCAGGACATTGAACGTATTGAAATCCTGCGCGGGGCACAAGGCTTCCTTTATGGTGCGGATGCTGGTGGAGTCATCAATGTGATTACCCGAAGTGGCACGGAAGGTCTTTCCGGAAATGCGTCCGTAGAGACCGGTGCGGACGGAACCATGAATCTTGGCGGTAATGTACGCGGGGGCACGGATAACCTGGATTTTTCCCTGGCGGTGACCGATACATCCACAGATGGGTTTAATTCGCGATCGGACGACACGGTTCTGCAAGATGATGACGGTGCAGAAAATACCAGTATTCATTTTAAGGGTGGCATGAAAATCAGCCCGGACCTGTCGGCGACACTGGTTTACCGGGATATCGACGCGGTCAGTGAATATGACAGCTGCTATACCGCCACGTCGACACTCTCCAATGACTGCCTGGGCGAAACCAGGCATGAAACTGCCAGGCTCAGCCTGGACTATGTGACCGGCGTGGTTGGCCACACATTTGCCTATGCTGTCACGGACGTCCAGCGCGATTATTTCACTGAAAATACATTAAGTTACGGCACTGAGGGTAAGACCTCCCAGGCGGAGTATGTTGGCAACCTGCAAATTTCGGATAGCCAGCAGTTGGTGTTTGGGTCGGATTACCAGAAGGATGAAATCTCGGCGACCGGCAGCGAGTCCGACCAGGACCAACTGGGCGTTTTTGCTGAGTATCAAAGCGGGTTTAACGAGGTTGTATTTGTTACCGCGGGTCTGCGCTACGACGATAATTCGGATTTTGGCAAGCACATCAGTTACCGGGCTTCTGCTGCCTTCGTACAGGATTTGGCCTCTGGCGACAGTATTAAATACCGAGCCACCTACGGCACCGGCTTTCGGGCGCCCAGTCTCAGTGAAGTTGCCTACAACGCAGGCCCCTTTGGCAATGGTGTTTCCCTGAAAGAAGAAACTAGCAGGGGATATGACCTGGGTGTGGATTACCTGATGCAAAATGGAGCGGAAATTCAGGTGACTTACTTCGATCAGGAAATTGATAACGAAATCTATTTTGATCTGGTGACCTTTGGCGGCTATCTGCAAACCGGGGACCGGTCGACTTCCCGGGGTGTGGAAACCGCTGTTGAGTACCCGGTCAGCTCGCAAGTAAGCCTGATTGCCAATCACACCTATAACAAGACAGAAGACAGCACAGGAGACATTCGGGTGCGTCGCCCCAGGCATTTGGCCAACCTGGGAGTAGAGTTTGCGCTGCTGGACGCGCGCCTGAATATCCTTGCCAATGTGCGTGTGGCGCGCGATGCCGTGGATAATGGATCCGTGCCGCTGGATGACTACGAAGTGATTGATCTCAGTGCCAATTATCGATTGGCCAATGGTCTGGAGGCCTTTGGCCGCATTGAAAACCTGGCCGATGAAGACTACGAGGAGGTGACGGGTTATAACACCCGCGATCGTTCGTTTTATGCGGGTATGCGCTACCGCTTCTAGGACCAGCTAGCTAATTCGCTATGGCGTCGTTAAATTTGACCTCAGAATGCTCATTTATTTTTTATAAAATCCGCTTCTTTGATCAAATTTGCCTGGCCATCCCTTCAACGCTAACGCTGGTCTATTCATATAGATTCTTCGGATACTGAACAGAATGGATAAAAACCAAAAACACAAACAGGCCATGCAAAAACAGAAGGCCCGGGTCGATGCCCATATTGAAGCGGCGGATGTGGACCGGGGCGTTCTGGTATTGCTCACAGGAAATGGCAAGGGCAAGAGCAGTTCGGCGTTCGGGATGGTCATGCGCGCACTGGGCTATGGACACAAGGTTGGTGTGGTGCAATTTATCAAGGGCCAGCAGCTTTCGGGTGAGGAGATCTATCTCAAGGAGCATTGCCCGCAGGTAAGTTTTTACCAGATGGGAACAGGGTTCACCTGGAACACCCAGGACCGAACGTCAGATATTGAGGCGGCCGAACGCACCTGGGCGCAGGCCGCGCCGATGCTTGGCGACCCGTCCTATGACCTGGTGGTGCTCGACGAGATTACCTACATGATTGCCTACAAGTACCTGGACGAAAACATGATCCTGGACGCGCTTAAAAACCGTCCGGAACACCAGAGCGTGGTGGTCACCGGGCGCGGCGGTGGTTCGGCACTTCAGGAATTGGCCGATACGGTGTCGGAAGTCAGGGAAACAAAGCATGCCTTTAAGTCGGGCATCATGGCCAGGAAGGGAGTGGATTATTAGCCGCGCGCTGATGGTTCAGGGCACCACATCCGATGCTGGCAAGACCACATTGGTGGCGGCGCTTTGCCGCGTTTTTGCACGCCAGGGGGTAAGGGTTGCGCCTTTTAAACCCCAGAATATGGCGCTAAACAGTGCGGTGACCCCGGAAGGTGGTGAAATCGGTCGCTCCCAGGCCTTGCAGGCCCTGGCGGCGAACATCGAGGCGCACACGGATATGAACCCGATTTTGCTCAAGCCCAACTCGGATACCGGGGCGCAGATTATTGTTCATGGAAAGGCACTAACGACCATGGAGGCCCGCGAGTACCAGGCCTTCAAGGGCAAAGGGCTGGAATACGCGCTGGACTCCTATCGTCGACTGTCCGCCAGTTACGAACTGGTATTGGTCGAAGGCGCCGGAAGCCCCGCAGAGATCAACTTGCGGGACAGGGATATTGCCAATATGGGTTTTGCCGAAGCCGTGGATTGTCCGGTGATTCTGGTGGCAGACATTGATCGTGGCGGCGTCTTCGCCCACTTGATAGGAACCCTGTCTTTGCTGTCTGAGTCTGAACAGCGTCGTGTTGTGGGTTTTGTGATCAATCGATTTCGCGGTGATTTGTCCATTCTGGAGCCCGGGCTGACCTGGCTGGAAGAAAAAACCGGCAAGCCCGTACTTGGCGTACTTCCCTATTTGTCTAATTTGCGGCTCGACCAGGAAGATGCGATTGATAGCAGTCAGGATCTAGCTGCAACAAATGAAGATCCTTCGTCTCTAGGCAGGCTGAAAGTAAAAGTCCCGGTCTTCCCGCGAATCAGCAACCACACGGATTTTGATGGATTGCGAATGCACCCACAGGTGGACCTGGAGTTTATCGGGGAAGGCGGGGAGCTCTCTGGCGCCGACTTGATCATCCTGCCCGGTTCCAAGAGTGTTCGCGCCGATCTCCAGTGGCTCAAGAGCCAGGGATTTGTTGAGCAGATTGCGCGGCATCTGCGCTACGGCGGAAAATTGTTGGGTATCTGTGGCGGCTTCCAGATGCTTGGCAACACGCTCCTGGATCCCCAGGGGATTGAAGGCTCGCCAGGAGAATCAGAAGGAATGGGATTACTGGATATCTCGACAGAGCTGGGGCCGGAAAAAATACTTAAACGGGTTTCCGGTGCGCTTGCCTTTGGAGAGGAGGCCCAGCTGGAGGGCTATGAAATCCACTGTGGTCAAACAACGGGCGCTGCACTGAAGAAGCCATTTGCCCTGGTCGATGGTGAGCAGGATGGTGTGGTCAGCGAGGACGGTAATATCCTGGGCACCTACATTCATGGGTTGTTTGATCAACCGGATGCATTGGGTGCGCTTTTGCAGTGGGCGGGGTTACAGGACATCGTGAGGCTTCATCGAGCGGCCTTGCGTGAGTCTGAACTAAACCGGCTGGCGGATATGCTGGAAAGCCATATGGACTGGACAAAATTTACCCAGGCAACCGGGCTGGATGCCCCGGGGGCTGATCTTTGCTCGGTCTCGGGAGTCTGAATTGCGTTTGCTTGAGGGCAACAAATTCTGCTGGCTACTGCTAGCCAGCATACTGCCTGTTATGTTGCTGGCCATTGCTGTCGGGCCGGTCGATTTTTCCATGGCGGACCTGTTCAGCGGACAAAACACCCAGTCGGCGTTGATCCTTTGGGAAATTCGAATCCCGCGCGCATTGCTCTCGGCGCTGGTCGGCGCGGTACTGGCCGTCTCGGGTGCAGTGATGCAAGGGCTGTTTCGCAACCCATTGGCCGACCCCAGCCTGATTGGGGTCAGTGCCGGAGCCTCCGTGGGCGCCAGCCTGGCCATTCTGACGGGGGGGTATCTGGCAACGTTTCTGGGCGGATGGCTTTCGGTATCGACCCTCAGTGGCCTTTCATTGATCTCTATTGGCGCGTTTATTGGCGGGGCAGGGGCTGTGATCCTGGTTTACCGCTTGTCGACGTCGCCCTACCAGGGAACATCCGTTGCCACCATGTTATTGGTCGGCATCGCCATCAGCGCCCTGGCGGCGGCCCTGAATAACCTGATGAGTTTTATGGCAAACAATGAAATGTTGCGTCGCATGAGCCTGTGGCAAATGGGCAACCTGGATTTGGCTAACTGGAACCGGGTCTGGCTTTGCGCAGCGATGCTGGGGCTCTTCCTGCTTTTATTGCGTGGCCAGGCAAACAACCTGAATGCCTTGCTGTTGGGCGAATCTGAAGCGCGTCACCTGGGGGTGAATGTGCAGGTAATGAAACGCCGGATTATTCTGCTGTCCGCACTGGGAGTGGGTGTTTCCACGGCACTGGCGGGGACAATCGCCTTTGTCGGATTGATCGTGCCCCACATGGTTCGTCTGATTTCCGGTCCGGACCATCGCAGCCTGTTGCTGGCCTCCGGGTTGCTCGGTGCCATATTGCTGGTATTGGCTGACCTGCTGGCGCGCCTGGTTATCGCTCCCGCTGAGTTGCCAGTGGGGGTCATTACCGCATTTTTGGGCGTGCCCTTTTTTATCTACCTGTTGAGGCAAACAAAAAATGCCCGGTAAAACGCACCCATTGTTGCAGATCGATGCAGCGACGGTGGATATCGGTGATGTTCGCTTGCTGGATCGGGTCAGCCTGTCGCTGGAGCCGGGTGAGGTCATGGCCCTGGTCGGTCCCAACGGGGCCGGCAAGAGTACCCTGATTCGCGCCATCTCCGGTGAGCAGCCGCTGTCTTCCGGGCAAATCATCTTTCATGGTCAGGCGATGCAGGACTGGCCATTATCCTCGCTGGCCGTCCATGCCGCCTTTATGCCACAACAGTCAGTCCTGGCATTCCCTTTTACGGCCAGGGAGGTGGTGGCGCTGGGGCGAATCCCGCATTCGTCGGGATACCTGGTCGATACGCAAGTGGTCGATGAGGTGCTGGATCGCCTTGATGTCCGGCATCTGGCTGACCGTATTTATCCCCGTTTATCCGGCGGCGAACGCCAGAGAGTACAGCTGGCTCGGGTACTGGCACAGATATGGAATCCGGCGAAAAAAACGCGCTTGCTAGTGCTTGATGAACCGACATCCAATTTTGATTTGGCACACCAGCAACTGGTGATCAATCTGTTGCGTGATGTCGCCAGCCAGGGCATATCGGTGCTGGTGGTTATGCACGATCTTAACCTGGCGTTAAGCTGTGCCGATCGTATCGCCTTGCTTTGTTGTGGTCAGTTGCAAGCAGTAGGACAGCCGGAGTCTGTCCTTACGGAAGCCAATATCCGACAGGGTTTCGGTGTGAACGCCCGCTTTGTTGAGGATGGTTCAACTGGCCAAAAACATCTGGTATTTACCGGAGTGACACATTGAAGAGCGCTGTACGCCACATTATTTTGTTAGCCATGCTGCTTTTTTCGGCCTTGGCGAGCAGCCAGGAACGCATCATCAGCCTTGCGCCACATATCACTGAATTACTGTTTTCGGTGGGGGCGGGAGATGACATTGTCGGTGTCATGAGTCATAGCAATTATCCCGAGGCGGCCAGGGCTATCCCGGTGATCGGCACCAATGAAAAACTCAACTATGAGCAGATTATTTCGCTTCGACCCACCCTGGTCGTCGGCTGGGAAGGGGGGAACAGTTCCGATGCCATGGCCCGTTTAAGATCGCTGGGCATTCGGGTGGAAAGTCACAACCCGCATACGCTGGAAGACGTGGGTGAAAGCTTGCGCTGGATCGGTGAAATCAGTGGGCACCAGTCAGAGGGACAGGCTGAGAGTGAAAAGTATTTTGCCCGCTTGGCCGAGCTTAGGAGAGCTTATGCCGACAAACAGGAATTATCTGTTTATTACCAGATCTGGCATGAACCCCAGATGACCGTAAATGGCGATCATCTGATTTCGGATGTCATTCGCCTTTGTCGTGGTCGCAATGTCTTTTCAGGCGCCATCCCGCTGGTGCCAAGAATCAGTATGGAGTCGGTTATTCAACGTAACCCGGATGTCATTCTGATGGCCGGTGAGCCCGGAGCACAGCCTGACCGGCTGGCAGGTTGGCAGCGCTGGACGTCATTGCCGGCAGTAGCTAATGACCACCTGTATGAAGTTCACCCCGACCTTTTACATCGGCACAGTGCCCGTATTCTGGACGGAACGGAAAAGGCCTGTCAGGCACTGGATAGTGCCCGCTCCGAAATACAAAGAGAGAGCAAGTAGAAGGTCCGTAGCCCGCTGATTTAGTGCGGAGCGCTTTGGTCTTCTGCGCTTAGCGTTTCAATAATGCGTTTGTAGTTGCGGATGGCATCCTGCTCGGTTGCCGGGTCGGCGTTTTCAAAGAAACGCTTGATTTCGGCAACGGCCTCCATGGCTTTACCTTGACTCCAAAGGGCGTTGTACAGGCCGGTCGACGCTTTGCTGTCGCCCGGGAACATCAGCACCAGCTGTTCAAAAACAACCGCTGCCTCCGGGTATTTTTCCTCGCAAAAATACGAGCCTCCCAGCATATAAAGGGCTGCACTGTTATGTGGCTCTGCACGTAACAATTCCAGCAGGATCCCCTGGGCTCGGGCTTCATTTTTTTCGTCGGAAGCCGCCTTGGCCTCCAGCAGCATGGCATCGGAATCAGAATCAGTCATGTCTCGGTGTGGATTTAAATGTCTATGGGTTCGATAAGCCGTTTGCTGTTGTTCAGCACGTTGGCAACATCTCTTGACACAGGATAGTGCATGATTGGTGGTGATGTCAGGTCGAGTAGCATGGATTGCGTGTCACGGGTGTCGATATCCAGCCAGAGTCGGGCAGACTCCGGAGTCAGCAGAACCGGCATGCGGGGATGAATGTTGGCGATATCGTCGTCGGCAGGGCGGGTGATCATGGTGCAGGAGTAAAGCCCCTCCGGTCCCCACTTGTCGTAAATACCGGCGACGACCAGTCCCTGGCGATCCCTGGCCTGGAAGAAATAGGGTTGTCTGTCGCCTTTTGGACCGGTCCATTCGTAATAGCCCAGCATGGGAATCAGGCAGCGCTGTTTGTTCTCCCAGGCGTCACGAAAGGCGGGCTTTTCATGGATCGATTCAACCTGGGCCTTAAACGTGGCGTATTCCGAGACAAATTCACTGGACCAGTGGGGGATCAGACCCCAGCGCATGGCTTTTCCCGCAGGAGAGCGGAACGCCGCAATGGTCTGGCCGGGTGAGACATTGTAGCCGTAATCGATATCTGGCCAGATTTTGAGAAAGTCAGACCACCCGGATAAGGGTGGCGTCTTGTTGGCAAATCGCCCGGGCATAAAGGAATTTAGTGAGTAAAGCGCTCGAGATGCTCAGGGCCCCTGGCCTGTAGCTTGATTAGATGCTGGTGCGCCAGTCGCAGTGCAGAGGTCGGGCTCGCAGGAGGATTGTCTTTTGGGAACTGCACGATGGCGATGCTGACAGTCATCGGGTTGCCTTCAAGGCCCTTGATGTTAAGGGCTTTAAAGCCGGTCTGGATTTTGGTGGAAACATATTTCAGCTTTTCATCGTCCACATGATCGAAAATCACCATAAAACCGACACCGTGGGTTCGACCGATGGAAAAGTGCTGGTTGGGGGGCAGCAGGGAAGAAATGGTATTGGCTGCCTGAATCAGAAGTGCATCGCCTGCTTCTTCTCCGTTGGCATCGTTGTATTCCACAAAGCCATCAATCCCGACAGATATTATGCCCGGCAGCTCCTTGTCGAGCTCCTGGGCTTTTTTGGTTTTCTCCCAAAACAGATTGCGCAAAAAATAACGATTCGGCAGGCCGGTTAGCTCATCCAGGCTGGATTTTCCCCTGAATATCGATATCAGCTTTTCCTGATGTCTGCTGAGATAAATGACCCCGGTGGCAACAATAATGGCGTTGAGAATCAGTGTTGCCGCATTCAGTAAATCCATCGTGCTGGCGTCCCTTATCTGGAGGCCAGGTGCAAGAATGGTGATGGCCGCAATTGCCATGGCAATAATGATACTGTGGACAATGGCTGCATTGGCGGACATCGTCAGGGCGCAAAGGGCCGGAAGCAGGGCAATAAAGTGGGAGGCCGGGGTGTTGATGCCGTCCTGGGTGTAGCAGGTTGCGATCAGCATGACCAGTAACCCACCCAACAACATATGTGGTGCCAGCCAATAATACTGATGCCAGCGGGAGATAACATAGGACAGAATAAGGTAAGACAGGAACAGCGCCTGTACATGAATAGGGAATAACGGCTCTCGCCCGGAAATAACCTGTGGAAGTGTAAAGGCCACCACCAGGAGGCCCCCGATAACGACCCAGACGAATCGCAACATCTTCCTGCGATGCGAATGAAGGTCTAATGCGATAAAGCTTTGACCAACAGACATTGTATGTTTCCTTTACTTGACTTGCTAAATTAGCACATTGTGTCCAATTTACTAATCGTATTTAGTCAAAAGTCTTCCAGCAGCCTGTTCCTTGTATAAGAATAACCAATATGCCAACTCTGGTTATTCAGTCTCACAAGGAACCTCTGCCCTATGAATGGTTGGCAGTATGCCTGCAATCCGTTCGTAATTGGAGTGCCGAAAACAACTTCGAGTACCGCTTTCTGGATGATGCATTATTCGATTGGGTGCCAGAAAATATCCGGACGCGGTTTAACCAGCGAAATGTGGTGCTCTCTGATCTGGCCAGGCTTAAAGTCATTCAGGCATGCCTTGCGGAAGGTTATGAGCGGGTCGTTTGGCTCGATGCAGATACGCTGGTCTTTCGACCGGAGCAGTTTGTATTGCCGGTGTCTGGACAGTTGCCCGAGGGATACATGCTCGGAAGGGAGGTCTGGGTTCAGTCCCGGCCGGATAACCCCAACAAGCTGCAAGTCCATAAAAAAGTACAGAATGCATTTTTATTATTTGATCGCCGGAACCACTTTCTTGATTTTTATGCGGATCAGGCCGAACGGATGCTATCTACCGCAGCGCTGAGCGTGCCCCCGCAATTTATTGGACCCAAACTGTTGACCGCATTGCACAATATTATCCGCTGCCCGGTGATGGAAACCGTGGGCATGTTGAGCCCGGAAGTGATTAGGGATCTGTTGTCAGAAGGCCGGCGGACATGCGCACTGAACCTGTTTACCAAGCGATCAGATGCCCGTTTGGTGGCAGCTAATCTCTGCGGGTCTTCCATCGAATCAGGCGCTATATCCAATCAACAGATGGAGCAGGTTTGCGAGATTCTTGTGCAGCCATCTGTTTGTCTGTAGAAATCCCTATACAATGTGCGGAAATTTCACATCCCCGACTGAACTTGTCAAAAACACAATCATCTGAATCTGCTCGACTCATTGGCCCGGTAAGGGCGCTCAATGATGGATACGGATTTGTCGACATTGAGAATCATGATCGAATTTCCCTGGGCAAGCAGGATATGCGCCGGGTGTTCCCCAACGATATCGTGGAAGTCCGCGTCGGTTCGACCGACCGGAAAGGTCGCTTGCAGGGCCGAATTGTCGATATCCTCGAGCGCAATACCCGTGAGCTGGTTGGGCGCTTCAATGATGAGCATGGCCTCTGCTATGTGAAACCCAACAATAGCCGTATTAGTCACGATATCCAGATCCCCAAAAAACATACTGCCGGGGCGAAATCCGGCCAGATAGTGGTGGCGGAAATTACTGAACAGCCCGGAGAATTTGCGCCGGCAATCGGACGGATTAAGGAAATCCTCGGTGAGGAGCTCTCGGCAGGCATGGAAATCCAGGTCGCGTTACGCGAGTTCGGCATTCCCCATGAGTGGCCAGAGTCTGTGGAGGATGAAGCCGATGCCCTGGGGGCAACCGTAAAACCGGCACACAAAAAACATCGGGTCGACCTGCGTAAACTGCCTTTTGTCACCATTGATGGTGAGGATGCCAGGGATTTTGACGACGCGGTTTTTGTCGAGCGGGATGGCCTGGGCTGGAAGCTCTGGGTAGCGATTGCCGATGTTTCCCATTATGTAAAACCCGGGTCGGCACTGGACCAGGAAGCCCAGCAGAGGGCTACGTCGGTATATTTCCCGGATTATGTGGTGCCCATGCTGCCCGAGGTGCTGTCCAATGGCCTTTGCTCATTGAACCCGAACGTGGATCGCCTGGCGCTGGTTAGTGAAATCAAGATTGATAGCAAGGGCAACCTGGTCGATTTTCGATACTCGGAAGCAGTCATCCGTTCGCATGAGCGCTTGACCTATACACGGGTAGCCAATGCACTGGAAGAAAGAAGCCAGGCGCAAACCCCGGAACGTGACAGCCTGGGCCCGTTGTGCCAGCAGATTGATGAATTGCACGCTCTCTACAAGGTGCTTTTTCGGGCGAGACAGAAACGCGGTGCCATGGAGTTTGAAAGTGTCGAGGTGCGTTTCGAATTTAATGCGGATCGGAAAATTGAAAAAATTGTACCGATGGTGCGCAACGATGCACATAAACTCATTGAGGAGTGCATGCTCTGTGCCAATATCTGTGCTGCACAATTCCTGATCCGCAACAAGATTCCCGGCCTGTTCCGGGTACACCTGCCTCCGGCGAATGAGAAATTGGAAGCCTTGCGCAATTATTTGTCAGAGGCGGGCCTGTGGCTGGGAGGTGGCGAACAGCCGACGACCAGCGACTTCTACAAGCTTTCCGAAGCCATGGGCGACCGGGCGGACAAGCACCTGATCCAGATGCAGATACTGCGTAGCCAGCAGCAAGCGGTATACCAACCGGAAAACAAGGGACACTTTGGCCTGGCGTATGAAGCGTACGCGCACTCTACCTCGCCTATTCGGCGCTATCCGGATTTGCTGGTTCACCGGGCTATTCGGTCGGTGATTCGTTCAGGAAAGAAAGCATTCCATGTCCGCCGGGTCGAGGGAGCACCAGCCCTGCCTGCCAAAAAGAGCTACCCCTATGATCTGGAGTCGCTGGAAGCGTTGGGGCAAACCTGCTCCGCTTATGAACGACGCGCCGAAGATGCCACCCGTGATGTCGCCCAATGGCTCAAGTGTGAGTATCTTCAGAAGCACGTGGGTGATCGCTTTATGGGGGTCATTTCCACGGTGACCCAATTCGGTATCTTTGTCGAGCTGGCTGATCTTTACATTGAAGGGCTGGTGCACATTACCAACCTGCCCAATGACTATTACGAGTATGATTCCGCCAACCAGATATTGATTGGTGAAAGTACTAGGCGTACATTTAAAATTGGCGACAAGGCAATGGTCCAGGTTGCCAGGGTTGATCTTGATGAACGCAAGATAGATTTTGAGTTGACCAATTCCTCGGGAAACTCGGATCCAAAGGGAAATAATGTTCAGGAATCGGGGAGCGGGTATTCCGGTCGCAAGAGCCGAGCGCTTTCCAATCGAACTCTTGAGAGCTCTTTGTCAGATGGAGCAAAGTCCAACAAAAAGCGTGGCCCCCGAAAAGATAAAAAAACACGCAAAGCCAGTATGAAAAAATCGGGAGCACGTCAAAGTAGAAAGAGTCGCAGGGGAAAATGACATTAGACGTAGCAACCGATTTGATTATTGGTTTTCATGCTGTCCAGGCCTTGTTAAAAACCAGGCCGGAACGAGCGCACGAGCTGATGGTTGCCGAGGGGCGTAACGATCAGCGTCTGTTAAAAACCATCAGTCTTGCCCAGCGCAACAATGTTCCCATTGTTCGCCTGCCTTCCAGTGAACTGGATGCCTACGCCCATCATGAACGTCACCAGGGCTGCATCCTGAAAGCAGACAAGGGCAAAATGTACGACGAGAAGTGGGTGGTCGATTTTCTCACAAGTCTTGATTACGCCCCTTTGGTGCTGGTGCTGGATGGCATTACCGATCCGCATAATCTGGGCGCCTGCCTTCGTAGTGCCGACGCCGCTGGTGTCGATGCAGTGATCGCGCCGCGCGATAAATCAGCCGGGCTGACACCCATTGCCCGTAAAGTCGCCTGCGGTGCAGCTGAAACTGTGCCATTTGTTTTAGTTACCAATCTCAGTCGCATACTTAAAAAGCTGCAGAAAAATGGCTTTTGGATTTGCGGTGCGGCCGGTGAAGCTGAACAGACGATGTGTGATATTGACCTGACGGCACCGATTGCCCTGGTCATGGGCAGCGAAGACCGGGGACTGCGCCGGTTAACTCGCGAATCCTGTGACCACCTGATCCGGATTCCAATGCAGGGCACGGTAGAAAGCCTGAATGTCTCTGTGGCCACCGGCATCATGCTCTTCGAAGCGTTGCGTCAGCGAAGCGGTAGTCCCTGCCTCTGACGTTCGCCACGCTTATTTAAGTCTTGCAAAAGGCGCGCCGAACGCCTAGAATCGCGCGCCCCTGAGATCGGGACTCAACCCCCGATCCCAGCTCCTTGCCTCACCGCGCCCAAAGGGTTGATGGGAGGCTGTTTAATCCACGAGGAGAAACAATGAGACATTACGAAATCGTGTTCATGGTCCACCCGGACCAGAGCGAGCAAGTGCCGGCTATGATCGAGCGCTACAGCAAGGCCATCACCGACGACAAGGGTACTGTACACCGTGTCGAAGACTGGGGTCGCCGCCAGCTTGCTTACCCAATCCAGAAAATTCACAAGGCGCACTACGTCATGCTGAACGTAGAGTGCACCAAGGGTGCTCTGGAAGAATTAACCACCAACTTCCGATACAACGACGCGGTTTTGCGCAATCTGGTTATTGCCCGTGAAAAGGCCGAGCTTGAGGAATCCCTCATCATGAAAGCCGAGCGCGAAGAAAAAGAGCGTGATTCAGCCCGGGCCGCCGCTGCCGAAGCACGAGCTGCTTCTGATCAGGCCGCCGCAGCAACGGAAGACAACAGTGATAATGACGAGGCTGATGAAGCCGAGGAAGCAAACGAAGAGCAGGCTTCCGAAGAAACTGCAGATGAGGAGGACAAGTAATGGCCAGATTTTCACGTCGCCGCAAATTCTGCCGCTTCACAGCTGAAGGCGTAGAAAGTATTGATTACAAAGATCTCGATACGTTGAAGCAATACATTGGTGAGAACGGCAAGATCGTTCCCAGCCGCATCACCGGTACCAAGGCACGTTACCAGCGTCAGTTGGCCACAGCGATTAAACGCGCGCGCTACCTGGCACTGCTGCCTTACACCGACAACCACAAATAATTGGAGTTGTAGGATGCAAGTAATTCTTTTGGAAAAAATTGGTCGCCTGGGCAATATCGGCGACCAGGTCGATGTTAAATCCGGTTATGGCCGCAACTTCCTAGTGCCCCAGGGAAAAGCAGTTCCTGCTACACCTGAGAACATTGCCATGTTTGAAGAGCGCCGAGCCGAGCTGGAAGCAGCATCTGCTGAAAAACTGACCGCTGCTGAAGGCCGTGCAAAGCTTATTGAGCAAATTGGTGAGATCAGTATCGTTGCCAATGCCAGTGAAGAGGGCAAGCTTTTTGGTTCTGTCGGTACGCGTGAAATCGCCGATGCAGTGACCGCCGCAGGCCAGGAAATAGAAAAGGCCGAAGTGCTCCTTCCTGAAGGGGTAATTCGCGAGGTCGGCGAGTACCAGATTGATCTCCAATTGCACTCTGATGTGACCACGACGATCAAGTTGGTGGTAACTGCCGAGTAAATTTATGGCGATCAGCAGGTTTTACCTGCTTGATAGAAACCGGAATGGCCTTCGTGGTGATTCCGGTTTTTTTTTATTGGTACGAAAGGCTAGAATAGTCTCGCTATGGCTTGGGGGAATTCCCGGGCCCAGGTCAAAGGCGGAATGTTTGCATGACTTCTGAAGTTCGCGTCCGGACGCGTGTAAGACCCAAAAACGGGCGCAAGTTTATTCTGGTGGCCAACTCCAAGGGCGGAAGTGGTAAAAGTACCCTGGCGACCAATCTGGCAGCAGCCTATGCAAGGCTGGGATTTGATACCTCGCTGGTTGACTGTGACCAGCAGCGTTCATCAATGGCCTGGATGGAAATGCGACCGCCCATTGCCCCGCCGATTACCGCCGTTAGCGGTTGTGCCGAGGTCGGGGTCCCCCAGCTGGACTGGGCGTTGCGGGTTTCACCTGATACCAGTCGTGTTATTGTTGACAGTCCCGGAGCAATGCGTGATCAGCGCCTGTACGATACCCTGCAAAAGGTCGATTATATTCTGGTGCCTGTATTACCCTCAGCAGTCGATATCCGGGCGACTACCGAGTTTTTGAAGGAAGTTTATATTTCGCCGGGCTTCCGGACATCAAACAAGCGACTTTTTGTGATTGGCAATCGAGTGGACAAGCGCAACAAATATTTTCATCAGCTGAGCCGGTTTCTTAAGCGTATGGGTTCCCACGAAGTGATGACCTTGCCAGACTCCTATGTGTTTTTGCGATGTGCCGACGAAGGTATTGGTGTTGCCGATCTGCATGATTCGCCCCGTTACGAAGAACCACGTACAGCCATGCTTAAGATTATTAACGCGATCGAAACCAGGATATGACTGAAAACGTCGTCAATATCTCGGACTCCGAGCCATCTCCCCGTCGTGGCTCAGGCCCCCTGCCGCATTCGATAGAAGCCGAGGCCGCCGTGATTGGTGGACTTATGCTGGCCGGTGACAAAGCCTACGACACCATTGCCAGTCTGGTGCAAAAAGAAGATTTCTATGATGCCCGGCACCAGCAAATTTTTGATTCGCTTGGCCGCCTGGCTGAAGAGCAGCAACCCTTCGATCCCATTACCATCTGCGATGAGCTCAACAGCCGTAAACAGCTAAATAAGGCCGGGGGAGCCAATTACGTCTCTGAACTGGCAGCGAACACCCCAAGCGCGGCAAATATCGAGGCCTATGCGCGTATTGTTAGTGAACAGGCCACGCTTAGAAAACTGATAGGCGCGGCCAGTGACATTATCAGCCTTAGCCGAAATCCCGACGGGGCTTCGGCAGATTCCCTGTTATCTTCAGCGGAACAGAGCTTTCTGGAGATTTCGGAAGGCCGGCCGCGTGATAATGGATTTATCAATGTCGACAGTCTGCTCAAGGGAGCGATTGATCGAATTGAGGAGCTTTACGAGTCGGGCAATACCATCACCGGCATTACCACTGGCTTTACCGACCTTGATGAAAAAACTTCGGGCTGGCAGCGAGCCGACCTGGTTGTGATCGCTGCCCGTCCCTCCATGGGTAAAACCGCCCTGGCACTGAACATGGTGGAGTCAGCGTTGTTTTCATCCGACAAGCCGGTACTGGTTTTTAGCCTGGAAATGCCTGCAGATGCCCTGGTGATGCGCTTGCTCGCGTCCATCGGCAAGATACAGCTCAAGCATATCCGCGACGGCAACCTCACCGGAGATGATTGGGACAAGCTCGCCAAGGCTGCGGCCAAGCTCAAGGGCAGGAAACTGTTTATCGATGATACGCCCGGGTTAACGCCTACAGACGTGCGTGCTCGTGTGCGCCGGCTGACTAGAGAGCAGGGCACTAATCCCGCCATGGTGATGCTCGATTATCTCCAGTTAATGACCACGGCGAGCCCAACAGAAGGCCGGGTCCAGGAAATCTCGGAAATTTCCCGCTCCATGAAACAGGTGGCCCGGGAATTTGACTGCCCGCTGTTGGCGCTATCACAGCTCAACCGGGGAGTGGAGCAACGTCCCAACAAGCGGCCAATGAATTCTGACCTTCGGGAATCCGGGGCCATCGAGCAGGACGCCGACGTCATCGTATTTATCTATCGCGATGAATACTACAACGAAGACAGTCAGGACAAAGGCATCGCTGAAATCATTATTGGTAAACAGCGTAACGGTGAAATAGGCACCGTGCGTTTGCAGTTCCAGGGTGAATACACCCGCTTTAATAATCTGGCGCCGGAATTCCGGGCACCGGAACACGACTAACCCGCTAAATACTCCCGCTATGGCCCTTCAGGTAATCCGAGGCATCAGCCAGCTTCGCTCTGTACTAAATAAACATCGTTTTCAGGGGGAAAGCGTTGCCCTGGTTCCGACGATGGGCAACCTGCATGAAGGTCACATGGCCCTGATTCGCGAGGCGCACAATCACGGCGAGGTGGTGGTTGCCAGCATATTTGTCAACCCGCTCCAGTTTGGATTGAATGAAGACTGGGATCAGTATCCCCGTACCTTTGAGTCCGATGTGGCCAAGCTGAACGAGGAGCGCTGTCACTACCTGTTTTTTCCCACAGACGAGGAAATGTACCCCAACGGCATGGAGAGCCAGACCCGCGTATTCTGTCCCACCATGACCGATGTCCTGTGCGGAGCCACACGCCCCGGCCATTTCGAGGGAGTCACCACCGTCGTAACCAAACTGTTCCATATCGTCGATCCTGACGTCGCCATCTTTGGAGAAAAAGACTGGCAGCAGCTCGCCGTCATCCGCCGGATGGTGGCAGACCTCTGTATGCGGGTCAAAATCATTGGCGCACCCATCGCCCGCGATCATGACGGCCTGGCCCTGAGCTCAAGAAATGCATTTATTACGCCGCAAGAACGACCCAAAGCCAACCAGTTAAACAAGTCGCTGGAGTGGGCCAAATCCAAAATCCTCGACGGAGAGCGGGATTACGGACAGCTGGAAGCGCAGGCCAAACAACAGATCCTTGACGCCGGTTTCCGACCCGATTATTTTTCTGTGTGCAATGCACAAAATTTAACGCCAGCGCTGGACGAGGACACTGATTTGGCTATACTGGGCGCCCTTTTTACCGAGGGCGCGCGTCTTATCGACAACGTCCGTTTGAAAATATCAAGGTAAGTACTTACTGACCATGTTAACCAATATGCTCAAGGCAAAACTTCATCTCGCAGCGGTTACCCAGGCCGAACTGCACTACGATGGTTCCTGCGCCATCGATGAAGATCTCATCGAAGCCGCCGGACTGCGCGAGTTCGAAGCCATTGATATTTACAATGTAAATAATGGTGAGCGATTTACCACCTACATTATTAAAGGCCAACGTGGCTCCAGAATGATCTCCATGAACGGTGCCGCTGCGCGCAAAGTGCAAGTAGGTGATCGAGTCATCATCGCCGCCTATGGCCAATACAGTGAAGAAGAGCTGAAAAGCTTTAAGCCAAAGCTGGTTTATCTGGACGAAGGTAACAATATTGTCCGGACCAATAAGTCCATCCCCGTCCAGGCCGTTTAAAGCAACTGCGCTCGGCTGGGCTGCGTTAAAAGACTCACTCAAACTCCTCATTTACGTCTTGTAAACTCCGGGTTTTCTTTCGGCTTTTGCCTTGCCCAGCCTTTGCTCGTGATGCTTTAAATATGTTGATCTTAAATCGGGTTCTCGAACACCAATTTGCCTTGTACTGCCTTCACTCATTACGTTCTAGAAATGTAAATTAACTGAGTGTTGTTTTTAAGCTCCATATTTACGTCTTGTAAACTCCGGGTTTTCTTTCGGCTTTTGCCTTGCCCGGCCTTTGCTCTTGATGCCTTAAATATGTTGATCTTAAATCGGATTCGCGCTCGCCAATTTTTCCTCGTCTTGCCTGCACTCATAACGCGTCAAACTTGGTGAGAGAGTAAGACTTATCCGAACGCCAAATTTGCGTTTTCAGGGTTGCACGCTGATTAAGCTGCGGGCTTAATGTGTATACAACTTTCCCTTACAAATCCAACGATAAATGAGCCTGATCGACAGTTTTATTGCCAAACACCATTTGCCCGAGAGTTTCCGTGAGGTTGCAGAACGCTTTTATTTGCCCCTTTGCCATCAGGTAAAAGAATGGCGGACGGATCAGCAAAGCCAGACGGATGATGGGCCGCTGGTGCTGGGAATTAACGGTGCCCAGGGCACGGGAAAATCGACCCTGGCGGATTTTATTGCCGACGTTCTTACACAAGAGGACGGGGCCGAAGTGGCGGTATTGTCGATAGATGATTTTTACCTGACGAAAGAAGACCGTAATCGACTGGCGAAAGATATACACCCTCTGCTGGCAACACGCGGGGTTCCCGGAACCCATGATTTACCCCTGGCGTTTAACACCATGAATGCCCTGAAGGCAGGTGAGTCAGGGGTATCGCTCCCGCGATTTGCCAAGTCGGTAGATGACCGCGCCCCTGAGGATATCTGGCCAATGACAGAGGGCCCGGTCGACCTGATTATTCTGGAGGGCTGGTGTGTAGGCTCCATCCCGGAAGCCGAGGAGTCCCTGGAAGAGCCAATCAATGAACTGGAATCAGAAGAGGACCAGGCAGCCTACTGGCGTACTTATGTGAACGATTGTCTCAAGGGCGAATACCAGGTGCTCTACGGAATGCTCGATAGGCTGATTATGCTCAAGGCGCCCAATTTTGAATCAGTGTTTAACTGGCGGCTGGAGCAGGAGCAAAAGCTTCGGGCCAAAGTGGGTCACGATGCTGAAGGCATTATGAACGAAGAGCAGATAGCCCGCTTTATCCAGCATTATGAACGGCTGACTCGACATAACCTGGAAGTCTTGCCTGACGTGGCAGACAAGGTATTGCATCTAAAGCCTGATCACAGCATTAGAGATGATAATTAGCTGTTTTTTTCTGCAAACAGGGCTTTTTTGACAATAAGTTACGAGCGGGCGTAATCTCGCCCGTCAGATTTTCTATCAATCGGGGATGAGAAGAAAAAAGACATGAAAATTTCAACAAAAACACTATCTGCTGTCGTTTCCGTGGCATGGTTTTTCGCTGTTCCTGCCAGTGCGCAGGGAATTGATGACCGTATTCTGCATAACGACCCGGCCAATTATCGCCTGGCCGAAGCCCCGCACGCCGGGGCGGGCCCGCTGGATTACACAGCTATTATTGATCGTGGCGAACTGGCAACGGACTTCCTCTATCTGCACGCGGGGCGTCTTCTGCCTAAAGGTGGAATCGGGCATCATTTTCACCACAGCAAAGAGGAAATGTACGTCATTCTCAATGGGGAAGCAGAATTTACCGTGGATGGTCGTACGTCCCTAATCCAGGCCCCCGTAGTGGTTCCCAACAAGTTGGGCAGTTCTCACGCGGTCGTCAATACAACAGATGAATCACTGCGCTGGTTAAATTTTGCGGTGGCCAAGGAGAATGCCAAGGGAGGATCCTTTGATCTGGGGGATGATCGCGTTGGCGTGCCCCTCGATCCGGTGCCCGTTTTTGTGTATTCACGTCTGGATCAGGAGTCTCACCAGCGAGAGGTGTTTACACAATCCGATGAGCGTGTGCATTACACCCGGATACTGGGTCCCGATATTTTTACTACCAACTGGAATCATGTCGACCAAATCATTCTCCCCGCCGGTAGTTCGTCTGACTCACGCCAACTGGTGGGTATGGAAGAGGTCTACTATGTGATGGAGGGTTCCGGCGCGGTTTCCATTGATGGGGCGACGGCCTCAATCGAAATGGACGACGCTTTTTCAATTACGATGGGCGAGACGGTTTCGGTTTCCAATAACGGCTCGGAAGATCTCAAGGTTCTGGTTATAGGCATTGCCGAGGATAAGGACTCGATACCAGCAGAATGATTCCAGGGCGATTTCCTAAGCCCAATAAATCGAAAGTCCAATAAAAAGGCCCGCATTTACGCGGGCCTTTTTAGTCAGATAATGCCGTTTCTCTTGCCAACATGGCATGTTTCCGGGTCTGGCCCCAGCGATAACCTCCCAGCTCGCCATCACCCCGAAGAACCCGATGACAGGGGATGATCATTCCAATCGGATTGGCACCTATGGCGGTACCTACCGCGCGAGATGCGGCCGGTTTGCCAATCGCCCTGGCAATCTGGCCGTAAGAGGCAACCCTGCCGGATTGAATATTAAGCAGTGCACGCCAGACGCTAACCTGGAAATTGGTACCGCGAACCCAGAGTGAAATTGGTGTCCGAGCGTTTTTACTTGTACTAAATAACCGGTTAGCCGTGACAGCAGCCCATTCGAAATTTTCATTAATACTTGCATGTGGCCATTGCCGGCACAGCACTTTAAGAGGGTCATGCATTGCCTTCTGGTCAATAAAATCCAGCTGGCAGATTCCCCGGGTTGTTTGGGCCAGAAATATTTGACCAAATACGGTCTGGTGATAACCGTAATCAATGGATAGCCCTTGTCCCATATGGCGGTACTCTGAGGGGGTAACCGCTTCGATATGAACAAAATGGTCGTACAAACGGGAACTGCTGCTAAGGCCCACTTCATAGCTTGTACGCAGGGATGAGCTATCCTGTGATTTTAGAAGTTGTTTTGCCCGTTCCAGGGTGAGTGTTTGCAGGTATCGTTTCGGCGTGACCCCGGCCCAGCGGCTAAACAGGCGCTGAAAGTGGTATTCGCTAAGGTGGACCGACGCGGCAATGTCAGCCAGTGATGGTTGTTTGTCGACATTTGCGCGAATGTAGTCAATGGCCCTGGCAATTTTGTCGTAGTCAGACATATTGGATTAACCTGCTGGGGTTTGGCCTATTATTTGCCGGAGAGCAGGCATAATCCATCCGGATCTTGCTATCAGTTTCTGGCCAGGATTTGATCCAGCCGATTGGCAAAGGCTTGTCGGTCCGTATGGTTAAACGGTGGTGATCCGCCGGTTTCCACGCCGGAAGAACGGAGTTGATCCATAAAGTCCCGCATGTTCAGGCGCGCGCCGATATTGTTCTTCGTGTACAGCTCCCCGCGGGGGCTGAGCGCCTGGGCACCCTTGGCAATAACGTCGGAAGCCAGGGGAATATCGGCAGTAATCACAAGATCGCCTGCCTCAACCCTCTGGACAATTTCGTTATCGGCGACGTCAAATCCCCTGGGAACCTGGATAGATTGTATGAATCTGGACTTCGGAACGCCTATGTACTGGTTGGCCACCAGGATGACCTGTATTTCCCTGCGTTGGGCCGCGCGAAAGAGAATCTCCTTCACAGGTACCGGGCAGGCATCGGCATCGACATAAATCTTCAGTGCTTTATCGCTCCGATGACTTCAAGCAATCTGCTTTTGTACTCACCTGTCAGCTTGCCCGTGTCCTCGTCATAGTGGTCGTTAAAGTTGGGGATAGACAGGTGGGCCTTGATCTCAGTGCCAAAACGCGGAAAGGCGTTCAGGGCAATATCCATCACAGTGGCGCCGCCCCGGCCGCCGGGTGATGTAGACAGCAGGATCATGGGGGTGTCCTGGAAGACTTGCTTTTCGATCCGGGTACACCAGTCAAACAGGTTTTTCCAGGCAGCGGGGAAGTTGCCATTGTGCTCCGCGGTGGAGACAACCAGTAAATCGGCACCGGCAATTTTGGCAAGAAACTGTTTGGCCAGTTCAGCCTGTCCAATCTCGGCTTCGCGATCGACGCTAAAAAGCGGGATTTCATAATCGTTCAGGTCGAGGATTTCTATCTGGGTACTATCTTTGGCTTCGTCAATAAGGCTGGCTGCATAGGTGGCCAGTTTTTTGTTGATGGAATTCCGGCTGCTACTGGTAGAAAAGGCGATAACTTTCAAGAAAATTCCCCGGTATGTCTAATGAATGAATGGATATGTACGAGATTAACGGTCAAAGGGATTAGTACTGACTTTTTGGCATATGAACCACCAGTCCCTCGAGTTCTTCCGTCACTTCAATCTGGCATGAAAGCCGGCTGTTCTCCTGCATCTCGGAAGACATTTCCAGCATCAGCTGTTCTTCTTCGGAGGCTGTACCGGTCTTGTCTATCCAGGTGTCTTCGACAATGCAGTGGCAGGTTGCGCAGGCACAGGCGCCACCGCATTCGCCGATAATACCGTCAATCATATTGTCCACGGCCCCCTGCATGACACTGTCGCCAACCGGAACGTCCGCTTCAAAGGCGTTGCCCTTGTGATCAATGTAAGTAATAAGTGGCATGATGAGATTTCTCCTGATAAATCGTCGGTATTCTATTTAATGAGCTCAAGCATCTGTTTTGCTTCCAGAGTCTCGTCAGCAAGCTGTTCGGCACTTAATGCCCGGTCGTTTTTCAGCATCAGCTGTGCCAAACGAAATTCCATGGGGCGATTAATACAATCGGCAGCCACCAGTTTGCCGTCTAAAAAGTACCATGCAACAAAACTGCGTGAATTTTCACTATCGCCGCGGATAATCACTCTGTCGTAATCATCATTTAATCCTGCCATTTGCAGTTTCAGGTCGTATTGGTCCGACCAGAACCAGGGCACGGAACAATAGGGTTTGATTTTGTCGCACATGGTTGCAGCCGCTGTTATGGCCTGCTCGGTTGCATTGGGTACGGATTCCAGTCGCAGGAGACGGTTGTAAATGGTATTGGGGTGCCGTGTGCAATCGCCCGCCGCAACGATGTTGCGATCGACTTCTGTGGCGGCATATTCGTCGACTATGATCCCGTCATCTACCGGAATCCCGGCAGCCTCTGCCAGTTCGGTATTCGGGGTAATACCAATGCCGATGATTACCAGATCTGCCAGAAAGCGCTTGCCACTTTTGCAGATCACGCTTTCTACCCTGTCGCTTCCTTCAAAGGAGTCCGGTTTCTCGCGGGTATGTATTTGCACACCTTCTTCCCGGTGAATTCGCGTGTAGAAGTCCGATACGACCGGTGCGGTTACCCGGCGCAATACCCGGCTGGAATGTACCAGCACATCCACTGCCATACCCATCTTGCGTAGCAAGGCGGCCGCCTCGAGTCCAATATAACCACCGCCTATGATAACGGCTCGCCCGCCGTGTTTGATGTCCTGCCTGATGGCGTCGGCATCACCCAGATCACGGAGGTAATGAATGCCAGGAAGGTGGCTTCCCGGGATAGCCAGTTTACGGACGCGTGCCCCCGTGCAGAGTGCCAGTTTGTCGTAGCTCAGTTTGTTGCCGTTACTCAGCGTAACGCTATTGGTTTCCCGGTCAATGTGTTCGGCACTTGTGTTGAGCAACCACTCGACCCCCAGCTTCTCGTAGGCTGCCGGTTTTCGAATCATCAGGTTATCCAGCGATTTTTCGCCACGAAGATAGGTCTTGGAAAGAGGCGGACGATGATAGGGGAGATGAGGAGCTTCCGAGACGGCGATGATACGTCCTTCCCAGCCTTCCTGGCGCAGGCCGGGAATGAGCTGCGCAGAGGCATGGCTGCCGCCGATAATCACGGCAGTTGAATCAGGGTTCATTTCCGGGTTCGTTACATGTGGTTTATTACAGGGCAAAGAGTAACCCAGTAGACAAGTGTCGACGAGGTCTATTGAGTAAAAAAGTTAAAGTTGGCAACTGTCACTGATGCACAGTGATTGCCCCTCTCGCTAACATATGATTTCCTAGACTGCATAATTATTTGATTTAGGGAGGCAGGAGATGTCCGAGCAAAAGTTTTATCAGGTTCCCGCGGCATTGGCAGATAGCGCTTATATCAACCCGGTGCAGTATGAACGCCTTTACCGGGAATCTGTCGAACAGCCCGAGCGTTTCTGGTCACGTCATGCACAGGAATTTCTGTCCTGGAGCAAGCCATTTGAACAGGTTTTTGAGGGCGGCTTTGAAGATGCGCGTGTTCGCTGGTTCTCGGGTGGTCAGCTCAATGTCTGTGTGAACTGCGTGGATCGCCACCTGGAAGAACGCGCTGATCAGGTTGCCATTATTTGGGAGGGAGATGACCCCAAAGACAGCAGGGAAATCACCTTTGCCGAACTGCACAGAGAGGTCAGCCGTCTGGGTAATGTGCTCAGGGCCAATGGCGTTAAAAAAGGGGATCGGGTGTGTATCTATATGCCCATGATTCCCGAGGCTGCTTACGCCATGCTTGCCTGTGCACGGATTGGGGCTGTCCACTCGGTGGTGTTTGGCGGGTTTTCCCCCAGCTCCCTGGCAGACCGTATTCACGATTCGGATTGCCAGGTAGTCATTACTGCCGATGAGGGCATTCGTGGCGGGAAGATCATTCCGTTAAAAGCAAATACCGACAAGGCGCTGGAGAGCTGTGCCAATGTACGGGCCTGCCTGGTGGTCAAGCGCACCGGAGGTGACATTCACTGGGAGGAAGGGCGTGACCTCTGGTACCACGAGCAGATGGAATCCGTCAGCGACGATTGCGAGCCGGAAGTCATGGATGCCGAAGATCCCCTGTTTATCCTCTATACATCGGGTTCTACCGGAAAACCCAAAGGGGTTCTGCACACCAGTGCCGGTTATCTTCTGCAATCGGCCATGACCTTTAAATACGTCTTTGACTACAAAGACGGTGAGACCTACTGGTGTACGGCTGATGTCGGCTGGATTACCGGGCACACTTATATTGTGTATGGGCCCTTGGCCGTCGCCGCAAAAACGCTGATGTTTGAAGGGGTTCCTACCTATCCCGATGCCAGCCGATGCTGGCAGGTTTGTGACAAGCACCGGGTTGCCCAGTTTTATACAGCCCCGACGGCATTGCGGGCATTGATGGGACAGGGAAATGAGTACGTCACCAAAACTTCACGCGATTCCCTGCGCATTCTTGGTACGGTGGGTGAACCTATTAATCCGGAGGCCTGGCAGTGGTATTACCATGTGGTCGGTGAGGACCGATGTCCGATTATGGATACCTGGTGGCAAACCGAAACCGGGGCTCACATGCTGACTCCGCTACCAGGAGCGACGGGTCTAAAACCAGGCTCGGCAACCAAACCCTTCTTTGGTGTGCAGCCAGCCCTTCTGGATGAAAATGGCAAGGAAGTTGAAGGCGAAGGTGCTGGTGCCCTGTGCATTAAGCATAGCTGGCCCAGCCAGATGCGAACGGTATATGGCGACCATCAGCGCATGATTGACACCTATTTTTCCACCTATAAGGGCTATTACTTCACAGGCGACGGTGCGCGCCGCGATGCGGACGGGTATTACTGGATTACCGGCCGAATGGATGATGTGCTCAACGTTAGTGGGCATCGCATGGGGACAGCCGAGGTGGAGAGTGCATTGGTCTTGCACGACAAGGTTGCCGAAGCGGCTGTGGTCGGGTTCCCTCACGATATCAAGGGGCAGGGCATCTACGCCTATGTGACCCTGATGACCGGGGAAAAGCCGGGTGAGGATCTGAAAAAAGAGTTGATCGATCTTTGCGTCCAGGAGATTGGCCCAATTGCCAAGCCCGACGCGATTCAATGGGCGCCCGGGCTGCCCAAGACCCGTTCGGGAAAAATCATGCGTCGTATTCTGCGCAAGATTGCCAGCAATGAGCTGGATAACCTGGGCGATACCTCAACCCTGGCGGACCCGGCCGTCGTGGATCAATTAATCGAAAATCGGGTATCGAGTTAACCTAAATGGGGTCAGGGTAAATTGTTGCCCTGACCCCAATTCTTCCATTGATGGAAAATTTATTAACGGAAATAAGGGCTTGCAGACTCTGCGAGCCTGACCTTCCGCTCGGGGCCCGTCCGGTTATCCAGGCCAGTTCGTCGGCTAAAATCCTCATCGTTGGCCAGGCACCCGGACGACTGGTGCACCAGACGGGTTTGCCATTTAATGATCCCAGTGGAGACAGGCTAAGGGACTGGTTAGGGGTGGATCGCAAGGTGTTCTATGATGAAACCCGGATTGCCCTGGTCCCAATGGCGTTTTGTTTCCCCGGTACCGGAAAATCCGGTGATTTACCTCCGCCGCCTCAATGCGCCCGAACCTGGAGATCGCAACTGATGGCCTCCTTGTCCCAGGTTGAGCTAACGATTGTTCTGGGCAAGTATGCGATTGGCTGGCATTTGCCTGAAGCCAGAAAACAGACGCTGACAGAAGTGGTTGCTGATTGGCGAACACATTGGCCGGAGCAACTGGCGTTACCGCATCCAAGCCCGCGCAATAATCTTTGGCTTAGACGAAATTCCTGGGTTGAGTCAGAGATCATACCCCTGCTCAGAAAGAGGGTTGCTAAGATACTTTGATGCAGTGCCGGATCGGCTTACAGGTCCAGCTGTTTGCGAATTTCCGCCAGCTTGCCCAGTCCTTCCTCTCTGGATACTTTGTTATCCGACTTGTCCGACCGTTCCCGGTCATCTTCCAGTTGTGGCACCTTGACTGTTTCGCCACGACTGATTTCCCCAAGCACGGTCTGGTAATTTCCGCGAAAGACGGGCAGGGCAAACTGCTCGGGGGTCGTGGATAAAAAATACCAGTCGGAGCGTCGCCCCGCCTCATAGACAGCGGGGTGGGACCATTCATGTTGTGCCTTGGGGCTCGGGGCGTTGCACGCTTCGACATAAGCCTGGTGAACGTCCGGAGCCCGGCAATCCTGTTCGGCACATCGAGCCAGCATCTGGTGCAGGGTAGGCAAATATTCCTGTTCTTCAATAATACGGCGAGTCGCCTGGAGCACCGTGTTTGCGCTATAACTCTTGAGGCTTTCAAACCAGAGTTTTTTCGCCTGGTTGAGCAATTCGCGATCATCCGAATAGGCTTTATAAAACTGGTTATGAAAATTGATTCGAAACAGGGTAAAGACCTGATTGATGGTTTCGATCAGGTCTGCCTGGTTATGGCTGTTCACTGGCCGGGAAGACTCAGGTTGCCCAGCTTCGGTCAGAGAGGTCTTCGACAATGCTACGGTCTCTTAAGGAGTTTTCAGAGAGGTTTCGTTGCTGCCATTGCTTCTTGGCAAATTGCAGAAACAGCGTATTCCAGGATGGGCGCATTTCGTTGCGATCACGCCAGTACATAACAAATTCAGGCACCAGCTCCTGGGCAAATTTTGTGTCTATACGGGCTATGCGAAGCACGTCGTAGACGTCATCGCTGGGTTGCCAGTCAGCGGTCATCACCGTTGGGCGACTCTCGTTTTTTAATGTGTGCTGGTATTCCGCCCACTGCCGTTTCACATGATTAATAAAACGGGCATTCCAGGTGTTGCACTGGTCTCCTTTCTCTGACCAGTAAAGAATAAATTCGGGAATGGCATCTTCAATAAAGTTTCGATGAATACCCGCCTGGATTTCCAGAATCTCCAGGGCATCAGTCGAGGGCCGCCACTCGCGGGACATGGGTTTGGGTTCATTTTCCCGGGGTTGGTCCCAGCTTGAGGTATCCATTTTCCTGCTCTGGCTTTGGCGGGCCTCGAAATCACGCCATTTACGCAGTACATGGCTGACAAAGCGATTGCCCCAGGAATGCCTGGCTTCGCCCCGTTCACTCCAGTAATGGACAAATTCGGCTATCTGGTCATGGGCAAAGTGATTGGGCACTCCTTGCTGGGCCAGTAACCGCAAGGCATGCTCATCCGGACGCCAGTTGGGTGCCATGGCACCGGCCTGGGGTTTGGCAGGGTTGTGAGGCTCCGGTGAGTTGCTTACGGCAGGACGAGCGGGCTGGCTGTCTTCGTTAAAGGCATAACGGATCTCGCCGGACTCCCCCAGAGGTGCCGAGCTAATTAGAATGACACCCTGTTGGCGGAGGTTTTCGGCAATTCGCTGAATGTCAGTGGCTTTCCAAAAAGGTAACAGGGCCAGTAAATCCTGTGCTTTCAGGCTGTGCCATTGATATCGACCACTGGCCCTGGCACTGCCCAGTGCACTCTCCATCGCGCCCTGATCGCTTAGGCACTGCAACAGAATGGCTTCTTCCAGACCCAGGGTGCTGGCCAGTTCGATAGAAAAAGCAATTTGGCGACTTGGGATCAGAAAGGACATAGGGTTAGAAAATTGATCGATTCAAAACTGAATTCAAGAGTCTGCATGCTACACTCTGGTCGAAGTCTTGGCACTATCTGTGTGACGGCCTGGAACGCTGTGTAACATCTGAGAGCCAGATTAACGGCCAAATCCCATATTCAAATCAATAAAAATGGCGAAATCCAAAACTGCTTTTGTTTGTACAGACTGTGGCGCTGACTACAGTAAATGGGCTGGTCAGTGTACGGCCTGTCAGGCCTGGAACACAATTTCAGAAGTTCGCCTGGGAAGCAGCAAACGAACCGCTGGATCCGGACGGGCCGGTTATGCCGGTGCCGTAAACAGCCTGGCCCAGCTTCTCTCCGAGGTTGAGTTTTCCGAGCTGGAGCGGCGCAATACCGGCTTTAATGAGCTGGACCGGGTCCTGGGTGGCGGCCTGGTGCCTGGCTCCAGCATCCTGATTGGTGGTGATCCAGGCGCGGGTAAAAGCACCTTGTTGCTCCAGGTGATGTGTGCATTGTCGGAGCAGGCAGAAACCCTGTATGTCACCGGGGAAGAATCGCCACAACAAGTGGCAATGCGTGCCCGACGCCTGGGCCTGAAGACAGACAAACTCAAAATACTTGCTGAGACGTCCCTGGAAAACCTGATGGCCCAGGTGGAAAACGATCGCCCGTCGATCATGGTGGTGGACTCCATACAGGTGATGTACAGGGAAGATATTACCTCGGCTCCGGGCAGTGTGAGCCAGGTACGTGAATGCGCTGCAGATCTCGTACGCTTTGCCAAACAAACCGAAACGGTGCTGTTCCTGGTGGGGCATGTGACGAAAGAGGGCAACCTGGCTGGTCCCCGTGTGCTGGAGCATATGATCGACTGTTCCCTGATGCTGGATAGTTCCAGTGATTCCCGCTATCGCATGTTGCGCAGCCAGAAAAATCGCTTTGGCGCGGTTAATGAACTGGGGGTGTTTGCCATGGCGGACACTGGCCTGAAAGAAGTCAGCAATCCCTCTGCGATCTTCCTGACCCGGGCCGAGGAAGATTCTCCCGGCAGCCTGGTGACCGTCATCTGGGAGGGAACCCGTCCGCTGTTGGTTGAATTGCAGGCATTGGTAGACGATACACATTACAACAGTCCCCGGCGCGTGGTTGTCGGCCTGGACCAAAACCGACTGGCCATGTTGCTTGCCGCTTTGCATCGACATGCCGGCATCGCCCTGTCAGACCAGGATGTCTTTGCCAATGTTGTCGGCGGCGTCAAGGTGACCGATACCAGTGCCGATGTTCCCTTGCTGGTCGCCGCCTTGTCCAGCTTGCGCAGTCGGCCTTTGCCAAAGGATCTTGTGGCGTTTGGTGAAGTGGGGTTAACCGGCGAAATACGTCCCGTTGCCAATGGCCAGGAGCGCATTCGGGCTGCTGCCATGCACGGATTTAAACGTGCCATTGTCCCTTATGCCAATAAGCCCAAAAAGCCTGTTGATGGCATAGAGGTCATTGGTGTGAAAAATCTGTCCGAGGTTCTGGACGCGATATAAATCTCCAGAACAAAAATATTGGGGTCAGGGTAAATATTCACCCTGACCCCATATTTATCAGAGGTTTTCGATGTTATAGCCCCGTTCGTTGTGCTGGCATAGATCCAGCCCCTGGGTTTCTTCCTCTTCATTGACGCGCAGAGGGGTCAGTACACCGACCACCTTGAGGATGACAAAGGTGACGATGGCGGTATACACCAGCGTGGAGACAACACCAATGGCTTGTACGCCAAGCTGGCTGCCCATGGCCATTCCCTCGTTATAGCCCTGGCCGCTGAAAATGCCCAGTTGGTCGGAAGCAAATATTCCCGCCAGAAGGGTGCCAAGAATACCGCCGACCCCATGCACAGGGAAAACGTCCAGCGAATCATCGATACGCAGCTTGAGCTTCATGGCCTGGGTGGCAAAGAAGCAGATGGTGCCTGCCATCAGACCGATCAGCAGGGCACCGGCAGGTCCAACAAAGCCGGAGGCGGGGGTGATGGTTCCCAAGCCTGCTACCATGCCGGTAACGATACCTAAAACGGAAGCCTTGCCGAACTTGATCCACTCAACGGCCATCCAGGCAAGCGACCCGGCAGCCGCGGAAATATGGGTAACAAGAATGGCCATGCCGGCATCGCCATTGGCGGCCAGCGCCGACCCTCCGTTAAAACCAAACCAGCCGACCCAGAGCATGCCGGCTCCTGCCACGGTGATGGGCAAACTGTGGGGTACCAGGTGTGCGCTGGGAAATCCGCTTCGATTACCAATCACCAATGCGGCCACCAGGGCGCCAACCCCGGCGGTGATGTGCACGACTGTGCCGCCGGCAAAATCCAGCAGACCCATGTCGCCGAGCCAGCCTCCGCCCCATACCCAGTGACAAATGGGCGCATAGACCAGTACCAGCCAAAGGATGCTAAACAGACACATGGCAGAGAACCGCATGCGCTCGGCAAATCCGCCGACGATCAGTGCGGGTGTGATGATGGCAAACGTCATCTGGAACATGGCGAACACGGACTCGGGAATGTCCCCGGACATGGTGCTCTCCCCGATGCCGGAAAACAGGAAGTTGGATAACCCTCCTATGAAGGCGTTGGCTCCACCCCCGTCGCCAAAAGCCAGGCTGTAACCAATAAACAGCCAAACCAGGGAGGCGATGCAGGTGATGGCAAAACATTGCATCAGTACGGAGAGCACGTTCTTGCTTCGCACCAGGCCGCTATAAAAAAGCGAAAGTCCCGGAACCGTCATAAACAACACCAGTGCCGTCGACGTCATAATCCAGGCGGTATTGGAGCTATCCAGGTCTTGTGCGATCAACAGCGAAGGAAACAGCAAGATAAGTGACCCTGTGGCAGTCACCAGATGTTTTAGATTCATTTTCCCCTCCTCAGGGCGGGAATAACGACCGTCCGCTGGCCGGTTCCCTTTGTTTTAATTTTTTACCTGTTGCAGCGGTATTCACTATTGTTGTGCTTGCGCACCGCCAGCGTGCAGAAAAATGAATCAAAACAGGGCATTAGTCAAACCCGTTGTGATAAACGGTCAGAGTGGCTGTTTGCTATAGCCGGGTATCAGCTCACATTTTTGGCAGGAAGAGGCAACTATTTATTAACAATTGTTGTAATTTTTCCTGTCGTCTTCCTAATGCAAACCTTGCTTTAGTATGCTTGCATGACTGTGAGGAAAGGTTTTTCCATGAAGACTGCAATTATTCTGCTTTTGTCCGTCCTGCTGGTAAGTGGTTGTGCTTCCCGGGGTTCCGTGACGCCTGCCGATTCGGGGCCGCGGGCGGAAGAAGACTCAGGATATGCACAGTCGCTGCCCGCCTCAGATATGGGGGCATCCCGGAATTCCGGTCAGGGGCCATCGGGAGAACAGGAATCTGTGGATGACGCCCGCACCGGGGAAGCTGGAAATGAACGCCCCTATACCCGGGAGCTGACCCTGGAAGAAGAGATAGTTCGCTCCAGCCCGTCTGACGCCCCTACAGTCGAGGAAACAGAAGCCGATGGGACAGAAAATGAGCGCCCGGCAATTGACCTCAACAACACCTTCACCCTGCAACTGGTCGCCATGGAGTCAATGGAGGGGGCAGTTAATTACGCGCAGCAATACCGTATTGACCCCCGGGAAGCGGGTGTGGCCCGAATACTCAGCCAGGGAAAAATTTATTTTGTCCTGGCCTATGGGGTATACGCGACTCACACGCAAGCCGAGCAAGCCAGCCTTGAATTGCAGCAGCAGGGCGTTCCGGAACCATGGATCAGGCGTTTGGGAACCCTGGAAAGGCTTTCCAGGGAAGCCAATGATGCCCAGCCAACACCCTAAATCTATGAGCCATATAACTAGAAAATTAACACTGGCCGCCATATGCCTTTTATGCGTTTCAGCCGTTTTTGCGCAGTCTGAACCGGACCCGGGTGAATTTCTGGATAATCTGGGCCTTACCGCTTCCCAGCGCGCGGAAATTAATGAGGTGCTTATCGGTGGCATGCAGTCTCTCGATGCCGTCAATCAGGAGTTGGACAAGCTGGGCAGTCTGCCTGATGCCGGTGAACACAACCCCCAGGTTGAAGAAATGCGCATGGCACTGATTCAACAGAGATTTCGTCTGGCGCAGTCAATGGCGACCGATATTCTCAATGTGCTCAGCACGGAACAGTTAAGGAAATTTGATTTTGGTCACCTGTTTGATGCGCTGCCCGAACATATGGCTAAGAACAACACCTGGGAACAGGAACTCTAAATAGCATAACAATGGATAAAAAAATGGGGATTTGGGCGAAAACACTTGCCGTACTCGTCGTTACACTGGTGTGTGCATGTGCATCCAGTCGCTACTCGGAACTTTACGAATTTTATCCAGTTGAAACAAAAACTGACAGTAAACTGTTTCGCTATGAGTTTATCCTTCGTCCTGAGCAAGGAACCAATAACTCGCGTGCGGTACCCCCTCCGGGATTTGCCGTGAGTTTTGATGATATGCGGGAAGAGCTGGAAAGGTACATGCAGGCAAACCCTTACTGTACGCAGGGTTACTTCATTTACGACGAAAGTTTTGACGGAAATAAATACAGCCTGAGCGGAGAGTGCCAGGAATCAAAATAGATGGCAGAAAAAAATTCTCACGTCCTGTTGGTCGATGACGACACCGGCCTGACGTCGCTTCTCAACGAATACCTGTCGCAACAGGATTTTTATGTGAGCACGGCGGCCAACGCGCAGGAAGCAATTCAGTCCCTGGAGTCGGGCAGTCAGGTCGACCTGATTGTCCTCGATATTATGATGCCGGGCATGAGCGGCCTGGAATTGCTTTCAGTGATTCGGGCACGCTGGCAGATACCGGTCATCATGCTTACGGGGCGAGGTGAAGATATTGATCGTATTCTCGGCCTGGAAATGGGCGCCGATGACTATCTGGGCAAACCCTGTAACCCGCGTGAGCTGGCTGCCCGAATTCGGGCTGTATTGCGGCGTACTTCGCTGGAGACATCCGCACCATCGAACAGCGCGGATATTGAAATAGGGGATATTGTCCTTCGGCAAGGCTCGCGCTCTGTGACAGTCAAAGGCGAGAGGGTTGCTTTTACCACGGCTGAATTCGATGTGCTGTCGGAACTTATGAAAGAAGCCGGTTCGGTGGTCAGCCGCGAACACCTAACCAAGGTGGTGCTTCACCGCGAGCTGTCTCCCTATGATCGCAGTATTGATGTCCACGTCAGTCGCGTGCGCAATGCGTTGCGTCAATGCCTGCCGGATAAAGAGCTGATTGTGACTATCCGGGGCGTTGGCTACCAGTTTGTTCGCAACTAGCCAGCTATCCTTGCCTGGATGAAGCTCGTCCCATGAAATTTCCCTCAATAAAGCACGTGCGCTCGCTGTTCTGGAAAGTTTTCCTGATTATCTGGATCACCAATATGCTGCTTATCGTGGCTGGCGCGCTGATGATCCGGATGGAGTATATGGAGCGGTATCAGCGGCTGGTTGATGATGCCCGTATGCATGGTTTGACGGAATATATCGTGTCGCGCTATGAAGCCGGGATGGATACTCGCGACTTTCGTCGTCCTGAGCAGCGCCGGGGCCGTTTTCCCCGCATTGTTATTCGCGACATGGATACGTCATTTATAGTTTTTAGCTCGCGCCATGATCCGGAGAGTGTCTCAACCAATATTTACTGGGACTATGTCTCTCCCTCCAATGGGCACTATCGGGTCTATATTGAGGACAATCCTTTCTTTGATTATGAAGAGCCTGAATTTCCCTTGTCCCTGGCAGCACTGGCATCTGTCATCACGGCGATCTTCAGTTTGTTGCTGACCTACCTGATTACGCGCCCGATCCTGAAACTGCGTGAGCATGTTGAAGGGCTCGGAGCAAATCTGTCAATTCCGCTCGAAAAACGTCTGCTGGAACGTCAGGATGAATTTGGCGAGCTCGCTCGCTCTATCGATGAAATGTCCGAACGGATTCGTGATCTGATTGATTCCAAGCAGCGCCTGTTTTTTGATATCTCCCATGAGCTCAGAGCTCCGCTGGCACGGATGCAGGTGGCGGCAGAAATCGTGCGTGACAGGGCTGAGCGCAATGGCGAAGACCTGGCAATCAATGACCGTGTAGATCGTGAAATCCGGGCACTGGATCAGCTCATTACCGAACTGATGAGCTATATCAAGGAAGATTTTGACCAGTTGCCAGTGGAAGATGTGGATCTCTGCACATTGGTGGAGACACTAATCGAGGATCAGGATTTTGCCATTTCCAGCCATAAACTGAGCTTCAATTGTGAGGTGGATAAGCCAAAGTTGCGTGCCCGGCCTGTACTCATTGAGCGGGCTGTCCGTAATTTGCTGGAAAACGCCATTAAATATTCTCCTGAGAATTCCGAAGTGGCGGTGCATGTCAATCCGGCGGAGAAAGGTTACTCCATCTGTGTACAGGACTCAGGGCCGGGTATACCCGAAGACGAACTGGAAAAAGTCCTGCAACCCTTTACTCGCCTGCATCCGGAAAGTGTTGAGGGAATCGGGCTTGGGCTGAGTATCGTGGTTCGTGCAGTGGAGGAACTGGGAGGCAGGCTGGAGCTCACGAATCCTGAAGAGGGTGGGTTGAGAGCCTGTATTTTTTTACCTAAATAGTTTTTTGCTGAAAGGTTTCGCCTTTCGGCGAGGTACTTTTGTTTAGGCAAAAGTACCCAAAACCATTGCTCCCGATTCGCAGCCCTCTTCGAGGGTTCCCTGCGATGCTTATAAAATTTGGCGCTGTGGAACTCGCGCTTCGCGCTCAGACAGTCCTCGCTTTAATCCAAATTTCATTGCGCTTCTCGGCTGCTACCAGGTCGCGGATTGGTGCAATATTTGAACGAACGGGGCTCTCTTTATTTGGTTCGTTTTTTGAATGATCAAAAAATGAACATGTATTGACCTATAGCGATAAAGCTTTAGAGCTTTTGCAACACTTCGTGGAGACTTAGTTTAAGAAGGGGTTTCATTCCGGGTTCAGAGTAGGTTTGCTTTGACCCCAATTTCTAAATAGAAATCGAGGGAATAAAAAAGGGGCCAATTAGCCCCTTTCCCATATTACCCAATCCGACGATACGTCCTGCGCCTGGGCTGCGCATCCTGCCCTTTCCGTTTGATCAGGTCTTCATGGTACTCGGTAAAGTTGCCATCAAAGAATTCCACATTGCCGTCGTCTTCATAGGCGAGTATGTGGGTGGCAATCCGGTCCAGGAACCAGCGATCGTGCGAGATAACCATGGCGCATCCAGGGAAGCTCAACAGGGCTTCTTCCAGCGCTCGCAGGGTTTCCACGTCCAGATCATTGGAGGGTTCGTCCAGCAGTAAGAGGTTGGCGCCTTGTTTGAGGGTGTTGGCCAGATGCAGTCGGCCGCGTTCACCGCCGGAAAGGTTGCCAACGCGTTTTTGCTGGTCAGAGCCTTTAAAGTTAAAACGGCCCACATAGGCGCGTGAACTGACTTCGTAATTGCCAATGGCCAGCATGTCGGCGCCGCCGGATACGGCTTCCCATACGGATTTGCCGTCATCCAGTGCCTCGCGGCTCTGCTCCACAAAGGCGAGTTTTACTGTTTCGCCGATACGGATCTCACCACTATCGGGCTGTTCTTCGCCACTGATCAGTTTAAACAGGGTCGATTTACCTGCGCCGTTGGCCCCGATAATACCGACGATGGCGCCGGGGGGAATCTGGAAGTTCAAATCAGCAAACAATTCACGGCCGTCAAATGACTTGCTGACGTTATTGAATTCCACCACCAGGTCACCCAGGCGGGGGCCGGGCGGAATATAAATCTCATTGGTTTCGTTGCGCTTCTGGAATTCCTGGGAGTTCAATTCATCAAAGCGGGCCATACGCGCCTTGCTTTTGGCCTGTCGACCCTTGGGATTGGAGCGTACCCACTCCAGTTCCTGTTTAATGGCTTTTTGACGGGCCGCTTCGGTACGTTCTTCATGTTCCAGGCGGGCCTCCTTGGCTTCCAGCCAGGTGCTGTAGTTGCCTTCGTAGGGGATACCGTGCCCGCGGTCCAGCTCCAGAATCCAGCCGGCAACATTGTCCAGGAAGTAGCGATCGTGCGTGACAGCGACCACCGTGCCGTCGAAGTCCGCCAGGAATTGCTCCAGCCAGTAAACAGACTCGGCATCAAGGTGGTTGGTTGGCTCGTCGAGTAACAGCATGTCAGGGCGTGACAGCAGCAGTTTGCAAAGGGCGACACGCCTTTTTTCACCACCGGACAGGTTGGCCACTTTTGCATCCCATGGAGGCAGCCGCAATGAATCGGCCGCGCGCTCAAGTGTATTCTCCAGGTTATGGGCATCCCAGGTCTGGATCACCGCTTCGAGCTTTTCCTGTTTTTTTGCCAGTGCATCAAAGTCTGCATCCGGCTCGGCGTAAGCAGCATAGACCTCATTAAGGCCATTAATCGCGTCCAGGGGTTCTTTCAGGCCGTCTTCCACATTTTCCTTAACGGTGCGCTCTCCATCCAGCTCCGGTTCCTGGGGCAGATAGCCCACATTGATGTCGGGCATGGGGCGAGCCTCGCCTACGATGTCGGTATCAATGCCTGCCATGATTTTCAGCAGAGTGGATTTCCCGGCGCCATTCAGACCCAGGACGCCAATTTTTGCGCCCGGGAAAAATGACAGGGAGATGTCTTTCAGTATTTCGCGTTTGGGCGGCACGATTTTGCCGACGCGATTCATTGTATAAACGTATTGAGCCATGAATGGGGTAACCAAAATCCGGTGAATTTTCTGGGGCGGCAGCCTAGTTCAAGCATGGTTGCTTTGCAATCGGGAAGCAACGCTTTTCGATCGGTTATTGACGTCTATTTTAGCTCGGAAAACGGGGGGCTTTGATGTAGAATGCCGCGCTTCCCAAACCCTTGGTAACTGCGACCGGTTTGACGCTGATCCAGAGTGTCGACCACAGATCCAATAAGGCCTATTCATGTTTGATAAAACCCTCTCTATCTCCAGTTATGATCCCGAAGTCGCGGAGGCGATTGCGCAAGAGTCTGTCCGTCAGGAAGAACATATTGAGCTGATTGCCTCGGAAAATTATTGCAGCCCGTTGGTGATGGCGGCCCAGGGCAGCCCGCTTACCAACAAGTACGCGGAAGGTTACCCCCACAAGCGCTATTACGGCGGCTGCGAATTTGTGGATAAAACCGAAGAATTGGCCATCGAACGCGTAAAGCAATTGTTTGGCGCGGATTTTGCCAATGTGCAGCCACATTCCGGTTCGCAGGCGAACTCGGCGGTCTACCAGGCACTGGTTAAGCCGGGTGACACAGTGCTGGGCATGAGTCTGGCCGAAGGTGGGCATTTGACTCACGGGGCCAAGCCCAACTTCTCCGGCAAGATCTACCATGCAGTCCAGTACGGGTTAAATCCGGAGACTGGTGAAATTGATTACGAGCAGGTCGAGGCACTGGCCCTGGAGCACAAGCCGAAAATGATTATTGCCGGATTCTCTGCCTACTCGGGAGTGCTGGACTGGGCCCGATTCCGTGAGATTGCCGACAAGGTAGATGCCTACCTGATGGTGGACATGGCGCACGTGGCCGGGTTGATTGCTGCCGGCGTTTACCCCAACCCTGTCCCTTATGCGGATGTGGTGACGTCGACCACCCACAAAACCCTGCGCGGTCCACGTGGCGGGATTATCCTGGGTAAAGCCAATGAAGAGATTGAGAAGAAAATCAATTCAGCGGTATTTCCGGGCGGACAGGGTGGCCCGCTATGTCATGTCATTGCCGCCAAGGCGATTGCGTTTAAGGAAGCACTGGAGCCCGAATTTAAAACTTACCAGGAACAGGTGGTAAAAAATGCACAGGCCATGGCCAAGGTATTTATTGATCGCGGTCTGGGTATTGTTTCCGGCGGTACACAGAATCACCTGATGCTGGTGAGTCTGCTTGGCAAGGATTACACCGGCAAAGATGCTGACGAAGCCCTGGGGAACGCCTACATTACCGTGAACAAGAATGCGGTTCCCAATGATCCGCGCTCACCCTTTGTAACCTCCGGTTTGCGTATCGGCACGCCCGCGGTGACCACTCGTGGTTTTAAAGAGGCAGAGTGTACCGAGCTGGCTGGCTGGATTTGCGATGTGCTGGAAAGCCTGGAAGCGGGTAACCAGGAACAGGTAATTGCCGAGGTAAAAAACAAGGTACTGGATATCTGTAGCCGCTTTCCCGTCTACGGAAACTAGTTCAGCTCAATTCGCCAAAAAGTGAGTGATTGCGTTTGCGCAGTCACTCACTGATTCTTCCATGTGCAGGTGGTGGCCACCTTCCAGTACGATTTCTTCCAGTTTGTTGATGCGGGCAATGTGATGTGGCCGAAAAGGCATGGTTTGCCACAGGCCCTGTTTTCCTTCGATAAGGAGTGTCGGCGCGGAAATCCTTCCCAGAAACGCGTCGATCTGGTCATGGGTAAGCTTCAGGCCTGAGGGCGCTTTCAGTCGAGGATCTGCATGCCATCGATAGCCTTTTTCGTCTTCCACCAGTGATCGTTTGGCCAGAATCTCCGCCGTTGCCAGGCGGATTTTGGTGAACCCATCCGCCCTGGCTTCAATGGCCTTTTGGCGAGAACCAAAAACGGATCCCCTGGTTCCGCTCAGCCGCTGGTTATCAAGAATGTGGTTGGCCAGGTTTTCCGGAACATCTTTTGCCTCCATGGGCAGGGGGACGCCCCCCTCAATAAGTACCAGCTTTTCGATGCGATCCGGGAAGGTGCCGGCGGAGATCGCTGCAATGCCTGCCCCGCGGGAATGCCCAACCAGGTTAAATGTTTCCCAGCCGAGCTGATCGGCAATGGCAAAAATTTCACCAACCTCGGCCCAGATCAGGTATTGGCCATCCGGAGAGCGAAAATCACTGTAACCCTGGCCTGCGGAATCCGGGGCAATCAGGTCGATGTCATCGAGAAGGTCAGCCATGGGATCAAAGCTGCCGCAATTATCCAGCCAGCCGTGCAGGGCAATTGCCCTGACAGGCGCCCCCTTGTTCCAGCGTCTGGCCTTAAGTGTTAGCGAATGAACCTGGAATTCGGTCTCTTCGAAGGAGTTGCCGGGCATGAAATCTCTTTTGGGTGAGGTAAATAAGGCCGCGTATTGTAACTGAATTGTGCAAATGCCAAATAAACGCTTTGTCTTTTTTATCAGTAATTTAGGGCGGATGGGATGTGCTCTGCTAGAATATCGCGCCTGTTTGTCCTGGGACACCTTATGCACTGCCCTTTTTGCGCCGCCGAAGATACCAAAGTTATCGACTCCCGTCTGGTCGCGGGCGGCGCACAGGTGCGCCGACGTCGGGAATGTGGTGATTGCGAAGAACGCTTTACCACCTATGAAAGTGCAGAACTGCTCATGCCCCAGGTCATCAAGTCAGACGGTGTTCGCGAGCCATTTAACGAGAGCAAATTGCGCTCCGGCCTGAAAAAGGCATTGGAAAAACGCCCGGTAAGTACCGAAAAAATTGAAGAAGCCATCGACCAGATCAAGCACCGATTGCGTGCCGGAGGTGAGCGGGAAATTCCCTCGCGAACGGTGGGTGAGGCGGTGATGGATGCCCTGAGAGGGCTCGACGCAGTCGCCTACGTTCGCTTTGCTTCCGTCTATCGTCAGTTCGAAGATATTTCAGCCTTCCGCAAGGAGCTGGATGAACTGGAAAAGAAATAACTCCTGATTTTCTCCATGCCCGTTATCTCATCCGACAGTCAATATATGGCCCGTGCCCTGCGCCTTGCAGAGCGGGGCATTTACACAACCACGCCCAATCCGCGTGTTGGTTGTGTGCTGGTGAAAGACGGGCAAATCGTTGGCGAAGGCTGGCATCAAAAAGCGGGTGAAGCCCATGCCGAGATAAATGCACTGTCGGCGGCGGCTGAACAAAGCCAGGGAGCGACTGCGTATGTGACCCTCGAACCCTGTAATCATCGTGGCAAGACGGGACCCTGTTCCCAGGCGTTAATTGATGCCGGGGTAACGCGAGTTGTTTTTGGACAGGAAGACCTGAACCCGGAGGTTGCCGGCACCGGAATCCAGCGTTTGCGTGATGCGGGAATTGAAGTGGACGGCCCCTTGATGGAGCGGGAAGCACGTGCCCTGAACCCGGGATTTAACAAGCGCATGGCCACCGGTCTGCCTTTTGTTCGTGTCAAAATGGCGATAAGTCTGGATGGGCGTACAGCCATGCCGGATACCAACAGTTTCTGGATTACCGGCCCCAGGGCGCGGGCAGATGTACAGCGATTGAGGGCACGGTCCTGTGCCGTCGTAAGTGGCTGGCAAACCGTTGAGCAGGATCAGGCATCCCTGACCGTTCGGCCGGTGGAGTTTGGTCTGGACAATGGCGAGCTGGGTAAGCGCCAGCCCTTGCGTGTATTAATCGACAGCCGGAACCGGCTGGATCAGAATGCCAAATTTTACAAGGCAGATGGGCCGATTCTTGTAGCGAACCTGACTACAGATTCGCAGAAAGATCATATCGAACATAAACGATACGCAGAAAACCAGGGGCATGTAAATCTGCTGGAGCTGCTCACGGACCTGGCTGCCCGTGGTTGTAACGAGGTGCTTATAGAAGCAGGTGCCGGGTTGGCCGGCGCTTTTTTCCGCCAGGGCCTGGTCGATGAGATGGTGATTTATATGGCTCCCAAAGTAATGGGCAGTGATGCTCGCGGGTTGTTTGACTTGCCCCTGTCGATCATGGATGAGGCGCTTCCCCTGCGTTTTGTGGACGTGAGGCCCATCGGCCGCGACATAAAAATAGTCGCCGTTCCCGAACTCGAGTAACCATAAAATTCATTCGTTGATAAATTCATTTGAGAGACACTGTGTTTACCGGAATTATTGAAGCCATCGGCACTGTAAAATCCATTGAACCCCGGGGAGGTGATGTACGCCTGCAAATCCAGACCGGCAAGCTGGACCTGTCCGATGTAAAAATTGGTGACAGTATCTGTACCAGCGGCTGTTGTTTGACAGTCGTGGAACTGCCTGGCGATGGCTACGTTGCTGATGTGTCTGTGGAGTCATTGAAGCTAACCACCATCGGTGATTGGCAGGTGGGGAGTGAGGTGAATCTGGAAAAGTCCCTGACACCTGCCACCCGCATGGGCGGTCATATGGTGAGCGGCCATGTGGATGACACCGCTGAGGTGCTTAGTCGAGAGTCCAGTGCACGGGCGGAGATTTTCTGGATAAGGGCACCCCAGCGACTGGCGCGCTATATTGCCCAAAAAGGGTCTATTGCTGTCGATGGCATTAGCCTGACAGTCAATGACGTCAAAGGCGCGGATTTTTGTTTGACCATAGTTCCACATACACTGCAGGAAACCGTGATGGACAACTACCAGGCGGGCACCCGGGTAAACCTGGAAGTTGATCTGATTGCACGGTATCTGGAACGTTTGTATTTGGGCGATGCAAACTCCGCAGAAAGTTAATGCGTCCAAAGGCCAGAATATGACACTGAATACTGTTGAAGAAATTATTGACGATATCCGCCAGGGCAAAATGGTGGTGCTCATGGATGATGAAGACCGGGAGAATGAAGGCGACCTGGTGATGGCGGCGTCCATGATTCGTCCCGAAGACATCAATTTTATGGCCAGCCAGGCGCGTGGCCTGATTTGCCTGACACTGACCCGGGAACGCTGCGAGCAGTTGCATCTGAATAAAATGGTCTCGGATAACGAATCTGTTTACGGCACCAATTTCACGACATCGATTGAAGCTTCGGAAGGGGTCACGACCGGCATATCTGCCGCGGATCGTGCACGTACCATCCAGGCAGCTGTGGCGCCGCAGGCCCAGCCGCGGGATATTGTCCAGCCCGGACATATTTTCCCCATTATGGCCCAGCCGGGCGGGGTACTTAGCCGGGCAGGACATACGGAAGCAGGCTGTGACCTGGCTCGTATGGCCGGTCTGGAATCAGCGGCTGTGATTGTCGAGATTATGAATGAAGACGGCAGCATGGCCCGTCGCCCCGATCTCGAGAAGTTTGCCAAAAAACACGGCCTGAAAATTGGCACCATTGAAGATCTGATCCATTATCGACTGGCCAATGAAACCACTGTTTCCTGTGTCCGCAGCCGTGAAGTAAATACACTCTACGGCACGTTTGAGATGCGGACCTATGAAGACATCGCCCGTGGCCAGATTCACCATGCAATGGTTAAGGGCGATATCAGCCCGGAAGAGCCAACGCTGGTGCGGGTGCATATGCCGGTGCCCTTGAGAGACCTGTACGGATTGGTTGATGAAGATGATCCGCGCTGGGCTATTCAAAATGCATTAAAACTTGTCAGTGATGAGGGCAAGGGCGTTGTGGTCATTCTGGGAGGCTACCGGTTTGGCTCTGAACAGGTGGAGCAGCAACTCGACGCGCGGTTCAATGAAGATTCTGCGGTTTCAATTAATGACAATAGCCGGTTGATGCAGGTCGGTGTGGGCTCACAGATATTGCGTGATATCGGCGTGAGAAAAATGCGCCTGATGAGCGCGCCGGTTAAATACACGGGGATTGCCGGGTTTGACCTGGAAGTTGTTGAATATATTCAGCCTGAAGATTGAAGAAATGAAAGATATTAAAACCATCCAAGCTGACATAGGCCAGGTCGAGGGAAATATTGTCCTGCTGGTAACACGCTGGAACAGCTTTATCACCGACAACCTGCTTGAAGGTGCGTTGCGGGCCCTGAATCGCAACGATATTGAAGATAGCCAGATTACTATCGTACGGGTGCCAGGCGCCTATGAACTGTCGATTGCTGCCCTCAAACTGGCCGAGTCCGGTAAATATTCGGCCATTGTTGCGCTTGGTTGTGTGATTCGGGGCGGGACGCCTCATTTTGAGTATGTATCGACTGGCTGTAATGACGGATTAAATCAGGTGCAGCTCAAGACCGGGGTGCCCGTAACCTTTGGTGTACTGACGGTAGACAATGTAGACCAGGCAATAGAGCGCTCGGGTGAAGATCCCAACAACAAGGGCGAAGAAGCAGCCCTGACAGCCCTGGAGATGATCCAGCTGCTGCGTAACATTGAGGCAGACAAGTAATGGCCGGCCTGACGACACCTGCTGCGCGGAAAAAGGCGCGCGAACTCCTGTTGCAATCACTCTATCAGTGGGAATTGGCGGGACAGGATATCCATACCATAGAAGCCCAGTTCTATGCCGAGCACAATATGGACAAGGTGGATCGTGAATACTATCGCGAACTGCTTCATCGAATTCCCGTCGTCGTGGACGAGGTGGATGCGCGTTATGAACCCTTGCTGGATCGCAGGCTCGACGAGCTTGACCCCATTTCAAAAAGTATTCTGCGTATCGGTGCCTTTGAGATGGCAGAGCGAATCGATGTGCCATACAAGGTCGTCATCAATGAAGCGGTGAATCTGGCAAAAAAATACGGGCCGGAAGATAGCCAGAAGTACATCAACGCAGTCATGGACAAGTTGGCGCCACGCCACCGCAAGGCCGAGATTGCAGCCATGCGGAAAGCCAATTCAGCCAACGCCCAAAAAGCCACCAAATCCTGACGCGTGCTGGCGCCTGTTATGAGCCTTGGAGAATTTGAGCTAATCTCGACATACTTCCTGAAGGCTTCTGGCGATCCGGACCTGATTGTTGGCAATGGTGATGATGCCGCCGTGATAAGGACGCAGGGGAATCTGGCCGTGGCCGTCGATACCCTGGTTGCCGGCGTGCACTTTCCGGAGAACGCCGATCCGGCCCTGATTGCCCGGCGGGCGTTGCGCGTTAATCTTAGCGATATGGCGGCCATGGGCGCCCGGCCCAGATGGTTTACCCTTTCTTTGACTCTTCCCCAATCTGATCCGGTGTGGCTTAAGCAGTTCAGCCAGGGACTGTTTGCGGACGCGGAGCATTTCCAATGTCAATTGATTGGGGGAGACACCACAAAAGGTCCCCTGAGTGTTTCTATACAAATGTTGGGAGAAATTGCGACCGGAACCACAAGCCTGACCAGGGCTGGCGCGTTGGCGGGGGACTTGGTCGTGGTTACCGGTACGGTCGGCGATGCCGGTGCAGCGCTGGAATTTTCCAGACTTGGGCAGCGCCGGGATACAGTCGCGGAGCCAGACTTTTTATATGAACGCTACTGGTTGCCCGAGCCTCGGGTGGAATTTGCCCAGAGATGTCAGCATTTGATTCGGGCTGCACTGGACATATCCGATGGTGTAGTGGCGGATATCGGACACCTCTGTAAACAAAGTGCAGTAGATGCGCAGCTGCAGCTGGAGGCGTTGCCACTTTCTGCGCCGGTCAGGGAATGTTGGGGAACGGATGCAGGGCAACGGGCGATCGGCGCAGGTGATGATTATGAGCTTTGTATGGCTGTATCTCCGCAAGATCTTGATGAAATGCAGAGTATTGCCCGTTCGCTGGCCGTCCCGGTTTCTGTTATCGGGGAGTTCTGCCCACGCGCAGATACCGAGCCAGTGGTAAAGGTGCTGGACAATCAGGGTCATCCGGTCGATATTGACTCTTCCGGGTACCGGCATTTTCGCTAATCGCTTTCATATAGACACTATGTCGAAAAACGCACCAATAGCCACTATGTCGAAAAACGCACCAATTCCATTTCAATTCCTGTTGCATCCGGTCCACTTCCTGGCGCTGGGATTTGGGTCGGGCATGCCGCGAGTGGCCCCGGGCACCTGGGGCACGCTGATGGCTCTGGGCCTGTTTGTTCTGGTGCACTGGCTTGTTGGTGGATTTCATTGGGGCTGGTTGCTTTTGGTTGTAGTCATTGGTTCAGTACTTGGCGTGTATGTTTGTGGCAAAACCGCCCGGGATCTCGGCGTGCACGATCACAGTGGTATCGTCTGGGATGAGTTCATCGGGTTTTGGCTATGCATGATAGGTATTCCAGTGGGCTGGCCATGGTTGCTGGCGGCTTTTTTGCTGTTCCGTTTTTTCGATATCCTCAAGCCATTCCCGATCAAGTGGGCAGATCAACAGGTAGAAGCGGGGTTGGGAATCATGCTGGATGACCTGATTGCCGGCGCCTACGCACTGGTGATTTTGCATTCAGCCAAGTGGGCACTGGGTGCCTGATTCATAAAAAGGAGTTTGTGATGAAGCAATGGTTAACGGCAACGTTTCTTTGGGCAACGAGTGCCCTGGTATTTGCGCAACCGGATATACAGGTTCAGGGGCTTTTTGCAGGGAAGGCCGTACTGAATATCAATGGCAGTATGCAGATGCTCTCCGAGGGAGAAACAAGCCCTGAGGGTGTCATTCTCGTGAGTGCGACCACCAGCATGGCCGTAATTGAGCTCGATGGGCAGCGTTATGAACTGGATCTGAGCTCCCGTATTAACAGTGATTACATTCCTGCAGAAGGCAAGGAAATCCGGCTAATGGCCGACAACAATGGTCACTACTTCACTACGATCCGTATTAATGGCCGCCAGGCGCAGGCGATGCTGGATACGGGTGCCACCTCTGTCGCCATGAACAGTCGTCAGGCCACGTCACTGGGATTAAATTACCGCGATGCCCCATCGCAGGTGGTGTCCACCGCGGCCGGTCGGGTCCAGGGGCGGCAAATCACCCTCAACCGGGTGAGCCTGGGGGATATTGAACTAACCTCTGTCACTGCCCTCGTGCTCGAGGGCGATTTCCCGGAAGTTATTCTGCTGGGCAATAGTTTTTTGTCACGACTGGAAATGAATAACCAGGGATCGGTGATGATCCTGACTGCACCTTTTTAGGCCTGTTCGTCGATGGACCGATTTCGGAGGCCAAGGCCGGGTAAATTGCTGCTAGAATGCTGGCCCCCTAAGTAGAATCCCCGTCACTGAATGCGATACGTTGAATCCTGCCACCTGCCCACCCAATGGGGTGAATTCAAGCTACATGCTTTTGAAGATGCGTCTAATGACAAGAGTCATCTGGCCATTACCATGGGCGAGTGGACGCCAGAGGATGCGGTTTTGCTTCGGGTACATTCAGAATGTCTGACAGGAGATGCCCTGTTTTCCCAGCGTTGTGATTGCGGGCCACAGCTTGAAGCGGCGTTGATGCGGATTGCCCAGGAAGGTCGTGGGGTTGTGCTGTACCTGCGACAGGAAGGCCGCGGTATCGGGTTGATTAACAAGATTAAGGCCTACCGTCTTCAGGAAGAAGGCGCCGACACGGTTGAGGCAAACGAGCGCCTGGGCTTTGGCCCGGATATGCGCGACTACAGTATGTGTAAACCCATGCTGGAGCACCTGGGGATCAAAAAAATCCGGCTGATGACCAATAATCCACGCAAATTAGACGCGCTCGAAGAGCAGGGGTTTACCGTTGTAGAGCGAGTGCCTCACAGTGCCGGTCAAACGCCACATAATGAGCGCTATCTGGAAACCAAGGCCGGCAAGCTGGGGCACCTGTTCGAATAAGCAAGTGCTTATTGCCTGATCTCACAAATCATTTCGCTCGCCTGGTAACCCCAGACAATCTGCGCAACACCCTTGGACTCCCAAAAGCTTTTGTTGCCTCCCTGGTATTTTGAGCCGCTGGCACTGCGCTCAATAAACATGAGCGAGTGAGTGTCTCCACGTTCAGCGATGAGTGTTTTGGGTTCCGTGTCATAGAACGTCACGGTTACCTGGTTTTCAGGAGTCTTTCCGCAGGCGTAACTTACCGGGCCAGTATTGTCCACAAGTTGGTAACGCGCCTGTAATTCGGCAATTCGACGGCGGTACTCATCGGCTATACAGCCTTTGCGGTCATCGTTTTTCCAGCACTCATCGCGCCCCTTGAACCAGCCCCGCTGTTCTGCCGCAAGAAATGAAGCTTGCTGGTTGTCGGCCAGCTTGCGAGCTTGTGAATAAATATTAGCCAGCTTTCGGTCGAGAGCAGAAAGTTGCTGATCCCCACATACCAGAGATTCGCTGCTGCCCGGCTGGTTGTTTGTGCAGTCAAAAGAGGGACCAACTGCTCCCTGTTGATGGTTGGTATTGGCGGATTCGCCTTGTTGAGCCAGATGCCCAATGTACTGACACCATTCATTTGAATCCGATGCGGGCGTATCAGGCTGGTTGCGAACCCCGAGCCGGAATTCGATCACGGACTTCCATTCTTCTGAGCCAATATCCGGGCCATGTCTCATACCGTCCCCGGAATTAACCAGCGATTCAATATGTTGATAATGCTGTATGGAGCAATGGTTTTGTGCCTGGACGGCTGCCTGATTCGTACAACCAACCAGCACAGTGACAAGGAAAATTATGAGCTGTTTTTTCCGGTTTTTTATCGACTGCGTAAGTGTCTTGTACATCTTAAGCCTCGACCAATTTCCATTGCATGCAAATGGCGTCCTGCATCGGCCCATAATAATTATGGCGGATCTTCTGGATATGAAATCCCAGGGACTGGTAAAGGGCAATGGCCTGGGTGTTCTCGCGCCTGACTTCGAGTTTTAGAAGTGGAATGTTGCGCGAACGGACTTCCTCAAATACGACATCCAGCAGCTGACGCGCGACTCCCCGGCGCTGGAATTTACTGGAGACCGCGAGTGAATAGATGCGCGCGGATTTTCGGTGCGGAAACACCAGTACGTACCCGGCTATTTCGCCGGGTTCGCCGGTTCGAGCGACCAGGCAGAGATTGCCGCGCTTGATGTGATATCGAAAAGCGCGGTTAGTCAGCAAGCCATCGGAGGTCACAAAACTTGCGGTTTCCAGGTTCACCAGTTCCGGAATATCGGCCAGGGTTGCCTTGGCTACCTGGATGTCTAATGGACTCACGGCTGACGTTTGTAAATGGTGTATTTGGGGATCAGGGAGTTTGGCCGGTACGACATTTTTACTTTTTTCAGGTTTTCAAATCCCATGTCATCGCCCACATTGATGCTGGTTACCTGGTACTCGGCGGCCAGCAACTTGGCAAACTCGCGGAAAATAAACTGGGCACAACCCAAAATATTGAAATCGGTTTTTTCGATAATCACGCTTGCAGTCTGGTCGTTTATCTTCTCGCCGACAGTAAAACCGGCAAGGGTCCCGTTGATCATAATCACAAGCCCGATCAGGTCGAGTTTCTCATAGTCCCGCAGCATGCGCTTGACCGCTGTCCGTTCGCTGTAAATACCCTCAAGGAATGCATCAGTCCGCTCGGCGGGAAGGTATTTCATACGTTCTGCGATCCATTGGTTGACCAATTCCATAATCGCCTGCGAATGTTTCTGGCTGTCAAGCAACTGCATTTCGTAATCGGGGTGAATGCGCTTGAATTTATTGATTTCGTTGCGCTTGGTCGCAAAGTCATTGCCTTTGAGCTCAATCAGGTCGGTGCAGTTATAGACATAATCCACCAGCGTGCGCTCGACGATATATTCTTCAAAAATATCAAACATCTCGGCACCTTCTTCGACATCGGTAGCGAAGGCGGAAAGCATAGATTCGTCGACGTACTCAATTTTGGTGTAGAAGGGTGCGCTATTGTTTTCATCCATGATATTGAAGCAAACACGCATGGCACTGATGACATTTTCTCGCTGCCCAATGGGGGGCAGGATCATGGACAACTCACCATTGGTCAGCAGGAAAAAACAAAAGGTGTCTTCAATAATGGTGTAAAAACCACTGCCGCCGCTCAGCCAGAGGTAGTTGGCAGCAAATGTGTAATCGCTGGTATCCAGCCTGAGCATGCCGAGATAGCTATCCATAATCGGCTTGGCTGCCAGGTCGAAAGGTAATAGTTCGTAATCATTTACTTTTAGATTGCTCATCCGGTCTGCCTCAACAAGGTTTGAATAATGGGATGATTTGCCCTATGGCATACCTTGGCTGCTGGGTGGCTGCCATGAATTTCCACAAGCGTCTCGATTAGCTGAAGTTGATTTTAAAACGGTAGGGCATTAGCAGGAATGCAGCAATGGCCAATCCCAAAAATTCCCGGCCGTATTCAACATAGGGTTTGTCGCCGAGCATTTCGCGCGTAATGCTCAAAAAATCGTCTGCGGTCAGGTAGTCCCAGAATCCCGGCAGTGAGATGAGCAGCCCGGCAATAATCATCCCCATCACCAGTGGCCACAAGGAGGCAAACTTATGACCGATTAGCTGGCCTGCGGGGATAATGGCAGCGGCGATATAAACGGTTATCCAGTAGGCTGGATCGGGATCATTTATTTGAATGATTGCCATAATCAGCAGGAGAACGGCGGCCACCAAGTGATAGGCTTTTTTCATGGAATTGCCTTTTTAGGTTTGCAGTGAAAAGCACATTTTACAATGAACCGGACAACCGGCTATTGCTCGTATATCTCCAGCGGTAATTTATCCGGGTCACTGAAGAAAGTGAATCGTTTGCCGGTATATTCGTCGATGCGTACCGGCTCGGTCTCGACTTCAAAGGAGTGTAACCGGGACAGGACGTCGTCCAGATCCGTTACCCGAAAAGCCAGGTGACGCAACCCCAGGGCCTCGGGATAACTGGGACGGGGTGGTCGATCAGGAAAAGAAAATAACTCGATCTGGCTGCCCTCAGGCAGGGTCATATCCAGCTTCCAGGAGTCGCGCTCCGGTCGGAAATTTTCGGCCACAACTTTCAGCCCCAGAATCCTGGTGTAAAAAAACCGGGAGCGTTCGTAGTCTGAGCAAATAATGGCTGCGTGGTGAATGCCGTCCAACATGGGCATGCGCTTACTCTTGTTCTTCCAGTTCTTTGCGGCGCTGCTGCTCGTAACTACCCATGTGGTATTGAAGGCAGCGTTCACGTTCATTTCGTTCCAGCTCGGCACATTCGTTCCCGATTTCTTCGGGTGTTGTTGGCTCGCTTCCGCAGGCAGAAATGCACAAAAGCATCAGTGCCATAACTGGTAGCTTCAGGAAATTCATAACAGCCCCCGGAAAAAGATTGGCTTGATCGGCAATAAAGTATGCATAAAGTGCGTCAAATCAATGTGAATACAGGACACTTGAGCATAAACTAAATATCTATAGCAATTCTTTTCAGGTTGAAAGAATTTGGAAAACTTTCATATTGCCATGGCGGCCGTGACCGCCATTATCCTGTTTGTTTTCGGACTGGAAAACTTTTCCCGGGAAATTCAGCGGATATCCGGGGAAAAATTTCGAAAGTCACTGGCCAGGGCCACCCAGATACCCGTTATTGGCGTTGCTTTGGGTGCAGTGGTTACCGCAGTTATCCAGTCGAGTTCAGCGACCTCAGTCATCACTATTGGTCTGGTTAATGCCGGGGTACTCTCGTTCAAAAATAGTGTCGGTATTATTTTTGGGTCGAATATTGGTACCACGGTTACCGCACAGCTGGTGGCATTCAAGCTCACAACCTTTGCGCCCCTGTTTATTATTTTGGGGTTCATGCTCTCCCTGATGCGTTCCCGCTATTCCATCTTTGGAAAAGCGGTTTTTTATTTCGGCTTTGTGTTTTTCAGCCTGAATTTAATTTCTGCCTCACTGGAGCCGTTGCAAAGAAATGAGGCGCTGATTGAGCTCCTGACCCAGCCGCAAAACCCGCTATATGCCATCTTGTTTGGCTTCCTGTTTACTGCACTGGTGCAGTCCAGTTCTGTGACGACCGGGCTGGCGATTATCTTTACCCAGCAGGGACTCCTGGGCCTGGAGAATGCCGTGCCGATTATCATGGGGGCGAACATAGGTACGACGGCTACGGCGTTGCTTGTGGTGTTTAATATGGATATGGCCGCCAAGAAAACGGCCTTTTGCCATTTTCTTTTTAATGTTGGCGGAGTGCTGCTTTTTTTGCCGGCATTGCTGATTTGGGGAGATAAGCTGAATAGTCTGCAAATGTCACCGGCCGTGGCGTTGGCATACATACATCTGGTATTCAATGTGGCGACCAGTGTGGTGTTTATTGTGCTCATTAACCCATTTGTCCGTGTGATTGACCGGGTTCTGGGTGAGGGTGAAATGGATTTTGAACGTTTGTCCGTACCCGTCTATCAGGAACAAAAGTCGTTTGAAGACATAAAGCTGGAACTTAATGAGGGCTTGAATAACCTGTTTGGCTTTTTGCAGGAAAACTACAACCAGGTCATTCTCAGTATTGAGACCAACTATCAATCGGTCTTTGATACCGCAGAGAAGCGGCTGGATTACGCCAGCTTTATCGAAAAGGAATACATCGGTTATTTTTCCCACGTGGTCGCCTCGGTAAACAAGGAGGATGAGTCGGCCGAGTTAATCCGGATTATTGGGCAGTTTGATTATTTGTTTCAAATAGAAGACTCGATTGAAGATCTGTTTAATACAAAAAAAATCATGGTTGAGTCCTATATAGACCCCCATGCAGATATTCTTTATCTGGTCAGGGAGCTTTCCCGCCAGGCCCTGGGCCTTTTTGAAGATATTCACCGGGGGTTGTCCGCTCCCGGGGAGTTTTCAATCAAGCAGCGGTCGAGGGATATGCAGGAAGGCCTGAATAAAGCGAACCGGGAATTGTTGGCCATGATGGCCGACAGTGAGCGCCGCGATGCCGGTGCCTTGATTAATTTTGTCACCTATTCCCAGCGGCTTAAGGACAAGCTGGTGAATTTCCACAAGGCGCATAATCCGTAAATGATGTGACCTGGAAGCCTTAAAAAAAAAGGCCCCTGTGCAGGGGCCTGAATATGGGGTACCAGGCACATAGTCAATGCCTGCAGGGTATGCCAGTCCCTTGACACATATCGGCCCATGAGAAAAGGCCGCCCATGACTAATTACGCAGACACCGTGCTACTGGATCAATGACCTATCTGTCCAGGGACTATGCGGCTGTCTCTTTCAGGGAGGCAATATCAATAACAAACCGATACTTCACGTCGCTCTTCAGCATGCGCTCATAGGCCTCGTTAATGTAATCGGCATTGATGACTTCCACGTCGCTGACAATGTTGTGTTCCCCGCAAAAATCCAGCATTTCCTGCGTTTCAGCAATACCACCAATGATGGAGCCGGCCACATACCGACGCTTGCGAGCAAGGTTGGCACCGTGAACCTCAACCGGGTCCAGTGCCCCAAGAACCACCAGTGTCTTGTCGCGTTTAAGCAGATTTAGATAAGGGTTCAGATCATGCGGTACTGGTACCGTATCCAGAATAAGGTCGAAGCTGTTTGCATGCTTTTCCATGGCACCTTCATCTTTGGAAATAAGCACCTCAGATGCCCCCAGGTGTTTGGCGTCTTCGGCCTTGCCGGGTGAGGTGGTGATCATGACCACATGGGCGCCAAGGGCCGCCGCAAATTTTACGCCCATGTGTCCCAGTCCACCCAGGCCAACAACGCCTACCTTCTGGCCTGCCTGGACGTTCCAGTGGCGGATAGGGGAGTAAAGGGTGATACCAGCGCAAAGCAGGGGAGCCACCGCCTTTTTGTCCAGGTTTTCAGGGACGCGCAACACGTAGTTTTCATCGACGGTAATGCGCTCGGAATAGCCGCCAAATGTCAGCCCGCCGTATTTGGGGTCTTCGGCGTTGTATGTGGGCACCATGCCCTGTTCGCAATATTGCTCCAGGTTTTCCTTGCAAGACTGGCAGTGGCGGCAAGAGTCGATATAAACACCAACCCCGACCAGGTCGCCTTCCTTGAATCTGGTGACTTTTGCCCCTGTTTTGCTGGCCCGGCCAAGAATTTCATGGCCCGGAACCATCGGGTAGAGCGAGCCGCCGCCCCACTCGTTGCGGGCCTGGTGAATGTCGGAGTGGCAAATGCCACTGTACATAATCTCAATGGCAACGTCGTGCTCATTCGGTTCGCGGCGTTCGATATTCATTGGTTCGACTGGCGAGGTTTCAGTCTGGACACCATAGGCGGCAGTTTTAATCAATGTTCTCTCCATTCTGATTAAGGGTATTGGGTATGAAACCGATCATTGTATAAAGAAAAACCAAGTGTATACGATATGCAAAAAGCACATTGGCTGTTTTTATCGGTCGCGATAAACCTTGCATCGACTAAAATAGCCAGATGCCACAATTGTCCAACAATGATAAAAAACCGGTTCTTTTCCTCATGGGACCGACGGCCTCCGGGAAAACTGATCTCGCCCTGGCCCTTGCCGAACAGATGCCTTGTCACCTGGTTAGTGTGGATTCCGCCCTGGTGTACAAGGGGATGGATATAGGCAGTGCCAAGCCGGACAGGGGCACATTGGCAAAATACCCACATGCCTTGGTCGATATACGTGACCCGGCAGAGCCTTACTCCGCTTCGGATTTTGTGGAGGATGCATTGTTTGAAATTGAACGTGCTCACAAACAAAACAAGGTTCCAGTTCTGGTCGGTGGGACCATGTTGTATTACAAGGTATTAATGGAAGGTCTGGACGACCTGCCTGCGGCTGACCCCGATCTTCGAGCAAGCATCGATGCCCGCGCCAAGGTTGAAGGATGGCCTGCATTACATGCCGAGCTGGCAAAAGTAGACCCGGAAACGGCAGCAAGACTGCATCCTAACCACAACCAGCGGATACAACGGGCGCTTGAAGTCTATGAAATTACCGGTCGTCCCCTTTCCGGGATTCACGCGTCACAGAAGACTCGGAATCTGGACGATATGTACGATATACGCCAGCTGGCGATGATGCCTCATGAGCGAAAAACCCTGCACGAACGTATAGAACTCAGGCTGGAAAAAATGTTTGCCGAGGGTTTTCTGGAAGAGGTTGCCAGTTTGTATAAGCGTGGTGACCTTCACCGGGAACTCCCATCAATTCGAGCAGTCGGATATCGGCAGGTGTGGGCATATTTCGAGGGCGAATATGGCCTGGAAGAGGCCCGGTTCAAGGCATTGGTTGCTACCCGCAATCTGGCAAAACGCCAGCTAACCTGGTTACGTGGCTGGGAAAGCCTGCCTATTTTGTATACGGATAACGAGCAAGGGCGTAAACTTCCAGTTGCCGAGCTTGTTACCAGGACCTTGAATCTTTTGGATTTATAGCCATATTTACAGGATAGGCGGCCTTGAGCCAACAAGAATAGATTTAAAATAACTTGATTTGTGGATATGTAGCCTGTTGCTACCTCTGTGCCAGATCACCAACAAAACTGGAGAGATGCCATGTCAAAGGGGCACAGCTTACAAGACCCTTTCCTTAATGTTTTACGTAAGGAGCGAGTTCCTGTCGCCATTTATCTGGTCAACGGGATTAAGTTGCAGGGTCAAGTGGAATCATTCGATCAATTCGTGATTCTGTTAAAAAATACGGTTAGCCAGATGGTTTACAAGCATGCGGTGTCAACGATTGTTCCTGCCCGTGCGGTAAAAATGCCTATGGTTGCTCCTCCTGGTGAGGACGATGAAGATGCGCCGGCCCCGGGAAATTTCTGAGTCTGAGGTTTTTAGTAGGTAGTCATTTGTTGAGATGCAAACGTACCCGGAACCCTGTTTTTATTAATGCCCCCTTCCCAGTGTGCGTTTGCGCCTCACGTTTTCCCTTAACTGTCCCTTGTTGACCGAATCCTCCATTCGGCGGTGGTCCTGTGTTGTTCTTTGAGCGATATGAATCCGGTGAGCGCGCTGTACTCGTCAATATTCACTTTGGCGGACGGGCAGTTGCGCTCGAAGAAGATGAGCAAGAATTTATCGAGCTGGTTCATTCAGCGGGGGCAACGCCGGTTGCCTTGATTTCGGGCAGCCGTTCCCAGCCTCAACCCAAGACATTTATTGGCAGTGGCAAACTCGAGGAATTGGTGGCGGTCGTTAATGAGCACGAGGCCGAGCTGGTTATTTTTAATCATGAATTGTCTCCCAGTCAGGAACGCAACCTAGAACGAGAACTCAAATGCCGGGTATTGGGACGTACAGGATTAATTCTGGATATATTCGCCCAGCGTGCTCGCACCCATGAAGGTAAATTGCAGGTTGAGTTGGCCCAGCTGGAACATTTGAGTACACGCCTGGTTCGAGGCTGGACGCACCTTGAGCGCCAGAAAGGCGGTATTGGCCTGCGTGGCCCGGGTGAAACCCAGCTGGAATCTGACAGACGTTTACTGAGGGCGAGAATCAAGAATTTGCACGCAAGGCTGGACAAGGTCCGCACCCAGCGTAGCCAAGGTCGCCGTTCACGAAATAAAGCTGAAATTCCGACGGTTTCGGTTGTGGGCTACACCAACGCGGGAAAGTCGACACTGTTTAATCGCCTGACCCGATCCGATGTTTATGCCCAGGATCAGCTTTTTGCCACGCTGGACCCTACCATGCGTCAGCTGGAAGCACCCAGCATCGGCAAGTTGGTGTTAGCGGATACGGTTGGCTTTATACGTCACTTGCCACACGATCTGGTTGATGCATTTCGTGCAACCCTGGAGGAGGCCGCCAATGCCAGCCTGCTGGTGCATGTCATTGATGCTGCAGATCATCGCTGGGGAGAAAATATCGCAGCAGTAGAAACAGTACTGGAAGAAATAGGTGCGCAGGATATCCCGGTACTCAGGGTTTATAACAAAATCGATCTTCTGGAAGAACCTTTGGCAAGGGTAGAGCGTAATAACCATGGGCAGCCAGTCAGTGTATGGCTTTCCGCCAAAACAGGGGAAGGTTGTGATCTATTGCTGCCGGCACTGACCGATATGCTGTTGGCCGATGCAGTTGTCGGACGTTATCGGTTGCCCGCCAGCTATGGTAGCCTGATTGCCCGTCTTCACCGTCTCAATGCGGTGCAGGATGAACACTATGATGAAACAGGCAATGTTGAGTTGTCTGTACGACTAAGCAAAGCGGACTGGGATCGTGCCCTGCATCAGGAAGGGGTAAAGGCCGAACAATTAGAAATCGTTAAGTTCGCGTGAAACAGGGGCTTGAAGGCATTAGAATCCCAAGCCTGATCTATACAACCTATTAAATTATATTTACGGAGTCTTTGATGGCCTGGAATGAACCTGGTGGCGGTGGTCGCGACCCTTGGGGTAAGCGAGATAACGATGGGCCTCCGGATCTTGATGAATTTTTCAAAAAGATCAAAGAGTCGCTGGAAAAACTTTTCGGGGGCAAAAAATCCGGCGGCAATGGCAGCTCATCCGGGGGAGACAGTGGTTTTCCCGTGTACCTTATTCTTGGCCTTCTGGGTGCTGCCTGGCTGTTCTCCAGCTTTTATGTGCTGGATGAGGGTGAGCGCGGCGTGGTCATGCGTTTTGGCAAATACCACACAACAATTATGCCGGGGCTTAGTTTTAACCCCTACTTGATTGACACCGTGGAAGTTGTGCGTGTTACCGAGGAGCGCCAGTACACGGCGTCGGGCGACAACAGCATGATGCTGACCCGCGATGAGAATATTGTGCTGATCCCCCTGACTGTCCAATACAACATCAGTGATGTCCGCAATTTCGTTATTAATGTAAACAATCCGGTGCAGACGCTTGAGGAAGCGACTGACAGTGCCATACGCCATGTGGTTGGCAGTACACCCATGGAAGCGGCACTCAGTGATGGACGTTTGCAAATGTCAGATGAGGTGCATCAACGCTTGCAGACTTATCTGGACAGCTATGGTACCGGGATCAACGTTATTGACGTCACCTTGCAGCGCGGCGAACCGCCCGAGCAGGTAAAAGATGCGTTTGATGACGTGAACTCGGCAGAGCAGGATCGTGATCGCCTGATTGACCAGGCGCAGGCCTATCGCAATGGTATTTTGCCGGCCGCACGTGGTGAGGCCCAGCGAATCATTGAGGCCGCAGAAGCCTACAAGGGCGAGCTGATTGCCCGTGCGGAAGGTGAGGCGGCTCGTTTCAACCAGCTCTATACCGAGTACAGCCGTGCGCCGGAAGTGACTCGGGAACGCTTGTATCTTGATGCGGTAAACCAGGTCATGAATAGCAGTTCGAAGGTGATGGTTGACGTTCAGGGAGGCAATAACCTGATGTATTTGCCACTTGATCAGCTTCGGAGGCAGTCCGGTGGTGCGACAGGCAGTTCCGGAACCCCCGTGGATCGACAACAGCTGATTGACGATGTGCTCCGGGAAATTCAGAGAAACGGCAGTAGCTCCAACAACAACCAGAGGCTGAGATAATGAAGAATAAGAGTTATGTGATACTCATTGTGCTCACGGCGGTTGCCTTGTTGGCCTCAGTTACCCTCTATCGGGTCAATGAAAAGGAAAAGGCCGTTCAACTGCGGTTTGGTGCGTTGGCGGTAGAAGATGTACCGCCGGGTCTGCACTGGAAAATCCCCTTTGTGGATACCGTGCGCAAGTTCGATGGTCGGGTAATGACCGTGGATGCCACGCCGGAGAGCTTTTACACTGTTGAGAGGAAGCGGCTTATTGTCGATTCCTATGCCAAGTATCGTATAGCCGATGTGGGCACTTACTACCGTGCAACTGGTGGTGACGAGTTTGTCGCTCGCAACCGGATGGCGGCTCGGATCAATGATGGCTTGCGCAACGAGTTTGGTACCCGAACCCTGGTGGAGGTAGTTTCTGGTGAGCGGGATTTGTTAATGGACAGGTTAACAACCTCCCTGAACACTACAGTCCGGGAAAGTCTGGGGATTGAGGTGCTGGATGTGCGAGTTAAGCGCATTGATCTTCCGCCGGAAATTAGTGGCGACGTTTATCGTCGTATGCGTGCTGAGCGGGAAGTGCTGGCACGCGAATTCCGCTCTGAGGGTGAAGAGGAAGCGACCAAGATCCGGGCAGATGCTGACCGGCAAAGAGTACTGATCGAGGCAGAAGCTTTCCGGCAGTCAGAAACCATACGCGGTGAAGGTGACGCCCAGGCAGCAGCTATTTATGCCGAAGCTTATAGCCAAGATCCGGAGTTTTTTGCTTTCGTGCGAAGCCTCGAAGCTTACAAGCAAAGTTTCGGATCACCGGATAGCTTGCTTGTCATTGATCCTGAAAGTGATTTCTTCCGGTATCTGAAAGATCCCGACGGAGGTCGCGCGCAGTAGAGCAATTCGTGGTTACCGGCAGCCAGATGTTTTTAGTTTAGGCATGTAGAGACTACCGTGTTAAAATTCCTCAAGCCGGGGCGAACCCCGGCTTTTTTGTGTGAAGAATTTCGACGTCATTAACACGGGATTTTCTTGTGGACAGTATCTGGGTGGAATTAGGTCGAGCGTTTTGTTTGCTCCTGATTATTGAGGGCATCATGCCTTTTCTGTACCCGGATCGCTGGCGCCAGTTGCTGGAAACGGTTTCTGAGACTGACGATAAAGTGCTCAGACTGGTCGGTTTGTTTTCCATGCTGCTAGGGTTGGGAATCCTTTATTTACTCTAACCAGATTTCATTATGTCAAAGAATCGCTGGCTGCTACCCAACGGTATCGACGAGCTCGTCGCGGACCAGGCGCGCGCGCTGGAAGCCTTGCGTCGCGATCTCCTTGACCTGTTTGATAGCTGGGGTTACGACCTGGTATTCCCACCGATTATCGAATTTACGGATTCCCTCCTGACTGGCCTGGGCGAAAACCTGGGAATGCAAACGTTTAAGTTTAGCGATCACCAGTCCGGGAAAAGCCTGGGACTGCGCGCAGATATTTCTCCCCAGGCCGCCCGAATTGATGCGCACTCCATGACTTATCAGGGAGCCAATCGCCTCTGCTATGCAGGGACGATTGTTCGCTCAAATCCGGGCGGGGGTGCCCTTAACCGGGCGCCAGTCCAGATTGGCGCTGAACTTTTTGGCATTCAGGAGATTGAAGCAGACTTTGAGATTATCTCCCTGATGCTGACTACCCTGACCCGGGTCACCGACAAGCAAATTACGCTGGAAGTGTCGCATCAGGCCGTGCGCAGTTGGTTACAGGAAGTCGCAACCAATGCCGAACTGGACTTCGAAACACTTTGTACCCTGCTCAGTGAGAAGCGCCTGCCTGAGTTGGATGGCTATATTGCCGCCTCTGATATTGCCTCTGCGGTAGCTAAAAAGCTGTCGCTATTGCCCAAGTTGATGGGCGATATGAATTCATTATCCTCGGCAAGAAAAATATTTGCACAGGATGCCGCCATACTTAGGGCGATCGAGGAGATGGAATTACTGGCCAATCGCATAGGGAGCCAGTATCCCGATATCGACCTGCTTTTTAACCTGAGTGAAATCCAGGGCTCGGATTACCACACAGGCCTGCTGTTTTCGGCTTATTCCGAACTGGATAATCGTGCGGTTCGCGTGGCCAATGGCGGACGTTACGACCAAGTGGGGCAGGCCTTTGGACGGTCGCGACCGGCAACAGGTTTTAGCGCCGACCTAAAGGTGCTTGCCCAGCTCATGGATGCAGAGATGTCGGGCAATAATGTGATTTATGCCCCTATCCCCGATGGTTCAACAGACGCCAGTACCAGCCAGAGCTTCTGGCAAAAAGTGGCTGAGCTCAGGGAGCAGGGATTTCGTGTGCGTCTGGGCTATCCCAGCGAAAGTAACAGCCTGTCTGAATATCCGCTGAGCCAGAAACTGGTTGCTCGTCAGGGTGGATGGGTTCTGGTGGATTTTAATTAGGAAATTTATGGGAAAGAACGTCGTCATTCTCGGCACCCAGTGGGGTGACGAGGGCAAGGGCAAGATTGTTGACCTGTTGACTGAAAAAGCGAGTCTGGTTACTCGTTTTCAGGGCGGGCATAACGCTGGTCATACACTGGTTATCGGTGGGGAAAAGACGGCACTGCATTTGATTCCCTCGGGAATCCTGCGTACCGATGTGGAATGCCTTATTGGCAATGGTGTCGTGCTGGCACCGGACGCTTTGCTTGTGGAGATTGAAAAACTGGAAAAACAGGGTGTAGATGTTCGCTCCCGTTTGAAAATCAGCCCCGCCTGCCCACTCATTCTCCCTTATCACATTGCTTTGGATAAAGCCCGGGAGTTGGCACGTGGCGAGAAAAAAATTGGCACCACAGGTCGCGGTATTGGTCCGGCGTATGAAGACAAGGTAGCCCGTCGAGGCCTTCGTTTCGGCGATCTCGCCAATATGGAAAGATTCGCTGAGCGCCTGCAAGTTGTTCTCGAATATCATAATTTCCGGCTGGAAAATTACTTTAAGGTTGATCCGGTCGACTTTGATGAAACCCTCGCATTGGCAAAAGAATGGGCCCGGCAGTTGCTTCCCCTGGTTGCCAATGTCACCGAGATCCTGGTTGCGGCTCGTAACGATGGCAAAAATGTACTCTTTGAAGGTGCCCAGGGCACGTTGCTGGATATTGACCACGGCACTTACCCCTATGTGACTTCATCCAATACAACGGCGGGCGCTGCCTCTACCGGAACGGGGCTGGGTCCTTTGAGCCTGGATTATGTGATGGGTATTACCAAGGCTTACACAACGCGAGTAGGCTCAGGACCGTTTCCCACAGAATTATTCTGTGATCTGGGTGAGCATCTGGCGATCAAGGGCAACGAAATTGGCACCACCACCGGGCGCAAACGTCGAACAGGTTGGTTTGATGCGGTCGCGCTTCGCCATGCTGTCAACGTGAACAGTATTTCCGGGCTCTGTATTACCAAGCTTGATGTGCTGGATGAGATGGAAACCGTCAAAATTTGCGTTGCCTATCGAGATAAAGAGGGCAATGAAGTCGGTGTTCCCAACGATTGTGAAGATTTTTCCCAGGTTGAAGCGGTTTACGAAGAAATGCCCGGCTGGAAGTCCAATACCTTTGGGGTAAAAAGCTGGGATGAGCTGCCAGAAAAGGCACGTGCCTATGTGAAACGGCTGGAGCAGCTTGTGGGCGCGCCAGTAGATATTGTTTCAACCGGACCGGATCGCGTAGAGACGATTACGCTCCGCCACCCTTTTGAGTAACACTGGTTTTCTGTTTCGCCTGACTGAAGTCGGTCGGGCGGCCCGGTTTCTGCGCCAGCCTTGATTGACTTTGGGAATGAGCCCCGGACACCGGGGTCTTTCATGTCCTGGTGGTTGCGGCGCACCAGCTGTGATAAAAAGGTTTCGGGTTAAACAGATTCTGATTGGCGAATAACCTAACCAAGGGGGCTTCATGGCCACAAAGGCATTAGCGCGAGAGACCTGGGGAAGTCGACTTACCTTTATTCTTGCGGCCACCGGCTCGGCTGTCGGATTGGGCAATATCTGGAAATTTCCATATATCACTGGCGAAAACGGCGGTGGAGCCTTTGTCCTGGTCTACCTGGTTTGTATTTTGCTGGCAGGTATTCCCGTGATGATTGCCGAGGTCTTTATGGGCAAACGCGCCCGAATCTCTCCGGTAATGGCGGTAGAGAAACTGGCCAGGGAATCAGGGCAGTCCCAGCGCTGGCGCTGGCTGGGGATTATGGGCGTCGTCGCCGGTATGCTGATTTTGTCCTATTACAGCGTCGTCGCCGGCTGGGCACTGGCGTATTTTCCCAAGATGGCTGCGGGCACCTTTGTGGGCATTGATGATGCCGGATCCAGTGCGCTCTTTAACGATCACCTTTCCAGTGCCTGGACACTTCTATGGTGGCACAGTCTTTTCATAATCGTGACCATGGCAATCGTCATTACCGGTGTGACTCGCGGTCTGGGCAAGGCAGTGGAATACCTGATGCCTATTCTTTTTATTCTGCTTCTGATATTGCTTGGGTTTAGCATCTCCCAGGGGGAGTTTGCTCACGCGGTCAGTTACCTGTTTGCGTTTGATTTGAGTAGTTTGTCCATGGAGTCTGTCCTCACTGCTCTCGGTCACGCGTTTTTTACCCTGAGCATCGGTATGGGGGCGATCATGGCGTATGGCTCCTATATGCCTGAAGACACACCCATTGCCAAAACGGTGCTAACCGTGGGGTTGCTGGATACCTGTGTTGCGCTGATTGCAGGCCTGGCAATCTTTCCAATCGTGTTTGCCAGCCCCGCGATTGAACCGGGCGAAGGGCCGGGGTTGCTGTTTATCAGCTTGCCCATCGCTTTTGGGTCCATGCCGGGGGGCGTATTTTTTGGCACGCTGTTTTTTGCCCTGGTTTCCATTGCAGCCTGGACTTCGGCGATTTCCCTGATTGAGCCAGCTGTTTCATGGGCGGTTGACAAGGGCAAGGCGACGCGACTTCAGGCAGGTATTGCCCTCGGCGGTTTTTGCTGGCTGCTTGGCATAGGCTCTGTTCTTTCGTTTAACGTATATGCAGAGCCATGGCTTTTCGGTCAGTTTAACTGGTTTGAACTTTCCGACTTTTTGACTGCAAATATCATGTTGCCGCTGGGTGGCATCCTCATGGCGATATTTGTAGGACATATGTTCGAAAAATCGGCAGTGATCGAATCCATGGATATTGAAGGCTGGTTATTTGATGCCTGGCGTTTTGTATTGCGCTGGATTACACCGGACCTGATCAAGATTATTTTCGTACTGGGCATCATTAATATATTTCTGTAACGGTTAACCTGGTGCATATATCCAAGTCGGTTCTCTTGCCTTATCGTGCTGATCAGCTATACGACCTGATCAACGATGTTGAGTCTTACCCGGACTTTCTGGATGGCTGTGTAGGTGCAGAGGTCCTGCGCAGCGAGGAAGGGTTAATGGAAGCCAGGCTGGATTTGAAGAAGAAAGGGATCAGCCAGAGCTTTGTAACGCGCAACCGGCTCAATGCCCCTGAGTCCATAAAGATTGAACTGTTGGAAGGTCCCCTGGAATCATTGACCGGGGAATGGATGATAAAACCTCTTGCGGATCAGGGGTGTAAACTTAGCCTTGAGCTGGACTTTGAAATAAAGCAGGGTCTGATTATGCAGATGGTCGCCCGCTTTTTTGGTGAAACCGCCAACCGCCTGGTTGAGGCCGTTTGTGCAGAAGCCGGCAGGCGATATCAGCCGCTATAGCCGCAATCTACAGTTAGCAAGCCTGAAAAAATATGTCGGATAAAATTAAAGTGGAAGTGGCCTATGCCACACCGGACAAACAAAAAATTCTTCCTATTATGGTCGATCCGGGTACGACAGCCGACCAGGCTGTTGCCCTGTCCGGGATCGATCAGCATTTCCCCGAGGTGGATATGGCGACGGCACCGAAAGGGATTTTTGGTAATGCCCTGGGCACCAGGGGGATGCCTGAGGCCTCAGATTATGTGATGAAGGAAGGAGACCGGGTGGAAATTTACCGGCCACTTATCGCTGATCCCAAACAGGTACGCAAACAGCGAGCAGCCGAAGCAGCGGAGCGTCGAGCCAGTAACAAGGAATCCTAGCGCGCGTTTAGCTTTCTTCCGTTGTTTCCGGTTGAGATTCTTCCTCGGGGGGTTCTATCGTACCCTCGTAGGAATCCAGGACATCGTTTACGAAGTAAACAGTGAGTCGCTCAGTACGGGTCATATCTTCCTGATCCGTCATCATGTAGTAATAATCCCAGCGATCATCGTTAAAGGTATCGGTTACCAGCGGGGTTCCCAGTACGAAGCGAACCTGGGCCTTGGTCATGCCAGGTCTCAATTGGCCGACCATTTCCTCATCAACTATGTTCCCTTGCTGAATAACAATTTTGTGTACTCCCGGGAAAAGTGTAAAGTTGCCACATCCGGTCAGGAACAGTGGCAGCATTAGCGACAGAGCTAGGGCTCTTAAATTCATAATTGGGTTCCAATCGTTGTGCGGATGCGCATAATACTTTATCGATCTAGTTAGAAGAAGACGAATATGGGTAATGAAAATCGAGAGCTTAGAAAAGCGGGCTTAAAAATCACCATGCCTCGGGTAAAAATACTCGAGCTGCTTGAGCAGGCCGACGGCGGTCACCTGAGCGCTGAGGAAATATACCAGCAGCTGCTGGAAGAAGGCGAACAAACCGGGCTGGCCACAGTCTATCGTGTGCTTACCCAGTTTGAACAGGCCAATCTTGTGCTTCGTCATAACTTTGAGGGTGGTAAAGCTGTCTTTGAGTTAAATCGCGGTGAGCATCATGACCACATGGTATGTACTGACACGGGCGATGTCATTGAGTTCCACAATGAAGAAATCGAGGAGCTGCAGAGAAAGATTGCCGAAGCCCATGGCTATGAGCTGGTAGACCACTCCCTGGTTCTCTATGTGAGTCCGCTTAAAAAATAACCAGTAACCCGCACAAAAATAAATTGCTAGGCGGGTGTATAGCTCGCCCAGTGATTGTCCCAGTGGAAATCAGTTCGGGTGCGCACAGAAAGATTGTTCGCATCTACCATAACACCAACACCCGATGCGGCTTTTAATGTGTCGCCAACATCAATGGCTGCCGAGGCATCCAGTACTTTTTCAGTATCTATTGAATGAAGTGAATGTCGATCCCAGAGTCCGATGTAGTGGCCCTGGGGTGAAGTCGCCATTATCTGGTTGGCATTTACCGCGACACTGGCGATATACCCATTGAATATTTCCCAGCCCGATCCTGGCGTGGCCAATGCTGTCCAGGTGTTGCTGTCAAATTGATAGGCCAGCGGGTGATCAGACGGACCGGGCGTGGCGTATTGCATCCCGACATAGATTTCTCCCTGGTGGGCACCGAGATGGCGCAGGCTTAGGCCGGGTGCCGGGTTGCCATGATTGCTGATGGTTCCCGAATTGGGGTTAACTTCCAGCAGGAAGGATTCAAAGTTGTCCGCATTGGTAACGACCCGGTTCTCTGTTTTCCACCCACCAACAGCCAGCCAGAGGCGCTCGTGATGATTCAGTATTTGGTGAGGTCCGATGCCTGGAAGGGCCCACAGGTCAGGCGGGGACGACAGGCTGGCTAAAGCCCAGCTTAACAACAGGGCTTCACAGGTTTTTTCGCGCGCGGCGGTTGCCCACAACCGGTTCGCCGAAAATTCGACATGGCCTTCAAAGAATATTCCCTTGGGAGGCTGAATTTCTTCCAGCAATGTGCCTGATTCTGCCGAAAAAACCTGAATAAAATAACCAGGTCTGCGTGCGGCGACAGCGCCGATTTTGAGATTGCTCTCAAGACTGGGCCCATGAACCCTGGCTGGTGAGGCAAGTTTCCATCGTGTTACGCCAGTAACATCAATGGCACCGACCCCGAAGCTGGCGTCGGGTGCTTGATAGCCCCCGACCAAAAGAGTATCCGGTCCGATTTTGCAGCCGTGAAGAGTACCCAGAAAGGCGGCGCCAGCCAGCCCTGAGGAGCACCTCAGGAAATGCCGGCGCGAGACAGGGGGCGCAAGGCTAGTCGCCATCGTAATTGCTGAATCCCAGCATGATATTTTGTTCCTGGGCTACCGGTCCCTCGATAACGCGTTCTGCGGCCACGACGGCATCCTGTAACTCTCGCCAGTCGACATCTTGTCCGGATAGCTCGGATGTGAGTGTTTTCAGCGTGGCGATTCTTGTCTGTAGTTGATCTTGTGTGGCCGCCGTCAGCTCAACATGCTCAGTCAATGCTTTCAGGTGTTGAATAACAGCCTCCAGGCTGGCCGTGAAAATCTCGGTGGATGCGCCCATGCGCCAACCCTGGGCCAATACCGGTACCAATTCACCAGTAGATGCATTCATTGAATTGCGCAAGCTGTTGGACAAATAGGCCAATTGCTGGAAAAGCAGATTCAGGGCAATGGATTTTCCTTCCGGGTTCTGCGAGTCGACAGTCCATTCCGGCATCACCAGGGGATGTTCATCGTGATAGCTTGAGATACGCTGAACGTTATTCAGGTATTGTGTGCTGATCGCTGGCAATAGCAGGCAGCGCTGTTGCCGGTCCAGGCCTTCAGCAAATCCTGCCCATTCCAGTGCCAGTAGTCCTTTTTCTGCCGCTGTGGCCGCTTCGAGGGTTTCCAGAGTCAAGGGCTCTTCGCTTTGAAGGCGTCGGCTCAGACGAGCCCTGGTCATGTCACGCCTGTCCGGCCAGAAATGGAGCTCGAAATTGAGGTTTAGATCGCTAATCGCGTGGTAGGGCAGCCCGTTCAGGGTTGCCCATACCAGAGCCACTTCCTGGATCTGGCTTTGCAGGGCAACCAGCTCTAAATTGTTCTGGCAATAGGCATCGGTGTCAGCTTCCAGCTGTGTCGTAGTGGAAAGCCAGCGAGCCAATTGGGTGTCACCCCAGTTTAGCCAGTACTCGGAGTATGTTGGCGTTTTTTTGGCGCAGCCTGTAAAAAGTAACAACAATGCGAAAGCAAGGAATCGTTTATTCATGGGTGCCCTGACCGGTTAATTAATTGCACGGGATGAACGTTCAGAGTGAGTTGAGAAAGTCGAGTAGATACTTTTTTTCTTCATCGGCAAGTTCAACGAACCTGTCCCGACTGCTGACCGCTTCGCCACCATGCCAAAGGATGGCTTCCGTTATGTTGCGAGCGCGTCCGTCGTGAAGTAGCTGGGTATGTCCGTTGACGTCCTGGTAGTCGCCCAGACCCCATAAAGGTGCGGTTCGCCACTCGCGGCCGTTGGCTTCAAACTCTGGACGATGATCCGCCAGCCCTTCTCCCATATCGTGAAGTAATAAATCGGTATAAGGGTAAATAGTTTGATTGGCCAGGGCTGCGCTTTCACTATCGCCCGTTTCCCAACTGGGCTGATGGCAGTCAGTGCAACCCATATCGGCAAACAGGGTCTGCCCGGCCAGGATATTCTCATTCATGGCGTTGGGGCGTGCCGGCACAGCCAAATGACTCGAGTAAAAGGCCACGAACTCCAGTGTCTCATCAGAGACTTCCGGGGTGCCACCGTGTGGGGCCATTCTGCATTCTGTCTGGGATTCAGAACAAGGATTGTCCGGGTTCAGCGAAGAGGTAAGCCCCATGTCGCCAAAGAAGGCGCCGGCAGACTGTTGCTCGACGGTAGGCTTTCCGGCTTTCCAGCCGAAGCGTCCCAGTGTCAGTGAATTGGAACGCTGGTCCCAAACTTCATTGGGACGCCCTGAAATGCCATCGTTATTGGCATCATCGGGATCGGCTTTGGCGCGTATGGCTTCCTCGGGGATTGTTTCCAGCAGACCCAACCCAATCATGGCGGGAGCTACCCGGGGGCTGATCATTACGTCCGGGTGCAAGTCGCCACTGGCCAGGTCAGTAAATTCCAGCCTGGGCTTTCTAAGCTCGACGGTGTTGCCATTTACCAGAGGCATATCAACCTTGTCCCAGTGCCAGATAATCCGCATTTCAGGTGTTACCCCGGCAATGGCAAAGTCCTGGGCCTGATCACCGTAAGTGGGTTCGGCGATGACTGATTCATGAATCTGGCGTGGCCGCTTTTCGGTTGCGGGAATGCTAAGTCGCACGAGGGTAGAAACCAGGTTGCTCTGGCCTTCTTCCGGAGGATGGCCACGACCGTCCTTAATGTGGCAGCCCTGGCAACTATTGGTGTTAAACATCGGCCCCAGGCCATCACGAGCTTCAGTTGTGGCGGGAGCTGCGACCCAGGGGTTGCGAAAAAAACTGTTACCGACACTAAAATTTAACCGGTCATCAAAAGACAGGTTGGCAGCTGGCTGGGAAAACGCATTGGCTCCCTGAACGGTCGTTGTGGTCTCGCCCCCCGGCCGACTGGGATCTGCCAGCGCACTACAAGCAATAAATAATCCGGCGCCCAGAGCCAGGACGGCCGTAACAATTGTTGCTCGCATTAGAACTCGTGTCCGGCATTATCCGGGTTCAGGGAACCCAATTGCATGGCCTCGGCAAGCAGTTCCAGATTGCGTGTTTGAACGGTCAGGGCGTTTATCGATGAATTTATAAGTTGACTGCCTGTGCTATTGCCAGGTGCAATCAATTGGTCAAAGGCTACGCCGGACTCGGCACTTTCAACCAGTTTTCCTGTTTGTTTGAGGGCGTGATTGAAACTGTTGTTCAGTGCAGTCGCCAGTTGTTCATTATGGGATTCCGCCCATGAAAGCAGAGAGGGGCCGGAAACAGTCTCCCCGTCAATGGAGGTATAGCTTCCCCTCAGGACGTTATCGATACCCACGGCATTGTAAAACAGGGTCGAATGCGTGTTGTCGGAGAAACAGTCATGTTCGTCTTCGGTAGAGTTGGCAAACAGCGCCACTTTCATGCGTTCACCTGCAAGCTCTCCCAGTGAAAGACTTCCCATACCGTAAAGTATGCGGCGCAGCTGTTCAGCTGGGCTAAAAGCCAGAAATTCAGATGCATAGGAATCAGAAATTTCCGGATTCCAGACATCCACGATGTATTCCAGGTCGGTGATCAGCAGGTCGGTTACAGCGCGCAAGTATTCCGCGCGCCGGTCGCAGTGACCATGTGTGCAGGCCTCGCCCGTGGCGAAGTCGCTTGCCGGGCGCTCTCCCGCGCCAGGCTCTGTCCCATTCAGGTCCTGCCCCCAGAGCAAAAACTCAATGGCATGCCAGCCCGTTGCCACGTTGGCTTCGGTGCCGCCCAGCTCATTGAGGCTGGCCAGAATATCCGGGGTCAATTCCTGCAGGTCGAGCTCGTTGGGGCCCCAGCGCAGTTCTTCCGAGGCAATGATATTGGCTTGCCCCACTGGATTGCCCAACTCATAAAAATAATTGTCCTGATCCACGTAATCGATGAAGCCTTCATCAAGTGGCCAGGCGTTTACCTGTACTTCCCATGCATCAACAACGGGATGGGCAAAGCGGAAGGTCTCCGTTTGGCTATAGACCACCCGGGCTTCTCGCCAGGCCTGCTTGGCGGCAGCAAGGTTGGCTTCAGTGGGGTTATTAATAAAGGTGTCGATATCGTCCGACATCTGCCGGGCCAGAGTCAGGCTGTCGGCGTAATTTTGGTGGGCGATGTCGACGTACGTATCAGCAATACCTTCGAAATCCTGTGCTGCTGCAGGCAAGCTGAGGAACAAAAAAATAGATAGGACTACTTTGTTGGCAATTGGGGGTATGTAAGACATAAAACCAGGAAATTCAGATAAAAAGTGTTAATAAGAAATATTATCATTATTAACAAAAAAACTGTTATCAAAACAGGTCTTTCAACATTTCTTTACTCAGGATTTGTGGAAGAATCTCCGCTTGCTGACGGCCGGGTGGGAAATATAAGTACAGCGGAATTCCCACGCGTTGATATCGGTCAAGCAGCGCCGAAATTTCCGGGTTCTCCTGGGTCCAGTCGGCGACCAGGTAAACCACATCATTTTCAGCAAACAGGGTTTCAATTTCCTGGGTGTGCAGCACCCGTCTTTCATTAAATTTACAGGTAATACACCAGTCTGCCGTGACGTCAAGGAAGACGGGCTGATCCTTGCCGACCATGGAGTCAAGAACGGCAAGGGTAAATTGCTCATCCCGGGAAGGGGGTCGCTCCTGGGTCGTAGAAAATACAAAAAGTGCCAATACAAGCGCATAGCCGGCGGATCTGATAATTTTTTTGGAGCCCTGCATGTTCGGTCTGGTAAAAATAATGATATTTGCCAGGATAACCAGGGAGATGACCGCCAGAAGCAGGCCTGCTGTGGTGATTTGTCCGGAGAGAACCCATAGAAGCCAGATGGTGGTGATATACATGGGCCAGGCCAGGAAGCGTCGGAATCTAACCATCCAGTAGCCGGGCTTTGGCAACAGGCGGGCCAGGGAGGGAATGCTGTAAAGCGCAACCAATGGAGCGGCCATACCTAGTCCCAGACCTGCAAAGACGAGCAGCGAGACAAAGGTTGGCTGGGTGATGGCATAACCCATGGCGGCGGCCATAAATGGCGCGGAGCAGGGACTGGCAACAACCATGGCCAAAACCCCGGTAAAAAACGATTGCAGTGATTTGCTGCCTCTCTGGGTCAAATCCTGGCCTGTGCCTGCAAGTCTCGCCCCGATTTCCAACTGGCCGGAAAAGCTAAGGCCGATCACCAGGAACAGGGCCGACAGCCCCAGAACGACCATGGGGGACTGCAGTTGAAATCCCCAGCCAACCTGGGCGCCTGCGCCGCGAATAGCGATAAGTAGTCCGGCAATTGACAATACGGTAGTCAGTATTCCTGCTGTGTAGGAAAGCGCCTCGCGAGCACGATCGGCGGGAGAGCTGGAAGCTGTAGAGATTTTTAGCGCCTTGATTGCCAGCACTGGAAACACGCACGGCATCAGGTTGAGAATCAAACCGCCCAGGAAAGCCCAAAAAAGAGCCAGCCACAGGCTGCTTACCGCTCCGGTTATTGCAGGTGCAGCAGTGTCTGGCGTGGAAGTGGTCATCGTGGCAGGCGGTGTTTCCAGGTGGCTGGCCGTTTTGTTCAGGCTATCGACTTCGAACCAGAAGTCTGTTGGTGGATAACATAGGCCGGCATCGGCACAACCCTGGGCTTCCACGCGAAGAAAACCTGACCCTGAGGTGGCTGGCAGCCGCATTTCAGTGCTCTCACGATAGACCGTCATGCGCTTGCCATAAAATTCATCATCGATCACCGTGCCTTCCTCGAAGGAGGGGGTGCCGAAATCGATGTCGTCACTAAAGAAGAAGGTTCTGTCGCGGTATAAATAGTGCTCCGATGTGATTTGCCAGAGAATAACCAGTGTATTGTCGTCAAAATAGGCAGTAGGACGATAAACCTCGCGAACAGGAAGAAACCCCTGGGATGAGCTTGAGCCCAGATTGAAGCCGGGAGAGGAGAAATCCTGGGCGTGGCTCGAAAAAGAGAGGCCGGTAAGCAGGAATAGCCCCAGGAGAAAATGTCTGGTGATGAAACGTCTCATGATGTTCAGGCTGGAAAGTGGCCGGTGCATTATAGGAGAAACATAAAAGTCAGACCCGTTTAATCTCTGTAAGATTCGTACGCGTATACTCATGACAATTTATAATGGTTGAGGATGTCAAAAAATAGCCTGCTTATGAATATTAAATTTTTCCTGTTTTCAGCAATTCTGTTGGGTTCTTCGGCGCTTCAGGCGCAGGCAGAGATAGATAATTTACGAGTCATTGCACCTATACCTGGCCAGAGTATTTCGGCGGCTTACCTGGTTATTAACAATACCACCCGGGAATCGCTGGAATTGGTATCCGTAGAAACGCAAAGTGCGGACCGGGTTGAAATTCATACGCATCGCATGGAAAACGGGATGATGCGTATGGAACAACTGCAGTCCCTTCCCATTGACGCAGGTGAGCAGGCGGTCTTTGAGCGTGGCGGACTTCATCTCATGGTGTTTTCACCGGATGCACAAGCAATACAAGCCGGTAACATAGAGGTGGTGTTTCATTTTTCTGACGGTACTTCCGTGACTGCAGAAGCCAGGGTAGAGCAGTTGATGCCAATGAATCACCAGAACCACCAACATTAAACACTGGAGGAATGGATGAGCCTCTCTATAGATTGGAGTCGAATTAAGCCAGGCAGTATCAAATCAGATGCTTCGGAACCGGGCGTTCCAAAAGGCCGTGTCGGGAAACTGGTACTCTGGGTTCTGGCTGTCCTGGTTCTGGTTTTGACCGGGATGGGAATCTGGTGGAGTCAGGAGCCCGATTACCAGGATGCCCGACTGCAAGTGATTGAATTATCCGAAGGGCAGGATGCGCGAGTAGGCAGTATGACCACCGCCTCAGTCATTGTGGTGGTCGAGACGATGCTGGAGAAGCCCGGTGGCTTACTGAGTAACGATATCACTCCACCGGGGATTTTTCTTGACAATATGCCCCACTGGGAACAGGGCGTCATCGTGCAGGTTCGGGATCTGACCAAGGCCTTGCGTGATGGCTTTAGTCGTTCGCAGAGTCAGTCACAGGAAGACACAGCTCTGGCTGAGGCAGAGCCTAACTTTAATTTTGGTCTGGAGAGCTGGATTTTCCCCTCATCCGAGAGTGAATACCGCTCCGGCATCGAACACATGCGCGACTATCTCTCCAGGTTGCAGGACAGTGATCAATATAATGCGCAGTTTTATGCTCGTGCCGATAATCTGGAGCGCTGGTTAATCACGGTGGAAAATCGTCTGGGGAGTCTTTCGCAAAGACTGAGCGCCAGTGTAGGGCAAAGACGGTTGAATACGGATTTGGCAGGTGATGCCCAGGCTACCCAGTCCACACCTGCACCCGATGAGGTTCTGGTAAAAACGCCCCGGCTGGAAGTGGATGACGTATTTTATGAAGCGCGTGGATCCACCTGGGCCATGATTCAATTTTTGCGCGCCGTCGAAACGGATTTCGCTCCTGTTCTCCAGAATAAAAATGCGGAAGTCAGCCTGCAGCAGATTATTCGTGAACTGGAGGCGACCCAGGCGTCCACATTTCCTGTGGTGCTGAATGGTGGAGGCTTTGGGTTATTTGCCAACCATTCCCTGGTAATGGCCTCTTATATTTCCAGAGCACACGCCGCAATTATTGATTTGCGTGAGCTGCTAAATACTGGCTAGAAGTCACGTTTGAGCGCTTGGTAAGCCTCGGGCGCTAGTCGGGGTCCCATTTTGCCTACCACCATTGAAGCGCCCTTGCATGCCAGCATGCCTGCGTCATGAAAGGATTTGCCTTGGCAAATGGCTGCCAGAAACGTTCCGGCAAACATATCTCCGGCACCATTGGTGTCGATGGCTTTTACCGCAGGCGATTTAACTTCCGTGTATTCGTGCCCGTCGAACAGTAGTGCCCCCTGGGCCCCCCGGGTAATGGCAAAGCTGTGGGCGTCCTGCTGAATGGCTTCAGCCGCTTCAGGCAATGAATCGCATTGCGTCCACTTAAGTGCTTCGGTCTCATTGCAGAAAACAAGGTCTATCTTTCCACCCAGCATTTCCCGCAGTTGGGTGCCAAAAAACTCCACAATACCGGGATCAGACAAGCTAAGGCTGACTTTTGTGTCAGTTTTTTGCGCTCTTTCGCGCATGGCAATCGCGGCGGCCTTGCCGGTCTCCGATGTCGCCAAATAGCCTTCGATATAGATATAGCTTGCGTCGGGAAAGACTTCGTCATGCAGATTTTCCGGCCCCAGCTGTTCACTGATACCCAGTGCCGTATTCATGGTCCGTTCTGCATCAGGCGTCACCATTACCAGGCATTTCCCTGTCGTGCCTTCCAGCAGCTGAGCATTGGTGTTGTGTTGTACACCAGCTTTCTGTAAGTCATTTAGAAACAGTTGGCCATCTTCGTCATTGGCTACCCTGCAGGTCATGTGCGCGCTACAGCCCAGCTGGCTGGCCGCGATGATTGAATTTGCGGCCGATCCCCCGCAAGCACGATGAGCGCTGTCGATGTGCTCGCGCAGGTAGCGAAGATAATGCGCCTGCTGTTCTTCATTACAGAGCGTCATTAATCCTTTCTGCATGTTCAGGTGTTTCAGGTCTTCATCGCTAACACGCAGTTCGGTGTCTACCAGGGCTGCGCCAATACCCAGAATCTGATACGTCATTCGTCCTTTCTCAGAGTGTTTTCAGGATGTCATCTGCTTTTTGCAGCGTAAAATCTAGGTCTTCCTGCGTATGTGCAGCGGACATGAACGCTGCTTCAAATGAGGCGGGTGCCAGATATACACCTGCTTCAATCATCCGGTGGAAGAAGCTGTTGAATTGCGGGGCGTTGCAGGCCATCACTTGCTGATAGTTGGTGACACGCGATTCTTCGGAAAAGAAGAATCCGAACATGCTTCCGGCCTGGTTTGTCGTCAGGGGGATGCCGTGTCTGCTGGCGGATTCCGCCAGTCCGGACATAAGATACGCTGCCTTTTTCTCCAGGGAATCATAAAAGCCGTCTTCCTGGATAAGTTTCAATGTGGTTAAACCGGCCACCATGGCGACCGGATTTCCCGAGAGCGTACCCGCCTGGTATACCGGCCCCAGGGGGGAAATCTGTTCCATTATTTCGCGCTTGCCACCGAACGCTCCGACCGGCATGCCGCCACCGACGACCTTGCCGAGACAGGTAAGATCCGGCTCGATATTGTAGTGTTGCTGGGCGCCTCCCAGGCTGACCCGGAAACCGGTCATTACTTCGTCAAAGATAAGCAGGGCACCGGATTTGGTGCATTCCTCCCGCAAGGTTTCCAGAAATCCGGGTTCTGGCGGAATGCAGTTCATATTGCCGGCAACAGGTTCAATAATAACGCAGGCGATCTGGTCTCCCTGTCTGGCAAAAACTTCCCTGACGGAATTGGGGTCGTTATAGGTCAGGGTAAGCGTATCTTCAGCGACCGCCGCCGAAACACCTGGCGAGCTGGGGACACCAAAGGTAAGGGCTCCGGAGCCAGCCTTGACCAGAAGGGAGTCGGAATGTCCGTGGTAGCAGCCCTCAAATTTAACGATTTTGTCCCGGCCTGTATAACCCCGGGCCAGCCGCAGAGCGCTCATGGTGGCCTCTGTGCCGGAATTGACCATCCGCACGAGTTCAATACCTGGAACCAGCTTGCATATTTCCTCGGCGACTTCGGATTCGATCGCTGTGGGGGCACCAAAACTCAGCCCGGATTTAATGGTTGTTTCAACGGCGGAGATCACCTCAGGGTGGGCGTGGCCCAGAATCATGGGGCCCCATGAGAGTACATAGTCCACATACTTTTTGCCTTCCACATCAAAGAGGTAAGCCCCTCTGGCGTGATCAAAAAATATGGGCGTCCCACCGACTGCGCGAAAGGCGCGCACGGGCGAGTTCACTCCTCCGGGGATGCTTTTTTGGGCTCGTTCAAATAATTGTTCGGAGATGCTCATAAAACCTTGTGATTAGTACTTGGAAGTTGCGGATTGGTAATTCACCTAGAAGGGTTTAACCACAACCAGGATAACGATAGCAATCAGTGCAATGACGGGGGCTTCGTTAAACCAGCGAAAATAAATATGTGGCTTGTCGTTGCGATCTTCGGCAAAAGCGATCATGTGTCGCTTGCAAAGCAGGTGATATATCACCAGTAAAACCACCAGAGCCAGCTTGGCGTGCATCCAGCCCATGCCCAGATATGCCGGATTCAGGGCGATCATGCCAATGCCCAGGGCGATGCTGGCCATCATGGAAGGATTGGCAATGCCACGATAGAGCTTGCGCTCCATTGTTTTAAAGCGCTCATTACTGATCGCGTCTTCCGACATGGCGTGGTAGACAAATAATCTGGGCAGGTAAAAAAGCGCTGCAAACCAGCATACAACGGCAATAATGTGGAAAGCTTTAAGCCAAAGTAACGTCATGAAGATGGGTTCTTGTTGGGACTGTTTTTTTTCGTGATACCTTCTACAAGCAAGGCATTCTATCAGGTTGTTGTTTTGTTATTTGGCCCAGCGACATTATGATGGCGGCTTTAACTAGTATTTGATGTAAACAGGTTCGGAAAAGCAAAGTGATCAGGATCGCGATTATCGGAGGCACCGGATATACAGGTGTCGAACTTCTAAGACTTTTGGCGCAGCATCCCCAGGCGGAGGTTCGTGCAATCAGTTCGCGCGCGGAAGCGGGAAGGCCTGTGGCTGACCTCTTCCCAAACCTGAGAGGGCATTACGATCTATGCTTTTGTGATCCCGCCGATGTCGACTATTCGGAGATTGATCTGGTGTTTTTTGCCACCCCGCATGGTGTGGCGCAGGCGGGAATGGCAGAAGTCCTTTCATCAGGGACCCGGGTGGTCGATTTATCTGCCGATTTCAGGATAAGAGACCAGAAAACCTGGGAAACCTGGTATGGGCAGGATCACCAGTGTCCGGAACTTATTTCCGAGGCGGTCTATGGTTTGCCCGAGGTGAATCGGGAAAAAATTGCCCACGCTCGACTGGTGGCCTGTCCGGGGTGTTATCCGACGGGAATTCAGTTAGGCCTGAAGCCATTACTTGAGATCCCGGGGCTGATTAATCTGGAGACCATTGTATCGAGCAGTGCTTCCGGAGCCACCGGGGCAGGTAAGCAGGCGAAAGTGGATTTTCTTTTAACGGAGATAGGCGATAGTTTTAAGCCCTATGCTGTGGATGGTCACAGGCATCTCCCCGAACTGGAGCAAGGGCTATCGGATATTTGCAATGCACCGGTTCAACTGACGTTTGTCCCACATTTACTGCCTATTAACAGGGGAATACTCTCGACCATATACGTCGATTTGCTGGACGGGGGTGAAGGCGACTATCAGGCGCTGTTTGAGGAAGCCTATCAGCGAGAGCCCTTTGTTGACGTGTTGCCTGCCGGGCAGCAACCCACGCTAAAAAGTGTCAAAGGGAGTAATATGTGCCGTATTGCGGTTGCACGCCCCCAGGGCAGGAAAAAGCTGGTTATTACCGTGGCCGAGGATAATTTGACCAAGGGTGCCTCCGGGCAGGCCATACAGAATATGAATATTATGTTTGGCATCAATGAAACAGAGGGCCTTGCTTCGGTCGCATTGATGCCCTGACTTTTGGCGCCAGAGAGCGAGCGCCAATAGCAATAAAAAAGGTAAGCGGATGGCTGTTCCCAAGAATGACATTCATTTTGAAAAGGCCTATGTGGTCAGGGTCAGCCGTACGCAGCGTATTCTGAAAGTCGTTGGGGTCCTTTTTTTACTCTTCGTCCTGCCCGCAGCCAGTTTTCTGGCGACAAGCTATTATCTCGGGCAGGAGACACGCCAGCTTTCGGCACAGGTTGACCAGCAGAATTTACTGATGGCTGAACTGCGTAACCAAATCGGCGAGCTTGAGCAAAAGGCGGCAAATGCCGAAATGGCTTCTGAAATTGATCGCAATTCCATGGAGCAGCTTCGCCAGGAAATTGTACAGGCGCAAGAACGCAACCAGTCGCTTAACCAGCAGATCAGTTTCTACCAGTCCCTGATGGATCCCAACCCCCAGCAACGTGGAGTTTATCTGGAGACACTGGATATCAAGCCGGCAAACGCTGAGGGTGAATATCAGTACAACATCATTGTCGCGCAGCGATCTTCCAATCATCAGCGGGTGTCAGGATATCTTAACCTGCAAGTCATTGGTGGCGGTGAAGGTGAATTGGGTCAAACTATTTCACTCGCTGAGTTGACAGAAGATCAGGACAGGCTACCTTTGGGTTTCAAATTTTTTCAACAACTGGATGGTAGTATTCGATTGCCAGAAGGGTTTGTTCCGTCAAGGGTTCGTGTAGTCGTGCAAATAAACGGGGATAGTGCTCCCAGGGTCGATGAGACCTATGAGTGGAATTCCTAAATTCCAGCCGATTGAGGTAAACACATATGTTTGGGTCAAAAAAATCTACAAGTAACAGTACGCGCGGAGTGGAAACACTCATTGCACGGAACACGGCGGTTGAGGGTACGGTAAAGTTTACCGGTGCCCTAACCATCGAAGGTAAGGTAACCGGCGATATTATTGCCGAAAGTGAGAAGGATTCTGTCGTCCGGATTACGTCAGATGGTCGTGTTACCGGCGAAGTCCGTTCACCTGATGTGATTATCAATGGGCATGTAAAAGGTGATGTGTTTGCCAGCGGACAGCTTGTTCTGGCATCAGATGCCGTGGTTGATGGCAACGTGCACTACAATCTGATCGAAATGGAAAAAGGTGCGCAGATTAATGGCAATATGGTGCATTCGACGCCAGGGCAGGGAGACCATGCGGAGGCCAAATTTCGCGAGGCCAAGCGCATAAAACCTGAAGAGTCCCCAAATCAGCAGGAACTGGCGGCCAGCTAATACTTGACCAAAATACTCGGATAATGGGAAAATTGGGCACTACCCAATAAACTCATGTATTTATGTCTGAATCCGAGGTTTTTACTCCCAACACTGCGCTCCTCAATGTGACGGATAGCGCTGTGCGCAAGGTCAAGGCGCTTATTGAAGATGAAGCCAACCCTGATCTCAAGCTGCGTGTATTTGTCACTGGCGGCGGGTGTTCCGGCTTTCAGTACGGCTTCACTTTTGATGAGGCTGTTGGCGATGAAGACACGGCCATTGAAAAAGATGGTATCTCGGTTCTGGTGGACCCACTGAGTTTTCAGTACCTGATAGGGGCTTCTGTTGATTATCAGGAGGGGCTGGAAGGTGCCCGTTTTGTGGTCAGCAACCCAAATGCTTCTACCACCTGTGGCTGCGGAGCATCATTTGCTATTTAGCAGGGCCGGTTATTTCGGTATGGCCCCACAGTGCTATCTGAAGGAAAAGGATCGTATTTATTCTTTACGGACGTTTCATGCAGGGGGGAGATAGAGTCCGCCCAGGATGCATGGGCTTTTGGCACCTGTTACGGAAGGACTGTTTCCTTTCAATTTCTCAAGCCTGCATTTTGCCAGCCAGGCAAAAGTGACTGCTTCCACCGAATCTGGCTCAATGCCCAGTTGGTTGGTGTCTGCAACCAACTTATCGCTCAAGGTTTCCCGAAGTATTTGCATAAGACGCTGATTGTGCGCACCTCCACCACAGACATAGATCTCCCGGGTCTGGTCGGCAAAACGCCGAATGGCGTCGCAAATATTTCTGTGGGTTAACGCAAGCAGGGTCGCCTGTACGTCTTCCGCTCTGGGTGAATGGTCCAGCCTTTCTATTCTGGAGTAGATCCAGCTCTTGTTGAAATAATCCCGGCCTGTGCTTTTGGGCGGGATTGCGGCAAGGTAAGGGTCCGACTGCATGAGCTCCAAAAGCTGGGGAATGGGTTTCCCTGTATTGGCCCACTCACTGTCCTTATCCATTTCGTGCCCAAGGTGCTGTTGGCACCAGTCGTCCAGCAAGCCATTGCCAGGACCGGTATCAAATCCAATAACCTCAACGCCCGGGTCAGCTGAAAGCACACTTAAATTGGCAATTCCGCCAATATTGAGAATAGCGCGGTGCACGCCTTCCTTGCGAAATACCTGGTCATGGAAAGTGGGAGCCAGGGGTGCTCCCTGCCCACCTGCGGCCAGATCCATACGGCGAAAATCTGCGGCAGTCGCGATGCCTGTCCGCTCGGCAATAATGTTGGGATCGCCGATTTGCAGGGTTCGTGGTTCCCTGGAGTCTGGAAGATGCAGAATGGTTTGACCATGGCAGCCTATGGCGGCAATGTCGCCGGGTGAAATGTATTGCTCTTCAAGAAGACGGTTTACAGCGTCGGCAAACATTTCTCCCGTCAGGTAATCCAGCCGGCTTACCTCTTCAATTGAACTGTGGAGATCAATGTTGCGAACCGCTGTTTTCATGTCCGCATCAATGGGATATTGCTTGTAGGCAATCAGCTTTGGCGGTGACAATGAAAAATCGACAACCGCCGTATCTACCGCATCCATGCTGGTGCCAGACATCAGGCCGATATAGTACTTGGCCACAGGCAAGAGGAATCAGGTTCCGTTGGGAGAATCGGGTGCAGTGACCTGTACGTAGTTTTCGCCGGAAACTTGCAGCATGGCGAGCATCGGTTGGGTGGCTGCCCTGAAGTTTGGCAGTTCCGATGAGTCAATCGGGTCACCATCAGGCAACTGGACAGTCACTGGATTGCGCACAGCACCATTAACATAAAATTCATAGTGTAAATGGGGTCCGGTGGCCAGTCCCGTACTGCCAACATAGCCGATGATTTGCCCCTGCTTTACCCATTGTCCATTGCGTATACCCTTGGCAAAGCTATTCAGGTGCGCATAACGGGTTTCATAAGATTGGCCGTGCTTTAGCTGCACCATATTTCCATAACCGCCATTGCGACCGGCAAATTCGACTTTGCCATCACCCGCGGCTTTCACCGGCGTGCCTCTTGGTGCTGCGTAGTCAGTGCCTTTGTGGGCGCGAATTGTGTTCAGTACGGGATGTTTGCGATTGAGGTTGAAGTGCGAGCTGATGCGGAAAACGTCCAGGGGGGTGCGCAGAAAAGCCTTGCGCATGCTCAGTCCTTCCGGCGTGTAGTAGGAAACTTTGCCGGCACTGTCTTCGTAGCGCACCGCTCGAATGGTCCTTCCGCGGTTTACAAATTCCGCCGCGAGGATTCTGCCAGTGCCGAGAAATTCGCCATCGAGGTATTTTTCTTCATAAACCACCGAGAAGCTGTCTTTGGCCCTGATTTCCAAAGCGAAATCGATATCCCAGCCAAAAATGTTGGCCAGCTCCATAATCAGATTGTCGTTTAGGCCGGCATTCAGCCCATCCAGATAAAAGCTGTTGTTTATTTCACCGGATTTAACACTGGTAAATAGCTCGGGTTCCAACTGGATATGTTGCGTGGCAAACCCTTTCTCATTCCTGGTGGCCTCAAACTGCTCCAGACGGCTGACCTCATAAACAACTTTTTGTAGTTCATCGTTATTGTCGAAATAGAAATGAAACTGTTTGCCGGGAAGGATTTTGCTGAAATCGGAGCCGTGTTCGCTTTCGTAGGCCAACTGGTGCACCACGGAAGGTCCCAGGCCTGCCCGGTCAAAGATCAGGGACATGCTATCGCCGTTTTTAACGGTTATGGAGACAGGCTCCAGAGCAGGCTCTTCTTCTATTTCAATCGGTTCAGTGGGAAGCTCCGCCTGCAGTTGGAGCTCAAGCGGTTCAACCTTCAGGCTGGCAAGAGGCTGCGTCGCCGCCTGGCTCACTTCCACATCATTAATGTGGGGCCGGACAAAGGCTGTAATGCCTATAAATACCAGAAACGCGATGCCCGGGTATACCAGATTTTTGGGGGCAGGGACCCTCAGCCGCTCCTTGGAGAAACCGGGGGTTGTCGAACTGCGACGTGTGGCCTGAATTCTTTGTTTGCTCATAGGTATAACTCTTTGGCCTGATTGTAATTAAAAGAAGAAGTGAAACAAAACAATAATTTCAAGAAAATTTATCAAAAACCGTGCCAAAGTATTGAGTTTAATGCACTTTGGGGTAAGGTACGCCGCCCGATTTCACAAAAACGAACGATAAATATATGACTGTAGATACCGGCTTTTTGGCAGATCTGGACAAGCGTGGGCTGATTGCCCAGCGCACGGCCGAAGAAGAACTTGATCAGCACCTGTCTGAGTCGAGAGTCGTCTACTGTGGTTTTGACCCAACAGCAGACAGCCTGCATATTGGCAGTCTGGTGCCTTTATTAATGCTTAAGCGTTTCCAATTGGCGGGGCACAAGCCGATTGCGCTGGTCGGTGGTTCTACGGGGTTGATTGGCGACCCCAGTTTTAAGGCCGCTGAGCGCAAGCTCAACGGGCCGGAAATCGTGCAGCAGTGGTGCGAGCGCCTCAAATCGCAATTTGCGCAATTTATCGACTTTGATGCGGATAGCGCCAATGCGGTCATGGTCAACAATTACGACTGGACAGCCAATATGTCAGTGCTGGATTTCCTGAGAGACATAGGCAAGCACTTTTCGGTAAATGCCATGATTCAAAAAGAATCCGTCAAACAGCGTATTGACAGGGAAGGCAGCGGCATTTCATTTACCGAGTTTTCCTACCTTTTATTGCAATCACTGGATTTTGCCGAGCTATATAAGCAGCACAATTGCACGCTTCAGGTTGGTGGTTCAGATCAGTGGGGCAACATCACCGGTGGTATAGACCTGACCAGAAGGCTCCATGGTGGTCAGGTTTACGGGCTGACCATGCCATTAATTACCAAATCCGATGGCACCAAATTTGGCAAGACGGAATCCGGTACGGTTTGGCTGGATCCGGCCAAGACGTCACCTTATGCCTTTTATCAGTTCTGGTTGCAGACTGCTGATGCGGATGTCTATCGCTTTCTTAAATATTTCACGTTCCTGTCGATTGAAGAGATCGATGCGATTGAACAGCAGGATAAAGAACGCACCGGCAGACCGGAAGCGCAGCGAATACTGGCTGAAGAAGTGACCCGGCTTGTTCATGGGGAAGATGCCTTGCTTGCGGCGCAACGTATAACCAACGCATTGTTTTCAGGGAGCCTGGATGAGCTTTCGGAGTCTGATTACGAGCAGCTGGGGCAGGACGGGCTGCCGACATCACTGGTTAAGTCACTGGATATGAGCTTCCCCCTGACGACGCTTTTCACGGATGCGGGTCTGGCAAAAAACGGCAAGCAGGTGAAGGATGCGCTTTCCCGGGAGGCAGTAGTCATTAATGGCCGCACGCTTGGCTGGGATGACAATATGAGCGCGCCGCAGGTGTTTGCACAGGACAATGCCCGATTTGGCCGTTACTTTCTTGCTCGCCTGGGAAAGAAAAACTATCACATGTTTGTTCTGTGACAGGCCGGGCGTCCGGGAATTGCAAATTAAGGTGATCCGGTAGGCAGGTAAGCCAATGACAGATGTTTTAAAAGCAGTCATTGGGACGCTGCGTTTACCCTTTCTACTGCTAACGCCCGTATGTCTATCCATTGGCTTTGCGGCTGCTTTTTATTTACATGGCCAACTGGATATAAAGCTTGCCTGTCTGGTGCTTCTGGGCGGTTTAACGGCCCATATCAGTGCAAACACATTGAATGAGTTTTTGGATTACAGCAGTGGCCTGGATCTGGACACAGTAAAAACACCCTTTAGTGGAGGGAGCGGCAGTATCCCCAAGTGTCCGCGGTCAAAAACGGCAGTGTTGGCAGTGGCGTTTGCTACCTTGCTTATCACTGTCCTTATTGGTGCTTATCTGGGCTCTATAAAAGGATGGCCGGTTTGGCTGATAGGCTTTACGGGTATCGCACTGATTACCTTGTATACACGGGTAATTAATAGGCAGCCCTGGCTATGTCTGGTTTCTCCCGGCCTGGCCTTCGGGCCTTTGTTTGTTCTGGGGGGCTATTTATGTGTCACGGAAAGGGCCGCGATAAGCGCCGGGTCCATGTGGACGGTTTTTGCCGCCTCCCTGTTACCTTTCTTCCTGGTAAATAATCTGCTTTTGCTTAACCAGCTTCCGGATGTTGAAGCGGATGCGCGTGTGGGAAGAGTGACGTTCCCTGTGAAGTACGGAGCTAGTGCGGCAGCCCGTCTGTATCTGCTTAAAATCTTATTGGCCGGCCTGCTTTTAGCAGGCGGTATCTTCGCAGGATTATTGCCTGTGGCCTCCTTCCTGGTATTGCCGGTGCTCGCAGCGGGTATCCGAGTGTATTCGGGGTTAGCAAGGAATGACTACCATCTGCCCGGGATACTCCCGTTTCTTGGAGCCAATGTTGGAATAGTCCTGGCTGCCAATTCATTATTGTCACTAATTCTGGTGGGCTCGAAATTGCTTTAGTTTCAGGGATGGTTTTGTCTTTAGATGTTGAAAAAAATATAAATCGGATTTTTTTGATAAAAAGGCGTTGACAGAAAAACCCCGGTCTATAGA
>OZ244933.1:2027500-2588935 GCA_965222065.1 Pseudomonadales bacterium
ATTGTCGGCGAACTGGTCGCCGGTATAGGTTAAATCGATAGCACTGTACCAGCCTTTGGGGTCATTGTAGGTCAGCTCAACATAGGCAAGCTCCTCGACAGTCCCGGGGATCCGGTTCCCGGAGAAGTCACCGGTTACTGTGGGGTTGCCCATGCCGTCAAAGCTTAATACCTCAAACTGATCAAACGAGAAGTCCCCGTAAGACAGGCTTACTGTGGATTCAAGCCGTTCTGTCAGCTGGGACGTCGCTGAAAACTCTATCCCGGTGCGGCCGGATTCCCCGGCATTCTGGAAAAAGTCCCTGCCGTTGGCATCGTAGGAAATGAGTTCGTCTTTGACTTCGGTGTTGAATATTGCCAATTGGTAGCTGGTTGATGCCAGATCCGCCATGCCACGCAAGCCAAGTTCATAATTGGTTGCTTTTTGTGGCTCGACCGTCGGGTTAAAACCGCCTCCTCCTGTCGGATTGGCAAACTCGGTGGTGGTTGGTGTTTCAAAAGAAGTCGAGACAGTGCCATACAGGCTGGTTCGGTTATTCAGCTGATAGGCCAGTCCCAGCATTGGACTAACGTCGTCTAGCTCCCTGCTGCCTGACTCATCGCCATCGGAGAGGTAGTAATCTGTGACAGAAAACTCGACCTGATCGTAGCGTAAGCCCAGGGTTAGTTGCATTTGGTCGGACAAGGCAAGTTCGTTTTGGGCATAGAGGCCTTTGGAAGTTACCTGCTCATTTTGATCAAACAGCAGTTCGCCAATCACACCCATGTTATTGAGGCGACGCTTTCTGTCGTCGTCCTGGTCATCCAGGTCAAAGCCAATTAGGAAACGGCTCGGGATAGAACCCAAAAAGCTGTCGTGTGCATAGGAAAGACCAAAACCCGAAAATTTGCGATCAAGGTCCACAGAATCGGCAACCGGAAACTGTGGAAGCTTTGTCATAAACTCTCTCGTGTCCACATAACCCCTGGCAGTGAGCTCACCGTTTTGGCCCAGTGGCGAGGTATATACCGTTCCCAGTCTTGTTTGGGTAACGGACTCGCCAGTGTCGAAGGCAACATTTCTATCGCGGGCGGATCTGGGGTCTGATGTCGCCTGGGCGAGGTTAACTCCGCCAGGATCATTGGAGACAGGCTGGTCTGTATGGTTGAGAATAAACAGCCAATCCCTATCCTGGCCCAGGTCAAAGTTTACCCTGCCAGTCAGTTGTGTGTTCTCGGCTTCACTGTGATCCCGGTAGCCGTCAATTTGCGAATCAGACAGGCTGAAGAAGTAATTAATGTCGTCTGTTTGCCCCCCCGTTTTTACTGCAAGCTTTTGATAACCGTATTCACCGCCAGTAATCCTCATGCTGGCGAACGGTGTTTCAGGTCCATCTTCGGAAGTAACACTGATTACGCCGCCGGCAGCATTGCCGTAAAGTGCAGAGCTGGGTCCGCGGATAACCTCTACCTGTTTGGTGGCGCCCAGATCAATCGTATCAACTTGGCCCTGGCCGTCAGCAACCGTTAGCGGGATGCCATCGACCAGTATCTTGATACCTCGAATACCAAAGGCAGAGCGGGCGCCAAAGCCACGAATGGAAACACGTAAATCCTGGGCAAAATTGTACCGGTTTTGCATGAAAAGCCCTGGTACGCTGGCGAGGGCTTCGTCCAGGGCCAGCTGTTGTTTTGCCAGCTGGATTTCATCCTGCGACACCACGCTGATCGATAGTGGTGTTGATGCCATCGTGCGAGTCAGGCGGGTTGACTCGATGATCATTTCTTCAAGCTTTGGAGGCTCCGGTGACTGGGCCCCGGCGACAAGCGGCAATGCCAGTGAGCAGAGCAGTGTCAGCTTTTTGGGAAGTATTTTCGGTGTCATATATATGTTGCCTCGAAAAAATAGTGAATTTGCGGCTGTTTCCGTCACAACAGCAAAGGACCCGGGAGTCAGTTTCTCAGGTCCTGGAAACTTCGGATTAATTATTTTAGGTATTTGTACCAGTGCGCGACGGTGCGCTCCCAGGCAAGTTTTGCAGCATCGGCATTATAGCGAGGGGTCGAGTAATTATGAAACCCGTGCAGCGTATTCGGGTATGTATAGGATTCAAATACGATGTTGTGTTCTTCCAGGGCTGCCACATAATCCTCACGTGTTGAGTTCACACCCTCATCGTTCTCGGCGTACTGCAACAGCAAGGCGGCTTCGATATTTTTCACCCCATCCAGTTCCGGGGCGCGCCCATAAAAAGGAACGCTGGCCTGAATATCACCGCCCATTTCCACCGCGAGGAAATTTGACGTGGCGCCACCCCAGCAAAAGCCGGTACAGCCAAACATTCCCGTTGAAAGCTCATGGTTTTTAACATGGTAGGCGCTGTTTAGCATATCCTGGCGCAGTTTGTCCTGGTCGAGGGCGCGCTGCATGGCCCGTCCGTCATCATCATTACCTGGATAACCACCCACAGGAGACAGCCCGTCAGGCGCCAGTGCAAGAAAGCCGGCCACTGCTGCTCTGCGGGCAACATCTTCTATATAGGGGTTAAGCCCGCGGTTTTCATGGATTACCAAAACCGCTGGAAAGGGCCCCGATCCCTCCGGGGTAACCAGGTAGCCACGCATTTTTCCCGAGTTGCCACCGGGTGAGTCGTACTCTATATAGGTGGGGTGGATGCGATCATCGGTAAATTTCACCTCCTGGCCCGATGCGTAATCCGGAACCATGGCCTTGGCCATGGAAAGCGCGGAAACGCCACCAACGGTGATTGCAGCGGCCCGGTCAAAAAACTGTCTTCGGTCTATTTCCCCATGACAATACTCATCGTATAGCTTGTATACGCGGCTATCTATCTGATCGTGCTTCATTGGTGTCTCCCTCTGGATGGTTGGATCGCAGGTGCAGGGCTGACGGGTAGGTACTAAGCCATTGACTCTCATAAAATTGAATATAGTATACTATCCGCACATAGGCCTCAGGGCCTGAAAAGTAGATACAAACCAGACAACTTACGCTGAAATTCTCCTCGCTTTGATTTAATAATTTGTAAGAGTTGGCTTGTCCTCTGGCTACAGGGTTGCAGGCCTCTTGCTTTTTGCGGCAATGAGACCATCATGAGGGAGCAGTGTTTGGCCAGGCTCAAGATTATGGTCACAGGTTTGTATCAAACAGACATTCACAGTTTTAACTCATAAGGGGATTCTATGAAAATCGATTTGACCGGCAAGGTAGCAGTAATTACAGGTGGTAGTCGTGGGCTTGGAGAAGCCATGGCCGAAACACTTTCAGGCGCAGGAGCAACCATTGCACTGGTGGCTCGAAATGAGGAAAAGCTGAAAGAAGTTCGTGACAAATTAGTCGCTGCAGGCGGGAAAGCTGAATACTTCATGGGCGATGTGACTGACGAAGCGGAAGTCGCCCGTATTGCCGAAGAAGTGAAGGCAAAACTGGGTGATCCCCACATCCTTATCAATAATGCCGGTACGAATTGCCGTACACAACTGGTTGAAGCAAGTCTGGAAGACTTTGAAGGCGTCGTTGATTCCAGTCTGAAATCGGCTTTCCTGGTGAGTCGGGCCTTTGTTCCTGGCATGCAAAAGCATGGCTGGGGACGTGTCATTAACATGACCTCCATTCTCAGCCACATTGGCCTGCCCGCGCGTACGCCATACTGTTCTGCCAAGTTTGGCTTGCTGGGTATGACCAAGGCGTTGGCGCTGGAAGTGGCTGCGGAAGGTATTACCGTAAATGGCATCAGCCCGGGACCCTGTGGCACCGAGATGAATCTTCCCGTAATGAATGACCCTGAAGCCAATGCCCAGTTTTTGAAGAACCTGCCGGTAGGCCGATGGGGCAAGGTCGAAGAGATTGCTGCTCTGGCCTGTTACATATGTTCAGACATGGCCGGCTTTTTGACCGGTACAGATATTGTTATTGATGGTGGGTGGACCACCAAATAGCAAGTAAAACCGGCCCGGTAAGCCCTAAATAATAATCATGGTTTGCCGGGCCCTACTTAAATATACAGAGGGGTGCTCTGGTGGATAGACGTGAATTTCTTATGACGAGTGTGGCTGCAGCTGGTGTTGCAGCTACGATGAGCAACGATTTGCTGGCCCAGGAGTTGCCGCCAATTTCTGATTGTGGATTGGCGACAGCTGGTGTTGGGCATCATCGCAGACGTATGGGCGACGACCCCATCGCTTATATTGAGTACTGTCGTTCACTGGGTGCCGGTGGCGTGCAAATGGGGCTCGGTGGTGCCGACCCTCGACAGATTCGCCAGCGCCTCGATGATCTGGGTATGTGGATTGAGGGCAGTATTCGTGCTCCGTCTTCTCTGGATGAAGGGACAGATGAATTTGAGAAGCAGCTCGTTGATTTCAGAACAGCGGGTGCGTCTGTCGTTCGCTATGTCAGCCGTATGCCCCGGCCTGGCAATGGACGTCGGTATGCAACCTTTACCTCGCAGGAAGCTTGTGAAGCATGGCTGGCTGAAGCAAACGAAATCGTGATGAGATGTCTTCCAGTCGCTGAACGCATTGGCGTGAAGATTGCTCTGGAAAACCATAAGGATCGTTCAGCCGATGAGCTGGTCGACGTTTTGAGCAAGGCCTCCAGTGAGTATCTGGGTGCTTTGGTCGATCCCGGTAATAACATTTCCTTTGTGGAAAGACCGGAGTATACCTGCAGCCAGCTAGCCCCTTATGTGCTGATGGCTTCCATGAAAGAGATGGGTGTAGCGCCTTATGAGGAAGGGTTGCTTTTGTCCGAAGTTCCGCTGGGTCAGGGGGCGACCGATCAGGTGGCGCTTTGGAATATCCTGACTTCCCGTAACAAGGATCTGAAATTTGCAGTAGAGATGATCGCGCGCAACCCGCTGGAAGTACCCTGCCTGACAGCCGGCTACTGGGAAGTTATGCCAGAGAGAAGTGCCAGTGAATTGGCCAGCTTTATGCAGTGGATTCGCGAAAATGCTTCCGAGTTGCCTCATGTAGACGATATGTCCCCCGCCGATCAATTGCGGGTGGAAGAAGAGTGGAACCGGGATGCCATTGACTGGTCTCGCGTTAACATCTCCTAATTTCCCCTTTTAAATAAGGCGGCCCGGTTTGCCGGGCCGCTGTTTTATTTTTTGTACAGGTAAAAAATGACTAATCGACAACCCAAAAAACCATTTCGCTCGCAAGACTGGTTTTGCGATAACCATCGTCCCGACATGATGGCTGTCTACCTTGAGCGGTTCATGAATTACGGGATCACTCCCGATGAATTGCGAAGCGGGCGTCCGATTATTGGTATTGCACAAAGTGGCAGCGATATTGCGCCTTGCAACCGGGTGCACCTGGAGCTGGCCAAACGTGTTCGCGACGGTATCCGCGATGCCGGTGGTATCCCCATGGAGTTTCCGGTTCATCCCATCTTTGAAAATTGCCGGCGCCCGACAGCCTCTATCGACCGCAATCTTTTTTACCTGTCCCTGGTAGAGCTGCTTCATGCTTATCCAATTGACGCTGTGGTTTTGACGACCGGCTGTGACAAGACCACCCCGGCTTCTATTATGGCGGCGACCACCGTGGATATTCCTGCCATTGTGCTCAACGGCGGTCCCATGCTGGACGGTTGGCACAACGGTGAGCTGGTGGGGTCGGGCACCATTATCTGGCGATCCCGCAGAAAGCTGGCGTCTGGACAAATAGATGAAGAAGAGTTTGTAAAAGCCTGTTCCGAGTCGGCCCCATCTGTTGGGCACTGTAATCCCATGGGTACTGCGAGCACCATGAACGCCATTGCCGAAGCTTTGGGAATGACCTTGCCGGGTTCCGCAGCTATCCCCGCGCCTTACCGCGAGCGTGGCCAAATGGCCTATGAAACCGGCCGCAGTATTGTGGATATGGCCTACGAAGATATCACGCCCTCCAGGATTCTCACGAGAGAGAGCTTTCTTGATGCCATCGCCCTAACTTCGGTTATAGGTGGTTCTTCCAACGCACAGCCGCACATCAATGCCATGGCGCGACACGCTGGTGTTGAGATTACGGCTGAAGACTGGGTGGAATACGGTTATCGGCTTCCCTTGATTCTTGATATGCAGCCTGCCGGGCGCTTCCTGTCCGAACGGTTCCACCGTGCGGGTGGCGTTCCTGCTATTTTGTGGGAATTGCAAAATGCCGGGAAATTACATCCCGATCGGTTGACGGTTAACGGAAAAACCATGGGCGAGAACATCCAGGGTAAAGAAACCTGGGACCGTGAAATGATTCGACCATTCGATGACCCCCTGCAGGATAACGCGGGCCTTCTGGTAATGTCAGGCAATCTGTTTGATTTTGCTGTAATGAAAACCAGTGTGATTTCCGATGAGTTCCGTGAGCGGTTCCTGAAAAACCCCGGCGCGGAAAATATTATCGAAAGCCGCGTTGTCTGCTTTGATAGTGCCGAGGATTACCATGACCGCATCAATGATAGCTCGCTGAATATTGATGAAAAGACCATTCTGGTGATTCGTAACGCTGGGCCGGTAGGCTGGCCGGGCGCGGCGGAAGTGGTCAATATGCAGCCCTCTGATGACTTGCTCAAAAAAGGTGTTTCCGGATTGCCGGTTATTGGCGATGGTCGCCAGTCCGGTACTGCAGACACACCTGCCATTTTGCACGCGTCTCCGGAAGCTGCAGTCGGTGGTGGTATCGGTTGGTTGCGCACAGGCGACATCGTTCGTATCGATATCAATGAAGGAACCTGCAATGTGCTGCTATCGGATGAAGAAATTGCTGCACGCAAGGCGGAATTCAAGCCTGAGCTGGTTCCCAGCCAAACACCCTGGCAAGAGCTTTACCGCGCCCATGTCGGTGGCCTGGACACCGGAGCGGTTCTGGAATTTGCCGTCAAATATAAAGGGGTCTCCAAAGAGACACCCCGACACAACCACTAGTTTGTCAGGCAGTCCATGACTGCCGACGCACTGGTTTAAAAGAATTACCCTTAAGGAGGATTTTTCCAATGAAACTGCTTCGCTATGGTCCGGCTGGACAAGAAAAGCCCGGTCTACTTGACTCAACAGACACTATTCGCGACCTTTCTGGCTACATATCGGATCTGACGCCCGATCAACTTTCCCCTGAAAACCTGAAGAAATTAGCGGAAATTGATCCGGCATCCCTTCCTCCGGTAGAAGGCCCCCAGCGCTATGGGCCTCCAGTTACAGGGACGCCCAAGTTTTTGGCGATTGGCCTGAACTATGCTGACCACGCAGCGGAATCCGGTATGCCCATCCCGGAAGAGCCCATACTTTTCAACAAGGCAACATCCTGTATCCAGGGTCCAAACGATGACGTCATGCTGCCCAAAGACTCGGTGAAGTCTGACTGGGAAGTAGAGCTTGGTGTCGTTATTGGTTCTGTTGCGCGTTACGTCGATGAAGCCGATGCGCTGAACTATGTTGCCGGTTATGTCACGGTGAATGACTTGTCAGAGCGTGAGTATCAGTTAGAGCGTGGCACCCAATGGGACAAGGGTAAGGGTTGCGATACCTTCGGCCCTATTGGTCCCTGGCTGGTGACCGGGGATGAAGTGGGTGATCCACAGAATCTGGATTTGTGGCTTGATGTGAACGGCCAGCGCATGCAGACCGGCAATACCAGCACCATGGTATTTGGTGTGGCCAATCTGGTGAGCTACATCAGTCGATTCATGACACTGATGCCCGGAGATATCATCACCACAGGTACACCTCCCGGCGTCGGCCTTGGCTTTAAACCACCTATCTATCTCAAGGCTGGTGACAAAATAGAATTGGGAATTGAAAAGCTTGGTTCACAAGCGCAAACCGTGGTGCCCTGGAGCAAGCAGGATTAACTGACTATGTTGATGCCCAGGCCGGACGACGGACTCATAGCGAGGCGCAAGGAATTTGTTGCAGACCTGCGCAAAATTGTTCCTGGTGAGGGCGTCGTTGACGACGATACAGCGCTGGCGGCGTATGAATGTGATGGCTTAATGGCCTATCGTCAGCGCCCCCTGGCTGTCGTATTGCCGGAGACGATCGAGCAGGTTAGCCAAGTGCTTGGTTATTGCCACCGAGTCGGGCTGAAAGTCGTGCCACGTGGCTCGGGGACGTCCCTGTCCGGTGGTGCGTTGCCATTGGCCGACGGGATTGTCCTGGCCATGGGCAAGTTCAACAAGATCCTCGAAGTCGACTATGCCAACCGCTGTGTTGTGGTACAGCCATGCGTTACCAATGCGGCTGTCACTGAAACGGTGGCTGAGGAGGGCTTTTATTACGCGCCTGACCCATCAAGCCAGATCATCTGTTCGATTGGCGGCAATGTGGCCGAGAACGCAGGCGGTGTGCACTGCCTGAAGTACGGCATGACGTCAAACAATATCCTGGGGTTGCAGATGGTGTTGATGGATGGCTCTGTGGTTCGAATCGGAGGCAAACACCTGGACTCCCAATCCCTGGACCTGCTGGGTCTGGTTTGTGGTTCCGAAGGTTTGCTGGGCGTTGTTACAGAAATTACCGTTCGCATTTTGCGTACTCCGGAAACCCAGCGAGCCCTGCTGCTTGGTTTTTCTGAAGTGGAATCAGCCGGTGCCTGTGTTGCCAATGTAATTGCAGCAGGCGTGGTTCCCGCAGCGATGGAAATCATGGACCGGACGGCGATTCATGCGGCGGAAGCATTCGTGAAAGTAGGGTATCCACTTGATGTGGAAGCCTTGCTCCTGATTGAGTTTGATGGCTCGCCAGTGGAAGTCGATCACTTCATGGACATGGTGAACAAAATCGCAGAGGAGTCAGGGGCAGTGTCTTCGCGACAGTCAAATAGCGAAGAAGAGCGCAAAAACTTTTGGGCGGGCCGCAAGGCGGCATTCCCGGCGATTGGCAAAATCTCTCCAGACTACTATTGCATGGATGGCACGATTCCACGAAATAAATTGCCGCAGGCCTTGCGGAGAATTTCCGAACTGAAGGCCGAGTTTGGCCTGGAAGTCGCTAATGTATTCCATGCGGGCGATGGCAATTTACATCCCATGGTGCTTTATGACGCGGACAAGGACGGAGACCTGGAGAAAGCAGAGCAGCTTGGCTCGGCAATTTTGACTCTTTGCGTAGAGCTGGGTGGCGTGCTTTCGGGCGAGCACGGGGTTGGTGTTGAAAAGCGGGACCTTATGGAAGTCCAGTTTACTGAGGCCGACCTCGATCAGCAGCAGCGAGTGAAATGTGTGTTTGACGATCAGGGGTTGCTCAACCCTGGCAAGGTATTTCCCAAGCTCAGGCGTTGTGCGGAAGGTGGGAAAATGCATGTGCATCATGGTGAACTGCGTTTTCCGGATATAGAAAGGTTTTAATGATGGGCGAAGTATTCAAGCCCGTGAACACGGATGAAGTCTGTGGCGTTATTAAAGATGCGCTGGAGGCAGAGCAAACACTGGAGTTGCTGGGAAGGGGGACGCGACGTTCCCTGGGGCGGCCAGTTAAGGCAGATGTGATACTGGACCTGTCCGCGCTCGTTGGCATACAAATGTACGAGCCCGAAGAACTTGTCATGGTGGTATCACCCGGGACACTTATGAGTGATGTTGAGCAGGTGCTGGCCGAACACAACCAGCAGCTTGCATTTGAGCCGCCAGACTATGGCCCCCTTTGGGGATTACCTGCTGGTGAAGGGAGCATAGGCGGCATGGTGATGTCCGGTCGCAATGGTGCCAGGCGTTTAGCAGCAGGTGGTGTGCGCGATTATGTGCTGGGAGTAAAGGGGGTTAATGGCTACGGTCAGGCGTTCGCCTCTGGTGGGCGAGTGGTCAAGAATGTTACCGGCTTTGATTTGCCAAAGTTGCTAACGGCCAGTTTTGGAACGCTCTGTGCCTCGACGGAATTGACCCTGAAGCTATTACCCAAACCGCCGGAGGCCGCAACCCTGGTTGTTCTGGGCCTTGACGACAAAAAAGCAATCCAGGCGATGACCAAAGTGCTTACCGAAACCTCAGTGCCTGTTTCTTCAGCGGCACACCTGCCGGCCCCGATTGCCGACTTGTCCGGTGTTAAGAAGGTAGCGGGCAGCCAGGCAGCAACTCTCATACGCATTGAAGGGTTTGGTCCCAGTGTTGAGTCGGGCATAGCAGGACTGAAGATCGCGCTGGGCCATCAGTCAGAATTATTGGTGCTCGATAGGCAAGATAGCGAATTGCTTTGGAAAGAAGTCACGGACGCCGAGTTTTTTACCCAATCGGATCAGCCACTTTGGCGACTTTCTGTACCCCCGTCTGAGGCGGCGAAAATAATATCCATTTTGAAAAGCGATCTTTCGGTGCGCTATTTCTATGACTGGGCGGGTAGTGCCATTTGGGTTGAGGTGCCCTCATCCAGCGATGCCGGTGCATCACGCATTCGCGGAACACTGGACAGGATTGTTGCCGGTGACGGTCATGCCACATTGATTCGTGCCAGCGAGGATGTGCGGACAGTTACTGCACCTTTCCAGCCTCTATCGCCTGTTCTTGCCGCAGTGGAAGACCGCTTGCGTAAACACTTTGACCCCCGGGGTATTTTTAATCCAGGCCGTATGTATGGGGTGAACAATGCAAACTAGTTTAAGTAAAGTACAGCAATACGATCCTGAGATGGTGGCTTCGGAGAAGGCCATTCGGACCTGTGTGCATTGTGGCTTTTGCCTGTCTACTTGCCCGACCTATGTATTGTTGGGCGATGAACTGGATAGTCCCCGGGGTCGCATTTATCAAATGAAGGAGATGCTGGAGCAGGGTGGCGCTCCTTCGCCGGAAACGGTGAAGCACGTCGATCGATGTTTGTCCTGTCTCGCCTGCATGACGACCTGCCCTTCCGGCGTGAATTACATGCGACTGGTTGACCGGGCACGAGCTTACATTGAAGAAAATCACACGCGACCGCCAATGGATCGCTTCATGCGATCCTTCCTGGCGTTTACATTGCCCCGGCGAAACCTGTTTCGGTTTTTATTAAAACTGTCACCGCTGGGCAAGCCGTTTGCCGGCCTCTTGCCAGGGCGTCTGAAAGCCATGGTATCTATGGCCCCTACATCCATGCCCGCTAAACATGCGTCGGAAACCCCGCAGGTTTTCCCTGCCCAGGGTGAGCGCAAGGGCCGTATCGCCTTGCTAATTGGGTGTGCGCAGCCGGTACTGGCTCCCCACATCAATGAAACGGCCATCCGTTATTTTAACCGTCTGGGAATGGATGTGATCGTTTCCAGCGGCGTTGGATGCTGTGGCGCATTGCCGCATCACCTGGGTAAAGTGGATCAGTCGCACGCAATGGCCAAGGAGAATATCAAGGCCTGGATAAAAGAAATTGAGGGCGAAGGACTGGATGCCATCATGGTAACGACGTCCGGCTGTGGTACCTCTCTCAAGGATTACGGCTTTATGTTTTCTGAGGATCCGGAATGGTCCGGCCCGGCAAGCAAAGTGGCAGCTCTCGCCAAGGATGTGTCCGAGGTGTTGACCGAAATGGACTTCCCGCTGCCGGTTGAGCAAAAGCGAGGTCTGACTGTTGCCTATCAATCTGCCTGTTCTCTCCAGCATGGACAAAAAGTCACCAGGGAACCGGTTCAGCTTCTGGAGGCCGCCGGGTATACTGTACTGGAGCCTAGGGAAAAGCACCTTTGTTGTGGTTCTGCAGGGACGTACAATATTCTGCAGCCTGAAATAGCCAATCAATTACGTGAGCGTAAGGTTTCTTCACTGGAATCTCTGAAGCCTGATGTCATTGCTACGGGTAATCTTGGCTGCATGGCGCAGGTATCGCAAGGGACGGATATTCCCGTCGTCCATACCCTTGAACTGCTTGATTGGGCTGCCGGAGGCCCGGTTCCGAACGCCTTGAAAGACAGCTACCAGGAGGCAGCTAAAGCGAGCTAGAAATCCTCGGCTTTTGGCCGTATTTGGGCGGTTGCAAGACAGTTTCCCAAACTAATATTAATTTGACTCCAAATTGGTGCACGCCGAAAATCTTTTTTGGCGAACGCACAACGCATCTGGTCTCATCCTAATTAACTATCTGATTATAAGTAACTGAAATAAATGAATTTATCAACCAAAGTTGTTGTGGCTGCACTGTTTTCGGTATGCAGTTGTGGTCTCATGGCACAAGAAGCAGACAAGGCAGATAATGTCCCCCAGATTCAGGAAACTGCCGGGGTTACGTCCTACCCTGTAGCATTTTTCCAGGATCAGAGCCCTGCCACCGCCTTTGATATGGTTGGCCAATTACCGGGTTTTTCTTTCCGGAATAGCGAGATGTCCCGTGGGTTTTCAGGTGCTGCTGGCAACGTCTTGATCAATGGCAGACGCCCTTCCACCAAATCTACCAGGTTAAGTGACGTGTTGCGCCGAATCCCGGTTAGTGCAGTAGAAAGAATTGATGTTGTGCGCGGCAGCTCCCCGGATATCGATATGCAGGGCCTGCCTATTGTGGCCAATGTAATTCGTAGGCCAGGTGCTTCCAGTTCCAATGCGCTCCAGGCAAGAGTTAAAGTTTTTCCCGGTGGGGAAACTGGCCAGGATATAACACTTGAACGTGTTCAGCAGGAGGATGGATTACTACTTGAGGGTGGGCTAACGATAGACAATGACCGGAGTATGTTTGACTACGGTGACGGGCCGTATCGTGCCCAAGATGCAGCAGGTACAGTCACTGAAGAAGGTAGATTCTTTGCAGATAATTGGCGTAGTAGTGTTCAGGCAACCGGTGCCGTGACCAAGGAACTCGAAACGGGTATTTTGCGCGGCAATATACTCATTGGCGCGCGAGATAACGAAGATAACGAGAGCTACGATATTCAAACCCAGGGCGGAAGCTATACCGAGCGGACGGTTACAGTGCGCAAGTCCAAGGATATCGAAGTTGGAGGCGATTACTCTCACGACATCGATGGTGGCGGTACGCTGGAGATTATTGGTGTGCAGTCTCTGGAATGGGAAACCGACGATTCAAGAGATGTGGATCCGGGCGGTGTAGGACTCTCAAACGAAAAGGGGCGTGCAGGAGAATCCATTTTAAGAGGGTCCTGGCGTACGCCGATGTCCGAATCAACTCATCTGGAGCTGGGGCTGGAAGGGGCTTTTAACTTTCTGGATGCTCAATCAACGCTTACAGAAAACGGAGCGACGATTAGCCTGCCTTCAGCCAATGTCCTGGTTGAAGAAACACGTACAGAGCTTTTCTCAACACTGACTTATCAAGGTATTGAGAACCTGTCACTGGACTTTGGCGTTAGAGCCGAGGACTCAGAGATTACCGTCACCGGTGGAGCGGACGTACAAAACCAGTTTTCTTTTGTTAAGCCCCGGATGATGGCGTCATATTCGCTGGGAGGAGGAACCCAGTTGCGTGCCAGGGTTGAGCGTGAAGTCGGCCAGCTTGATTTTGGCGATTTTGCTGCAGGTGCCGAGTTCTCAAACGATACCGTCAATGCAGGTAACCCAAATTTGTCTCCCGAAAGCGCCTGGGTTTATGAGATTGGAATTGAGCAACCCATTTTGGAAGATGGCGCAATTAATTTAGCCTATCGTCATTATGAAATCGAGGATGTCCTCGATGTCATTCTGGTTTCCGGGTTTGCGGCACCGGGTAATATTGGTGATGGTACCAGGGATGTTATTGCTGCTTCCCTCGCCTTGCCGCTCTCTGTCAATGGTTTCGATCTGGGGTTGCTTCAGCTTGATGGTACCTGGAGAGATTCGGAGGTCACAGACTCTGTTACCGGAGAGACCAGGGAGATTTCTGGTGAGCGACCCTTTAGCGGTGACCTGACTTACACGCGTGACTTTCCCTCCCTGGATAGTACTTTTGGTATTCGTGCCACTCTGCCCTGGGAAGAGACCAATTATCGAATTGATCAGATTTCCTTTCGGGAATATAGCGGTTTCTGGCGCATTTACTGGGATTGGCAAGCACGACAGGATCTGCTTTTGCGCGTACAGGTCGAGTCACCGTTCAAGCGCGAATTGAGTCGCCAGCGTACCTTTTACGATGGGTTGCGCTCGGATAATATTATCCGAGGCACAGACGAGCGTGCTGCAGTTATGGATCCATTCGTTTATTTCAGATTCAGGTGGACGTTTTAAGCACACGAAAGGAACCGGCCCGGATAAGGAGCTAATGCAGACATCCGGGTAACAGATTTCGTTTGGCTCAAGCCTGTCGGGCATTACCAAGAAGTAAACATCCTTCCAAAATTCGCCTGAAACCCCTTGTTTCAGGCGCCTCTCCACTATTTTTTCTGGCCGACCTCGCCCTGGTTCGAGAGGTTGACTAGATCGTATACTGTGTGCAATATTCCGTCCGATAGAATTGTATAAAGCATCCCTTCAACAGCTTTTTAAATACATAAAACCGGGCTGTTTGACGGGCGTAAATCAGCAGTTATATGAGCCAATCACTATGCTGCTGAGAGCACCTACCGGATTTTGGGCTTGGCATGAAAAAAATAAACACCATGAAAACAGTGCCTGCTTGTAACCCTGTTTATTGTGATGGCGGCCCATTGCGTTGTGGTCGTCAATTAGAGTTGACCCTACGCGCCAATTTTATTGGCGCGATTTGCCCCTAGCTCCCGGTCTGGCGAAACCGTTTACGGATTCGTCATGACCGGGGCATTTTTTGATGAGGCAGGTCTTTTCTCTGATCAAGCAGTGTAATGCCGCGAGTCGTTCGTCCTGCAATTCAAAAAGCACCAATATGCCGGGAGTACCATTCCCATCATTGAAATAACAGATACACTGGTCACTCCGGTGAACGCGTAAAACAAAACGCAAAAGTAATAACCAGGTTTAGGGGGAAATAATGATTAAGGCCTTGGGAAGACTCCATATTCATTCACGTAAAGCATTTGTCGCCATGGCTATCCTGTCGGTGGTCGGCTTGCATGGGGTGCGTCCAGCCCTGGGGGCAGATCTGATTGTCTCCGGAAACGATGCCAAGTTTGTGCGTGAGGGCGGCGTTGGTGGTTATCCCGAGGGTGTAGGTCCCGACACACTTAGCGTCATCGATGCCTCTGTTTTTCCTCCCAAAGTGGTTGATACCGTCAGTGTGCAACACACACTTTCCGGCCCGCCCCAGGAGGTGGCCATTACCCCCAATGGACAACTCGCCTTTGTTTCGGCTCCCACTTCCTATGACTACGATGAACAGGCCTTGGAGTTGGGAGAACATGTCCAGGTTGTGGATTTGACACGTAGCCCGTCACAAATAGTTGCACGCCTGGATATCGGTTCGCATCCACAGGCAGTTGCTATTAGCCCGGCGGGCAATCTGGCACTGGTAACCACTGTGGCTGGCACGGTGGCCATTATTGAAATTGAAAACAATGAAGCCAGGTTGACCGGTCAGCTCAAAATTTCAGACGGGCGGCTCTCGGGTGTCAGTTTTACCCATGATGGCATAGCGGCGCTGGTAGGTTTGCGCGATGAGCAGGGCATTGTAGTTCTAAATGTGGATGGCACCGAAGTTACTACAGACTTTGATCGCATTAGCACGGGTGTTGCTCCCTATGCAATTGATGTCTCCAGCGACGGCCAATGGGCGGTGGTTGGTAACGCGGGCCTGGCCGGGCTTGGTGCATCGGGTCTTAATGCAGACGTGGATACGTTTACCCTTATCGATGTTTCCAGCTGGCCTTTCCGTGCCGTACAGCATGTCACTGTCCCCTCAATTCCCGAGGGGGTTGCCATTTCACCGGATGGTCGCTGGATTGCGGTTCAGTCGATGAATGGTTCCAACTTGCCGCCGGATGCTGTGGGATATAACCCTGTGGGCAGTGTTCTTTTATACGAGATTAAAAATGGTCGCGCAGTCCTGTCCGCTGAGCTGCCCAGTGGTGAAGCGTCGCAGGGCATTGTCTTTACTGCCGACAGCCAGTACTTGCTGGTACAGTTTTTTACAGAACAGGAGATAGCTGTTTTCTCTGTGAATGAGGGAGAGATGGAGGACACTGGCGAGCGTATTCCCGTTGCCGGAGGCCCCGCTTCTATCCGATCCATGCCGCGCTAATAAATATTGAGAGGAAAAACAGGTGAATAAAACTAGGCTCATATTATTAATGGCATCACTGACTGCAGTGGCTGCCTGTAGCGATTCACAAAATAAATCCCCGGCGAGCGTGGCAGAGACACAACCTGCCTCAACGGCTGGTGCCGATGAAGACTGGGCATATTATTTTGGCGATAGCGGCGGTACCAAGTACTCACAGCTAACCCAGATTACCCGTGAAAATGTGGATCAATTGGAAAGAGTCTGGAGCTATGAGGTTCCGGAAACCGGTCGTACCCAAACGACCCCAATCATCGTCGACGGCACCATGTATGTTGTCTCGGCGCAGCAAAAAGTGATTGCGCTCGATGCTGCTACCGGTGAAGAAAAATGGATCTTTGATTCCGGGGTTGGAACTGGTGGTGCGTCCAGAGGGCTGACCTGGTGGACCGATGGCGAGCAGAACAAACTTTTTAGTGCGGCGTCCACCTATATTTATGCGATTGACCCATCTACGGGCACAGCGATTACCAGCTTTGGGGATAATGGCCGCATTGATCTGCGTGAAAATCTGCGAGGGCCAGCCGAGGACAACAACATTAGAGCAAGCTCCCCCGCAACAGTATACGATGACTTGCTGATTGTTAGTGGTTCTACTCCTGAAACGATGCCATCTTCACCCGGAGATGTTCGAGCTTGGGATGTTCACACGGGTGAAATGCGTTGGGCGTTCCATACAGTTCCCATGCCTGGAGAAGTAGGCGCAGATACCTGGCCGGAAAACGCTCGTGAGACCCAGGGTGGCGCAAATAGCTGGGCCAGTCCGGTTGTCGATCAGGAGCGTGGCGTGGTTTATGTTGCTACCGGTTCACCAGCGGGCGACTTCTATGGTGGCGAGCGTCTGGGTGATAACCGCTTTGGCAACAGCGTGATCGCCCTGGATGCCAAAACCGGGGAACGACTCTGGGATTTCCAGGCTGTACGTCACGACACTCTGGACCAGGACTTTCCGGCTCCCCCAGTCTTGCTGACAGTGACCCGCAATGGCGAGAAGATCGACGCAATAGCCGCAGGCAACAAGATGGGTTATATCTTTATCTTCGATCGTGATACGGGCGAACCACTGTTCGATATCGTTGAACAGGAAGTTCCCCAGAGCGATGTGCCCGGAGAAGTGACTGCAGATACACAGCCGATCCCTGTGTTGCCGGCCCCGACCAACAGGTTGACCCTTTCGCGGGATGAGTTGACCAATCGTACACCGGAAATGCGTGCCTGGGCCGAAGCCGAATATGACTCGCTGCTTGGTGGCGATAACCCCTGGACACCGCTTTCCGTCGACCAGGCGACCATGGTCGTGCCCGGATGGCGGGGTGGCCTTGAGTACGGCGGTATGACGGCCGACGTTGATGCCGGTATTATTTATGTCAACGTCAATAACTGGGTATCCCTTGGAACACTGGTTGAAGCGGATACTTATGCGCAAAGTGGTGAAGGTCAACGCACCTATATGGCGCAATGTGTCAGTTGTCATGGTCCAAATCTGGAAGGTTCGCCACCGGCTTTTCCGTCACTGGTTGATGTAGGTCAGCGTCTATCCGGTGAAGACCTTGCCGATATTATTAAAAACGGCAGGGGACGTATGCCCGGATTCCCGCGGTTGGATGATGCAACCGTGACCAATTTGATTTCCTACATCACTGATGGTCAGGATTCGGTTGAACCTGGCGGTCGCATGCGCTCGGTCAGTGAAGACAAATATATATTTACAGGTTATGCCAGTTTCTATGATCCGGAAGGTTTTCCGGCCTGGGAGCCTCCTTATGGGCTTCTTCATGCGATCGACATGAACACAGGCGAGTATCTGTGGACCGTTCCCTATGGTGAATTTGAAGAGCTGGAAGAGCAGGGCATGACGGGCACAGGTGCTGAAAGCCACGGCGGCCTTGTTCTCACTGCGACTGGAATCCTGTTTGGGGGTGGAACTGAAAAAGACCGTTATATTTATGCTTATGACAGTGCCAACGGCGACATTCTGTGGAAAGGCGAAACCCCTGGATACGACAAGTCTACCCCTGCTGTCTACGCTGTAGATGGCAGACAGTATGTGGTGACTTCGACCAGTCCGGGACGCAATGATGATCCGAACGCCAAGCCTGCATACACAGTGTTTGCCCTTCCTGATTGACAGGTAGTTAGCGAACAAACAGTCAGATATTTACATAGGGGAGAAAATCCATGACTACGAGTCGACGTAAAGTTTTAAGAATGGCTGGTGCTGCTGCCGCCATGGGAGCCGGTGGGATCCTGACGGGTTGCGGGAGTACCACCCAAAGAAACCCCAATATCTCGGCCCATGAAGCCAACTGTCCTATCGGCAGTCAGCCGCCAAACCCTATCGAGGAGTTTGTTTGCTGTACTGCTCACGGTCATTTTGCCAACGAGGCAGGTTTACCCAATCCGGTTGAAGAGTTGGAAACCATCTCTACCGGTTATATCTGGACGGAAGGTCCGATTTGGGTAGGCGATGAAAACGGTTACGTGATGTTTTCGGATGTTCCCGGAAACGGTATTTACACCTGGGATAGTCAGGCTGGAACACAAACCTGGTTGAAGCCCTCGGGTTCCCAGATATTTCCAACACCTTTTCACGTTAGGGAAGATGGCACCAACGGACTCTGTCTGGGCCGCGGTGGACTGGTAGCTGCCGACTGTGGTGTTCGAGGCATTGTCTGGTTTGATATGGAAACCAAGCAAAAAACTATTCTGGCCGATAGATACAATGGCAAGCGTTTCCACAGTACCAACGACCTCGTCGTCGCAGACAACGGTGATATCTATTTCACCGATGCCTACAATGCGCTAAATGCAAATTATCGTGAGTCCATGTGGGAGCTGGATTTCTTTGGTGTCTACAGGCTCGATACTGAAAACAGGGTCCATCTGGTTGCTGATAATTTACGACCCAACGGTATTGCAATCACACCTGACAATCGCACTCTGGTCGTAACAGATCGTAGCGGTTGGGTGGCCATTGACCTTGATAATGATGGAATGCCCCTGAGGCAGCGTCAGTTTGTATCACGTGAAGTCACTGGTGGTGGTGCCGACGGGATGCAAATGGACCATGCCGGTCGTCTTTGGACCACAAGCACCGGCGGTATTCACGTCTTTTCACCGACAGCTGAACATATTGGTTTTATCCCTGTTCCAAACCGGCGGGCGAACTGTAATTTTGGTGCCGATGGCTATTTGTATATTGCCAACTGTGACCGCATGCTTCGGGCCAAGATCAAACCAGAATTTGCCTAGGGTATGACTCGCTCCCGGCGACATCTGTTGCCGGGAGCGATCATCGGGTTTTTCCCTGGAAAGTAAAATCACGGAGAGTAATGGTGTCTACCAGTCGTCGAAAACTTCTAAAAATGGCCGGTGCGATAGGTGCAGGCAGTGTGCTTAGTGCCTGCGGTAGCAATGGCTCTCGCGATGTTTATCTCACCGGACGGGAAATGGCCTGCGAGACCTATGGCACTATGCGTCCGAACCCTATTGGTGAGTATCAGTGCTGTGATGGTAGTGGCCCCTTCATTACCGATCTGCCAAGCCCGATTGAAGGGCCTGTTGAGGTAATCTCCGAGGGCTATCTCTGGACGGAAGGACCAACATGGGTTGGCGATGAAAACGGGTATCTCCTGTTTTCTGATGTCCCGGGAAATGCGCTCTACAAATGGGACAGCCAGACCAAAACCACCAGCACTTTCCTGAAGCCATCGGGGTCGCCAATTTATCCGACGCCGTACCATGTCAGGGAAGACGGTATTAACGGTCTGGCTCTCGGTCGGGGTGGCCTCATCGGTTGTGATTGTGGTGAGCGTGCCATCGTCTGGATTGATATGGAAACCCGACGCAAGACCATCATTGCTGATAGCTACCAGGGCAAACGATTTAATGGCACGAATGATGTCGCCATTTCGAATCGTGGTGAAATCTACTTTACCGACCCGGTCTACGCCATCAATGCCAATTACCGTAACGCCCTCTTTGAGCTCGACTATACCGGTGTGTTTAAAATTGATACCCAAAATCGTGTGCATTTGATTGCGGACAATCTCAGGCCCAATGGGATATCCTTGATGCCTGATAACCAGACGCTGATCGTGACTGATAGCAGTGGTTGGGTGGCGATTGACCTTGATGACGAGGGCATGCCCTTGCGACAACGCCAGTTTGTTTCCCGATCCGTGACGGGTGGCGGCGCGGACGGAATGCAAATTGATCACGTCGGCAGGCTCTGGACTACCAGTACGGGGGGCATTCATGTCTTCTCGCCTGAGGGAGAGCATATTGCTTTCTTGCCAATCGATACCCGTCTTGGCAATTGCAACTTCGGTGCAGACGGCTACATCTACATCGCCAACTGTGATCGCATGGTTCGAGCGAAAATAAAACCGGAATTTTCCTGACGGTTATTTCTGTACCCGATACATCCCTGTATGTGAGTAGAGGAGCGTAGAAGTCTTCAGGGCTTTTACGTATCCTTCCGCCTCTTTGTTATAACCCCGGGTGTTTGATGTCCTCTTCCTATCTTGCTGAGCCGCGCGGCCGCGACTGGCTGATTTTCGCTCTTGTCCCTCTGTTTATGTCCAGTAACCTTGTTTTGGGTCGAGGCATTGCCGGAGAGGTCAGCCCATTTGCCACGGCGTTTATTCGCTGGGCGGCTGCCGTATTGATTATGCTGCCCTTTTTGTATCGCTATTGGCCAACATTGTTCTCTACACTGCGGAAAAATGCCGGCCTGCTTTTTTCGCTTGGCTTTATGCATATCGTGATTTGCGGTGGCGTTGTTTATTGGTCACTCACATATACCACCGCTTCCAATGCGACCCTGATTTATACAACATCGCCACTGTTCATTATTTTGTTTGAGCGCGTGTTCGCCGGTCGCAAGGTAGCAAATCGGGAACTAATCGGTATCCTGATTGCTTTTGTTGGTGTGATGCCCATTGTGCTAAGAGGTGAGCTAAGTGCTATTGCCGATCTTCAGTTCAACAAGGGCGATTTGGGTATGCTTGCCGCTTCCATGGCGTTTGCGGTTTACTCCATTCTTCTGCGAAAAAACGAAGCCAGGGCCATTCCGCCCATGCTGTTGTTTACGCTGGTTGCTTTGGCCGGGTCCTTGCTGGTTTTGCCAATCGTTATCTGGGAGATAGCCCAGGGCGGGATGCTGCCACACACGACCTCAGCCTGGTCCAAGTTGGCGGGGGTTACGTTGATTGCCTCACTGGCGAATTACCTCGCTTTCCAGCATAGCGTGAGAATATTTGGACCACCTTTGGCCGGTACTGTTCTTTACACCAGTTCCCCTGCCTCTATCTTGTTGGCAGTCATTTTTCTGGGGGAGGATTTCAGGTACTACCATGCCATTGGGTTTGTCCTGGTGTTAGGTGGTGTCATCCTGGCTACGCTAAGGCTGGGTTCCATCAAAAAGTCACGTGTAAGCAAGACATAAAAAAAGCGGTACCGCTGACGCGGCACCGCTTTTTGAACTCACTAATACTGTGGTTAGTATCAGTTTGTATGGTTGGGTAACTGGTACCCGGTTTTGTTGGTTTGAACGCTGTAGATCTTGTCGTAGCTGGCGATGTAAAGCGTACTGAAGTCTTCGCCTCCAAAGGTGACGCTGACAGGAACGGTAGGCATATTAACCATACCCACGAAATCACCATCACTGTTGAAGATCTGCAGGCCAGCGTAAGTGGCAACATAAAGGTTCCCGTCAGTATCGACGGCCATGCCGTCAGCACCTGAGGTTCGTGCTTCGCGGTCAAGCACATCACCAGTCAGGTGAAGCTGCGCGAACGCACGGCCATTGCTGATGGTGCCATCTTCATTGACGTCATACGCCCAGACAAAGTTTTCCTTGTCGCTGCGGACGTTCCACCAGGATTCGTGATCATAGGTGTTGTTGATGTACAGAGTCTGTTCGTCCGGGCTCAGGATGACACCGTTGGGCATGGCAAACTCGTCATAAGGCAGCAGACGAATCACTTCACCTTCCGGGTTACGGTAGTACACAGTGCGGCCAGGCTGGAACTTCTCGGCATCGGCCGTGAATTGTGGGTCACTGAAGTAGATACCGCCTTTGGAGTCCAGTACCAGGTCATTGGGGCCATCTACTGAGGTGCCGTCATAGCTGTCGGCAAGTGTGCCAACTACTTCACCGTCAGTGGTCATTTCGATCACGCGGTGGCCAAACATGTCGGCAACTAGCAGGTTCTCGCCGTCGGCTGCGGGAATAACACCGTTGGTTTGCATTTCGCCGTCACTGATATAGCGGTAGGTGCCGTCGGGGTCCATTTCAACCAGTGCACTGCGTGATGGGTCACCATTAAATGCCGCATCGAAGTACATGTTAGAGAAGTACAGTTTGCCATTCAGCCAGGCCGGACCTTCAGTAAAGTTCAGTCCTGGACCTTCTTCAGCACCGTCAACAACCAGTTCTGCTTCTACACCTTCGGGAATAATTTCATGGTAACCGGCAAGTCTGCGCTCCATGTTGGCGTAGTAATCAGTGCGTGGTGGGAAGAATACATCCAGTGCATCAGAGCCAACAGAGCTGAGCAAGCCGCCGTGGACCATGTAGGCAGGGAAGTTCACAACGTCGTGTCTGCGCATGGGTACGGTGTCGTCCAGGATGTACTCATTAATCATGCCGCGCAGACCCATCATAACCTGCTCTTCGGGATGGTTGTGGTAAGCAAACTCAATGCCCGGGTACATTCTCAGCCAGCTCATTTGTGTTCCCTGGCCATTAACCAGCCTCGCCTCAGCACCTGGCACCAATGTGGTGTACTGGAAGTCATACAGGTCGTAGACCATGTTGGGCTCGACGTTTGGATCAAGAGGGAAGGCATCCAGGTTTACATCCACGTAGTCCTCTCCGCGGCCAAGCGCTTCCAGGGCATCTCTGGGGATGGGGGCGTGAACAGTAAATACGGTCGCGCCATTTTCACCAGCGATAACGTGGGTTTCAGCACCTTCCTGAAGGTAGATAAATTCACGAACAGGCATGGTAGCACTTACACCATTAGGTTCTTCGCGATCGACGGCAACCAGGGTCACATGCTCGCCATTGGCCAGTTCCTGGGCTTCGCCTTCCATCACAAACAGGAAGCGCTCACCTTCAATAGTGGAGGCAGGCATTTCAGAGTTTGGCTCCATGGTAATCCAGCTCATGATATTGCCTGAGCCAGAGTAAACACGGGCTTCCACGCCGTCTGCGAGGATGATGGGGTCCTGATCTTGCAAGTTGGAAACAACACCATCGCCAATGTTCGATTCAATGCCTGTCGGGGTAATGTCGTCGCGTCTGCGTATTGCGACATTTTCCTCGGCAATGATTTGATCATTCAGTTCGGCCCAGGAAGGCGTGTTAATAAAAATGTCATCATACAATGAGCCAGCTGAAGCCGGCTCAGATGTTGATTGGTCCTGGTTCGAAGATTCACACCCCAGCAACAGGGCGCTTGCGGTTAGTGTTGTGAGAATTATTAGGTTTTTCATTGGTCGTTTCATATGTCTATTCTCATGAGTTGAATTTCTATGGGTTGGCGTCACTAGGATCTTGCGCTTCCAGCTTGGCGGCCATGGGGGCCTCATCTTCCTTGCTGGTTTCTGCCGGATCGTCTTTGATGGGCTTGCGCATCCAGTAGTTGGCAAGCGTGGAACCTGTGATGTTCATCCATGGGCCAAATATTGCTGGCGCCAGGCCAACAGTGGCTACCTTGTCCATGGCGACGGCAAGTCCGGAGGCCATACCGCCATTTTGCATGCCGACTTCCAGGGCCACGGTACGACAGGATTTCTCATCCATGCCTAACAATCGTGCACCCCAGTAACCCAGGGTGTAACCAGCGGCATTATGGATAATGGCGGCGACTACCAGCAGGAAGCCAACGGCCATCAGGCCATCGCGACCGGCGGCGGTGATGATGGTAATAATAACAGCAATACCTACCATGGAAATAACCGGCATCGCATCGTCCAGCCACTTGGCCCTGCCGTGCAGGAAATGGTTGAACGCAACACCCAGGACAATGGGCACGATGATCATTTTGAAAATGCTTAGCATCATGGCGACCACATCAATGGGCACAAACTGGCCTGCCAGATATTTCATAAGCAAGGGCGTAAAAATGGGAGCCAGCATGGTAGAAATGGCAGTCAGTGTCACGGATAGTGCCAGGTTGGCCTTGGCAATAAAGGCCATGACATTCGATGCTACGCCGCCTGGGCATGAGCCAATCAGGACAACGCCAGCGGCAATTTCCGGTGGGAAGCCAAACAGCAGGGCCAGGCTGATACCAAGCAATGGCATAACGCTGTATTGCAGGAATACACCAATCGCTACGCCCTTGGGCATTTTGAGTACGCCCATAAAGTCTTTGATACTAAGCGATGTCCCCATGCCAAACATAATGATCTGAATTAGCGGCACGATCAGTGTACTAAGCTGGAAATCACCCACAGTAAGGAAGTACTCGGGGTAGAACATGGCGAGGGTTACGCCAGAAAAGATCCAGAAGGTAAACGCAAAGGATTTAAATACGGTATCTGTTCCCCGAACGCCTATTGCCAATGAAACGAACATTGTGCATATAAGTGGCGCCAGGGCCGGTGAATCCCTGTCGACGATCAGGGTAACTATCGCTCCTATGAGGCAGGCTGCGCTCACGTACAGCAGGAGTTTTAAGTGCTTGGTCATTTAACTACGCCCTCTATTTTGTATTACATATTTTTTAGGCCCGCCCGGGGAGAGCCTTGTTTATATAGTGTGACTTTTAATTGTCTTTATATTGTTTTTATAAGGCACCCGACCTCTTTATTTACAGAGTGTATAGAGCCTGCCAAGGCCTTCAGCGCAAGCGATAGCGGCACCGGAGTGGGTCTCGGTCGGGTACTTGACCTACCTTATCATTACAGGTTAAATGGTTCCACAACAAAGATATACAGTATACAGCTGATATAGCTCAATCATAAAAACATCAACACCATTAATTCTTTATTAGTTAGTCCCGGGCGCTGCGTAAACCCTGTTGCTGAGTACGCTCATCAATCTGGTGCGCAGGACAAATGAATAGAGCGATTGCTCTGAAAATTTAGCGTCCTGATGTCAATTTTAGGAGGGGAAACCATGACAACGAAAAAAGTATCACGGCGCCAGGTATTTACAGGCGCGATGGCTGCAGGTGCAGCAGGCCTGGCCGCCAGCGCCATGCCGCGGGCATTCGCCGATCACCATGGTGGTATGAGCGGCGGCGCCTCTTCATCCTTGCCTCGACAGGTCGGTCTGCCCAATGTCTGGGGTGAGGACTTCCTGTTCCAGTGGAGCCCTCCCGAAAATGTCGAGAGAGATCTGACTCCGGGCAACTCAACACTCAGGCTGGCCAGCTCCAACAGCAACTTCGGTCGTCTGTTGAACGTCGAGGGCGCCGACTACGATAGCCAGTTCAAGGCCTGGAAAAAAGCCGGATGGACTGCCTGTGAAGCTGGCTCCAACCAGTGGATGAGCCGTCGGATGCCAGATTCTGAAAAGCGAGAGCTGAAGGCCGCACTCGCTGAAAATGACATGGTGTTCTACGGTATTCACTGCGGTGGCAATATTATCGGTCCAGGCAAAGTGGGTGAGGATTCCCGCCGCCACATTGTAGAGACCATAGAGGAAGCGGCCGACATGGGCTGCAAGCTGGTACTGACCCACGCTGGTGGCCTGCATCCAAACCGAAATGTGGCCCATCCAATGAACTGGAGTAAGGATGCCTGGGAGCAGTCGGTCGCTGCCATGAAGAGCATCTGTGCCGATACCGCCGGTATCGATATCCAGATTCCCATTGAAGCGGTGAACTCAGAGAGCGTTAACAACCCCTGGGCGCACAAGCGTCTCATAGATGATGTAGGTGATCCACGAGTGGGCGTTGGCCTGGATGTGACCAACTTTGTCTACCCGGGCTTTGCCTTCCGTATGACCGAGTTGCTGAACACCACCTTTGATTTGCTTGGCGATCACGTGACTTATATTCACGCCAAGGATCTGGTTTGGGATGAGATGCTGGCAGGTCTCAACTGGTCAGTACAGGGTACCGGCCTGGTGGACTACGAAACCATGCTCACTCGAGCCAGTCGTCTGACCGGTCCGGAAATTTATGTACTGATCGAGTTTTTGGATCAGGACGAAAAATACGTACAGGCCCAGCGCAATATTCGCTCAATCGCGGATAACCTGGGTGTGAAGGTTTACGGTACCCAGGAAGCGTAATCGCGACCCGAAGAGATGGAGAATAGATTCATGAAAAAAGTATTATTAACAGTTCTCGGCTTTGTGATGGCGCCCATGATGGCTGTCGCCCAGCCGGATTTCAGTGGTTCCTGGGAGCCCGACACCGATCGCAGCGAATCTGCGCCCAGCGAGCTTTACCGCTATGGTCGTCTTGATAATGACCCGGTTCGTCAGGCGGACCTGATGATTGAACAGGATGGCAGCACCTTAGAGGTTTACGAAGATGCTCGTGTGCTTACCCGTTACGATATGCCTGCCGTATATATTGCCGATGGTCAGGAGCGAACGGTGACAGTGGGTAACACTGGTGTGACCGAACAGGACATGACCGTGAGCTGGGAAGATAACAAGCTGGTGATTGAGATTGAAAAACCCTGGGGCGGCATGCCTGGGAATGTAATGCTCAATACCCGTGAGGAGTGGATGCTGTCTCCGGATGGCAATACCCTTTACATCACGACCCAGCACAACTGGCCGGCGGAAAATGTGGCCTACACGGTGGTGTATAACCGACAATAATTGGTTAAAGCATTCCCATAATTCGAGCTGGTAATATAAGTATTGACCGGCGTTAGTTGGGCCAAGGCAGCCGTTGTTTGTCTTGGCCCATTTTTTTGTTTTTATAAAACAATAGTTATAGAGGCAGACCAACCATATTGGGTGTCATTTTAGGAGAGTAGATTATGACAACGAAAAAAGTATCACGGCGCCAGTTGTTTTCAGGCGCAATGGCTGCAGGTGCAGCAGGCCTGGCCGCCAGCGCCATGCCACGGGCATTCGCCGACCACCATGGTGGCATGAGTGGTGGTGCCTCTTCATCCATGCAGCAGCAGATTGGCTTGCCAAATGTCTGGGGCGAAGATTTCCTCTTTCAGTGGAGCCCTCCCGAGAATGTGGAGCGAGACCTGACGCCGGGAAGCTCAACGCTCAGGCTGGCAAGCTCAAATAGCGGCCTGCGAAATGATCCGGGCATAGATTACGATAGCCAGTTTAAAGAGTGGAAAAAAGCGGGCTGGACAGCTTGTGAAACCTGGTCCAATCACTGGTTGAGTCGCAAGATGTCAGATTCTGAAACCCGCAATTTAAAGCGGGCGCTTCGTGAGAATGACATGGTGTTCTATGGTATCCACGCTGCCGGGAATATCATTGCCCCGGGAGAAGCTGGTGAAGCCTCCCGCCGACATATTGTCGAGACTATTCATGCAGCGGCTGAAATGGACTGTAAGCTGGTACTTACTCATGCTGGCAGTCTGAATCCAAGCCGTGATGCGGCCCACCCGCAGAACTGGAGCAAGAGTGCCTGGGAACAATCGGTTGCTGCCCTGAAAAGCATTTGCGCCGATACGGCTGGCATTGATGTCCAGATTCCCATTGAGGCAGTGAACTCCGAGAGCGTTAACAACCCCTGGGCACACAAGCGTCTAATTGAAGATGTGGGTGATCCGCGTGTAGGTGTTGGCCTGGATGTGACCAACTTCGTCTACCCGGGCTTTGCGTTCCGGATGACCGAGCTACTGAATGTCACTTTTGACCTTCTGGGTGATCATATTACCTATGTTCATGCCAAAGACCTGGTTTGGGATGAGATGCTGGCAGGCCTGAACTGGGCGGTACAGGGAACTGGTCTGGTGGATTACGCCACCATGCTTGCCCGGGCAAGCCGTTTGGCTGGTCCTGAAGTGTATTTCCTGATCGAGTTTTTGGATCAGGGTGAGAAATATGTACAGGCACAGCGCAACATTCGCTCAATTGCGGAAGACATTGGCGTGCAAATTTATGGTACCCAGGAAGCGTAATCGCGACCCGAAGAGATGGAGAATAGATTCATGAAAAAAGTATTATTAACAGTTCTCGGCTTTGTGATGGCGCCCATGATGGCTGTCGCCCAGCCGGATTTCAGTGGTTCCTGGGAGCCCGACACCGATCGCAGTGACCCTGCGCCCAGCGAGCTTTATCGCTATGGTCACGGGGGTAGTCCGCAGCCGGTTAGCCAGTCCGATCTCAGGGTTGAGCAGGATGGCAATACCATTGAGGTATACGAAGACGCTATCGGTGCGGCCTTTTACTACAATAGCCACAGCCGTGTGTTAAGTCGATATGCTGTTCCTGCTGTCTATATTGCTGATGGTCAGGAGCGCACAGTCACCGTGAGTAGTAATGGCGTTACCGAGCAAGATATGACGGCGAGCTGGGAAGATAACAAACTGGTGATCGAAATTGAAAAGCCCTGGGGCAGCATGCCCGGGAATGTGATGGTCAATACCCGGGAAGAGTGGATGCTCTCACCGGATGGTGACACGCTGTACATCACTATGCAGCACAACTGGCCGGCAGAAAATGTGGCCTACACGCTGGTGTATAACCGACAATAATGTGATGTAGGTGTATGCAGGCTCCGGCTCTTTGATTGGGCTGGTGCAGACACAGGCCGATATGATTGGGCCGGGATAACAAAGAGTTATCCCGGCCCATTTTTTTGCGCCAAAATTTTCCAAAAAATCCCTGCCTGTGGTTGCCGGCCGGTTATGATTGATCACTGCGCGATTAGTGAAAAATCTGTCAAATGCAACAGGTTGAACCCTATACTGTATACCGTTTAAAAGAAACTCGACCGCTATGTTGGTTAGTTCTGGCGATAAATTAAAACCAGGATGAGATTATTAGGGTATGAATAAATTCAGTATTGCAGGAAAGATTGTGGGCTGTGCTGCGCTAATGGCATTAGTGGCCTGTTCTGACTCAACAGAAGTGGAGCAGGTAGACGAGGCACCAGCGGAAATCGTGGAAATAGAAAGCGTTGTAGAGGTAGAGCCAACGGCAGTTGAGTTGGCCATCGAGCGTTTGCCGGGCTGGTCAAGAGAGTACAAAGAGATTTTTGCTACCAATTGCGTGAGCTGTCACGGGGTTGATTTGTCGGGGGCGCGGGCGAAAACCCTTTTTGATGAACGCATTTTCAATGAAAGAACAGACGACCAGTTAGTTGAAATTATTCAGGGGGGTCTGCCAGAAGTAGGCATGCCTCCATTTAGCGGTATATTGAGTGAGGATCAAACCCGGCAAATGCTGGTTTTTTTGCGTGATGGGGCCGCCCGACTTGCTGAAAGTCCTCCTTTTGTCCCATCACCGGATGGCGTGGTAATCGATAGTGACAGACAGTCGTTCAGGATTGAGCTGCTGGTTAGCGGTATGGATGTCCCCTGGGGGCTGGATTTTCTGCCTGATGGTCGCAAGCTGATCACAGAAAGGACAGGCTTCCTTCGTATTATTGATGGCGATGGAAACCTGCTTCCTGAGCCGGTCAGTGGGATGCCTGAAGCCTATGTTGTCCAGGATGGCGGGTATCTCGATGTAGCTGTTGACCCGGATTACCAGGATAACGGCTGGATCTATGTTTCTTATGTTGAAGTATTGCCAGGTTATGAAGCGCCGGAAGAACCCGTGCTGGATAGCCGTGGCCGCCCCATGAATCCACCGATGAACACAGTCGCCATTCGCGGGCGTATAAATGAGGGCAACGAATGGGTGGATGAAGAGGTGCTTTTCCGTGCCGCGGAGAACATGTACACCACCAGTGGTGCACACTTTGGATCCCGGTTCCTGTTCGATAATGAAGGCCACCTGTTTTTCTCGCTTGGGGATCGTGGCGAGCCGGAGCATGCCCAGGATTTATCCAGTCCCAATGGGAAAATTCACCGGTTTAACAGGGACGGCTCCATTCCTGAAGACAATCCTTTTGTTGGTGTTGAGGGAGCACTGGGCTCTATATGGAGCTATGGGCATAGAAATCCACAAGGTCTGGCATGGGACCCCGAAACGGGCTTGATGTGGGAGTCCGAGCACGGCCCGACAGGCGGCGATGAAATCAATATCATCGAGCCAGGAAATAACTACGGCTGGGCGCTAATCTCCAATGGACTTCAGCCGGGAATTGAAACCAGTAGTGCACCCGGCATGGAGCAACCCATTGCACATTACACGCCTACCATTGCCCCCAGCGGAATCAGCTTTCTGAATGTGGATCAGGAGATGTATCCCGGGTGGGATAGAAGCCTGTTTGTCTCGGGGCTGGCCGGGCAGCAATTGCGTCGACTGGAAATCGATGGCCGGGAGGTTGTGGAACAGGAGGTTTTATTTAACCAGTTTGGTCGTACAAGAGAGGTGGTACAGGGCCCCGATGGCTATCTGTATGCCTTGATGCAAAACCCTACCGGGGGGCACGTCGGCACCCGTCTGTCTGCGGTTACCCCGGGTGTATTGGTCAGGCTTCTGCCAATCGAAGACTAGCCTGACAGGCAAAAACAAAAAAAGCGCCTCTTGAGGCGCTTTTTTTATGGTTAATACAGCTTTTAAAATTGATTGTTAAAGCGTCATGCCACCATCAATTACAATGTTTTCACCGGTCATGAAGCTGGCTTCATCCGAGGCCATAAGTATCGCAATAGCCGCTATTTCTTCCGGTGTACCCAAACGGCCCATTGGCTGCCGGGAAATAAAGTCGGCACGCGCCTTTTCATAATCACCCTTGGCGGCCATTCGCTCTTGTAGCGAAGGGCTTTCTACGGTACCAGGGCTAATTGAGTTGCAGCGGATACCGTCCTGGATAAAATCCCTGGCGATTGCCTTGCTTAGCCCCAAAACAGCAGACTTGGTGCTGGAGTAGGCATAGCGATTGGGAACCGCCTTGATCGATGATGCCACTGACGCGATATTGATGATGGAGCCGTTTTTGCGCTCCAGCATTTGGGGCAAAAACGCTTTGATCATCACATGCATGGTGGTGACATTGATGCGAAAAGATTTTTCCAGTAGTTCGATGGTTGTATCCAGGATGGTTCCATCCAGAACCATTCCTACGCAATTGACCAGTACGCTGGCGTTACTCACCTCGCTCGCAAGCTTGGCAACAGCCTCTTCGTCAGTGGCATCCAGGGCAACTGCCCTGACTCCCGGAATGGCATCAACCCATAGATTCAGGGCATCCTGGTTCATGTCAATGGCGATAACTTCGGCGGCACCTTCGCGAGCAAATGCTTCGGCAATGGCTCGACCAATACCCTGGCCCGCAGCAGTAACGACACAGGTTTTACCTTGTAAACGGCTCAAGCTTAGACTCCTATAATTTATACGGCGAACAAATTGTCCGCTCCGTCAACGAGCAGGACTTGCCCGGAGACATAACGGCTGTCCGGGCTGGCAAAAAAGCTGATCGCGTCAGCGATCTCTTCCGGTTTGGCATAACGGGCCAGGGAAGGGCCATCTTCACGCATTTTGGGGTCGGTTTCCCGAGTTGCCAAAAAGCGGGCGGTCATGGTGGGCCCCGGGCTGATGACGTTGACTCTTACCCCATGCTCCCGAACCTCGTCTGCAAGACAGCGAGTGTAGTGGACAATGGCTGCTTTCGCACAACCATAATTGATCTCGATAGAGCTGCCAAAGTGCGCCAGTATGGAGGCAATATTGATAATTGAACCCTTTTGGGCTTCAACCATTTGTGGAGCGATTTCGCGACACATCAGCATTGTACCGACAAGGTTGCGGTTCATCACTGCATGCAGATCCTCGATTTTAAAATTCATCGGTGAAGCTGGGTTGGGCTTGTTGCCGTCAGCACCCACATCACCGCCGGCACAATTAACAAGAATGGTAATTGGCCCCAGCTTTTCCCTGGCATCCGCAACCATTGCCTTGATGGCGTCAGGGTCCGTGATATCACCGGTTACAGCGACAACATCAGATACCTGGTTGCTCATGGATTCAGCCAGTGCAGACAGGCTTTCCACTTCGCCAAAACGTGCAGGCGCTTCTTCGCTGATGTCGTGAAGAACAATATTCGCGCCCATCGACATGAGCTTGCGGGCAATCATATTGCCCAAACCTCTTCCTGAGCCTGTGACCAGCGCAATTTCGCCAGCCAGGGGGAGATTTGTATCAGATGTGTTTGACAAGGCCATGAAAAATTCCCTCGGGTGACCCAATTATTTCTCTGTGTCGTACTACAGATGAGATGGGTAGTTGTTATATAAAGCCTGTATGCAGAAGATTGTCAGCGCCAAGGCCTATTCAGGTTTTAGAATAATGCATGTGTTCGCAGCAATTTCGTTGGCTGCAAACATGTACACAGTATACAGTTTGACCTGAGCATTGGAAAGTATCAATAGGACTTTCCTGTAACGCGTAACTCGGCAAAAAACCCGCTAATATGCAATCTTTGTTAACAAAAATGCTATATACCAGACGCGTAGTACATTATAGACTGTATACAAAATACAAAAATATTCGTTTATTTTACCAGAAATCAAAGGTGCTGAAAGCACAACACGGGAGGGGTTTGTGAATAACGAGATTTACCGGAAGTTGCCATTGACCGTTTTGGGTCGGCTTGGCAAGTTGGCCACTGCAGTGGCGGCAAGTTTATTGGTCGTGGCCTGTTCACAAGAGACGGAAGATGCGTCCACCGCAGAGTCGAACGACGATAATATCCTGCGTTCAGAGTTGAACCGCCCCTGGCCTGCGCCAGTGACACCAACTGAGGAGTTGCCTGACCCCGCCATTGCACGCAGTCCGGAAGAAGCTATTAAAACTATCAGTATGGCTCCTGGCTATCAAATGGAGCTGGTCGCGGCAGAACCTCTGGTACAGGATCCGATTCTTGGTGAATTTGATGGTGACGGACGCCTTTGGGTTCTGGAGATGCGTGGTTTTGCTTACCATGAGGATATGCAAAATAACTGGGATCCTATCAGCGAATTAGTAGTTCTCGAAGATACAGATGGCGATACGGTTTTTGATAAGCGAACCGTGTTTTTGGATGAGCTGATCATGCCGCGCGCAATTAAGGTCCTTGATAAAAATTGTGCGCTCGTTGGCGCACCCCCTAACCTCTTCCATGCTTGCGACACGGATGGCGATCTTCAGGCTGATACGCGTGAGATTATTGAGGATACTTTTGATGAGCAGGGCGTGCTCGAGCATGGTGCTAACGGGCTGTATTGGGGCATGGATAACACTATCTTCGTATCCCAATGGATCTGGAGTCTGGGTATGAATGAAGATGGTTTTTATACCATTCCCAATGTTGATCGTGGACAGTGGGGCGTAACCCAGGATGATGCCGGTCGAATCTTTCGCAACGTCAATAGCAATCCATTACATGTGGACTATGTAGCGGCACATTACTACGCCCGCAACCCCAATTTAATTCGTACAACTGGTCTTTATCAGAACCTGATCAACCAAGATGAGGCAGAGATCTGGCCAATACGTCCAACTCCCGGTTTAAATCGCGCCTACCGGGCACAGGCAACGCGCGAAGATGGTTCGGCCAGCTACTATGGCGGTACCTCATCGCCCATGATTTTCCGCGGTGATCGCCTGCCGGAAGAAATTCAGGGCGAGCCCCTGGTAGTGGATAGTCCAACGAACCTGGTCCACCTGCTGAGGCTGGAAGACGATGGTGTGGGCAACCTTTATGCCGACGACTTTTATGATCGAGGTGAAATACTGGCATCAACTGATGAACGTTTTCGCCCGGTGGAAATGGTTCCGAGTTGGGACGGTACTTTCTACGTTATTGATATGTATAGGGGGGTCTCTCAGGACTATCCATACCAGACCAGCTATCTAAAGAATTACATCGAAGAAAATGGTCTCGCTGATCACAAGGGACTGGGAAGAGTGTATCGGGTTGTTCATGCAGATTATGAACTTGATACCGAAAAGCCCTCCATGAGTGACGATACACCTTTAGAGCTGGTCAGCCATTTGACACATCCAAATGGCTGGTGGCGTGATACCGCACAGCAGTTGCTGGTTCAGCGAGCCGACATAGAGGCGGTTCCTGCGCTTCGTGATTTGGTGCTGAATTCTGACAATGAGAAAGCACGCCTGCATGCACTTTGGACTCTTGATGGCATGCAATCTATGGGTGTTGATGGTGCTGTTAATGCCGAGATGGTTATGTCTGCACTGAATGATCCCTGGTGGGCGATTCGTGCTTCGGGTATTCGCCTTGCGGAACCCTGGTTGCGCGAAGGTGAAGAGTCTATGCTGGGATCGGTAATGGACTTGCTGGAAGATGAACACTGGCAGGTCCGCCGGCAGCTGGCCGCCTCGCTGGGCGAGCTGCCTGAAGATCAGCGTTTTGGTCCTTTGGTTGAGGTACTGAGCCTTTATGGCAATCAAGACCAGGTGACGGTGGATTCAGTACTCAGTGGGTTGGCTGGACTGGAAGAAGAGTTTCTTGACATTTGGTTACAGCAGGATAATCCACATGCCGATGTTGCCGGTATGCTGGCAGGTGCCATTGCCAAACCAAAAGATGTCGACATGGTTGAGAACTTGATCGATCTGGCAACAAATCCGGATCTGCCCGAAGAAGTTCGTGCCCGTATGCTCCACGGTATGGCGCAGGGCCTGGAAGGTGCTGATGGTGATGTCGGTGGCGGCCCGGTAGCTGGTGGTCGGGCGGGTGGCCGTCCCCCTGGTATGCGTCCTGAGCGTCCACCTGTCATCCAAATTGATATCAGTGAGGCACCCACCGAACTTTTGAGCATCCTTGAAAGCGCTGAAGGACGCTTGGTAGAGGCAGCCCGGTATGCAGAAGCGACGCTGGGGTGGCCGGGTAAGCCGCGACCAGAAGGACGAGTGCGTACAGAGGAAGAAGAACAATTGTATCAAATGGGACAACAGCTTTACTCAGCTACTTGCGCAGCTTGTCACGGCCAAGATGGGCAAGGCACACCTGTCGGCAAATCCCTTGCGGGGGCGCCTCTGGTTAACATGGGTGGTGAAGTTTTTACGGCTATTCTTTTGCAGGGCAAGGAAGGTGATATGGGCTTGATGCCGCCACAGACTACGCTGAGCGATGAGCAATTGGCAGCTATTATTACCTATGTTCGAGGGTCTTTTGGTAATACTTCGGATCCAATCAATGAAATCGCTGTAGGTGAATACCGACAAATGCTTTCATATCGGACTATTCCCTGGACAGAGGAAGAGCTAATAGAGCTTGATTGATGTCAAGTTAGCGAGAAAGGGTCTGGCTGTTTTATAGCCAGGCCCTTTTTCTTGACGGGAATTTTCATCTCAGGCACAGTCCGTGAATACTGTATACAATTCTGGATAAAGCCTGTTTTTACAGCGGTCGTGGGTTATTGTATCGACTTTTGTGCCTATACACTTTATGGTCGTGTGGGGTAGAAACCAGAAGCCCATAAAGAAAAAAATTAATCGGGGAGAATTCTTATAATGAATTTATTAATATTGCTGGCAGCGATTGCCGTCCTGCTTTTCTTTATCCTGGGACTAAGAATCCAGGCATTCGTTTCCTTGCTCGTTGTCTCCATTGGATTTGGCATTGTTGCCGGCTTGGATCCGCTAGATGCCGTGCAGTCAGTACAAGATGGTATTGGGGGCACGCTTGGCTATGTGGCGACTGTGGTCGGACTTGGGGCCATGTTTGGTGCCTTGTTGGAGGCTTCTGGTGGCGTGGGGAACCTGGCCAGGGCGATGACCGATAAAACGTCCGACAGGGGAGCCCAATGGTCACTGGCATTTGTCGGTTTTTTGATCTCCATTCCTATCTTCCTGGATGTGGCACTTATTATTTTGGCGCCACTGCTGATCGGTCTTGCCAAAAAATCAGGCAGAACAGTGGCTTACTATGGGTTGCCGTTAACAGCAGGCCTTTTGGTGACTCACTCTTTTATTCCGCCAACACCCGGTCCCATTGCAGTAACAGAATTGATCGGGGCAGACTTGGCCTGGGTGATTTTGATTGGTGTTATCTGTGGCGTGCCGGCTATGATTTTAGGTGGGCCGTACTGGACTACAATTGCTCTTAAATGGATTGGCCAGGATGGTACTAATCATTCTCACGCAGACGATGAACCCCATACAAGTCCGGCTGATATTGATGTGAAGCCGGTAGACGAAACCCTCCAGGCTGGGGCAAAAGCTGCCGTGATAGCTATATTGATGCCCATTACACTCATTGTGTTGGGTTCAACAGCCAAGTACTGGTTAGGCGATGGCAATGCGCTCAGATCTACGCTCGAATTTTTCGGTCATCCATTTCTGGCTTTGATTGTTGCCGTGTTGGTGACCTATTACTTTTATGGGGTTAAAAAGCAAATCGCGCGATCAGAACTATTGCGTATTATGACCAAGGCCATGGAGCCGGCAGGTGTTGTTGTTCTGATCACAGGTGCCGGTAGTGGTTTCAAGCAAATTCTGATTGACTCCGGTATGGGTGCCAGCCTGGCAGACGCGGTTAATCCCGAGGCTGTGCCTATTGTTGTGTTCGCCTTCCTGGTGACTTTGATTATCCGTGTGGCTCAGGGCTCTGCAACCGTGGCCATGATTACTGGTGCAGGCTTGACTGCGCCAGTCCTTGATGCCTTTATCGCTGGCGGGGCTGAATTTTCCAACTTTCAGCTAGCACTAATCGTTGTCTCCATTTCTTCAGGGGCCTCTTGTCTTTCACATGTGAATGACTCGGGTTTTTGGCTGGTAAGCCGTTACTTGAATATGAATGAAGGGCAGGCACTTAAAGCCTTTACAACACAGACGACCATTATCGGTGTTGTAGGTTTTGTCATGGCCCTACTGCTTTGGTTCCTGGTGGCTTGACGGTGCGCTGCGAATAAACCAAAAAAAAAGGGCGTGCTTTGCACGCCCTTTTTTTTGGTTTATTTAATTATCAGGCTTCTTCGAGCCCTGCGCTCTGCTTGATCTGCGGAATTGAACTGGCCAGATCGACGAGACTGGAAAACTTCTCGGGTTCATCGTAATAAACCTTGAGATGGCTCATGACGGCCTCTTCCGGGCTTCGATCTGATTTGCCGATAGCGATATCGAGTAATGAGCGGTGATGATTCAATCGCCATTTGGTTGTTTCGACATTGACGTGTTGAAGTGCTGCGTGTGCGAAAAGAGACGTTGAGAGGGAATCGAGGGTGTTATAAAGGCAGGGGTTGCCGGCAATGCTCCAGATGGTCCTGTGAAATTCGATATCGATATCTGCCGCATCTATTTCTGAACCACTTTCCCAGTTCTCCATTTTTTCGACCAGGCTGGTTAACTTGGCAGCGTGCCTTTTATTCATGTTGGCGCGACAAAGCTTCAATGCTTCGGCTTCAAGAATAATCCTTACACTATTAATGCGCTGTATATCTTCCTGGGTAAGTTCGGTAACAAACATGCCCCTGCGATCATGCTTCATTACAAGGCCATGTTCGCGGAGTCGAACAAGTGCTTCCCGCACAGGAATTCGGCTTATATTCATTTCGCGCGCAATCATGCTTTCATTAAGGCGCGTGCCGGGAGGATAACGTCCGCTGACAATCTCTTCGCGAAGCTGATCGTAAACATAGTTGACTATGGTTGTGGGCGTTCTCATTGTCTTCGTTGCTCTTGTATTTGTTACTTTATTTATAGATATATTTTGATAATAGCCTCCCGGAAGTAATAAACCAAGGCTCGAGTAGCAGGCCTGTGGTGATTAAGCCAGGTAGTACGTCTTAATCCATAAATAGAAATAAATATTTAATATAATATATATGGAATATATATTCCATATAATATCTCATTGGTAAGTTGTTTGGAATACTTGCCGAGAAAATACGTATCAAGCACTAGCCAGGTGTTCTGGTTTGCGCGTTTGCTCTTCATGTAATGGTAAGTGCCAGCAAATTGCACAAATAAATCGCATCCTCACTTACTATTATTGGACCAAAAAGGCCCGGCTTGGTTCGGTATTTAATGTCTAAATGTCTAAATGTCTAAATGTCTAAATGTCTTTTGTTCGTCTTCTGCCAATTCAAAGACGGGCAAGTTTTTCATAAAAGCGTATGAGCGAGCGGGCCTCGTCCTCAATCTTGTATTCCTGTTCTACCAGTTTTCTTCCGGCTGAGCCCATGGTTGCCAGAGAGTTCGGGTCTGTTAATAGCTGGTGCATTTGTTTGGTAATTGCCTCCTGATCGCCGACATTTACCAGTCTTCCAACTGGCCGGTTGGCAAGAATGTCTGGCCATGCGCCGGCCTTTGTTGCCAATACAGCGGTGCCACTTGCCAGGGCTTCAAGTACAGTCAGGCCATAGCCTTCGTTATAACTTAGAGCGCAAACAAGAGACATGGCCCTGAAGAGAACGGGAATTTGCTCAAAAGGAAGTTCGCCGGTAAATAGAATACGATCTTGCAAGCCGGCATCGACAGCTTTTCTTTTGCAGCGCTCAACCAGTTCAGGGTCGTCAATAGCGCCGACGATGACCGCCGAAGTATCCGGGAAATCTGGAAGGTTTTTTAGACAGGCATCAACAAACAGCTCGGTTCCTTTCTGCTTGCGCACACGTCCAAATATGCCGATACCGTATTTGCCCGGGAATCCTGTCGCCTGCCATGCAGCGACTTTGTCTGTGGCAGGCATATAAGTTCGTGTATCGACGCCATGCGGAATAATAGTCGCGGGAGCTATCTGTAAAAAATTGGCCGCAGCCTGGCAGGTGGATATTACGGCGTCCATCTGGCTCATCAACCATCTGGTCAATCGGCTGTGATGTCGTTGAGCTGTCGACGTGAACAGGATCCTCAGGTTGGCACCAAGTACCTTTTTGAGAATCAGGGCCTGGATCATTTCATCGTTTCGGCGGGCGTGAAAAACAACCGGTGTCTTCGCCTTCTTACCGGTTTTTATCGCTTCACGAAAGCTGATGGCAATCGATGGGTCGGGCAGGTTGTGTTTTCCAAGGACATTCAGGTCACATAGTTGCCGCTGATAGGCCATGGTCTGAAGCATGGTTGAGGTTACACCCGAGAATCGTGGATTCGAATTTCCAAGAATGACTTTCGTTTTTTGGCTCATGTTCGGATTGGTGCAAAGTTTTTGGATTTGTCGCTTAGAAAGACGTTGTTCTTGTGGCTGTGTAACAAGTATTTTGCGACACGTCGACGAATTAAAAACTGTTCTTTAATCAGGCGAGCAAGACCCAGTGTAAAAATCATCATGCCTGTCCAAAAAAATAAACTGCTGTAATTATCCATTCTCATCCAGGCCGCTGCCAGTTGTCTCTCCAGGCCATCAAGGTGTTTTTGGAAATAAACAAATTTCGAGATGATAGCTTCGCTTTTGGTGAGCACACGAATGCATGGGTTTTTCGCACGGAAATTCTCAATGCCGCCATCATTGGAGTGATTGTCTAAAACAATAATTTCTATTTCCCGGTTAAGGAGAATCTCTGAAGGAAGGGAAGAAAGTAAAAAGTCGATAGCCTGTTGGGAATAAGCCCAGGTGCGAAAGTTGACGATAATAATAGAAAGCATGTTGGCTTTGGGCATGGGGGGTTAGTTCATTGTATTAGAATCGCACAGTAAAAATAAAAGCCCTGTATGGCCTTAAATCGGGTTTTTTATTGGTGCCCGGTCGTTCAAATAAAAAGATGTTCGAAACTGCTTGACTCACTTAAGTCGAAGTGTAAAATGCGCGCCTCTGCTCAGGGGTGCCCCCGAAACAGAGATTGTTCTTTAAGAAATTATTGAGTGGTAACTGGCTGAAAAATCGAGTGTTTTTCGGCAATATCATTGCCACTCCCTAGCAAGTTTGCGTAACTCGGGCTTAGCATGGTTACCGCCTTGGTCAATAGTGAGCCAGGCACCAGTTCGGGTCTGTAGCTCAGTTGGTTAGAGCGCACCCCTGATAAGGGTGAGGTCGGTGGTTCAAATCCACCCAGACCCACCAATTTACGGTCGCAAAAAACAACTCAAAAAAACGCTAAAAATCAGCGAAAAAGAGTTGCTTCGGAATGCGATTTGCGTAAAATGGCCGCCCCCGACGCCGGGTAGCAAAACAGGCGATGGGGCTATAGCTCAGCTGGGAGAGCGCCTGCTTTGCACGCAGGAGGTCTGCGGTTCGATCCCGCATAGCTCCACCAAAGCCTTGCTAGCAAAAAGACTGGAATTTCAGTCTGATTCAAGATCAAAAATCAGCCTCTTTGCGAAGAGTTTGTTTTTTGGCCTTGAGCCAAATGTTCTTTAAAAATGTGGATAACTGTAACTGTATCAAGGCAAGTGTCTCTATAGACATCTGTTTTTTATATCAATCGTTACTGGCGTTTCAATTTATTGGAATGCCGAAAATAGCACAGTCGCTGACATTATATGGTCAAGCGACTAAGCGCATACGGTGGATGCCTTGGCAGTCAGAGGCGATGAAGGACGTGGAAATCTGCGATAAGCCCAGGTAAGCCGATAACAGGCGTTATATCCTGGGATTTCCGAATGGGGAAACCCACCTGCTTGCAGGTATCTTGCACTGAATCCATAGGTGTAAGAGGCGAACCCGGGGAACTGAAACATCTAAGTACCCGGAGGAAAAGAAATCAACCGAGATTCCCCTAGTAGCGGCGAGCGAACGGGGACCAGCCGAGCAATTTTAGCTAGTGGAATGTTCTGGAAAGTTCAGCGATACAGGGTGATAGCCCCGTACACGAAAGCGAGAATTGACGTATTAAGTAGGACGACACACGTGATATGTTGTCTGAAGATGGGGGGACCATCCTCCAAGGCTAAATACTACTGACTGACCGATAGTGAACCAGTACCGTGAGGGAAAGGCGAAAAGAACCCCGGAGAGGGGAGTGAAATAGAACCTGAAACCGTATGCGTACAAGCAGTAGGAGCCCTTCGGGGTGACTGCGTACCTTTTGTATAATGGGTCAGCGACTTATTGTATGTAGCAAGGTTAACCATTTAGGGGAGCCGTAGGGAAACCGAGTCTTAATAGGGCGTTTAGTTGCATGCAATAGACCCGAAACCCGGCGATCTATCCATGGGCAGGTTGAAGGTGAGGTAACACTTACTGGAGGACCGAACTCACTAATGTTGAAAAATTAGGAGATGACCTGTGGATCGGAGTGAAAGGCTAATCAAGCCGGGAGATAGCTGGTTCTCCTCGAAAGCTATTTAGGTAGCGCCTCGCGTCTCACCATTGGGGGTAGAGCACTGTTTCGGCTAGGGGGTCATCCCGACTTACCAACCCGATGCAAACTCCGAATACCAATGAGTGCAATCGCGGGAGACACACGGCGGGTGCTAACGTCCGTCGTGGAAAGGGAAACAACCCAGACCGTCAGCTAAGGTCCCTAAACTATGTTAAGTGGGAAACGATGTGGGAAGGCTCAGACAGCTAGGAGGTTGGCTTAGAAGCAGCCATCCTTTAAAGAAAGCGTAATAGCTCACTAGTCGAGTCGGCCTGCGCGGAAGATTTAACGGGGCTAAACATAGTACCGAAGCTACGGATGCATACTTGTATGCATGGTAGAGGAGCGTTCTGTAAGCCGTTGAAGGTGAACCGGGAGGTTTGCTGGAGGTATCAGAAGTGCGAATGCTGACATGAGTAACGATAATGCGGGTGAAAAACCCGCACGCCGGAAGACCAAGGTTTCCTGTCCAACGCTAATCGGGGCAGGGTTAGTCGGCACCTAAGGCGAGGCCGAAAGGCGTAGTCGATGGAAAACAGGTTAATATTCCTGTACTTGAATATGCTGCGATGGGGTGACGGAGTAGGCTATACCAGACGGGCGTTGGTTGTCCCGATCTAAGTGTGTAGGCTGAGAGCTTAGGCAAATCCGGGCTCTTAAGGCTGAGACACGATGGCGACGCTCTCTTTTGAGCGGAGTGGTAGATGCCATGCTTCCAAGAAAAACCTCTAAGCTTCAGGCATATTTAAACCGTACCCCAAACCAACACAGGTGGTCAGGTAGAGAATACTAAGGCGCTTGAGACAACTCTGGTGAAGGAACTAGGCAAAATAGCACCGTAACTTCGGGAGAAGGTGCGCCGGTTTTGGTGATGGGACTTGCTCCCTAAGCTGAGGCTGGCCGAAGTGACCAGGTGGCTGCGACTGTTTATCAAAAACATAGCACTCTGCAAACACGTAAGTGGACGTATAGGGTGTGACGCCTGCCCGGTGCCGGAAGGTTAAATGATGGGGTTAGCTTCGGCGAAGCTCTTGATTGAAGCCCCGGTAAACGGCGGCCGTAACTATAACGGTCCTAAGGTAGCGAAATTCCTTGTCGGGTAAGTTCCGACCTGCACGAATGGCGTAACGATGGCCACGCTGTCTCCACCAGAGACTCAGTGAAATTGAAATCGCGGTTAAGATGCCGTGTACCCGCGGCTAGACGGAAAGACCCCGTGAACCTTTACTATAGCTTGGCACTGGACTTTGACACTATATGTGTAGGATAGGTGGGAGACTTTGAAACCTGATCGCCAGATCAGGTGGAGTCAACCTTGAAATACCACCCTTATATTGTTGAGGTTCTAACTCCGGCCCCTTATCGGGGTTGAGGACAGTGTCTGGTGGGTAGTTTGACTGGGGCGGTCTCCTCCCAAAGAGTAACGGAGGAGCACGAAGGTTGGCTAAGCATGGTCGGAAATCATGCGCTTAGTGTAATGGCACAAGCCAGCTTGACTGCGAGAGTCACAACTCGAGCAGGTACGAAAGTAGGTCATAGTGATCCGGTGGTTCTGTATGGAAGGGCCATCGCTCAACGGATAAAAGGTACTCCGGGGATAACAGGCTGATACCGCCCAAGAGTTCACATCGACGGCGGTGTTTGGCACCTCGATGTCGGCTCATCACATCCTGGGGCTGAAGTCGGTCCCAAGGGTATGGCTGTTCGCCATTTAAAGTGGTACGCGAGCTGGGTTCAGAACGTCGTGAGACAGTTCGGTCCCTATCTGCCGTGGGCGTTAGAGATTTGAGGAAAGCTGCTCCTAGTACGAGAGGACCGGAGTGGACGAACCTCTGGTGTTCGGGTTGTCATGCCAATGGCATTGCCCGGTAGCTATGTTCGGACAGGATAACCGCTGAAAGCATCTAAGCGGGAAGCCTCTTCCAAGATGAGATCTCTCTGGAACCTTGAGTTCCCTGTAGGGCCGTTGAAGACTACGACGTTGATAGGCTAGGTGTGGAAGTGCAGCAATGCATTGAGCTAACTAGTACTAATTGCCCGTGAGGCTTGACCATATAATGTGCGATTGTGCTTTACGAATGCCGATTGATATTTAGATGTCAGAAACATTTACTTGATATATACAGTTATTCACTTTTTAAGTTTCAGGAGCGTTGCCTGATAGTAAAAAAGCAACAATCCGAACCGGTTTGCTTGACGATAATAGAGCGTTGGACCCACCTGATTCCATTCCGAACTCAGAAGTGAAACAGCGCATCGCCGATGGTAGTGTGGGAGTTCCCATGTGAGAGTAGGTCATCGTCAGGCTTTTAATACAAAACCCCAGTCGCTTCGCGTCTGGGGTTTTTTTATGCCTGTTCTTTCACTGCCATCAGTGTTCAATTTCGAATATTTTCAACAGGTTAAGTGAATGCAATATACCAATTTTGCCTAGGCATAAGGTTGTTGGTCGTTTATGCTACGAGATTAACTAAAAACCTAATAGGGGGAATAACGTGAAGCATTTTGTACTTTGTTTCGCATTACTGAATTACTCGTTATTTGCACTGGCAGACACCAGGGATCCTTTCCCTGAGCCTAATGCCCAGGACGTCATTGTTGTAGGCGTTGAAGATGTTGCCACCTTGCCGGATTTTGCCGACAAGCCGGCACAAATGAGGACCATCAATTCACAGCCGGACTCAGACAACCTGTTTGTTTCTGATATGACCGGACTTATATATCGGGTGGATGCCAACGGTGAGGCAACCGTTTACCTGGACCTGACAGACCCTAAATGGGAAACCATGATTGACGGTTCCTGGCGAGAGTCTGGCATCGAGAGTTTTGCGCTACATCCGGAATTTTCCCAGGAAGGTGAGCCTGGCTACGGAAAAATTTATACATCAATTGATGTCTATAATTCCGATAAGGAAGCTGACTACCCTACAGCGGCGGAGGAAGTTCATCATCCCTCTGTCGTGCTTGAGTGGACGGCGGAAGACATAAATTCTGATCAGTACGATGGCGGTATGCCCAGAGAGCTGCTGCGCATAGAGCAGCCTTACCAGAGCCACAATGGTGGTGATATGGATTTTAACCCGCTTGCTGAGCCTGGCGATGCCGATTATGGTCTGCTATACATTGCCTTTGGGGACGGTGGTTCAGCCGGGGATCCGCTCGATGCTGCCCAGAACCTCAGCCTTCCCCAGGGTAAAATCCTTCGAATTGATCCTCTTGGTGATAACAGCGCCAATGGAGAATATGGTGTCCCTGCAGACAACCCGTTTTTAGGAAACCCGGATGCACTGCCGGAGATCTATGCCTATGGCCTGCGTAATCCGCAACAATTTGCCTGGGATAGCGAAACAGGCGCTATGATGACTTCAGATATTGGCCAGGTTGCCATTGAGAAAATTAGCCTAGTAGGGGCAGGTGACAACCTGGGCTGGAATGACTGGGAAGGCAGTTTCGCTTTTGCCGGTACTGTCGAAGGCGTTGATGAAACCCAGGTACGCAGCGACCCCAGCATTCGTTATCCCATCGCTGAATACGATCACATTGATCCTTTGTTGCTTGCTGCCTCGGCGGTGACTGGTCTTGCTGTAGTCAGGAATAGTGGTGTTGCCGAAGTAGAAGACCACATTCTGTACGGCGAGCTACTCACAGGTGAGATGTTTGCTGTCCCTGCGGACAAGCAACACCTCTATAACGGTCAGTCTGAAAATCGACGAGTGCTTTTTGACGATGGAAGTGGTGAAGTAAAAACACTGCTGCAAATTGTCCAGGAAACCTATGCTGAGCGAGGCCTGGAGGAACCATTCCGTATGGATTTGCGTTTTGCTTCAGGGGCAGATAACCAGGTTTATCTCCTGAACAAATACGACGGTATTATTCGCCGTATTGTCTCTCCTTAATATCTCGTAGCACTTATCAATCAGGCCCGGGGATTAGCAAGATAATCCCCGGGCTTTTTTATTTCTGTATCTCTCATTTTCTGCGTTATAAGCAAACGTTCATTTGTTTGCGGACAAGCCCTTTTTAACGCTGTGCCTGACGTATTTACCCAGATGTTTTCATAGAGCAAAAAACTGTTTATGGGTATATTTGGCACCGGGTAGACATTAAATTGTTTATACAACGATAAATTCCATATCCAAAAGATACCTTAGGGTGCACGGGGGTGATGTGAAATATCCTGCTTTTTTTTTAGTCATATTGAGTTTTCCATTAGCGCTTTTAGCGGAAACCAGAGATCCCTTTCCTGAGCCCAATGCCCAGGAAATTATTGTTGTTGGTGTTGAGGATTTTGCCAGGTTGCCAGATTATTCTGGCAAGCCGGCACAGATGAAATCGATCATTTCTGAACCGGGCGCAAACAATCTGATAGTTAATGATATGGCCGGAATGCTTTACCGAGTGGATTCCAGTGGCTCGGTAACAGCATATCTTGAGGTGGCTGATCCGAAGTGGGCTACGGGTTTTGGTGAATCATGGCGTGAGGTAGGAATGCACTCTGTCGCACTGCATCCTGAGTTTTCACAGGAAGGGAAACCTGGTTATGGCAAGCTCTATACCTGGATGGATGTCATGATCGGCGACTCTGTAGCTGACTATCCGAGTGCTGTGGATGGGCCCAGCCATCACTCTGTGTTATTTGAATGGACGGCGACCGATGTTCATTCAGCTCAATACGATGGGGGTATGCCCAGGGAAGTTTTACGCATAGAGCAGCCTTTCCCTAATCACAACGCTAGTGCGATGGCATTTAGCCCGTTGGCATCGGAGGGTGACAATGATTACGGTCTGCTTTACCTTGCTGTCGGTGACGGTGGTGGTGCCGGCGATCAGTACAACGCCTCTCAGAACCTAAGCCTTCCCCACGGAAAAATTCTTTTAATTGATCCCCTTGGCGATAACAGTGCTAATGGGAATTATGGCATTCCCCGGGGTAACCCTTTTATCGGTGAGCCCGATGTATTGCCGGAAATCTATGCATACGGTCTGCGAAATCTGCAACAGTTTGCCTGGGACAGTGAAACGGGTGCGTTAATTGTGTCTGATATAGGTCAGGCAGCAGTAGAAGAAATCAGCCTGGTGGCCGCCGGTGATAACCTGGGCTGGAACAATTGGGAAGGCAGCTTCGCTTTTGGCGGTAATCCGGAAGGAGAGTCCTGGCGCAACATATTAGACGGTGTGGATGATAAGCAGGTTCGAAGTGATCCATCAATCCGATACCCGATAGCTGAGTACGATCACAGAGATCCGCTGGGACATATGGGCGCATCGGGCACAGCTGTCACTGGACTTGCTGTTGTCAGGGATAGTGGCATTGCTGAACTGGAAGGTCATATTCTCTTCGGCGACCTTGTCTCTGGCGAAGTGTTTGCTGTTCCCGCGGACAAGCAACACTTGTACAACGGTCAGTCGGAGAATCGCCGGGTCCTTTTTAACGATGCTAGTGGCGAAGTCAAAACATTGCTGCAACTGGTTCAGGAAGCCCACATGGAAAGAGGCCTGGAGTCGCCATCGCGCATGGATTTACGTTTTGCCTCAGGCGCCGACAACCAGGTTTATCTCCTGAATAAATACGACGGTATTATTCGTCGTATTGTCTCTCCTTAAATATTCGTAGCATTTATTAATCAGGACCGGGGATTATCGTAAGATAATTCCCGGTCTTTTTTTATGGCTGCTTATTACGCATCCTGGTTACCTGCCCTGTAAAAACTGTCGATTGTTGGAGTCTGGCATGAAAGTTCTCTTGTTATTTGCCCTGTCCCTGTCGGCTACCTTTGCCCATGCAATGAATGAAGGTGTGGGGCTGATATCGCCTGGAGCCGAACTTCGTAAATTGCATGGGGACTTTGCCTTTCTTGAGGGGCCCGTTGCAGATGCGGAGGGAAACCTTCTCTTTAGTGATATACCCAGCAATCGCATTCTTAAATGGACGATTGAAGGCCAGTTAAAGACTGTTCTGGAAGATAGCAATGGAGGTAATGGGCTGGCATTTGATAGTTACGGTAACCTGATTATTTGTGAAGAATTGGGTAAGCGCATTTCCATGCTCAGGCCGGATGGGAGCCTGGAAGTTTTGGCAGAATCCTACAATGGGGCACCTTTTAATAGCCCCAACGATCTTTGGGTGGACACCCGGAATGGTATTTACTTTACCGATCCTAACTATGATGAACCCGATAACCTGACCCAGGACTCAGAACAAGTCTATTACATCGCCCCTGACCGATCGACAGTCAGGCGAGTCACTTCCGATATGCAAAGGCCTAACGGAATTATCACCACGGCAGAAAACGATCGGTTATATGTGGCAGATACCGAATACGATCAGGTATTTGAGTATGAAATTATTGATTACGGACAACTGGGTTCACGGCGGGCATTTGCCGACACGGCTTCTGATGGTATTACCCTGGATGAGCAAGGCAACCTTTATACTGCCTGGGGGGATGGTATCAAGATTTATAGCCCCCAGGGTGAGCTGATCCAGATAATTCCCATGCTTGAAAGGCCTACCAATCTGGCGTTTGGCGGTAGCAAACACCAAACGCTGTTCATCACCGGTCGTCAAAGTCTTTATGCGATTGATATGGCAGTCAAAGGTGTTCCCAAGCCATTGTAAACTCCTTAAGGTCAAGTTGACTTTATCTTGATATAGTAAGTCTGGTTGTTACAGCAGGTGAGGTTACGCCGGTTTCGGTGAGACCAATCACTTATATCAATAACAGATACACAAGGTGAAAAGCCCATGAAGGGATTACTCATAACCGTGGTGATATTGGCCACTTCCGGATTTGTCATACCCGCCTATTCCCAGGAGCCAGAACCCTGGCAACTCGCCGAGGCCACTGAGGTCTGGGAGCCAGTACCACCCAGGGTCACGTTCAATGAGCAGGGCGTTCCTTCTGATGCTATCCAGTTGTTTAATGGTACGGATCTGTCCGTCTGGGAATCCGTCAGTGATGGCTCACCGGCCCCCTGGAACATCGACGGCGATATGCTGGTAACCGCCTCCGGTAGCGGGGATATCCGTACCCGACAGGAATTTTGTGATGTCCAGTTACACATCGAATGGCAGTCTCCGGCAGAAGAGGATATGGAAGGTCCCGAGGGTCAGGGGCGCGGCAACAGCGGGGTATTTTTCCAGGAGCGCTATGAGGTTCAGGTGCTCGACTCTCATGGTGGTGAAACCTATCCCAATGGGCAGGCAGCCTCCATATACAAACAACATATCCCTTTGGTGAATGCGACCCGACCCCTGGACGAGTGGAATGTGTACGACATTATCTACATGGCACCGGAGTTTAATAACTCGGGTGGGGTAACCAAACCGGCCTACCTCACGGTGTTTCACAATGGTGTCCTGGTGCAAAACCATGTGGCAGTTCGTGGGCCTACTGCCTGGATCGGCCACCCTCCCTACGAAGCTCATGGCTGCGCGCCATTGAGTTTACAGGATCACGGCAATCCCACCCGGTTTCGCAACATCTGGATTCGTGAGCTATAGACAGTTCACGAATAAGGCGTTGCCCGATGAAAACTGTCCAATACCTGTCAAGAGTCATCCTTGGCCTGTTTGTTTGTCACAATCTGTCCTGGGCTGAGACGACGAGCGACTTTTTCCCTTATCTCCTGGATAGCGAATCATTAACAACGGTTACAGCACAATACGTCAATGGCCAGCTCTCAAGCCAGGGTGCAGGAAGCCAGTTACTGATTTCTGCTGATGAGTCTGTCCAGTCAAATGTCTCATTGGGCGATAGCGTACTCAGGATTGAATATTTGGCATCTGATCATGCCAGTGCCGGAATTTATCTGCAGGGGCGCTATGAAATAGCGCTGCTGGATTATGGAAAGGACCAGGCGCTGACCTTTAGGGATGCCGGTGGCGTTCAGCAACGAATCCCGGAGGTTCCGGGGGTCGCCCCGTTAGTGGATGTTGAGCAATCGCCCGGCCAGTGGCAAACCCTGAGCGTAAAGTTTCGTGCGCCAAAATACGACGAAGCGTCCAATAAAATCGCCAACGCCATGATCCTGGAAGCCACTCTAAACGGTGAAACAGTACAAAAGAATACCCTGTTGCCCAGTTTTACTGAGGAGCCGCTTAATCCCTGGGAGACGTCCAGGGGGCCTGCCCTGATTAGGGTAAGGGAGGGGCAATTGGCCATACGTTCACTGGAAATCCACCCGGCAGATTTTTCTCGGGTAACTTTGCCAGAAGTGAACGGTGCAGACACCAATGAGCAGGAACTGGTTGATTTTGTCAGTGTCGGGGAAAAGGCGTTTCAGGATCTTGGTTGTACAGAATGTCATGCGGTCGCAGCGAATGACCAGAGCATGAAAACCGGCCCAAACCTGTTTGGATTGTTCAAGAACGTACCTCGTGATCGCGAGATAGTCGAAACTCCTGAAAAACATCAATTTACTGTCAAGGCCGATTTCAGTTATCTGGAACGCAGTGTAAGAAGTCCCGGTGCTGAGCTGGCTATTCGGGAGCGGGGTGCCAATGCAGGCGAAGCCTATATGCCCATTATGCCACCCTATGGACAGCAGACCTTGTCCGATCGCCAGCTCGATGCTATTGGCTATTACCTGCAGACACTGAATACAGTGCCTGAACAGGGGCCGGTCATAAAACTGGTCGAGCCCTCCGGGCCAGAAAAATATGATCCACTACAGGACGATTTACAGTTTCTGGTAACTGATCGTGTACGTATCCAGCGCGGTCCCATGGAAGGACTCTCTGCGCGGGCCATTCATGTCGGCCAGCCCAACGCAGTAAATTACAGTTTTGACCCTCGTATTTTGGGGATTGCCAAGGTATGGCAAGGAGGGTTTCTGGATATGTCTGCGGAGCTGGCAAACCGCGGCGGTGGAGGCATAAAAACAGGCTTTGAAACGCGCGAAATCGATTTGGGTGAGGCACGTGTACTCTTTGCCCCCCTGAATGCAGAAGGGGAGCTCATCGACTTTTCTTTCAAGGAATCAGTCTTTGGAGATACAGAAACCATTCAAAAATCACTTTGGTCTACCGAAGATCAGGCTGAGCTTATTGCAGGCCAGGATGCAAGGTTTCTGGGATATGAGCGCCTTTCAACAAACAAAACAGCACCCCCGGTGTTTCGCTACCAGGTAGGCGATAACCAGCTGGAAGTCTCCACGGATATCTCCGCTACAGGATTGGTCACCATTACGGTGGTGGGTGAGCGGGTCCATCCGCAGCGCTTTATGGTGAACCGCTCAATACTTTCTGATGTACGGATATCAGCCGGTCGTCTGGACGGTGATCTTTGGTTGCTGCCTGCTGGCAATGAGGTTATTACGCTTCATGCCAGAATGGCGCTGGCGGGCAATGCCTGGAAGCCGGATGCAACAGATTTTAATTACCTGCGCCAGCGGGTAAAACGTGTTGATGCTGTTGCTGACCTGCCTGCAGGTTACTCGGTTGAAAACTATCTGCCGCCACAGGATAACTATGGCCGTGACCAGTTGTTTGAAGCCCTGGGTCTGGCACTTGCCGAGGATGGCACCATTGTTGTCGCAACACGCACGGCGGGTATCTGGCGTATTGTTGATGGAGAGTGGCATCTGTTCGCTGAGGGACTATTTGATAGTCTTGGCATACAGATTGAAGACGAACATGGTCTCCAGCTCGTGGTTGGGCAAAAAGCTGAGCTTACTCGTGTTACCGACACCTACGGCGACGGGTTGGCGGATCGCTTTGACACCCTGTTTGATGCCCACAGCTACCATGGCAATTACCATACTTATTTACATGGCCCGGCGAGAGCGCCGGATGGTGCTTACCATATAAGTTTAAATCTCGCCCATACAGACGAGGCGATCTACAAGGCAGACGGTCGCTATATGGGAAGCCAGGGTGGTTACAGTGGCTGGAGTATTCGCGTCACGCCCGAGGGCAGCTACAGTCTTTATGCCAATGGCATGCGCAGCCCTGCCGGGCTGGCCACGGGCCCGGATGGTGGGCTCTGGTACACCGAAAACCAGGGTGAATTTGTCGGAACGTCGAAACTGTTTCTTGTAGAGCAAGGCAAGTTTTACGGTCATCCCAGTGGTCTGGTCGACCTCCCGGGTAGAACACCGGATTCCGAAGATATTCAATGGGAACAGGTGGCCAATGATCGTGAGCGCGCGATTGTGTTGTTCCCCCATAACATTGTGGCCAATGCGCCAGGCAACCCCTTTTGGGACACCACCGGAGGTGAATTTGGTCCTTTTGCCGGGCAAATGCTGGTAGGTGATCAGACGCAGTCGAACCTTCTCAGGGTGGTTACTGAAGAAATCAATGGTCGCCAACAGGGAGTAGTTATGCCCTTCATGTCCGGACTGGCGTCAGGAGTGATGCGAGGGCTGTTTTTGCCGGACAACAGTCTTCTTCTGGGGCAGACAGGTCGAGGCTGGCAAGCCAGGGGCGGACATGTCGCAGCGCTGCAGCACATTAGCTACGATGGCAATACCTTAGCTCCAGCCATTAAGTCAGTAACCGCCACAGCCAATGGCTTTAAGGTCTTTCTGACACAGCCTGTTCCCTCAAATATTGAAGATGCTTCAGTGCTGGTACGCTCCTGGGTTTACCGCGATGCCCCGGATTATGGATCGCCTGAAATGGACCTCCGTGATGAGATAGCCGACATACGGGTTGCCGATGGGGGTAAGACGCTCATGATTGAGCTTGCGGATACACGTCAACCGCAAGTACATCCACAACAAACCGCGAGGGTCTATCATATTTCACTGGCGGAAGGGCTTTTTGGGGAGAATTCACCTGCACTTAATGCCTTTTATTCACTCCGGCAATTTGCCCGGGAAAATTGATCATTAGGCGTTTTCAATAAAAGCTGCTTCCTTCTCTGGTCGCGCAAGCGGGTATGCCATTAGAATGGCAGAGTGGTCCCATTTTCGAGAGGAGGTTTATAGCTGTGAAAGCCATCGTTGTACGTGAGACAGGTGGTCCCGAAAAGTTGATTCTGGAAGAAGTGAAGGAAAGATCTCCGGCCCAGGGCGAAGTCCTTGTAAACGTCGAAGCAGCAGGCCTTAACTTTATTGATACCTATCATCGAAGTGGGCTCTATCCGCAGGATCTTCCCTTTACCCCCGGTCTGGAAGGGGCTGGAATCATCTCTGCGGTTGGCGAGGGAGTGACTGAGTTTGCCGTCGGTGATCGTATCGGCTGGGTTGGCGTACCGGGAAGCTACGCCGAGCGTCAACTGGTTCCAGTGGACAAAGCCATTCCCATCCCCGATGAGCTGGAAACAAGCACGGTTGCCGCCGTATTGCTTCAGGGCATAACTGCCCATTATTTGGCAACAGATACTTACCCGTTAAAGCAGGGTGACAATTGCCTGATTCACGCGGGTTCTGGAGGGGTAGGGTTACTGCTTACCCAGATTGCCAAACTCAAGGGTGCGCATGTGTTCACTACAGTAGGCTCCGGCGAAAAAGCGATACTGAGCAAGATCGCCGGCGCTGATGAAACCATTCTCTATCGTGAAATCAATTTTAAAGATGTCATCGAGGACAGGCTTGGCCAACATCCGCTCCATGTGGTTTACGATGGCGTGGGAGCGGCAACCTTTAATGATGGCCTGGATCTCTTAAGGCCGCGAGGCATGATGGTAACCTTTGGAAATTCTTCCGGACCGGTTCCGGAAATTTCACCGCTTTTGCTTGCGGAAAAAGGATCATTATTTCTCACACGACCGACCATGGCTCACTACACACAAAGCAGGGAAGAATTACTGGCACGCACATCTGACCTGTTTCACTGGATAATTTCAGGTCAGCTAAACGTCCGTATTGGTGACGAGTTTTCCCTTGATCAGGCAGCGGAAGCTCATAGTGCACTGGAGTCTCGCCAAACAACAGGCAAGGTGTTATTGCATCCCTAGGTAGGGTTTATGCCGGTCAGCCTTATCAATCTTTAACCGGCTATGTTACCTCCCGGTCATGTCAAGCGAGAGACCGACCTTTTAAAATCTGGCAGAGTTTCAATCTGGTTTAATCAGGGGAGAAAAAATGAAAAGCATGAAAAACAAAGTATTTGCAGTGCTTGTCATGTCAGCCGCCTTGGTTGGCTCGACTTTACTAGCGCAGGATGCCAACACAACTTACAACAGAATTGACAGGGTGATGGATTGGGGCGCGACCACAACACACCTGGTTGTGGATCTGGGGGATGAAGTCCGCCGAGGCCGGGTCGATGCCGATACCTTTAGCGTTCATGTTCGTCGCAGTGATCCCCGGCTAGAGGAACCGTTTTTGGAAGAAGGCGAGCGCAATGTGGTCGAAGCCTATATCTCTGATGAAAATGGTAACGCGGTCAGGACTGGTCGGTACGCCACTCTGGTTATGGAAATTGGGCCCACGGTTTCCCTGGGCAATGCGTTGAACTATGGGCGCGACCCGGACGTTGGGCGAAACATCAACGCCTGGAGCCAAAATGATTACACCATTACCCAGGAAGAGCCGATCAGGGGAATAGACGGTAACCTGGTCGCGACGGAGATGAACCAGTACTTCCAGCATGGGATCAATCAGTTTGAATTCGGTTCAACGTCCTACGACGACGAAGAGCACGGCCTGATTGAAATGCAATACGCCCACTTCGCGCCCGAAGAGGACAGGGGGCAAAATCCCTTAATTATCTGGTTGCACGGCGGTGGCGAGGGCGGCACTGATCCCACTATTCCGCTGGCAGGCAATCGGGCTGATGCCTTTGCGTCCGAAGAAATCCAGGCATATTTTGATGGGGCCTACGTGTTGGTACCCCAGTCTCCCACTCGCTGGATGCATGGGCCAACCGGCCAAGAAGGTAGCGGGGTCAAGGAAGATGCACTCTCGATCTATACCCGCGCAGTTCAGGACCTGGTTGAGACATTTGTTGCCGAGCGTCCAGATATAGATACCGACCGAATCTACGTGTCCGGTGCTTCGAATGGTGGCTGGATGACGGTTCGGCTGGTTCTGGATTATCCGGATTATTACGCTGCCGCGCTTCCAGTGTGCGAACCGCTTAATCTTGACTATGTCAGTGAAGAGGAGCTGGAGGGAATCGTTGACCTGCCCATGTGGATCGTCACGGCAGCCAATGACGACGTCGTTGAGCCGGAGGCGTTTCCAATTCCTCTTTATTCAAAATTACGAAGCATGGATGCAGAAAATGTGCATCTGAGCATCTTGCCGGATGTGTCCGACATGTCAGGAAGCTACGTATCAGAGGATGGCACGCCGCATCAATACAATGGCCACTGGTCCTGGATTCCTGTTTATAACAATCACCTGGCCTATGTTGAGGGTAGTGGCCAGCTTTACGGCCCGATCGTTCAGGAAGTCGACAGGGTCGGTGATCGGGAAGTGGTGACTGTCATGGAGTGGCTGGCGGCACAGTCCAAAGAGTGATTCCAGCCACTTCAATCATTACCCGGCCGAAATAGCCATATCTGACATTCTTTGACGTTCTGTCTCGGCCGGGCTGGTGATCAGGTCAAATATTGAAGGACAAAATATAACCAGGGGATAACCAGGATAAGCATTGCTGTAGAAACCAGCCAGAGACTGTTGGCCAGCTCCAGGTCCAGGTTGAATATGGATGCCGCCACCAGCGCATTAAACCCGACAGGCATGGAACTGCATATCACGACCACCAGGAACGGTAGTCCATCGGCAATCTCGTGAAGGTTCAACAGGTAGGCTACTGAACAGGCAATGACGGGAACAAAGACGAACTTTGTTACAGAAATCGCCAAACAGGGTTTTAGATAGTTTTTTACGCTGGAAAATCGCAGACCCAGACCAATAGAAAAGATCAGTAAAAATGTTGCTATTGGGACGAATACGGCGATCAGTGTTTCAATAAGCGCAGGTCTGGTTACGCCAGTAAAATTCAGGGTCAGGCCGGCCCCAACCGCGGTAAATACCATAATGACAAAAGGGTCTTTAGCGACGCCAATAAGTCTTTGTGCTGGAGTTATCCTCTGGTCAATTGCGCCGTGGCCAAAATATCTGGCTACTGGGAAGCCAAACATGTAATAACACAATTCTTCCAGCATCTTATACAGGGCAACCAGTGCAAAGCCGGCCTCACCCAAAAACATAAAGCAAAATAATGTACCCAGTGCGCCGAGGTTTGTGACCAAACCGCTGGTAAACATGACACCTGTCTGTCGCCTCTCCATCTTCAGGGCTTTTGAAAAAAGAACCCCCATGAATCCGCCGGAGAGCAACGCCGTAAGGCCGACAAATGGCAGCCAAATAACGCGTATATCGTCAAACGAAACGATCCAGAAAGCGCCAACCAGTGCGATAGGAAAAAAGTAAAGCAGGGCAACTTTCTGCAGAATCTTCCTGAGGTCTGAAATCTCGACAGGCAGGCTGAGCTGGCCGGATGCACAAACCCGGCGAACTGTGTACCCCAGTGCCAGGGCACTGATCACGAGGGCAAGGGAATAGATAATGGCGAGCATGAATCAGGTGCTATCCGGATTTGTTTTTTTGAAGATAAGAATGAATGGCGCAGCAAAATTGCCGCCAATAGCTAATAGGTAAAGTATACCGTTCTGTGCAGTGTGAACTGAACCATTTCCTGTTGTAGCGATTTAGCTGGAAACGGTGTTCGAAAGTATTGCATATAATTATTTTTTAATTGTCTACAGTTCGTCGATGAGGCATTCTTGTTACTTAGGCCAAAAAGAAATATCAATTTGCAGGGGGGACCTAAATTGAATAAAAAAATATCTCGCAGAAAACTTTTAACTGCCGGATCAACCGGATTGATGGCAGGCGCGGTAGCGTCTACTGCTCACTCATGGTCATTGCCTTTTGTTGCTGGTGACCACCTGACCCAGTGGAGCCCATCTCCGGATGTTGTTCGCAACCTGACCCCGGGGACAACACCTATTCGCTTGAGTAGTGCCGGGTACCAGCTGAGTAACAGAAATGGTAACAACCCCGTAGAACAGGTTTCATATATTAAAAGCAAGGGCTATACCGCGGCCGAGACCTTTTTTAACAACTGGCGTCTAATGACAGACTCGGAAGCTCGTGAACTTAAAGAAGAGCTTCGACGTCAGGATCTCTGGTTCTATAACGTTCATGTTTGGGACAACATTATTCATCCGGATCCTACAATTCGTGCCCAGACACACCGCAACTATCTGACCGCGATCGAAATGGCGGAACAGATGGATATTGACTTCATACTTGTCCACGCTGGTAGTCGTGGCTATGGCAAGCCCAGCTATGCCGACCCTCGCAACTGGAACACTGAAACCTGGAAGATGACAGTTGATGCGCTTAAGCAGGTATTGGCAGATACAGCAGGCAGCCGGGTTCAGCTGGCCGCAGAGGCGATTAACTCAAACCACCTGAATTCACCGGCAGCGCACGCTCAACTTAGAGAAGACGTCGGGGATGAGCGCCTCAAGGTAACACTGGATCCGACCAATATGGTGAATGCGAGTACATTGTTCCGCAGCGCCGAGTTGCTCAACGAATGTTTTGAAACCCTGGGCGAAGACATTCTCTATGCTCACGCCAAGGATATTAAATGGACTGGCATGTTGCCTGGTATGGAATGGGTGATTCCCGGTCAAGGTGAAATGGACTACGAAGTCTATCTAACACATCTTAGCCGTATGGAATATCCACGACCGCTGATGATGGAGTTCCTCAACAGAGGGCCCGGCTATCGAGGCACCGACCAGTATGTTCAGGCGAAACACTTTATTGAAGAAACTGCTGCTCGTCTGGGCGTCACCATCTATAGCTAAAACATAATTACAGGGGAATGAAATGAGCAAGAACATATCACGCAGAAAGCTTTTGACCGCAGGCTCAACCGGCCTGATGGCTGGAGCGGTGGCGTCTACCGCCCATTCATGGTCATTGCCTTTTGTTGAGGGTGACCACCTGACCCAGTGGAGTCCACCCGCTGATGTCACACGCAACCTGACTCCAGGCTCTTCAGCCATTCGCTTGTGTAGTGCAGGACACCGTTTAAGTAACACAAATGGTGACAACCCGGTTGAGCAGGTTGGGCGAATCAGGGAGGCGGGATACACAGCCGCCGAAGCCCGGTATGCGGGCTGGCAAGTAATGACCGATTCCCAGGCACGTGAGCTTAAAGAAGAGCTGCAAAGGCAGGATCTTTGGTTTTACACGGTTCACGTGTGGGACAATATTATCCATCCCGACCCGTACTTGCGTGAGCGAATCCATCGCGATTATCTGACAGCAGTTGAAATGGCTGAACAAATGGATATGGATTTTGTCCTGGTTCATACCGGCAGCCGTGCGTATGGCAAGCCCAATGATGCGGATCCCAGAAACTGGACAACGGAAACCTGGCAAATGGCAGTAGATGCCCTTAAGCAGGTTTTGGCTGATACGGCAGGTAGCCGAGTAAATCTGGCTGTTGAGGCAATCAATAACAACAACATGAATTCACCGGCCGCTCATGCCCAGCTTAGGGAAGACGTGGGGAGTGATCGCATCAAGGTCACCCTTGATCCCACAAACATGATCAATGCCAGCACATTGTTCCGTAATACCGAGCTTATAAACCAGTGCTTCGAGATGCTTGGCGAAGACATCATGTATGCCCATGCGAAAGACATTAAATGGACAGGTATGCTGCCTGGTATGGAGTGGGTAGTCCCAGGTCAGGGTGAAATGGATTATGAAGTGTATTTGACCCACCTCAGTCGTCTTGAGTCGCCACGTCCGTTAATGATGGAGTTTCTTAACCGGGGAGACTATGAAGGCCCGGATCAGTACCCAATGGGCAAGAAGTTCATCGAGGAAACGGCTGAGCGTCTTGGTGTAACGATTTACAGCTAAACAATAAACGTAGTACTGCATGCAGTATTTACTGTTAAAAAAAAGGGTAGACACAATGTCTACCCTTTTTTTGTCTCGACGCTTGCGTTTAAACGTCAATGGTGGCGTTGGTATCAATATTCGGTGTTTGAACACGCCAGTCAGCCGGTACCGTTCCCACTTTGACCGGGGCACCGCCGCGCTCCAGCCTGGAGTAGAAAGCCGTCAGGTAAATCTCGGTTTTCTTGCGGACAATGTCGTAGGGCTCAAAGTTCTCTTTGGTGTAGAACGTTCTTTGCATGTCCATAACCTGCGGCGCATATCGGTGAAGCAGATCCTCCTGCCAGGTATCGTAGCCACGTTCCATACTGACACTGGCATTGCCATTGTCGCCATAAACATTGATATGGAATGAGTCAGGAATCCTGGCGCCGTCAATGGTGCAGACAAATGGTTGCTGGTCACCACTGCCAGGATACAGGTAGGTTTCATGCACATAGTTTGCACGTGTCTCGTGATCATAAAACAGCGAGACCTCTTCCACATCATAGCCAAGGATCTTCAGCATCATAAACTGGATGTGGAAATGCATGGGAAAGTCCACTGTGTTGCCCACGGCCTGTACGGATCGGATGTTACCTACATTAGGTAACTTGTTTCTCAGTGCCGAGATCTCCCGGTAGTGCTCATACTTGGCCGTGGCAATAATGGGTGCGCCACCCTTGGCCGCCGACTCAAGGATTTCGTCGATGTCACGAAGTGAGTAGGCGAAAGGACGAGTAAGGTAGGTAGGAACCCCGGCTTCCAGATAAGGTTTGGCCAGCGTTTTCATGTAAGGCGTATCAACCATGCCGGCAAAAATCAGCCCGTCAATGTGGCCAAGCATGTCATCGAAGTTCCTGACATGAACCATGTCCAGCCTTTCGGCAAACTCTCTTGCCGCTTCAGTATCGGGATCCCAGACATGGGTTAGCTCCATGCCTAAAAAAGGCATACCGAAATTTCCCCTGGGTGATCCAGGCTTGGTTGCTTCGATAATGTCAGCCCAGCTGTAGGTCATGAAAGACTGTCTTGATACGCCTATGACCCCGATTCGCAACTTGCGATCAGGGTTGGGATTTTCCTGGGCGTTTGCAGAACCCATCATGGAAGCAGCGCCAGCCGCTGCCACAGTTCCGGCAATAAAGTTTCTTCGTGAGATTGAGTCAGACATAAGTTCCCCCGGTTCTCTTTCTCTTAATTTTTATTGGTTTGAGTGCTCTCGCGCTCTTGCGAACATAGATATTAGATATAATGTACATGCATTTAAAGCATAATGCTGCTTCTAAAAATGAAATTCTGCTTATGAAAAGCCAAATGAGGGAAACCACTAAACAATGAATATGAACGCTGCGCAATCGATCCTTGAATCATTACCGAATGACTGGCAACAAGCGACGCTGGTAGGCCGTCTCGACTTTGGGCAAGGACCGACGCCGGTTGTGATACGCAAAGGTCGTGTGACCGATGTCTCAGCCACTGCCCCGACTGTCGCCGGGTTACTGCAAAAATGGGGTCAGGATGTTTCCGGAAATGACCTGGGCGAATTAAAGGATCTGGATATCAAGACTTCATGGTCGGATCCGGAAGCTTCCCCCAGGTTATTGGCACCGGTTGATCTGCAAGTCATCAAGGCATCCGGCGTTACATTTGCCACCTCGGCTGTAGAGCGTGTTATTGAAGAACGTGCCCGCGGTGATGCCAACAAGGCTCACGAAATCAGAAGTTTGCTACAAGACAAAATAGGCACGGAAATCCGGGCAGTTGTTCCCGGGTCAGCGGAAGCCGAAGCGCTGAAAGAGGTGCTTATTGCCGAGGGGCTTTGGTCCCAATACCTGGAGGTTGCCATTGGCCCTTACGCTGAAATTTTCACCAAGGGGCCAGCGCTCTCGTCCATGGGATGGGGAGATTACATTGGTGTGCGTTCGGATTCGGACTGGAATAACCCCGAGCCCGAGGTTGCCATTGTGTGCGATGGACAAGGCAAACCAGTTGGCGCCACCCTGGGCAACGATGTCAATTTGAGAGACATTGAAGGCCGAAGTGCACTCCTCCTGGGTAAGGCCAAGGACAATAATGCTTCCTGTAGCCTGGGGCCATTTATCCGGATTTTTGATGACACGTTCAGTATGGACGATATCCGCAAGGCGCTGGTGAAGCTGGAAGTTACCGGTTCTGATGGTTTCCGAATGGAAGGCGAGAGCTCCATGGCTGAGATCAGCCGTGATCCTCTGGAGCTGGTTGGTCAGGCTTTAAGTGAACACCAGTACCCTGACGGATTTGTGATCTTTCTGGGTACGCTGTTTGCGCCGACCCAGGATCGCGGTATTGAAGGACGCGGCTTCACTCACCAGGTAGGGGACCTTGTCCATATTTCTACCGAAAAGCTGGGTGTTCTCACCAACCAGGTGACAACCTCAGCGGATGCGCCGCCCTGGACATTCGGCCTGGGTGCCCTGATGGCTAACCTTTCATCTCGTGGCCTTTTAGGTAATTCGTAACAGCTGCTCCTGGCAGGAGCCGTATTCTCAGCGGCTCCTGCTCTATTTTCCTTTAGTCTCCCCTGACATGTCTTTGTGCCCAGCGGGTGACCAAAACCGTGATCACCCCGGCAATGAGCCATATGGGTGACAAGAGGGCTGCCAATGCCAGCCCGTCGATAAGCCCCATACAGGCAATCATCCAGGGGATCACCGGGAAATTAAAACGGTTTCCGAGTTTGTTCTCATACCGCGCCACTACCGTTACTAGCAATGTGTAGCTTGCCTGTACTGCGCCCAGAATAAAGATAGTCGCAGGCGGTGAGGGACTCATGGCGAAGGCTGCAACGATATATACGCCCAGGCGTGTAGACGCCATAAGGAATACACTGGAAGCAAACTGTTTGTGCAAGATGTCGTAGGCAACAATCAATGACAACAAGCCGATCGCGGCAGCAAAACTGGGCGCAGTCTGGGCGAGTAAGACGAGTCCTGCCAGAAACAGCGCGATACTTATATTTAGTACCACTTTGGCCGATGTTTTTCCTGCCGGGATAGGTCGAAAGGGCTGATGTTTGGCATCCCAGTGCCGGTCACAATAGTCGTTAAAGCTCATTCCACCCGCATAGAGACAGGATAGTCCTGCCAGTATCGCCAGTGTTTGTAATGGCTGAAATTCGCCACCAATGGTTGGCAGGGTAAGTGCGATTGCCGCAATGGCATTCATCCACACAGTGGGCAGGTTACTGACGCGTCCAAGCGTCAAGAGTGTTTTGGTATCCATGGATAGATTATTTATTGTCTTTTACGTTGAACAGATGATCCAGAATCAGGCCACAAACTTCAGTAGAGTCTATCTGCCTGTCGGGAAGCAGCTCTGGTCTTGAGCTCATCAACAATGGAGTGGAGCGTTCGGTGCCATCATAAACACCGTGAGACCCCCTGATTTGAGAGGGATCGGTAGAAATAACATCCATAACATAGCGAAAACCCAACAGCTTTTGCAGAACTCGTCGAAGAACCTTCAATTTGGGAAAACGCAGATTGGGATCGAAAAACATTTCGCAGGGATCAAATCCCGGTTTTTTATGAATTTCGACCTGGTGGGCGTAATCCGGAGCCCGGGCTTCATCTTCCCAATAATAGTAGGTAAACCAGCTATCCGGCTCAGCCAGCAAGACCAGTTCTCCTGCACGTTCATGGTCCAGCCCGTACTCTCCACGCTCTGCGCCTTCCAGCACATGAGCAACGCCGGCTGTGTTTTTGAAAAGCTCCTTTATTTCGGCGATATCCTCTTTGGCCTGTATATAAATATGGGCAATTTGGTGGTCGCTCAGTGCAAAGGCGCGACAGGTGTGAAAATCCAGGTATTCCCTGCCCAGGTCAATTTTAAGAGATAGTTTACCGGCTTCACGAAGTATCCGGTTGGGATGCACAGGCCTGGATACCGGCACAATGCCGTACTCCGACAACAGGATTATTTGGCATTCCCGCTCCGTGAAGTGATTGATAAGTTGGCCAACCACATCGTCAATTTCTCCCAGATCCCTGGCTAGATCACCCTCTGGCCCCTGTTTCTGCAGGCAGTAGTCGAGATGTGGCAGATACACCAGCTGAAGGGAAGGGCTGTAGGTGTCTTCAACATGGATGGCGGCATCAGCGATCCACTGGCTGGATTTGATACTGGTGGCAGGTCCCCAAAAATTGAACAGGGGGAAGGTGCCCAGCTTTTCGGTGAGAGTCTCCCGTAGTTCCAGTGGATAGGTGTAACAGTCCGGCATTTTTCGCCCATCCGCCAGATAAAGTGGGCGAGGGGTCAGCGTGTAATCCGCCCCGGTGGCCATGGCATACCACCAGAAGGTATTGCTACAGGTAAAATCCGGATCGCGTTCGCGGGCCAGGTCCCAGATTTTGGGCGCCTGGATCAGCTGGTTACTCTGCCGCCACAGCCAGACTTCATTTTGATCCCGAAAATACCAACCGTTAGCAACAATGCCATGCTCACTGGGAGGCTTGCCAGTCAGATACGTTGCCTGGGCAGAGCAGGTGACTGCCGGTGTGTTCGGTTTGATCCGGGTGACACTGCCGGCGAGCCTGTTGATATTGGGCGTATGCTCCCCGAGCAGGTTTTTGGTCAGGCCGACGACATTGATAACAACAGTTCGATTCATAGTGATTTGGTTGTTCCCAGGGCTTCAGGCTTGTCGGTTTACCCGGCTTGGCCGCTCAAAAGTTTCCTTACCCAGAGTAATTCCCGGGTGATGTTTTCCGCAACAGTGCCGGAGCGGAGGTCGGATGGCAGTACAGAAAAACTATAGGTTTCCACTTCCAGTGGTATGTCTTCCCCAAGTATTGGTAAAAGCTCTTTCAAAAAGTCCTGCGTAGTCCCGCAGTTTCCCAGATGTTCCAGAAAAATGGGCACATGAAAATGTACCCGACATTCATCGTATTTCTTGCCAGAGTTTAGGGCTTGGGCAAAGTCCGGAAGATCCTCGAAGCGGGTGTATTTATTTGTGCCTGTCTGCCGTCCCACTGCCTGATGCAAGTACACAGGCTCGTCAAATTCAAGTAAACGATCAAACTCTTCTTCGGTGGCTTTGAGAGCGCTGGAAACCTGAACCTTGCCGATGGGGATCTGGTGGTGCTGTATTTGCTGTAGACACTCGGCAGCATCCTCAAACTCAACGGCCTGGTGACAGCAGTCAAAGCAAAGACCGACATGTTCGCGCAGAGATTCGTCTAGGTTTAGCTGGTTGAAGAAATCAACGGCTTCGCTGATGGTTTCCAGAACGCACAGAGGCTCGGGCTCGATGGCCAAAACCAGCCTGGTTCCTGTTTGTTGATATAGCTGCTGATAGTGAGTGGCCACTTCAACGATATGCTCGTTCACCTTTGGCCAATCAGAATCGCCAAAAGCAGATTTAAACGCGACCGGCACTGTAGAAATAGAGATATGTTTGGCGTCAGGCTGGAGCCGGGTAGCGAGGCTGCCCAGCAACTTGCTGTAGTTTGCTCGCTCGGGGTCTCGCCAGTCAGGCAAGTAGACGTTCTCCTTTACGCGTTCATTATGAAATACGCCGTAGGGAAAACCGTTAATGGTTAGCAGGTAGCAGTTATGGGTGCGACACCAGTCTGTAAACTCCTCAATGGCTCTATCGTCAGTCTCAAGCTCTTTGGCCGCCTGCCCGGAGATTCTCAGTCCGAGGGGAAAAGGCGTGTCCGGGTCAAAATGACTCCGGACTTCAAGCACATGACCGTTGAGGTTGCGCATGACATCTTGCCAGCCCTCTCCGGCATGAATATTTGTGCAATAGGTTAGTGCGGCCATTTTCCTTCCAGCATTTGCTGGCGGGCGTTTGCCATGAGCTCAATATCAATCTCGTGAACCTCGACCGCTGAGCCTTCACCCGTTAGCAGGGTAATGCAAAGTTGCCCGCCCAGATGTTCGCGAAAATCTTCCAGTGCGCGGTGAATATCCAGCGATTCCAGGGCCGGGTGGGACAGGCGGAAGCCCACACCTTCCAGTGTCTCGCGAATACGAACCAGATTTTCCCTGGTAATCATGCCTTTTAGGAAGGAATACAGGGAGTCCATGGCGACGCCGATCGCGACAGCTTCGCCGTGGCGCAGATCGCCGCCTGACATTTCTTCCAGTCGGTGAGCGCCCCAATGACCAAAGTCCAGGGGGCGGGCACTGCCTTGTTCGAAAGGATCCCCACTGGTGCGAATGTGCCTGAGGTGTAATTCGGCACAGCGAACAATCATATCTTCCGTGGGTTCGGTATCGAATCGCGAGAGTTGCTCGCGGTGCCGGTGTAACCAGTCAAAGAAGTCGGCGTCGCGGATGAGCGATACCTTCACGGCTTCGGCAATACCTGAAACCCGATCCCGTTCCGGGAGGCTATCAAGAAAATCAAAATCGTTGATAACGGCATAAGGGGCGGTAAAACAACCCAGATAGTTTTTGCGTCCGCGGTAGTTTACGGCGTTCTTTACACCGATTCCGGCGTCGTTTTGACCCAGAACCGTCGTGGGCATGCGGATCAGCCTAATGCCGCGGTGGGCCGTGGCAGCGGCATAACCAATGGCATCAATGACTGCGCCACCACCAATGACCAGGACAAAACTGTGCCGGTCGATATTGTCTGTCTGTGTACGCGTATAAAACTCTTCAACTTCGGTGGGCTCGGCCTTGCAGACTTCGCCGCCCCGAACGGTCATCGGCGGGTTAATAAGTTCAATAACATCGCCATGTATATTGGCGTAGTGCTCAAGTCGGTCGAGAAGATCTGAGTGAACTTCCAAAACCCTTGAGTCAATTACGGGCAGCACGCGGTGGGGGCCATTTCCTGCCCGACCAAAGAGATCTGCCAGCAGCATGTTTTCCGGCGCGAAGATATCCCGGTCAAAACAGACCGGATACTCGTAGGTAATGCTAAAACGCTGATCGATTTGCAACACTTCTGCAAAAACCGGATTAGTTTTCTACGGGGGTGTCGATTCGCGGTTTTTGACCGCGTAGTACGGTGTTATCACTGTACGACTGGCTTTGGTCAATCACGGGGTCGCGCATGAGTTCATCGACATCTATTTGCCCGGACTGGGCGTAGGCATCCAATGCATTTTTCCAGCAAGTGAGCTCAATGTCAGATTGCCCAATACCACGCTCTTTCATTAAGTAAGCGGTCTTGGGAACGGACAGGGGATCGCTCACTCCCCAGTCGGCAGAGCTATCGACAATAATTCTTTCAGGGCCATACTGCCGTACCACTTCAACCATGCGTTCAGAACCCATCTTGGTGTTGGGGTAGATGGTAAAGGCAGCCCAGGCACCGGCATCGAGCACACTTTGCACGGTTTCTTCATTGTTGTGATCAATAATCAGCTTGTGCATGGGCACGCCCATTTCACGCGCCACATCAATACTGCGGATAATGCCGTTTTTCTTGTCGCGGTGCGGGGAGTGCACCATGACTACCATATCGTGATCCACGGCAAACTTTAGTTGCTCCTGGTAGACCCATTCCTCCGCCGGAGTGATTTCGTCGTAGCCAATCTCACCGATAGCCACTACACCTTCTTTCAGGGCGAATTCCGGCAGGATGTCCAGAGCTTCCCTGGCTAGCCCCTCATTATTGGCTTCCTTGGAGTTTACCCCGATCGCACAGTAGTGATTGATGCCAAATTGAGATGCACGAAACCGTTCCCAGCCAACCAGGCTGGCGAAATAATCGATGAAACTGCCGACATTCGTACGAGGCTGACCCATCCAGAAAGCCGGCTCAATCACAGCACGTATACCGGCGTCAGCCATATTCTGGTAATCGTCGGTCGTTCGGCTTGTCATGTGAATGTGTGGATCAAAAAATCTCATAAAAGTCTCTTCTGTTGTGTAGCCGGTAACCGGGGTTAATACGTGTTTTGTCGGCGTTTGATTTACTGACCAGTTACTGGCCAGCCAGATAGCATCTCAAATCTGACTGTGCAGTTCGACCCTCGCGGGCCAGTTTCAGTGCATCTTCTACCAGCTGGTCGGGCTCGTTGCTGGCTAGTTCATCCATCAGTCCGGAACAATCTGCGCGTCCCAGTGCCAGTATCATGCAGGCTTTTTCTTCCGCAGTAGCCCTGGACCAAAGCTCAGAGATTAGCTCGCCCAGTGCCGTTTTTTGATGATTGCCCGGGATTAGCCAGAATCCTGGAATTAACCCTCTTCCAGCACTTTTTCTTTCTGCTGCAAAATCCAGGGCCATGCGGGTCAGCTCCGGACTCAGCCTGTCATCCAGACCCTGTATTCGGTGGACCTGGGTTTCGACAAATACTGCTTTCATGACGAGCTGATTCCAGGCAGTGTCATCAAAGTACTTTGCCGGAAACGGCGAGTCGAGTGCCACGGCATTAAATATCGGTAGCATATTACTTCGACAGCCTTCGCCGGCACGCCAGACAAACCGGGCCGGGTCAGGTAGCAAGGCAATGGCGCGATAAAGGGCACAGCTTTCGCCTTCATCGGCAAATCGAAAAAGCGATTCAAAATCCCGGGGGAAATGTTCCTCGTGCAGATCAGGCCGTGCCAAAAGCAGGCAGACACGAAGCACTTCCAGTTGGTTCCATAAACCCAGGAAAACCCCGTTTATCATTCCCGGGTTGGAAACCGGTGTGCGTTTGGCGAAACGACTGGCCATCGAGAAAAGTGCAGAAAAGCGTTGGTTGCTAATCCCGCCGCGAATCTCTTCTATGCATTTATTTAAATACTCGCTGGCAGGATCAGGTAATTGTCCGGTTGCCAGTTGTTCGCATAACGAATGATCAGAGTCCATTAACTGTATACATTATTCAAAAACAGCGGGCGATTATACGTAAAGCCCCTGTGGTTATCGAGCATGGCTGTGCCCGGTTTATTCAGAGTTTCTGGTAGCAGGATTCGGCCTGCCTTGACTTAAATCAAGATGTGAACAGGTCATAAATTTATTATGTGGGGGTCTTTGTGCCGCTGAAATTTTTTTGCTTAACTGGCGGCCCGGATCAACCCATCAAGGAACCAGAATAATGAGTGAATCTGCGACTTCGACCCCCGTGTATAACTACAAGGTGGTGAAACAGTTTACCGTCATGACGGTCGTCTGGGGAATAGTCGGTATGCTTGTCGGTGTGGTTCTGGCAGCCCAGCTTGTGTGGCCAGAGCTTAACCTCGGCATTCCCTACACCCACTTTGGCCGGCTACGCCCACTCCATACCAATGCGGTTATCTTTGCATTTGGCGGCAGTGCGTTGATGGCTACCTCTTTTTATGTTGTTCAGAGAACCTGCCAGGCCCGACTGATCTCGGATGGGCTGGCCGCCTTTGTGTTTTGGGGCTGGCAACTGGTCATTGTACTGGCGGCGATTACCTTGCCACTTGGGCTGACCACCAGTAAGGAATATGCCGAGCTGGAGTGGCCAATTGATGTCCTGATCGCCATCGTCTGGGTTGTCTATGCCATTGTTTTTTTCGGCACGATCTCCAGGAGGAAGGTGCACCATATATATGTGGCCAACTGGTTTTATGGTGCGTTTATTATTGCCGTAGCCGTTCTTCACATTATTAACAGTTTGGCCATACCGGTCTCGCTGACAAAATCCTATTCCGTTTATTCCGGAGCAACGGATGCCATGGTTCAGTGGTGGTATGGCCACAATGCGGTGGGCTTTTTCCTGACCGCGGGCTTTCTGGGAATGATGTACTACTTTGTTCCCAAGCAGGCAGAGAGGCCGGTGTACTCCTACCGGCTTTCTATTGTGCATTTCTGGGCCCTGGTGGCGATTTATATCTGGGCAGGACCGCACCATTTGCATTACACGGCGCTTCCCGAGTGGGCGCAGAGTCTGGGCATGGTAATGAGTCTGATCCTGCTGGCACCTAGCTGGGGCGGGATGATCAACGGCATGATGACTCTCTCAGGGGCCTGGCATAAATTGCGTACTGACCCGATTCTTCGCTTCCTGGTCGTGTCGTTGTCTTTCTATGGAATGAGTACCTTTGAAGGTCCGATGATGTCGATCAAAACCGTAAATGCGCTGTCGCACTACACGGACTGGACTATCGGCCATGTGCACGCCGGTGCATTGGGCTGGGTGGCCATGATTTCCATCGGGGCGGTTTATCACCTGATCCCGGCACTGTTTGATCGCAAGCAAATGTATAGCATTAACCTTATTAACGTACATTTCTGGATGTGCACGATCGGCACGGTGCTGTACATCGCCTCCATGTGGGTGAATGGTTTGATGCAGGGCCTGATGTGGCGCGCATACAACACCGACGGCACACTGACATACAGTTTTGTTCAATCTTTGGAGGCCAGCTATCCGGGTTATTTTGTCCGGTTTATTGGTGGATTTATCTTTTTCGCCGGCATGCTGGTGATGGCCTACAACGTGTACAAAACCATCAAGTCACCCGAGATTCACAAAGAGGAGCAGGAAATACTTTCTCCGGTTCCAGATGATGACCCAGAGCTGGCAACGGAGGGCGTTTGATCATGTCGAACTCTGAAAGTAAACACCATGTTATTGAGAGAAACCTCTGGTTACTGATTCCACTCACGGTAGTTGCCATCAGCTTTGGCACATTGGTAGAACTGGTTCCCCTGTTTTATTCCGATGAAGTAACTGAGCCGGTAGAGGGCCTTGAGCCCCTGACGGCCCTGGAGCTGGAAGGTCGTGATATTTATATACGTGAGGGCTGTAATGTCTGCCACTCACAGATGATCCGTCCATTTCGGTCGGAAACCGAACGTTACGGCCACTATTCGGTGGCGGGTGAATTTGTCTACGACCATCCTTTTCTATGGGGTTCCAAGCGTACCGGTCCGGATTTGGCGCGTGTGGGTGGTCGCTATTCAGACGACTGGCACGAACTACATTTGAGGGATCCACGTCTGGTTGTCCCTGAGTCCAATATGCCGGCCTTTCCCTGGTTATTCGAAAATGAGCTGGATGGCGAAGATATCGCGGCCAAGATGCTTGCACTGCGAGCAGTGGGTGTTCCCTATACCGATGAGGATATCGAGGGAGCGTTTGATCAGGTGGCAGGGGCCACCGAGGCCGAAGCGCTGATCGCTTATCTGCAACAACTGGGCACGGTGCTCAGTGATCGCATGTAGGAGGTTCTGATGGATATCAATGAGCTCCGAGGTTTGGCAACGGTCATCGTTATGGCCGCCTTTTTGGGTATTTTCTGGTGGGTGTTTATCCACAAGAAGAAAGAAGACTATCACGATGCTGAACAGCTGCCATTCGCCGATGAAAAGGATGAAAACAAAGCTGATACCAACGACGAAGGAGAGACCAAATGAGTACTTTTTGGAGTGTCTGGATTATTGTCATCACAGTATTCACCTTTGTCGCCACTTTTTGGTTGCTGTTTGCCAATCGCAAGGAAGAAACCGATAAGGAAACAACTGGTCATGTTTACGATGGCATTGAAGAGTACAACAACCCCTTGCCTGCCTGGTGGCTGTGGATGTTTGTTATCACACTGGTGTTTGGCCTGGGGTACTTGTTGGCCTATCCGGGATTCGGCAATTTTCAGGGGCTGCTTGGCTGGAGCCAGATTTCCCAGTATGAGGAAGAAGTTGAAGCAGCACGGGAGAGGTATGAGCCCCTCTTTGAGGCCTATCTGGAGGTGCCTGTTCCCGAGTTGGCGCAGGATGAAAGAGCCCTGAGAATGGGACAGCGTCTGTTCGCCAATAACTGTGCACAATGTCACGGATCGGACGCTGGTGGAGCTTACGGTTTCCCAAGTCTGGCCGATGGCGCCTGGTTATATGGAGGCTCTCCCGAGCAGATTGTAACCAGTATTGCCAATGGCCGGCAGGGCGTTATGCCTCCCTGGGAGGCGGCGCTGTCTGATGAGCAGATTGCCGACGTGACCAGCTATGTGCGCTCCATGTCCGGGCTGGAAGATGCTGCCGAGGGCGGTCAACAGGTGTTCGGCATGTTTTGTGCCGCCTGTCATGGCGCGGGTGGAACTGGTAACCAGATGCTCGGTGCGCCCGATCTGACAGATGGCATTTGGCTTTACAGCAGTGATGCGGAAGAAATCAGCGCTATTGTGAGAAATGGCCGTTCAGGATTGATGCCCGCCCATAGCGATCTGTTGTCGGAAAGCCGTATCCATATTCTGGCTGCGTACGTTTACAGTTTGTCCAATAGCCAGGATGAGTAACGCAGGAAATGTCAGATCGTTCACAGGAAATCCCGGTTGTTGAGGTAGTTGATGCGGCGGCACCTGCCGAGGTTGCCGAAATTGACCTCTATCAGCGCCGGGAAAAAATTTATACCCGGGCAATTGAAGGTTTTTTCCAGCGAATAAGGTTGTTCACTGGTTGGCCTCTATTGCTGGGTTACTTCCTGATGCCCTGGATTAACTGGGGGGATCACCAGTCGATTCTGTTTGACTTGCCCGAACGCAAATTTCATATCCTGTTTATGACGTTCTGGCCCCAGGATTTTCCCCTATTGGCCTGGCTATTGATCATTAGTGCGTTTGCGTTGTTTACGGTAACCAACTTTGCCGGTCGTGTGTGGTGCGGTTACACCTGCCCGCAAACAGTGTGGACTGCCATTTATATGTGGTTTGAGCAGAAGGTGGAGGGCAGCCGAAACCAGCGCATAAAACTGGACCAGCAGCCCCTGTCCCTGCAAAAGGCAACCAAGAAAATCATCAAGCACTCGCTGTTTCTGGGCTTTGCGTTTCTGACGGGCTTCACCTTTATCGCCTACTTTGTTCCGGCCCGTGAGCTCATCGTGGATTTTTTCACCGGGCAGGCATCACTGATGGCCTATGCCTGGGTGACATTTTTCACCCTGGCAACCTACATTAATGCCAGCTATTTGCGCGAACAGGTGTGCATGTACATGTGCCCTTATGCACGTTTTCAGTCCGTGATGTTTGATCGGGACACGCTGATTGTGTCCTATGATCCCGGGCGTGGGGAACCCAGGGGACCCAGGAAAAAGGGTGCCAAGGGCGAGGAACAGGGTGACTGTATTGACTGCAAACTCTGTGTGCAGGTATGTCCGACGGGTATCGATATTCGTAATGGTCTCCAATATGAATGTATTGGTTGTGCCTTATGTATTGATGCCTGCGACTCCATTATGGATAAGATGGAGTATCCAAGGGGGCTGATTCGCTATACCACGGAGAATAATCTTAAGGGTGGTGATACCCGCATTTTTCGCCCCCGACTGATCGGCTATTCGCTGGTTCTGCTTTTTATGATTGGCATGTTTAGTGTTCAGTTAGTAACACGGGATCAGCTGGAGCTGGATGTGATTCGCGATCGGCAGCAACTCTTTACCGAATCTGATGCTGGCGAAATCGAGAATACCTACACATTGAAAATGATCAATAAAACCGATGAGGCACAATGGTTTAGCCTGGATGTCACCGGCCTCAGCGGTGCCGAATTTTCAACGGAGCCCAGGTTTTGGATAGAAGCCGGCGCCTTAATGGAAGTGCCCTTGCGTCTGGCCATGTCCCGGTCTGAACTGGACCAGCAAGTCACGGGCATTGAATTCGTGCTTTCCGCGGAGCAGGATTTAGCAGTCGTCAGTCGTCAGGACAGCCGTTTTATCGGGCCTGGCGCTCGCTGAACCCGGGATTAACCATGAGTACACTTATGTCACACAAGCAAGAAGATATGATTCCCTGGTACCGGCAATTTTGGCCCTGGTTTCTTATGGCTTTGCCGGCTTCTGTCGTTGTTGCGGGTATTGGCATGGTTATTCTTGCTGTGAGAACCCCGCTGTCACTGGTAGAAGATGACTACTATAAGGAGGGGTTGGCGATAAACCAGAACTTGTCTTCCCGTGCCTATGCCAGGTCGCTGGAACTGCAGGCGGATATCCGTATCTGGTCGGGGCAATTGCAGATAGACCTGAATCAATCCGGGATGGATCAATTGCACTTGCGTCTGGTCCACTCTACAGATGCTGCCCTGGACCGTGACCTTGTTCTTGAGCCTCTTGGCGACAGGCGCTTTGCCACTGACTTAAACGATTCACTTGATGGTCATTATTACCTGACCCTTCAAGGTATGGAAAGTGGCCGTCAGTGGTTACTTACTTCCGGTTCGACAGTCCGGTTTTCAGGGCAATCCCCTGATGCTCCATGGGAGTTTCGGCTCAATGCGGGGCTTTAAGTGCAAGTTTGGCAAGTCCAGATTTGGCGAGTAAAGGTTGAGTGATGGATTCCGCGCTTCAAACATCTGAAAGGGCAGCCTGCTATCACTGTGGGTTGCCTGCTGTTTCGGCATTTGCTGCTGAAATTTCGGGTGAGCGGCGGGATTTCTGCTGCGCCGGCTGCTCGGCTGTGTCGGCGTTTATTCAGGAAGCCGGGCTCGAAAGCTATTATCGGTACCGGGATCAGCTGCCAATGGAGGCACCCCAGCCGGAGCTTCCCAATCTGGATATTTACGATGACCCTGAGTATCAGAAGGGCTTTGTTGAAACACTCGCCGATGAGGAAAAACCGGTCAGGCGTGCCAGGATACATATTGAGGGTATGAACTGTTCAGCTTGTGCCTGGCTGGTGGAAAAGCGCCTTCAGCAGCAAGCCGGGGTTGTATCAGCACAAGTTAATTACAGTCAAAGATTGCTTTTCCTGGAGTGGCAGTTACCGACCCGTTTAAGCCAGTTGCTGGCTTTGGTGCAAAAGCTGGGCTTTGTCGTCAAACCTGATCGTCCGCAGCAGCGGCAACAATCACACCATAAGGAAGGCAGGGAACTGCTGTTGCGTATGGGAGTGGCTGGTATTGGCATGATGCAAGTAGGGATGTATGCCATTGCTTCCTATATGGCGGGCGGGGATAGCTCAGCGATGCATACTGCCGCAAGCACGGGCATGACTGAGGGTACCCGGGGATTGCTGCGATTCGCAAGCATGGTATTGGCGACACTCGTCATTTTTTACGCCGCCCAGCCTTTCTTTAAAGGAGCACTGCGCTCCCTGAAAAGCTGGCATTTGTCGATGGATGTCCCGGTAGCACTGGCACTGGGTCTCTCGTACGCCAGTAGCCTGATAGCGGTATGGCGGGGGCAGGGAGAGGTCTACTTTGATGCAGTGTGCATGTTTACTTTTTTCCTGCTGGTGTCCAGGTACATGGAATTCAGGGCACGCAGCCATTGGGCCTCAGATCGTGATCGCAGCTCGGTGAGTGATCAGGCAATTCGGCTAGAGCAGGGAGAGAAACAACGTGTTGTGGCCACCAGCTCCCTGCGACCAGAGCAGACGATATTGGTCAAGGCCGGAGAGGTAGTGCCGGTCGACGCTGAATTGCTGGATGAATATGCAGAACTGGACCTGGCGCAGTTGACAGGTGAATTTCAACCGCAAAAGCGAAGTCGGGGAGATGAGCTGAGCTCGGGCAGTATTAACCTGACCGGTCCGGTTAGGCTCCGTGTGTTGCGTACCCAGGATCAATCTGCCATGGCGCGTATCGAATCCATTGTCAGCCAGGCCGAAATGCACAGACCGCACATTGCCAGCCTGGCAGACCAGCTGGCAGGCTATTTTGTTTTTGCACTAATTTCACTGGCACTTGGAACCTATCTCTATTGGTGGTCCCAAGGCTCTCCACAAGCTTTCTGGATCGCGTTGTCTGTGCTGGTTGTTGGCTGTCCCTGTGCCCTGTCGTTGGCGACACCGACGGCTCTTACCGTTCTTATGCGAAATCTGGGCAAGCAGGGCATTTTGGTACAGCGCCCCGAAGCCCTGGAAGTGCTGTCAAAAGTTGATCGAATTTTGTTTGATAAAACCGGGACCCTGACGGAAGGGCGTTACCGGTTAACCGGGGTACAGTTGTTGGGTGATATGTCTGAAGATCAATGCAGGCATATCGCTTCGGTGTTGGAGTCCTTTTCCAACCACCCTTTGGCTCAGGTCTTTGAGCCGGTAAAAAACAGGTTTCACGGTGAAATTTCCGGTTGGAACAGTGCCGCTGGCAAAGGCGTGGAAGCCTGGATAAATGGAACGCAATTTCGAATTGGTACCCGAAAATATGTTGATGAAATATCGGGTCGCTGGACAGACATTCCCGTTGAGTGTGAAGAGGTCCAGAGCATTTATTTGGGAACATCAGGTCACAGGTTGGCCATATTTAGTGTTCGTGACCAGCTGCGCCCGGAAGCAGTAGCAACGCTGCAAATGCTCCGATCCAGGTTGCCCGGCGTGAAGCTGGGGTTGCTTAGTGGTGACCCTTCTCCTGAAGTCGGCAGACTGGCGGCCAAACTGGGCATAACGGACTGGCAGGATGCGATGACACCCGCGGGCAAGTATCAACGATTGAAAGAGTATCAACAGGCGGGAGAAAAAGTTTTGTCTGTCGGTGATGGTATCAATGATGCCCCTCTGTTGAGTGCTGCAGATGCATCAATCGCCCTCTCCAATGCCGTTGACCTGAGCAAAAACAAGGCAGATTTCGTCTTGCTTTCCAACAATCTTGAAGCGATTCCGTTATTGGTCGACAACGCCCGACGGGCCAGGAAGATTATTTCGGAAAATCTTGGTTGGGCACTGGGATACAACATCTCGGCGATTCCATTGGCGATGATGGGCATGGTTCCTCCCTGGCTGGCGGCCCTGGGGATGTCCGCCAGTTCAGCACTGGTTGTACTGAATGCTTTCCGCGCGCGTGTCCGCGATAACAAACAAACTGGACCTGGTGAGGTTCGTGTGCAGACATGTTGAGTTTGTTGTTTTTAATTCCGATTGCCGTAGTGCTGGCACTGGTTGCCATGGGGTTTTTCCTGTGGGCTGTCAGGGATGGCCAATATGATGACCTGGATCGGGATGGTACAGACCTGCTCTTTGATGATGAAAAGAGCCGCCAGAATGAGCCTGACGAACATGATCGTTAATTTGTTGGCTGCACTTTTAATTGGTTTCGCCTCCAGTGCGCACTGTGTGTTTATGTGTGGGGGTATCTCGGCGGCATTTACGGCAGCACCGGATCTGGGGGCGGGGCGACAAAATTTTTTGGGCCTGATGTTTCAGTGTGGACGGTTGCTAAGCTATGGGGTAATAGGCGTTCTTCTGGGCGGCCTTGTGGCAACGGCGGGACAGGTATCAGACCCGGGGTTAATACTGAGAGTAATTGCCGGTCTGATGCTGGTTGGCATGGGGTTGTATCTGGCCAATTTCTGGCATGGCCTGGCTTTGCTGGAAAAACCCCTTGCCCCTGTATGGAAGAAGCTCAGTAAGCGCGCGGCGCAGTGGCTACCGGTAAGGCATACCTCCCACGCACTGATCATTGGCGCACTTTGGGGCTGGCTTCCCTGCGGCCTGGTCTACAGTACCCTGGCATGGGCTTCTACTACGTCAAATTCGGCCTGGGAGTCCGGCCTGTTAATGATGGCAATGTGTCTGGGGACCATGCCGGCCATGCTGGGAATCAGTTTTTTTGGCCGGATTCTTAGCAAGAAATCAACCCGGACTGTCGCAGGCATTATGCTGTGTCTGTTTGGCCTCTGGACGATGTGGATGCCAATGCAGGGATTGTTTACCCCGTCCATGTCTCATGAGGGCCACAGTACGGAAATGCACATGGGGCATTAGGTAAGCAGCAAGATCCGTTGAAGATTGGCGCTGTATTGATATTGATCAATCAACGGTTAATAAAGATTTGGTTAAGTAGGCAGTTATAGACTGGCTACAGGTTTGGGTAGTTAAACTACGTTTATATTAACTCCGAGGGAGAGACAGCGATGTTGTCAAAAATCTGGGGAATCATGTTTAAGCCGACGGCGACTTGGCGAGAAATAGGTGAAATGTCGGAATCACAACTGAACTGGTATTTATTGTATCCGGTTATTCTGGGGCTTCTTCCAGCGTTCGCCTGGTATTACGGCACGACCCAGGTGGGTTGGACAGTCGCAGGAGAAAGCCTGACAAGGCTAACCCCGGGTTCAGCCGCAGGGATGGCTGTTTGTTATTACCTTGCCCAGCTAACCGCCATTGCCATTATCGGCTATCTGATCCACTGGATGTCCAAAACCTATGATGCAGATACGTCGACTGTTAAGGGGATTGTTCTGGCCGGGTTTACGGCGACGCCCTTGTTGCTCGCCGGTGTAGTGGGTGTTTACCCGATTCTAACGCTGGATTTATTGTTGGCGATCCTGTCCTCTTCCTGGGCTGTGTACTTGCTGTATAAAGGGATTCCCCTGGCGATGAAAATGCCCGCTGAGCGGGGATTCCTGTATGCCAGTTCGGTTGTGGGCGTGGTTCTGGTAATGGTGATTGCCATGATGGGCGCGACGCTTATTCTTTGGGATATGGGGTTCGAACCTGTCTTTCAGGACTAGCGCCCAAATGGTCGACAAGTCAACATAACTAGCTGAAATAAAAGGAAAAGTTGATATTTTTTTGACCTGGATCAGTGTCGGCTGAAACGCGAAAACCTAGACTGTTTTTATTCAAAACAGATAGGAGAAAATCATGCGTTTCCAGTGTCTACTTTGTGCGGCAGTGACCGCTCTCATGGTATTACCCGCACAGGCGCGAGAAGTTGGAGACATCAGTGTCCAGGTTGGCGCCGTTAATGTGAATCCCGATGCCAGCAGTACGCCGCTTAGTCTGAATAACTCGGCAGTCGCCAATTCCAGCGCCAATGTGTATTCGGATACCCAGCTGGGTATTACCCTGCGCTATATGTGGAGGGAGTCTTTGGGGCTGGAACTCCTGGCGGCCACGCCATTTTCCCATGATATTACGGCGGCAACCGGAGCGCTCGGGTTGGGACCTGTTCCAGCAGGTGAAACAAAGCACCTTCCTCCCACCCTTTCGATGCTTTGGTTCCCCATGGAAGCTTCCGGAAACCTTCAGCCTTACGTTGGCCTGGGATTGAACTACACCAAATTTTTTAGTGAGAGCGTATCCCCGACACTTGAAGATGTTCTGGGAACGGGTTCTCTGAAGCTGGACGATTCCTTTGGGCTGTCATTCTCTGCCGGTGTCGATTACCACCTTTCTGACAAACTGGGTGTCAACCTGGCCGTGCGCAAGATTGATATCGATACGAATGCGGTGTTCAGTTTTTCCGGAGCTGAGTTAACCACTGATGTGGAAATTGAACCATGGGTCTATATGGCCGGCTTTAGCTATCAGTTTTAGTTTTATTTCTTCCCTTGATTTGGGCCGCGTTCGCGGCCCTTTTTATAGCGCCTGCTAAAGTGGGTTATAGCGCAGGCTGTGGATTATGGCGCTGGCTATAATCCGTTGGCTTTGGTTAAAGTGTTATGGTGCAACCTTTCTTGCTGCTGATCAGGGCTTGCTCAATGATTCTAATCGCATCGGCTGCTTCGAAAACAGTCACGGGCGGTTCTTCGTTGTTTTCGATGGCGCTGGCGAGCCTGACAAAGTATTCCGCATAGTTGCCCTTTTTTGTCGTCACGACTTTTCTACTGGTTCCGTCATGGAGAAATCCGCGGTCCTCATTTTCAAGGCCAAATAAAGGATCGGTAGGCAGCATGCCGGCTTTGAGTTGAGCCTCCTGGGGATCAAGCCCTGTTTTGATATAGCTGCCGGAAGTGCCCTGCAGTTGAAACCGAATATTGGGTCCGGCAGAGAAAGGGCAGCTATGAAGTAATACTTCCAGCTCCGGATAGTGCAGCATCACATGAAAATAGTCGTCAACCAGGGCATTTTCACGCCGTGTCAGAATACGGGCGGTAACAGCGTTGGGTATGCCGAATAGAGTCAGTGCCTGGTCGACCAAATGAGGTCCCAGATCCCACCATATTCCCGCGCCAGGTCCAGGACGTTCTCGCCAGCGTTGGGTCGTGTTCGGGCGAAAGCGGTCCCAGCGTGATTCGACATAGCGAAGTTCTCCCAAGTCTCCCTCTTCAAGCAAGGATTGGACGGTCAGGAAGTCCCCATCCCAGCGACGGTTCTGAAACACTGAAAAAATGGCGGACTTGGTTTGTGTTAATTCAATCAGTGCTGTGGCCTCAGCGCTGCTGGTTACCATGGGTTTCTCCAATACGGTATGTATTCCTTTCTCCAGGCAGAGCTTGGCCATTGCGTAATGATGCTCATTGGTTGAGGTGATAATCACCAGGTCAATCTTTCCGGAGTCGAGCATGGCCTCGGGGGATTCAAAGGTTTCCACCTCAGGGAGATCGTTACGTACTACCTCAGGCCTTGATGAGCATATTGCACGCAGCTCAAATTGGGGAGACGTCTTTATAAAGGGGATATGAAATGTTGTGGCCGAAAAACCGTAGCCAATGATGCCGACATGAATCATCTGGAATTAGTTACCAATAAAGTGGAGGGCAAGCATAACATTCACCAGCAAATGCCAAATTGTTTGATTGTCTGCGTTTGCAGCAAAAAGTGATTCTGAGGACGGGTAATAAAGCCCTTGGCTCTCCATCGTAAAAAAGAAGGTATCTACCAGACATGAGCGCTTCCAACTGGTTTCGGCTACCTTCAAGAATAAAAAATGCCAGCGTAGTGCTGGCATTTTTGGTAAGTAAATTTTTAGAAGCTGTATTCCATTCCTATGGAAACAGACTGTGGCTTGTTTGGTCGGGCTCCGTCAGGCTTCCGGGAGACGATCGCCTGCTCGTCAAAGAGGTTTTCGGCCTTGAAAAATACCTGGGTATCGGCATTAAGATCGTAACGGCTGATCAGGTCGACTACGAAAAAAGATTCGGTTTCACCAAAAGGTGTCGGAGAGTTATTGCAGCCTACACTGTCGCATAAGCTATCTGTATATTTGGCTACAATATAGTTGCTCCAGCCGAAATCACTTTCGAGGCCTGCACTGAAGCTTAGCGTGTTTTCGGGAATGTCAGCCAATTGGTCGCCCTTAACAAAGCCATTGGCTGGATTATCTTCACTTATCTCGGCTTGAGTATGGGTGTAAGAGAGGCTTAGCGGCACTTGATAGTTCCCCAGGGCAAACTGGTTGCCCAGTTGAAACTCGAGCCCGGAAACTTGTGCCTGGCCTGTCAGGAAACTGCCCGAAGTGGCACCACTGCTGCAGGGGTTGGCAAGAGAGCAGTTTTCGGTTTTGTTGTCGAAGTCGCTGAAAAAGGCAATAGCCTCAACAAAAAGATTGTCGTTGTTAAATCGCAGCCCGGCTTCGTAATTTATGCTGGTTTCCGGTTCTTCAGAGGCAACGGCGCCTCCGCCAAGTGGTGAAAAGCCTTTATGTATACCTGTCAGAAATTGCCATTCATCGCTCAAATCCCAGGTAAGTGAAAGGCCAGGTAACCAGTCACTGCTGTCGTTGCTGCGGCTTGTTGGCGGTGTCGCGCGCTCCGGGTCGGCGTATTGTGAGCGAGCACTTTCCACATCTTCATAGCGCAATGCGAATTGCAGGTTGAGAGCATCAGATACCTGCCAGGTATCGGTCGCCCAAAAGCTTAGTGCATCGGCAGTTTCAATACGATTGTCTCCACCGGTAGGTTGCACAGTGCTCTGGTATACCAGGCTTCCATTGATCTGGTCATATATTTCCACTGGCTGGAATCGATCCATTTCATCTTCGTGTATGCGTCCACCGATTTCGAGTGAATGTGCGCCTATGGCCGTCGCCAGATTTAGTTCTATGCCGGATGATTCATAGCTGCGGTTGTTGTGCTTATACTCCAGCCCGCTGGCATCAGCTCTGCCATCCAAAACTGCCTGGGCGTCTGTGTCCCCAGCATTGGCTGCGCTGATTAAAGCACTGCCACCACCAAGCTTGAACCAGTCGCGGGCAAATTCGTTGTGGTACGCCATGGTTGTCAGTGTGGTTGTCTCGCCCAGGTTTAGGCTGTAAGTGAGGCTATAGCCATCGTGTTCGTTATCCATCTGGTCGATCGAGGATAGCCCATAGCGTCGGTTGGGATTCTGCCTGAAGTCAGCATCAGTCAGTCCCAGGTAAGTTTCGTTGGAAACTTCCCTTGAATGCTGGGCTTTAAATAGTAACCGTTGCTGCTCTCCTTCCCATGCCAGTTTGACCAGGTAATCCTGAATATCCAAACCGGCGTCGCGAGTGCTTCGGTCTATGTGTTTAAAACCGTCACTATCACGTTGTACGGTTTCTACTAGCCAGCCAAAGCTGTCACCTTGATCGCCGTAATGGGCATGGAGGTCCCGGCTGCCGTGTTCGCCAACAACCGCCATTATATTTCCGGATCTGGAATGCGGAATTGGTGTGGATATAAGATTGATTACCCCGCCAGTGGTTTGTGGGCCATAGCGTAGAAGAGGCGCACCTTTGAGAACCTCTACTGATGACATACGCATGGTCGTGGGAAAGTAGTAGGCTGCCGGATTGGAATAGGGTGCCGGAGCTATCATGACTCCGTCTTCCAATAGTGTGACTTTTCCTGAACGCTCTGAACCCGCTGCCCGGATCCCGATATTTGGCCTTAGTCCTAGCCCGTCTTCTTCGCGTACGTAAGTCCCGGGAATGGTTTTTAGCAATTGATTGATATCTGTAGCGGCCTCGATGCGGATTTGATCTTCATCAATGAGTGCGCCGGAACCGGCAATATTTCGGGCTTCATCACGTGTTCCAATGATTTGAACGACCTCCAGCCATGTGCTTTGGCTGTTTTCAGCTTCCTGAGCCAAAGCCGGGATGCTGAATATGACAGCTGTGAGTGTATGAATAAGGCGTGTGTATTTCATGTATTCTCCAGGATGAACTGCAACGTGTAGCGTTTGTAATATGCGGCCATTGTAAATGATAATATTTATCATTTACAAATATTAATAATAGTAATTTTTATTTTTGATCCTTGCGGGCATAAAAAAGCGAGCTGAAACCGAACGGCATTTGGGGAACAGGATTTGCTTGCCAGTAATTTATGGGTGCGCACTGGGGCGGTTCTATGGGGAATATTAAAAGATGGCAGACGGCCATCTGCGCTAGAGATTTTGCTAAACTCTTGCGCTAATTTTTTCTATGGTTATCCGATGGAAGGCCCTTTTATCCTGGAAATAGACGGCGGCAACAGTGGCTACAAATGGCGGCTGTTGGGTGGTGCTGGGATTATTTCTTCAGGGCGCTTTTCTGAAAACGAGCTTTTGCCGGGCTTTGAGGCGGTTGTTGGTGAACTGGAAGAACCGGTGCAAGCACGGATTGTCAGTGTCGCCGGAGAGCAGGGGGATGCAGCGTTAATCATCACGTTGCAGGCACTTGGTATTGAGCCAATTCATTTTGCGGAGGTGACCAGGGAAAAGGCGGGTGTACGTTGTGGCTATGAGGATCTTAACCAACTGGGCGTTGATCGCTGGCTGGCAGTTCTCGCTGCGGCCAGCGAGTTTAATGGCCCCCTGGCCGTTGCTGATTTTGGCACGGCACTCACCCTGGATTTCGTTGATTCAAATCGAAACCACCTGGGCGGTTATATTGTCCCCGGCTGGGGATTAATGTGTCAGGCGCTGATCGAAGGTACTGCCATTGATGCCTCCCGAATCCCCCTTGATTATAAAGCCGGTGAGTTAGGGCCAGGGCTGTCCAGTTCCAGTGCTATAGGGCAGGGGCGAATGCTCTGTCTGTCGGCATTTGTATCTGCCGGTGTGTCCCGGTTTGAGCAAAGTCTCGATGACGAGGCAACCCTGGTGTGCACTGGAGGAGATGCATCGAGAGTATTACCCTTTATTACTAAGGAAGCAGTCTTTCGCCCTGACTTGGTGATGGATGGATTGGTGCTGGCGTTGTCCTAGATATGATTAGATTGGTAGTTGCACTGTTTGTTGTTATTAATGTCATTCTTGCATTGCTGTTTTTTGGTGAAAAAAACGGTGTGACGGATTCTCGCCATGCAACCCTGCTTCCGGCAGATTCGGGAGATCAGCTGATTCTTTTGTCTGACGTTGATGCGTCCGAATTAACCACCAAAACCCAGTCTGTTAATAATCAGGACGAACCTGTTTCTCCAACAACCGGAGAAACTCCCCCTGAGGAAGAAGCGGCAGAGTTGCAAATGTGCATGCTGTCTGGCCCCTTTGTCAGCCAGGACAGGGCTCGAGAACTGGCAGATCGAATCGGTGCGCTGGGCGTGAGCGTGGATTTCCTGACTGAAACAACGGAAAGTCCGGGATCTATCATGGTATATACTGGTCCGTTTGCTTCAGCCCAGCAGGCACAGCGTGAACTCAGGGTATTGCAATCCTCGGGTATTGACAGTTTTGTTGTCGCGGATGGTGAACTGGCCAATGCGATTTCGCTTGGCGTGTTCAGGACCCTGGAAAATGCAAGGACACAGCAGGACAGGATTGAGCAGCTTGGTTACCAGACACAAACCTACCAGTATATGGTTGAAAGCGACCGCTACTATGTCAACTTCAGTGGACGCGTGCTGGCCGCAATTACCAGCGATTACTGGACCAATATTGCTAACGAATATAAGGACATATCCATTGAACAAAAAGCTTGTAATGAGGTTGCTTCCTCGGGGAACTTTCACTAGAATCGCGCCTCCACTTTGGCAGGCAACTTTTAGACAGTAACAAGATCCACGATTTGATCTCCAGAAACCTTGTTTTTGGCTCTGTTTTTTAGTCTCCAAAATTAGCCGAAATGGTATGGGCTGGCGTAGCTCAATCGGTAGAGCAACTGACTTGTAATCAGTAGGTTGGGGGTTCAATTCCTCTCGCCAGCTCCATTTAACTGCTTGATTTGGCAGTTAAAAATTGTTGGGTTGTGAGCGGCAAAGTGATCAGCCTGGCCTTGCATGAGTCGCAGTGGCGACTCGGCCTGACGCGAAAGCGATAGGTGGTTCGACCAAGCATGCTCTGCATGCTTGAGACGCGAGCAAAGTGAGCGGACCTCTTTAGGGTATAGGAGGGTGAGCAATCTGTGATTGCGAATAATCCACCCGGGGTTTGCTCAAAAATTTGGTGGGGTTCCCGAGCGGCCAAAGGGATCAGACTGTAAATCTGACGCGAAAGCTTCGGTGGTTCGAATCCACCCCCCACCACCAAATTAGAAAAGGTGTTTGCAGTAAAAAGTATCAGCAAGTGCCTGGCGGATACCCCGAAAGGGGTGGGTGAGAACCATGGTTCGACTAATCTCGCGTAGCGGGGTTGAGCGACGAACGAAGTGAGTCGACCCGGAGGGTGAGCATTCGCAGAATGCGAATAATCCACCCCCCACCACCAAATATATGGGAGCTCGCTTGTTGCGGGTTGTTTGAATAGCTCTGTCAGCGGCTATAAAAGCCAGAGTTAAGGCTCAATAGGCCGAACTCCAGAGGAGTTAAAGGCCGAAGGCAGGCGGGTATAGTTCAATGGTAGAACCTCAGCCTTCCAAGCTGATGATGCGGGTTCGATTCCCGCTACCCGCTCCATCTGGCAGAGATGGTTTTGAGCTCATATAGCTCAGTTGGTAGAGCACACCCTTGGTAAGGGTGAGGTCGGCGGTTCAAATCCGCCTATGAGCTCCATTGTTTAGACTGGATGTGGTTGCCTGCGTCCAGTCTTTCTTCTGTGGTAATTCAGTTTGCCGCGGAAAGGGAGGCCGAATTTTATGGCGAAAGAGAAGTTTGAGCGTTCGCGGCCGCATGTAAATGTGGGCACGATAGGACACGTAGACCACGGGAAGACAACACTTACCGCGGCACTTACTCGTGTCTGCGCGGAAGTCTGGGGTGGCGAATCCATTGCGTTTGATGGTATCGATAATGCACCGGAAGAACGCGAGCGAGGTATTACCATCGCCACTTCTCATGTCGAATATGATTCTGCCGAGCGTCATTACGCACATGTGGACTGCCCGGGGCATGCCGATTATGTAAAAAACATGATTACCGGGGCGGCGCAAATGGATGGCGCGATACTGGTATGCAGCGCTGCTGATGGCCCCATGCCGCAAACCCGTGAGCACATTCTTTTGTCTCGCCAGGTCGGTGTTCCCTACATTGTCGTCTTTTTGAATAAGGCAGACATGGTTGACGATGAAGAGTTAATTGAGTTGGTGGAAATGGAAATTCGTGAGTTGCTGGAGCAATACGAATTTCCTGGTGATGACACGCCGATTGTTGTCGGTTCCGCACTTATGGCGCTCAATGGTGAAGATGATGGGGAGCTTGGAACCACAGCAGTTAAAAAGCTGGTGGAAACGCTCGATGAGTATATCCCTGAGCCGGAGCGTGCAGTTGATGGCGCGTTCCTGATGCCCATAGAAGATGTTTTTTCGATTTCCGGTCGCGGTACTGTAGTTACAGGTCGGGTGGAGCGCGGAGTCGTCACTGTTGGTGACGAGTTGGAGATTGTCGGTATTCGTGCGACTCAAAATACGACTTGCACGGGTGTGGAGATGTTTCGAAAACTGCTCGACGAAGGTCGCGCAGGCGAGAATGTGGGCGTGCTGCTGCGTGGTACCAAGCGCGATGATGTTGAGCGTGGACAGGTGCTTGCCAAGCCAAAAAGTATCAGTCCGCACACCAAGTTCGATGCTGAAGTGTATGTGCTGTCCAAAGAGGAAGGTGGTCGTCATACCCCTTTCTTTAATGGTTATCGGCCCCAGTTTTATTTTCGTACCACGGATGTAACGGGGGCCTGTGAGCTTCCGGAAGGTGTCGAAATGGTGATGCCGGGTGATAACGTGCAGATGTCTGTCACCCTGATTGCGCCTATTGCCATGGATGAAGGGCTTAGGTTTGCGGTTCGCGAAGGTGGTCGCACGGTTGGTGCGGGCGTCGTCGCAAAAATCGTTGAGTAAAAAATAAAGTCTGGTTGCGACGATTGTCGGGGCTAGCAGGTTTTTAGGAAGTAATAGGCTGTTCCTGAAAATTTGATAGGAGTTAAAAAGCGGACAAGTGACGCTTTTAACGAGGTTCTCAAGTTGGCAGAGCCATTCTTGGGAGCGTAATTGTAAGTAAGAGCAAATTGTGGACATGTGCCGCCATTTGCGAGATCTGAAAGCCGTGATTTTCAGGTTGTATGGTTAGAGTTAAATCAGGACATGCGCCTGATTTAACGAGTTTTAAAGATGACGACGTCATTCTTTAAAACGTAATTGAAAGGCCAGTAGTTCAATTGGTAGAGCACCGGTCTCCAAAACCGGCTGTTGGGGGTTCGAGTCCCTCCTGGCCTGCCACAATTCGACCCTTTGGGGCTGATAAGGTAGAAGAGAGTTAGATGAGCAAAAAACAGACTGTTGAGACGAGAGAATTTCACCTGGACTGGTTGAAGTGGATGTTCGTCCTGGCAATTTTGGCGGTCGTTGCGGTTGCTAACTCTATATACAGTGAGCAGTCACTGCTCTATCGGGTTCTGGGTGGATTGGCGCTAGGCGCCGTGGCCGCTTTTATTGCGGCCCAAACGAAGCAGGGTGCTGCTTTTTGGAATCTGGCCAAGGGCTCACGAGCGGAAGTTCGCCGGGTTGTTTGGCCAACCAAGGTTGAGCGCAACAGGGCAACCCTGATGGTTGTGTTGTTTGTGTTTTTCATGTCCCTGGTTTTATGGGGACTGGATGCGCTCTTTGGTTGGCTGGGATCGATGTTGTTGGGCTGAGGAGCGAACAGGAATAAGTATGCGTTGGTATGTAATTCACGCCTTCTCGGGCTACGAAAAGAAAGTGGTTGGTTCTCTGCGTGAGCGGATTGAGCTAAGCGGTTTTCAGGATAAATTTGGCGAAATTCTGGTGCCCACCGAAGAAGTTGTTGAGATGAAAGGTGGCCAGAAGCGCAAGAGTGAGCGCAAGTTTTTCCCGGGCTATGTTCTGGTGCAAATGGACCTGGATGATGATACCTGGCACCTGGTAAAAGATACCCCAAGAGTGATGGGCTTTATCGGCGGCAAGGCTGATCAGCCGGCCCCCATTACCGAGCAGGAAGCCAACCTGATATTGCAGCGAGTTGAGCAATCAGGCGAGGCACCGCGACCCAAGACACTGTTCGAGCCTGGCGAAATGGTTCGGGTTATCGATGGGCCGTTCAACGACTTTAATGGCGTTGTGGAAGATGTGAACTATGAGAAAAGTCGTCTGCGTGTTGCGGTGACGATTTTTGGTCGGTCTACTCCGGTAGATCTTGAATTTAATCAGGTCGAGAAAACCTGATTGATCATTGCTGGTTGCGAATTTGTAACCAGCGGGGAGCCAGAGAAGGCATCTGCATATGCAGATTGCCGGAGGCGCTAAACACCCATAACAGGAGAAAACATTATGGCTAAGAAAATTGAAGCCTACATTAAATTACAGGTGCCTGCTGGTCAGGCTAACCCAAGCCCGCCCGTAGGTCCGGCGCTGGGTCAACATGGCGTGAACATCATGGAGTTCTGTAAAGCGTTTAACGCACAGACCCAGGGTACGGAGCCCGGTTTGCCCGTTCCGGTTGTGATCAGCGTATACAGCGATCGCAGCTTTACGTTTGAAATGAAAACCCCGCCAGCTGCAATTTTGCTTAAAAAAGCAGCAGGTATTAAGTCTGGCAGCGGTCGCCCCAATACTGAAAAAGTTGGCACAGTGACCCGCGCCCAGCTCGAAGAAATTGCCAAGACCAAGGAGCCTGACCTGACGGCAGCGGATATGGATGCTGCCGTTCGTACCATTGCTGGTACCGCGCGTTCCATGGGCCTGAATGTGGAGGGTGTGTAAATGGCTAAGTTGACCAAGCGTGCTCGTCTTTTTCAGGAAAAAGTAGAAGCCGGTAAAACCTACAGTTTTGACGAAGCAGCAACACTGCTCAAAGAACTGGCGACGGCGAAATTCGAAGAAACCGTCGATGTGGCTATTAATCTTGGTGTGGATGCACGGAAATCTGACCAGGTGGTCCGGGGTGCAACCACGTTGCCAAACGGTACAGGCAAAACCGTGCGCGTCGCTGTGTTCGCTGCGGGTGATAACGCTGAGGCAGCCAAGGCAGCCGGTGCGGATGTCGTCGGCATGGAAGACCTGGCTGAGCAAATGAAAGCCGGTGATATTGATTTTGGAACCGTAATTGCCACTCCTGACGCTATGCGTGTTGTGGGTGCGTTGGGTCAGGTGTTGGGTCCGCGTGGTCTGATGCCGAACCCAAAAACCGGTACGGTGACGCCTAACCCGGCTGAAGCTGTTAAGAACGCCAAAGCGGGCCAGGTTCGTTTCCGCACGGATAAAAACGGCATTATTCACGGTGGTATCGGCAAGATTAGTTTCGAACCGAAAGCACTTCAGGAGAACCTCGACGCACTGGTCGCGGATCTCAAAAAGCTTAAGCCTGCCTCATCCAAAGGTGTTTACCTGCAGAAGCTGGTGATATCTACAACGATGGGACCAGGTATTCAGGTTGACGTTTCGGCGTATAACTGATGTTTAGGCCAGCAGTGGCTGGCCGACTTCCTGCCCTGAATGGTGGGGTAAGAAGGAGTAGAGCAAGGGAAGCACAAGCAAATTCGCGCCAGTGCTGAGCTTGCGATGCTTTAAAGATGTCTAAGACATTCTTTGAAGCGTACTCAAAAGAAGAATTTGAGGGTTCGGGCAGTTAACTGCCCGGGCTGTCAAAGACCGTAGGAGCTTTTAAGTTTTTGATATTGGCTTTGCCAAATCAAAAATGGATGAAGCTTAATTTGGCGCTTGAAAGTAGCGCCGCTAAATGAATACAAGCAGATTCGCATATCTGCGCCAGTATTCATGAGGCGGGTTCTCAAGATGTCGTAGACATTCTTGAGAACGTACTTAAAAGCAAACTCCTACGCAGATGGTGAACCCCTGCAGCATATTTTGAATTTGTGCTGGATTGGTCGCCTTGGGTGGTTCTGCCTTTTGGTGGAACTTAAATTGGAACCAAATCCAGGAGTATTACTCGTGGCACTTGGACTTGAAGACAAAAAAGCAATTGTTGCTGATGTCGCAGAGACTGCAAGTACGGCACTGTCTTTGGTAATTGCTGACGCCCGTGGCGTCGACGTTGCCAATATGACGGCGCTGCGCGCCAAGGCACGTGAAGAAAAGGTGGTATTGCGCGTGGTCAAGAATTCTCTTGCCAAGCGTGCATTTACCGACACTGAGTACGCATGTGTTGAAACAGCCCTTGTTGGTCCTTCTATTTTTGGCTTTTCCATGGAAGATCCGGGCGCTGCCGCTCGTCTTTTCAAGGATTTTGCCAAAAATAACGAAGCATTCGAAATCAAGGCGCTGGCTGTGGCAGGCGAGCTTATGGGCAAAGAGAAAATCGATGTCCTGGCGAAGCTGCCTACACGTGATCAGGCACTCTCTATGCTGGCAAACGTCATGCTTGCTCCGGTTACCAAATTTGTTCGCACTACCAACGACATTCCAGGTCGTGTGGTTCGCGTGACCGATCAGGTAGCCAAGCAAAAGCAGGCGGCATAAGCCTTTTGGCTTGCGCTTAGCCAGTTAGCGATACAGACACAATTTTTTAATTTTAGTTTTTGGAGACTTAATCATGGCACTTTCTAAAGAAGAAATTCTCGACGCTATTGCCGAAATGAGCGTAATGGACGTTGTTGAACTTGTTTCTGCGATGGAAGAGAAGTTTGGCGTTTCTGCGCAAGCTGCAGTTGCAGTTGCTGCAGGCCCTGCTGCTGGCGGCGACGCTGGCGAAGCTGCGGCTGAGCAAACTGAGTTTGACGTTATTCTTACTGCCGCTGGCGAGAAGAAAGTTAACGTTATTAAAGCCGTTCGTGCAATTACCGGTCTTGGCCTGAAAGAAGCCAAGGATCTGGTTGACGGCGCTCCTTCTCCTATCAAGGAAGGCGCTTCGAAAGAAGACGCCGAAGAAGCGAAGAAAGCTCTGGAAGAAGCCGGCGCTTCAGTCGAACTCAAGTAAGTTCGATTCTGAACGCTGTTCTTTTTTCAACAGCTCGGGGCTGGGGGGATTTTTCCCTCCGGCCTTTTGCCGCTTAAGGGTGCTGCCTCTATTCGTGGCATTCCAGGTCGGCAAATCTATTCTGCGGTCGTTGTATTCGCGTTTGTAAATACAGCGACTGGTTCGGCAGTAAGACTGCGAGCCGAACAAGTACAAGTAGTCAATGAATGAGTGAAAAGCTGGGGAAGCGACACAGATGGCCTACTCTTATACTGAGAAAAAGCGTATTCGCAAAGATTTCGGCAAATTGCCGCAGGTAATGGAACAACCATTCCTGCTTGCGACTCAACTAGATTCCTACATGCAGTTCACCCAGGCGAACCTTTCCGAAGATGAACGGCAAGAAGTTGGCCTGCAGGCTGCGTTTAACTCTATATTCCCAATAGTCAGTAATTCCGGCAACGCCGCACTGGAGTACGTCTCCTATGCGCTTGGCAAGCCGGCATTTGACGTTAGTGAATGTATTCTGCGAGGAGTCACCTATTCTGTGCCTCTGCGCGTTCGCGTCCGTCTGGTGATCTACGATAAAGAGTCTTCCAACAAGACGATTAAGGACATCAAGGAACAGGAAGTGTTCATGGGTGAAATTCCGCTCATGACTGAACACGGTACCTTTGTCATAAATGGCACTGAGCGTGTCATCGTTTCCCAGCTGCACCGATCTCCCGGTGTGTTCTTTGACCACGACAAAGGTAAAACCCACTCTTCCGGCAAGCTGCTTTATTCTGCGCGAATTATTCCCTATCGCGGCTCATGGCTTGATTTTGAGTTTGATCCCAAAGATCAGGTGTTTGTCCGTATCGATCGTCGGAGAAAGCTGCACGCCACTATTTTGTTGCGCGCCCTGGGTTATACCTCCGAAGAAATCCTGGCCATGTTCTTCGATACCAGTACCTTCCATCTGGCCAAAGATGGGCAGGTAACACTGGACCTGGTGCCATCGCGTCTGCGTGGCGAGATTGCCCAGTTTGATGTCAAGGGTAAAAAGGGCGGTAAGGTTATTGTAGAGCAGGGCCGCCGTATTACAGCACGTCATATTCGTCAGCTGGAAGAAGCCGGTATAGAACAGTTGGTTGTGCCCCAGGAATACATGTACGGCAAATCTACCGCGAAGGACCTTGTTGATCCGGAAACGGGCGAGATTTTCTGCGAATGTAACACCGAGCTTACAGAAGAGCTGGTAGCAAAACTTGCAGACGCAGGTATTGTCGATATTGAAGTCCTTTACACAAACGACCTCGATTGTGGCCCCTTTATCTCGGAAACCTTGCGCAATGATCCAACGTCCAATCGTATGGAAGCGCTGGTTGAAATTTATCGCATGATGCGTCCGGGAGAACCGCCAACCAAGGATTCTGCCGAAGGTCTGTTCCACAACCTGTTTTTCAGTTATGACCGTTACGACCTTTCCGCTGTTGGTCGTATGAAGTTTAACCGTCGTCTTGGTTACGATTCGGATGAGGGTACAGGCGTACTGCTTGATGGACGCTATTTTGCCGAAAAATTTGTCGACAAAAAGCTGACCAATGAGCTGGATATTGATTCACTCGGTGACGAAGTAAAGCAGGCGATCAGCTATTCAGGCAAGAAAGAGCCGAAGACCTATGGCGAGCTAAAAGATCTGCTTGAAGGATCTGGTTCGGATATTGTTGATGCACTGAAAACCCTGGTAGACATCCGTAACGGTAAAGGCCAGGTTGATGATATTGACCACCTTGGAAACCGTCGTATTCGTTCTGTTGGCGAAATGGCTGAAAACCAGTTCCGTGTTGGCCTGGTTCGCGTAGAGCGTGCTGTGCGCGAGCGTCTCTCTGTTGCAGAGAGTGAAGGGCTGATGCCACAGGACTTGATCAATGCCAAGCCGGTAGCTGCCGCAGTCAAGGAGTTCTTTGGTTCCAGCCAGCTGTCCCAGTTCATGGATCAAAACAACCCGTTGTCAGAAATTACCCATAAGCGTCGTGTTTCGGCGCTTGGGCCAGGTGGTTTGACGCGTGAGCGTGCCGGCTTTGAGGTTCGCGACGTGCACCCGACTCACTATGGTCGTGTTTGTCCAATTGAAACTCCGGAAGGGCCGAACATCGGGTTGATTAACTCGCTGGCCACATTTGCCCGCACCAACTCCTATGGCTTCCTGGAAGCGCCTTATCGCCGCGTTAAAGACGGCAAGGTGACCAATGAAATTGACTATTTGTCTGCCATTAACGAAGCACAGTTTGTAATTGCACAGGCGTCCGCTTCTGTGGACAAAAACGGCAAGCTGACAGACGAGCTGGTGACCTGTCGCCACCTGAACGAATTTACTGTTAAGCCGCCTGAAGAAGTTCAGTACCAGGACGTGAGCCCGCGTCAGGTTGTATCGGTTGCCGCTTCATTGATCCCGTTCCTGGAGCATGATGATGCCAACCGGGCCTTGATGGGCTCTAACATGCAGCGTCAGGCTGTACCTGTACTCAAGGCGGAAAAGCCTTTGGTAGGGACAGGTGTTGAGCGTTCTGTCGCAAAAGATTCTGGTGTCTGTGTTGTTGCACGTCGCGGCGGTGATATCCAGTCTGTAGACTCGGGTCGTGTAGTGATTCGTGTGAATGACGATGAGCTGGAACCCGGTGAGGCAGGTATCGATATTTATAACCTGACCAAATACACCCGTTCCAACCAGAACACCTGTATCAACCAGCGCCCCATTGTAAAAACCGGCGACGCTGTTGCCGCAGGCGATATCATCGCCGATGGGCCTTCTGTTGATCTTGGTGAACTGGCACTGGGCCAGAACATGCGCATCGCCTTTATGCCCTGGAATGGTTACAACTTTGAGGACTCGATTCTTGTCTCTGAGCGTGTTGTTCAGGATGACCGTTTTACCAGTGTGCATATCCAGGAGTTAACCTGTGTTGCCCGTGATACCAAGCTCGGCCCTGAAGAAATTACAGCGGATATTCCCAACGTCGGCGAATCGGCACTCAATAAACTTGATGAGTCCGGTATTGTTTATGTTGGTGCTGAAGTAGGTGCTGGCGATATCCTGGTGGGCAAGGTGACACCAAAAGGTGAAACCCAGCTGACGCCGGAAGAGAAACTGCTGCGTGCAATTTTTGGTGAGAAAGCGTCTGACGTAAAAGATACGTCCTCGCGTGTACCGGGAAGTGTAAAAGGTACCGTGATTGATGTGCAGGTATTTACCCGTGACGGTATTCCCAAAGATGAGCGCGCCAAGAGTATTGAGAAAGCTTCTTTGGAAAAGGTTCGTAAGGACCTGAGAGAAGAAGAGCGCATTTTTGAAAATGCCGCGCTTGCCCGATTGCAGTCAGCCTTGTCAGGCAAGAAAGTTGCCAAGGCACCTGGACTGAAAAAGGACCAGATGCTGGCGAAAGATGTTGCCTCGGAATACAGCCTGTCAGACTGGCAGTCTGTTCGCATGGCTAACGCCGATTACAATGACGTACTGGAAAAAACCCTGGCGTATCTGGAAGACCAGAAAGCCGAGCTGGATGCCCGTTTTGAGGATAAGCGCCGCAAACTGGAATCTGGCGATGATCTTGCACCCGGAGTGCTCAAGATTGTTAAGGTGTACCTGGCGATCAAGCGCCGTATCCAGCCCGGTGACAAGATGGCCGGACGTCACGGTAACAAGGGTGTGATCTCTGTGATCAAGCCGGTTGAAGATATGCCTTACGATGAGAATGGAGAGCCGGTTGATATCGTGCTCAACCCTCTGGGTGTACCTTCGAGGATGAACGTTGGTCAGATTCTTGAAACACATCTGGGTATGGCAGCCAAGGGCCTGGGTATCAAGATTGACGAGATGATTCAGCAACAGAAGAAAGCAGCGGATCTGCGCAAGTTCCTCGACAAGATCTACAAACTGGGTAGTCATACTCAAAAAGTCGATCTTAAAGAGCTCTCTGATGAAGACGTGATGGAACTGGCAAATAACCTGAAAGGCGGCGTGCCTATGGCAACGCCAGTCTTTGATGGCGCCCAGGAACCTGAGATTAAAGAGCTTCTGGAGTTGGCAGATATCCCGACCAGTGGCCAGATCAAGTTGATTGATGGCCGCACCGGTGAACCTTTTGATCGACCGGTGACAGTTGGCTATATGTATATGCTGAAGCTCAACCACCTGGTGGATGACAAGATGCACGCGCGTTCTACTGGCTCTTACAGCCTGGTTACCCAGCAACCACTCGGTGGTAAGGCGCAATTCGGTGGCCAGCGCTTTGGTGAGATGGAGGTCTGGGCACTGGAAGCTTACGGCGCTGCATATACACTGCAGGAGATGTTGACTGTGAAGTCGGATGACGTCGCGGGTCGAACCAAGATGTACAAGAATATTGTCGATGGCGATCATCGAATGGAGCCGGGCATGCCCGAATCCTTCAACGTACTTGTGCGTGAAGTTCGGTCGCTCGGTATCAACATCGAGCTGGAAGACGATTAATTCAGTCTGTTAATCGATTGAATAGATAGCAACTGAATAAAAGATATTGGAGTTAAGGCATGCAAGACCTACTACAAATGCTTAAGTCACAGTCCCAGGAGGACGAGTTTGACGCCATCCGCATCAGCCTGGCCTCGCCAGAGATGATTCGATCCTGGTCTTTCGGTGAGGTGAAAAAGCCGGAGACCATTAACTACCGTACGTTCAAGCCTGAGCGTGACGGTCTGTTTTGTGCCAAGATTTTTGGTCCGATCAAGGACTACGAGTGTCTGTGCGGAAAATACCGCCGCATGAAGCACCGCGGCATTGTCTGCGAAAAATGTGGTGTTGAGGTCACTGTGTCCAAGGTACGTCGTGAGCGAATGGGCCACATTGAACTGGCCACGCCCTGTGCGCACATCTGGTTCCTCAAATCACTGCCCTCACGTATCGGTTTGATGCTGGACATGACCCTGCGTGAAATCGAACGTGTTCTGTACTTTGAATCCTATGTTGTTACCGATCCAGGTATGACCGACCTGGAGCTGGGTCAGTTGTTGACGGATGAGCAGTACTTCGAAGCCATGGAGCAGTACGGAGATGAGTTTGAAGCGCTGATGGGTGCGGAAGCCATCCAGGCGCTGCTGGCCGATATTGATCTGGAATCCGAGATTACACGTCTGCGTGAAGAAATCCCGGCGACCAAATCCGAGACCAAAATCAAGAAATTCTCCAAGCGCGTCAAGTTGCTGGAAGCTTTCTACAACTCTGGCAACAAGCCTGAGTGGATGGTGATGGAAGTTCTGCCGGTTCTGCCGCCAGATCTGCGCCCACTGGTGCCTCTTGATGGTGGTCGATTTGCGACTTCTGATCTGAATGATCTGTACCGTCGTGTGATCAACCGTAACAATCGTTTGAAGCGCCTGCTTGAGCTTAATGCACCAGACATCATTGTTCGCAATGAAAAACGTATGCTGCAAGAGTCTGTCGACGCGCTGCTGGATAACGGCCGTCGCGGCCGTGCCATTACCGGTTCCAACAAGCGTCCCCTGAAATCACTTGCCGACATGATCAAAGGCAAGCAGGGCCGTTTCCGCCAGAACCTGCTGGGCAAGCGGGTGGACTACTCTGGCCGTTCGGTCATTGTGTGTGGTCCGACCCTGCGTCTGCACCAGTGTGGTCTGCCCAAGAAAATGGCGCTGGAGCTATTTAAACCCTTTATCTTCAGCAAGCTGGAGCTGCGTGGTCTGGCGACTACGATTAAAGCCGCCAAGAAGATGGTGGAGCGCGAAGAGCCCGTCGTCTGGGATATTCTGGATGAAGTGATTCGCGAACACCCCGTGCTGCTGAACCGGGCGCCTACGCTTCACCGTTTGGGTATCCAGGCCTTTGAACCTGTCCTCATTGAAGGTAAGGCGATCCAGTTACACCCGCTGGTTTGTTCGGCCTATAACGCCGACTTTGACGGTGACCAAATGGCGGTGCACGTCCCTCTGACCCTCGAGGCTCAGCTGGAATCCCGTGCACTGATGATGTCGACCAATAATATTCTGTCGCCTGCCAACGGTGACCCGATTATTGTTCCTTCGCAAGACGTGGTGCTGGGTCTTTACTATATGACCCGCGAGAAAATTAATGCCCGCGGCGAAGGAATGAAATTCGCCGACGTTGCCGAAGTTCAGCGAGCCTATGATGCAGGCCTGGTTGATCTCCACGCTCGTGTGAAAGTCCGCTTTAAGGAAGTTACCACGACCGAGGAAGGCGAGCGCGTTGAAAAAATGCTGTTTGAGGACACCACTGTCGGTCGAATCCTGGTTTGGGACATCATGCCGGAAGGCTTGGCTTTTGAACTGGTCAACAAACCGTTGGTCAAAAAGGCAATCTCCCGACTCATTGATTTGTGCTATCGCCACGTGGGTTTGAAAGATACGGTTATCTTCGCCGACCAACTGATGTATATGGGCTTTGCCTACTCCACCCGATCAGGTGCGTCCATTGGTGTGAATGATTTTGTTATTCCTGGCGAAAAGGACGAAATGATTGCCAAGGCCGATGCGGAAGTGCAGGACATCGAAGCCCAATTTGCTTCCGGTCTGGTAACGGCAGGTGAGAAATACAACAAGGTGATTGATATCTGGTCTCGTGCCAATGATGTGGTCGCCAAGTCCATGATGGAAGGTATCAGTAAGGAAACGGTGATAAACCGTGATGGAGAGGAAGAAGAGCAAGACTCCTTCAACTCTGTGTTCATGATGGCGGATTCCGGTGCTCGTGGTTCGCCCGCCCAGATCCGTCAGCTCGCAGGTATGCGTGGACTGATGGCCCGTCCAGACGGTTCCATTATTGAGACGCCGATTACTGCAAACTTCCGTGAAGGTTTGAACGTACTCCAGTACTTCATCTCGACTCACGGTGCCCGTAAGGGTCTGGCTGACACCGCCCTGAAAACGGCGAACTCGGGTTACCTGACTCGACGACTGGTGGATGTTGCGCAGGATGTGGTTATTACCGAAACAGACTGTGGTACCAAGACCGGCCTCACCATGACACCAGTTATTGAGGGCGGTGACATCATTGAATCCCTGGGTGATCGTATTCTTGGCCGTGTCGTGGCTAAAGATGTGACCCGCAGTGAAGATGATGATGAGGTTCTGGTTCCCGTTGGCACCATTATTGATGAGAAGTGGATTGAAACCATTGAATCATTTGGTATTGATGCCGTGCAGGTTCGCTCACCCATTACCTGTGAAAGCCGCTACGGTATCTGCTCCGAGTGTTACGGTCGCGACCTGGCTCGTGGCCACAAGGTCAACAAGGGCGAATCTGTCGGTGTCATCGCCGCCCAGTCGATCGGTGAACCCGGCACCCAGCTGACCATGCGTACGTTCCACATTGGTGGTGCCGCAAGCCGTGCTTCTGCGGAAGACAGTGTTCAGGTCAAGCAGGAAGGTAAAGTCCGTTTTGTTAACCTTAAGCTCGTAGAGCGCGAAACCGGTGAGCTGGTGGTGACCTCCCGTTCAGGTGAACTGGTTGTCGCCGAGCTGGAGACCGGTCGTGAGCGTGAGCGTTACAAGTTGCCTTATGGCGCGGTTCTGAAAGTGAAATCCGGTGATAAGGTTGATGGCGGTACAGTCGTTGCCAACTGGGATCCACACACTCACCCGATCATCTGTGAAGTGGCTGGTAAAGCACAATTCGCCGGGATGGAAGAAGGGCTGTCTGTTCGTCAGCAAACCGATGAGTTGACCGGCCTGAGCAGCTATTCGGTGATTGACCCGAACGAGCGCCCATCTGCTGGTAAGGATCTGCGACCAACAGTGACCCTGGTCGATGGCAAAGGTAAAGAGTTGCTGATTCCAAATTCCAAGGTGCCTGCACACTACCTGTTGCCAGCCGGTGCATTGATCACGCTGAGTGACGGTGACAAGGTCGGGGTCGGTGATGTAATCGCCCGTATTCCCCAGGAAGGTTCCAAGACCCGTGATATTACCGGTGGTCTGCCTCGTGTTGCCGATCTGTTTGAAGCTCGTAAGCCGAAGGATCACAGTATCCTGGCAGAAGTTTCCGGTACGGTCGCCTTCGGCAAGGAAACCAAGGGCAAACGTCGCCTGCAGGTTTTCCCGCCATCCGGGCAGTTGCTGGAAGATGGTTCCGAGCATTGGGAAATATTGATTCCCAAGTGGCGTCAGATCCTGGTGTTTGAAGGTGAACAGGTTGAGAAGGGTGAGGTCATCTGTGATGGCCCGCCCAACCCGCACGACATTCTGCGACTCATGGGTGTTGAAGAGCTGGCTCGATACATCACCAATGAAATCCAGGAGGTATATCGTCTCCAGGGTGTAGGTATTAACGACAAGCACATCGAAGTGATTTGTCGCCAGATGTTGCGCAAGGTGGAAGTGACCGAAATGGCTGACTCCACGTTCGTAAAAGGCGAGCAGATTGAGCTCAATACCATGCTTGACGAAATTGCCCGCATCGAGAAAGAGGGTGGAACACCACCTCGCTTTGAGCGAGTGCTGCTGGGTATTACCAAGGCGTCACTGGCGACGGAGTCCTTTATCTCTGCGGCTTCCTTCCAGGAAACGACTCGCGTCCTGACAGAAGCCTCGGTGACCGGCAAACGAGATGGTCTGCGTGGTTTGAAGGAGAACGTTGTTGTAGGTCGGTTGATTCCTGCAGGTACGGGACTCGCCTACCACGAAAGTCGACGCAAGCAGCGTGAAGAGTGGGACCTCAGTGGTGAGCAGTTGGAAGCGCAGCTGGCGGAAGCCCTTGGGCAGCCGGAAGATGCGACGACAGGTGACGTGGACACGGACGCAGATGCTCCCGAGGCACCTGCCGAAGATTAAGCGCTCCCTGCGTTAAAAAGGGGGTTAACAGCCCCCTTTTTTATAGGTGTTTGTTGCGTGCATGGCTTCCGGGAGAAGCCCCCGATTGTGCTTGACGCATTGGGGCCCCCTCATTAGAATGCGCGCTCCCGAAAATTCGGGATGGTTTTCTATGCGTTGTTTTTCGGCAATCCCTGTATTTCAGCGTGATTGAAACCAGTCAAGTATATTGCCGAAATCCCGGTTTCGGTATTTAAGGTTGCCAGCAGATAGTCTGCTGGCATGATTCAAATTTTGGAGTATTAATGGCTACTATCAACCAATTGGTTCGTAAGCCTCGCAAGCGCAAAGTCGCCAAGAGTGACGTGCCTGCTCTGCAAGCAAACCCACAGCGTCGTGGTGTTTGCACGCGTGTCTATACCACGACTCCAAAGAAGCCAAACTCGGCGTTGCGTAAAGTTTGCCGTGTGCGACTAACCAACGGTTACGAAGTGGCTTCTTATATCGGTGGTGAAGGGCACAACCTGCAGGAGCACAGCGTTGTTCTGATCCGTGGAGGTCGTGTTAAAGACCTGCCAGGTGTGCGTTATCACACCGTTCGTGGATCGCTTGACTGTGCGGGTGTTGCCGATCGTAAACAAGGCCGTTCCAAGTATGGTGCCAAGCGTCCCAAGTAAGGCGTTTGTACCAAGGAATAGCAAAGCGATAAACGAACAAAGTAAGGCCGGGTCCTGTTTGATCCCGGACGTCCCCTGAAGAGAGTAAGAGAATGCCTAGAAGAAGAGTTGCCGCCAAGCGCGAGATATTGCCAGATCCCAAATACGGGAATGTCACCTTGGCCAAATTTATGAACCACCTGATGGTTTCCGGTAAAAAATCCGTTGCAGAAAAAATTGTATATGGTGCACTGGAACTGGTGGAAGAGCGCACCAAGCGCGATCCTATCGAAATTTTTGATGAGGCCCTGGAAAATATCGCTCCGCACGTGGAAGTAAAATCCCGTCGTGTGGGTGGCGCAACTTACCAGGTCCCAGTTGAAGTTCGCCCCTCTCGTCGTTTGGCGCTGGCGATGCGCTGGTTAGTGGAGTTTTCCCGTAACCGAAGCGAGAAATCCATGGCTCAACGGCTTGCCGGTGAGCTGGCAGACGCCGCCGAGAACCGTGGCAACGCGGTTAAAAAGCGTGAAGACGTTCATCGCATGGCAGAAGCCAACAAAGCCTTCTCCCACTTCCGTTTTTAATATTATCGGCGAGAGTCAACGCAGTTTGATAAAGGGCGGCTATATAGCTGCCTTTTTGCCATTTTAGACAAGACAACCGGAACGATTACCTGTGGCACGTAAAACACCAATAGAACGTTATCGTAATATCGGTATCTGCGCTCACGTGGATGCCGGTAAGACGACCACGACTGAGCGTGTGTTGTTCTACACTGGCTTGTCACACAAGATCGGTGAAGTGCACGATGGTGCCGCCACAATGGACTGGATGGAGCAGGAGCAGGAGCGAGGCATTACCATTACCTCGGCTGCGACTACCTGCTTTTGGGCAGGCATGCAGCAGCAGTTTAACCAGCATCGAATTAATATTATTGATACTCCGGGTCACGTTGATTTCACTATTGAGGTAGAGCGGTCCCTGCGTGTTCTCGATGGCGCCGTCGTTGTCCTTTGTGGTTCGTCCGGTGTTCAGCCGCAAACAGAAACCGTATGGCGTCAGGCAGACAAATACGAAGTTCCCCGCATGGTGTTTGTAAACAAGATGGATCGTGCGGGTGCAGACTTTCTGGACGTCATCCGGCAGATGCGAGAGCGTCTTGCCGCCAACCCGGTTCCAATTCAAATGACGATCGGGTCTGAAGATGAATTTCGCGGTGTGGTGGATCTGGTCAAGATGAAAGCCATCATCTGGAACCAGGAAGACATGGGTATGACCTTTACCTATGAAGATATTCCCGAAGATATGCTTGGGCAATGTCAAAAGCTGCGTGAGCAAATGGTTGAAGCAGCGGCCGAGGCCAATGACGAGCTGACTGAGAAATATCTCGAAGGTGGAGAACTCAGTGAAGAGGAAATCAAGCAGGGGATTCGTGCCCGCTGTCTGGCCAATGAAATTGTGCCAGTGCTTGGTGGTTCGGCATTTAAAAACAAGGGTGTTCAGGCGGTGCTGGATGCAGTCATCGAATATTTACCTGCACCGACTGAGGTCAAGGCGATTGAAGGTCATCTGGAAGATGGTAGCGACGATACCCGCGAAGCGGATGACAAGGCACCTTTTTCCGCCTTGGCATTCAAAATTGCCACAGATCCGTTTGTTGGTACCCTGACATTCTTTCGAGTCTATTCCGGCAAGCTTTCTACGGGTGACTCAGTCTATAACCCGGTGAAAGGAAAAAAAGAACGCATCGGTCGAATGGTGCAAATGCACTCTAACAACCGGGAAGAAATTAAAGAGGTTCTCGCGGGTGATATTGCTGCCGCTATCGGGCTTAAAGACGTTACCACGGGTGACACACTATGCGCTCAGGACCACGTCATTACGCTTGAACGGATGGAGTTCCCCGAGCCGGTTATCTCCGTAGCCGTTGAGCCAAAATCCAAGCCTGACCAGGAAAAAATGGGTATTGCCCTGGGCAAGCTGGCCCAGGAAGATCCTTCCTTCCGGGTAAAAACAGATGAAGAGACCGGCCAGACCATTATTTCCGGCATGGGTGAATTGCACCTGGATATTCTTGTCGACCGCATGAAGCGCGAGTTTGGTGTAGAGGCCAATATCGGCAAGCCACAGGTAGCCTATCGCGAAGCGATTCGCAACACTGTGGAGATTGAAGGTAAATTTGTTCGCCAGTCCGGTGGGCGCGGACAATACGGTCACGTTTGGTTGAAGTTTGAGCCACTTGAATCGCAAAGCGAAGAAGGGCTTGAATTTGTCAACGATATTGTCGGCGGAGTGGTTCCCAAGGAATACATTCCGGCCGTCGAAAAAGGGATCGCAGATCAAATGCAAAATGGCGTTTTGGCCGGGTATCCATTGCTCGGACTGAAGGCAACTTTGTATGACGGATCCTTCCATGATGTTGACTCTAACGAAATGGCGTTTAAGATCGCTGCCTCTATGGCTACCAAGAAGCTCGCAGAAGTTGGCGGAGCTGTTTTGTTAGAGCCGATGATGAAAGTAGAAGTTGTCACCCCGGAAGAAAACATGGGTGATGTGGTAGGTGACCTGAATCGCCGACGCGGCGTGATTCAAGGCATGGAAGATCGTGCTTCTGGCAAGATCATCAATGCTGAGGTCCCGCTGGCCGAGATGTTCGGTTATGCTACGGACCTTCGCTCAGCGACCCAGGGTCGAGCCACTTATACAATGGAATTTTTGCGTTACGCCGAAGCCCCAAGCAACGTGGCCCAGGAAGTGATTGCTAAAAATGGAGGCGGCTAACTAACCGCCACAAACTAAGTATCTTTGACTTAAAACACGACTTTAGAGGAACATTTAAATGTCTAAAGAAAAATTTGAACGTACGAAACCCCACGTGAACGTGGGCACTATTGGCCACGTTGACCACGGTAAAACTACTTTGACAGCGGCCCTTACTCGTGTATGTCACGAAGTTTGGGGCAGTGGCTCTGCTGTTGCATTTGACGGGATTGACAATGCTCCCGAAGAGAAAGAGCGTGGTATTACCATTGCAACGTCTCACGTTGAGTATGACTCCCCAACTCGTCACTATGCGCACGTGGATTGCCCAGGGCACGCCGACTATGTGAAAAATATGATTACCGGTGCAGCCCAGATGGACGGCGCTATCCTTGTTTGTGGTGCGACTGATGGTCCAATGCCACAGACTCGTGAGCACATCCTGCTGTCACGTCAGGTTGGCGTTCCATACATCGTTGTCTTCCTGAACAAAGCTGACCTGTTGGCTGAAGACTGTGGCGGTGTAGGTTCTGAAGAATACAACGAGATGCTCGAACTGGTTGAGATGGAGCTTCGCGAGCTGCTTGATACCTACGAGTTCCCAGGCGATGACACGCCAATTATCCCAGGTTCTGCCCTGATGGCCCTGAATGGCCAGGATGACAACGAGCTGGGTACATCTGCTGTCAAGAAACTGGTTGAGACTCTGGATGAGTACATTCCTGAGCCTGAGCGTGCTATCGACGGCGCATTTATTATGCCTATCGAAGACGTATTCTCTATCTCTGGTCGCGGTACCGTGGTAACTGGTCGTGTTGAGCGCGGCATCATCCACACTGGCGACGAAGTAGAAATCGTTGGTATCAAGGACACCCAGAAAACCACTTGTACTGGTGTTGAGATGTTCCGCAAACTGCTTGATGAAGGTCGTGCAGGTGAGAACATTGGTGCACTGTTGCGTGGTACCAAGCGTGAAGAAGTTGAGCGCGGTCAGGTACTGGCCAAGCCTGGTTCTATTACCCCTCACACCAACTTCGAAGCCGAAGTATACGTACTGGGTAAAGATGAAGGTGGTCGTCACACTCCTTTCTTTAAAGGTTATCGTCCACAGTTCTACTTCCGTACTACGGACGTAACTGGCGCGTGTGAACTGCCTGAAGGTGTTGAAATGGTTATGCCTGGTGACAACATCCAGATGACTGTTGAGCTGATTGCACCGATTGCGATGGACGAAGGTCTGCGCTTCGCGATCCGTGAAGGCGGCCGCACCGTAGGTGCTGGCGTAGTATCAAAAATTATTAAATAATTTTTGGTATCTACCCAAGAAAAACCCGGCTATATGCCGGGTTTTTTTATGTCTGTCTGAAAGGTGTGGCTAACTTGTTCGCGAGCTGGGCGCCCGCTTGACTGACAACCCTTTAGCAAAGCCTGAATATTGCGGCCGTAAAGGCAGATTTTTTCTCCTGCAAAATCTGCACTTCCTCCGTCCTTGACGGTTGTGGTGCTGGCCTGTATCAAAAATTATCAAATTATTTTTGGTATTTATCCAATAAAAAGCCCGGCATATAGCCGGGCTTTTTGTTGAGGCTTTAAAACAAGTACTTACTTGTTCTTGGCCGCTTTGCGCGCCTTGGCTTCCTCGATCACTTTCTCTGCCACATTTTGTGGGCAGGGGAGATAGTGGGAGAATTCCATGGAGAACTGGCCACGACCAGAGGTCATGGTGCGCAGGCTGCCGATGTAGCCAAACATCTCTGCCAGAGGTACCTCTGCCTTGATGCGAACGCCAGTAACTCCGGGTTCCTGATCCTTGATCATGCCGCGGCGACGGTTCAGGTCACCAATCACATCACCGACATGATCTTCCGGTGTGAACACGTCCACTTTCATGATGGGTTCAATTACCTGCGGGCCTGCTTTTGGCATGGATTGACGGAAAGCGCCTTTCGCTGCCAGTTCAAATGCGATAGCTGAAGAGTCCACAGCGTGGTAGGAACCGTCAAACAGTTCGACATCAACATCAAGCATGGGGAATCCGGCCAGAGGGCCTTGATCCATCATCATCTCAAACCCTTTTTCAATCGCCGGGAAGAATTCTTTCGGTACATTACCGCCGACAACAGTTGAGTTGAAGGTAAAGCCGGTACCGGGCTCATTTGGTTTGATTCGGTAATCAATTTTACCGAATTGACCGGAACCGCCCGATTGTTTTTTGTGGGTGTAGCTGTCCTCAACCGCCTGGGTAATGGTCTCTCGGTAAGCAACCTGAGGCTCACCAACTACCAGTTCTACCCCGTAGGTACGCTTGAGGATATCTACTTTAATATCCAGGTGGAGTTCGCCCATGCCTTTCAGAATGGTTTCGCCAGAATCTTCATCGGTCTCAACACGGAATGATGGGTCTTCCGCAATCATCTTGCCGATGGCGATACCCATTTTTTCTGAGCCGCCTTTGTCCTTTGGAGCAACCGCGATCGAGATTACCGGATCCGGGAACACCATGGCTTCGAGCGTACAGGGGTGATTGGGGTCGCAGAGGGTATGACCGGTCTGTACGTTTTTCATTCCGACAACAGCAATAATATCGCCGGCATGTGCGCGATCGAGCTCGTTTCGGTCGTTGGCGTGCATTTCCACCATGCGGCCAATGCGCTCGGTCTTTCCGGTGGCAGAGTTAAGTATGGTCATACCTTTCTCAATTTTGCCTGAGTAGACCCGGATAAAGGTCAGGGCGCCAAAACGGTCGTCCATGATTTTGAATGCCAGGGCACGCAGAGGCTCGTCCACGGATACTTTGGCAACTTCGCCTGTGGGTTCGCCGACTTCATCAGTCAAATCCTGCGGGTCTACTTCAGTCGGGTTGGGAAGATAGTCCACAACCGCATCAAGAACCAGTTGAACACCTTTGTTTTTAAAGGCAGAACCACAGTAAGTGGGGAAGAAGTCCAACTTGCGAGTGCCTTCGCGGATACAGCGCTTCAGGTCATCTATAGAAGGCTCTTCGCCCTCCATATAAGCCATCATCAGGTCGTCGTCCTGCTCAACGGCGGTTTCAACCAGTTGCTCGCGGTACTTGGCAACCTGTTCCTTCATGTCTTCCGGAATGTCGACGACTTCATAGTTCTCGGGAAGGCCGGTGTCGTCCCAGACATAGGCTTTTTGTGTCAGCAGGTCGACAACACCTTTGAAGTCATCTTCAATGCCGATTGGCAGGGTCATGACCAGCGGGTTGGCGCCCAGAACCTTTTTGATCTGGCCAACCACGCGATAAAAGTCCGCACCCATGCGGTCGAGTTTGTTCACGAAGATGATTCGCGCCACTTCGGATTCGTTGGCATAGCGCCAGTTGGTTTCTGACTGGGGCTCAACGCCGCCAGAACCACAGAACACGCCGATGCCGCCATCCAGTACTTTAAGCGAGCGGTACACCTCAACAGTAAAATCAACGTGCCCCGGAGTATCGATAATATTGAGGCGATGATTTTTCCAAAAACAGGTGGTTGCCGCAGACTGAATGGTGATGCCACGCTCCTGTTCCTGCTCCATGAAGTCGGTTGTTGCCGCGCCATCATGTACCTCACCGGTCTTATGGATCTTGCCGGTAAGCTTGAGGATACGTTCGGTGGTTGTGGTTTTACCCGCATCCACGTGGGCGAAAATGCCGATGTTTCTGTATAGGGCTAAGTCTGTCATTGCTCCACTCGTTGAATCATTCAGAAGTTAAAAAATAAACAGGGGTCAAAGCCGATAGGCTCCGACCCCGTGAATACGCAAAAATTGGCGCGACATTCTACATATTTTTTGCTGTAAACGTGCACTTTTTGGGCAGAAATATCAGATTTATTAATAGAAGAAGGAGGGACATTGGTTCGACGGATCAAAACCCGTGAATGCAGCGTCCAGAAGAGACAGAAATATCCCTGGAAAAAACCTGGTCAGACCCGACTCGGAAGATGGAGTAAGGCGCAATGTTTGCCTGACCTGTGGGCAAAAAAGATTTGTGTGATTGGTGTTGACCGGGACAAGTGAAATCTATAGAATTCGCGCCTCTTTGACGCCGGCTACCCCTTGGTTGCTGGCGTTAATAGTAAAAGCGGCTTAAAAAACAATAAGTTATAAATAGCTTGTTATTTTTTCTGCCAAAGTTGTTTAAAAGTTTCAGTTGGAATTTTGCACATGCAGAATCAAAACATCCGGATTCGCCTTAAGGCATTCGATCATCGTCTTATTGATGTCTCTGCGAAAGAGATTGTTGATACAGCCAAGCGAACCGGCGCGGCGGTGCGCGGTCCTATCCCTTTGCCTACCCGCAAAGAGAAGTACACCCTCTTGATATCACCGCATGTAAACAAGGATGCGCGCGATCAGTATGAGATTCGCACGCACAAGCGTCTCCTGGATATTCTTGATCCAACCGAGAAAACAGTAGATGCACTAATGAATTTGGATCTGGCCGCAGGCGTCGAAGTACAGATTAGCCTGGGTTAAGAGTTAAGTTGCTTTCAGTTGTCCACATTGGGTGCTGAAAGCGGTGTAACGCTCTGAAATGGGCGGCCATAGCGGGTAACAGCCCCGTACACGTGAGGAAAGAAAATGACTATTGGTATAGTCGGCCGCAAAAGCGGCATGACGCGTATTTTTGCTGAAGATGGTGCTTCTGTCCCGGTCACAGTGATCGAAGTTGCGCCTAATCGCATCACGCAAATCAAAACCGCAGAATCTGATGGCTACACTGCTGTCCAGGTCACTGCCGGTGCTCGCAAAGCATCCCGTGTAAATAAAGCTGAAGCCGGCCACTTTGCCAAGGCAACTGTGGAAGCTGGTCGTGGTCTTTGGGAATTCCGTTGTGATTCCGTTGAAGGTCTCGAAATTGGCGCCGAGCTTACTGCTGAGTCTTTTGAGGCAGGGCAGAAGGTGGACATTACCGGTACCTCCAAGGGTAAAGGGTTTCAGGGCGGTGTTAAGCGCTGGAACTTCCGCATGCAAGACGCTACCCACGGCAACTCATTATCCCACCGTGCTCCGGGTTCTATTGGTCAGTGCCAAACCCCGGGTCGTGTATTCAAGGGTAAAAAGATGGCCGGGCATATGGGTTCCGAGCGTGTGACTACCCAGAATTTGGAAATCGTTCGCGTTGATCTGGAACGCAATCTGCTCCTTGTTAAAGGTGCAGTTCCGGGTGCGCCTGGTGGCGATGTCATCGTCAATCCAGCAGTCAAGGCTTAAGGTTTAGAGGTTTATTATGGAACTGACTATTGCAGCTCCAAAAGGCAAGAAGAAGGGCGGAACTGTTGAAGTTTCCGAAGTAACCTTCGGCCGCGAGTTCAACCAGGACCTGGTTCATCAGGTTGTTGTTAGCTATCTGGCTAACGCTCGTCAGGGGACCAAGAAACAAAAAACCCGTTCCGAGGTGTCTGGTGGTGGTAAGAAGCCCTGGCGCCAAAAGGGCACGGGTCGTGCACGTGCAGGTACTATTCGCAGCCCGTTGTGGCGCAGTGGTGGTGTTACTTTTGCAGCGCGTGCGGATCAAAATCACGGCCTTAAGCTCAACAGGAAAATGTATCGCGCAGCAATGCGTTCCATTCTCTCAGAGCTTGCCCGTCAAGAGCGTCTCCTGGTCGTTGAATCCTTCGACATGGAAGCGCCAAAAACAAAAGACCTGGTAGCCAAACTTGATGGCTACAGCGTTGACAACGTTCTCATCGTTTCCGATGAGGTTAGCGAAAATCTATATCTTTCAGCACGCAACCTGCATCGGGTTGATGTGCGTGACGTCGCGAACATTGATCCTGTTTCTCTTGTTGGTTCTGACAAGGTGATGGTGACTGTTTCTGCGCTCAAACAAATTGAGGAGATGCTGGCATGAGCACTGCGAATCAAGAGCGTCTTTTGAACGTTATCCGCGCTCCACACATCTCTGAAAAAACAGCGATGGCTGGAGAGCAGGACAATCAGTATGTATTCAAGGTTTCTGTGGATGCGACCAAGCCTGAGATCAAGGCAGCCGTCGAGTCTGTGTTTAGCGTAAATGTTGAGCAGGTTCGCGTCGTTAATGTGAAGGGCAAGACTCGCCGTACCCGCAACGGCCTGGGTCGCCGCAGCGACTGGAAGAAGGCTTATGTGAGCCTGGCTGAAGGTCAGCAAATTGATTTTACAGCAGCGATTTGAGGATTGATTAGACATGGCTATTGTTAAACGTAAACCAACCTCATCAGGTCGCCGCCATGTGATCAGCGTTGTGCATGCTGATCTGCATAGGGGCAGGGCCTATTTGCCGCTGACTGAGCAGAAAAGCAAGACAGGTGGTCGTAACTCTGCAGGCCGTATCACAACGCGTCATCGCGGTGGTGGCCACAAGCAGTTGTACCGAATTATCGATTTCAAACGTGATAAGGACGGTATCCCCGCACGTGTTGAGCGTCTCGAATACGACCCCAACCGCAGCGCATTAATTGCACTGGTTGTTTATGCTGATGGTGAGCGACGCTACATCATTGCGCCAAAAAATGTTAAGGCAGGTGACCAGGTGCAGTCTGGTACCGGTGCGCCAATCAAGCCGGGCAATGCATTGCCTTTGCGCAACATCCCGGTCGGTAGTGTTATTCACTGTGTTGAACTTAAGGCCGGCAAAGGTGCACAGCTTGCCCGTAGTGCAGGTGCCAGCATTCAGCTGGTTGCTCGTGAAGGGCAATACGCCACCCTTCGTTTGCGCAGCGGTGAGACACGTAAAGTCCTCGCTGACTGTCGTGCAACACTGGGTGAGGTTTCCAATAGTGAGCACAGTTTGCGCTCACTGGGTAAAGCCGGCGCCAAGCGCTGGAAAGGCATTCGTCCGACAGTTCGCGGTGTAGCGATGAACCCGGTTGATCACCCCCACGGTGGTGGTGAAGGTCGTACATCCGGTGGTCGACATCCGGTATCTCCTTGGGGTACGCCTACCAAGGGATACAAGACTCGTAAAAACAAACGTACGAACAACATGATTGTTCGTCGTCGTAACAAGTAACCAGGCGGAGAGAATAAGACATGGCTCGTTCGCTAATTAAAGGCCCATTTATTGATGCTCACCTGCTTAAGAAAGTAGGTGCAGCAGTCGCAAACAATGATCGCAAACCGATCAAGACCTGGTCGCGACGCTCTACCGTTTTTCCGGAAATGGTTGGGTTGACCATTGCAGTGCATAACGGTCGCCAGCATGTTCCCGTGCTGATCAACGAGGAAATGGTTGGTCACAAACTCGGTGAATTTGCGGTTACCCGTACTTACAAGGGTCATGTGGCCGACAAGAAGGCTCGCTAGGAGTAGATGATGGAAGTAGCAGCAACATTACGCAGCGCTCGACTTTCTGCCCAGAAGGCGAGACTGGTTGTGGACCAAATTCGAGGCAAAACCGCCGAAGAGGCGCTGGATGTATTGTCATTTAGCCCCAAAAAAGGTGCGAGCCTGGTGAAGAAAGTACTGGAGTCAGCAATAGCTAACGCTGAACACAATGAAGGTGCTGATGTCGACGAACTGCGCGTTTCGACCGTGTTTGTTGATGAAGGTTTTACCATGAAAAGAATCAAGACACGTGCCAAAGGCCGTGCTGATCGAATTCATAAGCAAACCTGTCATATCACCGTGAAAGTAGCAGACGAGGCTGGAGAGTAATCATGGGTCAGAAAGTACATCCAACTGGCATTCGTCTGGGTATTACCAAGCAGCATCAGTCTGTCTGGTATGCGGAAAAGCAGGATTATGCAAATAAATTGCACGCGGACTTGCAGGTTCGTGAGCATCTGAACAAAAAACTGGGTCATGCCTCTGTCAGCCGAATTGACATTGAGCGACCGGCTTCCAGTGCGCGCGTAACTATTCATACCGCTCGCCCTGGCGTAGTGATTGGCAAGAAAGGTGAAGATGTTGATCGTCTTCGCGCTGAGTTGAACGACATGATGGGCGTTCCTGTTCAGATCAATATTGAAGAAGTCCGCAAACCGGATCTCGATGCTTCCCTGGTTGCCCAGAGTGTTGCGCAACAGCTTGAGCGTCGTGTGATGTTTCGTCGCGCCATGAAGCGAGCTGTTCAAAACGCGATGCGCGGTGGCGCTGAAGGTATCAAGATTCAGGTCAGTGGCCGTCTTGGTGGTGCAGAAATCGCTCGTACAGAGTGGTACCGGGAAGGTCGTGTGCCTTTGCACACACTTCGCGCAGATGTGGATTACGCCACGGCTGAAGCCATGACTACTTACGGCATTATTGGTGTCAAGGTCTGGATCTTCAAAGGCGAGATTATTGGTGGCGAAGAACAGGCAGAGACCAGCACGGGTGGTAAAAGCCGTGCCGGCAAGAAATCATAAGGTAGCGACAGATGTTACAGCCAAAACGTACAAAATTTAGAAAGGTCCAGAAAGGTCGTAACCGCGGTCTGGCCCTGCGTGGTAGCAAAGTAAGCTTCGGCGAATATGCACTGAAGGCGACTACACGCGGCCGTATTACTGCGCGTCAGATCGAAGCGGCTCGTCGAGCCATGACTCGCCATGTAAAACGTGGCGGAAAAATCTGGATTCGTGTATTTCCTGACAAGCCGATTACAAATAAGCCGCTGGAAGTACGTATGGGTAAGGGTAAAGGTGCTGTGGAATACTGGGTTGCCCAGATTAAACCAGGCAAGGTCCTTTACGAGATTGAAGGTGTGTCAGAAGAACTGGCGCGTGAAGCGTTTGAACTCGCTGCGCGCAAGCTTCCAGTACAAACCAACTTTGTTAAACGCACGGTGATGTGATGAAAGCCAGCGAATTGCGTGAAAAATCAGTAGAAGAGCTGAACCAGCAGTTGGTCGAACTGCGCAAAGAACAGTTGAGCCTGCGTATGTCCCAGGCAACTGGCCAGCTGGGAGAGACTCACAAGGTGCGTGAAGTGCGTCGTGATGTGGCTCGAGTAAAAACCGTACTCGCTCAAAAGGCAGGTGAATAAGCATGGCAGAACAACAAGCGAAAACTGCACGTACCGTTACCGGACGCGTAGTTAGTAACAAGATGAATAAAACCATCTCGGTTGAAATCGTTCGACGTGTAAAGCACCCGATCTATGGCAAGTACGTAATGAAGACTTCCCGGGTACACGCGCACGATGAAAATAATGAGTGCAATCAAGGCGACCTCGTTACTGTCGCTGAACATCGCCCTCTGTCAAAAACCAAGACCTGGACACTGCTTCGTATTGACGAGCGTGCCGCACAGGTATAGACGTTAAGGGTTATTTGGAGTTTAGAAAATGATTCAAACAGAGAGCTATCTTAACGTTGCAGATAACTCTGGTGCTCGCCAGGTTATGTGTATCAAGGTGCTGGGCGGCTCCAAGCGTCGTTATGCACGAGTAGGCGACATCATCAAGGTAACCGTTAAGGAAGCAATTCCTCGCGGCAAGGTGAAAAAAGGCCAGGTGATGAATGCAGTAGTGGTTCGTACTCGCAAGGGTGTTCGACGTCAGGACGGTTCTATTATCCGTTTTGATGACAATGCTGCCGTGCTGCTGAACGCCCAGAACGCCCCGATCGGCACCCGTATTTTTGGACCGGTCACCCGTGAGCTTCGCAGTGAACAATTTATGCGAATTATTTCACTGGCGCCGGAAGTAATTTAATCGGCCAGTCAAGAAAACGAGACGATAGAAATGGCTAAGAAATTAAGACGAGATGACGAAGTGGTCGTCATCGCCGGAAAGGATAAGGGCAAGCGCGGAAAGATTACTCGCGTTATGTCTGATGGCCGTCTGATTGTGAGTGGCGTTCAGGTGGTGAAAAAGCACCAGAAGCCAAATCCCCAGATGGAAATCCCCGGCGGCATTATCGAAAAAGAAGCCCCGATTGATGCGTCCAACGTGGCAATCTGGAATGCGTCTGCTAATAAGGCGGACCGTGTTGGCTTCAAAGTGCTGGAAGATGGCAAAAAAGTACGTGTGTACAAATCCAGTGGCGAGGTTATCGAGGCTTAACAGGCCTTATTAGAGAATAGCGAAATGGCAAATTTCAAAGATCTATACAAAAACGAGATTGCGGCCAAGCTAAAAGAAGAGCTGGGCCTCAACAACGTTATGGAGGTGCCGCGCATCACTAAAATCACCCTCAACATGGGTGTCGGTGAAGCTCTTGGCGACAAGAAACTGCTGGAAAACGCTGTGCGTGATCTGGAAGCAATCTCTGGTCAAAAAGTCCAGGTGACCAAGGCGCGCAAATCTGTAGCAGGTTTCAAGGTGCGTGAGGGCTGGCCCATTGGTGCCAAGGTGACCCTGCGCGACGAGCGTATGTACGAATTCCTGGAGCGACTGGTAAATATTGCCATTCCTCGTATTCGTGACTTCCGCGGGGTAAACCCAAAACAATTTGATGGTCGTGGCAACTTCTCAATGGGTGTCAACGAGCAAATCATTTTTCCGGAAATTGAATACGACAAGGTAGACAAACTGCGTGGTTTGGATATCTGCATTACCACGACCGCACGTAATGACGATGAAGGCCGTGCTCTTTTGCGCGCTTTCAATTTCCCTCTGCGAGGTTAATTAGATACATGGCTAAAGCAAGCATGGTAGAGCGCGAGTTAAAGCGCGCCAAAACAGTTCAGAAATACGCAGCGAAACGAGCTGAGTTGAAGGCATTGATTAAAAATCCTGCCACCAGCGAAGAAGACCGTTGGGAAGCTCAAATGAAGCTTCAAAGTCTTCCCCGCAATGCCAACCCGGTTCGTCAACAGCGCCGATGCCGCCTGACAGGTAGGCCGCATGCGGTGTACCGCAAGTTTGGCTTGTGCAGAAACAAGCTGCGTGAACATGCCATGCAGGGACATGTACCTGGCGTCGTTAAGTCGAGCTGGTAAGAGGAAAGAAAGATATGAGTATGCAAGATCCCATTGCCGACATGTTGACTCGCATTCGCAATGCCCAGGCACGAAACAAGGCGACAGTAACCATGCCTGCTTCTACCAAAAAAGTGGCCATTGCGCAGGTGTTGAAAGACGAGGGTTATATCTCTGATTTCGCCGCCAATGATGAAGTTAAGAAAGAACTGACTATTACTTTGAAATACTTTGAAGGAAAGCCAGTTATTGAAGAGATTAGCCGATACAGCCGTCCTGGCTTGCGCGCATACACATCCGCATCCGAGATGCCGAGTGTACGTGGCGGTCTGGGTGTTGCCATTGTGTCCACTAATCTCGGTGTAATTACCGATCGCGTTGCACGCGCCAAGGGCGTGGGTGGCGAGGTTATTTGTACCGTATTCTGATTCGGGTGTAGACAAATGTCTCGAGTAGCTAATAGTCCTATTTCTTTGCCCAAGGGTGTCGATGTAAAAATTGACGGCAGCCTGGTTACGATCAAGGGTGGTAAAGGCGAACAAACTGTGAGCCTTCATCCTTCAGTGACCGCTGCACAGGAAGAAGAAGTAATTCGTGTAAAGCCAGTTGATGGGAATCAGCCGGACATGGCCATGGCAGGCACCATGCGTGCGCTGCTTAATAACGCTGTGGTTGGTGTGTCAGAAGGCTTCGAAAAGAAACTGCAATTGATGGGTGTTGGTTATCGTGCCAAGGCCAGTGGTCAATCACTGGATCTTACCCTGGGTTTTTCCCACCCGGTGGTCTATGAGGTACCCAAGGGTGTAAGTGTTGAAACCCCTTCCCAGACAGAAATTGTTCTTAAGAGCGCTGATAAGCAGTTGCTCGGTCAGGTAGCTGCTGAAGTACGTGGTTACCGCCCACCTGAGCCCTATAAAGGCAAGGGTGTGCGCTACGCTGATGAACGTGTTCGCTTGAAAGAAGCGAAGAAAAAGTAAATAGGTAAAAGCATGGCTGACAAAAAAACGTCTCGTATTCGTCGTGCTCGTCGCGCACGTGCCAAGATCAGTGAACTTCGTATTCACCGTCTTTGCGTGCACAGAACGCCACGACACATTTATGCGCAGGTAATAGCGCCTTCAGGTGACCAGGTTGTTGCGGCAGCTTCCACCGTCGAAAAAGACCTGCGTGAAAAAGCCACAGGTAACGTTGAAGCGGCCAAGGCGGTTGGCGCCCTGATCGCAGAGCGCGCCAAGAATGCGGGTATTACATCCGTTGCTTTTGACCGCAGTGGTTTTAAATACCACGGTCGTGTCAAGGCGCTGGCTGACGCGGCTCGTGAGTCTGGACTGGAATTCTAAGGTAATTGGCTAATGGCACTGCAAAATAGAGAAAAAGATCCCTCTGAAGGGTTGTTGGAAAAACTGGTTGAAGTTAACCGTGTTGCCAAAACCGTTAAGGGTGGTCGCATATTTACATTCACCGCGCTGACCGTTGTCGGTGATGGAAATGGTCGGGTTGGTTTTGGTCGTGGTAAATCACGCGAAGTCCCAACTGCCATTCAAAAGGCCATGGAAGCAGCACGTCGCAATATGATCAGTGTTGAGCTTGATGGCAACACACTGCATTACGCGAGCACATCTGTACATGGTTCTTCCAAGGTATATATGCAGCCAGCATCAGAAGGTACGGGCGTCATTGCCGGTGGTGCCATGCGTGCAGTACTTGAACTGGCAGGCGTTCAAAACGTACTGGCCAAGTGTTATGGCTCAACAGCGCCGGTTAATGTGGTTCAGGCAACCTTTAAAGCCCTGAAAAACATGAAGTCTCCCGAAGGTGTGGCTGCCAAGCGTGGCCTGAGCGTCGAAGAAATTACTGGCTAGGCTGGAAAAACATCATGGCAAAGTCAAACGATAAAACAATCAAGGTCACCCTGGTAAAAAGTGCCAGTGGTCGACTACAAAACCACAAAGCTTGTGTTGCTGGTCTGGGTTTGCGTCGCATTGGTCACACCGTAGAGGTCGCTGACACTCCGGCAAACCGCGGCATGATCAACAAAGCGTATTACATGCTTCAAGTTGAAGAATAGAGAGATAGGAAGAAACATATCATGTTCCTGAATACTTTGAGTCCAAACCCTGCGCGATCCAAGGATCGTAAACGCGTTGGCCGCGGTATTGGCAGCGGTTTTGGAAAAACAGCTGGTCGTGGGCACAAGGGTTTGAAAGCCCGTTCCGGCGGCAAAGTCGCTCCAGGTTTTGAGGGCGGCCAAATGCCTCTGGCCAAACGTCTCCCGAAATATGGTTTTACCTCGCGTGTAGGTATGACCACGGCTGAAATTCGTTTGAGTGAACTTAACAAAGTTGATGCCGACGTGATTGATCTTGATGCGCTTAAGCAGGCTGATTTGATCAGCCGTAATGTCAAGCGTGCCAAAGTGTTCGCCAGTGGCGAGCTGACCAAAAAAGTCAATGTTGTTGGCTTGTCTGTCACCAAGGGCGCAAAAGTGGCCATTGAAGCGGCAGGTGGCTCGGTTCAGGAGCCTGCTGAAGCAGCTTCAGCTAAATAAGATTCGCTAGAGAAGTTAAGAGACGTTAGTAATGGCAACTCCGGGAAATCCGTCATTAGGAAACATGAAAGGAATGGGCGAGCTTTGGGCTCGCCTTCGCTTTTTATTCCTGGCGATCGTGGTGTACCGAATCGGTACCCATATACCCCTGCCCGGAATTGACCCGGATCGCCTAGCCCAACTCTTTAATCAAAACCAGGGCACGATTTTGGGCATGTTTAACATGTTCTCCGGTGGTGCACTCGAGCGCATGTCTATTCTTGCTCTCGGGATCATGCCGTACATTTCTGCCTCGATTATTATGCAGTTGATGACAGCGGTGACACCATCACTGGATCAGCTCAAGAAAGAAGGTGAGGCAGGTCGTCGTCAACTTCAACAATACACTCGCTATGGCACCGTACTCCTGGCTTTTGTTCAGGCGATCGGTATGTCTGTTGGCCTGAGTGGACAAGGCCTGGTTTATGCAGGTAACACCAATTTTCTATTGATTGCAGTGCCTACCCTGGTTGCAGGCGCTGTATTCATGATGTGGCTCGGCGAGCAAATTAACGAACGAGGCATTGGCAATGGTATCTCCATGCTTATTTTTGCCGGTATCGTTGCCGGATTGCCCTCGGCTGTAGGTCAGTCGATTGAGCAGGCTCGCACGGGTGAATTGAATGCATTGATACTGGTTGTCATTGCCATTCTGGCTATTGCCGTTGTGTACTTCGTGGTTTTCTGCGAACGCGCCCAGCGCCGCATCCCTATTAACTACGCCCGCCGACAGGCAGGTCCGGCGCAAGGCGCCGCCCAGAGCAGCTTTTTGCCGCTTAAGCTCAACCAGGCTGGTGTTATTCCGGCAATTTTTGCCAGCAGCCTGTTACTCTTCCCGGCCTCCCTGGCCACCTGGTTTGGACAGGGTGCTGAAGGTGAGAGCAGCTGGTTGAAAACAGCGTTGCAGGAAGTCTCCCTGGCAATTGGCCCGGGTCAGCCTCTGTATATGCTGCTGTTTGCTGCACTGATTATTTTCTTTTGCTTTTTCTATACAGCGTTGATGTTTAATCCGAAAGAAATGGCAGACAACCTGAAACGTGGCGGCGCCTATATCCCGGGTATCCGTCCAGGTGACCAGACGTCAAAGCACATTGATGATGTAATGACCCGCCTGACCATGGTTGGTTCACTTTACATCGCCGGTGTTTGTCTGTTGCCACTCTTCCTGACAGCATTCTGGAATATCCCGTTTTATCTTGGCGGTACATCCCTGTTGATTGCTGTGGTAGTAAGCATGGACTTTATGCAACAGGTTCAGACGCACCTGATGAGTCATCAGTATGAGTCGCTGATGAAGAAAACTAATTTGAAGGGCTAGGCTGGTTCGGCAGACCGACCCGGTATTGAGGAAAACGAGATGAAAGTTAGAGCTTCAGTTAAGAAAATTTGTCGTAACTGCAAGGTGATCAAGCGCAATGGTTCAGTGCGTGTGATCTGTAGTGCAGAGCCTCGACACAAGCAGCGCCAGGGCTAATAAAAAGGGTCCTGGTAACCAAGTTAAGAGATTGATTTTAATGGCAGTTGTGAGTATCCTACGCGCCCTTTTTTACCGGGTCTGAGTGCCTGGTTTAACGAAAGCGTAGATCAACCGACTGCCTTACCATTATCGGAGTGAATTGAATGGCTCGTATAGCGGGTGTCAACATCCCAGATCAGAAGCACGCAGTGATTTCACTGACGTACATCTATGGTGTCGGTAAATCTACCGCCAAGGAAATTTGTTCAGCTGTGGGTATCGAGGAGAGCACCAAAATCCAGGATCTGGATGATGCCAAGCTCGACGATATCCGTACAGAAATCGCCAAGCTGTCGGTCGAAGGTGATCTTCGTCGTGAAGTGTCCATGAATATCAAGCGACTCATGGATCTTGGTGCTTATCGTGGGATTCGCCATCGTCGTGGTCTTCCACTGCGTGGCCAGCGTACCAAAACCAACGCCCGTACTCGTAAAGGACCGCGCAAACCGATTAAACGGTAAGCAAGTCAACGAGTTCGAGCAGAAAGATTTAGTTAAGTAGGTTAACACTCATGGCAAAAGCCGGTAGCAGCAAAACTAGCCGCAAGAAAGTCAAAAAGACAATTCATGATGGTATTGCGCACATTCATGCGTCTTTTAATAACACCATCGTGACGATCAGTGACCGTCAGGGTAACGCTCTTTGTTGGGCAACTTCTGGTGGATCAGGTTTTCGTGGTTCACGTAAGAGCACGCCATTTGCAGCGCAGATTGCTGCCGAGCGTGCAGGTACAGCCGCACTGGAATTCGGCATGAAGAATCTGGATGTGGAAGTGAAGGGCCCTGGCCCTGGCCGTGAATCGGCTGTTCGTTCGCTGAATAACTGCGGTTTCAAAATTAATCAAATTACGGACGTGACGCCTATCCCTCACAATGGATGTCGTCCGCCCAAGAAACGTCGCGTATAAGCGTCGGCGAAGATTCAGGAGTTTTATTCTCGATGGCCAGATATATAGGACCAACTTGTAAACTCGCTCGCCGCGAGGGGACAGATCTATTTCTGAAAAGTGGTATTCGTCCACTTGAATCCAAATGTAAAGTGGAAACCCCTCCCGGTTCCGCGCAGGGTGCACGCCGTGGACGTCTCTCTGATTACGGTGTTCAGCTCCGTGAGAAACAAAAAGTACGTCGCTTGTATGGGATTCTTGAAAAGCAATTCCGTAATTACTACAAGACGGCTGCCAGCCTGAAAGGCAATACCGGTGATAACCTGCTGCATCTCCTGGAGTCTCGTCTGGATAACGTTGTTTATCGCATGGGCTTTGGGTCTACTCGTAGTGAAGCACGCCAACTGGTATCGCATAACGCTATTCTGGTTAATGGAGAGAAGGTAAACATTCCTTCCTATCAGGTTAAGCCGGGTGACCAGATCAGCATTCGCGAAAAAAGCAAAAACCAGCTGCGTATCCAGTCTGCATTGAATCTGGCTGCCCAGCGTGGTGACGTAAGCTGGATTAACGTGGACTCTTCAAAAATGGAAGGGACTTATACCCGTCTACCAGATCGTGAAGAGCTGCCAGCAGAGATTAACGAAAACCTGATTATCGAGCTTTACTCCAAGTAATCGTCCCGATTGACGGATTTGGACTAAAGAACTCAGCAACAGAAATTATTCCGTAGGTGCAGAATGCAAATTAATGCGAATGAATTTTTGACTCCTTCACACATTGATGTCACTGAAGTGGGTCCAACTCGAGCCAAGATTGTGCTCGAGCCTCTGGAGCGTGGCTTTGGCCACACTCTTGGCAACGCCTTGCGTCGTATTCTTTTGTCTTCTATGCCGGGATGCGCCATCGTTGAAGCCCAGATCGAGGGTGTTGAGCACGAATACAGCAGCCTGGAAGGTGTTGAAGAAGACGTTATTGAAATCCTTCTGAACCTTAAAGGTGTGGCTATTTCACTTAATGCACGCGATGAAGCGTTCCTGACCCTGACCAAAAAAGGTGGTGTGGTTACAGCGGATGATATTCAGCGCGACCACGATGTTGAAATTGCCAATCCGGAACATGTCATTGCACACCTATCGGACGACACCACGCTGACCATGACACTGAAAGTACAAACAGGTCGTGGCTACCAGCCAGTAGATGCCCGTGTTACAGGTGATGAAGACTCCAAGCCTATTGGTGTATTGCAACTGGACGCCTCGTTCAGCCCGGTTAAACGTGTTTCCTACAATGTTGAATCCGCGCGTGTTGAGCAGCGTACTGACCTGGACAAGCTGGTTATTGATCTGGAGACAGATGGTACGCTGGATCCAGAAGAATCCATCCGCCGTTCAGCGACCATTCTGCAGCAACAGCTGATTGCTTTCGTTGATCTGGAAGCCAGTGCAGTCGCCCAGCCGCAAGCACAGGAAGAACTTATTGATCCAGTTCTTCTGCGTTCAGTGGATGATCTGGAGCTAACTGTTCGTTCAGCGAACTGCCTGAAAGCGGAAAGTATTTACTACATTGGTGATCTGGTACAGCGCACCGAAGTAGAATTATTGAAGACCCCAAATTTGGGTAAAAAATCACTGACGGAGATCAAAGACGTCCTGGCTTCGCGCGATCTGAGCCTGGGTATGCGTCTTGAGAACTGGCCTCCGGCGAGCCTTAAAAAAGAAGGCGTCGTTTAACCAACGAGCCTCAACGAGAGATAGGATAAGTAACAATGCGTCATCGTTACAGCGGTCGTAAATTCAGCCGTACATCGGCCCACCGAAAAGCCATGTTCCAGAACATGTGTGTATCGCTGGTCGAACACGAGCTGATCAAGACGACTCTTACCAAAGCAAAAGAACTGCGTCGTCACGCTGAGCCCCTGATTACCCTGGCGAAAGAAGACAGCGTTGCCAATCGCCGTCTGGCTTTCTCTCGTCTGCGTGATAAATCAGCTGTCGGCAAACTTTTTACCGAGATTGGTCCCAGATACCAGGAGCGCCCAGGTGGCTACATCCGTATTCTCAAGTGTGGCCCCAGAGCGGGCGATAATGCACCGATGGCATACGTGGAACTGGTCGACAGACCTGCCGGTCTGAATGAAGCGGTTGAAGTGGACACCGCGGAAGCATCTGCTGAATAGGCACTTGCGAGATCATGGAAAGCCGGGTTATAACCCGGCTTTTTTATGTCAATAGATTGGTCTTGGGACTGCTTACAGGTTCCATGGTCTTATAGATAGTCTCCAGGTATGTCATTTTCCAAACAGGAATCTTCAGCACTTAAAACAATCGCCTCTCTGTATCTGGTCAGAATGACCGGGTTATTTATGGTGCTTCCCGTGCTTAGCCTGTATGGAAACAATCTCCAGGGGGCAACTCCCTTGCTTCTTGGCCTGGCGCTTGGCATATATGGGCTCGCCCAGGCCGCACTACAAATTCCCTTTGGCGCCGCTTCGGACAGGTATGGCAGGAAGCGGCTGCTTGTCCTTGGCTTTTCCCTTTTTATTATAGGCAGCTTCGTTTGTGCAGGCTCGGAATCTGTATATGGCCTGATCTTCGGCCGATTGCTTCAGGGAGCAGGAGCAGTGTCTTCAGTGCTATTGGCACTGGTTTCTGATCAGATTTCCACCAGAAACCGGACGTTATCCATGGCTGTTATTGGGGTGACGATCGGCATCTCCTTTGGGCTTTCGATCATTGCAGGACCATTGATGGCCAGTTATTTGGGTGGTCTGGATGCAATTTTTTATTTGAATGTGTTTTTGGGGGTTTTAGCCCTGTTACTGGTTGTATTTGTTGTAACCGAAACTTCAGATAGCAATACATCTCCAGCAGTAAAAGGGTCTCTTAAGACGGTTTTGGTTCCCGATTTGTTACGTTTGGACTTGGGAATATTTACCCTGCATTTTATGCAAATGTGTATCTGGGTATCTGTTCCCGGAATTTTGCTCGGACAGCTTGGTATCCCTGTTGAAAAACACTGGATAATTTACCTGGCCTCAGTGGGAGGCGGTTTTATCCTGATGGTGCCATTTATGCGCTTGTGGGATAAACGAGGGCAAACCCGGCGTGCAATTCTGGTCGCCGTGAGCGTTTGTGGTATTTCCATGTTGCTCATGGGAATAGGGCAAGTCTACCTGGTGTTTCTCCTTGGGCTATTTCTTTTTTTCTGGGGGTTTAATCTTCTGGAAGCCACTCTTCCCAGTGCTGTAACCAAAGTTGCAGAAAAGGCCAATAAGGGCGCAGCAACTGGTGTGTATTCCACCTGTCAGTTCCTCGGTGTATTCTTTGGCGGTCTTACCGGTGGCTGGTTATTGTCCGAGTTTGACCGTTATTCTGTATTTTACGTGTCGGCAATAATGGCACTGGTTTGGTTACTGATAGTTCTTCTTGGAAAGCCGGTCGAATCAGTGGCCAGTACAGACACTTAACCCGTCCAATTCAAACCAGGTTCTGATATAGTCCCATCACTACGTACGATCTCCTCGTACTGAAAATATTTATAACTCAATGGAGGAATCATGGCTCAAAGAGGCGTGAACAAAGTTATCCTCGTCGGCAACTGTGGACAGGATCCGGAAATGAAATACCTGCCCAGTGGATCAGCAGTGACCAACATCAGTCTGGCGACGTCCGAAACCTGGAAAGACAAGCAGTCAGGTCAGCAGCAAGAAAGAACTGAATGGCATCGTGTCGTATTTTTTAACCGTTTGGCTGAAATTGTTGGCGAGTACGTCAAAAAGGGCTCCAAGGTTTACGTCGAAGGGCGACTACAAACACGTAAATGGCAGGATCAGAGCGGTCAGGATCGTTATACCACCGAGATTGTTGCCAACGAGATGCAGATGCTGGACTCCCGTGGTGGAGATGGCGGCCAGAGTGGTGGCTATGGTGGCGGCATGAGTTCCGGCCCTGCTATGGCCGGTGGTGGCATGGCTGCCACAGGTGGTGCACTGGCGGCACAGCAGCAACCTCCCCAGCAACAACCTGCCCCGAACTTTGATGATTTTGACGATGACATTCCGTTCTAAGGAATACCACAGATAACAACGCAAAAAAGCCACGATTAACGTGGCTTTTTTACGTTTAGAAAGTGATTTGAGCTTTGCGCCGGGTTCTTTAATCCAGATAGATCGTTTGACCGGTTTCGGCGCTCTCTCGCGCTGCATCCAGGATTTCCACGACCAGCATATTATTCTCCAGTGCGGACAGATCAGTAGGTGCCATTTCTATCTGTCCGTTAATGACGGCTTTAAAATAATGAAAAGGGTCGTTATAAGGCTCGGGTCGTTCAGGTAACTGCTCAATGGTTTCGTCGAAGCCATCGTAGCCTTGTGCAACCCTGGATCTGAATGTGTGTCGATTGTCGGCATATACCGCTCCGGTCAGGCCATAAATTTCCATATCCTTGCGGCCTATAGGCCAGTTCCAGGAACCCTGGATGACTGCCTGAGCGTCATCGTAAGCCAGGATAATGATCGACTCATCGTCGACTTTGGGGTTGTTCTCGGGCTGAAACTGCTGGGTGATGGCGGTAACACTCCTGGGCCGTTCCCCGTCCATTAGCCATGTCATTAAATTTGCGCCGTAACAGCCAAAATCAACAATGGCGCCGCCGCCATTTAGTACCGGATCCAGCAACCAGTCCAGAAATTCGCTGTTGATACCAAGCTTGGTCGGCCCTTTGTGTCCATCGCGAACAATGACTTTGCGTATATCTCCCATAGTGCCCTGTTTGATCACGTCATAGGCTTTCTGGTTGGTTGGATACCAGGTCGTTTCATAATTAGTGAGCAGGTGGATATCGTGCTTTTGTGCCAGTTCCTGCATTTGTCTGGCATGCTCCATATTGACGGCCAGCGGCTTTTCAACCATCACATGCAGGCCGCGAGGCGCTGCTTTTTGAACTACCTCCAGATGCTCATAAATACTGCCGAAGGCGGCCACGGCCTCAACCTGCTTTTGTTCGAATAATTGCTCCATGGAGTCGTAGACTTTCGACATCGAATAACCGTGCTGGTCAGCATAACGTTGTGCCAGTTCCCGGTTTTGTTCGACGATACCTACAATTTCAAATTCGCCGCGCTTTTCGCTTTCAAATGCCCAGTGAACGTGAGTATGGGTTAAACCGATAATTCCCAGTTTCAGTGTGTCCTGGGCAATACCTTGACCGCTAATTATCGCCATCAGTCCGAAGAGCCCGGCTGAACAGAAAAAATTGATGATGGTTTTCATATTTGCACCCCTTTTGACCCATCATAGCGGTTTCGGGTCAGGATGCTATATGCATTCAACAAAGACAGGCGAAGAAATAAAAAAGCCGGCATAAAGCCGGCTTTTTAGGGGTGAGAGAAAATAGTTACACTTTCTTGAATACAAGGCAGGCATTGGTGCCGCCAAAACCGAAGCTGTTGGACATGACCTGGTTCAGCTCGGCATTTTCAATCAGTTCCCGAACGATGGGCACACCCTCGGCACCTTCATCCAGGTTTTCGATATTGGCCGAGGCGGAAATAAAGCTGTTTTCCATCATGAGCAGGGAAAAGATCGCTTCATGCACACCTGCGGCACCCAGTGAGTGGCCGGACAGTGATTTGGTCGAAGCAATTGGAGGCAAGTTATCGCCCAGAACCGCCTTAATACCATTCAGCTCGGTAATGTCTCCGGCAGGCGTACTGGTTCCGTGTGTGTTGATATAGTCGATCGGTCCCTCAACATTCTCGAGGGCCATGCGCATGCAGCGCTGGGCGCCCTCTCCTGAAGGGGCTACCATGTCGTAGCCGTCGGAAGTCGCGCCATAGCCGGTGACTTCAGCGTATATTTTTGCTCCGCGTGCCTTGGCGTGTTCGTATTCTTCAAGCACGACGCAACCACCGCCAAGCGAAATAACAAATCCGTCGCGGTTGGCATCATAAGGCCGGGATGCCTTATCCGGCGTATCGTTGTATTTGGAAGACAAGGCACCCATAGCATCAAAGGCACCAGCCATATTCCAGTGCAGCTCTTCACCGCCACCAGCAAAGACAACATCCTGCTTGCCCCACTGGATAAGCTCGACTGCATTGCCAATACAGTGTGAGCTGGTCGCACAGGCAGATGTCATGGAATAGTTGTAACCCTTGATTTTGAACGGGGTTGCCAAACAGGCCGACACTGTACTGCCCATAATCTGGGTAACGCGGTAGGGGCCAGCTCTTTTTACGCCGCGAGTGCGAATAATGTCTGCGCATTCAAGCTGGCTGGCACAGGAGGTGCCTCCCGAGCCCATAATAATGCCGGTTCGCTCGTTAGAAACCTGGGACTCCGAGAGCCCGGAATCCTGTATGGCCTGATCCATCGAAATATAGGCAAAGGCAGCAGCATCGCCCATAAAGCGCAAGGCTTTGCGGTCGATATGCTCACTTGGGTCGATATCGATTTTTCCGCTGACCTGGCTACGGAAACCCATTTCGGCAAATTCAGGATTTGCATGGATTCCAGACTTGCCAGACTTCAACGAGTCAACAACCGTTTTTTTGTCGTTGCCAAGGCAGGAAACGATGCCCAAGCCGGTAATTACAACTCTTCTCATAGGGAAATTTTTCCTTAGGATTGTTAGTGCGGCTAAAGTGCTATTCTATATAAATAGGGACTTGAAGGCGATTGGCTAGAAAAGCCCAACTTTTAGGTTCTTCGCCGTATAAATAGTTTCACCGTCGCAGATTAATTTCCCGTCAGCAATACCCATGACCAGTCCGCGGGCGATAATTCGGGAATAATCTATTTCATAGACAATTTTTTTAGCGTCGGGCATGACCTGTCCGGTGAATTTAACTTCACCGACGCCCAGGGCGCGGCCTTTCCCCGGGTGACCTATCCAGCCGAGATAAAAGCCAACCAGCTGCCACATAGCATCCAGGCCAAGGCAACCTGGCATGACGGGGTCACCTGGGAAATGCACCTGAAAGAACCAAAGGTCCGGATTAATATCCATTTCGGCAATTATCTGTCCTTTGCCGTGTACACCACCATCCTTGTTGATTTCCACGATGCGGTCGAGCATGAGCATCTCGCGAACGGGAAGCTGAGGTCTGCCCTCACCGAAAGCCAGCCCGGTCTCATTTTGGCGGATTTCTGCCTCAGTATAAGCGCTCTGAGTCGCAGGCTTGAGTGGTAGTTTTGACATCAATGGACCTTGATTTTACAAAAGGCGGAGATTGTAGACTTGCTGACAGATTTGTCCAGAAAATACGTAACTTATTCAAAGAGTTGTCATGTTTCCAGTTGCCTTTTTACGGGCATGATCTGTTTGTGTCAATTCGCCGTGGTATCTGGTTAAACTCACAGTAAATAGCGTGTAGACTTCACCAGGCTATTTAGCGTTTCGTGCTCCGTCTCGGGAGCTGACAGATTCAAAACATATTAGAGGTATTTTTATCATGGCAGTTTTAGTTGGCCAGCCTGCCCCGGATTTTACCGCGGCAGCAGTATTAGGTTCCGGAGAAATCGTTGATGCTTATACGCTCAGCGAGAAAATCAAAGGGAAAAAAGCGGTCATATTCTTTTACCCTCTGGATTTTACGTTTGTTTGCCCTTCTGAGCTGATTGCGTTCGATAACCGCTATGAAGAATTTACCAAGCGTGGTGTCGAAGTTATCGGCGTTTCTATCGATTCCCAGTTTACTCACAATGCCTGGCGTAACACGGCCAAGAATGATGGCGGGATCGGACCGGTGAAATACCCGTTGGTGGCCGATGTCAGTCACACCATCTGCAAGGCCTATGATGTGGAATCCGCCGGTGGCGTCGCCTTTCGTGGCTCCTTCCTGATCGATGAAGAAGGCATCGTACGCCATCAGGTGGTTAACGATCTGCCTCTTGGACGAAACATTGATGAAATGATTCGCATGGTTGATGCCCTGAGCTTCCACCAGCAGCACGGCGAAGTTTGTCCGGCCGGCTGGCAAGAGGGCGACGAAGGCATGCAGGCAACCTCAGAAGGTGTTGCTTCCTACCTGGGCAGCCATTCAGACAAGCTTTAAGCTTTATCTGGAATATAAAAAAGGCCGCGTTATGCGGCCTTTTTTTTGCTTAATTATAAAGACGAAGCGGATGTCATCCTTTCTTGAGTATGGGGGCAAGAAACTTACCTGTATAGGATCGTTTCGATTTTGCCACGTCCTCTGGCGTCCCCTGGGCGATAATCTCGCCGCCCTCGGCACCACCCTCCGGACCCAGATCAATAATCCAGTCGGCCGTTTTAATTACATCCAGGTTGTGTTCAATGACCACCAGCGTATTGCCGTCGTCGCGTAAATGGTGCAACACGTCCAGTAACTGCTTGATGTCATGAAAATGCAGGCCAGTCGTTGGCTCGTCCAGGATATACAGCGTTGAACCGGTGTTGCGTTTGGCGAGCTCGCGGGAAAGTTTTACCCGCTGGGCTTCCCCTCCGGACAATGTCGTGGCCTGCTGGCCCAGTCGTATATAGGACAGGCCAACAGACATGAGTGTTTCCAGCTTGCGTTTGATCGCTGGAACTGCGTCAAAGAAATCGAGCGCGTCTTCAACCGTCATCTCCAGGACTTCGTGAATACTCTTTCCCTTGTATTTCACTTCCAGGGTTTCGCGGTTGTAGCGCTGGCCATGACACTGTTCACAGACGACGTACACGTCGGGCAAGAAGTGCATTTCCACCTTGATCAGGCCGTCACCCTGACAGGCTTCACACCGACCGCCCTTGACGTTAAAACTGAATCTTCCGGGCTTGTAACCGCGGGAGCGGGCTTCCTCGGTCCCGGCAAACAAATCCCGAATATGGGTAAACAGCCCCGTATAGGTGGCGGGGTTGGAGCGCGGCGTCCGACCGATGGGACTCTGGTCAATGTCCACACAATTGATGAACATATCCAACCCTTCGATGCTCTCGTGCGGAGCTGCGTTCAGCGTGGTTGCCTTGTTCAGTGCGGTGGCCGCCAAGGGAAACAGGGTATCGTTAATCAGGGTGGATTTCCCCGAGCCCGAGACGCCGGTGACACAGGTCATTAGCCCTTTGGGCAATCGCAGTTCCACCTCTTTCAAATTATTGCCACGGGCCCCCTTGATCACCAGCCACTCCAGCTCATTGGGTACGCGTCGTTGTTGAGGCACAGCAATGCTTTTGCGTCCCGACAGGTAATCACCGGTAAGTGAGTCTTTACATTCGGCAATGTCGGTTGCCCGACCCTGGCACAGGACATTACCGCCATGGACCCCGGCACCCGGCCCAATATCAATGACCTCATCGGCCAGTCGAATGGCCTCTTCGTCGTGCTCCACGACCAGTACGGTATTGCCCAGGTCGCGAAGCCGGGTCAGTGTGGATAATAGTCGTTCGTTATCTCTCTGGTGCAGACCAATGGACGGTTCATCCAGCACATACATCACCCCGACAAGGCCGGCACCTATCTGGCTGGCGAGCCGGATACGTTGAGCCTCGCCCCCCGAAAGCGTGTCGGCGCTGCGATTCAGGTTGAGGTAGCCCAGCCCCACATCGGCGAGAAACTGCAACCGTTCGCGAATTTCCTTGAATATCTTGTCGCCGATCTCGGCCTTTGTTCCCTGCAATTGAAGCGTTGAGTAATAGGCCACCGCATCTCGTACTGTGAGACCCGTGATCTCGTGCAAGGGGCGACCGTCCACAAACACATTGCGGGCTTCCTTGCGCAAACGGCTGCCATCGCAGGCTTCGCATTTGCTTGTGGTTAAAAACTTACTGAGTTCGTCGCGTACCGACTGCGACTCAGTTTCCCGATAGCGTCGCTCAAAATTTTTGAGAATGCCTTCAAAAGGGTGGCGGCGCACATAGGTATCGCCACGATCATTAACGTAACTGAACTCAATGCTTTCTTCGCCTGAGCCGTGCAGGATCACCTGCTGGCAGTTTTCCGGCAACTCCTCGAAAGGCGCTTCCATGTCAAATTGATAATGCTTCGCCAGCGAGCAGAGCATGGAAAAATAGTAAAAGTTGCGGCGGTCCCAGCCACGAATGGCCCCCTCGGCCAGGCTGGATTCCGGAAACTGGATAATCTTGTGATCATCAAAAAACTGTTTTAGGCCAAGGCCATCACAAGAAGGGCAGGCGCCGGCCGGGTTGTTGAAAGAGAACAGCCGCGGCTCCAGTTCGTTGAGGCTGTAATCACAAATCGGGCAGGCGAATTTGGCAGAAAACAGTTTGCTGGCGCCAGGGTCATCCATGTTGTCGATTAACACCAGGCCCTTGGCCAGATTAAGCGCTGTCTCCAGGGATTCAGCAAGACGTTGCTCGATATCTTCGCGGATACGCAGACGGTCAATGACGACTTCGATTTGATGGTTCTGATTTTTATTTATTTCCGGCAGGTCATCGAGATCGCAGACCTCGCCATCTATTCGAACCCGTATATAGCCATCAGACCGCAGCTGGCTGAACAGGTGGTGATGTTCGCCCTTTCTATTGCGTATCACCGGCGCGAGTATTTGGATGCGTGTCCCTTCGTCCAGCTTCACAATCTGGTCGACCATCTCGGAAATGGTTTGGGCTGCCAATGGCGCACCGTGTTCGGGACATTTGGGGTCGCCAATCCGGGCATACAGCAGACGCAGGTAGTCGTAGATCTCGGTAACAGTGCCCACGGTTGAGCGCGGGTTGTGCGATGTGGATTTCTGCTCGATGGAAATTGCCGGAGACAACCCTTCAATGCTGTCCACGTCCGGCTTGTCCATCATCGACAGGAACTGGCGCGCGTATGCAGACAGGGACTCTACATAGCGGCGTTGGCCCTCAGCATAAAGGGTATCGAACGCCAGGGACGACTTGCCTGAACCGGACAGGCCAGTGATCACCACCAGTTTGTCGCGGGGTATATCGAGGTTAATATTTTTCAGATTATGGGTGCGGGCACCACGTATTTGAATTTCTTGCATGAAAGGGAACTGCGTTAAATCAACCGAACATTATGCCTGAGCCAGATAACATATTGACCCTCAATTTGGCTCTCAATGAACAGTGAAAAATAAAAAGGGGCTCAAAAGAGCCCCATATAGACGGAATCAACTACGTATTATTAACGCAATTGGTTTACTTGGCGGCGTCGGCCGAACAGAGTGCCGTCATATTGAAAATACCCCGTGCCGATACACTGGGGATAAGCACGTGAGCATTTTGTGGCAGTCCTGCCAGATAGGGGCCAATCAATCGTGAATTGGTCATGGTGCGCATCAATCCCAGCGCAATGGCTGCGGAGTCCATGTTGGGCATGACCAGGATGTTGGCACGTCCCGTCAAATTGGCGCTTGGTAAAGACTGCTTGCGGAACTCTTCGTTCATGGCGGTAAAGGCAAACATTTCACCCTCAATCTCCAGATCCGGATACTTTTCCTTAAGCATTTCGGTGGCGCGCTTCATCTTTTTCGCTGAAGGGTTTTCATAGGTGCCAAAGTTGGAATGTGAGACCAGGGCGACCTTGGGTTCAATGTTGAACTTCCTGGCGAACTCAATGGCGTTGCTGGCGTTGGTCACCACCTGGTCGACAGAAGGATCGACGTGGACAAACGGATCGGTCAGGAAAATAGGACCGCTCTCATGGGTCAATGCACAGACAGCGGAGTAGTTAGCGGTGTCGGCACTGCTGTGGCCAAGACAGGACACCACGTTACGCAGGTGGTTTTCGTAGCGACCGGCCTTGCCACAGAGAATGGCATCCACATCGCCCATATCGACCATGATTGCCGCCAGCGCGGTATTGTTGGAGCGGATGACTTTCTGTGCGGTTTCGACGGAAACACCATGACGTCCCTGACGTTCCAGATAATGTTTCCAGTGGCGCTCGTAATCCGGGTTTTCCTCAGGGTCGACCAGATCAAAGTCCTCGCCTTCACGGAAGCGCAGTGTCAATTGCTTGATTTTGCCATTGACCACCTCGCGGCGGCCAATAATCACCGGGCGAGCGATTTTTTCATCGATCACCATTTGCAGGGCGCGAAGTACATCTTCGTTTTCGCCTTCCGAGAAAGCCACCCGGGCAGGGTTGGCCTTGGCTTCCTCGATCACCAGCTTCATAAAGATGCCACTACTGTATACGTAGCTCTGCAGTTTCTGTGAATAGGCCTCCAGGTCTTCAATGGGGCGCGAAGCCACACCGCTAGCCATGGCAGCTTTCACAACGGCCAGAGGTACATCCTGGATTAGGCGTGGGTCAAAAGGCTTGGGAATCAGGTAATCCGGGCCGAATTCCAGTTTTTCCCCGAGGTAAGCCCGGGCGACGGCATCGTTGGGCTCACGGTGCGTCAAATCGGCAATGGCTTTTACCGCTGCCCGCTTCATCTCTTCGTTAATCGTAGTGGCACCGCAATCCAGTGCACCACGGAACAGGAAGGGGAAGCAGAGAACATTGTTCACCTGGTTGGGATAATCAGAACGACCCGTGGCAATAATGGCATCGGGCCGTACCTCTTTGGCCAGCTCCGGCATGATTTCCGGTGTCGGGTTCGCCATCGCCAGTATCAGCGGGTTGGGAGCCATTTTTTTACACATATCCTGTGTCAGCACACCAGGTCCGGACAAGCCCAGGAAGATATCCGCGTCCTGCATCGCATCATCCAACGTGCGCGCGTCGGTTTCTACGGCGTACTTTTCCTTCCACTCGTTCATGCCTTCGGTTCGGCCTTTATAGATCACGCCGGACCGGTCGACCATAAAGACGTTTTCCGGACGTATTCCCATACTGACCAGCAAATCAGTACAGGCGATGCTCGCCGCACCACTACCGGAAACCACCATCTTTACGTCTTCAAATTTCTTGTCGACGATTCGCAGACCATTCAGTACCGCCGCCGCAGAACAGATAGCCGTGCCGTGCTGGTCATCGTGAAACACAGGAATGTTCATGCGTTCCTTGAGTTTTCGCTCGATAAAGAAACACTCCGGTGCCTTGATGTCTTCCAGATTGATACCACCAAAGGTTGGTTCCAGGCGAGCGACCGCTTCGACAAATTTGTCGACATCGGTTTCGTCGACTTCGATATCGAACACATCGATATGCGCAAACTTCTTGAAGAGGACCGCCTTGCCTTCCATCACCGGCTTGGAAGCCAGTGCTCCGATATTGCCCAGACCGAGTACGGCCGTACCGTTGGACACCACGGCCACCAGATTGCCGCGCGACGTGTACTCGGCCGCCAGGTTTGGATCTTTCTCTATTTCAAGACAGGGGTGTGCAACACCGGGGGAATAGGCCAGTGCCAGATCGTGCTGGTTGGACAGAGGTTTAGTGGGCAGGATAGAAAGTTTGCCCTTGGTAGGGTTGCGGTGGTATTCCAACGCTTCGCGTTTTTGCGAATCACTCATCTCGAATTAGGCTCCTTGGTCATATGGTTTCCAGCCAATATGGCTGGACCAGGTATTTGCGATCTTGCAGAACAGCTCTGCGGTCTTGCTGGCATCGTAACTGGCCGAATGGGCCTCGCGATTATCAAAGCCAATATGTGCTTCACTGCAGGCACGTGCCAAAACAGTTTGGCCGTAAGCAAGTCCGGCAAGAGTCGCTGTATCAAAACAGGAAAAGGGGTGAAAGGGGTTTCGTTTAACGCTGGTCCGATCACAGGCGGCATTAATAAAACCCAGATCAAAATGCGCATTGTGGGCAACCAGGATGGCGCGTTTGCAATCGTGGTCGCGAACCAATTGCCGAATAGGTTTGAAAATCGTTGTCAGTGCCTCTTTTTCCGCCAGTGGGTTGCGCTCCGGGTCTTCCAGGTCAATACCGGTAAATTGCAGGGCACTCTCTTCGACGACGGCTCCTTCAAAAGGTGCTACATCGACGCTATAGCAGTTTTCCGGGTACAGGTTTTGCTCTTCATCCATCAAAATCGGCACGGCGGCAATTTCCAGGAGGGCGTTGGTTCTGGCATCAAAGCCACCGGTTTCAACATCGACAACCACCGGCAGGAAACCGCGAAAGCGATCGGCAATGCCCAGCCCGCTGGTTTCATTGAAAAGGTCAGACATGGACTCCGTCATCAGGCCGGTTCCACTATCCATTGAATCTTCTCACCTGCCCGCAGTGGCTTAATCGTGGTGTTCATGTAGGGAAGTTGTTCGTCGGCAATCCAGCTCTGTGATTTCAGGACAATCTGGTCGGTATTTCTGGGCAATCCATAAAAATCCGGTCCGTAAAAACTGGCAAATGCCTCAAGCTTGTCCAGGGCATCCGCCGCGGCAAAGGCCTCGGCATAAAGCTCCAGCGTCGCGTGTCCGGTATAGCAGCCAGCGCAGCCGCAAGCGGTTTCCTTGGCATCGGTGGCGTGCGGTGCCGAGTCACTACCTAGAAAGAACTTTTTGTTGCCCGACGTTGCCGCCCGAATCAATGCTTCCTGATGGTTGCGCCGTTTGAGAATAGGCAGGCAATAAAGATGGGGACGAATACCGCCAACCAGCATGTGGTTGCGCTCGTAAAGAAGATGATGCGCGGTAATCGTGGCTGCCAGATTGCTTGAACCTTCCTCGACAAACTGGGCTGCATCGGTGGTGGTGATATGTTCCATCACCACTTTCAATTCGGGAAAGTCCTTCAGCAACGGCTGCAAATGTCGCTCGATAAAAACGGCTTCCCGGTCAAAGATATCAATATCCGCGCTGATTACCTCACCGTGTACCAGTAGTGGCATGCCGACTTCCTGCATGGCCTCCAGGACTGAATAGATGTTTTTAATATCGGTAACGCCGGAATCCGAGTTGGTGGTTGCCCCGGCCGGATATAGCTTGCAGGCGGTAACACTTCCGGTTTCCTTGCCCTTGTGTATCTCGTCGGGCGACATGCTATCGGTGAGATAGAGAGTCATCAGCGGATCGAAACCGGAGTCTGGCGGCAATTGCGCGAGAATGCGCTCGCGGTAGCTATTGGCAAGTGCCACGGTAGTTACCGGCGGAACCAGGTTGGGCATAACAATCGCGCGCCCAAAATAACGCGCAACGGCGGGAACGGTTAGCCTGAGTGCGTCTCGGTCACGTAGATGAATGTGCCAGTCGTCAGGCCTTGTTAGGCGAATTTCACTTTCTGTCATGGGGGGCCTTGATAAGTGCGCGCATTCTATCCAAAACCACCTTTTATTTCAGTAGTTAATGTGAGGAGGGCAACTAATCTGTAATGAAAACCTGAAACTACAGAGGGGTTGATTTGTCAACTTTGTTTCTTTAGTATCCCAAGTCCTGATTATGGACAAAGGTGGACAAGGAATGTCGACATATAAAAAACTTCAGTATTTCTTTATCTCAGCGTTTGTACTCTTTGTTGCAGAGTTTTCCCATGGTGAGCACTTCATTGAGTACAGCAGGCATGCAACCATTCAGGAAGCTTTAGATGCCTGCTCCCAGCTCTTTTATGACATAGGTGCCGACCAGTTTTATAATTCTCCGGGCTGTGGCTATACCTATGTAGAGCAAGGAGATTCCTCTATTGATCTTGTCGATGCGGGAACACCGTTCTTTCGTATAACTGGGGGCAACTGGTGTACGGATCTGTCAGGAAATTTTTGCCGGGGTGATTTCTATTTTTTTCTGGGTGCCTCCCCAGGATACTTGCTCGCACAAAGCGCTAAGCCCATAGACGAATGCGAGGCTAACCCTTGTGACCCGATTTCCGGACGAAAAATGGAAACGGTGCTTGATTATCGGCAGCCGGACAGTAATTTGCAGTTCACGCGCTATTACTCCTCCCTGCCTTCCATTGATGGTAATACAGATATGGGTTCGAATTGGCGTCATAATTTTTCCGCTATCATGGAACATGCGGCAGAAACCAGAGGAGGAACCATGTTTCCCCCTGTTAAAAGCAGGCAGACGGGCGATCCGGAATTTACCTGTTTAAATCGCTGGGATGAAATAAGGGATCAGGTTTTTCTGGGAGCATTTAAAAATGCAGCGACAACCTATAATAATGGTTCCTGTTTGGTGACCACAGCATCCGGGGAATCCGTGACGATCCCCGTATATAAAACCTTTCAGGTGAAGTCGACCTTTTCCAAACCTAAAATCATTAGCTCCATGGGTGTTGTTTACGATTTTGTATCGACAGCTGATGGCTGGAAAGAAGCGAACTCGGCAAAGGTTTCCTTGAAAAAGATAGCCGATGCGTGGCATTTCATCGACGAAAATAAAGTGAGGCATATTTTTGTTGACGGTATCCTCAGCCAGTTGACTTATCCGGGCGGGGAAGTCGTTACACTGACATACGACGAAAACAGAAAACTCGTCGAAGCAGAAAACAACAATGGCAGGGTGATTTCGTTTAATTACACGGATGACCGCTTGGCTACGGTGAATACACCTTCTGGCATCATTCAGTACCTGTATCAGGATCAAAACCTTGTTCAGGTTATCTACCAGGACGGCAGCAGCAGGCAATATCACTATGAAGACACACGCTTCCTGTCGCACTTAACTGGCATTACCAACGAGAATGGTGTTCGCTATGCCACATGGGCGTATGACTCATCAGGAAGAGTGATTCTTAGCGAGTATGCCAATGGATCGGAACGATACGAATTTTTATACTCTACTGCCGATGGGACAACACGGGTGACCGGCCCTAATGGCGACCAACGTACCTACCAGGTCATTGCCCAACAAGGTGGCCCCAAGGTCAGCGGGGTAACGGGCGACCGTTGCCAAACCTGCCCCAATAGTCGGTACAAGGACCGTAGCTACGATACCAATGGCTATCTGGCCAGCGCTACTGACTGGAATGGGATCACCACCTCGTTTGTCCACGACGACACGGGTCTGGAGTTGTCCCGAACCGAAGCGGTAGGGACACCGCAAGAGCGAACCATTACCACCGAGTGGGACGCAACACACCGCCTGCCTACAAAAGTGACCACCCCTACCTCTGTGACTCAGTTTACTTACGACGAAAGCGGCAATCTATTAACACGAACGGACTCTGATCAGGGACTCTAGAAAGCATACAAAAGGAAGAAAAATAATATGGATATTAATTGTTCAAGAGTGGTCCAGGGATTGGCCGCGATGATGATGCTTGTACTGTCGAGTAACACGCACGCCCAGCGGACAGAAAGCATGACTTACAATGATTTTGGTCAGGTGCTTTCGATTGATGGTCCGCGCACCGATGTGTCGGATGTGACCACCTTCGACTACGACCTCCAGGGCGATCGTACCTCGATGACTAACGCGTTGGGTCAGCAATGGCTTTTTACCCGTTACGATCCCGCAGGTAATTTGCTGGAATCAATCGATCCCAATGGGGTGGTAACCACCTATGGTTATGATCCAAGACAACGCCTGACTTCAGTAACTGAGGCCGCCGGGGCCGCCGCGTCGGCCACAACCTCGTTTGTTTATGATCCCGCCGGCCAGCTGATCGAGGTTGTTTCCCCCAATGGCGATAGAACCTATTTCGAATACGATGCTGCTGGGCATTTGATAGCACTGGTGGACAGTCTGGGTAATCGAATGGAATATACTCTGGACGTCGCAGGTAATGTCACCCGGCAAGATATTCTGGACCCTTCGGGCAGCCTCGCGGCCACCCGTAACCATGTCTATGACATCCTTGGACGATTGGTCCACTATCAGGGTGCTGATCCGCTGGTAACGCAGGACTATGCCTATGACGGCAACAACAACCTGATTGAGGTGAAGGACAGTGCCGACCATCCCACAAGTAACAGCTACGATGCACTCAATAACCTTATGGAGCAAACCGACAGGGCAGGCAACCCTGTCCAGCTTGAGTACGACGCTGGGGATCAACTGATTGCGGTGACAGATCAACGCGGACTGACCACCACCTACACCTACAATGCGTATGGTGAAGTCATCGAGCAACAAAGCCCCGATACCGGTCTGACCCAATACAGCTACGACCAGGCAGGCAATCTCCTGAATAAGACACGTAACGATGGCACCCAAACCAACTACACCTACGATGCCCTCAACCGCTTGACCGATATTGAGTATGGGTTTAATACCAACCTCAATGTCCACTTCGAATACGATCAGGGAACCTATGGTATTGGTCGTTTGACCAGTATGAATGATGCGTCCGGGAGCACCCAATACCAGTACGACGCTCTGGGGCGCCTTATCCAAAAAAACTCTACTGTGGATGGCAGGGACTTTACCGAACAATTTGGCTACGACCTGTCCGGCAACCTCACATCCCAGATTTACCCTTCAGGTCTGGAAGTGCACTACGAGCGGAATACCCGGGGGCAAATCATTGCTGTCTCTCTGGACAGCACTCCGGCAGGAAACAGCCAGGCACTGGTGGATGATGTGGTGTACCTGCCCTTTGGTCCTCTGGCGGGCCTTTCCTATGGCAATGGATTGAGCCTGACTCGCAACTACGATCAGGACTACCGGTTGATTCGGCAGGAACTGGCAGGAGGTCTCCTCTATCAAGGAGTCAGCTATGGCTACGATGGCAACAACAATATTCTGGAAATACTGGATCTGGATACCCCTATCCAGGATCAGGAGTTTGGCTACGACGAACTGGATCGCCTGACCCTGGATGCTTCCGATTACGGTACCAAATCCTACGAGTACGATGCGGCTAGCAACCGCACTCGGCGCGTGTTCGACAAGCCCGATGGCAGCGTACGTGATATCGCATTTGAATATGCCGCTGAAAGCAATCGTCTGAGATTTGTGGGGCGTCGATCACTGGAACTTGATGATAACGGCAACCTGCTGCAAATCATCCGTGCCAACGGTAACGCCAAAAAAGTCTGGGCCTATGACGAGCGCAACCGCATGGTGGCTTATTGGAAGCGTGGAGTACTCAGGGCCAACTACGATTACAACGCATTGGGACAGCGGGTACGCAAAACCCGGTACAAGCTCAGTGAGCAGGGAACACGAAAGGAAGCTCGCACCCATATCTTCCACTACAATCAGGCAGGTCAGCTGATCCAGCAAACGGTCTACAAGCCCAATGGCACACTAAAACGACAGAAGCACTACCTCTGGCTGGACCAAATGCCCATTGCGTTTGTCGAGACCGTTTATCGCAACAACTGCAATATCAAGCGTGAGGAACTGGCCTACATTACGCCTGATCATCTCAATACTCCCCGTATGGCCACCAACGATGCCCAGCAGATTACCTGGACCTGGCGCAGCGATGCCTTTGGGGTGGGCAAGATCGACAAAGACCCGGATGGGGATGGGATCAAAACCAACATCCGCCTCCGGTTCCCCGGCCAATATGAAGATGGTGAATCCGGCCTGCACTACAACTACTTCCGGGACTACCATCCCGGTTGGGGAAGGTATGTTCAGTCAGATCCCATTGGGCTGAATGGCGGGATCAATAACTATGCTTATGTGGCGGGGAACCCCGTTATGTACTATGACCCTACAGGTGAAATTGGGGTGCCTGGAGCTGCAATTGGTGGATTAATTGGGGGAGTTTCAGCATTTACAGGTTCTCTCTCAACAGGTGCGAGTATACGAGATGCGCTGGTATCAGCTGCTGTTGGTGGCTTGATTGGTGCAGGAACTGGCTTTTTTGGAGGGGTAGGTATAGGGTCTGCAGCGCTATTAGGTGGTTTTTCAAATTTTGGCACCCAAGTAATTAGTAATAATATCGATGATGATCAGTGTAATAACGCGCACATCAATTGGGGGTCTGTCTTTGGATCAGCTATTGGAGGTGGATGGGCTGCAGGGATTACACGAGGTGCCGGTGCTATACCCGGAGCTGTAATTGGCTGGGGGCCTTCAACTGCTTCAAGCGCAATTGGAACTGCATTAGGTCAAGAATATGCAAACTAATATTACATTCCATAACGCCCATTTTGGTAAACATGCGTGGCTTTACTGGCCATCATATTTTTTAATATTAGGGCCAATTTTAGCATTTATTTTCTTCATTACTTTTATTTTTAGGCCTGGTTATGAGAGTTTGACTAAGACAGTAATGCTACTTAGTGCGCTATTTTTTCTTGGTGTTGTTGCAAAAGGAGTTACGGTCTTAAGGTTAAGTTTTAAAACTGCTAAAAAAATATTGGTCACAGATGAAGACATTGAATTGTTGACTTATCCTGGCTCAACCGTGAAGTTGAAATCCGTATCTGTTCTTGAAGATGTCACAAGTCGTTTCAGAAAAAAGCACTATCAGCTACTTTTTCCAATGGGTTGTTGCGTTTATCGCGTAGTCTCTGATAACAAAGAGTATTACTTGCCTATTGCGGAAGAGCATCTTTCTTATCTTGATGTATGGAGGCAGATAAACAAATCAAGTTTTATGGATCAGGTTTAGCCTAGGATTCGGTAAATGCTAGATAGGTGGCTGTGCACTAGTTGGCAGTATTTTCAGTAAATTCGAACCTGACCATCTCAATACTCCCCGTATGGCCACCAATGATGCTCAGCAGATTACTGGACCTGGCGCAGCGATGCTTTTGGGGTGGGCAGGATCGACAAAGACCTGGATGGGGATGGGATCAAAACCAACATCTGCCTGCGGTTCCCCGGCCAGTATGAAGATGGTGAATCCGGCCTGCACTACAACTACTTCCGGGACTATCACCCCGGCTGGGGGAGGTATGTTCAGAGTGATCCTATTGGGCTAAATGGAGGCATAAATACCTACGCTTATGTAAATAGTAATCCACTCAGATTTACTGACGAACATGGATTGGCATTAGGAGGCTTTCTTACATGCGCAGCTTTAACTTTATTTGATGTAGGTATTACGGGCTATAACAGTTATAAAGCAATTAAGGAGAATGAAAGGATTCAGGGAGAGATTGACAGCTTGACATGCGATGAAGAATCCTTAGGGAAAAATGCTGACAGAATTAAAGAACTGGAAAGACTAAAAAGGCAAGCCAGCTTTGATCTAGCGAAGACAGCTGGTACTGGACTAGGAACAGGGATTGCTATAGCGGCAGCCTGTGTCTATTTAATAGCTTCTCCATTTTAAGGAATAAAACTATGCCAATCTCAAAGCGCACAACCATCAATTTGTTTGTAGTTTTTTCAGTGTGTTTCTTTATTTTGTGCTTGTATTTATTTCGATTTTCTGCGGGATCCCTTTATTGGATTGCCCTATCAGGTTTTTTTCTTACAGCTGCAGCTGTCCTTTTTTCATTTAGCCAATATTTTCTTAATTCAAAATTGGCAGGTTTTAAAAAATGGCTCATCCCAATTTTTATAGTTCAGACTATATTTTTTATTGGGTTGTGGATCTTGCTTTTATACGCAGCATTTAATTTTTAATATAAAAGATAATTAGCTTTCGTCAGAATCTATTGCTGGATACTTTCCACCCCAGTCGATAAAATGCGCGGCCTTTTCGCCCTTGGCGAATAAACCTTTTTTGATAAATATTTTGAGGCGAAGCAGATGGCGTCAGTCGACAAAGTAGTACTCGCATATTCCGGTGGTCTGGATACGTCGGTCATCGTCCGCTGGTTGCAGGACGAGTATCAGGCCGAAGTGGTGACATTTACCGCAGACATTGGTCAGGGTGAAGAAGTAGAACCGGCCCGTGCAAAGGCACAGGCGCTGGGCGTTAAGGAAATCTACATTGAAGACCTGCGCGAAGACTATGTGGCCAATTATGTGTTCCCGATGTTTCGTGCCAATGCGATCTACGAAGGTGAATACCTGCTGGGCACGTCTATCGCACGTCCGCTGATTGCCAAACGTTTGGTAGAGATTGCCAATGAAACCGGCGCCGATGCGATCTCGCACGGGGCGACCGGCAAGGGTAATGACCAGGTGCGTTTTGAGTTGGGTGCCTATGCCTTGAAGCCGGGAATTCGAGTCATTGCCCCCTGGCGAGAATGGAACCTGACGTCGCGCGACACACTCATGAAGTATTGCGAAGACCACAATATTCCGGTGGATTTTTCCAAGAAGAAAAAATCGCCTTACTCCATGGACGCTAACCTGCTGCATATTTCTTATGAGGGCGGCATTCTGGAAGATCCCTGGGCCGAGGCCGAGGAAGATATGTGGCGCTGGAGTGTGTCTCCGGAAAACGCGCCGGATAAACCTACCTATATTGAAATTGGGTTTGCCCATGGCGACCCTGTGACCCTTGATGGCGAAAAGCTGTCTCCGGCAACCATGCTGGAGCGCTTGAACAAGCTGGGTGGCGATAACGGTATTGGTCGACTGGATATTGTTGAAAACCGCTACGTGGGCATGAAGTCTCGCGGCTGTTACGAAACCCCCGGCGGAACCATTTTGCTGCCGGCTCACCGTGCGATTGAGTCACTGACGCTGGATCGCGAAGTGGCGCACCTGAAAGATGAGTTGATGCCCAAGTACGCCGAGCTGATTTACAACGGTTACTGGTGGTCGCCAGAGCGCAAGATGCTGCAAAGCGCGATTGACCAGTCGCAGGTGACAGTCAACGGTACGGTCCGTCTGAAGCTCTACAAGGGCAGTGTGACTGTTGTCGGCCGAAAATCGGACGACAGCCTGTTCGATGAGCGTATCGCCACGTTTGATGAGGACGAGGGCGCATACAACCAGGCGGATGCGGAGGGCTTTATCAAACTGAACGCCTTGCGCATGAGAATCGCGGCGGCCAAAGGTCGAAAAATCTAACTATTAAAAAACGGCACTGTCTCCTTCAGGGGGCAGTGCCTATTTCGCTTGCTGACCAGGACCATGGAAAGCGATCAAACTTTCTGGAGGGAATATGAAAACAATAAAAACGACCGTTATTTTTCTTTCGATGCTGCTGTCCTGCATGGCCATTGCCCAGGGCGAACGGTTTGCGTTGTTTAATGGCGAAAACCTGGACGGCTGGAACAAGTTGGGCGATGCCGAGTGGCGCATTAGGGATGGCGTGCTTATGGCCGACGAGGGCAGCACCAGTTACCTGCTGACCGAAGAGTCCTACGAAGATTTTCTGATAACACTGGAGTTCTGGGTGGACGACCCTGCCAACAGCGGCATATTTATCCGCTGTGCCGAGCCTGAAAATGTCAACGACCAGACCTGCTACGAGGTCAATATTTTTGATCAGCGGCCCGATCCTACCTATCGAACAGGTGGCATTGTGGGTGTGGCGCCGATACTGGCCAAGCTGGATACGGGCGGTCGCTGGAATACCTATGAAATCAGGGTAGAGGGCGATCACATGGAAGCGCGGATTAACGGCATTCTTACGGCGGATGACAGTGATAGCCGTCTTTCCAGCGGGCCAATTGCCCTGCAATACGGTAGCGGCATCGTGAAATTTCGCAATGTGAATATCAAACCGCTTTAAAAAGCTGGTTTTGAATATTGAAAAAAGGGCCATATGGCCCTTTTTTTTTATGCCCGGATTTAAACTTGGCTTTGGGGTTGCTGTGGTGCCTGGCTTTGCATCTGTCTGAGTACCTGCTCACCCTGCTGTGTATTGAAATCCGCCACAATCACCTGGCTTCTGAACAGGGCCGGTATCTCTATGGCCAATATGGCAATGATCATCAAAAAGCCGACCGGTGCATTCTCGGTGAAGAGCAGCATGATGCCGATAATCATCACAGACAGGTTTATCAGCGCCCGGACCCACCGGCCCAGATAAGCGTGATGCATACCGGTCAGGAACAGCCAGTTAAGTACAGCATAGGTATCCGGGTCACGTAACTTTTTATTGTAGATTCGATAAAAATTGGCGCGCTCCTCATCGCTGAGGTTGCGCAGTTTTTGGCGGAAGGTTTCTTCCTCTTCGCGAACGCGGTCTGTTCGCAATGTCCAGGCTTCAATCATGGTTGTTTCCCTCACAGAAGTGTGGAAGCGGGTCGGAAATAGGATGTGCCAAATCAGGTTGGTTGCAGCGGGCGATACGTCGTATCGCCAGGCTTCCCCCTTTAACAAAACCATAGTGTGTAATGGCCTGGCGAGCGTATTCCGAACAGCTCGGATGAAAGTTGCATTCGACGCGGAAACGTTCCTGACCTCCACCGCCTCGCTGGTAGCGCTGGATCAAATGCAGGGCTAGTTTTTGGGCCGGGTTTATCCGTGTCGGCACGTTATCGGGCACTCTACCGGCCAAGGGTCAGGATCACCGTTTCGCGTGTCCAGAAAAGCCAGAAACGCTTTTGTTCAATCACCTGGAATACCATTTGCCAGCCTTCTGCTGCCGCCTGGTTGAGTGTGGCTTCCAGCCGTTTAATCGGCAGTCCGGATGCGCCCAGGAAGATGGTGCCACAACCGCTCTCTGCAACGATTTCCACTTTATATTCTTTGTACATTTTTAAGCCTCTTTTTCTTTATTTAGCCATTCAATACGGTACAGATCGCGACGACGATCCAGATAGTTGCGTACCGACCCCTCGTTCTGGAGCTTATTTAACACTTCCAGATCCAGATCGACAATCAGTGTCATTTCCGTGTTGGGTGTTGTTTCCGCCATGATGGCATCGTGGGGAAAGCTGAAATCCGAGGGCGAAAACACCGCAGATTGAGCGTACTGGATATCCGCGCCATCGACTTTGGGCAGGTTGCCTACGCTGCCGGCAATAGCGACATAACACTCGTTTTCTATGGCCCGGGCCTGGGCACAGCAACGCACGCGCAGGTAGCCGTTTTTGGTATCGGTCCAAAAGGGCACGATAAGAATTTGCATGCCTTCTTCGGCCTGCAATCGGGCCAGCTCCGGAAACTCCACGTCGTAACAAATCAAAATGCCAATTTTGCCGAAGTCCGTGTCGAAGGTTCGCAACGTGTCACCGCCTTGCATAACCCAGGCACGTTTTTCATGTGGAGTGGGGTGCAGCTTGTACTGGGAGTCCACGGTGCCGTCACGACGACAAAGGTAAGCGATGTTCATCAGGCCGTCTTCTTCCAGCACCGGAACTGAGCCGGCAATGATGTTGATGTTGTAGGAAACGGCCATCGCAGACATGGCTTCGACAATCTCCCCACTGTATTCCGCCAGTGCCTTGATGGCATCGTAAGAGGTCTCATGGTGGTTTATGCCCATTAACGGGGCATCAAAGAATTCGGGAAATACGGCCACATCGCATTGATAATCCGAAAGTGCATCCACAAAAAACTCTACCTGTTGCATAAGTTCTTCGACTGAACGGGTAGTACGCATTTGCCACTGCACCAGGCCCAGGCGGGCATTGGTTGGTTTGGCGCCAATCAGCTTGGGCGAGCCCGGGTCATAGTAAAGATTTGTCCATTCCAGCAGGGTGGCATAACCGTGGGATTGTTCATCCTCGGGAAGATAGTTTTTCAGGATCCGCTTTACCTCAAATTCGTTGGACAACTGGAAAGTGAGGATGGGGTCGTAAATTTCCTTGTTCCTGACCTGCTCGATATATTGCTGGGGCGTCATTTCATTGGCGTAGTCGCGATAATTGGGAATTCGTCCGCCTGCGACGATGGCCTTGAGGTTCAGGTTTTGGCACAGCTCTTTGCGCGCTTCGTATAGCCGTCTTCCCAGGCGCATGCCGTGATAATCAGGCGAGACAAATACATCGACACCGTAGAGCACATCGCCCTGTGGGTCATGGGTGGTGAGATAGCAGTCGCCGGTAATCTGGTCATAAGTGTGCTGGTCGCCAAACTTGTCGTAATCGACAATCACCGAAAATGCGGCAGCGACCACCACGCCGTGATCATCAATACAGATTTGTCCCTCGGGAAAAACCTTTAATTGCGACAGGTATTGCTTCTTCGTCCAGGCACCCAGGTCAGGATAGACCCTGTCCATGATTTCCTTCATGGAAGGAAAGTCTTCAGGTTGCAGGTTTCTTAATTTGAGCTTGTGAGTAGATTCATCGGTTGAGATTTCTTCTTGCATAAAGGTTCCTTGTTGGAATCAATTCAGCCTGGTCATTGCTTTTGCAGTAATAGGAAAGCTTACATGTTTTACGACAAATGTGGTGTAGCCAGGCTGGAACGTTACTTGCTTACTTATACGTAAGCACAGAGTTGCAGGGTAGTAAGACAATCTGCCTAAAGCTGTGTTAGGTTATGAACAGGGTAAGTGAATGCTTGTCCACACCCTACTACGCACAGGAGCAAAATGTCGGAACATTGGAACGATATTATCGCCCGGGCGACACGCCTGCGACGTGAGTTGCACCGCCTGCCAGAACTTACCTGGGAGGAGGAGGGAACTGCTCAATCTATTCGTAAACAGCTTGACGATCTTTCCATCCCCTGGCGCGAGTGTGCCAAAACGGGCACGGTTGCCCAATTAAATCCACAGGGTAAAGGGGGGCCGCATATTGCCCTCAGGGGCGATATGGATGCGCTTCCAATTGAGGAAGATAGTGGAGTGGACTGGTCTTCCGAAAACGCCGGCTGTATGCATGCCTGTGGCCATGATGGCCACACAGCCACCCTGATGGGTGCCGCAAGCTGGTTAAAGCGCCATGAAAACGAATTGCCCGGACCGGTTACGCTGATATTCCAGCCGGCTGAAGAGGGCGGGCACGGTGCGCGCGAAATGATTAACGATGGCGCCCTTGAAGGTGTCGACCAGATATTTGGTTGGCATAACTGGCCAGCGATACCCTTTGGAAAACTGCTGTGCCCCGACGGGATTGTTATGTGCGGCAATGGCACATTCACAATTACCGTTAACGGACAGGGTGGTCACGCCAGTCAGCCGGAGCTTTGTCGTGATCCGGTACTGGCAGCCAGTGCTATCGTGCTTAATCTGCAACAAATTGTCAGTCGTCGCCTGCCGCCACAGAGTACTGCCGTTGTCAGTGTTGCCTCTATCGAGGCGCCCAGTGGTCCAACGATAATTCCTGGAAAAGCGGTGATTGGTGGCAGTATCCGCTTTTCTGACCAGGAGACCGGCGATCAGGTGAACCGCCTGATACGTGAGATAAGCGAGACCACGGCAAAGAGCTATGGCGTTAACTGCGACGTGGATATCCAGCCACGTTACAGCGCGACAATTAACCATGCACATCAAGCCTACGCTGTTCGTCAAGCCTGGAGAACATTGTTTGGTGACGACGCCATCGATACTGATACGGCAGTCCCTATCATGGCTTCGGAAGACTTTAGCTATTACCTGCAAGAGGTCCCCGGTGCGTTTGCCCTGATCGGATCAAACGATGGGGAACACAGACACCAGGTTCCCTGTCACAGTGCTTACTACGATTTTAATGACAACCTGATTCCAAGGGTTGTCCAGCTATACGCGCAACTCGCTGGTGCGCAACTTCCCAATATCGAATAACACCAACGCCGAATAAAAAGAGGTACGTTTAATGACCATTTTTGATGAACGTGAATCAGAGATTCGGGCCTATTGCCGAGTCTATCCAGTGGTTTTCGATAAAGCCGAAAACGCCAGGCAAACAGATGAAGAGGGGAAGGAATATATTGATTTCTTTGCCGGAGCCGGCGTCCTTAATTTCGGGCACAACAACCCTCGAATGAAGTCCGCAGTGATCGAATACATGCAGGACAACGGGGTGACTCATAGCCTGGATTTACATACAAAGGCCAAGCGGGCATTTATTGAAAAATTTGTCACGACAATCCTGCAGCCAAGAGGTATGCCTCACAAACTCCAGTTTATGGGGCCAACGGGGACGAACTCGGTTGAGGCAGCATTGAAAATCGCCAGGCGGGTAACAGGTCGAAGGGAAATCGTGGCGTTCACGCACGGTTTTCATGGTATGACACTGGGCGCTTTGGCCTGTACGGCCAATCAGGCGTTTCGAGGTGCGGCCGGAATTCCGCTTGAGAACGTTCGGCATTTCCCCTTTGGGTGTGACCAGCCTCTGGGTAAAGACAGCACAAGAACGCCCTCAGATATTATCGATGAATTGCGTACGCTTTATGCTGATACCTCCAGTGGGCATTTGCCGCCGGCCGCTTTCCTGATCGAGCCGATTCAGGCAGAAGGTGGTGTCAACGTAGCAGACCAGCAATGGCTGCTGGATTTGCAGGCGCTGGCACGCGAGCTGGGCTCCCTGATTATCGTCGACGATATCCAGGTTGGCATGGGGCGAACAGGCTCGTTTTTTAGTTTTGACAACACCGGACTGGATCCCGATGTGATATGTCTGGCAAAGGGGATTGGTGGCATGGGCATACCAATGGCCATGAACCTGGTGAAGCCAGAGGTTGATAAGCATTGGAAGCCCGGGGAACACACCGGTACTTTCCGTGGGCAAAACCTGTCTTTTGTAGCCGGAAGAGAGGCTTTGACCTACTTCGATGACGACGAGTTGATGTCCGATGTGCAGTGCAAGGGGCGCCAGATGATGGAAGCGATGGAAAAGCTCGTTAACCGTTATGAAGAGCTTGAAGTTCGGGGCAAGGGCATGATTCTGGGGCTTGATGCCGGTAACGGCGACCGCAGCCGGGCGATTGTTGATGCCTGCTTTAAATCGGGCCTGATTATTTCCGCCTGTGGGACAGGGGGACGAGTCGTCAAGCTGATACCGCCGTTAACGATCCCCTATGACGACCTCGCTGAAGGACTGGACATCCTGACCAAAGCGACCGAAGAAGTCATGGAGGCCGCATGAGACAGCGCGATGACATGACATTTCCCATCGAGGAATATGAACGGCGTCTGGGGGAATTGCGCGAAAACATTCAAAAGCGCCATCTGGATGCCGTGATTATTTCCGATCCGGAAAACATCATGTATCTGACCGACTATCAGACCACGGGTTATTCGTTCTTTCAGGCGCTGGTGGTACCGCTCGAATCCGAGCCATTTATGATCACGCGCCAGATGGAAGAATCCAATGTGATCAAGCGAACCTGGGTAGAGCATACACAGCCTTATTCGGATACAGGCGATGCCATCCAGATGCTGATCGATTCCCTGAGGTTGTATGGGTTGGATAACAAGCGTATTGGCTACGAACGAAACAGTTATTTCTTTCCGGCCTATCAACAGGACCGTATTCACACCAGTTTGACCGAGGGTAAATTGCTGGATTGTTTTGGTATTGTTGAGCGCAGCCGGGTGTGCAAATCCGACGTGGAAATTGAGGTGATGCGCAAGTCGGCTATTGCCACCGAGTCCGGTATGAAGGCTGGTCTGGAGGCCTGCAGGGCAGGTGCCACCGAAAACGACATTGGGGCAGCCATCAGTGATGCCATGTTCCGTGCTGGAGGGGAACCGCCTGCAGTCATGCCCTACGTCACTTCAGGGCCACGAACCATGATCGGGCATGCCACCTGGGAAGGGCGTACCGTACAACCCGGAGAGCACGTGTTTCTTGAAGTTGGCGGGTGTTATCGACGTTATCATACGGCCATGATGCGAACGGCCGTCATGGGTGAGCTCACTGATTCCATGGCCCATGCGCAGGAGCGAATGAAACAGGCCCTGAACGCGGTATACAAATATGTCCAGCCTGGAATGACGGTATCCGATGCCGATAATTTAATTCGCAATATCATTTCGGATAACAAAGTGGGCGCCAATCTGGTCACCCGTTCTGGTTACTCTATCGGTATTGCCTTCCCGCCTGCCTGGGACGAAGGCTACATTGTCAGTCTTAAACAGGGTGAATCGACCGTCCTTGAGAAGGGAATGACATTTCACATTATTCCCTGGATGTGGGGCGTTGATGGCGACAAGACCTGTGGCATTTCAGACACCATTTACATTACCGATGATGGCTGCGAATCGTTTTTTACACTCGAAAAGAACTTCACGGTTAAACCGGATCAGGGGCCACCCCAGCTGGTTCATATGGACGATTCAAAAAAATCCGGCGAGGCGTCTTCCTCGAAAAACACCGGGACGTCCTCGACGAAAAAAAGCACTGAGAAGCAACAGGAGAATACTGCTGCGAGCTAAGGAGGTTATATGCTAATTGCGACGAATCCCTATTCCGGCGCCCGGTTACACGAATTCGCGCCTGTGGATGAGCAGGCAGCGGGTTCGATCATTACGTCGGCGCACACGGCCTTTGGTTCCTGGAAGAACACCAGTTTTGGCGAACGCGCCGATGTGCTTCGTAAAGTGGCATCCAATTTGCGGCAAAATAAAGCCGAGCTTGCCGAATTGATGGCGCTGGAAATGGGAAAACCCGTCAAAGAGGGTGGCCCCGAGGTTGAGAAAGCGGCCTGGTGTGCGGAGCATTACGCTGAATTTGCTGAAGAATATCTCACGCGCGAAGAACTCTCTTCCGATGCGTCGTTGAGCTATGTCTGTTACCAGCCACTGGGAACAGTGCTGGGTATACTCCCCTGGAATGCCCCGATATGGCTGGCATCCCGCTTCTTTGCGCCTGCGTTGATGGCAGGCAATACCTGTGTTCTCAAGCATGATCCGCATGTGCCAGGCTGTGCGGCGGCGATAGAAAAAATGTTTGAGGATGCTCCCGAAGACATTTTCCGAAATCTGCCCATGGAAACACCCCAGGTGGAATCGGCTATTCGTCATCCTCGTATTTCGGCGGTGTCCTTTACCGGCTCCGCCGCAGGTGGCAAGAAAGTGGCGGCAATGGCAGCCAGTGAACTCAAGCCGGCAGTGCTTGAACTGGGCGGATCCGACCCCTGCATTGTGTTGCGAGACGCCGATCTGGAAGCGGCAGCAGATGTGGCTGTGCTCTCGCGTATTATCAATGCCGGACAATCCTGCATTGCGGCCAAGCGAATTATTGTAGAGGCCCCTGTCTATGACCAGTTTGTGGATATGCTTTTAACACGCCTGGGCAAACTAACGCTGGGTGATCCGCTGCAGGAAACCACTGATATCGGTCCAATTGCTCGCGAAGATTTACGCCAGAACCTGCATCGCCAGGTCAGCGAGACGATTGATGCCGGTGCGCGATGTTTATTGGGAGGCGAACTGCCCCAGGGCGAAGGTTATTTCTACCCGGTTACCCTGCTGGAAGGTGTGACACCGGAAATGTGCAGTTTTCGTGAGGAAACCTTTGGGCCGGTGATGTCCGTGATAAAAGCGGCGGATTTACAGGATGCCCTGACGTTGGCCAATGATACTGAATATGGTCTGGGTTCCAGCATTTGGACCAGTGATGCCGAAGTTGCAGAGGCGACGGCGATGCAGCTGGAGGCAGGGCAAGTGGCCATTAACGGCATTGTTAAGACAGATCCACGCTTGCCCAGTGGCGGTATCAAGAGTTCCGGTTATGGCAGGGAGCTTGGACCTCATGGCATTAAGGAGTTCGTTAATGCCAAGCAGGTCTGGATTAAGTAGCCAAAAACTACTTCATCATGGAGCTGATGGCGATCCAGAGCAGTCGCAAGCCAACGATCGTGAGCATGGCTTTGAATCCATAGCGAAAGAGCGTTTCAGGCATGCGATTTAGAAAGTGCCGACCTATCCATGTGCCTGGTATCGCCATCACCCAGCAGGCCAATATAACACCGACATAAGGGCCATAATCAAAACCAAATCCCGCGTAGGATGGAATTTTCAATAGTGTCATTGCGCAGGAGCAGGCAGCAATGGTCGCTGTCACCTGCATACGATTAAAAAGGCTGTTTCTGAATATGGCTGCCTGCATAAACCCGCCAAACGAAAATGCGGTCGACACGAACGAGTGAATACCGCCGATGATGACCTCTGCATGAGGCAGTTTTAGCTGAAAGGAGGCTTTCGGTGCCCAGGCCGCAAGGAACATGACCACCGCCAGTGCCAGCGCGACAGTGCTGGTGGGCAGGCTGGTATAGAGCATGGCGCCCAGTGTTGTTCCAAACAGGCAACCAATAAAAAATGTTTTTACGTACGCCCACTCAATGTGCGTGCGCAGCAGAAACATTCGAGTCAACATCGATGACATCATGCCCGCGGCCTGTAAAGGCAAAATGGCTTCCATGGGGATAACCAGGGTCATACCACCAATCAAAATAAAAACACCACCAAAACCAAAAGCCACGCTAAAAGCGGAGGCCAGCAGGCTTGTCAGCATGATGGTAATAATGGTGACGTCAAAAAATTCCATGGTGACCGTAATGTAGCTCAGGGGATGCGACCTGGTGACGTACCCCGGAGTAGGGCGAACGATGTGGCTGCCCTGGGCGACATATTCCTTCCAGTCCAGCCAGTAAAAAGTACGCGCATTCTAGCCTAAAGTGAGTCTGTTTATGTGATTCATTGAGGCCTGCGCGATTTTGTGGGTAAAAGCGATTAGTATTTCGACCTGGTTATGGGGGAATTAATGCAGCGCTTACGATGGGTCGATGAATTACGTGGAATTGCCATTTTGTTAATGGTGGTTTTTCACTTCTGCTATGACCTTCGCTATTTTGGTTATGTCGACTGGAATGTGCCCAATGGACCTTACTGGTGGCCATTTCGTTACCTGATCCTGACCTTGTTTATTTTTACCATGGGCATGAGCTTGAGTCTGGCTCATGGGCACGTACTGCGCTGGAAAAAGTTCACCATACGCCTGGGTCAATTGGTGCTGGCGGCAGCAGCTATTACCCTGATGTCCCTCTACGTCTTCCCGAATAGCTGGATATATTTCGGCATATTGCATTTTTTGGCCCTGGCTTCCGTGTTGGGTGTCTTATTGGTTCGCACTCCCCTAGTGGCGTTGGCCTCGGGACTTTTGTTGTTATTGCTCTATTGGTCTGGCGTTCTTGATAATCAGTGGCCTTTCAATTACCTGGATGTGTGGCCCCCGGGGACTGAAGACTATGTTCCCCTGTTTCCGTGGCTTGGCGTGACCTTTCTCGGGGTGGCCGCTGGCGCCATTGCCCATCGGGTACCCGGGGACAAATTATTATCTTGGCTTCCACGCTGGGTCGGATATGCGGGTCGCCACGGGTTGATTATTTATCTGGTCCATCAGCCGTTGTTGTTTGCCGGTTTTTATTTGGTTGCTGTCGCATTTAATTAGCCAAATAAGTGCCCGAATTGCTCCGTTTTTGGGTGGTTCTTTGCTACAATTTACCGGATAACTCGCGGTCCCGATAACAGGAAAAAATAATAACTCTGTCAGGGACATAGATTCGCTGTAATAGCGTTAAAAAGCGTATAAAGATCACCAGCAAACTGCTGTCTGGTCAGTCAATTTTATTATCTGAGGAATTCCCGCTACATGGGTGAAATAGCCAAAGAACTTCTTTCTATTAATATCGAAGACGAGCTGCAGCAGTCCTATCTGGATTACGCCATGAGCGTCATTATCGGGCGTGCACTGCCCGATGTCAGGGATGGCCTGAAACCGGTACACCGCCGGGTTCTCCATGCCATGAATGACCTGAGCAATGACTGGAACAAACCCTATAAGAAATCTGCCCGCGTTGTTGGTGATGTGATCGGTAAATACCACCCACACGGTGATTCCGCTGTCTATGACACCATCGTGCGTATGGCCCAGCCGTTTTCACTGCGGTACATGCTGGTGGATGGCCAGGGTAACTTTGGCTCGATCGATGGCGACGGTGCCGCGGCGATGCGTTACACCGAAATCCGCATGGCCAAGATTGCCCACGAAATGCTGGCCGATCTCGATAAGGAAACGGTCGATTTCGTTGACAACTACGATGGCACCGAACGCATTCCCAGTGTGCTGCCTACCCGTGTCCCCAATTTGCTGGTCAATGGTTCCTCAGGTATTGCGGTGGGTATGGCGACTAATATTCCGCCCCACAATTTAACCGAGGTAATTAACGGTTGTCTGGCCGTTATAGATAACGACGAAATCACCATCGACGAATTGATGGAACACATTCCGGGGCCTGATTTTCCTACCGGTGCCATTATCAATGGCCGTGCCGGTATTGTGGATGCCTATCGAACCGGTCGCGGGCGAATCTATGTGCGCGCCAAGGCTGAAGTGATCTATGACGACAAGTCGGGCCGTGATGTCATTATTGTTCATGAAATTCCCTACCAGGTGAACAAGGCGCGCTTGATCGAGAAGATTGCCGAGCTGGTCAAGGAAAAGAGAATCGAAGGTATTGCTGAACTGCGCGATGAATCCGACAAGGATGGCTTGCGTGTTGTCATTGAAATGAAGCGCGGCGAGTCCGGCGAAGTGATTCTTAACAACCTCTATGCCCAGACACAGCTACAAACTGTCTTTGGGATTAACACGGTTGCGCTGGTTGATGAACAGCCCAAAACCCTCAATCTGAGGGAGCTTTTGGATGCGTTTCTCAAGCACCGGCGTGAAGTCATTACCCGCCGGACACTCTATTTGCTGCGCAAGGCAAGAGAGCGGGGACATATTCTCGAAGGCCTGGCTGTTGCCATTTCCAATATTGATCCGGTGATTGCCCTGATCAAGGCATCGCCGACTCCAGTGGAAGCAAAAGAGGCGTTGCTTGCTCGTGGCTGGGAGCCAGGGAAAGTGTCGGAGATGCTTGAGCGGACGGGTGCAGATGCCTCTCGCCCTGAAGGTCTCTCTGCCGATATGGGAATGCACGATGGCCTTTACTATTTATCGCCCGAACAGGCCCAGGCCATTCTGGAATTGCGACTGCACCGCCTGACCGGGCTCGAGCACGACAAATTACTGAAGGAATACCAGGAAAAGCTGGAAGCCATAACCGAGTACCTGGATATCCTGGATAATCCGTCCACGCTGACTGAAGTTATTCGCGAAGAGCTGATTGAGGTTCGCGAAGCCTATGGCGACGAGCGCCGCAGTGAAATTATTGCCAGCCAACTGGATTTGACCCACGAAGACCTGATCCCGGAAGAAGACCGGGTGGTTACCCTGTCACGCCAGGGTTATGCCAAGACGCAGCCACTGGCCGATTACCAGGCCCAGCGTCGTGGTGGTATGGGCAAATCATCGACCAACCTGAAGGATGAAGACTGGGTTGAACACCTGCTGGTTGCCAGTTCTCACGACACGATTCTGTGCTTTACCGATATGGGCAAGGTCTATTGGCTAAAGGTCTATCAAATCCCCGAGGCGTCGCGGCAGAGCCGCGGACGTCCCATGGTCAACCTGTTGCCACTGGACGATAACGAGCGCGTTACGAATATTCTCAAGGTAAGTGAATATAGTGATGATCGCTTTATCTTTATGGCGACCGCCAGGGGAACGGTCAAGAAAACGGTACTTTCCGCGTTTTCCCGCCCCAGAAGCACCGGGTTGCGGGCGGTTGAACTGGATGAAGACGATCACCTGGTGGGCACAGCCATCACCAGTGGCCAGTCTACGGTGATGCTGTTTGCCGATTCCGGCAAGGCAGTTCGCTTTGATGAGAATGATGTTCGAGCCATGGGCCGCACTGCCCGCGGTGTTCGTGGCATTCGTATTGGAGAAAAAGACGCCGTTATTGCCCTGATCATTCCGGAAGATGGAGGCAAGGTGCTTACCGTGAGCCAAAACGGGTTTGGGAAACAGACCCTGATTGACGAATACCCGGTCAAGGGTCGCGGTGGCCTCGGTGTGATTGCCATGCAAACGTCCGAGCGTAACGGCCCGCTGGTTGGCGCGGTACAGGTTTTTGAAGGTGATGAAGTGATGCTGATCACCAATGGCGGTACCCTGGTAAGGACCAAAACAGATGAAATTTCTGTTCTGAGCCGTAATACTCAGGGTGTACGTGTTATTCGTCTAAGAGCGGAAGAGCGTTTAATCGCGGTGGAGCGTGTTGAAGAGCGCGATGCCGAGGATGAAGCAGACGCCCAGGCGGAAGCAGCGCCCGAGAGAGAAGATAACGGAACGCAGACCGATGGCTAATGACAAGCAGCTAAGTGAGTTGCGCAACCAGATAGATGAGCTGGACTCCCGGATACTCGACCTGATTAACCAGCGTGCCCGCTGTGCGCAGGAAGTGGCCGAAGTAAAGCTGGCGACCCTGGGTGAGGATGAGGAAGCCATCTTTTATCGTCCCGAGCGGGAAGCCCAGGTGCTTACCCGAATCATGGAAAGTAACCCCGGGCCTTTATCCAATGAAGAAGTTGCCCGGCTTTTCCGCGAAATTATGTCCGCCTGCCTGGCACTGGAGAAACCGACAACGGTTGCCTATCTTGGGCCCGAGGGGACTTTCACCCAACAGGCTTCGCTCAAGCATTTCGGCCACAGCTCGGTGGTACGCCCCATGTCGACCATTGACCAGGTTTTCCGTGAGGTAGAGGCCGGAGCGGTGGATTATGGCGTGGTACCGGTAGAAAATTCGTCTGAAGGTATCGTTAGCCATACGCTCGACAGCTTTATGCATTCTGATCTTAAGATCGTGGGCGAAGTCGAGTTGCGGATACACCATAACCTGATGATATCCACCAATACCGACCCGAAAAAAATTACCCGGGTTTATTCACACTCGCAAACGCTGGCCCAGTGCCGCCGCTGGCTGGATGAAAATTATCCGGGCGTGGATCGCATCGCTGTAAACAGCAATGCAGAAGCAGCAAAACGTGTCCGCGGTGAGTGGAACAGCGCGGCGATTGCCGGAGATATTGCGGCAGAGCTCTATGATTTAAAAATACTCAATGAGCGCATAGAGGATCGTCCTGACAATACCACCCGTTTTTTGATTATTGGTCGTGAAATGGCGGAACCCAGTGGTCGTGACAAAACCTCGGTGATGCTGTCTGCGCGCAACAAGCCGGGTGCCTTGCTCGAATTGCTGGCGCCTTTTAAGGAGCGTCAAATAGATCTGACGCGACTGGAAACCCGTCCTTCTCCTACGCAAAAGTGGAGCTATGTTTTCTTCCTGGATTTTGCGGCCCATGTAAAAGACGCCGATGTTCAGGAAGCGCTCAACCGTCTGGTCGAAAGTGGCTGTGAAGTGAAGGTGCTAGGCTCCTATCCTGTTGCCGTCCTTTAGTATGGCTCTAGTGTGACTACTAATAGTGCGCCTATAAAAAGTATGCCTATGAAAAATCTTGTCGTTCTGGGCTCGGGCCTGATTGGTGGAAGTGTCGCCAAAGCTGCACGTCAGGCGGGCTTGGCGGAGACAGTCACAGTATTCAATCGTCAACTGGAAACCAGTAATCGCGCTGTTGATTTGGGCATTGCGGACCATGGATGTGACTACAGTCAATTGCCTGGGGTTTGTTCAACGCTGGTTTCAGGTGACCTGGTACTGGTTGCGGTTCCTGTTTACAGCTATGCCAGTGTTTTTAGCCAGTTGGGCGATTTAATTCCCGAGGGCGTAATTCTGACAGATGTCGGCAGCACGAAGGCGGAAGTCGTGGACGCGGCCAGAAGCAACTGGAAAGGTGATCTGGCCTGCTTTGTTCCCGGTCATCCTATTGCGGGCTCGGAAAAATCGGGGGTGGAAGCCGCCGATGCCCAGCTTTTTCAACAACGGCGTACCATTGTTACCCCGTTACCAGAAAATTCTGAATCGGCAGTTTCACTGGTCAGGAACTTCTGGGAAGCATTGGGCGCTGAAGTCGATATGATGGATGTCGGGCATCATGATGAAATTCTTGCTGCTACCAGTCATCTTCCTCATCTACTTGCCTATGGCCTGGTCGATTCACTGGTGACCCTGGACCAAAAAACCGAGGTCTTTCGTTATGCCGCTGGAGGATTTCGTGATTTTACCCGTATCGCTGAGTCTGACCCGGTCATGTGGCGTGACATATTCCTCGCCAATCGCGATGCCTTGCTCAAACAGCTGGAAAACTTTGAAGACCATTTGAAAGAGCTTCATCAGGCCATTCTGGATGGAGATTCAGAAACCATCGAGACCATACTCGAGAGGGCGCAGGCCGCACGTAAGGTGTTTTCCGAAACCAGCTCGGATAACTAGTCAGCAAACAACCACATTAGCTTAAACATAGCTTTATACCCAAGGTTTTAAATATGTCTTCATCGGATTTGACATTTATCTCCAGCCCGTCCGCCAACTTGAATGGCTCATTCCGGGTAGCCGGCGATAAATCAATTTCACATCGTTCAATCATGCTGGGCAGTTTGGCCGAGGGAACCACGCGAGTGTCCGGATTTCTTGAAGGTGAAGATGCCTTGTCGACCCTGGCAGCGTTTCGCGCCATGGGTGTGAAGATAACCGATCCCGTGGAGGGCAAGCTGGAAATCCAGGGCGTGGGCATGAGAGGCCTGAAACAGCCGCAAGCGCCTCTGGATATGGGAAATTCAGGCACTTCCATGCGGTTGCTTGCCGGACTGCTCTCTGGCCAGAGCTTTGACAGCACCCTGATTGGGGATGAATCCCTGAGCAAGCGGCCCATGTCGCGTGTGGCGGCCCCCTTGTCGTTAATGGGCGGGCAAATACTGACAACAGAAGGTGGTCGTCCCCCGTTGCAAATCAAGGGAGGAAAGTATCTGGTGGGCATTGAATACCCCATGCCTATGGCCAGTGCCCAGGTGAAATCCTGCATTTTGCTTGCCGGACTTTACGCGGAAGGTGAGACAGCGGTTATTGAACCGGCACCGACGCGGGATCATACCGAACGCATGTTGCGAGCATTCGGTTACGAAGTTAATACAGACGGCGCACGTATCAGCTTGCGCAGTGGCGGAAAATTAACGGCCTGCGATCTGGATATTCCTGCAGATATTTCTTCGGCTGCCTTTTTTATGGTGGCGGCCTGTATCGCGGAAGGCACGGAAATTGTGCTTGAGCATGTGGGAGTGAATCCTACACGCGACGGAGTGATTACTATACTGAGACTCATGGGGGCAGATTTAACCCTGGAAAACCAGCGCATGATTGGTGGTGAGCCTGTCGCGGATATCCGGGTGCGCTCATCTGCGCTAAAAGGAATCCATATCCCCGAGGATCAGGTACCTTTGGCTATCGATGAATTTCCGGCATTATTTATTGCCGCGGCATGCGCCGAAGGTACAACTGTGCTTACTGGCGCCGAGGAACTGCGGGTGAAGGAAAGCGATCGCATTCAGGTGATGGCCGATGGATTGAAAACCCTGAGTATAAAGCACAAGGTAAATCCTGATGGTATTGAAATACAGGGCGGACAGATGAAAGGTGGCAAAGTCGATTCCCACGGAGACCACCGAATTGCTATGGCCTTTGCTGTCGCCGGTATTCGAGCCAAAAAACCGGTGGAAATACTCAACTGTAAAAATGTCGCGACATCGTTCCCTAACTTTGTTGAACTTGCCAATGCAACCGGAATGAGTATTGAAACGGTCGGGTAATGGGTGCAACCGGATGACAGAGATGACAGCTCAGGTAATTTGTGTCGATGGCCCCAGTGGTTCTGGAAAAGGCACATTGGCGCGAAACCTGGCCTCCAGGCTGGGTTATTGGTATCTGGATAGTGGTGCGCTTTACCGCATCGTGGCCGTGATCGCCCGGCATCAGGGGATTGCGATGGACGATATCAAAGGATTGGCCAATCTGGCGGGAAATATACGGGTTCTGTTTAAAGGCGATCAGGTTTTCTATAAAGGCGAGGATTTGTCTCCGGAAATTCGACTGGAAACCGCAGGAGAGCTGGCTTCCCAAATAGCTGCTTACCCGGAAGTCCGTGAAGCGCTGGTAAATACCCAGCGCTCCTATGCAGAAAAGCCTGGACTGGTTGCCGATGGTCGCGATATGGGTACCCAGATCTTCCCCAAAGCCCCGTTAAAAATTTTCCTGACTGCCTCCGCGGAAGAGCGTGCTCGGCGACGGTTAAAACAGTTGGGAGAGTTGGCCGAAAAAAATGGCGGGACCGAAGAAAAAAATCCTGATAACCAGCTGAAAAACAAAGACTTGAACCATTTTGAGAGCAGTGATAGTCTGCGCGCCCTCGTAAAAGACATCCAGGCTCGAGACGAGCGCGACCGGAACCGGGAAACCAGTCCCCTTCGCCCCGCCGAAGATGCCATTGAGATCGACTGTACGAGCATGTCGATTGACGAAGTTCTCGATAAGGTTCTGACACTTTGGAATCGGGTAGGGAACGTCGCCTCCGAAGCTTGACGACATACAAAGTGTAATCAGGGTTACCCGCCAGACCTGGGCCTCTGTTTACAGTGTTAAATTGGACCACTCTTACTGGCTGAGTGGCGGGGTTCGTTTCATCCAGTTTCATTGATGAAACCCCCTTATTCATAGGTAATTCTTAATGAGCGAAAGTTTCGCAGAACTCTTTGAAGAGAGCTTAAAAAGCGTTGAAATGACGCCGGGTTCTATTGTCACCGGTGTTGTCATTGATATTGACCAGGACTGGGTGACAGTTCACGCAGGCCTCAAATCTGAAGGCATTATCCCGGTTAACCAGTTTGTAAACGAAGAAGGTGAAGTCGCTATTGAAGTCGGCGACGAAGTTCAGGTAGCCCTGGAAGCGGTTGAAGACGGCTTTGGGTTGACCCGCCTTTCTCGTGAAAAAGCCCAGCGCATTGAAACCTGGGCCGAGCTCGAAAAAGCCCACGATTCCGAAGACGTGGTTACCGGCCTTATCACCGGTAAAGTCAAGGGTGGTTTCACTGTTGATATCCGAGGTGTACGTGCCTTCCTGCCAGGTTCCCTGGTCGATGTCCGTCCTGCTCGTGAATCAACACACTTGGAAGGCCAGTCCCTGGAATTTAAACTGATCAAACTTGACCAGAAGCGCAACAATGTTGTGGTTTCACGTCGTGCGGTTCTCGAAAGTGTGAACAGCGAAGAGCGCGAAGCGCTGCTGGAATCACTGGAAGAAGGCGCTATCGTCAAGGGTATTGTCAAAAACCTTACCGATTACGGTGCGTTTGTGGACCTGGGTGGTATCGACGGTCTTCTGCACATCACCGATATGGCCTGGAAGCGCATCAAGCACCCATCTGAAATGATTGAAGTCGGTCAGGAACTGGACGTACGTGTCCTGAAGTTCGACCGTGAGCGCAATCGTGTTTCCCTGGGGCTGAAGCAATTGGGCGATGACCCCTGGGTCAACGTTCAGGAACGCTACCCCGAAGGCGCCAAGGTAATGGCACGGGTAACCAACCTGACAGACTACGGCTGTTTTGCCGAGCTGGAAGATGGCATCGAAGGTCTGGTTCACGTTTCCGAAATGGACTGGACCAACAAGAATATCCATCCATCCAAAGTTGTTCAGGTAGGTGACGAAGTTGAAGTCATGATTCTGGATATCGATTCCGAGCGCCGTCGTGTGTCTCTGGGTATCAAGCAATGTCACCAGAATCCATGGGAAGCCTTCTCCGAGAAGTTCTCCAAAGGCGACAAGGTATCCGGAAGCATCAAGTCGATCACCGACTTTGGTATTTTCATTGGTCTCGATGGCAACATCGATGGTCTGGTTCACCTGTCAGATCTTTCCTGGAATGAGGAAGGCGAAGAAGCAGTTCGTAACTTCAAGAAAGGCGAAGAAGTGGAAGCCGTTATCCTGTCGATTGATGCCGAGCGCGAGCGTATCTCTCTGGGTATCAAGCAGCTTTCCGATGATCCGTTCTCTGACTACGTCAATGCCAATGACAAGGGTTCCATCGTCAAAGGCACCGTAAAAGAAGTCGATGCGAAAGCGGCCGTGATCACTCTTGGCGAAGAAATAGAAGGCGTATTGAAAGCGTCTGATATTAGCCGTGAGAAGGTTGAAGACGCGCGTAACGTCCTCAATGTCGGTGACGAAGTTGAAGTCAAGATTGTTTCTGTTGATCGCAAGAACCGTAACCTGGTTCTTTCTATCAAGGCCAAGGAGGCAGATGAAGAGAAACAGGCCGTTCGTGATCACCGTAAAGCTGAGGCCGAAAGCGCCGCGCCAGCGACCCTGGGTGATCTGATTAAGGCCCAAATGGAAAACCAGGACAAGTAAGTTCCGGTCACCAGTAATTAAACGGCTCCAGTTTGGGGCCGTTTTTTTACAAATTTCTATATATTTCAGTAAATTAAGTAAATATTTACCTAGCCCAAAGTTATTTTTTTGGGGTAAAGTAGACAAATGACCAAATCTGAACTCATTGACCGAATTGCCTATAAGCAGGATCAACTACCTGCCCGCGATGTCGACTTTGCTGTAAAAAGCATTATCGAAATGATGTCCGAGCAGTTGGCGCATGGAAATCGCATTGAAATTCGAGGCTTTGGTAGCTTCAGTTTGCACTACCGTGCACCTCGTGTAGGTCGCAATCCAAAAACTGGCGATTCCGTTCAGTTGACTGGCAAGTACGTGCCGCATTTTAAGCCGGGGAAGGAGCTTCGAAACCGCGTCAACGACTAATGAGCTAGTTTGCTAGCTCTAGCTTCGTTAAGACCGTTTTCGAAAGTACTCATTTATCAGTTCATAAACTCCGTATTTCTCAAACGGCCTTGCTTCGCTATAGCGTCACCACTGACGCTCATTAGCATTACGATTTCCCCTGGGTTTATAAACAGCACTTCATCAGTAAATTTTGCCTCGCTGTTTCTTTGTCGAAAACGCTAAACTGTCGAACACTTTCATTTAAGTCTTTCTTATACGCACTCTCTTTGTGAGAGAAATCATCGGTCAAATCAATTATCCTTGTCATAAGAAATATTCGTCCGGAGTTTTTTATGGTCTGGCTGCTACGACTTGTCTACCCACTGATCCTTGTCTGTGTATTTTTGGCAGGGTTGGCATTTTTGACAGCCAATGAGGAGCCTGCAGCGCTAAGCTTCTTTCTCTACGAGCTGGAAACAACCCTGGGTGGTTCCTTTGTCATCGGCTTTATACTTGGCTTGATTGCCACGCTGATTGCAACCTGGCCGATTATTGCTGCCTATAAGTTCAAGCTTGGACGGGCGCAGAAGCGTGCTCTTGAGCATGTAGAGGATGAGTAATCGCTTTGCCTGATGTATCGCTTCTTTTTCTACTGGTAGCTGCTGTCGCCAGTGGCTGGGCATTGGCGCGCTGGCAATTAAGGGGCAAGCTGAGAGAGGAGCCCCTGTCCAAGGAGACCTACGAACTACCCTATTATTTTTCCGGGGACATCCCGGACTACGCCCTGGATGCATTTGTCTCCGCTGTCGATGTAAATAGCGATACGCTGGAAACCCATCTTTCTCTTGGTGCTATTCATCGACGGCGCGGTGAGATCGATCGGGCAATTCGCCTACATGAAAACCTGTTAAAACGGGATGGCCTTACATCCAGCCAGGTTTCCCAGGCCAGATTTGAGTTGGCCCTGGATTATATGAAAGCCGGACTGCATGATCGGGCAGAAGAATATTTGCAGGAACTGGTCGAAAAGTCAGGAACGCACAGGATGGCGGCGTTACATATGCTGATTGACCTGTACCAGGATACAAAAGACTGGTTAAAGGCCTCCTATGCGGCCAACGAATTAATGGATTTTCTCGACAAGAGTGAGCAAGAGAGGTTGCTTCACCGGTGCAGCCACTTTTATTGTGAGCGTGCCGAGATGTCCATCCAGTCGAAGGACTACCTCAGTGCCCGTCGACAAATCAAGCGAGCTGAAGCGACAACCCCCAAAGCGATTCGCCCCCTGATCCTAATGGCTTCCCTGGAGTTACAGCTTAATCATCCGGAGAAGGCGCGAGCCATCATAGAGCGTGCGCTTGATGATGTGTCGGTTGAGCTTGTTGAAGAAGCGTTGAAATTACTAAAGCAGGCGTGCAACCAACTGGGCAAACCCGAGGCCTATATTGCGACAGTAGAGGCGCTATATCGATCCAATGGCTCGGGGCATGTCTTGTCGTTATTGGCACGTGATTTGATTGCGACCGAGCAAAAAAGCCGTTTGCATCAAATCCTTCTTGATGTGCCGCCGAAAGATCTTGGAAACCTGCCGTTAGCGGTGATTGCGCAGTGGGATGATGCGCTCATCGCCAGTCTTGGAAGTGGCGGGCGTCTCGAAAAGCTTTCTGAGGCAGCCTTTAACGAAGAGCATTATCAATGCATCCACTGTGGGCTGGAGCTCAGGGAATACATATGGCAATGTCCGGGCTGCCGTCGGTGGGAAACACTCAGAACAAGAAACCAAATACATGTCTGATAAAAACACGCGTCTTATTGTGGTTCTGGACTATCCAGAATTGGCATCTGCACTAAATATGGCCGACTTGCTGGATCCTGCACTGTGCAAGGTAAAGGTGGGTAAAGAGTTATTCACGCGGTCCGGGCCGGAAGTTATACATGAATTGAAGGCCAGGGGTTTCGATATTTTCCTGGACCTGAAATACCACGACATTCCCAACACGGTGGCCCAGGCAGTATTGGCCGCGGCAGAAGCGGGTGTGTGGATGGTCAATGTTCATGCATCTGGCGGGTCAAAAATGATGATGGCCGCCAGGGAGGCGTTAAGCCAGTTTCCGCCGGATAGCCGACCCTTATTAATTGCGGTGACGGTGTTAACCAGTATGAGTCAGCAGGAGCTCAACAGTCTGGGCGTAGCCGGCAGTCTGGAAGATCAGGCAATTCGGTTGGCTGGTCTGGCAAGGGAAAGCGGTCTCGATGGTGTCGTTTGCTCGGCGCAGGAAGCAAGCCAGATAAAGCGAGCCTGTGGGACAGATTTTTTGACTGTAACGCCCGGGATTCGCCCGGCGGGAGCCGAGAGAAACGACCAAACCAGGATCATGACACCCTCGGAGGCAATTAAATCGGGCGCGGATTATCTGGTTGTTGGCAGACCGATTACGATGGCGGATAAGCCGATGGAGGTGGTAAAAGATATTCTCGGAGAGATTGCGTCCCCACACTGAATTGGTAGAATCAGTGCCGTGCCATGTGCACAAGGGTCTTGAGTTTAACCGGACGTCGTCTGGCTGACTCAATAAAAAAATCTATAAACAAAAGGAACTTGGTATGAATATATCCAAACTTACTTCTATTCTTCTGTCGGCATTACTTGTTGCCGGACTGTCTTCGATATCTGTCGCTCAGGAAACGAGTGCCAACGAAAGTGGACATTTGACGTCCCAGCATTATCCCGTTGATATCAACTCGGCCGATGCACAGCAGCTTGCCTCAAGTCTTCAAGGGGTTGGCAGTGCGCGCGCTGCAGCAATTGTTGCTTACCGGCAGGAGCATGGGGCATTTGAGTCTGTTGAAGATTTACTGCAGGTCAGTGGTATTGGCGAGAGTACGCTTGAAGCCAATCGGAGTATATTGACAGTAGGCAACATGGATTAGGTCTTCTGGTCCTGGCCCCGGCCCGTTTCGGGCTGGGGCTTTTTCATGTTGGTTGCCTGCGAATTAACGCTAAAGCCAGCTAGATATTTCGAATTCTGAGAATCTGGCCAGGGTGTATCAGGTCAGAGCGCTCAAGTGAATTCCAAAGCATTAAATCAGCCAGTGCCACATTAAACTGGTCGGCGATCACAGAAAGCGAATCCCCGCTTTTCACCTCGTACGTGGTTTCACTCTCTTGGGATGGTTGCTGTGCATATTCGTTTAATACCAATACTTGTCCGGGCTGGAGTACAGAACTATCTGTCAGCTGGTTGAGTCTTTTGAGCTTGGCAATGGTCAGATCATTGCGATTGGCAATCCGCCAGAGGGAATCTCCCCGTTTGACAATATAGAGCTCCTTCATTGTGGAGCCATCGAGACTCTTTCTTGCGCCGGATTTGGGTATCAGAAGTTCTTGGCGAGCATAAATCCTGGAGCTGGTAAGCTGGTTAATTGCCCGGATTGCCGAGACGGTCGTTCCAAACTCCTCGGCAATATGTCCAAGAGTATCGCCCGAACGAACACGGTAATGATCCCAGCTGGCGTCCGTATCCGGTTTCAGGTCGTCGATGCTGGCCAACAGGTAATCCATATTCCCGGCGGGTAGCAAAAGACTGTACTCACCTTCGGGTGGGCTGATCCAGCGTTGGAAATCCGGATTCAGCCATTTGAATTGCTGGTAATCTAGGCCCGAGGCCTCTGCCGCCAGGCGCAAATCAATCTGTTCGGTCAGTAGCGTTGAGCGAAGCAGGGACTCTTTGCCAACAAAGGGTACGCTGATCCCGTATTCATCGGGGTTGCTCAAGACTTCAGCCACAGCGAGAAGTCGGGGGACGTATTGTTGAGTTTCGCGATATAGAGCCAGGTCCCAGAAATTATCACTGTTGCTTCGTCGCATTCTGGAACGCAGGTGACCTTCACCGCCGTTGTAGGCTGCAATGGCAAGTTCCCAGTTCCCTCCGAACCGTTGGTTAAGATAAACCAGATAATCCAGTGCTTTTGCCGTGGATGCCTGAATATCCAGGCGCTCGTCATACCACCAATCTATTTTCAATCCCAGCGAACGTGCCGTAGCCGGCATTAGCTGCCATAGGCCGGCTGCCCCTGAGTGTGAATACACTGAGGGCTGGAAACCGCTTTCAATAAGGGGAAGGAAGACCAGTTCCGTTGGCAGATCCCGATCGCGGATTTCCTTTGCCAGTATGGGCAGTAACATGGTGGCACGCTGGAGAACATACTCCAGTTGCTCGGGGTTTTGTCTATACCATTCCAGTCGTCGGCTGACTGAGCTGTGGTCCAGGTGGCGCTCCCAGGTGAAATCGCCCGCCAGGTCTTCAATCAGTCCCGTTTGCAGTTCATTTATTACCGAGCTGTCGGCTTCGCAGTAAAGGATCTCGGGTTCAAAGGGTACTTCTTCAAGAGGTACAGGTGTCATGGCCTCTTCCTGACTTATAGGGCCTACAATGGCCCCGCAGGCTGATAAAAGCATGAATGAAAAAAATACAAAAAGAACGCGCATTACAGAATGGTCTGGTTTGTCTGGATATTGATGTTTATTTTAGGGCGAAGTTTCTCACAGCCAAATTAAAAATAAAGCCAAAAAAAGCTCAAATTTGATCTATTTAAAACTGATCCTTCATCTTTCTTAATATCGCGAAAACCTCAACCTGACCCGGATAGTCATTTGCGGTGGCTCTGGTCATTGTGTTTGAGATGATTTCGTCTGACGCAGTGCGTAAAAAAGGGTTGATGGCTTTCTCTTTTTCCATGTCCGTGGGAATAGAGGGAATTCCCTCAGCCCGCATGGCGGCTACTTTTTCCATGTGCAGGGAAATATTCCTGTTGCCGGGTTCGACACTCATGGCGAACCTGAGGTTGGTTTGGGTGTATTCATGCGCACAATAGACCAGCGTATTTTCTGGAAGTTGCATGAATCGGTCCAGTGACTGGTACATCTGTTTGGGTGTCCCCTCAAATAATCGTCCGCACCCGGCAGAAAACAGGGTATCTCCGCAAAATAGAACCGGGGGCTGGTCCAGGGGCTCGGCATAGTAAGCGATATGATTGAGAGTGTGTCCGGGGACTTCCATAACCCGAAACTCTACGCCGCAGATCCTGCGGCTATCACCTTCGTGCACAGGGTCATTTACCAGTTCAAACTGGTCCTTTTTCGGGCCAATAACCTTTAGCCCAGAGGACAGCAGCCTTTCAACGCCGCCAATGTGATCGTGGTGATGGTGTGTTATCAGGATGCCGGTCAATTTTTTGTTTCGCGCCTCCAGTACTTCCAGCACCGGTTCCGCATCGCCGGGGTCAACGATCCATGTTTCTGTCTCGTTTTCTATAAGCCAGAGATAGTTGTCCTGGAAAGCGGGTATCGGGGTTATTTGAAGCATGAACACCTTCAGGTAATGATAAGATAGTCCCTAAAGTATAGGAGAGATTGGATTTGGAATCAGGCTGGCGACATCTGATCAACAGTTTTTGGCGACAGCCCGTCGCATCGCTGGGGAAGTCCTCAGCACCGCTCTACTGGTGGTTTCGTTCACCTGTGGGGCGTCGAATGTTGTCCCAGGAGCGCGAACTGATTGATCAGTGCCGCAAACACTATGGAGGGCGGTTCCTGGTCCAGGTGTCGGGTGCCGGTGTCTCATTGCTGGGCAAATTAAATAATCGCCAACTGAAAACGGCCGTTTATCCCAGCCCCCCAGGCAAAATTTCCCAAAAATTGTCCGGTTATCCATGGCTGGTCTCTGAGCTGGATCAAATGCCCCTGGAAACAGGTTCGGTGGATTTTCTGGTTCTGCATCATGTGCTGGAATTTTCCGAGGACCCACATGCGGTTCTGAGGGAGGCTTCCCGGGTGCTTTCGCCCCAGGGGCACATGTTGCTGATAGCTTTTAATCCCTATTCGCTTTTTGGGCTGCGTAAATCCATGCAGCTGACTTTGCGGAAAACCATTCCATGGTCACATCACAGTCTTTCGCGGGGGAGGGTGACGGACTGGCTCCGGCTGATGAACTGTGAGCCTTTAAATGTGGCCTTTGGTTTTTACTCCTTTCCGTTTCAGAGCGATCGCTTTCTTAAATACAGCCAGGCCATTGATTCAATGCTCAGTCGCTATGGTCTGGCAGGTGGTGGCTTTTATGTGGTGCATGCGAGTAAAAATGTTGCGGGCTGGGTAGGTTCAGCTGAAGCAGAACAACCCCAGTCCCGTCTGATCAGGTTCCCGCACGTGGTAGCAACAAAAAATTATAAACAAATCGACCAGTAGCGGTTGTACAAGTGAGTCTATGAAATCTGTGGTTATTTATACCGACGGTGCCTGCCGTGGAAACCCGGGTCCAGGTGGTTGGGGAGTCCTTCTTAAATACGGAGGGCATGAAAAGGAATTATGGGGTGGTGAAAGAGAAACAACCAATAACCGCATGGAATTAATGGGCGCAATCAAGGCGCTTGAGGCCCTGAAACAGGGTTGTTCAGTGGAGTTGCATACAGATTCTACCTATGTGCTTAAGGGAATTACCGAGTGGCTTGAAGGGTGGAAAGCCAGGGGCTGGAAAACGGCCTCAAAAAAGCCTGTCAAAAATGTGGATTTATGGCAGCGTCTTGACGCGGAAATACAGCGTCACCAGATTGACTGGAAATGGGTAAAGGGGCACAGCGGTGATTCCGGAAATGACATGGCTGATGCGCTTGCTAATCGTGGTATTGATGAGCTTTAGTTGATTTATGAGACAGGTTGTACTTGATACAGAAACCACCGGCCTGGAGACCAGCCAGGGCCATCGAATCATTGAGATAGGTGGTGTGGAACTGGAAAACAGGCGGCTTACGGGACGCACCTATCATCAATATATAAAGCCCGAGCGAGAGATTGATGTCGGGGCCCAGGAAGTTCACGGCATTACCCAGGACTTTCTGGCAGACAAGCCCGTATTTTCCGAGATTGCTGAAGAGTTCCTGCAATTCATTGATGGCGCCGAGTTGGTTATTCACAACGCCTCGTTTGATGTGGGCTTTATTGATCATGAATTTTCCATGCTGGAGCAAGAGCTCGGCAAAGTCAGTGATCATTGCCGCATCCTTGATTCCCTGGCGCTGGCTCGCAATAAACATCCAGGGCAGAAAAACAGCCTTGACGCGCTCTGTAAGCGATATGAAATAGACAACTCCGGACGTGATCTCCATGGCGCCTTGCTGGATGCGGAGTTACTGGCGCTTGTTTATCTGGCGATGACTGGCGGCCAGGTGAACCTGGGGCTGGGAAGCCATCTGGGTAATGAAGAGAACGGTTTTGAGAGCCTTGTTTCGCCTCGTCCGATTGAACGACATGGGTTAAATTTTGTCTTATCTCCGATAAATAACGAGGAAATGAGTGCTCATCGGGCTTACATGAAACGACTGCAGGAAGAAGCCGGAGAGATTGTCTGGACGCTGGACGAATAGGTGGCTGGGCAAATTTGGCAGTACCTTTAAAGGCCGTTATGATTGCCCGCCTTTCACCCCCGGCACATCAGGTGCGAATCACTCTTTACTGCCCTTATTAAGGCAAAAAAAAATGACTGACGAGAGAAATACAAACAGATGATTATTGAACCAAAAGTCAGAGGATTTATTTGTACCAATGCACATCCTGTAGGCTGTGCTGCCCACGTGCGCGAACAGATTGATTATGTTCAGGCCCGCGGACAGATCGAGGGTGGTCCCAAAAACGTGTTGGTTATTGGTGCGTCCACAGGCTATGGGTTAGCTTCGAGAATTTCTGCTGCTTTTGGTTCCGGGGCAGCAACGCTTGGGGTATTTTTTGAAAAGCCCGGTACTGAGACCCGTACTGGCTCAGCAGGTTATTACAACAGCGCGGCGTTCCATGCCGAGGCCAGGAAAGCTGGCCTGTATGCCGAAAGCCTGAATGGTGATGCTTTTTCCGATGAGCTCAAGGCCGAGACCATTGCAAAAATCAAGGAGGATCTGGGTCAGGTAGACCTGGTTGTTTATAGCCTGGCGTCGCCTCGCAGGACAGATCCCAAAACCGGTATCACCTATAACTCCACTTTGAAACCTATTGGCCAGGCAGTGACACGTAAAACCCTGGATACCAATAAGGATCTCGTTCATGAAGTTACCATTGAGCCGGCGACGGATGAAGAAATCGACAACACTGTGAAGGTGATGGGTGGCGAAGACTGGGAGCTCTGGGTCGACGCGCTGCAAGATGCAGGTGTGATGACGCCTGACTGCAAAACTGTGGCTTATACGTACATAGGCAAGGAGATTACCTGGCCACTTTATGGAAATGCCACCATAGGTAAAGCCAAGGAAGACCTGGATCGGGCCGGCCATGCCATTCATGAAAAGTTGTCAAAAACTGGTGGGGAAGCTCGTGTAGCTGTACTCAAGGCGGTAGTCACCCAGGCGAGTTCAGCGATTCCCATTATGCCGCTTTACCTGGCACTCCTCTTTAAACTAATGAAAGAAAAGGGAGTCCATGAAGGCTGTATTGAGCAGGTTTATGGGCTTTTCGATGAATGTATCTATGGTGCCAATGCACAACTGGATGACCAGGGGCGCTGGCGTATGGATGGCAAGGAACTTGACGAAAATATCCAGAAAGAAGTCGAAAGGCTTTGGGATATGGTGACTACTGAAAACCTGAATGAGCTTTCAGACTATCGAGGTTACCAGAAAGAGTTTTTAAAATTGTTCGGCTTTGGTGTCGATGGCGTTGACTACAGTGCCGATGTCTCACCAGAAGTTAAGCTTTAATGATAAAAAAAGTACATTCCCGCCACTCTGTAAGTTGTGGCGAAAGCGGCCGACCATTACCATGGCGCTCTTTTTTGCGGCCCATTGGTAACCTCATATATTTTTTGAAGCCATTGGCCTGGTTGGAGTCTCATAGTTGTGAATATTAACGGTAGTATCGTTGCTCTTGTTACCCCCATGCACCTCGATGGCAGTGTCGATTGGGAGGCTCTTAAGCGCCTGGTGGAATGGCATATCGACCAGGGTACGCATGGTATTGTCAGCGTGGGGACCACGGGCGAATCGCCGACACTGAACTGGGGAGAACACATCGAGGTCATTGCCAGGACAGTTGAACATGCCGCGGGACGGATTCCCGTGATTGCCGGCACCGGGGCCAATAGTACCCGGGAAGCACTGGAATGGACCCGTGAAGCCGCCATGCGCGGAGCGGATGCCTCACTGCAAGTAGCGCCTTACTACAATAAGCCTTCCCAGGAGGGGATGTATCAGCATTTCAGGACGATTGCTGAAGCGGTCGACCTGCCAATGATTCTTTACAACGTACCCGGGCGAACCGCGTCGGATGTTGCCAACGAAACAACACTCAGACTGGCCGAAATCGATAATATTATCGGTATCAAGGATGCTACTGGAGATATGGAGCGCGGCGCAGAGCTGATTGAGTTGGCGCCTGAGGGCTTTAGTATTTATTCCGGCGATGATCTCACCGCTTTTGAGCTAATGAAACTCGGCGGCAAGGGTGATATTTCAGTGACGGCCAACGTGGCCCCGGCATTGATGAGTCGTATGTGCGAACTTGCCCTGGCTGGTGACTTTGCCGGAGCCCAGGAAATAGATAAGAAACTGGCGCCTCTTCACTCTGGCCTGTTTATCGAGCCCAGTCCTTGCGCGTCAAAATGGGCCCTGGAACAGATGGGATTGATTGAGGGGGGTATTCGCTTGCCGATTATTCCGCTGACGGAAAGTTCCCAGCCCGCCATACGGCAAATTCTTAAAGAATTGGACCTGTTGTTATGACAATGAAAACCCTGGCCAAATTCAGATGGCCATTTCTTTTGATTGCAGTACTGTTTTTGGAGTCTTGCTCATTTTTGGGGCTCGATAACTATTTTCGGGATCGCTCCAGTGATTACCGCATGGCGGAAGAGTTCCCAGAAATGGATGTTCCCGAAGGAAAGAATGCCCAGAGGGTGGGACAGCTTTACCCACTTCCAGATGGCGGTGAGGTTGTCAGCTACGAAATCCAGAGCGAGTTTGAAGTTCCCCGCCCTCGCAGTGTGGCGATGAACGAGTCGTCCAACGAAGTCAGAATACAGAGCTTAAGTGACGAATCCTGGATACTGGTTTCCACTCCTCCAGGAGAAACCTGGCCCCGTATTCGCAGCCATCTCTCTCGCGCTGGAATACCAACGGAAAGAATAAATCCCAGTAGTGGCGTTATTGAGACCGGGTTATTCATGCTGAGCGAAGCACCTGAAGAGTATCAGCAGTTCAGAATAGAACTCAGCCAGGGCGTTCAGCTGAATTCGACGGAAATTAGTATTCTTCAACGCTCGTTCCCCGAGACTGGAGGCCTGCCTGACCAGCTGCCCGAATGGGGTAATACTTCCGATAATACTGAATACGAAGACTGGTTCAGGGGAGTGCTTGCTGAATCACTTGCCGCGGAAGACACTATTGGCACAGCGTCCCTCCTGGGACAGGAAATAGGCGCGGCCAGTAAAGTTGAATTGGTGACACCGGAATCCGGTTTGCCATATATAGAAATGCGTATGGAATATAACCGTGCCTGGGCATCGGTGGGGTATGCGCTTTCGCGTCGTGGTTTTAGTATCACTGAGCGCATGGAAAACGAAGGGATTTATATTTCAGACTACCAGAGAGTTGCTACCGAGGAACCTTCCTGGTGGAAACGTATATTCAGCTTGAACAGACAAGAGCCTACCTATAATTACCGGGTCAGCCTTGACGATGCGAATGGCACCGTCCGTGTTCGAGTGGAAAACCTGGATGGACCTTCCCTGTCACAGCGTGAAAGTTACCTGGTGCTGGAAAGAATACGTAACAACTTGACCTGATCATCGGAGTAACCGGGCTTGAGAATCGCCGCACTGGGCAGTGGTAGCAAAGGCAATGCTGTCCTGTTGCAAAGTTCCGCGACCACCCTGATGATCGACTGTGGTTTCGGCATTCGCGAAACCGAAAGGCGTCTTGCGCATATAGGCCTTTCTCCCTCTGATCTTTCTGCGTTACTGGTGACCCATGAGCATCACGATCATATTCATGGTGTTGAATCACTCGCTGCCCGTTATTCCTTGCCGGTATTCATGACAGAGGGAACCTACCGGGCATGGAAACATAAAGGCAAAGTCGAACCTTCCATTCTCCGAGCCGGGGAGACCCTCAACCTCGGCGACCTGAAAATTGTTCCGGTGGCGGTTCCGCATGACGCACGAGAGCCTGTACAATTTGTCTTTTCCTGTGGGGCTCTCAAAGCCGGTGTGCTCACTGATCTGGGCAGTTTAACTCCTCACGTTGTAGATGCTTATGATGGCTGTCATGTGCTGTTGGTCGAAGCGAACCATGATCCGGTGATGTTGCGAGACGGTCCCTATCCCCCATCCCTGAAACAGCGAGTGGGTGGCAACTGGGGACATTTAAATAATGAGCAAACCGCGGAATTTATTGCCCGGGTAAACCGCTCTGGTGTACTTAGAAACCTGATAGTTGGCCACATCAGTGAAAAAAATAATCAGGTTGAGCTGGCGAAGAAAGCGCTGAATGCTCATGTAAAGACTGTCGAGCAAGTAATTTTTGCCAGTCAGGACCAGGCACTGGACTGGATCGACCTGGCACCAATTAACAGCCCTTAATTAACGAGTTGGGATATGCAAAAGCTAGAAGAACTTTATTCAGGTAAAGCCAAATCTGTTTACAACACTGAAGACCCTGAGAAGCTGGTAATTTTTTTTCGCAACGATACTTCTGCGTTTGACGGCAAAAAAATCGAACAGCTGGATCGCAAGGGTGCGGTGAATAACCAGTTTAATGCCACGATCATGCAGAAGCTGCAAGACGCCGGCATTCCCACCCATTTTGAAAAGCTGCTTTCACCACAAGAGTCACTGGTTAAAAAGCTGGACATGATCCCGCTGGAATGTGTGGTCCGAAACATTTCCTCGGGTAGTCTGTGCCGTCGTCTGGGTGTCGAGGAAGGTCTTGATCTGAATCCCCCAACTTTTGAGCTATTTCTTAAAAATGACAAGCTTGGTGATCCCATGGTGAATGAGTATCTCGCCCAGTCATTTGGTTGGGCCACTATGGACCAGATTCGGGAAATGCGTGATTTGACTTTTCGGGTCAACGAAGTGTTAAAAAAGCTTTTTGCTGATGCCGGTATGCTGCTGGTCGATTACAAGCTGGAGTTTGGTCTTGCCAACGGCAAGATGTTTTTGGGTGACGAATTCACTCCTGACGGTTGTCGGCTTTGGGACGTTGAAACACGTGAGAAACTTGATAAGGACCGGTTCCGTCAGGGCCTGGGTAACGTGGTTGAATCCTATGAGCTGGTCGGCCAACGCCTCGGCATGAGCTTTGACTATAGTTAGTCTGTCGGATGTATGTACCTGGCTAAACCCTGTGAAAGGATAGATTCTGTGTCATTTTCCTTTGCAGGGTTTTCCACAATTTCTGTGGATAACTCTGTTTGTAATCTGAGTAAAGAGTGGCTAAAGGCCCACGAATGCTAAATCTGTCACAGATTGGTCATTTTTTAACCAGACTAAAATATATAATAAAAACAATGAGTTACATATGCGCCAATAAAAAATCAATGACTTAGCGCGCATATTGGTAAACTACTTTAAGAATTAACTCCAATGTGGAAAAGATTCCCTCTTTTTGTGCGCTGCTCAGTAAAAGGGCAATCAAACTTCACTGACTTTTTGTCTTTCCCAGAGGCAAACTTGCGGGCAAAAAATCAATGAGATCAGATTAGGGGCAGGGTTGGTTATGAACCAGGCGGCCGGTAACAATCTGCTCCAGCTGGGACAGGGTCTGACAATTTTCAATTGGGTTATCCGAGAGATCCAGCTCTTCCAGGTGGGTCAACAAAAGCAGCTCGTCGAGATCAGCGATTTCATTGGACCTTAAATTCAACCTGGAAATTCGGCTAAATAGCCCCAGCCCGTCAAGCGACTCGATTCCCGCATGGCTGCATGTCAGTTGCTCCAGTTCTTCAGCCGAGCTGATTTTCTGGTCGGTAATGGTTTGCCGGATACAATTTCTGAGACCGCTATCGGCTATTTCAAAGTCAGTAAAAAGCCGGGGCGGGGAATACACTTCATTGTCGTTTATATTGAAGGAATAGTTTGCACAGGCAGCCAGAAGCAAACAGACACCAAAATAAACATACCGGCGGGTTTTACGTATAAGTAACATAGCGATATCCATAGCTTGCTTCGATAAACCATACTGACTGTCCATGCCCGAGAATAACACGATTACCACCCCTTTTCGGATCCGGATCGATGACCCGATTAGTTCTCAAAGAAAAAAAGCCATCGCCGCTCTTTTGGACAACTATGGATTGGTCTCCAGTACGCTGACAGATTCGAGTCAGCAAGGGCTGACGCTTGTGATACGCGAGACAGAAATCTGCCTGGTTGACTCCTTGCTGGATGAACGCGCCGGAGTGACCATCAATTTTATTGGTGGAGCGGCAGATCACAGGCGCCGCTATGGTGGAGGGAAGTCACAAGCGTTGGCAAAGGCGATTGGTCTGGATCAGACAAAAGGTCTCGATGTTGTGGATGCAACCGCCGGATTGGCAGGAGACAGCTTTGTCATGGCCTGTCTCGGCGCTAATGTGCTTATGCTGGAGCGTAACCCTGTTTTATCCCTGATGATCGCTGAGGCGCTTAATACGGCCACAGAATACGCTGCACACAACGATGACTCACTGGCGACCATCATTGACCAAATGCAACTCATGCATATCGACGCGACTGTCTGGCTGGATCAGCAAAAGGAAGCTTCAAGGGGCGTGGTGTATCTCGACCCCATGTTCCCCGAGCGCAAAAAAAAGGCAGCGGTAAAAAAGGAAATGCAGTTGCTGCAGTCCTTGCTGCCAACAGACAGAACTCTCCTGGAGGCCGAGGAATCGGAACTGCTGGAACAGGCCAGGCGAGTTAGCCGGTTTCGTACGGTGGTTAAACGGCCCCGCCATGCGCCCCCTTTGGCAGGCGACAAGCCCGGCTACTCACTGGAAGGTAAAAGTACGCGGTTTGATATCTATCCCAAACGGTCGATCAGTCAAGCTGCCCGTTAAGCTCGACAAGGATGTGCTGGTAGATTTGGGACAGGCAGTCCAGGTCGTCTATAGAAACGCGTTCGTTAATTTTGTGGATCGTTGCGTTTACTGGCCCCAGTTCAATGACCTGCGCCCCTGTAGGAGCAATAAAGCGCCCATCTGAGGTGCCTCCTGAGGTAGACAGGGTTGTCGGTCTGCCAGTCACTGCTTTCACGGCCGTTCTTGCTGCTTCCACCAGCGATCCGCTCTCAGTCAAAAAAGGCATGCCGCTGAGATTCCACTCGATATCGTAATCAAGACGGTGGTTATCCAGCACTGATTCCGTTGTACGCATAAGTTTTTCCGGCGTCTGCTCGGTAGAGAACCGGAAATTAAAAATGACTTCCATTTCTCCGGGAATGACATTGGTTGCGCCTGTGCCGGCATTCACATTAGAAATCTGGAAACTGGTGGGCGGAAAACTGTCGTTACCCTGATCCCATTCAAATGCGGCCAGTTCGGACAGGGCAGGCGCCGCCTGGTGAACAGGATTTCTGGCCAAGTGTGGATAGGCTACGTGGCCCTGGATGCCTTTTACCCGGAGGCGGGCACCCAATGATCCCCGGCGACCGTTTTTAATGACATCCCCGACTTCCTCAGTAGACGAGGGTTCACCCACAAGACACCAGTCGATCCGGGTGTTTTGCTGCGCCAGCCAATCGACCACCTTGACGGTACCATTGATTGCTACGCCTTCCTCATCGCTGGTGATCAGCCAGCCAATACGAAATCCCGGATCGGGATGTTCCTCAAGAAAACGTTCCAGCGCCGTGAGCATGGCGGCAATACTGCCCTTCATATCGGCCGCTCCACGGCCGCAGAGCATGCCATCCTGGATCTGTGGCTCAAAAGGGGGGTGATCCCAGAGTGCCAGATCGCCGGGGGGCACAACATCGGTGTGGCCGGCAAAACAAAACAGGGGTCCGGATTGCCCCAGAACTGCCCACAGATTGTCGACATCCTCGAAGCGCAGACGTTCGCAATGGAAGCCGAGCGCATCCAGTCTTTCGACCAAAAGATCCTGACACCCGGCATCCTCGGGGGTGACCGATTCGCGCCGGATTAAATCCATGGCCAGTTGCTGTGTCGGCGATGTCATGACAAATTAAACGGTTTCTTAAAGGTTGCTGGCGCGCATTCTACCCTGCCTGGTGCTAATTGCGCATAAAGGCAGGTATGCAGAGTGTTCAGGCAATGGTGTATTTTTCACCAGGGAATTTTCCCGATTTCACTTCCTGTGCATACAGGGCGATGGCTTCTTCAATGCTTGCCGCTTCTGCCAGATAGTTTTTTGAGAAACTGGGAAGCCGTTGGGAGATGCCAAGAAGATCATGAATGACCAACACCTGCGAGTCAGTATGTGGTCCTGCTCCGATGCCTATCACGGGCACATCAACGGCCTCTGTCACGGATTTGGCCACGGCTGCAGGCACGCCTTCCAAAAGCACAATGTCTGCTCCGGCTTCCGTCAGGCTGCAGGCATCCTCGACAATCTGGCGTGCTGAGTCTTCATCCTTGCCCTGGATGCGGTAGCCTCCCTGTTTGTCGACAGATTGAGGCAGCAGGCCGAGATGGGCGCAAACAGGAATGCCGCGCTCGCTCATCAGGTAAATGCTGTCTTCCAGCCATAAGGCGCCCTCCAGTTTGACCATTTGTGCACCGGACTGCATTAATGCCGCTGCATTGCTGATGGCCTGGTCGGGCGAAGCATAGGACATAAAGGGCATGTCTGTGATCAGGAAGCTCTCGCTGGCTCCACGCCGCACACACTCGGTGTGATAGCACATCTGCTCCATATTTACAGGCACGGTAGACCCCTGACCCTGAATGACATTGCCCAGGGAGTCACCAACAAGTAATACCTCAATGCCTGCCGCTTCTGAAATTCTGGCCAGAGTGGCGTCGTAGGCCGTCAGGGTGGCAAATTTTTCGCCATCGGCCTTGTATTGCTTAAGCCGCGTCAGCGTTTGTTTCTTCATTAAATTTCTCGGGTCAGGGGGTTGTAATAGTGACGGCCGCTTTTGGTATTCACAATGGTCTCAACGAGGTTGCGATATTGGTTTTTGTCTTCGACAAAGTCAATTTCCGCCGCGTTAATGATTAATAGTGGTGAGTTGGCGTAATTGTGAAAGTAGCGCATGTAGGCATCATTTAATTGAGCCAGATAGCTACTGCTTATTTTTTGCTCAGATTCAATGCCACGCTTTCGAATCCGCTCGATCAGCACGTCGGTTGGTGCCTGCAGGTAGACCACCAGGTCAGGCTGGGGAGCGTCAATGATGATGGCATCAAATACCTTTTGATAGATGGCAAATTGGTCGGAATCCAGGTTCACTTCCGCAAACAGGGGATCCTTGTCGATCAAAAAGTCGGAGACTCTTCGACTGCTGAAAATATCATTTTGCTTGATGTCTTCTATCTGGGATATGCGTTGAAACAAAAAATGTAACTGGGTGGGCAGGGCATAGGTTTTGGGATCGCGATAAAACCGGTTTAAAAAAGGGTTGTCTTCGGGTTGCTCGTATAGAGCGTCACATTCAAAACTGTGAGCCAGGCTGCGAGCGAGGGTGGTTTTACCCACGCCTATTGGCCCTTCAATAGCAATGTAACTGGCTAGTGTTTGAGAGGTTTCGGGGGCGATCCCCAGTTCGTCCAGACTCAAGTACACGGGATGGTCTCGTTTTCTGTTTTTCTTTGATAATTACGGGCGGACTTAACAGTCTGCAAGGCATTACAAATCATTTTTTAAAACAAGGAAACCCCAAGTTTTTCAGGTAATCCCCGTTGCGGGTTTTTGCCTAGATAGCGATCGAGCCAGTCAGCGGCGGGAATGCCGGAGATAATTAAATCCGGATAGATGTCCACAAGAGGAAGCAGGACAAAATCCCGCTCGACAAAGAAAGGATGGGGTAATTTCAGCCGGGGCTCGTCCTGCTCAAGGCTGCCATAGCAGATAATATCCAGATCGAGGGTTCTGGGGCCCCAGTGCAGTTTTCTTTCCCTGCCAAATTGCAATTCGATTTGTTGCAGCTGGTCGAGTAATTCCCATGCAGATAGTTCTGTTTGAATGCCGACAACCGCATTGTAGAAATCAGGCTGGTCCTCCACGCCCCAGGGTTTGCTCAGATAACAGGGGGAGCATTTATCCAGCTGGATCTGATCGGACTGATGAAAAGTGTCCACAGCTTGCTTAAGGGTTGTCAGGCTATCCCCCAAATTACTTCCCAGGGCAATGCAGGCAAGTGTCATTGACTTTTCTGGACTGGTTTCCGTTTGCGAGGCCGCCGTTGTCGTGATGATTTGGCTGCCGGAAGTTCGGAAATCATTTTATCCCGGCCCTGGGGATCGGCGTTTTGGTAGCGGGTCCACCAGTCACCCAGGCCACCAAAATCTTCCCCCGCCTGTTCGCGTATGAGCAGAAAGTCGTAGGCGGCTCGAAAACGCGGGTGCTCTACCAGCTTTTGGGCCTTATTTCTCTGGGGAAGACGGTTTTGCATTTCCCAGATTTCCCGCATGGGTTGGGAAAAACGACGCGGGATGCTGACCAGCGACGACTGGGCGGCAATGGTTTTATCGCCGGCAATTTGCATGGCCCGCGCCGGGGGTTGCTTGCGGGCAAGTTGTTGCTGAAATTCCTGCTCGACCGCGGGCCAGAGAAGGACGGCGTATAAATAGAAGGGAGAGGCGTTTTTCCCTGATTTCAGCCTCGCTTCAGTCGTGGTCATGGCGGCGTTAAGCAATTTCAGTCCCATTGGACGGGATTTAACCGCGTCGGCGGAAGCGGGGAAAAGCTGCGCCATCAGGCCAGTATCCAGCATCAGGCCAAATGCAGATGCGGATGATTCGTGCATCAGTAACTTGATGACCTCATCGAAAAGTCGAGCGGAGGAGACTTCGCGAATCATGCCAATGTTCTGCTTGAGTTTCTTGAAGCTTTCGGTGTCCAGTTTAAGGCCAAGTTTGGACTGGAAACGTAACGCCCGCATCATTCGTACAGGGTCTTCGCGAAAGCGCTCTTCCGGCTCCCCGATGGTTCGCAGCACACGCTGCTTTATATCCCTGACGCCATCCAGAAAATCGACAATTTCCTCGGAATCCATATCGAAGTAGAGGCTGTTACAGGTGAAATCCCGTCGAATGGCGTCTTCATGCAATGAGCCATACACATTATCCCGCAGAAGCATGCCTTCACTACTCTGGGTGGCGTGTCGGCTATTTCCCGATTTGTGATCCCCCCGAAATGTGGTGACCTCAATAATCTCCCGTTTTTCCTCAACATGAACGATTTTAAAGCGGCGGCCAATGATTCGGGATCGACGAAACAGTTTTTGCACCTGTTCCGGGCGTGCGGAGGTAGCTACATCAAAGTCTTTGGGGTCTTTTCCCAGCAAGACATCGCGTATACAACCGCCGACAATATAGGCCTCATGGCCTTCGTCCAGAAGTCGGTCGACCACTTTCAGTGCCAGGGGGCTGAATTGGTCACGGTGCACCCCGTGTTTGGATACAGGGATACGCCTCTCAACAACTTTGGAAGGCTTTTTGAGTGATGGGATAAATTGTTTGATCATTTAGGGCAGATAGTTAGAGCCGGCGCGATTCTAGCATAGGCGAGGTCTGTCGGAGAGGCTGGATCAGGCAAACAAGTCCGGGACGACAGCTGATGTCGGTACCGATTGAATAGTCCAGTGGTTTACTCCCCATTCAAGAATGCATTCGTTTGATTCCGTTTTAAGGTCGACAGGAGGATTAAGTCCAAGGATTCCTAGTGCGGCAAGCAGATTCTCCCCGCTCTTGTTCGAGTCCAGTGCCGGGGCGTGAGTCTGTTTACTAAGCTTTTGCCCCTGACCGTTCATAACCATGGGTAGATGGCCGTATTGGGGCGAGGGGGCATTCAGCAATTGATGTAACTGGATTTGGCGAGCGGTGGAATCGAGCAGGTCTGCGCCACGAATCACATGTGATATCTCCTGCAAGGTATCGTCCAGTGCCACTGCCAGCTGGTAGGAAAACAAGCCGTCACGACGCCGCACAATAAAGTCACCGCCCAGCTCCGCAGGGGAAAAAGTCTGCGCGCCTAAAATCAGGTCGTTCCAGCTGGTGTTTTCCGGTTCCAGTCGAACGCGAATGGCTGTATCGCCTTCAAAGTCCAGATGTCGATTGCGACAGTGACCGTCATACACGCCATCAAGCTCTTTGATTCGATGCCGGGGACAGTCGCATGCATATAGCTTTCCCGCCTTTTTTAACTGGTCAAAGTAGTCCTGGTAGATAGCGAGGCGCTGGCTTTGAAAAACAGCCTCACCATCCCAGTAAAGGCTGTGATCTTCCAGTTGTTGAATAATGAGCTCTTTGGCGCCGGGCATTTCCCTGGGAGGATCCATATCTTCAATCCTGAGCAGCCATACACCCTTGTTTACCCTGGCATCCAGATAACTGCCAAGGGCGGCAACCAGGGAGCCAAGGTGCAAGGGTCCGGTAGGAGAGGGAGCGAATCGACCGATATAGGAGGTCATGTCACATGAAGTGCCAGCGCAGCGGACTAAAGGCTGCGCGGGTGGTAGAGGGGATTAGCCGACGAGCTGCTTTTCTTTAATTTCGTCTAGCGTTTTGCAGTCAATGCACAATGTGGCTGTTGGGCGAGCTTCCAGTCGACGAATACCAATTTCAATACCGCACTGGTCGCAAAAACCGTACTCGTCATTCTCAAGCAAATCGAGTGTTTGGTCGATTTTCTTGATGAGCTTACGCTCACGGTCGCGGGTACGAAGTTCCAGGGCAAATTCCTCTTCCTGAGTGGCGCGATCCGCCGGATCAGGGAAATTGGCTGCTTCGTCCTTCATGTGGCTCATGGTGCGATCCACTTCTTCCATCAGCTCGTGTTTCCATGCGTGGAGAATTTTCTTGAAGTGCTCTCTTTGCGCTTCATTCATGTATTCTTCATTTTTCTTGGGCTGGTAAGGCGCAATACCATGGATATCCATGCTGTTAGCTGCAGCGGTTGGTTTTTTTGCCATATCGGTCAGACCTGTATTGTTGCCGAAAAAAATTAGGCGGCGAAATTACCAGAACTAAGGGGCTGAATCCAGTGATTTTTACTTATATATTTCGCCGCGACAGAGTGGCCAGAGAGGCTGATTGTGCACTTTGAGCCGCCATTGTTACAAGGATATTTCCAGCGGCGGTACAAACGCTTCTTCGCCGATGTCATTCTTGACTCGGGAGAGGCGGTCGTGGCGCATTGCCCCAATACGGGTAGCATGAAGAATTGTCTGGTTGAGGGCGGCCGCTGCTGGGTATCCACAAGTGACAACCCCAAGCGAAAACTGAAATACACACTGGAAGCAGTGACGGCCAAACACGGAGGGATGGCCGGGATTAACACGGGTCGAACAAACAAATTGATTGCCGAGGCGCTCGGAAACAGTGTTATCACTGAGTTGTCCATGTACACGACCATTGAGTCCGAAGTTCGTTTTGGTGAGGAAAACAGTCGTCTGGATTTTTGCCTCAGTATGGGATCGGGGCTCGACATCCCGGCGCAATCCTGTCTTGTCGAGGTGAAGAATCTCACACTGGGACGAAAGGGGGGACTAGGCGCTTTCCCCGATGCGGTGACCAGCCGTGGTACCAAACATCTCAGAGAGCTGTTGTTTGCCAGACAGCAAGGCTACCGGGCCGTGCTCTTGTTCTGTGTCCAGCATTCCGCCGTCGATCATGCCTCTGTGGCTGGCGACATCGATCCGGTTTATGCCAGCACCTTGCAGGAGGTAGTCAGCGAAGGCGTAGAGGTGCTGGCTTATGGAACCAGGATGTCCAGGGACGCTTTTGTTGTGGATCACCCCATACCCTTTCAGCTTTAGACATGGCATCCGCTGGTTAAGTTGGTCAAACAGTTGGCTTGCGGGGCAACTTTCATTAGAATCGCGCACCATGATAATTTTCCATCTTTCTATCCGCACTCTCGCCGAGCTGCCTCAGACTGCCGCCAACTGTTGGCGTGGCTGGTGGGCCTGATCGTTCACGACTTTATAAAGTCGGCAACCTTCAGTTGCATAACCAGTAGACGCAGATAGAAGCAGGATAGAAAGAAGCCATGTCCCCTGAAAAATTCGCCGAACTAGCGGCACAAAACTACCAGGAAATTCCCGTTACCCGAACGCTGTTGGCCGATTTGGATACACCCTTAAGTGTCTATTCAAAACTGGCAGTGGCCCCATATACCTATTTGCTCGAGTCGGTTGAATCCAGCGAGAAGTGGGGCCGGTACTCAATTATCGGGCTAAAGGCAGAAGAGTTCGTCAGTGTCAGCGGTGAAACAATAGAACTGACCAAAGACGGAGAGACCAGCAGTTTTACCCGGGAAGATCCCCTGGCTTACCTGCAGGAATATATTCGTGAGCTGTCGGTGCCCGAGCTGGATGATTTGCCACGTTTTGCCGGCGGCCTGGTAGGCTATATCGGTTATGACGTAGTGCGCTATGTCGAACCACGCCTGAAAGATACGGTTCCGCCCGATGAACTGGGTGTGCCGGATATCCTGCTAATGCGCTCACGCGACCTGGTGATTTTCGATAATTTTGCGGGCACCCTGACGCTGGTTACTCATGTGGCGGCGGACAATGATAACGCCTATGGGAATGCCCAGCAGCGTCTGGATGAGATTGAGCAGACATTACAGAGCAAACAACCTGAACTGACGGAGGTCACCCTGGGCGCGCCGCACCTGGATGAATCCAGGCTTAAATCCAGCCTTGGCCAGGAAGGATATGAAGCGGCCGTTGATAAAATCAAGGAATACTGTGTTGCGGGTGACATCATGCAGGTCGTGCCGTCACAGCGACTGAGCATGGAGTTTTCCGAGGATCCGATTAATCTCTATCGGGCCCTGCGCGCGGTAAATCCTTCGCCGTATATGTATTTTATGGACCTGGGTGATTTCCAGATTGTCGGGGCCTCGCCCGAGATTCTGGCCAGGCTGGACCATGGAGAGGTTACTGTGCGACCGATTGCCGGAACCCGCCGTCGCGGGAGAACGGAAGAGGACGATCTGGCGATGGAAAAAGACATGCTCGATGATCCCAAGGAAATCGCAGAGCACCTGATGCTTATTGACCTGGGCCGAAACGATGCAGGGCGTATTTCCCAAACAGGCACGGTTAAAGTGACCGAGCAAATGGTCGTGGAGCGCTATTCCCATGTGATGCACATTACGTCCAACGTGGTGGGGCAGCTTAAACCAGAACTCGATGCCATTGATGTCTTGCGTGCCGTACACCCTGCCGGAACCCTCAGCGGCGCGCCCAAGATTCGCGCGATGGAAATTATTGACGAAATTGAGCCCGTTAAGCGCTGTATTTATGGCGGGGCAGTCGGCTATATCGGCTGGAATGGTGACATGGATATGGCCATTGCCATCCGCACCGGAGTGATTAAGGACAACACGCTTTACGTACAGGCCGGTGGCGGCATTGTGGCGGACTCGGTGCCGCGCCTGGAGTGGAAAGAAACCATGAACAAGGCAAGGGCCCTGTTGCGAGCAGCTTCCCTGGTACAAAATAAACCAAAGGTTGAAGGGGGCTCGTCATGATTTTAATGATCGATAATTATGACTCGTTCACCTACAACGTGGTGCAGTATCTGGCCGAATTGGGGGCCGAGATCAATGTGGTGCGTAATGACGAACTGTCTGTGGCTGATGTAAAGGCACTGAAGCCGGAAAAAATTGTGGTGTCTCCCGGCCCCTGTACGCCAAACGAAGCGGGAATATCCGTGCCGTTAATACGTGAAATGGCCGGCGTGGTTCCTATTCTGGGTATCTGCCTGGGGCATCAGAGTATTGGCCAGGCCTTTGGTGGCGATATCATTCGTGCACGAGAAGTCATGCACGGCAAACTTTCGGATATTTATCACCGGGAGGAGGGGGTCTTTCGCCACCTGAGTATTCCGTTTGAAGCCACTCGCTATCACTCGCTGGTCATTGACAAGAATACCTTGCCCGACTGTCTGGAGGTGACGGCCTGGACCCTGACAGAAGATGGCCAAATGGACGAAATTATGGGTGTTCGACATAAGGACTTGCCGGTAGAGGGCGTGCAGTTTCACCCCGAAAGCATATTGAGCCAGCATGGCTATGATTTGCTGCGTAATTTTCTTAAAGATTAAAGCTTGAAGACTAAACATCGGGAGTAAGCCTGGATGCAAACATTTATCGCAAAAGTAATCGAGCGGCAGGATCTTTCTGTCCAGGAAATGCGTGAAGCCATGACGACGATCATGACGGGCGAAGCCACGGATGCCCAAATCGGCGGATTTTTGGTCGCGCTACGGATGAAAGGTGAAACTGTTGACGAGATTACCGGTGCGGCGCAGGTAATGCGTGAACTGGTCACCCCTGTCAACCTGACCGCTGATCATCTGATCGATACCTGTGGGACGGGGGGCGACGGGTCGAAAATATTTAATGTATCTACGGCCAGCGCCCTGGTGGCGGCAGCCTCGGGTGCGCACGTTGCCAAACATGGCAATCGTTCGGTCAGTTCCAAAAGTGGCAGCGCTGATTTGCTGGAGGCGGCCGGGGTCCGGCTTGATTTAACGGCGGATCAGGTAGCGCGTTGTGTCCAGGAAAAAGGCGTCGGCTTTATGTTTGCGCCGGCACATCATGGTGCCATGAAATACGCCATTGGCCCGCGCAAGGAACTGGCAACGCGAACCATCTTTAATTTTCTGGGTCCACTTACCAATCCTGCCGGTGCTCCCAACCAGGTGCTGGGGGTATTCTCCAGACACTGGTTACGTCCAATTGCCGAGGTCCTGCATAATCTGGGAAGTCGCCATGTCATGGTGGTTCACTCGGAAGATGGTCTGGATGAGATCAGTATTGCCGCAAAAACCTTTGTCGCCGAATTACGCAATGGGCAAATTCGCGAATATGAGATTACACCGGAAGACTTTGGTATCCAGAGCACATCCCTGGACGCGCTTCGGGTAGAAACGGCGGCGGAAAGTCTGGCCCTGATTGAAGAGGCTTTTGACGATAGCAGTTCATCGGCGGCGGATATGATTGCGCTGAACGCGGGTGCAGCTATCTATGTATCGGGGATTGCCAGCACGCTTCAAGAGGGCGTTCGGGTTGCCGAAGACCTGATCGGTTCCGGGCACGCAAAAATCAAGATGCAGGACTTCGCTGAATTTACCCGCATGTTGAAGGATATTGAACAATAGGAATTTCCATGGCTGTTCCGACAATTCTGGAAAACATCAACGCAAGAAAACGCGAGGAAATAGCGGAGCGCAGTGACCGTGTACCGCTGACAGAGCTGAAAATCAGGGCAGCTGACCAGCCTGCTGCCAGGGGTTTTGTGCGAGCAATGGAGGCCCGGCTAGCGCAAGGGCAGTCGGCGATTATTGCTGAAATTAAAAAAGCATCACCGAGCAAGGGCGTCATTCGTGAGGATTTTCACCCGGATGACATCGCCTGCAGCTATGCTCGTGCAGGTGCGTGTTGTCTCTCTGTGCTGACCGATCGCGATTATTTCCAGGGATCGGAGGAATATCTGGTACAGGCCCGGGCCGCCTGTGAATTGCCGGTTATTCGTAAGGATTTCCTGATCGACCCGTACCAGATTTATGAAGCGCGGGCGATTGGTGCGGACTGTGTTCTTCTTATCGTGGCATCACTGGAAAAAAACCAGTTGTTGGATCTGAATAACCTGGCACTTGAGATAGGACTGGATGTCCTTATAGAAGTACATAATGAAGCCGAGCTGGATATTGCTCTGGAAACCGGCAATCGTTTGATTGGTATTAATAACCGCGATCTGCATACCTTTGAAACCAGTCTGGAGACAACACTGGAATTACTGGACAAGATCGGGGATGAGCGAATACTGGTTACCGAGAGTGGTATTCTGGAGCCAAAAGATGTTCAAACCATGCGCTCGGCAGGCGTGAATGCTTTTTTGGTCGGGGAAGCCTTTATGCGAGCGAGTGATCCGGGCGAAGCGTTGCGAAAACTATTCTTCTGAATCGTCTTCCTTGGTGGCACCCAGCAGGATAACCGTCATCCCCTGGGCATAGATTAGCCCCATATCCTGCATATCCTTGAGAATTCGCCCTGCCATTTCGCGGGAACAACCCACTATCCTGGCAATTTCCTGGCGGCTGATTTTCAGCTGTACACCATCCTCCACCTGAATGGCTTCGGGCAGTTTGCACAGATCGAGCAAACAGCTGGCCACGCGACCGGTAACGTCGAGAAAGGCAAGATCCAGTACTTTTTTCGTGGTCGATCGCAATCGTGCAGCGACCTGGGAATCCAGGGCTTTCATCAGGCTGGGATAGATTTTTGCCAGTTCATGGAAACGCTTGTAATCCATTTGCCCAATAACACAGTCGGTACGTGTTTTCACGCTGGCACTGCGGTGTTGTTCGCCCTCTTCGTAGACGCCAAGTTCACCAAAAAATTCGCCTTCCGAAAGATAGGCAAGGATCATCTCCCGGCCGTTCGAGTCCGTCACACTGACGGTCAGTGTCCCTTCCAGAATGTAGTAAAGGCTGTCACTAATTTCGCCAGCTTCAATAACACTGGTCTTGGCAGGAACCGTTTTGGTCTCGCAGTAAGCGAGATATCGGTCAATGTATTCTATTTCTTTTCGATTTGTTTCCAAGGGGTTCTCCTGCAACTGGATGCAGATACTACTGGGGGATAAATCGTTTATTGTTACCGGGTGCCGTAGATCACCATTGTCTTCCCATGAACCTCGATAAGCCCTTGCTCTTCAAGTTCTTTCAGGACCCGGCCAACCATTTCCCTGGAACAGCCTACAATCCTGCCAATTTCCTGGCGAGTGATCTTGATTTGCATGCCATCCGGGTGGGTCATGGCGTCCGGCTGTTTACAAAGTTCCAGCAAGCAGCCGGCAACGCGGCCAGTGACATCCATAAAGGCAAGATCGCCAACTTTACGAGTAGTGCGCTTTAATCTATTGGCAATTTGTGAGCCGATGGAGAACAGGACTTCCGGATAAACTCTCCAGAGCTCAAGGAATTTCGAGTAGCTGATTTCAGCAACTTCACAATCAGTTTTAGCCCGGATCCAGGCACTGCGATTGCGGTCTCCTTCGTTAAAAATGCCAAGTTCACCAAAAAATTCATTTTTGTTGATATAGGCAATAATCATCTCACGGCCCTCATCGTCCTCAAGTACCACGGTGACGGTGCCAGAAATAATATAAAAAAGAGACTCCCCCTGTTCGCCCGCAAAAATAATGGTACTTTTGGCCGGGTAGCGACGTCTCTGGCAGTGCTGTAAAAAAGCCTCCATATTGGCAACCGGACGACTGGCCGCAAGTGCCTCAAAATCACGCTGTCTGTCAGCGGGAATCAGGCGTTGCGATAAGAACTTTTTGGCTCTCATGTAGAGTGCATCCCTCTTTATATATTCATTAGCCGTTAATTCTCACCAATATTAGAGCAAATTTGTGGTAGTTAACACAGTTGGTTGAATAATCAGGTTTTTTGCCCCGGGGAAAAACAGGGTGGGCATTCATAAAAACGGACGCTTCTGATAATCTCCGCGCCTCTTTTTTGGCAATACGTTGAAGGTAGATAACTTGAAGGGAAAGATACGTTGGCAGGGTGATGTGGTCTTTCAGGCCGAAAGTGGTTCAGGACACAGCATCACAATAGATGGACCGCCGGATATGGGTGGTCAGAACAAGGGTGTACGCCCCATGGAGCTGCTACTTCTGGGGACAGCGGGTTGCTCAACCTTCGATGTGCTAACCATGCTCAAAAAAGGTCGCCAGGACATCACGGACTGTGTTTGCGAAGTAGAAGCCGAGCGCGCAGATGCCGTTCCCGCTGTCTTCACCAAAATACATTTGCACTTTGTGGTAACAGGTCACGGCCTTAAGGAAAGCCAGGTTAAGCGTGCCGTGCAGCTCTCGGCAGAAAAGTACTGCTCGGCATCAATTATGCTTGATGCGGCGGGGGTCGATATTACCCACGATTACGAAATTATCGAAGCTTAAAGCTACCTGCGTTGCTCTTGCGGCGTTTAAATCAGATTCTTGAGGTGGTGGAGGTCATGACTTTGGACATCAGGGTCATGACCTTTTTGATTGGCGCGGGGAAAAGCATTCCGCCAGCCTTTAGTGCCGCGTGACCATGCTTTTCTTCATCAACCAGCATCTGATCAACCACGGCCCGGCTTTTCCCGTCGTTTTCAGGAAGACGCCCCTGGTGATCTCGTAAATGGGCGCAGACACGATCCTCCGTGGCTGCCACAAATCCGAGGCTTACCCTGTCGCTGATCAGGCCTGCTGTCGCGCCGATACCGAATGACATGGCGTAAAAGGCGGGATTCAGGTAACTGGTATGGCTGTCCAGTTGTTCCAGGCGCTCGGCACACCAGGCAAGATGATCCACTTCTTCTGCCGCGGCCTGTTCCATTTCCTTGCGAACTTTTGGTAATTTGGCTGTCAGGGCTTGCCCCTGATACAGCGCCTGGGCACAGACTTCACCGGTATGGTTTATCCGCATCAAGCTGGCAGAGAGTTTTTTTTCTGAATCACTGAGTTCCAGTTCCGGCACCGGCGCCGCTGGAGAAATCCTGCCCGCCGGGGGTTTTGCCGAGAGAGTGCGCAGCCCGTTCTCAACCGAGTCGAGAATACGATCAAGATAATTCAGGTTGCGTGTGTTCATGGTTCGATTCTACGCCCGTATCAATACTGAAAAAAGAGCGGTTCTAGCCCTTCTCGCGTGCGATAGCGCGGTAGCCAATATCCCGCCGCATCTGCATGCCCTTCCAGTGTATTTTGTCGGCAAGCACATAGGCTGCTTTTTGTGCTTCCGTGACGGTGTTACCCAGGGCGGTGGCGCACAGGACTCTTCCTCCGTTAGTGGTAACCTTTCCATCAGTCAGTTGTGTCCCTGCATGAAAAATCTTTGCCGTGTCTGAGTCGGCAGATTCCAGCCCTGTGATTTCATCGCCCTTCTCATAGCTGCCCGGATAGCCTCCGGCCGCCAGAACCACGCCCATGGCGGGTCGGGGGTCCCAATCGGCCTGGCTGTTGTCCAGGTTGCCTGCCAATGCCGCCTGACACAGCTCAACCAGATCGGATTGCAGTCGCATCATAATAGGCTGGGTTTCCGGGTCGCCGAAGCGACAGTTGTACTCAATGACTTTGGGTGTGCCGTCCTTCATGATCATCAGGCCGGCATACAAAAACCCCGTGTAGTCGTTGCCTTCCGATTTCATTCCCGCAATCGTGGGCATAATGACTTCATTCATGATGCGATCATGGATGTCTGCAGTGACCACTGGCGCTGGAGAGTACGCACCCATTCCTCCGGTATTTGGGCCAGTGTCGCCTTCGCCCGCACGCTTGTGGTCCTGGCTGGTCGCCATGGGCAATACATGTTCGCCATCGGCAATCACAATAAAGCTGGCTTCTTCACCGTCGAGAAATTCTTCAATAACCACGCGGCATCCCGCTTCGCCAAATGCGTTTCCCGAGAGCATGTCTTTTACCGCGTCTTCAGCCTGTTGCAGGGTTTCGGCGACAATGACCCCCTTGCCGGCTGCCAGGCCATCAGCTTTAACCACAATAGGCGCGCCTTTCTCTTTAAGGTAAGCAAGAGCGGGTTCAATCTCGGTAAAGTTTTGATACTCAGCGGTAGGAATTTGATGGCGTGCCAGGAAGTCTTTGGTAAACGCCTTGGATCCTTCCAGCTGTGCCGCACCCCTTGTCGGTCCAAAACAGGCCAGTCCTCGCTGATTGAAGAAATCCACAACTCCTTCGACCAGTGGTGCTTCGGGACCCACGATGGTCAGGCCCACGTTGTTTTTCCCGGCAAAATCCACCAGCTTTTCAAACTCATCGACCTTGATGTCGACATTGCTGATTCCAGGTTCCGAAGCGGTTCCCGCATTACCGGGAGCGACAAATACCTGTTCGACGGAAGTGGATTGGGCGGCCTTCCAGGCCAGGGCGTGTTCACGGCCGCCAGAGCCGATGATGAGTACATTCATAAAACTTGTTTGCATGGTTCGGGGATGCCACCTCATCAAGGTGGCAGTCCGGTTGAATCAGCGCGGCATTATAGCCGGAGTTTGGCAGGTTCTGGGAGCAAACCATCAGGTCCGTGCCCTTTACCTGCAGGTGTTGATCTATTGATTATTGGCAGGTGCCTTTGGTTTTCTTTTCCGTCTCCGTGAAGAGGGGCGTCTGTTTTGTGGTGCCCCGGGTTTTTGGTTGCCCCGATGTTCGCCATGGCTACTGCCCTTCCTGCCGGAAGACGGCTTGCCGGATTGGTTGGAATTGCCTGGTTTTTTGGGCTTTTTGGGGCGACCCGTTTTTTGCGGACGTGTGTCCAGTCGTGATTCAGGCACTTCATGGTCCGGTTCGAAACCGGGGATATATTCGCGGTCGATGGTTTTTTTAATTAACCGCTCTATGGAGCGAAGCTGATCAATTTCGTCGGCAGAGACCAGGGAGACAGCAGTGCCTGTTGCTCCGGCACGTCCCGTACGGCCAATGCGGTGGACGTAGTCTTCGGCCACGTTGGGCAGGTCAAAATTTACTACCTGTGGCATTTGGTTGATATCCAGGCCGCGGGCGGCGATATCGGTGGCAACCAGAATCTGTGTTTTTAAATTTTTGAAGTCGGACAGCGCCTTGGTTCGTGCTCCCTGGCTTTTGTTGCCATGAATTGCAGCCGCGCTGATTCCGGCCTTATCCAGTTGCTTGGTTAATTTGTTTGCGCCATGTTTGGTTCGGGTAAACACCAGTGCCTGATGCCAGTTGTTTTCCTTGATCAGATGAATGAGCAGGGCGCTTTTTTGTTTTTTGTCGACAGGAACCAGCCACTGGGTTACCGAAACGGCGGCCGCATTCCTGGGCGTGACCGAAATCTCCTTTGGCTGGTGGACAATGCTCTTGGCCAGTTGGCGAATCTCATCGGAAAAGGTTGCTGAAAACAGCAGGTTTTGTCGTTTTTTGGGGAGCAGCGCGAGGATTTTTTTGATGTCGTGTATAAACCCCATATCCAGCATGCGGTCGGCTTCATCGAGAACCAGCATTTCCAGCTGGTCGAATTTGACGGCGTTCTGGTTATAGAGATCGAGAAGTCGGCCCGGTGTAGCAACCAGGATGTCTGTTCCCGAGCGCAAACGCATCATTTGCGGATTAATTTTTACGCCACCAAATACCACGGTGGAAGTCAGCGGAAGATGTTTTCCGTATTTGCGTACACTGTCGTCAACTTGCGCGGCCAGTTCGCGGGTAGGGGTCAATACCAGAGCCCTCGCCTGGTTATGGCTGGCGCGTTTGCCTTTGGACAGTATTTGTAGCATGGGCAGGGTAAACCCCGCGGTCTTCCCGGTGCCTGTTTGTGCAGCGGCAAGCAAGTCGTGTCCCTGCAAGACAATGGGAATGGACTGCGCCTGGATCGGTGACGGGTGTGTATAACCTGCCTGTTTGGTGGCCTGTACCAGGTCGTCTGACAAGCCGAGCTCGTCAAAAGTTTGTTTGTTATCGTTCAAAGAGATTCTCGAAATTAGAGAGAAGTTTCGTTGGGCTCAGGCAGGTTTGAAGGTTGCCTGAGCCCTGCTTGGTCCGCCATCCCCCGGAGCGGGGAGTGACGGGACTTAATATGCAGCAAGTGGTTTAGTGTCTGAAATGGCGCATTGATGTAAACACCATCGCCATGCCGTGTTCATCCGCGGCAGCAATGACTTCTTCATCGCGCATGGAGCCACCGGGCTGGATAACACAGCTGACACCAACGGCAGCAGCATTATCCATGCCGTCACGGAATGGGAAAAAGGCATCAGATGCCATGCAGGAACCTGTGACTTCCAGGCCGGCGTGTTCTGCCTTAATCGCGGCGATGCGCGCGGAATTTACACGGCTCATCTGGCCTGCGCCTACCCCGATAGTCTGTCCATTTTTGCCATAGACAATGGCGTTGGATTTCACCATTTTGGCGACTTTCCAGGTAAACAGAAGGTCGCGAATTTCGTCCTCCGTGGGTTGGCGTTTGGTGACAACCTTGAGGTCATCCGCAGTAATGACGCCCTGATCCCGGTCCTGCACCAAAAGACCGCCGTTAACACGCTTGTAGTCAAAACCGCTTGCTGTGCCGGTAAGCGGACCACACTCCAACAGCCGAATGTTTTGTTTGGCAGAAACGGTATTTCTGGCCGCTTCACTGATCGATGGGGCGATGATAACTTCGACAAATTGTTTGGCGACGATGGCTTCTGCGGTAGGGCCATCGAGTTCGCGGTTAAAGGCGATGATGCCGCCAAATGCTGACTCCGGGTCGGTGACAAATGCCCGCTCGTAGGCTTCGCCAATAGAGTCAGCGATGGCGACGCCGCAAGGATTGGCGTGCTTGACAATCACGCAGGCGGGCTCGTCAAACAGGCGTACGGTTTCCAGTGCTGCATCCGTGTCGGCAATATTGTTATAGGAAAGTGCCTTGCCCTGAAGCTGTCTGGCCGTGGCGATGGAGGCACCAGACAGATTTCTTTCTACATAAAAGGCACTGTTCTGGTGGGGGTTTTCGCCATAGCGCATATCTTGTGCTTTTACGAACTGACTGTTGTAGGTGCGCGGGAAATGCTCATTGCCGCCAGGGACTTTTTTGCCGAAATAGTTGGCGATGGCACCGTCATAGGCGGCCGTGTGTTCGTAAGCCTTGATGGCAAGATCAAAACGGGTTTCGTAGCTTAACTGGCCGTCGTTGGCATTTAATTCGTCCAGAATTGAGGGATAGTCTTCTGTGTTGACTACAATGGCGACATCCCGATGATTTTTGGCCGCTGCGCGAACCATGGTAGGACCACCGATATCGATGTTCTCCACGGCGTCTTCCAGCGAGCAGTCCGGATTGGCCACGGTATTTTCAAAGGGGTAAAGATTTACCAAAACCAGATCGATGGCATCGATTCCGTGTTCGGCCATGACGGCATCGTCAGTACCTCGACGAGCCAGGATTCCCCCGTGGATTTTGGGGTGCAGTGTCTTAACCCGGCCATCCATCATTTCGGGGAAACCGGTGTAGCTGGACACTTCAGTGACAGGAATATCGTTGTCTTTCAGCAGCCTGTATGTTCCGCCAGTGGAAAGAATTTCGATACGACGCTCGCTGAGTACACGGGCAATGTCAAGGATACCGGTTTTGTCGGAGACACTAATAAGCGCTCGCTTGATGGGTTTCAAGTCGGTGGTCATGGAAAGGGGGGTTCCTAAATGAGTTTGTGTTCTTTGAGCTTTTTGCGCAGGGTGCCGCGGTTCAGGCCCAGAACCTGCGCTGCAGCTGATTGATTGGAGCGGGTTTGCTCCATGACAACTTTAAGCAGAGGTGCTTCTACTTCCCGCATAAAGAGTTCATAGAGATCCGTCGTCGACTCTTCTTCAAGGTGGTCAAAATAATCTTGCAATGCAATGGTGACCGCATCTGACAGGCATTCCGCTTTTTTGAATTTCTTCTTCACTTTTTTGGGTTTGTTCTTATTGGTTTTGGTCATGCCGCAACATTTGCTTCCAGTGCGGCGTAATGGGTTTCTATCAAGGCAATCTGGTCTGGAGAGGATTCCAGCTGATTAAAGTATTTTCTCAATTGTCGCCCGGGATCCTGACCCTCGAGATACCAGCCAATATGCTTGCGGGCAAAACGAACTCCGCGGTATTCGCCGTAATGCTGATATAACAGGTGCAAATGCCTGAGTGTAATTTCGCGCTGTTGGGATAAATCGGGTGTTTTGTACTTTCCTGTGGCGAGGTAGCTGGCAATTTGTCCCGGCAGCCATGGTTTGCCCCATGCTCCGCGGCCAACCATCACACCAGACACTCCCGTTTGTTGCATGATAAGGGCGGCTTTTTCCGGGGAGTCTATGTCGCCATTGGCGATGACCGGGATACTCAGGGCAGATGCCACTTCACCAATTAACCGGTAGTCGGCATCGCCCGTAAAACGGCAGGCGCGGGTACGCCCATGAATACTGATTGCCTGGATGCCGAGTTGTTCGGCTTTTGTCGCCACGGACATTATGTTCTGGTTGTCTGGATCGGTACCGAGCCGGGTTTTCAGTGTGACCGGCACATTGACGGCATTGACGACACGATCAAGAATTTCAACCACCAGTGTTTCGTCAGCCAATAATGCCGAGCCAGCTGCCCGGTTACAGACCTTCTTGGCGGGACAGCCCATATTGATATCAATAATACCTGCGCCCATCTGCTCACATTGTTTGGCGGCTAGCGCCAGTTCTGCGGGGTCGGCTCCGGCAATTTGTACCGGTCTTGGTTCTGGATCCTGGTCAGAGGGTAAACGTGTGGATGATTTGGTAGAGGTCCAGAGTTCGGTCTTGGCCGTGACCATTTCGGATATACAAAGTCCGGCACCGCACTGGCGAGCAATTTCTCGCATGGGCCAATCCGTTATGCCGGCCATGGGAGCCAGGATGACGGGATTGGGTAATTTATGTGGACCTATTTGCAAGGACATCGACGCCGGAACGTTCCTGATTCATGCCAAAAAAGGGGGCGTATGATAACGCCGCCAGCCAGCCAGTCAAAGTGTGATTGATCAAAAAATAGGCAATTTAATGTCTTTGGTTATTGACGGCTTGTCAGTCTGGGCAAGACTTGCCTGTAGATGTGGGCAAGAGTGCCCCTAGTTGGCGATATACAGTTCGTAACTGGTCGATTGCTCGCCAGGATCAAGAAATTCCAGTTCAAGCTGAACGTTGCGATTCACGGGCATCCTTTCCATACCCCGTGTCTCTCCCTGCAAATACTCGGATGGCTGGAAGATCCTGGATGCGGTGACAGTGCCACTTAGATTGCGGAAATAAATGGCCACTGGCGGGAAGGGCTGTTCGGCCAGGCCCTGATTGCGCAGATCAATCTTTGCCACCAGGCTGTCCTGGTATTCTTCATGAGGCTCAATAAAACCACTGATTCGAATCATGTCCGGGGCGCTATAAACCGGGGCGGTGCAACCCAGGTAAGGGCAAAGTGTCGCGCCCATTTGCTGAAACCAGGGTTTGAGCACCAGGGAATCAGGTTGGGTAAAGAGTAATTGTGTTGGCAGGGCGAGAATGACCAATACCAATGCCGCCCACCAGAAAGCGCCGGCTCTTCGGCCACCCCTGGCTGACTGCTGGATAAAGAAATGATCGGTATGATCCTCGCTTTCATCGGAGGATTCATGATCTGCCAGGTCGTCCTCTACAGGTGCTTCTGCAGCCCGTAACTTTTCGGGGAGATCCATTAGGAAATCATTTCTGCTGTTTAGCCAGGGTTCAGGGGGGTTGGCATCCTGTTCTTTCTCGGCGTACTCAGGGTTGCCACTGAGGAGTTCTTCGGCGGCATCCATGCCGGAATTGATCAATTGTTCTTCCGAATCTGCTGTGCTGATTTCGACATAATCCGCATCGGCAAAGTCATCATCTATTGCAGAGATGCTGACATAGTTTTCCCAGTCATCAGCCTCGGTTGCAGTTGATAGTTCCGCTTCTTGCCCTGGTTCCAGCAAATGCTGATGGTCGCCAAGTACCTGCTCGGCGGAAGCGGGTTCGTAGTCCTCCTGCCGGAATTCGTTGACCTTGTCTTCCAGTATGGCCTTGCGGGGGATGCTGGTGCCGCTGTGATGGTTAAAGCTGCCAAGTATGACGGGTTCATCGTCCTCGGAAAGATCGTCATCAAAGAGATCCGTATCCGCCTGAAAAATAGCCTCGTCTTTATGGGGCTGCTGTTCGGTGTCTTCGCTCAGGGGTTCATCATCAAAAAGGCGTCGCTGTTCGACCAAAAAATGCTCCTTGGCATTGAACACCCGCAGGCAACCTCCGCAGCGAACCCGCCCGTCCGCGACATCCAGTTGGGCCAGCCCCACATGGAACGCCGTGCGGCAGTAGGGACACTGGGTAACGGAGCTGAATTCCTGCGGCTTGTTGGCATCGTAGGCCATCATAGTCTCCGGGCCGTAACGCGCAGCCAGTCGCCGGACTCCGTCAGGTCAAAATCGATGAACCGGGAGCGATAGGCCTTAACAATATCCGGTCCTTGCTCAACCAGGATTCCGGAAAGGCAAAGAGTGCCCCCGGGTATGACTTTTTCTGCCAGCGAGTCTGCAAGCTCAACGAGCGGGCCGGCGAGAATATTGGCCACCAGGGCGGACGCTTTAGATTCGGGTTCCTGTCCCGCCAGGTAGAGTTTGATTTGGTCGTCGGCGATCCTGTTTCGCCGGGCATTTTCTCGTGTGGCCAGAAGCGCCTGGGGGTCAATGTCGGTACACATAACGCTATCAGACCCCAACAGGGCGGCAGCAATGGCGAGAATGCCGGAACCACATCCGTAATCAATCAGTGTTCTCTCTTGCCATGGTTGTCGGGCAATCCAGTCAAGGCAAAGCGCCGTGGTTGGATGGTTGCCAGTGCCGAACGCCAGCCCGGGATCAAGAAGCAGGGTAGGTAACGATGTGTCCTTCACTGTTTCGTGATACACCCAGAATCGATCGCCAAACCTGACCGGTTTGTGGTGTTTTAACCATTCCCGCTCCCAGACACGCTCTTCAAGAATATCCCAGCGATGATTGGGCAGGGAGTTAATCTGGTCTTTTAACCGTTCCGTTGTCGCTTCAGTATCTGTCGCGCTATCAAACAGGCCAATCATGATAATTTCCGGCCACAGGGGCATTTCGCCGATTCCGGGCTCGAGGATAGGCTGATCGCCTGCATCGGTATAGGTAACAGCGAGTGCGCCGGCACCCAGAAGGGCATCTTCGAGGGCGCTGGACTGTTCAGCATTGGTATCCAGGCGTAACTCCAGCCAGGGCATAATCAATTACCGGCAGGGTTATCCAGAATTTCCATCGCCTGGGTGAGGGCGAAGCGATAGCCGTTGATGCCAAAGCCACAGATAACGGCTCTGGCAAGGTCGGAAAAGTAGCTTTTGTGACGAAAGGGCTCGCGCTGATACACGTTGGATATATGGATCTCAATAAAAGGGATACCCACGCCAGCAATCGCATCCCGAATCGCCACGCTGGTATGGGTAAATGCGCCGGGATTGATCAGGATAAAGTCAACGTCGTCTCTGGCGGCGTGGACCCGCTCAATGATTTCATTTTCCGCGTTGGATTGCATCGACTCCAGCTGGTGTCCATTATCAGCCGCCATGGAGGCGAGCATTTGATGAATGTCATCCAGTGTTGTATGGCCGTAAATCTCCGGTTCGCGAGTGCCCAGCAGGTTTAGATTGGGTCCCTGAATGACTAATATCTTTGCCATAATGTATTGCTCGAACGTAAAGTGACCATGATACCTGAAGCCAAAGGTTGAGACAGCTGGCAAACCTTCTCAAATAAAATGAGCGGTATTCATCATTGTGTTCCAGCCCTATAATCCAGTTATGAAGAAAGACAACATCAAAGCATGGCCCGGTACTACCAGCGAAAATGCTGGAGAAGACACTGCGGGCGCTAATGCATCGGCTGAGGGCCAGCCGGGTCAGGGAGTAAGTAAGCGCACGATTTACCTGTTGCCCAATCTGTTCACGACGGGTGCACTTTTTGGTGGGTTCTACGCCATTCTGATGTCGCTCCAGGGCAATATCCAGGCCGCGGCTGTGGCGATTTTTGCGGCACAGTTTTTTGATGGTCTCGATGGCCGTGTGGCCCGGCTAACCAATACCCAGAGTGAGTTTGGGGTTGAGTATGACAGCCTTTCCGACATGGTGTCTTTCGGTGTTGCCCCAGCGATACTGATGTATACCTGGATGCTGGAACCCCTGGGTACGTTTGGGTTCTCCGCGGCTTTTATCTATACAGCCTGTGCCGCACTTCGCCTGGCCCGCTTTAATGTGAAATCGGCCGGTGATGACCGGCGTTATTTCCTGGGGCTTGCCAGTCCTCCCGCTGCGGCACTGATCTGGGGCTCAGCCTGGACCTGGCACGCGATTGAACCCTCTACCTTTGTGTCGGCCCTGTTTGCCATTTTGACGATTGGCGTGGGACTACTCATGGTATCGGGTGTGCGCTATCACAGCTTCAAGGACATCAATCTTGCCAATCGGGTGCCCTTTGCCGTGGTATTTGCCATAGTGATTGGTATCTCGGTCATCATGATTGATCCACCTCGCGTGTTGCTGGCCATGGCGGTGACCTATGCCATCTATGCCCCTTGTCTTTTGCTTTATTTTTACATTAAAAAAAGTGGTTTGAGGCCCGGTAGCTAGTACATCTGGGGTAGCGGCGATGTTCAGGAAAATCAGGGATTACATATGGGGCCGCATCGTCAAATGGCTGGTCGCTCCCTACGAATCACATAAACTCTCACCCAATGATTTTGAGGTTATAAGGGAGAAGATACTTCCTGCCGATGTACTGTTAGTCGAAGGCCGGACGAGAGTTGGCAGCATCATCAAGCAAATCACCCGCTCCTCCTGGAGTCATGCGGCATTATGCATAGGTCCACTGAACGAAATTGATGAGCTGCATTACCGGGAAAAAATCCACCAGTACTACAACGGGCCGGATGATGTCCCCCTGCTTATTGAAGCGGAAATGGACCGCGGTACTGTCATCACCCCGTTAAGTTACTACGAGGATTACCACGTACGCATTGCGCGTCCCATTGGTCTTTCGGATGCCGATGCCAAACGTATCTGCGCCCATATGATTGAACATCTGGGGCATGACTATGACATGAAACAGTTGCTTGATCTCGCCCGGTTCATGTTGCCCTGGTGGTGGCTGGTCCCAAGGAAATGGCAGTCGAGTTTGTTTGAGCACAATGCCGGACCGGCCACAAGAAACGTATGCTCATCCCTGATCGCCGAAGCGTTTCATGAAGTTGGGTTTCCGGTCTTGCCCCTCATTGAGAGAGGGGCAGATGGTGGCCTGCATTTTTACCAAAGAAATCCCCGTCTCTATACCCCGCGTGATTTCGACTATTCCCCGTTCTTCAAGATTCTTAAGTACCCGCTCCTGAGTGAAACCCCGACAGGTTATTACAAGGCGATTACCTGGAAAGACATGGATGATGACAAACGCCGGGTGAACTATATGAATGCCGAAGATGTGGTTTTTATTTCCGGTCTGGATGACGAGGAAGAGGTACTGGAAGAGATGGAGGAAGATTCTCATGCCAATGAGGAGAGCCAAAAGAACAAGGACAAACGGGGCGATGTGGCCAGTGCCGGGCAATAACAGTCAAATCAGGTATGAAGTGTCTCTGGTTTTATATCGGGGGCTTCGACAAATTCCGGCATGGTAGGCCTTGCTCCCGAGCGGTATTGTTTGGGTGAAAGACCGGTCTGTTTGCTGAAAAAACGTGTGAGATAGGCAGGGTCGCTAAATCCCAGTTCATAAGCAATTTCACTGACCGTCAGTGAGGTGTAGACCAGGTTCCGCTTAATTTCCAGCGTCAGTCTTTCGTGCACAATCTGCAAGGCCGATTTGCCGACCTTGGCACGACAGATATTATTCAACTGGGCTGTACTGATGCCCATATGGTTGGCGTATTCCTTGATGCTCAAGCTTCGGGTGAAGTTCTCTTCGATCAGTGACTTGAATCGCCGTATCCTGGTCGCGCTGCGATCATTGGCCACCGGTACCCTGGCTTTTGATTCCAGGCTGCGACGAATAATCCAGACAAAGACCAGGCGCAGCAATGATTGCATGGCCATAAAACGACTGTTGGCACTGTTCCTGGCCTCTTGCTCAATATTTCGAAACAGGTAATCCATCTCAAAAATCTGTTCCTTGGACATCCCCTGGATAATGCAAGGGGTTTCCGTAAGATCCGCATCGGTTTCGGCATTTCGTAAAAGATAGCGCACACTTGAGCCGGGCAGGGTAAGAAGATGCCCGCGAAGTTCTTCCAGGGGCGCAATACCGTGAATGCACAAAGGAGGTACTGTGACTACCAGCGGGCCGTGCACGCTGGTTTGCTCGCCGTCGAGTACGGTTCTGGCTGAACCCTGGGATAAATAAAAAACGTGGAACAGATCGAGGTGACGATGAGTACGGATTTTTCCTTCATGGCCTTTTACACGCGTCTGAATTAGTTCGTGGTGCACCATATCCTTGATTGGCCACTCGGAAGCTCCCTCAAAAAGTTTATAGGTGGGAATGTCCGCGTCTGGTCGTTTTTGTTCGGTCATTTCATCTGATCCTTCGATATCGCGTTTTTCAAATGTACAAAACTTTAGGACATATTTCTATTTTTATATGCAGGTTTAGCGAATATAGTCACGATAAATGGAAGCCGCATCTCCCGGAGGGAAATAACTGATGGCTGGATTGCTATACGAACTTTTACTTTTTATATTGATGTTGGCCGCGAGTAGCTGCCTCGTTTTCCTGGCCTTTACCCGTATCGAAAGCATAGCGGGTAAATATGCAGGTGCCTTTATCGGTGCCGCCATCGTCCTTTTGATATACCAGTCCTTCACGTCGATAAGCTGGCTGCCCAAACTTATTCTGCTCATCCTGGCGATCAAGGCAGTGGTTGTGTTCCTTCCCGCAGTGCGTCGACTGGTGTTTATGCGCCCATTGCTCAGCTATTTTCGGGCGGTTTTACCGCCCATGTCAGATACCGAGCGAGAAGCTTTGGAGGCGGGCACCGTGTGGTGGGAGCCCGAGCTGTTTTCCGGAAAACCCGACTGGAAGAAATTGGCCGAGGCACCTCCCGCTTCGTTATCTGAAGAGGAGCAGGCCTTTCTTGATGGTCCTGTAGAGGAAGTATGTCAGCAGGTGGATGACTGGAAAGTCAGTTCCGAACTCCTGGACCTGCCGCCCGAGATATGGAAAACCCTTGGGGAAAAAGGCTTCTTTGGCATGATCATTCCCAAACACTACGGAGGGTTGGGCTTCTCGGCTTTTGCCCATTCGGCGGTCGTGATGAAAGTCGCCAGTCGCAGTGGAGCGCTGGCCGTGACGACCATGGTGCCTAATTCGCTGGGACCCGGGCAGCTATTGCTTGAGTACGGTACCGAGCAACAACGCGACTACTATTTGCCCAGACTGGCGAAGGGTGAAGACATTCCCTGCTTTGCGCTGACTGAGCCGACCGCCGGTTCAGATGCGGCCGGTATGCTTAGTGAAGGGGTGGTATGCAAGCAGGAGGTCGATGGCAAGGAGACCCTGGGAATCCGCCTGAACTGGAATAAGCGCTACATCACCCTGGCACCGGTTGCCACCGTGTTGGGGTTGGCATTCAAACTTTATGACCCAGATGGATTGCTTGGGGATACAACAGATCTTGGCATCACCCTGGCACTGATTCCTACCAAGACTCCCGGGGTAGAGATTGGCAACCGGCACATGCCGATCGGCACTCCCTTTATGAATGGCCCGATTATTGGTCGGGATGTTTTTATTACCATGGACCAAATCATTGGCGGGCAGGAGCGGGTAGGCCAGGGCTGGCGAATGCTGATGGAATGCCTGTCCGATGGCCGTGGCATTTCCCTTCCATCGCTCTCCGTTGCTGCGGGCAAGTTTGCCAGCATGCACACCGGTGCCTATTCCCGTGTGCGCACACAGTTCAACCTGTCTATCGGGGATTTTGAAGGTGTGCAGGAAGCTCTCGCCAAGGTGGCGGGCAATACCTATTTGATGGACGCTGTTCGTTGCTTTACTGCGGCCACCATTGATATGGGAGAAAAGCCTTCGGTTGCTTCTGCCATCGCCAAATACCATTTGACGGAACGCATGCGTCAAACGGTTAATGCCGCGGTGGATGTACACGGTGGATCGGCCATCTGTATGGGGCCAAGAAACCCCATGGGACGCAGTTATCAGGGCATTCCCATTAGTATTACCGTCGAGGGCGCAAATATCCTGACTCGAAGTCTCATTATCTTTGGTCAGGGGTCCGTGCGCTCCCATCCCTGGATTTTGAAATCCATGCAGGCGGCAGCCAATCCGAACAAATCCCAGGGGTTAAAAGACTTCGACAAATCCATTTCCAATCATGTGACCATGTTTATGGGAAATCTGTCCAAGTCCGTTCTGGCCGGGTTTAATGAATTCCTGTTCAGTGACGGCCTGGATGGCTCACCGGTGGATGATTACTATCGCAAACTGTCCCATATGAGCGCCAGCTTTGGACTGATTGCCGATGTGATGATGCTTCGCTTTGGTGGCGACCTGAAGCGTCTGGAATACTATTCCAGTCTGCTGGGTGATTTGCTCAGCTATCTTTATATAGGGTCTGCCGTGCTGAAGTATTACCACAATCGTGGAGAGACACAGGAAGATCGGCCGCTTCTCGACTGGGCCATGCACGAATGTTTCCGCTGCTTTCATGTTGCCATGAACGATATCCTGGAGAACCGCCCTCTCGGTGCGTTGACCACTTTGGTTCGCAAGGCAGTTTATCCTCTGGGTACGCCCTCTTTATCGAGGGACAGAAAGATCGAGACAGTGGCGGCCAAGGTGATTACCCGAAATTCCAGCCTGCGCAATTCAATCATTCAGGGTATCTTCATTCCCACGGCGGAAGACGATCCTGTGGCGCGGATGGAGCGCACATTCCAGCTGGTTCTGGAGGCCGAGGATGCCGAGAAAAAATTTCATCGAGCTCTCCGTGACCTGAAACTTGATCCCATTCATTTTGAAGACTGTGTGCAGAAAGTTGTCGCTGCCAACAAGCTCGATGAACAGGAAGCCCGCTTGGTACGTGACGCACATGCTGCCAGAATGGATGCCATCCAGGTTGATCAGTTTGATCATCAACTGCAAAGCCTGGTCGAAAGTTAAAGGGAGGTTCCCCAATGGCTAAAAGAGTATTTATTGTCGACGGGGCGAGAACCCCCATACTGAAAGCGCGAGCCGGGCGAGGGCCTTTCTCTGCGGCAGATCTTGCCGTCCAGGCAGGCAGGCCCTTGCTGGCACGCAACCCCATTCCCCAGGACGCATTTGATGAAGTCATTCTTGGCTGCGTCATGTCCAGCGCAAAGGAGGCCAATATTGGCCGGGTTGCTGCATTGCGGCTTGGGTTTGAATTATCCGTTCCCGCCTGGACCGTGCAGCGCAATTGCGCATCGGGAATGCAGGCGCTGGATTCTGCCATGAACCGTATCCAGCTCGGGCACTCCGACCTGGTGCTTGCCGGAGGCTGTGAGTCCATGAGCCATGCGCCGGTACTGTTTAACAACCGCTATGTAAATTGGCTGGGCAAATTTGCTTCGGCAAAACAATTGCCCAAAAAGCTGGCGGCGCTGCTGGACTTTCGCCTGTCCATGCTTTCCCCGGTCTTTGCCCTTGAGCATGGGCTGACAGACCCCGTGGTCAAACTCAACATGGGACAAACTGCCGAGAAAATTGCTTATCGTTTTGACGTCAGTCGGCAACAAATGGACGAATATGCTGTGCGAAGCCATCATCGGGCGGCAAAGGCCCTGGAAGAAGGCGCATTCGATGACGAACTGGTGCCAGCCTTTGATACCGGTGGCAAAGTGTATGAATCTGACGATGGTGTGCGGGCCGACTCCAGTGTGGAAAAACTTGCCACGCTGAAGCCGGTATTTGACAAGCCCTATGGGAAAGTGACTGCCGCCAATAGTTCCCAGATCAGTGACGGGGCCGCCTGGCTTATTCTGGCCTCGGAAGAAGCTGTCGAGAAATACGGTCTCGAGCCCTTGGCTGAGATCAAGACAGTGCAATGGTCCGGCCTCGACCCTGCCGAAATGGGGCTGGGACCCGTTTACGCTTCCGCCAGTGTCTTGCAGAAAGAAAAGCTGGCCATGGAGGATATTGATTACTGGGAGTTTAACGAAGCCTTTGCCGGTCAGGTGCTGGCCTGCCTGGAAGCCCTGAAAAACCCGGAGTTTTGCAAAAGTGAACTGGGTCTGGATGGCGCTCTGGGTGAAATCGATCAGGATCGTTTAAATATACATGGAGGAGCTGTGGCCTGTGGTCATCCGGTAGGTATGTCCGGCGCGCGTATCGTTCTGCATCTGGCCCAGATACTCAAGCAAACCGGTAGCAAACGAGGTATTGCCAGCCTGTGTATAGGTGGCGGGCAAGGTGGTGCAGCCCTGATTGAAAATCTCTCGGTATAGCTACAGGAAACCATGACTATGTCGAATCAAGCTTACAAAAACTGGACTCTGGAAGAAGATGAAAACGACCTTATCTGGCTATGGCTGGATAAGGCGGACTCCTCGGTCAATGTTCTCAGCTCCGAGGTGATGGGTGAACTCGAAGAGATTGTCGCCCAGCTGGAGAAAAAACCGCCAAAGGGACTGGTAATTGCCTCCAAAAAAGAGGCAGGTTTCCTGGCCGGTGCCGATATCAGTGAGTTTACCGGCCTAACAACGCACGAACAGGTGATAGAAAAGCTGCAGCGCGGACAAAACCTGTTTTTGCGCATCGAGCGACTTAAATGCACAACCGTAGCGGCGATACACGGCCATTGTATGGGCGGTGGAACGGAGCTGGCGCTGGGTTGTGATTACCGTGTCGCGGATGAGGCTAACGATTGCAAAATAGGATTGCCTGAAGTCAAACTTGGTATACACCCCGGGTACGGCGGTGCCGTTCGTTTGCCCCGCCTTGTTGATGATTTCCAGGCATTGATGTTGATGGTGGCTGGCCGTGTGATCAACGGCAAGGCCGCCGGCAAGCTGGGTATGGTCGATGTGGCGACCCAACGCAGACATCTGTATGACGTTGCCAGAAAGATAGCCAGCGGAGAATTAAAACCTTCGCGTCGGACGACACTGGTTTCACGGCTGCTTGCAATCAAGCCCCTGAGAGGCATTGCGGCGAAAATTGCCACAAGCCAGTTGAAGAAAAAGGTGAATCCCAAACATTATCCGGCGCCTTTTCAGCTGGTACAGTTCTGGCGAGATCTGCCCTCCGGCGATGAGCCCGCTTATTTGGCTGAAGCCGAGTCGGTGGCCAGCCTGTTCCGTGACCCTATTGGTCTCAGGGCGACCAAAAACCTGGTCCGTGTATTTTTGCTTGATCGCGAAATAAAGGGGCGCGCCAAACAGTATCAATTTAAGGGCAAGCATATTCATGTGGTTGGTGCCGGTGTCATGGGCGGGGATATTGCCGCCTGGTGTGCTTTGCGTGGGTTTAAGGTCAGTCTTCAGGATGCCAAGGCTGAATTCATTGCCCCGGCCATGGGACGTGCGTACAGCCTGTTTAAGAAACGCCTGAAATCCGAGGAGCAGATTCAGGCGGCCATGGATCGCCTGATGCCTGATGTGAAGGCTGATGCAGTCGGGTCGGCAGATCTTGTGATAGAGGCAATTACGGAAAAGCTCGACGCCAAAAAATCCCTCTATGCAACCCTTGAACCAAAAATGAAAAAGGGCGCGCTGTTGGCCTCCAATACCTCAAGTATCCCGCTAGAAGAGCTGTCCCAGGGGCTGGCCAATCCGGATCGGCTTGTGGGTATTCACTTCTTTAACCCGGTGGCCATGATGCAACTGGTCGAAGTGGTGCGTGGTGACAACAGCAGTGATGAATCTGTGGGCACAGCACTGGCGTTTGTGAATGCCATTGGCAAGCTGCCCATTGAAGTGAAATCTGCCCCCGGATTCCTGGTAAACAGGGTATTGATGAGTTATCTGGCCGAGTCCATGCGCTTGTATTCTGAGGGAGTGTCTCCCGAAGTAATTGACCGTGAGGCGGTGCGTTTTGGTATGCCCATGGGGCCTATCGAGCTGGCGGATGTGGTTGGACTGGATATCTGTAAAGCGGTGGCATCCGAACTCATTGAAGCCTTTGAGGGTAATACGGATGAGGATGAAGTTGGCAAGGTCATCGATGAACGGGTCGCTGCGGGCAAACTGGGCAAAAAAACCGGTGAGGGCTTTTATACATGGTCCAAAGGCAAGCCGAAAAAGGCTCCCGCCGGGAATGGTTATGTGTCCCCGGAGGTGATCGACCGAATGGTGTTTTCCATGCTTAACGAAAGCGTGCAATGCCTGGCTGAAGGCATTGTACAGGATGCCGAGTCACTGGATCTGGGCATGATCTTTGGCACGGGATTTCCGCCTTTCCATGGTGGGCCAATGGAATACATCCGGGAACTGGGCCAGGAAGCCTGCCAGGAACGGCTTACCCAGCTCGCCAAGGCTCACGGCAAGCGATTTACGCCGCAACCTGGCTGGAAAAAAATTAAGCTGGAAGCCTCTTAGGTTAAGGATAAAACATGTTGCCAGAAGCGCTGCGCGGACGACTGCGCCTGCCATTGATCGGCGCACCCATGTTTATTGTCTCCGGTCCGGAGCTGGTTATCGCCCAATGTCAGGCCGGGATTATTGGGGCTTTTCCCGCATTAAATGCCAGACCCCAGGCGCTGCTGGATGACTGGTTGTCTGAGATTAATGAAACCATGTCTTCTTCAGCCAATGCGGCACCTTTTGCCGTTAACCAGATTTGCCACCCCAGTAACAAACGACTGGAGCAGGATGTGGCAATCTGCATCAAGCATCGTGTCCCGATCGTTATAACCAGTCTTAGCCCGCCTGCAGAGATTGTCCAGGCCGTGCACTCATACGGCGGCCTGGTATTTCATGATGTGATTAGCATGCGTCATGCACGCAAGGCCGCACAGCAGGGAGTGGATGGCTTGATTCTGGTAGCGGCAGGGGCCGGCGGCCATGCGGGTCAGCTTAGCCCGTTTGCCCTGGTAAACGAAGCGCGCCAATGGTTTGATGGTTGTCTGATCCTTTCGGGCGCCATGAGTACAGGCTCGGATATTCTGGCAGCCCAGGTGATGGGAGCTGATTTGGCTTACATGGGAACCCGGTTTATCGCCTCAAGTGAAGCCAACGCCAGTGCTGAATACAAGCAAATGCTGGTGGAAAGCTGTGCAGAGGATATTGTCTACAGTTCACTCTTCACCGGGGTTAAGGGAAATTATTTGCGAGGCTCCATCCAGGCTGCCGGCCTGGACCCGGATCAACTTCCGGAAGGGGATATAACCAAAATGGATTTCCAGGAAATGGTTCAGGGAAGCAAGGCCTGGAAAGATATTTGGGGCGCCGGGCAGGGGGTAGGCTCAATATCCGCTCCGCTTGCAGTAGCCAGTATCGTTGATGAAATAAGTGATCAATACCAGCAGGCCAAAGAAACGCTTAAGGCTTAAAGCTGTCATTAAAGCTGGACTGTTTCTGTGCAGATGACACAATAGTTCATATTCCAGATAACACACATGCTTAACTGACAGAGGAAATCCATTTTTTTCACGTTATGGATGATAAAAACGGAAAAATAAAAATAAGAAGATCCAGTGGCAAAATTCAGTACGTCACAAAGAAAGAATTGGCCGAACTAAATGAGCGCCGTAAGCGGCGTGATCAGGAACGGGGATGGGGGAGTGTAAGTAATCCCGCCCATAATCTTTTTGCTGCAATACTGGTCGTTCTGGGAGTCGCCATCATCACTATTTGGGTGATGCCCTAATGACATTTGAACAAAAAATTGTCTCGTCAATTTTCGTATGCTTTATGATTTTTGTCAGTCTTGAGCAATAATAAATAGATGAACAATGTGCATATGCAAAACGCTGAATACCTTGAAGCACTGGGCGTGGTTCAGTATCGGCGACGAGAACTCCAGGTGCGGCAAGCCGCGTCGCAGGCTGATGACCACGACCTAAAGAGGGAAGTCATACATGAGCCTGATTTCTCTCGTGAACCCGGTGTTCACTCTTACAAGCCCTCTGCTCTTTCACCTGAGCCCAATGCACCAGAGCCAGCCCCTGCCAATAAAACACCTGATGCAGAGATCCATTCCATCCATGTTGATCATCAGAGTGATGTCGCCCCGAAACCGGAACAACCTGTTGGGCAGAAAATAAGTTTTGACCTGTTAGTCTGGAAAACGGACAGATTGCTTGTCTGGGAAATTTCATCTGGAGAAGTGGATCAGGTCCCTGCCAAGCATCTGCTGGTCAATAATGTATTGAAAGCCCTATGGCCTGCCAATTTTCAAGGCGCAAAAATGCTGCAACAGTCCTGGCCGTTGCCAGACGCCAGTGTCAGTAAAAAAGCAGCAAGCGATTGGCTGGCCTCCATGCTTGCGGGACACTTGCAACAGGCACCTAAAGTGCCGGTCTGGTTGATGGGTGAAACGGCACTGGAACTGATACCGGGCTTGCAGGATATGGATGACAGTCTATCCGGAACCCGGATTAAGCATCCTCAACTGGAGCTGGAACTCTATATCGGGCCTTCGCCGCAAGCCATGTTCGATAGCCCGATTTCGAAGGCCCGGACATGGCAGCTATTGCGCGAACTTCGCCATGGTTGATCTGTCGTCCGCCCATTCATCAACTTTTCCAAACAATCTAGAGCTACAGAAAATAAAACCCGGGGATTGTGCCCAGGTGGCGGCTCTGCACCAGCACCTGGATCATAGTGGCTGGAATGAAGCCATGTGGATGAGTGCCTTGGAAAAGTATCCATGCAGTTGGGTACTGATTACTAACAATCAGGTTCAATCGTACATTTGTTATCAGACAGCGGTTCCCCAAATTGAGTTGCTGAATCTAGGTGTTGCCACTGGACTTCAGGGACGGGGTGTTGCATATGAGCTGGTCAAGGCAACCTTTCAATTGCTACCAGCCTTTAAGGAATCGGTCTTCCTTGAGGTGCGTCGCTCCAATATTCCCGCAATTGGCCTATACGAAAAGCTCGATTTTAAATGTATAGGGCGGCGCCCGGATTATTACCCGGCTCCCGGGGGCGGCAGGGAGGATGCGCTGATATATAGATACGACTTCAAAAGTTAGGTATTTGTCACATTATTTTTTGAAAAGCTTGACGTCTATACGTAACAGCCATAATTTGCTTGCCTTGCCGTTCGAATTCGCGTCAGCGGTAAAAAAAACGAAAAATAAAGTTACGGTTGTTCTGACCGTTAAATGGAGACGCAATGAAAACTTTCTATTCCCTCTTACTAGTTCTGCTGGCCAGCATGTTTATTGCTGGCTGTAATGATGATGACCCGGCTACCCCTCCACCCAGTGGTGGTTCCGGTGGAAGTGATGGTGGCGGCGGTGACGCTGGTGGTGATGAAACCACAACAACTTTTAGCCTGGCTGTAGAAGTACCCGACGGTGTTGCAGTCGCCATGAATGATCCTTTTAACCCGCTAGGCTGGATGCTCGATACGGCTGTTGCTGAGGATGTCGCGGTAGAAGATCTGGATCTGGGTAATTTTGAAGTCCGTCTGTATGATCCTGATGGTGATGGCCTGGATGGTGATGACGATTATGAAGTGGTTGATTCGTCTCTGCTGGAATTGACTGATCTGGGTGATGGTAACTATGAACTAAGCGTTCCTGGTGAGCCTCGTCTGGACTGCGTTATCGTGACTATCTTGACAGTGACCGGCTCTGGTGAAGGCGGCACCCTTGAACTGCAAGTTCCTACCGTGCGTGACCCGGCTGTCAACTCTGAACCTCTGCGTTTAAATTATGCTTCTACTGCAGCGACACGTCAGTACATCACCACAGCGGTAGAGACAGGTGGTTTTGATTCAGAACTGAGTGTTGAGGAAGTGGATGCGCTTATCGAGGAAGTGGCCGAGCAAGTGGCCAGCGTTCCATTGCCTGAAGGCATAGATTTGGGTAACCCTGATGAAGTGTTTGCTGCTCTTGATGCATCAGCTAAGGACCTGGTGAAAGCCCAGATAGAAATTGCAACGTCAAATCCGGAATCGGGTTCATTGGAAGCCTTTGCTGGTAATTACTATGCAAGTTTCCTTAGCCGAAGCGTTTTTGGTACAGATCAAGAGACCTACCTTGAGCACGAATTTACTTTCGAAGATTTCAATAACATTGAGCTTGTTGAAGGGTTTTATACAGCAAACTTTGCGGGTATCCCCTTGACAGTGAATGAGAGTGAAAAAACAGCTACTTTTGTAATCGATGATGTGGTTGAGCGTTCTTTTGGTGCAACTTTTGCCAATAATGGCAATGGCTTTAGCCGGGTCGACTACGCTGAGGAGGAACCTATCTTAGATGACAGCGAAGAAGTTTCTGCGAAAATTCTTGCCAATGGCGCTCTGATTGTTGATCCAGGTACTGGCCAGATTAGTGGCGGTTTCCTCGATGCACCAAACAGCAACTATTACGCTGAAATTAACAACACCACCAGCTTCAGGCTTAAGCCTTGGGGTGAAGCCTATGTCGGTTCAGCGCTTTTCCGTTTTACCGAGTACTGGCTGAATAATCCTGAAGCCAGCTGTCTGGCGGATCTCGGCCTTACCGAAGATGACTTTGCCAATCTGGATGAAGACGGTGTGAATGACCTGATTACCGGGCTGGAGGCAGGTTCTTCGGCAATTATTGCTGCCGAGTGTGATCACAACGCAGTTATGCATGAGTTGCTTAGTGTCACCATGGCCAAGAAGGGCGATGTAACTTTGGATGCCACCGATCTGGAAGGTGCCTGGGGTATTGTTGGGACTTTTGCCAGCTTCCCGCGTGATCGTGGTTCCTTTAGTTCCGTATTTACCTTTGATGCCAATGGTGGATTTGGTGAATCCAGCTACCTGGATACCGGCGCCTATGTTGGTAGTGGCTCGCTCGTTTTTGAAGCCTATACCGATGCGGTGGAGAGTGCGTCCGCTAGCATTTCTGAAGATGGAATTCTGGCGATTGACTGGGGTGAGGATGGAACAGACCTTGGCTATGTGAGCTCAGATCTGGGGCTGATGTACATCGGTGGTGCCGATGCCACACTGACTGAAGACTCTCTGCAGGAATCTGAAATCTACCAGGCCTATGGTGTACCCCTGACCACAGGTATAACTGCAGATGATCTTGATGGCAAAACCTTTGATTTTGTGGGCCTGCAAATGAGTCTGGAAAGAGAAGCGACTGATAGTGGAGTCAGGCTGTCTTCCAACCATGATTCTGTTGCGGGTTTGACAATGAGCTTTGCCAATACCGTCGACGGGCTGGAAGTTACTCTGGGTGGTGATACCGATCTGGGTATCCTCGATATGTTTTATTCTCAGGGTCTGACAGGTTTTGCTTCAGAGATCGAATATAACGATCCAGCGAGTGGTACTATCCCTGTCGAATCTATTGCTGACAATGGCCTCTTTGAGATTCGCCTTCAAGACTCAGATGGTGAAGATCTGATTGTTCGCGGTTTCTACGATCGCAATGGCCGTATCGCCATGGCCCTGGCCTCGGTAACTGCAGGTGGTTATGCGGCAGTTGAGGCTGCAGAAACTGGTGAGCAACAATTTGGTGATGTGACTAACGGTATTGATTTCACCAATTTCGGCTACATGCTGGGTACATGCAAATCGGGTTGTTCCGCTCAATAAGCAGTTAGCCAAAACTACAAAAAAAGCCGCTGGAAACAGCGGCTTTTTTTATTTGTAAATTTGGGGCCAGAGTAAAATTTACCCTGATCCGAATGGCCTAAGTTTAGGCTCGTCATCCCCGCGCAGGCGGGGATCCATTAACTGCCGAACTATGAAAAAATGGATTCCCGCCTGCGCGGGAATGACATAGTTTAGATGGCCTGACGGGCTCGCTGGGCTGCCGCTTTTACCTGTTCCGGCGCGGTGCCACCGATATGGTTTCTGGCGGCAACGGAGCCTTCGAGGGTTAGTACGTCAAAGACATCATCGGTAATCATGTCACCAAATTGCTGTAGTTCAGACAGCGTCATTTCCGACAGGTCTTTTTTCTCCTTTACGCCATAGGCCACGGCACTGCCGACAATTTCATGTGCGTCACGAAACGCCACGCCCTTGCGGACCAGATAGTCCGCCAGATCCGTGGCGGTGCTGAAGCCGCGCCTGGCCGCTTCGTACATGGCGCTCTTGTTGGGTACGATTGCCGGAACCATGTCGGCAAAGGCGCGCAGACAGTCGCGTACAGTATCCGCACTATCAAACAGGGGTTCCTTGTCTTCCTGGTTGTCCTTGTTGTAAGCCAGCGGCTGGGACTTCATCAGGGTCAGCATGGACATCAGGTTGCCGTAGGCACGGCCGGTTTTACCCCTGACCAGTTCGGGCACATCCGGATTTTTCTTTTGCGGCATAATGCTGGAACCGGTACAGAATCGGTCGGGCAGGTCGATAAACTGGAACTGGGATGATGTCCAGAGCACCAGTTCTTCGCTCATTCTGGAAAGATGCATCAGACAGGTCGACGCGAAGGCGCAGAATTCGATGGCGAAATCACGATCACTGACAGAATCCAGTGAGTTATTGGTTGGCGCGTCAAATCCCAGCAACTCCGCTGTGGTTTCCCGGTTTATTGGATAGGTTGTTCCCGCCAGTGCGGCTGCGCCCAAAGGTGACTGGTTCAGTCGTTTTCGACAATCCGCCAGCCTGCCCGCATCCCTTTGCAGCATTTCATTCCAGGCCAGTAAGTGGTGACCAAAAGTCACCGGCTGGGCGGCTTGCAGATGCGTAAAACCGGGCATGATGACATCGGCATTGGCTTCGGCCAGATCAATCAGACCGGCTTGCAGTCTTTTTAGCTCGGTGTCTATCACATCGATTTCGTCTCTCAGCCAGAGACGCACGTCGGTGGCGACCTGGTCGTTTCTGGAGCGACCGGTATGCAGTTTCTTGCCGGCGACCCCGATTTTTTGGGTCAGGGCTGCTTCGATGTTCATGTGCACATCTTCCAGCTCCACTGACCAGGTAAAGTTTCCTGCCCCAATGTCTGACTGGATGTCTTGCAGGCCCTGGATGATGGCCTGGAAGTCGTCGTCATTGAGCACGCCCACCTGGTTCAGCATCGTTGCATGCGCAATAGAGCCGCGGATATCCTGCTCGTAAAAGCGACGATCAAAGGATTCCGATGCGGTAAATCGTTGCACAAAGGCATCCGTTTCTTCCTGAAAACGGCCGCCCCAAAGGCTCTTGTTTTTGTCAGTGTTGTTGTCAGACATGCTGGTTTTGCTTTGTTGCTGTCAATTGAGGGCGCGCATTATAACCCTGATAAGTCCACAAGTTTGTACCCAGACACTTTCTGCCTGCAAATCACTGGGCTATGCTTGTGGAATACCACGCCAAAGATCAATGATAAGAAGGTGGCAATGATGGCATCAGAGACAGAGGACCGTTGCTGGTTACCCGATCTGTGTAACCCGCTGGCATTACTTCGCCTGATGCTGTTTGCCGTGCTGGTGACACTGGTGCTGATTCTGTTACGCCAGGGTATTGCAGGCTTCAATCTTGGCAATCTGGGCGTGTTGTTCTTTTATGCCGTTTGGGTAGTTTTTATCAGCTCGGCCGGCCTGTGTTTTTTACGTCGCTATTTTGATGAATTATCTATCCTGGCCAGTGCCAGCATGGCTGTTCTGTGGCTGGCTGTCGCCGCAACCCTATGCGCCATTGGCGGCTTCTGGGGGTTGCAGTATCTATTGCTGGACCAGCAGATCTCTTTCCTGGCGCTCTGGGTTGAGACATTATTGACGTCGGTGATCCTGGGCTCGTTAGTGTTACGTTTCCTGTTTGTGCATCACCAGTTACAAATACAGCAGCAACGATTAATGCGGGCACAGTTCGATGCGCTGCAAGCGCGAATCCGCCCCCACTTTTTATTTAACAGTCTGAACTCCATAGCAACGCTGGTCGGAATTGATCCTGGCCGGGCAGAGGAAGCCATTCTCAATCTGTCCGATATTCTCAGGGCAACTCTGGGTGAGGAAACCGCGGTCACGCTCAAAAAAGAGCTGGAAGTCTGTCAGAAATATCTCGATATTGAGATGCTGCGCATGGGGGAAAGGCTGCGCGTGAACATGGATGTGGATGAACAGCTTTACTCTCTCAGGCTACCTCCCCTGTGTCTGCAACCGCTGATGGAAAATGCCGTGCTTCACGGGTTGCAGAAAAGGCCCGAGGGTGGCTGCTTAAAAGTGAAAATAGAGCGTGACCAAACGGGTGCAGTGTGTATGGTGATCGAGAATCCATTACCGGATACGCCTGATAATGGTTCCAGTGGGGCCCGAAGCGCACTCATTAATATTCGTGCCCGGCTTGAACGTTTTTATTCCAACAACCTGGATTTTGAATTTGGCGAAAAAGAAGGGCGTTATCAGGTCGTGATTCGGATCAGGAATGTCGATGTCTGAATATACCCGAGTGTTAATAGTGGATGATGAACCGCTGGCCAGAGAGCGGTTGGCTGCCATGATCGGGGAAATACAGGGCTACCAGGTCGTGGCGATGGCCGGCGAGGGAATCAGTGCGCTTGAGCAATATCGAATCTGTCAGCCCGACCTGATACTGCTGGATATTGCCATGCCCGGCATGAATGGCCTGGAAGTGGCGCGCCATGTACAAAAGCAGGAAAACCCCTCTGCAATTATTTTTTGTACGGCCTATGGGGATTACGGACTGGAAGCCTTTGAAATGGCGGCGGTGGGTTATCTGCTTAAGCCGGTCCGTAAAGAGCAGCTTGAAACGGCATTAAAAAAAGCATCGCAGCCCAATCGGCTCCAAATCAATCAGTTGGAAGAAGCAGGTGTCCTCCGGGCTCAGGGAAAAACCCATTTGAGTACACGCTCGCATCGTGGCATTGAATTGCTTGAGATTGTCCGGGTGTCGCATTTTTATTCCGAAGACAAGTATGTATTTGCCCATCACGACAGCGGGGAAACTATTCTTGAGCAATCCTTGTCGGCCCTTGAAGAAGAATTGGGCGAACGATTCTTTCGGGTTCACCGAAATGCGCTTGTCGCGGTGGACAGGATTGAGGCCCTGGAGCGTAAAGGTCGTGCATTTTGCGTGCGACTCACGGGTACGAATGAAAAACCCCTGGTCAGTCGCAGACATATCAAAGAGCTCAAAAAGCTTATGGAAAAGCTGTAGCCGTATTGGCCTATTTGGCATTGGCTTTAGTCAGTACAATGCGCACTCTTTTGGTAACCTAGGTATTTTTTGTGGCCGATATTCGCATCGCGACACGCAATAGTCCGTTGGCACTCTGGCAGGCGGAGTTCGTAAAGGCAGAGCTTGTCAAACTTCATCCCGATATCCAGGTCGATCTGGTTGGCTTTAAAACCCGCGGCGACATCATGCTGGACTCGCCGCTATCAAAAATCGGCGGCAAAGCGCTGTTTGTCAAAGAGCTGGAAGTCGCCATGCTCAATGATGAAGCCGATATCGCTGTGCACTCTATGAAAGATGTTCCCATGGAGTTTCCGGATGGCCTGGGATTGTCGGTAATTTGTGAGCGTGAAGACCCGCGCGATGCCTTTGTTTCCAACCAGTATTCAAACCTGGACGAGCTCCCGGAAGGCGCCGTTCTGGGGACGTCCAGCTTGCGCCGACAGTGTCAAATACTTGCACACCGGCCGGATTTGCAAATCAGGAGTCTTCGGGGGAATGTGCAAACCCGGCTGGGTAAGCTGGATGCGGGTGAGTTTGATGCCATCGTACTGGCTGCTGCCGGCTTGCTGCGGCTGGAAATGCATGACCGAATCGCCTGGTTCATTGATCCGGTGACCAGTATCCCTGCCGGGGGGCAGGGCGCCGTGGGCATTGAATGTCGTACGGATGATAAAAAGGTCAGAGAGTTGCTAGCCCCATTGGCCCATGAAGAAACCACGATTGCGGTTACCGCCGAGAGAGCACTTAACAAGCGGTTGCAGGGGGGATGCCAGGTACCGATTGCCTGCTATGCGACACTGGAACAGGACCTTATCCATATGAATGGCCTGGTAGGAAGCCTGGATGGTCGACAGATTTTGCGGGTTCAGGGAAGTGATCACCTGGAAAATGCCGAGTCTCTGGGGATCCGTCTGGCAGAAGATCTGTTGGAGCAGGGCGCGGACGAGATCCTTAAAGAAGTCTATGGCGAATCATAAAACGTAGATAATAGTATGCGAATATTAGTTACCCGCCCCAAAAACCAGGCAACACAGCTGGTTGAGGAGCTGCAAGTTGCCGGATATGAAACAGACTGTCTGCCCTTGCTGGAGATCGTCCCCAGTCAACTGTCCGAAGAGGAAGAAACCAGGGCGCTGGAGATGCTGGAAAAATGCAGCAGACTGATTGCGGTCAGTGCCAATGCGGCGTGCCTGGCGTTGCCGTACCTAAAAAAGGTAGCGTTTTCACAGCCAGTATTCTGCATCGGACCATCCACCGCCAGAGTGCTGGAACAGGAAGGATATGAAGTACGCATACCTGAAGGTAACTACAACTCGGAATCCTTGTTGAGTCTTCCCGATTTTAAAGTCAAAAGTGGGCAAGCTGTCGCAATACTTTGCGGACAGGGTGGGCGTGATTATCTGGAAGAAAAATTGGCGGAAATGGGGGCCAGTGTTAGCCGGATTGAGCTTTATACACGTCGCCCACAGGCGATTGAAACGCTGGAAATAGAGCAGTTGGACATTCCCGATGCACTGACAGCCATGAGTGGCGACACCGCCGAGGCACTGGCTCGTGCACTGGATTTAACCGGACGCGTGGAATGGAAAGCTCTGCCCCTGATTGTCCCCGGAAACCGGGTACGCGGTATTGCCGAACGCCTGGGGTTTGACCAGGTTGTCGAGACCGATAAGCCTACAACGGAAGGTCTGATAGACACCCTTGGGAAAATGCAAAAAAAGCCAATGAATTCCTCTGGCAGCGGCCCCCAAGCTGTGTAAACTGTTTCTTCAGAAAAGCAGATTAAGCCGACCGGACTGATGGGCAATATTCTGTGATAAAACCCGCCTGGAAGGCTATGATAGTGGTCTGCCAAGCATACGGAGAATCGGATGTCGACTGACGAGCAGAATTCGGAAAATACCAACGATTCCGGAGAACAGACCGGACCTGCCGGTGCCTCTGCGCCCCCTGAAAAGGTGCAGGGCGATTCGGGGGAGAAAAACAAACCCGTAACCAAAAGCAGGGGATGGGGCAAAGCACTGTTTTTACTTATTCTAATTGCGACAGCCTTTTCCGGTGGGGGTTATCTTGCCTATTACTATCTGGATCAGGAGTTCTCGCGGATTGCCCACCAACAGAGTACGCAGATCGAGGAACTCAGTGACAGTATTGATTCCTTGCAGCAGGCAGACCAGGGCCTGTTAAATAACCAGCGAAACCTCCAGGGTGCGATTAACTCGGTGGTTTCTGATACGGAAGATCAGCTACTTTCACTTTCTGATCGTCTCTCCCAATCCGAGGCAGGTGGCAATGATGACTGGACACTGGCCGAAGCAGAATACCTGCTGAGAATCGCCAATCAGCGTCTGGTGACCAGTGGTGATCGGGAATCCGCTATTGAAATGATGCAGGCTGCGGACAGTATCCTGCGTGAACTGGCGTATCCTGAATTGGCACCGGTTCGGCGGCAGCTGGCAAATGACCTGACCAAAGTGCAGATGGCCAATAGCCTGGATGTCGAGGGAATTTATTTCGAACTGGAAGCGTTGACAGAACAGGTTTTCAATCTGGAACACTATGAGCCGGAACCGTTGTCGACCAACATTATTGAGAGTGAGGCGACAAGCGATTTGGGTAAACGTTTATGGAACAACATCAAATCCGTACTTTCCCGTTACATCCGTATTGATGGAGGTGCTGAGCCCCGGTACCTGCTGACCCAGGAACAGCAAATCCTGCAGACGTTATCCGTGCAGCTGCAAATTCGACAAGCGCAGCTGGCACTGTTGTCTGAGCAGCAGGATGTTTACACCAGGGCGCTGACGATGGCTGCAAATGCCATTGAGCAGTTCTATATGGAATCTGGTGCGTCCAACGCCACGCGTGCACGACTCCATGAGCTGGCTGATGTTCAGTTACAAACTGAAAACCTGGATGTCAGTGAGTCAATTCGTGAGCTGAGCTCAGTGGTAAATCAGCTTTCCAGGATGGGAGTGGAGTAACCAATGCGTCGTTTTCTTGTCTATCTGGCTTTTACGCTGGCCGCTGCCCTTGGAGTCTATCTGGGGGTGGGTGCTGATGCCTACCTCCTGATCCATACAGGCGATACCGCTTTCCAGATGACGATTTGGGTGGCGATTATTCTTCTTGGTCTGGCCGTGGCGGTATTGCTGCTACTTTGGGTTGTTATTAGTGGCGTGCTGTTTGGTGGCTGGCGTCGTGCCTGGATGCGAAGACGACTGGATAAATTGACGGCCTCAGCAGTAAAAAGCTATACAGACCAGGATTGGGGCAAGGCATACAAGCAACTGGTTAAACTGGCAAACAGTCATCCCGAGCCCCAGCCTTACGTGCTTATGGCCGGAGAAGCGGCGGTCGCATCCGGGGAAATCGAGAAAGGCCGCGAGACATATCAGCAAGTGATTCAGCAGTTCCCGAAAAACAGTTTCCAGGCACGTTTACGTCTGGCCAATCTGGAGTTGGGGGTCGGGAACCACCAGGAAGCTGGTGAACTTTGTGAATTATTGTTGGCCGAGAAGAAACGTGACCCCGACGCCCGCCTTCTGGAGATATTGATTGCCGAAGATCAGGGTAACTGGGAACAGATGCACGAAAAAATACTGGCGGCCCACAGTAACAAAGTGCTATCTGCAAGGTTGCCGACCATTGAGCGCCGTTATTTGCGTTCAGTACTTGCGGACAACCCCACAGCACCACAATTGCTGAAATTGGCAGAATTATTTGCCCCCGCGAGAGCGCTCCCAGTCGATAAAACCATTGATCTGGCAAGGCAACTGGCAATGAAGGGAAACCCGGACAAGGCCGAGAAGTTCCTGCGCCAGCGAATTGAACGGCAATGGGATGAAGAGCTGGTTACCGCTTATGGCAATATTGAGGGTAAGTCAGCCAAAGGGCAGGTCAAGGTGGCCGAGTCCTGGCTGAACAGTCACCCGGATAACCCGGTGCTTCTGGAGACTCTGCTGCAACTATCTTTGCGCGCAAATGACGCCAGGCGCATAGAGACCTATGAACAAAAGCTGGATGCCAGGGTACAGCCATGAATTAAACTTTGACTGATTTGATGTTCCAATTGGCTCAAGTTGGTTAAAATCTACCTATGACAATAAATATCTTCCCACTCTAAATTTAATGGAGAGCATTATGAAAAAGTTGGTAATTGCCGCTTTGCTAGCAGCACCTATGATGGCCCAGGCCCAGGGTGATGTTGAAGCCGGTAAAAACAAGGCGGGCGTTTGTGCGTCTTGTCATGGCGCAAACGGTATTGGTATTGCCCCTATGTACCCCAATCTTGCCGGACAGAAAGCAATGTATCTGGAGCTATCAATCAAGGCTTACCGCAATGGTCAACGTACCGGCGGGAACGCTGCCATGATGGCACCAATGGTTGCTAATCTTTCCGACCAGGATATTGCGGATCTGGCAGCCTATTACTCCAGCCTGGGCCAATAACCCTTCCATCAATATCCCTTTAAAAAAAGGCGACCCTGAGGTCGCCTTTTTTGTATCGGGAATCTGTTTATTTATTAAAACTCAGCATCCAGCATTTCCTTGAGGCGCCTCGAGGAGAGATTGTGTCCCCTGGACTGGGTCTTTTTAAGTAACGACCCGGTGAAAACGGACTTTTCCGGCTTACGGGCCAATAGTGACAATGCTTCGTTTCCATTTAAATCACGGGTCTCGGCAAAATAATTGACGGCTTTCGCCCAGGCCCCGGAAAAACCCAGTTTTGGAATTCTGAATGCTTTGTCACGACCATTGTGGGAAACACAAAATGCGGGGCAAAAATAGGTTCGGGTTTCGCCACCGCGCACTTTTCGTTCTACCAGGATCTTGGCACAAAACCCGGTGGCAAACTGATACGGGCTTTTTCGTTTTAATGCGTTGGTATGCCGGTTTTTTTTGGCGAGTTCAGCCAGCTCAGAATCCTTGGCATAGGCCAGCTCTTTGGCTTTGGAACCATGTACGCTTGTGGAGAAAAAGAACTCCTTGCGCTGACTGTCAGAACCCAGGGTGCGTGCGACCCGGAAACCAACCAGCCCCTGCGGATGTTCGCCCTGTTTGTATTCGATAACCGCCATAGAAAATGTGACATCTTGAGACTTTGGGGTTGTGAATACATAGTATCGGTTAAGATCTGTCCTGTACAAATTACTTGGTATTCATCATTGAAACGTCTCGTTTACTTACATGGTTTCCTTAGCTCGCCGCAATCCCTGAAAGCGCAGCAGACTCTGGAATGGTTGCAGAAAAACCGACCGGATATTGAATGCCATTGTCCGTCGCTTTCTTCCTATCCCGGTGAGGCAATTGACCAGATCAGGAAAATTATGGAGCGGCCCTATGAGCAAACCATGTTGATCGGCAGTTCATTGGGGGGCTACTGGTGCACCTGGCTGGCCGAGGAATATGGCCACAGGGCTGCAGTAATTAATCCCGCCGTTGAGCCCTCACTGCTTAACAGGGACGAGTATTTGGGTGTTGAGCTGAAAAACTACTACTCCGACGACTTCTATGTACTTGGCGAACAGGATGCCGTGGACCTGCTTTCCGTATTTGTTGATGAAATCAAACACCCGGAACGGTTTTGGTTGTTGGCCCAGACGGGTGATGACACCTGTGACTATCGGCTGGCCGTTGAGAAATTCAGGGACTGTAAGCAGACGATTGAAGAGGGTGGAGATCATGGGTTTCAGGGATATGAACGATGGATTCCTGAAATCGTCGATTTTCTGGAAAGTTAGTAGTTTTTAGGTTTCCCTAAGAACAGGGTATTTTTTCTAGAGGTGCCGATATTTTTATTGTTCATTTTCTTTGCCTGCCCAAAGAAAACGAACCAAAAGAAAGGACACCCCAATCACTTGGCCTGCGGCTCCCCTCGCGTGTATCCATTGATATTGGGCCGTGTCAACGAGACGTCCTGACTCGGTGACACTTTCGCGCACGTCCATGTGCGCTCAACCCAATCAATGAATCCGCTCTCGGCAAGTTCCAGGGGGTTTCCCCTTCGTTAAAATTCGCTGCCAATTGCGACCTGGGAGCAGCCGAGAAGCGGAGCAAAATGAGGGGCAGGGCGAGGACTGTTAGAGCACGTAGTGCGAGTTCCGCAGCCCCCGAATTTTTCGAGCATCGCAGGGAACCCTCGAAGAGGGCTGCGGAGAGCCTGCCCCGCGAGCATAGCGAGCGCCTTGGGTATTGGGAGCGATGGTCAGTGTGGCCCGCGAAAAATCTGAGCGCATTGGCCATTTGGGTACTTTTGCCTTAACAAAAGTACCTCGCTATAGGCGAAACCTAATACAAAGCAATTCAAACAATAAAAAAGGGGCAAATTTGCCCCTTTCTTTTTACTTGTTAAGCGAAACCAAATCACTTCCGCCGCATGGCAGTAAAGAATTCATCATTGGTTTTAAAGTCTTTCAGCTTGTCGACCAGGAATTCCGCCGCTGGCAGATCTTCCATGTCGTGAAGCAGGCGACGCAATATAAGCACTCGCTGCATTTCGCTTTCATCCATAAGCAAGTCTTCACGACGGGTACCGGACTGGCGCACATTAATGGCCGGGAAGACGTATTTCTCGGCGATCTTGCGATCAAGGTGCAGTTCGAGGTTGCCGGTTCCCTTAAATTCTTCGTAAATCACTTCGTCCATTTTGGAGCCGGTATTGACGAGCGCTGTGGCAATAATGGTGAGGGAACCGCCTTCTTCCAGGTTTCGTGCGGCACCGAAGAAGCGCTTGGGGCGCTCCAGGGCATGGGCATCCACACCGCCGGTGAGTACTTTGCCTGATGAAGGCTGGACCGTATTGTAGGCACGGGCCAAACGGGTAATGGAATCGAGCAGGATAACAACATCTTTTTTGTGCTCAACAAGGCGCTTGGCCTTTTCAATCACCATGTCCGCTACCTGAACGTGACGGGCCGGGGGTTCATCAAAGGTAGAAGCAACCACCTCACCACGCACGGTTCGTTGCATCTCGGTGACTTCCTCGGGACGCTCATCGATCAGCAGAACGATGATATAGACTTCCGGATTGTTGCGCACAATGGCCTGGGCAATGTGCTGCATCATAATGGTCTTGCCCGCCTTGGGCGGAGCGACGATCAGGCCGCGTGAGCCTTTGCCAATGGGTGACACCAGGTCGATTATTCGGCCCGTCAGATCCTCAGAGCTGCCATTGCCCGCTTCGAGCTTAAGGCGCTCGTCAGGAAACAGGGGGGTAAGGTTTTCGTAGAGGATTTTATTTTTGGCGTTTTCGGGAGCGTCGCCGTTGATAGTGTCGACCTTAAGGGTCGCGAAGTAACGTTCGTTGTCTTTCGGGGGCCGAATCTTCCCGGAAATGGTGTCGCCGGTACGAAGGTTAAATCGTCGAATCTGGCTGGGTGATACGTAGATATCGTCTGGCCCGGCCAAATAAGAACTGTCTGCCGATCTTAAAAACCCAAACCCGTCGGAGAGAATCTCCAGTACACCATCACCATAGATGTCTTCGCCGCTCTTGGCATGTCGCTTGAGTATGGAAAAAATGATGTCTTGCTTGCGATTGCGACCAACATTTTCCAGCCCCATGGACTCGGCAATTTCCAGCAATTCACCAATAGGTTTTCGTTTTAATTCTGTCAGGTTCATCTGTGAATACTTCGGGTTGAAAGTTTGGGTATTTGAAGAAATTAAGAAAAAAGGAAGGCACGAAATCTCTGTTATGACCAGACGTTTATAGTATTGGCCGACAATCACATGGATTGAGAGGCAAGAAATTAAAGGTGTCTGAATAGGATCTGGCGAGTGCCAATGGATTCAGTATAGCGCTATTTGAATCGCCTGCAACTACTATTTGGTGTCTTTTTGATCCGAGTCAAAGGGATGCTTTCCGTTCAATAAAAAAGGCCCCGTGCAGGGACCTTTTAAAAAATCGACGCAAAAAAACAAATTAAATAGCTGCGTCAATAAATTCCTTGAGCTGCGCGCGGGAAACTGCGCCTACTTTCATGGACTCAACATCCCCGCCTTTAAAGATAATAAGCGTCGGAATACCGCGGACGTTGTATTTCATCGGTGTCTCGCGGTTGGCGTCGACGTCCATTTTGCAGATTTTGATTTTGCCATCGTACTCATCGGCAAGCTCGTCGAGGATCGGGGCGATCATTTTGCATGGGCCGCACCAGCTTGCCCAAAAGTCTACAAGTACTGGGCCTTCGGCTTCGACCACCTCGGCCTGAAATTCTGCATCAGCGAGATGATGAATGTTGTCGCTCATGTTGTTCTCCGGTTATTCATTAAAGAGTTACGATTAAAACTATTATGGGTGTCGATCTTCAGGATTCAACTGCTGGCTTAGATTAATTAGGATTGAGCATATATACAGGCTCGCGATTCTTCGCCTGCCTTGCTGCTCTATGCTTTGCCATCCAGAAGACCACAGGTATAATGCGCGCCCGCAAACCATATACAAACCGCTGGTTGCGTACAACTGAATTTATGCTGGTTGCATGCGCTGTTATTAAAAGGTCCTATCAATGAATTTTAGAAACATCTCTCTGCTTTTGGTTCTGGCTGCCCTGAGCGTGTCTGCACTCGCCCAGACGGCACGGGAGCAACAAATAGCTGACCGTCTTACACCTATTGGCGAAACCTGTATGGTTGGTGATGAATGTGCTGCCGGAAGTGCGGCAGAAGCGGGCCCCATGGACCCCGAGACGGTCTACAACACATACTGCATGGCTTGCCATACAACCGGGGCAGCCGGTGCACCGGTCATTGGTGAAGTGTCCGATTGGGAGCCTCGTATAGCCAAGGGCCTTGACGTGCTGTACTCAAACGCAATTAATGGCATCGGTACGATGCCTGCCAAAGGCCTGTGTATGGATTGTTCTGACGAAGACATCGAGGCGACGGTTGACTACATCCTGAGCCAGTCAGAATAACCAGATCGGTTATTTCCAAAAAAAAGCGCCTTTTGGCGCTTTTTTTGGTTTTGGCTACTGTCAGCCAAACATGGCTTTCAGACTGGCACGGGCATCGTTACCTTTTTGCTCGGCTTCTTCGGGTGTCTGGCTTTCGAAACCATGTCGAACCAGGTGTTCGACAGGTATTTCCTCGATAAAACGGCTAGGCGTTGTTGATATGGTCTCACCATAAAGCTTTCGGTTGGCGGCCATGGTTATGCAAAGGTTCTGCTTGGCCCGGGTGATACCAACATAAAAGAGCCGTCGCTCTTCCTCAATATTTTCCATATCAATACTGTTTTGGTGCGGCAGCATGCCTTCTTCGGCGCCCATCAGGTAGACAAAGGGAAATTCCAGTCCCTTGGCCGCATGCAGTGTCATCAACTGTATGCGGTCGCTGGCGTTTTCTTCCTGCTGTTCATCGAGCATATCGCGCAATACCAGCTTGCCTATGGCTTCTTCCAGGGCATTGTCTTCTTCCTGGTCTTCGAGCATTTTCTTAATGCTGTCGATGAGCAGGTTGACGTTTTTCATGCGTCCTTCAGCCACTTTCACTGAACTTGCGTTTTGGACAAGCCAGCCAAAATAGTCGATATCCTCGATCATCTCGTGAATTAGCGGGACAGGATCCGCCTGGTAACAGGCCTGCTGGATATGGCTGAACCACTGATGAAACCGCTGCAATCGTTCACGCCCCGTTCCGCTCAGGTATTGTTCCAGGCCAATTTCATCACAGGCCTGAAACAGCCCGCAGCCTCGCTCTGTCGCGTAGCTAACTAGTTGCTGCAGGGTTTGGGTGCCGATTTGTCTTCTTGGTGTATTGATAATTCGCAAAAAAGCGTTGTCATCATCCGGGTTAATCAGCAGACGCAGATAGGCCATGATGTCCTTGATTTCGGTTTTGGCGTAAAACGAGGTACCCCCGCTGATCTGGTAGGGAATGCCTGCCCCCTGAAGCTTGAGCTCAAGTAACCGCGCCTGGTGGTTACTGCGATAAAGGATGGCGATATCCCGGTATTTCAGGCGCCTGGATGCGACCTGGAATTGCAGGTCGTCGACAATCCAGTCCATTTCGTCATCACCATCGGGGAGAAGACTGACACGTATCGGGTCTCCTATCCCAAGCTCACTCCACAGTGACTTGTCGAACACGTGGGGGTTGTTGCCGATCACCGCGTTCGCCGAGGCAAGGATGCGTCCTGATGAGCGATAATTTTGCTCAAGTTTGACCACTTTCAGGTCAGGAAAGTCTTCCTGTAACTGGGCCAGGTTTTCGGGTCGCGCACCGCGCCAGGCATAAATGGACTGGTCATCATCACCCACTACCGTCAATTTCCCCCGGTTTTGCACCAATCTTTTTACCAGTTCGTACTGGCATTCGTTGGTGTCCTGGTACTCGTCCACCAGCAGGTAGCGAATGCGATTGCGCCAGTGCTCCAGGATTTCGCTGTAGTCCTCAAACAATTGCACCGGGATCAGTATCAGGTCATCAAAGTCGACTGCGTTATAGGCTTTCACCGCATCTCGATAATGCAAATAAAGTCGGGCAATGCGGGCTTCGCCTGTCGTTTCTGCCAGGGAGATGGCCTGTTCCGGAGATGTCAGCTGGTTTTTGAAGCTGGAAATCTGGTTGCGTGCCAGTTCCAGTTGTTCCAGGGCCATATCGTTTGACTGGACGCAGAGTTCTTTCAGTATTTTCAGGCTGTCTTCGCTATCCAGAATGGAAAATCCCGGCTTGAGACCTGCCTCCTTGAGGTGGTGTCGGATAATGTCCAGGCCCAGCGTATGAAAGGTTGAAACCCGTAACCCCTTGGATGCGGTTTTGGGTACAAGTTGGCCAACCCGGTCGCGCATTTCGCGCGCGGCTTTATTGGTAAAGGTAACAGCCGCGATATTCCTTGCAGAGAAGCCACAGTGCTCAATAAGGTAGGCAATTTTTCGGGTGATAACGGAGGTTTTGCCGCTGCCCGCGCCGGCGAGTACCAGCAACGGTGAATCGATATATTTGACGGCTTCGCGTTGCGGTTTGTTCAGGCCGTCGAGCATGATCGTTTCAACTATCCAGGTAAATAAGAAGAGGGGATTCTAGCAGTGCTTGTGCCTGCTTATCAGTCTTGTTGTCTCAGGTTGTTTTTGTTAGCAGGGACTCGCAACGCGACGGAACGTCAGGTTGATTCTGGGCGTGGTCACTTTGGCCGATTTGGGTAACTGATGCTGCCAGTATTTCTGGGTGTCGCCTGTCATCAATAGCAGGCTTCCCTGCTCCAGAAAGACGGATACCTTTTCCCTGCTTTGTACATGGCGAAAGTCGAAACGACGTTCAGCCCCGAGAGACACCGACGCAATGGCGCTCACATCGAGTTCTTTCTCGTTGTCCTGATGCCATCCCATGCCCTGGGAACCATCTTTGTAAAGGTTGGCCAGGCAGGCATTAAATGAAATCCGGGTCAGTGCTTCGACCTGTTGCCTGATCTCCAGGAGCGCCGGGTGCCAGGGGAGAGGCTTATCATGAGTCGAGCCTGAATAGGTATAGGAGAGATCTGAATCACCAAACCAGGCGACCTTCCTGGCTGTCACATAGTGCTTACCATAGAGAAATACTTCGTCCTGTCTCCAGGCTGTCTGCGTCAACAGAAACTGATAGAACTCCAGTGCCTTTCGGGGCGAGAAAACTGGCCCGAAGTATTGGCAGCTGCCTTGCCCGGGCAGTACTTGCCGTGGCGCTTCAGATATTGCTTCCTGAAGGGGCAAGCCTGCCTGGTAGCTCATAGAGGTTAAGGCAGGCCGTCCAGACGTTCGACAAACTCCATGGGATGGGAAAGCCTCAGGGGTTCGTCGTTACCCAGTGCGCCGACGGCGACTTCCAGGTGGATTTCCCGGGTATTAAATATACGCATGGGCGAATCGTCGGTAACCACGGTTAAATACGCGCTTTCTCCCGGCGAAATGTTCTGCGTATCCAGACTGGCTTCCACAATATCGTAGCTCTCGCCGCGACTATCACTGACGGCCAGGGCCCTGGGATTCAGTGCGGGTAGCGTTGTATCCGTGGCCGCACTGATCTCGATATTAAAATGGATGGAGGAGTCGCGACGGGTGCCCTTGCTCACCCCGGCACGTGATTCTTCCTCGACAATAAAGACTTCATTAATTGCGTATTGCATCCCGGACATTTGATTTGCCGCGGCCTGGTTTTGGGGGCGGTTCATGCTGATCGTCACGATACCGTTTTCACTTCGGGAAGCGGCGGCAGGGGAAGAAGCGGCAGCAGGGGCTGCTTCGACATACTCCCAGGTGTTGTCTTCATTGACACGGGCCAGACGACCGTCTGGTGTGGTTACCAGGGAACCTTCATCAACATATTCCCAGCTTCCGTCATCCTTAAGCAGGATTTTCTTGCCATCGGGGCCGTCGACGATTTGTTGGGCCTGGGCCAGGGAAGTGGCAAATGCCAAAACTGCAAAAATAAGCCAAAGTTTTTTCATGTGATTACCGAAATTAGGAAGATGGACAGGTTAGGGGCTACTTGTCGATTTTAGCAACTTAATTTGTATTGACACCATATTTGGAAAACGCCTGTTGCAAGGGCTGAAGTTGAGTCTCATATCGTTTCCAGCGGCCGATGCTTTTGGTTGATATGGGTTCACGAACCTGGCTGGCGCTTAGCGTTCGCACGGCCCGCTGTGTCTCGTGGGGATTAAAGCAGGAAGGGGCTTCACTGAGATGGCAGTGAGCCAGTATTTTGCGAATTTCCGGTTCGGGGGTTTCTGCCAGTGTTTCGTACTTTATGCGCAGGAGGTTGTCTCCCAACAGTGCCTCCCAGTGCCCGGCCAGTTTGCGGAAGCTGGCGTAATACTGTGCCATCTCATTAAAGTCATAGCTGAATCTCAGCCCCTGGCTGAACAGTTGGCGGTAACAGCCAAAACCCAGATCCATGGGGTCTCGCTCGACCAGGATCAGTTTGGCGTTCGGCAGGCAAAGGCGGATAAAACCGGCCGTTTTAAAATTCAGTAACGCCTTGTCGGTAAAACGTCGCTGTCCTTCGCGCAGGGGCTCGGTCAGTCGCGTATAGGCTTCGCCAATTTCTCGCCAGCCACTTGCTGGCAGCGCTTCCAGTGTGTGCGGAAATTGGCCGCCAATACGGTATTTTCTTTGTATTTTACGGGTTGCATCCCCCAATGCAGAGAGTTCGTCGGCGCCAATAATATCCGGGTGTGAGGCCACAATTTGTTCCACGAGGGTAGTGCCACTACGAGGCATGCCAAAGATGAAGATGGGTTCCAGCTCTTCATATCCTTTACCACTATGCTGCTGCATAAATTCAGGGGTGAATATCTCGCGGATGGCATCGTCAATAGCCAGGTCTGCCTCGACCCGGTAATCCATGGTCGCGCGTTTTTGCTCATTTGCCGTTTTCAGGTGATCGAAGGCCTGTTCATACGCCCCCTGTTTTTCGAGCAAACGATAGGCACAAAAATGAAAATAATGGGCGTTGGCCGGGTCGCTGACCCTGGGTAGCACCTTCTGGATACTGTCCAGATCTTCCGTCTCTGTATGACTGATATCCGATTTGTTCCAGTAGGCGACGCCGTAATCGGGCTTGATGGCAATGGCCCGGCTGAGCAATTTTTCCGCTTTCTCAAAATCTCCCAGATTTTTGTATGCACTGCCCAGACTATTCAGGGTCACCGGGTCGGCCGGGTTTAACTTATAGAGTTTTTCCAGCCAGGAGGTGGCCTCAGTCATGCGTCCACTCAAACGCAATCCATGAGAGAGGTAAGTCAATGCCAGGGAGTCCCGGGGCTGTTTCTTTAAATAGGCACTGGTTAGTTCGATGAGCTCGGATTTCATCTCCTGGTCGCAGAGCAGCTGATAAAAAGCGCCCCTGAATCTCAGGCTGCCGGGATTCTGATCCAGCACCTGGCGACCCTGTTGCAAGGCAGCGGCGGGCATTTGACGGGCGAGGGCGTTCAGCCAGGCGGCGGCCTGCTCGTCGCTGAGGGGGCGGGGTTTCCCGTTCTGGGGAACCAATACGGGTTTGCTGTTTGTTTTCCTGGGCTTGGGAGGCATGCCGCTATTCTATTGAAAAGATTTAAAAGGGCTAGCCATTATTCCCGCTGGGCAACATGCACAAAAAGAGTGCGCTTAAGTCAGTGTTTTGCGCTGTTTTGACGCGATATACCCCTCCATTACCGCTATGGCCCCCAAAAAGCTTGGCACGATTCTTGTTTAACTACATGGGTATCGAGAGATATTTAAGTCGCCTCATCGCCATGTAAGTTGTCTGGCCTGAGCGCAGCTTCACAATTTGTAAATAGTATCGCTAGGGTTCCGGCTGAACCAATCCAGAGATTTGATTTTCAGCGCCAGGTCCGAGAGCGATCGACCTTTCTCTTCATTGCCTCTTCATTTCGGGGGCAGGAAAAGGTTACACGGCGGGACAAAAGCCCGGGAGGATTGAGCGGCGAGATCGCGCTTAAGTACCTCTCATATGGGTTCCGACAGTGACCAATTCGCGGCAAGCCGTGTTCAACAAACAAGAGGAAGGCATTATGCAACTCCACAATATCGCATCAAAAATCTTCGCAGCACTTCTTGCTGTATCAAGTTTAACTTTTGTCGCCAAGGCATCGGCCCAACCGCTGGTCATTGGCTACAGTGACTGGCCCGGCTGGGTTGCCTGGGAAGTTGCCATTGAAAAAGACTGGTTTGCAGAAGCCGGTGTCGACGTCGAGTTTGAGTGGTTTGATTACGTCGCATCGATGGACGCCTTTGCTGCAGATCAGCTTGATGGCGTATTGATGACCAACGGTGACACGCTGGTGACGGGTTCTACTGGCGCTATGGGTGTCATGATCATCATTGGCGATTACAGCAATGGCAATGACATGGTGGTTGCCGCCCCCGGTATTGAGTCCGTCGCCGACCTGGAAGGCAAAAGTGTTGGAGTGGAAATTGGCTTTGTCGGCCATTTGCTACTGCTTAATGCACTGGAAGAAGCGGGACTGACAGAGTCCGATGTCGAGCTGGTTAATGTGCCCACCAATGAGACTCCCCAGGTGCTGGCCTCCGGTGATGTCGATGCCATTGTGGCCTGGCAGCCAAACTCCGGCCAGGCGCTGTCTCTCGTTCCCGGTTCCACAGCTATTTACACCTCGGCCGATGAGCCCGGATTGATCTATGACGTTCTGGCCGTTTCCCCGCAAAGCCTGAATTCCCGGCGCGATGACTGGTCAAAAGTGATCGATGTCTGGTATCGGGTGGTTGATTACATTTTGGACCCTGCGACAACCGGTGATGCCCTTGAGATTATGTCTGCCCGAGTCGGTCTTTCTCCGGAAGAATATGCCCCGCTTTTGTCCGGTACCAAGTTGCTGACACTGGAAGAAGCCAAGGGATTTTTTGAGATGACCGATGGCTTCGATTCACTCTGGGGTTCTTCCAAAATCTCGGACGAATTTAACCTCGAATACGAAGTCTATTCCGAGCCACAGGATCTGGATGCCTACATTGATGGCAGCCTGACCCTGGAAAAATAGTCCAGTTATTGATTGTTTAGGGCGTAATAGATGAGTTCAGCACCCTGGTTTGCCCCGCGCGTCGCGCTACCCGTTCGGCGCGAAAGGGCGCTGACCATCGCGTCTTTCCTGCTACCCCTGTTTATCTGGGCCATAGTTAGCTATGTGCCCTTTATCTGGCATCCCAATATTGAAATCACCGAGCCGGGATCGGTCAGCTATTTCCAGGAAGGGATGCAAATAGAGCGATCACGGTTTGCCGAAGAGCGCCAGAAGATACAGGAAGAGGGTGGCGAACTGCCCGAGGGTTTTCGCGCCAACCCCATTTACCTTCCCGCACCTCACGAAGTTGCCAAATCTTTTTACACCTCGTTTACCACCGAGCCACGTCGGCGAAGTGAGCAGTGGCTGCATTAAAGTCTATGGCACAGCATCCAGGTAATCTTCTGGGGGTTTGCCCTGTCATCCCTGATCGGTGTCCCGCTGGGGGTTCTTTGTGGCACTTATGCGACCATTTCCAGACTGCAGGAACCATTTATCGAGTTTTTTCGGTATTTGCCTGCCCCGGCTTTTGGTGCGCTGGCCGTCGCCATTCTGGGGATACATGATGGTCCCAAGATCGCCATTATCTTTATCGGGACGTTCTTCCAGCAGGTATTGGTAATCGCCAACACGACGCGCAAGCTGGATTTATCCCTGCTTGAAGCGGCGATGACATTGGGTGCCCGTAAAATCCAGCTGTTGTTCAAAGTGGTTATTCCAGGGATTTTGCCGGATTTATACAGGGACCAGCGTATTCTGCTTGGCTGGGCATGGACGTATCTGATTGTGGCCGAGCTTATAGGTACCAGTTCCGGGATCACCTGGTTTATTACCCAGCAGGCCCGTTACAAAAATTTCGACAATGTGTTTGCGGCCATCATGATGATTGGCATTATCGGCCTGGTAACGGACATCATCCTGGCCAAACTGGGCAAACGCCTTTTCCCCTGGGAACGTGGGAGCAACAAGACATGATTGTCTTGGCAAGAGAAAATTGACATGAGCAAAATAGAACTCCCCAGTTATCTGGACCAAAGCCCCGAGGTCAAGCAGCGTTTTGACGAGCTCAAGCAGCGGGACGTTATTCTGGAGGTCAAGGATCTTGGCAAGCAGTTCGATACTGCCAAGGGTCAGGTGACCGCGCTCAAGGACATTAACTTCAAGGTACATCGTCGTGAATTTGTCACGGTGATCGGGCCATCGGGTTGCGGCAAATCCACCCTGATACGGATTTTGGCAGGGCTTGAGTCTGCCAGCTCCGGGGCGGTATTACTGGATGACCATCCTGTACAGGGGCCTGGCCCGGATCGCGGAATGGTGTTCCAGGGGTATACCCTGTTTCCCTGGTTGACGGTCAAGAAAAATGTCATGTTCGGCCTGCGAAACCAGGGAGCTTCTCCGGCCAATGCGGAGAGTGAGGCAATGCAGTGGATTGACCTGGTCGGACTGGAAAGGTTTGCTGACAGCTACCCCGATCAGTTATCCGGAGGTATGAAACAGCGGGTGGCCATTGCGCGTGCTTTGGCGGCCAAGCCCAGAATCTTGCTTATGGATGAGCCCTTTGGCGCGCTGGATGCCCAGACCCGTGCAAAAATGCAGTCTTATCTTATCGAGATATGGAAAAACATTGATGTCACTATCCTGTTTATTACCCACGATCTGGATGAGGCAATTTACCTGGCGGATCGCATCCTGGTTCTCAAGGCAAACCCGGGAGAGGTCAATGAGGTGATCGAGGTGCCAGTGCCCAGGCCTCGAGGAGAAGACCAGTTTATTGAGCCGGAATTTTTGGCGACCAGAAAGCGACTGGATGAGCTGATTCATCCTCCGTCCAGTCAGGATGAGGAAGAAGATAAATTGAATATGATCCGGTTTGCCAGGATTGGGGATGAGGTCGAACCTCAAGAATAGGAGGATTTATTTAGGCTATTTTTTGAAAATTGCGGCGTTATGTCCCCGCTCGTTCCTCGCCTATCTTGATGATATGTCTAGGGACTCGCTGCGGGATGCCTTGCACTTTCCTGAAAAATAGCACTAACTAAAACCCCCTATTTAAGGAAAACATAAAGAAATAGTTAACTAGGGTTCCGGTGACAGTTGGCAGTTTAAACGCGTCACGACTGGTCCGAGAGTTAACGACCTCAACCAACCATGTTGGTGGGTTACACGGCGGGACAAAAGCCCGGGAGATTGGCGAAGCCGGATGGTCATTAGTGAGACCGGCTTCTAAAAACTTATGTGTAACTGGAGGAGCCGACATGGCAGATATTTTTCCAAATCAGGAACTCATGTATCAGGACCAGATCCCTGGCGGGGCCCACTGGTCTTTTTTGATGCGCCGTGGAACCATCCTGAGGCTGACTGATCTCGAGGGTGGCGCCAATGTTGGCATGCTCTTGTACAACCCGGGCGATTTTCTGGAGCGTTATAACGCCCCTGACACACTCAAGTGCCAGCATACGTTCAAGTTAACCAAAGGCCATTGCCTCTATTCCGATATGGGGCGTATTTTTTGCTCCATTGTTGAGGATTCCCTGGGCTGGCATGACACTGTCGGTGGTAATCTGACTACCTCAGCGCTCAAGAAAAAATATTCAGTTAAAAGCTATCAGGATGCCCGTAACGACTGGACGCTCAGCGGTGAACACTGCTTTTTGGTAGAGCTTGCCAAGTACGGTCTTAATCGACGGGATATGGCGGCCAACCTGAACCTGTTCAGCAAGGTGTCGACTGACGATGCCGGCAATTTACAGTATGTGGAAAACCACAGCCCGTCGGGTTCGACCATCGATCTCCGCTTTGAAATGGATACCCAGGTGGTTATGCATACCTGCCCACATCCTCTCAATCCGGCAACCGAGTACCCACGCAAGCCCATTTCCTATGAAATACGCAAGGCCTCGCCAATCGCGGACGATGACCTCTGCATGAATGCCTGTGCCGAAAACAGGCGTGGTTTCCAGAACACGGCGCTGTATCACCTGCAGGGAGGCTATTGAGATGATTCTTGAAAGCACGCGCAAACCGGAGAACGCCGTTTTTAGTGAAATTGTTCCTGCGGGAGATTACTGGATGCAACCGGTCAGGGCAGGGCAAGTGATCCGGCTTCTCGATCTGGAAGGCAACCAGGCGGCAGACACTCTTTTTTACAGTCTGGCGGACCCATCCGAGCGTTATTCAGCCATGGACACTATCCGCGAGCAGGGCAATGTGTATCTGACAGCCGGAACCACCCTGATGTCGAACCTGTGTAATCCCATGCTGGACATTGTTGCCGATACTTGTGGGCGCCACGACACGTTGGGGGGCGCCTGTGCCACCGAGTCAAATACGGTTCGCTATGCGTTAGAGAAAAAGTGCATGCATGCCTGTCGTGACAGCTGGATGCTGGCCGTCGCTGAGCATGAAGAATTTGGTCTGGGCAAGCGCGATATTACGCACAACATCAACTTTTTCATGAATGTCCCGGTGACGCCGGAAGGCGGGCTGACCTTTGAGGATGGTATTTCCGATGCCGGTAAATATGTCGAGCTAAAGGCCTTGATGGACGTCATTGTCCTGATCAGCAATTGCCCGCAGCTAAATAATCCGTGCAATGCCTACAACCCCACACCCATCAAAGTACTGATTTGGGATGCCTGATATGCAACGAGTACTGATTGCCAATCGGGGTGCCATCGCCGTGCGCATTACCCGAACGCTGCGAGAGATGGGGATTGAGTCCGTCGCCATTTACGCGGAGGCCGACCGTGATTCCCTGCATGTGCGTGGTGCAGACCATGCCTATTCGCTGGGCGAGGGCGCAGCGCGCGATACCTATCTCGATCAGGAGAAAATTCTTGGCATTGCCAAAGAAGCACAGGTGGATGCCATCCATCCGGGATACGGATTCCTGAGTGAGAACACGAAATTTGTCCGCCGTTGTGAAGAGCTCGGTATTGCCTTTATCGGCCCCACCGCTGAGCAGATTGACTCCTTTGGCCTGAAGCATAAAGCGCGAGAGCTGGCGAAAGCCGAACATGTTCCCCTGTTGCCCGGGTCGGGCGTGCTGGCTGATCTCAGCCAAACCCTGGCGCAGGCACACTTTATTGGTTTTCCAGTAATGCTCAAGAGTTCCGCTGGCGGTGGTGGCATAGGTATGCAGCTTTGCCGTACGTCACGTGAACTGGAAAAGGCCTATGACTCGGTGCTACAGCTTAGCCAGAATAACTTCTCCAGCGCTGAACTGTTTCTGGAGAAGTTTGTTGAGCGTGCCCGCCATATTGAGGTGCAGATTTTTGGCGATGGCCAGGGCAAGGTGATTGCCCTGGGCGAACGGGATTGTTCGGCACAGCGACGCAACCAGAAAGTTGTTGAGGAGACCCCGGCTCCCGGTCTGGACATTGAAACACGCCGTTCACTGGCCGATGTCGCCTGTCGTCTTGCCGCCGCGGTAAATTATCGCAATGCCGGTACTGTGGAATTTATCCTGGATGCCGACACCCAGGAATTTTATTTTCTGGAGGTCAACACACGCCTGCAGGTTGAGCACGGTGTGACGGAAGAAATTTTTGGCGTGGATATCGTTCGCTGGATGGTGGAGCTTTGTGCAGGCACGCTTCCGGATCTGGACAGTCTGGAGCCGGTGCCCAGCGGTCACGCGATCCAGGCGCGGATTTATGCCGAAGACCCGGCACGGGATTTTCATCCCTGTGCGGGACTGCTTTCCCTGGTTGAGTTTCCGGCCCAGGTCGAATTTCCGGAAATTTCATCGAACCTGAGAATTGACCATTGGATTGAATCGGGCATTGAGGTCAGTCCCTTTTATGACCCCATGCTGGCCAAAATTATCGTCAAGGCGGATACCCGGGAACTTGCCATAGAACAGCTCACCCGGGTTTTGGCAAAAAGCCGTATATACGGCATAGAAACCAACCTTGATTACCTGCAAACGCTTTTAAAGAGCGAGCCGATAACCTCGGGTGTGTATTTCACATCGACCCTGGCGACACTGCCTTACCAAAAACAGGCATTCGAAGTGCTCAGTGCCGGAACCATGACCACTGTCCAGGATTATTCCGGACGTACGGGTTACTGGAATGTGGGCATTCCCCCTTCGGGCCCGTTTGATTCCCGCAGCTTCCGCCTGGGAAATCAGTTGTTGGGTAATGCTGAAGATGCCGCAGGTCTTGAAATGACCATGCAAGGCGCCACCCTGCGATTTTTATCCCCCACGCGTATTGTACTGACCGGGGCAGAGATGTCAGCCAGGCTGGATGGAGAGCCGGTACCTTTCTGGAGGACCATTGATGTCGAGGCCGGTCAGGTATTGGAAACCGGTGTGGTGACCGGTGCCGGGGTACGAAGCTATCTGTTGGTGCAGGGAGGAATCCAGTGCCCTGATTATCTGGGCAGCAAGTCGACCTTTACCCTGGGCAAGTTTGGTGGTCATGCGGGCCGGGCCTTGCGTACCGGGGACGTGCTGCATTATTTGCCACTGCCAGAGATGGAAAAAGATGAATCAAAACAGGTAGAGGCGCGGCAGATTCCCGTCATCGGTCATCACTGGGAGCTGCATGTGCTTCCCGGACCGCAGGGGGCCCCTGACTTTTTTAGCGAAAGCTATATCGAGGAGTTTTTTAGTGCCGACTGGGAAGTGCACTTTAATTCCAGCCGTACGGGCATTCGACTCATTGGCCCCAAACCGGAATGGGCAAGGACAGATGGCGGTGAGGCCGGGATGCATCCTTCCAATATTCACGACAATGCCTACGCCATCGGAACGGTCGATTTTACTGGCGATATGCCGGTCATTTTGGGGCCGGATGGTCCCTCACTGGGCGGCTTTGTCTGCCCGGCAACCCTGGCAACGGCCGATCTATGGAAACTGGGTCAGTTGAAGGCGGGAGATACGGTGCGGTTTGTTCCCGTGACACGCCAAAGTGCATTAAACCAGGTGTACGAGCACAATCAGGCTATTGCAGAGCTTGGTGCGCCCGAAAACCTTTGGCATCTGGCATCAACCAACTCACCGCATATCGAGTCGTTTGAAGTCGACGGCGTCAACGTCAGTATCCGCCGGGCAGGTGATAGCTGGATGCTGGTTGAATTTGGCGACATGGTGCTGGATATCGAACTGCGGTTTTATGTTCACCGCCTGATGCGTCTTCTGGATAGGGAGCAGGTCGAGGGAGTGCTGGAATTGACCCCCGGCATTCGAAGCTTGCAAATTCATTTTGATTGCCTGCGCGCAGAGGAAGATCGGTTGCTGGCGCTGGTGCGTGATCTCTGCCAAACCCTGATCACTGACGATGGCGAGTCGATTCCTGCACGAATTGTCCATTTGCCGCTGTCCTGGGATGACGAGCAGTGTCGCCTGGCCATTGAAAAGTACCAGCAAGTGGTTCGCAAGGATGCTCCCTGGTACCCGTCCAATATTGAGTTTATCCGCCGAATCAATGGGCTGGATTCAGTGGAAGACGTCAAGCGCATCGTTTTCGATGCCAGCTACCTGGTCATGGGGCTGGGTGATGTTTATCTGGGTGCTCCCGTGGCCACCCCGCTGGATCCCAGACACCGGCTGGTTACCACCAAATACAACCCAGCGCGAACCTGGACAGCCGAGAACTCGGTGGGAATTGGCGGTTCCTATATGTGTATCTACGGGATGGAGGGGCCGGGCGGTTACCAGTTTGTCGGGCGCACATTGCAAATGTGGAATATCTATCGCCAGACAAAAGAGTTCGAGCAGCCCTGGTTGCTGCGTTTTTTTGACCAGATCCGCTTTTATCCGGTTTCCGGCGAGGAATTGAAGGATATACGGCGCAAGTTTCCACTGGGGCAGTACCCGCTCAAGGTGGAGCATACGGAATTCAGGCTGGCGGAGTACAAGGCATTTCTCGCCAGTCATGAGGATGAAATACAGACCTTTACCCGGTCTCGACAGGCGGCATTTAATGAAGAACTGGAGAACTGGAAACGCACCGGTCAGTTACAGTTTGAGCCATCCCAGGCCAATGTCAGTGTGAGTGATGACGAGCTTCCCCAGGGCGTATCGGCCATTGAAAGTCCGGTAGCCGGCAGTATCTGGAAATTATTGGTCAGCGAGGGAGAGCGCGTAGATAAAGGGCAGCCGATTGTTGTACTCGAATCCATGAAGATGGAAGTAGAGGTGCAGTCGTCGGAAACGGGGATTGTCGACAAGATTTTGCACCCGGAAGGTGCGACGGTCCAGGCCGGTTCCCGCCTTGTATTTATAGCCCCTGTCTTATCGTTATAGAGAGAAACGAATGATTCCGGATAATTTTGTACCTGATATATCCTCCTTGCAGAAAGCTTATGAAGATGGCGTTTTTACGCCGCGGGAACTGGTTTCCTGGTTGTACCAGAAAGCCGAAAACTATCTCGAACATAACATCTGGATCACCCGCCTGACACCGGAAGAGATAAAACCTTACTTGCTATATCTCTCCGGAAAGCGAATGGAAGACCTGCCGCTTTACGGTATTCCCTTTGTATTAAAAGACAACATTGATTTGGCCGGGACGCCGACAACGGCCGCCTGTCCGGAATATGCCTACACGCCAGACAGCAGTGCCTTCGTTGTCAGAAAGCTGCTTGAGGCGGGGGCCATTCCCATGGGCAAGGCCAATATGGATCAGTTCGCCACCGGTCTGGTGGGTACAAGGTCGCCCGAGCCATGGGGCCCCTGTCGCAATTCGTTTGATCCGGATTACATTTCCGGTGGGTCGAGCTCGGGGTCGGCTGTGGCAGTGGCGTTGGGATTGGCGAGCTTTTCCCTGGGAACGGATACTGCCGGGTCAGGACGGGTACCGGCCATGCTAAATAACCTAGTGGGTTTAAAACCAAGTCGCGGCTTGTTCAGCATGACGGGCGTCGTACCTGCCTGTCGATCACTGGATTGCCCCAGCGTTTTTGCGTTAAACACCGGTGATGCCGAAAAGGTATTTTCCGTGATGGCAAAAAGTGATCCCGGTGATGCCTATAGCCGGGAAAATCCGTTGGAAAATACCCACCGTGCATTCGGCCAGACACAAACACCGCTAAAGATTGGTGTTCCCTTTGCTGACCAAATGCAGTTTTTTGGCGAGGCGGAATCGGCCGCGCTGTTGGATCAGGGGATTGCCGGCTGGACAGAATTGGGCGCAGAGATTGTCGAGGTCGACATCGAACCCCTGCTTAGTGCCGCGAAGATGCTTTACGAGGGGCCCTGGGTCGCGGAACGCTATGTGGCGATACAGGATGTTATTGATAACACGCCCGAGTCGGTGCACCCGGTGGTTCGGGGAATCGTTGAAGGCGCCATCGGCAAAACCGCGGACGATACCTTCAAGGCCGAATACCGGATGCAGTCATATCGAGCAGAGGCAAAACAACTATTTGAGCAAATAGATTGTCTGCTGACACCCACGGCACCGCGGCACTATCGGATTGAAGACGTATTAAAGGACCCGGTTCAGCTCAATTCCAACATGGGGTTTTACACCAACTACATGAACCTATTGGATCTTTGTGGCCTGGCTGTCCCGGCGGGTTTTTATTCAACCGGATTGCCTTTCGGCTTCACCCTGGTGGCGCCGGCATTTGATGATGTGAAATTGCTCAATGCAGCCAATCGCTGGGAGCGTGAGCAGAGGCTGCCGCTCGGGGCGACGAAATCTTTGCCCAAGACCGAAGCAGCCATACCGGCACCTGCGGTTATTGCTGCGCACCGGATAAACGTCGCCGTGTGTGGTGCTCACCTCGATGGCTTGCCCCTCAACTGGCAGTTGCGTGAGCGCGGCGCCACTCTGGTAGAAAAAACAAAAACCAGCGCCAGTTATCGCATGTATTTACTGGAACAGCCTGCGCCCTTGCGGCCTGGGTTGGTGCGTAATGAAGAGATAGGTGCGTCTATCGAAGTCGAGGTCTGGTCGGTTCCTTCCAGTGAATTTGGCAGCTTTGTTGCGCATATCCCCTTTCCCCTGGGGATCGGCAAGGTCGAACTGGAGGATAGTCGCTGGGTCAGTGGCTTTGTCTGCGAATCCTCTGCAGTAAAGGGTGCGCGCGATATCAGTGAATTTGGCGCCTGGCGGAAGTTTGTGGCGTCTTAACCCTTAAAGCCGGAGATGATAGTCAATTGGGTTAGGCGATCCGGGCAAGAATCATTAAGATAGTCGCCAATTTGAATTGACCGGTACAGGTGGTCTTTACAGAGCTCGCCTGCCAAGAGACAGAACATTGGATAAATACATACTTACCATCGACTGCCCGGAAAAAATCGGCATTGTCCGCAGCGTTTCCAACTTCTTCTTTGAACAGGGGTTCACGGTAATTGAGGCATCGGAATTTGCCGACCTGGAAGGCAAGAAATTCTTCGCCCGCTGGGAGTTTTCCCATGGCGAGCCGGTGCAAGCCATGCCGGACATTGATGATCTTGAACAGCAGTTTGCCCCCATTGCCGAGCAATTCCAGATGAACTGGCGATTGATGGATGCCAATGTCAAACCCAGGGTACTTTTGGCGGTGTCCAAATTTGGTCACTGCCTTAACGATTTGCTTTACCGCTGGAAAGAAGAGGATTTTCCCTGCGAGATTGTTGGCGTGGTTTCCAACCACGAAGATTTCCGGGCCAAGGTCGAATGGTACGGCTTGCCGTACTATCATCTGCCGGTTACGCCTGAGACCAAGAGCCAGCAGGAACAGGAAATTCTCAACATTATGGAAGACTTGCAGGTAGATCTACTGGTCTTGGCCAGGTATATGCAGATCCTGTCTGACGAGATGTGTGCCAAGCTGGCCGGACGCGCTATTAATATTCACCACTCATTCCTGCCGAGCTTCAAGGGCGCGCGCCCCTATCACCAGGCTGTTTCCAGGGGTGTCAAGATTACCGGCGCCACTGCCCACTATGTCACCCCTGATCTGGATGAAGGGCCGATTATTGAGCAGGACGTTCAGCGGGTTGAGCACAGTTACAGTGCCGAGATGCTGGCCCGGCTGGGCAAGAACATCGAAACCATCGTGCTTGCCCGGGCGGTATATTGGCATTGCCAGCAGCGGATTATTATCGACGGTAATCGTACGATAATTCTTCGCTAACTTACCTGCTTACATAGAGCCGTTTAAACCCCAGGCGTCTTTTCGCTTATTTGCTGTCGGAAATTCAGTGCCTCGAGCATATGGGCTTTGACAAGTATTGCCTGATCCAGATCGGCGATGGTTTGCGCGACCCTGATCACTCGGTGGATAGCCCGCATGGAAAGGTCCATGCGATCAATCGCCTGTTGGGCCGTTTCGGCCAATATGGGACTTTCTTTTAGCATGGCCTGTATACGGGCTCCGCTCAAACCTGCATTCAATACCCCCTGTCGATCCAGTTGTCGTTTTTGGCAGCGGGTCACCTTATGGCGAATATTTGTACTGTGCTCAGAGGCATGACTTCCTGTCAGGCTAATTTCCTGCCTGGCTCTCTGAAGACGGATGTGCATGTCTATACGGTCGAGAAGCGGGCCGGAAATGCGTCCCTGGTATTGAGCGACACGATCCGGTGTACAGCGACATCGGGCTTCTCCCAAATAGCCACAGGGGCAGGGATTCATGGCGGCGATCAATTGAAAGCGGGCGGGAAACATGGCCTTGAATGCCGCCCTTGATACAGAGACTTCGCCACTTTCCATCGGCTGACGTAGCACTTCCAATACCCTCGACGGGAACTCAGGCAATTCATCCAAAAACAGCACACCTCGATGGGCCAGGCTGATTTCGCCAGGTGCGGGCTTGCTGCCACCGCCCACCAGTGCCACCTGGGAGCAGGTGTGGTGTGGTGAGCGGAAAGGAGGGATGCGCGGATTGGGGTTCGGCAAGGAAGAGATGGAGTAAATACTGGCAACTTCCACGGCCTCTCTCGCACCGAGTTGGGGCATGATTCCTGGAATGCGGGAGGCCAGCATGGTTTTTCCCGTTCCTGGCGGGCCTTGCATTAGCAGACTGTGCCCGCCTGCCGCAGCGATTTCCAACGCACGCTTGGCCTGCTGTTGCCCCTGAACATCGCTCAGGCAAAGCTCCGTTTCAACGGACTGCCGAATTTCCGGGATGTTGGTTGATGGAGGCGGAAGAGGGGTTCCCTCCACCAGATGTTCTGAGACCTGGCAAAGACTGTTGGCGCATAGAATATTTTGTGAGTCGATCAGCGAGAAGTCCTCACCACTTGAGTTTGCTGCAACCAGTTTTAAATGATCGTCCTGTGCCTGTAAGGCAACTGGCAGAAGCCCGGGAACAGGGCGCAACTGGCCCGACAGGGACAGTTCTCCAATAAAACTGTATTGGTCCAGAGCTGGATGTTTTATTTGTTCGCTGGCCTGGAGAATGCCGATGGCAATGGCCAGATCATAACCCGAGCCAAACTTGGGGATATCGGCGGGCGCCAGATTGACCGTAATTCTCCTGGCGGGGTATTCAAAACCGCTGTTGGTAATGGCACTGCGAACACGCTCCTTGCTTTCCCTCACGGAGGCCTCTGGAAGGCCCACAATGGTCAGGCCCGGCAAGCCGTTGGCAAGGTGTACCTCAATCAGTATTGGCTGCGCGTTGACCCCCAAAAGGGCATAGCTGTGAACAGTGGCTAGCGGCATAACTCCCCTCCCTGGGATACATGCATTTAATAGTTAGTTAGTCGGTGTGGTTTTCCAGCTGCTTCTCCAGCTCTTCTATCCGTCGGGTTGCACGATCAAGTGTTGTTCTGAGGGCATCAAATTCGGCACGGCTGACGACGTCCATTTGATTGAGCTGCGCTTCCAGCAGTGCTTCCATTTGTTGTTTGGCTTCCTCGCCAAGCGATGAGACGACCTGGCTGCCCTGTTCCAGTGCTTCCAGTATTTGTTGGCTAATGGTGTTTGTTGGCATAAACCCTCTAGTGGCGGAGCCAGAGCTTCTTTGGTAATTCGTCCTTCGCATTCTACCCATGCCGTAGCGAAGCGCAATTTGGCGAATCCAATTGGTGCAAGCACCATTATGGTGCATGTTTTTTGTCATGTGCCATGGTGCAGTACATCAATTTGACTGATATAAAGCGGTTAAAAATATATAACTAATTGATATATATAAAAAAATATCCAATTGGCACGCGCTGTGCATTTTCCAAGGCGAGGTTTTAATCTCGTAATAAGATTTTAAAAATGCACAGGAGAAAATCTATGCACACTATCAAGAAAACACTCGTAGCTGCCGCTCTGGTTTCCGCTGGTGCAGCTGCACAAGCTGAAGTTTCCGGTTCGGTTGCTATCGCATCCAGCTACCTATGGCGCGGTTACGACCTGGGTTACGGCTCAGGCGTGGTTTCCGGCTCTCTGGATTATGCCAGTGAAACTGGTTTGTACGCTGGTATCTGGGGCTCCTCAGGTGATGATGCCTATGGTACAGAATATGATCTGTATGCAGGTTGGGGCGGCGAAATTTTTGAAGGCTTTTCTGCCGACATTGGTTACGTAGATTACAACTATCCTGACACCATGGGTTCTGCTGACTTTGAAGAAGTGATTCTCGGCCTGAGCTTTGGTCCGGTTGGTTTCACTTTTGTTGAGCCTACTACCGATGGCGCTGATTACAACTATTACGCCCTGAGTGGTGGTTATGGTGACTTCAGCGTTACCTATGGTATGTGGCAGGACTTCGGTGCGTCTGGTGCTGATGGCAGCCACCTGGATTTGACTTACGCCATGGGCGATCTCGCATTCACCCTGTCTCAGTCTGATGACGACGGTGCTGGCCTGAGCGAAGAAGTTCAGTTTGTTGTGAGCTACAGCATTCCTCTCGACTAAGCCTGAACAGGTAGACCAGGGGCTGGTTCGCCAGCCTCTGTTGAGCCAAATAATTATTAACACAATATAAAACTGGAGAGTTGTTATGAAGCTCATCACCGCAATTGTTAAGCCTTTTAAATTGGACGATGTGCGTGAAGCACTGAGTGCAATTGGAGTACAGGGCATTACTGTTACTGAAGTAAAAGGATTTGGACGTCAGAAAGGGCACACGGAGCTTTATCGTGGTGCAGAGTACGTCGTTGACTTTTTGCCGAAGATCAAGCTGGAAGTGGCAGTTGCTACCGACATGCTGGATCAGACCATTGAGGCTATTACCAGCTCTGCGGCTACCGGCAAGATAGGCGACGGTAAAATTTTCGTCACTGAGCTCGAGCAAGTGATCCGCATCCGTACCGGCGAAACCGGCTCAGACGCGATCTAAGCTTCCATTCCAATCTGATAACTAAATTTAAACTGGAGTAAAACCATGGAAAACCAAGTTATTGAACTTGCTTATGCAATGGACACCTTTTACTTCCTGATTTGCGGGGCTCTCGTCATGTGGATGGCGGCTGGTTTCGCAATGCTGGAAGCTGGGTTGGTTCGTTCAAAAAACACTACTGAAATCCTTACTAAAAACGTTGCCCTGTTTGCAATTGCCTGCACCATGTACCTGGTTTGCGGCTACCAATTTATGTATGGCGGTGGCTACTTCCTGACCGGAGTTGCAGGCACTGGTGCTGAAGACGTAGCTGCTGTTATTGCCAGTGGTGGCGATACCTACTATTCAGGTGCTTCTGACTTTTTCTTCCAGGTTGTATTCGTAGCGACTGCTATGTCCATCGTATCTGGTGCGGTTGCCGAGCGTATGAAGCTTTGGGCTTTCCTGGCCTTTGCTGTGGTTATGACTGGCGTTATCTATCCAATTGAAGGTGGCTGGACCTGGGGCGGTAAAGAAGTATTTGGTATGTTCGCCCTGGATTACAGCGACTATGCCGGTTCCGGTATTGTTCACCTTGCAGGTGCTGCTGCAGCCCTGGCTGGCGTGATCCTGCTTGGGCCACGTAAAGGCAAGTACACTGCGGATGGATCTGCCAATGCGATCCCCGGTGCCAACCTGCCTCTGGCAACCCTCGGTACCTTTATCCTCTGGCTCGGCTGGTTCGGTTTCAACGGTGGTTCTACCCTGAAACTGTCTGACATTGCTGTTGCCAACGAAGTTGCCAATGTCTTCATGAACACCAATGCGGCAGCGTCCGGCGGCCTGATTGCTGCCCTGATTGTTGCTCGTATCATGTTTGGCAAGGCTGACCTGACTATGGCGCTTAACGGTGCCCTGGCCGGCCTGGTAGCTATTACTGCCGATCCGGCTTCCCAGTCCGCCCTGATGTCTACCATTATTGGTGCGATCGGTGGTGTTCTGGTGGTATTCAGTATTGTCGGTCTGGATAAAGCCAAGATTGATGATCCTGTTGGTGCCATCTCTGTGCACGGTACCGTAGGTATCTTCGGTGTCCTGGCAGTAGCTATCTTTGGCGATGCCAGCTTTGGCGGCCAGATTGTTGGTCTGCTGACCATCTTCATCTGGGTATTTGTAGCCAGCCTGATTGTATGGATGATTCTGAAAGTAACCATGGGTATCCGTGTTTCTGAAGAAGAAGAGTACGAGGGCGTAGACCTCAGCGAATGTGGTATGGAAGCCTACCCCGAGTTTGTTCGAGGTGGTTCTTCAATAAACTAAATTCGGCTCTGGTAGTTGAGAAAGGAAGCGCTTCGGCGCTTCCTTTTTTTTTGAAAGTATGTAATCTGTGCTCATTCAGATTAGAACAACACCGCTATCAAGAGGTTTGGGTATATGAAACTGATTACAGCAGTTATTAAGCCTTTCAAAATGGATGATGTCCGCGAAGCGTTGAGCGAGGTAGGTATCCAGGGCGTAACCGCGACGGAGGTAAAAGGCTTTGGTCGTCAAAAGGGCCATACGGAGTTGTACCGCGGAGCAGAGTACATAGTCGACTTTCTCCCAAAGGTAAAACTTGAAATCGCCGTTGCGGACGACATGGTTGATACTGTCATTGATGCAATTAGCAAATCAGCCAGTACCGGGAAGATAGGGGATGGCAAGATTTTTGTCAGCAACCTGGAACAGGTTATCCGTATTCGTACGGGGGAAACCGGCGAAGACGCACTCTGAGATAACAGTAAAAAAGCGGGCGCTATTTAGCGCCCGCTTTTTTTTGTCCGTATTGTTACCTGTTAGTCAGGGATGATTCCTGCTTTCTCCATAGCATGGCCAGTGAAGGCTTGACCTGTGCAATACTCCAGAACCTTGCTGAATGCTTGTTGCCGAGTGGGGAAAATTCCATATCAATATTCATATCCAGTGCATTTTTCATGGCCTGGCTAATATGAGCTGACTCCGTTGAGCTTTTGATGGCGGTCTGAAGAGACTCGTTTATTTCGGCAATCGCCGGGTAAAGGGTTCCCTGTCGTGCGGCGACGGAGGTTTTATGGAGTAATGCCTTGACGTCAATCCGGTACTGTTCATTTTCAAACCTGAACACCAGGGGCTTGGCGATGCCCCAGGCAAAAATCAGGGCCTGGAGGTTATCGTTACTGGACTGACCAGAAGGCATGCGACAAATAAAACGGGTTTTTGATAGGCTTAAAACCCGTCCACCGTATCCCTGGACAAGATTTTCCAGGCGTCGATACAGGCTGGTAATGGCTTCGTCCAGTGCAGCACTGTCCTCTTCCAGGGCCGGGTCAATGACCGGAAAAATAAATAACAGCAATGAGCTTCCTGCGGCTTCGCCGGAAAGCTTCTGGCTCGGCTCGAGTATTTCTGGCTGTGTGCTATTGCTCTTACCTGTATGGCGTTGGTATCGCTGAACAATGAAAAAGACGCTGATTAGCACAAGCACAATGGATGCAACCAGCAGGCTATTGCGAATCACCGATAACCAGGGGATGCCAGGATCGCTCTGGGCATTGACCTCAAGCTGAACAGAACCGGCAAGTGATCCCTGGAAAGTGACGGGAAAACTATCAACCAGTACCGGGGCTGCCCCCTGGGGAGTGTTACTGTTTAAAACGGAAGCGATTTGTGACTGATCGGCGCCGTAAATCCGAATCTCCCGGATATTGGTCTCCTGGATAAGGCTTTCCAGCTGGCGTACAGCGGCCGCCCGGTTTTCTGACAGGAATATGGGAAGTGAGGCATTCTTTACCAGATTAATTTGGGATTCGCTGATCTCCGGTTCAGGGGTGGGCGTGTTTAGCCAGAGTTGTGTGACCAGTGTGGATACCAGAATGACAAGCCATAGAAGCAAAGCCTGTACGATGGTTTTTTTAGACAACAAATTCAGTCTCCTTTCGATAGCGACCATTGTATGACAAGCCATTTTAATCGGCGATTTGGAAAATCATTCCAAAGCCGACTTATCTGTATCCGATGCACACTATATAATTGCGCCTCGTTCAGGAAGCAATAAATGATAGAAAAGATCTTTCTACTCACGATTTCCGGGGAAAACAAACCCGGAATGTGCACTAAAATTACCTCTGTGCTGGCAAATAACGATGCTGAAATACTGGATATCGGCCAGGCGGTTATTCATGACACCCTGTCACTGGGACTGCTGATCGGTATCTCGGAAAGCCTCGATATTAATGGACTGGTCAGCGAGATTGATCAGTCTTTGGGTCAATGTGATATCCGTATAAAGACGGTACAAATCTCTGATCAGGATTATTCCCATTGGGTGGCGGGTCGCGGCAAGCCGAGACATGTTATTACCCTGATCGCACGCACACTGTCAGCACATGCTATCGCCGAGGTAAGTCGGGTGCTTGCCAATTACGGACTGGACATTTATCACGTTACCCGCCTTACCGGTCGTATTCCGATAGACAAAATTCCAGAGCAAACCCAGGCCTGTGTCGAATTTATTGCCCGCGGTGAAGTGGACTCGGTGACGACCCTGAGAACCGAGTTGATGAGTCTTAGCTCAAGACTGGATGTGGATCTGGCCTACCAGGAAGACAACGTTTATCGGCGCAATCGAAGACTGATTGTGTTTGATATGGACTCCACCCTGATTCGTGAAGAAGTGATTGATGAACTCGCCAAGGAAGCCGGCGTAGGCGAGCAAGTGGTAGAAATCACCGAGGCGGCCATGCGGGGTGAACTGGATTTCAGTCAAAGCCTGAGAAAGCGGGTTAGTTTGCTTGAAGGCTTGCCAGAAAGTGTTTTGGCCAAGGTAGCCTCACGACTACATGTAAACGATGGCGCAGATCGCTTGCTAAGCCAGTTGCGTCAACTCGGGTTTAAAACGGCGATTCTTTCCGGTGGTTTTGACTATTTTGGCAATCACTTGCAGAAAAAACTGGGCATCGACTACGTCTATGCCAACAAACTGGAAATCGTCGACGGCAAGCTTACCGGAAAAGTCCTGGGAGACATTGTCGACGCCAATCGCAAAGCGGCTTTATTGGAGCAACTGGCGGCGGAGCAGGGGTTGACCTTGCAGCAGACTATTGCCGTGGGTGATGGTGCCAATGACCTCAAGATGCTGGGTATTGCTGGAATGGGCGTGGCATTTCATGCCAAGCCGCTTGTTCGCGAGTCGGCGGATTATGCGCTGACGAATTTGGGATTGGATGCGATCCTTTATCTGATGGGTTATAGCGACAAAGACTGATTGGTCTGAAAGCTACTGCGCTCATTTATCTTTCATAAGTATTTTCTTTTTTTATTTTAGCCACTGCGTGGGGCGTGGCTTTTGTTTCGCCAAAAGCCACCAAAAGCATTGCTCCCGTTCCACAGCCCACTTTTACGTGAGCGCCTTCGGCGTCACTACAGTGGGTCCCCTGCATTCCACTCAATATTCATCGTCGTCTCTACGTGACTTCCTGTCACGTTTCGAATCAATTGGGCGTCCATGCCCAATTGCCGGTAAATATTGAGTTTCATTTCAGCTGCTCCAAGGTCGCGCCTGGGTGCATAGCTTGGGCAAAGGGGAATACTTTAAAAGATAAAAACGCCCAAAGTTTCAATTTGGCACCCCTTTGGCGACCTGATAGCAGCCGAGAAGCGCAGGAAATTCGGAGAAAAGCGAGGACTGTCTGAGCGCTTTAGCGCGAGTTCCGCAGCGCCGTATTTTTCGAGCATCTCAGGGCACCCGAAGGGCTGCGGATTGGGAGCCTGTGGTTTTGCCTACTTTTGACTAAACAAAAGTAGGTCGCCCAAAGGCGAAAACTTTCAGCAGAGCCTAAAGCGTCTTACCGAAACAAAAGCCACGCCCTACGCAGTGGCTACAAAATATGAATAACTAGAAGGATATACCCTTATACAGAATATGCATTTACACACGAAGGTTGCGGAAACCAAGAGTAATCCGCCTGATAATACAAACAAAAAACGGGGCTTTAAAAGCCCCGTTTCTTAAATACTGGCGTTGGCACAAAGCCTAAAACTTATAGTCCATTTTGTTGCCTGGTGCCTGCACATAGTAACCCTGAATATAGGCGACGTTGGATTTCCAGAGTACCGGCATAATGGTGGCGCTCTCTACCATGGGTACGATGGCTTTCACCTTGCGTTCGGCAATTTGCTCAAGGATCTTGCTCATGTTTTCGCTTTCGCCTTTTTGGGCCGCCAGGGTGAAAGAGCCATCAATCTTGGCAAAATCAAATGGAATCTGTTCAAGGATTTTCATCGGCTGCACGGAGCTGCCAAAGTGGGTAATGACGGTGGCACAGCCAAAGGATTTTACGGTTTTGATAAAACTGGCTGCGGCTTTGAGGCTGGTGGAAACATCAATCTCTCTCAGCTGGAAGCTCATCTGCTTGGGCGATAATCGCGATTTTTTAATGGCCGCCCCAACCCATGCAGAAAACTTGGGGTTTTGTACCGATTGCTTGCTGATGTGGATATAGAGGTTTTCGTTGCCCTCACAGTCCTGCTTTTTCAGCAGGGTTTTCATGGCTTCCAGGATAACCCAGCGATCGATTTCATCGTTTTCGTTATTGCGGGTAGCCATGGCAATGAAATCCTTGGGGTAGGTCTCCTTATGCTCGGGACGGATACCAAGAAGCACTTCATAGTTTTTGCTGGCATCGCCGTGGAATTTCATCATTGGCTGGAAAAGGATTTGCAAATGCTTGTGCTTGAACGCCTGTTTCAGCAGGTAGTTGATATCAATATCGCTGTCATCACTGGTTTTTTCCGGTTCGTAAAGATGGGCGCCATTACCAATGCCGTTTTCTTTATCGGCCAGGAACTGATCGCAGGCCCGGATACTTTGTTTGACCACTGTATCAGCATTGGTGCTGAGATCGCTGATTAGCGCGATACCGATGGTAATAGTAATTTGCTGGCTGTTATCACCAAACTCAAACACATTGGCATCTGTCTTGCTCGCAAAGTCTTCGGCCAGCTTGAGTGCGGTTTGCGCATCAACCTCCTCCAGTAACAGCATCAGCTTATTGTTGTCGAATACACTGACAATGTGATCGGGAAGGTTGCTGCAAACAAAGTCAATAAAACTGCTGTAAAGGTCGTCGAAGGCGGCAATACCAAGGGTTTCCTGCAGCTTGTCGAACGCATCGATTTCCATGCACAGAAGGGAACTGTCCCTTTTTTGCGAGTGCGCAATACTGATACAGCTCTCGATGTGCTGTACCAGTTTGTTTCTCGAAGAAGTGGGACCGGAGGCTGGCGCGGAAGCCTGGGCGCTGGTGTTACCCAGTTGGGGCTCAATTTTTAACTGCAGGCAGTTTTCGTCGTTATATTGAACCGTATTGAGATCAATCTTAACGCTGGTTTTTTGTCCGTTGGCGTTGGTAATGCTGGTAACCAGTTCCGCACCAGGAAAGCTGTCGGGGGAGTTGCTGAAATTCTTAAGGATTTCCTTGTATTTGGCCTGGGCTTCCTTGTCGAGGATATCCACAATGGGGAGTGCATCAGCTTCTTCCTTGTCGATATCAAAAAGGTCGGAAAAGGCATCGTTAACCAGAACAAACATGGACTCATTAACAATGGCCATTGGCAGTCGGGCATATTGAAGCAACTGTTGATACCGGTTTTCGGAGGCATAAAAACGCCGGAGGGTATCACGGTGTTTCGAACGGTCCTCGCGGTTTCTTAGCTCCCTGTTAATGACCGCTACCAGGTGCTGATCTTCATCAATGCCAACCAGATCCCTGGCACCCTGGCGGATGCCCGTGGCTATATCGGCACCATTTGGTTCATCGGCAATGATAATTACGGGAACGTCTCTGTTCAGGCGATTGAGATCCTGGACAATTTCTGAAGGGGCCGGTGTCTTAAAATCCTGATGGGCAAGAATAATGTCTATCTTGGCGCTGCGAAGTTCTTCGCCAAGTTCTTCCCTTGAGGTTATATTTCTAATGAGTACCTTGAAGCCGCTGCTGTCCAGCACGCTACCCAAACGGCTAGAGACATCCACCGAATCGTTGGTGATGATCACCGACAAATCTTTAACTTCAGCCATCAGGAGTCGTTATCCTTATTGTGGGAAATGTGCAGAAAGATGAGTTTTTATAGCCAAAACAATCATAATCGCATTGAATCAGTGTGTATAGTCGATCACAAGCGCCGATTTTGCCAGGTTTCCGGGTGATATCGCACTCGTAAGCAAGTGTCCGGGTTGTTCTTCTGGTTACAAAATAAGTGTTTTGCTTTTTTCCCCGGCTTCTTCCAGTGCCAGTCTTGGAACCAGATACCCGGGTAGCCCGGTGCGCAATTCATTCCAGAGGCTTTTGGCTTTCTGCAGGGAAACCTCAAAGTGTGAGGCCCCGCTGACGCGGTCCAGGCAGAACAGGTAGTAGGGCAATATACCGGCATCAAAGCCGTTCTCCTGAAGTGCCTTAAGGGTATCCACCTGATCGTTAATACCCTTGAGGAGGACGGACTGGTTTAATGGCTGCAATCCCCGTTCACGCATTTTTCTGACGGCGGCCCTGAGACCGTCCCCGATTTCATTGGGGTGGTTGATATGCAAAACAACCTGAACCCGAAGTCGGGTTTTGCTGACCCAGGATAAAAATTCCTCATTGATACGATCCGGAATCACGACGGGAAGGCGTGTATGGATTCTCAAGCGCTTTAGATGGGGGATCGTTTCGAGTTGTTGTGTCAGCCAGGATAAGTGTTTATCCGGGGCTGACAGGGGATCACCTCCGCTAAAAATGACTTCAGTGATCCCGGGTTGCTTGCGAATGTATTCCATGACGTCCAGCCAGCCCTGTCTGCCAGGATTATTTTCGCCATAGTCAAAACTTCGTCGAAAACAGTACCGGCAGTTGATGGCACATTTTCCTGACACGATAAGCAGCACGCGTCCCGGATACTTGTGAACCAGGCCGGGGAGGGGAGCGAAGTCCTCTTCGCGAAGGGGATCTTCTGAAAACCCGATCGGATTGACCTCTTCCTCTTTGCGATTTAACACCTGAAGCAACAAGGGGTCGTCCGGATTACCGGGCTGCATAAGTCCGACAAAGGCCCGCGGTACCAACAGGGGAAAATCCTTACAGGCCTGATCCGATAAATCGACATCCGCCGGGGCCAGGTTTAACAGCCGGCAAAGTTCCTTTGGATCTCGTATAGCGGCAATCAACTGGGATTGCCATGGTTCTTGTACTCTTGAATCTGTCTGACAGGAGGCCTGGCTGTGCGGTATCATTGCGCCCTTTTGAACTAATCAGGATTGAAAGAATGGCGAGCTATTCTACCAATGAATTTCGTGGCGGGCTGAAAGTCATGCTGGATGGAGATCCGTGCTCTATCGTTGAGAACGAATTTGTTAAGCCCGGCAAGGGACAGGCATTTAATCGGGTCAAGCTTAAAAATCTGAAAACCGGGCGGACCTGGGAGCGAACCTTTAAATCAGGTGAGAGCCTTGAGTCGGCAGATGTCATGGATATTGAGATGCAATATCTCTATAACGACGGCGAACACTGGCATTTTATGCATCCTGAAACCTTTGATCAGAAACAGGCGGACGAATCGGCTGTTGCCGATGCTATACAGTGGCTCAAGGAACAGGATATGTGTGTCGTGACGCTATACAACGACCAGCCCTTGAGTGTGACGCCTCCTAATCACGTAGAACTCGAAATTGTAGAAACCGATCCCGGAGTCCGCGGTGATACAGCCACAGGTGGGACAAAACCAGCCAAGCTGTCGACCGGTGCGGTGGTGAAAGTGCCGCTGTTCCTGGAAGAGGGCGAAGTGGTTAAGGTGGACACGCGTACCGGCGAATATTTGGGACGTGTGCGCTAAATATTGAATTATCGGGGTCAGGGCAAGAATCTGACTTGACTCCGACTTCTTCCCCTATTTTCTGTAGACCCGGATTCAGGCTGGACAAATTTGGACAGTAAAACCCTGATTCAACAGCGCGCTGATTTTTATCGGGACGTTCGCAATTACTTCCAGGGCCAGGATGTTCTTGAAGTAGAAGTTCCCATCCTTGGGCGTTCTGGTCCAACGGAACTTCATCTGGCATCGATGAGTTTGTTTCATGGTGGTGAACCACTCTTTCTGCAGACCTCCCCTGAATTTTTTATGAAACGCCTGCTTGCGCAGGGCAGCGGAGACATCTTTGCTATATGTAAATCATTTCGGGAGGCCGAGGTTGGAGATCGCCACAATCCTGAATTTAGCATGCTGGAGTGGTATCGATGCGGTTTTTCCCTCGATCAGCTCATGGCGGATGTGCAGGCACTGGTTCAAGGGTTTTTGCCTCAAATGGCATTCGATGCCATGTCATACTCGGAGATCTTTGAGCATTACTTTGGGGTAAATCCTCACTCCACCACGGATCAGCAGCTTGCCGGGCTTGTATCAAAACACACCAGCTTTGAGGGTGAACTGGATCGTTCAGGGTGTCTGGATTTGTTGATGTCCCAGTGCATTGAGCCCACTCTTGGCAACCAGGCCTGTTTCCTTTACGACTTTCCTGCCTGCCAGGCGGCCATGGCACAGATTGCTCAGGACGGACAGGGACAGCAGGTGGCGCGTCGGTTTGAGCTTTATATCGATGGTATGGAAATTGCCAACGGATACCTTGAGCTCCGCTCATCAAAAGAGCAGCGAGAACGCTTTGAGCGAGACAATCGGGCCCGCCAGATCAGGGGCCTGCCCACCATGCCCATTGATGAAGCTTTTTTGCTGGCACTGGATCAGATGCCTGACTGTGCGGGTGTCGCACTCGGAATCGACCGTCTGTTATGGCTGGTTTGCTTTCACAAGGGCTTGATTGAAGATTCCCGTTTGACTCTGGGGCAGGTGCTCCTGTTTCCCTGGCAAAAGCTTTAGGGCTCCTTAATGGCCTCTCCGTAGAATCGGCCAGGAAAATGGGGTTCTTGCCAGGCTCCAGGCAATCACCGATGTGGCCCCGGCTGCCTTTAATGCTGTGGCGGCGGCGTTCATGGTTGCACCGGTGGTAATCACATCGTCCAGCAGAATGAAAACCTTGTCTGTTGCTTTTGAACGATTGGCAGTAAATGTCGAGTTGAGGTTGCGCAGTCGCTGGGCGCGCGTCATGCCTTGCTGGGCTGCGCTGTGTCGTATGCGGCTCAGGACGCCGGTCTCTACGGGCAAGGCCATTTGTCTGCCAATCTGTTGAGCCAGCGCCAGGCTTTGGTTATAGCCTCGACCCAGGTAGCGGCGCCAGTACAGAGGAATGGGGACAATGGCGTCGGGACGCTCATCTGGCCAGTCAAAAAAGCTGTTTGCCCGTTCGCAAAATATACTGGCCAATAGAGGAAGAGCTGTTTGATCTTTCCCCTGTTTTATCCGATGAATCAGGGCGCTGACGGTAGGCTGGTACAACAGTGCGGAGAAAGCCAGATCAAAGGTCGGTGGTTGTTTCAGACATTGTCCGCAACGGCTTTCCGGCCCGGCAAGTGGCAGGGCGCAGCGGGCACATTGATACGTGATACAGGGCAAATTCGATTGACAAGCCATGCAGAGATTGGCCAGATTGTGATGCCCTGTGGCATGACAAACGCAGCAACGGGTGGGAATCATTATGTGGTTCAAATGAAACAGCCGCATTTTGGGACTTCCGACAAAACGGTGGATCAACATAGAGCAAAGTATCTGTTCCCGCTACTCGCAATTGGTATAGTCTTGCGTTACAAAGTACTGTGGTATCAAAAACATAATCAGATGGGTATGAAACAAAATAACCAACTTTCCCCGGAAGACCAGAAGCGTGTTGATTCTGTGATCAACAGTGGTTACAACTCGACCGAACGCAAACCTTTCCGGCCCTTGCGTTTGCTTTTCGTTCTCTGGATTGTTGTCACTTGCCTGGGGCTGATTGCCTGGGGCTACGCGCGCTACCACGGTCTGGTGTAAAGGCAGGGGCTGAACGCCATGGATAGCACAATGTCTCCTGCCGCCCGGTTTCTGATCGTTGCTGCCGCGTTCGTCATAGTCATTGCCGGCATGCGTGAAGCTGCCGAATTACTGGTTCCTTTTATGACCGCGATTTTTGTCGCGGTTATTTGTATGCCGCCCATTACGTTTCTGCGTAAAAAAGGCGTTCCCAACGGAATTTCAGTCGCGATTGTCGTGTTGTTGCTCGTTGTGATTGCCGTGGTCCTGGGGGCGATATTCGGGTCGACAGCAGCCCAGTTTGCCGATGATGTGCCTATGTATCAGGCTCGGCTGACACAGATGCAGGCGGGGTTTTTTTCCTGGCTTGAATCTGCGGGGCTGGAGTTGAATATTGTCCCGCTGGCTGAATTGGTCAGGCCGGAACAGGCCTTTCCCCTTGCGGGTTCACTGCTGAGCTCATTCGGCTCCCTGATGACAAATGCGCTGGTTATTTTGTTGACGGTGATTTTTATCCTGACGGAGGAGGTCACCCTTTATCAAAAACTGGAGGACGCGCTCCCCTCTTCCAGCAAGGCCAGCGATACCATTCGCGCGGTCACCCATCTGGTGAACCAGTACATGGCAATCAAGGCTGCGATTAGCGCGTTTACCGGCTTTCTCGCCTGGGGTCTCTGTGTCATTTTGGGCGTGGAATACGCGGTTCTTTGGGGAACACTGGCCTTTTTGCTTAATTTTATTCCGACGTTTGGCTCTCTTCTCGCAGCGATTCCTCCACTGCTTCTGGCGCTGGTTCAGACCGGACCATTAACCTCTCTTGCGGTGGCGGCAGGCTACCTGGTCATCAACACGGTAGTTGGCAACATCATTGAGCCGCGTGTGATGGGGCGGGGCCTGGGGTTATCACCCCTGGTGGTCCTGGTTTCATTAATCTTTTGGGGCTGGGTTTTGGGGCCTGTAGGCATGCTGCTTTCAGTTCCCCTCACCATGATGATCAAGATTGCACTGGAAATATTTCCCGATACTCGCTGGATTGGAACACTTCTGGGTAATGGGCTGGAACTCAAAGTCCCTTTGGGAAACGAGATCGATATCCCCGAGCCAGCAGACAAGTAGATTTTTACCAGTTGTCATATATTTGTAGTAATTCTGTAGCAATATAGCGGCGCTATAAGGCGGCCATTTTCCCTTCCCGAGGTCACTGCCATTAACACCACCATTATTTCTGAATCCCGGTTAGTCAGTGCCAGGAACTGGGTAACTGTCGCTGCACTGGTTTATCTTTTATTGATAGCAGTAGCGACAATTGGCAGCGGGTTTGAGCTGTCAGCGGGAGATACGGCAAAGGAACTGTTCAGCTTTGCAAGTAACCCGATTACAGGGCTAGTGATTGGCATGGTCGCTACGGCACTGATCCAGTCTTCCAGTACGGTTACATCAATTATTGTGGGGCTGGTTGCCGGGGGCTTGCCTGTCAGTATCGCCGTACCCATGGTTATGGGAGCAAATATTGGCACCACCATTACCAACACCATTGTCAGTATTGGGCACATACGCCAGGGGGAAGAATTCCGCCGGGCATTCGCCGCTGCCACCGTGCATGACTTTTTCAACTTGCTGGCGGTATTTATTTTCCTGCCCCTGGAAACTGCTTTCGATATCCTGGAAAAAGCGGGCCTGGCGTTGGCATCGTTATTGGTTAGTGATACATCCCTGTCCATGTCGGGTTTTAACTTCATGAAAGCTATTATTAACCCGCCAGTGTCAGTTCTTGAGAACGATCTGCTCTCCTTTCTTCCCGATATGGCACAGGGCATTACGATGATTGTTCTTGCTATCGCGATGATCTTTGTTTCGATTACCCTGATTGGCAAATTGCTCCGGGTATTAATGGTCGGTAAAGCGAAAGATATTTTTCATAAGGCGGTTGGCCGGGGCCCTGTTGTCGGTATCACTTCAGGGGCTCTGATGACTGTGCTGGTCCAGTCATCTTCTACGACGACCAGCCTGATTGTGCCCCTTGCCGGTACAAATGTATTTAGTTTGCGGCAGGTATTTTCCTTTACCCTGGGGGCTAATATCGGGACCTGTATTACCGGGTTGCTGGCAGCTACGGCAGTAACTGGTGTCAACGCCGTTTTTGCCATGCAGATTGCCATTATTCATCTGCTTTTTAATCTGCTGTCGGTAATTCTGATCTACAGCATTCCATTTTTACGCGAAATTCCGCTTAAGGCAGCCGTCAAGCTGGCAGATTTGGCACAGCAAAACAAAATGTATGTTCTGGGGTATATTTTGGCTGTGTTCTTTCTCATTCCACTGGTTGCAATTGCCCTCACGAAACTATTTGGCTAATAACTAAAACATTCCAGGCAAACAATGGGTTTGCATGGGCAAAGTGCAAATTACCTGTCTGGAAAGGATGTTCCTGCTGGCAGAAAACGCAGGGATACAGGTGAGTTTTTTTGGTTGCAGTTTCCGTGCGGCTGGGTTTGGCGTTTCCGTCGAGCGCTCGATGTTACCTTGAGCGATTGTTTCCTGAAGCCAGGATAATTCCAGATTGCCTGACAGGGCAAAAACATGAAGTCGACCATGATTGTCACATATTTGTAGTAATTCTGTAGCAACATGGCGCCCGTGACAAAAAAACCACTTTCCTGATCGAGGCTAACACCATTAACACTTCCATCACTTCTGAATCCCGGGCGTCCAATGTTAAAAACTGGTTTGCGGTGGCCTTACTGGTTTACCTCTTACTGGTTGCCGTTGCCACCATAGGTGATGGCTTTGAGCTCTCTGCCGGGGACACCGCCAAAGAGCTCTTTGACTTCGCCAGCAACCCGGTCGCCGGGCTTGTCATCGGTATGGTTGCTACGGCACTGATCCAGTCATCGAGTACCGTCACGTCAATTATTGTGGGGCTGGTTGCCGGGGGCTTGCCTGTCAGTATCGCCGTACCCATGGTCATGGGTGCCAATATTGGTACCACCATTACCAATACCATTGTCAGTATTGGTCATATTCGCCAGGGGCAAGAATTCCGCCGGGCATTCGCCGCTGCCACCGTGCATGATTTTTTCAACTTGCTGGCAGTATTTATTTTTCTCCCCCTGGAAATCGCTTTTGATATTTTCGAAAAAACCGGTCTGTTTTTTGCCGGTTTGTTGTTGGGTGATGCGTCGGTCTCGATGTCGGGATTTAATGTGGTAAAAATGGCAGTCAGTCCGCCTGTTGCATTGATTCAGGACGGTCTGTTATCCGTGTTGCCTGATATCGCCAGTGGCATAATCATGATTGTCATGGGCATCGTGATGATCTTCGTGTCGATTACCATGATTGGTAAATTGCTTAAATTGCTGATGGTAGGCAAAGCCAAGGAGATTCTGCACAACGCAGTTGGACGTGGTCCTGTTGCGGGGGTGACTTCCGGTACCCTGATGACAGTACTGGTTCAGTCCTCCTCAACGACCACCAGCCTGATTGTGCCCCTGGCGGGTACGGGCGTCTTTACACTGCGTCAGGTATTTCCGTTTACGCTGGGGGCCAATATCGGGACCTGTATTACCGGCTTGTTGGCAGCCACCGCTGTCAGTGGCCCGAATTCAGTTTACGCCCTGGAAATTGCCATTATCCATCTGACGTTTAACCTTTTTGCTGTGATAAGCATCTACAGTATTCCGTTCCTGCGCGAGCTGCCTATCAAGGCTGCGGAAAAACTGGCAGGTCTGGCCCAGTCAAACAAGCTCTATGTCCTGGGTTATTTATTAGGGGTGTTTGGTGTCATTCCCCTGGTCGCTCTTTTAGCAACGAACTTAATCGGCTAAATAAAGATCGGGGTCAGAGTAAAAATTTACTCTGACCCCAAATTTTGACACCTATTTCCTTTTTCTAATACCAGTCAGTGACGATTAGGCCAAGGCCGATACTTCGGGTTCTGGCGTTGTAGTCGAGCAAGCTTTCACCATAGCCATCGAATATCTTGGCCATTCCCCGTATTTTCTTTGTCCCAAATAAAGGGAAAGACCAGGTTAGCTCAGAGGCTCCCTTGCCTTCTTCCGGATTGCCCCTAAGCATGACAGTGACCCTATGCTCCGGGCTGAATGCATAGCTCGCCATTACCTGCACATTGCCAATGTATTTCTCAATGCCGGGATTTTCATCTTTTGCAGGGGATTCCCTTAGTCGTTCCCAATAAGTAGCGACCAACGACATTTTCTTTCGTTCCCAGGCACTGTTGAAGATGATGCGATTCCAGCTTCGGGAAAAGCTCTCGGATCGACCATTGCTCTGGTGGTTCAGGCTGATCTGGTTAAACACATTATCAAATCCCAGCCAGTTAAGCTCACTGTCGGTTTCCCAGATAAGTTCCGGCTCGTGATTGGTTTCCCGGAATGGGCGGGAGTTTTCGGCGTTGTATGCCTGCCAGAATGCCCGCATGGTATAGCCGATCCAGAGCGAATCCCCATCCAGTATCACGTCTTCACGTATGGGGGCTTTAACACTGATCTGGAAGTGAACCTCTGAATTCTCCAGTGTGCTGTCGTCCGGTGTGCCAACAAATGGGGCGTTATTGGGTTCCTCAATGTAGGCAAAGGGCAGCAGGTAGTTCGCCCGGTGTCCGGACATGATGAAAGGGGTGTTGCTGGAGACCGTTTCTACCGCTTCACGCAAGGCCATGGTTCCGAATTCCTGCTCTTCAACGACGGTTCTTATGTCGCCTGATTCAATAATCTGGTTGCATTGCTCGTGCAGTTCTTCAACGGTGGTTTCAGGGCTGGCATCCAATACCAGTCGGGACAGGCAAAGTTCCCGTGTGGTCTGGGTTCGTGTTCCAGATTCTTGCGCGTGTAAAAAAAAGGGAGGAGATATTAGTGTGCACGCCCAGACGACCCGGATTAAAGCGCCTTTTTTGACTGTGTTTTTTAACTGCATACGGATATTCGGGACCTGCCTGGCCTACAGTTCATCGGGAGAAAGGCTCGCCTGATCGATCATGCGCTGGTAATAATCCGGTGATACCTTTTGCTTGGCAAACTCCTGGAACTGTTTTACTGCCTCGCGATTGCGTCCAGCGTAGTAGTCTTCCAATGCTTGCTGGTGCAGCGCCAGCTCATCCTTGGTTTCACTGGAGAGTTCGTCCCTGTAACACAGTGGTTGATAAATATGAGTCCGGGTAGTTTTGCCTCGAACAGTAACCGTATCCAGTTCCTTAAAGACGACATCATCAACGAGTTCCCTGGTGCGTTCCCCGACGATAATGGATGAAAAGTACGTTCTGGTCAGGCTTTCAAGCCGGAAAGCGAGATTGACTGGATCGCCGATGGCCGTGTAAGCCATACGATGCTTGGAGCCCATGTTGCCAACGTTCACGACGCCGGTATTAATGCCAATGCCAATATCAGGTGCGGGGAGATCGCGCTTGGCAAAACTGACTGTCAGTTCGCGTATACGGGTCTGGATTTCCAGTGCGGCGTGGACTGCTCGCCTGGCGTGATCTTTTTGCGGAACAGGCGCGCCCCAGAAAGCCATCACGCAATCACCCATATATTTATCAATAGTGGCCCCGTGCTTATAGAGAACGTCGGTCATCACCGTAAAATATTCATTGAGGACATTGACGACTTCTTGCGGCGGTAACCTTTCGGCCATTTGCGTAAAGTTGATCAGGTCACAAAAGCAGATCGTTAGCTCTCTGGATTCGCCCTTAAGGTTTAAATAGTCGGGATGCTTTGATAGCTGGCTGGCCAGATGGGGTGGCATATACCGACCGAATACTTCGATCAGCTGCTGTTTTCGACGGGCTTCCGAAAAATAGTTAATTAACACATTTACGCCGAATAACACCATCAGTACCAGCAAGCTGTATTGCATGGGCACCGGGGCCTCACGGTAGGGGTAAGTCATTCCTATAAAGAGGATCGGGGCGGCCGCTACCAGTACGAGCAAACTGGCGGAAATGGGCGACAATACAGGCAGGAGGACCGTCAACACCAGGCTGCCAAAAAACAGGAAGCAAAACTCGGGATAAGCGAGCAGGTTAGGGATAGAGTATGGGCTTCTGGTGGCAAACAGTTCAGATGGGCTAAAGCGAACGGCGTTGCCTGAGGTGGTTCCGAATTCCAGCGCGCCGGTGATGGCACCAACAAACAGGAAAAAAATCACAAGCAGGATCGCAATTTGCGGGGTGGCGGCAGAAAGAGTCCCCGAATTGATCGATTGTCTAAGCGTATGCCACCAGCTCAATGTGTTTTTTCCCTGTTAGCTATCTTGGAAACACGGTCAAAAAATTATTGCTAACCTTTAGCCCAGTACGATTCATGCCTTGTCATCTAACTTACAACAGTAGCAATGACTGATAAATGCTGTTTGATTAACCAGGCCGAATTTATTGTATACAGAATAACAGCCGCGGAATAAATGACCAAAAAAAAGGCCCTGCTATCAGGGCCTTTTTTAATGCATTCCGCAGCGAACTAGATTCGGTAGCAGATAGTGTAGCCATCATCCTCGCTGTAAGCGGTGGTAGTGGCAGCGGCTCCGGGAGACTCATGGACAACGGTGCCGGTGTTGACTGTTCCGCGCATTCTTCCGGCGTCAATGACTCCATCATCAAGCTGCGTGTCCAAAGCAATTGCTGCTGAACCACTTACGTTGCTCATGCAAACCTTGGTACCAGACATTCCCTGGGCAATATCAGAACTGCCAATAACTGATGTAAGTCCGCCAAAAGGATTTTGTGGTAAGGCGGCAACCAATGTGTCAGTCGGGTCACCCTGGATAAATCCGGCAGCTCTAAGGTGCTGGAAAAAATACGCATTTTCATCACCAGCAACAGGTGTGAATGTGGAGTCCAGGTCTGTAATGGAAATTGCACCATCGCCATCTCCTGCAGTGATGTTAGTCGACCAGCTGGCACCTCGAGCGGCAACGGCGCCAGGATCATCACCCGGTAGACGGCCATAACGGTCCTGATAGGAGAAAGCGGCTGCAGCAATGCCATTAAAGTCATTGGTAGCAGACTTTATTCGCGAGTTTTCAATCAATTGCTGTCCCTGGAGTACGCCCCCAAGCAGCAGGCCAATAATCACCAGTACAACAGCGATTTCAATCAAGGTAAAACCCGCCTGTGATCGGGCTGTTTTCCGGTTTGTCAGTTCCACTTTCATGTCCTCAGTTTGTTTTAAAATCGGCCCCACAATTACTTTACAAGTCAAAATGTTAGACAACCTTGCACACTACATTAGAAGAGTGAGGTAACTACCGCAATATGTAGGTTTTTTTTACATATCCTCATCATTAGCAGCAATTTTTGGCAAGCATAGCTCAAAAGTGAGAACTTCGTCACGTTTTGACAGGGTTTTCAGACTGCCGCCAGCATTTTCTGCGTGATGCTTGGCCTGATAAAGCCCAATACCCCGTCCTTTACCAAATTCGCTCCAAAAGGGCTCGAACAAGCGTTCGGGATAATCGCATGGGCGACCGTACTTGTCTTTCAGTATCATACGAATTTGTTCGTTATCTGGCTCAATGTGAACGTCCAGAAGGCATTCCCCTCTGGGATTCTTGATGGCCTGATACGAATAGTTGCCGATCAGGTTGTCGATAATGCTTAGCAGGTCTTCCTTGTTGATCTGCACAAAACCACCTCCTGAGAGCTCGACAGACAAATTGTGAATCAGGGCGGTTTCCCTGACGACTTCTTCCAGACGGATACGTGGCAGGTCTTCCGGCACTGTTTGGGATTTGCCCGTTTTGTCTGTGAGTTCTGACAGCATATGGTTGGCACGTTCTTTAACTGCAGGGATACTATATTTGAGGTTTTCCAGGGTTTGTTTTTCATTGCCGGGCTCGGCGGCTTCGCAAAAACTACTCATCAGGCTAAGTATCTGGATCATGTTTTTGACGTCGTGCTGTAAAAACACATTCACTTTGGCGGCCTGGTCAAAGGCGCGCTGGGTACTGCCCAGTTTGATCCAGATATCCATTCTTACCAGCAGAAAAAAGTTTTCTGCCAGGGTTTCAGTAAAGTGTTTTTGATCCCATCCACGCTCACGATGGTAAAGCTTTACCGTGATGAAAATTTCCCGAATCTGTAATTCCCGTTCAATGACCTGGCCTTGCAACTGTCCCTCTTCCCCGGAAACCGATGTGCCAAACCAGTCGAGATGCCACTCCATGCCCACGAAACGGCCTTCTTGCAGGATGGGCCAGCACGAGCGCAGGAAATCGGGCAAGTCGTAATCGTATTGTTCGTTCAGAAGTATCAGCTGCTGCCCACGTGAACTCTGCATCCGGTAGTGATACAACATACGGGCGCTCGCCACCAGAATGGAGAGACCGACCAGGATGAGATAGGGATACAGATCAACTGTCGTCACGCTGTATCCCGAATTTTTTCATAAAATAATAAATACTTTCCCGCTTTACTCCCAACTGGGCGGCTGATTGATAAACATTAAAGCCAGTATCTTTGAGAACCTGCCGGATCAGCTTTTCTTCTGCATCCTCGCGTACGGCTTTTAAGCCATCGGCGACCCTTGCGTTAATTTGTAGCCGGGTAACACCATCGGCAGCCAGATCGCGTTCCTTGCGATGAAAAAGCAGGGCGCGCTTCACTGCCGAAAGAATCTGGTCTGCCTGTGCAGGCTTGGAAAGAAAGTCAAAGGCACCCTCCCGTATGGCTTCCAGGGCGGAACTTTCCTGATCCTGCCCGGTGAGCACAATAATTTTGGGGCTGATAGCCAGTGCCTGAATGTCCCGGATGGTGGCAAGCCCTTCCACGGTAGTGTGTTCCTGGGGGGGGAGTCCGAGGTCGCAAATAATCACGGCGATGTCCGGGAAATCATTGAGCATCTCCAGTGCTTCGTCTCGCTTTTCAGCCTGGAGAATATGGTAGCCCTTGCCGCCAATAATGCCGGCGAGCAGGGTACGCAACGCGATGTCATCCTCAATGAGGAGTATTTGTTCCGGAAGTTCGTTTTCTGTGGTTTCAATCATCGATATTTCAGTCACCGAAATCAGGGAAGCTGGGTGGCGTCGATCATTCGACTGAACAGTATGTACGGAGAAAGCCAGATGATAATGTCATCGAAGTTTTCTTCATTGTATTCAGTATCAACAAAGGTATTGGTATTGCTCAGGCAATAATCCCCATCGGTCACGGCGCCGGCATTCTCTACTTCATCAGTATCCGTCACGACGCTGCAATCATCGATCATGTTTATCCAGTTCGGGCCCATGCTCAGGACAATGGCCGGCGATACCTGTGAATAGACATCACCAGAACAGTCATAAGCTTCGCAAATTCTCAGCATTGAGGAGGGTTCGCCCGTATTAAATCCGAGCTCATTGGTCATATTGTTATTGCCATACATCGCTCTTAGTGACTGCCTGTCCGTAAAGGCGAAATCACCGTCGGCATCAGTTGAATCGACCCAGCCGCCGTCGGCAGGATCGACTTCATAGGGCGCCACTGAGTATCGGTAAGGGTTTGACCAGGGATCAAGCATCAGTGCGTCATCATTCACCCGGCTATAGAGGGATAAAGAGGCACTTGGAACAAACCCATGTGTCTGGGTGCAATCCCCGGAACCGTCGTCGGGACTTTCATAACCGTTTGACACCGAAGTGGCCGGGCAGGGAAGGCGTCCATGTGCCTGGGCAAAGGCGTAAAGCGCCTCTTCGATCTTGATCATCTGGCTTTTGGCTGTTGTGATGCGTGTGTTATCGGATGTCTGGGTCAGGGCGACCAGCAAACCGCTGAGTAGCGAGCCCATGATCAACATCACGACCGCCATTTCGATCAGGCTGAACCCGCGGCTGTTATTCATTACATGCATCATTGGCTCTTCTTTAGCAGCTGTGGGCTGAACGTTCAATTTCCGGTTCCGTGTTGTACCTGAGTGTGTAGGTAATCGCGCATTCGGCAAACACAAGCGTCGCCTCATTGTCGCTAATCTTGTCGTAAGTGATGACATCTTCCCAGTCATCGTCTTCGTACCATGTTGCTATTTTACCGTCGTCGACGCCGTCTTCCATCACAGTTTCGTAGCGGGGCACATTTCCTGTTGATGGCAATGGGGGCAGCCCGAAAATAAAGCATAAAAACCCGCAGTTCGTGGCAGGCGGAATATCATCGCGGGGATAGCAGTGGGTGCTGTTCAGGCATTCGTAGTCGAAATATGCCGTAAGAGGATGCCCTTCATACTCTACGTAATGATCATCCAGTACCCGCTTGATTTCTTCGACAACCTTCATGGTAACGGCCGTCATGACTTCAGCGCGGGTGATGCCAATCAACCGGTCATTAAAGTCATCAGTATCTTCATCGGCATAGTTGGAGAACACACCTGTCACTGTGCTGTTGTTGGGTGCTTCGAGATAGTTATTGCGGTTGTTCTTGTTTTCGCTGGTGGTTCGATTTTGGCCGTTGTGAGGCTCCCCTGGTGCAATAATCACAGCGACATAGTCGTTTACGCTGTCCACGCTTAGCAGGCCATCGGTCGAACTGTTGAGTGGATAGACCGGCGAGTTCGAGGCGGCGTAGTCCGGGGAAACGGCATACCATAATTGTGAAAAGGAAGCGCCGACCGGTCCTTCCGTATAAGCCCTTGAGAAGTAAAACTGATCGCCTGTCGATTTCTGCACGCTGATGGGCAGGCGGAAGATCAGTTGATCGCCTCCATCACAACTGGTTTCCGGGGCGCCATCACGGTCAATATCGGGGCAGGGCAGTCGTCCGGGGCCCAGATTGTCTGTCGCGTAGGCAGGGAGAATGTCCGCATAATTTGCTGCATAGGCAATTAGCGCCTCTTTGGCGGAGACCATTTCATTGTTGTAGTCCACTATGTTTTTAATATCGCCATGACGATCGCTCATGGAAACAAAATACATCGAGGTTCCCGCCATAAAGACAAGTAATAGCATGGCGATCATCACCAGCCCTTGCTGGCGACTACTGTTGTGAGGTGTCACTTGTCTCTTCATTACCTCCAGACTGGATCATCTGAAGGGCCTAAATAAGATCCTGGATGGCCACCACCCCCTGTCCCTGTGCGCTCGAGGAAGTCGAGGAGGGGAAGGGAGGCGCTGTCGATGCCGAGGCCTGAGGGTTTGTTGCCTGCCCTGTCGACTGGGCCGGGGCTCCGTTCGATTGGGCCTGGGATACGTTATTTTGTGCCCCGTTAGAGTTAGTGCTTTCTTCCCCGGCCGCACCTGTATTATTTAAACGCGCCTCAAAAGATTCCCAGAGTTCTCCAGTGGACAGATTAACGGTTTGCCCGGGCTTGAGCAGATATGTCGCCGAACTCGTGGCAATCTGTAGCATGTCGCGGCCGGATCGGTGCACAAGCCTGACTTCCCCGGGCAAATCCAGCTCCCGAACCGGGGCACCATTCAGCCAGATGGTATGGCTGCCATCCTGGTTGGTAATAATGGCATTGAGATAAAACTCGACATTTTGCTCGGGGGCTTCCGGTTCTATCTCGGGGATTTCTTCCGTTTGGATATCAAAGCCTTCAGAGGCTGTTCTCTGGAGAAAGTCTTCGCGGAGATAGTCGAGATAGGCACGCTCTTCGGGCGTGGTAAACAGCAGTCCCAACGCGCTGGACTGGTTGCCTTGCTGGGCGTGTGCCTGAACAGCGGTGAACAAAAGCAGCAAGAATGCGATCAACCTAGAGGAAGCCATTATTCGCTCCCAAAAGACCGGGTTGTTCAACCGACGGGTTAAGATCATAGCTGTACCAGCTTGCAATACATTCGACTGACATATGCTGTTGCAAGGTAATGAATCTTGTCGCTCCCGAGTTTCTGAGGCTGAGCAGACATTCCTTAAACTGGAACAGGCCTCCGTTGCTGTGAACGGCATCAAGAAAACGGATAAAGTCTTCTTCGTGCAGAAGTGCCATATCCAGTGAGATTTCTGACGAGGCCAAATCGACCGGTCCACCGTTATTACCCGTGCCAGAAGGGTAGGCAAGTCGCTCTTTGAACTGGGTATCAATGGACAGGTTAATAGGAAACAAATTCAGCTCATCGCGGATAACGGCCAGGTCTTCCAGGAATTGCAGGCGATCTTCTGGCTCCATGACGCCGTTCGCCATCAGTTCACGGTATTCGTCGATATTTTCAATGATGGTGGCTTCTTCATCTTCAATAAGCTCGACGGAAGATCGTGCGCTCTGGAATGCGGCATTCACTCGCCGCAACTCCTGTGATGCTTCTTCTTCCAGATAACTCACTCCAAAATAAATGGTTGCGGCAAGCAATGAACAAAAGGCGAACAGCACCAATGGCCAACGGATCAGCCGGATATCTGAAGAGTCAAGATTCAGGCTGTTCATGTTGACTCCTTCTTCAGGGTAATTTCCAGCGTAAAACTTGCGCGCAGTTCCGAGTCGTCGACAGTCGTATTGACGGAGGTATCACTGCTGACATTGGTAGGTAGCTTGGTGGTGACAACCTGGGCAACACTGTCCTGGTTTCTCAGGGCCTGAACAAAAGAATCCACCTGCATTTGCGCTTCACGATAACTCCTGGGCGAGTAGGCCATACCCTGGATAGTGATCGTCGGGGTCAGGCGATCTTCAAAAATGGCTCGACGGAAGCTGCTTTCCGCACTCTGGTTTTGAGCCGGGCCATAAGGGTCACGTCTTACAGCATCCGGAGAGGGAGCTTCCCTGAGTGACCAGGCAATGGAAGTAATTTGCAAATCGGGCGACTGGGCAAGTGCGGCGCCGATGGTATTCATGGTGTCCAGCGGTTCAATCGAATTTTGCTGGATTTTCTGTGCCGAGGTGACAACCAGCTCCATTTCGCTTGGAGGAATGGGTGTTTCGGGAAAATCCTGGCTGAGTCTCTGGTATTCGTTGGTATAGGGTACCGTATTGGCAACCACCTGCTCGGTTCTTTCCCAGTCAGAAAGTACACCGGTAAATCCGGGGGTTTTGAGGATAATAACTCCGGCAAGAACTGCGGCTGAAGCGGCAATAAGTCCCTGGGATACCCTCCTCAGAACATGGTATCGCCGGGTTTCCAGGGGAGCATAAATGTTTGCCAGGCGTTTGCTGCTAAGGATTTTTGCCAGGATCACAATCAGTGTGCTGAGATTGTTCCCATGCAACTCGAGTGGCGATTGGCGTGCTTCTTCCTCAGTGCTCAGGCATTCAAACGAGTCCGTGGCCCGGAAAGCCGTCTCAATTTCGGATTGTTCAAAGGGGCTGAGAACATGAAATCTCAGCTGGCTGTTCATGCGCAGAAGGCGCGCACGCTCCAGATATTTGCGAACCTGCAGGGTTTCGTTCCGAATGGCGGGTCCCGGCGCCTGGCCTTCAGCGATTTCCAGTCGCGAGACGCGGCTGAACATCACTTTGCCTTTTTGTACATAGGTCTGGCGAAAGCTCGATCCGGATTCCAGGCTGACAATCAGTAGATTTTCCGATTTCCCCAGACCCTGGCTGGCAGCGTACTGCTCAATGACATAGGCCGCTGAAGTAATTGCCTGGATCGCCATGTCGCGTTCGATGACCAGCTTAACCCAGGGCTCCAGTTGCTCCGGTTTTGTCAGCGCACTGAGCAGCACCTTGTCATCGCGGCGGCCGGTCGCCTCGCGTTCCACAACTTCAGCCGTGCGGTAGACGGTGTCCCTGAACAGGTATTCGAGCTTGCGGTTCAGAATGACCTTGCGGTCATTGCTGGAAACGTGGGCAATACTGTCGTAACGGAAACTTTCCTCAATAACATCCGCCACAATAATGACCGGAAAGTCACGGTGGTTATCGAGGAAGCGACCAAAGACATCAAAGGAATGTTCAGTGGCGGCAAAAACAGCATTGTGATTTAGCACGCCCTTGGTCCAGGTCAAGACCTGTACTTCGTCGTCTTTGACGATAACAATCAGTGCGTTGCGTTGTCCAAAAACGTTCATTCCAGAGCCTATATGGGCAGGTTACTAAGTGAACTATACACGGGGCCCAAAACCGACAACATAACCCAGCCCAAAAGCGCACCCAAAATGAGGGTCATAATGGGCTGAATCATTGCTTGCAGTTTATCTATCGAATCCTTGATGTCCCGCTCGTAAAAATATGACACGTTCAGCAGCGCCTTGTCGAGCTGGCCCGTGGTTTCGCCAATTTTGATCATGCGCAGTACCAGCGGCGGAAACATGCCGGATGTCTCCAGGCTCTGTGAAATGGGGTCCCCTTGCTCTATATCTTCCTTGGCGCGAACGATGGCCTGCCGGATGACGCGATTACTGATGATTCCCTCCGCGATCTCAAAAATGCCCAGAATGGGCACGCCGGCGGCATACATCATGGCGAAATAATTGGCGAAGCGGGACAGGTAGATTTTTTGCAGTACCGGACCCAGCTTGGGAATGCGCAGTGTCATGGCGTCAAATATCTTGTGCGCCGGCTCGCTGGTGGCAACGGCCCCCTTGATACCAAAAAAGATCACAAAAGGGGCCATCAGGCACAGATACCAGTAGTTGACGATAAAGTCAGAGGTCGCAATCAGTGCCAGCGTGTAACCCGGAAGGTCCTGTCCCATGTTGACAATAAATTCGACCAGCTGGGGAACCAGATAAATCATCAGGAAAAACAGTACCCCGAAAACAACCATGCCGACGATAATGGGCGACATCATCAGCTTCTTGGTGGATTGGGACAGTTCGTCCTGCCATTTGATCATCTCGGAAAGCGAGGTAAATACTTGCCCCAGGTTTCCGCTGGCCTCACCGGCATGAATCAGGTTGACGAAGAGTGTGTCGAATATCTTCGGGTACATGGTGAGGGCCTGGGAAAGTGTTTTACCGCCCTCAATCGCTTCAATAATGTTAGCCAACACTTCCTTAAAGTAAGGGTTTTCCATGCTGTCACGCAGGTCGGTCAAGCCGTCCAGCAGGGGCACACCGGCATTGGTGAGCTGTCCCATGTGCAGACAAAAAACAATAAGCTCCCGGCGTTCAACTTTCTTGGGCGTTAGCGAGAAGCTGGGTTTATTACCTACTTTGGCCGAGATCAGGTCCAGCTTCATTTTGGAGAGGCGAGACTCCAGGTCCGCCTCATTGGCTGCCTCAATATTTCCCTGGCGAATTTCGCCTTCATGGGAAATGGCCTTGTACCGATAAAGGGTCACTGCAGAGTCTCCCTTTAATCCAGTAATCGGTAGGTAAGGTCGACCAGGCGAGAGATATCTTCCAAACTGGTGGTGCCATCGAGAACCCGACGACAGGCATCTTCCGCCAGGGAACAAAAGTTCTGGTGTTTGGCGGCCTCGCGTATGTCCCTGGCGCTCGCACGACGGGTAATCAGGTCATCTATCTCGCTCGTGATCTTGAGAATTTCGATGATTGACGCCCGGCCAGAATAGCCTTGCCCTTCACATTGTTCACAGCCATGTGCCTCGTAAATAATCACGTCGTCCTGAAACTCTTCACAGCCGAGCATTTTCTTTTCCATCTCGGTTGCCGCATGAGGTTCCCGGCAAAAAGTGCATAGTCGTCTGACCAGACGCTGGGAAATCACGCCAATCAGGTTGCCGGCAATGACGTCCGGCAATACACCAATATCCAGCAACCGTGGTATTGCGCCCACCGCCGAATTGGAGTGAAGCGTGGAGAACACCTGGTGACCTGTCATGGCTGCGCGGAATGCCATCTCGGCAGTTACCTGGTCACGTATTTCACCGACCAGAATGATGTCCGGGTCCTGGCGCATCATGGAGCGAATACCTTCGCCAAATCCCATATTGATCGCTTCATTGACTGAAGATTGCCGGATCAGCGGCATGGGATATTCCACCGGGTCTTCCATGGTCATGATATTTACCTGCTCGGTATTCATATGATTGAGCACGGAATAGAGTGTGGTGGTTTTCCCCGACCCGGTCGGCCCACTGACCAGGATAATGCCTTCAGGTCTGGCCAGAAGAAGCTTGAGCAGAGCCAGGTTTTCTTCAGTCAGACCCAATTTCTCCATGGGCACAATGCCCTTCTTTCGGTCAAGGATACGCAGTACAACGTTCTCCCCATGAGCGGTAGGCTGGGAAGCCACCCGGAAATCCACCTGTCGGCCAACCAGCGAAAGTGAAATGCGACCATCCTGGGGAATCCGGGATTCGGCAATATCCATACCACTGATAACTTTCAGCCGCACGACCATGGCGGGCCAGTAGCTTTTATGCAGGCTGCGAACCTGGCGCAATACACCGTCGATCCGGTAACGGATGCGCAGGAAGGCTTCTTCCGGCTCAAAGTGAATGTCTGATGCGCCGCGCTGGACGGCGTCGGCAAGCAGCGCGTTGACCAGCCGTACCATCGGGTGGCTGTAGCCCCGATCGTCTTCGGCCAGGCTTTCAAAATCCAGTTCCCCGGTTTCGATCTCATTAAGAATGCCATCGATGGAGAGCTCAAAACCATAGAAGTTCTCAATGGTTCGCAGGATTTCATCCTGGCCGGCAAGTACCGTCGTAATTTTCAACCGGGATTTGTTTTGTGCCCGTACCTGGTCGAGGGCAACGATGTTGTAGGTGTCTGACATTGCCAGTGTCAGATGATGTTCGTTTTCGTCGTAGGAGAGGGGAAGAACGTAATGCCGCCGTGCGAGCGCCTGGTCAACCATATTGATGGATTTGGGATCTGGAACTGCCTGGGACAGGTCAATACTGGTTTGGCCGGTATTTTCACTCAGCGCATCACGAACAATGGATTCCGTCACGAACCCCAGGTTGATCAGTATCTGGCCAATCAGCTGGTGCTTTTTTTGTGACCGCTGTTCAGTCAGGGCAATATCGAGCTGATCCTGGGTGATTGAACCCTGGTCGACAAGTACCTCACCAAGCCGTTTTTTTGACTCGGATTCTGAATCGACGACTTCTGCTAACTTCATGGTTCCAGCGAGGTTTCCAACCGTTCAATACGAGCGTTGAGTATAGCAACATCAATATTGTCGCCTGTTTTGACCAATGCCCCGGCTCTTCTGTATTCAGCCAGGGCAGCATCCATCTCGCGCAAGTGCTCAAGCGAAACAGCAAGATTGTAAACGTATTGCGACGGAATACCCTGGGAAGAATCGACCAGCGAAATAGCCTGTTGATAGGATCCGGCTGCTTCACTCCAGCGCTGCTGACGGGCAAAAAGGTTGCCCAGCATGTAGGGGATAAAAGCCTGGTCGGGGTAGCTGTTGTGCAACGATTGCAAGGTCGCTTCGTAATCCAGGCTGTTGGTACGGGAGGTCCTGATCAGTCCCGCCTGGGCAACCAGATGCTGGGGGTCCAATTGCAGGATTCTGGCATAGGTATTTTTCGCCTGGGCCATATTACCCGTCTCGATATGGACCTGAGCAAGGTATTCCAGTGCCCTGAGGTTATTCGGCTGGTTACGCAAAATGGCATTGAGCTCGTTTCTGGCAGCTTCCCATTCGCCCTGCTGTATATTCTCACGGGCAAAATTCAGTGCGTCCTGGCTACCCGCAATACGCTGGGGTGTTGCAATCGTAAAGACGGTGGGCTGCTCGGAAATGATAGTGGTGTCGGCTACAGCGGCAGCCTGTTCCTGCGAGGCAGAGGAAACCAGGGCATTTACGGCCGAGATTGTCTCATCAACTTCCGTTTGGGCGGGATTTTCAGGTGGCTCACTGGTCGGGCCTATGGTGGTCTGGGTTGGTTCAGGCTGCGACGGTTGTGGAACAGCCGCAGTGTCCTCCTGGCTGTCTGGGGTGGCACCGGCATCCGCTGTCGTCGAGCTTTCCAGGAAACCCCGCTGGCTACCCGGTGTGATATTTGCGTAAGGTGAGCTCTGGTTGCTTAGCTGCCAGTAGAGGACAGCAAAAACACCGCCCATAAGCAGCAGGACAATTCCCGCGATCCAGGCCAGGGTTTTTTTTCGCGTCCTGGCCGGTTTGGTGCGAACTTTCGAAACCTCGGGTTGTTTGGGCTGGGGATTGGTCCGATCGGTCAGTCGTCGTCCGACGGCTCCATCTGCGGCCGGCTCATCGTAAGCAGATCTGTTATCCAGCGCAGTTTGTTGCTGGTTATCTTCTTCCAGTTGGTAATCTGATACGGGCTCTTCTATGGCTTCATAGACAGCTTTTCGTGGCTCTTCCTCGCCGGGTTCCGATGTATCTGGCTGTGATGGTTCGGAAAGCGCAGGCTCATAAGAAAGTTCGAGATCAGGAGCAGGGCTCTCCGGTGTTGATTCCGGTTCCTCCTGTGAAGCGCCCGGACCGGCGTCCCGATCTTCAAGCTCAAGAGAAAAGTCTTGGGTTTTCCCGGTCGCTTCCTTCTCTTTTCGCTTGGCTTCCTCGGCCTTTCTTAGCGCTTCGATTAGACGTGTCATCTCTTAATCCGGGCATACTGCAATAAAAGGTTGCATGGTTGCCGCCCTTGTCCCTGATTAAGGGCTCCAGAAGTCAGACTTAAACTGGCTGCTACTATTGAGATTGGATCCCTGGTTTTTAGGCAATAATTCCCTGTAATCACTCAGGTCAGCATCAACGGAAGGCTGACGAACAACGACCGGACGAATAAAAATAACCAGTTCGGTTTTTGATGCGCGATCGTCACGGAAACTGAATAGGTTTCCAAGGATTGGAACCCTGGAAATAGCAGGCAATCCATCTGTTTGTGTTTGCAGTGAATCCTGCATCAGCCCGCCCAGTAAGGCTGTCTGGCCACTGAAGACCTTAAGCACCGACTCCACTTCCTGGATTTGGATTTCAGGGATTTGGTTGATAATCCCTTCTTCGGCAAGCACAGGGTTGGGGTCATTTACAAATCCCGCAATACGGGAAATGGTTGGGCGCACATTCAGGGTCACCTGGTCATTTTCGCCAACCTGGGGTGTCACTAACATGGAAAAACCGACAGGAACCGTGTTAATGGTCGATTCGTAGGTTGCCTGACCTGTAGGCAGGCCATTCGCGTTTAGCGGAGCAGGTTCTACCTCAATAGTGAAAAAGACCCGGTTGTCCACGACACGGAGCATTGCAGACTGGTTATTTAACGCCATGACCTTGGGGCTCGACAGGACTTGCGAATTACCGAATTGCGATAGCGCACGTACCGTGCCGGCGATGTTGGACGAACCCTGATAGGTGAGAATGTTGGTAGGGGCGGCACTTAAATTGCCTGAAAGCGCATTTTGCTGGAATACAAAGTTGTCGCTTTGCCCGGCAATGGTTTCCCAGTCCACACCTGCCTGGTATTGATCATTTAGCGCGACTTCGACCACGGTGGCCTCGATCAGCACCTGCTGAAGCGAGCGGGTCTTGACGAAGTTAATAAACGATCGGACTTCGGCATGTTTTTCCGCGCTTGCCCTGATGGCGATCACGCCACTCTCGGCATTAATAATGACGTTTTGATTCATGCCTGCCTGGGCGTTGGCGTTCTGGGCTGGCGCCGCTGTACCCCCTTCTGTTTCCGAAAGTTCGGTCACCAGGGTAATCAGGTTCTCGCGCAGGGTTTCCCAAAAATTATTCGATGATGTCTGTGAAATACTTGAGGACGAGCTTCCGCCGGTACCACTATCACCGAGTGTATTGGCGATACCTGAGTCAGAGGTGGATTCTCGATTCACGTTCACGTAATCGATTCGATAGGTATCCCAGTATGGCCGGTCCTGCTCAACCAGAAGGTTGCCGTTGTAATCAATACTCCAGCGAATGTCGGCCTGTCGGGCAATTCGATCCAGTATTTGGGGAAGGGTCTGGTTGACCGCATTAATACTGATGCTTCCCTCAACTTCCGGATGGACGTCGACGTTAATACCGGCATCGCGGGCGACAGTAAAAAGCAGTTCCCGAACAGGAAGGTCCTGTGCCGTAATAGAGTAGAGAGCAGGTGGCTCTTCGTCCCCGGAAGATTCAGCGGGAACACCTGGTGGATCGACAATCTCCGGGATCTCGCCGGCATTGGTGGCTTCGTTACCGGCTTCCAGGTGTTTTCCCTGGTTCGAACGATCCGGTAGTGTTGCCCCGCAAGCGCCCAGAAAGGCAAACAGAAGACAAATGGCCAATCGGTCCTTGAGTTTTGTTTTTGGTTTATTCAAGTACCTCATTCTATGAGCCTTATATGATAAAAATTCTTATTTTCCAGCAAGTTGTAAGGAAATCCTAGAAACGCATATAGAATATAACCTTCCACTGCCTGTACCCGCAACAACTATATACATTTGAAGCGCCACAAATCGCAATTAACACAAAAAATTGACATCGATCAATTACACAGCTTCTGTGCGCTCCATGTAGTCAATAAGTTGATTGCTGGTTACCCGCAAGCGCTGCGAAAGCATGGTCACCAGCTTGATTAATACCTTGGCGCCGATGGTCGTGTTATCCAGGATGATTTTGACCATATCGTCTCTGTTGAGGATGGCAAACACAGTAGTATCAATGGCAACGCAACTGGCAAAACGTGGTTCACCGTCAATCATCGACATTTCTCCCAGCGTCGCTCCCGCCCGGACAATGGTCATGGGGCGAACATCACCGTGCGAATCCACTTTGACGATATTCACGCTGCCTGAAACAACCAGAAGCATAAAGTCGTCATGATCCCCTTCACGGATGATTTCCTGTCCGGGTCTGGCCCTGTAGGTTTTCAGGTAAGTACAGAGGATACCGACGTCTTCGTGTGTCAGGTCTTCGAAAAAGGGCGCATGCCCCATGAGTTCTTCGATCTTGTCCAGCATGTCCGTTGCCGAACCGAGATATTCGAGAGATTCCAGGACGCCGAGATGAGAGTGGTCGGATTCATTGTCCATTTTTTTCGGCTCCGATGGGTACAGGATAAAGTGTAAAGAATAGGCTTTGTAAGGTGACAAGTCTATGGTAACTAACGGCATCATCGAAAGAAGATTTTGCCCTGGCCATTTTGCATGGTTCAATCGCCGACTATGCGGGAAAGTTTTATCACCATACTTCTGGCTGTTCTTGCCATGACAGTGACGAGTACTCAGCTTAAGGCAGCTGAGGGGGATGACTTGCACTATACCCTTTATCGTACCTGGGCCCTGGCGCCACCTGAATCCGGGGACGCCTTCAAGATTACTGCTTTTCTGCCAGAAGCCTACCTGTTCCGGATACTTCAGAATGAGGCGGTGGAGGTATCGGGAAACTGGTACAGCCGGGTTATCACCCAGGATGGCGTTGAAGTGCTGCTTTATTCGGGGGCAATTTCTGACTGGACTTTCCGTCAGGCAGTTGGCTCACACGAGATTATCTTTAACAGCCCCTATCGTCTTTGCAAAACTCCTCGCTGCGACCGGGTTCTGGATGAACAGGTTTGGGAGGTTGCCCGCGGGGAGGCCTTTAAAATTACCGAGGGTCAGCCCGGGTATTCTGAGCAATTACAAATTTCCGCGACTCGTGGAAACGACGTTCTTCGAGGTTATATCTCTGGCGAGGAACTGGAGGCGTTCTCCCAGAATGGCGCTCTGACCCGAACGGATCGGCGGGTACCAAGATATGACATTCAGCGGTTTAAATCCGAAACATTGAGTACCCAGTGTGGCGAACGCATCCAGGCGGGCGATATACAGCCCATTGGTAGTCGTGATCAGCGATCAGCAACGATTGCGCGGCTGCTTAAGATGGGCGAAGCGGTCGATGAGGATGTCGAAGAAGGTACCGAGAGAGATATCGAGACAGGTACTGAGAAAGGTATCGAAATTACACGGGCATATGGCAGTGATGGCTATCAGTACTCGTTCTATTTGTACGAGGTTGAGGATCAGGCCTGGGAGGCGCAGTCTCCCGAACGCCGTTTTCAGATGGCGGCCGGTTTTAGAAGCCAGTGCACGAACCTTGGGGACTCTGGCCAGTCTGTAGAAACCTATATCGATCATGTGGTGTTTGTAAATTCGCGCAACCAGATCAACGGGGAACCGGTTCTGGTGGATATTCCCGCCCGTCTGTTTAATACCCCGCAGGATTTGCTGCAATACACCAATGATGCCTACATGATCAGTATTAATAAGCCCGAGCATTTTGAGCAAGCGATGGAAATACTGACCACGAAGATTGGAGATCGGGCGCTTGCGGGCTATATGCTGACCGAGCTGAATCGAAGTTGCCGTTCAGAAATGCGGGTGCAGTACTCCGGTTCGGTTTGTCGGATTTATGATTATTAGTCGTTTGCCGGGGGCACACTTTTTCACTGACTTAAAAAACCTGCCGGGACAGGAACAACATGCAAAAAAACAAAGCTGAAAAGATCGCATTGATCACGGGAAGCAGCCGGGGGATAGGCGCGGCAACAGCGAGCCTGTTTGCCAGTCACGGCTACGCCGTTTGTATTAATTACCGATCAAACAAAACGGCAGCGGACCAGATAGCCAACAAGATAGTTAGCCAGGGAGGACGCTGTGTTTCCTGTCAGGCCGATGCCTCTTTAGAGGAAGATGTCGATCGGCTTTTCACCTTTGTCGATAACGAACTGGGGCCACTGGACTGCCTGGTCAACAATGTCGGTATCCTGCAAAAGCAGAGCCGTCTCGAAAATATGACGGCCGAGAGAATTAATGAAACACTGACGAAAAATGTCACCAGTTATTTTATCTGCTCACGCGAGGCGATTAAGCGAATGTCGACCAGGCACGGAGGAAATGGCGGCACCATAATTAATGTTTCATCCGGGGCTTCCAAGCGTGGCGCAGCCAATGAGTTTATCGACTATGCCGCGTCAAAGGGTGCCATTGATTCGCTCACCATTGGTCTTGCCAGGGAAGTCGTCGATGAAGGAATTCGTGTCAATGCTGTTCGCCCCGGCCTGATTGATACCGAAATGCATATCGATAGTGGCGAGCCCGGCAGGGTGAATCGCCTGAAGGAAAACATCCCCATGAAAAGACCTGGCCAGCCTGAAGAAGTTGCCGAGGCGATCTGGTGGTTGGCGTCAGGGAAATCCTCGTTTATGACCGGCAGTTTCCTGGATTTAACGGGTGGCTTATGACATTTATTTTTGAAGAACTCGATTGCCAGGATACGCCGATGGGGCTGATTAGCCTGAGAAAACGGGCAGAACCCCGGCTGGATAACCGTATTCTTTATGAAGTAAAACTGGGCGACGAGTTTCTGATGTCCAGCCTGTTTCCTGAAGCCGAGATACAGTTATCAAAACTGGGTCTTCAGGCGTTAAGGGAAAATGGTCACGGCACCAACCTGGATATTATCGTGGGTGGTCTGGGGCTTGGTTATACCGCTGGCGCCGTTCTTGAGGACGATCAGGTACGATCATTGTCGGTGATCGATATCTTGCCGGCTGTTATAGAGTGGCATCAAAAGCACCTGGTGCCTTTGGGGGAGGCCCTATGTTCGGACAAGAGGTGCACACTTCAGCTCGGGAATTTCTTTGACCTGGCGACCAATTCCGAGCCGGGCTTTCCGCCGTTAAACAAACCTGTGCAGGGAGTTTTCCTGGATATCGACCATTCCCCCAGCAACTGGCTGGACCAGGGTAACAGCCAGTTTTATACCGAAAGTGCCCTTAAAAAAATGCAAAGCAAAATTTTGCCAGGAGGTATTTTTGGCCTCTGGTCAAACGACCTTCCAGACGATCAGTTTATCTACTTGCTGGAGTCGGTTTTCGACAAGGTAGAAACGCATGTGCTCGCATTTGATAATCCTTATTCAGGGGGGCAGTCGACCAACTCTGTCTATCTGGCCCATTCAGGCTGATCAATGAAGGAACAAAGTGTGATAAGAACAAAACTGAGTATTCCCTGCGGGAATAGCCAGTTATAAATATCCCTCTAGTGTTCTAACGCCGAGGCGAGGAGCAAATTCCAACTGGGATAGGGGTCCTCGGGTCGATCGCTAAGCTCCCGCGCCAAGGGGATAAACTCCGGCTCCAGTCCAGCCACCAGGTCGAAAAGATCGGCGGCGTTTTTTGGCTCGTAAGCTCTTCCGGGCTGATATTTTTCCAGTCCTGCTGCCGCGCGGTCGCGATCAATTTGCACCTGGGTGTGCACCCATTCGGCATGTACCTTTTCTCCCCTGACGTAGGGGAGCATGTACTCGACGGATTTCTCCACAGAACCCCCGTCCTGATTTTCCCAACGGTATAAATTCAGACCATCTTCCGGTGGAAGAAACAGGGCGATTTCGACCATGGGTTTGAGCGCACTCTTGTGGTAGGTGAGCGAGTCCCTGTGCTCCAGATCATAGCTCGTTCCGTCGGCGCGCAGACCCCCGCGGATAAAGTGTTTCGCGCTCTCCAGGGAAAGATCCCTCCACTCCTGACGGTCGAGAGCCAGCCCGATCACCATGAGCATACGTACACTTTTGTTAAATCGGTTGGTATAGCTGGAAGCGTTCTGCACCTGTTTCGCGTGACGTTCAGCGATATCTGTCATCCATGCGTCGATCTTTGCCTGCGCCTCAGTTTCTGCATCCTCACGAAGTTGGATCCAAGCCACAAACAGAGGGAAGAACTTGTTCTCGTTTACGTCGTTGCCCGTTGGCACGTAGGTGGACGCCCAGCTTTCCAGGTATGCCAACAATGCCTTCTGCGCACGGAGATCCCCCGTCACCTGCCAATAGCGGAGTAGAAGTGCTACATCGTCCATCTCACGAAGATGCTCCACTGTCTCCACTCGGCGCGGATCAGTATTTACCAATCCCTCGTAGTGGATGACCTCGATGGGACTAGGGTAGGAACCAAGTACCGACTCAGCCTCCTCCGCAAGCCTCTGTGAATACGCCGCCGCCTGCGTATTTTGCGTCACAAATGTTCGCAGCCGGTCCAGCTGGACATCAGTTAGCGGCCGTACAGGTCGGATATCGAATTCACCCACAGACTGGGCATGTGAAGCGCACGCAAGCAACACCATCAGCATGCCGAGGACGACACGCCAGGGGGACAGCAAACGAAAAGGCAACATCAATCAACTCCCTCAGGGAAACCGGAATCATTGCACGGATTGTATGGATTCTACACCCGGGCATGTTCGGATCGAGTAAAACAGGGAAACACCCAAAAAGGAAAGGTGCATTAGTAAGCGTCGTTTCCAGGAAGAAATAATAGGAGCAGACCGGTTATTCGCCAGATCATGGAGGTATTTGGTCCCGAGCGAGTCGTCTATGGTGGGCTTTAATGCCCGGGCAACGCCAGAGAGCTACCGCCAGTATCGCAAGAACATCGCCGCGCATCTAACGCAGTTTTCCCCGGCGGAGCAGGCGACTGTTTTCGGATGCAGCGCGGCTCGATTATTCGGCTGGAAGGCTTGGGGGCTCTCAGTGATGGTATCAAAAATGCATTGCATTTTTTCGAACCGCCAGCAGGAGGTTTTAATTTAAAAATATCAGCGCTAGCAGTCGCTCATAGCCTGCTGTGGCTTCTATAAAAGTTTAGCCCGCAACAAAACAGAAGACATAAAGGCAGTAACCCAACTTATGGTCAACAAAGCAGCTTCTGTAACAACCCATATAACCTCATCGTTCCTGCCTGCCTTGAAGCCGATTTATAAAAACGCACAAACGAGCTCAACCAACCCCACCACTCCAACGCATCAGGTTCAGGAACTCGCGGCGGGTTTTGGGGCCGTTGGTGCGGTAGTGAGGATCCGGGTGTTCGCGGTACCCGGCTCGGGCAATGGCAACGCGGTCCTTGCCCACTAACTGGCGGATCAGCGATTCGTCAATCTCGTAAGGGACCAGAGCATTCAGGCCAAAGATCTTGCGTTTAATCTCAGGGGTCAGGGCCAGGTAGCCTTGCTTTTCCCGGACCTGTTCACTGATCTGGAAACTGCGAAAGGCCTGAATCTGGTCCTGGGGCGAGCCATACCAGATGGAATCGGTGCCCCAAAGCACATTATCCTCGCCCAGGTATTTAATCAACTTGCCCAAAGTGTGTGCGGCCGAGTCCGGGTCGCGCATCAAAAATCGCCAGGTCGAGCCAAGTTCCGCGTAAACGTTGGAGTGGGGACCCAAGCCATTGTCGAGCACCGTTTTGATCAGGGAGTCAACGCCCTCGTTGCGCTCAGGATCGTAGGGTCCCTCGGGCTGACCGGGCACAAAACCCGAGTGATACACCAGAAACTTCAGGTCGGGATAGCGTTTGGCAACCCGGCCAATGTCATCGCAGAGCGAGTGCTGATAGGACTGAGGCCCAAAGGGAATGCCCTTGTGCACGACAATTATCTTCACACCCAGAGCCCGCGCCTTTTCCAAAAAGGGAATGCCGGTGTCTTCGTCATCGAGCCAAAAGCCATTACCGTCCGGCCCCCACTGAGTGTAGGTCTTCCAGGCCACTACGCCGAATTCCTCCTTGAGCCGGTCCATATCCTCCAAGTCGCCTTCCTGGTTGGGATTGACCCGACCATGTAAATACAGGCGGTGGCGGCTGTCCTCCATCTGGTTGACAATGGCGCGAGTGGCGGCCGCCTCCTCGATGGTGAGCGGCTCCTCATCCCGCCTGGAAGGCACGAAAGACAGCACCATCAGGTCCGTGTCCGAGTCCATAAACACATCCTGAATAAATGCATCCGGGCCTAAACATTTCAAGTAAGAGCGTTCTCCCTCGCCAGTGCCCAGAGCGCAACCGGCCTGCTCCATGCCGGACATGGGCCGGGCATCCTCGGGAATCTCGTTCAGCCAGGCGCCATTGGGGTTAACAAAATGGCCCTGCACATCGAAGATAAACTCGTCCCCTTCCAGCGCGTCGGCTGCGGCATCCTGATCCAGACCTGCCTCGGCAGTCAGTGAGTAAAAACCGGCACTTCGTCCGGCGGCAGCTTGGGCGGCGTTGAACGCCAACAAGGTAGTCGCCGCCCCGCAGGCGGACACTAGCAACTGTCGCCGTCCGACACCCAGGCGGCGGGCATTGTTGGAAATGGCCTCGTGAGCCAGGCGATTGGCCAGCTTGCTTGTTCGGTCCAGCGGTATAGGAGAAAATTCCCCGTTACTGGTGCTGTCAAGCTTGATGGGCAGGCGGGTGCCTTCGGGATCGTGGATGAATCTCATGTCAACCTCTGCTTTCCGGGAAATAGGTTATGCGGACCATCGAAAGGCTCAAGCCTAAGAATTTCTAACACAAATATGTATAGGCCACCATGAATTTTGGTTAAGATACTTCAAATGAAAGGATAAAAAGGTACGTTAAAATTGCTATCTCCTCTTAGCACCTACGTTTGCAATGGTTATGCGCTATGAAATCATCCGCTGTGTTATTGCTATCGTGCTTTTTATCAACAAGCCTCATTGCCGAAGATAAGAAAGCAGCATCCAACGTAAAAGTCACCCAGTTAAGAGAGCAGAGCCTGTCAGATATGCCCGATAAAGAGGGTTTAATGTTAATGGTTGAGTATCCACCAGGAAAAGTCTCTAAACCCCATCGCCACGATGCGCACACTTTTTTGTACATTGTCGAAGGCTCTATGATCATGCAGGTTGAAGGCAAAGAACCTGTTACCTTAAATGTTGGCGACACCTATTACGAATCACCCGAAGATATTCACCTTCTCTCTAAAAATGCCAGCGATACTGAACCTGCTAAATTCCTTGTAGTCTCTGTCAATAAAAAAGGTTCCCCAGTTGTTATTCCCGTAACGCCAAAAGCATCACATTAATACCCGGCAACAATCCACCAATGGTTAGCGTAAGGTGCAATAGAGATCTAAACTAAAAATCAGATCCTTGTTTTTTCCATCGCTATGAAATACCAGTGTCAAAGATGTAACTGGCCAAGCCGTTAGTACTTGGGGTGTCTAATAGTAATGAACTCGGATATGCCAACCGATGACGAGTAAAAAAGTAACCCACGAGGAATTGCCATGACTATACTTCGTAAAATATTGATTGCTGGGTGTATTGCTGCCACTTCTGCTGCTCCCGCAGCCCACGCCAATAAATTCACGGGAAGTTCAAGCATTTCCATTCTTCATAGCGACGACTACCAGGGTGTCGAATTCGACATTGGCGGTAATGGCGGCATGGAATACGAAGCCATCTATTTCACCTTCGAGAACGCCACCTCACATAACTGGGGTAGCACTTTCTTCTTCATTGACCGCGACCAGGGGCGGGGCGATGTGAAAGGCACCGATAACGTCTATGGGGAGTTCGCACCCACGCTAAGTGGCAGCTGGTTGACTGGGGTCGATCTGAGCTTTGGGCCGGTGAAGGACGTTTTCCTGGCCGCTCAGTATGAATTCGGTGGCGGTACAGAAGTGAACAACTACCTGGGTGGTTTTGGTCTGGCCTGGAACGTACCGGGCTTCCAGTATTTCAACACATCATTCTATTACGTCGACAACGAGCAGATCAGTAACGATTACCAGGTTACAGTCACCTGGAGCGCGCCGTTTGAAGTGGGGGCTGCCCGTTTTCTGATCGATGGCTACATCGACTGGTCCTCTGCCGCCAGTGACCATCAACCAGAATTTCAGTTCACGCCGCAGATCAAGCTGGACGTGGGCAATTTCTGGGGGAAGCAGGGTGTGCTCTACGCTGGTGTGGAATACCAGTACTGGAATAACAAATACGGTTTGGACGACACCCTAATCGATACCCAGAGCTCTTTAAGCACCTTGTTGAAATTCCACTTTTGATCTTTGATGGAAGTTCGGCAGAGTGGTCCGGCAGGATTCTTGATCAGCTGGACGATAAGTGAGCACGGTATGAACAAATCGAATTTTGCGAATGGCGCCATGGATAAGCCTCTGGAATTGGGGTGGGAGCAAGGTATATCGTCCCGGCATTATTAGTGAGCGGAACTAGTAAAAAATTTTTGTAGCGGCGGCGAAGGATCTGGCCTTGTGTGATGGCAGGGCAAGCATGACAACTGATGTTTCCTTTATCATTGAGAATTGGTGGTTCTATGCAGTACCAAGAATTGGGAGAAATTCAAAGAACGAGCTGGCACTGGGAATTTTCGCTGGTATGACTTGCGCCACACGTGGGAGGTCTTGGCATGTCCAGGGTGTACCACGCTCTACCAGTTACAGGAGCTTGACGGCTGTTTGAGTTTTTTAATGCTTCAGATGTATGCACATCTCGGATCGGATAGCCTGAAGGAAGCGGTGGGGTAAAAGAAGGCGTGCTGGTCAAAAAAATAACAATAACGGTCGTTTATTTATTTTGCTGCCAAGTCAGCACCTGAAAATTGATATGTCACCTTTGTGTTAAAAGATGGGTTATTCTTTTCATTATCAGGATAAATAAAAGACATAAATACTCATGAAATTTGATAAGAAAAAAATGTCGAAGATCAATCGACGCCGATATCTGAAGCTGATGGGAGGTGCTATCGCTGCGGCAGGCATTCCAGCCGCGCGACTGTCGGCACAGGAACCCCGGAATACAAGTGAGCCGGTTGTCGACACTCATCTGCACTGTTTCGCCGGGGCAGACAGTCAGCAGTTTCCCTACCATGAGCGGGCTCCCTATCGTCCGGCCGATGCGGCCACTCCGCAGTTCCTGATGGAGTGCATGGATGGTGCCGGTATCGATTATGCAATTGTGGTGCATCCTGAACCCTACCAGGACGACCATCGTTATCTGGAGTATTGTCTGGACGTCGGTGGGGGGCGGCTCAAAGGTACCTGCCTGTTTTTCTCCGATCGACCCGAATCGCTGGAGCGCATGCCGGAGTTTCTGAGCGCAAATACGGGAAAAATCATCGCCTCCCGTCTTCATGCCTACGCACCCGGCAGACTGCCACCGTTTGGCCGGCCGGAACTGAAACGCTGGTGGCAAATGGTCAGCGATTCCGGTGTCGCCGCCCAGCTGCATTTCTCGCCCCGCTACGCCGAGCAACTGGATCCCTATATCCGCGAATTCTCTGACACGACCATAATCATTGATCATCTCGGTCGCCCAATGCAGGGAACGCCCGAGGAGCATGCTGTGGTTCTCGATTGGGCGAAACTGCCGAACACCATTATGAAGCTGGCAGCGATTCCTAATCAAAACAGTTATCCGCACCGTGATGTGGGACCGGTAATGCGCCAGATTGTGGATGCATTTGGTCCCGATCGGATCATTTATGGTGGCGGCTTTAATGCCCGGGCAACGCCCGAGAGCTACCGTCAGTACCGCGAGAACATCGCTGCGCATCTGACACAGCTTTCCGCAGCAGAACAAGCGGCTATTTTTGGAGGCAACGCGGCCCGATTATTCGGTTGGAAGGTGTAGCGGCTACTTCTTCGAAAGTCTAAAAAACGCACATATTTATCGAGTCACCGAATCTCAATAACCAGCAAACACTGATTAAGCTCATGAAAACAAAAAACAACAGAAGAGATTTTATTAAAAAAAGTGCCTTACTGGGTGCCGGTTTTATTATTGTTCCAAGGCATGTTCTGGGTGGGGCTGGTTATACAGCGCCCAGTGACCAACTGGTACTTGGGGCCATTGGCGCTGGTGGAAAAGGGAACTCGGATATAAACAACGCTTATAACAACGGCAAGAACAGGGTGGCTGCTCTTTGCGACGTGGACCCGGCCATGGCAAAAGACGCCGTGGAAAAACATCCCGGAGCGTCTTTTTACCATGATTTTAGAGAGATGCTGGACCAGCAAAAAGACCTGGATGCAGTCACTATTTCTACCCCGGATCATACCCATGCCGTCATCGCACACGAAGCCATGATGAGAGGGCTTCATGTGTATGTTCAAAAACCACTGACTCACACCATTGCCGAAGCAAGGCACCTAACTCATTTGGCCAGAAAGCAAAAAGTAGTGACCCAAATGGGAAACCAGGGTGGGTCTTCTCTTGGTGTGATAAAAATCCAGGAGTGGATGGACAGCAATGCCATTGGCGAAGTAAACAAAGTTTTTATATGGACCAACAGACCTGTTTGGCCGCAAGGAATAGGCGCTCCATCAGCCGACCCATCAAAAAAACCAGCGGGGCTGGATTGGGATTTATGGCTCGGGCCAGCGACAGATAAGCCTTACGCACCAGGACTACACCCCTTTGACTGGAGAGGCTTCTGGGAATACGGAACGGGCGCCCTGGGAGACATGGGCTGCCACTTATTCGACGTACCTTATAAAGTCTTGAACCTGGATTATCCTACGGGCGTTCAGTGTAGTGTCGCCAATATCTACTCCAGGATGTGGACGCCGGATTACGTGCCAGATGGTTGCCCGGTGGCTTCCAAAGTGACCATTGATTTCCCGAGTAAAATTGCGGGACAGGCCGGTGTTGAACTGGAGTGGACAGATGGTGGCATCACCCCTGCCATTCCGGACGAGATCACTGACTACTACTCAATTACCCCCAGTGGGGTAATGATGATGGGCTCTGAGGGAATCATTACCTGCACAGATTACGGGAACAACCCCATCCTGTTCAAAAACGGGGAGGAGCCACAACCCTTTGATACCAGTGTTCAGGGAAACCTGGACGCCTTGCACAATGTCGCCTGGACAGAGGCCTGCAAAGCAGGTTTCAACTCGGACAAACACAAGGCACTTACTTCATCCTTTGACTATGCAGGACCCTTTACCGAAACGGTTTTGATGGGGAATATCGCCATTAGAAGCCATATGCTAAGAAGGGAAAATGAAGAGGGCGATATGGAATTCTACGGCAGAAAAAAACTGCGCTGGGATGGGGAAAATATGCGCATCACCAATTTTGAAGACGCTAATCAATTTGTGAGCAAAAGCTACAGAAAAGGATGGGAGATTCCTGGCTTAATCAGCAATCCAGTACCGGTTTAACGAACCAAAGGGTTCGTTAAACACACTTATTGGCGATTTAGAATAGGTAAATAAACCCAATGCCTACTTCTGCTTCATAGTCGTTTCGTGCGATTGGGCTATCCCCAATGTCGCTACCGTAATGCTCATAGACCGCCTCGCCAAAAACCTGCCAATTCTCGTTGAGATAATGGCGGTAATTATAATTCAGGCCAATCGAGCGAAAACCTCCACTAAGGTCAGTCTCATTGAGCCCCGATGCAGCTGACTGCCCTGCGTCTATACCAAAATCTTTATTGGCATATTCGCTATCGTGAAATACCACTGCAATAGCAATTTCATGACCGGTGCCATCGTTCTGATCACCGAAACGGCGCCCCAAGGCAAAAAGACCAAGGCTTCCGTTTTCACCGGTTACAACGCGACCATCCATCCAATAACGCCAATCGGCATCAAATGCACGACGAACTTGCAGTACGAGTTCAGCTCCCTCATCTCCATCGCCGAGGCCATCCAAACGACCCTCATCGGAATCACTTTCTTCACGACCCTCGTCAAAGCTTACGGTGGCCTCGAATAGCCAGGTATCGGAACGAAGACCCCGCCACCCAAGCGCTTCACCCGCCCAGAAGAAAATATCATCACCTCTGCGCCATTGTACCGCCCCGGCAGGATCGACCTCGAAGTCATACTCATCCGACCCTTCATAAGCAGCCTCGTATTCAACGCCCAACCCCAGGCCAAAGGCCCAGCCATCATTGCCCCTGGTGAAGTCATCTACTGAAGGCAGTGGCACCAAAGCGGTGTTGTCGTCTTGTGCTAATGCTGGATGAAAAGAAAAACCATGCAAGAGCAATAACAGCAGTAAACCTGAAACGTTTTTCATTTGATCACCCCGCAAAAAGTATTTGAGCAGAAAGCTGTCCTAGGTATGAGAATAGACCTTTCTACGTGCAGTTATTGCGAATGGACCACATAACAAGCCAATAAACTGGAAATCAAAAGCCTCGGCTTGGTTACGCGCATGGACTACACACTCCCGGTTTTACTCTGATTATTGGGGCATTATGCGATTAGTCATATGACAATGATTAAATGTTATCCAGAGGCGGAATAAACTGCAAAGCAGTTTGGGCAACTTGTAAAACGAGTTGGGTGCAGCCCAAACAATCGCGAGATTGCAAGCCAATTGAACTACCGACAAGAGGATTTTCAATCCTCGTGTCGGTATTCCCTAGCTTTTGTGAACGCCTTGCTCCCGCTGTTTCTCGCGTTCCTTGAGCTTTAGCTTTTTGCGCTTTGAGATGACGGTTCGTGCGTTTAGCCCGATGTGTTCTTCGCCGCGCTTCTTGGCCAGCTGGATTTGTTTTTCGCGCTCGGCAAAGCGGGCACGCTGTTCGTCGGTCAGCTTGTCGTAGCAGCGCGGGCAGCTAACACCTTGCTGGTATTTTTCGCTTTGTTTGTCTTCTTCGGTAATCGGGTAACGACAGGCATGGCACTGGTCGTACTGGCCCTTTTCCAGCTGGTGGTTAACGGCTACACGCTCGTCAAATACAAAGCATTCCCCTTCCCAGAGTGATTCGTCCTGGGGCACATCTTCGAGATATTTGAGAATGCCGCCCTGAAGGTGGTACACCTCTTCAAACCCTTGCTGTTTCATGTAGGCGGTGGATTTTTCACAGCGAATGCCGCCTGTACAAAACATGGCCACTTTTCTGTGTTTCTTTGGGTCCAGGTTTTTTTGGGCGTAGTCAGGAAATTCCCGAAAACTTTCGGTATTTGGGTTTATAGCGTTTTTGAATGTCCCGATTTCGTACTCGTAGTCGTTACGTGTATCGATCAATGTGACATCAGGGTCAGAGATCAGCCGGTTCCAGTCTTTGGGGGCAACGTAGGTGCCTACAGAGCGGGTGGGGTCGATGTCTTCGACCCCCATGGTCACGATCTCTTTTTTGAGCTTGACCTTGGATCGATGGAAGGGCATTTCCCGATGGAAAGATTCCTTGTAATCAATAGGGGAGAGGCGGTCGTCAGTGTTGAGCCAGTTCAGAACCCTATCGACACCTTCGCGCGCTCCGGCAATGGTGCCATTGATGCCTTCGTGGGCGAGCAGCAACGTCCCGCGGACATGATTTTTCATCATGCAATCGAGCAGGGGCTGGCGAAGGGCCTCGAAGTTGTCGAGGTGGACAAATTTATATAGCGCGCAAACAACGTAGCGCTGGTCAGAAGTCGTCATATTGTTTCTCTGCAAGTTGGAGCGTAAATCCAAAGCAACTGCCGGTTATGGCAGCGCGCGCATTTTACCCAAAGGTTTGTAAAAGACCAATCAGAAGAATGTTCATGTTGTGAACCCCGGCGCTGGCTTTTTCTGTGTGATTCGCGACAATGACCCGTAGGGCAATGGATAACGACTACAAAAGATAACGATAATTATGAGCATTCTGGGGAACATCGATACACAGGCATTTCTCGCCGAATACTGGCAACAGAAGCCGTTGGTCATTCGTGGGGCAACTTCAGAATATGCCGATGTATTAACCCCGGATGAACTGGCTGGTTTGGCATGTGAGGAGGAGATTGAGTCGCGCCTGGTTATCCAGGAATCGGCGGATCGCTGGACTCTGGAGCAGGGCCCCCTGGAAGAGAGCCGGTTTGCCAATTTGCCGGACAAAAACTGGACGTTGCTGGTTCAGTCGCTGGATCACTGGCTTCCGGAAGTCAGGGAAATACTGGATGAGTTCGGTTTTCTTCCCAGCTGGCGGCTGGATGATGTGATGGTTAGCTATGCCGCCCCGGGTGGCAGCGTGGGCCCGCATTTTGACTATTACGATGTGTTTCTGTTGCAAACCCGTGGGCGACGCAAATGGAAGATCGGGCAGGCTTGTGATGACACAAGTGCATTGGTTGATGGGCAACCAATGAGAATCCTCAAGACGTTTCAGCAGGTTGAGGAGTTTGATCTCGAGCCCGGAGACATGTTGTATGTGCCGGCAGGTGTAGCCCACTGGGGTGTAGGGCTGGATGATGAATGCATGACCTGGTCTGTCGGGTTCAGGGCACCTTCCGTGGCGGAGCTGCTGAACAGTGCAGTGGTTTCGATTAGCGATCAGTTACCTGAAAACCTGCGCTATCAGGACACTCAGGATTCTCTCAATGCGCAACCTGGGGAAATATGCCGCACAGTGGAGAATCAGTTGAAATCCATGACTGAACTGCTGTCCGGGCCGGCACTAACCGAAGCCATGACGGAAGCCCTGGGCAGGTTGTCCACTGAACCGCGTTATCCGGAGTACGTGGAAACAGATGACTGGACGCTGGATGAGGTAAACCAGCTTTTTGAAGAAAATGCGGTATTGTTTCGTAATCATCGCTGCCGCGTGGCTTACACTGTATTAAAGATGGACCCTGGCGTCAGCCAACTGTTTGTGAACGGTGAATGCATTGAGGTACCAACCGAGTTTGCCGAGGTGATTGCTGCCAACCGGGGTGATTTGTCCACCTTCGAGTCGGACCTGGGACGCAGATTACTACAGGCTTTGCTGGTGGCAGGCGTGTATCAGGTGCTTTCCTGATAGAGTTCATCAACCCAGAGCGTGGTTGCTGCAATCACTGCTGTGGGGAGAATAAACAGGTTAAGCAGGGGAATAGACAGTAACCCGGCGATCATCGCGCCAAACCCCAGGCATTGGGTGCGCTGCTTTCTCATCACTTCGATGGTCTGTGGGAAATTCAGGACCTGATTGTCGGCCGGGTAATCGATAAACTGTATGGCCATATTCCAGGCAGCCCACAGCAGGGTCAGCATCATTCCGACCACCCAGCCCACCACCGGGATTAACCCCAGCAGTGCGGATAAAAGTAATATCCCAAACAGCCGTGGCAAAAAATAGATCAGCTTCACGATCTCGCGCCAGAAGGATCGCCCGGCCATTGACAGGATTACTTTGACATTAAGCGGGGCATCATCAAGTGAATGCCCGCGCTGGCGGGCAGATTTTCTCTGCCAGCAACCCATTAAAAGGCGAGGCCACCAAGGCAGCGAGCAAGGCAAAGGTATAACCAAAACCCACAAGCAAGACCAGCGTGAAAAGTACCCATGCCAGGGGGCGGATAAATTCCAGCCAGTCAGGTATTCGGTTGAGTGACCACTCCAGTGCCTGTGAAAAGAGCTCAATCGCATACCACCCCAGTAACAGGTAAATGACCAGGTTGATGGCAATAGGGCCCAGCGTCAGCCATCTTAATCCGGGGGCAAAGACACGCTTAAAACTGTGAAGCAGGCGATTGATTGGCAACATGTGACCAAGTCCTCATCTTTGAAATCTGGTACCGGGCAAAAATCTCATTCATTATTTAGTCTGTTTGCAAGGCTATTGATGAGTTTCTTCCTCAGTGGCAGTTTGGGACAGTGTTAGACTCCCCGAACAATATTCTATCGAGGTTAGGCAATGAGATTATTATTAAAACTATTTGCAGGCCTGCTGGTGCTGGTTATCGTGGCATTTGGCGTCATTTTTTATCAGTTAAACACACTGGTAAAAGAGGCAGTGTTGCAAGTAGGCCCCCAAATAACCGGAACCAGTGTCGAGCTGGATGCGGTAGATATTGGGGTGTTGGGAGGCAGTGCGTCAATTGCTGGATTAGCGATTGGTAATCCCGAAGGCTATGAACAACCGTATATATTCTCACTGGATTCCGTCCTGGTTGAAATAGATCTGCCGACGGTACTGGAAGATGTGATTGTGATTAACCGGGTGATTATCCAGTCACCGGAAGTCTTTTATGAGGGGTCCCGTTCAGCGGATAATTTTCGGGCACTATTGAATAACATTTCGGAAAACATGCCTGCGCCTGCGGAAGAGGAGGAAACCTCGGCGGCGCCCAAGAAAATTATTATTGATGAGTTTGTGCTTGCAGATGGCATGGTGACGGCCCGTCATGAGGTACTGGGAAACAAGGTTCTGGATTTGCCACTGCCTGAGCTAAGGCTGACAGGGATTGGTCGCCAAACCAATGGTGCCACCGCAGAAGAAGCGGTCCGACAGATTATTCAACAGATTACTCGTGCGGTTTCCAGCACACTGGCTGATTCGGCATTTATGGCGGAAGCCAGGGAGCGTCTGGAATCCCTGCGGCAGGAAGCGGAAGGCCGGGTAGATGAAGCAAGGGAAGAAGCTGAAACAAGAGTGGAAAGCGAACTGGAAGAGCGCGGATTGGGCGAAGAGCAAAGAGAAGCACTTCGGGGCCTGATCAATAACTTCGGAAATTAAACACAAAAATAAATACTGGATGGAGTAAATGCCAAATCAATTAGAAGCAGCCGTTGAACAGGTAAGCCGCGTACTTTTGGGTAAAGACCGCGCTGTACGACTTTCTGTGGCTTGCATGGTGGCTCGCGGGCACCTGCTTATTGAAGATTTGCCCGGATTGGGCAAAACCACTCTGGCTCAAGCGCTTGCCAGGGTAACCGGCCTGGATTACAAGCGGGTCCAGTTTACCAGCGACATGTTGCCAGCAGATCTGACCGGTTTTTCAATGTATGACAAGGAATCCGGTCAGTTCCAGTTTCAGGAAGGCCCCATTTTTTGTCAGTTTTTGCTGGCGGACGAAATTAACCGTTGTAGCCCGAAAACCCAGTCAGCACTACTGGAAGCCATGGAAGAACGACAGGTCTCTGTCGATGGCGCTTCGCGAAAATTGCCGGAACCGTTTTTCGTGATCGCCACGCAAAACCCGCATAGCCTGGCAGGGACTTTCCCTTTGCCAGAGTCGCAACTGGATCGCTTTTTAATGCGCATTTCCCTGGGCTACCCCGATGCGGCCGCCGAGCGCGAAATTCTCCAGGGTCGCAATCCCCGGGAAAATATGGGCGATATCGAACAGGCCCTGTCTTCAGAGAGTCTGCTGACATTGCAACAGGCCGTCAGCGAAGTGACTGCCTCTGATGTGGTGATGGATTATGTGCAGAGACTGATTAAGGCTACGCGCGAGAGCGGACAGTTTGTCCACGGCATATCCCCGCGGGGTGGTCTGGCATTAATGCAGGCCGCCAAGGCCTGGGCCATGCTCGAAGGTCGCAATTATCTCAGCCCGGATGATGTTCAGGCCGTGGTCGCGCCCGTATTCAGTCATCGACTTAGCAGCCGCGCCAGTGGCTCACAAACCACGGTGGTCGAGATTGAGCAATGGGTGGAAACCATTGATATTCTCGCCAGCTGATATCCCGTTATGGTGACGTCATGATCTCCTCGGCCCGACAATCACTTAAGACTCGTTTGGAGAACTGGCTGGAGCAGCGCCAGCCCGAGACGGCCAGGGAAGTCTTTTCCCAACACAATCTTTATATTTTCCCATCTGGCCAGTTTATTGGTTTTTTGGTAGTCACCATGATGATGTGGCTGGCGGGAACCAACTACGAGAATAACCTGGTTCTGGCGCTTACGTTTTTCATGTTGGCCATTTTCGTCAGTACGATTTTTCGCACGCACGCCAACCTGTCCGGACTGGAAGTAGCCGTCACCGCCTGTGACCGGGCATTTGCGGGTGAAAAAGCCACGATTCACCTGACTGTGGAAAATCCTTCCAAAGATGACCGGTTGGGTATTGTCCTGCGCTGGGGGGATGCCACGCCAGTCAGCCTGGATATTCCGGCAAAGAGCACGGCCCAAACAGAAATTCGCCTGCAGACGCACAAACGCGGCTGGCTAAATCCGGGGCGACTTCGTGTAGAAACCACCTACCCGCTGGGTATATTGCGAGCCTGGAGCTGGCCCAAGTTGCAACTGAATGCACTGGTTTACCCCAAGCCGGTGCCGGCAGAACCAACCTCCGGTGAGCAGTCCGAAGGGGGTGAAGGGCAAAGCCATAAACGCGGGATTGATGATTTTGGCGGCCTCTCGGAATGGCAGCCTGGCGTGTCGCCCCAACGGATTGCCTGGAAGCATTACTCCGCCGGCCGCGGCCTTCTGGAAAAAACCTTTGAGGCACAAACACTGAACCCCGAATGGCTGGATTGGGAAAACTATGCAGGACTGGGTACGGAAGAGCGGCTCAGCGCCCTTTGCGCCAAGATTCTGGAGATGGAATCACTGGGGCAACATTACGGTTTAAGGCTTAAAAACCAGGTATTCCCGCCAGCACAGGGCGAGGTTCATATGCACCGCCTGCTCAGTACACTGGCAGTTTACGGGCTGGGGAACGGTGATGATTAGCCTGGGAATGTCGGGTTCGGCAAAAGTGGAAAAGCTGCAGATGTCGCGATTGCAGCAGGGCTGGCTGCTTCTGGCCCTGGTGGTGACCTGTTTGCCGATCTGGTTTTATGTTCCCATTTGGGTAGCGACCATTTGCCTGATTGCCCTGACATGGCGCTTTCGCGTTTTATGGCGTGGCAGCGCCCAGCCATCAAGAAAAATTACAGCGGTCATGGCGATTCTGTCGTCCCTGATTGTGCTCTGGCAATGGTATCCACCCATTGGCCTGGAGCCCATGAGCACATTGCTGATTATTTGCTGTGCGTTAAAATTTCTGGAAATGCGTGTGATACGTGAAGCACGTACCGTCCTTTACCTCTGTTATTTCATTGCTGCCATACAGCTGGTTTACGAGCAAACAGTATTTCACTTTTTACTGGCTGTTCTGTCGATTATTTTGACATTAACGGCTCAAAACATGGCTGAGAGAGACCCCTGGCAGCAATACTCTTTCCGGTCCTTCTCCCTGTTTCCACTAAAAAGTGTCGGCTGGATTGCCCTGGTCTCCATTCCGCTGACCATCGTTATTTTCCTTTTTGCCCCCAGGGTTCCTTCATTCTGGGGTGTTCCGGTTGCAGAGGATCAGGCAGTAAGCGGTATTTCGGACAGCATGAGTCCAGGCTCCATTGGCGAGCTGGCACGTTCCAGCAAGCTGGCGTTCCGTGTGGGTTTTGAAGAAGAAGTGCCACCCAGAAGGCAACTCTACTGGCGCGCTTTGGTGCTGAGCGACTACGACGGCCAGACCTGGACCAACCGCGAAAACTTTATGACTATCCAGGACGGTGGGCGAACCCACTTTCCCAGATCGGATCGTTCGCCGGTGGAGTGGCGCGATGACATCCTTTACGAAGGTGAGCCCATTGTTTACGACGTCTATCAGGAACCGACCAGTCAGCACTGGCTGTTCGCCCTGGCGGCTCCGGTAAGCGACGAGCAGGGACTGGGTATGACCAAGGGAATGCGTCTGGTGAGCAGGCAGCCTGTGACCCAGCGGGTGAAATACAGCGTGACCAGCTATCCCGAGTATCGCATGACCGACGAGATTCTCGATTATCGGGATCGTTACCGAAACCTCCATCTGCCCAGCGAATTCAATCCGCGAACTCGGGAACTGGCTGAATCCTGGGCCGAAGAAGGACTGACGCCCGATCAATTGGTCAACCGGTTGTTTGCGCTGTTTGGTTCTGAACATACCTATACCCTGAATCCCGGTTCGTTCGGGACGGATTCCATCGACGAATTCCTGTTTGATCGACCTCGCGGCTTTTGCGAGCACTTTGCCCAGGCGACCGTATTTTTCCTTCGTGCTGCCGGTGTCCCTGCCCGGATCATTTCCGGATATCAGGGCGGCGAACTGAACGAGGAAGGCAATTACCTGATGGTCTATCAATACGATGCCCACGCCTGGGCCGAATACTGGGTGGAGGGGCGCGGCTGGGTCCAGGCGGACCCCACTACTGCCGTGTCTCCGGCACGTATTGAATTGGGGGCCAGAGAGGTCCTCAGGGAAGAGCCCGATTTCCTGGCAGACGATGTGTTTTCCCTGGCGGCCATGCAGGACATTAACTGGCTGAACTGGCTGCGTTTGCGCATGGATAGCGTCAATTATCTATGGGTGAGCTGGATCCTTGGCTACGATAACGAGCAGCAATTTGATATGTGGCAGGGATTATTTGGCGACATGTCGCTAAAAAAACTGCTGTTCATTTTGTGTGGCTTTACTGTACTGGTTATGGGCGGTATCTACTTCCATATCTGGTGGTCCTCGGAGAACCGTAAACGACCCAGGGCCCAGCGACAGTTTGATCAGTTCCGGGCGGAACTGGTAAAAGCCGGCGTGGAACTTGAGCCAGGTTATACCCCGTCCCGTCTGGCGGAGCAGAGTCGGGGGCAAAACCCTGAACACAATTCCCGAATTGATCGTTTATGTCAGTTGTTTGAGCAGCATTTCTATGCAAATGAGGATCATCAACAGGAAATCAGTGATCTGTTGCGAAAGCGGAAGCTCTAGTCTGCAGCGATCTGGTATAAGTTGCGGTGGCGCCGTACAGAATGAATGACCTGCTGCTCACGAAAAAAGACGGAAAAGTATTCGTAGCGCCAGGTTCGTATATGTGCTTTGCCATCGAGCCGGGTCGTGCGTTGGGGTGGACCAAACACTGAGACAATTTCAGCCTGGGACTGCCCTTTTTGGGGCATCCGGAATGAAGGATTATCTGATTGTTCGGCATAAGCTTGAGGGTCGTCCGACCAGACATGGGACATACAGAAAACCTGGATCACAAGTGTCAGTGCAACGTTTTTAATCGCTTCTGTACAAGCATGACAAATACTCCTTACCGAGTTGCTGTTAAGCTAGCACCCTTTATGACGCTGCTCCGTATTTCTGGCAGGTTTCCGGAAATCAGGTTGCAAATAAGTGATTTATTTCCACGTGTAAGCGGGACTGGTCGACAAACGGCGCATTTTTTACGATTCAGATGAACTTCACTCCTTCTCTCCCGTTCACGGTTGGCCTGCGTTACGCCCGGGGGCGTCAGCGCAACCGGTTTGGCTCAGTCGTGGCGGCCTTTTCTGTATTTGGTATGGCGCTGGGTGTGGCTGCCCTGATTATTGTTTTGTCGGTGATGAACGGCTTCAATCGGGAAATCAGGGAACGTTTTCAATTGGTCTCGCCACAGCTGACACTGCTGCCGTCACCTGCGGGACAGCAGGAAAGCCAGGTGCCTCGTGCAACAGTAGCGTCATTCCTGGAATCCAGTCAGTGGGTGTCTGCCAGCTCGAATCAACTCGAAAGCTTTGCACTGATTGCCGGAAATGGCGTGCAAGTGCCTGTGACACTAAAAGGGATTGACCCGGGTCAGGATGCCGCTGTCGTGCCACTGTCAGAGGCGATTCTTTATGGTCGTGCCGAGTATCTTGATACCGGTTCGTTTGGCATCATCCTGGGTGGCTACATCGCCAGACAGTTGTTGGCCCAACCCGGTGATGAAATCAGTGTTTTGTTGCCCCAGGTACAGGTGACTCCCGCGGGGATCTATCCCCGGGAAAAGCGGTTTCAGGTCGTGGGCATTTTTGATTCCGGCTCACAGCTGGATTCCGACCTGGCCTATATTCACATAGACGATGCCAGCAGACTTTTTCGCCAGCGTGATGAAGATATGGGGTTTCGACTGAGGTTGGTTGACCAGCAATCTGACAGGGAATTTGCCAGTGAATTACAGACATTTTTTGATCAGGAAAATGCACAAGGCTGGCAGCTAACCAGTTGGTCGAGCAATTACGAAAGCCTGTTCAAGGCGATGGCCATGGAGAAAGTCACCGTCGGGCTGTTACTGATGATCATTGTGTTTGTGGCGGCCTTTAATATTGTCAGCGGGCTGGTCATGATGGTGTCCGACAAGCGGTCGGATATGGCTGTTCTCCGAACGCTGGGAGCCAATACAAAAACCGTGATGCGAATCTTTGTGGTACAGGGGATGGCGTTAGGGCTGACGGGGATCATCCTGGGTGCTCTGTCGGGCACACTGTTGGCATTCTACTTGTCGGATGTGGTCCGGTTTTTCGAGCAGCTCTCCGACTCAAGGGTGTTTGATCCCAGTGTTTTTTACGTGAGTTTTCTACCCAGTCAGTGGCTGTTAAGTGATTTTATCTGGGTGGTGGGCGCTTCACTCGTGCTGACACTGCTGGCGACGATTATCCCTGCCTGGCAAGCGTCAAAAATTACGCCAACCGAAGCACTGACTTACAAACAATAATGATGAGATGACCGAGATACCTCGACAAGAAACAAACAAGGAACCAAACATGGCCCAGGAGAAGCAAGAAGTGCTGGTTTGCAAGGGGCTGGAACGCAACTACCAGCTTGGGCCGGAAAAGCTGCAGATTCTTAGCGGTGTTGACCTGTCCGTGCACAAGGGAGAGCGCCTGGCCATTATGGGTGCCAGCGGGGCGGGAAAAACCACTTTGTTGAACCTCTTGGGCGCCCTGGACGAACCCGATGCCGGGGAAGTCTGGATTGACGGTACCCGGGTGAATGGGCTGTCAGAATCCGCCCGGGCAAACCTGCGCAACAGGGCCCTGGGTTTTGTCTTTCAGTTTCATCACCTGTTGCCTGAGTTCACCGCACTGGAAAACGTGGCCATGCCGCTTTGGCTGCGCGGGCAATCCCGCAAGGAGGCCGCGATACAGGCACGGGAAGTTCTTGATCGGGTGGGTATGTCGGCGCGTTTTGAGCACAAGCCCTCTGAACTCTCTGGTGGTGAACGACAACGGGTGGCGATTGCCAGGGCACTGGCCGGTGAGCCGCGGGTTCTGTTAATGGATGAGCCAACGGGAAACCTGGATCGGGAAAACGCCAAACGGGTGATCGATTTGATTGAACAATTGAATCAGCAAACCGGTTCTGCACTGGTTGTGGTCACACATGATTCCGAAATTGCTGATCATATGGATCGACAGTTGCAACTGGTCGGAGGCAAATTGCAGTCCCCATGATTGCCCTGGAATCCCGAATGGCGCTGCGCTACACCCTGGGGCATCGACGCAGCCATCTGGCAAACTTTATTACGCTGGTATCGACGCTGGGACTGGTATTGGGTGTCAGCCTGTTGATTACCGTGCTGTCAGTGATGAACGGCTTTGACAAGGAAATGCGCGAACGCATTTTGATGTTGTTGCCTCATGTCCGTTTTACCCAGATGGTGGTGGCTGATCGGGTGGATTGGCAAACAGACCGACAAACGATCCTGGGGCATCCGCAGGTTCTGTCGGCGAGCCCTTTTACCGAACTGGAAGTGTTGTTTCGGCATCGCGGGCAGGTGGAACCTGGTCTGCTGTATGCGTTTGATCCCCAGCTTGAACTGGATCAGTCCGCAACCGGATTTTCCCGCCTGCTCGGTCAGGAACTGTTAGAAAACATGCAGGCAAACCCGGGGCTGGTATTGGGAGCAGGTGTTGCCTCCCGGCTGAATGTGACCGAGGGCGACCAACTGGTTGTGCTGGTATTCCAGAGGGATACGCAGCAACTTCAGGCGGCGAGTATGCAGATCGCCTCCATTTTTCATTCAGGGACAGAAATGGATCAGCGTCTGGGGCTCATGTCATTTCGGCAACTGGGTGATATTCCCGGCCAGTCAGTTGTCCCGGAAGGTTTGCGAGTGCAGCTTCGCGATGTATTTGCGGCACGCCAGGCGGGGCGAGAGCTTGAAAGCGGTCTTCCCATGGGCTATCGCTTTACTACCTGGCAACAAACGCATGGCAATTTGTACGAAGCGATCCAGATGTCACGTTATCTGGTGGCATTGATCGTGATGCTGATTTTGGTGATTGCTGCATTCAACCTGGTAGCCACCCTGATTATTGCCTCGGCGGATAAACAGAGCGAGGTCGCTATTCTCAAAACCCTGGGTGCCAGGCCGGGAAGCCTGGCAAGGGTATTTGCGCTGCAGGGCATGTTTATTGGGACGTTGGGCAGTGTGATCGGCGGTATTCTGGGCGCTTTGCTCTCGCTGAATCTGACCGGGATATCCTTGATGCTGGAAAACGTATTTGGATTCAAGATCCTGAGTACGGAAGTCTATCCGCTGGATTACCTGCCTTCTTCCCTGCACTGGGGGCAATTGGCGTTTGTGGTTGGTGTGTCGATCTTTCTCAGTGTGCTGGCGTCAGTCTACCCGGCCTGGAAAGTATCCCGGGTTGAGCCTTCGGCAGTACTTCGCTACGAATAGTCGTTGCTCTCTGCTTACTGCGGGCATCTTTATTGGCGCGGACGTTTACGCCAGCGTCGGTTAACTTCAAGCACCCAAAAAAGCTGAATCCCGTAATAACCCGCCAGGCCGGTCATCAGGCTTAGTATGCCGGAGCCAAGCAGTATGGGTTTCCAGACATCAAACAGAAGTGTTTTCCACTCATGGTAATCGATGCTGGACAGGTTGATCTTTTCTTCTACGCCCAGCAATTGCGCGCCCAGCCAGTATTCCGCATATAAAACGAAGGGGAAGGTCAGGGGGTTGCTGATCCATACCAGGGCAATACTCAGGGCCAGATTCGCCCTGACCCAGACGGCCAATAACGCCGCAATAAGCATGTGACCATAGACAGGCGTCATGGCGACAGCCAGGCCGATAGCAAAGGCCCGGCTAACAGAGTGACGATTCAGGTGAAAAAGGTTGTCGTCTTGCAGCAAATGGGCAATAGAGCGCAGGGATTGATGCTGACGTATGGTGTCCCTGCCCGGGCCAATACGCTTGAAAATGTTTTTGGGCATAACGGACTTCAATGCCTGGTAAGTGATTCCCGGTAAACAATTATTTTGACATCCCGACGTCGGGAAAGTGCAAGTTAAAACAGGGAGTCTGCTAGACTCAGGCGCATCAGGATGATTTTCGACAGAGTACAGGGAGTACGTTATGCAGCAGATCCATGCATTGCTGGCATTTGTGGCCGGGGTGTTCATACCCTGCTTTTACTGGAGCAAGCCGGACTACCTTCCGCTGCTTTTTGCTTCCGCTGTTCTGGCATGTGCATATTACCGGTTTCGACGGATCTGGATGATCACTTTTTTGGCTGGCCTGACGTATGGCCATGTCGCTGCGGTTTCCTTTGATCAGTTATTGCTGCCAGATTCGCTCAATAACCAGGCGTTTCTGGTTCAGGGTGAACTGGTTGGGCTGCCGGAGCAGGGGGGCAGGGTCTGGCGGTTTAATCTGCAAACCCAGTCTCTCCAGCCGGTCTCAGATTCATCCGGCGAACCGCTTCCCAAGCCGACCGCAGAAAGAAAACTCCGTCTTTCCTTCTATGGGCAACCGGATCAGGTGTTTCGTCCCGGGGATCAACTTGTTTTTGAGGCTCGTCTGCGTCGCCCCCACGGACTGATGAATCCGGGACTGTTTGATTACCAGCGCTGGCTGGTGAGCGAGTCGATCAGTTCCACCGGTTATATATCAAATCTTATCGAACACAAGACCAGCGAGTCGCCAGGCGTTACAAGCATGCTGGATCACTGGCGCCAGGTTAAATCAGGTCAATTGCAACGCGCCGGCGTCCCCAGGGCGGACATACAGTCTGCGCTGACACTGGGGGATCGACAGTATGTGGATGCAGCTACCTGGGATCTGTTTGTCGATACCGGCGTAGTGCACCTGATGGTGATCTCGGGGCTGCACGTGGGTTTTGTTGCCGGGATGGCTTACTGGCTCAGCCGATGGATACTGTCCATTGTCTTGTTGCCGGCAAGACCAAACAGCCATCGATGGGCCAACCTGGCGGCGATACTGGCAGCCTGTATTTATGCGGGATTGGCTGGTTTTTCCGCCCCGACAATGCGCGCAATGATTATGCTTTGTGCATTGTTGCTGCCACGGTTTTTCTTTTTAAACACCTCACCCTGGTGGGGGTTGTCTTTAGCGCTGGCGGTGATAGCAGCCCTGGATCCCCGTGCGGTTTTGCAATCCGGTTTTTGGCTCTCCTTTCTTGCGGTCGCGCTGATCTTCCTGTCACTAAAAACCGGGGAACATGAAGGGTTGTGGCGAGGACTGATTCGAATACAGCTGATCTTCCTTGTGGGGTTTTCCGGTGTGATATTGCTGGTACAGGGACAGTTAAACCCGCTGGCATTTATCGCCAACCTGGTCGCCGTGCCACTGGTTAGCTTGCTGGTCGTGCCCATGGAAATATTCGGTCTGCTGGCCAGTCTCGTTTCCACGAATGCCAGCCTGTTCTTTTGGGGCATGGCCGGCCATCTCCTGGATTTTCTGGTGTTTGTTCTCACCTGGATAAGTGAGTTATCTGAGTGGCGATTACAGCGTCAGCCACTTCCATTCTGGCTGATGGTATTCCCGGCTGCGGCCGGATTGACGCTGTTCTACTGGAAGAAGTGGTGGCAAAAAGCTATCGCCTTGATTTTGATGCTGCTGATGGTCGTACCCATTGATCACGAAACGTTTTTTTTGGAGGTAAGGGTATTTGATGTAGGGCAGGGTCTGGCCGTCTTGGTAAGACAACCCGGGTACAGCCTGCTTTACGATACGGGGCCCAAATTCAGTGACGCATTTGATGCGGGCGCGGATATTCTGCTGCCTTCATTCCGGCAACTGGGCATGGATTCGCTGGATGACGTAATCGTCAGCCACCCTGATGCCGATCATTTGGGGGGTTATGCTGGCCTGGCGAAAGGAATGAACATTGGGACAACGAGGGCAGGCCGCTGGTCGGGAAAAACGGCAGAAGCCAAAGCATGCCTTGCCGGCCAGAGCTGGCACGTTGGCTCCGTGACGTACAGGATTCTCTCCCCCACTGTGAAAGACCCAGGGCCGGACGTTCAGGTCGATAATGACCGGTCTTGTGTGCTGCAAATCCAATTTGGTGATCAATCACTGCTACTTCCCGGCGATATAGGATGGTCAGTCGAGAGGGGTATGCTGGCGCGCTATCAACTGGGAAAACAGGTATTGGTAGTTATTCCTCACCATGGCAGCAAAAGCTCTTCCAGCCCGGAATTTGTCCGGGCAATCCGCCCAGGAATCGCGATCGCCAGTGCAGGCTACCTCAACCGTTTTGGCCATCCTGTCCCCGAGGTGTTGGCGCGTTATCAACAACAGGGTTCCCGTGTCATGAGTACCAGTGAGTCCGGAATGATTCGGGTTCTCTGGCGAGATGGACCAGAGGCAGTGCCGGAAATCGAGACCGAGGCAAAGCGGCGAATATTCTGGTGGCAGAAATAAATTTTGGTTACAGTGGGTCGAATCCATTTTTCAGGCCCAGAGAGGAATATTTTTAGTGTACGAAATAGTGGTCGCAGGTGGTTGGCTCATGGTGCCCATCCTGCTTTGTTCGCTGGTTTCTGTAGCCATCATTATTGAGCGCTTCTGGTCTTTGGGCCGCAACAAAATTCTCCCTCCGGGGCTGCTTCGTTACGTCTGGGATCTCTACAAGTCCAACAAATTATCCATGGATCGCATTATGGAGCTTCGCCAGGACAGTCCCCTGGGCGAAGTATTCTCCGCAGGGCTGGTCAACCAGGCCCACGGACGCGATGTAATGAAAGACGCCATGGAAGAGGCGGGCAGCAAGGTCGCTCACGAGATGGAGCGTTTTCTGGCTGCACTGGGTACCATCGCTGCCGTTACGCCTCTCCTGGGTTTGCTGGGCACGGTATTGGGCATGATCGAGGTGTTTACCGAAATCATGGCCAGTGGAACCGGGGATACAGGGCGACTTGCCGGGGGCATTTCCACAGCATTGATTACTACCGCCTCGGGTTTGACCGTCGCCATTCCCAGTATGGTGTTCCATCGTTACTTTGAACGCCAGATAGATGGCATGGTGGTGGATATGGAGCATCAGTGTTCACGCCTTGTGGATGCTATCTTCAGTGGCAAAGTACTTTCTGACACGGTGGAAGGGGCCAGTCAGGAGTGAAGTTTCGCAAACAGCGCAAAGAGATGGTGCAGCTCAATCTGACGCCGCTCATTGACGTCGTTTTTTTGCTGTTGATTTTTTTTATGGTGTCCACCAGTTTTACCCGCGAAAACCAGTTGCAGATTAACCTGCCGGAAGCCAGTGCCGAGGAAGTTTCTACGGTGGCACAAGGCCTGACCCTGACTGTCCAGGAAAACGGCAGTTATGCAATCAATGGCCGGGTGTTGTCCAGTAATTCCATCGACATTATTAAGGAAGCCCTGCTGGCTGAGTCCCAGGGCCGGGTTGAGCAAAGTTTGTTGTTGGTTGCCGACGCCAATGCCTCACACCAGTCAGTTGTTCGGGCAATGGATGCGGCGGGACAGCTGGGGTTTTCCAACCTGAGGATTTCCACTCAGGAGCCTGTGTCAGGCCAGAACTAGTTTAGGCGGATACCATGAGTCTGGAGCAGATAATTACCAGGGCCTGGTACGAAGACAAATCCTGGGTTCGGTGCCTGTCATTATTGACCCCTCTCTATCGCTATGGGCTGAAGCGTGCGAAAACCCGGGCATCCAGACAAAAGGTCCGCCTGCCTGTGCCGGTGATTGTTGTCGGCAATCTCACCGTTGGAGGCACTGGCAAGACCCCGTTGATTATGTTTTTGGCAGAGGCACTGGGAAAACGGGGGCGGCATGTGGGCATTGTGTCGCGCGGCTACGGATCTCGCGCCAACCGTTATCCCTATAAGGTCATGGCTTCTGATCGGGCCGAAGTCGTGGGGGACGAGCCCTTAATGCTGGCTCAAACACTCGATATTCCGGTGGTTATTGACCGTGATCGGCTGGCGGCAATTGAACACTTGCTGGAAATGCACTCGGAAACCGATGTCATCCTGTCTGATGACGGCATGCAACACTATCAGATGCCTCGGGATATGGAGATCCTGGTGGTCGATGGCAGCCGCGAACTGGGTAATGAACAACTATTGCCGGCAGGCCCGCTTCGCGAACCACTGGAACGGCTTGCCACCGTCGATTTTTGCCTGGTCAACGGCGGCAAGAAGGAACTCAGCTCTCTGGCCCTTCGCTATGCTGAACCGGGCAGGTTTCATCTTGAACCCGGTCGATGGCGCCAGGCTGCTACCGGAGAAGTCTGCGAATTGGGAGCCTTGCCCTATGCAAAAGAGGTTCATGCGATTGCCGGTATTGGGAACCCGGAGCGCTTTTACGATACGCTGAGAACGCTCGGTATCGAATTCGAACCGCATTCCCTGGATGATCACCAGGGGATGACCGAGGCGGAGCTGATTCGCCTGGGTGTGGCAAACCCCGAAGTTCAGCTGCTGATGACAAGCAAGGACGAGGTAAAATACCGGGAAATGATTCAAAGACATGCTTGGAACAATGTCTGGGTGCTGGATGTGAGTGTTCAGATGGAGCCCGCATTACAGGGTGCTATCCTGGATGCAATCGAAGAAAAGCTGGGTTTGTAATATCCCGGAACCAACCTCAAGAAAACGATGAATTTTACAGTTGTTATACCGGCGCGCTTTGCGTCAACACGTTTGCCAGGCAAGCCTTTGGCTGAGATTGCCGGAAAGTCCATGATTCAGCGCACCTGGGAGCAGGCCTGCCAGTCTTCGGCAGACCGGGTTCTGGTGGCGACAGACCATCCGGATGTATACGAGGCGGTGGAGTCCTTTGGTGGCGATGCGGTAATGACCCGGGATGATCACCTGTCGGGCACAGACCGGCTTGCCGAAGTGGCCGACCTGATCTCCGCCGGGGATGACGAAATACTGGTCAACGTTCAGGGTGATGAGCCGCTTATTCCCCCCGAGGTGATCAATCAGGTAGCCACCAATCTTTTTACTCACGGTGAATGTGCCTGTGCGACCCTGGCTGAACCCATTACCAACGTAGGAGATTTTCTTAATCCGGCGGTGGTTAAGGTAGTGAGCGACGATGATGGGCGGGCACTTTACTTTAGTCGGGCACCTATCCCTTATCCACGAGACAAGATGTCGGACTTGCTTAAACAGGCACCGGAATCTGACCTGAACGCGGTGAATGCCTTCAGGCATATTGGTATCTACGCCTATCGTGCAGGATTGCTCAGACAATTTACCCGGTGGGCAGCGGTGCCGCTGGAATTGACCGAGTCGCTGGAACAGCTTCGTGTTCTGGCCAATGGAAAGTTCATCCATGTGGATACAGCCTGTGATGACGTGCCCGGGGGCGTGGATACCCCGGAAGATTTACTTCGTATCCAGCGTTTTTTCGACAAATAAATAGACCAGGAGCGTTATGTCACACAAGGTATCTGTACTGTTTGTCTGTCTGGGCAATATCTGTCGTTCACCCACGGCAGAAGGCGTCTTTACCAGGCTGCTGGAAGAACAAGGGTTGCAGGGTCAGGTTCGCATTGACTCTGCAGGCACGGGAGACTGGCACCTGGGTAAATCACCTGATCCCAGAGCCCTGGATTTTGCGCAAAAGCGCGGCTATGACATTTCCCATTTGCGGGCCCGGCAGATCGATGTTTCCGATTTTGAGCATTTCGATTACATATTGGCGATGGATCACCAGAACCTGATGGATATCCGCGCCATGCAACCCGAAGATTACCGGGGACATCTTTCCCTGTTTCTGGACTTTCTGGATGAAGGGGAAGGGCTCGAAGTGCCAGACCCTTACTATGGGGGCGAGCAGGGATTTGAGCTGGTGGTGGATATGGTCGAGCGCGCCAGCAAAAATTTACTTAAGAGCATCCAGTCCAGCCACTCTGATGCTTTCACTTCAAGCCAATCGGGCCCATCCAGTCGTTGAAGAGAAACCCCAAGTGTCCTCTCCCGCGTACGTCAAAGATTATTCACTGCTGGATAAAAACAGTCTGGGCATCCCCGCCAGTTGTGATGAGTATGTAGAGGTCCATGACCTGGCAGAACTCAAAAGTGCCTTAACAAAGGCCGCGGCTGAGCGTCAGCCTGTATTGGTATTGGGGGATGGCACCAACGTGGTTCTTTCCGGTGATATAAACGCAATGGTGGTTCGTCCGCTATTTAAAGGAAAAGAGATAATCGAGACGACCCGGGAGAGTGTACTGATCCGGGTTGGTGCCGGGGAAAATTGGCACGACCTGGTTTGCTGGACCCTGTCCCGGGGATACTTTGGCCTGGAAAACCTGGCACTGATTCCCGGAAGTTGTGGCGCGGCACCAGTGCAGAATATTGGTGCTTATGGTGTTGAGCTGGATCAGTTTGTCGAGAACGTCGAATACCTGGACCGGGAAACGCTTGAGTTAAGTACGCTGACCGGCCAGGAATGTGGCTTTGGCTATCGCGAAAGTCGTTTTAAACAGGATTTAAGAGACCGCGCGATTATTACCCAGGTAACTCTCAGGCTTTCTACCAAACCTAATGTCTGCGTGGCGTATCCGGCCATTAGGGATTATCTCGACAAGTACGATCAGGAAGCCACGCCAAAAAATGTGTTTAAGGCGGTCTGTCACATACGTCGCAGCAAATTGCCTGACGTGGCAGATATCCCCAACGCCGGTAGCTTTTTTAAAAACCCAATCGTCCCGGCAAATCAGTTTGAAGAAATTAAATCGATCGAGCCGGATTGTCCGGGATACAGACTCGACAGCGGCGAGGTCAAGATTCCCGCCGCCTGGCTGATAGAGCGGCGACAATGGAAAGGCAAATTACAGGATGGTGTGGGGATGCATCATGCCCAGGCATTGGTGCTGGTAAACCCGGGCCATAAAGACGGTGAGACGGTTCTCAAGATGGCAGGGAAGGTACAGACAGATATACAACAGGCGTTTGGAATAACTCTGGAGATAGAACCCCGGGTGCTCTAATCGTTCCGGTCATTTGTGTGCAGACAGCCTGTTGATATAAGGCAGGGCGTTTTAATAGAAAATTTAAATGAGAATTCTTACAAAATAAGAGTGAATCTCATTGTCAGTGGTAGTGAAAAACATTATCATTCACAACAACTGACTATTAATACGTTTATCCAAATGATTGTTTGTCTTTGTCGTAATGTAAAAACATCCCAGATTGTCGAGGCCGTGAAAGGTGGCGCCCGGTCTGTGGATGAAGTCGGCGAGCTGACCGGTGCCGCGACCTGCTGTGGGAAATGCCAGTTTATGGTGAACGCGATTGTGACGGATCACAGCGACGAAGAGGCATCCCAATTTTATAACGCAGCGGCCTCCGCCTAGCACGTTATTCGTTGCCCTGTTTTATTAAAGCCCGTTACGACGGGCTTTTTTAATGCCTGTATTAAAGTCCATCATTGGTAATGTATCTCGTTTTCTATCGGAGAATCGTTATCATTTCCCTTTTAAATCAATAACTTAAGTTGAATTTGGGTGTATAAGCGCTCATACTGTCGAGCACATTTCGAGTATTAACAGCGAGAGAAACAATGAAAGGTGATACCAAGGTTATTGAATATTTGAATATGGCCCTGGGCAATGAGCTAATCGCCATTAACCAGTATTTTTTGCATGCAAGGATGTATAAGGATTGGGGGCTAAAAAATCTTGCTGACCATGAGTACCATGAATCCATCGATGAAATGAAACACGCCGATAACCTCATTGAGCGTATTTTGTTTTTGGAAGGGATGCCCAACCTTCAGGATCTTGGCAAACTTCGTATTGGTGAAGATGTGAAGGAAATGCTGGAGTGTGATCTGGCCCTGGAGATGGACGCCATTCCCGACCTCAAGGATGCTATTAAACATTGCGAACAAGTGCGCGACTACGTCAGCCGCGATATTTTTGACGCGATCCTGGAAGACGAGGAAGAGCACGTTGACTGGCTCGAGACACAACTTGGCCTCATTGAAAAAATGGGTATTCAGAACTTTATTCAGGCACAGGTTGTCGAAGAAGCCGAATAACAGACAACTAATTTCTGTATATCTGGGGTCAGAGTAAGGTTTTTACTCTGACCCCGGTCCGTATTAACGTCCGTAAAACGCTAAAATACCACTCTGTATAAACCAGGGTTTCCCATTTTGGCTTTCGATTACAAACCTTTCCTTAAAAACCTGACTGATCTCCCCGGCGTCTACCAGATGTACGACGAAGACGGGAAGATTCTCTATGTGGGAAAGGCCAAAAATCTCAAAAAACGTGTCAGTAGTTATTTCAGTTCCAGGCCGCAAACACCAAAAACCCAGGCACTGGTATTACGTATCGCCAGTATTGAAGTGACCGTCACACCGACCGAGTCGGCGGCCTTGATACTGGAACAAAACCTGATCAAGCAGCAACGTCCTCCCTATAACGTACTGCTTCGTGACGACAAGTCTTACCCCTATATCTTTATTTCCGATCAGGAATGGCCCCGACTGGCGTTTCATCGCGGGGTAAAAAAAGCCAAAGGGCAGTATTTTGGGCCTTTCCCTAATGCCCAGGCCACCCGGGAAACCCTGTCGATGCTGCAAAAGGTTTTTCGGGTGAGGCAGTGTGAGGACAGTTTTTTTCGAAACCGATCACGCCCTTGTCTGCAATACCAGATAGAACGCTGCACCGCCCCCTGTGTCGGCTTTGTTGATAGTGATCGTTACCAAAAGGACGTCCAACACTCCGTGGATCTGCTGAAAGGACGGAATGAAAAGCTGTCTGTTGAGTTGATTGATGCCATGAATGAAGCGTCTGAGAATCTCGATTTTGAGAGTGCTGCCCGCTATCGCGACCAGGTCAATATGATCCGTCAAATTCAGGCGGAGCAGACCATTGAAAAAGGTTCCGGAAACCTGGATATCGTCAGCTCAGCCATTGATGGTGACGAAGTGTGCGTACACATACTCTACATTCGGCAGGGGCGAATTATTGGCAGTCGCAGTTTTTTCCCTTCGTTGCAGCTTGAAGAAACGACAGCCCAGTTCATGGGCGCTTTTCTCGCCCAGCATTATCTGACCGGGCCGGAAGCCCGGGTCCCCGGAGAAATTCTGGTTAGTGAAATGCCGGACGACCCGACCACGCTGGAGCAAGCACTAAAAGAACACTGTGACCGCAAGGTCTCTATCCGTAAGCCATCGCGGGGCCGCGGGCTGGAATGGCTGCGTATCGCAGGGCAGACCGCGGAACAGAACCTGATTGGACGCAAGGCCAGCAAGCAAAGCTATGAGCGCCGACTGATCAACCTGTCGGAAGCATTGGGACTGGAAACCGCTATCCAGCGTCTGGAGTGTTATGACATTAGTCATACCCAGGGCAAGGAGACAGTGGGGTCCTGCGTGGTATTTGACGAGCAGGGACCCAGTAAAAAAGACTACCGACGCTTCAACATTGAAGGCATCACCGGCGGGGATGATTATGCAGCCATGGAGCAGGTGCTTCGACGGCGATTCACACGTTTGCAAAAGGGCGAAGGCAAAATGCCGGATATTATTGTCATTGATGGCGGCAAGGGTCAGCTGGGTATAGCACGGGATGTGATGCAGGATCTGGGCGTCAAGGGTGTAGAACTGCTTGGCGTTGCCAAGGGAGCGACCCGTAAATCCGGCTGGGAACGCTTCTTTTTGGGAGATGATTCCCGGGAAGTGGTGCTGGACTCAGGTTCGCCTGGATTTCACCTGCTCCAGCACATTCGAGACGAAGCGCACCGTTTTGCGATTACCGGGCACAAAAATCGCCGTGGCAAAAAATTTGTTGAATCACCGTTGCAGGAAATCCCCGGAGTGGGCGCCAAGCGCAGAAAAAATCTGGTGAACTATTTTGGTGGATACAAGGGGATTGAGAGTGCCAGTGTCACAGACCTTGCCAAGGTGGATGGTATCAGTCGGGATCTGGCACAGGCTATTTACGACTATTTTCACCAGGGTTAGATTGGGAGTTTAAAAACTAACTCTGACCCCAAATTTTATCCGGAAGCGGATACAATCGCGCGCTCGCAGTAAATGAATTGATTATGACAGCTTCGAACTATCTCTCCCTCAGCCGCATTGCCTTAATTCCTTTTTTTGGTGTACTCCTGTATATGCCGCAGAACTGGACCTATCTGGCCAGTGCCGTCGTTTTTGGTATTGCGGCCATCACCGATTGGCTGGACGGTTACCTGGCGCGTAAACGTGGTGAAGAAACCGAGTTTGGAGCCTTTATTGACCCGGTGGCAGACAAGCTGATCGTGGTTGTTGCCATGACCCTGCTCATTGCCAAATACCCCACTGTGGGCATCACCCTTGCAGGGCTCCTGATTATCAGCCGGGAAATTATTATTACGGCGTTAAGGGAATGGATGGCAGGACAGGGCAAACGTAACGTGGTGAAGGTATCCAACATCGGTAAATGGAAAACCGGTCTGCAGATAACCGCCATTATCATGCTATGCCTGTTTAAGCCGACTTTTGAATTTGCCGGTTTTGCCTATGGTGAATGGGGTTTTTACCTGGCCCAGCTGTTTCTGTATATCGCCGCTGTGTTGACCCTTTGGTCCATGGTGATCTACATGAAAGCCGCGATAAAAGCGATGCAGGTTTCCTAGCTTTTGGCCAAAGTTTCCAGCGTTGGGCGCAGCCCACTGTAATCGTATCCGGCATTCGCACAAGCCTGAATAATTTCATCAACGCTGCGGTTGGGGGCCTCGGCAAGTGCCCAGAGCGTAGAGCAGCGAGTGCCAGAGCGGCAGTAGGCCAGAATCGGTTTGGGCATTTCCTTTAGCAGTTGGCCAAACTGCTCCACATCACTCATGGTGACATTGCCGGAAATCACCGGCTGATGAACAAACGTCATTCCCGCATCGCCGGCTGCATCGGCCATATCCTCTGCTACCGGCTGGTTGAGCTCCTCTCCATCCGGACGATTGCAGATAATGGTTTTAAAGCCCATACCCGCCGCTTGCGCCAACTCTTCCCGAGTAATCTGTGGGGCAACGGTGATGTCGTCGTCTAGTTTTCTCAAATCCATGAATGGTTCCCGTGTAAAAAACTGAAATCGGTTAGGGGCATTCTCTCATGAATCACCGGGTTTTTAATCCGATATTCCCCTTCTGTGCTTGTATGCGCATGTCTGAAGAATTAATCCTGTAATTTTTGCTGTTCAGTCAGTAAAATGCGCGGCCTTGCAAAGCCCGACAAACCCGGCTTTGCAAAAATGGCGCGGTGGCAGAGTGGTTATGCAGCTGACTGCAACTCAGTGTACGCCGGTTCGATTCCGACCCGCGCCTCCATATCCTTTCAGGCTTGGTTCCAAGCCTGATATCTTGCCTGCTTGCACAGGCAACCCGCTGGCCCGGGTGGCGAAATTGGTAGACGCAAGGGACTTAAAATCCCTCGGAGTGAAAACTCCGTGCCGGTTCGACCCCGGCCCCGGGCACCATTTAAATGATAGTATTTACTAACTTTTCTATATTAAATTTAAAAATGTAGGAGCTGTGTAGGCGCCTATATTTGCGCTTATTGTTTATTTGTGAAACATTTCATGAATTAAGAAATGCCGGCGAGATTTAAAACTTAAATGGATGTTCTTTTCAGCAATCTTGTCAAGCCATCAGACATCAGCAAGTCTGGATCAAGCAGTATTTACCTTGTATGTGTCCGCATATCAGATATTAGCGAGAAGGTTCGTGAATTAATGAATGTGATAGACAATATGGGGTGGGTTAAGGGTCTAGAACCTGTAGATGAAGTAACACTGGAAGCTCGTGCCGAAGGGACAATTAAATATTTTAGAAAACTCCTTCTTGAAGACTTTGAGGATAAAGTAACAAGCGATTTAGGCGAGTACATAATCTCCGATACAGCACAGCAAGTACTTGTAAAAGTTTATGACCATGCAAAATGGCCCCTAGCAGAGTTAATAAAAGAAAAAATAACTGGAAACCCAGGCTTCGACTTCCATTCAGAATCTCCAAATTTACTTATAGTCTTTGGTGAAGCTAAATATGGAGCTAAATCAAACCCACACGGACGTGCTTTTAAACAAATAAATAAATTTATCCATAAAAAGAAAGACATCCAAGAATTTTCCCTTCTAAAGCCTTTTGCAAGTCAAGGCGCAATGAATAATGCCATGGAAGGGAATAAATCATACGCGGCTGCATTTTCTGTAAACAGTTCTAATCCTGAAAAAATCCTCCATAACGCACTATGTTCACAGTCATTAGAAAAGCTTCTAGAGCACCCTGAAGTCTACTTAATTGGAGTTATCTTAGATGATTAGTAAATGGATATCAGGAGACAGCGCTCAAGAAATTCTAGATGAAGCAGTTTGGGATATTCACACAAACGGACCAGTAAACGGAGGTACTTTTGAGAGATTATCTTACATAAAAAACTTTCACCCAGAACTCTTCTCGAAATATGAGACAAAATTAGTCACATTAATGGGGCTTTTTTATAAGCCTATAGAGGCCGAGAGCTTTCTTGAGCATGTTTATCAAAACTACGCAGAAGCGATTAAGGAAGAAACTGGTCAATTTTATACGCCTGTACAGGCGAGCATGTACAAGCAGATCAACAGAAATAAATACTTTTCTTTCTCTGCACCGACTAGTGCTGGAAAGTCTTATTTATTAAGAGAGCTTATAAAAAAATCGACAAGCGATATTGTCATAGTTGTCCCATCAAGAGCTCTGATAGCTGAATTCTATTCAGAGATTATTCGAATAGTGGGAAACAAAGTCCTCGTACTCCAATTTATAGACGATATTTATCGACAATATGTAGATAGAAGAGTCTTTATAGTGACGCCGGAAAGAGCGACGGAGTTGTTTAAGTATTCTCAAGACTTTAATGTTGGCTTCATTATCATGGATGAGGCGCAAATTTCTGAAGATGGAGTAAGAGGACTTAAATTCGACGCCTTTTTTCGAAGATCTTTGGCGGCTTTTCCCGATTCAAAAAAGATATTTGCTCACCCGTTCATTACTAATCCACAAGGGCAATTAATAAAACATAGTATCAACGGGGAATGCTCAGCAAGTACATATAAGCAACACTCCGTCGGCAAGATTTTTCTATCGCATAATAAGGGGGCTTTTTCTTATTTTTCCCCCTATACGGACTCACGTAAGCAAAAGTCCGAAATAGACATAGTAGAAAATCGAATGAATGAGGGGGGAACGCTGCTGGCTTACGTAACTAAATCTAGCATCTATTCAGGCGCATTTAGTGAGCGTTTTTCAAAGTACTTAGAATTATGTCAAAAAGTCACTGACGAAAGCGCCTTAAAGATCATTGAAGATCTTCGTAAATATATTGGAGCCAGCAAGTCAGGATCTGAAAGGCACTCTGTTTTTATTGAAATGATGGAAAAAGGGGTAGCAGTACACCATGGATCTATGCCTCTTAAAGCTAGGCTTTTAGTAGAAAGCTTTATTAGGACAGGAAGTGCAAAAATATGTTTCGCAACTTCGACATTGAATCAAGGAATCAACATGCCATTCGATGTTGTATGGGTCGACAACTTTAGAAGTATGGATGCGCTAACTCTTAAGAACCTAATTGGTCGCGCAGGCAGGTCAACGTCAAACAGTAATGAATACGATTTTGGCTACACAGTAGTAAACGCCACAAATGTAAAAAAATTTTGCGAGTTAATTCAACAAGACACGTCTGTATCCACGACATCGGGTCTAGATGGTGACCTACAGGAAGTAGATGACGACCTTAGAGATGTAATTGAGGCAGTAAGAAATGACAGCTTTAATGATGAAATGCATCTCCCCCAGTCTCAGGTTGATCGATTAGACGATGAGAGTATTCAGGAAGACATTCTGAGGGTACTAAATAGTCTATTTGTAGGCTCAAGAATCATAACTAGAAATGAGTATTATGATTTAAAAGAGAGAGACAAAGTCAAAGAGTCATTTAAAAAAATATTTCTCAGACACCTTAGAAGAGATACCCTTGAGCCAGCTGAGCAGGGGGTGTTGAGTGCAGCTATACCAATAATGTTGTGGCATATACATAATCGTTCGTTTAGCCAACTGGTATCCATTCGGTACTCATATTTAAGTAGAAGAGATGAACGAAGATCCCTTGAGCGCCGACGACGAGAAAATGAAATTGATGAAGAAGAATATAGACAAGAACTCGAATCGTTAAAAATCAAGAACAGTCCGGCCGCATTTTCTATACCCGATAAGAATCATCCTGCTGCTCCCCTTTATGGGTTTAAGGTATCTGTTAAAGATATTGAATACGATAAAATTGTATACGATACCTATGATTATCTAGATAAGGTTATATCCCAATCTATCTGTGACCCTGTTTGTGCGGCATTCGAGATTTATTACCAAAAAAATGACGATAGCCGCGCTAGATCAATGCAAAATTATCTAAGATACGGCACCGATGACGACACTGAAATTTGGTTGTTAAGGTATGGCTTCGATATGGAAGATATTGAATGGATCAAAGGTCACATACAAAATATTGACGAAAACAATATAGAGTTTAACGACTCAATTTTAGAAGAGAGTCTGGAAAGGCTAGAGCTGGTATCGCGCTATATCTAAGCTTAAGCCTCTCACACACTCATGTTGTCCAAGTATCAGCTCTTCAGCTTTTTTATCTTAGCTATGTGTTTCCATTCAAGACTTTGAAGCCTGCGCTTAACTTCATTATTTAGGTCTTTACCCAAGCCTTCGCTAAAAATGCATAGAGTTGGCAATAGTCTCTCATAATACCTTTCAAGGCTTTGTCTGTAGTGATCTTCTCGAACAGCACCTTTCTTAATTGTTGTAGGCTCGACATCATTTACTAATTGATGCCACCAGTTAGCAGTTTTTGCCCTCGAACTATTTTTCCCCTGCACAGGTTCTTCTGTAAACTCTATATAACTTCTTAAAAACCCTAGCGCAGTATTTTTAAGCTCTTCGATATTCGTTAACTGCTGTCTTAACGCCTCGGCGTATTCTTTCTTATACACCATCTCTATTCGGCTTGGTCCTCGCTTGTCATAGATTCTTAAAAATCTTGGAGACATTCTTGAACCAATATAAAAAGTTTTCCCTTTATTGTTCTCTCGCCAGTCCCCGCTGTCCCTATTCGCGCGTGTTCGGAATTTACCCTTTTGATAGGCATCCCAGCACATTTGAGGAGTGAAAAAGTGATGGTCAAAAGCAATATCAATTCGAGTGGCCTTCCATCGAAATCCACAGGCATCCACCTCGGCTAAAAAGCTACATAAAGCTTCATAACCAATAGCTGCTAAAGCTTGTCCTTTTAGCTCTAGATGGCAGTGTTGGGATTGATCGGAAGGAAATGCGTACAACATCATTCCGTGCTCACCAGAATACATGGCCTGATAACCTCTAGCTTTTCCTTCCCGTTTATAAAAGAAGTCGCTCCAATTGCTTGCTTCTGGGATTTCATAGCCAAGTAAATGGGATACAGCAAGAAAAGCTATTCGACTTACATTCGTATGAAATGTCAGTGATAGATAGTCAATTGTCATTGTTACTCCCCTATTAGTAGAGGGGAGTAACGCGTCAGCCGACGCGCGCGCACTGCCGTTAGCGCGTGCGTCGTCGGCCCCATTACCCATCTTCTTACCGGAGGTCATCAGATCACCTCCTTGCTATAGCAGGTATTCGTATGAACTGATCGTTCTACATAGGCTTCAAGATCATCAAGCCTATATCTGATGGAGCGTGTCCCTAACCTAATAAAGGGTATCTTTGCTCCAGCCCATCGATCACGTTCTAGAAATGCTCGACTTACACCAAGGTAGTGAGCTGCTTGTTCAGTTGTTAAAAGTCTTTCTGCTGGCATGTTGCCTCCGTGTTTGTGAATGACGGAGGCAGTTTGAATTTTGCGCTTAGGCGCGAATATTCCCGTTTATATTAGACGGATAAAAAAGCCAGTTTAAGCGGTAAATAATCATGATCTGGCGCGCCCTTTTTTAGATTCTGGCGGCCTTGGGTCTAAGTCTGCTATCCATTCCCTAATGGTCTTAGGGTCACCATAGCGAGCGGCATCACAGTAATATTGGATAATGTCATCATTGATAATAGATTGAATTGTTCTTGTTTTATCTTCCTTCCACATAATTGAGGCGACTTGTCTGCAAAGCAGTCGAGTCTTTTGTGCATGGGTTAATCGCTGCCATGTTCTGTCGATCTGCTCCCTTGTTAATTTACCGACATTACTAGGTTGGGCTTCATCGGCCTCAAAATTTGAAGACTCTTCATCATTATCAATATCTTCAAGCCAAAGCCTAAATTCATTCTGTACAGTTTTTGGATCAAACCAGAAAGAAGGGGGGTCAATACCATAAGTTTTACAGTAAAAGAAAAGGTCGTCGCGATATACATGGATGCTTTTAAGAACTTCACTTCGATACTTCCTTGTTTCAATCATGTCGTAGTGGTGTTCGGTAAGTTCTCTATGTTCGGAAGTAATGTCCCTCATGAACTCTTGGTATAGCTGGAATCTATGTCCTTCCGTGCCATCGAATTCTTCTCTAGGAGGAACATACGCTTTCCAATCGTCTAGCCAGCTCCAGTCACGAACCGATACCCCATCAGATTTTGTGACAGGGAGTTGGGAGTTTATTTGGGCCTGAAGGATTAATCCTAGAATGTCACTGACCGGCGTAGGGACATTAGAGGATCTAATCGATTTAGGGTCATATCCTGCCCAACGGCATGACACTTCCCAAATTGATAAATGTTGGCGGTAAGAGAGAAGGCCCGGGGGAATCTCTTTTGGAGCATCCTTTTTCCGAAAAAATGAGAACATCACTGAAGCTTTGATTTTTTACGATGAAAACGAATGTACTCTAATTGTTTTTGAGAACGTATCGGAATTTTTACCTCTTTCGTAATATCAATGCCTAGTTTCATTAACTCGCCTTGGTCTAGTTTAGACGAATAAATCGCACTCCCGTCATCATCAAAACTGACCAAGTGCTTATCAAATAACCTGTCTGCGATAAGGCTAAGTGGCAGACCATTCTCCGGATCAATCCTTTCTTCATTTGTATCACAGTCAGCCCAACCCTTGATGTGGCTAGCATGCAAAAAAGTAGTATTGCTAACTTTAGTAAATGGACACATTTTGTGCAGAGCTAGAACATCTTCTCGAAAACGCCCTTGCCCGCGTCTAGATTTGATGAAGGCAGTTTTTTCTGTTTCTGAAATTTTTAATCTTCTAATCTGCCTTACTATTCGATCAGATTTCCCTTCCTTCTCAATCTCTGCTTTAGACAAGCCTGAATTTTGCATTAGAGCAGACGCTAGCTGGCCACTGATTTTGGCCAGATAAATTCCTTCATTGCCATTCCCGTTTTTATCTAGAGGAGAATGTTCGTTAGGCAATAATTCTTTAATTTTATTGTGTATGTTCGGAACGTGGATAGATTCTTCTAGTGTTTCCCAGTCCACATGAACAAGCCAGCCTTCGTCCGACCAAGTATTCTCTGTGGCTTTAAATTCAAGTGGTTTGGGAGCAGTGAAAGCCTCGCTTGTAGCTTCGCCAATCATAGAGATTTCTCTATTGGCGTAAGAGAATATTCTGTCGCCGACTTCTACTTTTCTTAAATTGTCATACCCCTTAGAAAAAGCACCGTTGGACTTTGTTTTTGGTGCCCAAATATAACCGCCCTGGGTTTCTTGAGATCTTGTTCCTCGATGGTTAACCCACCAATATTTGATCGGCTGCTTGGCAAGCCCTAACCAGTCTAAAGCCTCTTCGCTATCAACATCGCTTAATAGCCGAGTGCCTTGAATTGGGTCTGTTTTTTTAACACCAATGCCGGCTTTGAATTCGTCTTTAGACTTATTAAATTCTCTAATGTCATCTAAGAAGTACATCAATTCCCATGTTGGCGTCCCTTCAACATCTTTAATGCCCCACAACTCCCTAGCTAATTCAGGGGATCTTGCTTTAAGTACTACTTTGCCGGTTGCTGCAAACGTCTTTCCTTTAATAAAACAAGCGATATCCCCCACGGATAAGTCTTGCCATGTAACATCATTTCTTTTTCCAGGTACCAGCCCCCAAGTTGGAACCAACCCCTGTGGAAATTGCGTACGAAGAGAGTTTATTTTTGAGTTGTCCAGATACTGTTCTAATAAATCGATACTAACTGGATTTAGTATCGTTTTTTTGAAGTGAAAATCCTTTTCGTTGCCTGCGGGCTGCAGTAGCACTCTCGCCATAACTATCTCCTGTTATATTTTGTGGCATTCCCTTTTGATAGATCTACAGGGTATTTTTCAGCATTAATTTTCAGCTTTTCCTGGATAGCATCTTCTAAATTAATATCTAATTTATCAGTGAGGCGTAAGAGGTATAAGGCTATATCGGCCACCTCTTGGCGAATTTCTTCTTTTTCTTTATCTGATAGATTTTCAGGAAATGATTCGGTGGCTGTTTTCCACTGGAACAAGTCCGCTAGTTCACCCATTTCTCCTGATAAAGCCATCACCAAATTTTTTGGTGTATGAAACTGATCCCAGTCTCGCTCTGAAGCAAATTCCTGAAGTTGTTTTTGGATTTCAGTTAGATTCACTTTTGCTCCTCATCATTGCCTATCAACTTTAGGGCGTACTTAAAAGCTAAAAGACATGGCCCTGCCAGCATAATTCCGACAAGTTGGTTAGTTTCTGAATCAGTCGGATATGCTCCATAAGGCTCAAATATCAAATACCAGCATATAACTAGCATTACCCAAGTAACACTAAAAAACACAAATCCCCAGACTTTTTTAGGTATCTCGTTAAGTAATCTAAGAGGTCCGTCTTCTTGCGTAGAGAAATAACCAGCCAATGCCAGGCAGTCTGTTATACCACCCAGTATTAAAAGTAGCGTCGTCCAAGTTACATCCATAGCTCTCCTTTAGCTTAGTTTTAATCCTTTATATACCCAAGGATTTCTTCTGAGACTCTCTGCATGGGTCGCCTTAGCCTTTCCATATTGGGAACAATATAACCTGCTGTCACGTCATTCGAAAATTTGTGATTAAGAAGCCGCTTTAAAGCATAAGCCGGTATATCCAAGCTTTCGGCAATTGTTATAAATGTTCTTCGAAGATCATGAAGCTTAAAGGTAATTCCCGTCTCTTCGGTAATTCGAGCCACAGCCGTTCTCGGCTCTTTCAGAGGGCCATTGGTTACAGGGGAGGGGAAGACCCATATCTTCTCTGCCTGCAAATGTCTCCTCGTAAGTAAGTCTTCCAAAAAAGAAGACATTGGGAGCTGATGTGGTTCTGAGTTCTTGGTATCTGGAATCAAAAAACTCCGTTCATTGAAATCCACGTTATCCCAAGTCAAAGACATGGCTTCGGAGCGCCTTAATCCTGTGAACAGTAAGAAGTGAAGATAATCACGCGTTGTTTCTTGGTTGAGCTTCATGGTCGCTTCATACCAAGGTTTGATTTGTGTGGGCGTGAGGAGAGTTTGCCGCCGCTTGATGGTGTACCAAGCTCGCGTCTTGCTTAGTCGGTCTACCGGATTGAACTGGACAACGGGTTGGCCGTCTTTATCTTCATACTGATTGATAGCGAAGTTAAAAAGAGCACGAAGCATGCGCATGGCATTGTTGGCCCTTGCATGACTTTTCTTGCCCAACGCTTGATGGCGTTTTTCTACCATTGCTTTGGTGATTTCAGAAAGAGGTAAATCTATCCAATCTGAAAACGCTCCATTGATGTTGCGTTCGTAGTCATGAAGCGTATTTGGCTTTAGATGCTTTCGTACCTTTAGATAATCTTGATAGCAATCTCCAAGGGTTGTCCCTCGGACTCGTTTGGCTCGACGTTCTTCAATGGGATCATTACCCAATGTAATAGAGCCAAGTAAAACCTGTGCCTGCTTGCGTGCCTGTTCGGGTGTGATCTGGCCGTGCTTGCCAATGGTGATACGTTTGTTTTTACCGTTGTATCGTTTCTCAACGAAATAAGATTTTGCGCCGTTTGTGGATACCCGAACGCCAAAGCCTTGAAGCTGGTCATCCCTGTAATAGTCCTGTGCAGGTTTGCCATTAGCCAGTTTTTTGGGTGGTTTTAGGCTGCCTACATTTGTATTATTGATTCTGATCCGTGCCATTGCACTAAGTCCTTGTTATTAGTGTCTTTTTTTAGGCGGAGTGTCGGAGTTTGACCTCAAAATACCTGCCTACATCGCAAATTACAGCAAACTCAAAAACAAAAAAAGTTGCTGTAAGTTATTGATCTGCAAGTTAATTCAAAAAACGTCAAAAAGGAACACCAATAGCTTAAAATCCCTCGGAGTGAAAACTCCGTGCCGGTTCGACCCCGGCCCCGGGCACCACTTTGAAGTTTTTCTCAATCCAATCAGGTCCAAAAATCACTTATAAATAAGGATGTGTCCGGCGATAAATATCCAGATTCACAGGAATCGGCTATTGGGGTTTACCATGAGGACTGGCACCGGGCTAACGCTACGGTCAAACAGTCGGGCTTTGCGCAAAGGAGCGGGGAGATGGCACAGATTCAAAAGTACCCGGCAGGATGGAGGGTGCTGCACTGGATAATGGCGCTATTGGTACTGGTAACATTACCGATCGGGCTCTGGATGGCTTCTCGTGCGGAAGCCGACATCTGGGGCGAGCTGACGAATAGCCTGTATAGCTGGCATAAGGCCATCGGCTTCAGCCTGTTGTTATTGATAATCCTCCGAATCGGGATGAAGGTTGCATTGAAGGGCCCTCCCTACCCGGAAAGTATGCCGCGTAGATTGCAGCTGGCCGCCAGGAGTGTGCACCACTTGCTTTACGTGTTGCTGGTGCTAACCCCTTTGTTTGGATGGGCTGGTGTCACCGCGTTTCCTGCTCTGGTTACGCTGGGCGGGTATCATTTACCGGCAATGCCGCTTGTTCCCGAAGACAGGGAGTTATCCGCGCGTTTGTTTGACATACACGGAACACTCGCCATCACTCTAGGGGTGTTGATCGCCGGGCATATCGCGGCCGCTATGCGGCATATGGTGAGTAAAGACGGTATTTTTCGCCGGATGCTGTAATTGCTGGCTCATCACCAGTGTCGGCTGTGATTGCCTCTGCGCTGGTTGCCAGAAACTGCTGACGCCGTTTCATGATATCCGGTAGCGTCAACTCTTCCGGTATGCCCAGCAGTTTCTGGCTTTCCAGCCATCGGCCTGCCGCTTTGCTGCCACTTAGGGCCGAAAGTGGTACGGCCAAAATCAGCCCGATGACCATGGGCAACATCCAATACAACAGAGGGACGGATGCCCACAGCAGCAGACCCGCCACCAGCAGCCCCAGCAGGGTATGCGTGCCGTGCCTCACCAGTAAATGACGCCATTGCACGCCATTGCCCTGGCGTTGCTGGGTCGTCCAGCCCGAGTCCTGACCCAGGGCAATTTCCAGCAGGTGCCGGCTGTGAATCAGCATGAAGATGGGGGCATGCAGAATTGAAAACAGCATTTCCAGCAGTGCACTGATGACAAACCGAAACCGTCCATACCCCCCGCGCAGTTTCCGGCTTATCAGGCCACCGGTTATGCCCAGAATTTTCGGCAGTAATAGCAGAGTCATGGTAAAAACAAACAAACTGATCATGCGCTCGGAATCGAATGCTGGAAGCACGTCCGAGGCCAGACTCTGCATCCGGGGTTGTGCGAACTGTATAGTCAGTACCAGGCCTACCGTCACCATCGCCAGCCAGAGCAGTGACGTCAGGTAGTTCATAACGCCCATCAGCAGGTGGACCCGGCTTTGCCAGCGTAAACCCCGGGCAGGGACTACGGCGAGGTGCTGGACATTACCCTGTGCCCAGCGGCGGTCGCGGATGGCTGCATCCAGCAGGGTAGGCGGGCACTCTTCCCAGGAACCGGAGAGCTCGGGAAGCATCCTGACTGACCAGCCCGCACGGTGAATCAGCGCAGCCTCGACGAAATCGTGAGAGCGTATTTCGCCGCCAAACGGACGAGGCCCAGACAGTGAAGGAAGACCTGCCGACTCGGCGAACGCCTTGATGCGAATAATGGCGTTATGGCCCCAGTAATTACCGCCATGGCCCTGCCAGGCACTGAGACCCCGGGCAAAAATCGTCCCGTAGGTGACGCTTGCAAACTGCTGGAGCCGGGCAAACACCGTTTCACCACCATAGAGACGTGGCAGAGTTTGCAGAATTCCTGCTGAGGGGTCGGCATCCATTTCCCGGACCAGTGTGGCCAGCGTTTCACCGGCAATCAGGCTGTCGGCATCCAGCACCACCATGTAGTCGTATCTATGGCCCCAGCGCTTTATGAAGTTGCGTATATTGCCGGCTTTTTTGTCGGTATTCTGCTCGCGTCGGCAATACCAGACCGGCAAGGTCCCCCTCAAATGATCCTGCAGGTATTCCACTGCGGCTATCTCGTGCGGAATGATCCCGGACGAATTGGTGTCGGACAGGACAAAGATTTCAAACTTCTCCTGTAAACCCAGGTTGTTGAGATCTTCTCCCATGGCAGCGAGGGCTGCGCAGACGCTGGCTGCATCTTCATTGTAGATGGGCATGATCAGCACGGTCTTGCCGTGTAACGGGGCATTCGGGCTGGCGCGGCGCCACTCCCTGTTTTCAGTCTTCCAGGTTCGGCCCGATAACAGTCCCGCGACAGCAGCCGTAGCCGACAGGGAGATCCAGGCGAAGGTAATGGTAAAGAGGCACAACAGCGACCACAGCAGTGCCGTTAGCAAGGGGGCATCGGACGATGAGGCTGTCGCGACCTCTTGAAAGGGGATGATCTGATGCAGTTGCCGGCTCGCCACAAGAGTGAGGGCCAGGCTGCCACCAAAAGTGAGCAGACGGGCCATCCAGGTGGAGGGTTTACTGCCGAGCTGACGTGGCTTCGGACGCTCCGACAATATCTGGGTAGGCATTGCCAGCGGCGACGCCGGCGGAGTAAAGGGTAGCCTGGCCGTCATTGAGTCCACCGGTAAAGCCAGGTTTCACCCCATTGCTCGTTGTCGACTTCAAGTGTCACCCGCAGTTCGGCCAGGGTAGCCTGACCCGGGTCCAGCTTTATATAGGCACGGTAATGGCCGGTAGCTTCTACCAGTGCGCCGCTGACGCTGGTGATATTTCCGGCGCTGGTGGTGGCGCGAATGCGAACGGCATTACGAACCGAACTCTCAATGGTCCGGCCATCACTGTAGTCGATAACAAAAACACGTTCGTCGCTATCCACGGCGCTGCCCGCGGCTGTTTCAATTATGCGGCCCTGTGTCGGGCCAAAAGGTGGGGTATCGCCCCAGTGCATGCGGTACCGGTAGTGGTATTCTTCGCCCGCCTGCAAGCCATCGGCCGGTTGCCAATACGCGACGATGTTGTCCTGATATTCCACACCGGTCGGGATCTCCAGTAGCTCAATGTGCCCGGGACCCCAGTCACCCAGGGGCTCTATCCACAACGAAGGGCGTTTATCGTAGCGAGCTTCATTGTCGTTGAACTGTTCGAATGCCTGATGGCGTTGAAGCAGACCAAAGCTTTTGGGTGGCGAGGTGGTCGTACCAAAGGAGGACACTTCAACATGGGCCGGGTTGGCCAGCGGGCGCCACAGTTGCTCGCCATTCCCGTTGATGATGGATAACCCGTCCGAGTCATGCACAGCATGGCGAAAATCGTCTACCCGGGCGCGATTGGTTGCGTCGAACATAAACATGGACGTAAGCGGAGCAATACCGACACGGGGGCTGTCCCGGCGTGGAAACAGGTGTGCGTCAACTTCCATGCGGGTCTGGTCGCCAGGCAAAACGGTAAATTGATAGGCACCGCTGACAGACGGGCTGTCCAGCAGGGCATGGATGACGATTTCGTCTGAACGGGCATCAGGTTGTTCAATCCAGAAGTCGGTAAAACGTGGGAATTCTTCGTCGCCCTCGCCAACAGTGTTAACGGCCAGCCCGCGTGCGGATAGGCCGTAGAACTGGTCCTTGCCAACGGCCCGGAAGTAACTGGCGCCGAGAAATACCAGGAATTCTTCATGGCGTTCGGCGGTGTTAATCGGATGGTGAACCCGGAATCCGGCATAGCCATTCGCTTCAAGCTGACTGACATCTACCGGACTGTCATGGTAATTGAACAGATCTTTACTGAACGCCAGGCGGCGAGCCATGCCATCGCTGACCAGGTGCAACCCGACCGGATTGGCGTGCAGGAATCCCGGGTGAAACAGCTGTAACTGAAAAGGCAAGGCGCTGTCGGACCAGATGGCGGCGTCGGGCTCGAAGACGATGCGCCGGTAGTCGTCATAGCTCAGTGATCGCAGCGGGTTGTTTTCGGCCATTGTTTCGGGTGTGTAGACTTGCGTGGATATTTCACGGGCATACTCCCTCAGCCAGCTCTGGCTGAACGGGCGCGGATCCGATTCAAACTCTGGCTCTGCGAGGATCGGCTGGCTTAACGGCAGATAAACCAGTATCAGTGCTGCAACACGAGCGAAGCGGCGCCAGCAGCGTCTTCTATAAAGCATGTTTTCCTTCCAGTCCGGAAATCGCGGTTGGGGAGTCGTTATCCCATTCATGATAGTGTACGGAAAAGTGCTATCTGTGGATCAGGGGCACTGTACGCCATTGGTCCTGGTCAGGATACGGTTCGTATATACCGGTGACACGTTAATGAGGATAATTTTCGCATGCTGGATGCCCGTCAGCTCAATATCGAATGGTTTGATTGTGGCCAATTCGCCTGAGCCGACCAGTAGGTTGCTGTCGGGTGATGTAGCCGTAACGTTGAGGGGCGAGGTGCGACGTATTGCGCTGGCCGGTGTTGGTGTCCTCGCTGCCTTGAGTATCGCGCTGATAGTTGTTTTAGGGCCGGACATGGCTATGGGATGGTTGCTAATCGCTTTGTCCTGCTGGGGTTTCGTGTTGTGGCAATGTTACCGGCGACTCCACCTGAACCGCCGGGTGGATACGGGCGAGTATTACCGGTGGCTAGGTCATGGTAACCGCGTCACGTTGTTTAGGGGCTTGCTTATCGCTGCGACGGCGGGTTTTCTGATAGCTGGTGGCGGTGGCTTTGGGGAAGTTGCCTTCGGCAACATGCCAACCGGGTTATTTTACTTGCCAGCGGTATTTTACACACTGGCCGTCGCCAGTGACTGGCTGGATGGCTACATGGCGCGACGCCAGCAACAGACAACCCAACTGGGCATGGAGCTCGATACGGTACTGGATGCCTTTGGCCTGCTGATGGTACCCCTGCTGGCCGTTCTTGCTGGCAAGCTTCACATAAGTTACCTGCTGGTCAGCGTTGCTTACTACCTGTTTCAGTGGGGCATTAGCTGGCGTCAGCGGCAAGGCCGGCACGTCTTTCCGCTGCCATCCAGCCGTCTGCGGCGTTACCTTGCGGGTATTCAGATGGCGTTAGTGGCCATTGCTCTCTGGCCGTTTGTACCCGCTGGTATGTCGACAGGATTCGGCATCGTCCTGATGATCCCGTTTCTGGCCGGCTTTTGTCGCGACTGGCTGCACGTCAGCGGGCGACTCGGTGCGGGTCGGGAGCACAGTGCATGAACCGCTGGAACTGGCTGACGTTATTGCTCTGGATGCTGGCCCTGGTCCTGGCTTACTGGACACTCACCCGATTGCCATTGAACGACATTGTCGCCCAGTTGGGGTTGCTGTCGTTGGCAGACTGGCTGCTCTGGTCGCTGGTCAATATCGCTATCTTGTACGTTGCCGTAAAGCGCTGGCAACTGCTGGGACAGGCACTACAGGCGACGCTGTCTCTGACCCGACTGTTTCGAATTCGCCTGGCCGGCAACGCCGTTAGCTTCCTGACCCCCGGTCCTCATTTCGGCGGGGAACCGCTACAACTTTATTGGCTTTATCGCCATTTTGATGTGTCCATGCACCGCGCAGTCGGCATGTTGGGGCTGGACCGGTTCATGGAGACTGGCACTAACATTGCCGTGTTGTTGGCTGGTGTGCTGATACTGCTGGGCAGCACCATCTTGCCGGTCAGCGAGTGGCTCCAGATCTCTGCCATTCTGGCTGGCGCACTCTGTCTGATGCTGTTTTTCGCGGCGCTGCTTCTGCGACATCCGGAATGGCTGGCAAACCGCTTTCGTACCCTGGTAAAAAGCGTTCGCGGGGGCGCTCAGGCCGAGCCCGCAAAAAAAACTGAACTCACGGGCTGGCAATCCCTTGTAGGTACACTGCGCGAAGCCTTGTCTTCACACCGGCCACGGCTCTGGGTCGCTTTGCTGCTGTCGCTGGCGAGCTGGGGTGCATTGCTGGTCGAACTTGCTTTATTGCTCGGTTTTCTCGGTCTGACTGTCTCTCCCTCCGACATTATTCTGATCATGGTTGGCATGCGACTGGCGATGTTACTGCCGGTGCCGGGGGGAATTGGTACCGTTGAGGCGTCGATACTGTGGTCGTTCCAGTTTCTTGGGTTGTCTGTCAGCGCGGCCGTTGGGTTGATCGCCCTGATTCGGTTGCGCGATGCACTGGTGCTTCTGATTGGTCTTGGCTGTCTCTGGAGCTTTCACAGCTCCGGATTTCACAGCAAGCCGGCTTTAGCCGAATGACTGGCGATAAGCCGCCCAGCAGCTGTCGTTTTCCCAAAGTTTGACGGTTAACTCACCTTTGCCCGGTGGGGTGATATCGGTCATGAGTTTATTGTTTAGAATCCGGCTGAAATGCTCGATGCTCGGGTTCAGACCTTCGAACTCAGGCTTGTCGTTCAGCATGCAGTCGCGAAAATAGGTGACCTGTTTCTCCAGCGCTGCTTCGATCTCGACGATGTCCACCAAGTAGCCATGTTCGTTGAGTGTGTCGCCCTCGATTCTGACTTCAAGCACATAATGGTGTGCATGGGGAGAGTTCTCGTCACCCCAGTCCCCTCCAACGAGGTAGTGATTGGCGATGAAGTCGCGGGTGACGGCTACGGTATACATAGATTTCCTCTTAATCCGGATAATGAAACAGGGGCTGCACGATGCCGGACCTGGCTTCATGAAGCTGTTGGTACAGCCCTTGTGCCTCGTGCAGCGTTGCGGTGTTGGTGATCAGTTGAGTCGGGTCGATGCGTCGAATCATCTCCCAGGCGAGCTCGAAGCGGCGTTGTTTGTCCCAGCGCCCGGTCAGGGCAGGCGCCAGGGTGCTGACCTGGCTGGTGATAATTTGCAGGCGATTGCGATGCGCTTTGCCGCCCAGGTCAACCGTTACCGGCTTGTTGCCATACCAGCTGCCGATAACGATGCGACTGCCATAGCCAGTTAGCTCGATGGCCTGATCAAGAGCGACCGGGTGACCGCTGACTTCATAGATGAGGTCGGTATCGGCCAGGGTCGGTTGTTTTTCGGCTGATGCCTCCGCCGGATGGAACACTACTTGAGCGCCCATTTTTTGGGCCAGTGCCTGTCGGTCGTGCTGCCCTTCTACGGCACTTAGCGACGTCAGGGGATACTGTGCGAGTACGCCCGTCAACAGCAAACCGACCACGCCCTGTCCCAGGACGACGACCCGTTCGCCAATCATGGGGTGCCCATCCTGTACCAGGTTAACAGCGGTTTCCATATTGGGCAGAAAGACGGCCGCCTCTGAGGATACATCGTCCGGAACCGCAATCAATTGTTCCGGGCGAGTCAGAAAATGACTCGCGTGTGGCTGAAAGGAAAACACTCTTTGTCCCAGCCACGCCGAATCTACCCCGTCGCCAAGATGCTCAACCTCACCTACACAGGCATAACCGTATTGAACCGGGTACCCGGAGGACGCCTGAAGGGATTCCAGGGTGCTGTCCAGCGCCATAGACTGCGGCAACTCTCCCCGGTAAAGCAGCAGTTCAGTACCGGTACTCACGGCGGAGTAGTGCGTTCGCACCCGAACTTCACCCCTGGCTGGCTCAGGCAAGGACACGTCGCGCACTTCGACCTCGAAGGGGGCGGTGAACCAGAGTTGCAATGCGGTATTAGTCACTGTCATTTGGTCGGTCCCGGAGCTGGTTGTCCTTATGAGCCTGATACATCCTCGTAGTGAAGTCTGCCCCAGATGATCAACTCATTTCCCAACTGTTGGCTGTGCAATGGTGCGATCTGTGGCAAAGGCTTCATGCCATTATCACCGAGCCGGGCAATGGCGTTGTAACCACCAATAAAGACTGGCGCTACCGTCAATACAACGGCATCGGCCAGTCCGGCTTTCAGAAAGGCGGTGATCACGGAAGCGCCGCCCTCAACCATTAATGTGCGTATGCCGCGTTCGTAAAGGGCTGCCATTGCTGCGTTCAAATCGACATGCCCATCGGCGTCTCCGGGCACAACAATCAGCTGACAGTCATCACGCTGGGAGACAGCTTCCGGGGTGGTCAGTACCCAGCAGGAGCGGTCACCACTCTGGCACAATTTGCACGTTGGGGGCATTCGTAGCTGGCTGTCGAGAACAATAGGTTGAGGGTCTTCGCCGGTCCATTTACGTACGGTGAGTCTGGGATTGTCTGCCAGTACGGTCCCGATGCCGACCAGAATGCCATCGTGTAAGCTGCGCAACTGATGCGTCATTTGCATGCCGGCATCACTGCTCAGTGCTATGGTCTCGCCAGGTGCCGTAGTGATGCTGCCATCCCAGCTTTGGGCATAGCTGAGCGTTACGTGGGGGCGAGGTAAGGTGCTGTCCGAAAGGCCGTCGAGATACGCCTTTTGTTCACTGACCAGCCACTGTTCAACGTCTTGGTTGAGACTCATGGGGTCACTGATTGCTGGTTGGCTTGAGCGGCAGAAAATGTTCCATTCGCTGAGCCTTTGTCAAAAGGTAACCGGCATTGTCGGTATTGGCCACCACTTCCAGTGACACGCGTTCAGATACGGTAATACCCGCTGCCTCCAGCGCACTGATTTTGGCTGGATTGTTAGTTGCCAGTCGCACTGAGGCGACGCCCAGGTCCTCGAGCATTAGCGCAGCCAGGGAGTACTCCCGTTCATCGGCTTTGTGGCCGAGCATCAGGTTGGCATCGACCGTATCGAATCCCTGGTCCTGGAGGTTGTAAGCTCTCAGCTTGTTCAGCAGGCCAATGCCACGGCCCTCCTGACGCATGTAAAGCACAACACCGACGCCGGCTTTCGCTACCATCGCCATGGAACGATCGAGTTGTTCACCGCAATCGCAGCGTCGCGAACCCAGCACATCGCCGGTGAAACATTCGGAATGAACCCGTACAAGGACTGATTCGGCGTTTTTTACGTCACCCATGAACAAAGCCAGGTGCTCTTTGTCATCGAGTGTGTTGGTGTAAAAACACAACTCGAAATCACCATGTTCCGTCGGAATACGGGTGGTGATCATTCGGGTCACTTCAGGCATGGACATTTCACACTCAGAATGCTGTTGTAACAAAATCAGGTTACTTCCTGGCTGTTGTTGCTTTAAGCTCGGATACTCTACCCTAAATTACGACTCACTGTCTGGAACGGATCAGATCACCGGTGAACCAGGAATCCTTATACTTCGTTTTTCCCGGTCAATTGGACAGGCCGACTGGTGGTTATCACTATGATCGCCGTCTGATCCGGGAGTTACAGCAGCAGGGAATGGGCGTTGAACTGATTTCCCTGTCAGACCTGTTCCCATTTCCTGACGACCAGGCCTTGGAGCAGGCGCGCATGGCCTTCGAGAGCATGCCTGATAACGCGGTAGTGATCGCCGACGGGCTGGCCTTTGGTGTACTGGACGAGCTTGCAGAATCTCAGGCACAGCGCTTGCGGATTATTGCGTTGTGTCACCATCCATTGACGTATGAATCCGGTCTTGATCCGACCCAGCAACAGCAGTTTCAAATCTCTGAGCAGCGAGCCTTGCAGGCGGCTCAGGCCGTGCTGGTCACCAGCGACTTTACCCGGAAAGCACTGATCTCAGAATTCTCCATGGCACCGAACAGGGTAGTCGTGGCTCGCCCGGGTACCGAACCATCATCATTCGCACCCTGTGACGGCAATCCGCTGCGTTTGCTGACCGTTGCCTCGCTGACTCGTCGCAAGGCTCACGATGTATTGATCGATGCACTTGCATCTCTTAGGGATGTGTCCTGGCAGGCACGATTTGTGGGGGGGTACGACTTTGATCCGGCCTGGAGCGATACATTGCAGCAACAGGTGAACCGACTGCAACTGCAGGACCGTGTTCATTTTGTTGGAGTCGTGGACGACCTTGAGACGGAGTTTCAAAATGCCGACCTGTTCGTGCTGCCTTCCCGATTTGAAGGTTACGGCATGGTGTTCGCCGAGGCACTGGCGGCGGGTTTGCCTGTAATTGCTGCGCGGGCGGGTGCCGTGCCTGATGTGGTGCCTGAATCTGCCGGGCTGCTGGTGCCGCCCGATGATATCGACGCCCTCACTGAGGCGCTGTATAAACTGCTAATCCACGAGGATCTGCGTCGGCAACTGCAGGCCGGCGCACGTGATGCCGCTGCCAACCTGCCCGATTGGGCCGATTCTGCCCGGGTGGTAGCCAACCTGATTAAGGAAGTGCGAACACAATGAGTGGTTTCAGTATCGACTGGCTTGACCTGCGCGAAGACGCCGACCATCGCGCCCGAGAGAGTCGCCTGCGGGAACAGGCTGTTGAGTGGCTGGCGTTTGACGCATCAGGCGATGACAGCACAGTGATTGTCGATCTGGGTGCCGGAACGGGCTCGACCCTGCGCGCACTTGCCGTCCCCGACTCCACGGATTTTACCTGGCGGCTGGTGGACCACGATGAGACACTGCTGGCTGAAGCCGGGCGTCGTCATGACAGCAACCATCGGATTGAGACCTGCCTCGCGGACCTGTCCCGTATTGAAACCTTGCCATTGGCCGGAGCCCGGCTGGTAACGGCTTCCGCTCTGTTTGATTTGGTGTCGGCCGAATTTATCGATCAGCTCGCCAATGTTTTGCAGGTGCAATGCCAACAAAAGCCTGTCGGTCTTTACGCCGCCCTGAATTACGATGGCCACACGCGCTGGACACCCGGGCACGAGATGGATGAAAGGGTCTTAAAAGCGTTCAATCGGGACCAGCGGACCGATAAGGGCTTTGGGCTCGCACTCGGACCGGACTCTGGTCGCGCAATCGCTAAGCGCTTCACCCAGGCTGGTTTCAGGGTGACTACTGCCAGCAGCCCCTGGGAACTGAATGGTGACGACCAGCCAGTTATAGATGCGCTGATTGTCGGCATTGCCGGCGCGGTTGAAAATGCGCCCGGGATAGATGCCGGGGCACTTGCCGACTGGGTTCGGTTTCGACTGGCCAACTCTGCGACTGGCACCTGCACGGTTGGGCATACCGACGTTTTGGCGCTGCCAGCGTAACGATAATCTACCTGACTGGCGACAATCAGCCGAGCCGCCTGGCATAGACATCGCCACTGCCTTCATGGGTCTTCTTCAGCCTCTGTACCATGTCTGCTGGCGTAAGCCACCGATCAAACCGCATGCGATGCGTCTCGCCAGGAGCGAGGTTGTACTCGTAGTTACCCAGGTCTTCCAGGCGGTGGATGCAAGCCAGTGCAATATCTATGGATGCCGGGATGTATTCAAACGACAGCGCCGCAAGCGGCCGCGACAACCCCTGTAATACGTCCAGCTCAAAGCCTTCGACATCAATTTTGCAGAACACCGGCTCGCCATGGGACTCGATCAGGGCATCGAGTGTGGTCACCGGTACCTTGACTTCCCGATCCCACTGTACCGACTGAAAGGACGGATCCTGCTGCACTTGGGAGATCCAGTCGCGCGACATCGTGGTTACCGTGGGCGTGCGTGTGCTGATGAACAACGTCGCTTCGCCAGGTTCGGCACCAATGGCTTTTTCAATCAGGACAGTGTCCGCGTCGTGACCATAGCGACGTCCAAGCGATTGCATAAGCAGCGGCTGCGGTTCTACCGCCACGACGCTGGCTCCCAATGACCGCCAAGCCTGGATCCGGTTGCCAACATGGGCGCCAATTTCGAAACACAGGTCTCCCGGTCGGATAAACTGCCCGTAGCAACGCCGCATACGCGCTTGGCGCCCGGGGATGCCGTAGTACATCAGCATTGAACGCCACAACCCAAATCGCTCCTGCCAGCCTTTCAGTGCCATTAATTTACTTCCTCCATTGGTTCGGAGAATGCTTCTATAAAACGATCGCGGACAAGATCCATCCGCCAAACCGGTGCGTTTTCATCCGGCAGCAATCCCGGCTGCCAATGCCACTCGGCAATGGCGTCGATTACTGCCGGGTCACGCGCGATAAGATGCACCGGTACATCTCGGCCTTGCGGATCACCGGAGACCATCGGAGCGGGTGGGTGATCCCCCATCACCAGCAACACCAGATCTTCATCGCCATACTCCTGAATGTAAGACACCAGGGTATCCAGCATGTATTCAATGGACTGGCGGTAGTAGTCCCGTATCGAGTCCACCTCGCTCCAGACTTCTTCCGGGGTCGGGCCTGACTGTGCCTGTTCGTTGAATATGCGTCCGTCTTGCACCTGGTACCAGGGCACCAGACTGGCGATGGGCGTCCAGGGCGCGTGCGATGAAATCAGGGCAAGCTCTGCCATCACTGGTGGCCGATCCTGACCGGTACGCTCCCGTTCTTGCAAGGCAGACCAGACATACTGGTCGGGCATGGTGACCCAGTTAAAGGGCAGCCCTTTATAGCCAAAGGTGTGGGCATTGTAGATTTTGTCGTAGCCGTAATAGGCACCCTCCGGCCAGGCCAGACTGATGGCGGGCATCGCCGCCACGGTGCGCCAGCCGGCTTTGCGAAATAACCGGTTCAGCGTGACCCGTTCGCTGACCATCAGCGTTTTGTAGCGGGTTTCGCTGTCGATCCAGGCACCGGAAAGCACCGAAGCATGGGCCAGCCAGCTCAGCCCACCCACGGTGGGTGCGGTCAGAAAGGCACTGCGCATATGCATGCCTTCGGCTGTCAGGCTGTCCTCGGCCGAAGCCAGTTTGTCCGTAATCGACTCGGCAAAGGGCTCACGCTCCAGCAGTGACCGTCCATAGGATTCAGCGAAGACTATGAAAACGTCCTTGCCCTCCAGTCTGGAGAACATCCTGTCGGCTGGCAGTTCAGCGGCGGGATCATCGCCAACCGTCCGGGCAAAGGTTTGAATGTCCTGGATGCTGTATACCGTATCTCGCCCGTGGACCACCAACTGGTCCCAGGCGAAGGAGCCAGTGCGCGTCCAGCCGGTGCTGTTCAGGATTCCCCAGGCCAGCAACAGCGACACCAGCAATGCGCCGGATACGCGGGGTGCAATTCGCAGAACTCGCCTGATACGGCCCAGCATGAGGAAGGAAAGCCAGCAGACCAGTACGACAGCCAGCACCACCACCAGGCCAATAATTACGGAGGCAAAATGACCAAAAACACCGTTCAGCAGGCGGCTTCCGTCGGCCAGCAAGTGGCCGTCAAAGATCAGGTTGAATCGACGGGCAAAAATCTCGTGAGTGGCAAGGTCTGCGCCACGCAACAAGATGCTGAGACCCAGCAGTAACGACAGCAGGATCCGGATAACGCCGCCTGTCATACCGGGCACGAGCAGCAGCAAGCCGATAAGCATGAATTCAATCGGGAAGTAAATGAACGCAGGGACGGTGACCCACGCCAGCCGGTTTGGCAGTGTCAGGGCGACAAACAGCCCGACGAAGGCCACAGCGGTAATCAGGTGGCGCAAGATCATGCGATAGGGCATTGAAAGGTTCCAGCACAGTGTATAGACACATCAAGGATACGCAGTATTGTGCCGCCAAGACCAGAATGCTTTGAATAAATCTCCCTGGCCAGCACCACACCCTCCTGTAACCAGCCAGATCATTGCAGGAGATTAAGGACTGGCGATAAAGCGAAAGACTGGGGTTCGGGCTTTTCAGGTTTCCGGCTCTGGCTGGCCTCCTTATAACTGGACTCCCCAGTGTTGCCCGTTTACTCTTCCTTTCCATGTTTTCGTCCCCACCATGGCCAGGCCGGGTGAGAGGCAGAAACAGTCATAGAATAATCATAGATAACAACAAGGTGAACCATGCGAAATCATCTATCAGGCCTATCCGCCTCCTTTATTTACCGATTAATGGGACTGACCCTACTTTTATATGGGGCGGCGGGTTTCAGCACAGCGTCCGCAAGCGAGCCAGAGGTAATAGAAAGTGAAATGATGGCCATGCTGGATGCATGGTATCCAAGAGTGATTGATGAGGAGCACGGAGGCTATATCAGCAGCTTCTCCCACGACTGGGAAATGACTGGTTCCCAGGAAAAAATGATTGTCACCCAGGCACGTCACGTCTGGACACTTTCAAAAGTTGTGGAGATGTTTCCGGATAATCCGGACTATCAGGAGTACGCCCATCATGGCTTTGAGTTCCTGAAAAATCATATGTGGGATGAAGAATACGGCGGCTTCTACCAAATGGTCACCCGCGAAGGTGAGCCCATTCGCGATACCTACTTCGGTGATAACTACGCCAAGACACTGTATGGAAATTCATTCGCGATTTACGGTTTGGCCGCCTATTACGGCGCGACCGGAAACGAGGAAGCACTGGCGCTGGCAAAGCAGGCATTCAACTGGCTGGAAGACCATTCCCATGACAAGGAATATGGTGGATATTTTCAACCCCTGCAAAGGGATGGTACGCCGACAACAGAGGGGTATCCCAAGGACTACAACAGCGGCATCCATATTCTGGAAGCACTGACAGAGCTATACGCGGTATGGCCGGATGACCTGGTCCGCGAAAGACTGGAGGAAATGTTCCATGTTATCAGGGACATCACTGTCTCGGAGCAGGGCTACCTGAAACTGTACTTTTCTGAAGACTGGACGCACCTGTCGTACCAGGATGAGGACGAAGCAGTTATTCGGGAAAATCTCGGTCGCGATCACGTCACGCCAGGGCATGATATTGAGACCTCATTTTTGTTGCTGGAAGCCGCGCATGTTCTGGGGATGCACAATGATCCGGAAACAGATCGGATAGCAAAGCTCCTTACAGATCACACGCTGCAAACCGCATGGGATGCTGAAACTGGTGGTATTTACAATACTGGCTATTATTTCCCCGGTGATGAAGAGCTGACTATCACCAACGACGGGAAAACCTGGTGGGCCCAGGCCGAAGCACTAAATACGCTCCTTATCATGGCCGACATGTATCCCGATGATCCGCATGATTATTGGGATAAATTCGAGCAACAATGGGAGTACATCAACGAGTACCTTATCGATCATGAACATGGCGGGTGGTATGACTCGGGCCTGGATAAAGACCCGGAGAGTATTCATTCCCGCAAAAGCCAGATCTGGAAAGGCAATTACCACACCATGCGTGCAATGATGAGGGTTCTGGAAAGGCTGGAACAGAGAGGGTAGCTGCCCGCCATTAATTCGGGGTTAGGCTTGCAACTTCTGGCTGGACTGCCAGAAGTTGCCCGTTTATTGTTCCTGCACGTAATTAGTAAGTTCACTCTTATTTCGGAGCGGTGATGAGCAAACCTGGGGTTATCCGGTCATTCGGCCTGTGTCTTGTTATTTTTTTGGCGGCTGGTTGTTCGTTAGATGAACAAGAGCCAGTTGGCGTTGTGGGACCGGAAAACGGCACATTCGACATTTACATCATCGATGTTGAAGGTGGGGGAGGATCATTATTTGTGTCCCCTTCCGGCGAGTCGCTGCTCTACGATGGCGGCTGGCCTGGCTTTGACGGCCGTGATGTTGATCGCATTGCGGCAGCGGCCGAAGCTGCCGGTATTGAGCAGATTGATTATTTTGTGCTCTCGCATTTTCACGGTGATCATATTGGTGACGTGGCGCAGATATCCGAACGCCTGCCAATTCGCCACTTCGTCGACACGGGTATTCCGGTTGACGTCGCCGCGGGCGAAGATCCCCGTCAAACCTATCTGGACTATGCCGAAACCCGAAGCCATGTTGAACACACCGTGGCGCGTCCCGGAATGATCATCGAGATGGGGGATGTTAATGTCCAGATTATTGCCGCCGGAGGGGATGTCATAGAGACACCACTTCCCGGTGGTGGTGAATTAAATCCCTATTGTGAGGGCTTTGTGCATCAAGGGCCTGAAGTGTCGGAGCAATATGGATTCATTGAAGACGCAGCGTCTGTCGGTATGCACATTACTTACGGGGACTTCAGTACAGCCAAACTGGGTGATGCAAATACAAGCGTGGAATTTAAGCTGATGTGTCCCGTTAACAAGCTGGGCAGCATTGATCTCTACCTGGTTTCCCGTCACGGCATGGAGATGTCAAACTCAGAGGCACTGGTTTACGCGCCTGGGGCGAAAGTTGCCATCATGAACAACGGACCGAACAAGGGTGGTGCGGCACAGACATTCGAAACCCTTCGCGATGCCCCCGGTCTCGAAGATCTCTGGCTGAATCATTACTCGATTCCCGCTGGTGACGAGTTGAATCCGCCCGCAGATTTCATTGCCAACCTGGACAATGGTTCGACGCCTGTTGAAGGGCGAGGCCTTGTGCACATGGGTCCGGCGAGCTGGATCAAGGTTTCCGCAGAAGCAAGTGGCGAATTCACAGTGACGAACAGCCGCAACGGATACAGCAAGCGCTACGGGGGGCAAGACTGAGACAAGTGTCCGAAACAGACTCTGACATTGATGGTCTGCCATCGCGCCTCGATATCCCTTTTTCCCTGCTCGAACTGGCTTCTGTCAGGGAGGGGGATTCGGTCGGCCAGACCATTGCGAACAGCGTGGCTTATGCCCGACATGCGGAAGAGTTGGGCTTTAACCGGTTCTGGCTGGCCGAGCACCACAATATGGAGGGCATCAGCAGCTCCGCCACCTCCGTATTGATTGGCCACATTGCCGGTGCCACCCGGACTCTGCGAGTCGGTTCCGGCGGTATCATGCTGCCCAATCATCCGCCCCTGGTCATTGCCGAACAGTTCGGCACGCTGGAAAGTATTTATCCGGGACGGATTGATCTCGGTCTTGGGCGCGCCCCGGGAACCGACCACATTACCAGTCAGGCATTACGTCGTGAGCATTTGGGTGTCGAACAGTTCCCGCAGGATGTGGCGTTGCTGCAGGCACTGCTCGGCCCCTTGAGGTCGGATCTGCGAATCAAGGCCATTCCCGGTGCAGGGACGAATGTGCCTATCTGGCTTTTGGGCTCCAGTCTTTACAGTGCGCAACTGGCTGCCGAGCGCGGTCTGCCCTATGCGTTTGCAGGACATTTTGCCCCGCGCCTGTTTCGCGAAGCCATCAGCCTGTATCGCGAGCAGTTCCAGCCGTCAGACACTCTGGAAAAGCCCTATGCCATGCTGTCTTTGCCTGCCATCCCCGCCGATACCGACGAAGAAGCCGAGTTCCTGGCCACCACCAGTTATCAGCGTGTTTTGTCGTTGTTCCGCGGCCAGCCTTTATGGATAAAGCCGCCGGTTGCTTCCATGGAAGGGCTTTGGAACAGTCAGGAACAGGCAGCCGTGGAGGATTTTCTTGCCTTGCAGCTGCGGGGTAGCGCGGACACCATCGCCCAATTGCTGGAGCAGGTTCTGGCCGCAGTGGAGGTAGAGGAGTTGATGTTTACTGTCGACATACACGATCCCGAAAAGCGCCGTCATGCGCTGGACATTCTGGCTTCCATCCGGGTCGAAAGCACTAAATAACCCTGGTCTCCCGCATTTGTGCACCTGGTCTGCACGAGTTGTCTTTGAAGCAGACAGGCTTAAATACATATAGTATTCAGTTTCTTAACGAAACTTCGGCAAAGACCGTTGGAGATATTGATGCCTGTCCTGAAACGCCTTTTTGCTTTTTTACCGCTGTTCCTTTTCGCATGTCTTGCCAGTCAACTGGTATTGGCCGAGGACAGGTTGCCCCGGGTGATTTCCGATGGTGTGGTTTTACAACGCGATCAGGCGGTGCCCTTGTGGGGTTGGGCAGACGAAGGCGAAGAAGTTACGGTGACTCTTAATGGCGGGCAACTTGCCCGAACTGTTGCAGAGAATGGCGAATGGCGAGTGGCGCTCCCCCGGCAAGTTGCAGGCGGGCCACATACACTCGAAGTAAATGGCCGTAACAGTATCCAGATAAACGATGTCTATTTTGGTGATGTCTGGCTGGCGGCGGGCCAATCGAACATGCAAACAAGCATGGCGCGAGTTCAGCCGGTCTATCCCGAAGAGGTCGCCACGGCAGATGAGCCCCTGATCCGCCTCTATACCAAATCGCCGGAATATGATTTTGATGGCCCGCGAGAGGATTACAATGACGGCGAATGGCAAGTTACCAATACCGACAATATCGAGTCATTTAGTGCGGTGGCCTATTTTTTTGCGAAACATATTCACGAACATACGGGTGTTCCCATCGGCATTATTAATACGGCCGTTGGTGGTTCTACCGCCGAAGGCTACATCCGCGAAGAGAATCTGGCTGCTTTCCCTCAATATTATGATCAGGGAACCTCCTATCAGGATCATGAATACTACGAACGTATCCTGGCGGAAGATCGGGCTAAAAATGAGGCCTGGCAAACCGAGCTGCAAGAAAATGATCAGGGTCTAAACAATGAGGAACCCTGGTACGCCGCTGAATTAAGCACAGAGGACTGGGGGCGCATGCTGATTCCCGGTTATTGGGCGGATACCGATATCGGGCCCATTAACGGGGCTGTCTGGTTTAGACGTGACATTAACTTGCCGGATTCTGCAGCAGGAAAGGAAGCCCAGCTATGGATGGGGCGAATCGTTGATGCGGACCAGGTTTACGTCAATGGCGAGCTGGTTGGCGGCACGACATACCAGTATCCTCCACGGCGCTACACAGTGCCCGAAGGAGTGCTCAAGGCAGGGAAGAACTCCATTGCCGTACGCGTGGTAAGCAATACCGGCACGGGTGGCTTCGTCCTGGACAAACCCTACTGGCTAAAAGTGGGTGATTTGAGTCTGGATCTAACCGGCGAGTGGCAGGTAAAGGTTGGCTATGAAATCGATCCGCTACAGCCAGACCAGTTTGTGCAACATCTGCAACCGCTGGGCTACGGCAATGCCATGATTTCGCCGATAGAAAGCGTGCGTTTTAAAGGGGCGCTTTGGTACCAGGGCGAATCTAATGCGAGTCGCTATGATGAGTACGAGGCCATACTTAAGGCCATGATTGCCGACTGGCGCGACCGGTTTAATGACCCCGATATGCCCTTTATTATTGCCCAACTGGCAAATTTCATGGAATCCAGTGATGAGCCGCAGGAAAGTGACTGGGCCGAGTTCCGCGCTGTACAGCGCCAGATCACCAGGACCGTGGAAAATACTGCGTTGGCCGTCAATATCGATGCGGGAGAGTGGAACGACATTCATCCCCTGCGCAAGAAGATTGTGGGGGATCGCATGGCGCTTGCTGCACGTTCACTGGTGTATGGCGAAGAAGACCTGGTGGCATCGGGTCCCGACGCGCGCTGTTTGCGTGTGCAGGACAGCCGTATTGTCATTTACTTTGATTCGGTAGGAAATGGCCTGAGCTCGAAGGGTGAAGAACTGTCCGGGTTTGCCATAAAAGGTGCCAACACTGATTGGCAATGGGCCAGCGCGCGCCTGGATGGAGAAACAGTCGTGCTGGATCGTATGGAACTGCAAGAGCCCATATCGGTTCGATATGCCTGGGCTGATAATCCTGACAAGGCCAATTTGTACAACGCCGAGGGACTGCCAGCCAGCCCATTTGGATTGACGCTCGAATGTAGCAATTAAATAAATTGAGAAGAGGTTTATGAAAAAGGTATTAAAAGAAGCCATCGCCCTGTTTGAGGTGGACAGTAACGACAAGAAAGTCAGGGAAGCCGTTGAGGGGCTGATCGACGAAGTAAAGGCGGGGGGCGACAAAGCCGTTCGGGAAATCTCCGAACGCTTTGACAAATGGTCACCGGAAAGTTTTCGGCTGTCGCAGGAACAGATTAATGAAATTGTTGCCTCGGTCGATCCGCAAACCATTGAAGACATCAAATTTGCGCAAACCCAGATCCGCAATTTCGCGACACATCAAAAAAATGCGCTCAGGGAAATTGAGGTAGAAACCTTGCCCGGTGTCTTCCTGGGCCACAAAAACATACCGGTCAACAGTGTGGGTTGCTACATTCCCGGCGGCCGTTACCCCATGGTGGCTTCCGCTCATATGAGCGTTCTGACGGCCAGGGTGGCCGGCGTTAAAAAAGTTATTGCCTGTACACCGCCAATCCGGGGAAAAATTCCGGCAGAAACCGTTACGGCCATGCACCTGGCAGGCGCGGATGAAATCTATCTTTTGGGCGGTGTTCCTGCCATTGCCGCCATGGCACTGGGTACGGAGACGATCGACAAGGTAGACATGGTGGTAGGTCCTGGTAATGCCTATGTGGCTGAAGCCAAGCGTCAGCTGTTTGGCAAAATTGGTATTGACCTGCTTGCCGGTCCAACCGAAACCCTGGTGATCGCCGATGAGACCAGCGATGCGGAAATCTGTGCGACGGATTTGCTGGGTCAGGCGGAACATGGTCCCGGCTCTCCCGCGATACTGCTAACCAACTCCGAAACACTGGGTCAGGAAACAATTAAGGAAGTTGAGCGTCAATTGAAAACACTGCCAACGGCGGATATTGCCAGTGTTGCCTGGCGTGATTACGGACAGGTGATCGTCGTGGACACCATCGATGAGATGGTGGAAGAAGCCGATCGCATTGCCAGTGAGCATGTCCAGGTGATGACGGCCGATCCGCGCTATTTTCTGGACAACATGACCAACTATGGGGCCCTGTTTCTGGGCAAGTACACCAATGTTTCCTATGGCGACAAGGTGATCGGTACCAACCACACGCTTCCAACCAAGCACGGGGCAAAATATACCGGTGGGTTGTGGGTCGGCAAGTTTATGAAGACCTGTACCTACCAGGAAATCAGGACTCCTGAGGCCAGTGCCATGATCGGCGAGTATTGTTCGCGGCTGTGTGAAATTGAAAACTTTGCCGGGCACAAGGAACAGGCGGACATACGCGTCAGGCGTTACAAGCAGGGGTAAGAAGATACAAATAGCCGGTGTTTTGGCGAGGGCAGCAAAGGAGTCGCTAGGCAGAATGAATCTATAATGATACGATTCGTATTAATATAAGAATTATTAATGCGTTCGTACCAAACGGGTTTATTCACACACGCTTGCTTTTCGGAGACTTTGTATGTCCTCAACCATACTTTTGCCTCGCATCTTGCAGGTCGGCGGCAAGGCGAGCCTGGCGGTTGGCGAGGTAGTAAAGACACTTGGCTGCCACAACCCCCTCATCATTACTGACGACATCATGGTCAGCCTTGGCTATGTCGATAAAGTACAAAACAGCCTGGAAGACACGGGTATAGGCAGTGCCGTTTTTTCCGGAACCGTTCCTGAGCCTACCGAGCAATCAATTATTGCCGGCGTGGATATGGCAAAGCAGGGAAACTACGACTGCCTGATTGCCCTGGGCGGCGGAAGTCCTATCGACAGCGCAAAAGCCATTGGCATCCTGGCCAAACATGGCGGCCAGATGGCTGACTACAAGTTTCCACGAAATGTGTCCGAAGCGGGATTGCCACTTATTGCCATTCCCACAACAGCGGGCACTGGCTCGGAGATGACCCGTTTTACCATCATCACCGATGACGCCACTGATGAAAAAATGCTTTGTGTGGGCCTGGGCTTCCTGCCACAGGCCGCCCTGGTGGATTACCAGCTCACCCTGAGTTTGCCGCCTCGCGTCACGGCTGATACCGGCATCGACGCCATGACCCACGCCATTGAAGCCTATGTCAGTAAAAAGGCGAATGCTTACAGCGACAGTCAGGCACTGGCTGCCTTGCGACTCATTGGGCCAAATTTAAGAACGGCCTATAGCGACGGTAGTAATGAAGCAGCCCGCGAAGCCATGATGATGGGGGCAACCCTGGCCGGTGCGGCTTTTTCCGCCGCTTCGGTTGCTCTGGTACATGGCATGAGCCGGCCTATTGGCGCGCACTTTCATGTGCCCCATGGCATGAGCAATGCGATGTTATTGCCCAGCGTGACGGAGTTTTCCATTCCTTCGGCAACCTCTCGTTACGCAGACTGTGCTCGTGCCATGGGTATCGCCAGTGAAACAGAGGGCGATGAGTCCGCCACAAAAAAACTGATTGATGAATTGCACTCACTCAATGATCAGTGCCAGGTGCCAACGCTGGCGCAGTTTGGGGTGGATAAGAAAGTCTACTTTGACAAGCTCGACCTGATGGCCGAACAGGCGGCTGCTTCGGGTTCGCCCGGCAATAATCCACTTGTCCCAAGTCATGAACAAATGGTGAAGCTCTACAACGACCTCTGGGTCGATTAGTCCCTTCACGTTTAAGAATAATCATCACCCCTAACCCCAATTTTTATTCACGCTAAAAAGCAAGGCGTGAAGCAACAGAGGTAACACAATGAAAGTAGGACATCTGATTAACGGTCAGGTTATTGAGAGCCAGGAGGGCTATCAGGATGTATTTAACCCCGCACTTGGCAAAGCCACCAAACAGGTTTGTATGGCATCAAGGCAAACCGTGGAGCAGGCCATTAGCTCTGCCCAGGAAGCATTCCCGGCCTGGCGCAATACCCCACCAGTCAAACGCGCACGCATCATGTTTCGTTTCAAGGAGTTGCTGGAGCAGAATGCCGACAAGATCTGCCACCTGATTGGCGAAGAGCACGGCAAGATCGTGCACGATGCGGCGGGGGAACTTCAGCGCGGTATCGAAAACGTGGAATACGCCTGTGGTGCGCCGGAGCTGTTAAAAGGTGAGTTTTCCAAAAATGTGGGGCCCAGTATCGATTCCTGGAGCGACTTCCAGCCCGTTGGTATTGTCGCGGGCATTACGCCTTTTAACTTCCCGGTGATGGTGCCCTTGTGGATGTTTCCTATCGCCATCGTCTGCGGTAACTGCTTTATCCTGAAACCTTCCGAGAAAGACCCGAGTGCTTCGCTTTATATTGCCCAGTTGGCGCTGGAAGCCGGTTTGCCGGAAGGCGTGCTGAATGTGGTCAATGGTGGCAAAGAGGCGGTCGATACCCTGCTGGAAGACCAGCGTGTCAAGGCCGTGAGCTTTGTCGGTTCTACCCCGGTTGCCGAAGCCATCTATACAAAATCCACCGCCAACGGTAAACGCTGTCAGGCGCTGGGCGGCGCGAAAAACCATGCGATCGTGATGCCTGATGCCGACATTGATAACGCGGTCAGTCAATTGCTGGGGGCCGCTTTTGGTTCGTCGGGTGAGCGTTGTATGGCGCTTTCTGTTGCGGTTGCGGTGGGTGATGAGACTGCCGATGCACTGGTGGAAAAAATCCAGCAAGGCATGAAAGATCTCGCCGTGGGCGAGTTCTCTGACCGGGAAAACAGTTTTGGTCCGGTCATCACGCGTGAACATCAGCAAAATGTGATCAAGCACATTACCAGTGCCGAGGAGCAGGGCGCCAAAGTCGTGGTGGACGGACGCGACATTAGTGTGCCTGGCTACGAGCAGGGCTTCTTTGTCGGAGGTACCCTGATTGATCATGTGACACCGGAAATGAATAGCTATCGCGCAGAAATTTTTGGCCCGGTGCTACAAGTTATGCGTGTAGACACCATGCAGGAAGCCATGCAGCTTATTAATGAGCATGAATATGGCAACGGCACCTGCATCTTTACCCGGGATGGTGAGGCTGCGCGATTTTTTGCTGACAACATTGAAGTCGGCATGGTGGGGATAAATATTCCCTTACCTGTTCCTGTGGCCTACCACAGTTTTGGCGGATGGAAGCGATCCCTGTTTGGTGATTTGCATGCCTACGGGCCGGATGCTGTCCGTTTCTATACGCGACGCAAAACCATTACCCAGCGCTGGCCGTCAGCGGGTGTGCGGGAAGGTACGTCGTTTTCCATGCCCACTATGAAATAACGCCATGAATGCTGAGCTGGCAAAAGTGGATAAAAAACGGGATAAGGGCTCCTCGATCATTCGGGTACTCGAAATTATCGAAGCCATTGGTCAGGCTGACCGCCCGTTAAGTCCCGCAGATATTGCCGTACAGCTCGGCATTCCCAAACCCAGTGTGCATCGCCTGTTACAGCAGCTACATGCTGAAGATTTTATCCAGATCGATATGCGCGGCGCCTGGGGGGCAGGGAAACGGCTGCGCAGCCTGGGCTTTTCTATTCTGGCGGGAAATCCCGGCAAGGCGGCGCGACAGGCCATCCTTTCGGATCTGGCAAGTACTATTGGGGAGACATGTGGTATCGCCGTTCCCGACGGCATGAACATGCTGTATTTTGATCGGGCGCAAACCAACTGGCCGCTGCAAATCAACCTGCCGGTGGGGACGCATACACCCATGTGGTGCACGTCCAGCGGAAAGTTGTATTTAAGTACGCTGGAAGCGGGCACACGCAAGAAAATACTGGCGCATTTGCCGCTGACCAAACTGGCCAGGAATACGCATACTGATCTCGATTCACTTGAGAACGCCCTGACAGACATACGGGAACAGGGTTATGGCATTGATAATGAAGAGTTTGTTGATGGCATGGTGGCCTGTTCCGTTCCGATTCTGAATAAAGATGGCCAGATGCTGGCATCACTTTTTACCCATTGCCCGGTTATTCGGAAGTCCCTGGATGAATTGGTCAGCTATGTACCTGATTTAGAGCGGGCGGCAAAGGAACTTGCCGAGGTAATTAACGAAAGCTAAAGGGCATCAATACCATATTCCTCTCCATATAATTCAAACAATACTGGAACCACTATGCTTAGCACCATTGGACTGATCTTTTCTCTCGCACTGTTAATCGTCCTCACCATACGAGGCATGAACCTGCTTATCGCGGCTCCAGTGTGTGCCCTGATTGTGGCAATTACCGGCAGTATTGATTTGATCCCCTCGCCAGAGGGCGGAGTGGATTATGTCAACAGCTATATGGCCGGATTTAGTTCCTTTATCCAGTCCTGGTTTTTCATGTTTCTACTTGGCAGTATTTTTGGCAAGTTGATGGAAGACAGTGGTGCGGCAGAAAGCGTGGCCCGGTGGATTGTTGCACGCCTGGGAACCAAATCGGCGGCATTTGCAACGGTCATTGCCTGCGCGGTACTCACCTACGGCGGGGTAAGCCTTTTTGTTGTTGCCTTTACCGCTTTTCCCATTGCGCTGGGACTGTTCAAACAGGCCAATCTGCCGCGTCGCTTTATTCCCGCCACACTGGCATTTGGTTCGGTGACGTTTACCATGACCAGCGCCGGGTCTCCCGAAATCCAGAACTGGATTCCCATTGAATTTCTGGGAACATCGCCCTATGCCGAATGGGAAGTCAGCCTTGTGGTCGCTATTTTTATGGCGCTGTTTGGCTTTTGGTGGCTAAGACGCATGCTGAACAAGGCGGTTGCCAACGGCGAACAGTTTGAAGTGCGCGAAGGCGACCCGCCGGAAATCTCCCGTGAACTGCCCAATCCCATACTCAGCCTGATTCCCCTGGGCATGGTGCTCGGCACGACCTTTTTTTTGCATCACGACTACGGTTCCGCCGCACTTATTGCCGCGCTTCTGGCTGGTTGTATTGCGACCTGGGCCATAAATATGCGTTATCTTCCCAGTCCGGGCCTGGCACTCAGTGCCGGTGCAATTGGCGCCCTGATTGCCATCGGTAACACCGCCGCGGTGGTAGGTTTCGGCTCGGTGGCCAAAGTCTCTCCCGCGTTTGATATTGCTGTGCAAACCGTGACCGCCATCCCGGGCAACGAATTAATTGGTGCGGCCATCGCGGTTTCCATTATTGCTGCGCTGACCGGTTCAGCCTCCGGTGGACAGTCCATCGCTTTGCCCGTGCTGGCACCTCAATATCTGGAGCTTGGTGTGGAGCCCGAGGCCCTGCACCGGGTAGTGGCTATTTCATCAGGCGCACTGGATTCCCTGCCTCACAATGGCTATGTGGTCACCACTATCCGCGCCATTTGCGGTGAAACCCACAAGGCGGCTTATGGCCCGCTGGGCGCACTGACCGTGGTTATTCCGGTGATTGGGACCATATTGGCCATCGCGCTTTTGCTGCTGTTCTAGTGTCCAGATCTGCCAGATAGATGCCGGGGGTTTAAAGGGCATATTGAGTTGTGCATTGACAACTCCTGATAATGAATATGATAATAATTATCATTTCAATTCAAAGGAATTATCTCTATGCGCAACTTGTTCAAGACGAGCGCCCTGTACTTGGGCGTCGCCGCCGTTTCATCCAGTTTTCAGGTAGTGGCCCAGGAAGAAGACAACGCCGGTCTGGAAGAAATCACCGTGGTTGGTCAGGCCACCAATTCGATTATTACTGCCGCCGATATGGAAACCTACCAGGCGAATGACCTGGCTGATGTATTTCGGCTGACACCTTCCATATCAGTAGGTGGTTCTGTTGGCGTTGCGCAAAAAATCTATATTCGCGGGCTCGAGGATTCACTGATTAATGTGACAGTTGATGGGGCTCCTCAAACTTCCACACTGTTTCATCACATTGGCCGTGTAACTATTGATCCGGAGCTGCTTGAACAGGTTGATGTGCAGGCGGGAGCGGGCGAAGCGACCAGTGGTGCGGGTGCCATTGGTGGTTCTATTCGTTTTCAGACCAAGGACGCCCGCGATCTTCTGGATCAGGGACAGAGATTCGGCGGACGTATCAAGGCAAACACTTTTACCAACGATGGCACGCGCTACAGTGCATCACTCTATGGCCGGTTGACCGATAACTGGGGATTGCTCACTTACTACAATGACCTTGACCGCGAGAATATGGAAGATGGCAAGGGCGATCGGGTATTGGGCACTGCAGCAGACCAAAGTCTGGCGTTTGTAAAACTGAGCGGCGATATTACTGAAAACCAGCAGTTGTCATTGAGTATGGAAAAAAGAGAAGAGGAAGGTGAGTTTAGTGCCCGTCCCAACTGGATAGTCCAGCCCGGCGACCTCTTGTATCCCAGCAAGGCAGAGCGAGAGACTTTTGTCGCCAACTATGGGCTGCAGCAGGGTGATCTTGTCAATCTTGAAGCCACGGCTTATCAAACCGAGTCCTCTTTTCGTGGTGGGCGCTTTGACTGGCTGGCAGATATCAGCACAAGTGGCTTTGATTTGCGCAACACCAGTGTGATCGGTATGCATCGCATTACCTATGGTGTGGATTACCGCAGTGATGAAGTGGAAAGCGGTTATGCCGTGCCCCAGCCCGAGGAAGATCACGCGGAGCAGGGCAGTGTGACGGGCTTGTACATTCAAAGCCATACACGGATTTCCGAGCCATTATTGTTGAGCTATGGGCTGCGATACGACGATTATGAATATGAGCAAAAAATCCTGCTCAATGACTATTACGGGGCGCCAATTACCGATACGCCTGTGGAAATCAATAATTCCGAAGTCAGTCTGAATGCCGGCTTAACCTATGATATTACCAGTGAGCTGACGTTTGGCCTGGGCTATGCGGAAGCGTCACGGGGTAAGGAAATTGGTGATGGTTTTACCATTGACTCCTACTTATGGGATGGCACAAGTGAGCCTCACGTGGATGCCGGTTTGCAGGCAGAGAAAGTGTCCAATATTGAAGCCTCACTGGAATACTCCGTCCAAAATTTAAATGCCAAGATCGCTGTGTACCAGTCAGATATCGACGATGTAATTTTTGAGCGTCTCTATGGCAACTCCCTGTATGAAAATATCGGCACCATTGAGACCGACGGCTTTGAATTTAATCTCGCCTATCGCTGGAATGAGTATGAATTTTTCATGGGATTCGCTTCCAATGATTCAGAGCTGGACCCGGCTGAGGGTATCTATGCCATGAATTACGGTTCGATCCCGCTGAATGGCTACGAGTTTAATGGTTTGGGTAGCTCCCGTGGTGATACCTGGAATATGGGCTTTGATTATGTTTCCGGGACTGATTGGAGACTGGGTCTGAATGTGGCTCACGTGAATGAGCTGACCATTGATACCCTGCATCAGGACTACGATTTGGGCTGGGTCCCGGAGCTATATTCCCTAACCAAACCTTCCTATACCACAGTGGATTTCTTTGCCGAATGGCAAGCCAGCGAAAATCTTGTGTTTAACCTTGCCGTTACCAACCTTTTGGACAAGCTTTATCGTGATCATTCAAGTGTCGGTGACTATAGCGAGGTTGCCGGATACGAGCTGGTCGTAGGCCCCTGGGAAGCTGGTAGGGACATTCGCTTATCCGCTTCATATAGCTTCTAATCAGGCATATTCAGAATGTCATCAGTATCAGGGTCGGGTTTGTCCCGACCCTGACTTAATTTAGGGCCAGGGTATGAAACCTTTTGTATTGAGATCTGCCATTTTTTGGTCGCACCTGGTTGTCGGTGTCCTGGCGGGTATTGTTATCTTGATTATGTCTGCGACCGGCGTTTTGCTGACCTATGAGCGGCAGATCGACGATTGGGTGGAAAGACAGTACCAGGTGCCGGCCCAGGAGAATGCCTCTTATTTGTCGGCTGACGATATCCTGGGTCGTTTTCAGCAAAAGCATCCCGACGAACATCATTTTTATATTCGCTATGTGAACCGCGAAGGAGCCGCAAGACCAGTCTGGGCAGGTGATTACGCCTATCTGATCAACCCCTACTCAGGTGAAATACTGCGTGAAGGCGAGGGGGCCACAGCTGCGTTCTTTCACTTTGTCACTGACCTTCACCGCTGGCTTGCCATTGAAGGAGAAGGTTTTGACATCGCACGCGGCATCACCGCCTACAGTAATTTGCTTTTTATCTTTTTGATCCTGTCAGGCATCTATTTATGGTTGCCAAGAGTATGGCGATGGAGGGCGTTAAAGTGGAAAATCCTGTTCAATAAAAAAGCGGTTCTGCCCAGAGCCAGGGATTACAACTGGCATCATGTGTTCGGGTTCTGGGCGCTGATTCCACTGCTTTTTATCGCACTGACAGCAACCATATTTTATTTTCCCTGGGCCAACCGCCTGATCTACGGCGCCTTTGGTGAGGAAGTACCCGATTTTGGCGGAGAGCCCCCGGAAATTACCGAGTTACAAGCGGGCGATATGAGCTACCAGGCACTACTGCAACAGGCACAAGCACATGCTGCAGAAAATGGTGCTGAAGACTGGTATTCCATCTGGATGGAAGTTGGTGCAACACCAGGTGAAGCCGAATTTTATATTGATCGAAGTATCGGTCATCGTCCCGACTACGCGTATGGCTTAAGGCTGGATATGGATACGGCTGAGGTCCTGGAGGCCAAACATCATGACGACTGGTCACGAGGGGATCAGGCCTGGGATATCGCTCGTTTCGGGCACACCGGTGAGTGGTTTGGTTTTGCGGGGCAGACTGTCGCCGGGCTGGCCTCCCTGGCGGCCTGTTTTCTTGTGTACACAGGCCTGGCACTTGCCTGGCGACGTCTGGTTTCTCCCCTGATCAGGAATAAATAGATTTTTGATCAAACAACCAGAGACATATCCCGGTTAATGGTTTTGATGATCTTGTCCATTTTTCGACCCATCAGTGCCGTTTTGAGGTCTTTGCGAGGTGATACGGCAAGTATCACCAGATCTGCGTCAATATCATCGGCAACTTCATGGATCACATCTTCTGGCGCCCCAATCTTGACGTGTAACTGGTTGTTGGGGAGTCCGGTTTCAGCTGCCAGACGCCCGCGATCCGGGTAGTCGGAAGAATCCCGGTAAGAAGCCACCACATGCACCGTTGCTCCCTGTTTTTCGGCGACATCCTTGGCGTATGCCAGTGTCTTCTCGTTAATTTTTCTCAGGCCAGAGTCGTGAACGTTACGGCAAACCAGAATGGTTTTACGCAGCTCTGTCGATTCACTGGTTCCGGTGAGAATAACGGGGATTTTTGTGTTCCGGACCAGATGCCAGAATTCATTGCTCAGATATTGTTTCTCGTCACCACTGTGGAAAGGCATCACGATGGAGGTATAGTCACCACTTGAAGCCATTTCCAGAATGGATTTTGACCAATTATCCGTCCAGGAAAGCAATACTTTGCAATTGGCGCCAAGGTCAACAAAAGGCTTTCGAAGATTGGTTACCCACTCCAGGTCACGGTAACCATCTTCCTTGCCGGGATTGGCAGATTTACCCAACTCTGCGGTAACAAACAGGGTAACTTCCGGGTATTTACCTGTTTCGTCGACTCGGGTTTTGCAGATCGTCAATACTCTTTCCAGGGCAGAGAGATCGTCCTCTGTCGGGTCCACAACAACGAATAGTTTTTGGTTGTCAAACAATGTTCATTCCTCCAGTCGTCATTTGAATTGCGGCTAACATCCGTTTTTCCTTACGGATAGCATCTGTCTGATTCTAGCCTAGCAAATTTTATAGTGACTGATTTAGATCAATACAGACATTTAATTGTGGAGGCAGTTATTACGTCGTGGTTTTGTCAGGCTGTGGAGCATAAAACCCGTTAATAATATTTCTCAGTCTGATCGGGTCGTCGGTAATAAAGTAGTCGATGCCGCGCCCGGTCAGGTTGCGAATGTACTGCATTTCCTTTTCATCATTCAGCCAGACGCCCAGCCATTTGCGGTCCTGGGAAAATATGGTCCAGGCGCCGATAGCCAGTCCCCGATGGTGAATATTCTCGATGGTGTTTTCATCAAACATGTTCAGGCCCATATTGGTAAAGGTGGAGCCGATCAGTTTGCCAACCAGGCTGGATTCCATGAGGTGGTGGCGAAGGCTCCCCCTGGGCACCATATCTGGCGAACAGGTAAAGCCCGAATCGATGTGCGGGCAGGTTCGTTTCAGATAGAACAGTGGCCAGAAGTTATATGAGGTGACTGCTACATCCTTTACAAGCCCCATGCGGTGAATTAGTTTTGCCAGCTCAGTGCCGGTATGTCGCTGGTGATAATCAAACTCGTAGGATTTGATCTCGATAACGGGAATCAGCTTGCCGCGAATTTCCTCCAGCACGTCTTCCAGCAAGGAAATTTTTTCGGTTTTTCCATAATCGATAATCCTGTCACCAACGTCGATTGCCTGCTTAATATCCAGTTCCCTAAGCTGGTCCCAGGTCATCTCGGTGACCAGTCCCCTTTCGCCGGTCAGTCTTTCAATATTGATATCATGGAAGACCACCAGCTTTTTGTCCCGGGTAAGGAATATATCCAGTTCAATACCATCAAGGCCGATCTCGATCGCTCTCCTGAATCCTGAGATGGTATTTTCCTGATACTCTTCAGGCACGCCCCGATGTCCAAATATCAGGGGACGGTGATGACCGGAAAAAATTGAGGATTTGTTGTCCAAGAGCCTGACCCAGGTGGAATTAGTGGACATTATATAGGTTAGCCAGTTGTTTAAAATAATTTACAGGGATTCATATATAACAGCAGTTAACAAGCCGTCCAATATGCTTGTTCACCGTAGCTCGATTGCCAGTCAGGAATCGGTTTTTGTTCTTCAGGAACTTAGAAACCAGTTGGGGCAACATGTCTACCCGGTGCACAGGCTCGACCGACCCACGTCCGGCGTTTTGTTGTTTGCCCATGAGTCGGAGATTGCCCGCCGCCTGGCAGCGCAGTTTGAAAACAGGGAAGTGGAGAAACGTTACTGGCTTATTTGTCGTGGATTCGTTGCCGATGAGGGAGAGATCAATTATCCGCTGGTGCCGCGAGACGATTTTGCTTCCAAGCGAAAGAAGCGCGGCATTGCCCCACGTGAAAAAGCAGCACAGGAGGCGGTTACCCGTTTTCGCTGCCTGCAAACATATGAACTGGATGTCTGTGTCGACAAGTATCCCCGGTCAAGATATTCCCTGGTTGAGGCGGCTCCCCTGACTGGCAGGAAACACCAGATAAGGCGGCACTTTAAACATATTTCCCATCCGATTATTGGCGATAGTCGTTATGGGAAAAGTACACATAATCGCTTCTTTGCCAGTGCACTCGGCAGTGATCGCCTGTATTTGCATGCCTTTGAGTTACAGTTCCGACACCCGGTTACCGGCAAGAGCCTCAAATTACAAATGCCGCCAAACGATCAATTTCTGCAGGCGCTTCAGTGGCTCAGTTATACTGACATTCACTCTGATTTTTTATTGCAAGGAACTTCATGACGTCCCCCCAACTCGGTCCCGGTCACATCAATCGCCTGAAGGTACTGGAAAAGGTTGCCGATGGTTTTTTACTGGATGGAGGTAAATACGGCAGGATATTACTGCCTGCTCGTGAAGCTGTTTATGTCCAGCCGGACGAGCTGGTCGAGGTTTTTCTTTATACCGATTCGGATGACCGCGTGTGCGCCACGACCGCTACTCCCAGGGCAGTCGTGGGGGAATGTGCGGCTATGCGGGTAAAGACCGTCGGAAAGTTCGGAGCCTTTTTGGACTGGGGTATCGAAAAGGATTTGCTGTTACCGCATTCGGAACAGCCCGAAAAACTATCTGTATCCGACCGGGTAGTGGTGTACGTAACCAGGGATAACCGAACTGGTCGTATCTACGCTTCCTCGCGGCTACACAAATATCTGGAGGAGTCCAGCGGGCCCTACAAGACCGGAGACCAGGTTGAACTTTTAATCGCTGCCAAAACAGAAATAGGCTACAAGGCTGTTTTTAATGACGCCTACCTGGGCCTGATTTTCCACTCAGACCTCAGTCAGCCACTGCGTATCGGTGAACGAATCAAGGGCTGGATAAAGTCGGTTCGTGATGACGGCAAGGTGGACCTCAGTATCAATACCCTGGATGCCGGAGCCCGGGATGAGCTTGAGCAAAGGATTCTGGATGTACTGGAAAAATCGGGTGGGCGCCTGGACCTCTCTGATAAAAGCTCCCCGGAAGCCATTTTTAAACGGTTCCGTGTCAGCAAAAAAAATTACAAACGGGCACTGAGCGCACTGTATAAGGCACAGCTTATTCGGATATATCCGGAGTACGTCGAATTAAGCTAACCAGTGGTTAGTTGCCAGCCTTTGTTGCACAATCCATACATAATTCAGCTTCGGGCAACGCCTCCAGGCGTGCCTCGGCAATGGCTTCACCGCAATGGATGCAACGGCCGTATTCCCCGGTTTCGTAACGCTGGATCGCCTTGCGTACTTTCATAAGTTCATCCAAAGAGCAATTGCCCAGACTGTCCAGCACCTCGATATTTTCTTCTTCCTGGGCGCGATCTTCGCTGTCACGGGATAGCGGTTGCTGGCCGTGTTCAATAATCCTGGCCAGTCGCTGCTCCAGCTTTACCCGGCGATCTTGCAGTTCCTGTAAATGACTTGTCATACGCGATCTCGCATGCATTAACCCAATTCCCCAACTGGTCGAGTTGTCAATCTAACCGAGATGCAGCCGAAATGAATTGACTCAGGTCAACGGCTTTGTATTTAGCCCGCTATGCCAGTTGTCCGTTGTGACCGGACAAAAAAACGGACAGGTAAACCGGACACTTTGTCGTTTTCAAGGATGCTTTAAAAAATAAAAATACCTATATAAAACAAACAGATAGGCTCCCAATTTCGGGTTGGCACGGTTCTTGGTATAGCAGGGTAAACACACCAATACAGGACTGATGACAATGACGACGATGATTCGGGACACTTCCGCGCAAGATAGAGTGCTGGAGCCTGTTCGTTTCACCAGGAAGCTGCCAAAGCTCGTGCCTCTGGTGGCGGTCGTCCTCGTGTTTCTGGGCTATTTTGCCTATGAGTTTTCTTCGGTCTTTGGCGGAGACCGGGTACTCAATCGCGATAACCTTCGTCTGGCCACGGTCCGCAGCGGTGATCTGGTACGGGATATTGTGTCCCAGGGACGCGTGGTTGCGGCAGACAGTCCAACACTCTATGCGATGGATTCAGGAACCATTGATTTGCGAATCAAGGCAGGTGATGAAGTGGAGCAAGGACAGGTGTTGGCCGAGATCATCAGCCCGGCGCTCAATGAAGAATTACAGCGTGAACAATCGAATTTACAGCGCCTGCAGATAGAACTGGAAGGTGCACGCATCCAGAGTGAACGCCGCAAACTGGAACTACAACAGCGTGAGGAAATGGCCGAGGTCAATCTGAAGGCCATGGACCGGGAGCAACGACGCGCTGAAGCTGCGTTTGAGATGCAGATTATCAGCAAGCTCGATTACGAAGAAGCTACCGACAACCTGGCAAGGGCGAGACTCGAGTATCGTCAGGCCCAGCAAAACAATGCGCTTGAGAACGAGAGCCTGGATTTTGAGCAAAATGCCCTGGGCCTGTCGCTGGAAAGCCAGCAAATGGTGGTTGAGGCATTAAAGCGCCGGGTTGAAGAACTGACTATCGTCTCACCGGTCGATGGCATGGTTGGTTCTCTCCAGGTGGACCCTCGGCAGGCCGTGGTGGCTAATCAGCCGCTGATTACGGTTGTTGACCTGAACAACTTTGAGCTGGAGGCGCGCGTTTCAGAGAGTTATGCCGACGAGCTATCACCGGGTATGCCGGTGGAAGTTCAGGTAGGTGGCGAATATTACCAGGCCGAACTGGCGGCAGTGTCGCCCCAGGTGATTAATGGCGAAGTCATCGCACGCATCAAGTTTGGACAGGACAAGCCGGGCAATTTGCGCCAAAACCAGCGCATGAATGCGCGCATCCAATTGCAAAAAATTGAGAACACGCTGGCAGTAAGTAACGGCGCTTTCTTCGACAACTTTCGTGGTGATGCCTTTGTGCTCGAAGGTAATCGCGTCAACCGGGTTCCTGTGGAACTGGGCGGCCGCAGCCTTAGTGAGGTGGAAATCCTCAGCGGCTTGGAGGAGGGCGACACCATTATTGTCTCCGGGCTGGACTACAGCGCGGAAGAACACAGCTTTGTCGTCAGCAATTAGCGAATAACCTATTAAAAATACTCTACAAAAAGAGGATCAGATGATGTTGGAAATGAAGTCAGTCAAGAAAATCTACCGCTCGTCACTGGTGGAAACCCATGCGCTGCGTGATTTTAATCTGGAAGTTGAACAGGGAGAATTTGTAGCGGTGACCGGTCCTTCAGGTTCCGGCAAGACCACCTTCCTGAATATTGCCGGCCTGCTGGAAACCTTTGAAGGCGGGCAATACCTGCTCGATGGCAACGATGTCAGCAAACTCAATGACCGTGAACGCTCGCACATTCGCAATGAGAAAATCGGATTTATATTCCAGGGATTTAACCTGATCTCTGATCTGAATCTGTTTGATAACGTCGATGTTCCCCTGCGCTATCGCGGTATGAAAGCCAGTGAGCGCAAACGCCGGATCATGGAATCGCTAGAGCGAGTCGGTCTGGCGGCCAGGGCAAAACATTTCCCGGCACAGCTTTCCGGTGGTCAGCAACAACGTGTGGCCATCGCCCGTGCACTGGCAGGCGAGCCCCGCTTTCTGCTGGCAGACGAGCCGACAGGAAATCTGGACACCCTCATGGCACGACAGGTCATGGAAATCCTGGAAGAAATTAATCGTGAAGGTATGACCATCGTGATGGTGACCCACGATCCGGATCTGGCCCGTCGGGCAGAGCGCAATATACAGATCGTTGATGGCCAGGTAACCGATTTTAAACTTTACCAGGGCATTGCCCAGCCCATAGACACAAAGTCAGCGGTCGCTGAAACCAGCGCCTAGGGGAAACATTATGTTGGCTTATTACATTCGTTTGTCCTGGCTCAGCCTGAAAAAAACACCTGTATTGTCCACCCTGATGGTGTTGGCTGTGGCGGTAGGTATTGGTTCCTGCCTAACGATACTGACGCTTTATGGGGCAGTATCCAGCAACCCGATGTCCCACAAAAATGATTCCATTGCTGCAATCCAGTTAAACGCCTGGGGGGATGAAGCCGGATATTACACCAATAATGGTGTACCGGTTTCTTTAACCTATAAGGACGCCAAGGCACTATACGACGCCAACATTGCCGATCAATTGGTTCTGACAATGAACTCAGGCGTAGCGGTCAATGTGCCCGGGTCCGGCCAGGATCCTGGCTTTGAGGAAACCCGGATGGTGACCCGTCAGTTTTTTGATATGTTCGACTTGCCCCTGATTGAAGGCTCGGCCTGGAGCGAGCGTGCTGACCAGTACGGAGAGCGTGTTGTTATTCTCAATGAATCTCTGGCTAATAAATACTGGCCGAATACGGAAGCCTTGGGAAAAACAGTGGAGCTGGATGGTGTTGGGCACACAGTAGTTGGTGTGGTTGATGAACGCTGGAATATGACGCCTTCCGTGTATGACCTGTTTGCACCCTTTGGCGATGCTCCCAGACTTTATATCCCCTTTTTCCAGATTGCCGAAAAGCGTTTTCCGGTTTGGGGCAATATGTCTTCCTGGAAACAGGAAGACCTGCGCAATTACCAGGATTTACTCAACAGTGAAGTTGTCTGGATATTTGCCTGGGCCGGATTTTCCTCTGGAGAAAACCGGGCTGAATTTGAGCAATTCCTGAATCGCTATGTTGATCAACAGCATGAGCAGGGACGTTTTCCCCTGTTTCAGGATGTGTACCTGCAAAGCCCGGAGCAGTGGCTGGAGATTTTTGAAGTGGTGAGAGAAGACGACAGGTTGCTGTTGCTTATGTCCTTTGCCTTTCTCAGTGTCTGCCTATTGAATTCGGTGATCCTGTTACTGGCGAAGTTTTCCCGCCATGCACCAGAGGCTGGGGTGCGAAGAGCACTGGGTGCCAGCAAAACCTCCATTTTTATTCAACACCTGTCGGAATCCCTGGTTATTGCCGTGTTAGGAGCTGTGCTGGGGTTTGTCTTGTCGATTTTTGGCCTGGCAGGTGTCAGGCAGTTATATAACGACTACACGACAATTGCTTCAGTCAGCGGCACAACCTATGTGGCCGCCATTGCTCTGGCACTTCTTGCCGGTGTCATCAGTGGATTGTTGCCTTCTTTTAAAATCAGCCGTACAGCACCGGCGCTGTACCTCAAAGCGGATTAATTACGGTGATTACCATGTTGGAAACAGGACCCATTTTCAGAGCCATGCTGCGTCGCCCTGCAGGACCACTGCTGATCATACTGCAACTGGCGATTACGATTGCCATTGTCAGTAACTCACTTGCATTCATACAGCAGCGCACAGAATTTATTAACCGCAAGCCAGGATTTGAGCTTGATGGGATATTGCGATTCTGGATTACCCAGGATCGTTCAAGAGGCGAGCTTGACCACACCATTGAAGAAGATCTTCGTTTTCTCAATTCCCTGCCTTCGGTCGAAGCTGCAGCCGCCATGAATGGGCTGCCGATGGGTAATATGGGCGGGACCAGTGGCTATGCCACCTCACCGACCATGGATGTTGAGGGAGAACAGGTCAAATCACTTGCTGCGTCGACGATTCAGGTCACCGAGGGATGGCTGGAAACACTTGGGGCTACCCTGGTACAAGGAAATAATTTTGCTTTTGACGATTACCAGCGATTCCGTTCGGAGGATGCGCCTGACTCAAGTCCGATTATTGTCACTGAAGACGTTGCGGAGAAATTATTTCCTGACCAGAACCCGATTGGTCAAACGCTTTACCTGGGAGAACTGGTGACGTTCACTGTCGTTGGGGTAATTGAGGACATGTTTGGCCATATGCTCTATTGGGAGACCCCCTATCAGACGGTCATTATGCCTAAAATGGACTTATACGGAGCTACCCAGTACCTCGTTCGAACGAATGAATCCAATGAAGCACTGGCTCTGGACGATATCGCCGAGAAATTGCGCGCAATAAACGATACCCGCATTGTGGGGGACGAAAAGACCATGTCCATGGTTGCCCGGGACAGCTATGGCGGGGACTATGCCATGATTACCCTGTTAAGTATTGTGGTGGCATTGTTGATTGGCGTGAACGCCCTTGGCGTAGTAGGCTTGACCAGTTTCTGGATCAGCCAGCGACGCAGGCAGATTGGCATTCGCCGTGCTCTGGGGGCATCGAGAACCGCAATCGTACGTTATTTCTTACTGGAGAATATTATGCTGGTGGCGGGTGCTGTGGCCATTGGTGGCATTGCTGCAGTCAGTGCAAGCATCTACATGGTCAAGGCCTACGGATTTGAGCCCCTGGCCTGGTTTTATATTCCGGCATCGGCATTGGTCGTACTCTTGATTACCCTGGGGGCAGCCATTTCCCCGGTAAACAGGGCGTCACGTATCTCTCCGGTTGAAGCTGTTGCCGGACGTTAATCCAGGATAAATCCGCTATGAGTCGAGTTCTGATCGCCGACGATAACGACAGCGTGGTTTCTGCGCTGTCGACCCTGTTCGAGCTTCACGATATTGATACCGTCACGGCGAATAGTCCCGCACAAGTGATTAAACTGTTGTCGACCGAGGAAGACATTGCCCTGCTGATTCAGGACATGAACTTTGAAGCCGGGGAGCACAGTGGTCGACAGGGACAAGAGCTGTTTTATCAGGTGAGAGACCAGTTTCCAGCACTTCCAGTCGTATTAATCACTGCCTGGACACAATTGGAAATGGCGGTTGAGCTGATTAAGCAGGGAGCGGCGGATTATATCGCCAAGCCCTGGGACGATGCCAAACTGCTCTCCACGGTGAATAACCTGATGGAACTGGGTGAACTCAAGCGCAAGCAGTACCAGCGCTCACAAAAGTTGCATAGTGCACGCAAAACCCTGAGTGAAAATGCGAACCTGTGTGGACTGGTGTATCAGAGTGAGAGCATGCATTCCCTGGTGGAGCTCGCTGTGCGTGTGGCCCGGTCGGATTTGCCCATATTAATCACCGGCCCCAATGGTTCCGGCAAGGAGAAGATTGCTGAAATTGTGCAGGCCAATTCACTGGTGACGGATGGCCCCTTTGTGAAGGTGAATGCGGGCGCGCTGCCCGATGACCTCATGGAAGCAGAGCTTTTTGGCGCGGAACCCGGAGCATATACCGGCATCAGCAAAATGCGCCGCGGTCGCTTTGAGCTGGCCGATGGTGGCACCTTGTTTCTCGATGAATTGGGCAATCTAAGCGCCAGTGGTCAGGCCAAGTTGTTGCGTGTTCTGCAAACGGGTGAGTTCGAGCGCCTGGGTTCCAGTGAGACCCGCTATTGCAAGGTCCGGCTGATCAGCGCCACCAATGCGGATCTTAAAAAGGCCGTTGAGCGAAAGGAGTTTCGGGAGGATTTGTATTACCGTTTGAATGTGATCGAGCTGGCATTGCCACCCTTGCCTGAAAGGGCGGAAGACATACTGCCGTTGTTGAGGTTGTTTCTTGGGGCAGAAAAACAGGTTGAACCTGCCGCCTTGCGGGCCCTGCAACGCTACGCCTGGCCCGGTAATGTTAGGGAACTGGAGAATGCCTGTAAACGAGCCCTGGTGGTCGCCCGGGGTGATATCTTGCAACTGCCTGATTTTGGGTTGCCTCTGGACAAGGCCCAGGCAAAAACCGGTGGCAGGGCACCGGAAGTCTCCCAAGAGCTGATTGAAGAGGTGTTGCGCGAAAATTGTGGAATCGTTGCCCAGGCTGCACGCCAGTTGGGCATGTCCAGACAAGCGCTCTACCGGCGTATCGAGAAGTACCAGATAGCTCTTAAATAAGATGCCCGGAATGAGCTGCCAGGAATGAGATGTCTGAAATAAAATGAAAGTCGGCAGCAGATGAAATTAAGTCGTTATCAGTGGTTCCTGCTTATCCTGTGGGGCAGCATGCTGTTGCCGTCTCTGGGTTTCATGGCTTTGGTGCGCGCTGATTTAAATGGTCTTGTTGTTGAACTGGTTGTGCTTGCCGTGGCAATGCTTGTCTCGGCGATATTGTTGAGAGTGCTGACGCGCGATGATCGCAGTCGTATAGATGCCCTGACCAATGCACTGCGCAATCTTCGTGACAGTGATTACAGCGTCAGCCTGGCCGAACAGGATCGCGACGAAATAGACCAATTGCTGGCACAATATAATTTATTAACGGAAAAATTACGCCAGGAACGCCAGCGGCTCTATCAACGCGAGTTGTTACTCGACAGTGTGATCGAAAACGCTTCACTGGCACTGGTGCTTCTGGACCAGAACGGTGTGGTTATTTACTCAAACACCCATGCCAGTCATATGTTTAACCGGGGCCGTGCCATTAATGGTTTGACGTTTGACTCGTTTAGAGAGGTCCTTCCCGAAAAGCTGTTCAGTTTTATAGAAACAGAGTCCAGCGGCATACTGTCGATCGAGCACGAAGGAGAAGCCGAACAGTATCACGTCAGTGTTGGCAACTTTAATTTCCATGCCTCACAGCACAAGCTGCTCATGGTCAAACAGCTGACACGTGAGCTGAACCGGCAGGAAGTTGCCGTTTGGCGAAAAGTGATCCGGGTGATCAGCCATGAACTAAACAACAGTCTGGCGCCCATTACGTCCATGGCACATTCGGCCAAAATTGCTGTAGAAAAACAAAAAACGGAAACCCTCTTGCACGCACTGGATACCATTGCGGAACGGGCGCAGCACTTGAGTGACTTTGTTGGAGGCTATGCAAAGCTGGCAAAACTGCCGGAACCGCAAATGGAGGAGGTCGAGCTCTCGACATTTTTTTCACATCTGCAAAGCCTGATGTCGTTTCGTTTGCACGAACCTCTTCCCTGTGAGCGTTTGAATTTCGACCCCCGCCAAATGCAGCAGGTGTTGTTAAACCTGTTGAAGAATGCCTATGAGTCCGGCTCGGATGCTGCGGACATTGAGCTCGCTGTGCACCTGGAAAACCACAGTGCTGTCATCGATATTAAGGACAAGGGCAGTGGCATGAGCAAGGAGGTTTTGTCGCAGGCCGTGTTGCCCTTTTATACCACCAAGGAGGGCGGCAGCGGTGTGGGGTTATCGCTTTGTCGCGAAATAGTGCAACAGCACAATGGCCAGCTTATTTTCAGGAACAGGGAGAAAGGCGGGTTGTGCGTTAGCATTGCACTGCCACAACCCTGGTAAGCGTCAAAAAAATCAGGGTAAAAGTGATTTGAAGTCCCGGGCGTAGTAGATAAGGGCGGGTTGATCTTCGTTCAAAATCACATGGTCCAGCTCAAGGAAAAATACGCTGTGAGTGGCGACCTCCTTACAGTCGATTATTCGCCCTTGAAGACTGGCGATAGCTCCCTTGAGGATGGGCGTATCCAGCGTACCCTGGTCCCAGCAATCTTTTGCAAAGCGTTGCTCCATGGATAAAGCGGTCATTCCGGCAAAATCGCGACAAATCTCTTCCTGGTCAAAGTTGCAGACATTGATACAGGCCTTCCCGTTCTCCTTGATCACGGGGTTGGCAACCGAATCGTGGTTGACACAAACCAGGACAGTGGGTGGGGAATCGCTGACCGAACACACAGCCGATGCCGTTAAGCCACTTTTCCCGGCAGGTCCGTCGGTAGTGACTACCGTGACTGAAGCGGCAAGATTGGCCATGGCATCGCGAAATAGCTGGGCGCTTATCGGCATGTAGGTTTCCTTGTTATACGTTGTGTTAGAGCCATCCCGGCGGGCGCCTGGTGATTTTATTACAGGTGATTTCATCACTGGAACAGGCGCTATCTTAACGTTTGTCATTCGGGACTCCTAGTTTTCATGGCTGCTCCCCTGTTTCGCATCAATATTTCTTGAGTACTGTTGATTGGCGCGTATAATCCCGCGTCCACCGCGCTGCCAAAGACACGAAGTAGATTGGCACGCCTTTTTTGCCCCCTTCTTTGCCATATCTGGCAGGTATTCATGACCGATCCACTTTCCGCGACAACGGAGACGCCCAATTTCTCCGAACTTGGGTTACCCCCCAATCTCTGCCAGACACTTTCCGATCTGGGATACGAACAACCTTCACAAATCCAGGCGCAGGCGATTGCGCCATTACTGCAAGGTCGGGACGTCCTAGGTCTGGCGCAAACAGGAACCGGAAAGACGGCTGCTTTTGCACTACCGATCATCAGCAAGATTGACCTGTCCAACAAACAGCCCCAGGCCCTGGTCCTGGCACCGACCCGTGAATTGGCGATCCAGGTAAGCGAAGCATTCCAGTCATATGCCAAGGGTCTCAAGGGATTTCATGTATTGCCCATATACGGTGGCCAGGATATGGGAACCCAGCTTCGGCAGTTAAAGCGTGGCGTGCAAGTAGTCGTGGGTACACCCGGTCGGGTGATGGATCATATGCGTCGACGCAGCCTGGATGTCAGTGGTATCCAGACCCTGGTTCTGGACGAAGCCGATGAGATGTTACGTATGGGCTTTATCGATGATGTGGAATGGGTGTTGCAGCAAATACCCGGTGACCATCAACTGGCGTTGTTCAGCGCGACCATGCCCCAGGCCATTGCCCGGATCACCGGCGATTACCTGAAAGATCCGGTAGAGATACGCGTTGAGTCCAAAACCCGCACCGTTGAACGAATTGACCAGACGTATACCGTCGTGCAAAACAATCGCAAACTGGATGCGCTCACCCGTATCCTGGAAGCCGACGGTCTTGAAGCTGCCATTGTGTTTGTACGTACCAAAAATGCCACCATGGAACTGGCACAGAAGCTTGAAGCCAGGGGTTTTGCCAGTGCTGCCATTAACGGCGATCTCAACCAGAAGCAGCGCGAGACCACGATTGAAAACCTGAGAAAAGGTCGAATTGATATTTTGGTGGCAACCGACGTCGCTGCCCGTGGCATTGACGTTTCCCGTGTCAGCCTGGTGGTCAATTACGATATTCCCTACGACGTGGAAGCCTATGTACACCGTATTGGCCGTACAGGTCGTGCCGGGCGCGATGGCAAGGCACTTCTGCTAATCACGCCCCGTGAAAAGCGTCTGCTCAAAACAATTGAGCGCAGCACCCGCCAGGAAATTACCCATCGTCCCGTCCCCACCAATGAGGAGATCGGGCAGCAACGCGCCCAGCAGTTCCGTCAGCGTCTGATGGAAATCATTGAAAATGAGCCCATGCAGGAAATTCGCCAATACCTTGGGGAGCTCCGTGCGGAAACGGATATTGATACTGATGACCTGATGGCGGCACTGGCGTTCTTGGCCCAGGAAAACAAACCCATCCTGATGGATGAACCGGAAATTTCCCGGAGCCCGGAGAAAACGGACCGCCCGGACCGACCAGAGCGAAAGTCCAGGAAGGAGCGACAGGCGTCACGGGAAAACATTGAAATGGAAATCTACCGTCTGGACGCGGGCTTTGGTCATGGTGCCAATGTAAAGGATATTGTTGGAGCCATTGCCAACGAACTTGAAATTGATTCCGAGTACATTGGCGAAATACGCCTGGACGAGGAGTGCTCCTATGTCGAGCTTCCTGCGGGAATGCCCAAGGAACTTTTGCAGGTCTTTCGTAACGTACGTATTCGCGGACAGAAAGCCAATGCGAAACTGGTCAAGGAACAGGTCGACATGAGCATGCGCTCCGGTGATGGCCGCAAAGGAGCCAGACCCGATGCCAGAAACGAGAGAAAGGCGCGCAAGCGTAAATCCGGCCCTCCCGGTCAAAACACGAGCCGACCTGAGGGCACAAAGCCCTCAAAACGCAAACATCGCAAAGGGCCTCCGAAGCAGTAGTAATCGCTACTGCTTCTGAATGACGACGGTTAATTCGCCCACGCGAAACCCGAATTTTGTCATCGTGGCGCGGTTGATGATGACTTCGTCCTCAACCAGCCACATCCAGTCGTCGAACGAGAGATCGAAGGTTCTATCCCCAACTGGAACGCGTAATACGTAATTCAGGTTAATGGCGTTGCCTGCCTGGACTATCGATGCTTCTCCAATGACATCACTGGCCGTGCCTGTGTAATGGTTTTCGTTTTGCTGAACAAACTGCCATTGACGGGTTTGTGTATCGCCATTGGCGTAATAGAACTGCTCATCAAGTACGCCCTGGTTACCATCCCAGGAACCCTGCATATCCGCGCGGAATCGGTTGATAACCTCACCGCTGCGGTTTTGCACAATACCCCAGGCAACGATATTACCTTCAAAAAACTCACGGACATCGACTTTGGGAACCTCATCCGCGTAGTGTTGCACCGAGGGCGCCGTGCACCCTGAGAGAATAATCAAGACCGAAAAAACAGGAATAATGAATCTACGCATAAGCACCTTGTGATAAGTGATTTTTCCAGGAAAAGGCCCCGGCAAGAGCCAGCAATTTAAGAACACAGGGAAGGCCGCCGTATATCCAAAGCAATGCAGCCAGGGCATCCGGACTGTTGGCCTGTCCAGGCTCAAAGCCAAGCCAGCCGAGGGCGGGCAGACTGATACCCGCGGCGATCGACAAGCTCAGCTTGTTCAGAAAGGACAGTCCTGAAAACTTGAGGCCCGTCGACGTTGCTTCCTGATCGACCAGTTCCGCCAGAATTGCCGGGGGCAGGGCGAGTTCAGCGCCCAGTGCCATGCCAGTGGCCAGACAAACCGCTGCATACAGCCAGGTATCTCCAGGGTCGCAAAGAAGCACCAGGGCAAAGCTGCAGATAGCCAATATCATGCTGGCCATCCAGGCCCGGAGTTTGTCCAGTTTGTTCGACAGCTGACGCCAGAAGGGCATGGAAATCGCCCCGCTCAGGAAATAGAGCAACAGGAAAACACCGATCAGATCATAGGCTTGCAGGTAGTCGCGAACAAAAAAGATCACCAGTACAGCCGGTAATGCTGATGCGAGAACAGAGAGTCCATAAAGCCAGTACAGTCTGACCAGTGCGGGTGTTGTCAGTGCCCGTAAAGCAGATTTCGGTTCGACTTTTTCGATATATTTTTTGCCCAGTTGCGGCGTCTTGACGTTGGCATAGATCATAAAGGCCACTACCAGGCAGAACACGAGAATGATCGCCAGTGTCCGGTAGGCCGTGACGGAGCCCCAAAATGAGGTCAGCATGGAAGGTAGCGTTACGGCCAGGATAAGCCCGATAAGCGTAAAACCTTCCCTGGAGGTGGTAATGCGCACCTGGTCATCCCGATCTGCAGACCATATGGCTCCCTGGACCCCGTAACCTATGGTCAGCAGGCTGTAGGCCAGCGTGGTAAGAAAGATGGCGAGGCAAAACCAGACCAGTACCAGGATCTGGGAGCTGTCGGGCACCCAGAACAGAATAAAGATACCCAATGCCATGCAAACAACACCCAGGCGAATAAGCCATTCAAATCGCTGTGCCCAGTAATCGATCATATAGCCAAGAACGGGATCAATCAGCGCATCCATCAGGCGCAGGAAAAGAAGCACCAGGCCAATTGAGGCAAGGGAGATGTCATAGCTGGTGGCGTAAAAATCCGGCGCCAGCAGGTAAATCGGTAGCCCGGCAAATGCCAGGGGTAGTGCCAGCGCAGAATATTGCAGCAGCTGTTTGCGCGTAATGACCGAACTCATTGCTGATTGCCCCCGGCATCCAGGCCAAGCAACGCCTGACGCAAGTCAGGGGCGGGTGTATCTTCCCCGAGCCAGATAGCGAAAAAATAATCTGAGAATTCGGTGTCTGGTGTTTGTCCACTAAGCTCGCCATTAAAGTAAAAATAGGCCCCGTTTTCGGTTCTAATCCCGGTAATTTGATCGCCCTCACTCACGTTTGGGATAACCTGGTCGAGGAATCTTTCCCATTTTTCCAGCTTTTCGGGATCATCCACACCCTGGGCGATAATTAGCTCGATGGATTTTTCGACAATGGCGCTGCCAGAGAGATCTCGGCTGTATTCGAGTAATAGTGCAAAGTCTTCTTCAGGCTGATGTATACCCTGGTTGGCATAGAGGCCCGCCTCATAAATTTGCCAAAAAAGACGGTGGTACTGGCCCTGGCCTACCAGTTGGGGATTCTCAATGTATTCGTCGATAAATTCCGGGGTATTTTCCGGCACAGCCAGGGCAGTCCGGCTGCCTGTCAGTGCAACCAGAAAGAGAAAGGACAGTAAACTTGTCAGGAAATACTTGTTTTGCGTCATGTGCACCAATACGCGCAAAAAGCTCGCACGGATTGGCGAAACAGAAAATGTTCCGGGAAACCGGGTACTACAGGTTAATCAGTGGTTGGGGTAGGACAGGACAAATTCTACCTGCTCGCGGGTTTCGGGCACGGAAAGCTGACGTTTTTCGGAAACCAGGGCCATGGCCTCTTCTGCGGATAGCCCATGTTCAATCAGTATGCAGCAGGCTATCATTCCGGTTCGACCGATTCCGGCATAACAATGAACCACCAGGTTCTCTCCCGATGTAATTTCCTGAAGCAGGCGACTGGCCAGCGGTTTAACCCGATCCGCGGTAGTGACACTGTGATCAGTAATTGGAAACTGTTCGAATTTAAGGTTTTCGCTAAGGCACCATTTTTCTTCTTCTTCGAGACCAAGATAGGCCATTTCTGTTTGTTCCATCAGGCACAGGACCTTGGAGACGCCCTGCATCTTCAGGTAACGAATATGATTATGAAGCTGTCGTGGTTTTGGAGCGGCCATCACATGCAGTGAGCCTTCTCCAATCCTGGTGACCAGATAATTCATGTGTTCAAACGAAGCGTATGGAGGCTTATGCGAAGGGCAGGGGACGCTTAGCCGAGGCAGCGAATCAGACCGTCTTTAAGGCTGTATATCCAGGCGTGTAATTCCAGCTTCTGTCCGTTTTTAAGTGCGTCCTGTACAAACGGATTTTCACGTAACTGGCGAACCTGGTGCAATACGTTGAGTTCGCAGGCCCGATCCCAAAGACTTTGGTCTTCAAGCGGGCCTTCAAAATCGTGTCGACAGAGTCCAAAGCGAATGATGTTACGGCGAATAGGCTCTACCCAATTGCGCACATACCCATGGCTGCTTCCTTCAATGCCCGCCTTAACGCCACCGCAGCCGTAATGGCCACAGACAATAATGTGTTCTACCTTGAGCGACTCGATGGCAAATTGGAGAACGGTCTGGATGTTACTGTCTTCGTGGACGACCCGGTTGGACACGTTACGATGGACAAAGACTTCGCCCGGGGCCAGACCGGTAATCACATTCGCGGGAACACGGCTGTCAGAGCAGCCTATCCAGAGATACTTTGGCGCCTGCTGGTCAGAAAGATCGGCAAAATAATTGGGATCTTCCTCAAGCTGTGCAGCTGCCCACTCCCGGTTATTTTTAAGCAGCTGCTTGATGTTATCGCTCACTAAATGTCCCCTAATTTACTTGACAGGTTTGACGACAAATAACAAATCACCCGCATTCACCTGCGAGCCATTCGCCTGGTTAATCCGAACAATCTCATAGTTACCCTGGGTATCAAACACTTGCCCGGCGCCCTTGACACTGCTCAGGGAGATTTGGGTGAAAAGCTTCATGGCTTCAATCTGGCAAAGTGTGTCTCCATAGCCTTTGCGGGCGCCTACCGGTGCATATTCAGGCTCGGTAGGAGCCGGGGTGGTATAGAAGATACCGGTCATTGGTGCCAGGACTTTTAGCTCATCGGTTCCCTCGATTTTCAACTCATCCGCGCTGGTTTCCTTGACCTCAATACCTGTGTATTCCATTTCCTTGATGAGCTCGTCCTTATCAATGGAGTCGAGGAATTTTGGCAGGTACGTTGTATCGTACTTGCCCTTGACGAAGACGTCGTCTTTCAGGATTCGCTTCAGCAACGGAATGTTGGTACAGACACCCTTGATCACCGTCTGGTCGAGCACTTCGATCAGCTTCTTGATCGCATCATCGCGGTCTTTGCCATGCACAATGACCTGGGCAATCATGCTGTCGTAAAACGGCGAGATGGTTTTGCCTGCGCCGACGGCACAGATTAATTCCATATCGTCGCGCTCGGGGAAAGAACATTCAGTAACCAGTCCAGGTGTCGGCCGGAAGTCGATGGTGTTGTCTTTATTAAGCGCCGCTTTTTCGGCGGTAACGCGCGCTTCGATTGAAAACCCGTTGTTCTCGATCTTGAGGTCCTTGATGCTGCCGCCTTCGGCAATGTTGAACTGTTCAGAAACGATACTGACACCCGATGTCCATTCGGTGACGGGGTGCTCGACCTGCAAACGGGTATTCATTTCCATGAAGTAGACCGTTTTATTTACCAGGTCATAGATAAACTCAACAGTTCCCGCGCCAATGTAGTCCACGGCATCGGCCAGGGCCTCGGCACTTTTAAAACAGACAGACTCCAGCTTTTTGGTCAGCATGGTGGAGCCGGACTCTTCCAGGACCTTCTGGTTATTGCGCTGCACAGTGCAGTCACGAAGACCCAGTATCTTGGTGTTTCCATGACTGTCGCGTAGAACCTGAACCTCGATATGGCGCATGGATTCTACGAATTTTTCCAGATAGAGGTCACCATTGCCAAAAGCGCTGCGAGCCTCCACGTATACCGTGTTAAAGGCTTCGCGGATTTCCGAGGCATTGCGAACAACCTTGATGCCTTTACCGCCACCGCCATGGACTGCTTTTAACAACACCGGGTAACCAATCTCTTCAGCCACCTTGGCGGTCGCTTCTGCGCTGGTCAGGATGCCGTGGCTGCCGGGAACGACAGGCACATTGTTCTCCATGGACGTATGGATCGCATTGGATTTGTTACCCATGGTATCCATGCTGGCTGCTTTGGGGCCGATAACATTAAGGCCATGAGTTCGGCAAAGGCGGGCAAAATCAGCGTTTTCCGAGAGGAAGCCAATGCCCGGGTGCAGCGAGTCGGCGCCGTGCCGGTTGGCAATGGTCACCACGCTAAGGCCGTTGAGATAACTCTCATCCGGGGTTTGTCCACCCAGTGAGATCACTTCGTCCTGGTCGCGGAGCATGTCGACTGCCACGGATTCCATATCGGGATCGGACTGAACCAGCAGTACTTTTTTGTCCAGTTGCTGGGCAATGCGAATTAGTTTTACTGCCGTACAGCCGCGAGCGTGAACAAGAACCTTTTCGATGGGGCCAATCAGGTCGCGCGCCTTGGGTGGCTCTTCCACCGATTGATCGCTGGAAATTTCCTGGCCTTCCAGAATTCGCTGGATGACGTCTTCAACGCTGTCCCTGGGCACACTGATTGCTGGGTCGACTTCTTTAAGCTTTTCGTCAAGACCTTCAGCAAAAGGATGCTTCACAAGGCCGCGCATGGCGCCTGGTGTACGGCTCAGGTAGTTGGAAACCGTGCACATGGACGGCAGGAAAGAAGGCACAACCACGCGACCGGCAAAGGGCATGTCTGTGCCGCTAAAGTAGTAGGTATGTACCAGCGGGTGAGTAACAAAGCTGGCCTGTGAACCGCCGGTACAGTCACCGAAACCAAAAATAATGATAGGCAGGCCGGTTTCGTCCACAAACCGGGTAATCCGGTCGTTGGTGATTGCCATGGAAAAGAGCGCGTTTGGCCCTTCCTTGGTTTGCATGCCGCCCGAGGAGACAAAGGCCACCACAGGCAGTTTCTTCTCGGCACATTCAACCAGCAGATCACACAGCTTTTCGGCGCCGGCCATATCGAATGCCCCGGCCTGAAACAGAACATTGGAAATCACAATCCCCACCCGGTCCTTATTGCCAAAATTCAGTTTGCCAATACCGGTGACAACACCGCAGGGGGTAATTTTGTTGGCCAGTGCTTTTTCGATGGAAATCCTAAAGCCCGGGAAGCTGACCGGGTTGGATGTCATGCGATCTGCATTGAGTTCCTTGAAGTCTGTGAAGAACGCTTTTTTGAAAGCATCCACCGTGGACTTTTTCTGGCGTTTGTAGCTGTCCAGGATGCGTTGAACCAAAAGGTCCTTGTACGCAATGTTAAGCTGGTTCCAGAAGTCCTTGCGCTTGCCAATTCGTGCCGGATTGATACGGCCTTCATAGGTCTTGCCCTGAAACTGTGAATTCAGGAATTCGGGAATCAGTGTCTCGAAGAAGAATGTGATCAGTACCAGCAGTGACTCAGACAGGCGCGGGAAGTAAACGCGTTTCCACTCTTCCACATCACTCAGAAACTCGCCGCGTTTGCGATAGCGGGTGAAATACTGCAGCCAGTCAGCAAATTTTTCAGACTGGCGGGTGATTCTGGCCGGATCATCCGGTGTGGATGTCCCGGTAAGCGAGTATTCCGCCACGGCACTGGTCGCCTTGTCCAGGGAGGTATCCAGGATCTTCTGTAGCGAATCCTTGGACAGTGTGTGAAATGCGCGGGTTTCTTCAGCGATGTCCGCAAAGCTGTTGATAATGGTGTTGTACAGCGCGTCAAACACCAGGATATTTTCAAACTCATTCTGGAAGGTGTCGCTCAGATCATCCGCGTACACCAGATCCAGAATGGTGATGTCCACATCATTAAGGCGGTACAGTTCGTTGTTATCCCCCCTGGATTTGTGTTCCTCAATCAGTCGGGATAATTGAACGAAGTTGTAGACGGCGTCGGCCTTCCAGCGGTTGTACAAATACAGGACAACCTGGAAGCAGAGATTGCGACGGGCGTCTTCAAAATTCTTTTGTGGATCGCCCAGTAACATCGTGGTGAAACGACCGCGTTCCTTGTTGATGTCACTGTGTTTTTGCCGGAAGTTGCTCCAGGCTTTAAATAACTGGTCCTGGTAAATCAGTTTTTCGGGATCGTTGTGCCAGCTGTTAAAGGCCTGGTCCCGGGCGGCTTTCTGGCGTTCGCTGAGATCGCCTTCAGGGATCTCTTCCGTAGCCAGGCGACCATAGGTGCCCACGGTGCTGGACGAGATTCTTGAACGCAGGCCCAGATAGCGCATATACGCCATGCTGTGATCAAAAATGCTGGGGAACTCGGCTATATCATTACGAATCCTGAAATCCGCCGCACGTTCGAGTTCCATGGTTTTTTCCCTGGGATTCAGTGCACGGGAAACCGACTGGGCGTAATCGGTTTCAATTTCCTTGTTGGATGCCAGGAATTCCACACCGGCGGCCTCAATGGCCCTGATCGATGACGTAATGGCCTGGATCAGTGTGCCCAGTTCGTTTTCATGGTTTTCCGGTGCCCAGTCAATGACACCGTCAATGACTCCTTTTTGAAACAGCTCTGTTGGGGATAGCCCTACATAGCGGGCGCTTTCCTGCCAGGACAGGTTGTACTGGCGGGCAATACTTGCCAGCCCTTTGGGCTGAATGGTGTTGAATACCCCTGTTTTGACGGAGAGAAGTACATTGGTTGCCGCCAGGGGAATGGCACCGCCGGAATATCCCAGGCCATAAATAATGCCCACAGTTGGCACGGGGGCATTAGTCATTTCAGCGATCAGGCGCGAGATGGAGTGAGCCTGGTTGGCCGAGTTGGCCTGTTGTCCGGCATCCGCACCCGGGGTGTCCATAAAGGTGATAATGGGCAGGGAGCGCTTGGCCCAGGCACGAACCTGGCGGGACGCTTCCAAATGATGTTCAGGTGCCCAGACCCCGTTATTCACAGAGCGATTCTGTACCAGGATGCCTACGCGACGGGAACTGCCGCCCACGGAGAGATCCATATCCACGGCGTAATAGGGGCCGATTTCAACCTCTTCATGTACCTTGCCGCGGAATTTACGCACAATCGTTTTGGCACTGGGGCGACCCGATGCCTCGGCGGGCTCTAGCGCACGGGCAATATAGTCATCTACCGGGAGGGATTTGAGCTTGGAGACTTCCTTGTTGATGGCGGACACTGAATAGAGTCCGTCAATTCGTTTGTGCCAGTTAAAGGGGTGCTTCAGGTTATTGAGTGCGTAATCCTTGGCCTGTTTCTCAGCGAGGGAAAATAAGATTGGATCGTTTGCTGTCTTTTTTGAGGGCATGATTTATTAACTTTCCGTCCAGTCGGCTTTGGGTGAGCTTTATGGCTCGCCTTCAATGTTTGGTCAGGTTTTTGCTTCGTTTAAGAAAATGGTTATCAGTATCTGTTCGCAGGGATTATATCTAGACACTCAGATGTTTTGCAGCGAATTCGGCAAAGTTCTTGTGCATTTTCCTGCGCTCTGACTAGTAGACTACAACAATACGAGCCCTGGTTGTTTGTGTACAGCAAATATCGTCCGTCATCGCCAGTGCATCAGATTGGGGATCGGGGTGCCTTTTTACAGGCCCCGGGCACGAAAGTGGTGCATCATTTCCTGCCTTCATAAATAAAAGCTATCAAGGGGAAAAATAGAAAAATGAGCGTTAAGCGACCCCGGGCTTTGCAGGAAATCGCGAAGATAGCGGTCATACGGGGCTTTCCCAGGATTACACCATATATAGTGCTTATATTGAGAGATTTAATCTATATGTAGTGGTATTTGGGGGAAAAATCACCTACCTTAGTTGGCCTAGGGTTCTCCTGTCCGGGAGAAAAATAACAACGTAGCTGAAAGTTGAGTGTAAAGACGATGGCAGAAGCGTTAAAGGCAGTGCATCTGAGTTCCGAAGTCGAGATGCAATCCACCTCACTGGATATATGGGACAAAAAATACCGACTAAAAGACAGAGCGGGTGAACCGGTCGACCGGGATGTGCAGGATACCTACAAGCGTGTTGCAAAGGCACTTTCTGACGTCGAAAAGAATCAAAAACTTCGTGATCACTGGTACGAGCGATTCCTTTGGGCGCTGGATGCCGGAGCGCTGCCGGCTGGGCGAATTATTTCCAATGCCGGGGCACAGAAATACAAGCCGGCGACATCGACGATTAACTGTACGGTGTCGGGCACAATTCGCGATTCCATGAACGATATCCTCAACAAGAATCATGAAGCCGGGATGACGCTCAAGGCGGGTTGCGGTATTGGATATGAGTTCTCCACATTGCGCCCCAGAGGGGCCTATGTCTCAGGCGCGGGCGCTTATACGTCCGGCCCCCTGTCGTTCATGGATATCTACGACAAGATGTGTTTTACCGTGTCTTCGGCGGGTGGCCGTCGGGGTGCCCAAATGGCAACCTTTGATATCAATCATCCCGATGTGCTGGACTTTATTCGTGCCAAACGGGAAGACGGACGTCTGCGCCAGTTCAACCTGTCGTTGCTGATTACCCAGGAGTTTATTGAAGCGGTGAAGTCGGATGCCGATTGGCAGCTGAGTTTTCCCGTCACCGAGAAAGAAGCAGAAGAGCTGGATCTCAATGATCCCGAGCAAGTGGTATGGCGTCCGTTTCCTGTAACAGATGGCTACATATCCAACGAGGAAGGCCTGACCGCCTGTAAAATCTATAAAACCATCAAGGCTCAACGACTCTGGGACTCCATCATGAGTTCCACCTACGATTTTGCCGAGCCGGGGTTCATCCTGATTGATAAGGTCAACCAGATGAACAATAACTGGTTCACGGAAAATATCCGGGCGACCAATCCCTGTGGTGAGCAGCCTTTGCCTCCCTATGGCAGCTGTCTGTTGGGCTCAGTGAACCTGACCAAGTTTGTGATTGATCCTTTTACCGAGAACGCGCGTTTTGACTGGGACAAGTACCGCGAGGTAGTTGCCATCTTTACCCGTATGCTCGACAACGTGGTTGAAATCAATGGCCTGCCGCTGGAAGGCCAGCGCGATGAGATTGCCTATAAACGCCGTCATGGCATGGGCTTTTTGGGCCTGGGCTCCACCGCGACCATGCTCGGGATGCAGTACGGCGATGAGCGTTCCGTAGAGTTTACCGAATCCATTGCCCGTGAAATGGCCATGGTTGGATGGCGTGAAGCACTTGATCTCGCCAAAGAGAAAGGCGCGGCGCCTATCATGAATGACGATTTTGAAATCACCCCGGCCATGATGCTCGCTCGCCCGGAAATGGCCGAGGATGGCATCAAGGTGGGTGACAAGGTAAAAGGCAAGGTCCTGCACGCACGTTACAGCCGCTATATGCAGCGTATTGCCGAACAGGATCCGGAGCTGGCCAAAGAACTGGCCGAAGTGGGTGCGCGTTTTACTCACCACAGTTCTATTGCGCCAACCGGGACCATCAGCCTGTCGATGTCGAATAATGCCAGTAACGGGATTGAGCCCAGTTTTGCGCACCACTATTCCAGGAATGTGATTCGCGAAGGTCGCAAGACCAAAGAAAAAGTGGATGTGTTCAGTTTCGAGCTGCTGGCGTATCGCCAACTGGTGAATGCCAAGGCCATGCCTTTTACTGACGATGCAGATGCCAAGTTGCCAGACTACTTTATTACTTCCGAAGACGTCACACCCAAGCAGCACGTCGATATCCAGGCCGCTGCACAAAAATGGGTGGACTCCTCGATATCCAAAACGGCGAATGTGCCTACGGATTATCCGTTCCAGGACTTCAAGGATATTTATTTGTATGCCTACGAGCAGGGGCTCAAGGGTTGTACTACCTTCCGCTTTAACCCGGAAGCCTTCCAGGGTGTATTGGTTAAGGAGAAAGATCTGGAAAACACCAAGTATCGCTTCACCCTTGATGACGGGTCAGTCGTTGAGCTGAAAGGTAATGAAGAGGTGGAGTACGACGGTGAGACGCATACGGCGGCGAATCTGTTCGATGCGTTAAAAGAGGGCTACTACGGTAAGTTTTAGCAAGAGCTAGCTGCGTGGTCGCTACTGCGTTGAAAGCTGTTTCGGCTTTGCTCACTTATTATCAATAAGCTGCGCATCCTTATCAGCTTTCGCCTTGTATCGACTGCCTCGCTGACGCTCTTACACTGAATAACAGTTCTGTGGTGGTGGACCGCAGAGGAGAAAGAAAGATGGCAACAAAAATAGATAAGAAAATCGTTGGCTATAAAGTCGTCGAAGAGAAGCCCGAGGAAGAGCAGGCAGAAGCGACAATGTCGGATGCCAATGTCATTCAGATGCATGAGTCCGTCGAGCGCCCGGAGCGTCTGATTGGTTCAACCTACAAAATCAAACCGCCCATGTCTGAGCATGCAATGTACGTCACGGTAAACGACATTGTTCTCAACGAGGGCACAGAACATGAGGTCCGTCGGCCATTTGAAGTGTTTATTAACTCCAAAAACATGGAGCACTTCCAGTGGGTAGTTGCATTGACCCGACTGATCTCTGCCGTCTTCCGCAAGGGGGGAGACGCCACCTTTTTGGTCGAGGAATTAAAAGCAGTATTCGATCCGAAAGGTGGCTATTTTAAAAAAGGCGGTGTGTTCATGCCTTCATTGGTAGCCGAGATCGGTTATGCCATTGAGGATCACATGAAACTGATCGGCATGATCAATACGGAGCTGGACGAGCACCAGAAAGCCTTTATTGAGAAAAAGAAAGCAGAGCTGGAAGGGGCTGCAAAAAAAACAGCAGAAACCCAGGAGGCCAGTGATTACCCGGAAAACGCCAGCGTCTGCACCAAATGCAGTACCAAGGCGGTAGTGATGATGGATGGCTGCATGACCTGCCTGTCCTGTGGCGATAGTAAGTGCGGGTAAGCATTTAAGGATAAACTTGCACATAAGGCGGCTTCGGCCGCCTTTTTCTTGTCTGTCAGACAGCGCTGAATTAGAGTTCAATCAACTTACCTTTAGTTGTTTGCATCATGACCTCACCGGAATATCCATCTTTCCGCAGTGAATTTACGCTGAGCTCCTCTATTGATATTCCGGAATGGCAGGAAAGCTCTGGCCTGGCTGCCTACGATGGCCTTTGTATGCATGACGCGATTTATCCCGGTCACCTTGTCGCATCCAGGGGCGAAATCATCGACGAAGCGATACAGTATTTTGTTGAGCTGGTGGAGACCGGACTTAGACAATATCTGGAAACGGTCAGTGATGGGGAAACCTTGCGAGTTCTTGACTACGGCTCCGGCACTGGCCTGGTTATCCATGAGTTATTGAAGCTTCTGGAATCCAGTACCCTGGGGAAAGAAATTGTTGAGCGGCGTATCAATCTGGAAATTTACGCGGTCGACCTGCCCAATGCCTGGTTTCTGGTTGGCAAGGAGCTTCTTCAACCGACCGGTTGTGTAAGGTTTTACAGCCTGCTGGATGAATCTTCACAAAAGATCCGGAAACTTGACCAGGTTTTTCCCGAGGGCAGCATCGACTTTATTTTTTCGAGCATGGTGTTCCACCTTATCCCGGAAAAGGCCTTGCCCGATTTATTTCTGTCTTGCCGACAGGTTCTGCGTCCTGGAGGCCAGCTAATCTGGAACTCCCCTGATCTTATTGAGGATTCACCGTCGGGTTTCAAAATGCATACGCCTTACCGGATGCTAAGAGACAACGTGACCAGGTTGCTCAGGAAGCCGGATGCACTGGATGATTTTTGGCAGACACTGGGCGATGTGCCTGATTACAAGGTGCATTATCTGCGTCGCCACTTGCCCGGGTATCGAGACAGTTTTAACCCGGATAGACTCGCTGAACTGGACGCCGCCGCCGATACCTATATCAGGCCGGATAACCGGGTTCCACCACCGGAGCAGATGCATGCTTATTTACAAGCGTCGCTTTCCGGGCAATGGGAAAACAAGTATTTCGAAGTCGGCGAGGACAGCCTGTATTCCCCCATTCTTATCCCGGCCAATGAAGGGTATATCAATCAGTTGCCACCGGGTCTGATGAGAACCTGGCTTATTGAAGTGTTGCTGCACAAGCAGGTGATTCCGGAGCTTTTTCACCAATCCGCTGACCAATCCCTGAAGCTGGGCTGGACCTTTGGTTGCTACCAACATGGATAAGCCGGTTTCCATCTCTGGCTTAACGCGCAGAAGGCATTTGGACGGTATCCGGATTTTTCTTTTTACCTCCGTCTATTTTTGTCATTTCGGCCTGCTCCAGGGCGACTACCTTTCCAGGCGTATCGCGGAAGCACTAAGTTATGCCTTGCCAGTGTTTTTTGTGATGAGCGGATATCTCATCACCATGCTGATACTGGCAGACAAAAGGACCAGCCGATGGCGGGTATTGAAGAGCTTCTATATCCAAAGGTCGCTGCGAATCTTCCCGGCGTACTATGTCACCCTCATCGCCCTCGCCCTTTTGGGCTGGCTGACCTATCCATGGTATGCGGCCTTTTATGTTTATAACCTGAAGCTGTTCTTTATCAGCCTGCCTCCGATCTCGGAAGCAGACATGAATTACATGCTGAACTGGCAACAGGAAAACCTGCACCTATGGTCCCTGTCCGTCGAAGAACAGTTCTATATTTTCTTTCCGGTATTGTTTTTGTTTGTCAAAGAACGATTTCGACTGTGGCTGTTTGCCTTGTTAATAGGTAGCGCATTTCTGGTGCGTACCTGGTTTATCTTTGCCTTTGACGATGAACTTTTCCCACCAACATATGGCCACCTGGTTTTCGTCACGCTCGAATATTTTGCCTGGGGAGGGCTGTTTGCCTATTTGGAACAACGGGGGTTTCTCAGGCAGTGGAATGCCAATATCTGTATTTTTGTGGCGATCCTGCTGGCGATTGGGCTGATTGGCTGGGAATCCTATCGCAGTTTGCTGGGACCTTTTGGACAGGCGCATCCATCTCATTGGCAAACCCTGATCGCCCCGTCCCTGGGTTTGTTTATCTGGGCTTTCTGGAAGTTGAAAGAAAACCATCCCCTGGCGCGACCGTTTACTCATCGGTGGCTCGTGTTCCTCGGCAAAACCTGCTACGCCAATTATCTGGTGCATATTGCCTGTACGATCGCCATTGTGAACCTGTATGAACAGATGCCCCAGCTCAGTATTCTTCCTTATTATGTGTCGGGGTATTTTTTGAGTGTGCTGACCGGGACCCTTCTCTGGTACCTGGTTGAACGTCCTGCGAATCGTTATCGGGCCAGCCTGAAAGAAAGAGAGCCCTAGCCTAGGAATCCTGGAGGCCGGCCGGTGTTTTGGCAGGAACCAGCTTCTTGTAGCCTCTCTGCAAGGCTTCAGCATAGTGCGCAAAATCCATGGTCGTCAGGAAGTGCATCAACGTCCATACGTAGAATGAAATGGGGTGGTAGACGTAGTCATAAAGCAGGTTGTTCATGCCGATGACGTAGAAGACCAGGATATAACCCGAGAGAAAAACAAGATTCATTGCCATGCTTTCCAGAACGAATACACGGGCTTTTTCGGTGTCCCTGCGGCGAAAATTCAAAAAAACATTGAAGTACGTCGTCATGTAGTGGGCAATGACAATAAAGCCGAAACTTTCATACGACATGGGTCTGACACGTATGAGTTCCAAAAACAGGAAAACGCCGTAAACCAGAACCATTGTGACAAACAGTTTTTCGGGTCGGATGCCTCCCTGGTCGCGCACAAACAGCACAATGGCAATAATTAGCATCAATCCGAGTAAGGGTAAAAGATGGTGCGGATTAATGACTGGGCCAAACAGCTCGCGGGTCAGCCAGGCACAGAGCAACAGCATCATGCCCAGGGTCAGTAATACATAGGGCGCCGAAAATCTTAGCTTCAGGTGTCGCGCTTCGCCGGTAAAAACATGCACCAGCAAGTAAGCAGAGACAAAAATCGTAAAGTGGGCCGGGAAACGATGGGCAATCGAGTAAATAACCGCAAAACTGGCCAGGTAGAAAGCAAACTTTTTCATGTTGACCCGGCCGCGCTTGTATTGGTAAAGCGCAGTCATCATGAAATGGGCATGCCCCAGGATAAGGTAGGCGTCGGCCACTCCCTGTGCGGACAAGATCAGAATAAACGCCAGTGAAGTGCCGTAGGAGAAAAATTTTTCCTGTAAATAAAGCGTTTGTTCTGACATAGATTTTTAAATGCCCGGGTATTGGCTGTTCTGCCCAATTGACAGATTGACAATACAGGCTGTTACGTTCAAATGACAGTGCCTGCTTTGCAGCTTTTAAGTTCAGGTATCACACGGGTCTGATATGGACATTATGGCAGCCAGATGCCTTGTCGGTGTGGCCAGACAATCACGAAGAGGACAGGAGCCATCACCCAAATTCCAGTTTATGAGAGCTAACTCTCAGTTTCCTACTATAATTTGTACTTTTTATACACGGCGTTCTAGGCTTGGTGAACAAAAAGCAATGCAGGTGGGTTAGCGACTATTAATTCGCCAGAAAAATAATAAAGGAGTCACGCGTTGATCGAGGAGCTGTTGAGCCATAAATTAAGTGCTTCCCAGGAGAGTTTTCTCCGCAAGTCCACGCAGGGAGCAACCATTGCAGCTATTTTTTTTGTTGCCCCCTTTGTCGTCTACGATTTTATTATTGGCGAGATTTTTCTGGGGCTTTGCGGAACGCTGATGCTTGCGGTGATTGCGTATACGGCCTGGAATACGCTGGCCGGCCGCCTGAGCTACAAATTACCTTTCGTCATTCTTACACCGGCTTTCCTGGCTTTTTTTTGGAAAGTGGTACCAGAGCTTGGTGTGATGGGGGTGCTCTGGTGTTATCCGACACTGATTATGTGCTACTTCATCTTCCCCGAACGATTGGCGCGAGTGGCCAATATTGCCATGTTGGCCGTGGTGCTACCCATGAGCTTTCTGGAGCTGGAATCTGCGGCCGCATTTCGCATAGCGGCCACGCTGGTTGGGGTCAGTATTCTCTGCATGATTTTTGTTCGCCGGCTCAATGCGCAACAGCTGGAGCTGGAAGAGCAGGCGTCCATCGATACGCTCACCCAGCTGTCTAACCGGTTTGGTTACGAGACAATCCTGGACGATGCTATAGAACAGAGCCGTGTGACCGGTGAACCCTTGTCCATATTGTTACTGGACCTGGATAACTTTCGCGAGATCAATCGGCGATTCGGCTTTGCTACTGGCGATAAAGTTCTGCAATTTGTCTCGGCTGAACTGGTCAGGTCGACAATCAGTAGCGACAGGATATTTCGCCTGGGTGGCGATGATTTCCTGATATTACTGCGCGAGTCTGATATGGCGGAGGCCAAAAAAGTGCAATGCGTATTTACACGGCATTGTCGACACATCCCCTGAAGATGCTGGGTCATGCGAGAGTCACGCTTAGTATTGGCGTGGCAACGCTTAAACCAGGTGAATCCCGTTACGACCTGCTTCAGCGTTGCGACACGAATTTACATCGGGCAAAGGATTCCGGAGGGAACGCTGTCGAAACCGGTGCATTAAGCAGCCGATTGCTAAACACAAGGCAACCAAAGGCATAACCAACAAAAAAGCCCGATCAATGACCGGGCTTTTAGATAAATTGCTGAAGCCTGTATTAAGTATTTAGGCGGCAGCAAGAGCCTTGATATGAGCATTAAGGCGGCTCTTGTGACGGGCAGCCTTGTTTTTGTGTATCAGGCCTTTGTCAGCCATGCGGTCAATCACAGGCAATGCTTCGTTAAATGCCGCTTTGGCGGCTTCCAGGTCTTTGGCTTCCACGGCTGAATACACCTTTTTCAGGTAGGTGCGGAACATGGAGCGCTGACTGGCATTGTGTACTCGGCGCTGGTCGTTTTGGCGAGCGCGTTTGCGCGCTTGTGGAGAGTTTGCCATTGCTGGATCTTTCCTCAGAAATTTGCTGCTTGGTTTAAGGGGGCGCAATTATGCCTGTAGACACACTGATGTCAACACTTCCCGCCCCGAAATTAAGGGAATTCAGCTTATTTTGGAGAATATTCAGAGGCAGGGCGAACAAATCATTTAAGGCAGGCCTAACTGGCTGTATTTTCAGTTAAAAATTGTATTTTTACGGGGTCGTTGGCTACACTCTTTCGTCACTAAACAAGAGCTGTCCATGAGCAACACGCCGCAGAATCAGGAACCTGTGTCACCGGAAACAATATCCGGCGGCAATACACTGCTCAAATCCAGTTCTTCCGTCAGTTCCATGACGTTGCTTTCCCGTATCTTTGGCCTGGTTCGCGATCTGGTGTTTGCCCAGTTAATCGGGGCAGGTGCCGCAGCGGATGCCTTCTATGTGGCGTTTAAAATCCCCAATTTTTTTCGCCGCCTGTTTAGTGAGGGGGCGTTTAATCAGGCATTTATTCCTGTGCTCGGGGATTACCAGACTCACCGTGACAAAGACGAGGTTCGCCACCTGCTTAGCCGGGTGTCCGGAACGCTGGGACTGGTGCTATTGCTTTTAACTGCGTTCGTTGTGTTGTTGCCCGAGGTATTTACCACCCTGTTTGCCTTTGGTTTTCGCGATGATCCGAACAAGTTCAGCTACGCGTCGGATATGTTGCAAATCACGTTTCCCTACCTGTTGCTCATTAGCCTGACAGGTATGGCAGGCGCGGTACTCAATGCCTATGACCGCTTCTCGATCCCGGCGTTTACTCCTGTGTTGTTGAATATCTGTTTGATTTCAGCGGCGTTTTTTGTGGCTCCGAACATGACCGTGCCCGCCTATGGACTGGCCTGGGGGGTTCTGGCAGCAGGCGTGGTGCAATTGCTGTTCCAACTGCCATTCCTCGCCCAAATGCACTTGTTGCCCTGGCCCCGATGGGGCTGGCAGGATTCCGGGGTCCGGCGTATTTTGTTGTTGATGCTGCCGGCGATTTTCGGCGTGTCGGTCAGTCAAATCAACTTGTTGCTGGATACCTTGCTGGCATCTTTCCTGCCTACCGGCAGCGTTTCCTGGCTTTATTATTCTGACCGGCTTTCCGAATTACCCCTGGGTGTCATCGGTATCGCTATTGCCACGGTTATTTTGCCCAATCTTTCGCGACAACGTTTTTCTGAAGACCCGGATGAATTCAGTCGAACACTGGACTGGGCGTTACGTATTGTCTTTTTGATTGGGTTGCCTGCTGCCCTGGCCCTGATCGTGTTGTCGGAGCCTATTCTGGCGACACTGTTTTTCTATGGCGCCTTTGATGCCAACGATCTGGCGATGGCGTCGCTGAGCCTGAAAGCCTATGCCGCGGGTCTGCTGGCGTTTATGTTGGTCAAGGTCCTGGCGCCTGGCTATTTTGCCCAGGAGGATATGAAAACGCCGGTTCGCATCGGGGTCATTGCGATGGTGAGTAATATGGTACTTAACCTGATACTGGTTGCCTGGCTGTATTTTGTTTACCAGATAGGTCATGTAGGTCTGGCATTGGCGACGTCATTGTCGGCGTTTATTAATGCCTGGTTGTTATTCAGGGGGCTGACAAAAAGAAAACTCTACCGCCCCCAGCCGGGTGCAACGGGGCTCAGCTGGGCAGGTTTCGCTGTGCGACTGGCGATAGCATCTGCCCTGATGGTCGGGCTTTTGTTCTTCTGGCAAGCATTCTGGCCGGACTGGTCAGGATGGAGCGCAATAGAACGGGTTTGGCGGCTCGCACTTATCTGTGCGTCCGGACTGGGGCTTTTTCTGCTATGTCTGCTGTGCTCGGGAATGCGTGCCCGGCATTTGCATTAGCCAGCTCGCGCAAACACGCTGTTATCTGAGGCGCTTGGAGGCTATACTTGCGCGCTTTTTTAACGACCCTGGCCGCGAAGAGTTGCTCCCTTGCCCGAGACACAGAAACTGCCCATAAAGGTGTATCCCGGACGAGCTCGTCCACCGATTTTTGCCGACGGTTCAGTGCTGACAATTGGCGCGTTTGATGGGTTGCATCTTGGGCACCAGAAAATCATTGAACGATTGCAGGAAAAAGGCCAAATGCTCGGCTTGCCCGCAGCGGTAATGAGCTTTCGCCCTGATCCGGCCGAGTTTTTCTCGGCACAGGAGTTAAGCGGCGGATCGAGCAATCACAGCATGGCGAAAGGCTCGATGTTGATGAGCTGGCGGGAACGTATGCTGGCTTTGAGGAAGACCGGGGTTGATGCGGTGCTATGCATGCCGTTCAACAGGGTTGTCAGCCAAATGGCCGCTGAGGACTTTGTCCGTGAACTGGTAGAGCAGCTCGGGCTGCGCTATCTCCTGATTGGCGATGACTTCCAGTTTGGTCGCGGACGCCAGGGTGATTTCCGCTTGCTGGAAAAACTCGGCAAGGAGATGGGGTTCCAGGTCGAACAGAGTGAGACCCATAACCTGGGCGGAGAAAGAATTAGCAGTACCCGGGTTCGGCAAGCACTGGCTTCTGGCAATCTGGTCGAGGCGGAGCAATTACTGGGTCGTCCTTACACAATTTGTGGTCGTGTGATTCGTGGAAAACAGCTGGGAAAACAGCTTGGCTTTCCAACAGCAAACATTGCCCTTAGGCGGCGGCGACCGGCCATGGGCGGGGTTTACGCTGTTCGTGTAGAACTTCCTGAGGGGGATTCTGCCCTTGGTGTGGCCAACCTGGGGATTCGCCCCGCAGTGAACTCACTGGAGCACCCATTGCTCGAGGTGCACTTGCTGGATCGGGAAGAAAACCTGTATGGCGAACAACTGCAGGTGCAGTTTTTGAAGCGGCTGCGGGATGAAACAAAATTTGATAGCTTGGCGTCGCTAAAAACCGCCATAGCAAAAGATATTCAGCAGGCACGTGACTGGTTTATCGACCAGGCAATCTCTGTTTGATGGAAAATTAGGCAAACTTAAAAACCAAACAAACCAAGACTGTTTTCGACAATGAGCGAATATAAAAGTACCTTAAACCTGCCCAGTACCGGGTTCCCCATGAAGGGAAACCTGGCCAATAGCGAACCCCAGAGACTGAAAGGCTGGATTGAGCAGGATATTTACGGGCAAATTCGCCGTGCACGAGCCGGTCGGGATCAGTTTATCCTTCATGATGGCCCTCCTTACGCCAACGGGGATTTGCACCTGGGCCATGCGGTCAACAAGGTGCTAAAGGATATTGTCGTCAAGAGCCAGACATTGAATGGACTGGACGTGCCCTACAAACCCGGCTGGGATTGTCATGGGTTACCTATTGAGCACCGGGTGGAAACCAAAATCGGCAAGGCCGGACAAAAGGTGGACCACGCCACCTTCAGGAAAAAATGTCGTGAATACGCGTTGACCCAGGTTGATCGTCAGCGGGAAACGTTCATCCGCATGGGCGTTCTGGGCGACTGGGATAACCCTTACCTGACCATGGACTTTGCCACCGAAGCAAATATTGTTCGGGCACTGGGCAAGATCATTGAGAAAGGCCACCTGCATAAAGGGGAGAAGCCGGTTTACTGGAGTGTGGTCGGTGGGTCCGCACTGGCAGAGGCCGAGGTGGAATATCACGACAAAACCTCGTACTCCATTGATGTGGCCTATCCGGTAACCGATGCCGCTTCACGAGCACAGTTTGTCAAAGCATTTGGTCAGTCAGCCGAAGAGGGCGACCTGGCGATTGTTATCTGGACAACCACGCCCTGGACATTGCCTTCAAGCCAGGCGGTCAGTCTGAATCCCGAGCTGGATTATGTGCTGGTCAATGTTGAAGGGCGCAAGCTGGTTGTTGCCCAGGCGCTTCTGGAAAGCTTCTGTCAGCGAGCAAAAATCGATGTTCCCGAAGTGCTGGCTGTTACGGTGGGTGCCGAACTGGAGAATGCGTCTTTGCATCATCCTTTCTATGACAAGCAGTTGCCCATATTGTTGGGTGATCATGTCACCACGGAAGCGGGTACGGGTTGCGTGCATACCGCACCGGATCACGGCGTGGATGACTACAATGTGGGCAAAAAATATGGCCTTGGGATACTTAACTATGTGGATGACGGTGGTATCTACCGTGACACGGTCGAGCTGTTTGCCGGCGAGCATGTCTACAAAGTCGATCCCATGGTACTTGAAGTGGTTCAGGAGCATGGCAACCTGCTGAGCCAGTCGCAGTTTGAACACAGCTATCCGCACTGCTGGCGCACAAAAACCCCGTTGATATTCCGCGCGACTCCGCAATGGTTTATCAGTATGACCCAGGCGGATCTACTGAAAAAAGTAAAGGCGGAAGTGGAGAATGTTCAATGGATTCCGGGCTGGGGCAGGGCGCGTATCGACTCCATGCTGGATAGCAGCCCCGACTGGTGTATTTCTCGCCAGCGTACCTGGGGAGTTCCTATTTGCCTGTTTGTGCATAAGGAGACCCAGGAGTTGCATCCACGCACGCTGGAAATCATTGAAGAAGTTGCCCAACTGATTGAAAAAGAAGGGATGGATGCCTGGTTCGAGCTGGACGTTGCCGCCATTCTTGGTGTAGATGCAGAAAATTATAAGCAGGTGACGGATACCCTGGATGTCTGGTTCGATTCCGGTGTTACTCACTATTCAGTCCTTAAGCAGGAAGCACAATTGCGTTTCCCCGCGGACCTCTATCTGGAAGGGTCTGACCAGCATCGTGGCTGGTTTCAGTCCAGCCTGAAGACCTCGGTTGCCATGAATGATTGTGCGCCTTATCGGCAGGTATTGACCCATGGGTTTACTGTAGACCAGCAGGGACGCAAGATGTCCAAATCAATCGGCAATGTCATTGAGCCGCAAAAAGTCATGTCGACCCTGGGAGCCGATGTGATGCGTTTGTGGATTGCGGCGACGGATTTTTCCGGTGAAATGAGCGTGTCCGATGAGATCCTCAAACGCACGTCCGATTCCTACCGACGGATTCGCAACACTCTCCGATACATGCTATCCAACCTGGATGGCTTTGATCCTCAGAGCAATGCTGTGCCAACAGAAGACCTGTTGTCGCTGGATCGCTGGGCGCTGGATGCCACAGCACGTTTGCAGGCAGACATCATTCGTTATTACAACGAGTACCAGTTCCATTTGATCTATCAGAAATTGCACAATTTCTGTGTCGTGGAAATGGGCGGCTTTTATCTGGATATCATCAAGGACAGGATTTATACCTGCCCGGTCGATTCGCTGGCACGGCGTTCGGCGCAGACGGCCATTTATTCCATTGCCAATGCATTTGTGCGCTGGATTGCGCCTATTTTGAGTTTTACTGCCGATGAAGCCTGGGAGCATATGCCCGGGGCTGAAGGCTCCGTATTTGTCCAGGAATGGTGGCAAAACCTCCCACGTCTCGATGATGCCTCGGCAATCAATGCCGGGGACTGGGAGCAGATCATTGATGCCCGCGACGCGATCAACAAGGTGTTGGAAGAATGCAGACGCGATGGGCTGATTCGCAGCTCGCTGGAAGCTGAAATTGAAATTCAGGCCCCGCCTGAACTCAGACATCTTTTTGAAACCCTGTCCGATGAACTGCGATTCGTATTAATGGTGTCATCGGCAACCTTAACGGACAGTTCTCCCGCTGCTAAAACTACCGAAATTGATGGGCTGACAGTGACTGTTCGCAAATCGGACGCGGAGAAGTGCGTCCGTTGCTGGCACTTCCGTCCGGATGTGGGCACTGTGGATGCGCACCCCGAGCTTTGCGCGCGCTGCGTGGAAAATATTGAAGGTGATGGTGAAGTCCGTCGCTTTGCCTGATTTGGGAACTTTGGAATGGTAGCGCTGTCTGGGTTTGCGGAATTATTGCGAAAGCAGTGGCACTGGTATCTGGTTGCACTGGTTGTCATCTTACTTGATCAGTGGACCAAATCCCTGGCGACAGCGTACCTGAGCTACGGGCGCCCTGTGGAAATCACGCCTTTTTTTGATTTGAGGCTGGTCTGGAATTACGGGGCGGCATTTAGTTTTCTAAGCGATGCTGGCGGCTGGCAGCGATGGTTTTTCCTGGGTATTTCGGTGCTGGCCAGTTTATTGATTGCTTTCTGGTGGCTACCTGTACAGAGCCGGATCTGGTCATTGGCGGGAATGGCCCTGGTTTTGGGAGGCGCCGTAGGCAACCTCATCGATCGCGCGGTACTTGGCTATGTGGTTGATTTTGTCTCCGTGCATTGGCAGCAGAATTACTTTCCTGCATTTAACATCGCTGATTCCGCCATCACTCTTGGGGCAATTGCCCTGGGAATTGACTGGATAATCCTGGAGCCACGGGACTCCAAAACGAACCCCTAAAACAAGACAAAAGAGCCCTTCATGACAGTCATGCTTAAAATTGATCGAGAAACACGGGTTACCCTGAACTTTGCGCTTAAACTGGAAGACGGTCAGGTGGTTGATTCAAACTTTGATCGTGAACCGGTCGCCTTTAATGTGGGCGACGGCAAATTACTACCCGGTTTCGAGTCCCGCTTGCTGGGACTGCAAGCGGGCGATGAGGCCTCATTTACCATTCCCGCTGATGATGCCTTCGGCGTACATAATGAGGACAACATCCAGGCTTTTGATATTGAACAATTTGCCGATGCCGATGAGCTGCAAAAAGGGCTGGTGCTGAATTTTACCGATGCCGCTCATGGCGAGGTACCGGGCGTTATCCAGGATATTGATGAAGACCGGGTCTGGGTTGATTTCAATCACCCGCTGGCTGGAAGATCACTGGTGTTTGATGTCAAAATCCATAGTGTGGAACCCAGAACCTCTCACTAATGCAGATAAACCTTGCCAATCCTCGCGGCTTTTGCGCCGGTGTTGACCGGGCGATTGATATCGTCAACCGGGCGCTGGATGTATTTGGCCCGCCGATTTACGTACGGCACGAAGTGGTTCATAACAAATTTGTGGTGAATGCGCTGAAAGAGCGTGGTGCCGTATTTGTGGATGAGCTGGACGAAGTGCCGGAAGATGTTATCGTTATTTTCAGCGCCCATGGTGTGTCCCAGGCCGTGCGTTCTGAAGCCGAAAAACGCTCCCTGAAAGTTTTTGACGCCACCTGCCCCCTGGTCACCAAGGTTCATCTCGAGGTGGTCAAGTACAGCCAGGAAGGGACAGAGTGTGTGCTAATTGGCCATGCGGGTCATCCGGAAGTGGAAGGAACCATGGGGCAATACAATGCCAGCAACGGCGGGGCAATTTATCTCGTGGAGTGCCCGGAGGATGTCGCTAAACTGGATGTGAAAAATCCGGATAACTTTGCCTACGTCACCCAGACCACGCTGTCGATGGACGACACCGGGGTGATTATCGATGCCTTGCGTAAACGGTTTCCCAATATCCGTGGACCTCGAAAGGATGACATTTGTTACGCCACCCAAAACCGCCAGGATGCAGTAAAACAGCTTGCACTGGAGTCTGATCTTGTACTGGTCGTCGGTTCAGTAAACAGTTCGAATTCCAATCGCTTGTGCGAACTCGCCCAACGCTGTGGCGCCGAGTCCTATCTGATTGATGATGCCAGTCATATCCGGTCTGAGTGGTTGTCCGGAAAAAAAGCCATTGGCATTACGGCAGGAGCCTCTGCGCCGGAGATTCTTGTGCAAGACGTCATAAGCCGGCTTAAAGAGCTGGGAGCCAGCGAGCCTCGTCACCTATCGGGCATTGAAGAAAATGTCCATTTCTCCCTGCCCAAGGAATTGCGCCCGGCTGGCTAGCCTGGTCTTTTGGTTAGTTGTCCTGAAACAGCTTGAACCTTAACCTCCATAGTTTCCGTTCAGGAAGAACGGTCAAAACCATGGAGGTTGTTGATGTCTACAAGGAATCGTGGACAAAAATATTCTTGTGTCTTTTCTGCCTTGCCGGTCGGTTTTTCCCTGATTGAACTGATATTGGCATTGGCCATCACGGCCATTCTTGCAAGTCTGGTCTCGCCAGCTATTTCATCCTGGATTGAGTCGACCCAGGCAAAAACTGTCCAGCAGCAAATCGCTTCGTTATTGTCAGAGGCTCGATATCGTGCGTTATCCAAAGCCGAAACCCTGACAATATGCCATCTGGAAATGCGTCAATGCTCCGGAGATTTCCGTTTTCCATTGTCGACCTTTGTCGATTCAAACCGGGATGCCATCTGGGATGCGGACGAAATCCTGCTGTACCAGGCCTCCACTGATTTACCCGCCAGTGCCCGGTTGTCCTGGAATCGAAAGGGTGGCTTTGTACGGTTCTGGCCAAATGGGGGAACAGGGGCGCTCACAGGCTCAATATCCTACTGTCACAGCGAGCAACCGACCAATGACTTCCGAATTGTTGTCGCCCGAACCGGTCGTTTGAGGATCGACAAAAACGACACTCGCTGTAACCAGTTCAAGGAATAAATATGAAACAGGTCTCAAAATGACCTGTTCATTAACCATTTAGCGTCGATTTTGCCCGTTGGGCTGCTAGCACTTGAGATACTTGATGAAGAAGTAAGATGATACTTATCAAGTACTTAGCAAAAATCCGACGTCAATGGAAAAAGATCAGGGTTTTACCCTTATTGAACTCATGGTAACCGTTGCTCTGGTGGCAATTCTGGCAGCTATTGCGACGCCTGGTATGCGCAGTTTTATGGAAAATGCGCAGATCAAATCAGAGGCGCAGCGCATGGCCAGCCTGTTGTCGCTGGCAAGAAACCAGGCAATCACCGATAACCTTCCCATGGTGGTTAGCGGGTCGATTATCAATGACGCGCTGGCAATTGATATTTACAGCAATAGTAATGATGACGCCACACTGACGTTCGAAGCGGGCGACACCTACATTGAGCGTTCCACGGGTTCGCAAACAGAGTTGGATATCGGTTCGAATGCCGTGGTCTCGGACGACAATATCATCCTGTTTGATGATGACGGTCGCCTGGATGAAACCGGGCCGGCCATCCTGACGTTCTGCAATGAATCACATACGCGCGGGCGTCAGGTGACGGTCAATATTATTGGTCGGGTCAGCATTTCGGATTTGAGTGACCCCGCAACAGAGTGTTTGTAACTGAGTCATGAATAAAAACATCTACAAAAATACACCTGTCCGTTATCGGGGTGCCTCGTTAATCGAGGTCATTATCTCTGTATTTATTTTTGCCGTCGGCGTGCTCGGTTTTGCTTCATTGCAGTCGCGATCCATCCAGGCGACGTTCGACAATACCCAACGTGACCAGGTGGTCTGGTTGTCCCAGAGCCTTATCGATCGGGTGCGTGTAAACAAGCCTGGTGCCACGACCTATGCCGCCACACTGACAGATTTTGATTTTGCTGACTGCGCTACACCGGCAACGCTTTGTGATGCCGGTACCTGTACAGAAACACAAATGGCGACCTACGACGTTTGGGATATGTATTGCCGTAACAGTTTCCAGGGGGCGTCAGCGATTCGTGGTCTTTCAGTCAATCTGGAGTGCTCGGACAGTGATGGTGATGACACGGTGTGTGCACCCTCAGCGGATATGCTGCTAACGACCAACTGGTGCGCCCGCGGTGCTGAATCTACTGAAGGGCTCGCCACTACAGCAGATGATGCCTGTGAAAACACCATTGCGGAGATGGAATACAGAGTGGGGTTCCGGCCATGAGTATGCATTCCAGACAGCAGGGTTTAACCCTCATCGAGGTCATGATATCGGTCACCATGGGGCTGTTGTTCCTGACGGCGGCGCTGGGTTATCTGGTTACAGGTCAACAGTCATTTCGCTCTCAGGACACGGGTACCCGTATCCAGGAAAATGCCCGTTTTGCCATGGATATCCTGCGCCGCAACATTCGTATGGCGGGCTATAGCGATGACCTGACAATCGCCCCCGCCTACGTCTATCGCGAAGCCTGTGGTGCCAACAATCCATGTTCGGATGATACGGCGACAAACCAGGGCGACCGCCTGGCTGTCGCTATGGTATCTCCTGATGCCGAGGATTGTCTGGGTAATAACCTGGGAGCCGACACCCATGTCGCCAATGTGTTCTGGGTAGAGACCGTGGGAGGCATGTCTTCCCTTTACTGCCGTGGCTGGGATGTGGAAAACGATAACTGGCATTCGGCATCGCAGCCGCTTGTCGACGGGATTGATCAAATGCAGGTCCAGTATGGCGTCTACAACGCCGCAACTGACAGCATTGACCGCTATCTCAATGCCACAGGAGTGGAAGGGCTAACCAATGGCTGGGACAACGTTCGCTCGGTGCGCATTGCCCTCCTGGTTCAGTCTGGCCAGGACACGGATGAAGCAGATACCAGTGGCAATACGGTTGGTAATGCAACCTTTGCCGCCAACTACAGCACATTTACCTTGCTGGATGGCGCGGCCTATTCCCCAGGCGATCAGCGCATCCGGCGTGTGTTTACCAACACCGTTGCCATTAATAACGCACTTTAGATCATAAATTTACGATGAGTATCCGAAACAAATTACCAAAAAAACAGCGCGGCTCAACACTGGTTGTGGTGTTGGTGATTCTGATTGTCATGACTTTCCTGGGATTGGGCGCCATGAGCGACACCAACCTGCAACTGGCCATGGTGCGCAATAGTCAGTTCCAGACCGGGGTTTACACGGCGGCGCTCACTGAGATCAATGCGCAGCTGGATGCCATTAACAACAATGCCGAGGCGGATACGGACCAGATCATTCTGGATCTGGTGCAATCAACCACAACGTTTAATAACGGCATTGAATCCCGTAGCCTTGACTCACAGGGCGCGATGGCTGATGGCCACGATTTTGATCTTCTGCTGGAATCGGTGCTTGGCTCTGACGCACAACACTTTACGACCTCTCTCACCATTACCGAGCCCAATGCCAATTCGTTTTTGCCGGTGGAAGGCATGTCGCTTTCTCCAGACAGCACGGTGAAGTGGCTGGTCATGGAGTTTGACAGTTCCGCATCCATCACAAATACCGGTACCCAGTCTGACCAGGTACAGGGATTTAGATATCTGTCAGCCAATTAGTTGGCTGAAGCCGAGGTTTTTTATGAAATACGCAAGACAAAAATTTTCTCTCCCGGGCTTTGTGCTGGCAGGTTGTATCGCCATGTCGCCGGTACTGGCGCAGGATCGCAAGATTGCCAACTCGCCCTTGACCTATGTGGATCAGGTACGGGTAGCCATTATCTCTACAGATGAGGATTTGCCAAACCAGGGAACATTGCGACTGGTTGGGGATTGTGAGTTTTGTGGCCAGTCATTGCGCTTTGATGATGGCACAGAGCTGGTGACCCCTTTTTACCAGGGCGAGATGGACGTCGAGATCCTGGAAGAGCAGCAATTTGCCTACGCACTGGTCCGATTGAATACGTCGTCTGGCGAAGTGCTGGAGATCAATTACATGCCGGTGGAGTACTGATGCCATGAACAAATTACAGTCTCTCTCAAACAGTGTTGCCAATCATGTCCGACATGGCAGATCAGTTGCCGTTATGGGCACATTGCTGTGCCTGTCTGCACCTGCAATTTCCCAGGATATTGAAATCTATAGCGCGACGCTGGGTACGGGCGATGCCGGTACGATTAATCCCAACCTGCTGTTTATTGCCGATACATCCGGCAGTATGGCCGAATATGTTGCAACCGAGGTTACCAGGGATACCGGCAACTACGATCCGGATTTTGACTACGGCGATGATGGTGACGCGGCCGATGATGACTACATCTATGTCTACGATTCGGTAGAGAGTTACAGCGGCGTTTATATCACGCCGGCCCAAAACGCCTGTCAAACCATTGATACGACATGGGCGAATAATCCCGAGTACCCGGTTTATTTTGGCCAGGCCATGCAATGGATTCCGCAGCTGGTTGAAGTCGAAGTGGAAGAAGCCGTTGTTTGCGTCGAGGACAACGCGGAAGCGACGGTGGAATACAGCGGCCTGTTGGGTACGGAAAACGATGGGTGGCAAACCATTGCCACATTTGACCATACACAGATTACCGGCGGATCCATGGAACTGGATGTCACCCCTGTTGATGGTTATCGACCAAGTTTTTTTGTTGCATACGGTGTGGATGGACGTTTACAGGTGAGGGAAACAGATTCCGGTGGGAACCCGACTGGCTTCTGGTCGACAACTTCTTGTATTCTCGATACCAATCACAACAGTTCCGATAACTGTACGCTTGACTACTCGAGCATTCCATACACATATTTTGAACTCAGGATTTCCCTGCGCTCGGAATCAGAAACCTATAGCTCCTGGTTTTTCGGGACGACTCCGGCGCAAGACATCAGCCACGAAACTGTCTTTAGCTACAACATTGGCGGTGTGACCTATTCCGATGGTGAGGGCGGCGCCTGCACTCCTTCGGATCCCGTTTATGACACAGTCGAAGACGGCGATTGGACAGGTAACCTGCAAATTGGTGAAACCGATGAGTTTATCCTGGAGTGCGAGGCCGATGCTGGTGAGCATGGCCGAACGGATGCCTCTCCACTGACCTATGCTGCCCTCTGTGGTACAGCAAATTGTGCTGACCCCTATTATGTCAGCTCCAACGGGATCGACTGGACTACCACCGGCGTTGAGCATAAATACTTTATGGATGGCAACTACCACGATTACCTGAACCGGCCACTGACCGTAGAAGGTGAGCGTGTCTGGGAGGTCGCCCAGACCTATTATGACTGTGACTATGATGGTACAAATTGTTCTGTGGAATACAGCTCACCATATAGTCTGGAGACCTGGTGTGACGAGAACGAAAACGACATTTTCTACCGGGAAGATGATGACACCTATACCCCGGTTGGTAACTACCAGGACGCCTATTTTACCGATTCGGTAAACGACCCCGGAACGGTCTATACCTGCCAGACCAAGCAGGAAATCATGATTGACGCGCTTTCGGACATGGCATCCTCCATGACCGGTGTAAATCTCGGGTTAATGCAATTTAACACCTCCCAAAGCAGCAGTTCAGATGGCGGGACCGTCACCTTTTCGGTCAGGGATATTGATGCCTACATGGGTGGCGGCATGAGCTCCACCAGCTCGGATGACTCGAGTCACCCCAGTGTCCGTTCTTCCATCCTTTCTGAGATCCAGTCCTTGCCTGCCTCTGGTGGTACACCACTGTCAGAGACCATGTACGAAGCCTATCGCTATTTTGCCGGTTTGGGTGAGGTGAACAACCGCTCGGATCTGGATGACGATTACCAGGAAAACATTGATGAATCTCCCAATGTGGACTGGAGCGGTAACTACAACTTCATGGACAGGGATTTCAGCTCGAATGGAGAAAGTTACGACAGTCCCATCGACCACAGCTGTCAGTTGAACAATATCGTCTACCTGACCGACGGTGAGCCTTCTGGCGATACCAGTATGGACGGTACGATAGAGTCACTCGTGGGTAACTGTGATGGCAACTGTCTGGATGAGTTGGCCGGCTATATGTATAACAACGACATGATGGCCAATAACATAATTGATGGGGTCAACAATGTCACAACCTACACCATCGGTTTTGATATTGACTTTGATCTGCTGGAACAAACAGCACAGGCGGGCGGCGGTAGTTATTACATTGCTTCCAACTACTCGGATCTGATGGCTGCATTCCAGGAAATCCTGGTGAATATCGCCCTGTCCGAGCCTTCTGTACTGGTGGCACCGGCGGTGTCGGTAAACGCCTTTAACGAGTTGCAGCATCGCGATCAAATCTATTACGCCACCTTTAAGCCGCGTTCCACGCCCAAGTGGGAGGGTAATGTGAAGAAATACACGATTACCGGGGACGGTATCGTGATGGATAACAGTGATCCCCCCACCAATGCCATTGATCCAGAAACAGGCTTTTTCTCCACCTACGCCCAGAGTTACTGGTCGGATACACCGGACGGTGCCTATGTGGAAGTGGGCGGTTATCGGGAGCAGCTGACAAACACACGAAACGTCTATGTAGATGGTGAATCACTGGTGTTGGGTGTTCCGGGCACCATTAACCAGCTGCAGCCATACTCCAGTATTCTGTCGCCAGGCTCACAGTTAAAGTTATCTTCGACAGGTGCGGCAGATTCCGCTGAGGCAGCTGATCTGCGCGACTGGATCCTGGGTATCGATATCGACGATGAAGATGACGATGGCGATACGACCGATGCCCATCAGTATGCTGGCGAGTCATTGCACAGTAAGCCCTTTGTTATCACCTATTCGGGAACTTCCGAAGCCGATGCACATGACGTACTGATTGTGACTACCAACCAGGGTGTGCTGCATGCGATTGATGCGCGCAACAACATGGGCACGGAAATGTGGGCCTATATCCCGGATGAAACCATCGACAACATCAAGAAGTACCGGGACGACCCCACCAATACCGAGCACGTCTACGGGCTGGATGGCGAAGCCACTGTCTGGACGACGGAAGCTGCGGATAGCTCGCCGACCAACTTCAACGTCGAAACAGCCTATATGTACCAGGGTATGCGACGTGGCGGTGACAAATACTTTGGTTGGGATATTTCCAACGGTGATCTGGAAAATGCGGGTGCAGCGCCGATTTCCGAGATGTGGACCATCGACGGCGGAACAACTGGTTTTGCCGATTTAGGTCAGACCTGGTCCAAGATGATTCGTACCAAAATCCGCTATGGCTGCGACTCAGCAGATGGTATTGCTGGTTGTACCCAGAAGGATGTCCTGGTGTTCTCCGGCGGGTATGACACCTATTACGATGACAGTGCCCAAAGCTACAATGAGGGCGCAGAGACCACAGATATTAAAGGCAACGCGGTGTATGTCGTCGACGCCCTGACAGGTGACCTGCTCTGGTCGACCGGCAAGGCAGGTAGCGCGGACAGTCATTTGCTCACCCTGCCGATGTATAACAGCGTGCCTGCTGACCCCAGCCCGGTGGACATCGATGGTGACGGGGATATGGACATACTCTATTTTGTCGATATCAGTGGCATGGTTTATCGGGTTGATTTTGATCAGACCAACGGACTGGATAATACCTACGCCACAGGCGGTGTGATTGCCAACCTTAGGGAAAATTCGGTTTTCCGTCGTTTTTATAATGGGCTGGATGTATCGCTAATCACTCCAACCAGCAGTGATTCCTACATGGCCATCTCTGTGGGTTCCGGATACCGTGCACACCCCAAGGAAGAGGAAGCCTGGGCGAACCACTTTTATGTACTGGTTGATGAAAACCTCTATGGTCCGGAAGAGTGGGGTGAAAATAACGAAGGTGCTGATGAAGACGCCATCACCTACTCCTATGTAAAAACCTATGTGGAAGATGGTGACGGCAACCCGACTTCGGTAGTGGATTCGCGGGATATCATCCGAATTGAGGATTTACATGTTTATTCCGGGGCAGATCCCTACGATAAGGGCGAAGATGGTGACTACGGCTTCTATAAAGCCCTGGATAGCAGCATCTTTGAAAAAATCCTGCAAACCTCGGTCACCTTTAATGGTGAGGTCCTGGTCAGCAGTTATACACCTATCAGTGATACTACAGAGGCGACCTGTGGCTCGGGTCAAATTGGTGCGGGACGTGTGTACAAGTTTAATGTCCGGACCGGTGAGTCGACCTTTGATATCGATGGTGATGGTGTTGTTGACGAAAATGACGGCGAGTACATAAACTTGGCGCACGAGGGCATTCCGCCGGATCCAACCATTCTGTTGGTCCCTGAGCTGGTTACCTGTATTGGTACTGAGTGCTCTGATGACTGGCTGACGCTGGAAACCGGCAAGGCAGAACGAACCTACTGGCGAGAAGAATAATGCGCCTGAAAGAGCAACAACCGATGAAAACCAACCTAAAAAAATCTGGTGGCTTTACTCTGGTCGAGTTGATGATCGTGGTGGTCATCATCTCGATCCTGGCGGCATTTGCCATTCCCAGCTATCAAAGTTTTGTGCTTGAGTCCAAGCGGGCGGAAGGCACCGCTGCCCTGATGCGAATAATGGATATGCAAGAGCGTTACTACACTAACCAGTTTCCGCCAACCTACACGACGGACCTGACTGACCTGGGATACGCATCAAATCCAACCTTAACTGAATCCGGCTATTACAGTATTTCAGCCGCAGCCTGTGGTGGCGGTATTGCCAGCTGTGTGCAGTTAACCGCCACGGCGCAGGCAGAAGTGGCCGATGATGGCAATCTGACACTGGATAGTCAGGGAAACCGCACAAGAAACGGGGCGAGTGGTTGGGAGTAATCAGTCCTGCTCGCTGTCCGGTGCGAGCCCGTATTTTGCCAGCTTGTATCTAAACTGACGCCCCGTCAGGTTCAGTCGCCGGGCGGCTTTGGATCTGTTCCAGCTTTCCTCGTCAAGTACGGTTTCGATAATCGATTTTTCCACACTGGCCATGTAAGCCTCCAGGTCATGGATGTCCCCGGTGTTGACATCTGGACGCCCATTGCCGCCCCTGCCAATTGAAATTTGCACATCCCCGGTACCAATGATGTTGTCTTCGCATAGGGCCATGGCGCCATGCAGTAAATTTTCCAGCTCCCGGACATTCCCCGGGAAAGGGTGGTTTTTTAGTGCTTCCAGCACATCCTCTGTAAGCTCTATTTCGTTTGCTCCTAATGAATCGAGAATATGTCGACAAAGGATGGGGATGTCATTTTGTCGCTCCCTTAGTGGAGGCGTATCGACATGAATGACATTGAGCCGGTAAAACAGGTCCTGGCGAAAGCTGCCTTTTTCGACCTCTTCGGATAGATTGCGATGAGTGGCACTAAGAATACGAACATTGGTAATGACTTCCTTTTGTGAGCCTACCGGGCGGACTGCCTTTTCCTGAATGGCCCGAAGAAGTTTTACCTGCATATTTAGTGGCAGATCAGCCACCTCGTCAAGAAACAGGGTGCCTCCTTCAGCAGCCTGGAACAGCCCCGCCTTGTCTGCATGGGCGCCGGTAAAGCTGCCTTTAAGGTGGCCGAAAAATTCGCTTTCCATCAGTTCGGAAGGAATCGCCCCGCAGTTCACTGCAACAAATGGCATGTCGCGTCGATGGCTGCCGAAATGAATAGCCCTTGCCACCAGTTCCTTACCTGTTCCGGACTCGCCAGTAATCATGACTGGTGCCTGGGTCTGGGAAACCTTGTTAATCAGCTTGCGCAATCTTTTTATTGGCGCTGTTTCCCCAATCAGCAGGCTTCCCGGGTTTTCAGAAGGCATATCATCCGTATTATCCAGGGCATCGGCGACCAGGGCGCGTAGCCTTTCATGGCGAATAGGCTTTGGCAGGAAATCAAAAGCGCCTCGTTTCATGGCATCGACTGCGACATCGGTCGTGTCATAGGCGGTCATAATCGCGATCGGGGCCCCGGGGCAGGCCTTGCGAAAGGTTTTGATAAGATCCATGCCGTTACCGTCGGGAAGCCGTACGTCTGTCAGGCCGAGGTCAAACGATTCGGTAGACAATAGCTCGCGTGCATCTGCGCAGTTCGCTGCCGGAAACGCCATAAAACCCATTTTTTCAAGACTGATACAAAGCAGGTTGCGTATGTCTTTCTCGTCGTCGACAACCAGTATTCGTTTATTGTTCAAGGTTCTTAACTCCTGGGCGATTCGACCGGGCAGGTTATTCGAAAGTAGCCGGTATTCTGTTCGGTTCCTTCATAAAGATAGTTTATCGAAGCGAAGTTGGCCTCACAAAACTCTCTGGCAAGATAAAGTCCAAGACCGGAGCCACCCTGGTCCATGGTAAAAAACGGGTCAAAAATCTTTTTCTGGTCTTTTGGCGATATCCCGGGGCCATTATCTTTTAGATCAATATAAACGTATCGACCATTTTTTGATTTTGTCGTCTTGATGAGTTGTCTTGGTTCACTGGGATCGCCGTGTCTTATCCCGTTTTCCAGGATATTCCCCAAAATCTGTTTTAGGTGCCTGGAATCAAAATATACCTGATGCTGCTTGCCGATATCGGTATCAATCTCGCCAGTATCGATATCTGCATGACCTTCCCGAAATTCGTTAATCATTTCATCGATCCATTCGGAGAGGTTAATGGAATAGGGCGTGGGCTCAACACTGCGGGATAATTGCTGGACAGCATCAATAATCTCGTTCATACGCACGCAATGGCGCTCAATAATGCCAGTCAGCTCCCGGTCAGTCTCTGACAGACTTGGGGAATGCAGGAGCAGGTCATTTGCCTGCTGTACTGCCGACAGCGGATTGCGAACCTCATGGGCAAGGCCGGATGAAATCTTGCCCAGGGACTGTAATTTAAACATTTGAGCGCGCTGTCGCAGGTCCCGTGTGTCATCCAGCCAAACGAAAACCTGGGAATTATCCTGGCTTTCGAGCAGGCTGAAGCCCGGCTGCAGTGAGATACCGGAAGATTTGTGGGTAAAGCTGCTTACCGGCCGGTTTGGCTTTTTTTTCCACTCCTGGAAGGCGGTAAAAAGTTCGGGAAAGTCTTCCAGTTTCCCCTCGATTAACTCATTGGGGTCAAGTGCCTCTCCCAGCATTCTTCGCGCAGAATGGTTCGCTGTTTGTATTTGCAGGTCAGCGTCCAGAACGATCACGCCAGTTTGCATGCGATCAATAATTTGCTGGTTCAGCTGTTGCAGCCCTTCTGCTGTTTTCAGGTGCTCTCTGGCTTCCTGTTGCGATTTGGCAATACGTCGTGCAAGTCCCAGGAATGTCACGGTCGACAGGAAGAGCAGTAGCCCCAGGACCCCGGAAGGGAAGTACACTGTGGGAGGTAACCTGAAATCCAGGATAAGTGCTGTCTGGGCGGCAAAGGTTGCCAGCGTGGCCGTGGAGGCAACCAGTAACGCCAGGCGCATGGGAAGCATCAATCCCGCCAGCGCGGCGGAAGGGAGCATCAGGAAGTAAATACCCCCTTCAAGCCCATTACTGGCCCAGCCAAGAATGGACAGGGCAATGACGTCAATAAGGAAGTTGGTGCAGCTCAGCCAGTCCAGATGCCTGGAAAGGAAAGAGCTGAAGCTGGTAATGGTGGTAACAAAAAACCAGGTAACTGAAGTGATCAGGAATATCCAGGGTGAGTGAACAAAGGCAAAAAAGTTCTCTCCCAGTAAAAGGTAGGAGGCCAGCAATATTCCCGACAGGCTCAGTCGGTAAATGTGAAAAATCCGGTATGTAGGGTCTCTGTGTTCCAAAATCAAAAAGCCGGAAAAGGTTGATTGATGATTATGCGTGAATCCTGTTTATAAACCAGTGCTGACATTAATTTTGCCAAGCGCTTCGCCATTGTGGAAAATGGCCCGCCTTGCCCAATTGTAGTGAATTACTTGAAAATTATTGTTTGTCAGACAAATCCCCGAGTAGGTGATATTGGCGGGAATGCCGAACGCATCGCCGAGGTGGTCAATCAACACCCTGAAGCGGATGTGTTTGTGTTTCCGGAACTGGCACTGACCGGTTATCCGCCTGAAGATTTATTGCTTCGCCCCAGCATGCAGCGGCGCGTGGAACGTGCGCTCAAGCATCTTTGCTCCAGGGTAAAAAACCAGTGGCTGATTTTGGGGTATCCCATCATCCGGAATGGCAAGTCCTACAATTGCTGTGGGGTTCTACATGAGGGCAGGATACTCAAAGAGTACTTTAAACGTGAATTGCCCAATTACCGCGTATTCGATGAAAAACGTTATTTTGTGCCGGGCTCTTCTCCTGCCGTCCTCGATATAAAGGGAGTCCGTATCGGGCTAACCATCTGTGAGGACCTGTGGTTCAGTGCGCCGGTCACCCAGTCTGTTTTGGCAGGTGCCGAGCTGATTATTAATATCAATGCCTCTCCTTATGACTATAAAAAACACCTTCAGCGCATGGAGGTTGCCAGTGAACGCGCCCGGGAAAGCAGTATTCCGGTGATCTACGCCCACATGGTTGGTGGCCAGGATGAACTGGTATTTGACGGCGGCTCGTTTGCTGTCGACGCCAGTGGCCGCCGGGTTTACCAGGCGGCCTGGTTTGAGCAGGCGGCGGATCTGATTGAGGTTTCCCGCAATGAACGTGACGAGATCCTGTTGCGGACAGATCAGCAACAGCCCGATCCGGAACCACTGGAAACGATGTATTCAGCGCTGGTCCTGGGGGTAAGGGATTACATTGAAAAAAATGGTTTTAAAGGCGTGGTCATCGGCCTTTCAGGCGGGATTGACTCGGCATTAACACTTGCTGTCGCTGTCGATGCCCTGGGGCCTGAACGAGTGGAGGCAGTGATGATGCCGTTTCGTTATACATCGGAAATGAGTCAAAACGATGCGGCGGATCAGGCGCAAAGGATGGGTGTCCGTTACAAATCCATCGGGATTGAGCCCATGTTTGATGCATTCATGGAGGCGCTGGCCGAAGAATTTTCTGGGCTGCCTGTCGACAAGACCGAAGAAAATATTCAGGCAAGATGTCGCGGATTGTTGCTTATGGCCATTTCCAACAAAAAAGGTTACCTGGTATTGACCACCGGTAACAAAAGCGAGATGTCTGTGGGTTATGCCACTCTTTATGGCGATATGGCCGGCGGGTTTTCCGTGCTCAAGGATATTTCCAAGATGCGCGTGTTTGCCCTGGCCCGTTATCGCAACAGCACCAGTGAAGTCATTCCCCAGAACGTCATTGACCGGCCTCCCTCAGCCGAACTGGCGCCGGATCAAAAGGATGAAGACAGTTTGCCTCCCTATGAGGTGCTCGACCAGATCCTTGAAATGTACATTGAGGAGGACATGAGTGCCCAGGCAATTATTGACGCTGGGTTTGATGCGGACGTTGTCTACCAGGTCGTCAGGATGGTTGATATTAACGAGTACAAACGTCGACAGTCAGCTATAGGACCAAGAGTGACGCCCAGGGGATTCGGCAAAGATCGTCGTTATCCTATTACCAACCTGTGGGAAATCGGTGACTAATTCGATTGCCTGGCTAATCCTGATATTGCGGGTTGTATAGTTCGCGGGTATCAAAGCCGAGCTCTTCCGGACGATCAAGCATGCCCAGGGTAAGCCGGTTAAGCCAGGAACGTTCAAGACCGCCTTCCATATCCTGGTATCGGAAGCTGCCATCCGGATTTAGCGCGGGATGATCCGGGTAATTGTGTGCCAGTACTTCGACTGCGTTTTTCGCTTGTTCGGTATAGCCAAGCAGGGTATATCCCTGTGCCATGACGGCAAGCCCATCGGGAACGGCAGGAGAACCCTGGAAGTTTTCCACAACAAATTTCCCACGATTGGTGGCGGCCAGATAGGCGCCGCGCTTAAAGTAGTAGTTGGCCACGGCTATCTCCTGGCGGGCAAGCATATTCCTGATGTAAATCAAACGCTTGCGGGCATCAGGTGCATAAGAGCTGTTAGGGAAACGGACGAGCAGCTCCGAGAAATTGGTAAAAGCTTCACGAGCGCTACCAGGGTCGCGCGTCGTCAGGTCCAGGGGCAGGAAATTGCCGACAAATGACGTCTCACGGGTAAAATTGATCAGCCCGCGCATGTAATAGGCGTAATCGACGTTGGGGTGCTCGGGATGGAGTCGGATAAACCGGTCCGCTGACGCCAGGGCCGCTTCATAATCGGCAACCTGGTACTGGGCATAAATAAGATCAAGCTGGGCCTGTTCAGCATAGTCACCAAATGGGAACTGTGATTCCAATGCCTGCAAGTAGGTGATGGCTCGTCGGTAGGTGCTGTTTTCTATGGCTCTCTGGGCTGTTTCATAGAGCTCCTGCTCTGCCATTCCTGCACCGGTTTCCTCGTCCTCTCCCCGGTTGAAAATGGAGCAGGATGCAAGAAATACCAAAGTGAGCAGCATCAAAACGCGTGCAAAATTCATGAAAGTTCCCGGAAAAGTTATCAGTGACATAATTATTATAGAATCCGGGTATTTAACCACAGCCGGCTTCTGGTATTAAAGAGTGACATAGTAAACAAATGATTGATTTGGAAGAGCAGGTTCCCGAATATCTTGATGGTCAACGTTCTGACATCATTGCTTCCGATTTGTTTCCGGATTATTCCCGCTCCCGGTTGCAATCCTGGATGAAAAGCGGAAGTTTACTGGTTGATGGTGAGCATGTTCGTCCGAAAGATCGATTACTATCGGGCCAAAATCTCAGGTTGCAGGTTGAGTTTGAGCCCCAGGATCGCTGGTTACCGGAGAATATCCCCCTGGAGATCGTCTATGAGGATGAGCACCTCCTGGTAGTTGATAAACCCGTGGGCATGGTAGTCCATCCGGCAGCCGGTAACCCGGACGGTACATTGTTAAATGCGGTTCTTCATCATGCTCCTGAAACGGAAACGGTTCCACGGGCCGGAATTGTGCACCGGATTGATAAGGATACCAGCGGTCTCCTGGTTGTCGCCAAAACAGTCGAATCCCAAACGTCCCTGGTGCGCCAGTTGCAGGAAAGAACGGTAAAACGCGAATACCTTTGTGTCGCTGAAGGTTCCTTTACAGCGGGCGCGACGATTGATGCTCCTGTGGGCAGGCATCCGCGGTCACGTTTAAAGATGACTGTTGTTGCCAATGGCAAGCCTGCGGTGACTCATTACCGAATCGAAGAACGCTTTCCGGCTCACACCTGTCTGCGAGTACAGTTGGAAACGGGCCGAACCCACCAAATTCGGGTGCACATGGAATACATCAAGCATCCGCTAGTGGGTGATCAGTTATATGGGGGCAGGGCGAAGATTCCTGCTGGGATTACCAAAGAACTCCGGGCGTTTTTGCAAGCGTTTCCGCGGCAGGCGTTACACGCAGCCCAACTGAGTCTTGATCATCCGGCGACGGGTGAGCCGATGTCATGGCAAAGTCCATTACCCGATGATATAAGTGACCTGTTGGAACGACTTCGAGAGTCGGAAAGCAGCTAGCAGGGATACCTGATGTCCGTAAACACAAAAGCATCGTTCATGCCGATATCCTGGGAGCTTCCGGCGAATGTTGGTGCAGTATTTACCACCCGGCTGGGCGGCAGTAGTCATCCTCCCTACGACAGCTTTAATTTGGGCGTGCATGTTGGTGATGAGCCAGACTCTGTGGCCAAGAACCGCCAATTATTGCAGGACAGTATTGGTATTGATGACATTCACTGGCTTAGGCAGGTTCATGGAAATAATGTGCTGGAAGTTACCCATGATTTTCAGGCAGAGAAGGAAGCAGATGCCGCCTGGACCAGCCATTCCGGACGTGCACTGGTTATCCAGGTTGCCGATTGCATGCCGGTGCTGGTTACCGACAAAAGGGGATCAATAGTCGGGGCAGCTCACGCTGGCTGGCGCAGTCTTTGTGCCGGTGTGATCCAGCGATTGCTGGACGATATGAATTTATTGCCCAGGGAAGCCCGCGTTTGGCTGGGGCCCTGTATTGGGCCTTCCAGATTTGAAGTGGGGCCTGACGTATTTAATGCGTTTATGGCGAGTCCGTTTTTCCTGTCTGCCAATGTAGATGCGGCCTTTCTTCAAGGAGAGGGCGACCGCCTGTTCGCGGATCTGCAATTACTGGCAAAAAGCCAGCTTGCACAACTCGGCTGTGAATCGATTAGCTCGGATCCGCTGTGTACACATAGTGATCCGGAAACTTTTTACTCCTACCGTCGCGATGGCACGACCGGTCGTCACGGTGCGTTGATCTGGATCAACCACGATTAATCTTCTCAATTGATACTCTTGATTTCATAAAGGCATCCCCCATCTTTTGCTTCAAATAAACTTATTTTTGGAGCGGTGTCGCGCTAGAGCGCACGCCCCAAGAGGAGAAGCACATGCGATTGGACAAAATGACATCCCAGCTGCAAACCGCCCTGGCGGATGCGCAGTCTATGGCCGTTGGTCGCAACCAGACCGGCATTGAGCCAGAGCATTTGATCCTCGCCATGATTGAACAGCAGGGCAGCTCAGTGAAGCCCATGCTGGCACAGGCGGGATTCAATATACCCGGCTTGCAGCAGTCATTGCGGGAGAAAATTGATGGCTTTGCCACCATGAACACACCCTCAGGTGATGTTCAGCTGAGCCCCAACCTGGCGAAACTTTTAAATCTGGCAGACAAACAGCGCCAGGATTTTGGTGACGCCTATTTATCCGGCGAAGCGGTCATGCTGGCGGCGCTAAAAGACAAGTCCGGTGTCGGAAAATTATTGGCCCAGGCCGGCTCAGCTGATGAGTTTTCCAGGGTTGTGGAAAAACTTCGTCGCGGAGAAACCATTATGGACCCTGAAGCAGACAGCAACCGTCAGGCGCTGGAGAAATACTGTATCGACCTGACTGAGCGCGCAGAAACAGGCAAGCTCGACCCGGTGATTGGTCGCGATGACGAGATCCGTCGCACGGTTCAGGTATTACAGCGCCGTACCAAAAATAATCCGGTACTGATTGGCGAGCCCGGTGTAGGCAAGACGGCCATTATCGAAGGGCTGGCACAGCGTATTGTAAATGGTGAGGTACCCGAAGGTCTGAAGGATAAACGCATCCTGGCGCTTGACCTGGGAGCCCTTCTGGCAGGAGCCAAGTACCGGGGCGACTTTGAAGAACGCCTAAAAGCGGTATTGAAGGAGCTCTCTAAACAGGAAGGCCGGGTAATCCTGTTCATCGATGAAATTCATACCATGGTTGGTGCCGGCAAGGCCGAGGGCTCCATGGATGCAGGTAACATGCTTAAACCTGCCCTGGCCCGTGGGGAACTTCATTGCGTCGGTGCGACGACCCTGGACGAATACCGCAAGTACATCGAGAAAGATGCCGCTCTGGAAAGACGCTTCCAGAAGGTGCTGGTAGACGAGCCCAACGAGGAAGACTGCGTGGCAATTTTGCGCGGATTGAAGGAACGCTACGAGGTTCACCACGGGGTGGAAATTACCGATTCGGCCATTCTTTCCGCCGCCAAACTATCCATCCGCTACATCACTGACCGTCAATTGCCGGACAAGGCCATCGACCTGATTGATGAGGCGGCCAGTCGTATCCGTATGGAAATCGACTCCAAGCCTGAATCCATGGATAAACTGGAGCGCCGCCTGATCCAGCTCAAGATTGAACGCGAAGCGATCAAAAAAGATAAATCCGAGGCTGCCCAGAAGCGTCTGGAAAAAGTGGATGAGGATATCGAGGAAATCGAGCGTGAATATTCCGATCTGGAAGAAATCTGGAAAGCGGAAAAGGCCAGTGTGACCGGAGCCGCCCAGATCAAGTCAGATTTGGAGCAGGCCCGGCTGGAAGTAGAGGCGGCCCAGCGTGCCGGTGACCTCAATAAAATGGCCGAACTGCAATACGGCAGAATTCCCGAACTGGAAAAATCACTGCAACAGGCTCAACAGGCCGAGAGCAAGGATAACCAGTTACTGCGTAACAAGGTAACGGAAGAAGAGATCGCCGAAGTGGTCTCCAAATGGACAGGTATTCCGGTGTCCAAAATGCTCGAGGGTGAACGCGAAAAACTGTTGCGCATGGAAGACCAGTTACACAAGCGTGTTATTGGCCAGGAAGAGGCGATCGAAGCTGTGTCCAATGCGGTGCGCCGTTCCCGGGCAGGGTTGTCCGACCCGCACCGACCTAATGGCTCTTTCCTGTTTTTGGGGCCGACAGGTGTGGGCAAGACCGAGTTATGCAAATCCCTGGCCGAATTCCTGTTCGATAGTGAAGAGGCCATGGTGCGCATCGACATGTCCGAGTTTATGGAAAAGCATTCCGTTGCCCGGCTTATCGGTGCCCCTCCGGGCTATGTTGGCTATGAGGAGGGTGGATATCTGACGGAAGCGGTGCGCCGCCGTCCCTATTCGGTCCTGTTGCTAGACGAAGTCGAAAAAGCGCACGCCGATGTGTTTAATATTCTACTGCAAGTGCTGGATGATGGCCGATTGACGGATGGTCAGGGCCGTACGGTGGATTTTCGTAATACGGTAATCGTCATGACATCCAATCTGGGTTCCGAAGTTATCCAGACCATGTCGGGCGAGGAGAACTACGAGCAAATGCGCAAGTCGGTAATGGAGATTGTTGGCACACATTTTCGCCCGGAGTTTATTAACCGTGTTGACGAAGTGGTTGTGTTTCATCCGCTCGGCCGTGATCAGATTGCCGGAATTGCCAATATTCAGTTGGGCTTGCTCAAGCGCCGGCTCTCAGATCGGGAACTGTCACTGGAGGTGTCCGATGCCGTAATGGATCTGTTGGCAGAAGCCGGGTTTGATCCGGTCTACGGGGCGCGTCCACTCAAGCGTGCCATCCAGACCCATCTGGAGAATCCACTGGCCCAGCAAGTGTTGCAAGGCAAATTCATGCCCGGTGATGTGATCAAGGCAGATGTCAGTGACGGTGAAGTTGTCTTTGGCTAGGCAGGGAGTTTGCCTGTAAAAAAATAAGGGGGCGTCATTGCCCCCTGTGTACAAATGCGGTTTTCCGCCGAACATCCATGTTCGAGTCCCACCAGTGAAATGGACAAAAGACGTTTCGTGGAGAGAAGGCCTTTGGTCCATGCATTGATTCGGCTTGCGCTGAATCAATAATGCGAACGATAATAATTATCATTTATAAGGTCAAGGGTTTTCTGCAATTCTTTTGTAAATTGGTTTGGTCTTTAACTGAAATAAAAAACGGCGCCTGAATGGCGCCGTTTAAATAGAAGACTGATACAGGAAAGCGTTGGACTATTCGCAATAGGTTTGTTCCCGTTGTTGCCAATTGGTTAACTGCGTAGCGATTTCCTCTTCACTCAGATACCTGAGTTCGCCGGTTTCCGGATCCGGGGCCCGAACCCGCCGGTTGTTTTGAATCTGGGCAATATTTCGGCGAGCCTGTTCACAGAGCTCAGGGCTTTTGACCGGGTTTTCCACTTTTTCCACTTCCGGTATCAGTGGCTGCTGGGCCGGGGCAGCTTCCTGCTGGTTCTGTGCAGAAGCCGGTGTTGCCTGTTGTCCGGAAAGGGACGGGATACCTCGAACATCGACGGATTCAGCCGCTGACTGGTCTTCGGGAGGGTATTCGGAAAAATGGGTCACCCCATTTTCATCCACCCATTTATACAGTGGTGCAGCCTGGACGCTGAGCGTAGCCAGTACGAGTATGATGGGAAAAAGATGATGCATATAGCGTCCCGTTTATTTTTGCGCTGCTTCTATCATATCTCTCTATAGCCATTAGACCAATTATTGCAATACGTTTGCATTGACAAAATTGCCATGCTGAGACAGAATCCCGCCCCAATTGTGATGCCGACACCCCTTACCGGGGCTATTCGGACCTTTACAGGCGCTTATCGGCGGCTTGTAAGTATTGAAAATCGGGCTTACCGGCACGAGGCGAGCTAACCAGGGTTTATCTTCCCGGCGTTGGCAAAGTCGAATTGATGATGAATCCGTTCGGGTTCTTCTCTCTTTATCCTCTGCTATTTTCAATAGGTTTGATGTCGGCGGTGTATAACCTGGCTGAGGATCTACTATGGCTGACAAGCTTTCCGGCGGTGACATACTGCTAAAGGCGCTTAAGGACACAGGTGTCGAAACAATTTTCGGCTACCCTGGCGGTTCGGCGCTGCATATTTATGACGCTATCTTTCGTCAAAAAGATATCAAACACATCCTTGTTCGCCACGAGCAGGGGGCAACCCATGCGGCGGATGCCTATTCCCGTGTTACCGGCAAGGTCGGCACGGTACTGGTAACTTCCGGACCGGGCGCGACCAACGCGGTGACCGGTATTGCAACGGCCTACATGGATTCCATTCCCATGGTGGTGATCTCCGGGCAGGTCATGAGTCACCTGATTGGTGCCGATGCCTTTCAGGAAACCGATATGATTGGCGTCTCACGGCCGGTCGTAAAGCACAGCTATATGGCCAAATCGCCTGAGGAAATTCCTGAAATTATTGCCAAGGCCTATTATCTGGCAAGTACTGGCCGTCCCGGGCCTGTCGTGGTGGATATTCCCAAGGATGTGACCGCTCCCCATATCAAGGTGCCTTACAAGTATCCGGATAAAATCGACATGCGCTCGTATCAACCGGTTAAGCGCGGGCATGCGGGACAAATCAAAAAGGCGATCAAGGCCATCCTGCAGGCCAAACGCCCGGTTTTGTATGTCGGCGGCGGCGCTGTACTGGGTAATGCTTCCGAACAGGTTCGCGAACTGGCGGAAATCCTTAACTTTCCGGTGACCAATACACTGATGGGACTGGGAGTGATTCCAGGGGATGATCCGCGCAATCTGGGTATGTTGGGCATGCATGGAACCTACGAGTCCAACATGGCCATGCACCATGCAGATTTGATTCTTTGCCTGGGTGCACGCTTTGATGACCGTACCACCAATGCCACGGCCAAGTACTGTCCGGATGCGACCATTGTTCACGTGGATATCGACCCGACGTCGATTTCCAAAACCGTCAATGCGCATATCCCCATTGTTGGCCCCCTGGATTCGGTTACCCGCGAAATGGTTAATGTGTTCAAGGCGACTGAAAAACGCCCCGATCCGGATGCGCTGGAGCAATGGTGGGAGCAGTGTCATAACTGGCGTGCCCAGCATGGCCTGTTCACGCATCCGAACCATGAGCCGAGCAAGGGCAACATGATCAAGCCGCAAGACGTGATCAAGATGCTGTACAAGGTGACCAATGGTGATGCCATCGTTACTTCCGATGTAGGGCAGCACCAGATGTTTGCTGCGCAGTACTATCACTTTAATCGCCCCCGGCAGTGGCTGAACTCCGGAGGACTGGGCACCATGGGCTACGGGCTGCCAGCCGCGATGGGCGCACAGTTTGCCGATCGCGATGCGACCGTTGTCTGTGTGACTGGTGAAGGCAGTATCCAGATGTGTATCCAGGAACTCTCAACCTGCACCCAGTATCACTTGCCGCTGAAGATTATCAATGTGAATAATCAGGCGTTGGGCATGGTTAAACAATGGCAGGACATGCAATACGAAGGACGCTATTCCGAGTCCCTGTATGAGGAGTCCCTGCCCGACTTCGTTAAGCTCGCCGAAGCCTATGGCCACGTTGGTATGAAAATTACCAAATGGGAAGAGCTGGAAGACAAAATGCGCGAGGCCTTTGCCATGACGGACCGCCTGGTATTTATGGATATCCAGGTGGACCCGATGGAGCATGTGTACCCAATGCAAATTGCCATGGGTTCCATGCGTGACATGTGGGTAAACAAGACGGAGAGAACCTGATGAGCAACGAACATAAGCGAATTATCTCCGTTTTGATGGAAAATGCGCCGGGTGGATTGTCCAGGGTAGTAGGACTGTTTTCCCAGCGCGGGTACAATATCGACTCTCTGAACGTGGCCCCCACGAATGATACCAGTTTGTCGCGGCTGACCCTGACAACGAGATGTGATGATCTGGTGATTGAACAGATCACCAAGCAGCTCAACAAGCTGATTGATGTCGTCAAGGTTCAGGATATTACCGAAGGCAGCCATATAGAGCGCGAATTGATGATGATCAAGGTGCGTACCAGGGGCGATGAGCGCGCAGAGGTCAAGCGTTGCGCCGATATATTCCGTGGCCAGATCATTGATGTTGGCCCCAACTACTACACGGTGTTGGTAGAGGGGGACGCCGCCAAGCTGGACGCATTTATCGACGCACTTGGCGATATGCGTGTGCTGGAGGTCGTACGTTCCGGCGTGTGCGGGATTGCTCGCTCAGACAAGGCGTTAACGCTGTAAAACGATTGCGTAGCCATTGCTTCGTTAAACACTGGCTGAAATTGTGCTTTTTCAGCATTAGAAAATTGAATTGATACTTTTGATTACTTAGGAAACAACCATGCAAGTCTATTATGACAAAGACGCAGATCTATCGATCATCCAGAACAAGGCCGTAGCGATTATCGGCTTTGGTTCCCAGGGACACGCTCATGCGCTAAACCTGAAAGACTCCGGCGTAAAAAACCTGACAGTCGGGTTGCGCAAAGGCTCAGGCTCATGGGCCAAGGCAGAAAATGCCGGACTGGCGGTTGCTGAAGTTGCCGAAGCAGTGGCAGGTGCCGATGTGGTCATGATTCTCGTTCCCGACGAGAAGCAAGCGGCTATTTACCAGAATGATGTCGAGCCCAACCTGAAACAGGGAGCGACGCTGGCGTTTGCTCACGGCTTTACCATTCATTACAACCAGATCGTCCCGCGCGAAGACCTGGATGTGATCATGATTGCGCCGAAAGCGCCCGGACATACCGTCCGCAGTGAATTTGTCGCTGGCGGTGGTATTCCCGACCTGATTGCCATTCAGCAGGACGTTTCTGGCACGGCCAAGGCAACGGCACTGTCTTACGCCTCCGGTGTGGGTGGTGGTCGTACTGGTATCATCGAAACCTCTTTCAAGGATGAAACCGAGACGGATCTGTTTGGTGAGCAAGTCGTACTCTGTGGCGGTACCGTCGAACTGGTGAAAGCCGGTTTTGATACCCTGGTTGAAGCCGGGTATGCCCCGGAAATGGCCTACTTTGAGTGTCTGCATGAACTTAAGCTGATTGTCGACCTGATGTACGAAGGTGGTATTGCCAATATGAATTACTCCATCTCCAACAATGCGGAGTTTGGTGAGTACATGACTGGCCCCCGTATCATTAATGATGAATCCCGGGCAGTGATGAAAGATGTCCTGACGGATATCCAGAATGGCACCTATGCCAAGAACTTCATAACTGAAGGGGCAATGAACTACCCGCAAATGACGGCCTGGCGTCGAAACAATGCGGCCCACAGAATTGAAGAAGTGGGTGAGCAGCTTCGTGCCATGATGCCCTGGATTGCCAAGAACAAGCTGGTTGATCGCTCGAAAAACTAGCTATTGATGCATCCTCTCTAAAAAGCCTCCCCCGGGAGGCTTTTTTTATGTGGGTATGCAAGATAAACCTGTCTGGAAAAAAATGACTTGGAACTTTTGTATACCGGGCATAAAATGCGCCGCCTTAACCTGGTCAATCCCTTTGTCGTTTGCATAAATGAACACAGCAACAATCAAATACATGCCAATTTGCCGTCGCGCCCTTTGGGTCGCGCAAGCGCTTGTGCGTGGCTCCCTGGCCGATGCTGTGAGACTGGATAGACAGAGTTAAGTATTCAATACAATAATTTTTCTAAAGGCCGCAGCGTTTTTAACCCTGCGGCCTTTTTTATGCGAAATGCATTAACACAGGCAGCAGGGAAACAACCTCGGCGACAAAAGAGGTAAGGAAGATGTCTATTTCAATGAACTACTTGCTGGTGCTGGCGGTATGGTCAACGACACCACTGGCCATCGTCTGGAGCAGTGAATCATTTGAGCCCATGGCGGCGGGCGGTTTGCGCCTGCTTATTGCCCTGGTGGTGATTTTGGCCATGCGTCCACTGCTATCTGTACCTGCGCTGGAGTTTGGGCGCCATTGGAAAGCCTACGCCGTCTCTGCTATCGGTCTTTATCCGGGGCTCGCCCTGGTGTACTGGGCAGCACCGCTCTTACCCTCAAGCCTGATTTCAGTCATTTTTGGCCTGGCTCCCTTTTTTGTCATGGGTATCAATGCGTTGGTGTTTGGCCAGCGTGAAGTCACTGCCGGACAGGTGCTTGCGGTAGGTGTTGCCTTTATCGGGCTAACGGTGCTGTTGAACTCCGAGGATTCCGGTGACCATTTTTCTTATCTGGGTCTGTTGCTGATTTTGCTGGCCGTTACGTTTTATGCGTTGAGTACGTTGCTGGTCAAGGCGCATGCCATGGAGATGCATGTACTTAACCTGCTCTCGGGGTCCCTGATGATGGCAACACCCTTATATCTGATGACCTGGCTGTTGGGAGGAGGGCACCTGCCTGTTGCGCCATCACTTAAGGCGATTCTGGCGGTACTTTACCTTGCGTTGATCGGTTCGGTATTTGCCTACATTTCCTATTTTTATCTTTTAAAAAGATTGTCGGCAACGGTGGTTAGTTTCATCCCGATGATTACGCCAGCGATTGCCCTGATTTTGGGTATTACGCTAAACGGTGAACACCTGAGTCGGCAAATGCTCGCAGGGATGATGATGATTATGCTGGGCATCTGGATATATCAGTATCTGGGATCCAGGAAAATCCGGCCCCAGGCACCTGTGTCCAGTAATAACTGATTGATATTCAGTGAGTTTCTATCGCTCAGGCACGAGTAGCACTGAGTAGCTCTTCCGCGTGCTTAAGTGAGTGTTCCGAATCGGTATCACCACTTAGCATGCGGGCAATTTCTTTCGTGCGGCTGTCATCGTCCAGGAGGAAAATCCGGGTCTGGGTACTATCCTGGTCGGCCTGTTTGACGACATTGAGCTGGTGGTGAGCGTTCGAGGCCACCTGGGCGAGGTGAGTGACACAAACCACCTGGGCATTACCGCTTAACTCTCGCAACTTGCGACCCACAACATTGGCGGTCGCACCACCGATGCCTACGTCGACCTCATCAAATACCAGTGTCGGCGTTTCACTGGTTTGTGCCGTCACCACTTGAATTGCGAGACTGACTCGGGAAAGTTCACCGCCAGAGGCAATTTTCCCGAGAGGTTTGTGTGTCTGTCCGGGGTTAGTACGTATTAAAAATTCACATTTCTCCAGTCCCCGGGCGGAAGGCTGGATGCTGTTTAACTGCACCAGCAGTTCGGCACCCTCCATATTGAGTTCGGAGAAATGTTTCTTCACGGAACTCGCCAGATCCAGCGCTGCCTGTTGGCGTTTCTTACTAAGCTGTTCTGCTTTTTCGAGGAAATTCTTCTCAAGCGTGGCGACTACCTGCTCCAGCGACTGCAGATTGTCGTCAAGGCCAGAGAGTTGTTCGAGTTCATGTGCCAGTGTTTCCGCATGTGCGGGCAGTTCGTCCGGTTCACAGCGGTGCTTTCGTGCCAGTTCAAAAGCGGCGGAAATGCGCTCTTCAACTTCGGCAAGGCGTTCCGGATTAAGCTCGATACTGTCGCTGAGCCGGCGCAGTGAATCGCGAGACTCCTCCAACTGCGTCAGGCCGGTCTCCAGCAGGTCCAGGCATTCGTCGAGGTCTTTATTGGTCAGGTCGATAGACTGGACAAGTTGTAGTGTATGCCTCACTGCGCTTAGCGCATTATAGGAATCATCCTCACTGAGGACATTGCTGGCCTGGAAAAGGGTTTTGAGTATGTGTTCCGCATTGGCGAGCTGTTTCTGTTCCTGCTCCAGGGACTCAAATTCGCCTTCCTGTAACGCTAGATCGGAAAGCTCGGAAACCTGGTACTCAAGTAACTCACGACGCTGGATTTGCTCATCCAGGCCACTTTTAAGCTGCTTTAACTCCGCGTTTTTGCCATGCCACTGCTGAAAGCAACGGGAAGTCTCAACTGCCAGTGCTTCCAGATCACCGTAGGCATCCAGTGTATCGAGCTGGTACTCGGGTTTAAGCAGGCACTGATGCTCATGTTGACTGTGAATACTGATAAGCAGTTCGGCAAATTCCCGCAACACGGCAAGTGTGACGGGCTGGCCGTTGATCCAGGCCTTTGAAGTTCCGTTGCTGTTGATAACCCGACGCAGGAGGCATTCGCCATCGGCATCGAGCATTTGCTCTTTCAAAAAATGTTTGGCGGACGTGAGTTTCTCTATATTGAAACGGGCGTGGATATCTGCCCGGTCGGCGCCGGTCCTGACCTGGTCAAAATCCGCCCGGTCACCCAGGGTCAGTCCCAGTGCACTAAGCAGGATGGACTTGCCGGCACCTGTCTCACCGGTGATGGCAGTGAGGCCAGCTTCAAAATCGATGTCGAGCTGTTCGACGAGCGCGTGATTTTTAACGCTTAATTGAGTGAGCAATGTGTTCTCAAGGCTTGCTGAAATCAGGCCCCGATTCTACACAGATAACCAGTCGGGAATCGACAAAAAACATCTTTGCCAATGGGCAGGCTTCTAGCTCAGGTTCAGATAAATCGCCAGTGCCAAAATAATGATAAAGACGGCACCAAGTGTCGAAAAACCAAAAATGGCAACGCGATCAAGATATGTCAGTTCACTGGATTTCTTGCCAATACTGTCGCCCAGTAACGATTCGATTTGTTTGTCGTTCACGACTCGTTCCTCCAAATACACCAATAAAGACCCGAGATAAGGGAGTCAGCCGTGGTACGGCCGAGTTGGGATTTTTTATATATTACATGCAATTGGGCGCTGCACAATACGAGTTTTCAGTAAATTGACCGGTTTTTTGACAAAAAAATGCGATCCCCCGTCCTTTTTGTCTTGAAGGTCACACCCTTGTCCCCATATTCGAACCACCAACTTATCTTTTGGAGACTAAGCTTTGTCACAGAAAGAAACCGAGAATCAATCGGCCGAAGAACAACTCGATCAAGAGAAGAAAGCAGTGGAAGAGGGAACTGAACCTGAATCCGGTGAAACGGTAGAAGAGACGTCAAGTCAGTCAGGTGAAGATATGTCCCCCGAGGAAGAAATTGCCGAGCTGCAAGGGCAGTTGGAAAAGGCCAAAGAGGACGTACTTCGGGCACAGGCGGAAGTCATGAATATTCGCCGCCGTGCTGAAGGAGATGTTGAAAAAGCGCGCAAGTTTGCACTTGAACGATTTGTCGGTGACCTGCTTCCCGTTGTGGACAACCTGGATCGAGCCCTCGCGGCGATTGATGTCGAAGACGAATCACTGAAGTCGGTTGTTGAAGGAATTGAACTTACCCGTAAATCGTTTCTGGATACCCTGGAAAAAAACCAGGTCAAGTCGATCGACCCGGCGGGAGAACCCTTTAACCCTGAAGAGCATCAGGCCATGACCATGGTTCCAAGCCCTGATGTTGAACCAAATACGGTTTTGGAGGTTTTTCAAAAAGGCTACAGCCTCAATGGCCGTTTGATCCGACCGGCAATGGTGGTGGTCAGCAAATCTGAATAATAAGCAGTCGCTGGGCTTGAAAACTGAATTCGTAAACCTATATCTGAATCATGAATAACTCGATCGCCAAATTGGTTTAGGCGATTGAAAAACTGAAAATACTGGAGACCGTAATGGGCAAAATTATTGGAATCGACTTGGGTACAACCAACTCCTGTGTGGCTGTACTCGATGGAGATAAAGTTCGAGTAATCGAAAACTCTGAAGGTGATCGCACAACGCCGTCCATCGTTGCTTTTTCTGATGATGGCGAGACGCTGGTAGGTCAGTCTGCCAAGCGTCAGGCGGTAACCAACCCCAGCAATACCTTGTTCGCCGTCAAGCGTCTTATCGGACGTCGCTTTGAAGACAAGGTAGTGCAAAAAGACATCAAAATGGTGCCTTACAAGATTATTGAGGCTGACAATGGTGATGCCTGGGTAGAAGTGAAGGGTGACAAAAAAGCACCGCCCCAGATTTCTGCCGAAGTGCTGAAAAAAATGAAGAAAACCGCCGAAGACTATCTTGGTGAGAAAATCACCGAGGCGGTGATCACCGTGCCTGCGTACTTCAACGACTCCCAGCGCCAGGCAACCAAGGATGCTGGCAAGATTGCCGGTCTGGATGTTAAGCGTATTATCAACGAGCCGACGGCAGCCGCCCTGGCCTATGGCCTGGATAAAGATGCCAAGGGTGATCGCACTGTGGCGGTCTATGACCTTGGTGGTGGTACCTTCGACGTATCCATCATTGAAATTGCCGATGTTGACGGTGAAAAACAATTTGAGGTTCTGGCAACCAACGGGGATACCTTCCTTGGTGGTGAAGACTTCGACCTGGCGTTGATCAACTATCTGGCCGAACAGTTCAAGAAAGAAAACTCCATTGAACTGCACAGCGATCCGCTGGCCATGCAGCGTCTAAAAGAAGCGGCGGAGAAAGCCAAGATTGAGCTGTCATCCAGCCAGCAAACGGAAGTTAACCTGCCTTACATTACAGCGGACAACACTGGTCCCAAGCACCTGGTCGTCAAACTGACCCGGGCCAAACTGGAATCCCTGGTAGAAGATCTGGTTCAGCGTTCCATGGAACCCTGCAAGATCGCATTGAAAGACGCAGATATGTCCGCCAGCGAAATTGACGAAGTCATTCTGGTGGGCGGCCAAACACGTATGCCGCTGGTTCAGGCAAAAGTGAAAGAGTTCTTTGGCAAGGATCCCCGCAAGGATGTGAACCCTGATGAAGCCGTTGCCATCGGTGCTGCCTTGCAAGGTGCGGTACTTTCCGGTGACGTAAAAGATGTCCTGTTGCTTGATGTAACGCCATTGAGCCTTGGTATCGAAACCCTGGGCGGCGTGGCGACTCCACTGATCGAGAAAAATACCACGATTCCAACCAAGAAATCGCAAACCTTCTCGACGGCGGAAGACAACCAGACAGCGGTAACTATTCATGTGGTACAGGGTGAGCGCAAGCAGGCATCCGAGAACAAGTCCCTGGGACGTTTCGACCTGGCTGACATTCCTCCCTCGCCTCGTGGCATGCCACAGATTGAGGTGACGTTTGATATTGATGCCAACGGTATCCTTAATGTGTCCGCCAAAGACAAGGCGACAGGCAAGGAACAGTCCATTGTAATTAAGGCGTCTTCAGGTCTTTCCGAGGAAGAGATCGACAAGATGGTCTCCGAAGCCGAGGCTCATGCCGAAGAGGACAAGAAGTTCGAGGAACTTATCCAGGCACGTAATGGTGCAGAGGGCCTTGCGCATGCCACTCGAAAAACACTGAGAGAAGCCGAAGACAAAGTGGATTCATCCGAAAAGTCTGAGATCGAAGCGGCGATCGAGGAAGTTGAAACTGCCTGCAAGGGCGACGACGTCGAAGCGATCAACAACGCTGTTGAGAAGCTGACCACTGTCTCCAGCAACCTTGCCCAGAAACTTTATTCTGAGCAGCAGGCAGGAACAGGCGCTGGAGCTGAGGACGCCTCAGGCGATAGCGCTGAAGACGTCGTCGATGCTGAGTTCGAAGAAGTCAACGACGACGACAAGAAGTAAGCTGTTTTTCGGGCGATGACATTACCGGTCGCTTGAAAGCAGCACGGCGATAACAAATGCGGAGTTGGGCGACCACTCCGCTTTTGTTGTATATAGACCTGTGCCCTCAGGCACAGACAGATCGACTGGCAATAAAGAAACAGAAAGTAGCGAAAAAGTGTCAAAACGAGATTATTACGAAGTCCTGGGCGTAAGCCGTAACGTCGATGAAAAAGAGCTGAAAAAGGCCTATCGTCGGGTTGCCATGAAATACCACCCGGACCGGGCCCCAGGTGATAAAGAATCCGAAGACAAGTTCAAGGAGGCCAGTGAAGCCTACGAAATTCTTTCGGATCCTGAAAAACGCGCCGCCTATGATCGCTTTGGCCACGACGGGGTCAATGCTCATGGGATGGGCGGAGGCGGCTTTAGTGCCGGCGGTTTCGAAGATATTTTTGGTGATGTATTTGGCGACATTTTTGGAGGTGGCCGACGCCGACCTCGTCGTGGATCCGACTTGCAATACACTCTGGAGCTCAGCCTGGAAGAGGCGGTAGCGGGGACGGAGACAAGCATCCGTATTCCCACGCTGGTCTCCTGTAAAACCTGCGATGGCTCAGGTGCCAAACCTGGAACCAGCAAGAAAGCCTGTGGCACCTGTCATGGACAGGGACGTGTTGGTATGCGCACCCCCCTTGGCACCATTGAGCAAAGCTGCCCCCATTGCCATGGTCAGGGGCAAGTGATTTCTGATCCGTGCACGACCTGCCATGGCCAGGGGCGCGTTCAGGAACACAAAACCTTGTCAGTCAAGGTGCCTGCCGGTGTGGATACCGGAGATCGTATCCGCCTGTCAGGGGAGGGCGAAGCAGGTCCTGAAGGTGCACCTCCCGGTGATCTTTATGTGCAGGTTCTTGTGCGTGAGCACAAGATTTTCAGGCGAGATGGTGCTGACCTGCATTGTGAAATCCCTATTTCATTTGTCGATGCGGCCCTGGGCGGTGAGATTCAAGTGCCTACTCTCAACGGCAAGGTGAAGTTGCATATTCCTGCCGAAACGCAAACAGGCAAGCTTTTCCGTTTACGTGGCAAGGGCGTTAAACCTGTGCGTGGGGGCCTTGTGGGTGATCTTCTCTGTCGGGTTGTGGTTGAAACCCCTGTGCGGCTAACGGATAAACAAAAGTCCATGCTGGAGCAACTGCGTGGTTCCATGGAAGACAAAAACTCCCCCAAGTCCAAGTCCTGGCTGGATGGCGTAAAAGCGTTTTTTGATAGCCTGACTCCCTAGGCTATGATCTCGAAGACGGGGTCTGCGTAAATTTTGCGCTGGCCCCGTATCAGGACTGCTAGACTATCCCGGTATCCTAATCGGAGATATATGTGCAAATTGCCCTTCAGGTTAAGCCACAACCACTCTGGATTGCTTCTGTCTCCCTGGCGCTGACAGGTACCCTGATACTTACCTGGTTGCCAGAACTGGATCGGGCGGCACAGGATTATCTGGCAAACGCACTATCAGATAATCTGGTGATTTATGCCAGTGCACGCGCCCTTAACGCACTAATATCCGTCATACAGTCCATTGAGCTCAGCTTTAGCCTGGGTGCCGGCGTCGCGGTTAATCTCGGTGAGGCCCTGGACCCGCTCAATGATCTGATTGAACGCTTTTCAGGTTTTATTCTCTATGGTCTGGCTGGTCTGGGCATACAGCAAATTGCGTTAACCGCAACATCCAGCATACCTGCCAAAGTCGTATTGAGCCTGGCACTGGTTGTTGGTTTTTTTTGGTGGCTGTTTGCTGAGGAAGGCTTGCCCAAATGGGCGAAAAAATTGCTGGTCTTCCTGCTGATGCTTCGCTTTGTATTCGCTGTTGAAGTTGGCGTGAGTTGGCTTCTGGATAAAGCCTACTTTGAGGCGCATCAACAGGAAGCGATTTCGACACTGGATATCGCCAAAAGCAGGCTGGACCGGGTCAGGGATCAATATATAGAGGCAGTGGATGACCGTGGTGTTTTTAGTGGTATCTGGAGTACAGCCAGGCAGATCATAGGTACTGAGGAGCAGGACGGCATTGCCGATCTGGCCGCCGTGGCCGTTGTCCAGTTGATTGTGATTATCCTGTTGCGCAGCATCCTCTTGCCGATATTTTTTGTCTGGCTGATGTTTTTCCTGTTCAGGCGGTTTATTCCAGACTAGTTCGCGGGGGCAGCTTATGAAAGCGCGAAACGAACAAGCAACAACACCGTGAAAATAAAAATCACGGTAAAAATAATGCCCGAAGCAATATAAACCCAGATATTTCCGTGCTGGAAATCCTGTTCCCGGTTTTTGCTCGACTGAACGCCAAACGCGGCGGCCAGGGTGCTTTGGATAATGGCCTTAAGCCCGGGTTTTTTGTCGTTTTTTTTATTTGAATCGTTCATATGCAAATATTAACAGCCAAAACCTGGTCTGACATTCATGCACATCCTTTTTGTCACTAAAATCAGCATGTGAGTTCGTATTTGCATGTAGTAACCGGATGTCAGTGCTTATAGCCGTGAGATAGTTTTGTTTTATCAGGTAGCCTTATTCTACCCACAGGTTCAGTTGTTTCCCTTTGTATCTTAGGATACGAAGATTGAAGGAGTGGAACAGACCGCTATGTCTTGACATTCTTTTAGTGGCAACGAAGAGTACGCTGACATAATTATAACCTTTGGAGAACCCTAATGGTCTGGCTGATTTTACTTGCCAGCTTGCTGCTTTTAATTGTTGGTGCGGATCTGCTGGTTCGCGGTGCCGCACGGCTGGCTGCCGGTTTTGGAGTGCCGGTTCTTGTTATCGGCTTGACTGTGGTGGCCTTTGGCACCAGTGCTCCTGAGCTTGCTGTCAGCGTAAAATCGGCCTGGTCCGATCAGGCGCAGTTGGCAATCGCCAATGTGGTGGGCAGTAATATTTTTAATGTCTTGTTCATTCTTGGCCTGGCAGCGCTGATCTCGCCGCTGCTGGTTTCCTCCCAGCTAATTCGGCAAGATGTGCCCATCATGATTGTCGTGTCCCTAGTAGCTTTCCTGATGATCTGGAATGGCACTATTGACAAGGTCGAAGCACTATTGCTGTTTATGGGATTGCTTGTATATACCGGCTTTTTATTTTTTCAGGGTCGACAGCGAGGTTCCGAAGCCGGGGATGAAGAGGTTGGGGCACTAATACAAACAAACAGGCCACTGTGGTACAACCTTTTATTGGTAGCTGCGGGCTTGGTAATGCTGGTTTGGGGCTCTCGTTGGCTCGTAGATAGTTCAGTCAATATTGCCTCCACTTTGGGAGTGAGTGAAGCGGTGATTGGCTTGACCATTGTTGCTGCCGGCACTTCCTTGCCAGAGGTAATGACTTCCATCGTTGCCACTTTACGTGGCGAACGCGACATTGCTATTGGCAATGTAGTAGGCAGTAATATTTTTAATATTCTTGGTGTACTGGGCTTGTCTGGACTGATATCACCTGAACCTTTGCTTGCGGGGGGGCAATTGGCCGGTGTTGATTTGCCGGTGATGCTGGCAGTGGCCGTACTCTGTTTCCCACTGTTTTTTGTCGGTAGCAAACTAAACCGGTTTGAAGGGGGTATGTTTCTTTTGCTTTACCTTGCATATGTTTGGTATTTGGTAGCCATGGCCCTGTCGCTGCCCCAGTTAGCGATATTGCGTGCGGCCATTATGTATTTGTTGATTCCTTTGGTAATACTCTATTTATTTTTTACGTTACTAAAGGATTATCGGCGCCGCTATCAACAACTATAAGCCAACAAACACAAATGACCTTGATATAAACCCCAATATTATAAGAACAACTTATGCAGGCAATTGACAATCTTAACAATGAACCCGTATTACTCGCCGCTTGGCTATTAGACGGTAAAGGCGGAGGAAGGGAACTGGATTTAAACGGGATAAAAAACTGGGTGCCGGATCAGGGTGCTCTTTGGCTGCACCTGGACCGAGAAAGCCCGGCAGCGCGGGAATGGATTAGCGGGGAAAGTGATATTGACCCCATCTCCCTGGATGCCATGTTTGAAGAAGAGAGCCGACCACGCTGCACTCTCTGTGAAAGAGGCGAATACCTGATCATCAACTTGCGCACGCCCAATATTAATCCCGAAGAGGAGGTAGACGACATGCTTTCGGTTCGACTTTGGACCGATGGCAACCGTATTGTTACCACGCGTCGCCTGCCTATCCGTGCCTTGCAAGCCATTGACGAACGCTTAAAAAAGCATCGTGGCCCATTAAATGCCTCTGATTTCGTGGAAACCCTCTGCCGCTTGGTTACAGAAACCATTATTCATGTATTAAGTGATTTGGAGGATCAAATCATCGAGACTGAAAAAGCGCTTACCAACCCGCAATTAACTGGAGCTGAAAGTCAAAATCATTTAATTATTATGCAGCGTAAGGTTATTAATTTGCGTCGCTATATTGTTTTTCAGCCCAGTGTTTTGTATGAACTGGAGCAGGGTGCACCGGAGTTTTTGCAAGAAAAGGATCTGCGGCAAATAAGAGACGCTGCTCAAAAAATGAAATACGCTCAAAGCTGGGTAGAGTCCTTATACGATCGAAGTTTTAATTGTCAGCAACAAATGTACATGCGTGTTACTACTCGCACTGGAAGAACAACTTATCTGCTCACAGTCGTTGCCAGTATTTTTCTGCCACTTACTTTTTTAACGGGGCTACTGGGTGCCAATATTGGTGGTATTCCTGGTGCTGACTATCCTATGGCCTTTTGGCTGTTCAGCGGGCTTTGTTTGCTGGTTATTGCAGTGCAGTTGCTGCTGCTCAAATATTTGCATTGGTTTTAACAGAGATATTGTTATACGTACCATTGGTGGTAAGAGCCCATGATTTCGAGTGCTGTGTGGCCAAAAAGTTTTGTTGGAAGATTGCAATAGAAAGCGGCCCGGAAATGGTGGTACGGTAAGTGTCGAAAGAGCTTTCGACAAATTGGCCATTGTTCGTGGCTAAAGAAATACACGGGCTAAGATAACCGCCCGGTAGACGGGCGGTTATCATATTGATTGCATAATAGATGCATAGGCGCCAAGAAACTTAAGTATGAATTTGTCAAAAAGGGATAAAACCATGTCACCCAATGTTGTTATTACCGGAGCCAATCGTGGAATTGGCCTGGCTTTTTGCAAGCGTTACCTGGAGCTGGGTTACAGCGTCTATGCCGTTTGCCGGCAGCCAGGAACCGAATTACCCAAGCTGGATGTAACAGTGATTGAAGGTGTGGATGTCAGCCTGCCCGAAGGCGTCGAAAAGCTGAAAGCCGCAATGCATGACATTCCCATTGACCTGCTGATCAATAACGCGGGTATCTGGGGTAAGGAAATGCTGGGATCCATCGACTACGACATCATGGAGAAAGTCATCTCAGTCAATGCGCTTGCCCCTTTGCGTGTCACCGAAGCTCTGCTGGACAATATGGGCACGGGCTCAAAAATTGCCTTGATCACCAGTCGCATGGGTTCGATTGAAGACAATACCAGCGGTAATGGTTATGACTATCGTATGTCCAAGGCGGCGCTAAACATGGCCGGTAAAACCCTGGCTGTGGACCTGGGAGAGCAGGGCATCCCTGTAGGTATTTATCACCCGGGCTTTGTGCAAACGGATATGGTCGGCGGCCGGGGAGATATCCCGCCCGAGACAGCCGCTGAGCGAATATCCGAGCGCATTAAGGAATTGAATCTGAATAATTCCGGCAGCTTTTGGCACAGTAATGGCAGTCAATTGCCCTGGTAACCGGATTATGGGCAGGGAAGCCTCTAAAGCAATGATCTAGACTGCTGGCGATTCCTCCTTTTCGCCCAGAGACTCATCGGTAATAAATCGATTGGTTACACAGCACATGACCACATCGCCCAGCACATTGATGGCAGTCCGGCACATGTCCAGGATCCGGTCCACGCCCAATAATAGCGCTACCCCTGCTGCGGGTATGCCCACGCCTTCAAGCACCATGCTCAGAATAACAATGCCGGCACCGGGCGTGGCAGGGGAACCAATAGATGCAGCGATCGCCATCGTGACCACAAACACATAGTTCATAAACCCCAGCTCTACCTGAAAAACCTGTGCCAAAAATACTGTGGCAACGCCTTGATAAAGCGCTGTGCCGGTCATGTTGATTGTGGCGCCCAAAGGTACCAGAAACCGTGCAATCCCGGGTTTGACCATAAGGCTGTTCTCCGTCACCTGTAACGTCATTGGCATTACGGCGGCAGAGCTGCTGGTCGAAAAAGCGAGTAGCAGCAGTTCTTTTACCTGATGAAAGAAGCGGGGAATATTTGTGCCAGTGACCAGCCATACGGTCAGCAAATAAAAACCTGCCAGTATCAGCAAGCCTGAAATGACAGTAATCACATACATAAGCATCCCGGCAAGGACCTCAATACCGAGATTGGCCACCAGACGTGTGATGAGGCCAAAGACGGCAAAGGGTGCCAAATACATCGCCCAGGAGACGACGCGCATACTGACTTCCTGTAATGCGCCCAGTAAATCAAACAGTGGTTGTGCACGTTCCGGGGGGATTGAAATCAGGGCAAACCCCAGAATAGCTGCGAACAAAATAACCTGCAGCATCTCCCCCGAAACCATGGACGCCATTGGATTGCTGGGAAAAAGGTTTATCAGTGTGTCCGGCATGCTGGCTGCGGAAGGAAAACCGGAAGCGGCGGCAGGCTGCTCAGGGATGGAGCCAGTGGCCTCCATTAATAATGAGCTATCAATGTGTAAACCGGGCTTAATGGCCTGACCCAGGCCGATTCCGGTAACCGTACCGACAATCGTAGTGAGCAGGATAAACGTGATGGCCGTCAGGCCGATGCTTTTCATGGCCTTTGGGTCGCTATTTGCAGCAAGTCCACGAACAACCGAAGCAATCACCAGGGGAACCACAATCATCTGGATTAACGCTAAAAATAGCTGGCCCGGAAGTGCCAGCCAGGAAGTAATAACGCTGACGGTTTCCCTGCCAAGAAGACCGACTTCAGGACCTAGCAGTAAACCGAGGAGAATGCCGGCACCCAAGCCAATCAGTACCTTCATCCACAAGCGGTTTTGTACCAGTCTGTCCAAGCGACCGGCCAAGTACTTTAGAGGGAGAAGATTAAATTTGTAGGCAGCTGACAAGGGGCGAACCTGCAACAAAATTCGATTACATAATCCTAGCAGGAAGTGTCAGGTATTTATAAATTTGGATGCCCGCTTTTGGGCAGGCTATTTTTCATAAAAAACCCGGGCGACTACACGGAGTGTCGCCCGGGCCTGTTTTGTTGTTATAGCCAGTAACCCGGAGGTATTTACAGCTGGCGATTTATTCCCTCAATCGCTGTTTGACGCACAACATCTTTTTCCATGATCAGGTGTTCTGGCAGGCGCTCAATCGAAATATCCGGGCTGATGCCGTAGCCAACGAACTCTCTTCCATCCGGATAGGAGTCCCGCTTGGTGCAAATTCTAAACGAGCCGCCACCGGGCAAATCAAAGAAGATGGGTTGGCCGGTGCTGCCATAGGTCTTTTCACCAATAGTAGTGAAATGCTCAAGCTTGTCGGCATAGATTAAAAAGTCTTCTGCGGCTGATCCGGTATAGCGTCCAATCAACACATAGGTAGGCACAATATGGGCATCAGGTTTTGGTTTCAGTGTCTCCATGGCACCGGATTCCCAGGCATCGTCATTCGCGTAAGCTTCATGTTCACCGCCAAATCTTCCCCATGCCTTGTATGCGCCCACGTGCTTCCTGGTTTTCCATACAGAGCCTTCCAGTTCGTGGTTGGTAAAGTGAGACAGGATTTCAGCGCCTGTGCCTGAATTTCCACCGCCATTAAATCGAAGATCAATAATGATCCCTTTGGCCTTTTGGATTTCCGGGTAAACCGCCTTAAATTGTTCCACGATGGCTTCATCATGGAAGCCGTTTAAGGCGATATAGGCAACTTCGTTATCCAGCCAGGCAAATTCAAAAAGTTTCATGTCGGTTGGGAAGCGTTTCATGGAAATATCGATTTTAGGCAGGTTAAGTGATACCAGGTCGATATCCCTGTTACGGGAGTCACGCTTAAGGGTTATTTCGCGAATTTCGCCTGAAGGTGTTTTCAGCGTGAATGTCACGTCAGTGCCCGGTTGACCGTCCAGGGCATTTTTTACGGCGAGATCCCAAAGGATGTGCTCGGTTGAACTGGCAATATAGGGCATAACCTGGGTTTTAAGGTAGGTTTCCAGTTCGATACCCTCTACAGAGAGAATGCTGGAACCCAGGGGGATCCTGTCCTGTAAATTACGATCTACCTTGCTGACTATGGCTTGCTGGTCAGCCTCTGTCAGGTAGACGGCAGGCCAGTCCTCATATTTGGCCGCAAGCCCTTCTGGCAGATAAATATTGGTATGACCGTCTTGCAATAAGGCATTCAACCTCATCAATTCCCGATAATAGTCATAGGTATTTTCAGTAGCCAACACCCTGGGAATAAACTCCCTGTAAGCCTGGTCAAAATCCAGTTCAGGTACCTGGTCAAAGAACGCAAAATTGTAGCTGGCCTCTTTCCAATATAGGGACAGCCCATACAGCTTTTCCTCGTCAGATAAATGTTCAGACGAAGTCGATGTGTCGGCGGCAAGAATAGAGGTGGATGCGGTTCCCATGATCCAAAGCAATGGGAGTAAAAATTTCTTTAGCATTTATAGCTACTCATAGTAGTTGTAACGTAACAGACGCTTCGGATGGTTCCTGGCGTCCAGACAGCCTTCCCTTAATTCGTATTCAGGGAAACCTATATGATTAGACGAGGCAGCATCCGCTTTGGATTCAGGAAGAATAGAATTATTTTACAACCAAATGACTCGCCTTATGTGTGTTAGCCTAAAAAAATTAATTCGGGATTGAACGCTGATATTTCCATGAGCCCCGCTGAAGACAACATCGAACATCTTGCAATACGAAAAGCTGACAAGGCCGACCTTCCTGTACTGATTGGCTTTATGGCCAAGCTGGCACTCCATGTCGCCGGTAGCCCGCCCCAGAAATTGAAGAAAAAAGAGCACAAGCGATTGAATGATGTTCTTGTCGCCGCGCTGGATGATTCGGACAAACTGTTGGTTGTCGCCGATATTCCGGGAACGGGTGTTGTCGGTATGGGCTATATATACATATGGCGCAGCCAGGGAATCTGGGAGCAGGCGGGGGAGCAGGAGTTCAGAACCGGTGTGATTGACGATATCTGGGTAGAGCCGGAATACAGGCAATTGGGTATTTTCAGTGCAATACTTACCGAGCTGGTCACATTTGCTGAACGTCGGGATGCGCGGGAACTAATGCTAGAGTACGCGGTAAGTAACAAGGAGGCGGAAGCGACCTGGACGCGCCTGGGTTTTAAAATTACAGGTGTGCGTGCGGCGGCATTCACCGCATCAGTTAAAGAGAAACTACAAAGGCGTCGTTAATGGGGCGTCGATTGGCCGATTGCTGGACCAAAATAGTCAAGAGGGTTTATGGCAACAAAGTCGCGAACTGTAACCGTATTTTATGACGAGGTGATGCTGGGTCATAACCCGGAAGTCGACTTGCCTTTTATTCCTAGCCGGGTAGAAAAAAGGGTGAGACACATACTTCAGGAGCTGGATTTCAAATGGAGTTATCCGGAGCACCCCGGACGGCTTACGGCGATCATGGAACTACTTGAGGAACGTCCGATTCCCGGCCTGCAATTCAAAAAAGGCGGACATGCCACCTATGAGCAACTGGGCCGTGTTCATACAACAGCCTACCTGGATCACATCCTTTCTCTCGAAGGCAAGCGTGCCTGGCTGGACAGCGATACAACAGCGGTGTCACCTGAAAGTATCAAGGCAGCGACATCGGCCGCTGGTAATGCAATAGCCGCTGTCGAATGTGTGGTTAAAGGCGAAAGCCAGAGTGCCTTTGCCCTGGTCCGTCCACCAGGGCACCACGCCGAGCCGGTCAGGGCCCGTGGTTTTTGCCTCTTTAATAATGTTGCCGTGGCCGCTGCGCACGCCCAGTCAAAACTTGGTTGTGAACGGATTCTGATTGTCGACTGGGATGCCCATCACGGCAATGGCACCCAGGATATATTTTGGGCTGATCCCGATGTGATGTTTTTTGATACCCACTGTGCCGCCCCGTTTTATCCGGGTTCCGGGCACCTTGATGAAGTTGGTGCCGGGCTGGGTGAGGGATACACGGTAAATGTTCCTTTGCCTGAAGATGCAGGCGATATCGCCCTGGAAAAGGCATTTCGCGACATACTTGTGCCCGCGGCAGATTATTTTAAACCCGACCTTGTTCTGGTTTCCGCGGGTTTTGACCCGCATCGCAATGATATGGCGTTGAACGTCACTTACGATGGTTTTGCCGCGCTCACAGGTATTGTGCAGGGCATAGCCGACAAGCACTGCCAAGGTCGGCTGGCACTGGTGTTGGAGGGCGGATACAACCTGACGTCACTCTCCCGCGGTGTGCACGCCGTCCTGGAAGTGCTGGCCGGGGGTGAAATACCCCAGTTAATGGAGTGCGGTCTGCGCGAAGTCAGTGAGGCCGCGGAGTTTCACAAAGACGCCTTTAAGGACAGTTAACATCCGGGAACCTTGATACATCCTGCCCCATCACTGTTCCCGGATAATCAATCCTGATCATTGCTAATCAAACTGATCGGTCACCGCTCCTTCGGAGGCAGATCCTACTGTTTTGGCATATTTGGCCAGCACGCCTCTGCGGTAACGTGGTTCGGGGGCGGCCCAGCTGGTCAGTCGCCGGTCAATTTCTGACTGCTCAATATCCAGGGTAATCTGGTCATTGACGGCATCGATGGTGATGGGGTCGCCATTTTCAACGATGGCAATAGGCCCTCCATCCATGGCCTCCGGCGTAATATGACCCACCACGAATCCATGACTGCCGCCGGAAAAGCGGCCATCGGTAATCAGCGCAACCTTGTCGCCCAGGCCACGGCCCATGATGGCCGATGTGGGGGAGAGCATCTCACGCATACCGGGTCCGCCCTTTGGGCCTTCGTAGCGAATCACCAGTACATCACCGGCCTGGACAGTGCCGTCCAGGATACGATCCATGGCTTCTTCTTCTGAATGGAACACCCGCGCCGTGCCGGAAAAACGGGTGCCTTCCTTGCCACTGATTTTCGCTACGGCGCCCTGAGGAGCCAGATTGCCATAGAGAATGCGCAAGTGGCTCTCAGGCTTAATGGGGTCGTTCAGGGAGTGAACAATATCCTGCCCATCGGGATAATCACCAACATCGGCCAGGTTCTCTGCCAGGGTTTTGCCGGTCACTGTCAGACAGTTGCCGTGCAACATGCCAGCGTCCAGCAAGTGCTTCATCAGTGGCTGGATACCGCCAATGGCGATTAGCTCGGACATCAGGTATTTACCACTGGGCCGAACGTCTGCAAGCACGGGTGTTGTCTTGCCCAGGCGGGTGAAATCGTCCAGGCTCAGCTTGATTCCCACTGACTGGGCCATGGCAATCAGGTGCAAAACGGCATTGGTGGAACCGCCCAGGGCAATGGAAGTGACGATTGCGTTTTCAAAGGCCTCGCGCGTCATGATATCGCGGGGGGTAATACCCAGCTCCAGCAGGTTGAGTACGGCCTCACCTGCACGTTCGCAATCGGCCTGTTTGGCGTCCGAGATAGCCTCCTGTGCCGAACTGTTGGGCAGGCTCATGCCCAGGGCTTCAATCGCCGAAGCCAGAGTGTTGGCCGTGTACATACCGCCACAGGAACCTGGGCCGGGTATGGCGTTTTTTTCTACAGCAATGACATCTTCCTGCGACATCTTGCCGCTGGAGTGAGCGCCTACCGCTTCAAAGACAGAAATAATATCAGTGTGATTTTTACCCGGCTGAATCGTACCGCCATAAACAAATACGGCAGGTCTGTTGAGCCGACCCAGAGCCATCAGGCAGCCAGGCATATTTTTGTCACAGCCGCCGATAGCGACCACGCCATCAAACCCCTGGCAGCCGGCAACTGTTTCTATTGAATCGGCAATCACTTCGCGTGAAACCAGCGAGTACTTCATCGCTTCGGTGCCGTTGGCAATGCCATCGGAAATGGTAATCGTATTGAAGATCACACCCTTGCCGCCGGCCGTATCGACACCGTTGCAGGCTTTTTCTGCCAGCTGGTTGATATGCATGTTACAGGGGGTGACCATGCTCCATGTCGATGCAATGCCCACCTGTGGCTTCTGGAAATCCTTATCTTCAAAACCCACCGCGCGCAGCATGGAGCGGGCGGGTGCTTTTTTAATACCGTCAACAATCGGGCTGGAGTAGCGGCGTTTGTCTTCGTTTGTCATTGAAACTCCTGAGTCAGAATTTTCTAATTCTGGTTTTTCGAATCGTTTTCTTCGTTTTTCTGTTTTAAGCCACAAGTGCCAACGGCAGCACCCAGGGCTATGCCAAGGGCAATGCCCAGGCCGACATTGCCTGTAGCCGCGCCGATAGCTATGCCAATGGCGATGCCGACACCCATGCCTTTGGAACCGTTGGTGAGTCTGTGATTCATAGGGATTCCGTGTAGAAGATTTAAGTTTGGCAGAAAAGACGCAGAGTTTAAAACTGACCTCGGGACAATCACCGTATTATTCTTGCCAGCAGGTACATTATGTCATCGGCAAGTTAAAAAGACATTTTTGGACGTCGGGGACGAAGGGTATACCGGTTAAAGAAGCGGTTCGGGCATTGGGGCAAGATATTGTGGTGGTTATAGCCATTTGGTCGTGAAGTACTATTGCTTAACCTCCAGCTATGACGATTGTCAGCGCCGCTGCATAGATTGTCAGAATCAGTGCGCTTTCGAATCCAATCTTGCCAATACCGTAGGTCTGGCGCCGGAGCATTCCCAGCAGCAGGATGGCAGTCATCAGGATACTAACCAGTCCCCAGGTCATCTGAACGGGCGATATGTCGTGATAAATGGAGTCGTGGGGGTACCCCAGATCAGCGGCGGCCACGACCAACATGTTGAAGCAGTTGGTGCCGAAGATATTGCTTACTGCCAGAGTCAGCGCCCGGTGCCGAATTGCGGCGATGGTCGTTACCAGTTCAGGTGAGGAAGTTGCCAGTGCGGTGAAGAGGCCGCCAATCAACGTTTCAGATAGCCCGGTACTGTCAGAGATAATCTTGGCTGCCTCCATCAGTACCCAGCCCGCAGCACCGGTCACCCCTGCCAGAAGGATAAACACAAGCCATGACATTGCCATACTGCCCTGGTGATTTGCTTCAGGCTTGTCCTCTACGGTCTGTCGGGTAAGTCGTGGGAACCACATGGGCTTTATCTGTGAGCTGCGGACCAGATGTAACCCGAATATATAGGCCGCGACAATTAACGGCGTCACTGGATGTACATTCCACCAGCTTATTCCTGGTGTGGCGATGGCAATCAATGGCAGGGTCAGTAACAGGATTAACAGCACCGCCAACATCAGCGTAGCAGAGGATGCGGCCGCGTGTTCCAGATTGGCCTTGCGGTAGACAATGTCTGCAATACCAAGAAACACCAGGTTTGCCGCCATGCTGCCCATGACGTTACTCATGGCCAGGTCGGGGCGATTATCCATTGCCGCACTCAGGGTTGCGGCGAAGTCTGGCAGTGAAGTTACCCCGGCAAGAAGGAATATCCCGAACAGCACTTCACCCATGCCCGTTCGGTCGGCTAACTCATCAGCTATCCGGGCGAGTCGACTGCCAGCAAGGACAATGATCAGGGCGGCTATGCCGAAGACGATGACGCTGAGCGTCAAAGGAGTAAACATTGACGCCCCGGAACCTTAAGGATGTGCTTCATTTCATTTTTATATCCTTGATGCCTATCCGCTACGTTTTGTCTGTTTCGCCTCGCTTGTGTGGAGGTACCAGATACCAACTTGCTAAAACCAGACCGCCAAAAACCGTGTACAGTAAAATGAATACCCAGTCCGGGGCATTATAGTAAATCAGTTGTTGCAGCCAATTTTGTATAAACGAACCTGAATAAAACGTCGACCCTGCGGCCTCCCTGAGTGCCATTTCCCAACTGGTTAAGGGACAAATAACCCCAACCCAAGCCTGTATGACCACGATACCAATGGCGAGCAAATGCAGGGTGCGAAAAAGCCTGTTTCTGATCCAGGGGCTTTTTAGGAAATATCCCAGATAAATGGCAACAAGCCCAAAGACCACAAAAGATATGAACAGTACATGGACGGTTAAAATCGTATCTGCCAGCAACAGTAGGAATGATTCCTTTGACACGGTAAGTCAGCCTGAGGTCAGCTTGTCGAGGCTCTGCTCATCGCTGATTTTGTGGTGACTGGGTACAAGCCTGATGATTAAAATCAATACAAAGCATGCCGGTGAAAAGACGATGGGAAGGAAGAGTTTTAATAAACAGGGTTGAGGCGCCCGGGATAAACAGCAAACAGGCGAGGAAATTGGAGCCGGATAATTGCCGGGGAATCTCATTTGGCACTCCTGTTGGCTGTAAATCGCGTAGATTTACCAGACTTCCAGCCATGAAATATATCTCATCAGTTTCCCATGGTGGCATAGTTATTTGGGTCCAAGCCCGCTATCAAAAGCAGCGGGCCTGGTAAGTTACCAAATAAAATTAGTGGTAGTGCTTGCACGCCTCCACAATGGCGTCAGAGATGTCACTATCATCACTGCATTTGTCGGCGATATCACTGAGTGTCACAACGCCCATAAGATTTTTGTTCTCCTTGTCATCGAGAACAATCAGGCGCTGGATGCCCTGTTCACGCATGTTTTTCAGTGCATCCTGAATATCGTCCTCAGCGTAGCAGTAAAGCACACCTTCAGATAATACAGAGCTGACTTCCTGATCCGGGTCAAAGCCGTCGGTCAGTACTCGCATCGTCAAATCCCGATCCGTGACGATACCAAGCAGTCGCTCGTCACGTGCGATGGGCACAAAGCCCGTGGATTGAGCGTGCATCTGTTGTGCCACTTCTTTAATGCTGGTATCCGCATTGAGATATTGCGGCTGAGATGTCATTACTTCTCTTACTTGCATGACGTACCTCCTTTGGTTTTTTGAGGTAAGTTTACGAATCTTTTCTATTCGATGGTTCCGAGTCTAACAAGGGGAATTGCTCTACCCAACCCGGTCTGGCGCAAGTTAACAAAGGGAAATTTATGTTGAGATTAAAGTGTTTGCCCCCATGGATTGGCGCGATAGTCAATGAATCGGCAATCAACCCTCGACAGCGATGGAAAAGGCCTTAGGCCTTTTCCAGTGCCTGGGAGACATCCGCAATAATGTCGTCTATATGCTCAATACCCACGGATATTCGAACCATATCGGTGCTTACCCCCGCTTTGGCGAGCTCTTCCTCGTTTAGCTGTCGATGGGTAGTCGATGCCGGATGGCAGGCAAGCGATTTGGCATCCCCAATGTTGACCAGGCGCAAAATCATTTCAAGCGCGTCGATAAACCTTGCGCCGGCTTCCAGTCCGCCGCTCAGGCCAAAGCTTAGAATGCCGGAGGCCTTGCCTTTGGTGATTTTTTGGCAGTTTTCGTAATAGGGGCTATCTGGCAGGGTTGCATAACTCACCCAATCAACTTTTTCATGTTGTTGTAAGAAGCTGGCCAGTTTTTCGGCGTTTTCACAGTGACGGTCCATGCGCAAACCGAGAGTCTCCAGCCCCTGAAGAATCTGGAACGCATTCATGGGGGATAGTGCAGAGCCGGTATTTCTCAAGGGAACGACACGGCAGCGACCAATATAGGCTGCCTCGGCAAGTGCCTCGGTATAGACCACACCGTGATAGGAAGGGTCAGGCTCATTCAGCATGGGATAGCGTTCTTTATTGGCCACCCAGTCAAACTTGCCGGAATCCACGATCACACCACCAACTGAGGTACCGTGCCCGCCGATATATTTTGTCAGGGAGTGCACAACGATATCCGCGCCCAGATCAAACGGGCGGCAAAGATAGGGAGTGGCCACAGTGTTATCAACAATCAGCGGTACGCCATGTTTATGTGCGATGTCGGCCAAGCGACTGATATCGACAATATTGCCTGCCGGGTTGCCAATGGACTCACAAAAAACGGCCTTGGTGTTTTCATCAATGGCCTGGTCAAACCCATCAAAGTCATCGTGCGAGACCATTCGCACTTCCACGCCCTGGTTGGGCAGGGTATGGGCAAAGAAATTATAGGTGCCACCGTAGAGCTGACTGGTACTGACAATATTGTCTCCCACCCGTGTAATGCACTGAATGGCATAGGTGATCGCCGCCATGCCGGAAGCCACACCGAGCGCACCAATACCGCCTTCCATCGCGGCAATTCGTTGCTCCAGTACCGCTGTGGTGGGGTTCATGATGCGGGTATAGATATTCCCTGGCACCTTAAGGTCGAACAGGTCCGCCCCATGCTGGGTATCATCAAAGGTGTAGGAGGTGGTTTGGTAGATGGGTACCGCGGCCGCCTTGGTGGTTTCTTCAGATTTATAGCCTTCGTGCAAGGCGATGGATTCAAGTTTCATAGGGCCCCTCTAGTGTAATTTCTTTTGTTCAGTTTAAAGGAAAGGGTTTTCAATCCTTGGGATGGTTAGATGATAAAGGCAGGTCTATGAGCTTTCATCCTCAGCCAGCTCAAGACGTATACCTCCGGTATATTTGGCGATCAGGTTATAAAACCAGGCCCCGATGGCCGTAAAAATATACCCCATAACGAAATATATTATCGGTAATACCAGCAGCGCAAAGCCCATTGGGAACTGGTTTTCCATCTCGTTACCATGTCCGTCAGTCATGGGCATAACGCTTGTCATTATTGCCATAAATAATATGAAAGGAAGCGAGGCTACGGCCATCATGACGGAAAGGGTCAGGGCTGTTTTATGGGGCGAAAACGATTTGATGCGTTTCATAGGCTTGTTCTTTATTTATGCTCTGATAACGCTAGTCTTCCAGGACAGGTTGTAACCAGCGTTCCATGTCCTCCAGCTTAACACCCTTGCGCTGCGCCAGGCTTTCAACCTGATCCATGCCGATTTTTCCGGTGCCGAAGTATCGACTCTCCGGATGTGAAAAGTACCAGCCACTGACAGCCGCCGCCGGGTTCATGGCGTAACTCTCGGTCAGGCTTGCGCCAATGGCAGACTCGGCATCCAGGAGTTCGAACAGGCTGGCTTTCTCCGTATGGTCCGGACAGGCAGGGTACCCTGGAGCCGGACGAATCCCCTGGTATTTTTCGGCGATCAGTTCGTCGTTGGTCAGGTTTTCCTCTGGCTGGTAGCCCCAGTATTGCTTGCGTACTTTCTGATGCAAAACCTCAGCCAGGGATTCGGCAAATCGGTCGGCAAGGGCCTTGACCATAATGGCGTTGTAGTCGTCCTTGGCTGATTCGTATTTGGCCGCCAGTTCATCGGCGCCATGAACGCAGACGGCAAAACCGCCAACGAAGTCAGTTTTGCCACTGTCGAGCGGAGCAACATAGTCGGCCAGGCTTTGCAGGGGAGCCCCCTCGGATTTTGGTCGCTGCTGCCGAATGTGATGCAGGCGTTTAAGTGATTTGCCTTCTTCGTCAAACAGCTGGATATCATCGTCTTCAACCTGGTTGGCTGGCCAGAATCCGTAAACCGCTTTGGCGGTAAAACGCTTGTGATCAATGATGTCTTGCAGCATGTTTTGCGCGTCATCGTAAAGGTTGCGCGCCGCTTCGCCGATTTTTTCATCGTCGAAAATACGCGGATACTTTCCGGCCAACTCCCAGGTAATGAAAAAAGGCGTCCAGTCGAACGTGTCCAGCAACTCTTCCAGTGGATAGTCGTCAATGACCTGTGTTCCCAATTGATTGGGGGCCACCGGCTTATAGCCGCTCCAGTCAAACTCTGGTTTTCTCTCGCGAGCTTTGCTATATGACAGCAGGGGCTTTTTGCGGCGATTTGCCACTCGTTCCCGCACGGTTTCGTATTCGGCCTGAATACTGGCCACGTAGTTGTCGCGCTGGGTCTTACTCAGCAGGTTGCCGGCAACCCCCACGGCGCGCGAGGCATCCGCGACATAGACCACCTGGTTGCGTTTGTACTGTGGTTCGATTTTAACGGCGGTATGGGCCTTGGATGTCGTGGCGCCACCAATTAACAGGGGCAGGGAATATTCCTGGCGCTCCATTTCCTTGGCAATGGAGACCATCTCATCCAGCGATGGGGTAATAAGTCCGCTCAGTCCGATAATGTCGCACTTTTGTTCCCTGGCGGTCGTCAGGATTTTCTCGGCGGGCACCATAACGCCCAGATCGATGACCTCATAGTTATTGCATTGCAGCACCACCCCGACGATATTTTTGCCAATGTCGTGCACATCGCCTTTTACTGTCGCCATCAAAATCCGGCCGTTGGTTTCACCCTCGACCTTTTCCGCTTCGATGTAGGGTTCCAGATAGGCCACAGCCTGCTTCATCACACGGGCGGATTTAACCACCTGGGGCAGGAACATCTTGCCGGCACCGAACAGGTCGCCGACTACGTTCATGCCGTCCATGAGCGGCCCCTCGATCACTTCGATGGGCTTGTCGCACTGTTGGCGCGCTTCTTCGGTATCCTCAATAATATATTTATTAATGCCTTTGACCAGGGAATGTTCCAGCCGCTTGATCACCGGCCACTCACGCCAGGCAAGGTCTTCCTTACTCTCCGCCGGGCCGCCATCTCCACGATACTTATCGGCGATGGAAAGCAGGGTTTCTGTGGCGTCAGGATTGCGGTTTAGAATCACATCTTCCACCGCGTTGCGCAGCTCATCCGGCAGATCGTCATACACGGCCAGCTGGCCGGCATTTACAATGCCCATGTTCAAGCCAGCTTTAATGGCGTGAAACAGGAAGACGGAATGAATGGCTTCACGAACCGGATTATTGCCCCGAAACGAGAAGCTCACATTGGAGATACCGCCGGACAGGCCGACACCTTCCAGGTTCTTGCGAATCCAGCGACAGGCCTCAATAAAATCGACGCCATAGGCATTGTGTTCTTCGATGCCCGTGGCAACAGCAAATACGTTGGGATCGAAGATAATATCCCTCGGATCGAAGTCCAGCTCATTGCGCAGTAAATCATAGGCGCGCTGGCAAATGAGCTTGCGCTTCTCCAGGTTGTCGGCCTGGCCGTTTTCATCAAATGCCATGACCACAATAGCCGCACCGTAGCGCTGGCACAGTCGCGCCTGGCGCAGGAAGCTTTCCTCGCCCTCTTTAAGACTGATGGAATTCACCACGGGCTTGCCCTGAATACATTTCAGTCCGGCCTCGATCACTTCCCATTTGGAGCTGTCGACCATAAAAGGCACACGGGAAATATCTGGTTCGGAAGAGATCAGGTTGATGAATTTGGGCATGGCGACCATGGCGTCGAGCATGGCCTCATCCATGTTCAGGTCAATAATCTGTGCGCCGTTCTCTACCTGCTCAATCGCGACCGAAATGGCTTCGTCGTACTGTTCGTCGAGGATCAGGCGCTTGAATTTAGCCGAACCTGTAACGTTGCAACGCTCCCCGATATTGACGAACAGGGAATCACTTTTGATATTAAATGGCTCAAGGCCGGACAAGCGGCAGGCCGGTTCCAAATCGGGAATCTGGCGTGGAGGCAGGTCTTTCAGTGCGTCGTGCAGCGCTTTTATGTGTTCTGGCGTCGTGCCGCAACAACCACCGACCACATTAAGAAAACCGCTTTCGCCGAACTCTCGAACAATCGCGGCCATTTCATCCGGGGTTTGATCGTATTCGCCGAACTCATTGGGTAGGCCCGCATTGGGGTGGGCACTGACATAGGTGTCGGCGACACGTGACAGTTCGGCCACATAAGGGCGCAGCTCTTCGGCACCCAGTGCGCAGTTCAGCCCAATTAACATTGGTCTGGCGTGTCGCAGACTATTCCAGAAGGCTTCTGTGGTCTGGCCCGACAGGGTACGACCGGAGGCGTCCGTGATGGTCCCGGAAATCATGATCGGCAGCTTTCGCCCGATCTCCTCAAACACTTCCTCGCAGGCAAATATCCCGGCTTTGGCATTAAGCGTATCGAACACGGTTTCCAGCAGCAGGATGTCCGTACCGCCTTCGATAAGGCCATGAGCGGCTTCCTTGTAATTCTTTACCAGCTCATCGAACGTGACATTACGTGCTCCGGGATCGTTCACATCCGGCGAAATCGAGGCCGTGCGACTTGTTGGTCCCAGAATACCGGCAACAAAGCGTGGTTTTTCCGGATCGCGGGCTTCGAATTCGTCCGCTACTTGTCGCGCAATTCTGGCCGCCTCACGGTTGAGCTCGGGAACCAGTGCCTCCAGGCCATAATCGGCCTGGGAAACGGCGGTAGAGTTGAATGTGTTGGCCTCAATAATGTCGGCTCCGGCCTCCAGATAGGCCGCATGAATTTCGCGAATCACATCCGGACGCGTAAGTACCAGCAGGTCGTTGTTACCTTGCAGATCAGAGGGGTGGTCTTTAAATCGCTCACCGCGAAAGTCTTGCTCTTGCAATTTGCGATTCTGGATCATGGTGCCCATGGCGCCATCCAGGAAAAGGATTCGCGTATTGAGGGCCTGACGCAGACGTTCAAATTGTGGGGATTCCGGAAGACTCATATCAATATCAAAATATTTTTATATAGATTTGGGCGCGCATTCTAGCAGAACATTTAAGCAAAAGGGAAAACTGTGATTCAGCACCTGTTTTCATTCCGGGCGGGCTGCAAACCGGCAAAAATGTCATGAAACCCTGATCATATTCCCCGATAATCCAGCCAAGATAATCTAGTCTGCCCCCTATGAAAATAAATCTGCTGCTTCCCCGGCTGTTGATGATGGCAAGTGTGATACTTGTCGCTGGCTGTGGGGGAGGTTCCGGAGGCGGTGGAACAGCCCCACCCTCCGGCGGCGGTTCAGGGAGCTCTGGCGGCACAGGAGGTAGCAGTAGTTACGAGGTTGCCGCCAATTTTATCAAGGGGCCGGTGACGGATGCCTCCTGTGAGCTGTTCCGTGTTGACGACAGTGGCAATCGGGGAAGTAGTCTGGGTCTGGCCGAGAATAGTGTCGATGGTCTGGTGGAGTTCGAAAACCCGGTAACTTACACCGGAACAGTGCTTATTGAGTGTCGCGGCGGCACCTATATGGATGAAGCCACGGGTAACAGTTTGAATGCACCCAATACCCGGGCAGTGGCAAACCTCAACGGGAACAAGAGTTTTGTGGTCTCCCCGTTAACGGAGCTGGCTGTCCAACTGGCGGAAGCCGAGGGCAGCCTTGAAACAGCGCTGACGACATTCAACAGCCAGATTGCCGAGCTTTTTGGCATCGACGGGGACATCACGGAAATCCTGCCTGTCGATTCCCTGGCAGATATAGGCGGGCCGGAAGCGCCGGGACAGTACCTGTTGGCCCTGACACTTGTATCGCAGATGCATGCCAACGCTGATAGCTCCCTGGCCTTATTGGTTTCCAATCTGGCCAGTGACCTGATGGACAGCCGTCTTGGGAGTGCCAGCGCGAATGCATTAATGACAGCGCTTGAAGACCTGGGTCTGGATGATTCGGAATCCCTGACAGTTGTCACGCTCTTCCAGTCACTGGAAACGGCATTGACGAACTATATGGATATGAACGCCCCGGTCGATAGTACGGCACCTTCCGGGTATACGATTTCCAACCTGACGAATCCGGTTAACCTGGTAAACCAGACCGAGGTTCGGTTTTCTGTGGACGGGGCGGAAGTGGGTGCCAGTTATGTGTATGAGATATACAGCTCGGCCGATGGCGTGGAACCTTTTCTTGAAGGCAGTGGGTCCGTATCCACAGCAGTTTTTGACGTCACTGATCTTGATCTCAGCCAGGCCGGTGATGGTGTCATTGAACTGCGCTTCTATCTTGAAGACCAGGCCAATAATCGGGGACAAACACTAACGGCCACAGCAAACAAGAGTTCCGCCCCCGTTGAAAATGTGGCTATTACCGGAACCATCACCTTTGATCGCGTCGGCAGAAACTCATTCTCAGGGGCACTTGATTACAACAATATCAACCAGCTGCCGGCCAGGGGCGTCACCGTTGAGGCAGTCAATTCATCAGGGACTGTGCTGGCGATAACAACGACGAATGCAAATGGCCAATACAGCCTGGATGTTACCGAGCATACCTATGTGCGCATCCGTGTCAGGGCGGAAATGATCAGCAATGAGGTTGCCTCCTGGAACGTATCGGTAAAAGACAATACCAATAACGACGCCCTCTATGCCCTTCAGGGTGAACTTTTCAGTTCGGGTGGAGAGGGCGGCACCAGGGATCTCAACGCCGGATCGGGATGGACAGGAAGTGCCTACAACAATACGCGCTCTGCCGCCCCATTTACGATTCTGGATACAGTTTACAAGGTGATGCAGAAGTTCGTCGAGGTAGATCCGGATATCAACTTCCCGCCTCTCGAAGTGTTCTGGAGCCGAAACAATAACGCCTCTTCAGGCAATATTAATAACGGGGATATAGGCACCTCTTACTATTCGGACGGTTCTTTCTACATTCTGGGTGATGAAGATGCCGATACCGATGAATACGACGAACACATTATTGCCCATGAATGGGGGCATTATTTTGAAGACCGGCTCTCGCGCTCGGACTCCATAGGCGGTTCCCATAGCCAGAACGACAGACTGGATATGCGCGTGGCGTTCGGCGAAGGTTGGGGTAATGCCATCTCGGCCATTGCCCTGGATGATCCGGTTTACACGGATAGCAGTGGGCCAAACCAGTCGTCAGGGTTTACCTTCGATATCGAAGAGAATAACCCTGACACTCAGGGCTGGTACAGCGAGGCCTCGGCCCAATCCATTCTCTACGATATTTACGATAGCCAGTCGGACGATGCCGACGTACTCAGCCTGGGACTGTCGCCTATCTATGAAACCTTTACCGCCCTTGACTACGTCAATACAGACTATCTCACCTCGATTTTTGTGTTCCTGGATAAGCTGGTCGACGTGATCCCCGGCTCAACTGCCGCGATTGATGCTTTGGTGCTGGAGCAGGATATAAACGGTACTGGCCAGGACGGCAGTGGTGAAAGCAATGATGGCGACATTGCGGAAACGCTTCCCCTTTATAAAAATGTCAGCGTCGATGGGTCCTCGGTAGAACTCTGCTCTTCTGACGAAGCCGGCTTCGGAAGAGACAATTACAACAGCCTGGGCGCCAGGGATTTCGCTTATCTGGAAATTGTCTCCACCCAGGATCTGGAAATTGATATTACCCGTGTTTCCGGGAACTTCTCTAGCGATCCCGATATGATTATCTGGAAGAGAGGGTTTATTGTTGCCCAGGCATTCAGCGAACTGGATGACCAGGAAACCTGGAGCGGTCAGCTAACCGGCGGAAACTATGTTTTGGAAGTCTACGATTACAACATCACCAATAACGATGTTTCCGGAAGTCAGGCCGCCTGTTTTGAACTTACTGTGTCCACTAATTAGAGGCTTGCATGAATTCTTATAACATACTGATTATATTGGGAATATGTGCGGTCTTTGCCGGTTGCACATCTGGAACCACACCTGACCAGGGCGCTGAAACTACACAGCATGAAGGGACAAAAGGCGATTCGTCGCAGGCCTACCAGAAGCCGGGCGCGGCGGTTCGTTTTGATCACAACTATGACGGGCTGACAGGCCCGGGAGAAGTGGAAACGATTCTCCTGACTTTTGCCGAGGCCTATGACGCGGGCACCCTGTCAATCACTGTGGATGCCGATTCCGGGCTTTCGTACGAACTGGGCTCACCCCAGGTGTTTGATCTCCAGTCTACGGATATGCATGAACTGACCGTCGATTTGAGTGCCGCGACAGAGGGGCGTTACTACCTGCGAATATTTGCAGACGTCCTTTTGCCTGATGGTCAGACGGAGCGTCGAGTGTTCGGCCTGGCTCTGCAAGTGGGTACTCCCGGCGACAAGTCGATATCTTCGGACGAAAAGAACGATACCGATTTCCGTGGCGGTGAATTAATACTCCTGCCAGCCGAGGAGCGCCGTAAAGACTAGCTTGAGTGCGCTGCACCAATGGCATAGAATAACCGAGTAATTTACTAGGTTATTATTATGCTTTCATTTTCCGTAAACGTTACCGATTCTGCGCAAAACTATCTTGCCGGACTGCTCGAAAAGCAGGAAGGTGATGTGGATGTGCGTATGTTTGTGCTGAATCCCGGTACCCCTGAGGCCGAAACCTGTCTCTCTTATTGTCGACCTGGAGAAACCAAGGAAGATGATGAGGTACTGGAGCTGGATAAGTTCAAAATGTATTTTGAAAAACGCAGCGCCCCTTTCCTGGAAGATGCCAAGGTCGATTATGCCGAAGACAAAATGGGTGGCCAGCTTACCATTCGTGCCCCCAATTCACGGGTGCCCCAGGTTTCTGAAAACAGCCCCATTGAAGATAAGGTCAACTACATTATCTGGAATGAAATCAATCCCGGGCTGGCATCTCACGGTGGGCAGGTATCCCTGATTGAGATGGCCGAAGGTAACGTGGCCGTGCTCAAATTCGGCGGTGGATGCCAGGGTTGCAGCATGCTGGATGTTACATTGAAAGACGGTGTCCAGAAAACCCTGATGGACCAGCTTCCTGAATTGCAGGGTGTTCGCGATATTACCGATCATTCCGACACCTCAAACGCTTACTACCAGTAACTTTTACATTTGGGGTCAGAGTAATTTTTTACTCTGACCCCATTTTTCCCTTCCCTCGGGTTAACTGGACAGCCCTGTTTCTGCGCCTAGAATAGCAGTGAACAGATCCGGGAGGTATGTCATGCCGGAACCATTGCCAGATGCCAGCCAGATTGATGCTGTTCTCATTGACCTTGATGGGGTGCTCTATGTGGGTGGTAAACCCATACCAGGTGCCAGGAAAACGCTGGACTGGCTGGTCGAAAAAGAAATCCCGCATTTGTTTCTGACAAATACCACGTCCCGCCCGTTGCGTGAAATCCGACAAAAGCTGAAGGGACTGGGATTTGATCTTGAAAACGCCGGGATTCTCACCCCGGTTGTTGCCACCAATCAGTGGTGTCTAAAGCACAAAATCACAAAAGCCCTGATGCTGGTGCCCAAAATCACCCGGGAAGATTTTGATCTCGAGTCTGTTGATCTGTCGGATACCAAGTCAGCCCAGGCAGTCATCGTGGGCGATCTGGGATACGACTGGAATTACGAACTTCTCAACCAGGCTTACCGGGCACTTTTAACCAATAAGGATTGCGAATTTCTGGCGTTGGGGATGACCCGGCACTGGAAAGATGAGGATGGCCCCAGGCTGGACGTCGCCCCTTTTGTAAAAGCACTGGAATACGCCTCCGAAAGAGAGGCCAGGGTGTTGGGTAAACCGTCGCACTTATTATTTGAACAAGCCTGTCAAAACCTGAATACAACGCCGGAAAGAACGCTGATGATTGGCGATGACATTCGTACCGATGTGCAGGGAGCGCAATTGGCGGGGTTGAAAGGGGGCCTGGTAAAAACCGGTAAATACCGGGAATCAGATCTGGAGCAGGACATCAAGCCGGACCTGGTTCTGGACAGCTTTGCCGATTTGCCCGATTGGTGGGAATAAATTTGGGGTCAGAGTAAATAGATACTCTGACCCCGGTTCTGGAAAGTGGATTAGCCCCGGTTACGTTTGGGCAATACATCCTTGAGCTTGCTGTCCATATCGAGCAGGACTTTTTCCGTAGTTCCCCAGTCGATACAGGCATCCGTAATGGAAACGCCGTACTTCAGTTCGGACAGGTCCTTGGGAAGTTTCTGGTTGCCGGGACCAATATTGGATTCCACCATCACACCCATAATGGAGTTATTGCCTTCCAGGATCTGGTTGGTGATATTTTCCAGCACCAGCGGCTGCAACTCATGGTTTTTATTGGAATTCGCGTGGCTGCAATCCACCATGATGTTTGCTGAAAGTCCGGCTTTTTTCAGCTCTTCCTCGGCCAGTTGGACACTCACTGAATCATAGTTTGGTTTGCCATTACCGCCTCGCAGAACCACGTGCGCGTAAGGGTTGCCTCCCGAGTTGATAATGCTTACCTGGCCTTCCATGTTGATACCCAGAAAACGATGCGGGTTTGCCACTGACTGCAAGGCGTTGATGGCTACCGTCAGGCCGCCATCGGTACCGTTTTTAAAACCAACAGCGGAGCTCAGGCCACTGGCCATCTCGCGGTGAGTCTGGGATTCGGTGGTACGTGCGCCAATAGCTGACCAGCTGATCAGATCCTGGATGTACTGTGGCGAAATGGGATCCAGCGCTTCAGTAGACGTGGGCAGGCCAAGCTCGGAAATATCGAGCAACAGCTTGCGGGCAATATGAAAACCTTTTTCTACCTGAAAGCTGTCATCCATGTACGGATCGTTGATCAAGCCTTTCCAGCCGACAGTTGTTCGCGGCTTTTCGAAATATACCCGCATGACCACCAAAATGGAGTCAGAGACCTTGTCGGCCAGTTTTTTCAGCCGGTTGGCATAATCCATGGCGGCATCGACATCGTGGATAGAGCAGGGGCCAATCACCATCAGGAGACGGTGATCCTTGCCATCGATAATGTCTCGAACAGCCTGCCTGCCTGCGGTAATTGTCTCACCCGCTTTTTGGGTGATCGGCAATTTCTCATGCAGGGCTGCCGGGGTAATAAGTGTCTCCTGGGCAACGATATTGACGTTTTCCAGTGGAGCGCCTTGGTAAATATTCTGGGACATCAGATTTATTTCAGGGGTCAACAAAAAAAAGGGGCGCAAGTGTAGCAGAGCACTTGCGCCCTTCCTATACAGAAAGTGCTATTAGGGCCATTGACTGCAGCTAGTGGGTATCTGCAGTCATGGTGTGAAAATTTTACTGACTGGCGGTCCAGTTCTTTACGGCTTCCATGCTTTCATGAATATGGCCTTCAGGTGCACGGTCTTCCAGTACATGGATAATCTCACCGCTGGGCACGATTACGTAAGAGATCCGAGCTGCGAGCCCATTGGCCATGGCCGCGTCATATGCTGCGACAACATCGCCATCTTCATCGGAAGCGACCGGGAATTTACTGCTGCATTCCGAAACTGAGAATTCATGAAGAGTCTCGATATCATCTGTCGATACGCCGATAACCGATGTGTTGTATTGGGCAAACTCATCGGTCGCTTCGGCAAACATGCGTGCCTCGATGGTACAGCCGCGGGTAAATGCCTTGGGGTAGAAATACACAACAACAGGGCCTTTTTCCAGGGACTCTGCGAGGTTGAACTCAAAGCCTTCTCCCCCAAGAGAGGCCAGGGCAGTGAAGTCGGGTGCTTCCGTGCCCGATTCAAGGGCCGCCTGGGCTCCGGTGGTCACGAGCAGGGTAGTCAGGGCAAGGTGTTTTATAGGTTTCATGGCGATTCTCCGTAGTTAATCGACGAACTTATTCTGCAGGTTTACGTGCGCGCACCAGTATGCGATCAGTGTTGCGGTTGAGCGATTCGTCACGCATGTGCAGGCTGTGGTCATCCAGGGGGTTTGACAGGATGTCGGATTCTGCTTCCACAACAAAGCCTGCTTTCACCAGCTGTTCACGTAGCTCTTCATCAGTAATACGGTGCAGGGCTTCATTGTCGTTGCCAGCGACACCGCGATGGTCAATCACACCCAAGACACCCCCGGGCTTGAGGAATGTGTAGACACTTTTTAACAATGACTGGGCACTTTCTTCCCCATTGCGAACAAAATCATGCATGTTGAGTGCGGTAATGGCGGCATCTACGCGGCCAGCATAGGCGGACGGATCGGTATAGTGAGGGCCGATATCGGCGATCTCGGCAGTTTGGACACCATCGGTGAGATTGTTGACCAATACTTCAATGTTGCTGTAGCGATCCCGGCGTGCGCTGATTGATTCAACCAGGCTCTCCCGGGACATCAGTCGAGGAACATTGTGTGAAATCACCCGGCCATTTTCGCCGACGGCTATGGCCAGTACTTCAGTGTAATAACCGCTGCCGGCAAAGACATCCAGCACGGTCATTCCCTGGTCAATACCCAGAAATGCCAGAACTTCTGCCGGCTTACGGGCAGCATCGCGCTCTTTATCACTTTCGGGGCGTTCAGAATTGCTAAGTTCTTGGGCCAGGCTGGATTCCTGGGCCCAGACATAAGCGTTGGAAAACAGGAGTAGAGTGCAGGCAAAAGACATGCCCAGTATTTTTCTAATCATTGGAATCTGCCTTGTATACCAGGAAAGTGACACTATGCTATCAAAGCGAAAATAATGCATGCTTTAATTATGGTTAAGACAAATTCGGGAAAATATTGTTCATGATCGAAATCCTTCCAATTGCAGATATTGCACACGCCATTCAACTGGCGGTCGCTCCTGTGTTTTTGCTCACCGGTATTGCGGGAATTCTCGGTGTGCTCACCACTCGCCTGAGCCGGGTTACTGACCGGGCTCGCGTGGTGGAAAGCCGCCTTATGAGCGAGGTTGAGGCAGAGATAAGTGCACGCCTGCATAAGGAATCCAAGGTTCTCTGGCACCGGGTCAAATTGACCAATTCAGCCATCCGGCTTTGTACAAGCTCGGCGCTGTTGGTGTGCATGGTGATTGCCGTGATTTTTATGGGCCACTACAGCGTGCTTGATCTCAGCCCTGTGATATCCCTTCTTTTTATTGGTGCCATGCTGGTGCTTATTGTCGGACTGCTCATGTTTTTGCGCGAGGTACATCTGGCCACCCAGACCATGAAATCGGGCATGCAACTGACACTGGATGAAGAATAACTTCCTGATTTAAACAGGTAAAAACCAGTGAAAAGCCCTGAAACCATAAAAATGTCCTATAACTGTCCCAGGTTTGTCCCGTATTTGGGGGATGTTTGGCGTAAAACTTTCCATCTGTGTAGCTCATAGTTTCGCTGCCTTCAAAACGAAACAAAGGTCTGGAAATGAAAATCAATGCGGAGCTGGTACATCAGCTAAGAATGAAGAAGGGTTGGACTCAGGAAGAGCTCGCTATTGCCGCAGGACTCAACCTGAAAACGGTGCAGAGAATTGAGAAGAGGGCCTCTGCATCGCTCCAGTCAAAAAAGGCATTGGCCGCCGCATTTGAGATAGATATTCAAGACCTCAATTATGAGGAAAGCGCAATGAAGCCTTGCCCCGAATGTGGATCTGAAAAAATTTATAAATACAAAAAAACCATTGGAACCAACCCTGAGTGCTTGCCGGACATGCTGCCAAAGCTTGGTAGCGGAATAACTTTCAGGGCGGATTTTGTGCCCGTGGTATGTGGCGATTGCGGCTATATACGTTACTTTGCTGATAACAAGGCCCGCGAAAAGCTTGCCAGGTCAAAGCATTGGGAGCTTTTGTAGGATTCAGCTGTTTGTGGTCTTCAATGGCTTGACGATACTGTCCAGGCCTTCTGTTTTAAGGCTTAGGGCCAACTGCATCAGGGTGCCCAGTTCTCCCCTGGGCCATTCCTTTTTCTGGAACCAGAGCAGGTACTCTTCCGGCAGGTCGATAATCATGCGCCCCTGGTATTTGCCGAAGGGCATGGGGGTTCTGGCCAGCTTGATCAAGTGTTCCTGTTTTAAATCCATCTTATCTTTTATGTAAATCTGGGGTCAGTGTAAGTTTTTACTCTGACCCCAGGTTTATTTCAGTACTGGCCGGAATGGCCGGGAAGTAAAGCATGGTTCTTACAGGTTCGCTAAATAGCGAGGCATAGCGGCTGAGCTGCGGTTGATATGCCCGGGCTTCCTGTTCCAAAAAACTTTCCAATGATTGATTTTCGGAAGGCGAGCTGGATTTGTAATCAATAATCCAGCGTGTGCCCTGGTCAACAAAGGTCCGGTCGATAATGGCTCGCTGCAGACCGCCAAAGTCATTCAGGTAGTCCATCTCCAGTTCTGCTCTGCTCTGCTCATGATTCCAGTCCAGTAACCAGCGTCCGGTCTCGTCCGCAAGCACCGTGCTTAACATGTTGCCGAGTTGTTCCAGCGCATCCTGCTGTTGTTCGGAGGTCAATCCACGAGCTGAAAGCCCCTTTTGCCAGTCAGGGACAAATAGCCCGGCAACGGGCTGGCTTATGTGCTCGCGGACAATACGCATCAGGCTGTGGTGAATTAAATCGCCACAAAGCCTCGACTGGTAATTGGTGTGATAGGCATGGGCTGTTGATACCGGTATTTTCTCTGGCGTTGTTGTTAGCCCGCTTGCCGAAGGCAGGGGCCGTTCAGGCGGCAGTCGGCGAATACCTGCCAGCACAGGATTTTCGTTCTCTTCCATCATCGACGAAGGAAGCTGTGTCATGTCAGCGTCGCGGGTAAATTCTTCTTCATAGAGTGCCCAGAGAATCGACAGCATGGTTCGGTTGTCGGGCGCGCGAAATTTTTCCTTTTGCTCATCCCAATTCAGCTTGCCGCTGATAAACAGTGACTTGCGTGCACGGGTAGTGGCCACATAGAGAAGTCGAGCTGTTTCCTGGCGCTGCCGTTCGTTTTCCTCTGCTTTCAGGTAGGCGTAGAGGTCCTGGGCCTTTTCGTTAGTCAGCGCAGGCTTTGCCGAGAGCAGGTAGGCTTCCTGTCCGCTTTCGAACTCCCGTTGCCACCAAAGGAGCAGGGGAGCTTCGTTGCTGCCACCCGGTTGTCGATGAGTGCCGGGTAAATAGACATGATCGAACTCCAGTCCCTTGGCGCTGTGAATGGTCATAATCTGCACGCTACTGTCGGTTGTTGCCGGTTTGGCATACAGCTCCCCCAGTTTTTGCTCAAACCGTATCCAGTCGGTAATAGCACCGCCCGATTCCATCTGTTCCAGCAAGTCCAGATAATCGTCTATGTCCTCCAGATCGCGTGCTTCCAGAAGCCCCTGATCAGCATCCAGGTTCAGCCACAGCTGCTCGACAACAGAGCGCAGGTTGCCATGGCCGGAATCGAGCTTCTCATAAGCTGTGCCAAAGGCGCCCAGGAGGCGCTCACAGGTCTGGTGTGCTTCGGGACTCAGTAAACCATTTTGCTGGTGATAGTTGATCATGGTCCAGATACTGTAATTGCCCTGAAAGCCAGGACGTTCCTCGACAGGCTCCTCGTTGCTCTTTGTTGCCGGGTTATTTGCCAAGAAGAGCAAATCGGCCATATTGAGACCCGCCCAGGGGGCACGCAGTATTGATAGCCAGGCAATCCGGTCGGCGGGGCAGCACAGTGCCCGGGTCAGACTGTGAATATCCATGACAGCCATGCGACCGGCCAGTTGATCAATCTGTTGTGCCTGCCACTGGATCTCCCGGGCGCGTAGGGCAGGCAGAATTTCCCGCAAATGACTGCGACCGCGAACCAGTATGGCAATGCTGGTTTCACCTGCCTGGAGTTTGTCCTGAATATCGGCGGCGATATGTTCGGCTTCCTGCCATTCACTGGCATAGCCGTTTAGCTGTATTGGCCAGTCAGTTGAGCTTCGGGTTGCCTGGGCCTGGCGAAAAGCCACTTGTCCCTGTACCAGGTTGTCTTGCTCCGGAAAGATGCGCGAAAAACTGGCATTCACCCAGTCGACGATCTGCTGATCTGAGCGAAAATTGGCTGTCAGATCAATGGCATGCATTTTTACATGTTCGATTCCGTCGCGACGTGCGCGGATAAACAGGCTGACATTGGCCTTGCGGAAACCGTATATACTTTGCATACCATCGCCGACAATAAACAGCGAGCGGCCATCGCCTTCCTGCCAGCCTGCGGTCAGGCGTCGCAACAGCTCTACCTGCATGCTCGACGTGTCCTGAAACTCATCCACCAGAATGTGCTCCACGCGGTAGTCCAGTCGCAGGGCCAGGGGCGTTGGCTGTTCCGGTGTTCCCAGTGCCTCCAGCGCGGCCATGGCCACGGCGGTGTAGTCGGCTTCGCCGCGCTCCTGGCTTAACAGGTCAAATTCGGCGGCAGCGACAGGCAAGAGCCGGAATAACGCCTGGTTAATCGGACCGGACTGGTCCTTGTCTATCTCCGGCAAAATCGCTATGCGTTGCAGTTGTGTCTTGAGCTCAGTGTCTGTCGCCATGTCGGCCAGCAGGTTGCCCATTTGCTCTTTACGTGCGGCGGCCTCCGCTTTGCTTAAGTCATCTGACTGGGTGGGGAAGCCAAGACGCTTGTCGACACTGCTGCGGAACTCGCCACTGTTGGTCAGCAAGAAACGCCCCAGCGCTTTCCATTGAAGAAGCTGGTCGGTCTGGACTTCGGGGACTTCATTGATCAGCTCTTCCGACAGCCAGCCGGCTCCCTCGCGGTAACGGCAGGCAAAATCCAGCAATTCTTCCAGCTCTCCCAGATAGGGCAACAGGGATTCGGCCGTCTTGAGCAGAGACTCTTCCACCAGCTCGCCCACGCGTTCCTGCAAGTAATCCTCGTCGATTTGTCCCGGCACGATGATGGGCAGCCAGCTGTCCCGGCTGGCCAACAGGTCTTTCACCAGGTCGACCAGCTTTTCCAAGTTTCCATCCAGATGGGCAACCAATGTGCGCAGGCTTTCACCCGTTGATCCAGTATCTTCCAGGTAATCTATTAATCGCTCCGCCGCTGCCTGACAGAGCTCTTTGGGATCATCGGTCATATCTGGCGGGATCACGATGCCGGTTTCCAGACACAACTGGTTGGCCAGTTGGCGGCACAGGCCGTCAATGGTCTGGAATCGAAGTCGATTGGGGTTATTCAGCAAGCCCCAGCCCAGTTCACGATCCCGTTTAAGTGCCGCCAATGCCAGATCCAGGGTTTGCTTTTCATGCCCTGACAGATCGGAGCCGGGCTGACCGCTGTCGGCATGCGTTAAAAGCAGCTCATGGCTATGAGCTTTGGAGAGTGCCTTGCTTACCCGCTCTCGCATTTCATTGGCCGCTTTACGGGTAAAGGTGATACCGAGAATGGCCTCCGGCTGTTCGACGCGGCTTAACAGGGACAGCGTTCTCTGGATCAGCAGCTCGGTCTTGCCGGAGCCAGCCGGTGCGGATACGGCAAAGGATTGATGCGGGTCGATCGCCTGTTGCCGGGCCTGCTGGTCGTTTAGCATGCTCATGACGACTCGCTCCGCTCGGCAAGCCAGAGATCCAGTTGATCTTTCTCGGCAAAGCGGTGTAGCGGTGCCAGAGCATCCGTGCGACCAAAGCCAACCTCGGTTTCAAACACACGGGCATCGCCGTCGGCATATTTCTGCGCCAGTTCTTCAAGCGAGGACTTCCACTGATCCAGTAATCCAGGCCAGTTTTCCTGGACACTGACACCTTCGATCAGCTCTTCGCGACCAATACCGATAAAGCGCATCTTGTCCGGGCGTACCTGGGCAAAACAGATGACATCGGGTGCGGTGTCAATGCTTAACGCATAAAGCGGCAACTGTGGTTCCTGGGGGGGCATGTCCAGCCAGTCGGCGCTGCTGAGGTTGTTACCGGTTTTGTAGTCAATCAGAATCAGTTCGCCGCCCGGCAGGCGATCCAGGCGATCCAGCTTCATCGCGAAACGTAACGGGCCGATTTTTGCCTGAATTCGCTGCTCGGCAAACTCCAGGGAAAACTCGGGTCGCTGACGTTCAAGTTGTAACCAGTCATAAACAAGGCTGGCCAGTCGGTCGGTTTCCAGCTTTATGTAGTTATAGCCAAATCGATGCAGAAAAGGGCTGAGCACCTTTCGGGCATGCTCCTGGCAAAGTTCCCGGGCTTCCTCGTCTTGTTGCGCTTGCAGGCCTGCACTGCTTTCCAGCTGTTTCCAGACCTGGTCAAGCACGCGGTGCACCAGGGTGCCGCGATCGGCCGCAGACAATCCGATTTGCGGTTCTTCCAATGGCACCGCTTTCAAACGCCATTGGGCAAAGGCGCTAAATGGGGAGGCCTGCATGGTTTGCAACAGGACAGATCCACTGCCGTCATAGCCGCTGATGGTGCGCTCTTCCTCCGGAACAGGCGGCGCTTGCGAACAATCCAGCCATTCCATCGCGGCAGTTTGAAAGCTGGACGGTTCGGATTCATCAGGGGCAAATACTGGCAGGTCGGCAATCAGTGCACAGGGAGTTTGTTCCAGGTCATCCTGTCGTCGGGAATAACTAAAGATGGTTTCTGTGGCCGCCTGCTGTAGTCGTTGAATCAGTCGTTCCGCAAGATGGGCTTCCTGATCGGCATTGACGTGTGGCATCTGGTAGCGGGACTGCAATGACACCGGCAACAAAGGGTTGGGCTGTGGTGCGCCGGGCCAGTTCTGGCTGTTCATGCCCATAATCCATAGATGGCTAAAATCGGCGGCGGCCTCAACGGTATCGAGCAAATACAAACCGGTTCCATCCGGGCAGGACTGCGCCCCTGGCTTGCTGGCACAGCGATTTAGCAATTTAAGTGCCTGGGCTATATCTATCTCGCCGGTGATATGGCCCAAAGCGCTGAACTCATCCAGCACTTTTTCCCATTTGTCCCAGCCAAACTGCGCCGTAACCTGGAATACGCCCAGGGCATCCAGCTGACGCTGGAACCTTGCCGCGTGATCCAGCGGAGGGAGACGTTTTATCTGGCGTTTATCGGCAAAAGGCCGACTCAGGAAGTCCTGCAATGGCGGGTGATCGATACAGTCCAGAAAGCGACTCACGCCGATGGTTTTTTGTTTGAGCGCGCAGAGGTTTCGGTCCCACTGGGCACGAACATCGTATTCCTGGTCAAAATCTCCCCAGAGCCTTGATTGCGTCAGCAGGCGAGCGGTTGGCAGATCGATTTCGTTCGTATTGAGCTGGAGCAGGGCCAGTGCTGTCTGGACGGGTCCCTGTTTGGCCAGTGGAAGCTCCCGGGCAAGATGTTTGGGAACGTTGGCACCCACCCGGGAATGCATCATCCGCTGTGCAGGCTTGAGGTTGTCGCCAAGGTTAAAATCAATAATGGCGACCCGTGACAATGGGTCTTGCTGCAACAAACTGTCCGCCCATTGCAGCGCGGCATCAAGCTCGCTTTGCGGGTTATCCAGTGCCGCAATTTTTGCCTGGCAGGATTTTACCTGGTAGTCCTGAACTTCTACATGTTCGAAATTGGCCGCCAGCCATCGCTGCCAGAGTGGCGGCGGCGGGGTGATAAATGCATACAGCTGGACTGTTACTGCTTTGGTGATGTTTCCTGTTGCCAGGCTGTCCAGGACAGACAGCTCCGGTGTGGTTAGCCCCAGTCGATCCAGTTGTTTTTCAAATTCCTCTGCCCAGTCGCTAAAACAGATTAACTGTCCGGTCTCCGCCTTGCGGAGCTCGTCCGGTGGTATTTCCCAGCGTTTCAGGCTTTGCCAGGCGGTGAGTGCGTGGCCGGCCAGGACACCCGGATTGAGCTGACGGAACTGCTCGTCGCGATCACGATGTCTGGCAATAATTTGCTCCCAGATCAGTTGCTGCTGGGACTCGGAAGCCATCGGTAATGGCGCTTGAAGGCTATTGGTCAGCCATTGCAGTAATGGCTGAATTGGCGCGCTGGGGGCGGCAACACACTGTTGTTCAAGCAAGCGCGCACGACGTAATTGCTGGGCAAGGGGCAGGTTGGGGGTGAGTGTCAGTGAGGTGGAGGCCAAGGTTGGAATTGCCGTCTCACTCAAGACTCAAAAATCTCGACGGTGGTGATACCCAGGCTGCCGCAATAGGTCTGCATGGCACCAATCTCGGTGTCCCGGGCAGTCAGCAGCATCTGATGGCCGAGACTGGTCAGCTCGGTGTTATCGGTAGGCAACAGGGTGCGAACCCGCTGGGCAATGGCTGCCCCGCAATCCAGGATGGAGATGCGCTCTGGGATAAGCTGCCGGATTTCCTCGTACAGGAGGGGGAAGTGGGTGCAGGCCAATACCAGGGTGTCGAGTGTTTCGTGCTGGATAAGGGGCGAGAGTATCTCTTCCAGTTTTACCAGGTCGACCGGCTCTCCCCGCAGCTTGCGTTCCGCCATATAGACCAGATCGGAACTGCCCAGCCGAACAATATGGGCCTCTGGCGCAAAATCCTGAATCAGGTTATTGGTGTAACTTCGATTGACCGTCGCCGGAGTGGCTAGCAATCCAATAGTTTGGGTTTTGGAGTTGGCCGCGGCGGGCTTGATCGCCGGGACGACACCGACAAAGGGAATCGCGTGGCGTTTACGCAACTCGTCCAGTACCAGCGTACTGGCGGTGTTGCAGGCGATAACGCAAAGGTCTGGATGGTAGTGATCAATCAGCTTGCCTACCACCAGTAGCACTCGCTCCAGCAAATCGGCTTCCTTGAGAACGCCGTAAGGAAACCGGGCATTGTCCAGGGCCAGGATGCACTGGAGTTCCGGCTGGAGTTTGTTGATTTCGGTAAACACGCTCAGGGCACCGACGCCGGAATCAAAGATCAGTGCGCGCGGCACCGACGCGTTTTGTGCGGCGGTCGTAAGTTCCATATTGAGCGAATGTTGCATGGCGAACGATTCTGCCAGAAGGGCAGGTATTGGCAAGGGCCAAATGCAGGCTTTCCTGCAGCAATTAGACTCTACAGTTTTTGTGACAGCTGAGCTATGCTGGCGGCATCCAGAGTCTTTATAACCAACAGCTCAACGCCGTAAAAAGGATCTCTACATGATTGATTTCCGCGAGGAAAAAAACTTCAAGAACTTCAGCAATGGCGACGTGATTTTCAGCCAGGGCGAAGAGGGCGATTACATGTATGCCGTCGTCACGGGCGAAGTGGAAATGCGTGTCGGTGAAAAGTTTGTGAGGTCTGTGCGTGAAAATGAATTCTTTGGCGAAATGGCCGTGCTCGATAACCAGCCCAGAAGCGCCACCGCTCATGCCATGGGCAGTACCACGCTGGCGGTTATTTCCAAGGAGCGGTTTATGGAAATGCTGAAGGAAGACCACGACTTTGCCCTGCAGATTATCCGGGTACTGATTAACCGGCTGAGAGCCGAAACCAAGATGAAGGAATTCTGGTAAGCCCGGGTTTCGCTAATTCCCGCAGTCTCCCATTATCGCCCGTTCCGCAAACTTGACGCGGAGTGGGACCAACGTCACAAACCGGATGGGCAATTTCTACAGTTTTACAATCTCCATCTGATCAATCCTTGACCAATTCTTGCTGCCTGTAAGGCACCGGCGCACCATTTCTGACAGTTTCAAGACAGAGGTGTATCGAATGCCAGTCATGGTTCACAGCGAAAAAGCGCCGTCGTCCGTTGTCGTGCTCAGATTATTGGCCTTTAGTGCCAGCATTCTGGTGTGGGTGGCACTGCTGTGTACGGTGTTCTGATAGCACCGGCAACACAGAGGTGGAGGATAAAGACATGTTTGATTTCAGCGACGAGAAAAACTACCGAACTTACAAGGCCGGCGAGACCATCTTTATGGTGGGCGAGCGCGGCTACGATATGTATGCGGTAATCGAGGGCGAAGTGGAAATTCGCCTTGGCAGTAACTACATATCAACTGCACGCGAGAACGAGATATTTGGCGAAATGGCACTGATTGATCGTAAAGACCGCACGGCCACTGCCTACGCGGTAAAAGACTCTACGGTCGCGGTGATCAGCGAAAACCGTTTTCGTGAACTTTCCAAAAACCCGGATTTCGCCCTGGACATGATGCGTGTCGTGTCTGCGCGGCTGCGTACCGAAATGCGCATCAAGCGCGAGCTGTCTCACGAAGCCAGCCTGCGGGCCGTGGGCATCTCGGTCGCGTCCTGATCGTTTTAGATTCCTCCTTCCTGATTTTCTCCCCCCTGTGTGAAGTAGGAATTCCTTCCGGCAACGGCAGTCAGTCCGGTCTTCCCCATTTGGCCGGGCTGGTTGCCGGGAGGAGCTGTTTCCCCGGCATGGCGTAATCCCGCCTGATGTCATAGACTTTCGACACTTTTGCAGTCGGAAGCTAAATGGATTCTCTCGTCGTCTTTCTTATTGTTGGTGGGTTGCTGGCAGCGGCCAAACTGTTCTTTGCCTTTCTCTGGTATACACAGCGGACCACCCACAAACGAACCCTGCAAGACCTGGCAGCTGTACAACAGGAGCTGGCCGAGGCCGAAAGCCAGCTGGAGCAGGCCAGACGGCGCGAATCCGAACTCACGTCCCAGCTCAGAGTCGCTGAAGCCCGTACGGAAGAACAGCTTAAATACCACCAGCAACTCAACGACGAGCTCAAAAATGCCCAGGCCAAACTGCAAAAAGACTTCGAGGTTCTGACCAACAAACTCTACGAAGACAGCCGCAAAAAATTCGAAAGCGACAGCCAGAAAACCCTGCTCAACAGTCTGGACCCACTGAAAAAAGAGATTGAAGGCTTCCGCAAGCGCATTGAAGACACACATCGTGAAGATGTTGCCGGTAGAAGCCGGCTGGAAGGCCAGATCCGGGCGCTGCATGAACAGGCCGCCAAAATTGGCGAAGATGCCGTTCAGTTAACCAATGCCCTTAAAGGGGAAACCAAATCCCAGGGTAACTGGGGGGAAATGGTGCTCGAACGGCTGCTGGAAGACTCCGGTCTGGAAAAGGGCAGGGAGTATGAAACCCAATCCTCTTTTAAGGACGAAGACGGGCAGCGCAAGCAACCCGACGTGATCGTTCGGCTACCGGATCAAAAGGACATCGTCATTGACGCCAAGGTTTCCCTGAAAGCCTACGAGGCCTTCTACAACGCCGAGACCGACGCCCAAAAAGAAAAGGCCCTGAAAGAACACATCAGCTCCCTGCGCAATCACTTTGCCGGGCTCAGTGCCAAAAACTACGAAGCGCTGGATAGCATCAACAGCCTGGATTTTGTGTTTATGTTTGTGCCCATCGAGCCTGCCTATTCACTGGCACTGCAGACCGACCAAAGCCTGTTCCAGAACGCTTACGACAAAGGCGTGGTGATTGTTAGCCCCACCACCTTAATGGCCACTCTGCGCACCGTCGCCAATATCTGGCGCTACGAAAAACAAAACCGCTACGCCCAACAAATCGCCGACGAAGGCGGCAAGCTCTACGACCAGTTTGTCCTGGTGGTGGAATCCCTGGATGACGTGGGCAGAAAGATCGAAGCCACGCAAAGCAGCTACGATTTGGCCCGCAAGCGGTTATCAGAAGGGCGCGGCAACCTGGTGGGACGGGTGGAAAACCTTAGAAAACTCGGGGCCAAATCCAAGAAGAATTTGCCGGATTCAGTTAAGGGGTTATTGGAAGAATAATTCTTATGCGTTTCTGGTGGGTAAATCAAAAACAAACATTCCGCCAGGAATTTTCTGGGGGCTATATGTGGTCCCCTAAAAGAAATAGAAATGGAAGGAGAAATAGAGCATACGAAAGTATGCGGATTGTTAGCCCAGGAGATGTTGTCTTTTCATATGCTGAGGGACACATAAAGGCAATAGGTATCATAAATAGGCCAGCGTATTCATTTCCTAAACCAGATAACTTTGGAGCTGCGGGGGCAAATTGGGACCAAGATGGTTGGCGTGTAGATTTACATTATCAGAAATTAAGAATGCCCTTCAGGCCTAAAGATAATATAAAAGACATCGTCGAAGTGCTGCCTGATCAATACTCTCCCCTCCAAGCTAACGGTAATGGAAATCAAACATTCTACCTATACGAAATCTCCAAAAATCTCGCCTATAGGTTAGCTGAGCTAATTGGAGAAGATGTATTAGCGATACTGAAAGGCAATGTCGGTTTTGAGCCCTTAGATTATGGCAATGCTGATAGTTCAAATATCGATCACTGGGAGAACCAGATTGAAAGAAGTATTTTGTCATCGAGTATGGATGAAACAGCTAGAGAAACTTTAATACTTGCTAGAAGAGGGCAAGGAAGGTTTAGAACCGAGCTTTCTAAAATAGAGAAAGCTTGTCGTGTCACTGGAGTAACTAACAAAAATCATTTGGTAGCCAGCCATACAAAACCCTGGCGTGAGGCCACAAATGAGGAGCGAATTGATCCAGAGAATGGCTTTTTATTGACTCCAAATGTAGACCAGCTCTTTGATAAAGGTCTGATTTCATTCGAAGATAGTGGTGATTTAATTATTTCTGAAGTAGCTGATTTAAATTCTCTTAAGCGAATGGGGATGCCACTTGATCAAAGGTTTAATGTTGGCACCTTCACTGAAGGCCAAAAAAAATATCTAGATTGGCACAGGGAAGATTTTTTTCTTAAATCTTCCTTGTAATCACCTAATAAATCACAAAGAAATTAAAGCTCTGTCTCAGCTTGCTGTCACCAACCTAAACCTCTACAACATGAAAGCCATAATGGAATCGATTATGGTGGATATGCAGTTAACCTTTCCTACTTAAAAAAAAGAGCTATAGCCCCATGGACAGGACATCCAGACTAACACTTGCCTACTGCCTAATTGTGATTGCGCTGTTGTTCGTTATCGAGCTGTTGGCGCCTATTGCTTATGTCTACAAGATTGGGCTGAAGATCACGCTGATGCTGTTGCCGCTTGTCTGGGTGGCGCGCACGTTTTTTGCCAGAGCTGATAAACGCAAGACGCATATCGCCCTCTTTTTGGGGTTGGGGTCGGTGGTGCTCATCCAGGCAGCTTATGTGGTGCTGGAAGGATTTATCGATATGGATCAGATCCGCCAGTTACTGGCCGAGCGGCAGCGCATTACCAAAGAGACCTATGTGTTTGTGGCGATTTATGCAGTGTTGGGAAACTCCATACTGGAGGAGCTGTTTTTCCGCGGTATTCTGGTACAGAACATCAGTTATCGTCCCTGGGTGATTTCTTCGGCGCTGTTTTCGTTTTACCACCTGACGATCTTTATCAGCTGGTTCTCCTGGTGGGTGATGCTGATTGCCTTGGTGTCGTTATTTGTCGGTGGCATGCTGTTTTGCTGGCTTAATGGTGAGCGCAAATCCATCTGGAATTCATGGCTGATGCATATGCTGGCCGATGTTTCTATCTTTGCTATTGGCTTCCAGTTGTATTTTTAGTGGTCAACATAAGTGCTCAGAAATAAAAAAGGAGGCGGGTGCCTCCTTTTTTGATCCTTTGGTTTTTTTCGTTGATTAACGCAGCTTTCCAAAAGTGTTTAGCACAGCTCTCTATATGTGCTTAGCGAAGCACCACAATCTCCACACGGCGGTTAAGTGCGCGGCCGTCAGAGGTGTCGTTTGAGGCGACGGGTTCATCTTCTCCGTAGGAGATAGTCGCCATACGGTCCAGTGCTACGCCCTGGCTATGAAGATAGCGTCGCACGCTTTCCGCACGTCGCTCACCCAGCCAATGGTTGTACTCTGCGGTCCCGGTGGCGTCGGTGTGCCCCTGGATTTCCAGATAAACATTCTCGTTCTCAGCCTTGAGTGTGTTTGCCAACTCGGTCAGTTGGGCCTCTACACCACTGGATAAAACGGAGCTGTTTCTATCAAAAACAAGGCCGTCCGCATCCGTATAGACAACGGTGTAAAGGAACTTTCCTTCAGCAAGCATGCCGGCATCTGTTGCCCGCTCCAGAGCCTGGCGAGCTGTGGATGTCAGTTGCTGGATTTGCGCGTTTTGACGTGCCTCCATGCTGGCGATTTGCTGGTCGACGTATTCTCTTGTGGCGCAGCTGGATAAAAGCAACATCGCTGCGGCCAATAAGATAATTCTGTTCATATGCATACAACCTCCTGTATGTGATTTTTGATATCGCAAATAACAAGTGTTATTTGAGCACCTTGCTAAACTTTTTAATGCGCACTAATCGACAATTAAACAGACTAGCCGGCTTTCTGAGGCTGTATGTGGGCTTGTTAGAGTAAATTTCAATAGTAAGCGCTGTCTGTGGGCATAATTTATTTATCTTGTAATATGGTGAAAAAAATGGCACTTTATAGTTCTTATAAAGATATTAAGTGCCATATATGTCACCTTATATTGATTTTAAAGTAGCGTCGAGCGCCCAAATTGAACAGGCACTGGGCGAATTATTGGCCCGCTACCGACTGGATCATAACCTGTCGCAGGCGAAACTCGCTGAGAAGGCGGGAGTATCGTTGCGAACCATCAAGCGAGTGGAAAACGGCGAGGGCTCATCGCTGGATACGTTTGTTCGAATCTTGATGGCGCTTGGCCTGCAGGAAAACCTGGTGCACCTGATTCCGGTGGCCGATGTGCGGCCGCTGGATCGTATCGATGAAAAAGACCGGGAGCGCCAGAGAGCCCGGTCGGTGAAGGAATCCAAACCGGCCAAACCCTGGAGCTGGGGCGATGAATGATGCCCGTGTCATTTTGTGGGGCAGGGATATCGGCGCGGTGAGCTGGTTGCCGGACCGCGAACTGGGCGTGTTCCAGTATCGGCCTGAGTTTGTGCCTTCCGGGATAGAAATCGCGCCGCTAATGATGCCTCTGCGTGAGGCGCCTTATTCGTTCCCCGGGTTGGCGAAAGAGACCTTCCATGGGTTACCGGGGCTGCTGTCGGATTCCCTGCCGGATAAATATGGCAATCGCATGATTAATGCCTGGCTGGCATCCCAGGGTCGAACACCGGAGAGTTTTAACCCGGTAGAGCGGCTATGTTATGTCGGCAAGCGTGGCATGGGAGCACTGGAGTTCGAGCCGCGAGAGGGTAGTGCTGATCGGGAATCCCTGAAGATTGAAATTGATGCACTGGTGCACCTGGCTAACCGGGTGCTGGATAAGCGCGCTGAACTGGGTGGCACGCTCAATGGCGATCTGGACGGTACCGACAGCCAGGCCTTTAATGAAATTTTACGTGTGGGCACTTCTGCCGGCGGAGCACGCGCCAAGGCCGTACTGGCCTGGAACCCGAAGACAGATGAATTTCGTTCCGGCCAGGTGGATTTGCCGGAAGATTTCGAGCACTGGCTGGTGAAGTTTGATGGCGTCAGTGGTAACCGGGACAAGGAGCTGGCCGATCCCCAGGGGTATGGCCTAATCGAATATGCCTATCATTTGATGGCGGTGGATGCGGGTATCGAAATGACGGAATGCCGTTTGCATCGGGAGGGTGGCCGCAGCCACTTTATGACGCGCCGGTTTGACCGCACCGCGGAAGGGAAGAAGCTGCACATGCAATCCCTGGGGGCGATGGCGCATTTCGATTACAACCAGGCCGGGGCCTATTCTTATGAACAGGCGATCCAGGTGATGCGGCAACTGGATTTGCCACTGCCGGAAATTGAACAGCAATATCTGCGTACGATATTTAACCTGGTGGCACGCAACCAGGATGATCACGTCAAGAACATTGCTTTTCTTATGGGCAAGGAGGGCCAATGGTCGCTGGCACCAGCCTACGATGTGATCTATGCCTGGCAACCGGATGGAGCCTGGACCGGACAGCACCAGATGAGTGTCAATGGCAAGCGTGACCGGTTTGTTCGGGAAGATGTCTTAATATTGGCTGATGTTGCCAACATTAAACGATTGCGGGCGAACAAACTTATTGACCAGGTTGTGGAAGTGGTACGGCATTGGCCAGAGTATGCCGAACAGGCGGGTGTAGGCGGGACGGCTATAAAAGCGATTGGCCGGGCACATCGTCTTACGCTTTAGCAAAAATAAGGGAGCCAAAGGCTCCCTTATTTCTATTGGGTATAAAGCAACTCTCGTTAATCAATTGCAAAGCAATAGAGCAACCCATCACCGCCGGTGCCGACGAGAGATTCCTGGCTGCATCCGCGCGAGGTGTGCACTGAGTTCCAGGATGCGTTGGGGCCGCCCAGGCGATCGTGGTGCCCGATTCTGGCTGTGTGTTCATCGCTGTTGCTGGTCCAGTTGTTGCAGGTGGATACCGTTGGGTCCGGATGAAACAGGCGGCCCATGGAATCAGAACCCGTCAGGATGTCGTGGCGGTTGGGTGAATCACCGCGGCCATTCACCTCTTCGCCATGCTCATTGAGGGCGGTGTATTTGCGAATGTTGTTGCGGTCTTCGTGCAGGTCGTCGACATTGGCCGCAATCAGGTCGCCATTTGCGTTATACCAGGGGCCTTCACCAATGCGATCGCGGGCATCGACACGGGGGTTGGAGGCGCTGAGATAGGCGTGCCAGGTCGCGTCTCCACGGCCTGCGGTTTCTGCCAGCGACTGACACAGCGCATCTGCGCCAACCAGTCCGCCAAAATCACCGCCCTGACCGTGGGCATCGCTGGTGACAAAAAAGCTCATGGGGTTGTCCTGGGCAAAGCCAGGCATCGCCAGGCTGGCGAGTAAACCGAGTGTGAAAATCCGTAATCGAGAAAACATGAGTGTTACCTTTTGATGTTGTGGATTATTGTTGATGGATCAACCTATGGTAACCAAAAAGCTTTGGCGCTATGTGGCAACTAAACAAATGTTAAAGTTCTGCGCAGGATTTTTCAGGCGTCGGATGCGCCAGTTGTGCTTACGACCAGAGAGAGACAGCAGCTCGGGCGATCAGGATAAACAGCAACATGCTGGCCACAGCAAAAATCCAGAATCGGACAACAATGATGTTCCAGATGGACTGCACCAGACTGTGAACCACCCGAAGAGCCACGTAGCTCCAGGCAAGAACCAGATTTAGGCCGTTACTTTCCCCAAGAAGATAGAGCACAAAGAGTACGGCATAGAACAGTACCGGCTGTTCAAGCAAGTGGTTGTAATTGTCGCTTTTCCAGCGGGCTTCTGGCGGCAGTTGTGCCAGTAGTTGTTCTTTTGGCAGGCGCGGATCAAGCCTGATCTTCAAACGCATCAGCGCAGGGATGCGCTCGGCATATAACCAGAACCACATGACAGCGGTCCAGATCATCAGGGCAACGGCTGGCTTTAGCAGGCCTGTGTTGCCCATGGAAAGATCAAGTTCAGGCATTTAGTTGCTTGGCAGCTGCTTTGCGCTTCCTCAAAACGGGTTGTAGAAGGCGACGATAAGCCAGAGCCAGGCCGGTGTAAACCAGAAAACGAGCGATCAAGAATGCCTTTAATCATTTATCAGCAATTCCGTTTGCGAATTTATACGGTATGGGACTGAAGCAAATCAGTCGTTAAGATAAGCGGTAGAATGTGACAGAAGTGAGGGAGGTGAGCATGAGCACGATAGCCGTTTTTGGCGGAACAGGATATGTAGGTTCACGCTTGACCGAGTTGTTACTGGAGCGCGGTTACAAGGCCCGTCTGCTGGTTCGCGATGAAACCAGTATCGTTGAGCTGGGTTTGCAACGAGAAGATGTGGAGTTGGTAAACGGTGCCTTACCTGACAAGGATGCCATTGCCAAAACCATTGCCGGCACCGATGCCGTTCTGGTCGCCACTGGCCAGCGTGGACGCTCAAGGGAAGAGATGCAGACCCTGGTTGAAGGTAACCAGAATATTATTTCTGCCATGGAAGACCTGGGTGTAAAGCGTTTGGTGAAGATATCAGGAACCTCTGTACGTTTTCCTGGTGAGCCTTTCCCTATGATGCGCCGTCTGGCGGATGTGGCTTTTAAGGTGCTGCTGGCAAATCCCACTCGATGTAAATATCTGGAACAGGAAGATATTCGCAAAAGCCAGCTGGACTGGGTGATGGTACGCCCGCCGCAAATTGTTCCCAAACCGGTCGGCGGTCGCTTTCAGGCGCATGAGTACCAGCATCTGGGATTAAAGGTTTTTCGTGATGACCTCTGTAATTTTATGATTGACCAGATTCAGTCCAGTGACTGGGTAAGAAAATGCCCGGTTGTGGGTTATAGCCGCTAAGGTTTGGTCTAGTACAGCAAAGTCTTGCTTTTAATAAGGCAAAGATTTGCCGTCCCAGTTAATCAATTTGCCGTTCATGTCCGCCGTCAGGTTTTCGGCGATGTCGGCCAGTCGCGTAGCGGTGAGCTGGGGACTGTAGAGTTTGTCCTCGGGAATATTTTTCTGGAAGGGAACAGACAGGGGAGAGTCGGTCGTTCCCGGATGGACTGCAATAACAACACTTTCCGGCGACTTTCTGGCCCACTCGATACTGATATTGCGAATCAGCATATTAAGTGCTGCCTTGCTCATCCGATAGCTGTGCCATCCGCCCAAATAGTTGTCGTCCATACTGGATACACGGGCGGAAAGGGAAAGCCAGCGAACGGGATGCTGGCGGCTTACCAGGGGGGAAACGGCCTGGGCCAGTTGCAGGTGAGCAACAAGATTGACCCGCATTGATTCGGCCAGCCAGGCAATATCAATTTCCCCAAGTGATTTCTCCGGTCGCTGGGTTTCTGTGTGGAGTATGCCCGCGCACTGGATAACGCAATCGGGAGAGTTGGGAAGTTGGTTTAGCCATTCCGACATGCTCTCGACGGCAGTAGTCGTCGTGCAGTCGAGCTGCAGGTGTTGTTGGCTCCAGCCGGGTTTACCGGATCGACTTAGACTCGAAAGCTGATGGCCGCGAGCCAAAAGCGTTTTGCCCAGCTCGTTTCCAATGCCTCCGTTGGCACCTGCAATAAGAATGTTCATACCGGCGAATACGTTGTATTCGCCAGAAAAGTTTTGTCTGCTAGAGCAGTAGTGAGAGATCCAGGCCGACTAATACGCCAGTAATAATCAACCCGGACTTAATCGCTTTCTTGTGATTTTTCTGTAGTTCTTCAATACGTTTTTCAGCGTCGCCCAGGCGTTTTTTAAGCGATTCGCTGGATTCCTGAACCCTGGCGTTGTTCTGTATGGCAGCCGTTGCCGCGGTCACAGGTATGGCGGCCGTTCCCGCGATGGCAGACATGCGTTTTAGAAAGAGTCGCCTTTGCACTGAGATTCCTCCGTATCGACAAGCCAAGCTTACCCCAAAATCAGGTAAATGGCATGTGGCCGGTTGCATTGTTGACCCGCGCACACCAAAATCTGCCGGGGAGGAAAGATTATGAGTGCGAAGTTCACCGACAAACTTGCTGCCATTTGTGGCATTTTCTTTTTAATCGGTCTGATCTTAATCATTGTGGCCGCTGTGGCCAAAATGTTTATGGGGCTATAGCTGCTTTATCGTTGCGGTTACTTCTACCAGTACTTTCTTAACAAATGCCTTTTACAGGCAGGTTCGCGTTCACGAATTCTGTCATCTTTAAACAATCTTTTACATTTTTGCGGCAACACTAAAGATGGGCTGGCGCTAGAGTATGGCTATCCAAAAAGCGGAGGATAGACAATGAAAAAAACGGTTCTGGGTATCGGGTTGGCAACCATAATGGCCTTAGGGGCAACCCTTCCGGCTATCGCCGATGATCACCAAGGCAAGCCAATGCGTGGTGGTCCTATGGCGATGGAACGAATGGTCAAGCATTTGGGGCTGACACCCGAGCAGGAGACGCAGTTGCTTGAATTGCGCCATGAGCGAGAGAGGGAGATGCTGGCAAAGAGGCAGGAGATGCGTGCCAGACATGAAGCGGGAGAAGAATTTGATCGGGAGTCCATGCGTGCCGAAATGCAGGCCCATCGAGCACAAATGGAACAGGACTTTCAAAGTGTTCTCACTGATGAACAGTGGCAAAAGTTTCAGGAGCAGCGTGCGAAACGAATGGAGCGTCGTGGTAAGGATCATGGCGAACGACATAACGAAAACCGAAGCTAAAAATGACTTCTCCCCAATCTTGAGCGATATGCTCAAATCAAAAGCCTCCGACTGGAGGCTTTTTTTATGTCTTACCGGGAAGATTATTTCCGTTTCAGGTAAACGCCAGCTTCCAGGTGGGGTGTAAACGGGAACTGGTCAAAGGCTGCGGTGGCAGTAATCTCATGGCTGTCAGCAATCTGCTCGAGATTCAGTTTGAGGGTTTCCGGATTGCAGGAGATGTAGATGATGTTGTCGAACCGGCGAACCAGTTCCATGGTCTCTGTATCAACTCCCGCGCGCGGCGGGTCCACAAAAATGGTGCTGAATTGATAGCTGTCCAGATCGATATGGCTCAGTCGCCGAAACGGGCGGGCACGATCCAGCGCCTGGGTGACTTCCTCAGCGGAAAGTCTGGCATGCTGGACATTGCTTATCCGGTTGGCCTCCAGATTCCATTTCAGGGCAGCGATTGAGCCCTTGCTGATCTCCGTCGTTAGCACGTTGCGAAAATGACGGGACAGCGGCAGGGAAAAATTGCCATTGCCGCAATAGAGTTCCAGCAAATCGGTGTTGCTGGCATTTTCTATGGATTGTGCCTGCTCACAGGCCCAGCGAACCATCTGTTCATTCACACCGGCATTGGGCTGGGTAAAGGTGCTTTCGATTTGGCGCAACTGGTAAGACTGGTCGCCGATCTTCAGCGTTTCGGTGACGTAATCGTTGCCAAGCAATATTTTGGTTTTTTTGGCTCGACCGATCAGGTTGATGCGCAGCGCACTGGCCATGTCTTCTGCCGCTTTTTTCCACTGGTCGTCCAGTGGCTTGTGATAGATCAGTGTGACTAGTATTTCGTCGGTAGTGGTTGATAAAAACTCTATTCGAAACAGTCGCTTGCGAAGGATTTCTTCCGCTTTTATTGCGTCCAGGAGACGTGGCATCAAGTCCCGGATAGCTCTGGATGCTGGAGGAAAATCCCGTATGCCGTAGGTTTGATTGGTGCCAGGCTCATACATGGCGTAGAAGGTGTCGTCGCCCTCATGCCATGCGCGAAATTCAGCGCGCATCCGGTAACTGTGTTCGGCAGACCTAAATACCTCTGGAGAGAGCGTTGTCAGCGGCGATAACAACTCATTAAGCCAGTCGACCTTGGCCTGCAGTTGATCGTTGTAGCTAAGTTGGGTCCAGTCAGTCACAGAAGTCCGGGGTGGTTAGAAGGTGAAAAGGGCGCGTATTATAGAGACTTCATTTGTCTCTGCATGTTTTTGAATAATCGTGATTAAAACCCTGCACATTCCTGTCTCCGGACAAGGGCTCCATGAATTTACCGATCAGGTCCGTGCACTGGTCGCTGACAGTGGTGCGGAAGAGGGGCTTTGTACCCTGTTTATCCAGCATACTTCGGCCAGCCTGCTTATCCAGGAAAATGCCGACCCCAGTGCACGACGGGATCTGGAAGCCTGGTTAAACCGCCTGGTCCCGGAAGATGATCCTCTCTATACCCACACCCTGGAAGGGCCGGACGATATGCCGGCGCATATCAAGGCATCGATAACCGCAACCAGCCTGGGTATTCCAGTACAAAACGGTCGATTGGCGCTGGGTACCTGGCAGGGAATCTACCTTTGGGAGCATCGTTATTACAGTGGTCGTCGAAACTGTATCGTTCACCTGACAGACTGATTTGTTTTTTTGCTGTCAACTTGCCTCATGGCAAGGCGTTTTACTGATTATCCGTTTATAAAAAACGCGTAGGGCGAATAAAAAATGAAGTTGCTAAAAACTATAACGCTTGTGTCTGTCCTGGGTCTCCTTGCCGCCTGTAGTTCCAACGGCCGGGTTCCGGGGCAGACTCCTTTAATTATTGATACCAAAGGCGTCGACATGAATCAGTATCATGCTGATCTGGCCGACTGTGAAGAATACGCCCAGCAAGTGTCTGTTGGCGAAAAGGCAGCAGTTGGGGCCGCCAAGGGCGCAGTGGTTGGTGGAGCCGTCGGGGCAATTTTTGATGGCAGTGAAGGAGCCCGCCATGTTGGCGGCAGTGCCGCTGTTCTGGGTGGCGCACGCGGTGCCCAGGAAGGCTGGAATGAGCAGGATCGAGTGATGGCTCGTTGTATGTCAGGTCGGGGTTATAAGGTTTTAAGTTAAAACCTCTTCTTCGTTGAAACATGGGGTCAGAGTAAAAATTTACTCTGACCCCGAGTTAGAGACAATTTTTAGGCCTTGGCAGGCCCGCCAGCCGAGCTGCCATTTTGGCAGGACTGGAACCAAACAACCGCATCAGGTAGATGCTTTTGGCTTTATCGGCACCTAATTGATTGCGAACCTCGCGGCTGAGTTGGCGCATGGAGGGTGGCTCGTTACCTTGATCGCAATAATCCCGAAGCAGATTCAGTATTTCCCAGTGATTTTCCGCCAGTTCAATACCATGGGCATGTGAAATGGCCTCGCAGACGTTCCGGTTCCATTGGGACTGGTCGCGCAAAAACCCTTCGCTAGTGGTTTCGATAGTGATGTTTTGGACAACAAAAGCCATGATTACCCGGGCAAGATTGGATTGGCCACGTCATTATAGAGGAGGGTTTGTCCAGACATGAAACAGACCTTTTATAAAGCGAGTGCACAGCTGTAGGCGGATGCCCAGGCCCACTGAAAGTTGTAACCCCCGAGCCAGCCAGTGACATCGACAGCCTCGCCGATGATGTAGAGATTGGGCACGCGTTTGCACTCCATGGTTTTGGAGGAAAGCTCACTGGTATCAATGCCACCCAGCGTCACTTCGGCGGTTCGGTACCCCTCAGAGCCGCCCGGTTTGAATGGCCAGCTATTCAGTTGTTGTGCCAGTTTTTCCAGATTCTGGTTGGACAGGTTGGCCAATTGTATGTCGTCAAACCAGACGCCTGTGATTTGCTCTACAAGTCGATTGGGCAGAATGGTTTTCAGTTGGCTGGAAATCCTGGTTTGAGGAGTCTTTTCACGAGCGTCGGCAAGCCATTGCTGCACATCGATATCCGGCAGAAGGTTGATGGAGACAATGTCGCCTTCGCGCCAGAAAGAGCTGATTTGCAAAATTGCCGGGCCGCTAAGCCCCCGGTGGGTAAACAGCATGCCTTCGCGAAAACTGGTGCCATTGCAATTGGCAATTACGTCCAGCGAGATACCGCTGAGGGATTCAAAAAAGGCCTTGTCGCCGGAATGCCATGTCAGTGGTACCAGGCCGGCGCGTGGGGGAACCAGCTTAAGTTCCAGCTGGTTGGCGGTCTTGTAGGCCAGATCGCTGGCGATTTTGGGCAACGATAGTCCTCCTGATGCCAGTACCAGTTTTGGGACGTGATAGTCTTTTTGTTGCGTGCTGACGATAAACCCCTGCTGACCTGAGCTGATATTGGTCACTTCAGCGTTTAGCCTGATGGAAACTCCTGTGTGTTCACATTCATCGAGCAACATGGCCAGGATTTGTTTGGAAGAGTCATCGCAGAACTGTTGGCCGAGGGTCTTTTCGTGGTAGCCAATGCCATGCTTTTCCACCATCTCAATGAAATCCCAGGGGGTATAGCGGCTCATGGCCGAGATGCAGAAATGGGGATTGTCAGAGAGATAATGCTCGCGGGGATCAGCCCAGAGGTTGGTGAAGTTGCAGCGGCCACCCCCGGATACGAGGATTTTCATGCCGGGTTTGGCATTCTTTTCCAGCACCAGAACCTTCAGCCCTTTGCGGGCGGCATGAATGGCACACATCAATCCGCTGGCGCCAGCGCCAACGATGATGACATCGGGAGAGGGTCTCGCTTTATCCATAAAAAAAGCCCCGTAACCGGGGCTTTTAAACTACTGTCTCAGCAGTATGCTATTAGTCGTTTGACATACCCAGCAAAGACAGCAGGGAGACAAACAGGTTGTAGATCATCACGTAGAGCGTGACGGTTGCACTGATGTAGTTGGTCTCGCCACCGTGAATGATTTCACTGGTTTGCCACATGATCAGACCGGAAGCCAGGAACATAAACATGGCACTTACTGCCATTCCCAAACCGGGGATTTGCAGGAAGAAGTTGGCGATACCGGCTACAAACGCAACAATAATACCGGTCATCAGGAAACCGGTCATGAAGCTCAGGTTCTTGCGAGTAACCAGTACATAACCGGATGTAGCAAAGAAAATACCTGCCGTACCGGCCAGGGAGATCAGGATCAGGTTACCAGCACCCATGCCAATAAAGGCACTGAGTATCGGTGCCAGTGTCAGGCCCAACCAGCCGGTCAGGGCAAATACCCAGGCAATGCCCGAAGCATTGTTTTTGTTCTTTTCTACCATGAACAGCAGCACGAAGTAGGGCAGCAGGGTCCAGAGACCCATGTAGGGCATGCCCAGTGCCATACCGGCACCGGCCGTGACTGCACTGAAAGCCAGGGTAAGGGCCAGCAGCATGTAGGTATTGCGCAGTACCTTGGCCGATTCGGCGCTTCCGGCACGAGTGCCTACGTTCGAAAACGTGGCGTCCTGGGCGGTCCCGGTACGTGCTTGTGAGTGGTCTGATGGGTACTGGTTCATAAACTGCGCTCCGTAGCGATGTGTTCGTAAATAATACGTCTGTGACTTAATGTCATACGTCTGTTGCTAATAGTAAGACCAAAAATCTGCATTTCAATTCCATGGGATTCGATTTCATATTATTTAATCTTTGATATCGAACCCGGGAATACTGGCGCTATCTCCTGTATATGCTGGCGCTATCGCCAGAACATGAAAGTTACTGGAGCTTTTCGATCAATTCGATCTTGTAGCCGTCCGGATCTTCACAGAAAGCGATGCTGTAATCCGAGCCTTTCATCGGGCCTGGTTCGCGAGTGATTTTTCCGCCCTTGGCGCGGATGTCATCGCAGGTACCATACAGGTCATCCACCTCAAGCGCTACATGGCCGTAACCATTGCCCAGATCGTAGGAATCCACATCCCAGTTGTAGGTCAACTCCAGGGTCGGGTGCGTTTCTTTGGGGCCATAACCCAGAAAGGCCAGGGTGAATTCGCCATGGGGATAGTCTTTGCGACTGAGCAATTGCATGCCCAGTACGTCCGAATAAAAGGCGATAGAGCGCTCGAGATCACCGACGCGCAGCATGGTGTGAAGAATTTTCATAATGATAAATACTAGTTGGGATAAAGAGGTTTTAATCTGGCCACCGAGTCTGATGGCTTTGCAGATTGTTGTTTTAGTTCTTCAAGGGCCTTGTCGAGCTCATCAAAGTCCGGGGCCGGGCTATCAGCGTAAAGAGCGGCATCCAGCTTGGCAAGCAGTTCCTGTAGACGCGCATTACCTGATTGTTTTGCCAGGCCACTGAGTGTGGTTACCCCCGAGTCGGGGAAATGCACACGGGCCCAGTTAATAATTTCCTGTCGTAATTTGGCGGCATCTTTGGCCCGAATTGCCCGCTTGACCATTCTCCAGCGATGAATTTCATTTTTTCGCACATCGGGGTTGATCTCCAGCCGGGGTTTATTGCGGTTACCCATAAGCAGCCAGCTTTGCACTAATACCACTAGCACAAGAAACAGGGTGATTGCCGGCCAATACCAGGTCGTGCCAGATGGCGTGCCTGAGGCGTCTGTGTTATCGACGTTACCATTTGCCCTGGGTTCCTGCTGGTCGAGGCCGAAATTGTCTGGAGGAGAAAAACTGGACCCCTGTTGTGCCGGGAGTATTTGCAGTGTCTCGGCAGGAAGCAGGGTCTCCTCCCAGCGTTCGCTGCCGGTATTCCACCAGGCAATACGTTGTTCGGGAATGCGTAACTCACCTTCCGCGGAGGGAACGATGGCGGTTGATTCACGCCGGGTTCCGATAATCCCCGAGGCGGAGGCCCGGTCCAGCAGCTGGGGCTGGTCCGCATAGGTTTTGTAGTCAGGCGAATCGGCCTGGGTGAGCGGTGGTATAGCGCTTGCCCGTTGCCCGGTGGCGACAATTTCCACGGTTCGGGTGAGCGGTTCGCCCACACGCATTTGCGAGGTATCCCCGGACCAGCTGGTGTTTACCTGGACGTTTGCTGCCGGAAACCAGGGACGGCCGTCGGTTTCAGGTGGTGGCAATACCTCCAGTTGCCGGGCATTGCTGCGCGCGGAAATACGGCTTCCGCGCTGGTTGAACGGGTCAGGAAAGCCAAAATTGCTGCTGGAACCAACAATGCCGCTAAAGAGTTGTGGTGGTATTTCCAGTGATCCGGATTGTTCCGGAATCAGTGCGTATTCCCATTCGATCACCTGCCAGGCAATCCCGTTTTCCACCCGGCGGAAACTTTGCTGGTCCAGCAGTTCCAGATGCGCATTTGGCAGGCTGAGTTGTCCGCCACTCAAATTCGAAACGTTTTCCTGTGCCATCAGTTCAACGTTGACCAGGACTTGCTGGCCGACGTATGCCTGATTTTGTTGTGTCTCCAGTGTCACCATCATGGGGGTATCCTGGGCTGGTGAACCCGTCGATTGAGCGACCTCAATGCGAATGGCATCACTCACATTGCCATCAATGTTAAACGAGGGAATGATCAGGGTGCCTTCCCGTTTGGGGGCCAGGGAAATGGACCAGGTTGTCCGGGTTTGCTGGCTGTAGTTGCCGTTGACAATAGAGACGCTGTTGCTGGTCTGTGGTCGGACCGACAGGATGTCGAAGTCCTGCCGGAGTGCTTCGAGGTCGACGTCGTCCCCGCCAGCCCGGTCGTCATATCGCAGGGTCAGGGTCAGGGTTTCATTAATACTGATCTGGTTGCGGTCGACGCTGCTGGTGAGTTCCTGGGAAATCACGCTGGTCGGGAAAAATGTCAGCAAGACAAGGCCAATCAGGTGGCACAAAAACGTGTTTCTCAATGTATTTCTCAAAGGCATATTAATAGCGCTCTTCATTGGAATTCCCTGGTGCCTGCAGCATATATCGCTGCTCCAGCCGGTTTTGTTGGGATTCGTACTCAAATTTTCGCCGCAGTAGGCCGCTGGGATCATCCGGGATGCTTCTAAGCCATTGTTCGCTGGCATCCTGCATCTGGTCAGGCGTGGCTTCGCCGGGCATGGCCTGGACAGCACTGGATTCTGAATCACCGGCCTCTGCCTGCTCGGCTGCCTCGTTTAGTGCCTGACGTGCTTCTTCCTGCGACTGGGCTTCGGCTTCCTGGTTTTGCTGTTCTTCCGGGGTTCCTGAATCAGCATCGGATGGGCTGTCCTGCGGATTTTGCTGGTCAGATTGTTCCGCATTCTGCTGTTCACCCTGTTGCTGATCAGGACTTTCTTGTCCGCCTTCCTGGGACTCGTCGGACTGATCGCCAGACTGCCCCTGCTGATCTGGTGATTGCTGGCCCTGTTGCTCCTGCGACTGGTCTTGCCGGTTCTGGCCCTGATCACCCGATTGTTGCTGATTTTGCTGTTGCTGTTGCATTAATTGTTCAATGACCGACTTGTTGTAGGCCGCATCCTCATGGTCCGGATTTTGTTCCAGAACACGGTTGTAGGCCTCAAGTGCGCCCTCAAAATCCTGTTGCATGGCCAGCGCATTGCCGCGGTTGTAGAGGCTTTGTTCATCTGTCGAGCCAGCAAAGCCCTCGGCCGCCTGATCGTATTTGCCCGCGCGGTAATGGGCGGATGCTTTCCAGTCAGGATTTTCAAATGCCTCGGCCGCCGCTTCCGGTTCGCCTTGTTCCATATAGTTCTGCCCCTGCTGGTCCGGTGTTTGCCAGAGATCCTTCCAGCTGAGTGCCTGGGATTGTTCCGGCATCAATATGAACAGTGGCAGGGCAAACAGCGCCCCACGGCGAAAATGCCAGGCGAAAAAGGGCAGTATCAGCAATAACAGCCAATAACCCATGTCTTCCCAGATATCATAGAGTCGATCATCGCGGGTGGTTTCATCTACCGAAGCCGGCGAGGCGGAGTCTTCCTGCAGCAAGTACTCGATATCGGAATCATCGGCCTGGATTTCCACGTAATTGCCGCGCAACACGCTGGCCAGTAATTGCAGTTCATCGCGGTTCAGGCGCGTGGTGACCAGTCCGCCACGGGTATCACGAACAAACCCACCACCTTCTTGTGGAATGGGCACCGCATCGGTCGTCCCCACACCGAGTATTGAGAGACTGAAATTGGAGCCGAGGTTATCGCGAATATAGCGCTGGGCTTCGGGAGCCACACCGTCGGTGATTAGCAGAAGCTGACCCTGGGATAACCCCGCGTCGCGCAGCAGTGTCATGCCCAGTTCGACCGCTGCCTCAGTATTGCTGCCGGGTTCGGGCATGATGGATGGTTCCAGTGCAGGTAACAGGGCTTCAATGGTGCTGGCATCGTCGGTTAACGGGCTGACTGTGTGAGGGTCGCCCGCATAGGCCACCAGTGCGGTCTGTCCGTCGACTCGCTGACGCAGGATATCGATCAATTTGTATTTGGCGCGAGTCAGGCGGTTGGGGCTCAAGTCTTCCGCCATCATGGACGGCGATAAATCCAGAAGTATCACCATGGCACTCTGGTCGCGAACGGTCGGCGTGGGAACTTGCTGCCAGGTTGGTCCGGCCGCTGCCAGCGTCGCCAATATCCATCCGGTCAGCAGCAGCCAGCGACTATGATGGGAAAATCTTCCACCGGATACCTTGAGTGCTTCGAGTTTGCTGCGGTCAAAATAGGCTTCCCAGCGCGTGTGCTTTTTCAGGGCACCGAGAAGTAACCACAGCACCAGAACAACAGCCAGGCCCCATAACCATTGAGGTCGAATAAAGTGAAACTGGGAAAGGTTTGTCCAGAGGTCGTTCATCATGATGATATGGCCTCACGTCTGGACCAGAGCTTGTTACCAATGCGCCCCAGTGCCATCAGGGCACTTAAAACGAGGGCCAGCGCCAGCGGCCAGTGAAACAGGCTCATGGTGGGGCGAAAACTTTGTTCTTCCGGCATGGGTTCAAGCTCATCCAGGCGGTCGTAGATTTGCAGCAGTTCCCCGGGATCGCGTGCACGGAAATACTGGCCGCCTGTGGTCTCGGCGATATAGGTCAGGGTATCTTCATCCAACTCGGAGGATGGGTTTACCCGTCGACCAAAGCCGAGCAGGCTTTGAACTACAATAGAATCGGCTCCGATCCCAATGGTATGGATGCGGATGTTGGCTTCGGCCGCGACGTCGGCAGCTCTGCGAGGATCAGTGCCAGCGGTATTTGCTCCGTCGGTTAACAAGACCAGCACACGGCTTTCCGCCGGCCGGTTACGCAGGCGTTTGACGGCCAGGCCGATGGCATCACCTATGGCTGTGGCATTTCCGGCAAAGCCCAGTTGTGCTTCCTGGAGTTGTTGTTCCACCGTTTTGGTGTCGAAGGTCAGTGGTGTTTGCAGGTATCCCTGTTGCCCAAAAAGAATCAGGCCGATGCGGTCCCCGGCACGTCGCTGGATAAAGTCACCTACGACTGCCTTGACCGCCGTAATCCGGGGAACATAGCCACTCTGGACCTGCATGTCTTCTTCTCGCATTGATCGGGAGATATCCACCGCAAGCATCAGATCGCGACCCTCCATGGGCAGAGGGACGGGCTCACCAATCCAGGTAGGCCTGGCTGCGGCGCACACCAGTAAAATCCAGATGAGCGTCGCCAACAAGGCGTTGATCCAGGTGGGCGCTGTGTTTCCCTGCCTTTGCGCATAAAGGGCATGCAGTTCCTGGTAAAAGGGTACCCGGATGGCCTGGGGCGCCTGCTCGCGGGCGGGTAAAAGCAGCCGTATAAGCAGGGGCAGGGGAAGAATCGCAAAGACCCATGGCCATTCCCAGGTCACATTGCCCAGATTCGTGAGTATCCAGCTGATGTCAGGCATGAGCCGGTTCTCCCTTCGCGGGCTTTAGGGCAGCAGTTTTGCGGTGATGAAGAAGCCAGCCTTTGATCTCGGCGTACAGTTCGGGGATATTGACATCGGGGTTGGGCTCATACCCGGCTTGTGCAAGCGCTCTGGCTGTATTCCCCGCGAGATCCCTGGGTGCATACTGCTCAAGTAGCACTACCCAGCGTTTACCGGTGAGGCTCATGACATGTTCATCTGCTCTCACCAGGCTCCCCTCGGCGACCGTCCTTTTGAGAATGGCATTTACCTGCTGGACAAACAGGGCGTTGTCCTGGCTCTGTTGCCATTGCGAATAGGCAGCGTCCAATTCGGCGACAGCCAGCGTTCGATAGCGATTTTTTTGACGATTTTGCAGCCAGGCCCAAATGGCGAATGCCCCGGCGGCGAGGAACAGGATCAGCAAAATCCACCAGCCGATCGCCGGGGGCCACCAGCTGATTTCTGCGGGCATATGAATATCGCGCAGCTGTTCCAACAATGTTTGTTGTAAGTCTTGCTCCATATCCTGCTATTTGCCGTAAATGCGGTTGAGGGTTTGCCGGGGCTCATCCTGTGTGGAAACCTGTATAAACGCGGCCCTGGCACGGATGGCCGCATCCCTGAGTCGGCGCGCTCGCTGGTCGTTGTGTTCAACAAACGCCTTCTGCAAGGTATTGCCAAGATGCACAGTGCTTTTATGCATGCCGTCACTGATGGAGACAGTACCTCCCGCAGGCAGCCGGGTTTCGAGGGGATCCTGGATCTGGAACAGGTTGATGTCTGTATGTTTTCCGAGCGAAATCAGGGATTTTGCCGCCGCATCATCAAAATCATGAAAGTCACTCAACATAAAGATGGCGGTACCGGGTCGGGTGATCCGGCGACACTCGTCGATCATTTCTGCGAGTGATTTTTTCGTCTCGGGTTCTTTTGTCGAAGGCAGACTGTGGTTGTATGCGTTGAGGTCGTGAATGAACTTAAGCACGGCCTGTTTGTTGCGTCGCGCCCGGATATCACTTTCGTGGTGGTCGCCAATGATCTGTCCCCCGATGCGATCGCTGCCGGCCAGTGCAGCCCAGGCGATAGCGGTTGCAAGCTCGGCGGCAAGAACCGATTTGAACCGGCCCTGGGAGCCAAAAAACATGCTGCTGCGCTGGTCAATCAATAGATGTACTGGCCGTTCGCGCTCCTCGCAAAAAAGCTTGGTGTAGGTGCTGCCCGTCCGGGCAGAAACACGCCAGTCGATGTTGCGAATATCGTCCCCGGGCTGGTAATGGCGGACTTCCTCAAATTCCATACCGCGTCCGCGAAATCGGGAACGGGTTTCTCCCAGCAACATGGATCTGGCCGCCTGGCGAGAAAAGAGCTTCAGGTTGCGCGACCAGTGACGGCTGCCCAGCAGAGTGGGCAAGTCGGTATAGATTCCTGCGGAATCCCTGGCTTTCTTTTGGGTTACTGCGTTTGCCATGAAGTGAACAGCCTAGGCAACTGGCACAAGTTTAATGAGTTCGTCGACAACTGAATCGACGTCCTTGCCATCGGCTTCCGCCTCGTAGTTGAGAATTAGCCGGTGGCGCAAGCAGTCGTGCACGACGGCCTGAACGTCATCCGGGGAGACAAAATCGCGGTTGTGAAGCCAGGCGTGGGCACGTGCACAGCGGTCCAGCGCGATGGTCGCCCTGGGGCTGGCACCATATTCAATCCATTCCGCCATTTCCTGGCTGTACTTTTCCGGCGAGCGTGTCGCCAGGATAAGCTGAACTAGGTACTCATCGACGGCTTCTGCCATGTGCATTTGCATGATTTCCTTGCGGGCGTCAAAGATGGATTGCTGGCTGATTTCTGTGTCGGGTTTCGGTGTCTGTCGGGCGACGGCTTCACCACGAGCCAGCGCCAGAATCTGTTTTTCTGCACTGGTTTCCGGGTAATCGATGCGAACGTGCATCAGGAAACGGTCCAGTTGGGCTTCGGGGAGGGGGTAGGTACCTTCCTGTTCGATGGGGTTCTGTGTGGCCATGACCAGGAATAGTTCGGGCAAGGGCATGGTTTCACGGCCTACACTGACCTGGCGTTCAGCCATGGCTTCCAGCAGCGCCGACTGGACCTTGGCAGGTGCCCGGTTAATTTCGTCGGCAAGTACCAGGTTGTGAAAAATAGGCCCCTGCTGAAAACTGAACGTGCCTGTTTCGGGGCGGTAAATTTCAGTGCCGGTGATGTCGGAGGGCAGCAAATCGGGGGTAAACTGGATTCGCTGGAAATTGCCTTCGATCCCTTCCGAGAGGCTTTTAATCGCTTTGGTTTTTGCCAGGCCGGGGGCGCCTTCAACCAGCAGATGGCCATCGGCCAGCAATGCAATAAGTATTCTTTCTACCAGCGTCTGTTGACCGACAATTTGGCTGGAAAGCCAGTTGGAAAGTGATTCAAAGGAAGAGTGCAATGTCCGCTCCTGTTGCTGGGTTATTGATAAAAGGTATTCGTTGCGTGGATTCTACAGGGATTCCACGCGCTCAGACTTTATGAACATGTTAAGACGATAATTTAGGGCAGAAATTCCCCAATTCAACTTTTGACGGGTAGAAAGTGAGGTTGAACTTTTTGAATTCGGTGTCAGAGCTGTAGTTTTTCAGCTCTGACACCGAATTATTGAAGCAAAAAAAAAAGGCCCCGCACAGGGCGGGGCCAGGATGGAGTCGCATAGATCTTTGGAGTCACGGTCAGATCTAGCAGGATTTATATTAGTCCTGAGGTTGCCGCGGTGACAGTGAAATCGGCGTAAGTGCGCAAGCGGTTACAAATTCTGCGAGCTGGTTCAATAGGGGCTGTGATACGGATCACAAACACTGCTCATGGATTGCAGGGCGCTCATCAGGTATTCTGCGCGCCATAACGAAAGTCCATATATCGAACCGGTTTCAGGTCCATGTATTCGCTCATACGCAATCTTCTCTTTACGCTCCCCCCGGAAACATCGCATGAATTGAGTCTGGATCTCCTGAGCGCCGCCGAGCGGCTTCGGCTGATTCCGGCCCTGTTGCCTGATCCTGTGTTTGAACCTGTCGATGTGATGGGTATACGTTTTCCCAATCGTGTAGGGCTGGCCGCCGGCCTGGACAAAAACGGCGATTATTTCAATGCATTGGGTGCCCTGGGGTTTGGTTTTGTCGAAATCGGAACGATTACCCCCAGGCCGCAACCGGGCAATCCTGCCCCCCGGCTGTTCCGAATCCCTGAGGCGGAAGCCATCGTTAATCGCATGGGGTTTAACAACAAGGGTGTTGATCATCTGGTAGAGCAGGTGGCACGACGTCGCTACCAGGGTGTATTGGGCATAAATATTGGCAAGAACGTGGATACCCCGGTGGACTCGGCCAAAGACGATTATCTGCACTGTCTGGACAAGGTTTATGATCAGGCGGATTACATCACCATCAACATCTCTTCACCGAATACGCCAGGACTGCGTGATCTGCAATTCGGTCAGCAACTGGACCAGTTGCTCAAGGCCATTACGGATCGTCGCGAAGAGCTGATAAGCGAGCGTGGGCGTCGAGTACCCCTGGCCGTTAAAATTGCCCCGGACATGGATCAGGTACATCTGAAGTCAGTCGCCGATATCCTGCTGGAACGAGGCATTGATGCGGCCATTGCCACGAATACGACTGTGGATAAATCTTCGGTTGCTGCATTCACCTATGGGGAAGAGCAAGGTGGTCTCAGTGGCGGCCCCTTAACCCACGCATCGACCGACATTATTTTTGCCCTCAATGACGCCTTGCAGGGTGCTCTGCCAATCATAGGTGTTGGCGGCATTCTCTCTGCCCGGGATGCACGGGCCAAGATGGACGCAGGCGCGTCGCTGGTTCAGGTCTATACCGGGTTTATATACCGCGGCCCAAAGCTTGTTCGCGAGTGCGCGCTGGAACTGGCCAAACGCTAATTTTGCTCAACTGAGCTTCTCCATGAATATATTTGTAAGCTGTGCCATAGGCCTGGAACCCGTTCTGGCAGATGAAATTGCCGGAATTGTCCTTGACCTGGACGTCCGTCCAACCAAGGCGGGAGTATGGGTTGAGGGAACACTGGAAACGGCCTATCGAATTGCGCTTTGGTCCCGTGTTGCCAGCCGGGTTTTACTGCCTCTGTTTGAAGCGGAAGCCAATGTGGATTCGCTCTACCATGCCGCTGTGGAGCAGGATTGGTCACAGCACATCCGGCCCGGTGCCACCCTGGCGATCGATTTCAGTGGTAAAAACAAGCACATCCGGCACACACGTTTTGGTGCCCTGAAAATAAAAGATGCCATTGCCGACTGGCATACAGCCCGCGAACTTCAATCGCCCCGTCTGGAAAAAGAAAACCCGGAAATACGCCTGAGTGCGCGAATCAGTCATGGACAGGTTTCCGTGGCGCTGGATCTCAGTGGTTCAGCGATGCACAGGCGCGGCTATCGAACTCGCCAGGGTGAGGCTCCCCTGAGGGAAAACCTGGCAGCCGCATTATTGTACCGGGCCGGTTGGCCGGGTATGGCTGCGGAAAACAAACCCCTGTTTGATCCCATGTGCGGCAGTGGCACCCTGGTGATCGAAGCCGCCATGATGGCACTGGACATCGCCCCGGGTCTGCGTCGGGAACATTGGGGATTCGACCGCTGGCCAGACCACGACAGCGTTTTATGGCATTCCCTGTTACGGGAGGCGACCCAGCGATGGAAAGACGGCCGGGAAAGGTATAAAGGGCGAATCTATGGCTCGGATGCCAACGCGTACATGATGAAGATGGCGCGCGATAATGCATCCCGGGCCGGGGTCCAGGATGTGGTGGAGTTTCAGACGGCCGATGTCACCCAGGTGTCTGCCCCTGTCGATGAAGCTGGCCTGCTGATTACCAACCCACCCTACGGCGAGCGCCTTGGTGACGAGGCCGAAGTGGCACTTTTGTATGAAAAAATCGGCGAAAATTTGCTGGCGAATTTTTCGGGCTGGAAAGCGGCAGTGCTGGCAGCGAACGCTGAATTTGGTCGCCGTATGGGCATTCACAGTTACAAGCAGTATCGGGTGGACAATGGCAACCTGGCCTGCCTGTTGTTGCTGTTTGATGTGTCGGCTGACAGCAAGCTGGGCAAAAAGCGGGAGGCCGAGCCGTCGGAAGGCGCCCGAATGGTGGCCAACCGCATCAAGAAAAACATGGCGCGCATGAATTCCTGGCTCAGTCGCGAGGAAATAACAGCTTTTCGGGCCTATGATGCCGATTTGCCGGAGTATGCCGCAGCAGTGGATCTCTACCAGACAGAATCGGGGCGCTATGCGGTGGTACAGGAATACGCGCCACCCAAGACAGTAGACCCCGCCAAGGCGCGCCATAGATTAAATGAGCTGGTTACCGGGGTGGGACTCTCGCTGAGTGTCGGACCCGATAAAATCCACCTGAAGTCCAGGGAACGACAGCGGGGCAGTGCCCAGTACCAGAGCCATGCCGGAGGTCGTTTTGACGACCAGGCCGACGAGCCCTCCGATACGCATTGGGTCCGTGAAGGACGCGCCACGATCGAAGTCAACCTGGAGGATTATCTGGATACGGGGCTGTTTTTGGACCACCGGCCCATCCGTCGCGAAATCTTTAAAATGGCTTCGGGCAAGAGTTTCCTGAATTTATTTTGCTATACCTCCGTGGTGACGGTGCAGGCCGCACTTGGCGGGGCCAAACGTTCACTGAGTGTGGATATGTCCAATACCTACCTGGACTGGTCAGAGCGAAATTTCCGCCAGAACCACCTGGATCTTAACCGTCACCGGCTGCTTCGTGAGGACTGCCTGAAGTTTTTGCATTTGCAGAGCCTGGCTCCCGAAGAAAAATTTGACCTGATCTTCCTGGACCCCCCGTCTTTTTCCAACTCCAAGCGGATGGAAGAAGTACTGGATATACAACGCGATCATGTGCGCCTCATCGAGCAGTCCATGCGATTGCTGGAAGACGACGGGTTGTTAATTTTTTCCACCAACCTGAGGAATTTCAAAATGGACACAAATGCCCTTGAGCGTTTCGATCTTGAGGATTACACCCAGGCGTCGCTGGACCCTGATTTTCAAAGGAACCAACGCATTCACCAGTGCTGGAAACTGAGGCATCGATTGTGATCCGGCTGACTCTCTACACTGGGCCCGGATGTCACCTTTGCTCTATTGCCCGGGATATGGTTTACCAGACGCTGGACTATGGCACCTATGAATTGGAAGAAGTGGATGTCACACAGAATCTGGAGACCAAAAAAGCCTACGGAATGAGAATTCCGGTACTGGTTCATGAAGAAGAGGGTGAAGAACTGCCCTGGCCCTTTAATGAACTGGATCTTAAGCATTTTGCCGGTAATAACAGCTGAAGGCATGACATCGGCCATGATTAAGCTATTGCAATAAAAGCAGATCTGCCTCTGATCCTAACAAGGATAAAACCCTTGCCTGCTGCCGATTTCCGGAGGGTCGGCAGAAAAAAATCTTTTACCAGGCAAGCCCCGATTCGCCATCCTGCCCATTTGACATTCATTTATCCCTTGACTAGCTTGGTTGAACCACCTTGCAAAGGTGGAGGTTTGACCTGCAGCGTCAAACCTTGCGACTCGACATTTCTTAATGAAAGGAGAGTTCATTATGCAAGCTATTAATCGTGATGAATTAAAAGCCATGGAAAACAACCATGAAGACTTTGTATTGATTAACGTATTAGGCGCAGACCAATTCAACAAAGAGCATATACGTACGTCGGTCAACGTACCTGTTGGCGATGACGATTTTGTCGAACAGGTAGAAACCGTGGCCGGCAATAAAGACCGTAATGTAGTGGTTTATTGCGCCAATTTTGATTGCAACGCTTCCCCGAAGGCAGCAGAAAAACTCGATGCTGCCGGATTTACTCGTGTCTATGACTATGAAGGAGGAACCCAAGACTGGATGGAAGCCAAGAAGGCATCCTGACCCCAAGCCGTTTTGCGCTTGAACAACGAGTAAATCTTATCAGGGAGGCAATATGACATCAGCAAATCAGCAGCGCCCTATCGTTCTGATTACGGGGGTTGCAGGGCAGTTGGGTAGTGCCCTCAAGAAATTTTTGGGTAAACAGTATCGAGTTGTGGGGCTGGACCTGCCAGACAACTCCTGCGACATCAGTGTCGACTTAACATCTGCCGAATCCTGCAAAAAAGCCCTCGAGGAATTTAAACAACAGTACGGGCACAGGATTGCTGGTGTCATTCATCTGGCGGCCTATTTTGACTTCAGCGGCAAGCCTTCGCCTCTGTATGACAAGATTAACTGCCAGGGGACAAGGAACCTTTTGCAGGCGTTGCAGGATTTTGAGGTCGAGCGGTTTATTTATTCCAGCACCATGCTTGTCCACCGACCTGGCGAGATCGGGGAAGTCATCTCCGAATCAACGCCGGTGGAACCGCAGTGGGCTTATCCCCAATCCAAGGCCGAGACCGAAAAAATTATCCGGGAAGAACACGGCAATATCCCCTATGTATTGCTTCGCCTGGCAGGCCTGTATGACGAACAGACCTGTGTGCCGACTCTTTCCCATCAAATTGCCCGCATTTATGAGCACAATCTTAAAAGTCTTGTGTACGCGGGTGATCTGCGTGCCGGGCAGTCCTTTATTCATCGCGACGATATGTTGCAGTTGTTCAAGGCTATTCTGGACAAGCGCAATGACCTGGATGAAGAAGTCGCCTTGCTGGCTGGTGAGCCGGATGTTGTCAGTTACGATCAATTACAAAAAACCATCGGTGAATTAATCCACGGTCGGCAGGAATGGCGGACGGTCAGCATGCCCAAGCCCCTGGCGAAGGCAGGGGCCTGGTTGCAGGAAAAGGCCGAGCCGGTGGTGCCCGACGACATCGACAAGGGGGAAAAGCCCTTTGTCCGTCCCTTTATGATTGACCTGGCGTCGGATCATTACGCCATGGATATCAGCAAGGCCCGGGAATTACTGGACTGGCAGCCACAAAAGCGCCTGATTGATACCTTATCCGACATGGTCGATAACCTGAAAAATGATCCACTGCGCTGGTACCAGGATAACGGCATCACGCCGCCGGACTGGATGCAGGGTGCGGCGGATCTGGACGCAGACCCCGAAACATTGCGTCGTCGTTATGAGAAGTCTTACCAGGAGCAGCATCGGAGCAATTTGTGGGCGCACTTGCTAAATATTGCGCTTGGTTTCTGGTTAATTACTTCCCCCTGGACCATGGGGTATGAAAGCACGTACCTGACCTGGAGCGACACGGTATGCGGGCTGTTAATTATTGTGCTGGGTACGGTTGCGCTTTCTCCCAGACCCCTATTGCGCCACACGCGCTGGTTACTGGGTGGCGTCGGGATGTGGTTGCTGTTTGCCCCATTGCTGTTTTGGGCGCCCACCGCTGCCTCCTATCTAAACGACACCCTCATAGGCACATTGGTCATAGCGTTTGCCCTGTTGGTCAGGCCATTGCCAGGTATTTCGCCGCTGGCGGCGACCACCGGCCCTGATGTTCCACCGGGTTGGGATTTTTCCCCATCTACCTGGGCCCAAAGATTGCCGATTATCATTTTGGCGTTTGTTGGTTTTTTTATTTCCCGTTATTTAACCGCCTACCAGCTTGGGCATATCGATAGTGTGTGGGAGCCATTTTTTGCCGGAGCCCTGCCGGATGCAAAAAATGGTACGGAAGAGATTATTACCTCAAGCGTTTCAGAGGCCTGGCCTGTGCCAGACGCGGGCATTGGCGCATTAACCTATTTGCTTGAAATTCTTACGGGGATTATCGGTTCCAGAAATCGCTGGCGTACCATGCCCTGGCTGGTGTTGTTGTTCGGTTTTATGATTGTGCCGCTGGGCGCGATCTCCATTACGTTCATTATTATCCAGCCAATTATTCTCGATACCTGGTGCACCCTTTGCCTGGTTGCCGCTGCGGCCATGTTGCTGCAAATCCCTTACTCCTTTGATGAAATTGTCGCCACGCTCATGTTCCTGAGACGTCGCGCCAAGGCGGGCCGCCCCTGGTTACTGATTCTGTTTACCGGGGATACGGATGAGCCCATGAGCGAAGAAGAAAAACCCCGTATCAAGCACGATACGTCCGGCGACAACTTGCAGCGACCTGTTCCCGAGGTGATTAAAGAGATGCTGCAAGGTGGTATTTCTGTCCCCTGGAATTTGGCCGCTTGCACATTGATAGGTGTCTGGCTTCTGTTTACCCGTATGACTGTGGGAAGCACTGGCACCATGGCGGATGCGGATCATTTAATAGGGTCACTGGTGCTTACCGTCACGATCACGGCGTTTGCCGAAGTCATGCGGTCGCTGCGTTTTTTAAATATTTTTCTGGGACTGGCACTGATGATTACGCCGTTTATTTTTTCGGCCGGCATTCTTTCCATGGTGACGACCTTGCTATGCGGCCTGTCCCTGATTGTCCTAAGCATCCCCCGCGGTGGAATAGCATGTCACTATGGAACCTGGAGTCGGTTTGTTATTTAGCCTAATGTTTTTCTGTGATAAACAAATTTTAGTTCACTGTTAGAGAAGTAGGTAAATATGCATATATTAGACAGCAAAAAGGCAGTTTGGATTTTGGTCGCCGATGGAAGCAAGGCGCGGGTTTTTAAATACCTCGGTGCCAAGCGAGCCCCGGAAATGATCAAAAATGGTGAGTTCGAGCATATGAACAAACCTACAAGGGACATTGCGCAGGAAAGACGTGGACGTGTTTTTCAAAGTGCGGATGGCGCCCGCTCCGCAATGGAGCGACCATCGGATCCACATGAGTATGAAAAAAGCCGGTTTGCTGCGCAGCTGGCTGACTTTCTCGACCATGAACACAAGAAAAACCAGTTTGGCCACCTGGTTGTAGTTGCACCGCCGAAGAGCCTGGGGGCACTGAGACAGCATTTTTCCAAGTCGTTGATGTCGGCGGTGGAAGAGGAAATCGACAAGGATCTGACTAACGTCAAGGCAGGCGATCTGCCAAAACATTTAAAGTCCGTACTCAACTTTAATATTTAAAAGTCTGGCAGTGCCGATGTCACTATGTCATTAACAGCCTGGACTTTCCTGATACTGCTGGGGTTGATTGTCTGCTCTGGCGCGTCTTCCATTATAAGAAAGCGTAAAACACCGGAAGATTACCTGGTGGCCAGTCGCGAGGTAAAACCCTGGTTGGCGGCCTTGTCTACGGTAGCAACAAACAACAGCGGTTTTATGTTTATCGGCATGATCGCTTATACCTACCGTCTGGGCATTGAATCCATCTGGATGATGGTTGGCTGGGTTTGTGGTGATTTGTTGATGTGGTTGTTTGTCCATCCACGGGTGCGTTATGCATCGGAACAGGAAAAGGTGAGCAGTCTCTCCAGCCTGGTGGGTACCTGCAATGGCCAGGTGATGCGCCCGGTTGTCATCGTTGCCGGCCTGATTACCGTTTTGTTTCTCGCTGTTTATGCTGCAGCACAACTCAAGGCAGGCAGCACCGCCTTAACGGCCCTGTTTGATTGGGATATTAAGGTAGGTGTTTTTATTGGTGCCGCTATTGTGGTCTTGTATTCCTATGCGGGCGGTATTCGGGCCGATATCTGGACTGATGCAGCACAGTCCTTCGTGATGATTGTATCCATGGCCATGATCCTGATCGCCGGGTTTATGGAAATTGGTGGCTGGAATGCACTGACTGCGAACCTTTCTGGTCAGGACCCAAGTTTGGTAGAGGTGTTTCCCGAAGGTCTTACCTTTGGGGTAGTACCATTTATTATCGGGTTTATGTTTGCCGGGATGACGGCGGCAGGACAGCCGCATTTAATGACTCGTTTGATGGCGATTGAGAGTACAAGCGCCATTCGTCGGGCGTCGGTGTATTACTTTTCCTGGTATGTGCCTTTTTTCCTGTTGTCTATCGGTGTTGGTCTTTATTGTCGGGCGATCCTGCCTGATTTGAATAGCCTCCCGGCCGCCCAGACACTGGAAGAGCCCACCGAACTGGCGCTGCCCCTGATCACCATGGAATTATTGCCGGATATTTTTGTTGGTCTGGCGCTGGCCGGTTTATTCGCGGCGACTGTTTCTACCGCTGACTCGCAGATCATTGTCTGTTCGGGTTCGCTTACCCAGGATGTTCATCCACGTTGGCGCAAATCCTATCTGGCCTCGAAAATCGGCACATTCTCAATTACCGCGCTGGCGGTCCTTATTGCCCTGTATGCCCCGGAAGGGGTCTTTGGACTGGTGTTGATTGCCTGGTCAGCCCTGGGGGCCAGTCTGGGATCAGTGTTGATTGTGCGACTGTTTGGAGGAGAGATTAATTCCGCCACCGCACTGGCGATGATGATAACCGCCGTTGTGGTGGTCTCCCTGTGGCATATCTCACCCTACGACGATGATGTTTTTAAAGCGTTCCCGGGTGTTGTGGCCGCGGGTCTGGTGTATTTGATCGGAAGGTCCGTCATGGCATTTTCACGACGGAAAACCAATAAATAGCGATGCAGGCACAGGCTTTTTACGTGGCTTTTGCCTATGCTACCGTGATGGCATGAGTACCAAATATCTCCGGTTTGAATTTCCCGAAGAAGGGGTCATCGCTACTGCTTTTCTCCTGCCTGATGCGGCACCTGTTACCTGTGAGGCGATTGTCGCCGGACTGCCTTTTGAGGGCACTGCCCGTCATGGCATCTATTCCGGCAGTGAAGTCCTTATGTATATTCCCCCGGAGATTTGTCCGCCGCGTGAGAATGCCAGTTCCCGTGTACGCCCGGGTGATATCGGTTTTTACTCCTTCGAAGAGCGCGGTGATTGCGACCGCGGGAATCCGGTCTCGGAAATTGCCTGGTTCTACGCCGAGGATTCCCGTCCCAGCATGCCGGACGGACCGGTGGCTTTGAACCTGTTTGCCCGCTTTCTTGAAGGGTTCGAGGAGATGGCTGGTCTATGCTTTCGAATGCGTCAGGAAGGAGCCAAACCCCTGCGGATTTCCCTGATGGAGAAGGCGTAGAGGCTAACTAGCTGTCCCCCCAGGGACGCATCTGGTCAGATTCATCCCATTTGGCCACCCAGTCAGGCATTCGTGGTTCCCAGTTCAGCCCCATCTCTTCGGCAACTTCCTGCGAAGGAATAACGCCATTGGGCCCGGTTACCGCCGTACGGACCAGTGCGGCCACACACCATTGCCCATTGCGTTTAATGACCTGCTGGAAATAGGTCCATTTCTCATCCACGGCAACCACGCGTGTATGCATGGTGAACCGCTGGAACATATGCATTCGCTTGCGATAGCGGATACTGCTGCCGGCAACGGCCAGCCCCCATTTGCGTCGTTTCAGGGCATCGATCAGTCCAATTTTGTAACCAAACTCAAAACGGCCAATATCCATCAGTGACAGATAGCGTCCGTTGTTGACTTCGAGGAACACATCAATGTCTGTCGGCATGACGATCATGGGGCGTTCGATCTCGTCCCAGAAATCCACACGGTGATCATATTTGGCGGTTAAAAACAGTTTGAGAGTTCGAAAATAGATATACATTCGCCCGGTCCTTAAGGCTTGTCCGTTTTGGTTGAACGATACCAGTTCAGCGACGCTATCACCTTGAACAATCGCCAACATATTCTTGGAAATTTGGAATTTATTGCGGTAAATAGACCGTTTCCAGTAGAAATAAGCCGGGTATTTGGTAAACTGCGCGCCGAAATTTATTGCCTATCCGGAGACAGTACTGATGTCCGATTCAGTGAACAAAGACGTTGATAATGGTTGTGCAGATGCGATTGCCGCCACTGCTATCATAGGTCTGGTTGTGTTGGGTGCTATCCACTTTGTCTATACTGGCGGTTTGCCAGCCTTCCTCGCTAGCACATTTTAAGCAGAGCGACGCAGGAGACTTAACAAAAGGCGGCAATGGCCGCCTTTTTTGTGCCTGAAAGATTTAGGCAAATTGACAGAATAACGGGAAAAACAATGACAAACATTGCGATAACCGGGGCTTCGGGTCGAATGGGCAAAGCCCTGATCGAAGCGGTGAGTCTCGACGAAAACTCGAATTTATCGGGTGCCCTGGTGCGCCCTGGGAGCAGTCTGCTGGGGATGGATGCCGGAGAGGTTGCGGCCACAGGAAAGCTTAATATAGGCATACTGTCAGATCTGGCAGAGGTTTTACCTCAAACAGATGTATTGATTGACTTCACCACGCCAGATGCGACGCTTGAGAATCTGGAAGCCTGTGTGGCAGCCAATGTGGCCATGGTCATTGGCACGACGGGATTTACCCCTGAACAATTGCAACAGCTTGAGCGTCAGGCAGCAAAAATACCCGTGGTGTTTGCCGCCAACTTCAGTACAGGCGTCACCCTGGTCTCGCGTCTTTTGGAAACAGCGGCCAGGGTTATGGGTGAGGATTCAGATATTGAAGTGATCGAAACCCATCACCGCAATAAAGTGGATGCGCCTTCGGGAACGGCACTGGCACTGGGCCGTGTGATTGCCGAGACGCTGGGTCGCAATCTGGATGATTGTGCCGTTTATGGCCGTGAAGGCATCACGGGTGTTCGCAACAGGGAAACCATCGGGTTTTCAACCGTTCGAGCAGGCGATGTTGTCGGAGATCATACGGTGCTTTTTGCGGCGGATGGTGAGCGACTGGAAATTACCCACAAGGCGTCCAGTCGTATGTCTTTTGCGCGTGGCGCAGTACGAGCCGCCAATTGGTTGTCCGACAAACCCGCAGGCCTTTATTCCATGATGGATGTACTCGGGCTATAGATTTTTAAAAAATACGCTAGGCGGGAATGTCGGCGGCTATTTTCTGGATCAGGTGACGCATCCATCGATGGGCGGGGTTGTGCTGGAGCAGGGGACTCCAGGCAATCTTTAATTCAAAAGTGGGAATATCAAAAGGTGCGGGCAACACCAGCAACTTGCTGTTTTCACGATAGAGGTTGGCGTAGCGGGTAGGGACAGTTGCGACCAGGTGTTGCTGCTCGCAAAGTAACATCGCGGCCTGATAGTGCCGGGTAAATACACGTATATTGCGTTTGCCGCCGGCACGATCCACTGCATCATCCACCCAGCCCAGTTTCTGGACCTTGTCCGGGTTTACCCCCATACCAATCCCCATGCCGGTCTTGCTGCACCAGACGTGCTCTGCGTTCAGGTAACTTTCCCAGGTAAGGTTATCGGCGATGGGATTTTGTCGCCCAAGTACACAGGAAAAACTGTCTTTCCAGACGGTACTCTGGTGGAAAGACAGCGGCATATCCTCAAAACGGTTAATCACCATGTCCACTTTTCCCTGCTCAACATCCCGGAATCCCACGTCACTGGGCGTCAGAATATCCAGGGTAATTCCGGGGGCATGTTCGCGCAGGTAATCCGTCAGGCTGGTGAGCAGGGTGCATTCAACATAATCACTGGCCATGACGCGGTACATACGTGTGCCATTGCAGGGATCGAAGTCACTTTGTGGTTGTACAAATTGTTCAATGTTTGCAAGCACATCGCGAATTTTGGGTTGCAGCTCAATGGCTCGTTCCGTTGGTGTCATGCCCTCACTGGTGCGAATCAGGATCGGATCGTCAAACAGTGAGCGAAGCCGGCGCAGGCCGTTGCTCATGGCGGGCTGGCTGATGCCTATTTGTTGTGCTGCGCGCGTGACATTCTGCTCGCGTAAAAGGGCATCCAGATAGATAAGAAGATTCAGGTCAATTTTATTCAGGTCCATGTGGGTAATTTTACATTCATAAAAAAAATGGAAAATACCTAAAACATAATTTATGAAAATTTTTGCTGTGAATTTGATGTGTCAGGCCGTTAATTTCTTGAAGCACACCAATAAAGGGGGCACAGTTTCGCCGATGGACAGGCCATCCCTTATTCTGGTTATTTGCCCAAACGTCCGGCCATAAACACATAAACAGTGAATGAACCTACGCCAATGAGCGATCAGCCCAAGCTTCCCCAGGACCCAGCCGAATATTGGCTTGGGTTGTGGTCGCATTTGTCGGCGCCTGTCCACACGGTCATGCAAAGTCCGGTTGCGCTGGCTTTCCTGAACGACATTCAGGAGGCAGTCCAGTTGGCAATCCGCTATTGGGCAGAGGATGAACATCGCTATTCAAGTGCGACAGCCGGTCTTGCGCAAAGGGTCGCCGGATTGCTGGAGCGCCAGGATCTGGAAAATTCGGATATGACGGCCCTGCAGCAACAAATCCATGAAATCCAGGCGCTTTTGTCGGAAGAGCTTCATGCATTGATTGACGCGACAGAACCGTTGAACGGGCGACAAAGAATGCTTTTGCATTTTTGCCAACGGCAACTCCGATCCATGCTGGATCCCGAAAATACTGTATTGGCAAACACGGGGCTTTCAGCCCAGGCGGCTGAAAGCCAGGGACAGATATTGATCGATGCCAGCAGCAATTATCTCCAGGATCTGGCTAATAGTCGTTTCGGTTTGCAGATTAAGCGCGCCAGTGCGCCGGAAAATATATTGGGAGAGGAAATAGCCACGACGCCAGGTTCCGTGGTATTTCAAAATGAGCTGATCCAGCTGATTCACTATGAGGCGACCACCAGCAAGCAGCGCGAAATCCCCCTGTTGATCACGCCCCCCTGTATTAACCGGTTTTATATTTTTGATTTGCGGCCGGAAGAATCCATGGTTCGATGGCTTCTGGATCAGGGACAGGATGTCTACATGATTTCCTGGGTAAATCCTGGTGTGGGTCTTTCTGATAAAGGCTTTTCAGACTACGTGTATCAGGGGTGCCTTAAGGCCGCGGATGTGGCTGCAGAGATTTCCGGGATTCAACAGGTCAATCTGGCGGGCTACTGTATCGGTGGTTTGATCGCTGCCGTCGCCGCGTCTACGGAAACGGGCCGGAAACGAATTGCCAGCCTGAGTCTCTTCGCCACGTTACTGGATTACTCAGACCCTGGAGAGTTAGGCATTTTTACCAGTCCGACGATGTTGGAAGCGATCTGTGCGCAAACCGTTGAAAAGGGCGTGCTGTCGGCAGATATATTGTCTACGGCCTTTACTTTTATGCGCGAAGAGCAATTGTTCTGGCGTTTCTTCCGCCTGCGTTATCTTCGCGGCCAGCAGCCAGCCCCGGATGCGCTCATGTATTGGGGGCAGGATGCAACGAACTTGCCTGCCCGCATGGCGGTTGAATACTTGCGGGGGTTTTACGGGGTTAATCAATTGGCTGAAACCGGCACTGTTGTATTGGGGCAGGAGAAAGTCAGTCCTGCAAACTGCAATTGCCCGCAGTACATTATGGCTGGCGAGAGTGACCACATTGTGCCGATGAAGTCGGCGGTGGTCTCTGCAGACTTGCTTGGCGGAAACCCACGCATCGTTCAATCGGCGGGTGGGCATGTACGCGGTGTATTTAATCACCCTGAAAGTCAGCGTGGCTATTACAGGGTCCCGGGCGAAAGCGATGTAACGCCGGGTTCCTGGTGGACAGACTGGCTGGCCTGGCTGGAACAGTTGTCCGGAAGCCTGGTAGAAGGTAAGATTTGTGCACCTGCTCAATACAAGGCTGTTGAGCCGGCACCGGGATCTTATGTCCGGATTCGCTCCTGAAGAAGATCCACACTTTAATTTACACCTCAGGTTAATCTATGAGTCAACGTTCCCCGAAAACCAGTTCTGCAGAAAATGTCGCCGATGAGGCCGCATTAAAAGAATCCCAGGAAATGGGAAAAAGGATTTTGCAGACAGCTATTCAGCAGAATATGAATCTGTTCAAGGGATATACCGCCGATCCATTTAACATGAGTAAAACCTACATGGATGCGCTGATGAGTCTTTGGCGCAATCCGGTAGCAACCATGAATGCCCAAACCGAATTTATGCGTGATTCATTGCGATTGTGGCAATACACAGCGCAGCGCATGGCCGGTGGCGAAGCGCCAGTTGACCCGGTGATTGAGCCGGAGAAGGGTGATAACCGCTGGCGTTCGGAAGATTGGTCCAGCAATCTGGTATTTGATTACATCAAACAGTCTTATCTTCTATCGGCGCGTCTGATTGAGTCCACGATGGATAGTGCCGAGGGACTTGATGAGAAAGAGCAAAAACGACTGTCCTTTTTCACCAAGCAGTTTATTGATGCCATGGCGCCCACCAATTATCCGATGACCAATCCTGATGTGCTCAAGGCTACGCTGGAGAACAAGGGCGAAAACCTCATGGCTGGCCTGAAGAATTTTGTCCGTGACCTGGAGCAGGGGGACGGCCAGTTAAAGATCGCCATGACAGATCCTGAGGCATTTACCCTTGGCGAAAATGTGGCGACGACACCGGGTAAAGTGGTCTTCCAGAATCGCATGTTCCAGCTTATCCAGTATTCGCCATCCACAGAGAAGGTGAACAAGCGGCCCTTGCTGATTTTCCCGCCCTGGATTAACAAGTTCTACATTCTCGATCTTCAGCCAAAGAATTCGTTGATCAAGTGGATGGTTGATCAGGGGCACACGGTTTTCGTGGTTTCCTGGGTGAATCCGGATGATGACAGTTACGCGGATGTTGGCTGGGAAACCTACCTTAGCGAAGGAATCTATGAGGCCGTTGACCAGGTAGAAAAAGAGACGGGGGTTAGCGAGATCAATGTGGTGGGTTATTGCATTGCCGGAACCCTGTTGTCTTCAGCCCTGGCACATATGAAGGCCAAGGGTGATAACCGGATCAAGTCCGCCAGCTTTTTTACCGCACTGATTGATTTCTCCGAGCCAGGGGATCTGGGTGTCTTTATTGATGATGCCCAGATATCCATGCTCGAGGAAGGCATTGAAGAGCGGGGGTTCCACTCCGGCAAGGCCATGTCTTCCGCGTTTAATATGCTGAGATCAAACGACCTGATCTGGTCGTTCTATATCAACAATTATCTGCTGGGCAAGGATCCGACCATTTTCGACTTGCTCTACTGGAACTCCGACAACACCAACATGCCAGGCAAGATGCACAGTTACTACTTGCGCAATATGTATCTGGAAAACAACCTGTGCAAACCCGGTGCGCTCAATATTGCCGATGTCGATATTGATGTAAGCACGGTGGATATTCCCTGTTATTTTATTTCTGCACACGATGACCACATTGCCCCCTGGGTTTCCACCTATGCCGGGGCAAGGTTATTTTCTGGCCCAGTTCGTTTCGTGCTCGGAGGTTCCGGCCATATTGCCGGGATAGTCAACCCGCCAGAAAAAAATAAATATGGCTACCGGATAGGTCCCGCGAAGTTGCCGGCGCACCCGGATGACTGGCTTGCCAAGGCCAAGGAATATGAAGGATCCTGGTGGCCAGATTGGGATAAGTGGCTCAAATCAAAGGAGAAAGAACAGGTTGATGCCAGGGAGCCCGGCAAGGTTCTGGGAGTGCTTGAGGATGCGCCCGGAAGCTATGTGATGAAACGTATATAAGCGGGTTCAGACGGTTCTGGTTCAGTGCGTGTTAATCTGGCCCTGAATTAACAAAAATACGGGGGATTACCAATGCGAACAGCTCTGGTTACCGGGGGAACCCGGGGTATCGGTGAGGCGATCAGCCTGCACCTGCAAAAGGAAGGTTTCAGCGTTGTTGCCAGTTATGCAGGAAATGTAGAGGCGGCTGAGGCATTTACCAGCCGGACAGGAATTCCGGCCTACCAATTCGATGCCGCTGATTATGATGCAGTCTCACAGGCAATATCCCTGATCGAAAATGAACAGGGGCCTATCGACGTACTGGTCAATAATGCCGGTATTACCCGTGATGGCACTCTCCACAAAATGCCACGCAGTGACTGGGATGCTGTGATCGATACCAACCTGGGTTCCTGTTTTAACCTTTGTCGCTGTGTCATTGAAGGTATGCGCGAGCGCAAATATGGACGCATTGTGAATATTGGGTCGATTAATGGCCAGGCCGGTCAGTACGGGCAGGTCAACTATGCAGCGGCCAAATCCGGTATTCACGGGTTTACCAAGGCACTGGCCCAGGAGGGCGCGGCCCATGGCATTACGGTCAATGCGATTGCGCCCGGATATATCGCGACTGACATGGTTCGGGCCATTCCTGACCGGGTTCTGGAAAAGATTGTCGCCAGGATTCCGGTCGGTCGGCTGGGTGATGCGCAGGAGATTGCTCGCGGCGTGGCTTTCCTGGTTGCTGATGATGCCGGTTTCGTCACTGGCTCGACGCTATCGATCAACGGTGGCCAGCATATGTATTGAGCAGTGCACCGCATGTGTTAAGCTAGCCTTAGTGCAGTGCAAAAAAGTACAATGCAAAAATGCTTTAACGACTTATCCAAGCTGTGGAAGTGATCTATGTCCGACCCCAGAATTATCAAGAAATATCAAAACCGCTGCCTCTATGACACCAGCCAGAGCAAATACATCAGCCTGGCTGACCTTAAGCAGCTGGTCATAAATGGCGAATCTTTTGAGGTTCGTGAAGTAAAAAGCGATAAAGACATTACCCGCCAGGTATTGTTACAGATAATCGCTGAAGAAGAGAATGAGGGTAATCCGTTGTTTACCACAGATGTTCTCATGCGCTTTATAAGGATGTATGGCGACTCGGTTCAGGACGCATTCAGTAGTTATATGGAACAATCCCTCGGATTTTTTGACCAGCAAACCAAACAGTTTTTTGATCAGTTTGGCACCAAGGTGGATACGACCCCGATGAATGTCTTTGCCGAGATGACACGCAAAAACCTGGATATGTGGCAGGAAGCCCAGAAGAATTTCTACAAGGCTGCTTCCGGTAGCGGGGAAAAGGGGAAGTAACTCGTTGTCTTTCCCCGATCTGATTGAAAGCCCGCCCAAAGCGGGCTTTTTTGTGCCGGGTCGCCAATTGACAAGCCTTCGGTTTCTGCTTATTGTGCATTGCATCACAAGGTGTTTTCGTCGTTAAAGTAAAGGGGCTGCAGGCATGCTCCAACCTTTGACCGGCGCCCGGTATTCATTCTCATCTTTGGAGCATTTATGGCTAAAAAAATTGCATTGGTCACCGGCGGGATTGGTGGCATTGGTAGCGAAATATGCAAAGCGCTATCTGATCAGGGACGTTTTGTTGTGGCCGGGTATTTGCCCCAGGAACAAGAAAAGGCAGAGTCCTGGCTGGCCGAGATGAAAGAGGCCGGATACGAGGTGGATATTGCCTCGGGAAATGTGGCCTCCTTTGAGTCGGCAGGCCAAATGGTCGCTGGAATTGTCGAGAAATATGGCCCCATTGAAATTCTGGTGAACTGTGCGGGAATTACGCGTGATGCGACCTTGAAAAAAATGGAGCCCGAACAATGGGACGCCGTGATCAATACCAATTTAAACAGTATTTATAATGTGACCAAGCATGTTCTCGACGGCATGCTTGAAACCGGATTTGGCCGTATTGTAAATATGTCTTCGGTCAACGGTCAGCGCGGCCAGTTTGGCCAGACCAACTATTCTGCCGCCAAGGCCGGGCTGCACGGCTTTACCATGGCGTTGTCTTATGAAACAGCTCGCAAGGGAATTACGGTAAACAGTGTTTCCCCGGGCTACGTTGCCACCCCCATGACCAAAGCAATAGCGCCAGATGTTCTGGGCCAGATCGTGAGCCAGGTGCCCATGCAAAGAATGGGAGAACCCTCAGAGATTGCGCATGCTGTTGCCTTCCTGACTGATGATAAGTCGGCATACATCACAGGAGCGAACCTGCCGGTGAATGGGGGGCTGTTTACATCGTTCTAAATCCGTCTGCAGGATAAGTCTCGCGAATTTCCTGCCAGTTCTCATGGACAAGGAGGCGTGTTTTTCATTAAAATGCACGCCCAGCCGAGACAGTTCCGAATCCATCACCTTGATGGAGAGGTTCCAGAAATTTCAAAGAGTTATCGAAAGCGGGGTGAGACAGGATTTCACCTCGCTTTTTTGCAGGCAAAATTCTGCTGAACGTCAGGGCTGGGCTCGTTTAGAAGCGGTTTGGGGAACTTCCCCGCCGATAAAATTTGAACTCCCACACTGGAGCACGAGTGACGTTTACCAATCGTACTGCTGCAATTCTCGCCCTGAGTGATGGAAGCCTTTTTAAAGGTTACTCTATCGGAGCCGAGGGGCATTCAGTCGGTGAAGTCGTTTTTAATACGGCGATGACCGGCTATCAAGAAATTCTTACTGATCCTTCCTACGCCAAACAAATTGTCACATTGACCTATCCCCATATTGGCAATGTTGGCACCAATTCCGAAGATGAAGAGTCCATCCAGATCTGGAGTGCCGGACTGGTCATCAAGGACTTGCCCTTGCTAGCCAGCAACTTTCGCAGCGAACAGGCACTGGATGAGTACCTGAAAGAAAAGAATGTCATCGGTATTGCGGGCATTGATACGCGAAAGCTGACGCGAATTCTTCGGGAAAAAGGCGCACAAAATGGCTGCCTTATGGCGGGCGCCATTGACACTGACAAGGCGTTCGAGCTCGCGCGTGCATTCCCCGGCCTCAAGGGCATGGATTTGGCAAAAGAGGTCAGCATTAAGGAAAACCAGACCTGGACGCAGGGCGTCTGGAGATTGGGCGAGGGGCATCCGGAACGCGCCGACACAGAAAAGTACCATGTGGTCGCCTATGACTACGGGATTAAGCGCAACATCCTGCGCATGTTGTCCGAACGCCACTGCCGGGTCACCCTGGTACCTGCACAGACGCCGGCCAGTGATGTCCTGGCGCTAAATCCGGATGGTGTGTTTTTGTCCAATGGCCCCGGTGACCCGGAGCCCTGTGACTATGCGATCAGGGCAATTGGGGAAATACTCGAAACAGACATTCCGGTATTCGGGATCTGTCTTGGCCATCAATTGTTGGGGCTGGCATCTGGGGCAAAGACCCTGAAGATGAAATTTGGCCACCATGGTGCCAACCATCCCGTGCAAGACCTGGAAACAGGTGCGGTTATGATTACCTCGCAAAATCACGGGTTTGCGGTCGATGAAAGCTCATTGCCCGACAACCTGCGCATGACGCACAAATCCCTGTTCGACGGGTCGCTGCAGGGCATACACCGTACAGACAAGCCAGCGTTCAGTTTTCAGGGACATCCGGAAGCGAGTCCCGGACCGCAAGACGCCGATACACTGTTTGACCACTTTATAGAGCTGATGGCCGCGAGGCCTTAATTTACCGAGTCGGCCACCCAGAAATACCTAGATCAATATGCCAAAAAGAACAGATATAAAATCCATCCTTATACTCGGCGCAGGCCCCATTGTGATCGGGCAGGCCTGTGAGTTCGACTATTCGGGTGCACAGGCCTGTAAAGCACTTCGTGAAGAAGGTTTTCGGGTCATTCTCGTCAACTCCAACCCGGCCACCATCATGACGGACCCGGTCATGGCCGATGCGACTTATATAGAACCTGTGGAGTGGCGAACGGTAGAACGCATCATAGAAAAAGAGCGTCCCGATGTGGTGTTGCCAACCATGGGCGGGCAGACCGCCCTGAACTGCGCACTGGATCTTGCCAAGCACGGGGTGCTGGAAAAGTACAACGTCGAGTTAATAGGTGCGAACGAAGAAGCCATTAACAAGGCTGAAGATCGCGACCTTTTTGACAAGGCCATGAAACGCATTGGACTGGAAACACCCAAGTCCAAAATTGTTCACAGTATGGAAGAAGCCGTATCTGTGCCGGAAGAGTTCGGTTTCCCGGTCATTATTCGTCCATCCTATACCATGGGTGGTTCCGGTGGCGGGATTGCCTATAACCAGCAGGAGTTTGAGGAAATCTGTCTGCGTGGTCTGGATCTCTCTCCAACCAATGAGCTTCTAATCGATGAAAGCCTGCTGGGCTGGAAAGAATATGAAATGGAAGTGGTTCGTGATCGCAACGATAACTGCATCATCATCTGCTCCATTGAAAACTTTGATCCCATGGGTGTACACACAGGGGATTCCATAACGGTTGCGCCTGCACAAACCCTGACCGACAAGGAATACCAGATCATGCGGAATGCCTCCCTGGCGGTTCTGCGTGAAATTGGTGTGGAAACCGGTGGGTCCAATGTGCAGTTTGCTGTTCAACCTGAAACCGGGCGGCTGGTCGTTATCGAAATGAACCCGCGGGTATCGCGGTCCAGTGCGCTTGCGTCCAAGGCGACGGGCTTTCCTATTGCCAAGGTTGCCGCAAAGCTCGCTGTTGGCTACACACTGGATGAGCTTCGCAACGAAATTACCGGGGGGGCAACGCCTGCTTCCTTCGAGCCTACAATCGATTACGTCGTGACCAAGATTCCACGGTTTGCCTTCGAAAAGTTTGAGCAAGCGGATGCCAAGCTCAGCACACAGATGAAGTCAGTGGGTGAGGTCATGGCCATTGGCCGTTCTTTCCAGGAATCCTTGCAGAAAGCACTGCGAGGACTGGAGGTGGGCTCCTGTGGCTTTGAGCCCCAGGTTGATCTCGACGAACCGGAAATCACCACTTCCCTTAGAAAACATATTTCCGAGCCGGGCGCTGAACGCATCTGGTTCCTGGCAGACGGATTCCGTGCCGGCATGTCATTGCAGGAAATTCATCAGCTTTGCGCCATTGATCCCTGGTTTCTGGTGCAGATTGAAGAGCTGGTTCAGCTGGAACAGGAAATTGCCCGTAAAAGCCTCAATGAGATTGACGCAAGCGACATGTTTGCGCTCAAGCAAAAAGGCTTTTCGGATAAGCGCCTGGGGCAGTTGTTAGGCAACACCGAAGCAGAAGTTCGCGCGTATCGAAAACAGCTGGGTATCAAGCCCGTATACAAACGCGTGGATACCTGTGCGGCAGAATTTGCCACGTCGACGGCCTATATGTATTCCACCTACGAGCAGGAGTGCGAAGCGCAAACCAGTGACCGGAAGAAAATCCTGGTACTCGGAGGTGGGCCCAACAGGATTGGCCAGGGTATAGAATTTGATTACTGTTGCGTGCACGCGGCTTTTGCCATGCGCGATGATGGGTACGAGACCATTATGGTCAACTGTAACCCGGAAACTGTTTCCACAGACTACGACACCTCGGATCGCCTGTATTTCGAACCCGTGACTCTTGAAGATGTACTGGCGATTGTCGAATTGGAAAAACCTGTCGGGGTTATTGTGCAGTTTGGTGGTCAAACGCCACTGAAACTGGCGCGTGCCCTGGAGGCTGAAGGCGTTCCCATTATTGGCACCACGCCGGATGCGATTGACCGGGCAGAAGACCGGGAACGCTTCCAGCACATGATCCAAAAACTGGATTTGCTGCAGCCACCCAATGCCACTGTGCGTTCAATTGAAGATGCCGTGATCGCGGCGGAAAACATTGGCTATCCCCTGGTGGTCAGACCGTCCTATGTGTTGGGTGGTCGTGCCATGGAGATCGTCTATTCGGAAACTGAATTGCGCAACTATATGCGTAATGCGGTCGAAGTGAGTGAAGATTCCCCGGTATTGCTGGATTACTTCCTGAGCGCCGCCATCGAAGTTGATATTGATGCGGTCAGTGACGGTGAGACGGTCGTTATTGGCGGCATTATGCAGCACATAGAACAGGCCGGGATTCACTCGGGCGACTCCGCTTGCTCACTGCCTCCCTACAGCTTGCCCGCTGATGTTCAGGATGAGATGCGTGATATCGTCAAAAAGATGGCGATTGAACTCAATGTGGTTGGCTTGATGAATGTCCAGCTTGCATGGCAGGATGGCAAGATCTACGTGATTGAGGTGAACCCGAGAGCTTCTCGTACTGTGCCTTTTGTCTCCAAGGGGATCGGGCATTCACTGGCGAAGATTGCTGCGCGCTGTATGGCCGGAACCAGTCTGAAAGACCAGGGTTTTGAGAAAGAGATTGTTCCGCGTCACTATCACGTAAAAGAAGCGGTATTCCCGTTTAACAAGTTCCCGGGCATTGATCCCATTCTTGGTCCCGAGATGAAATCAACCGGCGAAGTGATGGGCGTTGGTACCAGCTTTGCCGAGGCTTATCGAAAAGCCCAATTGGGTGCCAGCGATGAAATCCCCGAGTCGGGATGTGCTTTTATCAGTGTCCGTGAAGTAGACAAACCCCGCCTGTTGCCAATTGTAAAGGCCTATAAGGAGCTCGGGTTTGACCTGGTCGCCACCAGGGGGACTGCTGAGGTAATAAAGGCTGAAGGCATAGATGTCCGGGTGGTGAATAAAGTACGCGAAGGTCGACCGCATATTGTCGATATGATTAAAAATGGTGAAATCAGCCTGATTTTAAATACCACAGAAGGTCGAGCGGCCATTGCAGATTCTTCGGAAATCCGTTCAAGTGCTGAATCCAAGGGAGTGTATTACACTACCACACTTGCTGGAGGCGAAGCTGTCGCCATGGCGCTCACATCAGGCCAGGAAGACAAGGTGCACCGCCTTCAGGATTTGCATAGAGACCTTGCCCAATAAGTAGTCAAAATATATGAGTAGAGTACCCATGACGGTCAGCGGTGAGCAGAAACTGCGAGACGAGCTTGACCATTTGAAAAAAGTTGAACGTCCCCGGATTTCCAGGGCGATCGCCGAGGCTCGTGAGCACGGCGACCTCAAGGAAAATGCCGAGTATCACGCTGCGCGTGAACAACAGAGTTTTGCCGAAGGGCGTATTCAGGAAATAGAGAGCAAGCTCTCCCAGGCCCAGGTGATTGACGTCACCAAGATGCCTGTATCCGACAGGGTCATTTTCGGTTCTACGGTGACCATTATTAATATGGAGACTGACGAAGAGCTGGTCTACAAAATTGTCGGTGATGATGAAGCCAGCGTGAAAGAGGGCCGTATTTCAGTGAATTCGCCTATTGCCCGCGGGTTGGTGGGCAAGCATGAAGGAGATGTCACTGCTATCCAGACCCCGGCAGGAATCACCGAATTCGAGATCGGCAAGGTCGAGTACATCTAGCATATCCGTTACCAGTCCAGTATAAAAAGGCCTCGCAAGAGGCCTTTTTTGTTGGTGGTCTAGATATCGCCCAGGTATCTGACCAGGTTTGATATTTTGGGGTTTGCCCGGCTGTTTCGTCGAAGGATAAGAATGATCTTGCCAACGGACTGCACAACCTCGGCTTTCAGCTGCTCGCAAATTGATGCAGAAATGTCGGCTCTGGCATCGCGGTCATCCACAGCGAGCTTCACCTTGATTAATTCGTGGTCATTCAGGGCACGGTCGAGCTCGGCCAGAACATTCTCGGATAAGCCGGCTCCTGCAACGGTAACCACAGGTTTGAGATGATGGCCGATGGCCCGTAATTGTTTTTTGTCCATTGATTCTAGCTATTAGTGCAAGGCGGGCGCGGATTGTATCAGCATTAGTTGCCAATGCATCGGACTGTAACTAACATCGCTAGTTGGAAAAAAATAAAACAGAGGGGTTATGGATATGGTCCGCAAGTATCCAGATAAAAACAGCGTTGCGGCACTGACAACTGTTGGCGCCTTTCTTTTGACTGCGTTAATCGCGCCGTCAGCCCATTCCCAGCCGTCCTCAGGGATGCTTGAGGAAATTATCGTGACTGCCCAAAAACGGGTGCAGAGCCTTCAGGACGTTCCCATCTCCGTCAATGTGATGGCGGGTGAAAAGATTGGTGATGCCGGGATCAGTAAAATTGAAGATCTTCAGGCGTATGTGCCCAATTTCACCATGTCAGAAACCGGGATTGGCACAAATATTTACATGCGTGGCCTGGGTTCAGGCATCAACCAGGGGTTTGAACAGTCCGTTGGCCTTTACAAGGATGGGGTGTATTACGGCAGGGCCCAATTATCGCGTGCCCCTTTCCTCGATCTGGAACGTGTGGAAGTTCTACGTGGCCCGCAAAACATCCTCTATGGCAAAAACAGTATTGCCGGCGCCGTCAGCATGATCAGCGCGAGACCGACCCCGGAATTTGAAGGCAAGGTCTCGGTGACCTACGAGCCGGAATATGGCGAGCAAATACTGGATCTCATTGCGTCTGGCCCGATAACGGAAAATCTCTCGGCAAGACTTGCTCATCGAAGTCGTGACCATGATGGCTATATCCGTAATCTTGATAGTGGTAGTCATGAGCCGCGTCGTGACGAACAGACTACCCGGCTTTCCTTTTTACTCGAGGGTGAATCAGGCGCTGAAATGAGCCTTATCCTTGAGCGTAGTGATTTCGATATCGATGGCCGGCAAGTGGAAATTATTGGCGATCAGCCCTCCTTGAATCCGGGGCTCTCCGGTGCGAACTGGGGGCAGTTTCTTTATTCGCTCAATTCGCTGAATGCCTTTACAGGTGCCGATCTGACATCCTCATCAGTTAACGACAGCCGCATTGATTTTGGACGCTCGTCCAATGGTGATTACAGCTACAACTCTGTCGATAGTGCCGTATTCAATTTGACACTGGATGTAAACGATATTGAATTGAGCGCAACAACCTCGCTGGTTTCTTACGATTATGAGGAGCTCTGCGACTGTGATTTCACCAGCGCTGATGTGTTCTTTGTGGAATCGGAGGAAAGTTACGAGCAATTCAGCCAGGAGGTGCGACTGACTTCCCCCGGCGGTGAAACAGTCGACTGGATTGCAGGGGTTTACTACCAGTCCTCGGACCTTGAGTTCAATGACCGTTTCCTGACGAATGAAACCTCAACCGTGGGAAATGTTCTGGATACTGTACTGCCAACACTGTTTCAGCAGCTCGCAGGTTCGGATGTCTATCCTGATGGCGCGGGTCAAAGAGTCAATGGCTTTACTGCGCCAAGGGAATTTATCCAGGACAGCTCCCTGGGCTCGGCGTTTGCCCAGATAACCTGGAACATTGACGATCTGACCCGGCTGACGCTGGGAGGCCGTTATTCCAGTGAAGAAAAAACAGCATCCAGGGTACTGGATTTTGCTGACCTCAACGGCAATACGCTGCCATTTAACGATCTGTTCATTCCCAATACCATCATGGGTGAAGATTACATTTTGGGGCAGGTGCTAAGGGTGGCCCGGCACGATCTTGAAGGCAGCCGTGAGGAAACCAAATTTGCGCCTTCTGCCACAGTCGAGCGCGATTTCTCTGACAATGACATGGCCTATCTGTCCTGGTCCAGGGGCTTCAAATCCGGCGGCTTTGATGTTCGCTCCAATGCGCCTCCCCAGGTCACCATGTTAAACCCAGCCTTTCCGGCAACGGTTCCTGCAGGTACCTTTAGCTATGATCAGGAGCAGGCTGAAACCGTCGAAGCGGGTGTAAAAAGCCGTCTTCTCAATGACCGAATGGAGTTCAATCTGGCGGTCTTCCGCACTGAATATGAAGATCTTCAGGTCAGTATTTTTGATGGTTCCCTGGGCTTTAATGTCGGTAACGCCGCCGCAGCGACTTCCCAGGGGGTTGAGCTTGACGGTCGTTTTGCGGCAACAGACAACTTGACCCTGACCGGCTCGCTGGCCCTGCTTGATTTTGAGTTTACGGATTATCCCAATGGTCAGTGTACCCAGAGGGTACGTATTACTACCGGCGAAGATCTTTGCGATTACAGCGGCATGTCTAACCAGTATGTGGCGGATGTCACAGGCTTTTTGTCAGCTGATTATCAAGTGCCTGTCATGGACAGATTTTTGGCCAATGCCATTCTGGACCTTGTGTATTCCAGTGAATACAACCCCTCGCAAAACCTGGACCCCAATGTTCGGCAAGACGCGTATACCAAGGTTAACCTGAGGTTGAGCCTGGCCGATATTGACGATACCTGGGAAATTTCCGTTCTGGGTAAAAACCTGACGGACGAAAAAATAGTGACCTATGCGAATGACACGCCCCTGGCGGGCTCTCTGTCACAAAGCATTGGTTATTACGGGTTTATTGAGCCCCCACGAACCTTTGCCGTCCAGGGAACCTACCGTTTTTAGAGTGGGTAATACAGGCAAACTTACAGGAGCCAGAGGGTAGAAAATGATTAATATAAAGTACCTGAGAAAGGCTAGCTTGATTGCAGCTAGCACCCTTATTCTTTCTTCTTGTGGTGGTGATAATACCCAGACCACCGTAATCAATCCGGTGATTCCCGGTGCCGACGATGTCGAAAAATCGACGATAGTCTTTGACCCCAGTGCCGGCGTTTTGGCGCTGCCCAACGATCTGCTTTTTTCCGGTACCACCGATGGCACACTGGAGCCGCCTGACGAGGCGGACGCCAAAGATGCCGGCGAAGCTGTTGATTTCAGTAACCCCGGGGCAGCCATTGGCGCAATGGATGGCTGGTCGACCCAGATGCCAATGCAAATTTCCGTGAGCACACCGGGTTCTGCAACGGTTGACGCATCGACAGTTGGTCCTTCATCGGTGATGTTGATTGAAACGGATTGCCAGCTGGGAGGCACGGGCTGCACCACATTTACCCCCGTTGACTATGGTCCGACAGGCTATGTTGCCGTTGCTGGCGCACGCAGTATCACCGTGGTTCCTGCGGTTCCACTGAAGCCAAAAACCAATTACATCGTGGCGCTGACCAACGATATTATGGATAGCAGGGGCGAGCCCGTCGAACCCTCTTCGCTATATGTTGAAGTGACACGTGACCCTGCCGAAGTGGATATACAAAATGAATCCCTGGGCGCCTTGCAGGATGCCATTAACGGCTACGAGTCCATTGCCGCGGCCGCCGCCGGAGTTTCACCGGATTCGTTCATTTATACCGCGTCCTGGACAACCGCTTCTGTGGGCGATTCACTCGGGGCAGCTTTGCAGGCCGTCACCTCTGCCAGCTTCTCACCCCAGGTTACCGGCATAGAACCTCATCCGTTTGTTAACACCGGTGCCATTGGCGGTATGGGCCTTGCCGACATTTACCAGGCGACGGTAACGCTGCCTTATTTCTCGGCGGTGCCGACCGAAGAGAACCCGCTGGCTCCAGTGAACCAGTCCTGGACAGCACTTTGTGATAACGGGGTCCTGCTTTCACAAATGGATCCGGCCGTGTTGGCAACGCTGACCCCGGGCCCCAACGCGGCGGCCTGCTCTGCACTGGAGCTGGCTGATTTTGGCCTTGATACAGAGCGACATATCACTCGCTATAACCCTGTACCTCAAATGCGAATGGCTGCTGCCCTTGACGTCATTATTACTGTTCCCAATGATGCCAGTGGCTTTGGCAGCGCTACCTGGCCGCTGGTTATTGTTCAGCACGGGATCAGCTCGAAAAAAGAGGATATGCTGGCCGTGGCCGACTCTTTGGCTGCTGCAGGCTTTGCCACGATCGGTATTGATCTGCCACTCCATGGAAGTCGCGGGTTTGATGTCGACGTTGATGGCACCGATGAAATCAATGCCACCACTGTGGACGTGACTCACTATCTGAACCTCGGTTACCTGTTAACTGGCCGGGATAATCTGCGGCAAAGTATTGCGGATATTGCCGGGCTTCGTATGGCCATTGCCAATGGTTTTAACTTTGAAGCGGGAACCAGTATTTCTGATGCCGATTTTGACCGGACGGATGTCCACTTCCTCGGGTTGTCCCTGGGCGGGATTTCTGGCACTGGCTTTAATGCGCTTGCCACCCAGATGGGAATGCCTTCCGCCACGGCGACCTATGTGGCCGCTGGCAGCGGGATTTTACCGTTGCTTTTGGATTCCGGTTCTTTTGGCTCCCTGGTCAGGAACTCCGTGCTGGAAGGGGCGGGGCTTGACCCTGCCACGGTGGATGCGACAACAGCAGCCAATGTGCTCGGACAGTTTGCCTTTGCGGCCCAAACTATTGTGGATCCGGTAGATCCCAACAACTACGCATCGGGGGCGTCTGCGGTCTCGCCGACATTCGTTATCCAGATTAACGACGATACTGTGATACCAAACCAGTCAAGTTTTGCCGGTTTGACGTTCGGCGGCACGGAACCATTGGCCCAGAGAATGGGGGTATCGCAGGTATCCTTTGGGGATGCTCCCGCAAGTTCCGGACTGGTTAAATTTACCCAGGGAGGGCATATTTCCCTGCTGAGTCCGGAGGCCAGTGCCGCAGCGACCACCGAAATGCAAAAGGCAATTGCGACTTATGTGGCATCTGATCTGATCGTACTTACCGATGCCAGTGTGGTTGAATGATGTAAAATGCCTCGTCAGATATAACCAGAAAAAACCGGGGAGACCCGGTTTTTTTATGAAACAATAAGGTTTGAATGAGCAAGTCCAAAAGCAGCAATCGCTGGTTGCGCGAACACTTTTCTGATGAGTACGTGATTAAAAGCCAGAAAGAGGGGTATCGCTCCCGCGCAAGTTACAAGCTGATTGAGATCGACGACAAAGACAGGTTGATACAGCCAGGAAACCTGGTGGTTGACCTGGGCGCCGCGCCCGGTGGCTGGTCCCAGGTGGCCGCACAGCGAGTCGGTAGCAAGGGGCGGGTGGTTGCATCGGATATCCTGCCGATGGATGGACTGGCGGGCGTCGATTTTATCCAGGGCGATTTTACGGAAGAAGAGGTTTTTAATCGTATCCTGAATGTAATAAACGGGGAGCCCGTGGATCTTGTAATATCCGATATGGCCCCAAATATGAGTGGTATGAAGGCAGTCGATCAGCCCAGGGCGATGTATCTGGCCGAACTTGCCTATGATATGGCGCTGAATGTACTGAAGCCCGGTGGCTCGTTCATTACCAAGATTTTTATGGGCGAGGGCTTTGACCAGTACATGAAAGATGCCCGGGATCACTTTGACAAAGTGCTAACGCGCAAGCCTGATTCATCTCGTGCCCGTTCACCGGAGGTGTACCTGGTGGCGAGAAAATACAAGGGCTAATGGTTTATGTGGTTGTTACTATCAGGGCGATAAGTGTTTTCACAGGTCTTCTTGGTGGTAAGCTTCGATAAAAGTAGAGGGGCGAATCGACGAAATTTCGCCGGGATTAGGTAGATTAATATGGCAAAAAATTTAATTCTCTGGTTGGTTATTGCTGCCGTGCTTATGGCTGTTTTTCAAAACCTGAATCAGGGGGTTCCTGCAAACGAACTCAGCTATACGGATTTTGTCCAGCAGGTACAAAATGGCAATGTTGAAGAAGTGACCTTCCAGGGTTCCATGATTTATGGGGAAACCCGTGACGGCTCCAGTTTCCAATCGGTTCGCCCCAATGTGACCGATAACCAGATTATGGACGAGCTGCTTCGCAACGGCGTCAATGTCCGTGGTGAGCCGCCTGAAGAGCCAAGCATCCTTATGCAGCTCCTGGTGGCGTCCTTTCCTATCCTGATCATTATCGCGGTATTCGCCTTTTTCATGCGTCAAATGCAGGGCGGTGCCGGTGGCCGCGGTGGACCGATGTCGTTCGGTAAATCCAAGGCACGATTGCTGGGTGAGAACCAGATCAAGATAACCTTTGGTGATGTTGCCGGTATTGATGAGGCCAAGGAGGATCTCCAGGAGCTGGTACAGTATCTTCGTGATCCGGCCAAGTTCCAGCGTCTGGGTGGCGAGATACCACGCGGCGTCCTGATGGTAGGGCCTCCGGGCACAGGTAAAACATTAATGGCCAAAGCCATTGCCGGTGAAGCCAAGGTTCCGTTCTTCTCTATTTCCGGTTCCGACTTTGTGGAAATGTTTGTCGGTGTCGGTGCCAGCCGCGTGCGCGACATGTTCGAACAGGCCAAAAAACAGTCACCCTGTATTATCTTTATTGATGAAATTGATGCTGTTGGCCGACATCGTGGCGGTGGCTATGGCGGCGGCAACGACGAGCGTGAGCAGACATTGAACCAGATGCTGGTTGAAATGGATGGCTTCGAAGGCAATGAAGGCGTTATTGTGATTGCTGCGACCAACCGCCCGGATGTGCTGGACCGCGCACTGCTGCGCCCCGGCCGTTTTGACCGGCAGGTATACGTATCCCTGCCTGATATTCGTGGCCGTGAACAAATTCTGGAAGTCCACCTGTCCAAGGTGCCGACGGATGACACCGTAAAAACCTCGGTATTGGCGCGCAGTACGCCAGGGTTTTCCGGTGCCGATCTGGCCAACCTGGTCAATGAGGCGGCCCTTATTGCCGCAAGACGCAACAAGCGCATTGTTACTGGCGAAGACTTTGAATATGCCCGGGACAAAATCATGATGGGGGCCGAGCGCCGCAGCATGGTGATGTCCGAAAAAGACAAGATCAACACGGCTTATCATGAAGCTGGGCATGCCATCGTCGGTTACCTTATGCCGGAGCACGATCCTATCCACAAGGTCACCATTATTCCCCGGGGACGTGCACTGGGTGTCACCATGTATCTGCCCGAAGAAGATAAATACAGCTCCAGTCGCCGGGCTATCAAGAGTAGTTTGTGCAGTCTCTTTGGCGGGCGTATCGCCGAGGAACTGATTGGTGGGCCGGATGCGGTAACCACCGGGGCGTCCAATGATATTGAACGGGCAACGCAACTGGCACGAAACATGGTGACCAAGTGGGGCCTGTCCGAATTGGGGCCAATTCATTATGGCGAAGAGCGTGATGATGCCACGGGTTCGGCGAAACTAAATTATTCGCCCGAAACCTCCGACCTGATCGATAAGGAAGCCCGCAAGATCCTGGACGAGTGTTACGAAATTGCTCAAAAGATCCTGGAAGAAAATATCGACATTCTCCATGCCATGAAGGATGCATTAATGGAGTATGAGACGATCGATAGTGAGCAGGTCGATGATCTGATGGCTCGCAAAAAAGTTCGTCCACCCAGAGGCTGGGACGGCGATGCCGGCGGGACACCGAGTCCGGAAACCCAGTCAGGTGACAAGCCTGATCCAACCATCGTAGGTGGTCCGGCCAATCAGCATTAAACCTGTCCTTTTGGTTTGGGTTGAATGACCATCCTAAATAAGGAACTACAGATTATGGGCGTGATGAATATCACGCCCGATTCTTTTTCGGACGGCGGAAAGTATTTTTCCGGAAGGGATGTCGACCTCTCTTCACTGGTTGATAGCGCTGCTGAAATGGTTGAACAAGGCGTCGACTGGCTTGATATTGGTGGCGAATCTACCCGTCCCGGTGCCGAGAAGGTAACGGTGGAACAGGAACTTGATCGGGTTATTCCGGCTATTGAAGCCATTAGAACCCGGTTTGATACAGCCATATCTGTCGATACCAGCCAGCCGCAGGTCATCAGGGAAGCTGCAATGGCGGGTGCATCCATGGTCAATGATGTTCGGGCGCTCCAGATAGAAGGTGCTCTGGAAGCGGCATCTGAGCAAGAAATGGATGTCTGTCTGATGCATATGCAGGGTAATCCAGAGAATATGCAAAACCGTCCCACGTATAATTCTGTCACGGAAGAGGTTCTGGATTTTCTTTCGGCACGGGTTGCTGAGGCGCAGAAGGCAGGTATCCCGGCAAACCGGATTTGCCTGGACCCGGGGTTTGGTTTTGGCAAATCCCTTGAGCACAACCTGCAGCTGTTGGCGAATCTTCCCAGGATCAAAGATCTTGGACTACCAATCCTGGTGGGTTTTTCCCGCAAGTCGATGATCGGGGCCATGACTGGCCGGGATGTCGGGGAGCGGGAAATTGGTACCTCTGTGTTAAATTTGCTCGCACTGCAAAATGGGGCCAATATATTTCGTGTACATAACGTGGCTGCTGCCGCAGACGTAATAAGAATCTGGCAGGCCTTGCAAAGCGTTAGATAGCGCAGAATGTAAAAACAGAAACACTATGGCTAGAAAATATTTCGGTACAGATGGTATACGTGGCACGGTAGGCAAGTTCCCCATTACTGCAGATTTCGTGATGAAACTAGGCTGGGCTGCCGGTAGGGTGCTCGCCGAGGAAACGGAAGGCCGCCGAATGGTGATTCTGGGCAAGGATACCCGGGTTTCCGGCTACATGTTTGAGTCTGCATTACAGGCCGGATTGATCGCTTCTGGTGTTGAGGTGGGGCTTTTGGGGCCGATGCCTACCCCTGCCATCGCCTACCTGACCCGCACATTCCAGGCGCGCGCTGGAATTGTGATCAGCGCCTCACACAATCCCTATTACGATAATGGCATCAAGTTTTTCTCCGCGGACGGCTACAAGCTGGATGATTCCATTGAAGAGCGGATAGAGCAGATGATCGATCTAGAGTTTGAGACAGAATCATCGGAAAACCTCGGCCGTGCATTTCGGGTGTCAGATGCTGCCGGTCGCTATATCGAATACTGCAAAAGCACGCTGCCGCGTGGGCTGACCCTTGAGGGTACAAAAATCGTTGTCGATTGTGCTCACGGGGCAACTTATCATATTGCGCCCAAGGTTTTTGAAGAGCTCGGTGCGACCGTCAAGGTGATCGGCGCGGAGCCCAACGGTCGCAACATCAACCAGGAACGTGGCGCAACTCATACAGAGGCATTGCAAGCGGCAGTTGTCGACGAAAAGGCCGATATGGGGATTGCCTTTGATGGTGATGGGGATCGTGTTCAGTTTGTAGATCGTCACGGAAACAAGGTGGATGGAGACCAACTGCTATACATCATCGCTTCCCACATGCACTCACAGGGAGAATTGACGGGTATTGTGGGAACGCTCATGAGTAATTTTGGCCTTGAAAAGGCCATGCAAAACCAGGGCATTGATTTCTATCGTGCCAAAGTAGGGGATCGCTACGTTATTGAAGCCATGAGGCAAAATGGCTTTCCCTTGGGTGGTGAATCTTCGGGACATATTATCTGCGCCCAGTACGGAACCACAGGCGATGGTATTGTCGCAGCCTTGCAGGTTCTGGCGGCCCTGGATCAGATGGGAAAAACCCTGGAAGAGTCACTGGATTCCCTGAAAAACTTTCCGCAAGTACTGGTGAATGTTCCCCTGACAGCGCAGATAAAGGATATAAACCATAGCGACGTACAGAACGCTGTGGAAAATGCTGAAAAACAGCTGGGTAATAAGGGGCGTGTGTTATTGAGACCCTCCGGTACCGAGCCACTGGTTCGAGTGATGGTGGAGGGTGAAGACGCGAGACTCGTGGAGCAGCTGGCAAACTCAATCGCCGATTCCGTGCGAACGGCTCTGTGCTGATCCATGATGTTGGAATCCCCTCCAGGCCGCATTCTTGGCTTGAGCGTGTGAATCATCTCCGTTACCATTTGCGCCCTTTTTAAAGAGCCTTGGGCAAATGCGGTCGCGTGTTGTCATAGCAAACTGGAAGATGCATGGGTCATCGGCTTTTTTGGCAGAGATGGCTGCCGGATTGAATGCCGAACAGGATCTGGGGGCGACGGGTCAGGTCGTCATATGTCCACCGTCAGTTTACGTGCAACCCCTAAGGCAATTGCTAAAGGATTCCTACGGTGTTGGCGCCCAAAATGTAAATGATGCCGACGAAGGTGCATATACCGGTGAAATCAGTGCGTCGATGTTGGTCGATAGTGGTTGTGACTGGGTTCTGGTCGGGCACTCGGAGCGTCGGCAGTATTACGCTGAGTCAAATGACTGGATAGCGAAAAAGGCAGGCTCGGCGTTGTCTGCGGGCATAAACTCCGTGTTATGCATCGGCGAGACACTTGCAGAGCGCCAGCAGGGCAAGGCGGAACAGGTTGTTTCCAGTCAACTGAATCCCTTGCTGCAACTGGAAGGAATCGAGAAGCGGGCAGGCCAGCTCTTTATTGCCTATGAGCCGGTTTGGGCGATAGGCACAGGCGAAACAGCGTCGCCGGAGCAGGCACAGGAGATGCACGCGTTTATTCGTTCCTTGCTGCCCGGTGAATTAAAGAATGTGGCAATCCTCTATGGAGGCAGCGTAAAGCCGGAAAATGCGGCCGAGCTTTTTGCCCAGGATGATATTGACGGCGGGCTTATTGGTGGAGCCTCGCTGGTATTGGAACAGTTTGTAGATATATGTCGTGCGATGCCAGTTACTGGCAGCACCACTTAAAGAGAGAGAGTTAATGGATACATTGGTAACAGTCGTTCACTTTATTACGGCTTTTTTGATGATTGCACTCATTTTGATGCAGCAAGGTAAAGGGGCTGATATGGGTGCTTCATTTGGCGGTGGCGGTTCGCAGACTGTCTTCGGCAGCAGTGGCGGAGGATCGTTTTTCGGCAAACTGACCGCGATTCTTGCGGTGGTTTTCTTTGTGACCAGCCTGGGACTGGCACTTTTTGCCAAGAATGATTCCGGGCTAAGAATGCAATCGGATCTTCCTGTTCTGGAGTCAATCCAGGTTCAGCAGCAGAATCTGGAGGCGGATGTACCGGAAATGCCCGCGGATGAGTCTGGAACTGAAGAAATTCCTACATCACCCGCAACGGATGATGTAGAATCGCCGACCCTCGAGATGCCCACCGAATAACGGGCAGATCGAATCCCTCGCCCAGGTGGTGGAATTGGTAGACACGCTATCTTGAGGGGGTAGTGGCGCAAGCCGTGCCGGTTCAAGTCCGGCCCTGGGCACCAAACACTGAGCTCTCGCAAGGCAACTTGTGGGAGCTTTTTAGTTTAGGGTTTAATCATATTCGCCAGACTAATCCGGCCTTCAGCCTGGGGCTTTCGGCGTTCACCGGGCGAAAGCCGTACTTTCGCTTGTTCCGGTTCACCCAGCCCTGGGCACCAAACACTGAGCTCTCGCAAGGCAACTTGTGGGAGCTTTTTAGTTTAGGGGTTTAATCATATTCGCCGGAGCTATTTATATACTGAATACTGATATAGGCCGGCCTTCAGCCTGGGGCTTTCGGCGTTCACCGGGCGAAAGCCGTGCTTTCGCTTGTTCCGGTTCACCCAGCCCTGGGCACCAAACACTGAGCTCTCGCAAGGCAACTTGCGGGAGCTTTTTACTTTTAGGACCTCTATTTATTCGCTTGTGCTATTCAGTTCGCAATTCACATACGCCACCCTTTAACCTGAGTCTTTCGACGCTTGTTCTGGTCAGGCATAAATAAAAAAACTGCAATTAAGTGCTAACTTATTCCAAAGGTTGATAAGTAGACGAACGGCGCTATCCGGTTTATTCTGCCTGCACATTTTATACAGCACTAAACGGGTAATACCTATTACCTAAATTCACTGAAAAATAATAACTAGGAACGTCAGATGTCACCCGGTCTTCTCGCCTTATTGGCTTTTACACCTATTCTGCTGGCAGGGATTTTACTTATTGGATTGCGCTGGCCTGCCAAGCGCTCCATGCCGATTGTGTACGTTGTCACAGTGATCATTGGCATGTCGGCATGGGATATGTCCCTTAACCGTATTTTGGCCTCCACCATACAGGGGCTGAGCATCACCATTGGTCTGCTGTGGATTATTTTCGGGGCTATTTTACTCCTGAATACACTCAAGCACTCCGGTGGTATTAGCGCCATTCGGGCGGGGTTTACCAGCATCAGCCCCGACCGTCGTGTTCAGGCTATTATCATTGCCTGGCTGTTTGGCTGTTTTATCGAAGGCGCTTCGGGCTTTGGTACACCTGCGGCTATTGCTGCTCCGCTACTGGTTGCAATCGGCTTTCCGGCCATGGCCGCCGTTATGCTGGGTATGATGGTCCAAAGTACCCCGGTATCTTTTGGTGCGGTAGGTACCCCGATTATTGTCGGGGTGAACACCGGTCTGGATAGAGCCAGCGTGACCGAAAGACTGGAGTCAGTCGGTTCTAACTGGGATACTTATTTACAGTTGATCACCTCGGATGTAGCCATTATCCACGCCATTGTGGGCGTGGTTATGCCCCTCTTTATGGTGATGATGATGACCCGCTTCTTTGGCAAGAACCGAAGCTGGCGCGAGGGTCTTGAGGTATTACCCTTTGCCCTGTTTGCCGGGGTATCCTTCGTCGTTCCCTATGCCATTACCGGGGTTGTTTTGGGGCCTGAGTTCCCGTCGTTACTGGGCGGTTTGATTGGCCTTGCCATCGTAACCACCGCGGCCAGAAAAGGTTTCCTTTTGCCGAAGAGCAACTGGGATTTTGCGCCAAGTGATGAATGGCCTTCAGAGTGGCTGGGCACGATCGAAATGAAACTGGACGATCTGACCAAAAAACCCATGAGCTCGCTCATGGCCTGGCTGCCCTATGTCCTTGTGGGTGTGGTTCTGGTTATCAGCCGCACTGTGACCCCCGTCAGGGAGGCGCTGACGTCGGTATCTTTTGCCGCCACTGATATCCTTGGAGAAGCAGGCATCAATGGTAGCTTCGAGCCCCTGTATTTGCCTGGCGGCATTCTGGTTATGGTCGTGATTGCCACCTTTTTTATTCATCGTATGCAGGTAAAAGATCTGACAGCCGCCCTGGGCGAGTCCGGTGGCGTGGTTCTCCGTGCAGGTTTTGTGTTGCTGTTTACCGTACCTATGGTCCGTATTTTGATTAACTCCGGAGGCAATATGGCAGGGCTGCCCAGTATGCCTATTGTCATGGCCGCCTGGGTGGCAGATAGCGTGGGTGGCATTTATCCCCTGTTGGCACCTGCTGTGGGGGCCATGGGAGCATTCCTGGCTGGGTCAAATACCGTTTCCAACATGATGTTTGCCCAGTTCCAGTTTGGGGTTGCCGAAGGATTGGGCCTGTCGACCGCGCTGATTGTAGCCGTTCAGGCTGTTGGTGCAGCGGCAGGTAATATGGTCGCTATCCATAACGTGGTTGCCGCTTCTGCTACCGTGGGACTGTTGGGTAAGGAAGGGCAGACCCTGCGCAAAACCATCTGGCCAGCGATGTATTACATTCTGGGTACTGGCCTGGTAGCGCTGATTGCGTTATATATACTCGGTGTGACAGACCCATTGATGGGAGCTCCCTGAGCTAGCCAAGTGGCCTGATCAGCAGTCTGGTCAGGCCAGCGGAGCTTTCAGCAGATTCCCCATTTGAACTGTGGGTTCGATGGGCTGGCATCATCCAGGATGCTATGAAGCCTGTAGTTACTGTTGACTACAGGTAGAATTTATCCTCGCCCATGAATGTCATTAAGAAATAATCTGAATAAAAATATTCGGGAAAAATTTGCCCCGGAATATATAAATCTTCCAGAAACCAACGTATCAGGAGACAGCTATGCCAAAATTCGCCGCCAACTTATCGATGTTATTTACTGAGGTGGACTTCCTCAGTCGTTTTGAAAAAGCCAAAAATGCGGGCTTTAAGGGCGTTGAATACTTGCTTCCCTACGACTATCCGGTAGAGGATGTGGTTGAAGCCTTGCAAAGCAATGGCCTGACACAGGTCCTGTTTAACCTGCCTTCTGGCGATATGCCTAATGGAGAGCGGGGAATTGCCTGTCTCCCGGACCGGATAGACGAATTTCGGCAAGGTGTTGACCAGGCCATTACCTATGCCAAGGCATTAAATTGCCAACAGCTGAACTGTTTGGCAGGAAAGGTGCCCGAAGGCTTAAGCCATAGCGAAACGCACCAGGTGTTTGTCGACAATCTTCGCTTTGCAGCAGACAAGTTGGCCGCAGAAAATATTACCTTGCTGGTCGAGATGATCAACACCAAGGATGTTCCGGGCTTCTTCCTGAAAACCACAGCTCAGGCCCTGAGTATCCTTGAGGAAGTGAACCATCCAAACATCAAGATTCAATACGATATTTACCATATGCAAAGAATGGAAGGCGAGCTGGCAAATACCATGAAAGCCAACATTGATAACATCAGGCATATGCAACTGGCCGATAACCCGGGACGTCACGAGCCGGGCACAGGTGAGATTAACTACTCATTTCTGTTCGATTTTATCGACCAGCTTCCCTATGACGGCTGGATCGGCTGTGAATATGCCCCGGCTGCAGGCACTGAAGAAGGCCTCGGCTGGCTAAAAGACTATCTATAAATTCATTTACGAAACGCATTAACGAAGAACACTATTACCAGGAGGACATCCAGATGAGTCATATTGGTTTTATCGGTACCGGTATCATGGGCCAACCAATGGCAGCCAACCTGCAAAAAGCGGGTCACACGCTATATTTTTCCGAGCACTACAAAGCCGTACCAGAAGCACTGGTGGCAGAAGGAGGCGTTGTTTGCGCGACACCCCAGGAAGTTGCCGAAAAAGCGGAATTCATCATCACCATCGTCCCTGACACCCCTCATGTCGAGGAAGTGCTTTTTGGGGAATCAGGTGTTGCCGGCGGTTTGTCTGCCGGAAAAGTGGTGATAGATATGAGTTCCATATCGCCCATGGCCACCAAGGAATTCGCCAAGCGAATTGAAGAGACCGGTGCAGCCTATCTGGACGCACCCGTATCGGGTGGTGAAGTTGGCGCAATCAATGCGGCACTTACCATTATGGTGGGCGGCAGTGAAGAAACCTTCGCAAAAGCCAAACCATTGTTTGAATGCATGGGCAAAAACATCACGCTGGTGGGCGGTAATGGCGATGGCCAAACCTGCAAGGTGGCCAACCAGATTATCGTTGCACTAAATATTGAAGCCGTGAGCGAGGCCTTGCTGTTTGCCTCAAAGGCAGGTGCAGACCCGGCCAAAGTCAGGGAAGCACTGATGGGCGGCTTTGCTTCTTCCAAGATTCTGGAAGTTCACGGAGAGCGCATGATCAAGGGCACCTTTGATCCGGGCTTCAAAATTCGTTTGCACCAAAAGGATTTAAACCTGGCACTGGACGGTGCCCGTCAGTTGCAATTGAACCTGCCCAATACAGCCGGTGCTCAAGAGCTGTTTAATACCTGTGCGGCCCTGGGTGGCAGTGACTGGGATCATTCAGCGATGGTCAAGGCCCTGGAGCACATGGGTAACCACGACATACGCAAGTAAGCCTGTATCCAAAGGGCCAGAGTATGCAGGGCCCGGAGCTGGAATTAGTCCAGTGACGGGTCCAGCAGCTCCACCCAGTGTTTGACCGGCGTATCGGTGGCCGTCTGGATGTGCATTTGGCAGCCGATATTGGCCGTCGCTATTTGCTGGGGTGCATTGGCCGTCAAACCTTTCACTTTTTTCGCCAATATTTTTTGGCTGAGTTTCGGCTGTAATATGGAATAGGTGCCGGACGAGCCACAGCATTGTCCGCCATCCTCCACAGGCACCAAATCTACCCCTGCATCAGCGAGCAGGCTTTCTACCTTTCCATTCAGGCCAAGCCCATGCTGGAGTGTACAGGGGCAATGAAAGGCCGTTTTTAATGCTGGTTTGTGTTGCGCTTTTAATCTGGAAAGGTCTTCTTCCGCGAGGACCTCACTGATGTCTTCAGCCATGGCGCTGACTTTCATGGCTTTCTCTGCGTATTCGGGATCTTTGCCCAGGTAACGACCATAGTTCTTGACCATCAGGCTGCAGGCGGAAGCGTTGACAATAATTTTTTCTGCACCCGCTTCGATGTCTGGCCACCAGGCGTCAATATTTCTGCGCATTTGATCCAGAGCTTCTTCATGCTCGGAAAGATGATAGCTCAGGGCGCCACAGCAGCCTGCCTTGGGCGCAACTTTCACAGAAACGTCCAGTTTATCCAGCACACGAGCGATGGAGCCGTTGGTGTTGGGAGTGGTGGTCGGCACCACACAGCCGCCCAGTAACAGCATTTTTCGATCGTGTTGGGTGGTTGGCCAGGGTTTCTCTATCTGGCGAAGAGGTACTTTTTTAGCGATAGCCCTGGGAAGCAGGGGGCGCGTTATCTGGCCACAGCGTACAAAAAAACCAAAAAGGAATTGATTGGGGATCAGCTTTCTCAATGCCCAGCGAATCATTTTCCCGGGAACAGGACGCGGCTTTTGCTGTTCAATCAGGTGGTGACCGATATCGTACAACTTGCCGTATTGAACATTGGAAGGACAGGTGGTCTCGCAGTTTCGGCAGTTTAGGCAGGCATCCAGGTGCTTCAGGGTCAGCTCGCTGGCTTCGCCCGTTTCAAAAAACTGCTTCATTAAATAGATTCGTCCACGCGGCCCGTTGCGTTCATCGCGGGTTTCGCGATAAGTCGGGCAGGTCGCATTGCAAAAGCCGCAATGAACACAGCTGCGCAAAATTTCTTCGGCTTCTTTTGCCGTATCCGTTCCTATGAACTTTGAATGGATGGTGGTTTGCATATCAATCTATAACCAACTGTATAGCCGGCCCGGGTTAAAAATACCTTTGGGATCAAAGGCTTTTTTCATTCTTGTCAGCAATTCTCTGGTGACGGGATCTGGCAGGTGCATGACTTCGCCCTGGCGATCGCCACCACGAAATAACTCGACCTGCCCACCCGATGCTTTGGCATATTCACGCAATTCTTCTACAGGGTAGTCGCCGCTTAGCCATCGCTGGGCACCTGCCCAGTCGATCAACCAATTCCCTTCTGGCAGAAAATGTTGCGCAGTGGGTTTGACCGAGAACCGCCAAAGAGGTTCGTTTTGGGTAAAGAATTCCAGGGTTTTTTCATTAAGTTGTGACCAGAAATCGGTATCGCCTGATACAGGGACATCCCCATATCCCTGCACGGCAGCGCGAACGGCCTGTCCTGCACCGGAAAAGCGTAGATACATGTTGTTTGCGTACCAGCTGGCACCACTGACCGGCAGGGATTTCCCCAGCAGCGCGGTCATTTTTTCCAGTGCGTCTGCGGCAGAGAGGGGTATGACGATCGTCTGCTGCTCTGCCGGCTCGGGGATAACCTTAAAGCTGATTTCGGTCAGTACACCCAGCGATCCCATGGCACCGGCCTGAAGTCGAGCGAGATCGTACCCGGCCACATTTTTGATGACCTGCCCGCCAAAGCGCAGGTGTTCGCCCTTGCCATTAATCATGCGGATACCCAGCACGTTGTCACGTATGCCACCTCGCCAGGGACGCGATGGCCCTGATTGGTTGCAGGCCATGACACCGCCTATGGTGGCGTCACCAAGCATGGGTGATTCACAGGGCAGTATCTGCCGGTTCTCACCGAGGGCCTGTGAGATTTCCTTTAGCGTGGTCCCGGCGCGCGCGATCATCACCAGTTCGGCGGGGTTGTAGCTAACGATGCCGGTGTGCCCGGTGGTCTCGAAGATCTGGCCCCGTTGTTCCCGACCCATAAAATCCTTGGTGCCGTTACCCTTGATATTCAGCTGCTCGCCTTGCGAAAAAGCTTCCTGGACACGCTCAACCAATTGTTGACTGATATCACTCACGCTGTGCCGCCCTCATTATTGAGCGCACTTAGGGCCCTGTATTCCTGGCAATATTTCAGGGTGGGAATGGTTTTGCCCGGATTCAGGATGCCCGCGGTATCAAAGGCGTGTTTGACGGCAAGAAACTGTTCGATTTCTGCATCGTTAAACTGCCTGAGCATGTCGTGCATTTTTTCCAGCCCGACACCGTGCTCGCCGGTAATACATCCGCCTACCTCCACGCACAGGGCCAGAATTTCGCTGCCAAAGGCTTTGGCCCGTTCCCATTCGTCCGGATCGTTGGCATCAAATAGAATCAGGGGGTGAAGATTGCCGTCCCCGGCGTGAAACACGTTTGCCACCCGCAGTGCATGGCGCTCTGACATGGCGTGAATTTCTGTCAGTACCTGGGCAATTTTGCTTCTGGGAATAGTTCCATCCATGCAGTAATAGTCGCTGGAGATACGTCCCACCGCAGGAAACGCGGATTTTCTGCCTTTCCACAATAACTCTTTTTCGGCGTCAGTCTGCGAAACACGTATGGAGGTTGCCCCCGCTTCCTTAAGCAGCGCTGAGATGGTTGCGATGTGCTCCTCAACTTCTTCCCGCGTACCATCAATTTCACATAGCAACAGTGCCTGGGCATCTGTGGGGTACCCGGCATGGGCATAAGCCTCGGCCGTGATGATTGACAAGGAGTCCATCATTTCCAGGCCGGCAGGAATAATGCCCCCGGCAATGATCTGGCTAACGGAATCCCCGGCTTTTTCAACAGAATCAAAGCCCGCCAAAATCACCTTTATTTCTTCTGGTTTGGGCAAAAGCTTGACGGTGACCTCTGTCACCACACCCAGCATACCTTCTGAGCCAATCATCAGGGCCAGCAAATCAGGTCCCGAGCTGTCCAGGCCCTCACTGCCTATTTCAATGCACTCGCCATCGGCGGTCACCATCTGAACTTTCAGGACATTGTGCAGTGTCAGGCCGTATTTCAGACAATGAACACCGCCAGAGTTCTCCGCCACATTGCCACCAATGGAACAGGCAATTTGCGAGGAAGGGTCCGGTGCGTAGTACAAGCCATGAATAGCCGCCGTTTCGGTGATCTCCAGATTGCGTACACCTGGCTGCAAGGTAGCAGTACATGCTTTCGGGTCGATACTCAGGATGCGCGAGAAGCGGGTCATGGACAGAAGTACACCCTGTTCATGTGGCGTAGAGCCGGCACTCAGGCCTGTCCCGGCACCCCTGGCAACTACAGGCACGTTTCTCTCGTGACAGATACGCATAATGGCCTGCACCTGGGCCACGGTTTCTGGCATAACCACCAGTAAAGGCATGGCGCAATACATGGCCAGGCCATCACACTCGTAGGGCTTTTGGGTTTCGACATCAGAAATGATGGCATCGTTGTCGAGCACATCACGGAACAGCTTAAGCAGTTCGCTTTTCCGCTTTTCCAGGTTTACCTGGCTGCTGCTCTGTACAGGCGCAGAATCAATATTCATTGAGACCTAACTTCTTGCTGACTGGCTTCTAGCTGCGCTTGGCCAGGAAATGCTGAATGCCTGCTTCGGCACAGGCCATATCCTGCTGGGGCGTACCCGAGCTGATGCCAATGCCACCAACACATTCGCCATCAACCATAACCGGCAGGCCGCCACCGACAACACACAAGCGCCCGCCAATAGCGGTATGAATGCCAAACACCAGGCTGCCTGGCTGGCATGCTTCATTGTATTCATGGGTTGCTTTTCTTGCCGCGCCGGCGGTAAACGCCTTATCTGTGGCGACGGTAATGCTGGTGATTTTGCCGCCGTCCATGCGTTCGAATGCGATCAAATTGCCGGACTCGTCGACCACGGCAATACACATGGGGACACCAATTTCATTGGCATGCTCACGCGCACCTTCGATTAACAGTTGGGCGTCTTCAATACTCAATCGCTTGATGTTTAACATAACTACAGTTCTCTCTTAATCGGGTTTACTTGGTCTGTTGTTTCGCTTCCCGGCGACGATCGTGCAAGACAAACTCTGTATAGCCGTTGGGCTGCTCAACCCCTTTAAAAATGAGGTCACAGGCCGCTTTAAATGCCACGCCATCAAATGAGGGGGCCATGGGCACATATAGGGGATCGCCGGCATTTTGCTTGTCCACCACCGCGGCCATGCGTTTCAGGGTTTCCATAACCTGATCCTGGCTACAAACACCGTGGTACAGCCAATTGGCAATGTGCTGGCTGGAGATTCGCAGCGTGGCGCGGTCTTCCATTAGCCCGACATTGTTGATGTCGGGCACCTTTGAACATCCGACCCCCTGGTCAATCCAGCGGACAACATAGCCGAGAATGCCCTGGGCATTATTATCGAGCTCGGCCTGGATAGCTTCCGCCGACAGCTTTTTGTCTCCCAGCAAGGGAGGCGTCAGAATATCGTCCAGCGATGCCAATTCCCGACTGGCAATACGATTCTGCTCTTCGAATACATTGATCTGGTGATAGTGGGTCGCGTGCAGGGTTGCCGCCGTAGGCGAGGGCACCCAGGCACAGTTGGCGCCGGCTTTCGGGTGCGCCGATTTGGTTTCCAGCATCCCCTTCATCTGGTCGGGCATGGCCCACATGCCTTTGCCTATTTGTGCACGCCCCTGCAAACCGCAGCGCAGACCGATGTCCACGTTCCAGTTCTCGTAAGCACTGATCCATGGCTCAGATTTGATGTCGCCTTTTGGCAAAATCGGGCCAGCGGTCATGGACGTATGAATCTCGTCGCCGGTACGGTCGAGGAAGCCGGTATTAATAAAGACCAGACGTTCCTTAACTTCCTTGATACAGGCTTTCAGGTTGACGGTGGTGCGGCGTTCCTCGTCCATTACCCCAACCTTAATGGTGTTGGCATCAAGCCCCAGGATTTGCTCGACACGGCCAAATATCGTATTTACAAAGCGCACTTCCTCAGGGCCATGGAGTTTGGGCTTCACAATATAAATGCTGCCCCTGCGGCTGTTTTGCAGCTTGCCGGCGGACTCTTTTATTTTTCCGTGCGCCGGATCGTGCATGCTACAGGCCACAGTGACCAGGGCATCCAGAAAGCCTTCAGGAACAACATTGCCGCTGGCATCAAGTACGGCATCGGTGTACATGTGAATGCCAACATTGCGCACCAAAAGCAGGCTGCGGCCAGGCAGTGTCAGCTCGCTTCCATCGGCACTGGTATAACTGCGATCGCCGTTCAGGCGGCGCTCTATGGTTTGATCGCCTTTCTTAAAGCTGGTCGTTAAATTCCCTTGCATTAACTGCAGCCAGTTTCGATAAACAAGCACCTTGTCATCGGCATCAACCGCAGCAACCGAATCCTCGCAATCCTGAATGGTGGTAATGGCAGATTCCAGCACAATATCCTTGACCCCGGCAGGGTTGGTCTTCCCTATCGGGTGGTTGCGATCCAGGTGTATTTCTATGTGCAGGCCATTGTTTTTGAGCAGAACCAGTTTGAGTTCAGACTGCTCCTGGTAACCCGCAAATTGTTCGGGCTGCGCCAGACCAACGGTAGATCCGTCAGCCAGTTGCGCACTTAAAACAGCGCTCTCGCCGGATTTTTCCAGCACATAATTCACTACATCCTTATGGGTTGCGCCAGACAATGGTGCCGCCTGGTCCAGAAATTCACAGCTTTTTTCGACCACTTTGTCGCCGCGGGCCGGGTTATAGCTGGTTCCTTTTTCACAACCATCGGATTCAGGCAGGACATCCGTCCCGTAAAATGCGTCAAACAGGCTGCCCCAGCGTGCGTTGGCCGCGTTCAGGGCATAGCGTGCATTATTGACGGGAACAACAAGCTGCGGACCGGCAATACGTGCGACTTCGTTGTCCACATTTTCAGTGGTGATACTGAAGTCGTCTGCTTCAGGAAGCAGGTAGCCAATCTCGCTTAAAAATGAACGGTACTCCTCGGCGGTCCAGTTACTATGTTCCTTGTTCCAGGTATCCAGTTTGGCCTGAATCTGGTCGCGCTGTTCAAGAAGCTGTGCGTTTTGTGGGCCAAAATCGACAAGTAATTGTTGTAAACCATCCCAAAACAGGGTGCTTTCGACACCAATACCAGGTAGCACTTCCTCGTTAATAAACTGGTACAACTGTGCCGAAACTTTGATGTCGCCGTGTTGAAGGTAGTCACTCATATGCCTATCTCTCTCGTTGCCTTTACGGTCTAAATGAAAAAGGCGCACTTTAGACTATCTTCGGTAAACGGTCTATTTTATACACTGTTACAAACCGTACAGAACAGGCGTACATTTTCTATGCGTTTATTGGATTGATTCATAGCCTTTTCGGCTTGGTGTTGTCTTGGTGTTGATGAATATAATCGATCAGAACGTGCACCACCCAGCGACAGTGCGCCTGCAAGTCCCAGGACGCACTGCGGGTGACCGGACATTGACTGTTTTTTATTTAAAACAAATAGGGGTATGGTTGCCCGAGCAACCAAAAGTGCTTGCGGCAGGGGCGGCAGCGAGGTGCTTCAAAGGGCATATATAAGAACCCGAACCGATAACGTATTTAAAAACAAACAAATAATCAGGTGAATGACGGCCCTCATGGGGTTGGCAAGAGGGAAAAGACAATGAGTAATTCTGGCGAGAGAATGGGCGCGGCATCAGGAGATGATCAATCATCGGCATCGGGTGAGCTTGCCTCTGCTATAGGCAAGGTGCGGCGATATACCTTGCCGCTCTTTGTGATCATGTTTATCACGGCCTATATCGATCGGGTAAATATAGGTTTTGTTCGCACCCAGCTGGAAGTTGATGTAGGTATTGGCGCTGCCGCTTTTGGTTTTGGGGCAGGGCTGTTTTTTGTTGCTTACGCCATATTTGAAGTACCGGCAAACCTCGTATTGCAGAAGGTGGGTGCTCGATTCTGGATGACCCGGATCATGCTTACCTGGGGACTTGTCTCCATGTCCATGGCCTTTGTGCAGGGACCGATCAGTTTTTACATTGTCCGGTTTTTGCTTGGTGTCGCCGAGGCAGGTTTTTTCCCTGGGGTCATTTATTTTATGACCCAGTGGCTTCCCCATTCTGATCGCGGCAAGGCCATGGCTATCTTTTTGAGTGGTTCTGCACTGGCCTCTGTCCTGGCTGGTCCGATTACGGGTGCCCTGTTACATATTCGCGGTCTGGGCCTGGAAGGCTGGCAGTGGATGTTTTTGATAGAGGGCAGTTTTGCCCTGTTTCTTTGTCCGTATGCGCTCTATATTTTGCCTAACTCAAAGCGTGAGGTCAGGTGGCTGAATCATGCCGAGGGTGTGGCCCTGAAGGAAGCAATTGATCAGGAGCACGCAGAAAAGGCGAAGGAAAAAAGTCATATGTCTGTCTGGAGACTGCTGCTCGACCCGCAGGTGATTCTGTTCTGTTTTATCTATTTCTGTATCAGTGCAACCATTTACGGGGTGACCTTTTGGCTACCCTCCATTATTCGCGATTTTGGCGTAGAGAATGACATCTATGTCGGATTTTTGAATTCAGTGCCATGGTTGATCTCCATTGTCTGTATGTACGCATTCGCCACGCTTGCGGCGCGTTTCAGGTGGCAGCAGGCCTGGGTATGTACCGCTTTTGTCATCTCGGGGATCGGCCTGATCATCGCCGGCCAGGTATCCGCTTTCGTCGCCTATCTGGCACTCTGCCTGGCAGCAGTTGGCTTTAAGTCAGCCTCGTCCCTGTTTTGGCCCATTCCGCAGGGATACCTTGACCCCCGGATTGCCGCCGGTGTTATCGCGCTGGTGAATTCAATTGGGGGGCTGGGCGGTTTTGTTGCGCCTACCGTCTTCGGTATTTTGCAAGAGACAACCGGTTCAGTCTCTGGTGGCCTGGTAGGGCTGGGGCTTGTTGCGTTGACCGCGGGCGCGGTTATATTCCTTACTCCAAGGCTCGAAAAACGTATCAGGGTACAAGAGGCATGACAGTAAAGATTAAAGACGTCAGGGTGACACCGATAGCGGTCAAGGACCCACCACTACTCAATGCCAGTGGTATCCATGAGCCCTATACATTGCGGTCAATTATCGAAGTTGAAGGCGACAATGGAATCGTTGGTCTAAGCGAAACCTATGGCGATCTGCCTGTCCTTTCGCTTTTACAAAAGACCGGCCCGCAGTTGGTGGGAATGAATGCATGGTCACTTAACGAGCTGCGCGACCGGATTAAGGCACAGTTGAGTGATGTCCGAGCCTCAAGCTCTGGCGCTGATTTGGCTCCCGGGTCGCACCCAGGTAAGCAGATGGCCAATGCCTACTCAGCATTTGAAGTGGCCTTGCTTGATTTGCAGGCGCGTTCCATGGGCATACCCCTGGTGGACCTTTTGGGTGGTGCTGTCAGGGACAGGGTGCCTTTTAGTGCCTATTTGTTCTTTAAGTATGCGGAACACATTGATTCACCCTATGCGCCGGATCGATGGGGAGAAGCGCTGACTGTCGAGCAAATTGTTGTCCAGGCACAGAAAATGATCGACCAGTATGGCTTCAAAAGTATCAAGCTTAAGGCGGGTGTGCTGGAACCCGATATCGAGGCGGATTGCATCACGGCGCTAAAAAAGGCTTTTCCTGACCATATGCTGCGGATTGATCCCAATGCAGCATGGACACTGGAAACCTCTATCCGAATCCATGAAAAAATAAAGGATGATCTGGAGTACTACGAGGATCCGACGCCGGGGCTTGAGGGAATGTCCGAGCTGTATAAACAGACGGGTATCCCCCTGGCGACGAACATGGTGGTCACCGACTTTGATGAGTTTCGCCGCAGCGTGCCGTTGAATTCCGTCCAGATTGTGCTGTCTGATCACCACTACTGGGGTGGGCTGAGAAATACACTCGTGCTTGCGAAGATGTGTGAAACCTTTGGCATGGGCATCTCCATGCACTCCAACTCGCATTTGGGGATCAGCCTGACGGCGATGACACATGTAGCGGCGGCTTGCCCTAACCTTAGTTATGCCTGTGATACGCACTATCCCTGGCAGGATGAAGAAGACGAAGTGATTGTCGGGGGCAAGGTGCCTATCGTGGATGGCAGTGTCCGGATACAGGATAAACCCGGGCTGGGTGTAGAGCTGGACCGGGAGCGATTGGCAAAGCAGAATGAGGTCTATAACTCGATCGATATTCGCAGTCGTGACGATGGCGCCCAGATGAAAAAATACGACCCTGAGTGGGAGTTTATTAAACCCCGGTTTTAACCGGATGGTGACCGTATGGAAAAAATCAAAACAGACTCTGAACAACCAATTGCTGTCAGGATGCACGACAAGGACAACGTGCTTGTCATTGCGTCTGATTCCGGCGCAAAGGCGGGCACGGTGTTGTTTGATGGCACCGAGCTTGTCGATGATGTCCCATACGGCCATAAGGTATGTACCAGGGATATCCAGGAAGGCGAACCCATCATCCGTTACGGTGAAACCATTGGTTTTGCCACGGAGTTTTTGCCCTGTGGTAGTTGGGTGAACGAGGCCAGGACAAGATTGCCCGATGCCATCTCCCTGACAGAAGGATTTCCCGAACACAAAATACGCAAGGTCGATATTGAGCCTTTGGAAGGATATACCTTTGAAGGGTATCGGAACCCGGACGGCTCTGTGGGCACGCGCAATATTCTGGGAATCTCCATGAGCGTTCACTGCGTCTCGGGTATTGCGGATTTTGTGGTCAAGCGCATCAAGAATGAACTGCTACCCAAATACCCCAATGTGGATGATGTGGTGGCCCTGAATCATCACTATGGCTGCGGGGTAGCGATAAATGCACCCATGGCCACCGTACCCATTAAGACGCTACAGAATATCGCCAAAAACCCGAATTTTGGTGGCGAGGTCATGGTCCTGAGTCTGGGGTGTGAAAAATTGCGCCCTGAACGGCTTATCCCGGAAAAACAAAGCGGTCAGCCGGATGACATTATTCTCACCATGCAAGATCCGGCCTACGCCGGTTTTCAGGCGATGGTCGATGAAATGCTGGAGCGGGCCGAACGACACCTGGCCAAACTGAACCAGCGCAAGCGGGAGACCGTGCCGGTATCCGAGCTCGTAGTCGGCATGCAATGCGGTGGCAGTGACGCGCTATCGGGCATTACCGCCAACCCGGCGCTGGGCTTTGCGTCCGACCTGCTCGTCAGGGCAGGAGCGACGGTCATGTTTTCGGAAGTCAGTGAAGTACGTGATGGGGCTGCACTGCTTGCGTCCAGGGCAGAATCTCCCGAGGTCGCGGATGCGCTGATCGAGCAATTAACCTGGTACGACAATTACCTGAAAGCAGGCGGTGTGGACCGAAGCGCCAATACCACCCCCGGTAACAAGCAGGGCGGCCTGAACAATATTGTCGAGAAAGCACTGGGCTCTATTGTTAAGTCCGGCTCCATGCCCATTGCCGACGTAGTCGCGCCCGGAGACAGGGTGGTGAAGCGGGGGCTGAATTTTGCTGCTACGCCTGCCAGTGATTTTATTTGTGGCACCCTGCAACTGGCGGCGGGGATGAACCTGCATATCTTTACCACAGGCCGGGGTACTCCCTATGGACTGGCCATGGCGCCCGTCATTAAAGTATCCACCAATTCCGGGCTGTCCAAACGCTGGTTTGACCTGATTGACCTGGACGCCGGCACCATTGTTTCGGAAGGCGAAACCATTGAATCTATGGGCTGGAAGCTCTTCCACCTGATGATTGACGTGGCCAGTGGCAGGGAAAGGGTCGCCGCTGAAAAACTGGGCCTGACCAACGATCTGGTCCTGTTTAATCCCGCTCCGGTTACCTAGGATCGGCAGCAGGGCTAATTTACCTTTTGGCTCAGTTCCTTTAACAGGTCGATCAGGTTTCCCAGTACCGGGTTGTCATTATCCGCACGCCATACCGCGTGGACTTCGGCATGGGGCGTCTGCGCCTTATCCCTGAATTTCAATGGAACCATGGTGATGTCACTGTAGTGAAGACTGCCGGCAGAGGCCGGGACGATCGCGCTGCCAATGCCGCCCGAGACCAGGGCAAGTATGGAATGCACTTGTGACAGATGCTGGACATATAAAGGCTGTACTTTTGCCGCCCAGAAAAGTGACACAAGCATGTCGTAAAAATACCGGGCCTGGCCCGGGGTATACATAATAAACGGCTGGTTATGTAAATCCTCCGGCGAAATCGATCTCGCCGATGCCAGTGGATGATTTTTGTTCAGCGCAACAAGAAGGGGTTCTGATAATACCGGCATACTGGCAAGCTCCGGCCGGGTGATCGGTGGACGCAGAAGCCCGATATCTATTTGCCTGGAGAGAATCCGCTCAATCTGGCTGCTGCTCACCATCTCGCTGAGCAGGATAACCACATCCGGCATGGTTTTATTACAGGCGCTGATAAACGAAGAAGGGAGCTTTCCATACGCGGTAGCGGCTGTGAAAGCGATCTTCGCCAGCCCGGCTGTCCCGGAGTGAATGCGCTTGGCGTAATCCGCGGCATTCTCCGCTGCTTCAATGATTCGGCGAGCTTCGGGGAGAAAACCCTGACCCGTCGGGGTGAGCTCTACGGACCGGCTGGAGCGGTTGAACAGGCTAACGCCCATTTTGTGCTCCAGCACCTGTATTTGGCGGCTCAACGGGGGTTGAGTCATATTCAGCCGGGCCGCTGCCTTGCCGAAGTGGAGTTCTTCAGCAACGACAACAAAACAATTAAGCTGGTGAAGTTCAAATAACAAGTCGTGCTACCTTTGGCCTTTGGACCAGCTTGCTGCCCGGGTTACCCCGTTAAATCATGGCAAATCAGCCCGCTTTATCTGGTTGCAGCTTGATACGTTTTATTTCGCCAACCAGGAAGAGGTAGGAGAATATCGCAACCACCGCATTAACGGCTACAAATACCAGGGCCGTGGTAAACGAGCCATCGTTCATTTCAACCAGATAACCGATCGCAATGGGGGTGGTGATGCCTGCAACATTGCCAAACGTATTAAACAGACCGGCATTTAAGCCCGGAAGCTCCTTGGGAGATGTGTCAGTGACAACAGCCCAGCCCAATGCGCCCAAACCCTTACCAAAAAAGGCAAGCGTCATTAACCCGACAACCAATACGGGAGAATCGACATAGTTACAGATGATCATGGTGGTCGCCAGTAACATGCCAATAATGATTGGTGTCTTGCGAGCCAGCGTGAGAGAACCCGTTTTGCGGAACAACTGGTCGGAAATGATGCCGCCCAGAATGCCCCCAAGGAAACCGCACAACGCAGGCAAGACGGCCACAAAGCCCGCCTGCAGGATATTAAAACCCCTTTCCTGCACCAGGTAGACCGGGAACCAGGTCAGGAAAAACCAGGTAAGCGTGACAATACAGTATTGAGCCAGATATACGCCGATCAACATTCGGCTGGTCAGCAACTGCTTGATTGCCGACCAGCTAATGGATGGTTTTTTCTGCTGGTCGCCGACCTCATCAATATCGACCAGTGCACCACCTTCCAGGATATGCTCCAGCTCTGCGTTGTTTTCGGAGCTTTTGGCGGCGTGGCCATGGGGTGTTCGGAATACTTTAAGCCAGACAAGCATGGCAATGATGCCGATGCCTCCCATTAGCCAAAAAACTTCACGCCATCCATAGGTATAGACCACCCAGCCCATCAATGGCGCGAACAGTACGGTGGCCAGATATTGGGCTGAATTAAATATCGCAGCGGCAAGACCTCGTTCCTGTGCGGGAAACCACATGGAAACAACTCTGGAGTTTGCCGGGAAAGAGGGCGCTTCGGACAAACCGACCAGTAGCCGCAAGGTAAACAGCAGAGCAACCGCGGCGGCGCCAAAAACAAAGCCCTGTAATAACGTGAAAAGTGACCAGATGCCGACACAGGCGGCATATACCCACTTGGTGCCGAAACGATCCAGCAGCCAGCCCCCGGGCAGTTGCCCTATGACGTAGGACCAGCCAAAAGCAGAGAAGATGAAACCCAGTTCAATCGCGGATAACCCGAATTCATCAGAAATGGCCGGGCCCGCAATGGAGATAATTGCCCTGTCGGCATAATTTACGACCGTCAGGAAAAAGATGATGGCAAGTAGAAAATATCGATAACGTCCAACGTTGGCTTTAAGACTTTTTTCGGCGGTGGCCAATTTCCCCTCCAGATGCCAATGATTTTGGCTTTTTTATTAATATTGAGCGCTAAGCTAGTGGATAGCCTGAAATTTATCCACTAAAGAGTAGATCGAAAATTGATGTGGGTCTAAGTCATAAAAACGATTGATCAATACAACGTATGCATCAATCAAGCCTTTCTGACCAAACGGCCCAGTATAAATATCTTGTGAAAATATAGCTGTGGTTGCTCCTTGACCCTACCTGTGTGGCTCCCTATAATGCGCGCCCTTCGTTACCCGGATTACTTCAAATTCGGGTTGAGTCCTCGCCAGAAGACTCGTAAAAAACAAACCGAATTGATGCGGGGTGGAGCAGTCTGATAATTGTCGGGCTCCCAACCCAAAAAAGTCCGAAGGTCGACACGACCTGAGGTTGAGCCCTTCCAGAAGGCTCGTAAAAAAACAAACCGAATTGATGCGGGGTGGAGCAGTCTGGTAGCTCGTCGGGCTCATAACCCGAAGGTCGTAGGTTCAAATCCTGCCCCCGCTACCAAATAAAAAAGGCTCGCCGACAGGCGGGCCTTTTTTGTTTGGCCCGAGGGAGGTTGAATAAGCACCAACGAAGTAGGTTCACAAATCGGCATGGACTGCCGATTTGGGCAGCCGCAGGGCTGGCCGAAGGCCGAGCGCCATGGACGGCGCGAGTCAAATCTGCCCCCGCTACCAACAAAAAAAGCCCGAATGCCAAACAGCATTCGGGCTTTTTACTTTTAGCGACCAAAGCCAGGTTTAAGCGCTGGCCAAGGCCTCTTTCACCCTTTGGGCGACGATTCTTTCCTGGCCGGGTTCCATCATCCAGGTGGTGATTCTCACTTCTTCGTCATTCCCTACGGTTTCAATGGATGGGTGACCATCCCGAAGCTTTTGGCGCACGTCGTCGGCGGACATGTTGACCCTGCCTCTGTCCCATCGAATGCGAAGACTTGGAACATGGTTGGCATAGGGTGGTACATGAATTTCGGTTTCGACACCGTCCACGCTAAGAGCGCTTTCGCTGATCAGGTTAATCTGGTTTTCCCAGAGCTCCCAGTCTGCGTCATGATCACGTGCCAGATAGAGTTCCAGGGCAACCAGCATTCCCAGCACTTCTTCCTTGTTAACTTTCATCCCGCGGCCAATGGTTGTGCCTCTTGGTGGGGTGTGTAACCGGGCAGCTTCGATAAATTTTCGATTGCCTAGCAGAAGACCCGCACTTTGAGGGCCACGTAGTCCTTTCCCGCCGGAAAACGCAACGAGGTCAAAGCCCATACGGGTGAATTTGAACAGGTTCTCTACGGGCGGTACGTCGGCCGCACAATCAATGAATGTGGGAATGCCATGTTTTTTGCCCAGGGCGATGAATTCATCATATTTGATTTCGCCGTCATCCGTTCTGGAGTTCAAAAACCAGAGCATGGCGGTTTTATCGTTGATGGCATTTTCCAGTTCGTCGGCAGTTTCTACCCAGACGATCTTGGCGCCGGTATTTATCAGCGCATGGGCGTATCCCACTTCATGCGATTTTTGGATAATGACTTCGTCCTTAAGCCCCGTTGTGTCGGGTAGCTGGGCCACTTTCTCTTCATCCATTCCACACATGATGCCTGCCAGGCCAATGGTCATGGCACCAAAAGCCCCGGAGGAAACAGTGGCGTATTCACAATCCAGAAGCTCGGCAATGCGATCACCTACCTTGTCCTGCAATTCGTCCAGGTTGACGTATTCAGTCGCGCCGTAGGTGATTGCCTGCAAGACTTCATCGTGCATCAGTGAACCTGTCATCGAGGTATAGGTGCCAGCGGCATTGATGAAGGTTCGCAGCCCAAGTTCCTTGAAGAAATTTCTCCCTGCCGCTGTTGCAGCGATACCTTCCGCTGCTTTTGCTGTTGGTGCACCTGTCCCAAGTAATCCGCCAGCTAATGGAAGTGCCGATAATGATTTCAGTACATTTCTTCTGCTGCTCATGGTTTTCTACCCCGATCGTTTAGTCGACTGCGGCTATGCAGTCTATTTCTACCAGTGAATTGCCTGGCACGCCGCCATAGGTTGCTACGGTAGTTCGTACCGGAGGATTCGGGCCAAAACGACCACGAAAGACCTCGTTCATGGCGTCGTAATCAGCCAGGTCAGCCAGGTAAACATTCACCTTTAATACCTGCTCCATGGACGAGCCGTTTCTTTCAAGCTCTTCCTGTATTTTTTGCAGGACAATCTCGGTGTGTGCCTTGATTTCAAAAGGTGCGACATGAGCACCTTTCCCGGCGATGTAAAGCGTATTGCCGTGTCTTACCGCCCCGGAGAAGAGGGGTATTTGTTGATTTTGTGTGACTTCACCGACGACTTCCTTCCTGGCATTGGAGGCGTTGCTCTGTGCTTTTAATGATCCGGCACCAAAGAGTGCAGCCAATCCCATTCCGATTTTTTTGAAGGTTCCCCTTCTGGTTGTATTGGTTTCCATTATTGTTTCCCCGTTTGATTAGGTTTTGATTGTTTGGATAAATACTCGAAAACTTTATTCCTACCAGGTGCGTTCTTCCAGTAATTCCTGTATCTGTTCCCTGGGAACCGGCAATTCATCGATATGATCGGTAAGCCATTGCGAGAAATCTCTCTCGATGTCGTCGGTCCACTTGTTGTCTATCTGCCCTGGAGTATAGGTGCCTTCTCTCAGCCTCTGGACCCCGAATAAATCACGAAGCCTGACGATTTCAGACGTGACCACCACCTGTTCCGCCAGATGTGCGGGGATAAAGATTACGCCTGTTTTCTTTGCCAGGACAATGTCACCGGGTAAAACTGTGGCCGCTCCGATACGTATGGGATCATTGATGCTGAGCAGCATCACCTCGGTCAAAAAGGATGGGTCCCAATCCCTGACGAAGGCATTGAATCCCTCAATCTGGGAAAGCCCTTCCATATCGCGACTGGAGGCATTAAACACCACGCCAGTTTTTGATTTGGCGTAGATGGCGTTACCCAGGTTGTCACCAATCAACGTGCCATCCACTATTTTTCCAAAGCCATCGGCCACGTAGACATCATCTTCCTGAAGCATGTCGATGGGCCATGAATTGGTGTTGCCGATTTGGCCTTCTTCCAGCCCCTTCTGCGTTATTTGCTCTGAAACATCAGGACGATTCGGCATGTATTGAACCGTCAGTGCGCGCCCTACAAAAGGGACATCGTCGTGCAAGGGTTTCCAGCCACTTTCGAACTGGTTGTGATACCCCTCGTTGCGCAGTACGCCCCAAGCTTCTTCTATTGAAACGCTTTTCATTCTCTCCAGGATGTCTTTGGCGACCATGGGCCTGCCGTCTTCGAACCGTTCTCCCTCCCACTGGGGGGTAAGAAAGATGATTTCCTCTTTTGAGGCTGTTTGGGCCATGGCAGCGTTGCAAACCATGATGAGTATTATTGCCAGGTTTAAATTTTTCATTGGTTCAAATTTTGGCCTTGTTTTGAGAAAAAGGTTAAGCATCAACCCTGCTAAATAAGACTGCAATTTGGCGATAGGTGGGCTTATGTGTATTGCTAACTTACTGTAATTTTTTTATTCGGGTCGAGTGTATTCTGTATACGTGCACATTAAAAACACTTGGATAAATTAAGATAGACGTTTTGTGCTTTTGTTAATAGGAATTAATAGGGGAAATATAATTTTTAACAGGGAAATACATGAATAACAAAAGTCCAATATCAATATATAAAAAAGGGCTCCAATTGGAGCCCTTTTTTATTTTGGTACGAGGTTAAAAACCTTCTGTACTAATCCAGAAACTTTCTTCCCAGTGTTCGCCTGGCTGGATGTACTGGAGTTCGTCATAAAGGCCTTTCTGGGCCATATTCATCGAGTTGGTAATACCTACCATGGGCTCCAGCGCAATAAACCCACGACTCCAGGGAGCGGGCTCGCCTTCGGTGGCACTAAGTGGGATGTCCGGCCCTGTGCTTATGGGGGTTACGTCAGAGGGGCGTCCACCACCACTGCCTTCCCTTGGTGGCTGAGGTGCTGTTGAGTAAACCAGCATGGTTTTGTAGTTGGGGCCGACAGTGACCGAAATGCTTTGCTCTTCACCGCTCATCGTGAAGGTGGAGCGTCCCTGGCTGTCACGTTCCAGGTCGGTGAATACATCGTCAATGCGGGTGTCCGAGAAATCACTCAGGGAAATATTGTGTGGATCCGTACCCCAGAAATCCTCAGCCGGTTGGGTAACACCTGTTGGAACATTGCGTGTGTCCAGTAGCCAGTGAGTTTTGGCCGGGGCATTAAGGGTCCAGTCGTTGCGTCCGGAATCAGTCAGCTGGAAGTAGGGATGGTAACCAATGGCATTGGGCATGGGCTCGGTGCTCAGGTTGTCAATGCGCGTATGCACTTCCATGGTTCCTTCAGACAAGCGGTAGGTCACCGTCAACGTATGGGCAAAAGGGAATTGCGCCATGTAGTCCGGCACCCTGTAAAAGTCCAGCTTGCTGGTTACCCAGGCGCTGTTGGCATCTGCGCCGGAGTCAATGACTTCCCAGGTACTGGCATTCATAAGATAGCCGTGAATGGGGATCGGTGCGCGCACATTGTCCATCTCGGTATCAAAATTATATTTCTTGCCGTTGGCATAGAATGCGGGTTCATCAAGCCGGTTGGCAAAAGGGGCCATCAGGGGAACACCGTTCAGACCGGGGCGTGCGCGCATGTCATCAACGGATTTCACATTATTCATCCGGATAACGTTTTTGCCATTGACCACCATTTCATACGGGTTATTTACCGGTGTAAGAACGGAAATTACGGTGTCATTGCCGCTGTCTCTCAATTGAACCACGTCTCCATGAGTTTCGATGGAGTAGGGCTGGGCCGCACACCCGTAACTGGTGGCCAGGAAAAGCACACACAAGAATACGTTTTGTCCGAGTTTATTCACTTTTTTCTCCTTGTTGTCAGGAAATCGTCACGACCTAATCCGATATGTAAAAGCCGCAAGCAGGACCAGAGGTTTAAATTTTGCGGTAAAGAGTACGCACCGAGGGAGGCGAACATCAACGCCGGGGCTCAATAAAGAAGTTTCGCGCAAGCGGCCTGCAGCAGGCGATACGCAATAAACACGACTGACGGGCATAATTATTTTTTTTGCCCATCGTTATATTCCCCCTCGGTGCAGAAGCTGTTCCGCACACTGTATGCAGTTTAGATAACCTTGAAGGAATCTGCCATAGCCGCGTAAAAGGTTTGTTTCGGGTTGATTTGCTCTACAAAATAAAAAAAGCCGCCTGATCAGGCGGCTCTGTTGGGAAGCCTGGAAAGCCCCGGCCTGCTACACGCCAAGGGCTGCTTTTAGTTGGTTGCGAATCTGCTCGCGTGAGTCGCTGGGTAGCGATTCCACAACTTCCGCACACAGACCGCTGTTCGCCACACCGGGGTTGTTCAGGTATTCAGTCGTGGATTTCGGTGCGGTTGAAATACGCAGATAAGCGTTATTGGCGCCAGGAATGCTGGTTCTCAGGAAGAATTCACCGCAGGCTCCAACCCTGTCGATTTTATGAGTCTCTTCAGCCATTACAGTTTGATGATTAAACCCGGTATCAGTATTGATGTAGCGGGTAGCTGTGCGTGTTTCGATACACATGGAGCCATCCCGGGTTTTACCCAATGAAGCAAGTATCCATATTTTTGACACTTTTTCAGAGTCGTTATCCAGACGGGCTACGGCACCGTCAAAAACCATGTACTGCTGCCCGTTTTCAAGCATGGCTACTCCCTCGAGATCGGTGCTGTCTGTCAGGTAAGGGTCCAGGATCGCCGCTGGGCGCACGACCTCGAAACGCAGTCGTTGTGGTTCTCCTGTGGGGACCCCTTCAAGGCTGCAATCAGCCTGCGAAAACTGTTGATAGCGGGAGCTGTCTACACTGGAACAGCCGGCCAAAATAAACGTTATCATCAGGATCAAGGCTGTCAGGGGTTTATTTACAGCACTCATGGGCTCTCTCCGAGAGGTTTTTTGCCAGATTAGTCATGCTGTGGTTTTAAAAACGGGATTTGTTCGCAATTATTGACAGCCCTGAAAGCAGGGGCGTTATTTTGTGATTTGCATCAACAAGTTAAGGGAAATTCCCCGCACTTTTTTATGCGCGATGAGCGGTCTCGTCGCTGGCATTTAGTCCCCAGTTGCTCTAGAATCCGCTCCTCTGGTTCACCAGCTCCCAAATACGGGCCGAGTGACCGGGTCATCCGACCGGCTTTGTCGGACGGATGAAGGCCAGAAATATGCGCGATGGCGCATATGGCAAGTTCTCCGTGAGCTCGTATTTGGCCATAAAGGTTTTTTATGTGAAGTGGGCCTTAGGGCCCATTTTTCGTTTGTTTAAGACGAAAAAAATGTTGGTTCGAGGTCGACAGGTTTGGATAAAGAAGCAAAGATTTTTGAATTGCTTGAACCGACGGTAACAGCGCTTGATTGTCAGCTTTGGGGGATTGAGTACAGTGCCCAGGCAAAACACGCGACCCTGCGTATTTTTATCGACAAAAAAGGGGGCGTTGATATTGAGGACTGTGAACGTGTCAGCCGTCAGGTAAGTGGCATTCTGGATGTAGAAGATCCGGTGGGTACCGCTTACACGCTGGAGGTATCGTCCCCCGGAATGGATCGACGTTTGTTCCGTCTTGAACAGTTTAAGGAATATGTTGGCAGCCTGGTAAAAATCAGGCTGCGTAGCAATTATGAAGGGCGCAGAAACTTTAAGGGCCGTCTGGCTGGAGTGGAAAATGATGAGATCGTTATCCAGCAAGACAACGAAGAGTACCTGTTTCCTTTTGAGTTACTGGATAAGGCACAGATAGTGCCCGAATTTAAGTAGTCAGAATTAGTGAGTTAATAAATGGCTAAAGAAATACTTCTGGTCGCGGAAGCGGTATCAAACGAAAAAGGCGTTGAGCGCTCGGTTATATTTGAGGCGATCGAACATGCATTGGCGACCGCTACTCGCAAACGCTATGACGATGTGGCAGATATTCGTGTGTCCATTAACCCGGCCGACGGTTCCTATGAGACATTTCGTCGATGGCTCGTGGTTGACGACAACTTTGAGGAGTTTGATAGCGCCTTGCACCTGTATGAAGACCAGGCGGAAGAGAAAGATTCGTCGCTGAAGCTGGGCGATTACTACGAAGAGCAGGTAGAAAATGCCGAGTTTGGTCGGATTGCAGCCCAAACGGCCAAGCAGGTCATAGTCCAGAAGGTAAGGGATGCCGAGCGCGAACAGATTGTGTCCCAGTTTGAGCATCGCGTTGGCGATCTTCTGTCGGGTACGGTCAAAAAAGTAACCCGCGATAACATCATTGTCGATCTGGGAAACAATGCCGAGGGTGTGTTGCCTAGGGATCAGCTGGTTGGCCGTGAAATTTTCCGCAATAACGATCGAATTCGTGCCGTGCTTGATCGAATTGACCGTGAAGGTCGAGGTCCGCAATTGATGCTGAGTCGTTCCAGTGCAGGCATGTTGACCAAGTTGTTTGAAATCGAGGTGCCCGAGATTGCCGAACAGGTAATCGAGATCCGCTCCGCGGCTCGTGACCCCGGGTCTCGTGCCAAGATCGCTGTAAAAACCAATGACCGTCGAATGGACCCTGTTGGTGCCTGTGTTGGTATGCGTGGCGCGAGAGTGCAGGCGGTGTCCAATGAGCTTGATGGTGAGCGCGTGGATATCATCCTGTGGGACGATAATCCGGCCCAGTTGGTCATCAATGCCCTGGCACCCGCCGAAGTGGAATCAATCGTGGTAGATGAAGATTCGCATACCATGGATGTCGCGGTAAAACAGGACAATCTGGCCCAGGCGATTGGCCGAGCCGGCCAGAATGTACGACTGGCATCAGAGCTCACGGGTTGGAATATCAACGTGATGAGCGAAGAAGAGGCTGAATCCAAGCAAATGGAAGAGGCTGGCCGATATGTTCAGAACTTCATGGATCGTCTCGGTGTGGACGAAGATGTGGCGACCGTCCTGGTTGAGGAAGGGTTTTCCAGTCTGGAAGAAGTGGCTTACGTGCCGCTGGAAGAAATGGCCGGAATCGAGGGATTTGATGAAGATATTGCAGAGGAACTGCGTTCACGTGCAAAAGATGCGCTCTTGACCATGGCGCTGGCGAGCGAAGAGCAGCTGGAAGGTGGAGAACCGGATGCCACGCTGCTGGGTATGGAAGGCATGGATAAAGATACCGCACATGCACTGGCTGCGCAGGGCATTTGTTCCATGGAAGACCTGGCAGAACAGGCAATCGATGATTTGCTGGGAATTGAAGGTATAGATGAAGAGCGAGCCGGGCAGTTGATTTTGGCCGCCAGGGCGCCCTGGTTTGAACAGTCGGAGTCAGAGTAATCAAGTTAAAGAAAGACCCAGGCATAGAGACAGAGCTCAAATTTCGGAGTAATCCATGGCAGAAGTAACAGTTAGCGAATTAGCCAAAAGCGTCGGCACCTCGGAAGAGCGACTGCTGACCCAGATGAAAGAGGCTGGTTTGACACATAAATCGACAGACGCCCTTGTTTCCGATGAAGAGAAGCAGGTGCTGTTGGATTATCTGAAGAACTTGCACGGTGCTGCTCCGCGCGACACCAAAAAGATCACGCTCAAGCGCAAAAAGGTAGAAACCCTTAAGACCGGTGCCACCACAGGCAAGAAAACGGTCAACGTTGAGGTGCGTAAAAAACGTACCTACGTTAAGCGTACAGATGATGAAATAAAGGCCCAGGCCGAAGCCGAGCAGGAAGCACAGCGATTGCGCGAAGAGGCTTCCAGATCCGCGACGACTGGCAAGGCCATTGATGATGCCGAACAGCGCCGTATTGCCGCACTGGAAGCGCGCCGTAAAGCGGAAGAAGAGGAAGTCGCTCGCCGTGAGGCAGAAGAAGCGAAAAAACGCGAAGCTGCCGAGACCAGGAAACGCGAAGCGGATGAGAAGTCCAAATCGTCCAAAGATCCTGTCAAGGAAGTAGTCGAGGCAGAAGTCGATGCGGAGGCCGCTGCGGTAGCTGCAGAGAAAACCCGTTCATCTGCGCCCAAGTCATCCAATAAAAAGGTTATTGAAGAGCCTGAAAAGGATGTCGATGGGCCTGTGTCCAGGAAGAAAGCTGGTCGCGGTCGTGCAAAAGTCAAGTCAGAGCACGATAGCAAGGACTGGAGCAAGCACTCTCATCGTCCCCAGGACTTTTCCCTCCATGAAGACGAAGAGTTTGAAGCAGAAGAACGCGCGCGTGAACGCGCAGCTGAGGTAGCCAAAATTCGCGCCAAGAACAAGCACACCTTTAACAAGCCAACCGTTACCCAGGTTTATGACGTTGAGCTTCCTGAAACAATTGTTGTCAGCGAGCTGGCCCAGAAAATGGCCGTCAAGAGCGGTGAACTGGTCAAACAGCTCATGAAAATGGGCGAAATGGTAACCATCAACCAGTCCATCGACCAGGATACGGCTTCGTTGCTGGTCGAAGAAATGGGACACAATCCGGTACTGGTCTCGGACACGGAACTGGAAGACAAGCTGGTTGAACAAGTGAAGTCCAAAGTGACCGGTAAAGAGGTAGGGCGAGCACCTATCGTGACGGTCATGGGCCATGTTGACCACGGCAAGACGTCCTTGCTGGATTACATACGTAAAAGCCAGGTAGCGTCCGGTGAAGCCGGCGGGATTACCCAGCATATTGGCGCCTACAGTGTGACCACAGACCACGGCAAGATTACTTTCCTTGATACGCCCGGACACGCCGCGTTTACTGCGATGCGTGCCCGTGGAGCTAACTGTACGGATATTGTCATCCTGGTGGTTGCGGCCGATGACGGGGTGATGCCACAAACGGAAGAAGCCGTCCGTCATGCCAAGGCTGCCGGTGTTCCGATTATCGTGGCCGTCAATAAAATTGATAAGGAAGGCGCCGATCCTGATCGTGCCAAAAACGAACTTTCACAGCACGACGTCATTCCGGAAGACTGGGGTGGTGATGTGCAGTTTATCCCGGTATCAGCACATACCGGACAAGGTATCGAAGACCTTTTGGAAGCCGTTTCCCTTCAGGCGGAGCTGCTTGAACTCAAGGCTCCTTCCGAAGGCCCTGCCACCGGGGTTGTTGTTGAATCCCGTATGGAAAAGGGCCGGGGTGCTGTGTGCACAACCCTGGTACAAACAGGAACCCTGAGAAAAGGCGACATTCTTTTGGCCGGTGATTCCTTTGGCCGGGTTCGTGCCATGATGGATGAGACAGGTGCCCAGGTCTCTGAAGCCGGGCCGTCGGTTCCGGTGGAAATCCTGGGGCTTGATTCGGCTCCTAATGCAGGCGATGAATTTCTGGTGGTGCCCGATGAGCGCAAGGCACGTGAAGTCGCCGATTTCCGGCGCGATAAAGAGCGCCAGGAACGCCAGGAACGCCAGCGCAAGTTGAACCTGGAAAGCATGTTTGCCTCGATGGGAGAAGGGCAGGAGAAGAAAATCCTGTCTCTGGTCCTCAAATCAGATGTTCGTGGTTCCACAGAAGCTATCCAGGCCGCGTTACTGGATCTTGGTAACGACGAAGTCGGCGTCAATATGGTCACGGCGGGCGTTGGTGGTATCAATGAGTCCGATATCAACCTGGCGATGACCACGGGTTCCATCGTCCTGGGCTTTAATGTCCGTGCTGATTCCGGTGCCCGCAAGCTCGCAGAGCAGGAAGGGGTCGAAATTCGTTATTACAGCATCATCTATCAGCTGATTGATGAAGTGAAACAGGCCCTGTCCGGCATGCTTGATCCGGATGAGAAAGAAGAAATCGTCGGTATTGCGGAGGTTCGTGATGTCTTCCGTTCTCCCAAATATGGCGCCATTGCAGGTTGTATGGTGGTCGAAGGGTCGGTTTTCCGAAACAAGCCTATCCGGGTATTGCGGGACAATGTGGTGATCTACGAAGGAGAGCTGGAGTCTTTGCGTCGTTTCAAGGATGACGTCAACGAAGTACGCAACAATATGGAATGTGGTATCGGTGTGAAGGATTACAACGACGTTCAGCCAGGCGACCAGATTGAAGTATTTGACGTGGTCAAGGTTGAGCGTTCACTGTAATTTGGTGGATCGCATAACGGATGTCACGAGAGTTTAGTCGCACAGACCGTGTCGCCGACGCTTTGCAAAAGGCGTTGGCCGTCATCATCCAGAATGAATTGCGCGATCCACGCATTGGCATGGTGAGTGTCAATGCAGTGGAAGTATCCCGCGATCTTGCCCATGCCAAAGTGTTTGTCACCTTTGTCGATAATCCAAAAAATTGCCCGCCCGATGAGCGAGTGGCCATTTTGAACAAGGTTAGCGGATTTCTTCGGAGTGCCCTGGGGAAGGACATCCAGATGCGAACGATTCCCCAGCTAAGGTTTGTTTTTGATGAAACCATCTATAAAGCCCAGGAAATCTCGGATTTAATCTCCAAAGCCAGGAAATCCGACGAAGACAAGCGTAAGAAATCCGACGAAGACTTCTAGAAGGCGAATCATTGGCGCGCAGAAAAAAAGGCCGGCCACTCAGTGCGGTCTTTATCCTCGACAAGCCGGCCGGCTTGAGTTCCAACACAGCATTACAACGGGTCAGGCGTTTATTTGATGCCCAAAAAGCCGGCCATACGGGCAGTCTTGACCCGATGGCAACTGGCGTCTTGCCTGTCTGCTTTGGGGAGTCCACCAAATTCACCCAATGGGGCCTGGATGCTGACAAGGAATATATCGCGCGAGTCCGGCTTGGTGTGACCACCCGCACGGGTGATGCCGAGGGCGAGATCCTGGGAGAGACGGACGCCGGGCACATAGTGCTTCAGGATATAGAAAATGTCCTGGAACAATTCCGCGGCCAGATTGAGCAGATTCCTTCGATGTTTTCCGCCCTCAAATATAAGGGTACGCCACTCTATGAGCTTGCCCGTAAAGGTGTAGAGGTAGAGCGCGAGCCCAGAAGCGTCAACATCTATCACCTTTCAGTGACGGATTTTCAGCAAGGCGAATACACGGAGTTTGACTTGCAGGTCAAATGCAGCAAGGGAACCTATGTGCGCACATTGGCTGAGGACATAGGACTCGCTTTGGGCGTTGGCGCGCATCTGGTGGCACTGCGACGAACGGCTGCGGGGCCTTTTACCCTAGATATGGCGAGAACCCTGGACGAATTAAGCCAGTTACGTGGCGATAACGGGCCTGAAACGCTCGACTCTTTCCTGCTTCCGGTCGATGCCACTATTGAGCATCTTCCACGAGTAAATATTGACGAGCGATCAGCCGAATTTTTCTATATGGGTCAGGCAGTTATGGTCCCGGGAATCTATAAAATTTCCGCATCTGAAGGCTCGCGTTTTGTTGAAGAAACCGATATAGTGCGCGTCGTTTCCGACTCGGGAGATTTTCTCGGGGTTGGGGAAGTGACCGATGACTCCCAGGTTCAACCCAAACGAGTTGTGGTCAGACAATGAATTTGATGATTTTGGCCTTGTCCAGAATCATCTTTAACCAGAAGAGACCATAGCGTCTCATGAAAGCGGCCTGTAAATATGCACGGGTCTGCTCGATTAACAGGCATATTCTTAGGAGACTAACATGGCACTTAGTGCAGCTGAAAAAACAGCAATCGTAAAAGAGTTTGGTGGTAGCGAAGCCAACACAGGCTCGACCGAAGTACAGGTCGCTCTGCTTACCGCAAATATCAACAAACTGCAGTCACACTTTAAAGACAACGACAAAGACCACCATTCCCGTCGTGGAATGATCCGCATGGTAAACCAGCGTCGCAAGTTGCTGGCGTATCTGAAAACCAAGGATCTCGATGGTTATAGCGAACTGATCAAAAAACTCGGTCTGCGTCGATAAACTGCAGTATGGCCCGCTGATGCGGGCCTTTGTCGTTTTTAGTAATAGGAAAAAATAGTGAATCCAATAGTTAAACAATTTGAATACGGTGGGCAAACCGTGACGCTCGAGACCGGGCGCATTGCTCGCCAGGCGACAGGCGCCGTGCTGGCGACCATGGGTAAGACTTCTGTTCTGGCTACCGTTGTTGGTGCCAAGGAAGCCAAGCCTGATGTCGATTTCTTCCCGTTGATGGTTTTGTATCAGGAAAAAGCCTATTCCGCGGGCAAAATCCCCGGTGGCTTCTTTAAACGTGAAGGTCGCCCCTCCGAGAAAGAAACCCTGACCTCCCGTCTTATTGACCGTCCTATCCGTCCACTTTTCCCGGACGGCTTCAAAAATGAAGTACAGGTCGTTTTGACTGTGATGTCATCGGAAAAAGATGTGGATCCGGATATATGCGCCATGATTGGTGCCTCAGCGGCCCTGGCGATCTCCGGGATTCCTTTTAATGGTCCTATTGGTGGTGCACGCGTTGGTTTTAACCAGGGAAGAGGCTATTTGCTGAATCCTTCTTATGCCGATCTGCAAACCTCCGAGCTGGACATGGTTGTGGCCGGTACGGATGACGCTGTATTGATGGTGGAATCCGAAGCAAACGAACTTCCTGAAGATATCATGCTTGGTGCTGTCTTGTACGCGCATCAGGAAATGCAGGCGGTTATCCAGGCCGTGAATGAGCTGGCAGCAGATGCTGGCAAGCCACGCTGGGACTGGCAACCCGAAGCCGTTAATGAAGAACTGGAAGCATCGGTAGCGGCGCAAGCCAAAGATGCCCTGACGGCTGCTTACCAGATCACAGATAAACAAGAGCGCGTTGCTGCTATTTCTGCAGCCAAAACAGCGACTCTGGAAGCACTGGTTACTGAAGAAGGTCCGGAAGAAGGTGAAATTAATGACCTTCTGAAAAAGCTGGAAAAGAAAATTGTACGTGGCCGTGTAATTGCCGGTGAGCCTCGCATTGATGGTCGTGACAATAAAACTGTGCGACCTATTGCCGTGGAAGTTGGCGTTCTGCCAATGGTTCATGGTTCGGCACTTTTTACCCGTGGTGAAACCCAGGCCATTGTTGCGGCAACACTGGGCGCCCAGCGCGACTCCCAAATCATCGATGCACTGGAAGGCGAGCGCAAAGATCCATTCATGCTGCACTACAATTTCCCTCCCTATTCGGTTGGTGAGTGTGGCCGTATGGGCACGCCGGGCCGTCGTGAGATTGGTCACGGGCGTCTGGCTCGTCGCGGTGTGGCTGCCATGCTGCCAAGCCAGGATGATTTCCCCTACGCCATTCGTGTGGTATCTGAAATCACGGAATCCAACGGCTCAAGCTCCATGGCTTCGGTTTGTGGTACCAGTCTGGCCCTGATGGACGCCGGTGTTCCCCTGAAAGCCCCAGTTGCCGGTATTGCGATGGGTCTGGTTAAGGAAGACGAAGGCTTTGCCGTACTGACAGATATCCTTGGTGACGAGGATCATCTGGGCGATATGGACTTTAAGGTTGCCGGGACGGCTTCAGGTGTCACTGCCCTGCAGATGGATATCAAAATTGAAGGCATCACCCAGGAAATCATGGAAATTGCCCTGGAACAGGCCCAGGCGGCCCGTCTTCATATCCTTGGTGAAATGAACAAGGTCATTGATGCCGGCCGTGCAGAGGTCTCTGACAATGCGCCACGCATGAAGACATTCAAAATCGACCAGGACAAAATCCGTGATGTTATTGGTAAAGGCGGGGCGACAATTCGCGCGCTTACCGAAGAAACGGGCGCGACCATCGATATTGAAGATGATGGCACAATCAAGATTTACGCGACTGAAGCCAGCTCCCTGGCAGACGCCGTTTATCGCATCGAAATGATTTGCGCCGAGCCCGAGGCTGGCGTGGTTTACGATGGCAAGATTACCCGTATTGTTGATTTTGGTGCCTTTGTTGAAATCATGCCGGGCACAGAAGGGCTGCTGCATATCAGCCAGATAGCGCCTGAGCGAGTTGAGAAAGTGACCGACTATCTTCAGGAAGGGCAGGAAGTACGCGTTAAATGTCTTGAAGTTGATCAGCGAGGTCGTATCAAGCTTTCCATTAAAGAGCTTACTGCTGAGGAAGCCGCCCAATCCGGTGACGAATCAGAAGCAGAGCCGGCCCCTGTCGCCGAGCAGGCTGAGGCTGTTGAGCCTGCGCCAGTTGTTGAAGAACCAGCTCCTGCAGAGGAACCCGCTCCGGAAGAACAAGCTTCTGATGCGGATGAATCGGAGGAGCCTGCAGAGGAACCAAAGCCGTTCGAGCCTGAAATTACCCAGGAAATCGAAACGGAAGAGTCTTCTGACAAAGAAGAGGAGAACAAGACTGGCGCCTAGGCCAGATCTTGCTCGCCAAAAAAGCCCTGTTTAATCAGGGCTTTTTTGGTTATGGGGCACCTATAAATTTATAGAGAAGGCCGTGGCTGATACTGAACTAAAAGCAATTGAAAACCATATTGCACAGGACGTCTCTGTACGCGACCAGTATCGTCTGCAAAAAAGCCTTGCCCGGATCAAGCGGCGGTTGGCAGGAAAACAGCCGGTATCAAGGGATCTCGAAAAGTTATCGACCTCTTTAAAAACATCACTTGCATGGGTAGCTAACCGACGCAAGCAAATACCTGAAATCAAATACCCTGATTTACCAATCGCCTCTGAATCCGGGCGTATAAAAAAACTGCTGTCGGAAAACCAGGTAATTGTTGTGGCCGGTGAAACCGGTTCAGGAAAGACAACACAGCTTCCCAAGATCTGTCTTGAACTGGGCCTGGGTACGCGCGGGCTGGTCGGTCATACCCAGCCCCGGCGGGTAGCGGCCCGTTCAGTGGCCGCTCGTATTGCCGAAGAGCTGGGAACTTGTCTGGGGGCCCTGATTGGTTACCAGGTGAGATTTACTGACCAAAGCAGCCCCAATACGCTGGTCAAACTAATGACTGACGGCATTTTGCTTTCGGAGATACAGCGTGATCCTTATCTGCGAAATTATGAATGCATCATTATTGATGAAGCCCACGAGCGCAGCATCAATATTGATTTCCTGTTGGGCTATCTAAAGCAGTTGCTGCCCAAACGCCCTGACCTGAAGCTCATCATTACTTCGGCAACCATTGATGTTGAGCGGTTCTCTGAGCACTTTAATTCGGCCCCTGTGGTTGAGGTGTCCGGTCGCACTTACCCCGTGGAGATTTTCTATCGCCCCTGGGAAGACGAGTACGATACGCCAGTTGATGCGGTCGTCGGCCAGGTAAAAAATATTCTGGAAACCGAGCCCTTATCGCATGAAGCGGGGGATATTCTGGTGTTCTGCACGGGCGAGCGCGATATTCGGCAGTTAGCCTTGGCGCTGCGTCGCGCACAGTTAAAAAATCTGGATGTGTTGCCACTTTATTCACGCCTGAGTATTGCCGAGCAGGATCGGGTTTTCCGTCCCGGACGGGGTAGGCGGGTCGTGTTGGCAACCAATGTGGCGGAAACCTCGCTCACGGTTCCGGGCATAGGCTTTGTGATTGATACCGGTACGGCGCGAATCAGCCGCTACAGTGTACGAACCAAAGTTCAGCGACTGCCGATTGAGCCGATTAGCCAGGCCAGTGCAAACCAAAGAGCAGGTCGTTGTGGGCGCATAGCTGAAGGCGTCTGTATTCGGCTCTACTCTGAGCAGGACTTTCTTTCGAGAGACGAGTTTACTCCCCCGGAAATCATGCGTACCAACCTGGCGGCGGTCATTCTGCAAATGCAGAACCTGAAGCTGGGGGATATAACTGACTTTCCTTTTATCGAGCGTCCGCAAGACAAGCAAATCCGGGATGGCCTGCGCTTGCTGGAAGAGCTGTCGTTGGTCGATGAAAATGACCGGATCACAAGCCTGGGCAGACTGCTGTCCGGGTTGCCCGTTGACCCAAGATTCGCCCGCATTCTCTGGCAAGCACAGCATGACCAGTGCCTGACTGAGGCAATTACCATCATAAGTCTGTTATCTATTCAGGACCCGCGTGAGCGGCCAGCGGACAAGCAACAACAGGCGGATGAAAAACACCGTGTTTTCATGGACAGAGAGTCTGATTTCAATGCCATATTAAACTTATGGAATAGCTATCAGGAGCAACGCCAGGCCTTGAGTAACCGCAAGCTGGATGACTGGTGCCGCAAACACTTTTTATCGCCCTTGCGTATGCGCGAATGGCGCGAGGTCCATTTCCAGCTGAGCCTGATGGGTCGGGAGCTGGGCTGGAAACTCAACAAAACACCACCCGGTTACAAAAGTCTGCACCGGGCTTTGCTGAGCGGGTTGATTACCCAAATCGGGGTTCAGCAGGAAAACAAGGAATTTTTGGGTACACGCAATCGACGATTTCGCATTTTCCCAGGTTCCTGGCTGGCCAAAAAACCGCCCAAATGGGTGTTTGCTGCCCAGATGCTCGATACCGGCCAACTGTTTGCCCATCAGGTGGCCAAGCTCAATCCGGAATGGTTGTTGGGACTGGCTGATCACGCATTGCAGACGGATTATTACGAACCCTACTATCATGCGCGACGCGGCGAAATCATGGCGCGCATGCGCTATTCCCTGTTTGGCCTGGTCGTCAGTGACCAGCATAAAGTCAGCTACAAATCCATTGAGCCTGAGCTTTGTCACGAGCTGTTTATCAGGGAAGCTTTGGCAAACTGGAAATACCGGGGCAAGGGTAAGTTCTATCAGAATAACCGCCAGGTTTGTGATCGGCTTCAGGAACTTGAGGATCGCACCCGTACGGGAGAGCTGGTGGTCGACGAACAGCAGCTGTTTGAGTTTTATGCAGACAAAATTCCTGCTGAAGTGATTGATCTGGCTTCATTTGAATCCTGGAGAGAACGAGCCGAAAAGAAAAATCCGCGGGTTTTGTATCTCGATGAAGACACACTCACCGAGTCTGTTGACCAGGAAAAACTGATCGAATTTCCCGATAGCCTGGATTGGCAAGGGTTAAGTTTCCGGCTGAGCTATAAATTCCAGCCCGGATCAGAGGAGGACGGCGTTACCCTGCATGTGCCTGTAGGGCAGTTGCACCAGGTGCCCGAACACCTGGTGGAGTGGCTGGTTCCCGGGCTTTTGAAAGATAAGCTGGTGGCAGTATTGAAATCATTGCCCAAGCGGTACCGCCGCGAACTGGTGCCTATTCCTGCCCATGTGGACAAGCTCTGGCCAGCAATGACGCCTGGTGATCAGCCTCTACAGGAGGCTCTTGCCTATCAACTAAAGCGTTCGACGGGTAAGGCGTTTCCCGAGGAAGCCTGGAAGGAGGTTTCCCTGGACGATTTCTATCTGATGCGGTTTCAACTGGAAGATGACCAGGGTCGTCCCCTGGCGACCAGTCGCAATCTCAGGGAATTGCGTGATGCCTATCGATCCCAGGCGCAACAGGCCATTTCTGAAATCAGGGATACGGTTGAGGATTTCCCCGATGCGACCGACTGGCAATTTGGGAAACTACCCGAATCAGTCGATATCCAGAAAGGCAAGGAGCGTGTAAGGCTTTGGCCTGCGCTGGAAGACAAACAGGATCGAGTGGGTTATCGCCTGCTGGATAACCATGACGAAGCGAGGCATATCCATGCCAGGGGCGTGCAGCGACTTTTTCTGCTGGTTCAGTCGGATGCGCGCAAATATCTGCAAAAGGAATTGTTTAAAGCTTCAGACTTGCGCCTGATGGCGTTACTTAATCCCTTGCCCGACATCAAGATTCAGCTGGCCGAACTGAAGGAAGACCTGCTGATAGCCGTGGCCGGGGACCTGTTGCCTGATGCAGCCAAAATACGTTCGCGGGATGATTTTCTTAAGACGGTTGAACATCATCGCGGCGAGCTTGTGCGACGCTCGCTGGAGCTGGAAGCACTATGTCTGGAGTGGGCCGATCAACTCCGAATCATAAAATCGGAGATCGCCGAACTGTCAGTAGGGTATGAAAAATCCGCTGAGGATATTCATTTTCAGATAGGTGAGCTTTTTTCGAAGGACTTTTTACAAGCCATGCCCGCTGAGTGGCGGCCGCATCCAGGGCGGTTTTTGAAAGGGATAAGCAAACGTATTGACCGAATGCAGGGACAACTGGCCAGGGATCTGGAAATGGTGGACGAGATCACAGATTTGTATGGAAGATATCAGCAATTAATCAAAGAAATCCCCATCCACCGTGCAGGCGAGTCATCTGAACTCATAGAATTGCGTTGGATGCTGGAAGAGTATCGGATTTCGCTTTTCTCACAACCGATTAAAACCAGCCGACCGGTATCCCGGAAACGCCTGGAAAATCTGTTTGAACAGGCGGAAAAAGCAACAGCGACCTTGCGCGAGCAGTAAAAGTTATGAATTCCTCTTTTTTACGCGCGATTTATTCGGATTCCTGTGTCAAATGAATCCGGTAGCGTTACAATATTTTGGCAGTGCAACATGAAGAATAACGACCCACTTCCCAGGCTTGCTATGAAAAACAATCATCGGGCGATCTGTCTGCTGGCCCTAAGCTTTTTATTACCTGCATGTACAACAACTACACAGACCGAAATTACCGACAATGACTCCGGTCTGGAAAAATTTAACAAGGTGTCCTACAACGTCACAGAAGTTGCCGATCATTATGTATTGAAACCCGTGGCCAGGGGATATACAGCGATTCTTCCTGATCCTGTGGAACACTCTTTTTCCCGGGCTTTTGCAAATCTGAGAGAAGTAGGCACCGCCGCAAATGAACTGTTACAGGGTGAGCTGGGTGAAGCAGGTACAGCCACATCCCGCGTTGTCATCAACTCCACCCTGGGGATTTTGGGACTGTTTGATGTGGCCGATTCGATGGGTATTCGCAAGAACGATCCGGAAGATTTTGGCCAGACACTGGCCGTCTGGGGTGTGGAATCCGGACCCTACATATATCTGCCGTTTCTTGGCCCTTCATCGCTTCGGGATGCTCCCTCCAGAGTAGTCGATTATTTCTTCGATCCGGTCAACCATGTGGAATCATCGCGTGACCAAAACCTGTTAAATGCCTGGGATGTCGTTCAGCGAAGAGCCCAGTTATTGCAGACAGAAGAAATAGTCAATGGAGACCGGTACCTGTTTCTTAAAGATGCCTACATCCAGCGTCGTGAATATCTCGTCAATGATGGAGAGTTGAGTGAAGATATGAATGACTTCGACACCGATTTTTAAATGGCTTTACTGCGTATCTTCTGTGTAGACCGGGACCCGCTTGTAAGAAGGCTGGTGTCCCGATACCTGGGCAGACGAGGGCACAGGGTACTCACCTTTGGGGATATGGAAGCGCTGGAAGCGACGACTGAACGTGCAGGCCCGGATATTGTTATATGCGACATAGATATCTGCAGTGATGTCGAAAACCAGATTGACAAGGCTTTTCCGAAGAAGACGGAAATCCAGTACATTCAGTTGATCCGTCGTCACGCCATTGATCAGGTGCTGGAAGCATTTCGGCATGAAAACCGTGATTGCCTGCCGTGCCCTTTTACCGAGCGCACCCTGCTGTTGGCAACAGAACGAGCCAAGGAAAAACGACTGCAAATTGCGCGCAAGATGCGCACCCACAGGCGGTTGAAAAAGGCCATGCTGGAATCCGAGCGGCGCCTGGGAATCCTCCAGGCGGACCAGCTGGCCGGCAAACAAATGCAACAGTCATTATTGCCGCGTTCACCCCTGATTCAGCCCCCTTACTACATTGCCCGAAAAATTTTGCCTTCACTCTATCTGTCGGGTGATGGCATTAACTATATGTCGGCGCTGCACGACTATTTTTTATTCTATTTGACAGATGTTTCCGGTCACGGGGCGTCATCGGCATTTATTACGGTCATGGTCCGGCAATTGATGCGGCGTATTGTTCGTAAACAGATCCTGGAAAAAGACGTGACTGCCCTGGAGCATTCACCAGAGGGCTTTCTGGAAAGTATCAATACGGTATTGCACGATAACCATGTAGACAAACACCTGACCATGTTTTCGGGCAGTCTGGATCGCAAAAACAACCACCTTAAATATGCCGTTGGTGCCCAGTTGCCCATGCCGATACTTATCCATGACGGCAAGGCGGAGTTTTTACAGGGCAAGGGCAAGCCGGTCGGGCTTTTCCCTAACGTCGACTGGGTAATTTATGAGCTGGATTTGCCAGAAAAATTTATCCTGGTGACATTTTCCGACGGGATACTGGAAGTCCTTCCCCAGAAAACCCTGGAGGAGCAGGAAGCGTATTTGTTAAAAAAACTGGCCAAGGTCAAGCCGGACATCGATGCCGTTCTTCCGGCACTGGACATTGATATTTCCAAAGAGCCCCCTGATGATATCGCTATATTGATGATCGCCAGGGGCTACCACGATGAGCACGAGGCGGACACAGACTGAATGAGCGACGGGCGAATTTATTACGCTGAAAACGACGCGAATTACCACATCCGTTTTGTCGGTGATGTGCGGGTTACCCTGTGTACCAGTTTAAGCAAGTACATTGATCACATCTTTTCCGGACCCGCGCTTCAATCGCTTGTGCTGGATTTGCGTGAGGCCAAAGCGGTTGACAGTACGACGCTTGGCTTTATGGCGAAAGTCGGCCTGTACGCAATTTCCAAAGGTCTCTCGCCGCTGATCATCGTCAAGGACAAATCCATGATCCGGCTGCTGGATAGTATGGGGTTTGATGATTTGTTTGAGATGGTGCCGAATTTCCCTGCAGATACAGAATCACTAAAAGAGCTCTCTGCGACAAACGCGACTTCCAGCGAGGTTCGTAAAGAGGTGATTGAAGCACATCAGGTACTCATGTCGATGAATACCAAAAATATGGAAGCCTTTTCCAAACTGGTTTCTGCACTGCAAAAAGAATCCGAAAAATCCAGTCAGTAAGCAGTTGCTGATTTATAAAAAAAGGGATTGGTTTTGCCAATCCCTTTTTTTGTGTTTGCGACGCCTGGCTCTAGCCCTGGAGCTTATCGCTTAACAGGGCTTCCAGCTTGATCTGATCGGCAATAAAGAGGCGAATTCCTTCAGCAAGTTTATCCACCGCCATGGGGTTATCGTTGAATTGCAGACGGAAATCCGCTTCGCCGCTTATTCGACAATCCTGATACTCGCCAATATTTTCAGCGCTGAGCTTGCGTTCAAGATGTCCGTCGTCGTTACTTAGCTCTTCGAGTAACTGCGGCCCGATCGTCAGCCGATCACAGCCAGCCAGTGCCTCGACTTCCCCAACATTACGGAAACTGGCTCCCATGACGACGGTTTTGAAACCGCGGTCCTTGTACAGGTTGTAAATGTTTTGTACCGAGAGCACACCGGGATCTTCATCGGCAGGGTAACTATCGACCTGATTGGCTTTTTTGTACCAGTCAAGGATACGTCCGACAAACGGGGAGATCAGGAATGCCCCGGCTTCGGCCGCAGCAACTGCCTGGACATCGCTGAACATCAGGGTCAGGTTGCAGTTTATGCCCTCGGCTTGCAGGATTTCTGCGGCGCGGATTCCTTCCCAGGTAGAGGCCAGCTTGATGAGGACACGCTCCCTGCCAATCCCGGCTTCCTCGTAAAAGCCGATAATACGTTTGGCGCGGGCAATACTGGCATCGGTATCAAAAGAAAGTCGCGCGTCCACTTCGGTAGAGATCCGGCCGGGGATGACTTTAAGAATTTCCAGCCCGGCGCTAACGGCCAATCGGTCCGCCAGGATCTCAATTCTTTCCGCATCGCTGACTTCCAGCGTTTTGGCCCATTCCACGGCCTGGTCGATCAGTGACTCATATCGTGGCAACTGGGTCGCTTTCAAAAGCAGGCTGGGGTTGGTGGTTGCATCTACCGGCTTGTATTTGGCGATGGCATCAATATCGCCCGTATCGGCAACGACTTCAGTCATTTGGCGGAGTTGATCAAGCTTGTTCATTCTGTCCTCTATTGGTGCGTATGTATGAAATATACTGTATATAACCGGCCTTTTGATAGTCTGGCAAAAGATGGGAAAAGCGATAGCCTTGAGACTCCCAATCTGAGAATGGCGTGAAGCATGGATCATCGTATCTAGGCCAGCCCCAGCTTGTGAACATGCTCACTCAATCCGAGTAAGATTCTTACGGTATGATCAAGGCGGTATAGATAATAACGTTTTGAACCGTGCTCCATCATGAGCAATTAGAAATACCAGCTTACCGACCAGTTTATTCGTAATCTAGTCACTGTCTGGCGAAATGTATGAATTTCCTCCAAAGCAGATTGATTTACGTAAAAAGTAATTAAATGTTACCTGCAATATACATTATCAATGTACTAAAGTTACAAATTATATTTGTATAAGAAAAAAAATTACAAAAATTATTTGCAGGCATTATACAAATAGGCATAATGTTGACTACTCATAGAAAAATTATCTGCTATCTAATATAGACGGATTGAGGCCGCAAAATAATGAAAAAACAATACTATCGATTCTTTTTCCTGATCTTGCCTTTTGCCCTGGCATCCGGCTGCAACAGTGACACGTCGGGCCAGGCAGGCAGCGCTAATGAGGAAAATACAAATTCCGCTGTTCAGGAAAGCACGAGTACCACTTTTCAGGAAAATACGGGTCCTGCTGTTCAGGAAAGCAGCTCAGTACGGCGCGTTTCGAGCCAGCCAAGTGCCACCGGCCAGAAAAACAGATTGAATAACTTTACTGACTGGGCTACTTATCGTGGCGATCAGGCAGGAACCGCATATTCTACTCTAAGCCAAATCACACCCGAAAATGTCGGCATGCTGGAAGAAGTCTGGCACTACGACACGAGGGATCTTGTCGGGCCGGGTATGTCCTCGAATCCGATTATCGTTGATGGTGTTTTTTACTTTGCTGACTCCGAGTTAAACCTGGTGGCCCTGGATGCGGCAACCGGTGAGGAGCTTTGGTTGTTTGATCCCTCTGAGCATGATTACAGGGGTGATGACTTCCCCTCAGGAATTCAGCGGGCTGATGTGTATTGGGAAGATGAAAATGGCGAAAATGCCAGAATTTTTCATCTGGCAAAAGATCATATTTGGGCCATTAACCCGGATGACGGAACAATTATTGAATCGTTTGGCGAAGACGGAGCCCTGGATTTAGCGGAACACCATCGTTGGCCTGCTCATCTGGTGCGTAACAAACTGTCAAACAACTCGCCGCCAGCAGTGTATAAAGATTTCTTGATTGTAGATTTCAACGTGTTTGAAAACCGGGAGGAGCCGCCTGGAGATATCCAAGCGTTCGACGCACTGACCGGGGAGTTCAGATGGAGGTTTCACACCATTCCTCTGGAAGGCCAGCACGGGTATGACAGCACGGAGTGGGAAGAAAATATGAATTACGGTGGCGCCAACTCCTGGGGTGGATTTACCGTTGATGAAGAAAGAGGCTGGGTATTTGCTGCTACGGGCGCAGTTACCGGAGGGATTCATGGTAATGGTGGATTCAGGCCCGGCAAGAATCTCTTTTCGAATTCCGTGTTAGCTATTGATGCGGAGACTGGCGAATTGCAATGGTATTTTCAAACCATTCACCACGATATTTGGGATTACGACATTGCTCCTGCACCGATGTTAGCGACGATCACCAAGGATGACGGAACAAAACAGGATGTGGTCGTTCAAACAGGAAAACAGGGTAAATTCTTTGTGTTTGACCGGGATACAGGTGAATCGCTGTTCCCTATCGTCGAGAAACCTGTTCCGACTGACGCCGCCCCCGGTGAAGTTCCCTATCCAACACAGCCATGGCCGTTAAAGCCAGACCCCCTGGTACGTACATCATTCTATGAGTCAGATTTAACGACTATTACACCCGAATCCCATGCATCCGCCCTGGAGCAGTTTAAAAGACTAAAAGCAGGGCCGATGTACACGCCCCCGAGTATCGAAGGAACCATCGTCCAGCCGGGTATTCATGGCGGCAACGAGTGGGGTGGCCCCGCTTTTGATCCGGAGACAAATATAGCCTACGTCAATGTAAATGACTTCCCGTTTATTCTGACGCTGGTCCCGATGCAACCTGATCAATTTGCAGATATGTCAGAGCTGCAGAAAGGCAAGACAATATATATGGGTCAATGTGCAGCTTGCCACGGAGCTGAAAGACAAGGTGCAACCGGCATGCCACTGGATAACCTGACCTATGACGTCGATACTCTGAAAGAGATCATTACTCAGGGCAGAAATGCGATGCCGGCATTCCAGTACTTCCAGGACGATGAACTGGATCATCTGGTGGCGTATCTTCAAAGCGAGCCCGGTGAAGCAGAATCTACCGCAAACATTGATTTAACTGATGAGAGTTTGACCTGGAGCGGCGGAGAAGGCGAGCTTGCCTGGTCTACATCCACTCCACAGTACACAGCTGCGCTGGATTATTTTACAGACCATATGGGGTATCACGCGATTCAACCGCCATGGGGGAAACTCGTTGCTGTAGATGTAGCGAAAGGTGACATTCTATGGTCCATCCCGCTCGGAGAATATCCTGGCCTGGTCGAAATGGGGATTCGAAATACCGGTGCTGAAAACTTTGGCGGAATGGCAGTTACTAAAGGCGGTGTGATTTTTATTGCAGCGACAGAAGACAGTATGTTCAGGGCATTTGACAAGACCAATGGCGAATTGTTGTGGGAATTTAAAATGGATGCACCTGGCTTTGCGAGCCCCTCTACTTACGAAATCGATGGCAGGCAGTATGTTGCGATTGTAGCTGGAGGCGGCGGTGGTCGTTATCGTTCACCTGTAACAGGGCCTATCGGAAAGCGGGTTCATGTATTTGCCCTGCCGGAATCAGAAACTCAATAAACAAAGAGATAGAGATGCGACTCAATCTACGAAATATACATCAGGGATCAAATATATGAACAAGATCTTAAATAGTAGAAGGCCCCTACCTGTTTTAGTGGTTTTAGCATTAATTTTTGGCAGCCTGTCTCAGTTCGTAGCAGCGCAGGACACAGATCCGTTGAAGATCCTGATGATTACCGGCGGAGGTCCCTGGCACGATTATGCAACGCAAAAGGACCAGATCGAAAATGGGCTTTTGGAGCGTCTTTCGAATATCGAAATTACAACGGACTATGAAGGCGCGGATACGCTTACGATGGAATCAACAGATTTCCATTTCTCACGTCATTTGAAGGACGACTGGGCGGAAGATTTCGATGTTGTTATCTATAACCACTGTAATCTGCAAGTTAAAGATGAATCCTATGTGAAAGGAATTATTGATCAGCATGTAAAGCATCAGGTACCCGCCGTCATGCTTCACTGCCCGATTCACCTCTATCAATATGCTGAGGGTGATGCTGCGGATAAATGGTGGGATTTTGTCGGCGCAGTTTCATACTTTCACGAAAAAGAAGATCACCCCAATACCTCTCCCTACACGATCGAGGTTTTGGAGCCGCATCATCCAATCATGAAAAACTATCCTCGCTCATGGAGAACGCCTGCAGGTGAGTTGTATATGATTATTGATATGCATGAATCGGCTACTGTTTTGTCTCATGCTTATTCGGTCGAGACTGATTCCTATACTGAAACAGCATGGACGCACGAGTACGAAGGCGTTCGTGTATTCACCAGCTCTCTGGGACATCACAATGCTTCAATGGGCTCGGATGTGAATCTGAATCTTGTTGCATCAGGTGTGCTCTGGGCGGCAGGAAAACTTGAAGAAGATGGTTTGCCAGCTGCGGGATATGAAGGAGAACGTGGGCTTGGGTGGATTTCTCTTCTGGGTGATACGCTCAACGGCTGGATTGAGAGTGGCGGCGTCGTGGATTGGACGTCAGGTAACTGGTATAGCGGAAATTTGGTATACCCGACTATCGACGATACCGTGACTGGAGAATCGTTCCGACTTGATGGCGACACACTGATCGTCGAAGGAGATCAAAGAAATCTGTTCTATGACGGTCTGGTTGATGGCGGATATTTCAAAAATTTTGAGTTCAAGGTAGATGTCTATACCTATCCTGGATCAGCTTCAGGGATTTATTTTCATACCCGCTATGAAGAGGATGGACCTCCTGCCTCTGGTTACGAAGCCCAGATTAACGCCAGTCGGGCCGGTGAAAGCAAAACCGGCAGCCTGGTTGGGGCAAGCGACGTGGACACTGCCCCACACGGCGATAACGAATGGTTCAACTACTACATCAAGGTTGAGGGCAACAAGGTAACCGTAAAAGTGAATGACGAGACAGTCAACGAGTACACCGAACCTGCAGATGTGGATGGGCCGGCTAGTCTTCACCGGGGGACGATCGGCCTGGAGTCCGTGGGCTCCGATAGCCGTGTTCTGTTCCGTAATCCGATGATTCGGCTATTGCCGGATTAATAACCAGAGACGATAGATAGTCAACGAATTCACCGAGCCCGTGGGTGAGCCGGGGCCAGTAATCTCCACCGGCTCACCACGACCAGGCGGGAGCCCGCGGGCTCCGACAGCAGCGCTTACTTTTGGAATCCGGTGATTTGTCTATTGCCGGATTAATAATTAGAAAAGGATTCGTAATGAGTAAGTTCATGCATACATTTAAACGGTCATCTCTTGCAATTGTTGTGCTATTGATTTCTTCGGGATTTATGACTGCTAATAATATAGCCGTCGCGCAGAATGAGGACCCGCTGAAAGTTCTGATGATCACTGGTGGGGGGCCTTTTCACGATTACTTTACCCAGAAAAGACAACTTGAAGATGGGCTGAGCGAGCGCATAGGTAATATTGAGTTCACCATTGATCATAATGAGGGTGAAAGCAAAGAGGATATGCATTTCAAATTTGAAAGCCAGTTAAACGATGAGTGGGCTCGAAAATTTGATTTGGTGTTATACAACAACTGCAATCTTGATATGGGCGATGCCGGGCATGTTGAGCGGATCATGGATGCCCATGCCGAGTACAAGGTACCTGCCGTACTGTTGCACTGTCCGATGCACCTGCATCGGACGACCACTCCGGAATGGTACGAATTTACCGGGGCTGTTTCTCATCAGCATGAGGTTGTTCGTGTCCCGTTTACGGTAGAAGTGCTAGAACCGAATCATCCGATTATGGCCCATTTCCCCGGGACGTGGCGGACTCCCGAGGGTGAGCTGTATATGCCTATCGAGCTAAAAGATAATGCTACCCCGCTGGCACGTGCCTACGCTGGCGAAGCCGCGGAATTTTTTCCTGTAGCCTGGACCCACGAGTACGAAGGGGTTCGGGTGTTCGCCAGCACGCTGGGTCACCACAATCCGACCATGGGCTCAGATGTGAATTTAAATCTGGTAGCGGCTGGCCTACTGTGGGCAGCGGGCAAGCTTGACAACAATGGGCGCCCGTTGGAAGGATACTCAGGCGAGTGGGGACTGGGATGGAACTCGCTGTTTGAAGGGGGAACCCTGAACGGCTGGCGTGCCAGCCAGACGACGAACTGGGGTGAACTAAAATGGTGGGAAGGAGAGGACGTTTGGCCCACGAAACAGAACATGGGCACCGAATCCTTCAAACTTGTCCCCAGTGAGGCTGAGCGGTTGTTGCGCATGCCAAAACATGGTGCACTCGTTGACGTGGATTCAAATACGATTGTTGTCGAGGGTCCGCAGAGTAACCTGTTCTATGCAGGGCCCATTGATGGCGGTGATTTCAAAAATTTTGAATTCAAGGTTGATGTCTATACCCATCCTGGCTCGGCTTCAGGGATCTATTTTCATACCCGTTACAAAGAGGAGGGGCCTCCTACGTTTGGTTATGAAGCTCAGATTAACGCCAGCCGGGCCAGTGAAAGCAAAACCGGCAGCCTGGTTGGGGCAAGCGACGTGGACACTGCCCCACACGGCGATAACGAATGGTTCAACTACTACATCAAGGTTGAGGGCAACAAGGTAACCGTAAAAGTGAGTGACGAGACAGTCAACGAGTACACCGAACCTGCAGATGTGGATGGGCCGGCTAGTCTTCACCGGGGGACGATCGGCCTGGAGTCCGTGGGCTCCGATAGCCGTGTTCTGTTCCGTAATCCGATGATTCGACTATTGCCGGACAACGATTAAAAAAACGGTATATACATATAATGTTGCTCTTATGTAATGGCCATGTATTGCGCATCAGTAGTTGGAATACATGACCATCGGTTCAAGCATATATTCATGCCCATTGCTAATGTGAAATATGACAGCCGTATATGTTCTAGAACTGTGCAGTTTTACGATTCTTAAGTGACCTGGTAATTTGAGAACTTTGCTTTGCGACATTCGTAATCATTGTGTCACCCGTTAGTTCTTCGCTGGGCAATACTGCTGGATAAAGTCACTGTGGTCAGGCAGCCTGGCAAGATTCTGATTTACAAAAGTACTCAGCTTTTCGAGCTCTAGCTTCAAAGCCTCCGGTGGCAGTATACGGCTTGCTCCATGACAATTTTTAGGGAACAACCCTTGCCCAAGCATCACCTGAATCCAAGAGTGCGCGCGAAAAAAGTTCGCTGAATCCGGCCACGCATAACCTTGTTCCTTAAAGATCTCTATACGGTGAGCAAGACTGTCAGGGATATCCATGGTTCGATAATAATTCCAGAGTTCACTGTCATCCCGCTGCGTCTGTTTGTAATGCAGGATGCTAAAATCTCGAACGGCTTCCCATTCACGCTGGGTTTCATGATTAAACTGCTTGGCTAGTGGCGCCATTTCGCCTGAAAAAGGGAAGAGTCTCATCAGGCGTACTAGCGCGGTGTCAATCAGATGTATACTGGTCGCTTCAAGTGGCTCGAGAAATCCGCTCGATAACCCTATGGCAACACAGTTTTTGTGCCACGCATTTTTTCGCCGACCTGTGTTGAATTTCAGGGTAAAGGGGTCAGTGATCATCTCACCAGTGATATTGCCGAGCAAAGTGGCACGAGCATCGTCGTCGGAACAAAACCGGCTGCTGTATACAATGCCGTTGCCGGTGCGGTTTTGCAGGGGAATTCGCCACTGCCACCCGCAGGGATGTGCGACTGCACGGGTATAGGGGGGAGGTGGCTCGGTGCTCGTCGTCTGTACCGCCAGAGCACGGTCGGCGGCCAGCCAATGGCTCCAGTCCTCGAATTCAACGTCCAATGCATCGCCGAGCAGCAAGCTTTTGAAACCGGTGCAATCAATAAAGAAATCACCGGCAACCTGCCTTTTTTTGTCTAATTCCAGCGATTGGATATTACCCGTCTCCGGATCAAGGGTAACTTCGCTGATTTTGCCTTCGACTCGGTGTACGCCGAGTGATTCGCCTTTTTGCCGCAGAAATCCAGCATAGGCCGTCGCATTTAGGTGATAGGCGTAGGTCAGTGGCGTTTGACCTACTGTTTTCGCGAACTTGCCGGCCTTCGCTGCCTTCAGTTCGAGGCTATAGTCCTCCAGGTTGCCGCCAAAGCCATTGGCTTTCGCTTCCAACCAGTACTGGATGAATTCCACCATCCAGTTACTTTGTCCGATTTCGCCGAATGTGTGAGCGTAGCTTTCGCCTGGCGCCCCCCAGTTGTCAAACACAATGCCGAGCTTAAAGGTTGCGTCGGTTGCTCGCATAAACTCACGCTCGTCGTCGATGCCGAAAAGATGGTGAAATTTGTGTATGGTGGGGACGGTCGACTCGCCCACACCCACGGTTCCGACCTCGTCGGATTCGACGAGAGTGATGTCGAGCACGTTACCCAGTCGTTTGATCAGGCTGTAAGCTGTCAACCAACCAGCCGTTCCCCCACCGGCAACGATTACGCGAACTTTATTCTTCATTAATGCTTCTCCAGATTTACGTTGTCACAGGTAGATTGCTGCAACATAAGCAATATTATTAACGGATTTGAATATCCGGCGCATGTCCATTTAGCAGGCAATCAATTTTTAATGCAATGTAGTTAGATCAGACCGTACTACACATTTATTTCTGCGCTTCTTTTTGTAATAGCCCACACTTCTGGTCCAACAACAGGCATTCCATAGCGAGTGTCGATTAACATCGACAGGTATTTTATTAGGCTTTCTTTCCGACCATGAGGGCCAGCTATTGCACATTTTCATGGGCTTCAGAATTACCCTGAAAGACGCGAGCAATATTATTTTGATGGGCTAAAGCTCTATTATTTATTTACCCGGGTTGCCAAGGATTGGTCATTATTTTTTTGGATACAGTCTGCAATAGGTTAGTTCTCAATTTCATTTTTTGCGAATACCACCAAGGGCTCTGGTGTGCGTTCACCTTCTCAGTGAACAAGCTAAGGGTTGTACCTAATCAATTGTTGGCACTGACTTTCGTGAGAATCGGAATGACTTGTCCCTGATAACAATTCTGATGAAGCTCTGTGCTCAGCGCCTTGCTCCCGGGGTTCACTATTGCTCGAATTGCGAGTGTCGCGAAAGTTAATTTTACTTGGGATGCTGCTGGATTGCGGGTTGCGGCGAACCTGGTTGTGGATATTGTCTGTGATACCTGAATGATCTGAACTAGTCGTATCGGTCAGCGGTGAAATTCTTGGCGGCACAAAACTCAAGGGACTGATGCTTTGTCTCAAAAGTATGAGGGCCTGGTATTTTGTCCACGGTCATTGGCTCGACATGCAGCTGTCATTGAGTCTGGCTTTGAAGGAGAGCCAGCGAGTCGCGGTGACATCAAAACCGGCCGATATCTGTAACAAACCAATTAATGTCTTAAAATTACAAAATAGTGATTATAAGAAAAAATATTACAAAAAATGGTTGCATACGAAATACAAATAGGAATATGATGAATTATCAACGTTGACTGTTCATCTTTGGCTAATCAACGTTGATTTAATTGCTCATCATTAATACTTAGCGAGTCTTTGATGGCAAATTTGGTTGTTTCAAGTCGTAAAGACGTTACAGACCAAACTTTTAGAGTTAGGTCTATTACAAACTGTCTCTAAAGAGACATCAGATGGAAGGGGAAGGTTATGATAATAAAACGTACTAAACTAGCGGCTGCCGTTTCGGCGGTATGTGCAGTTATGGCTACCCAAACTCACGCGCAAGATACTCAATTGGAAGAAGTAGTTGTCACTGGTATTCGCGGGAGTTTGACACAGGCTCTGGATATTAAGCGCAATACTCCAGGGGTGATGGACGCTATTTCCGCAGAGGATATCGGCAAATTTCCCGATACCAACCTGGCGGAATCGTTGCAGCGTATTACCGGTGTGTCTGTCAACCGCGTTGAGGGTGAAGGCTCCGAGGTGACAATTCGCGGTTTCAGTGGCGACTTTAACCTGGTCACTCTAAATGGCCGTCAGATGCCCTCGGCCGACAATAATGTGGCTTTTTTCGGCGTTAACTCATACCAGGACAAAGGCGACTCGCGCTCCTTCGACTTTTCCAATATCGCATCTGAAGGTGTGTCGGGCCTGCAGGTGTACAAAACGGGCAGAGCCAGTGCCCCATCTGGCGGCCTTGGCGGCTCGATCAATATTCAAACCATCCGGCCTTTGGAAGCGGGGAACCAGTTTTCCTTAGGTACCAAGGCTGTCGATGATGCTGGCGGCGATAGTATTACGCCGGAGTTTAGCGGTCTGGCGAGCTGGGTGAATGATGCAGGCACCTTCGGCGTGACCGGCTTCGCTTCCCACCAAGAGCGTGATTATTCGAATCGATCGGCGATTCAGGGTGGCGTTGTATGGACAAACCCTTTTACAACTGATGGTGGTCCCTACGGAAACGCTGTCATAGTCAATCCGCCTTCTGGCCAACTGGTGGGCTTCCCGAACTCTTCACAGTTGTCCTACACCGAAGGCGAGCGTGAGCGTACAAACGCGTCCGTGACCCTTCAGTTTGCACCATCGGATGATTTGACTGTTACTGTGGATGGACTTTTTGCGCGGAATGATCAGGTTCAGCAGAGTGTTTCCGATCTGCCTTTCTTTATCCGCCAGTTCGATTTCGTCCAGTTCGATGGCAATCCTGTAGTCAGTTGGCCTGAATTCATCTCCGAGCCACATGTGGCTGGCGCCGGTAGCGATCCCACCCAGGCGGGCAAGGAGCTGCCATTCCGGAATACTTCCTTCAGCATAAGAGACGAGTTAACTTCGTTCGGCATCAATGTCGACTATCAGCTCAATGACTCATGGACGTTAAACGTTGATGCGGCCACTTCCGAAGCAACAGCCGGTGGTAATGGTAATGATGGCGCTATTTCTGAGTCATTCTCTCTAGGCGGGCAGGCAGTTGCCGCACAATTTGTAGACTTCCGTACAGAGATACCCAACTCAATTCAGGCCATTGCGGACGGCTCGCCCCCCACCAGCACCATGGTCGATGGTACATTGGTGAATTTCCCTGGCGGCAATGCGAACGGAATCTTTGAAAAATCGGATCTCGGTTCCCAGTGGGCGTTCACAGAATTTCGTGAGCAGAAAAGTACTTTGGATCAGTTCAATTTGAAAGCTGGCTTCGATAACGGTGGTTCGGTCACGGCCAATTTTGGCTTGGGCTACTATGACAATGAAATTGTTCAGAAAAATCTGGATTATCGGGACGAACTCGGCGGCTGGAACACCAACTATGTTGGCGACATAGTGACACTGATGGGAGAAGATGCCATCGAAACCGTCAACATCCGCAGCAAGTTTAACGATCATGACGGCCTCCTTCTTTCGGAGCAAGAACTAGTCAATCAGTTCACCGCTGCCGGTGGAACTATAGCCGATGGTGCCAATCTGCGACTTGTGGGTGAGGAAGCATACTTTATTGATCCGGTAGCGTTCATGGATGCCTTTGACGGTTTCACCAGTGCCGGTGGAAGTGTATTCGACAGGGACAATCCATCTTTAGGTGCCACTGATGACAACACCATTACAGAAGACGTCCTGTCAGTTTATGCCGAGGTTGTCCTGGACGGCGAGGTTGCCACTTTGCCTATGCAGGTTGTGGCCGGGCTACGCTATGAGGACACGGGTGTCGAATCTGCTTCGGTGCAGTCTATCCCCCAATACAAAGAATGGGCATCGGACAACGACTTTAATACGATATTTGGCAGCTCTGAGTCGCTTGTGACTCAGGAATATGACTACGACAATATTCTGCCGAACCTCGACTTATCGGTGGATGTCAACGACAACCTGCAAGCTCGAGGTTATGCAGTGACCGAGACGAACCTCTTCACCATGACCGCCATCCTCGATAAT